>CAWGDM010000014.1:0-12265 GCA_963821345.1 uncultured Solirubrobacterales bacterium | reverse complement strand
ACAAATGACGTTGGGGCACGCCCCAGCAGTTGACGACGAGGCGGGCGTGCTCAGGGTCGAAGTTGCGCCGCAGGTGGCTGGCGTGTGGTGGTCGGCGGGCAAGAATAGGCCCATATTGGGCCCGCGGTTTTCGTGCGGTGGATCGCCTCTACAGCACGAAACCCCGTGGCAGCGGGGTTTTCGATGAAGGTGAGCGACGGGACTCGAACCCGCGACCGCCTGGACCACAACCAGGAGCTCTACCAGCTGAGCTACGCCCACCGCGCCGGTCAAATGTAGCGGTCGCTGCCACCGCCGCCCGGCTGGTGAGGACGCCGCGCTCCGGCTGGCGCTGTCGTTGCAGCCGGTCGCGGCGGGTCCGGGCCTTCAAGGAGCGGTCGGAGAGCGGCCGAGTGGGAGGATCCGGCGGGATTGCTGCAGAAGATGGCCAACTCAAGAGCGGCAGCGGGGCCGCGCCGAGGAGGCGCGCCTTGCCCGACTGGGGACGCTAACGACGTATCGTCAATTGACAGCCTGTTAATAGGTGTTCGGCTGATGGCCTCCGAGAGAGGCAAGGTGGCCGCGCAAAGGCTGCCCGCGCAAGAGCGGCGTGAGCAGCTGACCAACGTCGCCCTCGAGATCGCCGCCGAACGTGGCTACCAGGGACTCGAGCTCGAGGAGGTCGCCGAGCGCGCCGGAGTGGCGCGAAGCCTGCTCTACCGCTACTTCCCCGAAGGCAGGCAGGATCTCTATCTGGCCGCCGCCGATCAGGCCGGGCGCATCCTGGCCGGCGACTGGGTCACCGACGATTCGATCCCGCTCGGCGAGCGCCTCGCCCGCAACTCGCGGTACATCGATCACGCCGCCGCGAGGAGGCCGTCGACGCCTGGCGCCTCGGCGCGGGCGCGCGCGGTCGGCGGCGCGGAGCTGGTCGCGATCGGAAGGCGCTACCACGGGGTCGTCCTCGAGAGCATCTCCAACCGTCGACGGCCCCGAGGAGCTGGCTACCTGCTGGCCCTTCACGGCTACCTCGCCTATGCCGAGACGACCCTCGACGCCTGGCGGGATTCAGACGTCCGCGCGAGACGATCACCGAGCTGCTCTCACGATCCCTGGTGGCGACGATCGAAGCCGCCGTGGCGCTTTCGGACTGAGCCGGCCGGCCGCTGCGGCGCTCGCCGCCGGCCGCTCATTGCTCGATCGGCGGCGGCCCGGTGCCGGTGCGCAGGGCGCCGGCGCTGGCGGCGACGACGAGCCCGATCGCGACCACTTCGATCAGCGCCAGGTCCTGCGAGAGGGCGAGGAACCCGACCAGCGCCGCGACCGCCGGCTCGAGGCTCATGAGCACGCCGAAGACCGCCGGCGGCAGCCGCCGCAGCGCCTCCAGCTCGAGCCCGTAGGGGATCGCCGAGCTCAGCAGGCCGACCCCGAGGCCGAGCCGCGAGGACGTCGGCGATAGCAGGTCGACCCCGCCCTCGGCGATCCCGAGCGGGGCCACCAGCACGGCCGAGACGCCATCGCCACGGCGAGGCCGGTGCCGCCCTGAAGCCTGCCGACCCGCGGCGCTGCAGGATGTAGGCGCCCCAGAAGCCGCCGGCGACGAGCGCCAGCAGGGCGCCGACGGCATCGATCCCCTCGCCGCCGGCCCCGTCGGAGAGGAGCACGATCCCGGCCGCGGCGAGCAGCGCCCAGAGCAGGTCGCGGCCGCGGCGCGAGCCGAGCACGGCGACCCCGAGCGGGCCGATGAACTCGAGGGTCACGGCGATCCCGAGCGGCAGCCGGTCGATCGACTCGTAGAAGCAGAGGTTCATCCCGGCCAGGGTGAGGCCGAAGAGAGGGTCGCGCGACGCGCCGCCGCAAGCGCCCGGCAGCGACGGACGCCAGATCGCCAGCAGGATCACGGCGGCGAAGAGCGAGCGCAGCAACACCGCGCCCTGCCGGGCCGACCCGGTCGAACACGGTCGTCGCCAGCGCGGCACCCGCTCTGGACCGAGACGATCCCGCCGAGCACCAGCGCGACCGGGAAGACTGCACCTCTTTTCCGGCCGTCCTCGATCGCCCGCCGATTCATTTCGCCGCCATGCCCGAAGGAGTTCAGCCACCGGATGCGGGTCCACTTCTCCGACTGCGACCCGCAGAACGTCCTCTTCTACGCCAACCATCTCGAGTACTTCGACGTCGCGATCACCGAGCTATGGCGCGAGGCCACCGATCCTAGACGCGATGACCGAGGGCGGGGTTGACATCGTCGTCGCCGAGGCGAGCATCCGCTACCTCTCTCCGGTCCGCTTCGACTCCGAGGTCGACGTCGCGATCGACTTACCAGGCTCGGCAACACGGCGATGTCATCGCACCTGACGATCAGCGAGGACGGCGAACTGCGCAGTGAGGGCGACCTCCGCCACGTGTTCATCGCTGCCGACTCGGGCGAGAAGGTGCCGATGCCCGAGGCGATCCGTGCCGGGCTCGAGCCCTACCTGGTCGAGGCGGTCGAGGAGGCGGCGGGCGCCTAGCTCAGGCGGCCGCGCGCCGCCACCGGCTCGGGCTCGAGCGCCAGGTCGAGCACCTCGTCGATCGTCATCACCGGGTGGAAGCGCATCTGCTCGCGCACCTCCGCGGGGACGTCGTCGAGGTCGCCGCGGTTTCGCTCCGGGAGGATCACGTCGGTGAGCCCGGCGGCATGGGCGGCGAGAACCTTCTGCTTCAGACCGCCGATCGGCAGCACCCTCCCCTGCAGGGTCAGCTCCCCGGTCATCCCCACGCTGTGCTTGACCGGCCGGTCGCTGATCAGCGAGGCGAGCGCCGTGGTCATCGTGATCCCGGCGCTCGGCCGTCCTTGGGGATCGCGCCCGCGGGGACATGGAGGTGGAACTCGCGATCGGTGAAGGCGTGCTCGTCGATTCCCAGGTCCTCGGCGTGGCCGCGGACGTAGGAGAGCGCGATTCGCGCCGACTCCTTCATCACGTCACCGAGCTGGCCGGTGAGCACGAACCCCTCCTTGCCGGGCATCGAGGTCGCCTCGACGAAGAGCACGTCACCGCCTGCCCCGGTGACCGAGAGACCGGTCGATACGCCGGGGACCGCGGTCCGCTCGACCGACTCCTGGAAGAACCGCTGGCGGCCGAGGTCGGAGCGGAGCGCGTCGAGGTCGACCGCGAGAGGCGCCTGCGCCTCGCCGAGGCGATCCGGGTGGCGCTCTTGCGAAGCAGCTTGCCGAGCTCGCGCTCCAGGTTCCGCACCCCCGCCTCGCGCGTGTACTCGGTGACGATCGTCCTCAGCACCTCGTCGGGGACCTCGACCTCCTCGTCGCGCAGCCCGTTTCGCTCCAGCTGCCGGGGCAGCAGGTAACCGCGCGCGATCGCGACCTTCTCCTCGGTCGTGTAGCCGTCGAAGTCGACCACCTCCATCCGGTCGAGCAGCGGCCCGGGGATGGTCTCGGCGACGTTCGCCGTGGCGATGAACAGGACCCCCGAGAGGTCGAGGTCGACGTCGAGGTAGTGATCGCGGAAGCTGTGGTTCTGAGCGGGGTCGAGCACCTCGAGCAGTGCCGCGCTGGGGTCGCCGCGCCAGTCGGCGCCGACCTTGTCGACCTCGTCGAGGAGGATCACCGGGTTCATCGTCCCGGCGTCGCGCAGGGCGCGGACCAGCCGACCCGGCAGGGCGCCGATGTAGGTCCGGCGGTGGCCGCGGATCTCGGCCTCGTCGCGGACTCCGCCGAGCGACATGCGGACGAACTCCCGCCCGGTGGCGCGGGCGATCGACTCGCCGATCGAGGTCTTCCCGGTGCCCGGCGGGCCGATCAGGGTGAGGATCGCGCCGGCGCCCTTGGCGTCTTCGGCAGCGCCCCGCTCCTGCCTCAGCTTTCGCACCGCGATGTACTCGGTGATCCGGTCCTTGACGTCATCGAGGCCGGCATGGTCGGCGTCCAGCACCTCCCGGGCCCCGGCGGGGTCGAGGCGCTCCTCGGAGCGCTCGGACCAGGGGACCGCGATCAGCCAGTCGAGGTAGGTGCGGATCATCGAGGACTCGCCTGTCGCGTCCCCCATCCGCTCCAGGCGGGAGACCTCCTTCTCGGCCTGCTCGCGGACGGCCTCGGGCATGCCGGCCTCCTCGATCTTGGCCCGGTACTCGTCGGCGACCGAGGCGTCGTCCTCGCCGAGCTCCTTGCGGATCGACTCCATCTGCTTTCGCAGGAAGTACTCGCGCTGCTGCTTCTCCGCGCCGGATTGGACGTCGTCGCGGATCCGGGCGCGGACCTGAAGCTCGGCGAGCCGCTCGCGCTGCAGCTTCAGCGCCAACTCGAGCCGCTCACCGACGTCGAGCGTCTCGAGCAGCTCGATCTTCTCGGCCTGGCCGAGGTCGGGCGAGTAGGCCGAGGTGTCGGCGAGCTCGCCGGGCTCGGAGATCGAACGGAGGAAGGCGCGGATGCGGTCGTCGGCCCCGCGCAGGTCGAGGATCTCCTCGACCACGGCGCGATACTCGCGCTGGAGCTCTTGGATCCGCTCTCCGGCCGGGACCGGGTCGGGATGTGCGGTCACCTCGACCCGCAGGTCGCCGCTGCCGTCGGTGCGGGCGTTCTCGGGCGTGCCGCGATGGAGGCCCTGCACGGTGACCGCCTGCCCCCGCCGGGGACCCGCATCCGCTCGAGCACCTCGGCCACGACCCCGACCGAGGCGAACTCGCCGTCGCTGCGCGGCACCAGGAGAACACGCTCCTCCTCGCCGATTTCCAGAGCGAGGGTCGCGGTCATGCCCGGGAAGATCAGGGCGTCGTCAAGGGGGACGAGCAGCAGGGTTTCCATCTCGATCTCTTTCATCGCCTTCAAGGTTCTGGGATAAATATAGCGAATAATGATGGTAGTTACCAATTGTTGGTGCCACCCACTAGATCGGCTAAGCTTCGCTCTCGTGAGGGGAGCCACCACCCCCAAGACGATCAGCGATAAGCCCGAATCCGGGGCCGACGTCGCGGCCGGAGGATGCGCCCTGACGATCATTCGCCTGGCGCGGATGACCGGCTACCGGATCGGGCGCGCGCTGGCGGAGCTGAAGATGCGGACCCACGAGTTCGGCGTCCTCGACCATCTCGATCGGGCCGGTCCGATCTCCCAGCAGGAGCTGGGAGCGGCGCTGCGGATCGACCCGAGCAACCTGGTCGGGCTCCTCGACGCACTCCAGCGCGACGGCTTCGTCGTGCGGGCGCGCGACGCGGCGGACCGGCGCCGCCACCTGGTCGGGCTAACCGATGCCGGGCACCGGCGGCTGGAGAGCGCCAAGCGAGCGACGGCCGAGGCCGAGGCCGACCTTCTCGCCCCGCTCGATCCGGGGGAGCGCGGAGAGTTCCTGGCGAACCTCGAGCGCCTCACCAATCACGCCTGCTCCGGCCGCGGCGGCTCGGCGCGCAGCTGCTGAGCCGGTCTAGAGCTGGGAGTCAGGCCGAGCGCTGCTCGCCCTCAAGGGCCCGTCGTAAACCGCCAGCTGGTCGGGTTGGCGAGGGTGTTGGCGGCCAGGTCCTTGGCGCTGCCGGAGACCGAGGCGGTGTACTGGGTGTTGGCGGCCAGCGGCGAGCTGGGCGTGAAGATCAGCGCGTTGCCGTACCAGCCGAAGCTGCCCGGGACGGTGGCTCCGTCACTGGTGCGCTTCAGCGAGAAGGCTGCCTCGGCCGAGGGCTTGTCCATCGCCTTGTTGAAGAAGGGGATGACAAGCGAGGCTCGCGAGACTCCGGTCGCGCCGTCGGCCGGGTAGACGTAGCTGACGATCGGGCGGTTGGTGGTCGTGAACTTCCAGCTCTTCGCGGCGGGCAGGGGATGGCCGGCGGAGTCCTTGGCGGCGGTGGAGACCGTCGCCGTGTACTGGGTCGCGGGGGCGAGGTCGCTGGCTCGGGTCGAAGATCAGACGCGGCGCCGCCGTACCAGCCGAAGCTGCCGCTGACCGGGGCGCCGTCGCTGGTCCGCTTCAGGCTGAAGGCGGACTGGGCGGAGGCCTTGTCCATCGCCGTGTCGAAGGCGACGACGACGTAGCCGTTGGGCAGGACCTCGGTGGCGCTCTCGGCCGGGACGACGGCGGTGATCAGCGGCTGGGTGGCGGTCGTGAACTGCCAGCTCTTGCGGCGGCCGAGAGCGGGTTGCCGGCCGGGTCCTTTGCCCCGACGCCCTCGGTCGCCGTGTAGCTGGTGCCGCTGTCCAGCGGCGAGCTGGGGAGGAAGATCAGCGCGTTGCCGTACCAGCCGAGGCTGCCGGGGACCGCGGCGCCGTTGCTGGTGCGCTTCAGCGAGAAGGCTGCCTCGGCGGAGGGCTTGTCCATCGCCTGGTCGAAGCCGACGACGATCGGGGCGGTGCGGGAGACCCCGGTCGCGCCGGCGAGCGGGCTGACCCAGGGGATCGAGGGGGCTTGGGAGTCCTCGGTGTAGGAGACCGAGTTCGAGCAGTTCGAGGTGTCGCCGTCGACGTTCTTGGCCCTGGCGCTGAGCGCCGTGGTCGACATCGGAGGGCACCGTAACGGCGATCCCGGCCCCGGTGAACTGGGTCGCGTCGCCGCTGCTCGCCGCGGCGCCCGAGCAGTCGGCGTTGGTGAAGATCTCCACCAGGCTGGGACGGCCGGCGCCGAGCGTCCCGATCACCTTGGGGCCGGCATTGCTCGAGGGGCTCGCGGGGTCTGTCGCGGTGATCTGCGGCGCGTCGACCACGTCGGGCTCGCATGTGACGCTGCACCGCGACGGTCGCGGTGGAGCCGCCGTTCAGGGTGTAGGTGAAGTCGTCGGTCGCCCCGGCGCTGTTGCAGTAGTCGGGGTTGGGGCCATAGGAGAGATTCGGAGCCGTCGGCGGCGACCGTGACCGTGCCGTGGGCGGGCTGGGTGGCCGAGCTGATCGTCTTCGGGCCGCCGTCGGGGTCGGTGTCGTTGGCGCGGACGTCGATCGTCGTCGTCCCGGAGTCCTCATCGACGGCTCTTTTGGTCGTTGACCGCGGTCGGCGGGTCATCGACGCAGTTGACGCTGACCGCGACGGTCGCGGTGGAGCCGCCGTTAAGGGTGTAGGTGAAGTCATCGGTCGTCCCGGCGCTGTTGCAGTAGTCGGGGTTGGGCCGGTAGGAGAGATCGGAGCCATCGGCGGCCACCGTGACCGTGCCGTGGGCGGGCTGGGTGGCCGAGCTGATCGTCTTCGGGCCGCCGTCGGGGTCGGTGTCGTTGGCGCGGACGTCGATCGCGGTCGCCCCGGAGTCCTCATCGACGGTCTTTTGGTCGTTGACCGCGGTCGGCGGGTCGTTGCCGTAGGCGACCAGATAGCTGCCCGGCGGCGGCGTCGAAGAAGGCGTACTGGAGGCCCTTGATCGTCTCGGTGGTGGTCGTAACCGGAGTCGGGCCCAGCTTCACCGAGGTCAGGTCGCCGACCGCCGAGCTGACCGGGACCATCGCCCGCAGGCCGTTGGCGCCGGCGGCGTGATCGATCGTGAAGCTGAGCTTGTTGCCCGACCAGGAGATCGCGCCGAAGGAGGAGTTGTTGCGGCCGTCGAGCCAGGTCAGCATCTGCCGGGCGGAGACGACCGGCACCCCCCGCGCCTGGGCCGAGGCGACGATCGCATCCGCTCCGGCGGAGGTCGCGGAGTCGGTGTGCATGTTGGCGGTGAAGACGCCGTAGTAGCCCTGGGGGCCGAGCGCGTTGTCGAGCAGCGTGTCGATCGTGAACGGGTAGGTCTGCCCGGACTCGTCGGTCATCTGCGTCGCCGCCTGGTAGACGTCGATCATCGAGCCGTCGTGATCGGCGAAGCGCATCGGCATGCCGGAGCCGGTGAACATCCCGGGGCGGTCCGCGACCCAGGCCGGCGGCCAGTAGTAGTAGTTGGTGTCGAGGCGGATCCCGTTCTCGAGCTCGACCTTCGGCTGGGTCGCCCAGTCGCTCCAGGCGATGCAGTGGGTGCGGTTGGTGCGGGGGCGGCGAGGCTGGGGTAGTTGGCGGCGAACTCGGTCGAGCTGGCTGCTGTAGAAGGACTCCAGCTGGGCGCGGTTGCTCCAGTCCGCGCAGCCGGTCACGGGTGCACGGCGATCTCGAAGCCGGCGGCTTGGAAGGCCGCCGCCTGCCGCGTTGGTGAGCGGCGGGTTATCGGGATAGATGTAGGAGGTCGCCCGGACGCACTCCCAGTCGGCGACCGAGCAGCCGGCGGGCTCTAGCGCGGCGAACTCGGCGAAGCGGCCCGCGGTGCCGCCGTTGCCGTGATCGTCGCCGGTCATCACCACCGCCGCCTTCTCGTCGCGCGGGAAGTACCAGAACCGCGGCAGCGGCTTGCGGTCGACGTTCATCTGCACGATCAGGTTGGCGAGCAGCCGCTGCTGCTCGTCGGCCTGCGGGATCGCGACCTTGTTGAGGTCGACCCAGTCGGGCTGGGTGTCGCCCTGCTTGGCCCCGAAGAAGAGGTCGTCGGAGCGGATCGGCGCAGATGCCGTCGCGCTCCTCCCCGGCCCAGGCCGGGTTGCCCTGGCGCGTGTAGACGACCGAGCGGGCCAGGTCGTAGGTGAACGCCGCCGCCTGGCCGCCGTTCGGCCCGACGCTCCGCAGCGTCACCGCCGGGTTGGCGGTCGCGGTGGTGGCGTCGAGTAGAGCGTGGCGATCGTCTGCGCGCCGGCGGCGTGTAGCGGTCGGCGGTCCCGTGGAACTGGATCGTCTGGTCGACGATCCCGGCGCCCGGCCCGGTCGAGGTGTCGACCTGCAGGTAGGCGTTGGCGAGCGTGCCGCCGGCGCGTCGGTGAGGCCGAGCAGCCCGGCGAGCTGGGTGTCGGGGCGCATCGCGATCAGGTTGCCGCCCGCCTGGACCCAGTTGGTCAGCGTGCTCACCTGGGCGGCGGTGAGGGCGTTCTCGCCGAGGATCGCGACGTCGTAGCTGGCAAGCATCGACGGCGTTCACGGTGGAGAGGTCGGTGACGGCGAACTCGTTCAGGCCCTCGGCGCGGAGGATCTCGGCGTAGTAGCGGCTGAACGGGTTGGCCGAGTTCGAGATCACCAGGATCGGGCCGCCCGGGCCCTCGTCGGGCGGCGGCGGCGGCGCGTGCGGCGGTCGTGAAGGACCAGGTCGAGTCGGCGGCGAGCGGGTTGCCGGCGACGTCGGTGACCCCGCCGGCGCCGCCCTTGACCGTCGCCGTGTAGGTGGTCGAGTTCTGCAGCGCGGCGATCGGGGTCGAGCGTCGACCCGGCGCTGGGCAGCGTTGTAGCTGACCGTCGCCGGGACCAGCGCGTCGCCGGGGCCGCGCAGCTCGACCGTGGTTGCCGTTGATCGTGGTCGGGTCCATCGGCTCGCTGAAGGTCGCGCGTCGGCGTTGGCTGAGGTACTGACTCCGCCGGCGCCGCCGGCCGGGCGTGCGGCGAGCTGATCGTCGGCGGCGTCGTGTCGGGCGCGACCGTGTTGGCGAAGACGACGTCGACCCAGTAGTTGGTGGCGCCGAAGCTGTCGGGGCCGCCGCCGCAGAACAGCCCGCCCGAGGGACCGTACTTGTAGACGCCGTTCGGCCCGTCGACGCCGTCCGCAGGGCGTGCAGCGGCGAGCTGAGTCGACGCCGGCCAGGAAAGAAGTAGCCGTCGGTGGCGGCGTAGTGGCCGTTGGGCGCGTGGTAGGAGGCGACGTAGGTGGTGTCGGCGTTGATCGCCACCGGGGTGGCGAAGTTGACCTGCTGCCAGCCGGTGGCGGTCTCGCCGGTGAAGGTCGCCTCGGCCAGCAGGGTCCCCCGCGCGGTCCAGAGGTGGCCGACGTGGGTGCCGGTGTTGCGCGGCTGTCTTGTAGAAGCGGACCCCGGTGATGTAGCCGGGCTGATCGGAGCGGAACTTGACGCCGAGCTCGACCGCCGAGGTGTCGTCGGCCGTCGGGCGCCGGAAGTCGAGTCGTCCCAGATCGAGCAGGGGCAGGTCCGGGGGACGACGTTCGACGGTGACCTGATCGCCCGGGCGTCTCGAGGTTGCCGCTGTCGTCGACCGCGCGGGCCCTGATCGTCGCCGCCCCGGCAGTCCCCGGGCGTCCAGGTGTAGGTCCAGCTCGCCGCGCCCGTCGGCCGGGTGCCAGGTGGCGCCGTCGTCGACCGAGACCTCGACCCCGCCGACCGACCGCCGCCGGCGTCGGCTGGCGGTGCCGCTGATCGTGATCGGCGAGCCGCTCTGCGAAGGTGGCGCCGCCGCTCGGGGCGCGTGATCGTCGAGGTCGGCGCCGTCGTGTCGGTCGAGGCGCTGGCCGCCGACCAGGCCCGCCTGCAGCGTGCGCGGGCTGGACGCCCATGTCGGCGAAGCAGGTTGACGGTCGCCTGCTGCATGCGCGGGTCGGGGCTCGAGGTGCCGCGGTCGTGCTCGCCGTCGAGGCCCCAGGACCACTGGACGGTGCCGGCGCCGAAGACCAGCGCGCCGCTGGCGGCGCGGTAGAGCGTCAGGTGGTGGGTGGCGGTGCCGGGGCCGTAGGTCGAGCCGTAGTCGAGCGAGCCGCTGCGGCACGTCGTACGGTGGTCGAGGAGAGATCGGATCAGGCCGGCGGGCCGGAAGCCGTTGTCGAGGTCCTCGTCCCACTCGTAGCCGAGCGTGTCGTCGGCGCAGCGTCGCCGTCTGGCCCGGGCGCCAGCGTGGCGACGCGAGGTGTTGCGCCAGAGGCGCATCTTGCCGTCGGCCGCGGGCACCTGGATCGCCGTGGTGCCCGCAGTTGACCGTGAAGATCGTGCCGGTCAGCGCGTTCTCGGGGCGGCCGCCGTCGGCCGGCGGGCTGAAGCGCGGGTCGCGCCAGGTGCCGGTCCAGGCGTGCAGTCGGGATCGATCTTGGCGTTGGCGTGGGTCTCCTTGTAGGAGACCAGCGTGCGGTGGGCGGTGCCCGAGCCGTCGATGCTGGTCTCCCAGCGGGTCTTCCAGAAGATCTCGTTGCCGCTGAAGAAGGCGAGGTTGACGCCGGCGTCGCGGGCCGCCTCGACGTTGGCGCGCTGCGCGCCCGACCAGTACTCGTCGTGGCCGACCGAGAGGAAGACCTTGTGCTCGAGGAGCTCGGCGCCGCGGCGGTCGGTGTCGACGCCGGTGAAGTAGCTGACGTCGTAGCCGTTGCGCTCCAGCCAGCGGACCATCGGGTACTCGGCGTTGAACGGCGCAGTCCTCGGGGGTCGATGCCGCGGGTGGTGAACGGCCGGTTGTAGCTGACCTTGTAGGCGCGGCCGGGGGCGATCCCCGGCCCGCCGGCGTAGAGGCTGTTGCCGCCGTAGTGGTTGTAGGCCTGCCAGGTCGTGTCGGAGGTCTGGAAGAGCAGGTCGGAGTGGCCGTCGTCGTCGCGGACGACGAAGACGATGTGGCTGCCTCCCGAGGGCGGTGTCGTCGCGGACGAGCTTGGCGAAGTAGATGCCCGAGACGGCGTCGGCGGGCACGGCCCAGGAGGCCGACACGGCCCAGTTGCCGCAGTCGACCAGCCCGGTGGCGGCGTCGGTCAGGCAGGGCGGCTGGTTCTGCGGCAGCGAGGCCGAGGGAGTGACGGTGGCGACCTTGCGCGCGCCGTCGCCGCCGTAGTAGCCCATCCGGTAGATGTCGAGGCGGTAGGCGGTCGCGGCGGTGTCGATCTTGAAGTGGACCGTCTGGCCCTGGTCGACGCTGATGTCGGTGGCGAAGCCCTGGATCGTGGGGTCCCCAGCCGGATCCGCGATGTCCCACTCGCTCGGCGGTGTCCCCGGCTTGGAGTTCTCGCAGACGATCTCGTTGACGACCGGCGGGTCGCAGGCCGATCGCGAGCAGCACAAGCGAGACCAGCAGTCGCCCCGGGACGTCCGGGCGGGCCTTCATAGGTGATCGGGCAGTCGTTGCCGACACAGCTACTGAAACGGCGGGCCCCGCGCTAAGCTTCCGAACTTTCTGAGCGGGTGTTCCCGAACCGGTCTAGAAAGCCAATTCAGCCGCCCCGGTCAAACGAATGTCCGATGTCTCGCGGCGCGGAGTGGTCGCCAGCTGCCAGCACTAGGGCCGGACGGGTCCGGCGATGGCGAAAGCCGGGCTCTCCCCGGCTCGGGACGCCGGTGGACACCCGGGTTGGCTCGGCCGATACCCCCGGGCCTTGCAGACGAACTGGATCCCGACAGATTCGAGGACAACAGCAGACGTTCACACGCGCAGCGTCCCGAGATGTCAGGCGGTCGATCCCGGTGGTGGATCAGGGGCACGCTGGTCGTCCTCGGTGATCTCTTGCTGGGATGTTGACGTTGCGGATGGTGTCTGCCGAGCAGGCCGAGGGCTTGGCGAAGGTCATAGGAGCGAGGCTCGAGCGGCGCTGTGACCGTGTCCTGGAGGGGGTGCCCGCA
>CAWGDM010000013.1:0-6436 GCA_963821345.1 uncultured Solirubrobacterales bacterium | reverse complement strand
GCGGGATCGCGATCGCCGGGATCTTCGTCCTCCACGAGGACGCCCGTTACGTCTACGACGGGCTCACCTCGAACGCGCTGCCACTGGTGATCGCCTCGGCTCTCTGCGGGATCGGCGCCGTGGTCGTGATCCGCCGAGGCGGAACCCGCCGCGGCGCTCGTCCGCTCGCGGTCGGCGCCGTGGTCGCGGTGATCTGGGGTTGGGGCGTGGCCCAGTTCCCGTACCTGCTGCCGACCTCGCTGACGATCTCCGACGGCGCCGGCACCGGGCCAACCCTGACCATGGTGATCGTCGTCTTCATCGTCGCCGCGGTGCTCGTGCTGCCAGCCCTCGGGCTCCTGTACACGCTCACCCAGCGAAGCCTGCTCGAGAGCGACGAGGGCGGTTAGCCCAGTCCCCGTCCGGCGCGCGGCCGATGCGCCGCCGCAATTCGGGCTCAGCCCATAGGCTGCGGCCCGCATGGCCGAAGCAGCCTCCCCGCCGCCTGATCCCGCCGCGGTCATGCGCAGCAGGCAATTCGTCGGCCTACTGATCCTCGCCGCGATCGTCGGCGTGGTCGTCGCCTTCGCCGCCTGGCTGTTCCTCGAGGCCATCAACGAGATTCAGGAGGGCGTCTACACCGACCTCCCGGACGCGCTCGGGTTCGACCACACACCGCTGTGGTGGCCGCTGCCGGTGCTGGCGATCGCCGGCGTCGTGGTCGCGTTTGCGATCGCGCGCTTGCCCGGCCGTGGTGGCCACATCCCGGCCGAGGGCCTGAACGCCGCACCGACCCAGCCGATCGACCTGCCGGGTGTGATCCTCGCCGCGATCGCCGGAATCGGGCTCGGGGCCGTGGTCGGGCCGGAGGGGCCCCTGATCGCGCTCGGCGGCGGGCTCGGCTTCTTTTTCATCCGCCGGATTCGCGCCGATGCGCCGCCAGACCTGCAGACCCTGGTCGCATCATGCGGGACCTTCGCCGCCGTGTCCTTTCTGTTCGGCTCGCCCCTGATCGCCGCGGTGCTGCTGATCGAGGCAGCCGGGATCGCCGGGCGCCGGCTTCCGCTGGTGCTGATTCCCGGGTTGCTGGCCGCCGGGATCGGCAGCCTGGTCGAGATCGGCCTCGGGTCATGGACCGGGGTCAACACCAGCGCGATTTCGCTCCAGTTGCTGCAACTGCCGGAGTTCGCGCGCCCCGACATCGCCGACTTCCTCTGGACGCTGCCGCTGGCGGCGGCGATCGCGTTCGGGACCGTCGTCATCTTCCGCCTCGGGCGGACCACCGAGCGGATCGCCTCGCCGCGGCCGTTCGTCGCCTTGCCGGTAATCGGCTTGGCCGTCGCCGGCCTGGCGATCGCCTTTGCCGAGACCACGGACAAGGGCTTCGACCAGGTCCTGTTCTCGGGCCAGGACGCGCTCGGCCCCCTGACCGCGAACGCGGCCACCTGGTCGCTATCCGCGTTGGCGCTGCTGCTGGTGTTCAAGGGAATCGCCTACGGGCTCTCCGTCGGTAGCTTCCGGGGAGGCCCGACCTTCCCGGCGATGTTCCTGGGAGCGGCGGCGGGCTTGATGGCGTCCCACCTCGCCGGCTTCGACCTCACCCCGGCGGTCGCCGTCGGCATCGGCGCGGGAACGGTGGCTGTCCTGAGGCTGCCATTGTCATCGGTCGTGCTCGCGACCGTGCTCACCGGTCAGTCGGGGCTCGGCGTCGGGCCGCTGATCATCCTCGGCGTCGTCGTCGCCTACCTGGTCGCCAACCTGATCGACCCGCGGCCCGAGCCAGCCCCGGCGGAGGCCTGAGATGGCGGCCAGGGTCAACCTCGCGGGCGTCGCCGTGGTCACCGGGGCAGGCTCCGGAATCGGGCGGGCGACGGCGCTGAAGCTCGCCGGCCTCGGGGCCACGGTGCACGTCGCCGACATCTCCGAGCAGGCCGCCGAGGCGGTCGCCGCGCAGATCGGCAGCCGGGCGCACGCCCATCACGTCGACGTCACCGACGCGGATGCGGTCGCGGCGCTGGCCGAGGCGGTGTTCGCGGCCGGCGGCGGCGTCGACGTGCTCCACAACAACGCCGGGATCGGCCACGCCGGCCCGGTCGAGGAGATCCCGCTTTCCGACTGGCGCCGGGTGGTCGAGGTCAACCTGATGGGCGTGATCCACGGGATCCACGCGTTCGTCCCGCGGATGCTCACCCAGGGGCGGCCGTCCCACATCGTCAACACGGCGTCGGCCCTGGGGCTGATGCCAGGGATCGACCTGGCCCCGTACACGACGACAAAGCATGCGGTCGTCGGCTTGAGTGAGTCGCTGAACGCCGAGCTTGCCGGCCGAGGGATCGGGGTCACCGCCCTCTGCCCCGGGATCATCTCGACCGCGATCGTCGCCGAGTCGACGGTCCGGGGCGAGCTCGGTCAGAGCAAGGGCGGCATGGTCGACTTCTACGCCTCGCGCGGAGCCTCGCCGGAAGTCGTCGCCGACGCCGCGATCACGGCGATCCGCAAGCGCCGCCCGATCCAGCCCGTCCCCGCCTCGCACGTGTACCCGACCTGGATCGCTAGGCGGATCTCGCCGCGCCTGGGCGGCGCCGCGGCGAAGCTGGCGTACAGGGTGCTGCGCCGCCAGACCGACGGCTGACCCGGAGATCATCCGATCTGGGTGACGCGGTGGACCCGATAACGCATAAGCTGCAGGCAGTTCATGGGGGAGACAGAGCAACCCGCTGAGCAACCCGCTGAGGCCGAGGCAAGGAAGCCGCGCTCGCGTGCGGTCCCGATCATCCTGATCGTCCTCGCGACGATCATCGGCATCGTCTCGGTGTTCGGGCTGTGGGCCAAGCGCCAGCTGCTCGAAACCGAGACCTGGACCACGACCACCGAGCGGCTGATCCAAGACGACGACATCCAGGCCGCGGTCTCGAACTTCGCCGTCACCGCGATCTACGACAACGTCGATGTTCAGGCGGAGCTCGCCAATCGCCTGCCACCAGAGGTCGCGCCGCTCGCCGGCCCGATCGCAGGGGCGCTTCGCAGCGCCGCCGGCGACGTCGCCCTGAAGGCGCTCGATCAGCCGAAGGTCCAGCAACTCTGGGTGGAGGCAACCGCGGCGGCGCAGAGCAAGCTGATCGCCCTGATCGACGACGAGGGGGAGTTCGTCTCCACCACCGGCGGGGTGGTGACGGTCGACCTCAAATCGCTGCTCGAGTCGGTGACCGCGCAACTCGGCCTTCCAGGGACGCTGGTCGCGAAGCTGCCGGAGTCGGCGACCTCGATCGAGGTGATGAAGTCGAGCGAGCTCGACGCAGCGCAGAAGGGCCTCAAAGTCTTAAAGACCGCAGGCTACGTCCTCACCGCGATCACGCTGCTGCTCTACGCGGCTGCGATCGCGCTCGCGCGCGGCCGGCGCCGCACAACGCTGCGCGCTGTCGGCTTCTCCTTCATCGTCATCGGCGCCGCCGTCCTCTTCGCCCGTAGCGCCGGGGGCGACGCCGTCGTCAATTCGCTCAGCGGCGCTGCCTCCTCCGATGACGCCGTCAGAGCCGCGTTCACGATCGGCACGTCGCTGATCCTCGAGACTGGGCAGTCAATCGTTGCCTACGGGATCGTGATCGTGCTCGCGGCGTGGCTCGCTGGGCCGACCAGCTGGGCGACCTCGCTCCGCCGCGCGATCACGCCCTACCTGCGCCAGCCGGCCTACGCTTACGGCGGGCTCGCGGTCCTGCTCGTGCTGCTCTTCTGGTGGGACCCGGTGGTCGCCACCCACCGGTTCGTGCCCTCGCTGCTGCTGATCCTGTTCAGCGCGATCGGCGTCGAGGTTCTGCGCCGCCAGGTGATCCGGGAGTTTCCCGATCGCGTCACCACCCACTCCGCCGACGGGATCGCCCGCGGCATGCGGGAGCGGATGCAGGAGGCGCGCGAGGCTCGGATCTCGCGGCGCGCTCAGCCGGCGGTAGCTGGCGGCGGCGACGCGAAGCTGGACGCGCTCGAGCGGCTGGGCAAGATGCACGAGTCCGGCGTCTTGAGCGATGAAGAATTTGCAAACGAGAAGCGGAGGATCATGGATGAGTGAGGTCGCACCGGTCGAGTACCTGATCGTTGCCTTCCCCGGCAACAAGTTCCGGGGCGAGATCGCCCCGGCCCTGGCGGAGCTGGTCGACTCGCAGACGATCCGGATCATCGACCTGGCGTTCGTCGCCAAGGACGCCGACGGCAACGTCGCCGCGTTCGAGGTCTCCGACCTCGACCCCGACGTGCAGGCGGCGCTGGCGGATATGGGCGCGGAGCCGACCGGGCTGTTCAGCGAGGAGGACCTGATGGCGGCCGCGGAGGAGCTCGACCCGGAATCCTCCGCCGCGCTGCTCGTCTGGGAGGATCTCTGGGCGGGGCGGCTTGCGGACGCGATCCGCGACGCCGGCGGGGAGCTTTACGACCTCGGCCGGATCCCGCACGAAGTTGTGATGGCGGCGCGCGAGTGGGCCGCCGAGAACGCCTGAGAGACGAAAGGAAGCTGAGATGCCATTGGTGAGAAGGGGTCCCGGTTTGGTGGGAACGGCCGCCCGCGCGGGGGTGGCGGTCGGCGTCGCCGGCCGCGTCCGACACCGTCAGGAGCAAAAGTGGGCCGGCCAGGAACAGGAACAGGAACAGCAGGCGCCGCCGCCGCAGGCCGCCGCGCCCGCGGCGCCGGACTACACCGCCGAGCTCGAGAAGCTCGCCGGCCTGCGCGACCAGGGCGTGATCACCGCCGAGGACTTCGAGGCGAAGAAGAAGCAGATCCTCGGGATCTGAGCGCAGCCGGCGCTACGCGGGCGCCGGTTCTAACTTCGCCTCGGCGGCCCCAGGCTGGGTCGTCGGGATCCCGCGGGTGAAGGGGATCGCCAGCAGCGCGAGCAGCGCCAGCGCTGCGACCGCGGCCCGCAGGCCGTCGATCCGGGCCTGAGTGTTGGTCTCGACGATCGCGTCCGCGGTTGGCTGCGACACCCCGGCGTCCGAGAGGGCGGCGTTCAGGTCCTCGTCGGATACGAACGGGACGCCGCCGGCGAGCTCGGTCTGCGCCTGCGAAACGACGGAGCTTGGCACTTCGGGGTTGTTCTGGATCCCGGTGAAGAATGACGCTGTCAGGGCGGAGATCAGCAGTGCTCCGGCGAGCGCGGTGCCGATCGAGGCGCCGAGCTGGGTGCCCGTGTTCTGCAGCCCGCCGACCTCCCCGCTCTGCTCGTCGGGAACCGACGAGACGGTCGCCGCCCCGAGCTGCGAGGCCATCGCGCCCAGGCCCATTCCGGCGAGCAGCAGCGGCCAGGTCACGATCTCGGGCCCGGCGCCAACATCGAGCAGGCCGACCAAAAGGACGAGGCCCGCGAAGAGGCTGACGAAGCCGATGCGGACGACCCGTCGGGGCGAAGCGCTCGGGCGCAGCTTCGGGACGCCGACCGCGAAGGCCAGCAACGACAGCGATAGGGGAAGCAGCCGTACCCCGGTCTCGATCGCCGACAGGCCGAGCGAGATCGAGAGGAAGAGCGGGATCGAGAAGAAGAGCCCGGCCTGGATCATGAACATGAAGAAGAACGAGCTGACGCCGCCGCGCAACCGGATGTTGCGCAGCATCGAGGGGTCGAACAGAGCGCCCTCGCCGCGAGCGACGCGCCGGCTCTCCCAGGCCCCGAACAGCGCCAGCACGGCGCCGCCCGCGAGGATCATCCAGATCACCGGCGAGAGCCCGAACAACTCGGGCGCTTCGGGCTTGGGCTGCACGAAGCCCCACGTACCGGCCTTGAGGATGCCGAGCACGATCAGGCCAAGGCCGGCCGCGGAGAGGCCGGTGCCGACGAGGTCGAGCTTGACGCCCGCCTCCGCAGGCGTGTCCTTCATCCGCCGGGTGAGCAGCAGGATCACGAGGACGATCAGCACCTCGCCCGCGAACACCCACCGCCACGACGCGTAGGTTGTGAAAAACCCGCCGATCAGCGGCCCGAGCGCGGCGGCGATCGCGCCCGCCGCCGCCACTAGACCATATGCGCGCGGGCGGTCCGGCTTGCCGAAGTTCGACGCAACCAGGGCGACGATCGCGGGCATGATCAGCACCGCTCCGAAGCCCTCCAGGAAAGACCAGCCGATCACCAGAACGGTCAGGTTCGGGGCCAGCGAGGTCGTGAACGACCCGCACGCGTAGATGATGCACCCGATCGCGAACGCCCGCTTGCGGCCGATGATCTCCCCGAGCTTGCCCCCGGTGATCATCAACGAGGCCATCACCAGCGTGTAGAGGGTGATCGCGGTCTGGATCCCGGTGACGGTGGTGCCGAGGTCGTCGGCGACCGTAGCGATCGCGGTGTTCATGACCGTCGTGTCGAGGGCCATCACGAACTGGCCCGCGGCCAGGGTGATCAGGACGATTCCCGTCGCCTTCTTGGCGCCCTCGCTCACGACGCCCGCCTGAACACCCTGGGGCCTAGGTCCACTCGGGGCC
>CAWGDM010000012.1:0-644253 GCA_963821345.1 uncultured Solirubrobacterales bacterium | reverse complement strand
CGTACTTCTGGACTCGTTCACGGATGCGGCCATCGACAACATGCTCGAGCCCGATGCCCTGGACTACAAGGACGTCGTCGCCTATCTCGACCAGGCCGAATCCGGCCCGGGTCCGTCGATCCTGAAGGCGATACTCGGCAACCTGTCGAGCGAGTCCCCTTGCTGAAATGGATCTCCAGCGACGAGCACGACGCAGCGATCGTTGAGAAGGGAGCCCTGGACGAAGTCCGCGAGCTCGTCAAGGCCCGGCTCGGCCTGTCGCTCTCTGATGAGGACACGATCAGCGAGATCCGGACGCGCGCGGTCCGGTACGTGCTCGTGAACGAGTTCCGGGACGACCTCGACTGTGGGGAGACCGCCGATTCCATCGCGCTCATCCCATCGCGCGCCGACGAAGGACGCAGCGAGGCGCGCGTCGTGACGTCGCGAGCTGAGCTTCGGACGCGCGAGCCTGAGACAATACGTGGAGCTCGCGGACCGGGTCGAAGCGACCTCAACCTCGCCGAGGCGACGATCGATGCGGCGCACTTCGGCGCCACCGACACGTTCCGGTTCGAGGAGCGGCGCCTTCTCGAGCGCGCGATCGAGCTGACGGTCGCGGGGCACTATCGACGAGGCCATCGAGCTCGTCGGCGGCGCAGCCGACAGCTTCTGGCTCGATCGGACTGTCGCTCGCGCAGGCGCAGTGGGAGGCGTGTCGCCTGGCTGCCGAGCTCGGGCGGAGATCGCGAGGGTATCGGTGCGAGCTCGCGCCAAGGCCCCGCCGATCGGCGGCCGCGTGGGTGACGTCGTACGCGCGAGAGCCGTGGTTCGAGGTCGATCGGCTGCAGCGGCGGCTCGAAACGATGGGTCGCGCAGCATCGAGCGAGGAACCGAGGCCGAGCCCAGGCGATCGCCGTTGCGCGCCTCGCCACGACGAGTCTCGCTCAAGCGGATGGCGATCCGGCTTCACCGAGGCGCCTCGGGCGCAGTCGGAGTGGTCGCGTTCCGGAGATCCTGCACAGACGCGCGTCTACCCGAGCTCGTCCAGGCCGGTGGTGGTCAGGTCGGCGTACTTCCTCGTCGACGCGTTGCGGTACGAGATGGGCGCCGAGCTGCGCGACCAGCTCCAGGGAGCGGAGGAGCTCTCGACTCGGTCCGGCCGTCGCGGCACTTCCCGACGATCACCCCGGTCGGCATGGCGGCGCTGCTGCCCGGAGCGTCCGCCGAGCTTCTCGGTCGTGGAGAGCAAGGGGAAGCTCGCTGCGCGCGTCGACGGACGGCAGACGTGATGCCGGCGTTCCCGAGCGACAGGAGGTTCCTGAAGGCGAAGGTTCCCGACGTCGTCGACCTGCCGCTCGACAAGGTCTGCTGCAGATGCGACTCCGCACGAAGCTCGGAGCACGATCGGCGATGCCGCGCTCATCCTCGTGCGGTCGCAGGAGATCGACTTCGCGGGCGAGCTCGACCCGGGGCTGCGCGCGCCACGTCATGGACTACGGTGATCGGGAACATCGCCGCGCCGCTCGCAAGGCTCGCGGCGGCCGGGGTCGAGTCGTTCGTCGTGACCGCAGACCACGGGCACCAGTTCGCGACGCGCAAGACGACGACATGCGGATCGACGCGCCGGGCGGCGACACGGTCGGGCTGCACCGGCGCTGCTGGATCGGGCGTGGTGGAGCGACGCCGCCCGGGACGATCCGCGTGTCCGCGGCGGAGCTCGGCTACGACAGCGACCTCGACTTCGTCTTCCCGACAGGGCTCGGGGTCTTCAAGCCGGTGGTGGTCGCCTACCACCACGGCGGCATCAGCCTGCAGGAGATGGTCGTGCCGGTGGTCGACGTTCCGGATCCCGCGCGCGAGCGAGCCGGCACGAACGGGTGATGTCGTTCATCTCGAGGACGTGCCGACGAGCTCACGAACCGTACGTTCAGCGTTCGGACCTGACGCTCGACGGTGTCTGACCACCGAGCCGATGGCAGCTTCGTGTCGTCCTGCTGTCGGGCGCCGAGCAGGTCGGTCAGGCGGGGATGGTCGTCGGCGCCGAACTCGACCGCGACACCGGCATCGTGACGCATGCAGCCCGGTGCGGAAGCTAGCGTGGGCGTCATGCTGACCCGCGACGACTGCGAGACCGTGCGACTGGTCGTTCAGGATCCGGCGACCGACGCCGTGCTCGGTCAGTCCGAAGAGATCCCCGTGAGGCTCGGGATATGAGCGATCGCCGAAGAACAGATCCCGCTGCGCGACGAGCTCGACGACAAGGTGACCCGCGTCTTCGCCGGCAAGGTCGTCCGCAAGGATCTCGTCCGCAAGGTGAAGGTCGGGGCCAACGTCCCGGTCTTCGTGCTCGAGTACCTGCTCGGCAAGTACTGCGCCTCGTCGGACGAGATGGCGATCCGATGGGGCTGCGAGGTCGTCAACAAGACGCTCGCCGAGAACTTCATCCGCCCCGACGAGGCGAACGAAGGCGCAGAGCATGGTCAAGGAGAAGGGCAAGCACACCTTCATCGACAAGGTGAAGGTGCGGCTCGTCGACTCGCGCTACTGGGCCGAGGTGACCAACTTCGGCCACAAGTACGTCCACATCCCCGAGCACTACGTGCGCGACTTCGACCGGCTGCTGACGGGCGGCATCTGGGCGCAGATCGACATGCGCTTCGAGTACGACGAGGAGGAGAAGGGCAAGAACCCGTTCTGGATCGACAAGCTGAAGCCGATCCAGCTCGCCACGTTCGACCTCGACGAGTACCGGCGGCTGCGCGGCCGAGTTCACGACCGACGAGTGGATCGACCTGCTGATCCGCAGCATGGGCTACGAGCCGTCGGCCATGGACCGGCGGCTCAAGCTGCTCTTCCTCGATCCGGCTGATCCCGCTGTGCGAGCGCAACTACAACCTCGTCGAGCTCGGCCCGCGGGGCACCGGCAAGAGCTACGCGGTGCAGGAGCTCTCGCCGTACACGACCCTGCTCACCGGGCCGACGACCGTCGCCAACCTGTTCGGCCACATGAGCGGGCGGCGAGAAGGGGATGGTGGCGATCTGGGACGTCGTCGGCTTCGACGAGGTCGCCGACCTCCAGAAGATGCCGAAGGAGGTCATCACGACGCTCAAGACCTACTGCGAGTCGGGCCAGTTCCAGCGCGGCCGGGAGGCCGCCGCCGGCTACGCCAGCATCGCCATGTTCGGCAACACGAACCAGCCGGTCGACGTGATGGTGCAGACCGGGCACCTGTTCGCGCCGATGCCGGACGTGATCCGCGACGACATGGCGTTCATCGACCGCCTCCACTTCTACCTCCCCGGCTGGGAAGTGCCGAAGATGCGGAACGAGCACTTCACCGACCACTACGGCTTCGTCGTCGACTACCTGGCCGAGGCGCTGCGAGAGCTCCGCAAGCACAACTTCACCGAGATCATCGACCACCACTTCTCGCTGGGCGCGCACCTGAACGCGCGCGACCGGAAGGCCGTGCGCGAGACGGTCTCGGGGCTGGTGAAGATCCTCCACCCGCACGGCGAGGTCGTCGCAGGACGACCTCGAGGAGATCCTGGCGCTCGCCCTCGAAGGCCGTCGCCGGGTGAAGGAGCAGCTCAAGAAGATGGGCTCCTTCGAGTACCACCAGACCTCGTTCAGCTACTCGGTCAACGAGACCGGCGAAGAGCGGTTCGTCGGCGTGCCCGAGCAGGGCGGGCGCGACCTGATCTCGACCGATCCGCTGGCGCCGGGCTCGTGTCTACGCGGCGTCGGTCGGCGACGACGGCAAGGTCGGGCTCTACCGGCTCGAGGTGTCGCTCTCGAGCGGCACCGGGAAGCTGAAGATCGCCGGCGGTGTCGCGGGCGACGATGAAGGAGTCGATCCAGCGGGCCTTCGGCTACCTGCTGGCGAACAAGGTCGACGTTGGGCGTCGGCCCGCGAGGTCGACACGTCCGACTTCCACGTCGAGGCCATCGACCTGCTGGGCAACCAGGTGCGCGGCGGAGATCGGGGTCGCCTTCTTCGTCGCCGTCTACTCGGCGCTGCGACGAGCGCCGGTGCAGCCGGGCCTGCTGGTCCTCGGCGACATGAGCATCCAGGGCAACATCAAGCCGGTGCGGTCGCTGGTCGAGCCGCTCCAGGTCGCGCATGGACAACGGCGCACGGCGGGCGCTGATCCCGATCGAGAACAAGCGGAACTTCCTCGAAGTGTCCGCCGACGTCCTCGAGACGATCGATCCGATCTTCTACGGCGACCTGCAAACGGCTGGGTTCAAGGCGCTGGGATTGAACGCGCCACCGGTTCGCGGGACGCAAGGTGCCGGATCAGAACAGCAAGAAGAACGCGGAGCCGACGTTCGGTTGCTTGAGGTACGTGGTCCGCAGGGCTGGCCGCGTGAGTTGACGCGCTTGGCCGATGGCATCGACGAGCTCGATGCCGGTGCGCCGAAACGACTCATGCACGAGAGGGAGGCTCGAGTTCCAGCCTCGCCGTCTAGGTTGGCATGGATGATCGAGATAATGCGGATCTGCCCGCGCCGGCGTACGGTCGAAGATGGCGTGCATTCCAGTCCCGGCTGCGGTTCGTCGCCGAATATGAGCATCGCGAGCTCGCCCGACATGACAAAACGTACACTCGCGATCCCGCCGGTGAGCTCCGCCAGGCGCCGTTGGAGGTAGGGACGCAGCGCAGGAGTGTTCCGCCGAGGAGCACACCGATCGGTGCAAGCGGGTCGTCGAATTGAGCCGCGGCGACCTCTTGGACCATGGCGGTCTCAATCGACTCGGGGTTCCTGTGATCGGCATCAATGACATCGACTAGCCTCACCGCGAGGCTAATCGTTCAGTCGGTGAGCTGGCGCACTCCTGACCCTCAGTTCGAGCATTGAGCAGGTCAAGACGGCGGAGCCGGCGCCACCACCACGCAGTGGTTCCGCGCCCGCGAGATGCCGACGTAGAGCTGCTGGTCGATCGTCTCGTCGTCGAGGTCCTCGAGCTCGCAGAGGATCACGACCGGCGACTCGAGGCCCTTGAAGCCGCGGATCGAGGAGAAGCGGATCGTACGGGCCGAGCGGGCTCGGGCTCCTTGACGAAGGAGTACGGCGCCGGCAGCCCGCGCTGGCCGACCGCCGAGTTCTCGAGGTTGTGGGAGGAGAGGACGACGACGTCCTGCGGCGGGACCTCCTCCTTGCCGCAGAGGCGCTCGACGACCGCGCGGACGGTCGCGACCTGGTCGTCGGTCTGAGAGCAGCTCGACCTCGCGGCCCGGCGGGCCCGATGACCTCGGGCTCGATCTCGCCCTCGTACTTCTTGAGCACCTCGCGGGCGATCGCCTGGGTGTTGCGGCAGTTGACCGTCAGGTCGAAGGGGCGGAACTCCTTCGGGACGTCGAGCTGCGCCTCGTAGACGCGCTGGTTGTCGTCCATGAACAGCCAGACCTGACCCTTCGTCGCGGATCGCGGAGCGTCGAGCATCAGCGCGTCGAGCCAGTCGTTCTCGAGGTCCTGGGCCTCGTCGACGAAGAGCGCGTCGTACTGCGGGCCGAGCTCCTCGATCGCCTCGACCAGCGCGTTCGGCAGCTCCTCGTCGCAGAACTCCGGCGGCGCCTCGTCCTCCGGATAGCTCGGGCAGCTCGACCCCGGCCTTGCCGGCGAGGTGCGACGCAGAGCGCGTGGAAGTTCTAGAAGTCGACCCCGGACTTCGCCTCGCGCTCGCGCAGGTGATCGCGCAGCGCGCGGTTGAAGCAGACGAAGAGCACGTCCTTGCCCTTCGCGCGCGAGCCGCTTCGCCTGCTCGACCGCGAGCATCGTCTTGCCCGAGCCGGCGCAGCCGGTGATCACCATCCGCCGGTCGCGGCCGAAGCGGTTCAGGAGCATCGCCTGCTCGTGGGTGAGCGTGATCAGCGCCTCCTCCTCGTCGAGGAACTCGCTCGCCATCGGCACCTCGATCCGCACCTCGGGCGCGAGGAGCTCGCGGAGCGCTTCGCGCCGCTCTCGCCCGGGCGGCTTGCGCTTCTCGCGGGCGCCGCGGTGGTAGTCGAGGACGCGCTCGATCGACGCGGCGATCTCGGTCGAGGTCGTTGTCGGTCGATGACGATCTCGGGCGGCGCGTCGGGGGCCAGCACGAGCTTGTGGACGGTGATGTCGGGGAAGGCGAGCGCCTGGACGATGAAGACGTCGCGCTTCTTCCAGCCCGTCGAACTCGGTCGAGCTTGCGGCTCGAGGGCGTAGCGGTGGTCGAGCGCCTGCGTGAACGGGTCCTTGATGCGCTCGCGCTTGCCGTCCTTGAGCCGGAACCACTCGCCGTGGCGGCACTCGATCCCGCCGCCCTTGACCTCGAGGCAGAGGATCGCCTCCGTCCGGGTGGCAGAGGACGAAGTCGATCTCGCCGTCGGCGGATCCCTCGGCGGGGTCGCGCATCATCCAGCTGACCGAGTGGAAGGCCTCCCAGTCGTCGTCGAGGCCGTCGCGGAGCGCGGCGAACACCCGCTTCTCGGCGTCGCTCTTGACCTCGGACGCGATCAGGGTCCGCGGGTACATCCGCGCCATCTGCGAGTCCTACACCAAGCGGGCGCGTTCCAGCAGGGGCGAGGTGATCCTAGGCGCGCCGACTCGAGCCTGTCGCCGTTTACCCGCGGTGGCCTCCGGCGCAAGAACCACCCGGTCACCGTGCGCCAGGACGCCGGCAGACGGACTCCCTCGACTGGCTCGGCCCAGAGGATCCACGTCCCAGCAGCCTCCGCGCCGACCGTTCAGCTTGCGAAATCCGCGCCAGGAGCTTCTCCTGAGCCGGCGGGAGCGAGCAGAGATCGTCCTGCTCAGGCATGTCGAGCCACCGTCGGTCTTGGTGGTAGGTGTCGATCCAGGCTGCGTCCCAGCACTGCTGCTCCGCCATCCGCACGATCGCAATCTCGGGGAAGACCGGCTTGCCCTCGTGGACGATCAGCACCTTGTTCGTGTACGAGCCGACCTCGAAATCGACGTGTTCGGGCCAACGCTGCGCACTGATCCGGTGGACCGGGAACGTCGTACGGCTCGGCTTCGGGCCCCGTGAACCGCTCGGCGCCGACGCTATCTGCGGGGAGTTCGATCACTTGACCTCAGTCCGATCCTAATCCCGTGAAGCCCGACGGTTCGCTGATGCGCCGCCGTTGCTCGGTTGATCGCCGGTTGATCGAACCCTGCGACGGCGCCCGATAGGCGTCGCAACCACTCCATCACCGCCCACGTCGCCTCCAGATCCTCCCGGTTGTAGTCGAGGATCTCGTCCATGATCGAGGCGCGGAGACCCTCGTCGTCGGTCTCGGTCGCCTCGATGTAGCGGGCCATCGACCAGTCGCCGCCGGCGTCGGTCGAGCTGGCGCTCGTAGCCGGCGAGCTGCTCGACCTGCTTCAGGCTGTAGCTCGAGATCGGCAGGGCGACCGACTCGTAGGTGATCGGCAGGAGGTCGAGGAGGTTTCGCTTGACGCGGGCGGCGATGCCGTCGCGGTCGCCGTAGCGGCTCGAGGTAGAGGTCGATCTTCGTCCGCTCGTAGCTCGCCCAGTGGACGAACGGGATGTCGCCGTGCTCGGCGAAGATCGCCTCGGCCTCGCGCGAGGAAGGCCTCCCAGCCCTCGCGGTCGCCGTCGGGGCCGAAGCCGGCGGTGGCGGCGCGGAAGTGGCCCGGGCTGCTCGCCGAACACCTGCAGGCCCCAGAGGTAGATCTTCTCCAGCTCGTCGAGCTGCGGCGGCAGGCCCTCGAGGTCGAACATGACGTAGTTCGGGTGCTCGGGGATCGCGGGCGGCTTCAGGACGATCGGCTCGCCCTCGGCGAGCGCGCGGGCGCTGGTGAGGATGCGCTCGGCCTGCGGGCCGACCTTCTTGCGTCCTGCTCGCCCCAGGGGCGCTCGAGCTCGGCGAGGCTCTCGGCGTCGTACCGGTCGAGAAGCTGGTCGTATCGTCTCGACGCCCGCGACGCTCGAGCTCGGCGACGAGGCCGCGATCGACCCACGGCAGCAGGCCGACCGAGTGCCGCTCGACCGCCGCCGGCCAGCAGCGCTCGAAGAAGCCGCAGCCCGAGCACTTCGACCAGCCGACCGGCTCCGTGCGGCTCCTCCTCGCTGAGCCTGAGGCGCGAGGATCTCGCTCGAGGACCTCGAGCGCCTCGTCGCCGCCCTCGTAGGGGATGTCGGCGATCGCGCCGATCCCGTTGTGGACCTGGAGCGCGACCGGCGGCTCGCCGAAGGTCTGCTCGTAGAGCCAGCCGTAGGTCTGCGAGCTGGAGCTCGATCTCGGGGTGCGGCCGTTGCCGATCCGGCGGGCGAGCTTCGAGTCGCGGATCGCGTAGCCGCGGCGGGCGGGGAGCAGGAAGTCGGGGACGCCGACGATCTCGACCTCGCGTGCCGGCGAGGGTCGTCTCGGCGCGAAGGACGCCCTGGTAGATCACGCGCTCGTTCTCGGCGATCGCCTCCGCGGGTGCGCTCGGCGCGCTCCGCGATCGAGCCGGCGCCCAGGTCGAGTGCGTCCGGGAAACCTCGTCAGGTGGCGCGCCTCGTGCTCGCGGCCGAGGCCGCATCAGCACGCTCGCTGTAGGGGCTCGGGCGGCGCCTCCTCGACTCCCTGCTCGCGAAGCCAGACCCGAAGCCCGCACTGCGAGGGGCGGTAGTAGCCGAAGAAGTCGGTGGCGACGAGGCGCATCGCTCGGGTGGCGAGCCTAGTCGTGACGTGCGCGGTCATCCGCCCGAGCTAGTCGTGGCCTCGACCGCAGCGTGCGCTTGTTGACCGGGGTCGAAGGCGTGCAGCGGCTAGCTCGACCAACCCGCAGGTCGGCGACCAGCATCGCGTGATCGCCACCTGCCGCGACGACCTCGTCGAAGTGCGTCGCGAATTGGGTGAGGCTGAACTCCGGTGTGGCCCAGATCGAGTCGAAGCGCCGTTGGAATGTCGGGCTGGGTGCGTAGGTGGCCTGCAGCAGGTCGGGTGAAACGGGCTCGCCTCCGGTTGTCGCCAACCACTCGCGAAACAGATCGCGACCACGATGGATGGGCTCGCGCCCAAGCAGGGCCTGGATCTTCGCAACGCCGGAGCGCCCTTCCTCCCAGTGAAAGACGATGCTGTCGACCGTCTCGGAGAATGGCTCGTTCGCGTCGATCGCAAATACGAATGGTCGTTCGAGCGCGGCGAGCTCGACGGCGACCGCTCCGTGAAAGAACGGCTTCCACTCGCCCACCTGCATGCCACCGACAGAGCCCGACCCAGGCGTGGCGTGAAACGAGCCGACGACCACCGTCTCGTCGTCCGCGACGATCTCCGCCAGGATCGAGCGTCCCGAGGACCGGTAGGCAAGCCGCTCGGGCATCGGCTCGAAGCCGGCGGGAGGCTCCTCGAAAATCGCCTCTTGCACCGCAGAGGGCATGAAGCTCTCCGGCGGGATCCGCCGGCAGCTGCCGAGCTCGATCGATGGGCGAACGGCGATCGCGCACCCATCTGGCGAGAACGCATCCGGGGGAGTGGCCGGCGACAGACGGTGGGAATGGACGCCCGTGAAACCGGTGACTTCGCAGACCACGTCGAGCCAGGGCCTGAGGCATTCCTGGAGCAGGACGACGTCGCACTCCTGCGCCCTGATGATCCTCGCCAAGCGGTTGATCTGCCCGCGCTGCGGATTGGGATACGCGCGCAGGTTCAGGGAGGCGACTCGTAGCTCAGAGCTCATGAGGTCTCCGGTCCCGTGTGCCGCCGAGCCGCACGCGGTTCACCGCCGCTGCGACGGTCGCCGCACTCGACCCGTCCGAATCACCCGCTCGTGCTCCGACCGCCGCGGATCCTGCGGGAACGCGGTCAGCTGGATCAGCTCGTCCTCGTGTCCGAGGGCCGTGCCGCAGACGCCGTTGTCGGCAAATGACAGACCCTCGCCGAGGCCGACGCCGCGGCCACGCTGGTCGGGCTCGCAATCGGTGACCAGGAGCGTGAAGCCGCTGGCGGTGTCGGTCTCGGGCGGGGCCGGCGCGTCGGTCGCGTTGAACTCGAGCGCGTCGAGCGCGTAGCCCTGGACCAGCGGGGCGTGAAGGACGGCGAAGGTCTCGGCCCGGCTTACCCAGTCCATGACCTGGATCTCGCCGGCGATCGCGACCAATGCTCCAAGCTGGCCGTCGTGGAGCTCGATCCCATCGAGCATCTCAGCAAGCCGGTCGCGACGTCCTTCGTAGATGTCGTGCATGGCGCCGGTGGGCGAGTCGACGCCCATCCGCGAAGACTTGGCTGCGACTTCGTCCCAGACCGCGCTCTGGTCGGCGCGGGCCTCGAGCCCGGCCGCGACCCGCTCGCGCGTCTGCATCGCCTTCTTCCGGCGAAGCTCGGGATAGGCCGCCTGCGGTGCGACATCGAACTCCTCGCGGTGGCGCCGGCCGTCCCAGCGCCCGACCTCGACGCAGCTCACCGGCACGCGCAGCTTGGAGCCGGCGCCGACCAGCACAGAGACGTCGAACGTGCGGTTCTGCTGCGCGCCGAGCACCTCCTCGCCCTCGTACAGCAGCACGTTGGAGTCGGTCGGGTTCTCGACCATCAGGTCGTTGACCGAGGCGCCGCTCTCGAGCTCGCCGATCCGAAAGCCGCGGGTGCGGGCCTCGGCGAAGGGCGACGTACTCGGTGCGCGGGGCGGGGCCGAAGATCGGAAAGACGGCGAGCGGGCCGACGACGTCGGGCTCGCCGACGCGAAGCGGCTCGGCGAGAAAGCGAGGCGAGGGACTGCCCGGAGTTCTGTTGGATGCGTGGCTGAAGTGGTCATGTCTTCTTCTGTCGTTCGCGGCGCGGGGAACCTGACGCCGCCCAGGAAGCGGCCTTGCCGGGATGTGCAGGCTTGCGAGGCTGGGTCGGCCGGCTCGTCCACTGAGCGAGCTCGCAGCCGCAGACCGGACACCACTTCGGAAACGCTTTGGCGTCGCGGACGGCGAGCCAGAACTCCGGCGTGCCGTCAGACCAGTGGGCTCGGCAGACGTCGCAGCGCACGCTGACGTCGGTGATCTGATCGGGGTCGGGTTCGAGCTCGACCATGATGCAGTCGGGCAGCCAGACCCGCTTGTGGCCGACGCGTTGGGCCCACTCGAGCAGGACCTCCTGGGCCTCGTCCTCCGGCTCGGCGCGAACCAGGTATCGGACGGCGAGCTCGTCGTTGTCGGGGCCGTGGACGGTGAGGTCGGCGATCGTGACGCCGGCGCGGGCACGGGCGGGGAGCAGGCTGCCCATTGGACCACCGGTGATCAACCAGGGCGCCCAACCCGTCAGCATCAGCCGGCCGCGGCGGATCGTCGCCCGCCAGGTCGGGGTCAGCTCGGGCTCGTCCGAGGCGCCGCCGGTGAGCTCGCCGAAGTTTTCGTCGAAGTCCTCGTCCATCAAGCGTTCAGTCGCGTGCCGGCGGCTCGATCTGACATCGCCGCGCCGTCGATGGACCTGACTGATCCCACAGCTCGCCGAAGCGATCGGCGAACCTCGGCAGCGCTCAGCAGGAGCACATCCCCGTAGCGGATCTCCGCCGCCCTCACCGGGGCGCCGACTCGGTGTCGAGCTCCGCGGCCATCAGCCCGACGATCACCCCGAGTAACACGTGCCCCGGCGCGCGCGAGCTGCCGGCGATGGTGTCGAGGCGTTCGGCGATCACGGCCCGCGGCTCGTCGCCGATCCCGACCGACTCCTGCAGCCGGGTGACTGCTTCGAGCAGCTCCTTGCCCGAGCGCCCGGACTGGACCGCCTGGAAGTCGGCGATCCGGTCGAAGGCGCGGGCGAGGCTGTCGGTGATCTCCGCCATCAGACCGCCTCGAGGAGCGGTGCGGGTCTCGCGCAACGCCCGGCGCAGCTCGTCGATCGGCAGGCCCCAGTAGCGGTAGCCGGCCTCGATGCAGTCGAGATACCAGGAGAGCGGGAGGCCGTGGTGCTCGGCCCTCGTCATCACATAGGTCATCGCCTCGTGCGGCCCGAACTCGCCTTCGACGACGACCATCCGACGGTCGTAGTGCGACGGCACGCCCTCGTATGCGTCGAGGCTGCGGACATCGCGGTCGCTCAACAGCCAGAGCGCGCCGTGGACCTTGCGGTCCTCGGCGGGCTCGATGTCGGCGACGCCGCGGAAGGTCAGGCGCCAGCCGTCGAGACGTGCGATCCGGACCGGCCGCGCCTCCGGGCAGCGGTGGCGCAGATCCTCGGCATTGAGGTTCGAGCCGTAGGCGAAGTAGAGGTGCGAGATCACCTCCTGAAAGTCGTGTGTGTCGCGGCCCTGCTGACACCCCTCACCGGGGTGCGCGGTCCGAGGTAGGTCCTTCGCTGCCACCCGCAATGCTCTTCCGGCGGAGCGTCAGATCACGGCATGCAACCGCCGGCCCATCGCCGCCCCGCTCGACTCGAACACCAAGCAGAGCTGCTCGAAGTTCGCCGCCGGTCTTGCGGTAGTACCGCTCGACCAGTGGCGCCGGCATCAGCAGTGCGGCCGCGAAGGCGTTCGCCTCCTGCTCGGTCACCGGGAGCGGCGGCGCGCGTGGTCGCGGGCGGGCTGTCCTCCGGGTCGACGGCCGCCTTGCGGCAGAACAGCGACTGCTGGCCGTGACGGTGGAGGACGTGGTGGCCGAGCTCGTGGGCGATCGTGAACCGGCGCCGAGGCGGCCATTGGACGGCCTCGTCGGCGTTGACCCAGATCTGGCCGAGGGAGGGGAGCAGGAGGCCGCGAGAGCGTGACGCCGTCGTCGAGCTGCGGACAGCCGGGCGCGTCGCGCATCTCGGCCGGCGGACTTGTCGCAGACGTGAAGGCCGAAGTGAGCTGTCGGCGATCTCCTCGACCGGGATCGGGGGGCGGTCGCCGTCCCAGATGTAGTCGGGAAGCTCGGCGAGGATCGACTCGGCGCGGCGCTCGATCTCCTCCATCGACGCCGATCCTAGCCGGCGCCCCGGACGCTGTCTGCGCGCCGCGCCAAAGCGCGCGCGCGATCAGTTCGGCGAGGCGGAAGTCACCCTCGCGAAGGGCGAAGCGAAACAGCAGGAACGGGCGGGTGGCCGCTTGGTAGGTCATGCGCGTAGGTCGGTCGTGGCCGGCCGACGCTGACGCGCGTCCTGACGAACGAAACGGACGGCCCGCTAGGGGCCGCCCGTGAACATCTCGTCGATCTCGTCTCGCTCCTCCGCCGGCGCCACCGGCTCGGCTCTGAGCTCGTCGCGATCCTCGGCCGCGTACGCGGCGTCCGGGGTCGCCTTGCGCATCATCGCCGGAGCCGGCGCTCCAGCCGCTGGCGCGCCACCCGGGACTACGGGGGTGCCGATCTCGCGCAGCTTCTCGGCCGTCGTGTCGTAGATGTCGCCGAGCGCGCCGAGCACGCGCTCTGAAACGCGGCGCGAGTCGAGGCTGCCGTGCTCCATCTGGTGGTAGTACGCGGCCACCTTCTGCTCGCGCCCGGCCACGCCCAAGCGCGGCGCTCAACCGCTCGACCACCTGCGGCGCGAGTCAGCTCGAGCCTGCTTTCGAAGCCGCGGCAGCATCGCCGGCCACAGCCCGGCCTCGCCGAGCAGCGACCGACCGATCTCGTCGGCGACCCGCTCGGCGGGTGAGCCGGCGTAGGCGGCGGCGTCCCACTCGCGCCCGGGCGATCGTTCCAGGTACCCGTCGATCAGCACAGCTAGGTCGTTGGCGATCGGCGGCGGCTGGCGCGCTCGAGGTAGGCGAGCGGGTCGGCCTCGCCGCCGGCGCGGTGCTCGGCGATGTACTCGGAGAGCAGCTGTCTGGATCTCGTCGGCCATCGCTACCTGGTCTTGGAGCTTGTCGGTCAGGCACTCGCGAAAGCGGCTGACGATCTTGTGGACGTTGGCCTGGCTCATCGGCGGCTCGAGGTCGGGGTGGGCCTCGTTGACCCGGTCGGCGGTCGTCCGTCGCGTCGAGGTCGTCGAACACGTTGAGCTCGATCACGTTGCGATGCGCGTCGCTGAGCTCCTCGAGGCACTCCTCGATCACGCGACTGTACGACCACGCGCCCGGACTCGTCGGCGTCAGCGGGCTCCTCACCCCAGATCTCCTCCTCGCCCTGGTGCTCGGTCGGCAGCGGGCCGACTTGGGGGTCGTCCTCGCGGTCGCGGTGGAAGTCGGCGATCCCGCGACGGGCGACGATCCGGTTCAGCCACACCCTGAACTCGCCGACCGAGGTGCCGTCGAAGGCGGACTTGATCGCCGCAAGCATCACCGTCATCGCCTGGTCTTCGACATGCGGCCGTTGGCACGCGCATCGCGATCCGCCGCTTGACGTCGTCGAAGTGGCGGTAGCAGAGGATCGCCAGCGCCGACTGCGCGCAGTCGGCGCGCCCGGCATCGGTGGCCTCGCGGATGTAGCGGATGAGCTCATCGGAGCTGAGCTTCTGCAGCTCGCTCTCGCTCAAGCAGTTGAAATCGTCGTTGGGCACGTCTTCGCTTCGATGTCTGTTTAGTCGCCGCCGCTCGGCGACTTCCTGACGCGGGGCGGGCAGGCTAGCTCTTGTATCAGACGAAACGTGGTCGTCAGGTTCCCCGCCGCGCCGCCGACCTGAAGGTCATCAGCGCCAGCCCGACGAGGAGGACGAGATGACCCTGCCCGGACCTTCGCGGACGATCACAGTCCAGCCGATCGAGGAGCCGGCGCCGCCGGAGCCGGTGCCGGCCGGAGAGCCCGAACGCGAGGCCGACCCCAAGCCGGCGCCGCCCGCGCCAAAGCCCGACCGCGAGCCCGTCAAAGCTCCCTGAGCGCATCGTGGCGCGGGACGACCCACCGCTGATCGCCGGGCGGATCCACGGGATCAGGTTCTGGCGGATCGGCGTCACCGACGGGACCGCCGACCTGCGCGGACACGGCGACCAGGTGTGGGCGGCGGGCGGCGAGCCGACCGTTGCTCGATGCCTCTCGGGCGGCCGTCGCGCCCGGATCGCCCGCGGACATCACCCGCCGCGGCCCGATTGTTCGTGCGGGCTCTACGCGCTTCATCCCCACGCGAGCGACGGGCACGGCTTATACGTCTGGCCCCGGATACCTGGCAAGGGCGACGGTGACGCGTTCCCGGACGGTGTCGTCGGGATCGTCGAGGCCTGGGGTCGGGTCGAGCTGCACGCCGACGGCTTCCGCGCCCAGTTCGCCCGCCCGCACACCCTGGCGCTGATCGGGGCAGCGCGCGACAGCGACGTCGGCAACGTGGTCGTCCGGCTTGCCGAGCGCTACGGCGCCGAGGTGGTCGAGCTCGAGAGCCCCGAGGGGCTGGTCGAGCACTGCCGAGCGCGAGGGCTCGGGCTCGCCCCGGCGACGGTGCGCTCGCTGGTTCCGCGCGATCGCCCCGAGCCGCCGGCCGTCCCGGCGACGCCGCGCCGCAAAGCCCGGGCCCTCGCGACTTGGGCGGTTCGCCGAGCGGCTCGGCATGGGCCTGGCGTTCGTCGTCGCCGCGGCCTGGTACGCGGCGATCGGCGCGTTCGCAGTGGTTGTCGCACTCGGGGTCTTCCGAGCGATCACCGAGCCGGATGCGGTCGAGTTCCCGTCCCATCACCTGCGGATCGTCGACCAGGCTCTGGTCGAGCTCGACGGCCGGCTTCGCTACCTCGCCGTCGTCCGCAACACGAGCGATCACCGGCTGGCGCTGGCCGCGTTCCCACGCGGCGCCGTGCGCGACCAGGCGGGCGATCCGATCGTCCGGCTCGGGGATCGCGAGCGGGTCGACCTGCGGCCGAGCCTGCTGCCGGGGGCGACCGGCCTGATCGTCGATCGTGCTCCCGAGGCGGGTCGCGACCGACCTGCCGCGGCGGATCGACTACGAGGTCGAGGTCCGGGCTCGGCGGGCGCCGGCAGCCGAGCGGCGCGCAGGCGCCGCTGCGGCTGAGCGCGATCTCGTTCGACCGCGAGCGCTGTCGGGTCGCGGCCACCGCCGAGGCGGCGCGGCCGCTGCGAGACGCCCGGATTGCGATCCTCGCTCGCGATCGCGACGGCGAGATCACGGCGGGCGGATGGCTCAGCGCGGGGCGCCTCGAGGCGGGTCGATCGCGGCAGGTGCGTCTTCGACGGTGCGCGATTCGGATTGCCCGGCTGGTGGCAGGCACCAGCTCTACCCGCAACTGCTGCCGGCGCTGGTGGCAGAGCACCGGCCTTATCCGCAGCTGCTGCCGCCGCAGCTCAAGCGCCTATGAGCGCCGGCGCTGGGTACGGCGAAACCTGTGCGTTCGCGGCGACCCGCCGAAACGGCCCGTAGCGCTCGATCATCCCGAACATGTACTCCGCAGGCGACCGGGTTGGCGCTGTGGACGGCGATCGAGTCGCGCGGCCAGATGCTGCGTGCTCGCACATCCACAGCACCAGGCGCCGGCCCTCCGGCTCGCCGCTCGCCGAGGTCGTTGTCGAGCGAGGCCTCGGTGACCTCGAGCGCACTTCATCGCCAGCTCGGCCTCCTCGTAGGTGCGAGCCCAGCGTCCAGGTCTCGTCCGGGGGTTCGCGGATGTCGTCGAGCCAGAGCTTCACTCGACCGTCGGTCGGCGTGGCCGTTGCGGGTCTGACGACGGGCGAATGTCAGCAACCCCGGGTATCGCCCGACTACTATCTGCAGTTGTCCATCAAGAGCGGCTGAGGGATCCGGCCCTGTGACGCCGCGGCAACCGACCGAGACCTCCGGGTCGAGGCACGGTGCCAAAGCCGGCACCGATGGAGGTGACGACGTTGTCGGAGATTGAGAATTCGGATGACCCGCGTCCGGAGTGCCCCGACGCTCCGATCGACCTGGGCCGGCTCAGCCGATGAGCAACGCGAGCTTTGGGACCAGTACTGCGCGGGCCCATACCGGGGTCGAGACGGACCGCTGGTGCGTGTCTGGAGCTTCGGCTACATCTGCATGCTGATGGCTGACTCGATCCCGGAGGTCGTGGGTGAGTACCTGGACGAACACGACCCCGAGAACATGGTTCAGCAATACCTCGACAACATGCGCCGGGCCAGGCGGGAAGGGAGGCTGTGACTCCGGTTGGGCTTTGACCCTCGTTCCAGTTGTCCATCAAGAGCGGCTGAGGGATCCGGCCCTGTGACGCCGCGGCAACCGACCGAGACCTCCGGGTCGAGGCACGGTGCCAACGCCGGTACCGATGGAGGTAGTCATGACGTTCAGCGATCCGTACAGGACGATCATCGTCGAGCCGGCGGTGGTGCCCGAGCGCGTCCCCGAGGAAGAGCCCGCGCAGGTTCCGCAGCCCGAGGAGCCGACCGAGACGCCGGCCCCGGCAAAGGAGCCGGCGAAGACCGGCACGGCGCGGTGAGGGCATACAGGCACGCGGCCGCGCCGATCGGGCGAGCGCGGCCGGTCGGTCCGCAACGCACGGTGCCGGGGCGTCTGTTCGGCCTGCGCACCTGGAGCGTCACCGTGGACGACAACGGTGCGTTGCGCCTCGGCCCGCGCGGTCGGCGCTGGCGCAACAACGGCGAGTCCACGTGGGCCGAGTGCGACGCTGCCGGCCGCGGCGCGGCGTTGCACCCGCGGGGTACCGGCACGCCGGCCGGCAACTGCACCTGCGGCCTCTACCACCTGCATCCATGTGCGGCCTCCGACTCGCCGTTCTGGCAGCCCAACCCCAAGGACGGCCCTCCTGTGGTGATCGGGGTCTGCGAGGCGTGGGGAAGGGTCCACCTCCACAGCGAAGGCTTCCGGGCCCAGTACGCGCGTCCGATCGCCTTCGCTGTGATCGCACGATCGCGGGATTCCGACTACGGCAGGTTGGTCGAGGATCTGGCGATCTCCCATCGAGCGGAGGTGCTCGAGCTGCTGACCGCCGCGGAGTTGATCGAGCATTGCCGTGTCGCCGGTCAGGGGATGACCCCGGAGGCGATCCGGGCGCTGCTCACCGCTCGGGAGCCGGGCACCGTGCGGGTCGACCAGGAGCCCAGCCTAGAACGGGATGTCCTCGTCGGACGCCTCGCCGGCGCGGCCTGCATGAAGCCCGGGGCGGGCTCCGTCTGCCGTTGCGCGACTATCGTTTCTCGCGGTGACACAAACATGATCGCCGCGGTCCTCGTCGGAGTCGCTGCAGCCTTGCAGATCAGCCACGGCAATCCCGGGGGCTGGTGGATCATGGCGTTCGCTGCCCTCATCGCCATTCTTAGCCTCTACAACGCCTTTACGGAATGACGCGGATCGGGACACCGCTGTTCGCGTTAGTCATACAACCCGCCGTTGCGAGCCTGATTTCCTATCGCGGGTTCCCGTCGGAGCTCCTACAGATCCTCGGTCCGCCTGGTCAACGGATCGGCTTGTGCTTCCGGTGCTCGGCCCGCTCCCGGTTGAGCATGTTCGGGTGGATGAACCAGTAGCACCAGCCGTCGATCTCGAGGTAGTGGTTCGTCATTACGTAGTCGGGCCGATACGGCGCCCGGTACGTGGCCCGGTAGCCCTCGGCCTTGATCAGCCGGACGAACGCGTCGAACAGGTTCGCGTCCACCTCGCGCCAGTCCTTGATCACGTACTCGTGCGGATCGGGCGTCTTGCCGGTGTCGCCCACCTCGACCATCTTGACCGCCCGCCACGGGACGGAGGCGATGAACTCCTCGGCCTCGCGTAGCGCGGGGAAAGACTGCGGCACGTGGTCCCGAAGTCGGCGTCGGTCTCTGAGTCGAGCCGCTGCGTTGTGCTGTTCTCGATCCGCTCGCGGTTGATCACCGGAAAGATCACCCAGAACTTCCACTCGCCGAGCTCGAGGTAGACGTTGTCCATGTGTCGCCCGCTCGGGGCTGTCCAGCGAGCCTTGTATCCGTGGTCCTTGATGTAGGCCGCGAAGGCATCCCAGTCCTCGTCGGCACAGCCGTTCTTCCCCCGGACCACGTACTCGTGGGGGATATGCGGCATCGTCTTGGCGAACGTCCAGACGTGCTCTTCGACGAACGCCACCGGATCGAACCGCTCAGGCTCGTGTGCCTGCGCTTCGCGATTTGCCGGCGCTCGATCACGCGGTGTTGGCTTGCTCCCCATTTGATCCCTCCTCATTGCACGGAAGGTCGCGGGCCGAGGGGCCTTCCTGACGGTGGCTCCCGACTGCAAGCTCGATCACACTGACCCCCGTATCCCGACTGAGCCCGCCTGGTCAGCATGCCTCCGAAAGTACGCCCGCTTTAGCGGTGAGTGAAAGTCCCCTCCGCACAACCGCCACACGCCGCGGTCAGCCCGCCGCGCCACCCGCTGGGCATGACGGAAGCTGCGGACGCGGTCGAAGGGTGTTTCGAACACGTAGACCTCGGCCCAGCCCTTGCGGATCTGGCGGCGACCGAGGTTGCGGCCGGCGTGAATCACGTATCTGAGCAGGCGGTCGTACCGGTCGCGGTTGTCCTGGGAGGGATCGCGGATCAGCTTCACCTGGTCTCCAATGTGGAGTATGCGGTGGATCGACGCCGAGGCCTGCGCGCCGCCGCAGTCGGCGCCGAAGTAGACCTCAGGTGTGTCAATGCCGATCAGGCGCACGTCCTCGATGCGGCCGCGCAGGCGTACTTCGATCGTGTCCCCGTCCGCGATGTCAGTGACGACCGCGTGCTTCTTGGTCGAACTGCCGCCAGAACCACCCCCGCCGCCGCCACCCCCGCCAGCTGGCCCACCACCGCCACTGTCGCCGCCTGAGCTGCACGGACAAGGAAGGTCTTCGCAGGCCCGGCCGTCTCCGTCCCCATCGAGCTGGAATGAATCGTTGGCGGGACCACCGTGGGCCTCGAAGAAGTTCTGGGCCTCCCCCTGAGTGGAGAAGTCGTCGCAATCACGATCTGCGGCGAAGGCAGCGGGACCGATCCGCTGGGCGATAATGAGTGAGACCACTGCGCAACCAAGAGCAGTAAGCAGCCACGGCCGCGCGGTCATGCCGCGATCAGCCGGATGCCCTTGCGCGAATTACAGGATCGGCAGAGCGTCCGCAGATTGGACGGGTCGTTGGTTCCGCCCAGAGCCACGGGGTGGATGTGGTCCACCGTCAGATCACTCTGGGACCCGCATGCCGAGCAGGCATAGCCATCGCGCTGGAACACGCTCCAGCGGACGTTCGGGTCGAGCGGCTGGCGGCGTCCCGAAGAAAGTCCCGACGGTCCACTGGACCGGCGCGACTCGACGAACGCGAGGATCGCGGCGATCAGCATCGCCAGGAGCCGGACGGTCCAGACCACGAGCAGAACCGTCAGCCGGATCGCTAGGCCAATCGCCACGATCGTCAACTCGATAAACAAGCCGATCATCGGTGGCTCGTGCTGCGCTCGGGTCGCGACAGAGCGCGCCTGCGATCGACGGCATCACGGTTTCGATCACGCATCCGCTTCAGCACGAAGGCGACGGTAAGGGCGCCGACCACCATCGCCACCAGCATCAGCTCGAACCCGAACCACCGGTTCGGGTCGTTGCCCCCAGGCAGGGCGGTGTTGGCGCCGAAGATCCCGGCGATGAGCGTCGGCACGAGAAACGCTGAGCCGATCACCTCCACCCGACCCTGCAGTCGTTCCGACGCCTCCTGCTGCTCGAGCGACAGCTCAAGGTGCCGGGCGGCAGTCTGGCTCTGGTGGAGCTCGAACGCCGCCCGCACCGTGTCGCTCAACCGCCTGAGACCGGCCAGCGAGTCGTCGATCAAGCGATCGGCGGATTCGGCTGCGGGACTGGCGGTGACGTTGGCGAACCAGCTCTCCGCGGCCTCGTCGCGTTCGACATTCATCGCGGTGAGCCGCTCCCTGTATTGGGCGATCAGCCCGCGCAGCTGGATGAGGCGGTCCAAGCGGGCCCGCTCTTCCTCGATGTCCGCGTCGCGGTGGCGATAGAAGTCCAGCTCCCATTCCTCCACCCAGCGCTCAAGGTGCTTGCGCGCGTGGCGGTAGCTGCGCGCCAGCTGCTTGAGCACGAGGACGCCGAGATCACCCGATGTGCGCATGCCGCTGTCGACCCAACATTCACGCGCGTGGTCCAAGAGACCCTCGCAGCCGCGTTCGGTCTCGACAACCATGTCCGCGTTGGCGTAACTACCGGTCGAAAAGCACGAGATGACCAGCCAGTCACGCGCGGCAAGGAACTCAACGATCTCGAACCTCAGGGCGAGCTCCGGGGTGTCGGCGAGGTGGTGGTATCGACGCCGACGCCGAAACCGGAGACGGACCGGACATGGTTCCCTTGCCCAGGAAGTGACCTTCGGCAGGGGATCCTCGTCCAGGAGGTCGTCGACCATCTCGGTCGTGATCTGGTCGCCGCAAAGACGGGCAAGATCAGCCAGGACCGTCGCGCGGTCGGGTGACGAGGGAAGCTCGATGCACCGAAACGCGTCGGGAGGAGCCGCGGTCTGCTCAGCCTCGGCGATCGTGAGTGAACGGGGCGCCCGACCCACCTGCCACTCAGAGATCCGCAGCTGCGACCCGGCGGACGGCACGTCTGTATCGCGAGGCTGGCGATCCCGGCCGCGGGCTCATCGTCGATTGTCTGCGCTCGCGCGTAGGAGCGATGCGGTCGTCATTTAGTGGTCTCCATCGTGGGTTGATTCGACACGCTGCACGGCTCGCGGGTGCGCGAGCGCGGCTCGGACGCTTTGGCTGCGGTCCGGTCGTGGGTATATGCGTGCTTCGTCGACGCTGCGCGTTCGATCTTGTAGCATACCGATTGTGAATATACAAGATCGTGCATATGTTCAAACGGAGACACGCAACGCATCCGAGCCGTCCCGCCGGCCTGCGAGCGCCGATGTCGCCCCGGTCAGATAGAACTGCGGGCGTGGAGGCCGAGGCCGAGGAGGTTGCGCGTCCGTTCTTGCCCTGGCTGGGGCGCGCCTGTCGCCAGGCGCGAGAGGAACGGGGCGTCGTGCAGGTCAAGATCGCGGCGGCGATCGAGGTAAACCAGGCGACGATCGCGCGCTTTGAGGACGGCTCAGCGCTGGCCGCGAAAGCCCGAGGAGGTGCTGATGGCCTACGCGAGCGAGCTCGATCTGGACATGCGGCTGCTCTGGGTTCAGGCCCTCGTCATGTGGTTCGAAAACGAGCCGGTCTTGGACACCGACAGCCAGGAGCGGATTCGGGCGGCGCTCAAGCGGCTGCGGATCTAGGGCGGACGGCGCTCGCCGCGGCTCGCCGAGCCTGAACCGTGTCTTAGAACGGGATGTCGTCGTCGCTTGCCGATGCCGCCGCCGGTGGCGAGCTCGGCGAGCAGCTCCGCCGGCGTCGGTCGGCGGGCCGCCGCGCTCGGTGAGTCGGAGCGCCTCGAGGTACGCGTCCTCGGCCTCTGAGGTCTCGCCGATCGCCGCCGCTGCCTTGCCGAGCCAACACCAGTTCCAGCTCGAGTGCGGCGCGAGGTCGACGTAGTGGCGCAGGTGGGCGTAGGCCTCGTGGAAGCGATCGAGCTCGAACGACGTGTAGCCGATCGCGAAGTGGGCCATTGGGTCGCCGGCCTCGAGACAGCAGCGCCAGAGGGCCAACGCGTCCTCGCCGTTCTGTGCGCTGGCGCCGGAGAAGTAGGCCCGGTTGATCGTTGGCTCGTCGCCGAGGTGGGCGCGTGCGGCGAAGACGATCTCGCCGGCGGTCGCCTCAGGCAGCGCGAGCAGCGGCGCGCGGAAGCGGGGACCATCCCAGATCTCGGGCAGCGACTCGGGGTCGAACTCGTCGAAGTTGAGGATGTGGAAGCCGCGCGGGCGCCGGGCGCGCTTCGGGAAGTACCAGGCGAAGTGCTCGTCGAGCGGGCGCCAGCAGCGCGGGTGCTGGCCGTCGAAGACGCGCCCGACCTCGAGCGCGCTGAGCCAGCCGAGCTGCGGGTCGCGGTTGATGAAGAGAATCGTGCTCACTGAAGTCAAGTCGCTGAAGCGCCGGGAGGTCTGACGCTGCCGGCGGGATGTCCGGGCCGCGGCGCGACTTTGCGCTCGCCGGTGGCTGCGTGCGATACGTCTCGACCCGGCCGGTCCTGGGCGGCCGAGCGCCCTGCTTCACCGGCCCGCGTCAGCATCGACGCTGACCGCGCCCGACTGATGCCCCCCGCTCCCTCACCACAACGAAGGGAGCCCGATGAGCAAGAACAAGCAGGGCGCGAACGGCAAGCACGACACCCTCCACGTCGGCCTCTTGATCGACGAGAGCGGGTCGATGGGGCCGATGCACGGCGCCGTGATCGGCGGGACGAACGAGTTCGTCGCCAAGCTGGCGGCCGACCAGAACGGGACCAAGGTCCTGGCGACGCTGGCGATGTTCGACCTGCACGGCGGCGACCCGGTCGTGCGGACGAAGTTCAAGGCGATCCCGGTCGCCGAGGTCGGCACGCTCGGGCCCGAGGACTACAGCCCGCGCGGCGCGACGCCGCTCAACGACGCCGTGATCAAGACGATCCGGACGATGGACAAGCGGGTCAAGAAGGGCGACCGGGCGATGCTGGTGATCCTCACCGACGGGCTCGAGAACGCGAGCGAGAGCTCGAGCCGCGACGTCCGCAAGCTGATCGTCGCCCGCGAGAAGCGCGGCTGGGAGTTCATCTACCTCGGGCGCCAACCAGGACGCCTGGGCGGAGTCGGACCGGATCGGCCTCGCCGCAGCGCGGCAAGTCGCTCGACTACGAGGCCTCGCCGGAGGGCACGCGGGCGGCGCTGCGGGCGTCGGGCGCGCGGGCGAAGAAGTTCCGCGACGAGCCGGACGAGTACCGCGCCGAGCTCGAGGACCTCGACACCCGGGTCGAGCCCGGCGACGAGGACGTCAAGAGGCGGCGATGACGACCGGCGACGAGCAGAGTGGCGGCGACCCCGGGGCGGTCGAGTCCCGCGGGTCGCCGCCGCGGCGATCCGCGACGCGATCGAGGCGCTCGAGCGCGAGCGACCCGACCTCGCGGAGCGGCTGCGCGAGCTGCTCGGCCGGATCGAGGCGCCGCCGGAGGAGGGAGGAGGCTGAGCTCGATGCGGATGCGTCGTCAGCGTGATCCTGTTCGCGGCGATGGTCGCGGGCGGGCTCGCGATGTTGTGGACTGGTGATGACGACTGGGGGACCGCCGCGACCGTCGCGTTCCTCGTCTGGCTCTGGTTCATGACCTACACCTCGAAGCACAACTCGGCCGGCGGCCCCTGACGGCCCGCTGTGGAAGGGCTGAGCTGCTGACCGAATTCGCGGAGGCGATCCAGGCGCGACAGCCCAGACCTACGGCGTCATCACGACGCGCCCGAAGGCCTGGCGGCTCTCGATGTACGCGTGCGCCTCGGCGGCCTCGGCGAGCGGGAACGTCCGGTCGATCACGACCCGCAGCTCGCCGCTCGCGACGCGCTCGAAGAGCTCGGCGATCATCGCGTGGACGCGCGGGTAGCTCGGCCATCATCGCGCCGCCGAGGAAGACGCCGCGCAGGGTGTTGTTCTGCGCCCACAGGTCCCTGCGCCTCGACGCTCGGAGCCGCGCGCGGCCCGCGACCCCGACGCTGACGAGCGTCCCGCGGTAGGCGAGCGCGCCGATGCTGTCGACCAGGGTCTGGCCGCCGACCGAGTCGAGGATCACGTCGGCGCCGCGGCCGTCGGTCAGCTCGCGGGTTCGCTCGACGAAGTTCTCGGTCGCGTAGTTGATCCCGTGGTCGAGGCCGAACTCCTTCAGGCGCTCGAGCTTCTCGTCGCTGGACGCGGTCGCGAGCACGGTCGCGCCGGCCTGCTTGGCGAGCTGGATCGCGGCCATGCCGACGCCTCCGGCTCCGGCCTGGATCAGCACCGTCTGCCCGGCCTCGAGGTGGCCGGCGGTGAACAGGCACTCCTGGGCGGTGCCGACCGCGACCGGGACGCGAGGCGGCGACGGCCGCGTCCAGCCCCTCGGGGATCGGCCAGGTCGATCATCGCCGGGACGGCGCGCTTCGAGGCGTGCGAGCCGGCCATGTTCAGGGCCACGACCCGGTCGCCGACCGCGCGGTCCTCGACCCCGGCGCCGACCTCGGCCACCGTGCCGGCGGCGAGGTAGCCGACGATGTGGGGGACCGACGGCGGCGGCGAGCCGGCGCGGGCGAGCAGGTCGCCGCCCTCGATGCTGATCGCCTCGACGTCGATCACGACGCAGCCGTCGGGGCACTCGGGATCGGGGACGTCCTCGTAGCGGAGCACGTCGGGGCCGCCGTTCTCGTAGATCACCGCGGCCTTCATCGGTCGGGCGACTCTACGAGCTCGGACCGCCGCCCGCCGCGACGCTCTCCGCCTCGGTCGGATGGATCGGGCCGCTGGTCTCGCCCAGGGGCTCGGCCGAGCGCCCGGTCCGCAGCGCGATCACCTCGGCGAGGATCGAGATCGCGGTCTCCGACGGGGTGCGGGCGCCGACGTCGAGCCCGCACGGAGCGTGGATCCGGGCGATCGAGGATTCGTCGAGGCCGGCTTCGCGCAGCCGTTCGACCCGCCGCTCCTGGGTGCGGCGGCTGCCGAGCGCGCCGACGTAGCCGGCGCCGCTGGCCAGCGCCGCGATCAGCGCCGGCTCGTCGAACTTGGGGTCGTGGGTGAACACGAGGACGACGTCGCGGGGTGCGAGCTCGCGCCCCTCCAGGTAACGGTCGGGCCAATCGACGACGACCTCGGCGTTCGCCGCGAAGCGCGGGCTGCGGGCGAACGGCTCGCGCGCGTCGCAGATCGTCACCTGGTAGCCGATCCGGCTGGCGACGTTCGCCATCTCGGCCGAGAAGTCGATCGCGCCGAAGATCAGCATCCGCGGCCGGCTCGAGAACGCCTGGATGTAGACGGCGAGCTCGGAGCCCATCACCTCGCCGCCGGCTCCGTAGCGGCGGATCCGCGATACCCCCTCGTCGAGCTGGCCGCGGGCGTCGCGCTCGACCGAGTGATCGAGCAGCTCGGTGACCCCGAGGCCGCCGACCGTGCGGTCGGCGAGGATCGCCATCTTCGCCCCGGCCCGGTCGCCGTCGAGCAGGGTCGCCATCGCGACCGGAGCCGCGGCCGCGCGCGCCTCGGCCACCGCCTCGAGCGCCTCGAGCGCGTCGTCGCGCTGCTCGTGGACGAAGACGCGGACCGTCCCGCCGCACATCAGGCCGACGCCGGTCGCCTGGTCGTCGGAGATCCCGTAGGTGACCACCTGCGGCGAGGCGCCCGCGAGGATTCGCCCCGCCTCCTCGACCAGCGCCCCCTCGACGCAGCCCCCGGTGACCGAGCCCTCGATGTTGGTGCGATCGTCGATCAGCATCTGGGCGCCCGGGTCGAGCGGAGCCGAGCCGATCGTCTCGACCAGAGTCGCGCCGACGACCCGCCGGCCGTCCCGCAGCCAGTCGACGGCGATGCGCTCGGAAGTGGGCAGGGTGGTCACGCGAGCTCTCCTGTGACAAGCCTAAAGACCTCGCGACCTCGCGCCGGTGGGATAATGTCGAGCGAAGGCTGGGAAGGAGATGCCACTGGTGACGATTGATCGGCGTTTTGGCAAGGAGGTCGGGTGCTGACGATCGCGTCGTCGACGCGGCTGGACGGTCGGCATCGTTCTCGGGGTCGTGGTGATCGCCGTCGCCGCGGTGATCGTGATCACGATCGTCGCCCTCTCGGCGCGGATCGCGGGCCAGGCCGAGACCGCCGACGAGGCGGTCGAGGTGGTTCGCGGTCAGACCGACGGGCTCGACGGGATCGCGCGGATCAACGACTCCGGGGTGCGGATCCTGCACGCGGCGCGGGCGCTGCGAAAGGCGGCGGTCGGCCGATGACCGTCGTCGCGATGTCGTCGCACGAGTACTGGACGATCGCGCTGATCATCGGCCTGGTCGCCGCGCTCGTCGTCGCCGGCCTGCTGGCGATGCTGCTGCGCAACGTCTTTCGGATCCAGCGCTCGGTCGAGGGCCTGCTCGAGACGGCCGGGAAGGTCGGCGCGAACACGGCCAACATCCCGCAGCTCGAGGCCACCGCGCCGGTGCTCGCCCAGATCGTCGACGAGGCAGTGGTCCAGGACGGCTACATGAACGCGCTCACCGACGGCTTCGGCCAGCCCGAGGCGCCCGAGGGGGCGGCATGAGCACCGACGCCTACATCCTGCTCAGCGTCCTGCTCGCGGTCGTCGTGATCGCGGTGCTCGCCGTCGCGCTGATCGCGGTCCGCCGCGGATTGGCCGCGATCTCCGAGGGGCTGGCGACGCTCGCCACGGCGCTGAGCGGGGTCGAGGCCGACCACCTGCGCCCGCTGGAGCCGGCGGTGAAGGCGATCAACGCCCAGTTCGAGGTCATCCTCTCGGCGCTGCCGGGAATCGCCCGCAAGGCGGCGGTCGTCGCCGAACGGAGGCCGCGATGACGCTCTGGTGGATCGGCGACATCGTCCTGCTGTTGGTGATCGTCCCGGTCGTCGTCTACCTGCTGAGCGGAGTCCTGGAGGCGGCGCGCAGCATCGTCCCGTCGGTCCGCGAGATCGCCGCCGTCGCCGACTCCGGCTCGAAGGACCTCGACGCGGCGGCCCTGCTGGTGACCACCGAGGAGCAGGTCAAGCAGACGGTCGCCGGGGTCGCGAACTACGGCGGCTCGCTCGACGTGATCGTCGACGACGCCACGCCGAGGGAGGCATAGCGATGCCGGCCGCCGGCGTGGTGATGCTGATCGCGGTCCTGCTGATCGTGCTCGCGCTCGTCTACTACCTGGTCTCGACGATCGTGCAGCTGCGGCGGATCGCCGACGGCCTCGACGACGCGATCGCGGGCGTCGGCGGGATCCTCGAGAAGAGCGAGCCCGTGAACGCGATCGTCGCCTCGATCAACGAGCAGCTCGACGCGGGCGTCGAGCTGCTCGAGGGGCTGCTGGTGAAGAAGGCCGGCCTCGCCGACTCGATGGGCCTGATCGAGAGCGTCTATCCCGGCGCCGCGGCCGACGGGCTGCGCAACGTGCCCGAGAGCAAGGAGGTCGTGCCGACGCGGATCGGCGAGGTCTACACGCAGGGGACGCTGACCCTTGCCCGGCTCGGCCGCGAGGCGCCGATCGCCGCCGCGAGCCCGTCCGGCGAGGTCCTGCGCAACATCGAGGGCGGCAGCCTGGCCGCGCGGCTGCTCTATCCGAACGTCCGCCAGGAGGCGCCGGAGAACCTGCCGCGCTCGCCGGTGATCGGCACCGACGCGCCGGAGCAGTACGAGCAGCGCGAGGACATCGGCAAGCCGCGAACGCGCCTACCCGCGAAGCCGGCCTCGGGGGCCTGAGCACGCGATGCAGACCCCGGCGCCATTCGAGTACGAGCGCGCGACCAGCGTCGAGGGCGCGCTCGCGGCGCTCGCGCGGCGCGGGCCCGAGGCGCGGATCATCGCCGGCGGCCACAGCCTGCTGCCGATGATGAAGCTGCGGCTCGCCAACCCCGAGCACCTCGTCGACATCAACGAGATCGCCGAGCTCGCCTACATCCGCGAGGCCGACGGCGAGGTCCGGATCGGCGCCCTGACCCGCCACGTCGAGCTGCAACGGTCCGATCTGCTCGCCCGGCACTTCCCGCTGATCCGCGACGCCGAGGACGTGATCGCCGACCCCGTCGTCCGCAACCGCGGCACGATCGGCGGCTCGCTCTGCCAGGCCGACGCGGCCGAGGACCTGTCGTCGGTCTGCTCGGCGGCGAAGGCGAGCGTCGTGATCCGCGGCCCCGACGGCGAGCGGGTCGTCTCGATGGAGGACTTCCACGTCGGCCCCTACATGACCGCGGTCGGCACCGGCGAGATGCTGACCGAGATCCGCCTCCCGGTCCGCCCCGGGGCGGGCAGCGCCCACGAGAAGGTCGAGCGGCGCGCCGGCGACTGGGCGATCGCCGCCGCCTCGGTGGCCGTGTGGATGGACGGCGGAACGATCGCCGACGCCGGGATCGCGCTGAGCGCGGTCGGGCTGACGACGATCCACCTGACCCGGGCCGAGGAGCTGCTGCGCGGCCGCCAGCCCTCGGAGGAGTTCTTCAGGCAGGCCGCCGGAATCGCCTCGGAGGATTGCTCGCCGAGCGCCGACGGCCGCGGCCCGGTCGACTACAAGCGCCACCTGGCAGGGGTGCTGACCCAACGGGCCCTGCGGCGCTCGGTCGCTCGCGCCCTCGGACAGGAGGCCTGAACGTGAACGTCTCGATGACCGTCAACGGCGAGCAGGTCTCGCGCGAGATCGAGGATCGCCAGCTGCTCGTCCACTTCATCCGCGAGACGCTCTCGCTCAAGGGCACCCACTGGGGCTGCGACACATCCAACTGCGGAGCCTGCGTGGTGCTGATGGACGGCCAGCCGGTGAAGTCGTGCACGGTGCTCGCGGCGATGTGCGACGGACACGAGATCCGCACCGTCGAGTCGCTCGAGGTGAATGGCGAGCTCGACCCGATCCAGCAGGGCTTTCACGAGCTCCACGCGCTTCAGTGCGGGTTCTGCACCCCGGGGATGCTGATGACCACGCGGGCCCTGCTCGACGAGAACCCGGACCCGAGCGAGGAGGAGATCAGGACGGCGATCTCGGGCGGGATCTGTCGCTGCACCGGGTACAAGAACATCGTCAGCGCGGTGCGCTGGGCGGCCGAGCACGGGGCCGGCGCGAGACAGGAGGCGTGAGCGCATGGCGGTAGTCGAGAACCTTCCCAGTCCCTCCGCAGAGCGGCCGATCGGCTTCGGCCGGCTGAAGCGCAAGGAAGACGCCCGCTTCATCCGCGGTCAAGGGCACCTACCTCGACGACATCGAGCTGCCGGGGATGGTCCACGGGGCGATCCTGCGCAGCCCCTACGCCCACGCGAAGATCGTCTCGATCGACACCTCCGCCGCGCTCGCCCACCCGAACGTCGCCGCGGTGGTCACCGCCAAGGACCTGGAGACGCTCGGGCTCGCCTGGATGCCGACGATCTCCTACGACACCCAGGCGGTGCTCGCCGGCGACAAGGTCCGCTTCCAGGGCCAGGAGGTCGCCTTCGTGATCGCGACCGACGAGTACTCGGCCAACGACGCGCTGGCGCTGATCGACGTCGAGTACGAGCCGCTGCCGGCGCTCGTCAACGCCCGCAAGGCGCTCGACGACGACGCGCCGCTGATCCGCGACGACAAGGCGGGCCAGCGCGACAACGTCGCCAGCCCGACCTGGGAGGCGGGCGACGAGGCGGCGACCGACAAGGCGTTCGCCGAGGCCGACACCGTGGTCAGCCGCGACATCATCTACCCGCGCTGTCACCCGGCGCCGCTCGAGACCTGCGGGATCATCGCCGACTTCAACCCGGAGACCGGCCAGCTCGACATCTACAACGGCAACCAGGCGCCGCACGCCCACCGCACCGTCTACGCCCACGTCGCCGGGCTCGCCGAGCACATGATCCGGATCCGCTGCCAGGACATCGGCGGCGGCTTCGGCAACAAGGTCCCGATCTACCCGGGCTACGTCTGCGCGATCGCCGGCTCGATCGTCGCCGGGGTCCCGGTGAAGTGGGTCGAGAACCGCTCCGAGAACCTGATGTCGACCGGCTTTGCCCGCGACTATCTGATGAAGGCCGAGATCTGCGCCAAGGACGGCAAGATCACCGGCCTGCGCGTCGACACGATCGCCGACCACGGGGCCTTCGACTCGACCGCCCAGCCGACCAAGTTCCCCGCCGGCTTCTTCCACATCGTCTGCGGCTCCTACGACCTCGAGGCCGCGCACGTCAAGGTCAAGGCCGTCTACACCAACAAGGCTCCCGGCGGGGTCGCCTACCGCTGCTCGTTCCGGATCACCGAGGCCGTCTACCTGGTCGAGCGGATGGTCGACGCGCTGGCCCTGGAGATGAAGGCCGATCCGATCGAGCTGCGGATGCGCAGCTTCATCGCCCCCGAGCAGTTCCCCTACGAGACGACGACCGGCTGGACCTATGACTCCGGCAACTACGCGGAGACGATGAAGGTGGCGATGGGGATCGCCGGCTACGAGGACCTGCGCCGCGAGCAGGCCGAGAAGCGAGCCCGCGGCGAGCTGATGGGGATCGGGGTCGCGTTCTTCACCGAGGGCGTCGGCGCCGGGCCGCGCAAGCACATGGACATCCTCGGGCTGGCGATGAACGACGGCGCCGACCTGCGGGTGCACCCGTCGGGCAAGGCCGTGGTCAGCATCAGCTGCCAGACCCAGGGACAGGGCCACGAGACCACCTTCGCCCAGATCGTCGCCGAGGAGCTCGGGATCCCGCCCGAGGACATCGAGGTCCGCCACGGCGACACCGACAAGTCGCCCTACGGCCTCGGCACCTACGGCAGCCGCTCGACGCCGGTCTCCGGCGGAGCGGTGGCGATCGTCTCGCGCAAGGTCCGCGACCGGGCGCGGCTGATCGCGGCGACGATGCTCGAGACGCGGCCCGAGGACCTCGCCTGGGAGAAGGGCCGCTGGTACGTCAAGGGCGACCCCGAGAAGGGGGCGATGATCGAGGAGATCGGCGAGTACGCCTACAGCGGCAAGCCGATGCCCGAGGGGATGGAGGGCGGCCTCGACGCCCAGGTGATCTACGACCCGCCGAACCTCACCTACCCCTACGGCGCCTACATCGCCGTCGTCGACATCGATCCCGACACCGCCCAGGTCACCGTGCGCCGGTTCATCGCGGTCGACGACTGCGGCGTGCGGATCAACCCGATGGTCGTCGACGGCCAGATCCACGGCGGCCTCGCCGAGGGCGTCGGGATCGCGCTGATGGAGCTGATCTCCTTCGACGAGGAGGGCAACTGCCTGAACTCGTCGTTCATGGACTACCTGATCCCGACCGCGCTCGAGTGCCCCGACTTCGAGCTCGGCGAGACCGTCACCCCGTGCCCGCACCACCCGCTCGGCGCCAAGGGCGTCGGCGAGTCGCCGAACGTCGGCTCGCCGCCGGCGATCGTCAACGCGGTGATCGACGCCCTGCACGAGACGCACGGGGTGGACCACATCGACATGCCCTGCACCCCGGCGCGCGTCTGGGCCGCGATGCAGGGACGCGCCGAACCGCCGCAATGATTCCGGCCGCGCTCTCGCGGCGATCGCAGGAGCTCGCCGCAGCCCGGGTCCCGTTCGTGACCGCGACCGTGGTCCGGGCGCAGAGCCCGACCAGCGTCGAGGCCGGGAGCGTCGCGCTGGTGCTCGCCGACGGCACGATCGACGGCTTCGTCGGCGGCGTCTGCGCCGAGCAGAGCGTCCGCGCCTATTCGCTGATCGCGCTGCAAAGCGGCGAGCCGGTGCTGCTGCGGATCCTCCCCGACGGCGAGGAGCACGGGGTCGACGGCGAGCTCGCGGTCACCGACGGCGCGGTGACGGTGCGCAACCCGTGTCTGTCGGGCGGGGCGATCGAGGTCTTCCTCGAGCCGGCGCCGCCGGCGCCGCGGGTCCTGGTCGTCGGCGACACCCCGATCGCCGCCGCGGTGCGCCGGATCGGCGCCGAGCTCGAGCTCGAGATGGTCGCCGTCGGCGCCGAGGGGCCCGAGGCCGAGGCCGGCGACCTCGCCGTGATCGTCGCCGCGCACGGGCGCGACGAGCTGCACGCGCTGCGGCGCGGGCTCGAGGCCGGACTGCCCTACGTCGGCCTCGTCGCCAGCCCGAAGCGGGGCGCCGGGGTGCTCGACGAGCTGCGCGCCGACGGCGTCGGCGACGAGTTGCTCGCCCGGATCGACGTGCCCGCGGGGATCGAGATCGGCTCGCGCACGGCGGGCGAGATCGCGGTCTCGATCCTGGCGAAGGTGATCGAAGTCAGGCGTCGTGATGGCGAGCTGCCGGCGGTTCAGGCTCCGGCGCGGATCGCCGTCGACCCGATCTGCGGGATGACCGTCGCCGCGATCGCGAGCACGCCCTCGGTCGAGCGCGACGGCGAGACGTTCTACTTCTGCTCCGAGGGCTGCAGGGCCAAGTTCGAGGCCGAGGGCGAGCATGCCTCCGTCGCCGGCTGATCGCTTCGTCACCGGGCTGGTGCTCGGCGCGGGGGGCTCGAAGCGCCTCGGGCGGCCGAAGCAGCTGCTCGCCTACGGCGACGGCACCCTGCTCGGCCACGTCGTCGGCGTCGCCCGAAGCGCCGCCTTCGATCAGCTGATCGTCGCGATCGGCGGTGCCGCCGACGAGGTGCGCGAGCAGGTCGACCTGACCGGCGCCGAGGTGGTCGTCAACGAGGCCTATGGCGAGGGCTGCTCGTCGTCGATCGCGGCGGCGCTCGGCGCCGTCGACCCGCGCGCCGAGGTGCTCGTGCTGATGCTCGGCGACCAGCCCGGGGTCAGCGCCGAGACCGTCGCCACGCTGCTCGCCGGCCGCGGCGACGCGCCGCTCGCGGTCTGTCGTTACGACGACGGCCGCGGCCATCCGATCGCCTTCTCGCGCGAGGTCTTCGCCGAGCTCGCCGAGCTGCACGGCGACAAGGGCGTCTGGCGATTGTTGGACCAGCGCGCCGACGAGGTCGCCGAGGTCGCGGTCGCCGGCCCGATCCCGCTCGACGTCGACACGCCGGAGGACTACCGGGCCGTCCTCGAGGCGCTGACCGTCGCATGAACGCGCCCGGCGACACCGGGGAGGCGGCCGCCGAGATCGCCGCGCTCGTCCCCGATGTCGAGACGCTCGCCCAGCGGCTCGGCGCGGTCGACTACCTGGTCGACGAGGGCCTGGCGACGTCGATGTTCCTCAGCCTGCGCCTGCCGCAGCCGCTGTTGCTCGAGGGCGAGGCCGGCGTCGGCAAGACCGAGGCGGCGCGCTCGCTCGCGGCGGTCCTCGAGACGCCGCTGGTGCGGCTGCAGTGCTACGAGGGGATCGACTCCGCCGAGGCGCTGTATGAGTGGAACTACCCGCGCCAGCTGCTCAGCATCCGGCTCGCCGACTCGCAGGGGGCGAGCCTCGGCGAGGAGGAGCTGTTCGGCCCCGACTACCTGATCCGCCGGCCGCTGCTGCGCGCGCTCGAGCATCCCGGGCCGCGCCCGGCGGTGCTGCTGATCGACGAGATCGACCGCGCCGACGACGACTTCGAGGCGTTCCTGCTCGAGCTGCTCGGCGAGGCGAGCGTGACGATCCCGGAGCTCGGCACGATCACCGCGACCCACCCGCCGATCATCGTCCTGACCTCGAACCGCACCCGCGACCTCCACGACGCGGTCAAGCGCCGCTGCCTGTATCGCTGGATCGACTACCCGGCGCCGGAGCGCGAGGTCGAGATCATCCGCCGCCGGGTCAAGGGCGCCGCCGAGACGCTCGCGGTCGAGGTCGCCGACGCGGTCTCGAGGATGCGCGCTTCGGACGTTCAGAAGCCGCCCGGGATCGCCGAGGCGATCGACTGGCTCGCGGCGCTCGACCTGCTCGGGATCGAGCACCTCGACGCCGCCGCGGTCGAGCGCACGCTCGGCTCGGTGCTCAAGTACGACGAGGACCAGGAGGTGATCCGCGCGGCCGGCCTCGACCAGCTCGTGCGCAGCGGTGGCTGAGCCGGGCGGGGCGCCGCCGTTCGCGGTCGAGACGATCCACCTCGACCTGGCGCCGCTCGCCGGCTCGCTCGGCAAGCGCCTGCGCGACGCCGGGATCGCGGTCACCCCGGAGCGCTCGGCCGAGTTTGCCCGGGCGTTGACGCTGACCCGCCCGCAGAGCCGCCGCCGCCTGTACTGGACCGCGCGCTCGGTGTTCGTCACCGATCGGGCCGAGGCGGCTGCCTTCGACGCCGTCTTCGGCGAGGTCTTCGGCAGGTCGGCCGCACCCGACGCGCCCGAGCTCGAGGACGCCCGCACCGAGCCGGCGCCGGCCGACGCCCGGCCCGCGAGCGAGCGCCCGGGCGCGGCGCGCGACTGGGCCGAGGAGCGCCGAGCCGGAAGCGTCGGCTCGTCGGCGCCGCGCCCGGCCGAGGACGACCCCGACGCCCCCGAGCTCGACGTCCCGCTGGCGATCGCCAGCGACGACGAGGTGCTCGGGTCGAAGAGCTTCGACGCGCTCGGCCCCGGCGAGCTCGCGAGCCTCTACCGGCTGATGTCGCGGCTCGAGCTGGCGACGCCGCTGCGACGCACGCGCCGCTACGAGCGCGGCTCCCACGGCCAGCGCATCGACCTGCGCCGGACGCTGCGCGGCAGCCTGCGCACCGCCGGCGACCCGATCGGCCTCGCCCGCCGCCACCGCCGCGTCGTCGCCCGCCGGCTGGTGATGCTCTGCGACATCTCCGGCTCGATGGAGCCGTACGCGCGCGCCTACCTGCAGTTCCTCGCCTGCGCGGCCGGCGCCGGCCCGAACGCCGAGGCGTTCGTGTTCGCGACCCGCCTGACCCGGGTGACGCGGGCGCTCGCCGCGCGCCATCCCGACCGGGCGATCCAGCGCGCCGCCGCCGCCGCCCCGGACTGGTCGAGCGGGACCCGGATCGGCGATGCGCTGAAGGAGTTCACCGACCGCCACGGCCGCCGCGGGATGGCGCGCGGAGCGGTGATCGTGATCCTCTCCGACGGCTGGGAGCGCGGCGACCCGGCGGTCGTCGGGCGCGAGATGGAGCGCCTGGCGCGGCTCGCCCACCGGATCGTCTGGGTCAACCCGCGGGTCGGGGCGAGCGGGTTCTCGGTCCGCGCCGGCGGCATGGTCGCCGCGCTCGAGCACTGCGACGCGCTGGTCAGCGGCCACAGCTTCGACGCCCTCGCCGAGGTGATCGACGCGATCGGCGCCGGTACCGGCCTTGGGCAGCCGCCGGCGGAGGGGGACGAGGAGCCGGTCGCGCCCGAGGAGGAACCGTGGGCGAGCGCGACCCCGGTCCCCGGCAGCTCGGTGGCGATGCCGAGCGGCTACGGGCCGAGCCGGGGCAAGACGACGCCGGGATGGTCGGTCGGTGAACGCGACTGACACCGAGACCCAGAAGACCTGCATCTACCCCGGGTGCGAGCGGCCGGCGGTGCCACCGCATCCGCTCGGCGGGCCGCAGCCGGCGTTCTGCGAGCTCGAGGAGCACAACGCGCTGAGCGCGCATCAGGAGCGAAAGCGGCTCGCGGAGCGGGCCGGGACGGACGACCACAAGGAGGATCAGTGATGGCGGACGAGGCCTATCGAGCGGTGTTCCTGCGTGTGCATCCGACCGGCAAGATGGTGCTCAGCCTGACCACCGAGCCCGACGGGCGGGAGGCCGAGTACGCGGCGCTCGTCGCCGCCGAGCTCGGCGTGCCGGCGCTCGACGTCAAGGTCGTCGCGGCCGACACCGACCGCTTCGGCGAGGGCCACGGCTTCAACACCAGCCCCTCGGACGGCACCGCCGGCGGCGATCACCACCGCGAGCGGCAGGATCCGCGACAAGGCGCGGCTGCTCGCGGGCGTCGCGATGGACGTCGCGCCCGACGCCCTCGCCTGGTCGAACGGCAGCTGGGTCGCCGGACGGCGGCGAGACGAGGACGATCGAGGACCTGGCGCTCTACGCCCACGGCACCGGGGCGCTGCCGCCCGGGGTCGAGGGCGGCCTCGACGCGCAGGCCGTCTACTCCGACTAGGAAGCGGGCTCCGCGAGGTGGCCATCGAGCACGACCCTGACCTCGTCGGCGACCTTGAGCGCGCCGAACAGCGCCGAGTACGGCTTCATCCCCCAGTCGCTCTGCTTGACGACGGCGGTCGCGGCGACGGACCCGTCGTCGCCGGCGCGCAGGTCGAACGAGATCGGGCGCGTGTTACCGAACAGGGTGAGCTCGCCCTCGACCCGGACCAGGTCCTCGCCCTCTGCAACGGCGCTGGTCGACCGGAATGCGATCTCGCGGCGCAGCAGCACCTCGTCGTCGATCGTCTGGTGGATGTTGTCGATGTCGTCGTCGCCGAGCGCCTGCATCCCGCCCTTGCCCTCGCGCACGCGCAACGAGGCCGGGTCGGCGGTCAGCTCGAGCCTGATCTCCGCGGGTTCGTCGGCGACGACGATCGTCGCCTCCCACGCGGTGACCTCGATCGCCAGGTCGTGTCCGGCCTTCGCCGCCGCTCCCGGCGCGCGCGGTGTGGACCGACAGCGTCGAGCCCTCGGGTCCAAGACGATGCGTACCCGCCTGCAACACCCGCCGAGCATATAAACGGCGCCCAACCCGAAGGAGAGCAGCAGATGGCAACCGAGCTGGACCATTCGTTTTCGACCTCGAAGCCGATCGACGAGAGCTTCGCCGCGGTCACCGACCTCGAGCGCGTGGTCCCGTGCGTCGACGGCGGTCGCGTGATCGAGGCCACCGGCCCGGACGCGGTCAAGGCCGAGATCTCGCTGAAGATGGGGGCGATGTCGATGAAGTTCACCGGCACGGTCGAGGTGGTCGAGCGTGACGAGGCGGCGCACCGGGCCGTGCTCCGCGTCAAGTCGAAGGAGGCCGGCGGCCAGGGCCACGCGAACGCCGACGTCACCTTCGAGCTCGCCGACGGCGGCGGCAAGATCCACACCAGCGCCCAGATCACCGGCAAGGCGGCGTCGATGGGGGAGGGGGTCGTGGTCGGCGTCCTCGACGCCCTGATCACCGATTTCACCGGCAAGCTGGGCGAGCTCTGACGGCCGGCGACGATGGCGACGGTGACGATGCGAGAGATCCGCGAGGGCGAGGTCCCGTTCGCGGCCGGGACCGCGGTCCAGGAGGATCCCGCCCGCCCGGCGTTCACGGGCAACGGTCCCGATGACTACGTCTGTGTGAGCTGCGGGAACGTGCTCGCCGCCTCGATGCACGCGATGCAGATGACGAAGAAGGTCAGGGTCCGCTGCGGCGTCTGCTCGACGGTCAACGTCGCCGTGACCGGCGACTGACCGGCTGAGGGGCGGCTCTACTCCGCGAACAGGGTCCCGTCGGCGTCGTAGATGTGCCACGACTTGCGCAGCGTTTCGTGGACCTCCCAGAGCACCCGGGTGCCGGCCGGAAAGAACGCGGTGTCTCCGGGGCCGAGCTCGATCGGCTCGCCGCCCTCGGGCGTCACCGTGACCCGGCCCTCGACCACGGTGATCGTCTCCTCGTAGTTGTGCGGCAGATAGAACGTCCCCGGCGTGCAATGCCAGACGCCGTTCTGCAGGGTCTTATCGTCGGACTGCCGCAGCATCACGGTCGAGCCCTCCGGTTCGCCGGAGACGATGTCCGCCGGATCGATCGGCGCCGGTCCCAGGCTGGCCTCGGTCACAGAGTCCTTGATCACGTCCGCCATGTGCTCCTCCTTATGGTCACTCAGTCGCCGTTCATGACGAAGGCGACGATCGTCTCCTCGATCTGCTCGAGCTCCAGTTCCGCCTTCGCGGTGAGCCATTGGATCGCCAGGCCGTTGAGCAGGGCGTCGACCTGCCACGAGAGCGGTACGTCCGGCCCCGCGGCGCCGCCATCGGCGCCGGCGAGGGCATAGTCGACGGTCTCGTACCAGGGCTCGAGCCGGCTCTCGATCGTCGTCCGCAGCTGGTCGGAGCGCACGGCTTCGCCGTAGGCCGCGATCCAGACTCGCCAGGCGACCGTCGTCTGGTTGTCGGTCGGCAGCGCCGCCTTGAGCAGGGCGCGGATGCGCTCCTCGCCGGCCGGAACCCCTTCGATCGCCGCTGCACAGCGGGCGTTCATCCCCTTGGAGACGAAGACGAGCGTCTCGAGCAGCATCTCGGCGCGGTTGCTGAAGTAGTGGTTGAGCATCCCCGTGCTGACCTCGGCGTGCTCGGCGACGAGCCGCATCGTCGACCCGGGAAAGCCCCGCTCCGCGATCACGGCGGCGGCGCTGCGGCAGATCTGCTCGCGCCTGATGTCCCCCAGCTCGAGTCTCGGCATCGCCACAACCTATTGATTGCCGGCGGCTTGACACCCGCCGGGTCGAACGTTAGGTTTGCAAATCAACTGATCGATATGCACGGATCAGCATAGCGTCCGCCATCAAAAGGAGCGAGGGGCCGAGATGACCAGGATGACGCCACAGAGGTTTGCAGCACTGCTGATAGCGACGGTCTCGATGCTCGGGTTGGCTGCCTGCGGTGGCGACGACTCAACCGATTCGACCACCAGTGCCGCGTCCGGAGAACCGATCACGGTCGGCTTCGTCGTCGGCAAGACCGGGGTGCTCGAGTCCTATGACGTCCCGGCCCAGACGATGGCCCAGCTGGCGATCGACGACATCAACGCAGAAGGGGGTATCGACGGGCGACCGATCGAGACCGTCGAGGCGGACATGAAGTCGAAGCCCGAGCTCGCCGGCAACGCGGCGACCCAGGTGATCAGCGATGGAGCCGACGTGCTGCTGCTTCCGTGCGACTTCGACCTCGGCTCCCCCGCTGCCCTGGTCGCCCAGGAGGCGGGCAAGATCGGCGTCTCGCTCTGCGCCGCATCGACCGCGTTCGGTCCGCAGGGGATCGGCAACCTCGCCTACACGATGGGCCTCGCCGGGGTCACCGAGGGTGCCGCGGCGGCCGAGTGGACCTACGAGGATCAGAAGTGGACCTCGACCTACGTGCTGCTCGACGACACGCTCGATCAGAACAAGCAGGGCACCGACGCGTTCAAGGAGCGCTTCGAGGCCGTCGGCGGTGAGATCGTCGGCGAGGACACCTTCAAGCAGGAGGACCAGTCGATCGACGCGCAGGTCAGCCGGATCTCGCAGCTGTCCCCGCAGCCGGACTTCCTCTACGTCTCGAGCTTCCAGCCCGGGTTCGCGGCGGCGATCAAGCAGATTCGCGACGCCGGGATCGACACCCCGATCGTCGGCGGCTCGGACCTCGACGGTGACTACTGGAAGGAGGCCGTCCCGGGTCTGAGCGACGTCTGGTTCACGGCGATGGCGTCGATCTACGGCGACGACCCGGAGAAGAGCGTCAACGACCTGATCGACCGGTTCACCAAGGAGGCCGGCAAGCCGCCGGACGTCTCCGCGTTCCTCGGCGGCTACGCGGCGGTGCAGGCGATCGAGGAGGGCATCAAGCAGGCCGGATCGACCGATGGCGAGGCGATGACCGCGGTGATGGAGCAGTTCACGGACGAGCCGTTCGTGCTCGAGACGACCTTCACCCCGGAGTTCCACATCAGCCTCAACCGGACCGTGCGGATCATGGAGATCCAAGACGGGAAGACATCGTTCGTGACCACCTGGGACGCGAAAGAGGTCCCCACGCCCAGTGGCTGAAGCACTCGGTTAGTGGTCGAAGAGGGGACACCCGAGACCCACCCCAGCTCGGACGCGACTCGGGAGCCTCGGGCTCCCGAGTCGGTCGCCAGCTGCAAGGCGATCGGGATCGCCGTCCACTTCGAGGGGATCAAGGCCGTCGACCAGGTCGACCTCGAGATCCGCGTCGGCGACGTCCACGGGTTGATCGGCCCCAACGGCGCGGGCAAGACGACGCTCGTCAACGCGATCAGCGGCTTCCAGACCCCGACCGCCGGGCGGGTCGAGCTCGCCGGCGTCGACGTCACCGACTACCCCCCGCATCGCCGCGCGGCCGCCGGCCTCGCCCGGACCTTCCAGGGCGGCCGCTCGTTCCCGGACCTGACCGTGTTCGAGAACGTCGAGGTCGGCGCGGTCGGGCTCGGAGTTCGCCGCGCCGACGCCCGCGAGCGCGCCCGTGAGGCGCTCGCCGAGCTCGGCCTCGCCCATCGAGCGGACGCCTTCGCCCAATCGCTCTCCTCGGGCGAGGAGCGGCGGCTTCAGGTCGCCCGCGCGATCGCGATGCGCCCGCGGTTCCTGTTCCTGGACGAACCGGCGGCGGGGCTGAACGAGGTCGAGAGCGACGAGCTCGCGGAGACGATCAAGAACCTGCCCGCCCGGCTCGACTGCGGCGTGCTCGTGATCGAGCACGACATGCGGGTGATCATGGGCATCTGCAATCGGATCCTGGTCCTCGATCACGGGGTGCCGATCAGCCTTGGCCCGCCCGAGCAGGTGCGCTCCGATCCGGCCGTGATCTCCGCCTATCTCGGCACGGCGAGCGATGACCCCGCTGCTTGAGATCCAGGATCTGCAGGTTCAGTACGGCGGAACCCAGGCGCTGCGCGGGATCTCGCTCGAGGTCGATCGCGACGAGGCGGTCGCCCTGATCGGCCCGAACGGCGCCGGCAAGACGACCACCCTGAACACGGTCGCCGGCGTCGTTCGCCCGTCCGGCGGCGAGGTGCGCTTCGAGGGCACGAACACCAGGGGCGCGCCGCCCGAGCGCCTGGTCCGCCGGGGCCTGGCGCTGGTTCCCGAGGGCCGCCAGATCTTCACCTCGCTCACCGTCGAGGAGAACCTCCGCCTGGCGACGTTCATGGGTCGCAGCGACGACGCAGCGGCCGACCTCGAGGCCGAGCTCGAGCGGTTCCCGGCCCTGCGGCCCTACCTCCACGGCCCGGCGGGAAGCCTCTCGGGGGGCGAGCAGCAGATGCTCGCGATCTCCAGGGCCCTGCTCTGCAAACCGCAGCTGCTGATGCTCGACGAGCCGTCGCTGGGCCTGGCGCCACAGATGGTCGAGGTCGTCTTCGCGGCGCTCAGGGGGCTCCGCGGAGCCGGGGTCACGGTGCTGCTGGTCGAGCAGAACGCCTTCCAGGCGATCGACTTCGCCGACCGGACCTACGTCCTCAGCGGCGGGCGGATCGTGGCCAGCGGCACCCGCGATGAGCTGCGCGCCGACTCGCGAGTCGAGAGCGCCTATCTGGGCGGGGGCCTGGAGTAGCGATGACCGAGGTTGCCCAGAACGTGATCGACGCGCTCAGCCTCGGCAGCCTCTACGCGCTGCTGGCGCTCGGCGTGGCGCTGATCTTCGGGATCATGCGCCTGCTCAACTTCGCCCACGGGCAGCTGATCATGGTCGGCGGCTACGCGCTCTGGGCCCTGGACGGTGCACCGGCGCCGTTGCAGTTCCTGGGCGCGATCCTGATCGTGATCGGCGCCGCCCTCGTTCTCGAGCTGGTCGCGTTCAGGCCGCTGCGAAACGCGGATCCCGCGGTCCTGCTGGTCAGCTCCTTCGCGGTCGCCTTCCTGATGGAGAACCTGGCGCTGGTGATCTTCGGCGGCCGCGCGAAGGGGGTCTCGGTGCCCGCCTGGCTCAGCGACAGCATCACGGTCGCCTCGCTTCGGATCCCGGTGCTCAGCATCGTCAGCGTGGTCGCCGCGGCGGTTCTGCTCGCGGCGCTGGCGCTGTTCTTCTCGCGGACCTCGATCGGGATTCAGATGCGAGCGGCGGCCGAGAGCTTCAGCACCGCGCGCCTGCTCGGCGTGCGGGCGAACACGGTGATCATGGCCGCGTTCGCGATCTCGGGCGTGCTCGCGGCGACGGCGTCGCTGCTGATCGTCGCCAAGGGCGGCACGGTGACGCCGGCAATGGGAACCGCGCCCGTCCTGATCGCCTTCATCGCGGTGATCATCGGCGGGCTCGGAAGCCTCAAGGGAGCGGTCTACGGCGGCTACCTGCTCGGCATCCTCACCGTCGTCCTCCAGGTGGTGCTGCCGCTCCCGCTGCGTCCCTATCGCGACGCCTTCGTCTACGGCGTCGTCCTGCTCGTGCTCACCGTCCGCCCCCAGGGCCTGGTCATCCTGCGGTCGAGCTTGGAACGGGTCTGAGATGAGATCGGGCCAGATCTCGTTCAACGCGGTGATGCGGGTGATCTGGCCGGCGCTCGGGCTCTGCCTCGGCCTGCTGGTGATCTACCTGTTCGCGCAGACGCGATCGCTCGTCTTCCAGCGCGAGGTGACGCAGATGCTGGTCAACGTGGTCCTGGTCGTCGGCCTCTACACGTTCGCGGGCAACTCGGGAATTCTCTCCTTCGGGCACATGAGCTTCATGGCGATCGGCGCCTACGCGACGGCGCTGGTGACGATTCCGGAGATCCAGAAGGCGTACCTGTTGCCGGACCTGCCCAACTGGCTCGCGAGCGTGGAGCTGCCGACCCTGGTCGCCGCGATCGTGGTCGGCCTGGTGGCGGCTCTGTTCGCCGCCGTGATCGCATTCCCGATCGTCCGGGTGCCACCGCTGGCGGCGGCGCTGGCGATGTTCGCCGTCCTGGTGATCATCCACGAGGTCGCGCAGGAGTGGGATGCGGTCACCCGCGGCAGCCGGACGATGCTCGGCGTGCCGACGAACACGACGATGACCTCGGGGCTGGTGTGGGCGAGCGTGATCATCGTCGTCGCCTACGTCTACCAGCGCTCGAGCTCGGGGTTGCGATTGCGCGCCTCGCGCGAGGACGACTTCGCCGCCCGGGCGGTGGGGATCAACGTCACCCGCGAGCGGGCGATCGCCTTCGTGCTCAGCGGCTTCATGATCGGGATCGGCGGCTTCCTCTACGCCCAGTTCCAGGGCGCGTTCACCCCCAACGACTTCTTCATCTCGATCACCTTCCTGACGATCGCGATGCTGGTCATCGGCGGCACCAAGTCGCTCGCCGGCGCGGTCGTCGGCGCGGTCGCGGTCTCGCTGCTGAGCAACCTCTTCGACTCGATCGAGTCGGGGAACCTGGGGCCGTTCACGATCGGCGAACGCCCCGGGTTGAGCGCGACCCTGCTCGCGGTGTTCCTGATCGGCGGCCTGATCGTTCGCCGGCGCGGCCTCACCGACGGCCGCGAGCTCGAGTGGAAGCTGCCCGGCGCGCTCGCCGGCCGGCTGGCGCGCCGGGAAGGGAAGCCCGAAGTTGACACCTCTCGAAACAACGGATAGGTTTGCAAACCAACTGATCGATATGTCAGCCGCCGATGATATTCGCAACGCCTATCAGGCACGGACACCGACCTCGGCGACGCTGATCACGCGCGCGGAGACGGTGATGCCGGCGGGAAGCTCGCGCAGCTTCTCCTACTTTCGCCCCTATCCGGTGGTCTTCGATCGCGGCGCCGGGTCGATGCTCTGGGACGTCGACGACAACCGCTACATCGACTTCGCCAACAACGGCCTCAGCCTGATCCACGGCAACGCCTATCCGCCGATCGAGGAGGCGGTCGCGAGCGCGCTCGCGAAGGGCACGGCGTGGCCCGGCACCTCGCGCCCGCAGATCGAGTTCGCGGAGGTGCTCAGCGAGCGCATCGACGCCGCCGAGCGCGTCAGGTTCGTCAACACCGGGACCGAGGCGACGATGCTGGCGGTGAAGCTGGCCCGCCATCTGACCGGGAGGCCGCTGCTGCTCAAGGCGTGGCACGGCTACCACGGCTTCTACGACGATCTCTCCGCCGGGCTCGAGGGGCAGGGCGAGATTCCGGGCCGCACGCTGCTCGCCGACTTCGGCGATGTTGAGTCGTTCAGGGCGAGCATCGACGAGCACGGCGATCAGATCGCGGCGGTGATCGTCGAGCCGGTTCCCTACACCGGGCGGGTCACGCCACCCCCGGATGGCTTCCTGAAGGCGGTCGAGGAGATGGCGAAGGACGCCGGGGCGCTGTTCATCATCGACGACTGCCTGATGTTCCGGCTCGCGGTCGGGGGCTCGTCGGAGAAGTTCGGCCTCGACCCCGACCTGGTCTGCCTCGGCAAGTGGATCGGGGGCGGCTTTCCGGTCGGCGCGATCGGCGCCTCCGCCGAGATGATGGAGGTCTTCGATCACCGGCGCGGTGACGCGCTCTACCACGGCGGCTCCTTCAACGGCAACCCGATCGGCTGCACCGCCGGCCGGATCGCGGTCGAGGACCTGACCGCCGAGCGGATCGCGACCATGGATCGGCTCGGCGCCGAGCTCGGGGCCGGGATCGAGGCGGCCGGGAAGAAGCGAGGCATCGACGTCGCCGTGCACGGCGCCGGCTCGGCGTTCGGCGTCTACGTGCTCGATCCCGCCGACGGATCGCCGAGCACCGAGCTCTCATCTCACCTGCACCTGGCCGCGGTCAACCACGGCGTCTATCTCGGCCCCGGGGGAGAGCTTGCGATGGCGACCTCGATGACCGACGATCTCGTCAGCGAGGCGCTCGCCGGTCTGGACGCCGCGCTTGCCGACCTCGAACCATTGATGACCAGCCCCGAGGAGGGATGATGGAACAGTTCGAGCGCTTTCCCGCGTCATTTGCGAAGTACAGCGAGGGGGTCGCCGTCCAAGGCCCCGGCAAATGGATCTACGTCTCCGGCCAGGTCGCGCTCGGCGACGACATGAAGCTCGTCCCGGGCGATCTCGCATCGCAGACCGAGCTCACCCTCGACCACGTCGAGCGAGTTCTGCGGCGCGCCGGCGGCGAGCTCTCGAACATCGTGCGGATGAACAGCTACCTGACCTCGCTCGACGATTACGCGTCGTTCAGCGCGGTGCGCGCGCGCCGGTTCGGCGACGATCCGCCCGGCAGCTCCGTGGTCCAGGTGGCGGGACTGATGCTCGGCGCCGCGATCGAGATCGACGCGGTCGCCTTCGTGCCGGAGCCGTGAGCGCGCCGCGGGCCGCAGACAGAGGGGAGTTCCTCTGGCGTCCCGACGCCGGGCGGGTCGCCGATGCGCACGCGACCCGCCTGATGGGCAAGCTCGGAGTCGACTCCGCCGAGAGCCTGCGCGCGTTCTCGTTCGAGCGCACCGCGGACTTCTGGGACGCGGTGGTCGACGACCTCGAGCTCGAGTTCGACGTCCCCTACAGCCGCACCTTCGACGACTCGCAGGGGCGCGAGTGGGTGCGCTGGTTCGTCGACGGCAAGCTCAACCTCGCCCGCGTCTGCCTCGATCGGTGGGCCGCGGACGACGGCGAGTCCCGGGCGCTGACCTGGGAGAGCGAGCGTGGCGAGCGCCGCGAGCTCAGCTGGACGGAGCTGCGGCGGCTCGCCGACGGGGTCGCCCGGGCGCTCGCCGACGCCGGGGTCGGCGGCGGCGACACCGTCGGGCTGTTCATGCCGATGACGCCGGAGGCCGTGGCCGCCTACTACGCCTGCGCGAAGCTGGGCGCGATCGCGATGCCGATCTTCTCCGGCTTCGGCCCGGAGGCGGTCGCAACCCGGCTGCGGGATGCCGACGCGCGGGTGCTGATCACCGCCGACGGGTTCGCTCGCGCGGGCAAGGAGGTGGAGATGAAGCTGGTCGCCGACCGCGCCTGCGAGCTGGCGCCGGCGGTCGAGCGGGTGCTGATGCTACGCCGGCTCGGCAGCGACGTTGCGTGGGACGATCGTCGCGACATCGCCTGGGAGGACGCCGTCAGCGACGACCCCGAGCCGTTCGAATCACTGTCGCTCGACGCCTCGCACCCGCTCGAGCTGATGTACACGAGCGGGACGACGGGACGTCCGAAGGGCGCCCTGCACACCCACGGAGGGATGCTCGCCGTGGTCGCCAGGGACGCCGCCTACGGCCTCGATCTTCGGCGCGGCGACAGCTTGACCTGGCCCACCGACCTCGGCTGGATCATGGGACCGTGGACGATCATCGCCGCCGGGGTGCTCGGCGCGCAGCTCTGCCTGATCGAGGGCAGCCCGATGGCGCCGCTGACGCGCCTGTTCGAGTCGGTGCAGCGAAACCGGACCACCGTCCTCGGCATCGGTCCGAGCCTCGTTCGCGGCCTGATGTCGGCCGGCGAGCACGACCTGCGAACCCGCTACGACCTGAGCTCGCTGCGGGTGCTCGGCACCGGCGGCGAGCCGGTGCCGCCGGACGCCTACGAGTGGATGCTGCGCGAGATCGGCGGCAACGAGTGCCCGATCGTCAATCTGTCCGGCGGCACCGAGGTCGGCGGCTGCTTCTTGATCCCGCTGCCCAGCGAGGGGCTGAAGGCCTCGACGCTCGGCGGTCCGGCGCTCGGCATGGACATCGCGGTCTTCGATCAGGACGGCGAGGAGGTGGGCCCGAACCAGGTCGGCGAGCTGGTCTGCCGAAGCATCTGGCCCGGGATGACCCAGGGGCTGTGGAAGGACCCCGACCGCTTCCTCGAGACCTACTGGAGCCGCTTCCCCGGCGTCTGGACGCACGGTGATTGGGCGAGCTTCGACGGCGACGGGCAATGGTTTCTTCACGGTCGCTCCGACGACACCCTGAACGTCGCCGGCCAGCGGCTCGGCCCGGCGGAGGTCGAGGCCGCGTTTCTTACCCAGGCCGGGGTCCTCGATGCCGCGGTGGTACCGCTGCCGCACCCGATCAAGGGCGAGGCGATCTGGGCGTTCGTGGTCGCCGAGCCGGAGGCCGAGCTCGACCCGGACGGGCTCGCCGACGCGGTTGCCGGCGTTCTGGGCAAGCCGTTTCGGCCCGAGCGGGTGGTCCTCTGCGACGGCCTGCCGCGGACCCGGTCGGGGAAGATCGTGCGCCGGGCGATCCGGGCGACCGCGCTCGGCGAGGACCCGGGCGACCTCTCGACGCTCGAGGACCCGGAGACGATCGACGCGATCCGGGCGGCGGTCTCATGAGCTCGAACGGATCGTCGGCCGCCGCATCCTCGATCAAGCTCACCTGCGACGTCGGCGGCACGTTCACCGACGTCGTGCTCTCCGACGCCAGCGGCCGGGTCGCGATCGGCAAGGCGATGACCACCCCGCACAGCCTGATCGAGGGCCTGTTGACGGCGATCGGCAGCGCCGGCGCCCAGCTCGGGCTCGAGCGTCGTCAGCTGCTCGAAGCATGCGAGCTGTTCGTCTACAGCACCACCCAGGCCACGAACGCGATCCTCGAGCACCGCACCGCCCGCACCGCCCTGCTCTGCACGGAGGGCTTCCCCGACATCCTCGCCCGTCGCGAGGGCGGTTCGATGCATCTGTACGACTTCCGCCGCCCGTTTCCCGATCCCTACGTCCCGCGCCATCTGACCTTCGAGATCACCGAGCGCATCGGCGCCGAAGGCGACGTCGTCGTCGCGCTCGACGCCGATGCGGCTCGCGAGACGATCCGCTCGCTGGAGCCGGCAGGGGTCGAGGCGGTCGCCGTCTCGCTGCTGTGGTCGATCGCCAACCCCGAGCACGAGGTGCGCCTGGGTGAGCTGCTCGAGGAGGAGCTGGAGGGGGTCCCGTACACGCTCTCGCACCGGCTCAACCCGATCATCCGCGAGTACCGCCGCACCTCGGGCACCGCGATCGACGCCTCGCTGAAGCCGCTGATGCAGGAGCACCTGCGCGAGATCGAGGTCGGACTCGGCGACGCCGGCTTCGCCGGCGAGCTGGTCGCGGCCTCGTCGTTCGGGGGCGTGCTGCCGATGGACCGGCTGATCGAACGGCCGATCTTCGCCGCCAGATCGGGCCCGTCGCTGGCCCCCGTCGCCGGGCGCCTGTACAGCGAGCGCGAGCTCGACGGCGCCGACGCGATCGTCTGCGACGCGGGTGGGACCAGCTTCGACGTCAGCGTCGTCCGCGACGGAGGGATCGTGTTCGCGCGCGAGACCTGGCTCGGGGCTCCGTTCGAGGGTCATCTGACCGGGCTCGCCTCGGTCGACGTGCGCTCGATCGGCGCCGGCGGCGGCTCGATCGCCTGGCTCGACCCGGGCGGCCTGCTGCGAGTCGGCCCCGACAGCGCCGGCGCCGACCCCGGCCCGGCGTGCTACGGGCGTGGTGGCGAGCGCCCGACCGTGACCGATGCTGCGGCCGTGCTCGGCTACCTCGATCCCGATCGCTTCCTGGGCGGCGAGATGGCGCTCGACGTCGCGGCGGCGCAGGCGGTGATCGAGCGGCTCGCGGCTGAGATGGGGATCGAGCGCGACGGCGCGGCAAGCGCGATCCTGACGCTCGCAAACGAGCTCATGGTGGCCGCGATCAGGGAGATCACGGTCAACGAGGGCGTCGATCCGCGCGAGAGCGTGGTGATCGCCGGCGGCGGCGCGGCGGGCCTCAACATCGCCGCGATCGCCCGGGAGCTCGGCTGCAGCCGCGTGCTCGTCCCGCGCACGGCGGGCGCCCTGAGCGCCTTCGGCGCCCAGCACAGCGACATGATCATGGAGAGCGGGCGCACGGCCTTCTCGAGCAGCGACGACTTCGCCTTCGCCGAGATCGAGACCGCGTTCGACGCGATCGAGCGCGAGCTGAAGGAGTTCACGGATTCGCTCGGCGCGGGCGATCGCGAGACCCGCATCGACTGGTTCGTCGAGGCGCGCTACGCCCACCAGGCATGGACGCTCGAAGTCCCGCTGCCGGAGGGGCCGCCGCGAGACGATGATGCCGTTCGCGCCCTGGTGAAGAGCTTCGACGAGCTCCACGAGCGCGTCTTCGCCGTTCACGAACCCGGCCAGGCGGTCGAGATCCTCTACTGCCGCGGCCGCCTCGTGGTGGTTCCGCCGAAGCCGCCGCTTCGCGATCTCGGCCGCGAGGCCACCGGCGCCGGCCCGGACTCGCGGCGAAGTGCCTACTTCCCCGGCGTCGGCCGGGTCGAAGCAACGATCGCCGAAGGTGCCGAGCTGGCGCCGGGCGATCGGATCGAGGGGCCCGGGCTGCTCGCGGAGCCGACGACCACCGTGGTCGTCCCGCCCGGCACCGCGCTCACCGTGACCAGCCTCGGCAACTACCTGGTGGAGATCGAATGACCCCTGATCCAGAACCGCCCCCGCAGGCCCCCGCGCGCGAGCACGGCGCCAGCTCGGTGCTCACGGCGGTGCTCGCGAACCGCTTCGAGACGATCGTGCGCGAGATGACCAACACGCTGTTTCGCGCCGGGCGCTCCTCGGTCCTCAACACCGCGCGCGACTTCTCATGCTGTGTCGTCACCGCCGATGACCAGTTGCTGGCGGCCGCCGAGGGCCTTCAGGCGCACGTGATCGGCGCCGGCCTGCAGACCCGCTGGATGGGGCGCCTGCACCCGGATATGGCCGAGGGCGATGCCTTCCTCCACAACGATCCTCACCTCGGCAACACGCACGGCGCCGATCACACGCTCCTGGTCCCGGTCTACATCGATGGGGAGCACTTCCTGACGGTCTCGGCGAAGGCTCATCAGGCCGACTGCGGCAACTCCGCGCCGAGCACCTACATGCCGTTTGCAACCGACGTCTACGAGGAGGGCCTGCTCACCTTCCCCTGCGTTCGCGTGCAGCGCGACTACAGCGACGTCGAGGACATCATCCGCATGTGCCGGGCGCGGATCCGGGTTCCCGACGTCTGGTACGGCGACTACCTGGCGGCGATCGGGGCGGTCCGGGTCGGCGAGCGCCGGGTCAAGGAGCTGGTCGACAAGTACGGCGTCGAGACCCTGCGCGAGTTCATCGCCGACTGGCTCGATTACTCGGAGCGCCGGATGACGGGCGCGATTCGCGAGCTTCCGGCGTGCCGGCTCGAGGCATCGGGCACCCATGACCTGCTACCCGGCGACGACGAGCAGGTGACCGTCAAGGTCGCGATCGAGATCGATCCCGCGCAGGGGAAGATCGAGGTCGACCTGCGCGACAACGTCGACTGCCGGGACTTCGGGCTCAACCTCTCCGAGAGTTGCGCGATGGCCGGCGCAATGGTCGGCGTCTACAACTGCCTGCCGGCCGACGTGCCGCACAACGCGGGCAGCTTTCGCTGCGTCGACGTGCTCCTGCGCGAGGGATCGACGATCGGCGGCCTGACCTTCCCGCACTCGGCCTCGATGGCGACCACCAACCTTCTCAACCGGCTGATCAACGCGGTCCAGGTCGCCTTCACCAGCCTCGGCGACGGCCACGGGCTGGCCGAGGGGGCCGGCGCCCTCGGCGCCGGCTTCGCCGTCGTCTCGGGCAATGACCCGAGGGGCGACGGCGGTCCCTACGTGAACGAGGTCGTGATCGGCAACAACGGCGGCCCGGGGGCGCCCGAGACCGACGGCTGGATCACCTACGCGATGCCCGACTGCGCCAAGGCGATCTACATCGACAGCATCGAGGTGCTGGAGCAGAAGTACCCGCTTCGGTTTCGCAGCCTGCGCCTGCTCGAAGACAGTGGCGGGCCCGGCCGCCACCGCGGCGCTCCCGCCAGCGAAACGGTGTACGGCCCGACCCATGCCGCGATGCAGGTCTTCTACTTCGCCGACTTCGCCGATCACCCACCGCTCGGCGCGCTGGGAGGGGGCGCCGGCGGCGCGGCGCTGCTGAGCAAGCTCGAGCTCGACGGCAGCGAGACCGCGCTGGATCCGATCGGCGACGTCACCCTGGAGCCGGGCGAGTTCGTGCGCGGCCTGGAGGCCGGCGGCGGCGGCTACGGCGACCCGCTGACCCGGGCGCTCGACGCCGTGATCGCGGACGTCCGCGACGGCTGGGTCTCGGTCGAGGCGGCGCGTGACCACTACGGCGTCGTGATCGCACGCGGCTCGGTCCCGGGTGAGGTCGAGATCGATCCGGCGGCGACCGAGGCGTTACGCGTTCAAAAAGCGAACGAGAGAGGCGGGCCATGAGCCGAGATCCGCGACACGACATCCTGTTCGAGCCGGTGCAGATCGGCCCGAAGCGGCTGCGCAACCGCTTCTATCAGGCGCCGCATTGCACCAGCTTCGGCAGCGACCTCCCCGGGGCCCAGGCCCACCTCCGGGGGATGAAGGCCGAGGGCGGCTGGGCCGCGGTCAACACCGAGTTCTGCTCCGTCCACCCCTCCAGCGACGCGCTGCCGCTGGTCTCGGCACGGCTCTGGGATGACGCCGACGTCGAACGGCTCTCGCTGACGGCCGAGCTCGCGCACGAGCACGATGCGCTGGCCGGGGTCGAGCTCTGGCACGGGGGCTGCGTCGTCGGCAATCTCGAATCCCGGCTGCCGGCGCGCAGCGTCAGTCAGATGACCGACGAGAGCCTCTACTCGTCGAGCTGCTACCAGCTCGACAAGGCCGGAATCCGCGAGATCCAGGACTTCTACGTCGAGGCCGCCCTGCGTGCGGTGCGGGCCGGGTTCGACATCATCAACATCGAGGGCGCCGAATGCGGGGCGCTCCCCCAGCATTTCCTGATGGGGAAGTTCAACCGGCGCACCGACGAGTACGGCGGCTCGATCGACAACCGCGCGCGCTTCTGGGTCGAGATCATCGAGCGCGTGCGCGAGGCGGTCGCCGACCAGGCCGCGGTGACCGCCCGGCTGTGCGTCGACACGCTCAACGACAACCCGCTCGGAATCCGCGCGGCCGAGGAGGCCTATCGGTTCATCGAGCTGGCCGATCCGTTCGTCGACTTCTGGGATCTGCAGGCCGGCGGCTGGGTGGCCGCGGAGTGGGCGGGCGACGACGTCGTCGCCTCGAGGTTCGCGGGCGAGTTCTCCCATCGTGAGTACATCGCAGCGGCCCGGGCGGCGACCAAGAAGCCGGTCGCCGCGGTCGGCCGATTCACGAATCCCGACACGATGGCCGAGGCGATCCGTTCGGGCGTGATCGAGATCATCGCCGCGGCGCGACCGTCGATCGCCGACCCGTTCCTGCCGAGCAAGATCGAGGAGGGCCGCTACGACGAGATCCGGGAGTGCATCGGCTGCAACGTCTGCGCCTCGCGGTTCCCGCAGTCGGCGCCGATCATCTGCACCCAGAACGCGACCCTGGGGGAGGAGTTTCGGCGCGGCTGGCACCCGGAGAAGTTCGAGCCGGCGCGCAACGCGGACCGCGACGTGCTCGTGGTCGGCGCCGGCCCCGCCGGGATGGAATGCGCGATCGTGCTCGGCAAGCGCGGCATGCGCAGGGTCCACCTGGTCGACGAGAACGCCGAGCTCGGCGGTTGCATGCGCCAGATCAGCGCCTACCCGCACCTCGGCGAGTGGGGACGGGTGGTCGGCTACCGCCGGGTCCAGCTCGACAAGCTGAAGAACGTCGAGGTCGTCCTCGAAACCCGCCTCTCGGCGGAGGAGGTGCTCGACTACGGCGCCGAGATCGTCGTCATCGCGACCGGCTCGCGGTGGCGGGCCGACGGCATGAACGGCCCGACGCAGGCGCCGATCCCCGGTGCCGACGCGGACAACGTCTACACGCCCGAGCAGGTCGGCGAGGCCGGCGGGGCGATCGACGGCGAGCACGTCGTCGTCTACGACACCGACGGCTACTTCACCGCCGTGGCGATGGCCGAGCTGCTGATCGGCGCCGGCAAGCGGGTGACGATGATCACCCCGTTCCCGAACCTCGGCCCGTACCTGTTCCTGACCGGAGAGGCGTTCAAGATCAACCGCGAGCTGCGAGCCGCCGGGGTGGAGATCATCCCCAGCCACGTCGTGCTCGAGATCGATGGCAACACGCTCGGCGGCGTGAACGCGTGGGCGCCGGACCCGGTGTCCTGGACCGCCGACAGCGTCGTGCTCGTGACCCAGCGCGAGCCGTGCGATCAGCTCTACCACGAGCTCGATGCCGATCGCGACCGGCTGAAGGCGGAGGAGATCGAGGCGCTGTACCGGATCGGCGATTGCGTCGCTCCGCGTCTGATCGCCGATTGCATCTTCGACGGCCACCGGCTCGCGCGCGAGATCGATACCGAGAATCCGGCGGTGCCGCTGCCCTACCTGCGCGAGGTCGCGTCGCGTCCCACGGACCTCGCGGCGGCCGGGGGCGGATGAAGATCGCGGTCGCCGTGAAGCAGGTCGGCGAGCTCGCGGCCGAGTTCGAGCCGGGGGCGGATACGCGGCGGATCGCGCCCGAGGCTCTCGAATGGAGCCTCAACGACTGGGACCGGTTCGCGCTCGAAGCGGCGCTCGAGCTGCGCGACGCGCACGGCGGGGAGGTGGTCGTGCTGACGGTCGGAGGGCAGGAGGCCGAGGAGGCGCTGCTCGCCTGTCTCGCCCAGGGCGCCGATCGCGGGGTCCGGATCTGGGACGAGTCGATCGAACCCGACCCGCTGACCGTGGCGCGGGTGCTCGCCGCGGCCGTGAGCCGGGAGGAGCCCGATCTCGTTCTCTGCGGCGTTCAGTCCTCCGACGCCGTCAACGGCGCCACCGGGGTCGCGGTCGCCGGATTGCTCGATCTTCCGCGCGTGGCGGTGGTCAGGCGGCTCAGCTACGACGCCGAGGCGGGATCGCTCGAGGTCGATCGCGAGCTCGAGGGCGGCCTGGTCGAACGGGTCTCGATCGCGACCCCGGCATTGCTGACCGTGCAGACCGGGATCAACCGCCCGCGCCACGCCAACCTGCGGGCGATCAAGAAGGCCGAGGCCAAGCCCCGGGAGTTGCTCGGACTGAACGATCTCGGCCTGGACGCCGGCGACCTGCGGCGCGGGGCCGGCGCTCGCGTGCGCAGTCTCGGACGACCGGACAGCGGTAGCCGAGCCGAGATGCTCGAGGGCGACGCCGACGAGATCGCTCGCCAGATCCTCGAGATCGTCAGCTCCCGGGTCGGCTCATGAGCTCGGTCCTGGTCGTCGCCGAGACCCGGCGGGGCGAGGTGCGGGAGGTGTCGGCGGAGTCGATCGCGGCCGGGATCGAGATCAAGAGGGCCTCGGGGGCGCGATTGGTCGTCGCCGTGCTCGCACCGGACCCGGATCCGTTGATTGCCTCGCTCGCATACGAAGGCGTGGACGAGATCGTCACCGTGACCACCGCCGGCGACCACTTCGAGCCCCACGTCGCCGAGGCGGCGCTCGAGTCGCTGATCGAGACGATGCGGCCAATCGCGGTCGTCCTCGGCCACACGGCTGACTCGCTCGGGTTCGCCGCCGCGGTCGCCGCCCGCGGGGAGCACGGCTTCGCCAGCGACGTGAGCCGGGTGGGGTGGGACGACGGCCTGATCGCGTGGCGAGGTCTGTATGGCGGCAAGCTCGAGGCTGAGTTGGCGTTCGAGGGCAAGGAGACGACGATCATCCTGGTGCGGATCGGATCGTTCTCGCCCGCGGTCACGACCAGCGGCCCGCCCCAGGTACGGGCGGCCGCGGTTCCGACCGCCGCCCCGCGCAGCAGTCATCTCGGCTTCGAGGAGGCCAAGGCCGACGGCGTCGACATCACCAAGGCGGACTTCCTGCTCTCGATCGGCCGCGGGGTCGATGACGAAGGCAAGGTCGCCGAGTTCGAGCAGCTGGCCGAGAGCCTCGGTGCCGTCCTCAGCTGTTCGCGCCCGTTGATCGACGCGGGTTGGGTCGCTCGCTCGCGCGGTGTCGGCCAGTCCGGGAAGACCGTGGCTCCGGCCGTCTACCTCGCCTTCGGCATCTCCGGAGCCGGGCAGCACCTGGCGGGGATCCGTGGGGCGAGGACGATTCTCGCCGTCAACACGGATCCCGATGCCCCGATCTTCTCCGCGGCCCACTACGGCGCCGTCGCTGATCTGTTCGAGGTCTCAACGGCACTGGGGAGGTTGGTTCGGTGAGAGCGGTGACCTTTCAGGCGCCCGGCGAGGTTCGGCTGGAGGACGTTCCCGAGCCCGAGATCACCTCGGCGGACGAGGTGATCGTCGATGTCGACGCCAGCGGCATCTGCGGCTCCGACCTCCACATCTACCGCGGCAGGGTGCCGATCGAGCAGGGTTTCACCCTCGGTCACGAGTACGTCGGCACGGTGATCGCCGCCGGCGAGGCCGTCGCCAACGTCGGCGAGGGGGATCGGGTCCTGGGCACCTACGGCACGGCGTGCGGCGAGTGCTTCTTCTGCCGTCGCGGCGAGTTTCACCAATGCGATCACGGCCGCGTGTTCGGGCACGGCTCGACCCTCGGCTCGCTCCAGGGCGCGCAGGCCGAACGGCTGCTGGTCCCGACAGCCGACCTCGTGCTGAGAAAGGTGCCGGACGGGATGCCGGACGAGATCGCGATGTTCGCGGGCGACGTGATGGGAACCGGTTGGCACGCGGTCGCCGAAACCGGGGTCGGGCCCGGGGTGACGGTCGGCGTCCTCGGGCTCGGGCCGGTCGGCCTGTGCGCGGTCCAGGCGGCGAAGGCCGCCGGGGCCGACCACGTGATCGCCGTCGATTCGGTCGAGGAGCGGCTCGAGGTTGCGCGGTCGTTCGGAGCCGAGCCGATCCACCTGACCGAGGGCGATCCGCGCGGCGCCGCGAAGGCGGCGACGGACGGGCGCGGCGTCGACGTGGCGATCGACGCCGTCGGCCATCCCGACGCACTCGAGCTCGCCTGCCGGATGACGCGCAAGGCCGGAACGGTCTCCGCGACCGGCGCCTACACCGAACGCATCGACCTGCACATGGGGATCGTCTGGATCAAGGCGCTGACGCTGAAGACGGGCCAGGCGAACGTGATCGGCCACCTGGACACCGTGCTCGATCAGCTTGCCTCGGGAGCCCTCGATCCGTCTTCGCTGGTCACCCACCACATGGACCTGGACGAGGCGCCGCACGCCTACGAGGTCTACGACCGCCACGAGGCGCTGAAGATCGTCCTCCGCCCGTGATCGGGGCGGTGCGCAGCGTGCACAAATACACACTCCGACCGTGCACGAATGCGTGGTCGGCGATCCGGCCCGAGCCTACGGTGGACGAGACCCAATCAACCGTCTCCACCACCGTAAGAGAGGGACTGATGACCGCTTCGACCAGGATCCGTTTCACCGCCTTCGCCGCCGCGGCCCTGAGCGCCGTCGCCCTGGCGCCCGCGGCCTCGGCGTCGGTGAACCCCGACCTCGCGACCGAGACCGCCGGCGCCGCCGGCCACCAGGGTGACGCCGTCTCGACCGTGGTCCTGCGGCGCTCGCCCGAGGCCGCGGTCCCGTTCGTCGCCGAGACCGCGCCCGGGCACGACCAGCCCGCGGCCGGCAGCGGCGACTCGTTCGACTGGGGGGATGCCGCGATCGGCGCCGGCGCCAGCCTCGCCGTCGTCGCGGTCGGGCTCGCCGGGATCGGCGCGATCAGCGACGGGCGCCGTCGCTATTCCTCGGCGCGCCCGCGGGGGACCGCTTCGCAGGGCGTCTGACGTCCGACAGTCCGCAAGCCGTGCGACCGGGGCCCGTCCGTCGACGGGCCCCGGGTCTGCGGGTGTAGGTTGAACGCAGGGGACGACCACGAAGGAGACGCCAATGGCTAACAAGGACAAGGGGAAGAAGAGTTCGGGCAAGGGCGGCGGCAAGTCGACCTCGGTCTCGAAGCCGAAGGGCACCAAGGCCGCGGCGGGCAAGCGCCACACCAGGAAGCGCCACACCTAGAGGCGCCTAGCGCGCCTCGCTGGTGATCGCGCGCCCGGTCAGCTCCCGGGCGCGCTCCAGTTCGGGCTCGGCTCGCAGGGCGCCGAGGCTGTCGGTCGCCGCCCGCAGCCTGACCGCGGCCTCGGCGCCGCGACCCTCGGCGATCAGCCACTCGGCGAGGTCGCCGTTCGCGCGCGCGAGCCAGAACGGATAGCCGAGCTCCTCGAACGCCTCGACCGCAGACAACAGCCGCTCTTCGGCCGCGTCCTGCTCGCCCGTCGCGGCGGCGAGCAGGCCGCGGGCGCGCTCGAGCTCGGCGCGCAAAATCGGCGCCACCATCCCCGCCGGGCGGCTCGTGAGCAGCTCGACCAACGAGCCCGCCGCCTCGAGGTCGCCGAGCGCCAGCGCCGCGTCGACCGCGGCCGGCCAGGCGAGCCGCGCGTTCTCGCTCGACGCGCCCTGGCTCTCGAAGCCCTCGCGCGCGGTCGCCGACAGCACCTCGAGCCCGCGGGCGTGATCGGCCTCGGCGACGGCGACGAGGCCGGCGAGGGTGTCGAAACAATGGCGCGCCTCGATGTCGTCGCTGTGTTCCAGCGGGGCGACGCCGTCGAGGCTCGCCCGCGCCGCGGTCAGCTCGCCGCGGAAGACCTGCAGCAGCCCGAGCTGCTGGTGGATGTACTCCACGTCTGAGCGCTGGGCGTCGTCGGCGAGCACCCGCGTGCCGAGCGCGGCGATCTCGTCCCACTCACCGGCGTAGAGCCGCGCCGCCATCAGGTTCGCGATCGCGATGCTCTCGCCCGAGCGATCGCCGCTCAGGCGGCTCGCCGCCAGCGCCTCGCTCGCAGGCCTCGATCGCGCCCGGCATGTCCTGGGCGATCCGCAGCACCGCCGCGTTGGTGAGCGCGACGTGGCGGCGCGCGACCCGGTGGCGCTCGCCGACCGCGAACGCCGCTTCGTGAAGCGCCCCCGCCTCGACGAACCGGCCCGCGTACTCCATCCTGATCGCCTTCAGGTCGAGCGCCCGGCAGGTGAGCTCGTGCAGCTCGAGCGCCTCGGCGGCGCCGACCGCGCGGTCGATCAGCTCCGCCGCCTCGTCGCCGTGGCCGGTGAACAACAGCGCCCGGCCGAGATCGCACCACAGCGCCGCGACGTCGGGATCGCTCGCGTCGTCGCCAAGCGCCGCCAGGGCCGCCCGCATCGGCTCGATCGCCGCCTCGTAGTCGCCGAGGCGACCGCGGACGTGGCCGATCGCGCCCGCGAGGCGAGCCGCCTCACGCTCGCGGCCGGCGGCGGCGTGGGCGCTCGCGGCGCGCTCGAACAGCTCCAGCGCGGCCTCGTAATTGCCCGCGGCGGCGTCGAGGCGGGCGGCCTCCTCGGTCAGCTCGGCGCGCTCGCGCTCGTCGACCGTGAGCCCGGTCGCGGTGCGCAGTGCCGCCGCCCCGCTCTCCAGCCCGCCGACGCCCGCCGCACGCTGCGCCGCCAGCCGCAGGGCGGCGATCGCCCGCGCGCGCAGCTCCTCCTCGTCGGGATCTCCGGGCGCCGCCCGGTAGGCGGCCAGCAGGTGGGCCGCGATCACCTGGGCGACCTCCTCGCCCTCGCCCGGCGAGCTCGCGCGCAGGTACGCGGCCGCCGCGAGGTGCAACGGCTTTCGCTCCCGGCGGCCGATCATCTCGTAGGCGACCGTGCGCAGCATGCTCTGGCTGAACGCGTACTGGCCGCGCTCGGGCGACACCGGATCGGTGGCGATCGAGAGGATCTCGCGGCCGACGAGCGAGGCGAGCACCTCGTCGAGGCGATCCTCGGGCAGGCCCGAGAGCGCCGCGGCGCTGGCGCGCGCAAACCGCGAGCCGAAGACCGCCATCGCCCTGACCAGCTCGCGCTCGGCGGACGAGAGCGCGTCGAGGCGCGCCGAGAGCAGCGACTGCAGGCTCGGCGGCACGTCGAGCTCGGTGATCTCGGTCGCCGGGGCGAGGCCGCCGTCGCCCGCGGCGAGCATGCCGCGATCCGCCAGCGCCCGGATCGTCTCGACCGCGTACAGCGGCATCCCCTCGGCGACGGCGACGATCCGTCCGCGAAGGGGCGCCGGCAGGCCCGAGACGGTTCCGTCCAATAGCTCGCCGATCTCAGCGGCATCGAGCGGCGCCAGGGCCAGCGCGGTGGCGTTCGCGACCCCGGCCGGCCAGCCGCCCCGGCGCTCGGAGAGCTCGGGACGGGCGAAGCAGCAGACGAAGATCGGATGCTCGGCCGACCAATCGAGCAGGTACTCGAGAAAGTCGAGCAGGCCCTCGTCGGCCCAGTGCACGTCCTCGAACATGAGCACGACCGGATCTCGCTCGGCGAGCCGCTCGAAGAACAGTCGCCAGGCGGCGAACAGCTCCTCGCGACCGAGCCCGGGCTCGGAGGCGCCGAGCAGCGCCCCGAACGCCTTCGCGACCCGCTCGCGCTCGCCGGGATCGGCGATCCAGCGCCCGAGCTCGGCGGCGACGCGGACCTCGATCTGATCCGCCGGCGCGTCCTCGGTGATCCCGAGCCGCTGGCGGACCATGTCGGCGAGCGCCCAGTAGGCGACCCCGTCGCCGAACGCGAGGCAGCGGCCGAAGTGCCAGAAAACGTCGACCGCGAGCCCGTCGACGTAGTTGGAGAACTCGACCCCGAGCCTGGTCTTGCCGACCCCGGCCGGGCCGCTGACCCCGACCAGGCGGGCGACGCGGCGATCGACGGTGACGTGAAACAGGTCCTTGACCAGCCGCAGCTCGGCCGCGCGGCCGACGAACGGCGGCTCGAGCCCGGTCCGCATCTGGGTCCCGGCGGCGCCGGCGACGACCCGCAGGGCCCGGTGCAGGCGAAGCGGGGCGGCCTTGCCCTTCACCCGCTGGTCGCCGGCGTCCTCGAAGGCGATCCCGCCCGAAGCGGCGCGGCGGGTCTCGCTGTCGACATAGACGGTTCCGGGCTCGGCGGCGGCCTGTAGCCGCGCCGCGGTGTTGACCCGGTCGCCGATCACCAGGCCCTCGCCCGGGTTCTCGAGCGCCGCGACCTGTCCGGTGGCGACCCCGGCGCGCGCCTGCAGCTCGGGCGCGCCCGCCGTCTCGCCGAACCGCGCGATCGCGTCGACGAGCTCGAGCCCGGCGCGGACCGCGCGCTCGACGTCGTCGCCGCGCGCCAGCGGCACGCCCCAGACGGCCATCACCGCGTCGCCGATGAACTTCTCGATCGTGCCGCCGTAGCGGTCGACGATCGTCCGCACGAGGTCGAAGTAGCCGCTGAGCAGCTCGCGCACGTCCTCGACGTCGCGGCTCTCCGACAGCGAGGTGTAGCCGACCAGGTCGACGAACAGGACCGAGGCCACGCGCAGCTCGGGCCCGCCGGGCGCGGGCTGGGGCCGGCCGCCGTCGAGCGCGCGCCCCGCAGGCGTCGCAGAAGGCCTGGTCGGGATCGTGGGGTGCGCCGCAGCTCGGACAGGCGAGCGCCAGCGCCGCGCCGCAGTCTCGGCAATAGATCGCCCCCTCGCGATTCTCGGCCTGGCAGCTTCGGCAGCGCACGGCCACAAGTCTGGCCGCTCAGGCCGATTGGCGCTCGAGCGCGGGCAGGTCGAGCACGAGGATTTTCCTGCGCTCGGTGCGGATCGCGCCCAGCGAGCGCAGCGCGGCGAGCGCCTTCGCCACCGCCTCCCGCGACGAGCCGGTCCATCCCGCGAGCTCCTCCTGGGAGATCGGCAGCGTGATCGCGATCGCGTCGCCGTCCGGCTCGCCGTAGCGCTCGGCGAGCTCGAGCAGTCGCGATGCGACCCGGCCGAGCGTCTGCGAGGCGGCGAACTCGATCCGCCTGCGGTCGGCGTCGCGAAAGCGCAGCACGAGCGAGCGCACGATCGCGGCGGCAAACGTCGGCCGCTCGAGCAGGGCGCGAAAGTCGGCCGCGGAGATCGCCAGCACCTCAAGCGGCTCGAGCGCTTCGCTGGTGCCCGAGCGCGGTCGCTCGTCGATCACCGAGAGCTCGCCGAGCAGCTCGCCCGGCCCCGGGAAGCCGAGGACGACCTCGCGCCCCTCGGCGGTGGTCACGCTGACCTTGACCCGGCCCTCGACGATCAGCATCACCTCGGCGCCGACGCTGCCCTCGTGCATCAGGACGACGCCGCGCTTGAACCGCCGCCGGCCGCCGCGGCGTTCGAGCTCGCGCCGATCGTCGTCCTCGAGCAGGTCGAGGAAGCGCTCGCGATCCGCGCCGTCGCGGTCCATGCGACCACGATAGGCGCTCGCCGTCCGCAGCCCGCCTTCCAGCGCAGCCGCATCGCCCGCGCCGGAGTCGCCTGACCGCCAACTAGGATCGCTGGCGTGACCGACTCGCCAGGGACCGGTGCGGACCGAGACGGCCGGATCAGGATGCGACGCCGCGGCTTCATCGGCGCCGGGTTGGCAGCCGGTGCGGCGCTGCTGGGTTGGACGGGCTCGGCCGCGGCGAAGCTGCGCCAGGCGGCGGCCTCGGGGCGCGCTCGGCTGATCACACCGACCCAGAGCCCGTCGAGCCCGATGCCGCAGCTGCCCTTGCGCGGCTCCTACCCGAACCTCCCGGCGGTCCCGCTCGACACGGCCGGGGTGATCGACACGCTCGAGCGGCTCCAGATCCGCGGCGAGCAGGTCGTGCAGGCAAAGCAGGGGCTGACCCACAAGTTCACGATCAGCGGCGTCACCCGGCGCGCCTACGTGTTCCTGTTCGGCGACAGCGCGGCGGGCGCCTCCAATCGTCGCGAGCGGCGTGCGGTCGCGAAGGCGATGCGCGCGCACCCCGAGCGGGCGGCGGCGATGATCGGCGAGCGGCTCGACCGCAGGGCCGCGGCCGCGACCAACGGCACCGCGCCGGGCCCGTTCTCGCTCCAGAGCCCGGAGCAGTTCTCGATCTCGTGGACGAACTTCGACGGGGTCTATGAGGCCGGCAAGCCGAACCTGGCGCGGTGGTCGTCGTCGCTGACCGACGCCGACGCCGCCAGCCGCCAGTTCTGGCCGATGATCGCCTCGCACGGCTTCGGCTACAACCTGATCATCCCCGAGAAGGTCACGGGTTCGACCGCCGGGGCGCTGCGCAGCCTTTTCGGCTCGGCCTGGACCCGCGAGGTCCGCGACGCGCTCGCGTCCGGCGACCTCTACGTGATCGACATGAGCCGGTTCGAGGCCCTGCAGCCGACCACCGACGACGGCTTCACCCGCTTCACCCCGGCCACCGTCACCCTGCTGACCCGAAACCCGCGCACCAAGCGGCTGGTGCCGGTCGCGATCTCCGTCTCCGGCTACCAGGGCGCCGATCGAACCGTGTTCTCGCGCGCGAGCGCGACCAACGGCGCCTGGCTGTACGCGCTGCAGGCGGCGAAGACGTCGATCACCGTGTTCGGCGTCTGGCTCGGCCACGTCTACCACTGGCACATCGTCACCGCGGCGATGCAGATGACGATGATCAACACGCTGCCGGCGACCCACCCCGTCTACACGCTGCTGGCGCCGCAGTCGAACTTCGCGATCCCGTTCGACAACGCGCTGTTCTTGCTCTGGTCGCAGATCGCGCCGCCGACCTCGCTCGCCACCTCGGGCGAGTTCCTCACCCTCGCCAATGACTACGCGACCGGGCGCAACTACTTCGACGACGACCCGAAGACGACGCTGAAGCAGCTCGGGATCCGACAGGGGCAGTTCTCGCGTCGACGAGCCCTGGGACCGCTACCCGGTCGTCGGGCGCCTGCTTGGGATCTGGGACCTGGTCGAGCCCTACGCCCGGACCTTCGTCCGCACCACCTACGCCGCCGACGCCGAGGTCGCCGCCGACGCCGAGCTGCAGGCGTGGATCGCGGCCGCCGGCTCAGCCGACCCGGCGACCGGCGGCAACATCCGCGGCCTGCCCCAGGTCAGCAGCCGCAAGGCGCTGGAGAAGGTGCTGACGAGCCTGCTGTACCGGATCACGGTCCACGGGATCTCGCGCCTGAACTCGACCTCGAACCCCGCGCTGACCTTCGTCCCCAACTTCCCGCACTGCCTGCAGCGATCGGACATCCCGAGCCCGCAGGACCGGATCGGGACCCGCCGGCTGCTGCGCTACCTGCCGAACACCGACGCGATCGCCGAGGCGGTCACCTTCTACTTCACCTTCGCCTTCTCGACCCCCTACGAGCCGTTCATCCCGTTCGGCGGCGTCGGCGAGCAGCTCTTCTTCGGTGGCGGGCGCTCGGACAAGCGCAACCTCGCCCTGATCGACCTGCGCCGCGGCCTGGCGCGGTTCATCAACGACTACCAGCCGGACATGCCTCAGCGCTTCCAGTGGCCGCTCAATATCGAGACTTGACGCCCGGCGTCCGCACCAGGATCAGGCGAGCGTCCCCCGATTCGAACCCGGGCCCGGTGCCGGCCGGCACCTGAACCCAGGTTCCGGCGGCGGCCTCGAGCTCGTGGCCGGCGAGGTCGCCGACCGCGTCGCCGCCGAGCACGAACCAGGAGTCGACGCCGTCCGCGGCGTCGGGCAGCGAGTCGGGCTCGACCTCGCCGGCCCGGCCGACCGCGATCGCGATCGCCGGCTCCTGGCAGAGGACTCCGTCGCCGCCGGCGATCGACGCCTCGCTCGCCGGCCGCACGCCCTCGACATCCGGCTCGTCGACGTCGAAGCTGACCGGATTGCCGTCGCGCATCCCGCGCATGTAGGGGATGAACCCGGCGCCCGGGGCGTGCAGGTTCAGGTACTTGACCTCGGCGTCGGAGCGGTTCGCGAACCCGTGGACGACCAGCGGCGGGATCCGGGCCAGCGTCCCGGCCGGGGCTGGAACCTCCTCGTCGCCCTCGAGCTTGACCGTCAGCTCGCCCTCGAGCACGTAGAACAGGTCCGAGTGCTCGTAGTGGATGTGGGGGCCGGCGCCGTCGCGCCCGGGGCCGAAGCGCGACCAGGTGGCGTGCAGCTCGTCGCGCTCGGACAGCGCCTCGACCCGGCGGTCGTTGGAGTCGCCGAGGATCTCGCCGGCGCCGGGCGGGATGACGGTCACGCCCTCCATCAGCCCGTGGGCAGCTGCGCCTCCATGAACTCCAATGCCTGCGTCTCGGCCGCCGCCGTGATCCCGCCGTGGTCGACGCCCGGGTAGGTCGAGTAGGTGACCTGGTTGCCGCCGGCGACCAGCTCGGTGTTGAGCATGTCGGTCAGGAACGGGAACACCGTCTCGTCGGCGCCGCCCTGAAGCATCAGGATCGGCTTGCTGGTGACCACGTTTGGGTTCTCGCCGGCGAGCACCCCGTACAACGGGCCGGTGTCGGCCCCGGGCCGCAGCAGCGTCGACGGCGCCAGGCCGCCGAACGAGGTCGGCTCGTTGAGCTGCGGCAGGCAGGTCTGGTCGGTCTGCGGGTAGAGCGCCAGCGCCGGGTCGGAGACCAGCGCGTTGACGTTGATCGCGGTCGTCTGGCTCGCCGCGCCGTTGACGATCAGCGCCGCCAGGCCGCTCAGCGGGCTCGGCGAGGTCAGCGCCGGCAGGAACTCGGCCTGCTCGCGGATGTGTGAGGCCGGCGCGTAGGCGAGCGTGCCGGCGAGCTTCAGCTTCGGCGAGTAGCCGTCGGCGAGCCCGGCGGCGAACAGGGCCGACTGGCCGCCCTGCGAGTGCCCGCCGATCAGGTAGCGCTTGCCGATGTCGGGGTTCAGCTGGCGCGCGGCGGCGACGATGTCGACCACGCCCCGGCCCTCCGCCTCGCCGATCAAATACGGGTGCGGGCCGGGGGTGCCGAGGCCCTGGTAGTCAGTTCGCACGACCGCGTAGCCGGCGGCGATCCACGCCTGCAGCTCGGGGTCGATGTAGGTGACGTACGGAGCCTGCGGGGAGTTCGCGGGCGCCCGGGTGGGCGCGCAGACGTCGGCGTTGCCGGTCGTCCCGTGGGCCCAGGTGATCACCGGCCAGCCGCCCTTCGGCGCCGGGCCCTTGGGCGTGCTGACGATTCCCGAGACCGCGGTCGTCTTGTTCTGCGGCGTCTTCGACGTGTAGAGGACGAGCCGGTTCTTGGCTCCCTCGATCGGGGTGATCCCGGTCGCCTTGCGCTCCCAGATCAGATCGCCGTGGCCCTTCGGAAGCTTCTTCGGTGGGGTGTAGAACTTGGCGCCCTTCGGTCCCTTGACCGGCTGCTGATCCTTCGCCGCGTCAGCCGGCCCCGCGAACGCGACCGCGGTGATGAGCGCGATCGGGAGTGCGAGCGCGAAGCGGCGCGCGCGGGGCGCGGTGGCGGTCTGATGCAAGGGTCCCTCCTCGTTGTGTTCCTGCCAGGGCCACTAACTCTGACAGAGGCCCGGAGTTGCGGCGGGTCTCAGCCGGGGGTGTCGGCGAACGGCAGCTCGGTCAACCGCGAGCTGTCGACCTCGATCAGATAGACGACCCCGGAGCGCATCGGGAAGTCGGCGCCGGTGTACTTGCGCGAGATCCGGTCGATCACCGCAAACGCTTCGTCACCCTCGAGCGTCTTGGTGACGCGGCCGCGCAGCTGGCCGGTGCGGTAGGGGTTGTCGCGGTCGACGACGGTGATCGCCACCCGCGGGTCACGGCCGATGTTGCGGGCCTTGAACGAGCTCGGCTGGGTGAAAAAGCAGGGGCGCCCGCCCTCGACCTCGCCCCAGACCGTGGTCGCGTGGGGCGAGCCGTCGGCGGTCAGCGTCGCCAGCGAGACGAAGTTCGCGTCCTGCAACAGCTCTCGAACCCCGGGATCCAGATCGGCCATCCGTCCGAGTCTCGCAAAGTCGCCGCGCCCGCGTTTACCCTCGCGTCATGCCCGCGCGATGGATAGCGATCGCCCTCGGCCTGATCGGTCTCGCCGTCCCGCAGGCGGCGGCCGCACAGACGACCGTCATCGCCCCCAACGGCGGGCGGATCGCGATCGCGCGCATGTACCAGGACGGCCAATTCACCGCCAAGCGCGAGTCGCCGACCTCGATCGGCGCCGGCCTGGCGGCGCTGAAGCCGACCTACGTGCCGACCCTGCTGCGCTTCAGCGCCGGCCAGAAGGTGCGCCCGCGCGAGGTCCGGGGCTGGAACACGGTTGTCGCCGCGGTCCGCCAGACCAGCCCCGACGCCCAGTTCTCGGTCGAGCTGAACGCGCTCGAGTATCCGACCGCGGCGAAGGTCCGCCGGATGATGGCCCGGGTGCGGGCGGCGGTGAACCCGGACGGCTGGCTGTTCGACTTCTACACCCCGGCAGCGCGCAAGAAGCCGAAGGTGATCCGGGCGGCGATCGCCTACGCGCACGCCAACGGCGAGTTCATGGGCGGCAACGCGTTCGGGATCGCCAACGACCCGCCGGTTCCGGCCGGCACCGACTACATCGCCGTCCAGGACACCAACTTCCACATCAACTTCCCCGCCGTTCGCCGGCTGGCGGCGCGAACCACGGTCTTCTTTCACCTCGGCAACAGCCCGAACCTCAACTACTCCGACGGCTGCAAGTTCATCGAGGACTACTCGACCCCAAAGCGGATCGCCTACGTGCGGATGCGTGCCTCCCAGCAGGAGGCAAACCACTTCCGCTTCGCCTACCCGGTCCTGTTTCCCGAATGCGAGCGCAACCGCGGCCACGCCGAGGCGACGATCTTCACCTACAACGCCTTCCGCGACGAGCCGATGATCGACGCGATCAGCGGCCTGATGGACCAGTACGAGCCGCCGACGCTGCCGACGCCCGCGCCGTAGCTAGAGTCCGCGCGCATGACATCCATCCGTTCCAAGTCCATGTATGCCCTCGTGCTCGCCATCGTCGGCGCCGCGATCGCGGTCGCCGGGTGTGGGGGAGGCGACGACAGCACCAGCGCGACGACCGACGGCGCCAGCGGTGCCAGCGGTGCCGCCAACACCACCCCGCTGAGCGAAGAGGACTTCGTCTCGCAGGCGAACGCGATCTGCGCCGACGGCAACAGCCAGGTCGAGGCGCTGCCGACGCCCGGCCAGGACCTGGCCGGCCTCGCCGACTACGCCCAGCAGGTGCTCGACATCGGCAACCCGCTGCTGCTGCAGCTCGACGCGCTGGTGCCGCCGGAGGACCTGGCGGACAAGTACGACGAGTACATCTCGTCCTCCCAGGACCAGGCGCAGCTCGACTCGCAGCTGGTCGAGGCCGCCCAGGCCGGCGACACCCAGGAGGTGAAGTCGCTGGTCAAGCAACTGAACGCGGCGAACAACGACGCGCTGGCGAACGACCTCGGCCTGACCGAGTGCGCCAAGGACGTGCAGCCGCAGGGCTGATCGCAAGTTGATGATCAAGCCCAGCCATGCCCTTGCCGTTCTCGCTGCCGGTGCCGCAATTGCGGCGGCCGGATGCGGGGGCGGTGACGACAGCTCGAGCACCTCGACCACCGGGGCGAGCGGCGCCAGCGGGGCCAGCGGCGCCACGCCGCTGAGCCAGGAGGAGTTCATCTCGCAGGGGAACGCGATCTGCGCCGACGTCAACAGCCAGATCGAGGGGCTGCAGAAGCCGACCAACGACTTCCAGAGCCTCGCCGACTACGCCCACCAGGGGATCGCGATCGTCGCGCCGGCTCTGGAGCAGTTCCGGGCCCTGGTCCCGCCCGAGGAGATCGCCGATCAGGTCGACGCCTACCTCGACACGGTCGAGCAGCAGACGGAGCTCGACCGCCAGCTCGAGCAGGCGGCCGAGGACCACGACGCGCAGCAGGTCAACTCGCTGGTCAAGCAGCTGCAGGCGATCGACGCCGACAAGGAGGCCGCCGCCCTCGGCCTGACCGAGTGCGCGAAGGACGCCCAGCCGCAGGGCTGAGCGTCCTTCCTTCGCTCAGATCCGCTTCGGCTTGTAGGTCCAGCCGGCGCCGGTGACGGCGTCGATCACCTGCTCGCGCAGGTCTCCCCAGGAGAACTTGTAGCCCTTCTCGTCGGCGCCGCCCTCGGTCCGGTGCGGGCCGAGCCAGGCGATCACGTGCATCGTCTCCGAGCCCATGTGCTGGCCGCGCTCCCAGTCGATCCCGCCGGAGAAGTTGCCGCCGATCCCGACCTCGGCGTCGGACGAGGTCTTGAGGCCGATCCCCTTCGCCTCGTGGTCCCCTTCGTCGAGCTCGACCTTGAACGCCCGGTACAGGTACTGATGCCCGGCGCCACCGGGGCCGGCGCTGTCGACCTGCGCCGACCAGGCGACGACGACGTCGTCGCCGTCCATCCCCGTCTCGATCCCCTTGCCGCTGATCGCCAGCAGTCGCTGCTTGACCTCCTCGGCCGACTGCGGTGCGACGCCTTCCTCGGGCTCAGCGTCGGTGAGCACGCCGGTCCCCTTGAGCTTGTCGAGAAATCCCATTCATGCCTCCTGTCTTACGTTCTCTTCGCCGGTACCCGCCGGCGCGGGTCGCATTCAATCGATTCAGCGAGCACGGCGGACCGGGCCGCGTCTGCGATCACCGACGCGGCCCGACCGCTGCGAGATTCGGCCTGTTCAGCCGATTACGTGGAAGACGAAGTCGAACTTCGTCCCTGCGGCGTTGTGGAACTTGAGCTCCATCTCGCCCCGGGCGTTCCGATACTTGCCGGTGCCGCCGGTGATCGCGAGCACGCTGTCACCGGTGTCGGAGAAGGGGCCCTCGACCGTGATCTGGCCCTTCGGCAGGATCGTGGTCCAGTTGCACTCCCACGACTGTTCGACGACGACCCGGACGCAGTAACCCTGATCGGTGCCGACCTGCTCGGCATCGGCCTTGTCGAAGACCGGGTTGGCGAACGTGAGAATGTTGCCGAGGTCGTCGTGCGCGGTGCCGTTGGTGACCGCGTCGTTGTCGGCGTGTTCGACGACCCAGATCTTCTTGCCCCCGTTGCCGTTGCCTTGGCCGTTTCCGTTCCCGTTCCCCGCGGTCGCGTTGACCACGAGCACGAGCCCCACCGAGGCCGCCAGCAGCGCGAGTGCGATTACCCGCTTCATCTACGCCTCCTTCTTCGAGCCGCTCCAGGACCGGTCCCAACGACCGCCGCCCTGGATCGCGGCGTGCGTTCCGCCGCAAAAGCGGCTGGAACCTCACCCTTCTTGGGGGAGCCAGACGACGCTATCGCCTTCCAGAGACCGTGAGGGTCGGATCGCGCGGCGCCACTCAGCGCCCGAGCCGAGTCGCGCCCGGTGGTGCCCAATGTCGTCCTAGACGCGGTATCCGCGCCTGAAACGACTTTCGACGGTTGATGCCCCTTGGTGGCGCGGCCGGCCCAAGGGCCGGCCGCTCGCACGGTCTCCTACGGGTTGATCACCGTGCGCAGCTCGGTGATCTGGAAGTCGGGCGGCGGCGCGTCGGCCGGCGGCTCGCCCATCACGGCGACGATCGCGGCGCCGAGGCGGCCGTCCCTCCAGCGGTTCCAGTGATCCTCGGACTCCCAGACGTCGGTCACCCGCATCATCTCTGGGCCGACCTCGGCGCCGGTGTGGACGATCAGCCCGTCGGCTGGGTTGTTAGTCGACATCGAGCTCGGCGTTGACCGCGTCGTATTGCTCGGGCGTCGCTGGGAACTCGACGGTCATCATCACTGCCATGTGGCCTCCTCCGGTGGTTTCGGCGAACCTATCGGCTCTGGCTAAGCTCGGTGTAATGAGCGCGTTGACCGATCAGGTGGCCGAGTGGGAGGGCGTCTCGCTCGCCGAGGGCCGCTTCGGCTCGACCCGGTTCATGGTCGGCCGCCGCGAGCTCGGACACCTGCACGGCGAGACGGTCCTCGACCTGCCGCTGCCGCCGGCGCAGAAGGCCGAGCTGATCGCCCGCGGCGAGGCCCGCCAGCACCGCTGGACCAAGCCGGACTCGGGCTGGGTCTCGGTCGACCTCGACGGCTCCGACGAGTCGCGCGAACACGCGCTGGCCCTGCTTCGCGAGCGCTACGAGCACGCTCGCCAGGTCGCCGCCAAGCGCGGCTGATCCCCGCCGCCGGCCAAGGCGTGAGAGGATCGCCCGATCACCGACTCGCAAGCCACCCTGTACACGATCCCCGGATCGCACGCGTGCATGACCGGCGAGCTGATGCTTCGCCACAAGGGGATCGACTTCCGGCGCAAGGACATGCTCTCCGGGATGCACCCGGTCGGCGTGCGGCTGCGCGGCTTTCCCGCCGAGGGCGGAGACCGCAAGCTCGGCGACGGCCGGCGGACGATCGGCCTGTGGTTCGCCGACCGCATGGGGACGGTGCCCGCGGTCAGGTTCGCCGACGGCGAGCGGGTGCAGACCAACGCCGCGATCGCCCGGCGCCTGGAGGAGCGCCAGCCCGAGCCGGCGCTGTACCCGGCCGACCCCGAGCGCCGCGCCGCGGTCGAGGCGGCGCTGGCGTGGGGCGACGACCCGTTTCAGATGGTCGCCCGGCGGCTGACGCTCGCGGGCGTGCTGCATGGGCGCGACTCGCTGCGCGGGCGCGGCGGCGAGGGCCCGCTCGGCCCGCTGCTGTTTCACAACGACACGGTTCGCTGGGTCGGGACCAACATGTTCGCCCGGCAGATCTTCAAGGCGACTCCCGAGTCAGAGCGCGAGATGCTCGACCAGCTGCCGGGGCTGCTCGACCACATCGACGCCCTGATCGCCGACGGGACGCTGAACGGCGAACAGCTCAACGCGGCCGACCTGATGATCGCTCCGAGCCTGGCGCTGCTCGCCTACCGCAACGACCTGGCGCCGGAGATCGAGTCGCGGCCGGCGGGCGCGCTGGTCGAGCGGGTCTTCGCGACCGGCTAGGACGCCCGCCAGCGCACCGGCAGCGAGTCGAGCCCGTAGACGCCGTGGATCGAGCCGTACTCGGGCTCGGCGGTCAGCTCCAGCCCGGGCATCCTCGGCGCCAGGTGGGCGAGCGCCTCGCCGAGCTCGGCGCGGGCGAGGTTGGCGCCCAGGCAGTAATGGATCCCGGCGCCGAAGGTCAGCGCCCGCTTGCCGGCGTCCTCACGGGTGATGTCGAACCCGGGGCCGCCGCCCTCGGCGTCGCGGTTGGCCTGGTGCGCGCAGACGATCACGATCGTGTCCTTGGGGAACAGCACCCCGCGGTGCTCGAGGTCCTCGAGCACGATCCGGGCCGTGAACGGGGTCACCGGCGCGACCCGGATGATCTCCGAGACCGCGTTCGCCGCTAATTCCGGCTCGCGCGCGAGCAGCTCCCACTGATCGGGGTGGCCCGCGAACAGCCGCAGCGCGTGGGCGAGCTGCGACTGGGTCGTGTCGACGCCGCCGACGAGGACGTTGAGGACCAGGTTGCGAAGCTCGGCGTCGTCGAGGCGGTCGTCGCCGTCGCGGGCGGCGATCAGGGTCGAGAGCAGGTCCTCGCCCGGGTTCGCGCGCTTGTCGGCGATCAGGACGTCGAGGTAGGCGTAGAGCTCCTCGCAGGCGAGCTCGACCTCGTCGCGGTGCTCGGCCAGGGTCGGGCCGTCGAACTGCAGCTGGATCCAGCGCGACCAGGTCGCCAGCCGGTCGGCGTCGGCGGTCGGCGCCCCGACGACGGTCGCGATCGTCATCGCCGGATAGGGCTTACAGAGCGCCTCGACCGCGTCGCACTCGCCCGCCCCGGCGATCGTCGCGAAGAGCTCGGAGACGAACTCGCGCATCACCGGCCGCCAGGAGTCGGCGGCGCGGGGCGTGAACGCCGGGTTGACCAGGTTGCGCAGCCGCCGGTGGTCGTCGCCGTCGATGTGGAGGATGTTGCGGGCGACCTCCTCGCCCAGCGCTCCCGACTTCATGTCGAACAGCTCGGCCAGGGCCTTGCCGGGGAAGGTCGCCTGCTTGGAGCGCAGGAAGAACTCGCCCGACTCGCGGTCGATGACCACCAGCCCGAGCTTGGCGCGGGCGATCCAGGTCTCGGCGGCAAGCTCGGCCATCCGCGCGTCGAAGGCGGGGCCGCGAAGCTCCGGATCGAGGTCGTCGAGCTCGGGGATCTCGATCTCGGCGACGGCGGTGGCGCTCATGCCGCCACCCTAGCCACCCTGCGGCGCCGACGGACTTCGTAGGGTTCGCTTATGGCCAAGCCGGTCGTGCTTCAGCCGCAGCGGGGTCGGGACGCCGCGGAGCAGATCACCTCCAGGGGCTTCGTCTGGATCGACCTCGGGCTGAGCACGTTCGAGGAGATCGCGCCCCAGCTCGCCGAGCGGCTCGAGCTCGACCCGGACGCGATCGAGGTCCTGCGGACGATCACCGCCCGCCCGACCCAGGTCCGCAAGCCGACCGTGCACCCGAATTCGGTCGCCTTCCCGGTCTGGGCCTGGGATCCGACGATCGGCGAGGACAACCCCGAGCCCGACATCTACCAGATCAACGTCCTGATCCACGGCTGCGCGCTGGTCACGGTCACCGACGACCTCAGCCACCCGCCGAAGATCGACCCGGGCCAGATCCCCGCGCACTCCGAGGCCCACGCGGTCTACCTCGTCCTCAGCTCGATCTTCGACTCGCACTCGGCCGAGCTGGGGCGGATCGTCGAGCAGATCGGCGACCTCGAGGACCACTCCCAGCAGAGTCTGTTCTCGCGCATGGGCGGCCAGGCCGCGATCGCCCGTCTGCGCGGCGACCTGACCGAGCTGCGCAAGGCGGTCGCGCCCGAGCGGCGGCTGTTCGACCGCCTCGGGGTCGAGCTCGAGCACGTCGACGGGCTGAGCTCCGACCACGTGGCCGGGATCGAGCGGATCCAGCAGCAGCTCGACCACGTCGACGACGGCATCGACGGCGTCTCGGGCGCGCTCACGGACCTGATCGGGCTGCGGATCTCGGCGATCGGCTTCTCGCTCACCGCGCTGGCGACGATCCTGACCCCGATCGCGGTGATCACGGCGCTGCTCGGGGTCGACTTCGTCCACAACCAGTTCGACACCACCGAGACCGGGATCGTGCTGATCGCAATCATCCTCGCGCTGACGATTGGCCTGCTGCTGTGGATCCGCTCGATGTGGACGGTCGACCCGACCGAGAAGAGCAAGCGCCGGACGCGCGCCCACTACATTCATTCGGAGTGAGCTTCGAGGCGGTATCGCACAAGGCGCTCGACATCGAGGGCCTCGAGAAGACCTATCCGACCGGCGTCCAGGCGCTGAAGGGCGTCGACCTGGAGATCGAGGACGGCGAGTTCTTCGGTCTGCTGGGGCCGAACGGGGCCGGCAAGTCGACCCTGATCCACTGCACGACCGGGCTCGCCCAGCCGACCGGGGGCGAGATCAAGGTCTTTGGCCACGACGCGGTCGCCGACTACGGCCCGGCACGCCAGGCCGTCGGGCTGGCGCCCCAGGAGCTCAACCTCGACTGGTTTTTGACCTGCGAGGAGTCGCTCGACTACCACGCGGGCTACTTCGGGATGCCGAAGAAGGAGCGCCGTGAGCGCACCGCCGAGCTGCTCGAGACGTTCTCGCTCTACGGGAAGCGCAACGAGCGCACCCGGACGCTCTCGGGCGGGATGAAGCGCCGGCTGATCTTGGCCCGGGCGCTGATGCACCGCCCGCGGCTGCTGATCCTCGACGAGCCGACCGCCGGGGTCGACATCGAGCTGCGCCTGGAGCTGTGGCACTACGTGCAGCGGATCAACTCCGAGGGGACGACGATCCTGCTGACCACGCACTACCTGGAGGAGGCCGAGCAGCTCTGCGACCGGATCGCGTTCATCAACGAGGGTGAGATCGCGGCCCAGGGCTCGGTCGGCGAGCTCTCGTCGCGTTATCGCGTCTCGACCCTCGAGGACGCCTACCTGGAGCTGGTCGGGCGCAAGGAGCTGTCGCGCTCGCACGTCGAGGAGGAGTTCGTATGAGCGCGATCCCGAGGGGCGGCGGGCTGAGGATGAGCACCGCGCAGATCCGCTTCTTCACGCTCTGGCGGCGCGAGATCAACCGCTTCATGAAGATCAAGAAGCAGACGATCGGCGCGCCGCTGCTGGAGACCTTCCTCTACATCTCGGTCTTCGGCGCCGCGCTCGGCACCCGGATCGACACCCTGCACGGGTTCAAGTACGTGACCTTCGTCGTCCCCGGCCTGATCATGATGGCCTGGGCGATGAACTCGTTCTCCAACAACGCCTCGTCGATCCTGCAGCAGAAGTTCCAGGGGGCGATCCAGGACCAGCTCTCGTCGCCGGCCTCGCCGATGGAGCTGCTGACCGCGTTCTCGCTCGGCGGCTTCACCCGCGGCGGCGTGGTCGCGCTGCTCACCTTCATCGCCGCCTCGCTGCTGATCGACCTGCCGGTCGAGCACCTGCTGATCCTGGTGCCGGGGCTGTTTCTGGTCGGCTTCTTCTTCGGCCAGCTCGGGGTGTTGATCGGCGTCCGCGCCGAGCAGTTCGACGACGTCTCGGTCGCCCAGACCTTCGTGCTCACGCCGCTGATCTTCCTCGGCGGGGTCTTCTACTCGGCCTCGCTGCTGCCCGAGCCGTGGCAGACGCTGACCCACTTCAACCCGGTCTACTACATGATCAACCTGGTCCGCTACGGCTTCCTCGGCTACACCGAGGCGAGCATCGCGCTCTCGCTGCTGGCGCTCGCCGGGGCGACGCTGGCGCTGTTTTACGCCAACCTGCGCCTGTTCAAGAGCGGCTACAAGCTGCGCGCCTGACGCGGCGCGCAGCTCGCAGGGCGGCGGTCAGCGGACGACGAAGCTGCCGTACATGCCTGACTTGTAGTGGCCGGGCAGGTTGCAGAACATCACGTACTTGCCCGGCGCCAGATCCAGGGTCGCGGTGCCCTCGGCTCCGCCCTCGACCTCCTCGACCTCGCCGGGCACGTCGAGCGCGGCCTCGTCGACGCCGCCGTCGGAGCCGATCGGCAGCTTGGCCGGATCGAGGTCGGTCTTCGCCAGCACCAGCTCGTGGGGAGCGTTGCCGACGTTGGGGGCGTCGATGGTCACCGCGCCGGCGTTGGCCGTGACCGCGTCGGGCTTGTAATAGAACTCGCCCATCTCGACCTTCACGGTCTCGCCGCCGGCTGCCGGGGTGGTGGCCGCGGAGCCCTCGTCGGCCGCCTCGCCCGACTCGGCATCGGCCTCGCCCTCGCCCGACTCGGCCGTCGGTGCCGCGGTCGAGGTTTCGTTGTCGCTGCCGCATCCGAGCGCGATGACGCCGAACGCGGCGAGCGCGAAGACGCTCAGTCCGATCGCGGTAAGTCTCGATCTCATCTTGGTCCTTTCGAAGGGTGGATGCCACAGCCTGGCCGCGCGGCGGTGGCGCTGCCACGGGAGGCGCTACCGGCGCCCGTAGGTAGTGGCCACCGCGCCTAACGTAAATCTCACACGTGCCGATACGTACAACGACGCCGCCTTGGGGCGGCGGAGGTTGCTTCGGCCTTGGCACAGACGACAGACCTAAGCAAGGGGCGTCGGCGCCCTGCGGGCCCGAGCTCCGCGACGGTCCCACTGAAGCGCACCCAGCGTCCGGCCGCCCAGGCGGCTTGGGCGAACGGGCTCGGGCCGCTGGGCCGCGACTCGCTCGCGCGGGCGCTGGTCGACGCCTCGGTCGACTGCCTGATCGTTTTCGACCTCGAGGGCCGAGTGGTCGAGTGGAGCCCGGCCGCCGAGCGCACCTTCGGGCGCCCGCGCGACGAGGTGATCGGGGCCGAGCTGGTCGAGCTGATCGTGCCGCCCGGGCAGCGCGGGCGCGAGTTCGAGCGCCTGCGGCGGCTGGTCACAGATCCGGAGTCCGGCGCCGGCTACCGGGTCGAGCGCGAGCTGATGCGTGCCGACGGCGAGGTCTTTCCGGTCGAGGTCACGCTGACCACCGTGAGCTCGCCCGAGCAGCTGATCGTCGGCTTCGTCCGCGATATCTCCGACCAGGCGGTGACCCACCGCCGCCAGGCGGCCACGAACAGCCTCGCCCAGCAAATGCTCCGCAACGCGCCGCTCGAGGACCTGGGGATCGCGGTCGCCGTCCTGCTGCGCGAGGAGCTTGCCGTCGACGCGGTTGAGATCTGGCGCCGCGCCGATGCCGAGCAGTCGCTGGAGCTGGTCGCCTCGGGCGGCTCGCTCGACGACGACCCCGACGAGCCGCCGCCGCTGCCCGAGGACGCGACCGGCCCGTTCGCCCACCCGCGCGGCCTCGGCTTCGCGGTCGTCACCCCCAAGGGGCCGACGGCGGCGATCGCGCTGCACTGCGACCCGCCGCCCGACCTGTCGGTCGACGACCTGAGCTTCGTCGAGTCGGTGTGCCAGATCCTCGTCGCCTCGATCTCCCACCACGCGACCATCGACCGCCTCGAGCTCGCCGAGCGCGGCTACCGCGAGCTGGTCGAGCGCCTTCCCGTCGTCTCCTATCTGGCGGAGTACGGGCCCGGCGGCCAGTGGGACTACGTCTCGCCCCAGCTCGAGCAGCTGCTCGGCTACACGACCGAGGAGTGGCTGACCGACAACGAGCTGTGGTGGAACCGCGTCCACCCCGACGACCGCGCCCGGGTCGAGGTGGAGGAGAAGTACTGCGTCGACACGCTCGAGCCGCTGTCGATCGAGTACCGGATGCTGACCCGCGACGGCGAGGTGATCTGGGTCCGCGACGAGGGCGCCTATGGCCGCCCCCGGTCAGGCGGCCGGGTCCAGGTCGAAGGCGTGCTGCTCGACATCACCGAGCGCCGCCATGCCGAGGAGGAGCTTCGCCACCGCGCCGAGCACGACGAGCTCACCGGGCTCGCCAACCGCCGCCGGTTCACCGATGAGCTGCGCCACCGCCGGCTCGTCCCCGGCGCCCGCGGGGCGCTGGTGATCATCGACGTCGACGACCTCAAGTTCGTCAACGACTCGCTCGGCCACGCAGCCGGCGACGCGCTGCTGCGCTCGGTCGCGATCTCGCTGCGCGACGCGCTGCGCCCGGGGGAGTTCCTGGCCCGCTTCGGCGGTGACGAGTTCACCGTCTTCTTCGACTGCCACACCGAGGACGCGGTCCGCGGCCGGCTCGCCGCCCTGCTGCGCGCCGTCCGCGGGGGCCAGTCGCAGGTGACGGCGCGGGCGAGCGCCGGCGCGGTGCTCTTCGACGCCGATACCGGCTCCACCGACGAAGACCTGCTGGTCGCCGCCGACATCGCCCTGCACGAGGCCAAGGGGCGCGGCGGCGACCGCTACGAGTTGTTCACCGGCGAGGAGTCAGAGCGCCTGGCCTGGGTCGGGCAGCTGCGCGAGGCGATCGACAACGACCGCCTGATGCTCTACGAGCAGCCGATCGTTGCCCTGCGCGGCGACGAGGCCTTCGGCGCCGAGATGCTGGTCCGGATGGTCGAGGCCGACAGCTCGGTGCTGCCGCCGGGCGCCTTCCTGCCGACCGCCGAGCGCTTCGGGCTGATCCGCGAGATCGACCGCTGGGTGATCGACCGCGCGGTGGCGGTCGCCGCGGCGGGGCGCATGGTCGCGATCAACCTCTCGGCGCGCTCGATCTCCGACCCGGGTCTGGGCGGCCATATCCGCTACGCGCTCGAGCGCTGCGGCGCCGACCCGGCGAAGGTCGTCTTCGAGATCACCGAGACCGCGGCGGCGACCGCGGGCGAGGACCTGCGCGCCTTCGGCGCCCGGATCGAACGCCTCGGCTGCTCCCTGGCGATTGATGATTTCGGCACCGGGTTCGGCTCGCTCACCTACCTCAAGCACCTGCCGGTCAGGTTCCTGAAGATCGACATGGAGTTCGTCCAGGGGCTGTGCGAGTCGGCCGCCGACCGGGCGATCGTGCAGTCGATCGTCACGATCGCCAACAGCCTCGGGATGCGGACGATCGGCGAGGGCGTCGAGGACCAGGCGACGCTCGACCAACTGCGTGAGCTCGGCGTCGACTACGCCCAGGGCTACCACCTCGGGCGCCCGGCGCTGATCCACGGTTAGGGAACTAGCCCGGTGCGTCGACCCGGTCGAGCGGGTGCAGCTCGGCGTCGGTGAGCGCCTCGAGGCGCAGGTGAGCGATCTCCTGGTACTCGGGCGAGGTCACCATGTCGAGAAAGGCGCGCCGGCTCGGGTACTCGACCAGCACCACCAGGTCCCACTTGCTGTCGCCGATCAGCGCTCCGGTGCCGGCGCCGCCATTGAGGATCCGGCCGCCGGCCCTTTCCAGCAGCGGTGCGACCGCGACCCCGTACTCGGCGTAGCGCTCGGCGCCGCCGTCGGGCTTGAAGGCGAGCAGGTTGAGCATGATCACGGGACCGTCGTCGAAGCGCTCGCGGAATTCCTCGAACGCGGACTGGCTGAAGACCTCTGAGTATTCGTCTGGCATCGCCCGATCCTATGCGGGCGGCGATCCTTTACGCGGTCGGCTGCGGGTAGAGCTGGAACTCGACCTCGCCGTCGGCGACCCTGGCGTCGAGCACCTTGTCGTCGAGGTAGGCGAGCGAGCGTGGCTCGACCGCGAGCCGCATCTCCTGGACCACGAGGTCGCGGGTCGACGGCCGCGGCATGACCTCGATCTGAACCTCGCGCCCGGGGCCGGCGTCGTTGGCCCGATGTTCGCCGGCGGCGATCCTGACCACGGCGCTGGCGGGCATTCCCTTGCGGCCGACGATCTGTTCGACCGCCGCTACCGCGTTCTGAGTCATTGCGAGCACTGGTGCCTCCATTGCCCCCTATGTGCGTACGACCCCCCGGATGACCCCTGTCCCTCAAATGCCCGCTGGGCGTGATTCCTAACCCTCAGCCGGCGAGCGGCAGCTCGAGTTGCGAGCCGCGCAGACGGATCCGCTCGATCGCCTCGGCGTAGATGCCGTGGAGGACGTTTCGCGGCGGCGGCCCGGCGACCCCGTAGGCCTCGGCCATCGCCCGCGCCAGGGTGAGCTTGAACTCGCGCCCGTGCCAGGCGCGGGCGCCGGCTTGGCGGCCGACGTGCAGGTGGACGAGCTCGTGAAGCAGGGTCTCGAGCGCGTCGCCGGGCCTGATCCCCGGATAGTCGGTGACCGAGAGCCGGAACTCCCCCGGGACCGCGAAGCCGAGGCGGTTCGGTCGCCGCCGGGCGCGGCGCACCTTCAGCTCCGGGGCGCGCGCGGCCAGCGGGCCGTCCCCGAACACGCCCAGTGCGCGCAGCCGCTCCAGCTCGCGGCGCAGGTCGATCCCGGCGACCAGCCAGTACGAGGGATGGCGGCGGGGGGTGGGCACCGGCGCGCACGATAGGTGCGCCGTCGGCGGCGGACTAACGTTGGCCGCGCATGGATGCGATCGCGCAATTCGCCGGCGTCCACGGCCTCGCGGTCGAGGACGAGGCCGAGTTGCGGGCGCTGACCCCGGCGCTGATCACCGGCGATCGCGGCTGGGCCCGTTCGCTGGTCGGCGGCGAGCTGGCGCCGGGGTTCGAGGGGAAGCTGTTCGAGCACCGGTTCGCCAACGGCGGGGCGCACCGCGAGTCGGCGATCGTGCTCGCCGAGGTGCCCGAGAGCGTCGCCTTCGTCCCGGCGCTGGTCTGCCGCGATCGGGCTGCGCTCGGGGGCGCCAACCCGGCCCAGCTGCCGGCGGAGCAATGGGCCGAGACGAAGCTCGAGAGCGCCACCTTCAATCGCCGCTACCGGCTGCTGGCGCTCGCCGGCCAGGACCCGGGATACGTGCGCGAGCTGTTCTCGCCGCAGCTGATCGCCTGGCTCGCCGACGAGGCGCCGGCCGGGCTCTCGTTCGAGCTCAACGAGGGCAATCTGGCGATCATGATGCCGGGGCCGCTCGCCGACGCGGCAGCGGTCGAGGCGTTGTGCGCGACCGCCGCCGAGCTCACCGCCCGAATCCGCGCCGAGGCCGCCGAGGAGGACCTGAACCCGGACCTGTTCGACGAATCGGCCGAGATCGCGGCGATCGAGGCAGCGATGACCAAGGTCGACTTCAAGCGCCCCCCGGTCAGCGTCCCGGCGGCGGTTACCGCGTATCGCAACGTCGCCGCCCGCACCCCGCGGGTGCTTCTGAACGCGAGCTTCTGGTCGGTTCTGATCGGCGGCGTGGTGGCGCTGGCGCTCGCCGTGATCGACTTCCCGCTGCTGGCGCTGGTCGCCGGGGTGATCACCGCAGTGGCGGTGTTCGGGGTCGCGCGTCTGGTCAGCGCCTCGCGCTACCACTGGGGCACCGCCTCGGTCAGCCGCGTCGGCCTGGAGGCGTTCGTGCGCGAGTACGCTCGCAAGCGCAAGCTCGAATTGCGCGATCGCTGGCGCTTTCACGCCGATCACCGCCACTTGGCGGTCCCCGGCTTCGCCGACCACGTGCTCTACGGGCTGGTCCCCGAGACCGAGATCGAAGGGCTGCTGGTGCTGTTCGCCGACGCGCCCGAGCAGCGCTCCGAGGGAGAGGAGATCGAGTACGTGGCGGACCGGCCGCTTGCCTCCGACGCGCTGATCGTCCAGCTCGAGCGTCCGCCCGCCGCCGAGGCCGTCGCGGCGCTGGAGCTGCCGGCCGATTGGCACGCCCAGCTTGGGGGCTCGGACCTGATCATCTGGCACCCGGTGCCCGGGAACCTGACCCGCACCGCCAAGGGCCTGGACGAGTTTCGCGAGCGCGCGGGCGAGGCGGTGCATATCCTCGTTGCATGAGCGATACCGCCACCGCCGCCGGAACTGACGAAGCGCTGGAAGCCGCGCGCTGGGACCTCGAGCCGCTGGTCGACGGCGGTGGTTCCGAGCGGGCGCTGGCCCAGCTCGACGAGTGCCAGCAGCGAGCCGAGGCGTTCGCCGAGCGCTACCGCGGCGCCCTGGAGACGATCGAGCCGGCCGAGATGGCCGCGGCGATGCGCGAGCTGGAGGCGATCTCCGACCTCGGCGGGCGCGCCGGCACCTACGCCTCGCTGGCGTTCTCGGTCGACACCCTCTCGCCCGAGGTCGGCTCGCTGATGCAGCAGGTGCGCGAGCGCTCGGCGGCGCTGCAGACGACGCTGCTGTTCTTCGACCTCGAGTGGAACGAGCTCTCCGACGAGCGCGCGCAGGAGCTGCTCGACGCGCCCGAGCTCGCCTTCTGCCGCCACTACCTGAAGATGGAGCGCCGCTACCGGCCCCATCAGCTCACCGAGCCCGAGGAGCGGATCATGACCGAGACCTCGGTCACCGGCCCGGGCGCCTTTTCGCGCCTGTTCACCGAGCAGACCTCGGCGATCACGGTCGAGCTCGCCGACGCGCAGGAGCCGCTGCAGCTGATGGAGGCGCTTAGCCGCCTTCAGGACCCCGACCGCGAGCGCCGCGCCGAGGCCGCGGAGGCGGTCACCGGGGCGCTCGAGCCCGGGCTGCGGACGCGCGCGTTCATCTACAACACCCTGCTCCAGGACAAGGCGACCAAGGATCGGCTGCGCTCCTTCGACCACTGGCTCGCCGCCCGCAACCTCGACAACGAGGCCTCCGACGAGTCGGTCGAGGCGCTGATCGAGGCGGTCCAGGGCCGCTACGAGCTCGCCCGCCGCTGGTACCGGCTGAAGGCGCGGATGCTGGGGTTGGACGTGCTCGCCGACTACGACCGGGTCGCGCCGCTGGCCGAGGCCGAGCGCCACGTCGGCTACGACGAGGCCCGCGAGCTGGTCCTCGACTGCTACCGCGGCTTCTCGCCGGTGCTCGGCGAGACCGCGGCCGAGTTCTTCAGCGGCGACTACATCGACGCGCCCCCGGCGCCGGGCAAGCGCGGCGGCGCCTTCTGCTCCTACGCGGTGCCCTCGGCGCACCCCTACGTGATGCTCAACTACACCTCGCGGCCCGGCGACGTGCTGACGATGGCGCACGAGCTCGGCCACGGCGTCCACGCCTCGCTCTCGCGGCCGCGGGGGATCTTCGAGTTCGGCACCCCGCTGACGGTCGCCGAGACCGCCTCGATCTTCGGCGAGACGATCGTCCTCGGGAGGCTGCTGGAGGACGCCGACGACGACGCCGAGCGCCTGTCGCTGCTCGGCTCCTCGCTCGACGGCGCGGTCGGCGCCGTCTTCCGCCAGGTGGCGATGAACCGCTTCGAGGACCGCGTCCATGGCGAGCGCCGCGCGTCGGGCGAGCTCTCGGTCGACGCCTTCGCCGCCGCCTGGACCGACACCCAGGCCGAGCTGCTCGGCGACTCGGTCGAGATCTCCGACGGCTACAGCTCGTGGTGGAGCTACGTGCCGCACTTCATCGCCACCCCCGGCTACGTCTACGCCTACTCCTACGGCCACCTGCTGGCGCTTTCGGTCTACAGCCGCTACGAAGCGGAGGGCGAGGCGTTCGTCGATTCATACGTCGAGCTGCTCAGCGCCGGCGGCTCGATGCTGCCCGAGGAGCTCGGCGAGATCGTCGGCGTCGACCTCACCGACCCCGGCTTCTGGAACGCCGGCCTCGACCTGATCGAGCGCCAGCTGGAGCGCGCTGAGCGGACCGCCGAGGCCGTCTCGGCGCAGCCCGGTTAGCCGACGACCTTGAAGCCGGCCTTGGCCGGGGTGGGATCGGTGTTGCCGAACCGGTCGGTCGCCCGGACCGCGAGCTTGTGGTCGCCCGGGTCGAGGTCCTTGACCTTGTACGACTCGTCGCAGTGGCGCCAGCGGTGCTTGTCGAGCTTGCACTTGTAGCTCGAGTCGGGCTCGGAGCTGGCGAACCGGAAGCGCACCGAGCGGTGCCTGGTCCTGGCGGGCGGGCCACTCTTGATCTTCGTGGTTGGCGGGGTCCCGTCGGCATCGACCGTCATCGCGGCGATCCCCGACTCGCCGTGGCCGACGCGGGGGCCCTTGATCAGGTGCGCCTTGACGTTCTTGCCGCTGAGGGAGGAGCGGCCGATCCCCGTCTGCTCGTCCCACCAGATGTGCGCGTCGTCGACGGCGACGCCCCCCGGATAGATCTTGCGGACCGAGACGAACTTCTTCTCGATCCCGGTCCCGTTGAGCTTCGACCGGCCGACCCCGCCGCGGGTCGGGCCGTAGGAGAACCGCGCCCAGTAGATGTGCTGGCTATCGACCGCCACGCCGTAGGCAAGGGTGGAGAGGAAGTCGAGATCGGGGGCGGTGCCGTCGAGGTTCGCCCGGCCGATGCCGCCGGAGTTGGTCCAATACAGGTAATGCCCGTCCACCGCGATGTCCGAGGCGCCGTTCGTGCCGGCGATGAAGCTTGGATTGGCGCCGGTGCCGTCGAGGTTCGCGCGGCCGATCGAGTCCGTGCCCGAGTCGGCCCAGTAGATGTAGTCGGAGTCGACCGCGATCCCGTGCGGATTGTTGAGGCCGGTGACCAGCTTGCGCTTGATCGCGTTGCCGTTGCGGCTCGCGCGTCCGATCGTCCCGGCCTTGCGGTCGGACCAATAGACGTAGTCGTCGTTGACCGCTACTCCGTAGAGGGTGCCGCGCGCCTTGATGTAGGACTGGTCGACGCCCTGGCCATTGGACTTCGCGCGCCCGATCGTCCCCGAGTCCCGGTTGGTCCAGAAGACGTAGGCATCAGCGCTGCCGGCGCAGGTGACCGTCAGCGCCCCGGCGAGGGCGATCGTCATCACCCGGCGCGGCAACCGTCCCCGCTTGGAGTGGTGCCCTCCCATTCCTCGCCATCTTCCCCCGTCGCCGGAGGCGAAGTCAAGTGAGGTGGACGGTTGGCGTCGTCCTCGCTCTGGGTCTGGTGCTCGCGGTGGCCGCGCCGACGGGGGCCGGCCAGAGCGCGGACGCGCCCGCGGGCCGCCCGCATCCTCCCGCGGGCGCGCGGATCGCCGCCGTGCGCGTGTTTCAGCGCGGGGTGCTCGCGGTCCGCAGGGAGACGCCCGAGTCGATCGGCGCCTCGCTCGCGCGGCTGCGCCCGACGCTGGTCACCGCGCCGCTTCGCTACCACGTCGGAGATCGGATCCGGCCGCGCGAGGTCAGCGCCTGGAAGACGATTCGCCACAGGGTGCGCAAGGCGAGCCCCAGGGCCAGGTTCCTGGTCTCGCTGAACGCCCTCAACTACGGCAGGCCCAGCCGGATCGAGGAGATGATGGCGAAGGTGCGCAGGCGGATCGAGCCCGACGGCTGGGTGTTCGACTTCTACACCCGCGCGGCCGAGCGTAGGCGGGCGGTGATCAAGGCCGCGGTCGCCGACGCCCATCGCCACGGCGAGAGCGTCGGGGGCAACGTCTTCGGAATCGCCAGGCACCCGTACATCCCGCGCGGGACCGACTACGTGCTGGTGCAGGGCACGGGCTTCCGGATCAATCTCCCGGCGGTCCGGGAGCTCGCGAGGAGGTTTCCCGTCTACGTCCAGATCGGCAACGACCCGCGACGGCCGGACTCCGACGGCTGCCGGTTCATGCGTGAGCTGAGCGCCAGCGAGCGCGTCGCCTACGTCTCGCGACGGGCGCGCCAGCAGGCGAAATACCACTATCGCTTCGCCTATCCGGTCTTCTTTCCCACCTGTGTGAGGGCCGCGCCCGCCAGCGCCGGCCGGGGAGGGGCGGTCGCCTACAACGCCACCCGCGACCGGACGATGATGCGAACGATCAGGCGCCTGATGACCCGTTACGGCGAGGCCGGCTCGCGGTGATCGCGGCCGCGGCCGCGCTGCTGGCCTCGGCGTCGATGGTCTTCGGCCATTCGGTGCAGGACCGGCCGCTGGTGGCGCACGAGCTCGGCGACCCCGGCGCCGCGCGGACGGCGCTGGTCGTCGGTTCGATTCACGGCGACGAGACCCAGGGCCACCGCGTGATCCGCAGGCTGCGCCGCCACTACGCGACCCGCCTCGACGGGGTCGACCTGTGGACCGTGATCACGGTCAACCCCGACGGCGTCGACGCCGACACCCGCGGCAACGCTCACGAGGTCGATCTGAACCGCAACTTCGCCGCCGGCTGGGAGCCGATCCCGCCGTCGAGCGGCTACTACTCCGGCCCGCATCCGTTCTCGGAGCCGGAGACGAGGGCGATACGCGGGCTGGTGCGCGAGCTGAGACCGGACGTGACCATCTGGTACCACCAGCCCTTCGGCCGCACCCTGATCCCGTGCAACCGCCGCGGCCGCCGGGTCGCGCTGCGCTACGCCCGCCTCTCGGGCCTGCCCGCCCGCGACTGCTACCCGACCCCGCCCGGCGCGGCGACCGGCTGGCAGGACGAGGCGCTGCACGAGAAGGCGTTCGTGGTCGAGTTCGGCCCCGGCCGGCTCAGCCGGGCCGAGGTCCGTCGCCACGCCCGCGCCGTCGCCCGGATCGCGACCCCGCGCTGACGAACTCTTCAGATGAGTGATCCCACGGATCCACGCACGCGAATGACGCACGGACACACATCGCCGGATCGCGCCCGGACTCCTCGCGCGTGCCAACCGGCACGCGCTTCGTCGCCCGACCACGCCCGGCTCGGTGCCGTGCGCCCTCGCGCACGCGCCTCCGCGGCATCAATCATCTAAGCGCCGCGGGCGATCGCGGCGTCCATCGCCGCGGCGGGGTCCTCGATCACCTTGCCGTGCCCGGGGGCGAGCCGCTTCGGATTCAGCGCCCGCAGCGCCTTCGCGCTCTCGAGCGCCGTCGGCTTGTCCCAGGTCGCCATCATCGGCAGCGGGAAGCGCCAGCTCCCGTTCGCACACGTCCGCACGCCGCCGAGGGTCGAGTACGCGTCGCCGCAGAACAGCGTCCCGTCGCGGGTGTCGAGGAACGACAGGTGGCCCGGGCGTGTGGCCGGGCGAGGCGTGCGTCTCGAGCGATCCGACCCGGTCGCCCGCCGCCAGGGTGCGGGTTGGCTTCACCTCGGCGCCCGGGTAGCCGCCGCGCAGCTTCGACTGCGGCTCGCCCGGATCGAGGCTCTTGTCCTGATCGAGCAGCCGCTCCTCGCGAGCGCCGATGATCACCTCGGCCTCGGGGGCTGCCTCGTGCAGCGCATCGAGCGAGCCGATGTGGTCCTGGTGGGCGTGGGTGAGCAGGATCCGGGCGATCGGCATCCCGTGCTTGGCGGCCGCCGCGACGATCCCCTTCGCCGAGCCGGGAATCATCGTGTCAATCACCGTCAGGCCGTCCTCGTCCTCGACCAGGTACGTGTTGACGAAGCCGAAGCGGCTGATCCGCGAGTAGGGCATCGGCTGATCCTAGATCAGCCGGGATTCGCTCCGACGGCGCCCGTAGTGTCGGCGGCCAGCATGGGGTCGCGGATTTCGATCATGCGCGTGCTCGACGCGAGCGAGATCGCCCGTAAGCGCGCCGCGGACGAGTTCTTCTGGGCCGACCTTGACCTCGCGGGCGAGACCACCGTCGAGTCGATCGCCGAGGCGTTCGGGATCGACGAGGGCGCCGCCGCCGCGCTCGGCGAGTTCGAGCGCGCGGCCTCGCCGGCGCGCAAGATGCACATCGACCGGGACCTGATCGTGTTCCGCTTCTGGTGCATCGGCAAGCCCGACGCCGATGTCCTCGGCGGGATCGAGGCGATCGACCCGTTCCAGGTCAACGTCGCCCTGCACGGCGACTACCTGCTGACCGTTCATCGCCGGCCGCACGACGTCCCCGCCGAGGTCTCCTCGGGCCGGATCCCCGAGGGGCGCGACGAGCGCTACGCCGTTTACCTGGCGCTCGACGGGATGACCAGCACGATCTTCGAGGCGATGGCGAACATCGAGCTCGCGGTGGGGGAGCTGGAGACGGGCCTGCTGCGCAGCGGGCTGCGTCCGCGCTCGCAGGACAAGGAGCAGATCGCCAGCCTGCGCGACCGGCTCACCGGCCTGCGGATGCGGGTCGGCCCGCAGCGGGCGTTGTTCGAGCGCGTCGGCGAGGAGATCGACCATGTCGAGGGCCTCAAGGGGGACAAGGGCGCGTACTTCGGCCGCATCCAGACCCAGCTCGACCGCGCCGTCGACCGCATCGACGCCGCCAGCGGCGCGCTCTCGCACGCGCTCGAGATCCAGCTCAACGAGACCACCTACCGGCTGACGATCGTCGCCACGATCTTCCTCCCGCTCGGGTTCATCGTCGGCTTCTTCGGGATGAACTTCGCCTGGATGACCAGTGGCCTGCGCTCCGAGGATGACTTCGTCCTCTTCGGGATCGCGATCTGGCTGGTGCCGCTGATCGCGGCGCTGCTGCTACGTCGCCAGCCGCAACGCGGCCCGGCGGGTGCGCTCGAGCGCGCCGCGCTAGCCGGCGTCGTCGCCGAGCGCCGGTGCTTCGGTCCCGAGCGCGGCGGCGATCTGGTCGATCGCCTCCTGCTCCTTGCCGGTGATCCGCTCGCCGCCGATCCCCAGGAAGCCGCCGGACTTGTCGGCCTCGGCGGCGTGTTTGGCGATCGTGAGCGCGAACTCGCGGTACTCGGCGACCTCCTCCGGGGTCGCCTTCGCCGCCAGCAGGCCGACCGCCTCGGTGATCTTGGCGAGGCCGAGCGTGTGCAGCTCCTCCTTGCTGGAGAACTGCTTCGAGTCGAGATTCGGCGCCCCGGCGACGATTTCGCCGATCAGGTCGGCCGAGCCGTGTTCCTTCTGCGCCGCGGAGTACGTCTTCGCCATCGCCAGGCTCTCGCGCACGGTCCCGCCGCGCTGGGAGGAGATCATGATCAGGCCGGCGAGGGCCGGGCCGCCCCGGATCGCGTCCCACTCGTCGGCGTTGAACTCGGCCTTGGTCGTCATTCGTGCTCCCGTTCGCTCGAGGTGAGCCGTGGAGACTAGATGGGTCTAGGTCGCCAGCGGCGCGGACGAGGGCCGCATCCGGTCGAGCAGCGCCCAGGTCGCGAAGCAGAGTGCGCCGATGGCGCCGGTCGCGGTCAGCAGGGCGCCGGCGGCGGCGGTCACCGCGAGGCCGTTGGCGCCGAGGATGACGACCGCGGTGGCGACGCCGAGCGTCGGCCCGACCGGCAGCAGGCCGAGGACGGCGGCGCCGATCAGCAGCGCGACCGAGTCGAGCACCGAGACGTCGACCCCGAGCCCCTTGAGCACGAGCCAGTTGCGAACCACCTGCGCGCCGGTCGCGAACACGACCAGCCCGATAATCCGGGTCCGGTTGCTGAGCCCGCGCATAACCGCGAGCCCCTCCCAGAAGCCGTCGCGGCGATTGCGGGCCAGGCGGGTGATCGCGACGACGATCGCGCCGGCGACGGCGAGGAAGGCGAGCGGCAGCCACCAGGGGATGCCGAGCGGCCCGACGAGCGTGAACGAGCAGACCGCGGCGAGCACGATCTCGACCACGATGATCGGCATCTCGGCGGCGATCAGGGTCGAGATCGAGGGGCTCTCGGTGGGCGCCGAGCGGCGCAGGGCGGCGATCCTGACGCCCATGCCGAAGTGGCTGTTGAAGAGGTTGCCCAGATAGCCGACGCTCGAGGCGCGAAACAGGCGCCGCCGGCTGACCGCGCCGCCGGCCGCACCGACGCAGACGAGCCACGCCTCGCTGCGCGCCAGCAGCCAGATCACCTGCAGCAGGACGGCGAGTCCGAGGATCCACCAGGAGGCGTCGCCGATCGCCGAGGCGAACGCGTCGCGCTTGTCCCAGAGGCCGAAGACGAGCGCCGCCGCGACCGCGCTCGTGCAGGCGACGGTGACCGCGACCGGGTGGCGGCGAATCCAGGATCGCACCAGCCGAGCGTACGCCCGCTTTCTAAAGGCCGTAGGAATCGGCGATCAGTTCGTAGGAGCGGATCCGGTCGGCGTGGTCGTGGACCATGGTCGTGATCATCAGCTCGTCGGCGCCGGTGCGCACGGCGAGCGCGTCCAGCTTCTCCCGAACCTTGCCGGGCCCGCCGATCGCCGCCGAGCCCGAGAGCGCGCTGACGCTCTGCTCCTCACTGGGTGTGAACTCGTGGGCGGCGGCCTCCTCGGGGGTCGGGAAGCGGGTCGGGTGGCCGGCGCGCAGCCGGGCCATCGACAGCCGCGCCGGGCCGGAGAGGTAGCGGGCGCGCTCGTCGTCGGCGGCGCAGAGCGCCGCGCAGGCGACCATCACGTAGGGCCGGTCGAGGTACTCGGAGGGCTCGAACCGCGACCGGTAGAGCTCGACCGCGGCGTCGGTGTTGTGGGGCATGAAGTGATGGGCGAACGAGAACGGCAGCCCCAGCAGCCCGGCGAGCTGGGCCGAGTAGCCCGACGAGCCGAGCAGCCAGATCTCCGGCATGTCGCCGTTGCCGGGCACCGCCTTGACGTGGCGGTAGGGGTCGCGGGGCGAGAACTCGCCCCTGAAGAACCCGATCAGCTCGGCGAGCTGGCGGGGGAAGTCCTCGTCGGAGAGCGGGTCGGCCGAGCGCCGCAGCGCCGACGCGGTGATCTGGTCGGTGCCCGGGGCCCGGCCGATCCCGAGGTCGATCCTTCCCGGGTTCAGGGCCTCGAGCATCCCGAACTGCTCGGCGACCACCAGTGGCGGATGGTTGGGCAGCATCACGCCGCCGGCGCCGACCCGGATCCGCTCCGTGCTCGCGGCCAGCGCCGCGGCGAGGACCGGGGGAGAGGAGCTGGCGATCCCCGGCATGTTGTGGTGCTCGGCGACCCAGTGGCGGTGGTAGCCGAGCCGCTCGGCGGTGCGCGCGAGGTCGACCGAGTTGGTCAGCGCCTCGGAGTGCGAGGAGCCCTCGCCGACGATCGCCAGGTCGAGGACGGAGAGCTTTGGCGCGCTCACCGCTTGCGCTTGACCTTGAACGAGAAGCTCGCCGGCGTCTGATCGGTCTTGCCAGCGGCGCTCGCCGCGACCGCGAATGTGTGCTTGCCCTTCTTCACCTTCTTTGAGAAGGGTGACGTACAGGCGTCGGCCTTGTCGTCGAGGGTGCACTCAAAGGACGCGCCCGCGACGTCTGCGGTGAACTTGAACTTCACCTTCGCCCTGCCCTTCTTCGTCTTGACCTTCTTCTTCGGCGTCTTGGTCAGCGTCGTCTCCGGGGCGGCGACCGGCGGGTTCGGGTTGGCCTGCTTGTAGAAGATCGTGAACGGGCTGCTCGCGGTGCCCCCTGGGAACGCCGTCCCCCAGACCTCGCGCGCCGAGTCGACGAACTCGGAGCCCGGGGTGAACGACGAGCCGTTGAGCAGGGCGCCGGCCGCGATCGCGTTCTGGCCCTGCTTGGCGCTGTAGATGCGGATCGGCGCGGAGGTGGCGGTCAGCGTCCTGGTCGCCGGGATCGTCACCCCGCCGGGGCCGACCGTGGCGCCGGCGGCGGCGTCGCTGACCAGGGTCAGGGTGGCGCCGGTGAACGGCGCGAGACTCGACGAGAGCACCAGGTTGTTGCCCGCGGTGACCTGGGCGCCACCACCGGTGGCGTCGACGCCGACCAGGGTGAGCGAGTTCGCGTCGCGGGCTTCGATCGGGCCGGCGGCGGACTCGAACCCCGCCTGGGTGAAGTCGTTGGCGCCGTTGTTGAGCGTCACCGAGTCACCCTGCGCCTCGAACAACCCGCCGTCGCTGATCGCCCCGGTCTGGGTGAGCGCGTCGCCGGCGAAGATGTCGCCGCCGTTGCTCGAGATCGTGCCGAGCGCGAGGTCGGTGTCGTCTCGGAGCGTCAGCGCGCCGTTGGTGGTCGCCGAGACCGCTCCCTGGAAATCGTTGGTGAACGAGCCGGCGGTGATCGAGGTCGGCGCGGTCAGCGTCGTCGAGCCGTTGACCTGCGATGTGCCGAGGCCGAGCGCTGTCGCGTCGGCGATCGTCGCGTTCGATGCCCCGACGCCCGGCGAGACCATCACGTTGCCGGTGAAGTCGTTGAACGGGTTCGACAGGTTGACCTGCGTCCCGACCGCGTTCACGGTCGTGGTCCCGCCGACGACCAGCCTGTTCGCCGGCGTCGCGTCGACCTGCGAGAGCGTCCCGCCGGGAAGCAGCGTCAGGTTGTTCGCGGTGCCGAGCCCGACCGTGAGTGCAGTGGTGTCCGCGAGGAGAACGTCGGAGCCCGAGAACGAGACCGGGCCGAAGAAGTCGTTGCCCGACCCCATCGTGATCGGATTGCCGTTCGAGTTCAGCGTCGTCGTCCCGTCGACCAGGGCGTTCGCGCCGCCGTTCTGCGAGATCGCGCCGCCGGCGGTAACCGACAGGTTGCCCGCGGTTCCGATCGGGAGGAGCGAGACCGCGTTGATGTCGACGATCTGGACGTTGAACGGGCCGGTGTTCGCCCCGACGAACGCGAAGTCATTGGTGCCGTGGGTGAGCGTGATCGGCTCCCCGGCGTTGAGGGTGACGAAGCTCCCGCTCTGGATCGGTGCGGACTGGGTGATCGCGCCGCCCGTGGTGATCGTGAGGTTCGCGCTCCCGGTTGCCTGCAGCGGGAAGTTGATCGTGACATCGCCGGCCGGGCCGCTCGTCGTCAGGTTGAGCGACTTGGCGCCGCTCCAGATGACCGGCGTGGGGCCGTTGACGGCGATGGTCCCGCTCCCCGGGTTTCCGTTGACCGCGTTCACGGTCACGCTCCCCGAGCCGAGGTTGGTGTTCAGCTCGGTCGTGTTGATGTTTGCGCTGGTGAGGGCGCCGAACGTGTAGGTGTTGGCCGCGAAGCTGACGCCGGCGGTCGTCGCGGCGTCGCTGATCGTGACGTCGGTGTTGGCACGCGCCGGCGTGGCGGCGAGCACCGCGATCAAGAGCGCGAAGGTCCCCGACCGTCGAAAACTCCGGCGCGCGACCCTCCCGGACTCGCCCCCCTCGGGCATGTGACCAGCCTACCGCTGGTCAGTCGGGCGCGCCAGCCTTATTCCGGCTTCGCCCGCCGCGCCAGCTTCACCCGCTCGACCTTCGACAGCTCGGCCTTTCGCAGGCGCAGGCTCTCGGGCGTGATCTCGACGCACTCGTCCTCGCGCAGGAACTCGAGCGCGTTCTCGAGCGACAGCGCGCCGCGGGGGGATCAGGCGGACGAGGATGTCGGCGGAGGCGGCGCGGACGTTGGTCTGGTGCTTCTGCTTGGTCGCGTTCACGTCGAGGTCGCCGGAGCGCGAGTTCTCGCCCACGATCATGCCCTCATAGACGTCCTCGCCCGGGCCGACGAAGAGCAGGCCGCGGTCCTGAAGCGAGTGCAAGGCAAAGCTCGCCGTCTGCCCGGAGCGGTCGCTGACCAGTGACCCCGTCGGGCGGCTGCGCAGCTCGCCCGCCCACGGCTCCCAGCCCTCGAACACGTGGTGGAGGATGCCGGTGCCGCGGGTCTCGGTCAGGAACTCGGTCCGAAAGCCGATCAGCCCGCGGGCGGGGGCGAGGTAGTCGAGCCGGACCCAGCCGGTGGAGTGGTTGATCATCTGCTCCATACGGCCCTTGCGCAGGGCGAGCATCTGGGTGACCACGCCGACGTACTCCTCGGGCACATCGATCGCGAGGCGGTCGACCGGCTCGCAGAGCTTGCCGCCGACCTCGCGGGTGAGCACCTGGGGCTGGCTGGCGACGATCTCGAAGCCGTCCCGGCGCATCAGCTCGAGCAGGACGACGAGCTGCAGCTCGCCGCGGCCGTGCACCTCCCAGGCGTCCGGCCGATCGGTCTCGCGGACGCGGATCGAGACGTTGCCGACCAGCTCGCGGTCGAGGCGGTCCTTGATCTGGCGCGCGGTGAGCTTCGAGCCCTCCTTGCCGGCCAAGGGACCGTTGTTGATCCCGACGACGATCGACAGCGACGGCTCGTCGACGGTGATCACGGGTAGCGGGCGCGGGTCGTCGGGGTCGGCGAGCGTCTCGCCGATCGTCACCTCGTCGATCCCGCCGACGGCGATGATCTCGCCCGGCCCCGCCTCGTCGGCCTCGACCCGGTCGAGCGCCTCGGTGACGTACAGATGGGCGACGGTCGCGGCCTCGATCGCTCCATCGGCTCGGCACCAGGCGATCCGCTGTCCCTGGCGGATCGTCCCGTTGCGGACCCGGCAGAGCGCCAGGCGCCCGACGTAGGGGGAGGCGTCGAGGTTGGTGACGTGCGCCTGGAGCGGATGTCCGACCTCGAACTCCGGGGCCGGGATCCGCTCGACCATCAGCTCGAGCAGCGGGCGCAGGTCGGTTCCGGGGTCGTCCTCGGACAGCGAGGCCAGGCCCGCTCGGGCGTTCGCGTAGACGATCGGGAACTCCACCTGGGCGTCGGTCGCGTCGAGGTCGAGGAAGAGCTCGTAGACCTCGTCGACGACCGCGCCGACGCGGGCGTCGGGGCGGTCGACCTTGTTGACGACCAGGATCACCGGCAGCTCCGCCTCGAGCGCCTTGCGCAGGACGAAGCGCGTCTGCGGCATCGGGCCCTCGGAGGCGTCGACCAGCAGCAGGATCCCGTCGACCATCGTCAGCGCCCGCTCGACCTCGCCGCCGAAGTCCGCGTGGCCGGGGGTGTCGACGATGTTCAGCTTCACCTCGCCGTGGCGGACGGTCGTGTTCTTGGCGAGGATCGTGATCCCCTTCTCGCGCTCGAGGTCCATCGAGTCCATCACCCGGTCGGCGACGTCGGCGCCCTCGCGGAAGGCGCCCGACTGCCACAGCATCGCGTCGACCAGCGTCGTCTTGCCGTGGTCGACGTGCGCGACGATCGCGACGTTGCGGATGTCCTCTCTGAGCGCGGTCTCGGCCATCGCGGCCGAAGAGTGTGGCAGGGCTCGGCGCCGCCGCCGGTCTAGTGCTTCGGGAGGTTGCGCTCGAGGATGAAGGTCTGAGTCGTGAGCTCGGTCTTCTTGTCGGTCTTCGAGATGTAGGCGGAGACGGTCCGCTTGGTGATCCGCGAGACCGCGGCGCTGGCCTCGTGGCGGTAGGCGTTGCTGTCGGTGCCGCCCGCCGGCAGGTCCTCGGCCTCGGCCTCGGCCTCGTCGGGCTCGTCGGCGCGCTCGATCGTGCAGCGGATCGAGTCGCCCTTGAACTCGGTCGACACGTTCGCCGGCCGCGTTCCGTCGCGGCGCTGCCAGATCGAACCGACCGCGCGGCCGATCTCGGTGGAGACCGACGATTCCTTCGGCGCCTCGTCCGCTGTCGTGGACTCGCTCATTGCCTCTCCAATTCCCTCTCTCTGGATGAAACCGGGGGTTGAGCAGGGCGCAGGAGGAGGTTGAAGGCCCGACCGGTAGTACAACGAGTGTAGCCCGCTTGTGGCCCCGGATGGCTCAGTCAAGCGCCTTGGCGGCGAGCACCCGGTTGCGCCCCGCGCGCTTGGCGCCGTGCAAGGCGGCGTCGGCGAGCGCGACCGGTCGTAGCCCACACGGGTCCTAGGACCTATGTCCCCTTGAAACCCGGACTCGGCCCGCGTCAACCTGGGTTCTCCATACCAAAGGAGAATCCATGAAGCAGGGAATGACACGAGCAATTGCGCTGATCGCCGCCGCGGGCGCGCTGGCGCTCGCCGGTGCCCCGGTCGCCGCCGCCAGCCACGGTGCCGATGACCCGGCCGGCCACCACCACGGCGGCAATGGCCACGAGGACCATCACCACCATCACCACCACCACCACGGCCCCAACCACGCCTGAGCAGAAGGCGACGGGCGGTCCCGCGCCAGCGGGATCGTCGGCCGCCGGGCCGCGCTCAGGCCTCGGGACGCTCGATGCCGTGGTCGCGCGCCCAGAGCGCGGCCTCGGTGCGGGTGTTGACGCCGATCTGGCGGTAGACACTGGTCAGGTGTGACTTCACCGTCTTCTCCGAGATCTCCAGCCGGCGAGCGATCTGTTTGTTGGCGAGCCCGGCGGCGATCAGCCCGAGGACCTGGCGCTCGCGCTCGCTGAGCTCCACCTCCGGCCCCGCGTGCTCGCGCTCGCTGAGCATCGTGCGGGCGACCTTGGGCGCCAGCGGCGACTCACCCGCGGCCGCGGCGCGCACCCCGCGAAAGAGCTCGTCGGGTTCGGCGTCCTTGAGCAGGTAGCCGATCGCGCCGGCGTCGATCGCCTCGAGGATCCGCTCGCGGTCGGAGAACGAGGTCAGGATCACGATCTGGGCCTCGGGATCGCGCTCACGGATGCGCCGCGTCGACTCGATCCCGTCGACCTCCGGCATCGAGAGGTCCATGAGGATCACTTCGGGCCGCTGTTCGGCGACCAGCTCGAGCGCCTCGGCGCCGTTGGTCGCCGTGCCGACGACCTCGATGTCGCCGGCGCTCGCGAGCAGCTGCTCGAGCCCGGCGCGAACCACGGCGTGGTCCTCGACGACGACGACCCTGATCATCCGACCGGGACCTCGACGATCACCGTGGTGCCCTCGCCGAGCGTGGACTCGACCTCGAGCCTGCCGCCCGCGTCGGCCGCAAGGTCGCCGAGCCCGCGGAGCCCGAAATGGCCGTCGCGCGCCTCGTCGTCGGCGAAGCCGCGGCCGTCGTCGCGGACCTCGAGCCGAGCGATGCCGTCATCGCGACCGATTCTGACCCAGACATGCGAGGCGCCGGCGTGCGCAACTACGTTGCGAAGCGCCTCGCGGGCACCGCGGAACAGCAACGCCTCGGCCTGCGGCGACAGCTCGAGGTCGTCGGCGACCTCGAGCTCGGCACTGACCCCGTTCGATCCCACCCGGGCGATGATGTCGGCCAGCGCCGCCCGCAGCCCCTCGCGGTGCAGGTCGGGCGGGTAGATCTCGACCAGCAGCCCGCGCAGATCGCGGACGGCGCCGCGCAGGCCGTCGGCCAGGTCGCCGAGCACGCGGCGATCCTCGTCGGCGCGGGTCGAGTCGCGCGCCGCGGCGCCGAGCGCATACGAGGTTCCGGCGAGATCCTGGACGACTCCGTCGTGCAGGTCCTGGGCGATCCGCCGCCGCTCCGCCTCGGAGGAGTCGATCGCCCGCTGCAGCAGTGCCTCACGCTCGCGCCTCCCGCGGCGCAGGCGGCCGGCGAGCCGTGCGGCCAGCGGCAGCAGCAGAATCGCGAACAGCAGTAGCGCTCCGATCAGCACCGGCGCCAGCGTCGACCAGATCCGCCTGCCGCCCGAGGCGACGAAGCTCGAGCGGGTGTAGGTCTCGAACAACAGCCGTCCGCCGCTCGGCGAGTCGATCGGCAGGTAGACCTCGAGCAGGTCGACGCCGGCCTGCTCGTAACGGTTCTCGGGCGCCGAAAGGTCGGTCTCGGCCGCCTTGACGCCGCCGTCGCGAAGGATCTCGAGCTCGTCGGCGCCGAGGTTGAAGTCATCGCCGATCAGCCGTGGCTCGTCCGAGTAGACGATCCGCGATTGCGGGTCCCAGATCTTCACCCGCACGATCCCGTCGCGGCCAAGGACCCGCTGCCTGATGATCCGGTCGAGCCGCCGCAGGGCGGCTGGGTTGCCGGCGATCATCGCCGGGGTCAGCGCCGGCTCGACGATGCCCTTGCCGGCGACCTCGGTGATCCGCTTCGCATCGCGGATCGCCTCATCGTCTCCGGCCCGGCGGATGAGCAGAAAGGCGGCGGCGCCGATCACGACCACGGCCAGCAGGCCGGCCAGAGCGAACTGCCCCACCGGGCCGGTGAGCCGTGCGCGCAGCGAGCTCGCCGGTCGAGAATCAGCCGTGTCGGGCGTATTCGTCACCCGACTCTTGTAGCAACGCCGCGGGTGGTCGTGCCCATTTGCCCCGCAAAGCGAGACCAACCGGCGGCCGCCTGCTACCGTCATCGGCGTCGGACGCCAACCGGGCGTTCGAGGAGTTCCGTTTCTTCCGTGCACTCACCAGTGCGTCCGGGTCTCAGGATTCCCACCGCACAAATAAGGAGTGCACCCCCATATGTCCACGTTCGCCGATCTCGGCGTCACGCGTCCTGTCACGGACGCGCTCGCAAAGCGCGGAATCACCGCGCCGTTCGCAGTACAGAAGCTGGTCGTCGAGGACGTCCTCGACGGCCACGACGTCCTCGTCCAGTCCCCGACCGGGTCCGGCAAGACCCTCGCCTTCGCGATCCCGCTGGTCGAGTGCATCACCCCCGACGATCACCTTCCCGCCGCCCTGGTGCTCGCGCCGACCCGTGAGCTCGCGCTCCAGATCGAGGAGGAGCTGCGCGACGTCGCCGCGGCCCGCGGTCTGAGCGTCGCCGCCGTCTACGGCGGTGTCGCGCTCGACAAGCAGGCCAAGAAGGCCGCCCGCGCGCACATCGTCGTCGCCACCCCGGGCCGGCTCGAGGACCTGCTCGACCGCCGCGCCTTCACCCTCGACGAGCTGCGGATCCTGGTCATCGACGAGGCCGACCGGATGCTCGACATGGGCTTCAAGCCCGCCGTCGACCGGATCGTCCGCCAGACACCCGACGACCGCCAGACCCTGTTCTTCTCGGCGACGCTCGAGGCAGCCGCCGGCAAGGTCGCCCGCGACTACACCTACGAGCCGCGCCGTCACGTCCACGAGCCGGTCGAGGAGGACCAGGGCGAGATCTCGCACCGGTTCGTCCACCTCGACCAGACGGCGAAGCTCGACGCGCTGGTCGCCGAGCTGCGCGACCGCGACCGCGGCCGCACGCTGGTCTTCGTGCGCACCAAGCACGGCGCCGACCGGCTCGTCCGCCGGCTCGCCAAGCAGCGCCTGGACGCGGTCGCGATGCACGGCAACAAGAGCCAGAACCAGCGCAACCGGGCGCTGGCGCGATTCGCCGCGGGCGACATCGACACCCTGGTCGCCACCGACGTCGCCGCGCGCGGGATCGATGTCGACGACATCACCCACGTGATCAATTTCGACGCACCCGGCGATCGCGATGCCTACGTGCACCGGGTCGGGCGCACGGCCCGCGCCGGGCGCGACGGCGTCGGGGTCACCTTCGTCGCCGCCGAGCAGGACGCCGACATGCGCAAGGTCGCCCGCGATCTGGGGCTGGTCGAGGAGTACGGCCGCGGTGGAACGCCGCCCCGAGCGCGCAACGGTAATTCCAACGGTCATTCGGGTCGGGCGCACTCGCACCGCGGCGGCGGTCGCCGCAAGCGCTAGCTGTTCAACAAGGCGCCTCAACGGCGCCGCGGCTCGGCTACGCCCCGCTGAGCCAAGCGGCGTGCTCGCGGCCGAGTTCGGTCGCGGGCTCGCCGCCCTCGACCAGCTCGCGTAGCAGCTCACCCCAGTTCGCCTCGGCCCGCACGGTCGAGGCGATCTGGAACAGCAGACCCTCCATCCGGCGCAGCAGCAGCGCCTCGGCCGGCAGGGTCATCCGCCGCATCTGCTCGTAGGCCTCGGGGCCGGAGCCCTCGCGTAGCGACTCGCCGCCGCGCCACAGGTCCTCGGGCGCCAGCCGCCGCGGCTCGTCGTCGAGGAACCACCAGCCCGCCTCGCGCATGCCCTCCAGGATCACGTTCGCGTCCCACTCGACCGAGAGCCCGGGCAGGTAGCCGAGCTCGCGCATCGCCTCCAGCAGCGCCGGCGCGTCGGAGTCGCGGATCGCGGCGAACACGCGGCCCTCGCGGCGCAGGTAGGTGCGCGGCAGGTCGCGGATCATGCCGAAGTCGAAGAACGCCACCCGCTGGTCGTCGCAGAGCAGGTAGTTGCCGGGGTGCGGGTCGCCGAGGGCGAGGTCGAGCTCGGCGGCGTTGGCGTAGAAGAAGCGGTAGACGATCTCCGCGTAGCGGTCGCGGACCGGGTCGGCGAGCTCGGCGACCTGCTCGAAGCTGACCCCGTCGACCCACTCGGAGACCAGCACCCGGCGGCGGCTGAGCGAGGTGTCGACGGCGGGAACGCGGACGAACGGATGGCGGCGCCAGAAGCGCGCGATCCGGCGGTGGTTGGCCGCCTCGAGCTCGTAGTCGCACTCCTCGATCACCCGCTCGGCGAGCTCGGCGAGCACGTCCTTGACCTCCAGCCCCGGCATCAGCCGCTTCAGCACCGGGGTCAGCATCCGCAGGTTGCGCATGTCGGACTCGACCGCCTCGGCGATCCCCGGGTACTGGACCTTGACCGCCACCTCGGCCCCGTCGAGCGTCCGTCCGCGGTGCACCTGGCCGATGCTGGCTGCGGCGGCGGGCTCGGGGTCGATCTCGGCCAGGACCCCCTCCGGCGCCTTACCCCACTCGCCCTCGAGCACGTCGCGGATCTGCTTCCAGTCGACCGCGGGGACGTTGTCGCGCAGCGAGGCGAGCCGCTGCTGCAGGTATTCCGACTGGTCGGGGTCGAGCCCGGGGAACTCGATCGTCGACAGCACCTGGCCGGCCTTCATCGCCGCCCCGCGCATCACCGACAGCTGGTCGACGAGCGAGTCGATCGTCGCCACCACCCGGTCCCCGCGCCGGCGCTGGCGCTCGGAATCCGAACCGCGGGAATCGAGCCGGTCGCCGGCCCAGCGGGCGGCGCCGCCGGCCGCCACCCGGCCGAGTTTTGCCGTCCGCGCCACCCGGCTGCGCGTCGGCCCCTTGCCCTTCGCCTCGTCCGCCATCGCAGGTCACGGTAGCGGCGCTTGGACGTTCAGGCGCGAATCAGGCGTGCAAGGCAAAAGGTTTTCGAGCCGCTGCCGATAGGGGGGCGTGGAAAGTGAATCGTTGCCGCTGCGGGGAACGGCACCTGCCTACGAGCGGCCTGGGCCAGCGGACGCGACGCTGCCCGAGGAACGCTTCGAGCCGGTCGTCGACGACGCCGGGCTGGAGCGGGTCGAACGGCGCCTGGTCAAGCACCTGAGCGGCGCCGGGCTGCTGATCCTCCACGACCTTGCGGTGCCGGCGACCGCGACCACGATCGACCACCTCTGCGTCGGCTCGAACGCGGTCACCGTGATCGACGTCGAGCGCGCCCCCGGCGACGGGCGCGCCGACCTCGTCGACCGCGTTCTGCGCGAGACCGAGATCCTGGCCGCCGTCCTGCACGAGGCGGGGGTGCGCACCGAGCAGATCGGCGGCGCGATCTGCCGCTCGACCCGGGCGCCGTCGCTGCGCGCGAGCAGCGCCGGCCCGATCGTGATCGGGGATCCCCGCGCCGTCGCCCGGCTGGCGAAGCGCCGGCGATCCGAGCGGCCGATCGACGTCCAGCTGGCCCTGGCCGTGGTTCGCGACCGGCTTGGTCACGAGGGGCAGCGCTCGCACCGCTGCACCCGCCCCGACGGCTTCTAGAGGCGTGATGCGCTCTAGGCGGCCGCGGAGGCCTTTGACGGGCCGAATTCCGTAACAAATGTTACGAACTGCCCGTTTTGCTAACATTGTCGGTCCCCGGGTCGTAGAGGCGCGGCCCCCGAGTCCGTTCCGCCGTGCGCCAGTGAGTGCTGTCGGATCCTCGGATCTCCTCAACGCTCACAAGGAGTACAGATGTCTTCTGCCGCCGATACCGGCACTCATCACGTCGTCAGCAAAACCAGCCGCCGCCGTGGGACCACCACGGAGTTTCACTGTGCGCGCTGTGGCGTGATCAGCCGCTGGATGCCCGGGCACGAGCGCCGTGGGCCGCCCGCCGGCTGGATGAAGCGCGGCGGCAAGACCTACTGCCTCTCGTGCAGGCGCGCGCTGGCGACCGAGGAGGCCGACGCGGCCGCGCCGAAGACGGCGACGCTCGAGGAGCGCGCCAAGATCCGTACGGTGGCGCTGATCGAGTTCGAGATCGACCGCGATCCCGACCGCCCCAACGGCGAGATCGCCAAGGTCGTGCGCTGCTCGGTCCCCGCGGTGCTCAAGGCCCGCAAGCGGCTCGAGGCCGAGGCCAAGTAATCGCGTGGGCGCGGGGGCGCGGATCGTCGCGGCCGCGGCCACGGCGCTGGTCGCTGCGCTCGTCTGCGCGGCCCCCGGCTCGGCGGCGGTCAAGGAGCGGCTGACCACGGTCGCGACCCCGTCCGCTCCCGGGCCCGCGCAGTACAACCAGGTCACCGTCCACGAGTTCGGCTCGAAGAAAGCCGACCACGTGCTGGTGCTGATGCCCGGGACCTCGGGCGGCGCCGGCGACTTCACCCTCGACGCGCGCTGGCTGGTCAAGAACGTCCCCGACCTGCAGGTCTGGGCCGTCGACCGGCGCGAGGACGCGTTCGAGGACACGGCGATGTTCAAGCAGGGGCTCGCGGGCCAGAAGTCGCTGCAGGAGGTCTTCGACTACTACCTCGGCTGGATCAGCGGCGCGACGCCACCCAGCCACTTCAACTTCCTCGACGCGAGCCAGTACGGGTTCGCGCGCGAGTGGGGGATGGCGGTCGCGCTCAACGACGTCCGCGCGGTGATCAGGCGGGCGAGCAAGGGCGGGCGCAGCGTCGTCCTCGGCGGCCACTCGCTCGGCGCCTCGCTGACCGCCGCCTATGCGACCTGGGACTTCGCCGGCAAGCCCGGCTTCAGGGACCTCGACGGGATCGTGCTGATCGACGGCGGCCTGCTGGGCAGCTTCGACGCCTTCGACCTCGCCCAGGCCCAGCAGCAGATCGCCGACCTGGCGACCGGCAACCCGTTCCTCGACCTGCTCGGGATCGGCGTCCCCGAGGCGGCCGGGCTGTTCGCCGAGGTCGGCGGGCTGTACGCGAAGCTGGCGCCGACCGCCGACGCCTCGCTGCTGCAGAACTTCCCCCTGCTGCCGGCCGAGTTCAAGCCGCCGGTCCCGGTCACCAACCGGGCGCTGTTCGGCTACGCCTTCGACCGCGACACCTCCCCGGCCGGGCTCGGGCTGCTGCACGTCAACGCCGGTGGCCTGGCCGACATGGGCACGCCGCGCGACTGGGCCGACGGCGGCGTCACCCCGGTGGCGCGCCTGGCCGACACCTTCGGCCAGGAGCCGACCAACGCGGTCGAGTGGTACTTCCCGAAGCGGCTGACGATCGACACCAACGGCGCCAACGAGCTGACCGAGAACGACGTGGCGCAGTTCCTCGGGCTGCGGCTCGAGCACCTGAAGCAGGTCGACGTGCCGCTGTACGCGTTCCAGACCGACCTCACCCAGGGCGGGGTCCTGAACGGCGCCCGCGCCTTCATCCGCAAGTCGAAGACGACCAAGGGCGAGTCGACGCTGGTCGACCGGACCGAGTCGACCGCGCACCTGGACCCGCTGACCGCGGCGCCGAGGACGAACGCCTTCCTGAAGACGGTGAAGCCGTTCCTGAGCCGAGCGTTCGGGGGCGATTGAGCCGATGGCCGGAGTGGTCGAGCGGATCGCGATCTCGCCGGTCGAGTCCCAGCTGCCCGAGTCGGTCGACTCGGTCGAGGTGCTCGCCGGCCAGGGGCCGGTCGGCGACCGCTACTTCGTCGACGCTCCCGCCGAGCGCCCGGGCGAGGATCTGACCCTGATCGAGGCCGAGGCGCTGGAGGCGTTCACGGCCGAGACCGGGATCGCGCTCACCCACGACGAGTCGCGCCGCAACGTGCTCACCCGCGGAATCGGCCTCAACGACCTGGTCGGCAAGCGGTTCGCCGTCGGCGGGGTCGAGTGCGTCGGGGTCGAGCTCTGCGAGCCCTGCAGCCACCTGCAGGGGCTGACCCGCGACGGCGTGTTGCGGGGCATGGTCCACCGCGCCGGCCTGCGCTGCGACGTGCTCACCAGCGGCACGATCGCGACCGGCGATCCGGTCGCCGAGATCTAGCGCCGGCGGCTCAGCGCACGAACAGGATCTCGGAGTACTTCGGCAGCGGCCAGAGGTCGTCGGCGACGACCTTCTCGAGCTTGTCGGCGACCTCGCGGACCGCCGCCATCGCGGCGATCTGGTTGTCGCGGGCGTAGACCGCCAGGTCCAGCCCCTCGACCCCGTCGGGGTAGGCGTTCGCGGTCTCGAGCTGGTTGATCGTCGAGGCGAGCGCGACGACCAGCTCCTTGGTCTGGCCGCCGATCCCCGTCGCGGCCACCTGGGCGGCGTCGATCGCCGCCAGGTAGCGCAGGGTCGCGGGCATGATCATCGTCTTGGCGATGTCGTGCGCGGTCTCCGCCTCGATGTTGGCGTTGACGATGTACTGCTCGATCCAGACCTCGTAGCGCGACTCGAGCTCGCGCTCGGAGAGCACCTCGTACTTGCCGAAGGTCTCGATCGTCTGCGGCGAGACCACCTCGGGCAGCGCCTCGGGCGTCGTGCGCAGGTTCTTCAGCCCGCGCTCCTCGGCCTCGGCGTGCCAGGCCTCGTCGTAGTTGTCGCCGCCGAAGATGATCTGCTTGTTGGCGGCGTAGCTGTCGCGGACGACCTCGGTGATCGCGTCGTTGAGGTCGGTCCCGCCGTCGATCTTGGCCTGGAGCTTGGCGGCCAGGTCGTCGATCGCCTCGGCGACGATCGTGTTCAGGACCGTGTTCGGGAACGCCAGCGAGGCGCTCGAGCCGACGGCGCGGAACTCGAACTTGTTGCCGGTGAACGCGAACGGCGAGGTCCGGTTGCGGTCGCCGCCGTGCATCGGCAGCTTCGGCAGCACCGACGCCCCGAGCTCGAGGAACGAGCCGGGCGTGTTCGGGTCGCCGTCCCCGGCCTCGATCGTCTCGAACACCTTGTCGAGCTCGCCGCCGAGGAAGATCGAGATGATCGCCGGCGGGGCCTCGTTGGCGCCCAGGCGGTGGTCCTGGCCGATGCTGGCGACCGAGGCGCGCAGCAGGCCCTGATGCTTGTTGACCGCCTGGATCACCGCGGCGCAGAAGAACAGGAAGCTGAAGTTCTCCGCCGGGGTGTCGCCGGGCTCCATCAGGTTGTGGCCGGCGTCGGTGCCCATCGACCAGTTGTTGTGCTTGCCGGATCCGTTGACGCCGGCGAACGGCTTCTCGTGCAGCAGGCAGACGAGCCCGTACCTGCGGGCGACGTTCTGCATCATCTGCATCGTCAGCTGCTGGTGGTCGGAGCCGACGTTCGAGTTCTCGAAGATCGGTGCGATCTCGTACTGGCCGGGGGCGACCTCGTTGTGGCGGGTCTTGACCGGGACGCCGAGCTTGCGCAGCTCGGTCTCGGTGTCGAGCATGCAGGCGAGGATCCGCTCCGGGATCGAGCCGAAGTAGTGGTCGTCGAGCTCGTGGCCCTTCGGCGGCTTGGCGCCGAACAGGGTCCGGCCCGTGGTCACCAGGTCGGGGCGCTCGAAGAAGTACTGCTCGTCGATCAGGAAGTACTCCTGCTCGGGGCCGACGGTGGTGAACACCCGCTGCGCCTCGTCGTCGCCGAGGATCCGCAGCGCGCCGATCGCCGACCTCGAGAGCGCGTCCATCGACCGCAGCAGCGGGATCTTCGCGTCCAGCGCCTCACCGGTCCAGGAGGCGAAGGCGGTCGGGATGCAGAGCAGGGCGCCGTTGGGGTTCTCGAGGATGAACGCCGGGCTGGTCGGGTCCCAGGCGGTATAGCCGCGCGCCTCGAATGTCGCGCGCACGCCGCCGGTGGGGAACGACGAGGCGTCGGGCTCGCCCTGGATCAGCTCCTTGCCGGAGAAGTTGGCGACCGCGCCGCCGGAGCCGTCGGGCTCGAAGAACGAATCATGCTTCTCGGCGGTCAGGCCGGTGAGCGGCTGGAAGACGTGGGTGTAGTGGGTGGCGCCGCGCTCCAGCGCCCACTCCTTCATCGCCTCGGCGACCTCGTCCGCGAGCTCGGTGTCCAGGGCCGTGCCGGTCTCGAGCACGTCCTGCAGCTTGCGATAGGTGTCCTTGGAGAGGCGTTCCTTCTGGACCGCGGAGGAAAAGACGTTGAGGCCGAACGGGTTGTTCGACTCCTCGGTGAGGTCGACCGTACCCAGGGCCTCGCCATTGGAGCTCCACTGGCTGGCGGACACGTTCTGCTGGCGGATCCTCGTCATCCTGGTTCTATTCCTCCTACGCGCAAAGGGCCCGCGCGGCGGCGGGACCCGCGTTTTGATCGGGTCTGCGACTTTGGAGGCTGCAGCCTAGGGATGCCGGCCACGAGCCCCTCTGTCCGGGAGTCCAAATCTAGCCGCGATCGGTTCGCCCTGTTGTCAGGTGCCGGGCTCCGAGGCGTCCGAAAACCGCTTCAGACAGCGGATTCCCGCAATTTGCGGTCGATCGCGCGGGCGCAGCGGCGACCCTCGGCGATCGCGGTGACGATCAGCGACTGGCCGACCCGCGCGTCGCCGGCCGCCCAGACCCCCGCGCGCGAGGTCTCGAACAGTTTCGCGGCCAGGTTGCCGCGCTTGTCGAGCTGGAGGCGGAGCCCGGCGACGACGTCGTCGTGGGCGGGGTGGACGAAGCCGATCGCGATCAGGACCAGGTCGGCGGGCATCGTGAACTCGCTCTCGGGCACCGGCTCGAGCGTGCGCGAGGAGCCGCCGGTCACGCGGCGGCCGACCAGCGTCGTCACCCGTCCCGATCCGTCGTCGGAGCCCTCGAGCCCGATCACCTGGTGGCCGAAGCGGCGCTCGCCGCCCTCGTCGAGGGCGTAGGTGGTGAACGAGCGCTTCGGCGCCAGTGGCCAGGGGGTGTCGGGGTAGCGCCCGTCCGAGGGCAGCTCGGGGTAGACGTCGAGCAGGGTCGCCGACAGCGCCCCCTCGCGGTTGGCGTTCGAGATGCAGTCCATGCCGGTGTCGCCGCCGCCGATCACGACCACGTGCTTGCCGGCGGCGGTGATCTCGGTCCCGGGCGCAGGCTGGCGCGCCTCGTGCCCCTGCGAGCGGGCGACCCAGCGGTTGCGCTGGTAGAGGTAGTCCATCGCGAAGTGGACGCCGTCGAGCTCGCGCCCCGGGGCCTCGAAGTCGCGCTCGACCCGCGAGCCGATCGCAACCACGACCGCGTCGTGGTCGGCGGCGATCCGGGCGGCCTCGACGTTGCGGCCGACCTCGGCCCCGTACTCGAACCGGATTCCCTCGGCCTCGAGGATCTCGACCCGGCGGTCGATCATCCACTTCTCCAGCTTCGCGTCGGGGACGCCGAAGCGCATCAGCCCGCCCGGGGCCTCGTCGCGCTCGTAGACGGTCACCCGGTGGCCGACCTGGTTGAGCTCGGCAGCCGCCGCCAGCCCGGCCGGCCCGGAGCCGATCACCGCGATCCGCTTGCCGGTGCGGCGCTCCTCGGTCGGCGGCCGGGCAACGATCCAGCCCTCCTCGAAGCCGCGGTGGACGATCGCGTACTCGATCTGCTTGATCATCACCGGGTCGTCGTCGATCGCCAGCACGCACGCCGATTCGCACGGCGCCGGGCAGATCAGGCCGGTGAACTCGGGGAAGTTGTTGGTCGCGTGCAGCTGTTCGCAGGCGGCCTTCCAGTCGTCGCGGCGGACGAGGTCGTTCCAGTCGGGGATCAGGTTGCCGAGCGGGCAGGCGTTGTTGCAGAAGGGGACGCCGCAGTCCATGCAGCGGGCGCCCTGGTCGCGCAGCTCCTCGACCGGCAGGACGCCGAAGATCTCGCCGTAGTCGCCGACCCGCTCCGCGGGGTCGCGCTCCGGATCGGCGACCCGGCCGATCGCCATGAACGCGCGCGGGTCCCGATTCATCGCACCGATTGCGCGTTCGCTGTGCTCACGCTGCCAGGGTCCTGAACTCGGCCGTCTTCGGCCCGCCAACCTCGTCGCGGCGTTCCAGCGCCCGCGCGTACTCGCGCGGGATCACGCGCACGAACTGCGCCAGCGAGATCTCCCAATCCGCCGAGCAGGTGCGCGGCGACGTCGGAACCGGTGCGCGCCAGGTGCTCGGTGACCAGGGCGTACAGCTCCTCGCCCTCCCCGGCCGGGACCGCGGTCATCGGCGTCGACGTCGACCAGCTCCAGGTTGACGCGGATCTGGAGGCGGTCGTCGGGGTCGAACACCCAGGCGATCCCGCCGCTCATCCCGGCGGCGAAGTTGTGGCCGATCGGGCCGAGGATCGCCGCCCTGCCGCCGGTCATGTACTCGCAGCCGTGGTCGCCGACGCCCTCGACCACGCACAGGGCGCCGGAGTTGCGGACCGCGAAGCGCTCGCCCGGCGAGGCCGCGGAAGAAGGCGCGCCCGCTGGTCGCCCCGTACAGCGCGACGTTGCCGATGATCACGTTCTCGGAGGCGACGAAGCGCGACTCGGGCGCCGGGTGGACGGCGAGCACGCCGCCCGACAGGCCCTTGCCGACGTAGTCGTTGGCCTCGCCCTCGAGCGCGATCGTGACCCCGGGGGCGAGGAAGGCGCCGAAGCTCTGGCCGGCCGAGCCGCTGAGCTTGACCGAGATCGTGTCGTCGGGCAGCCCCTCGGGGCCGTGGCGGGCGACCAGGTCGTGCGAGAGGCGCGCGCCGGCGGTCCGGTCGACGTTCGAGATCCGCCGCTCGATCGTCACCGGCTCGCCGGTCTCGATCGCGCCGGCGGCCTCGGTCGAGCAGCTCGCGGGTGTCGTAGTGGGGGTCGGGCGGCTCGGGCCCGCGGGTGCGGTGGCGCGGCGCCCGGGGGTCGATCGTCTGCGGCAGCACCAGCAGGTCGGAGAGATCGAGCAGCCGGCGCTTGTGGCCCTCGGGCTCGGAGAGCTGGCGGTGGGCGAGCAGCTCGACCCGGCCGATCGCGTCCTCGAGCTTCGGGATCCCGAGCTCGGCGAGGTGGCGGCGGACGTCCTCGGCGACCAGGTAGAGGTAGTTGACGACGTGCTCGGGGCTGCCGGCGAAGCGGGCGCGCAGCTCCGGGTCCTGGGTCGCCACCCCGACCGGGCAGGTGTTGAGGTGGCAGACGCGCATCATGATGCAGCCGGTCGCGATCAGGGGCGCGGTCGAGAAGCCGAACTCGTCGGCGCCGAGCATCGCCCCGACCATCACGTCGCGGCCGGTGCGCATGCCGCCGTCGACCTGGACCACGATCCGCGAGCGCAGGTCGTTACGCAGCAGCGTCTGCTGGGTCTCGGCGAGGCCGATCTCCCAGGGCACGCCCGCCTGCTGGATCGACGACAGCGGCGAGGCGCCGGTGCCGCCGTCGTGGCCGGCGATCACGACGTGGTCGGCGCCCGCCTTGGCGACCCCGGCGGCGACCGTGCCCACCCCGGCCTCGGCGGCGAGCTTGACCGAGACGGTCGCGACCGGGTTGGCCGAGCGCAGGTCGTAGATCAGCTGCTTGAGGTCCTCGATCGAGTAGATGTCGTGGTGGGGCGGGGGCGAGATCAGGCCGACGCCCGGGGTGGCGAAGCGCAGCTGGGCGATGTAGGGGTCGACCTTGTGGCCGGGCAGCTGGCCGCCCTCGCCGGGCTTCGCCCCCTGCGAGATCTTGATCTGGATCTGGTCGGCCGAGGAGAGGTAGTGGACGGTGACCCCGAAGCGGCCCGAGGCGACCTGCTTGATCCGCGAGCGGCGCTGGTCGCCGTTGGGGTCGGGCGTGGAGCGGCGGATGTCCTCGCCGCCCTCGCCGGAGTTCGACATCCCGCCGATCCGGTTCATCGCCACCGCCAGGGTCTCGTGCGCCTCCGGGCCGAGCGCGCCGAGGCTCATCCCGCCGGTCGTGAACCGCTTCAGGATCTCGGTCGTCGACTCGACCTCCTCGATCGGGATCGGGTCGCCGGCGCGGCGCAGCTCGAGCAGGCCGCGCAGCATCGCCAGGGCTCCGTTCTCCTCGTCGACGCGCTCGCGGAACTCCTCGTAGCGCTCGCGCGCCTCGCCGCTGCCGTTCCCGTGAGGCGTAGCCGAGCCGCGCCGCTGTTGAGGCGCCTGATTCTCGGCGCGCACCGCGAGCTGCAGGGCGGCGATCGTCTCCGGGTCCCAGGCGTGGCGCTCGCCGTCGCGCCGCCAGGCGTAGACGCCGCCCTGGGGCAGCAGATCGGCGTGGGCGGCGGGCAGCAGCGAGTCCTCGACGTGCTCGGGGAGGCTGCGGTGATGGCGCTCGGGGTAGGCGCGAGCGTGGCGCTCGAGCGCCTCGTGGGCGAGCTCGGTGACGCCGACGCCGCCGACCGCCGACGGGGTGCCGCCGAAGTAGCGGTCGATCAGCTCGCGGTCCAGGCCCACGGCCTCGAACTGCTGGGCGCCGCAGTAGGAGGAGATCGTCGCGATCCCCATCTTCGACATCACCTTCAGCAGGCCCTTGCGGATCGCCTTCGCCAGCCGCTCGCGCGCCTCGTCGTGGCTGACGTCGGCGGGCAGCTCGGCGCGGCCGTGCAGGTCGTCGAGCGAGTCGAACAGCAGGTAGGGGTTGACGGCGGCGGCGCCGTAGCCGATCAGCGCCGCCAGGTGGTGGATCTCGCGCGCCTCGCCGGTCTCGATCACCAGGCTGGTCTGCAGCCGGGTGCCCTCGGCGACCAGGTGCTGGTGGACGGCGCCGAGCGCCAGCATCGCCGGGATCGGCACCCGCTCGGGCCCGGTGTCGCGGTCGGAGACGACGATCAGGTTCGCCTTGCCGGTGATCGCCGCCGAGGCCTCGCGGGCGATCCGGTCGAGCGCCGTCTGCAGGCCGGCGACGCCGTCCTTGAGCGGCCAGGTCGCGTCCAGGGTGATCGCCCGCAGCGCCGGGTGCTCGGAGCCGGCGACCCGCTCGAGCTCGTCGTTGGAGAGCACCGGCTGCTCGATCACCAGCTGGACCGCGTGCTCGGGTCCCTCGGAGAGCATGTTGCCCTCGGAGCCGATCCGCGACTCGAGGCTCATCACGATCGACTCGCGGACCGAATCGATCGGCGGGTTGGTGACCTGGGCGAAGCGCTGCTTGAAGTAGCTGAACAGCGACGGCTCCTTCTCCGAGAGCGCCGCCAGGGCGAGGTCGTTGCCCATCGACCCGGTTGGCTCGATCCCCGCCTCGGCGGCGGGCGAGATCAGCACCCGCAGGTCCTCCTGCGAATAGCCGAAGGCGAGCTGGCGGGTGCGAAGCGGCTCGGTCGGCCTCTCCGGGGTGCGCTCTTCGAGGTCCTCGAGGCGGATCTCGCCGCGCTGGCACCAGCGCCCGTACGGGCGGCGGCGGGCGACCTCGATCTCGGCCTCGCCGTCGGCCTGCAGCAGGTTGCGCTCGAGGTCGACGACGAACAGGCGGCCCGGGTGCAGGCGGCCGCGCCGCACGACCTTGGCCGGGTCGACCGGCAGCACGCCGGCCTCGGAGCCCATCACCACCAGGCCCTCGTCGGTCACCAGCCAGCGGCCGGGGCGCAGCCCGTTGCGGTCGAGGCAGGCGCCGAGCACGCGCCCGTCGGAGAAGACCATCGCCGCCGGGCCGTCCCAGGGTTCGACCACCGAGGAGCTGTAGCGGTAGAAGGACTCGAGCTCGGCCGGCATGTCGTCGCGGTGCCCGTAGGCGGCCGGGATCATCATCATCATCGCCTGGGTCAGCGGGCGCCCGGCGAGCGCGAGCAGCTCGAGCACGCGGTCGAAGGCGGCGGAGTCGGAGCTGCCCTCGGGGATCAGCGGCAGGCAGTGCTCCAGATCCTCGCCGAAACGGTCGGAGTGCAGCGCCGCCTCGCGGGCGCGCATCCAGTTGACGTTGCCGGCCAGGGTGTTGATCTCGCCGTTGTGGGCGAGCAGCCGCAGCGGCTGGGCCAGCTCCCAGCTGGGGAAGGTGTTGGTGGAGAACCGCGAGTGGACGACGGCGAGCGCGCTCTGAAGCTCGGGGTCGCGAAGGTCGGCGTAGAAGCGGGCCAGCTGCGGGGCGCTGAGCATCCCCTTGTAGACGATCGTGCGCGAGGAGAGGCTCGGGATCGAGAACCCGGGGCCGGCCTGGAGCTCGGCGATCCGGCGGGCGACGAACAGCTGGCGCTCGAACGCGTCCTGGTCGACGACGTCGGGCCCGGCCCCGACCAGCAGCTGGCGGAACTCGGGCGCCACGTCGCGGGCGCTACGCCCGCAGCTGGCGAGGTCGACCGGCACCTCGCGCCAGCCGAGCGGCAGCTGGCCGGCCTCGACCACGGCCTGCTCGAGCGCGATCTGCTGCAACTGCCAAAGGCTCGGGTCGCGGGAGAGGAAGACGCTGGCGACCGCGACCCCGCCCGGGTCGGGCAGCTGCGAGCGGGTGATCCCGAACTCGCCGACCCGCGAGCGCAGGAAGGCGTGGGGGAGCTGGATCAATACCCCGGCGCCGTCGCCGGTGGTCGGGTCGGCGCCGGCGGCGCCGCGGTGCTCGAGGTCGTCGAGCGCGGTCAGCGCCAGGTCGATGACGTCGTGGCGCGGCTGGCCGTCCAGGCGCGCGACACAAGCGACGCCGCAGGCGTCGTGCTCGTACGAGGGGTCGTAAAGGCCTGCCGCGCGCCGGGGCAGCGGCAGACCGCGCTGGCGCGGCGAGCTCACCCCCACAAATTTACGGCAGTTAGGGGCGCAACGGGTCCGTTGTCAGCGCTGCGATCGCCTCCGGCACCGGGGTCGAGCCCCCGAGTAGATCGAAGGTGAGGCCGATCGTGTGTGCCTGATCGAGCGTCTCGACCAGGGTTGCGGCGACGTCGGTGCGGCTGATCTCGCCCCCGTGGGCGAGCGGCATGCCGACCTCGATCAGCCCGGTCGGGTCGTCATCGGTCAGCCGTCCCGGGCGCACGATCGTGTGGTCCAGGCCCGAGGCTCGCAGCGCCTCGTCGGCCTCGCGCTTGGCCTCGTAGTAGGGCTCCATCTCCGGCGGATAGGCGTCGGGGCGGGCGACGTTCATCGCGCTGACCATCAGATAGCGGCGCACGCCGGTGCCCTGGCAGGCGCCGATCAGCTTCAGGGCGGCACCGAGGTCGACGGTCCGCTTGCGGCCGGGACCGCTCCCGGGGCCGGCTCCAGCGGCGAAGACGACCGCGTCGGAGCCATCGACCGCGTGGTCGAGCTGGCCCTGGCTGTCGACCTCGAGGTCGTCGACCACCGGGTGGGCGCCGACCGCCTCCAGATCGTCGGCCTGGGCGGGATCGCGGATCACGCCGCGGGCGACGTCGCCGCGCTGGGCGAGCAGCTCGAGCAAGCGAAGCCCGACCTTTCCGTGACCGCCGACGACGAGGACGTTGAGCATTCCCCCGGTATACCCGCTCGGCGCGGTTCGCGGCGGGCCGCTAACTGCGCGTGACCGGCGCGGACCGCGAACATGCGACTCGACCCCAAGCCCTGCAGCTACGGCCGCTCGAGCGCCTCCTCGCGTTCGGCCGCCTCGGCGTCGTGGCGCGCGGCGGCCTGGCCGGCGGTGCGGGTCCGTGCGCTCCAGCTCGGCGGCCTTCTCGGCGTGTTCGGCCGCCGCGGCGGCGTGGCGGTCGGCGGCGGCCGCGTGCTCTGACGCCTGGGTGCGGTGGAGGTCGGCCTCGGCGCCGCGTCTCCCGCGCCCTGGCGATGTTCGAGTCGGCCTGGTCGCGGTGGGCTGCGGCCTCGCCCGAGAGACGCTCCTGCTCGATCTCGAGCTCGGCGGAGCGCCGGCGCACGAGCGCGGCGATCAGGGCGATGACGAGGACCGCGGCGATGGCGATGACGATGATCAGTGGGGTTGACATGCCCATCCGCTACCCGGGTTGCGGGCCGCCGAACCGCAATTGGAGGGATCGGCTACTCCTGCAGGTCGGCGTCGGCGACGGTCCGGCCGGCGCCGTCGAGGACGCGGACCTGGGCCAGGTCGTCGTAGTCGACCGGGGTGGCGCCGCCGGTGCTGCCGTGGCCCTCGGCGATCTTCAGCTCGCGCAGCGGCACCGTCCGGCCGTCGTGGGTCACGCCCTCGAGCTGGTAGCGGCCGCCCGCGACCCCGTCGTAGACGATCGCGACCACCCACGAGGTGCGGCCCTGGTAGCCGTAGACGTAGCCGATCGGCTGGCCGCCGGGGAGCTCGATCGGGGCCGCGTCGAAGTACTGGCCGTGGGCGACGGCGAGCGTATCGCGGTAGGAGTCGGCGAGCGAGCGGTCGTCGGAGCCGATCGCCCAGACGATCGCGGCTGCCGCAGCCGCCGCCGCCAGCGCCGCGCCGAGCGGCAGCGCGACGCGTCCCAGCCACGAGCGCCGTGGGCTGGGCCGGGGCTCGAACGCGTCGACGACCCGGGCCTCGAAGCCGGCCGGCGGCTCGTCCGCCGGGGCGATCAGCAGCAGCTCGTCGGCGAGCGTCGCCAGGCGCTCGACCCGGGCGCGGCACTCGGGGCAGTCGGCGAGGTGGTCGAGCGCCCAGGCGCGCTCCTCGCCGTCGGCGATCCCGAGCGCGATCTCGGCCCCGAGCTCGTGCAGGCGCTCGCAGTCGGCGGCACTCATCGCGTCCCCTCCTCGGCCGCCGCCAGCTTCTGGGTCGCGGTCCGGATCCGCGTCTTCGCCGTCCCCAGCGGGATCGACTCGATCTCGCCGATCTCGCGGGCGGTGAACCCGAACAGCGCCGCCAGCAGCAGCGCGCGGCGCTGTTCATCGGGCAGCGCGGCGAGCGATTCGCGCAGCTCCGACGGGGCCGGGTCGGCGCCCGGCTGGACGGCCGCGGTCACCCACAGGGCGCTCTCCGCCTCGCGGATCGAGTCGGGGTCGAGCGGCTCGGTCCGCTTCGCCCGCAGGTGGTCGATCGCCAGGTTGCGGGTGATCGCCAGCAGCCAGGTCGAGACCCGGCCGCGGCGGGCGTCGAAGGCGCCGGCGTGGCGCCAGGCGCGGGTGAACGCCTCCTGGGCGATCTCCTCGGCGATCGCGCGGTTGCCGACCATGCTCACCGCGAGCCCGAAGACCCGCGCCTGGTAGCGGCGCACGAAGGCGGTGGCGGCGCTCGCGTCGCCCGCCGCGAGCCCGGCGACCAGAGCTTCATCAGATAGTGACCACATCACGCGTCTGGTTCTACGAGACTGCGTCGCGTGCGGATTGCGCGCCGGGTCAATCCCCCCGGCCACCCCGTCCGTATCGACGGATGAAGGCAAGAACCCAATAGGGAGGTTATCCGTGACCCGCAAGCTCCTGGCCCTGATCGCGATCGTCGCGATCCCGGCGATGCTCGCCGCCTGCGGCAGCAGCGACGACACCAGCTCGACCGCTGCTTCGAGCGACACGTCCACCACCGCGTCGAGCACCGAATCGTCGACCACGGCCGGAGGGGGCAGCGCTCAGTCCGTGAGCCTCGGCGAGACCGAATACAAGATCGACCCCTCCGACGTTTCGGTCAAGGCCGGCTCGGTGACCTTCGACGTCTCCAACGACGGTCAGACGACCCACAACCTCGAGATCGAGGGCAACGGGGTCGAGGAGGGCAGCGACGACCTCGCTCCGGGTTCCTCCGGCTCGTTCACCGCCGACCTGAAGCCCGGCACCTACACGATGTACTGCAGCATCGACGGGCACGAGGACCTCGGCATGAAGGGCACGATCACCGTTCAGTAGCCAGGCGAGTAGGCGCCTTGTTCCGTCAGCGGCGGCTGGGATCCGGCGGGACCCAGCCGCCGAAGGCGCGCTCGAGCTCGATCGCGACCGCGATCGCGACATGGTCGCGGTCGAGCCCCGCCGCCACCTGGACGCCGAGCGGCAGCCCCTGCTCGTTGAGGCCGAGCGGCACCTCGGTCACCGGCAGGCCGAGCAGGTTGAAGAGCGCCGTCGGCGCGATCATCCACGGCCGCCCGACCGTGCGCCCGTGGCGCGGGGCGACGCGCGAGAACGGCGGGTGCAGCATGACCCCGTCGCCGATCGCCTCGCCGACCCGCTCGGCGACCTCGCGCTCGGCGGCCTCGGCGCGCCGCTGCAGGCTCTGGGGCATGTGGGCGGCGACGTTCTCCGAGGCGAGCGTCATCAGCAGCGGCGTGGTGTAGGGGCTGCGGCCGCGGACCGCGTCGCGCAACAGGCGCCCGAACCCGGGAACCTCGGCGCCGCCCTCGGTCAGCAGCTCGCGCAGCCCGCCGGACTCGCGCATCGCGTTCAGGTACGGCTCGATCACCGTCTTGATCGCCGGCAGCGAGACGCGCACGACTTCGGCGCCGGCCGCGGCGAGCGCCTTGGCGGCGCGGATGCGGGCGTTGCGCAGCTCGAGCGAGACCGGCAGCAGGCTGGCGTCGTCGGAGATCACCACCCGCAGGCCCTCGATCGAGACGTCGGCCGGGTCGCCGAGCTCGACCTCGCGCACGGTCGTGTCGAGGCCGTCGGGGCCGGCGACGATCCGCAGGAAGGGCATCAGGTCCTCGGCGTGGCGTGCCAGCGGGCCGCTGCCGAGCAGGAACGAGCCACGCTCGTTCGGGAACGGGTAGTGGCCGGTGTGGGGGACGATCGCGCCGCTCGGCTTGTGCCCGAAGACGCCGTTGAAGAAGGCCGGCAGCCGGATCGAGCCGCCGATGTCGGTCCCGAGTCCGATTGGCGCGAAGCCGGCGCCGACCGAGGAGCCCTCGCCGCCCGACGAGCCGCCGGCCGTCCGGGCGGGGTCGTAGGCGTTGTTGGTCCGGCCCCAGACGCGGTTGGCGGACTCGATCCACATCGTCAGCTCGGAGGTGTTGGTTACCCCGAGCGGGATCGCGCCCGCCGCCACCAGCCGCTCGACCGCGGTCGCCGAGCGTTCGGCGATCACCTCGCGGCGGGCGATCGCGCCGGCCGTGTTCGGCAGCCCGGCGACCGCGAACGACTCCTTGATCGTGCAGGGCACACCGAGCAGCGGCGGTCGGTCCTTGCGCCCGCGGCGCTTGTCGAGCCGCTCGTCGGCGGCGTCGGCCTCGGCGCGCGCGGCGTCGAAGCGGGTGGCGACGATTGCGTTCAGCGCCGGGTTTCGCGCCTCGATCAGGGCGATGTGCTCGTCGACGACCTCGCGGGAAGTGAGCTCGCGGGCGCGAATCGCGGCGGCCAGGTCGACCGCGGAACGCTCGGTGATCGGTCTTGCCGGTGCGGCTGTCGCTGACACCGGCCGCAAGATAGCCTCACGCCATGCGGACTGCGCTGGTTTCGGCAGCCACGGTGGCCGTGCTCGCACTCGGCGCCCAGTCGGCGGCGGCGCTGACCCCGGCGACGCCGATCCCGAGCACCGGCCCGACGCCGACCACGGCGCCCTTCATCGGCAAGCCGGCGACCAAGCAGCCGGTCGACGGCGTGCTGCCCGCATGGCAGAACCCGTTCATGAGCCCGAACCCGACCAACAGCGTCCACAACGACTCCTGGCAGAGCGACTCCTACACCCAGTTCCCCGGGCCGCTGGGCAACTCGCCGCAGGTCTCCTCGACCGGGATCGGGCGCACCTGCATCACGCTCACCTTCGACAGCAAGGGGCGGCTGATCGGCTCCTGCACCAACCTCCCGGACGGGCCGGCGCTCTACCTGATCGACCCGGTGACGCTCGACACCGAGGCGTTCATGCAGCTGCCGTACAACCCGCCGCCGGCGGGCACCAACCCGGCGCTGAACACGACCGGCGGCGCCTACTTCTATCTCGACGACCAGGACCGGGTGGTGGTCGCGGCCTCCAACCACCACGTCCTCGTCGTCCGCGTCAACGACTCCGGCGCCGAGCCCGCCTTCGAGCAGGTCGCCGACTACGACCCGGGCCCCTGCCTGCCCGACGGCGAGCGGCTGCCGTCGGTGCTGCCCGACACGAAGGGCCGGCTGTGGTTCGTCGGCCGCTACCACGGCACGGTCGGGGTGCTCGACCCGAAGACCGGCGCCTGCGCCTCGACCGTCCTCAACGAGGAGATCGAGAACTCGTTTGCGATCTCCAAGGAGGGCACCTACATCGTCTCCGACAAGGCGATGTACAAGTTCAAGGCGGGCGAATCGATGCGCCCGCGGGTGATCTGGCGCAAGGTCTACGACAACTCGGGGATCGCGAAGCCGGGCCAGATCAACGCCGGCTCGGGCACCACCCCGACCCTGATCGCGACCGAGGGCGGGTCGAAGAAGGCGCCCGAGACACCCACCTACGTGGCGGTCACCGACAACGCCGACCCGATGCAGGTGGTCGTCTACCGGACCGCGAGCAAGCTGGGCAAGGGGGTCAAGCGCAAGGTCTGCCAGGTGCCCGTGTTCCAGCCCGGCGCCAGCGCGACCGAGAACTCGCTGATCTCGATCGGACGGTCGCTGATCGTCGAGAACAACTACGGCTACGACCTGCTCAAGTTCAACGACATCATCGCCGGCGGCACTCCGATCGGCGGCGATCCGGCGCTGGTCTCCGAGCCGGGGATCGCCCGTGTCGACATCAACAAGCGCGGCGACAAGTGCAAGCTGGCGTGGACGAACACCACCGTCCGGGCACCGTCGGTGGTCGCCAAGGGCAATCCGGCGAGCGGCCTGATCTACACCTACGAGAACGTCTACGACGCCGGCGCGCCGACCTCCGACCCCTGGTACTGGACCGCGCTCGACTACGAGACCGGCAAGGTCGTCTGGAGCCAGCTCGCCGGCCACGGCGGCCTCTACAACAACCACTACGCGGGGATCGCGCTCGGGCGCAACCCGTCGGGTGGCCAGCGGACCCTGTATCTGGGCGGCGTCGGCGGGATCATGGCGCTGCGCGACGGCTGACCGGCGCGCCGGGCTGGGTGGGGTGGTCCCGCCGCCGGCGCGGTTGGCGACCTGGCTATGCCCCGGTGAACCGGGGCCGGCGCTTTTCGGCGAAGGCGACGACGCCCTCGATGAAGTCCGTGGTCTGGCCCTGCTCGCGCTGGGCGTCGGCCTCGGCGTCGAGCTGGGCGGCGAGGTCGGGGTAGACGCTGCGGTTGAGCAGCGCCTTGATGTTGGCGTAGGCGCGGGTCGGGCCGCCGGCCAGGCGCCGGGTCAGTTCGCGGGCAGCGCCCTCGAGCTCCTCGTCGGCGACGACGCGGTTGATCAGGCCCCACTCGAGCGCCGCCGGGGCGGGCACCCGCTCGCCGAGCATCGCCATCTCGGCGGCTCGGGCGGCGCCCGCGCGTGCCGGGACGGTGGCCGTGGTGCCGCCGTCGGCGACCAGGCCGACGTTGACGAAGGCGAGCAGGAAGAAGGCCGACTCGGCGGCGACGATCAGGTCGCAGGCGAGCGCCAGCGAGCAGCCGATCCCGGCCGCGGGGCCGTTGACCGCGGCGACCACCGGCTTCGGCAGCTCGCGGACGGCGAGGATGATCGGGTTGTAGAGCTCGCGCAGTCGCAGACTCAGGTCGGGCGCCTCCCCGTCGGTGCCGGCTCGCTGCTCGGCGAGGTCGGCGCCCGAGGAGAAGGCGCGCCCGGCGCCGGTGATCATCACCGCCCGGACCCGCTCGTCGGAGGCACAGGCGGCGAGGGCGTCGCGCAGGTGCTCGCCGAGCTCCTCGTTCCAGGAGTTCAGCGATTCGGGCCGGTTGAGGGTGATCGTCGCGGCGCCGTCGGCGATCGCCAGGGTGACCGGGTCGGCCATGGCGGCAGCCTATTGGCTACCCGGCCGCCTCCGCGCGGCGCAACCCGGTCCGCGCCCAGTTGAGGAAGACCAGGATCAGCCCGGCGGCGATCGCGACTGCGGTCAGCGTCTCGGCCGGGGCGCCGATGATCAGGTTGCGCCCCGCCTCCAGCATCGCGGTCATCGGGTTGAAGTCGGCGACCGTCGCGACCCAGCCCGCGATCAGCTCGCGGGGGACGTAGACCGGCGCCGTCATGATGATCAGGAAGGCCGGCAGCTGGATCAGCGGCGCCGCCTGCAGAGTACGGAAGCGCATCGCCATCCCCGAGGCGAACAGCGTCGCGGCGAAGTTGAGCATCACCGCGATCAGCAGGATGCCGATCAGGTCGGCGAAGCTGCCGGCGATCTCGGCCCCGGTCGCGACGGCGACGACGGTGACGACGGTCCAGACGAGCAGCGCCCGAATCAGCGCGGTCAGCACGTAGCCGCCGACCAGCGCGGAGCGGTTGCGGGTCGCGAGCAGCATCCGTCGTGCGAAGCCGAACTCGAAGTCGGCGGCGATCGAAAAGCCGGTGAAGACGCCGCCGAACACGGCCGACTGCATGAGCACGAAGATGTACTGGAAGGTCGTGTAGTTGGGATAGGTGAAGTCCGGCGCCTCGGAGACGGCCGACAGCCCGCCGGCGAAGGCGGCGAAGAAGAACAGTGGGAAGATCAGTGACGGCAGGATCAGCGACGGCTTGCTGAACATCACGTGCACCGAGCGCCACGCGATCGCGCCGGCGGCGCGGGCCCAGCGGTTCGTGGACGGGTTCACGTGCGCTCCATCCTTCCCTTCAGTGCCGCGGTGGCGGCCCACATGCCGACCAGCAGCACCCCGACCGAGACCCCGAACGCCAGCGCCCAGCGCCTCGCCGTCCCAGCCGGTGATGAAGAGGCTGCGAAAGCCCTCGATCAGGTAGCTGACCGGGTTGATCGTCGCCACCGTCTGGAACCAGTCGTTGGCGATCAGGTCGCGCGGCAGGGCGCCCGAGCTGAGGAATAGGAGCACGAATAGCAGCGGGAAGACACCCTGGACGGCTTCGCCGTTCCCGGTCTTGAGGCCGATCGCCAACCCGAGCGAGCCGAAGGAGACGCCGACCATCGCCGAGAGCGCGAGCAGGACCGGAACCCCGGCGAGCCCGGCCTCCAGGTGGGCGCCGAAGGCGAGCGCGACGATCAGGTAGGTGATCGCCTGGAAGACGCCCTGGAGCGTCGCTCCGGCCAGCTGCCCCGCGATCAGCGCGCTGCTGCGCAGCGGGGTCAGCTGCAGACGGTTGAAGAAGCCGTGCTGGATGTCGCCGGCGATCGCCTGGCCCGCCCCCATCGTCGCGAACAGGGCTCCCTGCATGAAGGTGAGGCCGAGCGCAAACGACAGGTAGGAGTCGGACGGGAACCCGGGCAGCGAGGTGGCCGCTGAAAGACCGCTCGAGTTGACCGCGAGCAGAAAGAGCGGGAAGACGAGGCTGGGGACGAACAGGATCGGCTGGCGGATCGTGCGCGTGATCGAGCGCCGGGCCAGGTATCCGACCTGGCTCAGGGCGCCGCTGCGCCGGCGCGCCAGGCGCCCGGGCAGAGCGACGGTTGCCGCTTCGCCGCTCAAGCCGCCACCTCTTCGTGCTCGCCGGTGTCGTCGCCCGCGCCCTCGAGCCGGCGACCGGTCTTGGCGAGGAAGACGTCATCGAGGCTGGGGGCGTGGATCTCGAGGTTGGCGACCTCGATTCCCTCGCCGTCGAGGGCGCGGACGACGCCGGCGAGCTCGCCCGCGCCCTCGTCCAGGCGCACGGCGATCGCGCCCGGCCCGGCCGGCGCCTCGGACCCGAAGCGCTCCAGCACCGACCGCATCCGCTCGCGGTCGGCCTCGTTTGCCGGGACTGCCTCGACCGTCGGGCGCCCGATCTCGGCCTTGAGCGCGTCGGGCGTTCCCTCGGCGACCAGCTTGCCGGTGTCGATGATCCCGACCCGGTCGGCGAGCGCGTCGGCCTCCTCGAGGTACTGGGTGGTCAGAAAGACCGTGACCCCGTGCGAATTTGCCAGGGTCTGGACCTCGTCCCAGAGCGCGGTGCGGCTCTGCACGTCGAGGCCGGTGGTCGGCTCGTCCAGGAACAGGATCCGCGGCTGGTGGACCAGCGCCAACGCCAGGTCGAGCCGCCGGCGCATGCCGCCCGAGTAGCCGCCGACCTTGCGGTCGGCCGCCTCGGACAACCCGACCCGGGCGATCAGCTCGTCGCCGCGGCGTCTCCGCCTCGGACCTTGGCAGTCCGTGCATCCCGGCCTGCAGGCGCATGTGCTCGCGCGCGGTCAGGAACTGGTCCAGCGCGGCCTCCTGCAGGGCGACGCCGATCGCGTCGCGTACGGCAGGCCCCTCCTTGACGATGTCGTGGCCGGCGACCCGTGCGGTGCCCGCGGTGGGGGGCAGCAGCGTGGTCAGCATGTGGACCGTGGTCGACTTGCCGGCCCCGTTCGGGCCCAGGAAGCCGTAGATCTCGCCCGGGGCGACGGTCAGGTCGATGCCGTCGACCGCCCGCGGCCCCTTTTTGAACTCCCGGACCAGCCCCTCGACCTCGATCCCGTTGTCGGTGTTACTTGATGTCATCAACTATCGAGAGTATCATCTGTTTTTGATGGATGTCAGCACGGCAAGGAAGCCCGCGCTCGCGAGCGAGGCATGGGTCCTGATGTTGGAGTTCTTCTTCGCCAAGGGCCGCCCGCGGATGCTCGAACTGTGGCGCGAGTTCGACCTGATGCCGCCTCAGCAGTTGATCCTCGGGCTGCTCGACGAGCCGAAGCAGATGGGGGAGCTGGCGCAGCAGATGCACTGCGACAACTCGAACATCACCGGGTTGGTCGACCGACTCACCGAGCGGGGACTGGTCGAGCGCTTGGCTGCCGAGGGTGACCGCCGGGTGAAGATCGTCGCGCTGACCGACGAGGGTCGTCGGATCCGCCAGGAGCTGGTCAGCCGCCGCGCCGAGCCGCCGCCCGAGATCGCGGCGCTGAGCGAGGCCGACCTGCTGAAGCTGCGCGAGATCTTCACCGCCGCGCTCGCCGGGTAGGCTGCGCCGATGGCGGACTTGGACCTTGGGGCACCCACCTCCTACCTGCTGCTCGAGCGGGGCGCGGACGTCTACACGAGCGACGGCGAGCGGCTCGGCAAGGTGCAGGAGATCCGCGCCGACGCGGGCGAGGACATCTTCGACGGGATCGTCGTCGACGGGTCGCTGATCACGGCGGACCGGATCGAGGAGATCTTCGAGCGCGGAGTCCTGCTCGCCCCCGACTCCTGATGGCGATTCGCGAGGCGACCGAGGCGGACCTGCCGGCGCTCGCGCCCCTGCTTCGCGGCTACACCGATTTCTACGAGTCCGACCCGAGCGACGAGGGACTCGAGGCGATGGCCCGCGACGTGATCGCTGCGCCCGAGGACCGCGCCTTCCTGCTGGTCGCCACCGACGACGAGGACAAAGTCGTCGGCTTCGCGCTCAACCAGTGGAAGTGGTCGAGCCTGGGCGGCGCCCGCACGGTGGTCATGGACGATCTGTTCGTCGCCGAATCGGCGCGCGGCGCCGGTTACGCGGACGCCCTGATCGAGGCGGTCGCCGACGGTCGCCCGCCGCCACGGGGCGTCGCAGATCAGCTGGTTCACGATGCCCGACAACAAGCGCGCCCACACGGTCTACGACCGCGTCGGCGGGACCGCGGTCGAGCTGCTCGAGTACGAGCTCGAGCTGTAGCTAGGCGGGGACGGGCTCGCGGTCGGCGGCGGTGACCTCGACCGGGATCCCGTTCAGAACCGCGTTCTGGGACGGGACGTCGACCTCGACCGGGGCGAGGAGGTTCGAGTTGACGCCCGCGTGCTCGGCCGCGACCGCCATCCGGTTGCCGGGCGCGTCGTGTCCCCAGCCGTGCGGGATCGAGATCACGCCACGCATGATCTCGTCGGTCACCTCGACCGGGACGACGAGCTCGCCGGAGCTGGAGCTGACCCGGGCGGCGCCGCCGTCGGCGAGGCCGAGGCGCTCGGCGTCGTCCGGATGGACCCAGACGGTGCAGCGGTCCTTGCCCTTCACCAGCGCCGGCAGGTTGTGCATCCAGGAGTTGTTCGACCGCAGCTGGCGGCGGCCGATCAGGACCATCTGGCCGTTGATGTGGCTGCCGAGCTCGGCCTCCAGGCGCGGGATGTCGGCAACCATCTCCTCGGGCGCCAGCTCGATCTTCCCGGAGGGCGTCCGCAGCACCCCGGGGAGCCGCGGGACCATCGGCCCGAGGTCGATCCCGTGCGGATTGTCCTCCAGCTTCTGCAGCGTGAGGCCGTCCGGGTCGGCGCCGAAGCCCTCGCCGAACGGCCCGACCCGAAGCAGGAAGTCGAGCACCCGCTCGGGACCGCGGCGGTCGCCGAGCGCCTCGATGATCTCGTCTGCCGCGCGGCCCTCGATCGGCGAGCCGGGCAGCGCGATCTCGCGGCCGACCAGCGTTTGCACCACGAGGTCGTCCCAGGCCTCGATGTCCGCATCGGGGCCCTGGCCGGCGGCGATCGCCGCCAGCTTCAGCAGGACCTCCCACTCATGCAGGGCGCCGTCGGGGGGATCGATCACCGCCGCCGAGTAGTTGGCGACGCTGCGCACGGCGAGCTGGTAGAGCGCGAAGTCGTAGTGCGGCTTGGCGAGCGGCTCGGGCGCGGGGAGGATGACGTCGGCGTGGCGGGTCGTCTCGTTGACGTAGATGTCGACGCAGACCATGAAGTCGAGCGTCTCAACCGCCGCCTCGAGCGCCGCCGCGTCGGGGGTCGAGACCAGCGGGTTGCCGGCGATCGTGACCAGCGCCCGGACCTGTCCCTCGCCCGGGGTTGTGATTTCCTCGGCGAGGCGCGACGACCGGGAGCTCGCTGATCACCTCGGGCCGGCCGCTGACCCGGCTCGCCCAGCGACCCACCTGCATCCCCCTGCCCTTCGGCCCGGAGCCGGCCGAGTTGCGCTGCCCGACCGCCGCGAGCGGGAACATCGCGCCGCCCTCGCGGTCGAGGTTGCCGGTCAGGTAGTTGACGACGTCGACGAGCCAGCTCGAGAGGCTGCCGAAGCGCTGCGTGGTCGTCCCGATCCGCGCGTACACGGCGGCCCGCTCGGCGGCGGCCAGCTCGTGCGCCATCCGGCGGATCTCCTCGGCATCGATCCCGCAGACCGGCGCCACCGCCTCCGGGGTGAACGGCTCCGCCAGGCCGTCGATCAACTCGGCGTCGTTCGCGTGCTCGGCCAGCGGGCCCGGATCGGCCAAGCCCTCGGCGATCAGCACGTTGACGATCGCGAACAGCAGATGGGCATCGGTGCCGGGGCGGATGAAGTGGTGCTCGTCGGCCTCGCGGGCGGTGCGGCTGCGGCGCGGGTCGATGACGACGACCTTGCCCCCGCGCTCGCGGATCGCCCGCAGCCGGCCGCGCATGTCCGGCGCGGTGAGCAGCGAGCCGTTGGAGACCAGCGGGTTGGCGCCGAGGATCAGCAGATGGTCGGTGCGGTCGATGTCGGGGACCGGGATGCTGAGCGCGCCGCCGAACATCAGGCCGGCCGAAAGGTGCTTGGGCAGCTGGTCGACCGAGCTCGCCGAGTGCAGGTTCTTCGAGCCGAGCGCCTTCAGAAGGGCGGGCCCGTAGAGCGCCGCGATGCTGTGGGCGCTCGGGTTGCCGAGGTAGACCGCGACCGCGTCGCGCCCGCCCTCGGCGAGTACCCGGGTGAGGCCCTCGTCGACCGCCTGGAACGCCTCCTCCCAGCTCGCCTCGACCAGCTCGCCGTCGCGGCGCACCAGCGGGGTCGTCAGCCGGTCGGGATCGTCGTGCAGCTGCTTGAGGCCCTGGGACTTGGGGCAGAGGAAGCCGTGGCTGAAGACGTCGTCGGCGTCGCCGCGGACGGAGACGACCTCGTCGTCTCGCATCGTCACCGCCAGGCCGCAGGTCGCCTCGCAGAAGGGACAGGTCCGGTAGTGGACGGTCTCGGTGGCCACCGAGGGCCAGGGTACCGCGACTTAGGCCGCCTCGAGCGCCGCGCCCCAGAGGATGTCGTGCTCGGAGACCTCGATCTCGGAGAGCCCGAAGGCGCGCATCACCTGGATCAGGATGATCACCCCGGCGACGATCGTCGGCGCCCGTCCCTCGTGCAGGCCGACCACCTGCAGTCGTTCGGCGAGCGGCTTCGAGGCGAGCTCGGAGAGGATCCGCTGGATCGTGCCCAGTGACAGCCGATAGCCGTGGACGAGCTCGGGGTCGTAGGGATCGAGCCGCTGGTCGATCGCCGCCAGCGAGGTCGGCGTGCCGGCGACCGCGATCCCGTAGTTGGCCTGGGCGAGCGCGGCGCCCTCGAGCGCCCTGTCGATCAGCGTCTGGACGTCGCCGGCCAGCTCCTCGAGCTCGGCCGCGTCGGGCGGGTCGTGGACGAGGTAGCGCTCGGTATGGCGGACGGTGCCCGCCTGCAGCGAGGCCGAGAAGCCGACGGCGGGGCCGTCGCCGATCACCAGCTCGGTCGAGCCGCCGCCGATGTCGACGACCATCGTCTTCGCCGCCGGGGGGCGGTCGGCGTAGGCCCCGATGTAGGTCAGCCGCGCCTCCTCGGCGCCGTCGAGGATCTCGGCGTCGAGGGCGAAGCGCTCGCGCAGTTCGGCCAGGAACATCTCGCGGTTGGAGGCGTCGCGGACGGCGCTGGTCGCGATCGCCCGCAGGCGCTCGGCGCCGAGCCGCTCGTAGATCGTCACGTAGTCGGCGACCGCGGCGCAGACGTCCTCGACCGCCTCGGCGGCGAGCTGTCCCGAGGTATCGACGCCGCGCCCCAGCCGGGTCACGGTCGAGCGTCGCTCGAGCTCGTGCACGCCGTCGGCGTCGACGTCGGCGACCAGCAGCCGCGTCGAGTTCGTGCCCATGTCGACGACGGCAACTCTCAACCCGATGCGCATCCTAAGACTGGACGCCGCCCGCGCGGTTAGGGTGCGCCGCGTGAAGGCTCGGATGCTGCTCTGCGCGGCGGTCGCGGCGGCCCTGGTGGCAGGGTGCGGTGGCGGCGACTCGTCGAGCGGCTCCTCGACCACCGCGGGCGCCAGCGGTGCGAGCGGCGCCGAGGGCCCGACCGGGGCCGGCGTCGACGTCAACTTCCAGCAGCCGACCGCCAATCAGACCAACCAGCTCGGGGGCCAGCTGCTGAAGGCGAACCGGGTGCCGTTCTTCCTCGGCAGCTTCTCGGATGCCTTCCAGCTCCCCGAGCTGCTGACCTTCCACGGCGTCAACGGGTTCGGCGGCGGCCCGTTCTTCAACCCGAAGGACAACTCGATCACCTTCCAGTACGGGTTCGCGGCGCTGGTCTACAACACGCTCGCCCAGACGCATCCGGAGTGGACGCAGCGGCGCCTGGGCGAAGGGGTCGGCGCGGTCGACTCGTTCATCCTCGCCCACGAGTTCACCCACGCGATGATCTCGATGTACGACCTGCCCGTCCTCGGTCGCGAGGAGGACGCCGCCGACGACCTCGCGACCCTGATCCTGCTCAAGGCCCAGGGCGGCGACCAGTTCGTCTCCGACGCGGCCCAGTTCTGGGCCGCGCTCTCGCAGCGCCAGCAGGTGCCACAGGTCACCGACTACGCGGACGTCCACTCGCTCGACCTGCAGCGCGCATTCGAGATGATGTGCGAGCTGGCCGGCTCCTCGAAGGCCTCCTTCCAGGAGGTCAGGTCGCTCAACATCCTGCCGCCGGCACGGCTCGCCAGCTGCCCGGCCGAGTACAAGCAGAAGGTCGACAGCTTCGAGCAGGTGCTCGACCAGCACGTCGAGGGCGGGATCAACCTCAGCGTCCAGTAGTCCGGTAGTACTCTCGGGCCATGGACCAAGGGGCGCTGCGCACGGCCGGGGCGGTCGCGGCTGACAACGAGGAGGCGCGGGACGCCTGGAACGGCGTCCTATACGACCGCTTCACGCAGTTCCGAGAGGTGGTCGTCTCCACCCTCGGCGCCCACGGCACCGAGGCGCTGCGCCTGTTCCCGCCTCGCCCCGGCGAGCGGGTTCTCGACATCGGCTGCGGCAACGGCGACACGACGCAGGCGATCGCCGAGCTGGTCGGACCCGACGGGCTCGGCGCTCGGCGTCGACGTCGCCGAGCGGTTCATCGACACGGCGCGGGCCGAGTCGGCCGAGGCCGGGGTCGAGAACGCCAGCTTCGAGGTTGCCGACGTGCAGACGGCCCAGTTCGAGCCGGTCCACGAGATGGCCTTCTCGCGCTTCGGGACGATGTTCTTCGCCAACCCCGTCGCCGCGCTGCGCAACGTCCGCGGCGGGCTGAAGCCGGGCGGACGGCTGTGCATGGTCGTCTGGCGCCAGAAGCCCGACAACGAGTGGCTGCACCGCGCCGAGCTCGCGGTCGCCCGCTTCCTGCCGGAGCCCGACCATGACGCGACCGACGAGCCGACCTGCGGCCCCGGCCCGTTCTCGATGGCGGGCGCCGACGTCACCTCGGGCATCCTGGTCGGCGCCGGGTTCGACGAGATCGCGCTGCGCCGCTGCGACCTCGAGCTCTCGATCGGCGCCACGCTCGAAGACGCGGTCGCGCTGCTGATGGCGATCGGTCCGGCGGGCGAGGTGATCCGGCTCTCCGGTGACGACGCCGAGCGGATCCGCCCCGAGCTCGAGGCGGCGATCGCCGAGGCGCTCGCCGACTACGTCACCGACGAGGGCGTCGTCGCCTCGTCGTCGACCTGGATCGTCACCGCCCGCAACCCGGGCTGAGCCCGTTACAGGCCCATGCGGCGGGCGACCACGCGATCGAAGGCGCGCTTGGAGAGCAGCGTGCGCATCAGCGCCTGGACCTTGGCCTCGGTGCCGACGACGTAGCGGGCCTTCGGCTTGCTCGCCGTGAGCGCGTGGTCGACGACCTTGAACACCTCGTCCGGGTGCAGCGCTCCGGCGCCGGTCTTGCCGGCCACAGCCTCGAGCTTGCTCGATCCGATCGCCGTACAGCTCGACCATCTCCGGGCCGAGGTCGGCCCGCAGCTGCGGCGCCGCGTCGACGCCCTTGTCCCAGATCTCGGTCGCGATCGCGCCCGGGGCGACGGTCGAGACCTCGACCCCGAACGGCGCCATCTCCTGGCGCAGTGAGTCGGCGACGGCGCTGACCCCTGCCTTGGAGGCGTTGTAGGGGGAGAGGAAGGGCAGCCCGATCGCGTCGCCGATCGAGGAGATGAACACGACCCGGCCGCGGGCCGCGCGGATCATCTCCATGAACGCCTGCGTGACCGCGATCTGGCCGATCACGTTGACCTCGAACTGGCGCCTGTACTCGTCCAGCGACAGGCCCTCGACCGGGCCCTGGACGCTGATCCCGGCGTTGTTGACGAGGCCGTCGAGCCGGCCGCCGGTCGCCTCGCGCACCTGCGCGGCGGCGGCGGCGATCGTGTCGCCGTCGGCGACGTCGATGATCGGCGCCTCGAGCCGCTCGGACGCCTCGGCCGTCAGCGACTCGGCGTCCTCGGGCCGGCGGACGCCCGCGTAGACCTTCCATCCGGCGCGGTCGAGGCCGAGCGCGCAGGCGCGGCCGATTCCGGTCGAGCTGCCGGTGATCACGGCGGTCCTCAAGCGAAGTTCTCCAGCTCGACGTGGTCGTGGGCGCAGAACATCCGTACCTCGTCGCCGTGCTCGCGGGCGAGGCGGTTGAGGTGCTGCTCGTTCTTCAGTCGAGCGCTGCGGTCGGCGGCCATCATGCTCTGGAAGGCGCGCAGCGCGGGCGGGCAGGTCGGCTCGGGTCTCCATCTGGCTGCGGTGGAAGTAGGCGTCGCCGCAGTGCAACAGCCAGCCGTCGCCGTCGCGGACGGCGATCCCGGTGTGGCCGCGCGAGTGGCCGACGAGCGGGATCAGCAGGATCTCGGGGCCGCTGCCGGGCAGCACCCGGATGCTCTCGAAGCCCATCCACTTGTCGCCGCCGGATTCGTGGGTGACGAACTTCGGCCCGTGGTCGAAGTGGCAGGACGGATAACGCGCGCGCTCGCGCAGGCTCGGGTTCACGGCGGCGTCCTTTTCGGGGGCGAAGACGTGGACCTCGGCGTCGGGGAAGTCCGGCAGCCCGCCGGCGTGGTCGAGGTCGAGGTGGGTGCAGGCGATCTGGCGGACGTCGGCCGGGTCGAGGCCGAGCTCGCGGATGCGGGCGACCGCGGTCTCCTCCGGGCGGGCCTGGGGGCGGAAGGCGGCCGTGAACGGGGCGCCGAGCCGCTTGTAGGGGTGGGCGGCGTCGTCGGCGCCGAACCCGGTGTCGATCAGGACCAGCGAGTCGCCGTTCTCGATCAGCAGGCAGTGGCAGACCATGTGGGCGCCGCCGAGCCCGCCCTCGCCGGAGACCAGGCCGCCGCCGTACGGGCAGAGGGTGCCGCAGTTGAGGTGGTGGATGGTCGCCACGGCGCCACCCTCTCATATACCCGGCGGTCTTTGAGATGCCGCGAACGGTGAGAGCGACCGTCCCCCGCTGCGTCGCCCTTGCATTGCGACCTTGAGGATGAGAGTGTTGGCGCGACCCCATTGCGAGGAGGAGGAGATGCCGAAGTACCTGCTTGAGGCGTCATACACGGCCCAGGGCGTGGAGGGCGTGCGCAGCAAGGGCGGCGTCGATCGGCGGGACGCGGTCGCCGACACGGTGAAAGGCGTGGGCGGCAAGCTCGAAGGCTTCTACTTCGGGTTCGGCGAGCATGACGCCATCGTGATCGTCGATCTTCCCGACGACGAGGCCGCCGCAGCCGTGGCGCTGATCGTGAACGCCGCAGGAGGAGCGACGGTGAAGACGACCGTACTGCTCACACCCGAGCAGATCGACGAAGCGGCGAAGCGCGCGGTCAGTTACCGCCCGCCCGGGCTCTAAGTACCCGCTTCGCTAATCCGGCTCCGGCGCGCCTGGCGCTAGCCGTCGTCCTGGCGAAACGCCCAGCGGACCTCGTCGATCGAGAGCCCGGCGGCCAGGCAGGCGAGCAGCTTCATCCGCGCGGCTTGCGGCGAGAGGAAGCCGGCCGGGATGATCCCGGTTGCCCTCAGGTCCTGCTCGGAGCCGCGGTAGCCGTAGGTGGAGTTGAGGATCACGCCGCGCTCGGAGCGGCAGTAGGCGACGACCGGGCATCCGCTCGGCGGCCTCGGACCACTGCTCGAGCAGGCCCGGGTTCAGATGGCCGGCGCCGAGGGTCCCGATCACCGCCCCGTCGGGCGCGGTGTCGAGCGCCGCACGCGCGAGGGCGCCGTCGTCGCCCGACGGCGGTGGGGACGATCAGCACCCGGTGGTCGAGGTGGGGCGGGTCGAGCGGCGGGTTGCGCGGAATCCGCGACCAGATCGTCGGGTGGCCCTCGGAGACCCGGCCCAGGGGGCCGGTCTGCGGCGAGGAGAAGGCGACCAGCGAGGTGGTGTCGGTCTTGCGCACGCAGCGGGCGTGGTGGATCTCGCCGCCGAAGCACAGCAGCACGCCCATTCCGGCGGCGGCCTCGCTGGCGGCGACGCTGATCGCGTCCATCGTGTTCGCGGGGCCGTCGGCGCCGGGGGCGCTGGCCGGCCGGATCGCGCCCGTGAACACGATCGGCGCCTCGGCGTCGTGGAGGACGTCGCAGAGCATCGCCGTCTCCTCCATCGTGTCGGTGCCGTGGGTGACGACGACGCCGATCCCGCGGCGGGCGAAGTCGCGCGCCTCACGGCAGATCCGCAGCTGGTCGGCGAGGCTGAGGTGGGCGCTCGGCAGGTTGGTCACGGTCGAGGCCTCGACCCCGTTCGCGTCGAGGCTCGGGAGGCTGGCGACCAGCGCCTCGGCGTCGAGGTCCGGGATCGCCGAACCCGCGCCGCCGCTGTCCTCGGTCATCGAGATCGTCCCGCCGGCCGCGAGGATGCGGACGTTGCGCACGCGCTTGTTGGAGCCCTCGGCGACGGCCATGCGGCGACGATAGCGCGCCCCGGACTGCCACTAAGCTCGCGCCGTGCACACCTGCCCGGCATGCGGAGAGGAGACCGAGGCCGGCTACGCCGAGGCCTGTACCGAGTGCGGCTTCTCGCCCACCGGTGAGCCGGCCGAGCCGGTGCCGGCGGAGCCGGACCCGGAGGTCGAGCCGACGGCGGAGGTCGGGCCGGACGCGGAGGTCGAGCCGACGGCCGACGCCGAGCCGTCGCCGATGGACGCACCGCCCCCGCCGCCGCCCGCGCGCAAGAAGCGCCCGGGGACGCGGCTGGTGTTCTGGCTGATCGCGATCGCGGCCGTGTTCGGGATCTCGAAGCTCGGCGTGTTCGAGCCAAATCCCGGGCCGGACGCCTCCGAGGTCGAGGACGCGATCGTCAAGAACGCCGCTGACTACGGCGTCACGGTCACGGTCGATTGCCCCGACGACGCCGACGAGACCGCGGTCGAGGAGAGCTTCTTCTGCACGGTCACGACACCCTCAGGCAAGGCCTTCCGGATTCGGGTGACCAACCACGAGGACACCTTCTCGTGGCCGAGTGATCGCTTCGCCGCCCTCGGCCAGGCTCAGTAGCTACTTCGTGGTGCGATAGCGCAGGTGGGTGACCGACGGCGAGGCGACGACACGGTCGATCTCGAACCCGGTCGCGTAGTCGGCACCGTCGAACAGGCGGGTGCCATTGCCGAGCATCACCGGGACGACGCTGAGCTCGAGCTCCTCGATCGCCCCCAGGTCGAGGTATTCACGGATCGCCTCGGCGCCGCCGGCGACGAGGACGTCGCGGTCTCCGGCCGCCTCTCGGGCCCGCTCCAGGGCCGCCTCGGGCCCGTCGGTGACGAAGTTGAAGTCAGTGTCGCCCATCGCTAGTAGCTCGCGCTTGTGATGGGTGAGGACGAACACCGGGACGCCGAACGGCGGGTCGTCGCCCCACCAGCCGCGCGCGTTGGGGTCGTCGGCCCATGGTCCGCTGCCGCCGCTGAACATCTTGCGGCCCATGACTACGGCCCCGGTGCGGGCGGTCCACTCCTCGACCAACTCCGAGTCCCGGGTGCGCTCACCGCCCTCGTGGCCGTGGACCTTGCGCCAGGCGTCGAGGCCAATGACCCATTCGTGTAGGTCCATGCCGTGCTCGCCGAGTGGGTCGTCGAGGGTGGGATTGGGCCCGGCCACATAGCCGTCCAGGGACACCGATATCTGGGAAAAGAGCGTCGTCATGTCCCTATAGACCGATCGGATCGTCGTCACTCATCGGTTCAAGCCAGCGACTCGATCAGGTCGGCCGCGCGCTCGGTGCCGGGCGCCGCCCGGAGTCGCGTTCGAGACCGCGCCGAGGCGGGCGGCCAGCGCCGCGTCGCCGAGCAGCCGGTCGATCGCGGCGGTCAGCTCGGCCGGCTCATGGCCATAGGTCGCCAGGCGGGCGCCGAACCCGGTCTCGTCGATCCGCTGCGCGTTGTCGTACTGGTCCCAGAACAGCGGCAGGAGGACCATCGGCTTGCCGAAGTACAGGCTCTCGGTGACCGTGTTGTTGCCGCCGTGGGTGATCACCAGGTCGACCAGCGGCAGGATCGACGTCTGCGGCAGGAACTCCTCGCCGACCATGTTCGCGGCCAGCTCGAGCTCGGCGTGCTGGGGGCCCATCGAGACGATCACCCGGTAGGGGGAGTCGCCGAGGGTCGCGATCAACGTGCGCATCAGTTCGACGTCGGCGGAGCCGAGCGAGCCGAGGCTGAGGTAGACGAGCGGGCCGTCGCCGGAGGCGAGCGGCTCGGGCAGCTCCCAGGCGGCGTCGGTGGTGCGGACGCTGGAGCCGAGGTTCTGCCAGCGGTCGCCGAGCGGGTTGGCGCGGGCGTAGTCGGCCTCCTCGGGGTAGATCCAGAGGTTGAGCGAGTCGGAGGCGTGCTCGAACTCGAGCTCCGGCAGCGGCGGCGCCCCTCGCTGCTGGCAGAACTCGCTGAAGGCGCGCTGCATCGGCCCGAGCGCCCGCTCGTACTCGGCCATGTATTCGTCCCAGCCGCGAGCGATCCGCCGCCGGGTAGCCGGAGAAGGGAGGGGGGACGTCGGGGTCCTTGATCTCGGCCGGGTTGCAGGAGACGATCCGAACCCAGGGCACGCCGCTCGCCGGCAGGGCGGGGAAGGAGACGACGTTGTCCTCGACGATCACGTCGGGCCCGACCTCGTCGATGATCTCGACCAGGCGCTCGTCGACGAACCGGGCGCCGTCGCAAAGCGCCTCGAAGGTGGGCGCGATGAAGCCCTCGAGCTGCTCGATCGTCGGCTTGCGGAAGACCGGCGCCGTGTCGCGGATGAAGTCCTTCCAGAACTGGCCCGGATCCTCGTCGGAGCCGGCGGGCGGCGTGAGCCGCATCAGCCGCTCCTCGAACCCCTTCTCGGCCAGCGTGCCCTCGAACGACTCCTCGGCGATGAACACGACCCGGTGGCCGCGGCGGCGCAGGACGTCGCCGATCCCGACGCAGTTGTTGGTCGGCCCGTAGGCGCCCTCGGGGAAGAAGACGAACGTCTTGCCCACAGGCGCAGCCTAGAGAGCGGCGCCGAGCGCCCGGTCGAGGTCGGCCCAGAGGTCCTCGACGTGCTCGCAGCCGACCGACATCCTGATCAGGTCGGCGGGCACGTGCTCGCGCTCGGCCTCGTAGCGGGCGCGGCGCTCGACCAGCGTCTCGACCCCGCCAAGGCTGGTCGCGTTTGCGATCAGTCCGAGCGCGGCGCAGACCGCATCGGCGCGCTCGGCGCCGCCGCCGACCTCGAACGCCACCATCGCCCCGAAACCGCTCATTTGCTGCGACGCGAGCTCATGGCCGGGGTCGTCGGGGAGGCCGGGATAGCGGACGCGGGTGACCCCGGCGTGCTCGGCCAACCGCCGGGCGAGCTCGGCAGCGTTCGCCTGCGCGCGCTCGACCCGCAGGGCCAACGTGCGCACGCCGCGCAGGGCGAGGAAGACCTCGAACGGGCCCGGGACCGCGCCGGTCAGGGTGCGGCGGTCGACCAGCTCGCGATGGCCCGCCTCGTCGGCGGTGACGACGACGCCCAGCAGCGAGTCCGAGTGGCCGCCGATGTACTTGGTTGCCGAGTGGACGACGAAGTCGGCGCCGAGCTCGAGCGAGTCCTGCAGCAGGGGGGTCGCCAGGGTGGCGTCGACGGCGACTGCGGCCCCGCGGTCGTGCGCGGCGGCGGCCAGGGCGCGCAGATCGGTGATTCCGAGCAGCGGGTTGTTTGGCGTCTCGGCCCAGACCAGGTCGGCACGGTCGATCGCGGCCAGGGTCGCGGCAAGGTCGGTCTGGTCGACGAAGGCGACGTCGAGGATGCCGCGCTTGGCCCGTTCCGCGAGCAGCCCACGGACGCCCGCATAGCTGACCGTCGGCGCGACCACCCGGGCGCCGGCGCCGATCCCGTCCAGGACCGCCGCCGAGGCCGCCATCCCGGAGCCGAACGCGGTCGCGTGCCCGCCCTCGAGCTTGCCGATCACCCGCTCGAACGCCTCGATCGTCGGCGCTCCCTCGCGGATGTACTCGTGCTCGCCGCCCCGGTGGTACGTGGTCGAGAGATGGAGCGCCGGGCTCACCGGCTCGCCCGGGGCACCGTGGCCGCCGGCCTCGACGCATAGCGTCTCGGGATACGGTCGATTCACTGGGCCTCCTCGTTGCAGACGACGATGGAGCGTTGATTGTCGCTACTCGCGAGCTAGAATTGCCTCAACGCCGCGGGGTGGAGCAGTCAGGTAGCTCGCCGGGCTCATAACCCGGAGGTCGTGGGTTCAAATCCCACCCCCGCTATTCAGGAAAGGCCCGCTACGGCGGGCCTTTCGCGTTCTCCTCGAGAGCAGAGCAACCGTTCCGAGTACCACCGAGGTACCAAGACTCGAGCATGGGGCCGTTGGATCGTCGGTCTACGAACCGGAGAACTCCCCCGGGAATGATGCATTGGCCGCGCGCGCTCCGGAGTACAAACGGGTAGTGGACGACGTCGACATCGACCGCTGGCTGGCCCACCCGCAGGTGCGGACCCGCCATCGCCGCCGGGCCCGCGTCGCTCCGGACGAGCTCTGGCATGCGGCCGAATCGGTCCGGGTCGCCGACGCGCCGGCCTTTGGCAGGGTGCTGCGCTGGCGGATCCCGGGGACCCCGGCCGAACTTGCCGTATCGCGACGTCCTTCGCCGTTACCCGTTCGTCGTCCTCGCCGAGGACGACGGCTGGTCGGTCTCCGGCCTCTGCGGGGTGATCTGGTCGGTTCGCCGCGACTACCCCCGGCTCGAGGGGCCCGACGAGTTCGATGCCTGGGACCGGCCGGGCACGCGTGCGGGTCGTGCTCGCACACTGGGTCGAGCCCGACGAGGCCGGATCGGCGATCGTCAGCGAGGCGCGGATCGAGCCGGTCGATCGCGCCGCGAGTATGCGGACGCGGCTGCTGTGGGCCAGCGTGGGCCAGTTTCAGCGCCTGATCGGTGGCGAGGTGCTGAGCGCGGCGGTGCGAGCGGCCGAACGCGCGCCGGCGCCGGAGCGGTCGGCCGACGCGGAGTAGCTCAGAGCCTCACCGCGACCAGGCCGACCGCGAGGGCGGCGAGCGCCCAGGACAGCGCCCGCAGGGCGCCGTCGAGCGGCCGCGCGCAGCCGCTCGACCGACAGCGGGATGCCGGTGCCGTCGTCGAGCAGCTGCTCGCCGTTGGACCGACGCGGTCCGGCGGCGCAGCTCGCGGACCGGCGTCGAGAGCCGCCGCTGCGCCACGCTGAGGCCGAAGCACCCTGTCGCCACCAGCAGCCCGGCCACCAGCTCGTCCGGCGTGCTCGACCTCGAGCGTGTTGACCCACCACGACGTCAGGGCCGGGAAGGCTCCCCACGCGGCGGCGAACCAGAAGTCCGTGTGGAAACGGCCGCCGGCCAGCTCGAGGTTGTAGGCGACCACGAGGAAGCCGCCGACGACGACGAACGGCGCCAGCGTCGGCGAGAAGATGAACACGCCGGCGATCCCGATCGCGATCGCGCCGGCGAGCGACGATCGCGGCGAGCGCGACCAGCGAGCGATCGGAGAGCCGCGTCTGCAGCGGTCGCCCGTTGAGCTCGTCCAGAGCGTGGGCGGCCACGCCGACCGCGAGGAAGAAGGCGGCAAGCGTGGCCAGCAAGCGATCGAGATGAATCGCCGGCGCCGCGGCCGCGCCGAGCGCGACGTAGGACAGGTGCCAGGCGGTGTACGGCGGATGCAGCAGGGTGACGAGGTCGCGCCAACCGCCGGCGCGCAGCGCGTAGAAGGCGGGGCGATCGAGCCGCGCATCCGGGTCCGCCGTGTGGGCGCGCGTGGTCAGCCATCGCGCGTCCCCCAGATCACGACCCCACCGCCCAGGCTCATCACCTTCGCCTCGACCGATGCGAATCCCGCCGCTCGCCAGAGCTCCAGCTGCCGCTGCGAGCGGCAGTCGTCGATAGAAGCTCGTGATGCTCGGCCCGAGGAAGCGGCCGACCTCATACCAATCCCGGAGATCGAGCCGGCCGAGGGCCGGCAGCCCGAGCCCGCACGTAGACGTGCCACAGGGCGCAGCGCCACGGGGTTCGGCGGCAGCATGAACTCGAGCGAGGCCATCCGCCCGCCGGGCTTGACCACACGGGCGAGTTCACGCAGGGTCGCCGCCGGGTCGTCGACGTAGCGGAGCAGGTAGGTGAACGTGAGGTGGTCGAACTCGCGATCCGCAAACGGCAGCGATTCGGCCTCACCGCGAACCAGCTCGATGCGCGATCGCGAGCTCCGGGTCTCGCGCGCAGCCTCGCCGCCGCCCGGCGAGCATCTCGGGGCTCTGGTCGAGCCCGACGACCCGGCAGCCGTAGCGGCGCACGAGGGCCTGCGGCGACCATGCCGGTTCCGGTCGCGACATCGAGCACGCGGTCCTGCGGTCGCGCGCCGACTCGGGCGACCATCGCCCTCCGCCAGCGCGGATCCTGGCCGAAGCTGAGCACGGCCCCGGCTGCGTCGTAGCGACGCGGCAGGCCCGCGAAAAGCTCGAGCGCCTGCTCCTTGCGAGCGCCCGCCGGACCCGAGCCCTGTCCGCCCGCTTCCATCACGGCTGTCGCTTGGCGGGCATCGCGCTCAGATCGGCCGCGCGTCGGGACGCGAACTCCTCGATCGCCCGGGTGTATGCGCCGGGGTGAGTCACCTGCGGGTCATGCGCCGTGCCGGGGATCAGCTCGCTCCGTGCCCCCGGCATCGCCGCGGACACCATTTCGGCCATCCGCCTGAAGAACGGCGGACGACGGTCCCCGTGGGTGACGAGGGCCGGACCCTCGAAGGCGGCGAGGTCGGCGAGGTCGATGCGCAGCGCGTCCGGGTCGCGGTACTGGTCGAGATAGGTGGGGGCGGTTTCGACCAGGGCGCGCCGGCGCGCGGGGCCCAGCCCGGCCCAGCCGCCCGGCGACTCGGCCACCCGGTCGAAGTACAGGCGAGCCCCGCCCTCGAGATCGCCCGCCTCGAGCCGGGCCGCAACCGAGCAGAGGTGGGCGCGCAGCTCGGTCAGCTCGGTCAGCTCGGATGGTTCGACGGCCCGGCGATCGAGCAGGTCGAACAGCGGTGGTTCGTGGACCGCGATGCTGAGCAGCGCATCGGGCTGGCCGGCCGCCAGGCGGAGGGCGATCGAGCCCCCGAAGGAGGCGCCCGCGACGTGGGCGGGCCCGGCGCCGAGCAGGTCGATCAGGGCCGCCAGGTCATCGACGTCGTCGTGGACGCTTCCCTGGCCGGGCGGGCAGGTGCTGAGGCTGTGCCCGCGGCGGTCATAGACGACGACCTCGAAGGAACCGCGCAGCAGGGGCAGCGACGTCGTCCCAGACGCGGCAGTCCACCCACGATCCGTGCACGAGCACGAGCGGCTCGCCGGCGCCGCTTCGCTCGTAGTGAAGCTGGGCTCCGTTTACTTCGGCGATTGTCATCGTGCGCTGGCCGCCCGGCGGCAGTTCCCAAGGGATGCTAGGCGCTGACTGCAGCGTCGCTTCTTAGATCAGGCGCCAGGCGCAGGCGCTCGACTATCAGCGGGTCGCAGCGAGAAACGCATCGGGCCACCTATCGGATCTCGCCACCACGCATGCATTCAGGCAGGACGGACCCTGCCTCATTTCGCGCGAAGCGGGAGCGGCCCGGGGCCCGTTGTGCGTGCACCCGTCAGGCCCCGGGCGGCCGGTAATCGACCGAGCGCTTCGCCGACCCCGACGCACCTCCTGCCCCTGTCGGCTACCGGGCCGGCTCGATCAGGCCGTAGTGGCCGTCGTAGCGCATGTAGATCACGTTGCCGCGGCCGCTCGCAGCATCGGTGAAGTACATGAACCGATGGTTGAGGACGTTCATCTCCGCTACCGCGTCCTCGAGTCTGGTCGGCCCGCTTATCCGGCTCTCCTCGTGGACGATCCCGGCGCTCTCGCCAGACCAGCCGATCCGGGTCGGTCCGATAACGCCGAGTCGGCCGTCGTCGCGGTGGTACGCGACGGCGTCGGCGCGGGTCTCGCGCTCGATGAACAGGTAGAAGTCGTGATCGAGGAACTCCATCTCCTCGGCGGCCTCAGCGGGGGTGAGCGGGTCGGTGGCGAAGGTCTTGCGGCGGACTATCTCCCGCTCCTCCGGCGCTCGCGGGAAGTAGTCAGGACGGTCGGTGGCGAAGCTGGAATGCCGCCACTCGCCCGCCTTGCGCTCGGTCGGACGGCGGGCCTGGTCGGTGCGACGGTCGACGAAGCTCCGCAGCTGCCGCTCGAGCCGCTGAGTGAGGCTGTTAACCGCTGCGATCGGGTCGACGTCGGCGACCTTCGCCCGGATCATCGGGCCATTCAGGTCGATCTCGCCCTCGGCCTGGGCGGAGCGCTCGATCCGCGGGTTCGCTTCCTGGACGAGCACCACTCGAGCACCGAGGACCGGGATCTCGACGAGTCGGTCCAGCGCCCCGACCTTCTCCCTCGCGAGCTCGCGCGCCTCATCCGGGACGTCGCCTCTCATCGTCACGTCGACCCGAATCATCCCTCCGACTCCCTCTTTACCTCGTCGTTGCTCAGCTTCGCCAGGATCGGCGGCTCGGCGGCCGATCGCAGGGTATCGGCCGACGGATGGGACCATTAGGTCGCCCTCCATCAGCGACGGGGACATCCTTGCGGGGACCAGGGGCCCAGGCAGCTCGTGCACAGTCAGAGTCACGGGTAGATGGCCGCCCGCTGCTCCTTGAGCTTCACCGGTCCCAACTCTACGCCCGAGCCCCGCCGCGGCAGCACAAGTGGCCGCCCAGACGCTCAACTGGCTGCACCGCCATCCGCGCCCCTTTGCGCCGCACCTCCTTCCGTGTGAGCGTGTTGCACAAACCCTCGCGAAATAGTCGCGGCGGAAGGACTCAGGCGCACGAGATGCGCGGCCGCCGCGCTCGACAAGCAGACCGGCCCCTGCCAATCCCCGAACTCAGGCTCGATTTCCAAAGAGGCTGGAGATCGGCGCACATCGCCTCGCCGGAGGTTTGTGCGACAGCCTCGCGTGAGAGCGGAAGCGATGATCGGCGATCAGGCCGATAGGCGTGCTCGCTCGACAATCCGTGCGTCGTAGCGAGACGAATCGGGCCCGCTATTCGGAGGAAGGCTCGCTACGGCGCGCTTTTCCGTATCGGCCGCCACCGAGCGTCCCCGGTTGATGCGTGTGCGGGTAGGCTCACGGCGACTGTCTCACCGACCGAGGATGGACTGAACGCCGCGGATCGCACTGGTCATCGCAGGAGCGGGCGTCATCGGGCGCTCGATCGCCCGCGCGCTCGCGGACCAGGCGCCTTTCGGGCCTGGGCCGCGGGACGACCTCCGCAGTTCTCGGGTATCCGCGCGAGTGGCTCGGCCTGAGGTCTGAGGGGATGTCAGGGCCGGTGGGAGACGAGCAAGCCGACGGCGCCGAGGACACCGAGTTGGCTCACGAGATCGGGGCGTCAGCCGAGCTCGAGGAGACGATCGGCACGCTGCTTCGCATTGGGGTCTCGCCGGAGGCGATCCGGCGTGCCCAGGAGCGGGGCAGGGTCGAGGACGCGATCTTCGACGCGGTCCTCGATCCGGCGCGCGGCGAGCGGACCGTCTCCCCCGCCGAGATCGAGGCCGACGGAGGGCTGCGGGTGGGCGAGACGCAGCTTGTCGCGCTCGGCTTCGGGCTGCGAGCGCCGGCCCCGGACGAGCTCTTCTTCACGCCAGAGGAGGCGGCGGTGCTGAAGCGCTTCGGCGAGCTGCGCGAGATTTGGCCGCCGGAGGTCTACCTCCAGATCGTCCGTGTCTACGGTCAGGCGCTCGCCCACATCGCGCAAACCGAGATCCATCTCTTCCGGCTCCACGTCGAGCCCGAGCTGCGCGCCGCGAGTGGGGGGATGGTCGACGGGCTGCCCGCCGTCCGCGAAGCCTTCGGCCAGCTCCTGCCGCTCGCTGACCCGATGCTGCTCGGGGTGCACCGGCGCCGCGTCGAGCACGAGCTTGCCCAGGCAGCGGTTCGCGAGGCCGAGCGCGAGACGCCGGACGGCGCGCTTCCTGGCTCGGTCGAGGTGACGCTCGTCTTCTGCGATCTCAAGGACTTCACGGCCTACGCAGACGCGCATGGCGACGCGACCGCCCTCGCGCTGATCGAACGCTTCGCGACCGTCGTCACGCGCGAGCGCGGGGAGCGGGGGCACTTGCTCAAGGCCCTCGGCGACGGCTACATGCTCTCCTATCCCGAGCCGCTTGACGCGGTTGAAGCCTGCGTTCGGATAATCAGGCGGATGAGCAATGCGGACACCCCCGGCGTCCACGCGAGCGTTCACTCCGGCGTCGCGCTCTACCGGGAGGGCGACTACTTCGGTCAGATGGTCAACCTCGCCGCGCGGCTACTCGACTTCGCGGGCAGCAACGAGCTCGTCGCTTCGGAGGCGGTGGTGCGGAGCACGCAACGGCTCTTCGACTGGGAGCATCGTGGAGACCGCCGGATTCGAGGCGTCAGAGAACCCGTCGCGGTGTACGGCCTCAGCGAGGGGGGTGGCTGAGGTTTGGCGAGCGTCCTGCGAATCGATGCCTGCATCTCACCACGCTCGAGCCCCCGACTGCAGGGCTTTGCGTTCTCGAAGGTCATCCTCTCCGCTCCCCAGCCACGGGGAGCGCCGCTCCGCCGCTGGGGTCGAGCCGGGCTATCGAACGCTCGCGCAGCCCGCAGTCTGGGCATCAATCCGGGCATCAAACTGAGCGCAACTCGGCACAACTGAGAGCACCTCAGCGCACCTGAGAGCGCGCGAGCGGCACCCGAGCCCACCGCGTTCGTCCGATCTCATAACCCGGAGGTCGTGGGTTCAAATCCCACCGGGTATTCGATCTCGCTGCGACGCATGAGCTAGGCACGGCGCTGCTGCGTTTCGCGCAAGGCAGGAGCGCGCTCAGGTCGCCGGCATCAGTCCGAGCTGGCCGAGCAGCTCGGCCTGATCGAAGTAGAGATGTTCCGAGGCCAGCTCGTCGCCGCGAACCTCGTAACTCGACATCCAGCGGAAGTCGACGTGCCGTCCCGTGGCCGCGACGTCGCCTGCCGGCGTGCGCATGACACCGGTGTGCGTGCCGATGAACCGGCCCTCGGCGGCGACGACGGATCCTTCGGCGAGAAGGCGCGACGTCTCAAGACGCCCGTCCGGAAACGCGTCCCAGAACACACCGAGGAAGCCCAGAACCTCCTCGCGGCCGTGCATCGACGCGTTCGGTGCGACGAAGTCGGCGTCATCGCTCCACGGCTCGGCGTCCGCGTCCCGTGCGTTGAACGCCTCGACATGCCGTTCGACGACGTGCTTGGGATCAGCCATCAGGCCGTACCTCCTGTCGGTTGCGGTGCGCGGATACTCGCACTCTGCGACGGTCTTCTGACAATCGGCAGCGAGCGCCGCGCCAGGATTCCGCTTTCGCGTTGGAAGCAGAAGTCCGCTAAGCGGCTAGGCGTATTCGCTCAATGATCCGTGCGTCGTAGCGAGAAACGAATCGGGCCACGTATTGGATTTCGCTGCGACGCATGAACTCAGGCAGGACGCCGCTCCATGTCGCGCAACGCAGAAGCGCGCGAACCAACGTCAGGAGTCGGCGCGAGCGTCTTGCTCCGACAGCCCGGCGGCTTCGAGGGCTTGGGCCTTCGTGGTGAACGCTCGCATGCTGGAGAGCTTCCCCGCCCTCAACTCATGAACGAATACGGCTTGGGAGAGGAGCGGAGCCCCGCTGCTCTTGCCGTGCCCGCGCATGGCGATCACCGCCACGACGATGTCGTTGCCCCCATCGATGAACTCGACCGGCTCCTGGACAAGTTCGCCCCACATCTCCCGGAAGTGCCCGTCGATCTCACGCACGCCCTCCCTGCCGACGTAGACGGCGTGATCGGGAAGCTCGGGGAAATCCTCCGAGACGCAGTCGTCGGTGAAGTAGTCGAGAACATCCTCGACCTTCCCGCTCACACGGGTCTCCCAGGCGCGCCGCACGATCTCCACGTTCTCCTCCGACATCGCCCGCGCAGTATCGCGCCATGCCTGCGGCAGCAGCGCCACGGCTTCCACCCATTCACAGATAAACGGGAGGGGCTCGCTCTGCCGGTGATTGAGGTGGCGGCGTGACCGCGCAGCTACTCCGACAGCCCGGCGGCTTCGAGGGCCTCGGCCTGGTTCGTGTAGTTGCACATCCGAATCACGCGACCCGCATCCAGCTCGTAGACGATGGCGAGGTTCAGTTCGACTGGTACGCCGCTTCCCGTGCCCGTCGCCCACTGATGCAACAGGCCCACCACTCGGTCATCGCCGGCGTCGATCAGCCGCTCGAGCTGAATTCCATAGCCCTGGAAGTCCTCAGTCCATCTGCGCATGAACTCGATGAACCCCTCACGGCCCCGAAACGTCTCCGCCCCCATGAGGTCGGACGTCTGCCACTCGACGTCTGCCGCGAGCGTCCCGGTATCGAACGCGGCACCGGGGTTGCCGCGCTCCAAGCCCTGCACGAAGGCTTCGAACATCCGCCGCACGATCTCCACGTTCTCCTGCGACATCGCCCGCGCAGTATTCCGCTCGGCCCTCGGGGGCGCCAGTGCCAGGGCCGCCACCTATCCACAGATAAACCGGAGGGACTCGCTCTGCCGGTGATCGAGGTCGCGGCGTGACTGCTCAGCTACTCCGTAAGCCCGTCGCCTTCGAGGGTATGCGCCTTGAGGATCCGAGACACCTCCGCTTGAGAGATGCCGACCCGCTCCGCGATTTCGCCCTCGGTCAAGTCCACGACGCGCAGTTCCAACACCAGCAGTTCGGTCTCCCGCAGCGAGTAGTAGTCGGCGAACTGCCGGCAGCGCCCGTCGGCGCCGAACCGCATCACGAAGCAATTGTCATAAACGCGATCGATCGGGCCGCCCGGCTCCACGAAGTACGTGCTGGTCCCGGTGGCGATGGCGACCTCGCCGTCGACGGCGACCACCCGGTAGTGGGCGTCGTAGGCGCCCTCCACGTCGCGGATCGCGAGCCACGAGGCGACGATCGCCTCCCGCCCCCGGAGGGGCTCTCGGCCGGGGTAGTAGCGGTACTCGGCGTCCTCGCTGAACAGGGCGCCGATCCGGTCGCGGTCATACGACTTCCAGGCGTCGATGTAGGCCGCCAGCCAGCGGTTGACGTCCTCCCGGTTCATCGTCTTCTCGTTCTCCTGCGACATCGCCCGCGCAGTATTCCGCTCGGCCCTCGGCGGCGCCAGTGCCAGGGCCGCCACGTGTTCGCAGAGGACGCTCAGGTACTACCGGCGATCCTGGTGGCGACGTCCGGGCGGTCTATTCCGCGCAGCCGACCGAGTTTTGGCGCAGACTCGCGAGGCCCGATGAATCAAGGGCGATAACGATCTGACCGGCGCACTGCCCACTGTCCGCCGTGCAGTTCCATATCTGTGTGTCGCCACTGCTGCTGCCGCTCGATTCGCAGGTCACAGCAAAGGCATCGGCGGAGAAGTTGATCCCCTGACTCCGCGCCGCCGCGCTCGCCTGCATTGCCGCCTCCTGCTCAGCGCGTGACTGGTCGTACTGCGGCCCGCTACTGCCCCCGTCGTCTCCGCCCCCGCCGCCGCCGATCACAAGAATTACCCCGACGACGGCCGCAACCCCTCCGAGCAGCGCGCCGACCGCTGAAACCCAGGCGGGCGTGTTCCTGTCGGACCTTCTCCTCCTCCACAGGATCATCCTAAGCGCCTATGACGCGTTCGCTTTGGTTTTCTCCGCTAGGGGCACGAGTGCCCGCGCCTCCACCCATTCACAGATAAACGGGAGGGACTCGCCCTGCCGGTGATCGAGGTCGCGGCGTGACCGCGCAGCTACTCCGACAGCCCGGCGGCTTCGAGGGCATCTGCGGGGTCCAGGTATTCGGTGATGCGAACCGCCTTCGCGTCCTTCATGTCGACAACCCAGCCTGCAGCCGAGTGCGCCTCGATCCCGCTCTTCTTGCCGCGGATGCTGAGCTCACCGAGCGCGACGACTCTGTCGCCCAAGTCGCGAATTTCGCGAACCTCGGGCCTGATCCAGTCGAGCGCCGCGTACACGTCGCGAAACGCTTCACGCACACCGCCATAGCCCCAAAATGTCGCCTCTTCGCCACCCAGCATCAGCTGGAACCGTGGCCGAAATTCAATCCCCGGATCCATGAACTCCAGCATCGCCTCGGCGTCCAGGCGCGTGATCGCTGTGAACCCGCGCTTCACAATTTCCACGTTCTCCTGCGACATCGCCCACGCAGTATCTCGCGGAGCCGACCGGCCGTCGAGCCACGGATCGCACGTGTTCGCTAAGGACGCTCAGGTGCTGCCGCCGATCCTGGTGGCGGCCTCGGGGCGCTAGGCGCTCAACCTGCGGACAGGGCCCGTCGCTTCTGGATCTCCTGGGCGAAGCGCTTGAGCTCCCGCTCCGGAGCGCAATAGGGAAGCACGATTTCGTGGCCCTGCGCCGCGGCCCGCTTGAGCGGGTCGAGCACATCGCGGTCGCCTTGGTCGATCGCCCCGCCTGGCTGCACGCGGGGCGCCACGTCTCGCAAAGTTGCTGTACGCGCCGTCCACTAACGCCCACTCCCAGGCTTCGACCTCCCCCACGAACGCGTCGCGCACCTCACGCCATGTATCCACCGGGGCGGTCCGGTTGAACCAGTCCGGCCACTGCCCCGCCCCCAGCACCACGCCGATGGCCTCGTCCAGTACGAGCAAGTCGCCGTAGATCGTCCGCGCCGCCACCTGCCGCCGAGGTGCCGGAGGCGGTGGCCTGGTCGGCCGCGTCGTAGGTCCCCGCGAGCGACTGCTCGACCGTGACGCTGTCGTGAAGCCGCTTTCGGCTCGGGTCGAGGAGCCGGTTGCGCGGGAGCGCGAACGCTGAAACCGTGGGCGACGGGAGCGCCGAAGCGGCGGCCTGACCAAACGCGCCCAACCTCCCGCAGCTGCGGCTGACCCGTACGGTAGATGGATGACATCAAGTCCCCCGTTCACGCTTCCGCCGCGCTCGCCGGTGCCGGTGAGGGATGGCTCCGCCGGCGCTCTCGTTTCGGGGCAGTGGGGCGGGGTAGGCATGGGGCCCCAGAGCCTCCCACGTGCCGCCCTCGGCGGGCGGCGAACGTCTCCGCGACAGCGTCACCAGCCTCGCGGGAGAGTCGCTTCTGTCTCGAGAAAGCGGCGCGCGGGGCGCTCTCCTCTGGTTCGCCGCTTCGTTCTCGCTCTTGCGCGCGGCGCACGCCCTACCGCAGCGGGCTTGAGAACCTCCGCCGGCGTTAGAGTCCTGAACGTGGACCTGACGATCGGGCGCACCGCAGCCGAGCTGCACCCGGCTGCGATCGTGCTCGCGGCGCTCACACCGCAACCGTTCGAGGCCGTCTCCGACGAGATCGCCGCGCTCGCTCGTGACGCGCCGGTGCTGATCGACGGGGAGGGCGCCGACCACGAGCTCGCCAAGCGGTTCGGCGCCGAGGCGCTTGAACCCGATCCCGTGCGCGCTGGTCTCCAGCTCGCCAGAACCGCATGACCTTGGCTCGGAGGGCGCTGATTACGGGGGCGACAGGGTTCATCGGCAGCCGGTTGGCCGCCTCGCTCGCGGACGAGGGCTGGGACGTCCGCTGTCTGGTGCGAGACACTTCACGGGCCGGTGCCCTGGCCGGTCGCGGCCTCCCGCTGCGTGTAGGTGACGTGCTGGAGGCGGAGTCGCTCCGCGGGGTGGGGGAGGGGGGAGGTCGCCTACTACCTCGTCCACGCGATGGGCCGCGGCGGCGGGGGTGATTTCGAGGAACGCGAACGCCGCGGCGCCCGGAACTTCGCCGAGATGGCGAGGCGTGAGGGGATCGGCCGGGTCGTGTACCTAGGCGGGCTCGGTGAGCGTCCCCGCTCGAGGCACCTCCGCAGTCGTCAGCGAACGGCTGAGATCCTCGCCGAGCTCGGGCCTCCGCTGACGTACTTCCGGGCCGGGATGGTGGTCGGAGCGGGCAGCGAGTCCTACCGTACCTTGCGCTACCTGGTGCAGCGCCTGCCGGCGATGATCGCTCCGGCCTGGCTGGCGACTGCGACGCAGCCGATCGCACTCGGCGACGTGGTCACCTACCTCGCGCGGGCCCCGGACGTCGCCGCCTCGGAGGGTCGAGAGGTGCAGATCGGCGGACCGGACGTGCTCTCCTACGGCGACATGCTCGACCGGATGGCCGAGGCGCTGGGCTTGCGGCGCCGCCCCACGCTGCCGGTCCCGCTGATCACGCCGTGGCTGTCCTCGTTGTGGATCGGCCTCGTCACCCCCGTTGACGCCGCGATCGCCCGCCCCCTGATCGAAGGGCTCTCCACGCCGACGACGGTCACGGATCCCTCGGGCGCGGCCTCATTTGAGATCACCCCGATACCGTTCATGGAGGCGCTGCGGCGCGCGCTCGCCGAGGATCCTGAGGTGGGGGTTGAGGCTCGCCACGCGCAGCTGCGTCTAATGCCGGACGAGCTCGAGACGGTTCAGCGCACCGGTGCGGTTGGATCGGTTCAGGCGGGGGAGCTGCGGCTGCCCGAGCCTCTGTCAAGGATCCTGAATCGGGACTTCCTCAGCCGAGCGGCGCGGGAGTACTGGCGGTTCATCACTCGGATCTCGCTTGGCCTGATCCGTGTGGCCTACGCCGGCGATGATCAGTCCATCGTGCTTGTGGCGCGACCGCTGGTCCTGCTCCGCTTTCGCTGGCCGGAGTACGAGCTGGACGAGAGCCGCGGCTCGGTCACGTGGCGGATCGAGCGCGGGCTGCTCGTGTCCCGGAACGGCCGCGACCGGGGCTTCCTGCGGCTGTCCGTGGCGCGGGTCGACGAGGCGGCCGCCGGCGATCGCGTCCGCGTCAGCATGCGGATGGAGGTCCGCAACTTCTACCCGTGGCTGCGCGGGAGTGGTCGCTTCGCGCGGGTTGGCGTCTGGCTCTACAGCCAGACCCAACAGCGCATCCATCGATCCGTCACGAGGAGCTTTCTACGCTCGCTGGCGAAGACAGCCGCGCTCGCCGCCCGGGGTTGATCAGGGGATCGGGGTAGTCGAGCCGTCGACGCACTCCTGGATCGAGCTTCCAGGGCTCGTGAATCGCACGGCCTTCGACCGCGGCGAGCTCGGGCACCTGCCGGCGCACGTACGCGCCCTCCGAGTCGAAGCGATGGGCCTGGCGGATCGGGTTGAGGATCCGGTTCGGGCGGGTGTCGTTGCCGGTGCCCGCCACCCACTGCCAGTTGCCAATGTTGCTGGCGAGGTCGGCGTCCACCAGCAGCCGCTCGAAGTGGGCGGCGCCCTCTCGCCAGTCGATCCCCAGAGTCTTGGTGAGAAAGGAGGCGACGATCAGGCGGGCCCTGTTCGGAAGGAAGCCCTCGCGGGCGAGCTGCCGCATGCCGGCGTCGACGATCGGGTAGCCCGTCCGCCCTTGCCTCCAGGCGTCGAGCGAGCGTTCGTCCTTGCGCCACCGGCGGCGCCTCGGCCGATAGTCGGCGTACGGCAGGTCGGGCCGCGCCGCCAGGACCTGATGGTGGAAGTCGCGCCAGCACAGCTGCCGAGCGAAGGCGTCTTCGCCCCAACGGTCGTCGACCCGGGTGAGGACCTCGTTCACCGAAAGGGAGCCGAAGTGCAGATGGGGGCTGAGGCGAGAGGTGACGTCGGCCGCAAGCTGGTCGGCCTGTTGTTCGTATCGCTCCGGGCCGACGCGGAGCCAGCGGGCCAGCCGCGCCCGAGCCGCCGTTTCCCCGCCTGAAGGCAAACCGGTGACGGGGGGCGTGCTCGTGAGCCCCTCGAGATCGGGCGGGGAACGATGGCTAATCCCCGGCGGCATCCGCAGCCGCCGCGGCGCGCGCAATGGCGCTCGCCGTTTCGCCGTGCGCCAGACGCGCCAATATGGCGTGAACACGCGGTAGTGATCGCCGCTGGCGGGGACCAGCTCGCCGGCGGGAATTACGGTTACGCCCGCAAATGTCCGCAACGCGAGCCGCTCTCCGGCACACTCCCGCACGAGCCGTTGACGCCGCTCGCGCGCGTAGCCGCTGACGTCGTCACTCAGGTAGATGCCCTCGGCTTCACTCTCGCGCGCCAGCCGGAGAACCTCGGTGACGACGTCGCCGCGTCGCACCACGAGTCGCGCCCCGCGCTCTCGCAGAGAGCGGTCTAGGTCACGGAGGCTCTCGAGCAGAAAGGCGACTCGATTGGGTGTCCCCGAGCGACCGGAGAGCAGCATGTCGTCAAGCACGAAGACCGGGACGACGCGGTCCGCATCGCGAGCTGCGGCGGTCATTGCGGGGTGATCGTGCAGGCGGAGATCGCGGGTGAAGAGGACGATCAAGGTGTCCACGGAGGCTGAGGCTAGTATCGCCCCGCCTACGCCGGCACGGGCGCCCGGTGAACCGAGACGGCCCAAGTCGCGGCCGGGGCGCATACCGTCCAGTTCGAGTTCGTGAACGTCGGCGCGGGCACGACCGTCGACGGGGCGACGGTATCGGTCCTCTTCGTCCCGTTCGGCGGAAGCGGGAGTCAGCCGTAGCGGGGAACCACATCGCCCTTCGCACGGACGGTTGCAGCGCTGTCCGCGGAGTCACCCCAGGTGGATCAGATCGTCGACAGCGCCGGCGACGCGCTGGGCTTGGAGCCGATCGCCGAAGCCGAGGAGGTTGCGCGTCCGTTTTTGCGCCTGGCTGAAGCGCGCCTGTCGCCAGGCACGAGAGGAACTGGAGCTGACCCGCTTCGGTGGACAGTTTCCGGCTTGGGTTCACGCACTCCGACTCGCGCGGCCGCAGCACGAGCCGGTTTGAAATCGTCCTTGACGTGTACCCCGACGGCGCCAACGGCCACTTCACCGACCCGATCAATCAGCTGGTGTGCAACCGCGAAACTAGAGAAACGGATTTTCAACCCGAACTGAGGCGAGCTCGGCGCCGTGGGAGAGATCCTCGCTCAGAACGCGATCGCATCCGGCGACCGCGGCCGCGGCGACGATCTGCGCATCCCAGAAGCTGATCTGAGTTTGCCGGCTCAATGCCACCGCGGCCATCACCAGCTCGCCATCGGCGACTACGATCGGCAGGCGAGCCAGGGCGCGGACCGCCTCGGCGGCGACGGCCTCGGGCAGTGGCTTCGCGAGCTTGCGGGTGACCACGACGTAGAACTCGCTTAGCACCTGGGCGCTGAGGACGAGCTGGTCGGCGGAGCCATCGAGCACCTCCCGAGCCCGATCGCGTTTGAGCGAATCGGCATCGTCGACCGCGTAGACGAGGACGTTCGTATCGACGAACGCCCTACCTGGCATGCGCGTCGTCGCGTGTCCACGACCTGCCGCCCTCGCCACTGCCCGCCGATACCCGGTCGGCTAGCTCGAGGAAAGTCGCCAGGCCCTCGTTCGCGGGACCCTTGCCCACGAACGCCTCGAGGTAGTCGCGAACCAGCGCGTTGACCGATGTTCCCTGCTCGAGCGCGCGGATTCGGGCCCTGCGCAGGACATCGTCATCGACGGCAAGCGTCACGTTCGCCACTCTCGGCAAGCCTCCTCGTGTAGCACGGTATCACCTCACGATCTGGCTTGGCCTCGGATCATGAACAAGGCCGAAGGACGTCTTGTTTTGCGCCTCGTTTCGAGCAGCAAGGCCTAGGCAGAGAGGACTTGTTCGGCCGCGCGCCGTCCGCTGCGAAGCGCCCCCTCCATGAGCCCGTGCCACTCGCCGGCCGTATGCTCGCCTGCGAAGAACAGGGGGCCGATCGGCTTTACCAGGTCGTCGTCGCGAAGTGGCGATGAGAGGGTGCGAGCCGAGTAGGAGCCCCGCACCCACGGGTCGTCGTTCCAGCTCGAAAGCATCGCGCTTTCGGGCTCCAGATCGAGGTCCTCGCGAAGCGCGACCAGCGCGGCAACCCAGCGCTCGAACCCGTCCGAGCCACCGAGGTCATCGATCGCGGACATCGTGCCCGTGTAGCCGGTCACGAAGGGAGCGGGCCGACCGTCCGCGCCCAGCTGCGTATAGGTCCAGAAGTGTCGGGCCACGGACATGATCGCGCTCGGCGGCGCGGGTGAGCGCAGGCGCAGGAAGAGCTTCGAGTTCTGACCGTAGGTGACCGCGCGCAGTGCCTCCGCGGTCGCGCCCTCGAGCGGGGGATCGAACTCGATCTCCGCCAGCGGCGCCGTGGGGATCGCGACCACGACCGCGTCCGCCTCAATCTCGGCGTGATCGGTGGCGATGTTCACCGCGTCCTGCGACCAGCGCACCCTCCGCACGGGGGATGAGAGGCGCACGGCTGCGCCGAGCTCGGCCGCGAGCGCCTCGGCGAGCCGCATGTTGCCGCCCGCCAGCGTGTGGTTGTCGAAATCGCCAAAGGTCGAGGCTCCCTCGTCGAGCACCGAGGCCGCAAGGTCGTCGACGGGATAGCCATTCGAGATCGCGACACGCGTCTGAATCAGCTTCGAGAGGCGTGGGTCCAAGTCCAAGGTGGCGATCGCGTCGGCAGCGCTTGCGGCGTCCGCGGCCGCGCCCGCGGCAAGGCGGTCGAATGCGCCCTCGAGGTCAGTCTGAGACACAGCCTCCTCGCCGATCGGCACGCGCCGCCCGTAGGGCGTCCCCTTGAGGACCAGCGGGATCCCGAAGCGCGCGGCCAGGGCATTCATCGACTCGTAACCGGGCAGGATGAACTCGGCGCCCCGCTCGACCACCGCGCCGTCGCCGAACGGCACCGACCACACGCGTCCCCCCACCCGGTCGCGCGCCTCGAGCACGGTCACTTCCGCTCCGTCGGCGCGCAGGGCGTCGGCCGCGGCGAGGCCGGCAAAGCCGGCGCCGATGACGCCGACCCGCTTCATTCATCTCCCCTCTCTCGCTCACGATTCACGACCGGGATCCTCCCAACCCAACGCTCCGGGGTACCAGGCTGGTACCGAACTGAGCGAATCTCAGCTGATCTCAGAGAATTGGAAATTGCATGACAGAGCCACAGAGCAGCCGGTGGAACGAGGCGGGACGATCTCATAACCGTCGCCGGCTCGACTCCCACCCCCGCTCTGGGAGAGCGGCCCGCTCAGCAGCTCAAGCGGTCTGGGGCGCAGCACCCAGGGGCTGGCCCCGTGGACGGAAGGCCGATTTCGCCGAGCTTCGGTTCCGGATTTCCGCTGTCGTTCGATCTGTCCGTAAGAGGGACGATGCAGGACGAGAACACGACGACGGATCCGCTAGGCAAGCGCGTACCAGAGCTGCGGCGTGCCGTCGCCGCCGGCGAGTACGCCCCTGCCCCCGACCTCATCGCCGCCGAGGTTCTCGCCACGGTTGGCCTGATCAGACGGGCCCGGAAGCGAATAGAGAACCAGCAGGCGACGTCGTTCGAGCCCGAGGCACCGCTTCCGGCGCGCAGGTTCGCACCCCGGACGGAACGTGCGCGGGCGCACACCGAAGAGCACCGGTCGCGGTCCGCCGCTTGACACCTGGCAAAGGACTTGGCCGCACTGGGCCACCGGTCACCGTGTAAAGGCCCGCGCCGGGGTACCAACTGAGCGAATCTCAGCTAACCGAGCAGAGCGCACATCGCTCGATTAAGCGGGATAGCACCCAGCCGACGACCGTCAAGGCATCTCATACCCCGGAGGTCGTGGGTTCAAATCCCACCACCTATCGGATTTAGTTGCGACGCACGGCGCCAGGCACGCGAGAAGTATCGCTTTGCATGGAGAGCGCAGCTCTCTTGGGAGATACTGCGCGGCGATGTCGCAGGAGAACGTGGAGATCGTGCGGCGGATGTTCGAAGCCTTCGTGCAGGGCTTGGAGCGCGGCAACCCCGGTGCCGCCTTCGAAACCGGGACGCTCGCGGCAGACGTCGAGTGGCAGACGTCCGACCTCATGGGGGCGGAAACGTTTCGGGGCCGTGACGGGTTCATCGAGTTCATGCGCAGATGGACTGAGGACTTCCAGGGCTACGGAATTCAGCTCGAGCGGCTGATCGACGCCGGCGATGACCGAGTGGTGGGCCTGTTGCATCAGTGGGCGACGGGAAAGGGAAGCGGCGTACCAGTCGAACTGAACCTCGCCATCGTGTACGAGCTGGATGCGGGTCGCGTGATTCGGATGTGCAACTACACGAGCCACGCCGAGGCCCTCGAAGCCGCCGGGCTGTCGGAGTAGCCCTCAGAAGTAGCGCATTGGACGAACGCGATATCGCACTCAGACCGGCAGGCGTACTCGCTCGACAATCCGTGCGTCGTAGCGAGAAACGAATCGGGCCGGGTATTCGATCTCGCTGCGACGCATGAGCTAGGCACGGCGCTGCTGCGTTTCACCAAGGCAGGAGCGCGCTCAGGTCGCGGGCATCAGTCCGAGCTGGCCGAGCAGCTCGGCCTGATCGAAGTAGAGATGCTCCGAGGCCAGCTCGTCGCCGCGAACCTCGTAACTCGACATCCAGCGGAAGTCGACGTGCCGTCCCGTGGCCGCGACGTCGCCTTCCGGCGTGCGCATGACACCGGTGTGCGTGCCGGTGAACCGGCCCTCGGCAGCGACGACGGATCCTTCGGCGAGAAGGCGCGACGTCTCAAGACGCCCGTCCGGAAACGCGTCCCAGAACACACCGAGGAAGCCGAGAACCTCCTCGCGGCCGTGCATCGACGCGTTCGGCGCGACGAAGTCGGCGTCGTCGCTCCAAGGCTCGGCGTCCGCGTCCCGTGCGTTGAACGCCTCGACATGCCGTTCGACGACGCGCTTGGGATCAGCCATCAGGCCGTACCTCCTGTCCGTTGCGGGGCGCGGATATTCGCACACCGCGACGGTCCTCTGACAGGAAGGCACTGACGCGAGGCAACATCAGACGCGGTAAGGATCGATGACTGCGGGCTCGCTTTCGCCACGGAGAAAGAGGGTAAGCCCGCCGACCGTTAGCGTGGCGCTGCTCGTCGTCGCGCGAAGGAGGAGTGAGCGCCCGACGCGCGAGAAGCCGCGGCGCACGCCCTACCGCAGCAGGCTTGAGAACCTCCGCCGGCGTTTAGAGTCCTGAACGTGGACCTCGACGAGGCACGGGCGTTCCTGAGCGAGCACCATCGCGGCGTGCTCGCCACTCGCCGCGCGGGCGATCGCATCCAGCAGAGCCCAGTGCTCGTGAACGCGGACGGCGAGGGGCGGGCCGTCATCTCGAGCCGGGAGACCGCCTACAAGGTGCAGAACCTGCGTCGCGACCCGTGGGCGCAGGCCTGCGTCTTCACCGACGGCTTCTTCGGGCAGTGGCTCTTCGTCGAGGGCCGTGCCCAGGTGCTCTCGCTGCCCGAGGCGATGGACCCGCTGATCGACTACTACGAGCGCTTCCCGGACGAGAACCCCGATTGGGACGACTACCGGGCGCGGATGGAACGTGAGCGACGCGTGCTGATCCGGATCGAGCTTGAGCGCGCGGGTCCGGACCGTCAGGGCTGAACGACCGAAGCCCGCCCGGCGACTGCAGGATCAACGCGGTCCCGGTCGGCGAGGAACGGCGGCGCCCCCGAGCCCGCGCGCAAGCGCGCCGGTGAGCGCCGCGCCGGCGGTCCCGTCGGGGTCGAGAGCCGGGTTGTAGATCGTCACCTCGACGCCGGCGACGCGGCCGGACGCCATCGCGGCGGCGAGGACGGTCGCGAGCTCGTCGGGGGACAGTCCGCCGGGCTGGCGGTAGTCGACCGCGGGCATGACCGCGTCGTCAAGCACGTCCGCGTCGACGTGGACCCAGAAGCGGTCAGGAGCGCCCGGGCGGGTCAGGTGGGCGAGGGCACGCTCGGCGGCGGCCAGCGCCCCGAGCGCGCGGACCGTGGCGAGGTCGAGCGCGAGAAGCGCGCCGGGAAGTGGCTGGCTGCCGTTGCGGGCCTGTTCCTCCGCGTCCCGGAAGCCGACGACGACTGCGTCCTCGGCGCGGACGAGGGGCGAGCGGCCCTCTATGTCGCCGATCGTTGGCGGCCCGTAGCCGGTAACCAGCGCGAGGTCCATTGACGCCGCCTCGCCCGAGGGCTCGGCCGACGGCTGGTAGAAGTCGGCGTGACCGTCGAGGAACAGGAGACCGGCGCGATCACGGCGGCGCAGCGCGAGCGTCCCGCCGAGCAGCACACTGCAATCGCCGCCGAGGACGAGGGGCACGTCGCCGGCGTCGAGCACTTTCCCGACCGCGTCGGCGAGCGCGACCGCGTACGCGACCACCTCGGGCCCGTTGAGCACGCCGCTCGCCGGGTCGCGCACCCCGGAGCCGGGCGGGGCCGCGACGGTCGTGGCGGTGCGTGCATCGAGTGCCTCCGCCAAGCCGTGCCCGAGCAGCGCATCGCCGAGTCCCTCGACCCCGGCCGCGCGCAGCCCGAGTCCCGAGGGTGCCCGAACGACGGCGGCGCGGGGGGCGGCGTGGCGTGGGTTAGGCATGGGGCCCCCAGAGCCTCCCACGCGCCGCCCTCGGCGGGCGGCGAACGTCTCCCGAGAGCTTCGCCAGCCTCGCGGGAGAGTCGCTTCTGTCTCGAGAAAGCGGCTCGCGGGGCGCTCTCGTCTGGTTGCCGCTTCGTTCTCGCTCTTGCGCGAGGTGCGGGCGTCGCGGCTCGCGGGGGTGAGCCAGCCGGGCTCGGCGCGGTACAGGTACGACGCCTGCTGAGTCGATTCGCCGTCCCCGACGTCGCGCTTTCTCAGGTGAGCACACGCCTGCGAGCGAGCGTGGCCGACGGGAAGAGCTCCCGACCGGGACCGTCACACCCCACTACGGACGCTCGGCCTGGCGGACAGGATCGCCCCGACGGGGCGGCCCCTACGGGATTTGTATCCCGCCTGGAGCGGCGAGGTCGCTGGGCACCGGGACGGGAGTCGGACCGTGCAGCCTGCTAGAAGTCACCGCGAGGCATGGATTCGCCACCCGCCCTCCACTCCCGGGTCGATCGGATCGCAGTCGTCGGCCTTGGAAATGTCGGGCGGCTGATCGCCGACATGCTTGTCGAACGCGGGTTCGAGGTGCGGGGAGTCGACGCCGACGAGAGCAGGGCGGCCGGTGACCACGCGTCGGTTATGGACGTCACGGATGCTGCGGCGCTCGAGGAGCTGTTCGCGGGCGTCGACGCGGTCATCTCATGCCTGCCCTACTACCTGAACACCGTGGTTGTCCCGGCGGCGCATTCGGCCGGGGTGCACTACCTGGATCTGTCCGAAGATGTCGCCACCTCGCGCACCGTAAGGCAGCTCGCGCAGAGCTCGAACACGGTCTGGATGCCGTGCTGCGGTCTCGCCCCAGGGTTCATCTGCATCGTTGGCGGTGCGCTTGCGGCCAGCCTTGAGACCGTCGACCGGATCGAGCTACGCGTCGGGGCCCTTCCGCGTAGCCCGAACAATGCGGCCGGCTATGCGTGCAACTGGTCTTCTGCCGGGCTCGTCAACGAGTATCTGAACGACTGCGAGCAGCTGCGCGGAGGCGAGCTCGTGAGCGTGCCGTCGCTCTCGGATCTGGAGACGGTCGTAATCGACGGGGCGCCCTACGAGGCGTTCACCACCTCGGGCGGCCTCGGGACGATGTGCGAAAAGTTCGCCGGACGTGTCGACCGCCTCGACTACAAGACGATCCGGTATCCCGGTCACTGCCAGCTGATGCGGTTCATGCTGCAGGAGCTTGGCCTTGGCCGGCGGCGAGAGGAGGCCATGCGGCTCCTTGGGGACGCCTACCCGCCGGTCCGGGACGATCTGGTGATCGTCTACGCGGCGGCCGATGGAAACAGCGGCGGACGCCGGGCACGCGAGGAGTTCGTCCGCGTGTACCGCCCGCGGATCGTCGCCGGCGCCGCCCGGACCGCGATCGCATGGACGACAGCCGCGGGGGCGGTCGGGACGGTCGAGTTGCTTGCCGAGGGCTCGCTGCCGGACTCGGGCTTCGTCTGCCAGGAAGACGTGTCGCTCGACGCCTTCCTCGCCACCTCGGCAGGTCAGATGCTCGCGCGCGAGCCCCACGCGGAGGTGCGCGACGACATACCGCTGCTGCCAGTCGCTTGAAACTCGCTCTTCCGGCGAAAACGCCGGTCTAGCGGGAGCGTGAGTGGCTACCGGACGCACTGGAGCGCTGGCGATGGTCCACGGAGCCTACGAGCGCACGCGCGGCCGCCTCGATCTCCGCTTCTTGCAGTAAGACGTGGTCAGCGGCTTCCCCCAATGGAACAAAGGAGTCCTGGCTCGTCACCCGCGAGATCGTCCCCTCGAAGTTCGCGTCGACGAGCGCGCCCACGATGCCCTCGGAGACCCCGCCGCTCCGGCGCGTCTCATCCACGATCAGCACGCGTCCGGTCGCTTCGGCCTCCCGGAGGATGTCGGCAACCGGCAGTGGGACAAGCCACCGCAGGTCAACCACGCGCACATCGATCCCATCGTCGGCGAGACGCTGCGCGACGCGCAGCGACATGTACGTACCGTTCGCGAATGTGGCGATTGTCAGGTCGCTGCCGTCACCGTGTACTCGTGCCGATCCAATTGGGGCGTGACAAGCCGACCACTCGCTGGGTAGGGGATACGGCGCGACCCAGCCACCATCGCCCGGGGTAAGCAGATCACGGGTGTGGTATAGCGCGATCGGCTCTAGAAAAACGCACGTCGATCCGTCAACGGACGCGGCTGCGAGGCAGGCGCGGAGCACGGCCGCCGCGTCGTCCGGTCGGGATGGAGACGCCACGACGATCCCGGGTATGTCTCGGAGGATTGCCACGGCATCGTCGTTGTGGAAATGGCCGCCGAAGCCCTTTTGGTAGCCGTATCCGGCGATCCGCAGCACCATCGGGTTGTGGTATTGGCCATTCGAGAAGAACGGCAAGGTTGCGGCCTCGCCCCGAAGCTGATCCTCGGCATTGTGCAGGTAAGCCAGGTACTGGATCTCGGGAACCGGAAGCAGGCCGGAGACGCCGCAACCGAGCGCGACACCGAGGATCGTCTGTTCGTCGAGAAGCGTGTCGAACACGCGAGTGATGCCGAAACGGCGCTGCAGTCCACGGGTAACGCCGTAGACGCCTCCCTTATCACCGACGTCCTCGCCGAACACCAATATCTCCGGCCGGGTTGCGAGTGCGTCGGTCAACGTCGCGTTGATCGACTCGGCCAATGTCAATGGGCCTGCTTCTTCTGGAAGTCTCCCTCCGAACGCGCTCGCCCTCGCATCCGGGCTCGCCGCCCGGCTCACGTCCGAGGCGATCGCTTCCGGCCGTCGTCGAGCGATCGGCTCCATCACTTCTGATGCGCTCGACAGCCGTCGTTGATTCGCGGCGTCGTCCGCCAGGCGCCGCACGTCCGCTGCAACTGCGTCGTACTTGGCGAGCAGCTCGCTGGGCTCGGCGATCCCGACCTCCGCGAGCAGGCGTGCGGCGTGGATGAGGGGATCGCGCTCAAGGTCCTCGCCGATCTCGGCATGGCTGCGATAGCCGATCTCGGCGTCGCTGCCCGCATGACCGAGGAAGCGAACGCACCGCAAGTGCAGAAACGCGGGGCGGCGCTCGCTGCGCACGTATTCGGCTGCCGCCAGAGCCGCGTCATACGCGCCTGCGATGTCTGTCCCCTCGGCGCTGAAATAGCGCAGATGCGGCCGATTCGACCAAGCTTCGTTGACCCAATCGCGGGGCGTGCGGACGCTGATGCCGAAGCCGTTGTCCTCGCAGCAGAACAGCACCGGCATCCGCAGCCCCTGGTGCACGTTGTACTCAGCGGCGTTCAACGCTCCCAGGGCAGTCGAGTGGTTGAGCGAAGCATCGCCGAATGAGCAGACCACGATCGCGTCCGCCGGCCACGCAGGGCCGACACCGATCCGCTGCGCGCGTTCGATCGCGAACCCGACCCCCATCGCACGGGGCAGATGAGACGCAATCGTCGAGGTCTGAGGGATCACCGCGAGCGCGTGGTTGCCGAACACCTTGTGTCGCCCGCCGGAAATCGGCTCATCCGCGGCGGCGACCAGGCCGAGGAGGATGTCCCGTAATGGGGTGGAGCCCGGGACCTGCTGCGCCCGCGCGCAGTAGAACCCGCCCGATCGGTAATGGAGGAGCGCTGGATCGGTGGGTCTGAGCGCCGCTGCGATCGCGGCGTTTGACTCGTGGCCCGCGGATCCGATCGTGTAGACGCCGGGCCCTTCCTTCCGCAGATAGCGCGCGGCGAGGTCGAGATTCCTGCTTGCCACCATCGCGTCGAACAACGCGAGGGCCATTCGTCCGGTCAGCCGGGTGCCGTCGCGGACCGGCTGATCGAGCTCGACGTCGCCAGCGCCTCTACTGCCGAGCGCAGCCACGCGCTCGCGGAAGTGACGCTCAAGCGCTTGCTCCGGTGTCTCGGTCGCCGCCAAAGAACCGCCCTCTATCCCCGGCTCATCAGCAGGACGGCACGGATCTCACCCAAACTCGACACCCTGGGCCAGCGGGAGCTCGTCCGAGTAGTTGACGGTGTTGGTGGCCCGGCGCATGTAGGCGCGCCAGGCATCCGAGCCGGACTCGCGGCCTCCTCCGGTGGACTTCTCGCCGCCGAACGCGCCGCCGATCTCGGCGCCGGAGGTGCCGATGTTGACGTTGACGATCCCGCAATCGGAGCCGTCGGAGGCGAGGAAGCGCTCGGCCTCTCGTTGGTCACGGGTGAAGATGCTCGACGACAGTCCTTGGGGAACACCGTTATGGAGCGCGATCGCGTCCTCAAGGTCCCGGTAGGTCAACACGTAGAGGAGTGGGGCGAACGTCTCGCGACGCACCAGCTCTGTCTGGGCGGGCATGCGGACGATCGCGGGCTCGACGTAATAAGCATTCGGGAGGCCCGCAGCGGCACGCCGGCCGCCGCCTACGATCAGCTCGCCTGCGTCGGACTGTGCCTCCTCGAGCGCCGCGACCATCCCCTCGTACGCCCGCTCATTGATCAGCGGACCGACCAACGTCCCGGAGGCGCTCGGGTCGCCGATCTCCAGGCGGCCGAACACGTCGCGCAGCGCGGCGACGAGCTCGTCGGCGACGTCTTCGTGTGCGATCACCCGTCGCAAGGTCGTGCAGCGCTGGCCGGCGGTTCCCGCGGCAGCGAAGACGATCCCCCGCTGGGCGAGCTCGAGATCGGCCGAGGGTGCCACGACCGCTGCGTTGTTCCCGCCGAGCTCAAGCAACACTCGCCCCATGCGGGCTGCCACGCGTGGCGCGACCTCCGCCCCCATGCGCTCCGATCCGGTAGCGCTCACCAGCGCGACATCGGGGCTATCCACCAGCGCTTGGCCCTCGCGAGCGTCAGCGATCACGAGCCGCTGCACGGCGGCCGGCGCGCCGCACTCCGATGCGGCGCGATCCACCAAGGCCGAGCACGCCATCGAGGTGAGAGGAGTCATCGGCGAGGGCTTCCACACAATGGTGTCCCCGCAGACAAAGGCGACCGCGGCGTTCCAGGCCCAGACCGCCGCCGGGAAGTTGAACGCGGTGATGACGCCGACCACACCCAGCGGGTGCCACGTCTCCATCAACCGGTGGCCTGGCCGCTCGGACGGCATCGTGCGCCCATCGAGCTGGCGCGACAACCCGACCGCGAAGTCGCAGATATCGATGGCCTCCTGCACCTCGCCGAGGGACTCCGAGCGGATCTTCCCGGCCTCGATCGTGACCAGCTCGGCGACGTCCGCCTTGTGTTCGCCCAATAGTTCGCCCAGACGCTTGACGAACGCACCCCGGACGGGCGCGGGTACGGCACGCCACTCACGAAAGGCACGCTCGGTCTCGGCGATCGCCGCCTCCACCTCCTCCTGGCCTGCGGCGGGTACGTCGAACAACGCCTCGCCTGTGATCGGCGAGCGCGCGCTCACGGCCGGTCCAGTCCCGGCCGAGGACAGATCGACGCCGCAGTTCTCGAGGGCCCCTCGGGCTCGCGAGCGAAGTTCGTCAGTCGATGAGACGGACAGCTCGTGCTGGGGCTGGGTTGTTGACATTGGTTGCTCCGTCAGTTCTGGGCGGAAGATGAAGATCGCTTATACAACGTTGTACTCGGGGCGAAGGGCGGACGTGTCGAAACGCTCCAGGCTCAACGGTTCTATGTCGACGAACGGCGGGCGACGCAAGACCAGGTCGCGGAGGATCTCGCCGACGGCGGGGCCCTGGAGGAATCCGTGTCCGGAGAACCCGGTCGCGTAGAGGAAGCGCGAGACGCCCGTCGCCTCCCCGATGATCGCGTTGTGGTCTGGCGTCATCTCGTAGAGCCCGGCCCACCCGCCGCGGATACCGGCGTCGGCGATCCGAGGCGCCCGCCGCCGGACCACCTCCATCAGGCCAGGGATCCAGTCGTCGGTTGTCTCGACGCTGAAGCCCGGCTTCTCATGCGGATCGGACATCCCCATCAACAGGCCGGGGCCCTCGCGGTGAAAGTAGAAGCTCGACTCGAAGTCGATCGTCATGGGGATCTGGGCGGGGAGTCCGTCGATCGCCTCGGTGAACAGGATCTGGCGCCGCAACGGCGTGACCGGCAGATCCAAGCCGACCAGAGCGCCGCAGCTTCGCGACCAGGCGCCGGCGGCGCAGATCACGGTGCTCGTCCGGATCGAGCCGTGGTCAGTGACGACCTCGGTGATCTCGGCGCCGCTGATCGTTGATGTCGAGTACCTCGCAGTTGACGCGGATCTCGGCGCCGTGGGCACGGGCGGCGAACGCGTATCCCTGGACCACGCCCTCGGGGGTTGCGTGGCCGTCGCCGGGTGAGAACGCGCCAGCGAGGATGTCGTCCCCCTGCACCAGTGGGCATAGCTTGCGAGCTTCGCTGGCCGTAAGCATCCGGGAAGCCAGTCCGTATTCGTTCTGAAGCGCGACGCTGCGCTCGAACTTCTCGACATCGGGCGCACGGCTGAGGACAAACAGGTACCCGACCTGCTTGAGGTCGATCTCCCACCCGGGCCGCCGGCCAAAGTTGCGGAACGCATGCAGGCTGCGCTTGGCAATCTCGACGTTCAGCGCGTCAGAGAACTGGGTGCGCACACCGCCGGCCGCTCGGGACGTGGAGCCGCTCCCGAGTTGCGCCCGCTCGACGAGCGCGACGTCGACGCCCGCCTCGGCCAGGTGGAAGGCGGCGCTGGTGCCGATCACGCCGCCACCGAGGATGACCACGTCGGCGGAGTCTGGAAGCGGTGAGACCGAGCGGGGCATTTCCAGGATCGTACGTGGGGCGCTGCAACCGCGAAATTCGGCGCGCACCGGAAATCGACAGGGAGACGGACCGAACCTGGGGGGCACAAGATCCGTCTCCCGACAGGTACGCGCCCGGGCCGGTGCCTCCGTGCAACACCGGCTGCTGTGTTGGGGCGCGTTCCCGCCTGATCTATCAACGCCCGCCGGCGCTCGTTTTTGCCACATGGACGCCAAAAGACCGGCCGGCACGGCGGGGCCGGCGCTTGCTCATCGCGCAAGGGGGTAGCGGCCGCGGACGGGGCTCCCATCCCTGAGCCCCGGTTAGATTTCGGCTTGTGAGCTTTGCCGCCGGCCCTGAGGCGTACGACCGGTTCATGGGTAGGTATTCAGCGCCGCTCGCACCGAAATTCGCCGACTTCGCCGACATTGTTCCCGGTCAGCGCGTGCTCGACGTCGGTTGCGGTCCGGGCGCGCTGACGACCGTCCTCGCCGAGCTGCTCGGCGCAGAGGCGGTCACGGCGGTCGATCCCTCGGCGTCATTCGTGGCCGCCGCTCGCGACCGTCACCCCGGCGCGACGGTCGAATGCGCCGCGGCCGAGCGGCTGCCGTTCGATGACCGGGAGTTCGACGCCGCGCTGGCGGAGCTCGTCGTCCACTTCATGGCCGACCCAACGGCTGGGCTGCGCGAGATGGCGCGCGTTACGCGCGCGAGGGGCGTCGTCGCGGCGTGCGTCTGGGATCACGGCGGCGGCCACGGGCCGCTAAGCGTGTTTTGGGACGCGGCGCGAAAGCTCGATCCCGACGTTCGGGACGAGTCGCAGCTCGCCGGCGCCCGCCAGGGCCAGCTCGCGAAGCTCTTCAAAGAGTCCGGACTCGATGAGGTCGAGGAGAGCAGCCTTTGGATCGAGGTCGAGCATCCGAACTTCGACGACTGGTGGGAACCGTTCCTGCTCGGCGTCGGTCCAGCCGGCAGCTTTGCTGCCGGTCTGGACGCCGAGCGCCAGGGCCGACTGAGCGAGCTGTGTCGGGAGATGCTGCCGTCGCCCCCGTTCGTGGTCACCGCCCGGGCCTGGGCAGCCCGCGGTTTCGCGTAAGAGGCCCGGAGAGGCAAGGCACCGCTGATTCATTGGTCGCGTGCGCTCCGGAGTACAAAGGTGGTAGTGGACGACATCGAACTCGACCGCTGGCTGGCCCACCCGCAGGTGCGGACCCGCCATCGCCGCCCGGCCCGCGTTACTCCGGACGAGCTCTGGCATGCGGCCGAATCGGTCCGCGTCGCCGACGCGCCGGCCTTTGGCAGGGTGCTGCGCTGGCGGATCCCGGGGACGCCGGCCGAACTCCCGTACCGAGACGTCCTTCGCCGCTACCCGTTCATCGTCCTCGCCGAGGAGGATGGCTGGTCGGTCTCCGGCCTCTGCGGGGTGATCTGGTCGATTCGCCGCGACTATCCCCGGCTCGAGGGGCCCGACGCGTTCGATGCCTGGGATCGGCCGGGCACGGTCCGGGTCGCGCTCGCGCACTGGGTCGAGCCCGACGAAGCCGGGTCGGCGATCGTCAGCGAGGCGCGAATCGAGCCGGTCGATCGCGCCGCGAGGGTGCGGACGCGGTTGCTATGGGCCAGCGTCGGCCGGTTTCAGCGCCTGATCGGCGGCGAGGTGCTGAGCGCGGCGGTGCGCAGGGCCGAGCGCGCAGCGGCGCCGGGGCGGACGACCGACGTCGGATCGGTCAGAGCCTCACCGCGACCAGGCCGACCGCGAGCGCGGTGATTGCCCAGGACAGCGCCCGCAGGGTTCCGTCGAGCGGCCGCGCGAGCCGCTCGACCGACAGCGGGATGTTGGTGCCGTCGGCTAGAAGCTGCTCGCCTTCGACCGACGCGGTTCTGCGGCGCAGCTCACGGACCGGCGACGACAGGCGCCGCTGCGCCACGCTGAGGCCGAAGCACCCCGTCGCCACCAGTAGCCCCGCCACCAGCTCATCGGGGTGCTCGAGCTCGAGCGTGTTGACCCACCACGAGGTCAGGGCGGGGAAGGCGCCCCACGCGGCGGCGAACCAGAAGTCCGTGTGAAAACGACCGCCGGCCAGTTCAAGGTTGTAGGCGACCACGAGGAAGCCACCGACGACGACGAACGGCGCCAGCGTCGGTGAGAGGATGACCACACCGGCGATCCCGATCGCGATCGCGCCGGCGAGCGAGATCGCGGCGAGCGCGACCAGCGAGCGATCGGAGAGCCGAGTCCGCAACGGGCGCCCATTGATCTCGTCCAGGGCGTGGGCGGCCACGCCGACCGCGAGGAAGAAGGCGGCAAGTGTGGCCGACAATCGATCGAGATGAATCGCCGGTGCCGCGGCCGCGCCTAGCGCGACGTAGGACAGATGCCAGGCGGTGTACGGCGGATGCAGCAGGGTGACGAGGTCGCGCCAACCGCCGGCGCGCAGCGCGTAGAAGGCGGGGCGATCGAGCCGCGCATCCGGGTTCGCCGTCTGCGCGCCGGGGTCAACCATCGCGCGTCCCCCAGATCACGACCCCACCACCCAGGCTCATCACCTTCGCCGCCGCCGAAGCGAATCCCGCCTCTCGCCAGAGCTCCAGCTGCCGTGGGAGCGGCAGTCGTCGATAAAAGGTTGTGATGCTCGGGCCCAGGAAGCGGCCGACCTCATACCAATCCCGTGAGATCAGACGGCCGAGGACCGGCAGCCCGAGCCCGACGTAGAGGTGCCACAGGGCGCGCGCCGCGGGGTTCGGCGGCAGCATGAACTCGAGCGAGGCCATACGGCCGCCGGGCTTGACCACACGGGCGAGCTCACGTAGCGTCGCCGCCGGATCGTCGACGTAGCGGAGCAGATAGGTGAACGTGAGATGGTCGAACTCGCGATCCGCAAACGGCAGCGATTCGGCTTCACCGCGAACCAGCTCAATGCGCGATCCGAGCTCGCGGCTCGCGCGCAGCCTCGCCGTCGCCTGAGCGAGCATTTCGGGGCTCTGGTCGAGCCCTACGACCCGACACCCGTAGCGGCGCACGAGGGCCTCGGCAACCAGGCCGGTTCCGGTGGCGACATCGAGCACGCGGTCTTGCGGTCCCGCGTTGGCTCGGGCGACCATCGCCCTCCGCCAGCGAGGATCCTGGCCGAAGCTGAGCACGGCCCCCGCCGCGTCGTAGCGACGCGGCAGGCCCGCGAAAAGCTCGAGCGCCTGCTCCTTGCGAGCGCCCGCCGGACCCGAGCCCTGTCCGCCCGCTTCCATCACGGCTGTCGGTTGGCGGGCATCGGGCTCAGATCGGCCGCGCGTCGGGACGCGAACTCTTCGATCGCCCGGGTGTATGCGTCGGGGTGAGTCACCTGCGGGTCGTGCGCCGTGCCGGGGATCAGCTCGCTCCTTGCCCCCGGCAACGCCGCGGACACCATTTCGGCCATCCGCCTGAAGAACGGCGGACGACGGTCCCCGTGGGTGACGAGGGCCGGACCCTCGAAGGCGGCGAGTTGGGCGAGGTCGATGCCCAGCGCGTCCGGGTCGCGGCACTGGTCGAGATAGGTGGGCGCGGCTTCGACCAGGGCGCGCCGGGGCGTGGGGTCCAACCCGGCCCAGCCGCCCGGCGGTTGGGCGACCCGGTCGAAGTACAGCCGAGCCCCGCCCTCGAGATCGCCGGCCTCGAGCCGGGCTGCGACCGAGCTGAGCTGGGCGCGCAGCTCGGTCAGCTCGGTCAGCTCGGATGGTTCGACGGCCCGGTCATCGAGCAGGTCGAACAGTGGTGGTTCGTGGACCGCGATGCTGAGCAGCGCATCGGGCTGGCCGGCCGCCAGGCGGAGGGCGATCGAGCCCCCGAAGGAGGCGCCCGCGACGTGGGCGGGCCCGGCGCCGAGCAGGTCGATCAGGGCCGCCAAGTCATCGACATCGTCGTGGACGCTTCCTTGCCCCGGCGGGCAGGTGCTGAGGCTGTGCCCGCGGCGGTCATAGACGACGACCTCGAAGGAGCCACGCAGTAGAGGAGCGACGTCGTCCCAGACGCGGCAGTCCACCCACGATCCGTGCACGAGCACCAGCGGCTCGCCGGCGCCGCTTCGCTCGTAGTGAAGCTGGGCTCCGTTTACTTCGGCGATTGTCATCGTGCGCTGGCCGCCAAGGCGCAGTTCCGCATGGGATGCTAGGCGCTGACTCCAGCGGCGCTACCGCTTACGGTCCTAAGCGGAAGTCTCCCGTTCGGCCCGGTATGCCTCCAGACGCTCGGCCAGCTCCCGTGAGCGACTGAGGGCGGGGCAGTGGCCGCCATCGATCTCGTCGGGGGTGATGCCGAGCCGCTCACGGACGACGCCGCGCATCCACTCGGCCGGGAAGAAGCGGTCATCCCGACACAGCAGATACCTGGTCGGCACGTCGGGCCAGACGTCCAGCGGCCACGGCTCCAGGCCCGGGGTTTCCGCCTGGTCGCGTCCTCGGCGCAAGGCCTCGGCCGCGAGCTCCGACGGCAGGTCGTGGTAGAAGACGGCGATCTCGCTCTCGTCGTGCGCAAGCGGCTCGGGGTCCGCCTGCTCGTAACCGGTGTTGGCGAACCAGTCCTCGCCCCGCTCCCCAGGCATTGGCACCATCCCCGCGACGAGCACCATCAGCTCGACGGGCATCCGTTTGCAGACGAGCGGTGCGGTGAACGCGCCGAATGACTGCGCCACGAGGACGAGCTCGGTGTGATCGCCGATCGCTTCGACGACGGTGTCGGTGTACTCCGTGAGCCCGGCGGACTCGTCGTCGCAAGGCAGATCCATCGCCACCACCTCGTGGCCTCGCCCGCGCAGCTCAGGAGCCAGCAGGTGCCAGTGGAAGGCGCTGTCGCCGGCGCCGTGGATCAACACGTAGGTGGCCATCATCACCGTCCTCGGTACTCGCAGACCGCGTCTAGCGTCCCGCGGCCCCCTGCGCCTTCCTCGCTGAAGCCACGTTCCCCTTCCGCTCGTAGAGGTGCATGGCCTCGGCGGCGGTCGCGGTCGCTTCCTCTCCTCGGCCGGCCAGACTGAGGACCTCCGACAGATCTAGCAGCACATCCGCGTGCAGGAGGACGAACTCGCTGTCGGCAGCCAGGGCCACCCCTTCCCTGGCCAGCTTCTCCGCCTCCGCAAGCCGCCCGTGTCTCGCGAGCAGCCGCGCGGGAATGCCGGTGCGCTTGATCTGCCATTCGCGGTCGGTCGGGGCCGGCATCTGATCGATCGCATCGAGCAGCGCAAACGCGTCGTCGTAACGACCCTGCTCGTAGACGGCACGAGGAAGGTCGACCGCAACGGTCGATAGGAACCACCCCTCCCCGATTTCGCGGAATGCCTCTCCCGCGGCCCGCATCTCCCGCTCGGCGGAGACAGGGTCGCCGGCCAACAGCTCGATGTAACCGCTGAGCAGGAACTGCACGGCTCCCTGCCACATCAGGCCGAGGTCACGCGCCAGCGCCCGGCTCTCCTTGATGTGACGCCGCGCGTCCTCGAAACGGCCACTCATGGCTTCGAGCAGGGTCACGAACCCCGATAGGTTCGCGTCCAAGGTGCGGTTCTCGGGCTCTGCCGCAAGCAACTGGCCGAGCCAGGTGAGCCCATCTGCGACCGCCATCGGGCCGTGAATCGCGCAGAGGGCGAGCTGCCCGAGCGACCAGCCGACCTCACGGCGGTTCCCGGTGCGCCGCGCGAGCTCCGCCGCGCGGCTTGCGGCCTCGCTCGTCTCGCTGAGCCGACCCTTGCTCCAGTGCAGGTCCGACAGGACCATCCAGGCTCTGGCAAGTCCTGCCTCGTCGCCGTGCTCGGCGAGGACCTCGATCGCGGCCTCCGTTTCAGCGGCGAGCGCCTCGAGGTCGATGCCTTCGGGGTCCCGGTACATCTCGACGCGCGCCCGGGTGACCGCGACGCGCCATTCCAGATGCTGCTCCTCGGCCGCCCGTGCTCTTGCCCGCCCGTCGGCGAGCACGGCACTCGCCTGATCGACCTCGCCGATCTCGAACAGAGCGAACCCCAGTTCCGGGAGCGCCCTGAAGCCGCCCTCCTCGTTCGCGGGGGGCAGCGAGGCGGCGCGGCCGAGCAGGTTTGCCGTCGCGGGCATGTCTCCTCGCTTGAAGGCACGCTCGCCCCCTGCGGTGAGATGGTCGCGGGCACGCCGGGCGAGGTCGAGCTCCTGCTCGCCGACCGGGCCGAGCTCTGCCCGGTAGCTAAACGCCTGCTCGAGGTGGTAGCCGACGATCTCCGAGTGCTGCGCCACCGCGCGGCGTGCCGGGTCGGCCAGCCACGTCGCAAGCCGCTCATGGAGCTCCGCCCGCAAGCGTTTGGGCGTCGTGGCGTAGGCGACCTGCTGGATCAGGATGTGCCGGAAACGAAATTGCTCGCCCGGTCCCGAGGATGAGGCGGGCCCGACCAAGTCTCTACGAACGAGGGTCTCGATGTGGCGGCCGACGAACGAGCGGGCGTCCGCAGGTAGCAGCTCGAGAGTGGCTTCGGTGCTGAACTCCTTGCCGATCACAGCTGCACGGCTGATCACGGCTCGCCCACCCGGGCCGAGACGATCAAGGCGCGCCGAGAGCAACGCGGAAATCGTCGCCGGGATCTCGAGCGCCTCCTCCTGCGCCCCGCGCTCGGAGAGCATCGCGACGAGTTGCTCGATGAACAGCGGGTTTCCGTCGGCCGTTTCGAGCACCCGCGCCATCGTGTCGGGGTCCAGATGCCGTGCGAGGTTTGCGATCAGCGCCTCGCCGTCACGGTCCGGCAGGCGCTCGAGCATCAAGGAGCTCGCGTTCTCCGTCTCGTCTGCCCACCAAGGGCGCTCCTCGAGGAGCTCGGGTCGAGCGATGCAGACGAACAGGACCGGTGCCTCCTGCACCCGTTCTGCCACGTACTCGACGAGGTCGATGAAGGTGCGCTCGCCCCAGTGGAGGTCCTCGAAGAAGACGACCACGGGCCGCTCCCGCGCCAGCGCCTCGACGAGGCTTCGAGTGGCCCAGAAGATCTCTTCGCGATCGCCGGACGTCGCGGCGTCGCCGATCGCCTGCTCCAAGTCGTCGACGAGCGCTCGGGCCTCGTGCTCACTCGGACCGAGCGCCGCATGGGGCCCGTCCACCTTCAGTGCACGAACTATCTCGCGCAGGGGCCAGAACGTGATCCCCTCGCCATATGGCACGCACCTCCCGACGAGGACCGTGGCGTCCTCGGCGGCGAATGACGCGAGTTCTTGCGCCAGCCTCGACTTTCCGATTCCGGCCGTTCCGAGGATCGTCAGAACGTGCAACCTGCGCTCGCGAGTCGTTTGCTGGAAGGCCTGTCGAACCCGTGCGACCTCGGCCTCGCGGCCGACGAACGGGGTCCTCAACGACCCGACTGCCGGCCGCTCGCGTGCGACCTCGCGCAGGGCCCAGGCCGGGCCGGTGCTGGTTGGCACCGACTCAGCGCTGGCGCGGTCGCCCAGGAGGCGTGTGGTCTCCTCGTCGAGAAGGATCTCGCCGGGGGCCGCGGCGTCCCCGAGCTCGGCCGCCGCGCTGATCGGCTCGCCGACGACCGACACCGGTCCGGCGGTGGAGCCACTGGCGAGGACCTCGCCGCTCGCGACACCGAGGCCGGCGAGCGCAGCACCCGCGTTCCTGGTCGTGGTGTCACGAAGCGCGAGTGCCGCCGACACTGCCCGAAACGCATCATCCTCATGGACGCGCGGGACCCCGAAAACGGCGACGACGGTCTGCCCTACCGTCCCCGTGATCGTTCCGCCATAGCTCGCCACGATTCGTGCAGCCTCTGCGGTCCATCGATCCGCCTGGGCGCTCAGCGCTTCGGGGTCAACTCCCCGAACGGCGGGCCGGCGGGCGCTCAGCACGGTCACTGTCTTGCGCGCCTCGGAGACCCCGCTGGTGGTTCCCGCGGGCGGGGCACCGTGGACGGAGAGCAGGGCCGGCTCCTGGTGAAGGATGGCAGCCTGCAGGCGTTCGAGCGAAGGACTTGGGACGAGTCCGAGTTGCTCATCGAGGACCTCGCGGGTCTGCCGGTAGACGTCGAGGGCTTCGGCCTGGCGGCCGGAGCGGTAGAAAGCGAGCATGAGCTGACCACGCAGGCGCTCGCGCAAGGGGTTCTCTCTGACCAGAACTCCGAGCTCGCCGACCAGGTCGGCGGCGGTGCCGAGGATGAGGTCCGCGTCGATCCGCTCCTCGAGGGCCTCAAGCCGCAGCTCCTCGAGCCGGGCGATCTCGGCCTGGGCGAAGGGGTCATAGGTGAAGTCGACCAACGCGGGGCCCCGCCACAACTCGAGCGCCTCACGGAGTCTCGCCCCGGCCTTCGTGTGGTCGTTCGCCTCGCGCGCGGTCCTGCCCTCGATCACGAGGCGCTCGAAGCGGTCAGCGTCAAGCTCATCAGGCTGGACCCGCAGCATGTATCCGGGCGATCGAGTGACGACGAGCTCGCTAGGAGCTCCGCGGGCGCGCCCGGGCTCGAGCGCCTTGCGCAGCTTTCCCACGTACACCTGAAGGGCATTCGCGGCAGTCTGGGGTGGCGCTGGCCACAGCTCGTCGATCAGCCGGTCGCTGGAGACGAGCTCGTTTGCGTGCACGAGCAGGATCCCGAGCAAAGCCCGCTCCTTCGCGGCACCCAAGGCCACCAGGGCCTTTTCACGACGCACCTCGAGCGGGCCGAGGATCTGAAACTCCATCGCTCCCCTTCTACGACGGAACGTAACACCGCCTTCGCGGCTTCCCAAATGACGATCAGGTCCGACGGCTGGAGGTGCTTGTCGGATTTCAGCGCGGCTTCAGCGGCAAGACCCATGCTTGCGCTGGCAATGGCACCTCAAAAGGGAGAGCATGATGCGCAGACTGACAGTCACGACGATGACGGTTGCGGTCCTGGTGGGGTCGGCCGTCGCTGCGGTCGCTCCGGCGGCGGCAGAAGGCGGCATCCCCGTGCTGCACCGCGATGGCGAGCAGGCGGTCCCATTCCACCCGGTGGTCGGTGGAGGCGAACTCGTTCTGCGCCGCGACGGCTCGGAAGCGGTGTCGGTTGTCGGCGAGACGACTCCTCAGGCAAGCGCCACACACTCCGATTTCGACTGGGGCGACGCGACCATCGGCGCCGCGACCGCCTCGGGTCTCATGCTGCTCGGCATCGCGGCGCTCATGCTCGTCCGCCGGGCTCGCCCGGGCCCTGCCGGATCGTCGGTCACCACCTGACAGAGCCGAATGCCGCTCAACTCGGCGTGTCGACCTGAGTTGAGGACACGGTCGCGGGCGCCGCGGCCTCGAGCATTTCATGGAGTTGCGCTTCGGGCAATCCGATCGGCAACACCAGGTCGATCCCGTCGGCGCCTTCCTCGAGCCATTGGCGGACAACGTCCGGAGCCTCATCGTAGGTGCCCATCACGGTCACATCGCGAGCAAGGCGCTCCGCTGCCGCGGGCAGCCGCGGGGGTCCGCCGTTCGCGTTGGCGCCGAGCAGCGCATCGATTTCGCGCGCGAATCCGAATTGATCTCGGAGCAGCCGCGGATACAGGGGCCCCATTCGCGTCAGGTAGGCGAGCAGCCAACCGGCGGCGATTTGCTGGGCCGTCGCCTCGTCTTCGCCAATCGCCAGCGGGACGCTGGTCGTAATGCCGGTCGCCATCGCTTTCTCGGCACGCGCCTCGCCCTCCGCGAGCAGGATCCGACCGTCGGGGAGTCGCGAGCGGGCCCATAGGAAAGGCAGCCAGTGGTCAGCGAGCTCACCCGCCAGGCGAACCGAGGAGGGGGCGAGCGCTGCGAGGTAGATCGGAACGGGCCATTCGGGCAGCGCGCCCAGTCGAAGCGGCCTGATCTTCTCCTGGTTGAGCGGCAGGCGGGCTCCGTCCAGCAGCGCCCGAACGGCCACGAGGGTGGTGCGCAGCCGATTGATCGGACGCTCCCAGGCGATTCCGTGCAAACCCTCGACGAGGGGTGGGCTGCTGGCGCCAAGCCCGAGGGCGAAGCGGCCGGCGGACGCCCGCTGAAGGCTCGCCGCGGCCATCGCGATCGCCGCCGGCGATCGGCTCCAGACGGGGAGCACTCCGGTGGCGAGTCCGATTCGCGAGGTGACTTCGGCGATCTGGACGAGCAGCACGACCGCGTCGTAGGTCCAGCCCTCGGCAGCGCCGAATCGAGCGTAACCGAGCTCCTCGGCACCCACGGCAAGCCGGATCGTTGCGTCGGCGTCGACCTGAAACGGCGTGACGCCGGCGCCTACGTTCGAACCGGGATTCGCCTGAGTCGCGTCGGGTGAGGTCATCGTCGGTAGTAGGAGTGCGGACGCCGGCGAGGGGCCGCGAGCGGGACCTTCGCGGTCCGCCCGCGACCTACGACTCGCCTTTTCGGCTGTCCGGTCGGTCCTTAGGCCCCGCTCGGCGGGACGTTCTGGTTGAGGTGGAACAGGTTGTTGGGGTCGTACTCGTCCTTGAGTTCCTGAAGACGAGCGAACTTCTCCTCGCCGTAGGCGGCGCGCACCCGTTCCGCTCCTTCGGCGGAGAGGAAGTTGATGTAGGCGCCACCCGTCAGCGAGGGTTCGATCTCGGCGTACAGCCGCTGCGCCCAGTCGACATGGGAATCGAAGCCCTCGGAGTCGTGCGACGCCGCGATCACGTTCATCACATACGGGGCGTGGCGCTCGCGGTAGGCCGTCGCGCCTTCCTCGACTCGGGCGACCGCGCCGCCGAAGTGGTGGAAGTGGATCTCGGACGCCGGCGAGGTCGCCTCCTGGTGGTAGCGCGCCGCTGTCTCGATCGCCGCATCGTCGAGCTCACGAACGTACCCGGCCTTCATGTAGGCGTGCTTGCCATGCGGCCAGAGCGGGTCGAGCAGGCTCTGCAGAGCCGTGTACGGCAGCGGGCCCATCAGGTCGGCCACCGGGTCGCCGAGTTCGCGCAGCGGCGCCACGGCCTTCGCGCCTTCCTCGAGGGACCCGGCGTGGCATGCGATCAGCCCGATCAGCGGCTTGCCGTGCCACTCCTCGGGGATGAACGGCGCCGGCGGGGCCCAGAACAGGTTCGCGATCGTGGTCAGCTCATCCGGGAGCTCCCGCGTGAACTCGCGGTAGAACCGCAGGATCTCGTCGGCTCGCTCGCCCGGGTAGAACGTCGGGCCGCCGATCACGAGAGGGCCAACCGGGTGGACCCGGTACTCGAGCGAGACCGCGATGCCGAAGTTCCCGCCCCCGCCCTTGAGACCCCAGAGCAGCTCCGGGTTCTCCTCGGCGCTTGCGGTCACCAGTCGACCGTCGGCCGTCACCACGTCGGCGGAGACGAGGTTGTCGCAGGTGAGGCCATGCTTGCGCACGAGCCAGCCGATCCCGCCGCCCAGCGTGAAGCCGCCGAGTCCGGTGGTCGACACCAGCCCGCCCGTCACCGCCATGCCGAAGGCCTGCGTCTCATGGTCGAACTTCCCCCACTGCACGCCGCCCTCCGCGCGGGCGGTGCCGGCCTCGGGGTCGACGCGGACGCCCTGCATCGCGCCGAGGTCGATGACGATGCCACCGTCGGTGGTCGAGAAGCCGGGGATGCTGTGAGAGCCCCCGCGCACGGCAACCTCGAGGTCCTGGCTGCGGGCGAACTCGACCGCGCGGAGGACGTCTGCGACGCCCGCGCAGCGCACGATCAGCGCTGGCCGTCGGTCGTGGGCGCCGTTCCAGATCGCGCGCGCTTCGTCGTAGCCGGGATCGCCCGGCCCGACCACCTCACCGCGGATGGCCTCGGCCAGCTCGGCGATCGTCCCGTCACCGAGCACTGTCTGCGTGATCTCCTCGTTCGTCGTCATCGTCGTCATCTGGTCCTCCTGACTTGGTTGGGAGGATCACGCTACGCCGCGCGCTCTTAGCGACCCCTTAACCGGCGTCCAATTCCGCCTTAGCGGCCTTCCGATCGGCGTCCAGCGCGCCTTCCAGCACCGCGATCTGGGCGAGGCCGCGACGGTCGTCGATCGCAGCGAACTCGCCGCGGGCCTCGTCGAGCAGGCCGCGGGCGCGTGGCGCGTCCGCCATCGGCCCGCTGGACAGGGCGTCAACAAGCGTGCAGAGAGGCCATCCCCAGCCGCGCATGATCATCTGCCGTTGAAACAGCCCAACCGCTTCCTCCAGAATCGGAAGGGCGCGGTCCACCTCGCCCGCCTCGAGTTCGAGGTTGGCAAGGTTGAGGAGCATTCCGGGCCTGCCCGGCCCATCTTCGGTCTCTTCGAAGATGGCCAGCGCGCTCCCGAGTAGCCGGCGCCCCTCGTCCCGGTGCCCCGCGCGCCCAGCGAGCAGGCCCATGCACCCGAGGGTCATTCCGGTGGCTCGGCGGTCGCCCATGTCGCGGCGGATCGTGAGCGCCTCCTCCAGCCATTCTCGGCCGAGCTCGAACTGCTCGCGTGAGCGCGCCAGGTTCCCGAGGGCATTGAGAGCGACCGCCGTCCCGTGGAGCTCGTTTCGCTCGCGCTGCAGCGCCAAGGCGCGGTCCAGGCTCTGGCGCGCAGCGTCGTACTCACCCTGGGCCCGCGCGACCAGAGCAAGGTCGCACAGCATGTAGCCCCTCGCCGCCTCGGGGCCGACGCCGCGGTACATGAACAGGGTGTCCTCGAAATACATGCGCGCACGTCCGCATCCGTCTGGGTCGATCACGAGGCCGATGGTCGTGGCCCAGATCGAGTCATCCGAGTCGGACGGCGCCGGAAGCAGGTCCAGCCCCTCCTCGATGAGCCGTCGGGCCTCGTCGTCACGCCCGCGAGAGTGCGCCTCCACCCCCCGTGTATGCCGCGACTCCGCGGCCACGAGCGCGGCGCCCACCCGTTGGGCCTGGGTGAACGCCTCGTCAAGCGTGGCACGGGCGGCGGTGTAGCGGGTGGACACCCACTCCAGCACCCCGCGGTACAGGAGGGCGCCCGCGGCGGCGCGCGAGTCGTCGAGGGCGACGTGGATCCGGTGGGCTTCCTCGGCCAAGGGGATGACGCGCTCGGGTCGGCCCAGTCGCACGTCGAGCGCGGACGCCGCCACGAGCCCTCGCGCTCTGAGCGGCGTCGGGGCGGGGTCCGCGGCGAGCGCAGCGTCGAGCAGGCGAGAGCCCTCGGCGAAGTAACCACGCCGCATCCACAGCTGCCATAGCGCCACCGCGATCCGCAGAGCGCATTGGGGGTCGTCGCGCAGCCCGGAGGCCAGCGCCGCGCGCAGGTTGTCGAGCTCGAGCTCGGCCGACTCGAAGAAGCGCTCGCCGCCGGCCTGGGGATCGGCGGCCTCGGCCACTGCCAGGTACCACAAGCGGTGGCGATCCTCCAGACGCGCGGTCTCGCCGGCCTCGGCAAGGCGCTCGCGCGCGTACTGGCGAATTGTCTCGAGGAGCCGATAGCGGTACTCGCCGCGCTCCTCCTCGGCGGTGATCAGCGACTTGTCCACCAAGCGCCGGAGCAGCTCGAGGGTCTCGCTGGGCTCGACGCCGTCTCCACCGCACACCCCCTCCACGGCATTCAGCGCGAACGATCCCGCGAAGACGCCCGTTCGCCGGAAGAGCGCTCGCTCCTCTCGGGTCAGGAGGTCGTGGCTCCAGTTCAGGGTCGCCGCCAAGGTCTGCTGGCGCGTGAGCCGGCCCCTGCCCCCGCCCAGCAGGTCGAGCGAGTGGCGCAGGCGCGCCGCCGTCTGCGCCGGGGTCAGTACCCCGGCGCGGGCCGCCGCGAGCTCGATCGCCAGCGGCATTCCGTCGAGTCGGAAGCAGACCTCGGCCACGTACGGGGCGTTCTCGTCGGTGAGCCGGAATCCCGGTGCGGCATCCGCCGCCCGATCGGTGAACAGGCGAATCGACTCGAAGCGCATCAGGGCGTGCGCGGCAACCTCGAGTCCGGGATCGGGCAGCTTCAGGGACGGAACACGCAGAGTCACCTCGCCCCCGATGTGGAGGGGCTCGCGGCTGGTGGCGATGAGCGTAAGCCGGGGGCAGGCGCGCAGGAGCTCCTCGGCCAGTCGCGCGCACGCCCCGATCAGGTGCTCGCAGTTGTCGAGGAGCAGCAGCAACTGTCGGTCGCCGATCAGCCGGGCCAAGACCGCGCCCGCATCGTCCTGCGAGCGCAGCTGCATGCCGAGGACCACGGCGGTTTCCTGCGCCACGATCCCGGGGTCGTCGAGGGCGGCCAGCTCCACGAGCCACACCCCGTCGTCGTAGCTGTGCAGCCGCTCGCCGGCCACCTCCAGGGCCAGCCGCGTCTTGCCCGCGCCGCCCGGGCCGGTGAGCGTCAGCAGCCGGCTGCGGTCGAGCTGTGCGCGCAGCTCGGCCAGCACGCGCTCGCGCCCGACGAAGCTCGTCAGCTGGAGCGGCAGGTTGTGAAGGGGGGCGGAGCCCGCCGTGACTTGACCGCGCCGGGCGCCCGGCGGGCGCGACTCCGCCTGCGCCTCCGTTGCCGCGATCGGATCGAGGCGCCCGGCGAGGATGTCCTCGTACAGGCGGCGCGTCTCCGGGTCGGGGTCCGCCGCATACTCCCGGCGCAGCGTCTGGCGCAGCTGCTGGTACTGGGCGAGCGCCTGCTGACGGCGCCCCGCCTCGGCGAAGAGCCGCATCAGCCGGCGATGGGCCTCCTCGTGCAGAGGATCGTCGACGACCGCGCGCTGGAGCGCTTCGACCGCGCCGGGGGCATCGCCCACGCTCGCGTGGTGCTCGGCCAGCTCGAGCAGCAGCGCGCGGTAAAGCTCTCGCAGGGCCTCGCGGCGGGCCGCCAACCAGTCCTCGTAACGGTCCTCGGGGAGCAGCTCTCCGCCATAGAGCGCCAAGGCGTCGCCGTAGGCCTCGATCGTGCCAGCCGCCCGCGCCGCCTCCGCGGCCTCCTCGAACTCCACGGCATCGATCTCGACCGGGCGATCCTCGGAGAGGATCAGCATGTCCTCGCGCAACGACAGGCACTCCAGGGCGTCGGCGCCGGCGGCCTCGAGGGCGCGGCGGGAGACGTAGAGCGCCTGGTGGAGGTTGTTGGCGGCGGAGTCGGCGCTGCGGTCCGGCCACAGCAGCTCGGCCGCCCGTTCGCGGTGCATGCGTCGGTCGGGCGACAGCGCCAGGAGCTTGATCAGGCTCTTGGCCTTGCGCAGGCGCCAAGCGCTCTCGGGCACCGGCCGGTCGCCCACGGCGACGCCGAATCCGCCGAGCACGCGCAAGCGGAGCGGAGGGAGCCCAATGCCGTCGCCACTCATGGCGCGCATCATCGCGCGTCATGCTGAATTCGGCGATCGCTGCGCGCTAATCCGCAGAAGGCTCTCGGCGGCCGGTCCGCGTCAGCACATGACACGCCGAGCGGTGCCCGCCACGCGCCGACGGGATCTCGATCTCCGGAGGATCGACACGAAGGCATACGTCCTCGACCAGCGGGCAGCGGGTGTGGAACCGGCAACCGTCGGGAATCGCGTAGGGCGAGGGCATCTCCGTGGTCACCTGCGGCTCGCGGACGCGGGTGCCGTCGAGTCGAGGGTGAGCCTCGAGCAGCATCCGCGTGTAGGGGTGGCGCGGATCGGCGAAGACGTCGGCCGTCGCCCCGGTCTCGACGATCCGGCCGAGGTACATGATCGCTACCCGGTCGGCGAGCCGCGAGATCACCGACAGCTGATGCGAGATGAAAATCATCGTCAGCCCCAGGTCGCGGCGGATCTCCTCGAGCAGCGAGAGCAGCTGCGCCTGGATCGAGACATCGAGCGCGCTCACGGCCTCGTCGGCAATCAGGAGCCTCGGCTTGACCGCGAGCGAGCGAGCGATGGCGACCCGTTGGCGCTGCCCGCCTGAGAACTCGTGTGGATAGCGCTTCACGCTCTCGCGCCCGATCCCCACCCGGTCGAGCAGGTCCGCGGCGTAGGCGTCCCCCTCGCCCTTCTCGATCAGCCCATGGACGAGCGCCGGCTCTGCAACCGCATCGCCGACGCGGATGTGCGGGCTCAGCGACGAGTAAGGATCCTGGTAGACCATCTGGATCGAGCGCCTGATCGCCCGCAGCCCGGCTCCCTCGGCGGCGAGCACGTCAGCGCCATCGAACCTCACCGTGCCCTCCTCCGGGTCGTAGAGCCTGACGATGCAGCGTGCGAGGGTCGACTTGCCGCTTCCGGACTCGCCGACGACCCCGAGCGTCTCGCCCGGCGCAACCGCGATGTCGACGTTGTCGAGCGCGGTCAGGACCGGGGGCGGCCGGCGTCGGAACCTGTCCGCGACCGAGTGCCGCTCGGAGAAGCGCTTCGTCAGCCCGGCAACCTCGAGCAGTGGCTCGGCGGCGCTCACGCGAAGCCCTTCACGAATGGGCAGGCGGAGCCGTGCCCGGCCAGACTGGTGTCGAGCGTGACCGGGATCGACGCGCACTCGGGTCGCCGGAACTCGCAGCGGGGCTGGAACGGGCATCCCGGGGGCAGGTCGGCGAGGTTCGGCGGATGTCCGGGGATCGGCGCAGCCGGGACCTCGTCGGTCACCTCCAGCGAGGGCATCGCCTCGATCAGCCCGTGGGTGTACGGATGGCGCGGGCTGCGCATGACCGCCGCCCCGAAGCCGGCCTCGAGCATGCGGCCGGCGTACATGACCACGACCTCGTCACAGGTCTCGGCGATCACCCCGAGGTCGTGCGAAACCAACACGATCGCCATCCCGTTCTCCTCCTGGAACTCCATCAGCAGGGCCAGGATCTGCTCCTGGGTGGTGACGTCGAGCGCGGTCGTCGGCTCGTCGGCGAGCAGCAATTTCGGCCGCGCGGAGATCGCGATCGCGATCATCACCCGCTGCTTCATCCCGCCGCTGAACTGGTGCGGATAGGAACTCAGCCGCCGCTCGGCAGACGGCACCCCGACCCGGTCCAGCAGCTCGACCGCCCGCCGGCGCGCGTCCTTCGACCCCAGCCCGGCGCGCTTTCGCAGGGTCTCGGTCATCTGGTCGCCGATCGTGAACACCGGGTTCAGGCACGAGGTCGGATCCTGGAAGATCATCGAGATCTCCGAGCCGCGCACGTCCGCGATCCGTCGCTTGTCGGCGGCGCGTAGGTCCTCGCCCAGCCACCGGATCTCGCCCGAGAGCACCTCGCCCGGGTAGGGCACGAGCCCGAGCAGCGACCGCAGGGTGACGCTCTTGCCGCACCCCGACTCGCCGACCAGCCCGAGCGTACGCCCGGCGGCGACGCTGAAGTTGATCCGGTCCGCGGCCAGCAGCGGGACCTCGCCGGCGGGGAAGGCGATCGTCAGGTCGCGGACGTCGAGCAGCTCCGTGCCCGCCTCGAGGGTGCCGTTGGCCGAGCCCATCACTCGCCCCCGGTCAGGGTGAAGTCCTTGCCCAGCCGATCGGCGATCCCGTCGCCGATCAGGCTGAAGCCGACGCCGGTGACCACGATCACCAGACCCGGCAGGGTGGCGACCCACCAGTCGGTGAGGATCAGGTCCTGGCCCTCGGCGACCAGGCCGCCCCACTCAGGGCTCGGCGGGATCGCCCCGAGGCCGAGATACGAGAGCGAGGAGAGCAGCAGGATGTTGAGCACGATGTCGGCCATCGAGAAGACGATGCTCGCCCGGAGCACGTTCGGCAGCGCGTGGCGGAAGACGATCCGGAAGGTCGAGTAGCCGAGCGTCTTCGCGGCGAGGATGTACTCCTTCTCGCGCTCGACCAGCATCTCGCCCCGGGTGAGGCGCGCATAGAGCGCCCAGCCGACCGCGAAAACGCCGATGTAGGCGCCCTTCAAGCCGGGACCCGTGATCGCGACGATCGCCAGGATCAGGACGATGAAGGGGAAGGCAACGACGATGTCGACGGTGCGGCTGACAACCGTGTCGAGCCAGCCGCCGCGATAGCCCGCCAGCGCCCCGAGCAGGGCCCCGAACGCAAACGGGACGATCGTGGTCACGAAGGCGAAGGTGAGGTCGATCCGCCCGCCGTAGACGACCCGGGTGAGGATGTCGCGCCCCAGCGTGTCGGTGCCGAAGGGGTGATCCCAGGACGGCGGCTGGAGCGCGTCGAGCAGATGCTGCTCGTTCGGGTTGTGGAAGCCGAGCAGCGGCGCCGCCGCCGAGACGAAGACGAGGAAGCCGACGATCCCGATCCCCAGCCAAAGGGTGAGCGCGGCCCAGCGTCGCTCGGTGCGGGCGCGCCGGCGGAGTCGCGCGGCGGCGCCGCGGGCGACCGCGGTCCGCGGGTCGAGCGTCGCCTCGCCGCCGGGCGCCGGGCCGCTCACAGGCGCACCCTCGGGTCGAGCTTCGCGTAGGCGAGGTCGGTGAGCAGGTTGATCGCGATCACGGCGACGCCGAAGACCAGCGTCAGCGCCTGGATCATCGGGTAGTCGCGGGCTAGCACGGCGTTGACGAGCTCGGTACCGAGCCCGGGCAGCGCGAACACGTTCTCGATGATCACCAGGCCGGAGAGCAGGAAGCCGATGTTGAGGCCGAGGACGGTCACGGTCGAGACCAGCGAGTTGCGAAGCACGTGCTTGAACAGGATCCGTCGCTCGGTCAGCCCGCGGGCGCGGGCGGCCTCGATGAACTCGGTGTCCAGGGTCTCGATGATCCCGACCCTGAGCGTGCGCAGCAGGATCGGGGCGAGGTAGAGCCCGACGGTGAGCGCCGGCAGCGTCAGGCTGCGCAGGTGGCCGACGAGCCCGTCGCCGTAGCCCGAGGTCGGCAGCGCGCCGAGCTTGAGGCTGAAGAAGAGGATCAGCAGCAGCCCGAGCAGGAACGAGGGCATCGCGAAGGTGACCATCGAGAACAGCCGGATCGCATGATCGGCGGCGCGATTGCGTCGCAGCGCCGAGAGCATCGCGAGCGGGACGGCGATCAGGATCGCGATCACGACCGAGTACAGGAGCAGGAACATCGTCACCGGGATCCGGTCGCCGAGCAGCGGGCCGATCGCCGTCTTCTGCTTGATCGAATCGCCGAAGTCGAGCGTCGCCGCGCCGGTGATGAAGTCCAGGTACTGGGTGATCACCGGCTGATCGAGGCCGAGCTGCGCGTTCAGGGTCGCGACCGCCTCGGGACTCGCCCGCGCTCCGAGGATGATCGTCGCCGGATCGCCGGGGACGAAGTGGATCAGCAGGAACGACGCCAGCGTGATCCCGATCAGGACCGGGATCGCCTGGACGACGCGTCGGAGGATGTACCCGGTCAATGGTCCGCGGGGTCACGGCTCCGGACAGGGACAACCGCCCGGACGCCCCGAGGAGCGTCCGAGCGGATCCGCGTGCGGTCGCTCAATCCGTCCTCGCTACTCGGACAGCCAGACCTCACGGAGCGGCCACCAGCCGATCGGATAGGTCTGGAAGTTCTGCACCTTGTCCTGGTAGCCGGTGACCGACTTGGTGAAGAACAGCGGCACCGCGGGAACATCGTCCTGTCCGATCTGCTGGATCTGGGAGAAGTCCGACGCGCGCTGGTCCTCGTCCAGCGTGCCCTTGGCATCGGCGAGCAGCTGGGTGACCTTCGGGTTGTCGTAGAAGGTCCCGAGCGAGTTCAGGCCGGCCTTCGGGTCGTACATGAGCGCCGCGATCTCGTCGTCGGAGAGCGTGTCGCTGGAGAGCGCGTCGCCGGGGAACGTCGCGGCCTCGCCGCCCTTGCCCGCGAGCCAGTCCCCGAACATCGTCCCGAAGTCCCTCGGCACGATGCTGACGTTGACGCCGATCTTGGCCCATTCGGCCTTGATGATCTCAGCCGTCTGCTTCTCGATCGGGTCGCCCGACGGAATCTGCAGCTCGAGGTCGAATCCGTCCGGGACGCTCGACTGGTCCATCAGGTCCTGAGCCTTGGTCAGGTCGTACGGGTACGGCGCGATCGACTCGTCCCAGTACTTGACCGGCGGGATCTGGCTGTTGGCGACGGCGGCGTTGCCGAACAGGACCGCGTCCAGGATCTGCTCCGTCGGCGTCGCGTAGGCAAGCGCCTGGCGGACCTCGACCTCGTCGAGCGGCTTCAGCGTCGTGTTGAGGAAGATCGAGTCCCACTTCAACGAATCGGCGACCTCGACGGTGATCCCGTCGGTGCCGTCGAGCGACTCGACCTGGTTATAGGGAATGCCGTCCGCGACGTCGACCTCGTCGTTGCGCAGCTCCAGCGTGCGCGTGTTCGCGTCGGGAACGAACTTGAAGGTGACGCCGTCGAGATACGGCTCGCCCTCGCGCCAGTAGTGCGGGTTGCGCTCGAGCACGGTCTCCTGACCGCGCTTGAACTCGGTGACCATGAACGGCCCGGAGCCGATCGGCGCCTCGGCGAACGCCTTGTCGCCCTCCTGCTCGACCACCTTCTGCGGCACGATCGCCGCCGCGAACATCGCGATGTTGTCGAGGAAGGCACCGTCGAGGTCGTTGAGGTTGATCTGCACGGTGTGGTCGTCGACGACGTCGACCGAGTCGATCGCGGCGCCGAGGGTCGCGTAGTTGATGTTGATCTTCGGATCGGCGAAGCGCTCGATCGAGAACTTGACGTCCTCGGGGGTGACCGGATCGCCGTTGGAGAACTGCGCGTCCCGGAGGTGGAAGGTCCAGGTGAGACCGTCCGAGGAGTGCTCCCACGACTCCGCCAACCCGGGAACGATCTCCGTGCCGTCGTCGCCACCGACCTCAACCAGCTGGTCGAAGACCTGCTGGATCGTGAAGATCGAGCCGTTGTTGGGCGCGTTGATCGGGTTCAGACCCGCCTCGGCGTCGAGCGAGCGGGCGAAGGTCAGCGTGCCACCGGTGACCGGGTCGCCGCTGGCGCTCGAGGAACCATCGGTGCTCGAGTCTCCGCCGCCACCACAAGCGGCCAGGAAGACGCCGAAGATCAGCAGAGCAGCGAAAACCGCGGCTCTCGGCGTCCAGGTCCGGATTGACCGTGAAGAACTACCGACACCGACTGAGCGCATTGAGCCGCCTCCCACTGTCGAGACAATCCTTGTCTGTGCATCCAATGATCAGGTGATCATACCAGATACCCGACAGCGGAAACCGGGGCACCCAAACGAGGGAGAGCTCGTGGGGCGGCGCCGGGAGCGGGTCAGGCGGTGCCGGCTTCGCGATAGCGCTCGGCCAGTTGCAGGATGTGCTCGCGCATCAGCTGCGCGGCGCGATCGCCGTCCTGGTCGCGGACGGCCTCGTAGATGCCCCGGTGCTCGCCCAGGTCCCAGTCGCCGAAGCCCGGCAGCGCGTAGAGCTTCGGGCCCCGCTCCTTCATCAGCTCGACGAAGACCTGGATCATCGCCGAGAGCACCTCGTTGTGGGCGGCCTCGGCGAGCAGCACGTTGAACGAAGTGGCGACGCCGAGGGTGGCGTCCATGTCATGCGCCTTCAGGCTCCGGTCCTGGACCGCCAGGGCGGCCTCGATCCGCTGCAGATCCTCGTCCGTGCGCCGTTCGGCGGCCAGCCGGGTGACCTCGACCTCGACCAGCAGCCGGGCCTCGATGTACTCGCGGGTCACCCCGCGCTCGAGCGCCGCGGTGAGGACCGAATGCGGCGCGTCGGCCTGGGCCTCGGCCGGCGCGTCGGCGGCGATGAACGCGCCCTGGCCGTGGCGGATCGTGAGCATGCCGAGCACCGCGAGCCCGTTGAGCGCCTCGCGGACGGTCGAGCGGCCGACGCCGAGATCCTTGGTCAACTCGCGCTCGGACGGGACCTTGGTCCCCGGCGGCAGGTCGCGGAACGCCTCCATCAGCTGCTCGGCGACCGTCTCGGAGAGCTTCCGACGCGAGGCGGGCTCGAGCGAGACCTTGGCGGCTGAGCCTTCCATCGAAATCAGAGGTTAGAGGAGGGGCTGATGACCTGACCACTTACGGCGCGCTTGACGAAATCGCGGACAGTCGGTACCGTCATGTTCTTATGGTCAGACCACCTGATGACCTGCGACATACCCGGGAGACTGTACTACTCGGCGAGGGCACAAGCCTAAAGACGGGCGTGGACGGCCCTTTGATGGCCGACGCAATGCGCTGGGGAGACCTCCTCCTGCTCTCCGGCCGCGCCGCCGTCGACCCGGCAACGGGCGATCTGCGCGCCGAGGACTTCGAGGGACAGCTGCGGATCGTGCTCGAGGACTCGTTCGCGGTGCTCGCCGCCGCCGGGACCGGCCCCGAACACGTGCTGCGGGTCGAGTGCTGGCTCACCGACCGCTCACAGTTCGCGGAATGGAACGACCAGTTCGTGGCCGCGTTCCCGCCCCCGCGCCCCGCCCGGACCACGCTCGTGGTCGCCGGGCTGCCGCTGTCCGGCCTGCTGGTCGAGGTCCAGCTGACGGCGGCGGTTCCAGCGTGAGCGCCCCGGGTTCGGTCGTCGTCGTGGGCGGCGGCGTCGCGGGCCTCTGCTCGGCCTACTACCTGCGCCGGCAAGGAGTCGACGTCACCCTGCTCGAGGCCAATCGCGTCGGCAGCGGCGCCTCCTGGGGCAACGGCGGTTGGGTCTGCCCCGCTCAGGCCGGCCCGCTGCCCGAGCCCGGCCTCACCTGGTACGGACTGCGCTCGCTGCTCGATCGAAGCTCCGCCCTCTACTTCCAGTTCTCGAAGCTTCCGGCGCTGGCGCCGTGGCTGCTGCGGTTCTGGACCTACTGCAACCCACGCGACCACGAGCACGGCGTCGAGGCGCTGGCGGAGCTCGGGCGGCCGGTGTTCGACCTCGTCGACGCGATGGGCGAGGACGGGGTCCGGTTCGAGCTCCACCGCCAGGGGATGCTGGTCGCCGCGCGCAAGCCGGAGACGGCGCGCGAGGAGCTCGAAAAGCTGCACCCGATGCGTGCCCACGGCTATGAGCTGCCCGACGACCTGCTCTCTGAGGCGGAGCTGCACGAGCTCGAGCCGGCGCTCGCCGACGACGTCAGCGGGGGCTTCGAGGTGCGCCAGCACTGGCATGTGCGGCCCGACTCGTTCACCGCCGGGCTTGCCGCAGCGCTGAGCCGCGACGGGGTCGAGATCGTCGAGAACGCGGAGGTGACCTCGTTCGAGGTCGCAAACGGGCGCGTCGGCGCCGTCCGCACCGCCGCCGGCGACCACTCCGCCGACGCCTTCCTGCTCGCCGCCGGCGCCTGGACGACGCCGCTGGCGAAGATGATCGGCGTCCGCTTCCCGATGCAGGCCGGCAAGGGCTACAGCTTCTTCGTCCAGCCGACCGTGATCCCGAAGCACTCGATCCTGCTCGCCGACGTCCACGTCGGCTGCACGCCGCTCGGTGAGCAGATGCGAATCGGCGGGACAATGGAGTTCAGTGGCCTCAACACGCGCCTCGACCACCGGCGGATCAACGACATCGTCACCGCGGCGCGGACGTCGTTCAAGCCCTTCAAGACGCCCGGGATCGAGCAGGAATGGGCGGGAATGCGCCCGATCACGCCCGACGGGCTCCCGGTCCTCGACCGGACCAGGTTCGCCAACACATACGTCGCCACCGGTTACTCGATGCAGGGCGTCACCCTCGCCGCCCCCGCCGGCCAGGCGATGGCCGAGTTCATGACCACCGGTCGCCGGCCCGCGCTCCTGGAGCCGTTCGGGATCGAGCGCCTGCAGGGAATTCGCCGAAGGAGGAAGGGACATGGATGAACCGCTTCGAGTCCTGATCATTGGCTCGGGAAACATCGGCAGCGACCTGATGGCGAAGGTCGGGCGCAGCCCGATGCTGGAGCTGGTCGGGATGGCCGGCATCGACCCGGACTCCCCGGGGCTCGCGCGCGCGGCTGAGGCCGGGGTCGCGACCTCCAGCGAGGGCCTCGCCGAGCTGCTCTCACGCGTCGGCGAAGTCGACCTCGCCTTCGACGCGACCTCCGCCGCCGCCCATGCCGAGCACGCAGAGCTGCTCGCCGAGCGCGGCATCCTCTCGGTCGACCTGACGCCCGCCGCGCTCGGGCCGCCGGTGATCCCGGCGGTCAACGTCGGCGCCCATCGCGAGGCGCCCGACGTCAACCTGGTCACCTGCGGCGCACAGGCCACCGTGCCCTTGGTCGCCGCGATCTCGGAGGTCACCGAGGTTCCCTACGCCGAGATCGTCTCGACGATCTCGGCGCGCTCCGCCGGGCCCGGCACACGAGCCAATATCGACGAGTTCACGGAGTCGACCGCTCGTTCGCTGGAGCTGGTCGGCGGCGCCGCGCGGGGCAAGGCGATCATGCTGCTGAACCCGGCGAATCCGCCGGTGCTGATGCGCAACGCGATCTACGCCGACGTGCCCGGCGCCGACCACGAGGCGGTGATCGCGGCCGTCGAGGGCGTCGTCGACGCGGTCTCGGACTACGTGCCCGGATTCCGGCTGACCGCGCCGCCGGACATCGCCGACGACGTGCTCACGGTGCTGATCGAGGTCGAGGGCGCCGGCGACTACCTGCCCGAGTACGCGGGCAACCTCGACATCATGACCAGCGCCGCCGTACGCGTGGCCGAGCTTCACGCCACCCACGAGGTGCCCGCATGAGCGACCGGGTCCGGCTCGTCGACACGACGATGCGCGACGGATCGCATTCCGTCGCCCACCGATACACGCCCGAGCAGGTGGCGACGGTGGCGAAGATGCTCGACGACGCCGGGGTCTGGGCGATCGCGGTCGGGCACGGCGACGGCCTTGGGGCCGGGTCGCGGCAGTACGGGTTCGGCGCTCACTCCGACGCCGACCTGCTCGGCGCCGCCGCCGCAGTGGTCGAGAGGGCGGAGATCGCAGTCGCGCTGCTGCCGGGAATCGGGACGAAGGACGACCTGCGCGCCGCCCACGACGCCGGCGCCACCGTCGTCCGCGTCTCCACCGTGATCACCGAGGCCGACATCGGCATCCAGCACCTGGGGCTCGCGCGCGCGCTCGGCATGACCCCTCACAGCCACCTCAACATGGCCTCGATCGGCTCGGTCGAGCAGACCGTCGAGGCTGCCCGGATCGTGGTCGACGCGGGGAGCGTGGCGGCGTACCTGGTCGACACCTGCGGCGCCTTCCTTCAGGACGACGTCCGCGCTCGGGTGTCAGCGCTTCGCGAGGCGCTCGACGACGAGATCGCGATCGGGATCCACGAGCACAACAACCTCTCGCTCGCGGTCAGCAACAGCGTCGCCGCGATCCAGGAGGGCGCGACGATCGCCGACGTCACCCTCGCCGGGATGGGCGCCGGCGCCGGCAACTGCCAGGGCGAGGCGCTGGTCGCGGTGCTCGAGCGGCTCGGGATCGAGACCGGGGCCGACCTGTTCGCGCTCCAGGACGCGGCCGACAACTACGTCCGCAAGGAGCTGATGCCGGGGCCGATCGTCGTCGACCGGCTGACCGCGTCGATGGGTTACGCGAACGTCCCGGCGAGCTTCCTCCTGCACGCGATCCGCGCCGGCGAGCGCTACGACGTCGATCCGCGCAGGATCATCCTCGAGCTCGGTGAACGGCAAGCGGTGACGGGTCAGGAGGACATGATCCTCGACGTCGCCAGCGCCCTCTCCAGGGAGAGATGACCGCCGCGGCGACGGCGACGGCGCCGCTGTTTGTGGTCGACGACGACCCGACCGGAGCCCAGGACCAGGCGGACGTCCCGCTGCTGCTCTGCTGGCGCGCGGGACTGCTCGAGGCCGCGCTGCGCGACGACCCGCCGGCGCTCCACCTGCTCACCAACAGCCGCGCCCTGCACGAGGACGCGGCCTACGCTGTGGTCCGCAACGCGGCCGAGGCGGCCGATGCCGCCGCCTCGCAGCCGCGCCTGGTCCTTCGCGGTGACAGCACCCTGCGAGCCCACCTGCTGCCCGAGTACGCCGGAGTGCGCGACGCCCTCTACCCCGGAGCCGCACCGCCGCTGCTGCTTGTGCCCGCGCTGCCGGCCGCAGGGCGGGTGACCCGGGACGGCCGCCACTGGCTCGTCCGCGGCGGCCGGCGGATCCCCCTCGATCAGACCGAGTTCGCGAGCGACGGCGAGTTCGCCTACGAGACCTCGCGGCTGCTGGACTGGGCGGAGGAGCGCTCGGGCGGATTCTTCGCGGCGGAGGGCGGGATCGAGATCGGCCTCGAAGAGATTCGCTCCGCGCGCGGGGCCGACCGGGTCGCGGAAGCGCTGCTGGAGGCGGCTCGTGCGCCGGGGCCCACCGTCGTCGTGCCCGACGCCGAAACGCCGGCGGACCTGGAGACGATCGCCGACGGCCTTCGCCGAGCGTGGCAGCAGGCGCCGATGATCGTCGTCCGCTGCGCGCCCACCTTCGCCAGCGTCCTCTCCGGCGCCGGCGCGGCCGGGGCGGCGGCTCTGCCGCCGGTTGAGCGCGGGCTGCTGGTCGTCGTCGGCTCCCACGTGCGCACGTCCTCGGCGCAGCTCGCGTCGCTCAACACCCGCCACCCCGGAGCCCTGGTGGAGCTCGATCCCGCAGCCCTCGCCGGGCCCGAGGCCGCCGGCGCCGTCGCCGCCGCGGTCGAGCGAGCGCGAGCGCTGCTCAAGCGCGACCGGCTTGCGATCGTCGCGACGACGCGGGCGCTCGCCCCCGAGGCGCTCGGCCCGGACGCCGGCATGCGGGTGGCGCGCGGGCTGGCGCGGGTCGTCGACGAGCTTCGAGATGCGAGCGACGTCCTGCTCTCAAAGGGGGGCATCACCTCGGCGGTCAACGTGCGCGACGGCCTCCACGCGGAGCGCGCGCAGATCGTCGGCCCGGTCGTGCCGGGCGTCTCGCTGTGGCTCGCGCACGAGGATGGCGGGCATGTGCGCCCGGTTCTCGTCTTCCCGGGCAACGTCGGCGATGTCGATACGCTCGCCGAGCTCGTCGACCGCCTGCTGGAGGAATAGATGCTGCTCGGCTTTCCGGCGCTGCTCTCCGAGCACGCACGCTCTCGGACCGCCCTCGGCGCATTCACCTGCTACGACCTCGAGGTCGCCCGTGCGGTACTCGCCGCCGCCGCCGCGCGCGACGCCGGCGTGGTCCTGCTGATCAGCCGCGAGACCTTCGCCGGCGAGGGCGGCGACCAGCTCCTCGCCGGGGTCCGGGCGGCGGCGGAGCGATCGCCGGCCCGGGCCTGCGTGCAGCTCGACCACGTCTCCGATCTGGAGCTGATCGCCGCGGCATTCGAGCTCGGCGCGGGGGCTGTGATGGCCGACGGCTCCCGCCTGCCGTTCGACGAGAACGTGGCCCTGGTGCGGGAGGCGAAGCGCTGCGCGGACGGCTTCGGCGGAGCGGTCGAGGCGGAGCTCGGTCACGTCGCCGGCGGCGAGGATGTCGCCGCGGCGACCGAGGCGGGCGCGCTCACAGATCCGGCCGAGGCCGAGCGATTCATCGCCGCGACCGAGGTCTCCTGCCTCGCCGTCTCGATCGGCAACGTCCACGGCGAGTACGCCGGCGAGCCCAGTCTCGACTGGGAGCGCCTCGCCGAGATCGAGCGGGCGGTGGGCGTGCCGCTGTCGCTGCACGGCGCCTCCGGACTCGCCGATGCGGACCTGCACCGTGCCGTCGCCGCCGGAGTTCGCAAGGTGAACGCGAACACCGAGCTCCGCGACGCGTACCTGAGCGCGACCCGGGACGCGCTCGACCAGGCCCTCGACGGCCTGCGGATTCTCAGCCTTCACGACGCCCAGACCGCGGCGGTCCGCGACGTCGTCGACGCCAAGATCGCCGCCTTCACGAGGGAGGACCGATGACCGTTCTGCGCCGGCTCGATCACGTCGCGGTGGCGGTCGAGGACACCGACCGCGCGCTCGAGTACTTCGTCGGGCGACTGAGGCTGGAGGTCGCGAGCAGCGAGGTGATCGAGGCGCCGCACGTGCGCCTGACATATCTCGACGCCGGCAGCGTCTTCATCCAGCTGGTCGAGCCGCTCGACGACGAGAGCCCGATCGCGGCACACCTCGCCGAGCACGGCGAGGGGCTCCACCACATCGCCTTCGGAGTCGAGGACGTGCCGGCCGCCGCCGCTGAGCTTGCCGATCCAGGGGCGCCGCCGGTGACCGTCGGCAGCGGTCGCGGCAGGCCGTCGGCGTTCGTGCCCGGCGAGCCCCACCACGGCGTGCGGGTTGAGGTCACCGGGTTCGACCCGGTCGCCGACATCGACGAGCGGCCTGGAGTCCTGCCTTAGCTCGGGAGGTTCGGCGCCTCCCCAAGAACTCGGGGCCCCCACCGGCGACATTCTCCTCTCTCGTCGCCGGTGGGCCGCCCCGGGACCCACCGGCGAGAGGGATGCTCAGTCGTCGTAGGTGTGGACCTCGAACGAGGAGAGGCCGTGGTCGTCGTAGGTGTCGCCGACGCCGAAGTTGAAGCCGACCCCGGGTGCGCCGTCGGTCCAGGTGTCGTCGGTGACGGAGATCTTCTCGACCCCGTTGATGAAGCCCTTGATCTCGTTGCCCTCGATCGTCGCCTCGATCACGTCATCGTGGGCGACCCCGTACTCGGGTCCTTCCCGCCGCTGCAGCGAGGTCCAATCGCCGACGGCACCGTTCCAGCGGACGATCTCGGCATAGCCGAGGTCCCCGGTCAAGCAGCGGAAGAAGATCTCGTAGCCCCGGATACTGTGCGGCTCAAGCGCGCAGCGCAACCGGATCTGCACCTCCTGGAACCACTCCTCGGTCGGGTTCTCGACGTGCGCGACCGCCTTTCCGTGCTGGTTTGGGCCCCACTCGCCCGTCAGGATCGCGGTCGGGTCGTCGTAGTCGCCGACGGGAGCCTCCTCCTCGCCGTCGAGGTTGCCCTGCTCGGAGCGCTTCTCGAGGTTCTGCATCCGCGACGGCCCGCCATGGATGAAGCCGTTCGAGGTGACGCAGTCGCTGAAGTCGATCGCGTCCTTCTTGCCGTTGACCCACATCCCGTCCTCGGAAACCGGATCCTCGTCGAGCGGGAAATCCGTGCTGTACGACCTCACCGGGACTCGGTCCGTCATTGCGTCGCCCTCCTAGATCTGCGTGGCGAAGTGGGTCACTGGTCTGATCACCAGGTATGCATAGCATATAGTTCGATGACCACCATGAACGAGACGCGCCTCGACACCGCTCGTCGTCTGGTCGGCGGACCGGCGAGCGCGGTGCCGACTCCGGCGCTACTCGTACGAGATCGCGGTCGTCCGCGACAACATCGCCGAGATGGCGCGGCGCATGGCCACGGTGCCGGCAGCGCTGCGGCCCCACGCGAAGATCCACAAGAGCCCGATGTTCGGGCGCATGCAGATGGATGCCGGTGCGATCGGGCTGACCACCGCCACGGTGTGGGAGGCGTCGGCGATGGTCGCCGGCGGGCTGCCAGACATCCTGGTCGCGAACCAGGTCGTCGGCTCCGTGAAGGTGGCCGAGCTCGCGCGCCTGGCGGGGCTGACCAGCGTCATCGCCCTGGTCGAAAGCGAGCGCAACGCGAACGAGCTCGCCCGGGCTGCGCGCCGGGCCGGGACCGAGGTCGGCGTCCTGGTCGAGATCGACGTCGGCCTCCACCGCTCGGGCGTGCGCAGCGTCGAGGGTGCGGCCGAGCTCGCCGAGCGGGTCGCGCGGATGCAGGGCCTGCGGCTGCGGGGCCCGTTCGGATACGAGGGGCACTGCATGCTCGAGCCCGACCGCGAGCTGCGGGTGCAGAAGGCCGAGGCCGCGAACGCCGAACTGATCGCGCTCGCAGACGAGTTCGAGCGCCGCGGCCTGCCGACCGAGATCGTCGCCGCCGGCGGCCTCGGCACCTGGGACATCACCGGCGCGAACCCGCGGATCACCGAGATCCACGCCGGCTCATACATCTTCATGGACGCCTTCCATCGCGCGCTCGTGCCCGGGTTCGAGCCGGCGCTGACCGTGCTCTCGACCGTGATCTCACGCACCGGCGACATGGCCGTGGTCGACTGCGGGCGCAAGGCGATCGGTATCGACCGGGCCGTGCCCGAGCTGGTCGGGAGCCGCGGCGAGGTCCGGTTCGAGCACGGCGAGCACTTCATCCATGAGGAACACACGGCGATCATGCTCGATGACGAGCCCGAGTTGACGGTCGGCAGTACGGTCCGCCTGATGCCCGGCTACGCACCGACGACGGTGAACCTCTACGACTGTTACTTCGTGGTTGAGGACGATCTGGTCACGGACGTCTGGCCCGTCTGCGGCCGCTATGGCGCGGAGACCGCGGGCGTGGGGGAGGCGTGAAGCCACTCGACGAGCGGGTCGCCGTGGTCACCGGCGCGGCGAGCGGCGTCGGGCGCGGGATCGCCGAGGTTCTGAGCGCCGAGGGCGCGCGAGTCGCGATTGCGGACGTCGACGCGACGGCCGGGGAGAACTTGGCCGAAGCGCTGCGCGACAACGGACTCCAGGCGATCGCGCTCGAGGTCGACGTCACCGACGCGGGGTCACTCGAGGCGATGGCGGCGGCCGTGCTCGAGCGCTGGGGGCGGATCGACATCCTCGCCGCCAACGCCGGCGTCTATCCGGCCGCCGAGGTCGCCGACGTAGACGACGAGCTGCTCGACCGGGTGCTGTCGATCAACGTCAAGGGCGCGGTCTTCGCGCTCAAGGCCTGTCTGCCGGCGATGCGCGAGCAGGGCTACGGCCGGGTGGTGCTGACCTCTTCGATCACGGGCCCGCTGGTCGGCGCCGCGGGCTACGGGATCTACGGCGCGTCGAAGGCCGCGATGCTGGGCCTGATGCGAAGCGTCGCGCTCGAGGTCGCCGGCGACGGGATCACCATCAACGCGATCATGCCCGGCAACGTCCGCACGCCCGGGTTCGAGAGGCTGTCCGACGAATGGAAGCAGGAGCTGCTGAGTGTGATCCCGCTCCACCGGCTCGCCGAGCCCGAGGACGCGGGGTGGGCGCTGCGCTTCCTGGCGTCGGAGGAGGCCGGATACATCACCGGCCAGACCCTGGTCATCGACGGCGGTCAAGTCCTTCCCGAGGGCTCCGCCTGACTCACATGGAGGAAAATTGAGCAGTCCCACGATCATCACGACCGACCTCTCGTTGCCGGAAGGGCCGGTGCCGCTCGCGGATGGATCCTGGCTCGTCACCGAGCTCGACACGCGACGCGGGACAGTCGTCCGCATCACCGCCGACGGCGTTCGCCATCCGATCGCCAAAACCGGGCGCCCGAACGGGCTCGCGCTCAGTCGTGACGGCTCCGTCTGGGTCGCTGAGTCGCTCGAGCCCGCGCTGCTTCGGCTCGAGCTCTCGGGCGAGTTCACGCGTGAGCTCGAGCAGGTGGAGGGACGGCCGCTACTGTGGCCGAACGACCTCTGCTTCGGCCCGGACGGGGCGCTCTACGTCACCGACTCGGGGATCCTCGTCGGCGACTTCCTGATCGACGGCAAGCCGATCGACGGGGCGGAGAACGTGACCACCGAGGGCATCGTCTTCCGCTTCGATCCGCGCACCGGCGAGGCGTCGCTGATCGACGAGGGCCTCGGCTTCACGAACGGCATCGCCTTCGGCCCCGACGGGCTGCTCTACGCCAATGAGACCCTGACCGGGAACATTCTTCGCTACCGGATCGAGGACGGTCGGCTGGCCGGCGAGCGCGAGCTGTTCGGCAACGTGCTCGACCCGCTCTACACCGAGCCCGGCCTGCGAGGCCCCGACGGGATGGCGTTCAGCACCGACGGCCGCCTCTGGGTCACCGTCTTCGGGCAGGGCGACATCACGGTTCTCGATCGCGAGGGAGAGGTCGAACAGCGGATTCCGATCGCGGGACGCTCGCCCACCAACATCGCCTTCGGCCCCGACGGCGAGACGCGGATCTACATCGTCGAGGACGAGCGCGGCTCGCTCGAGTGGCTCGACGCGGGGGTCGGCGGACTGCCGCTGTACGACTGAGCCTCAAAGTCGGCCTCGTTCCAGAGCTGAAACGGGTGGCCGTCGGGGCGCGCGAGGAGCGCCGCGGCCGGGCCGAGGCCGAGACCGCGGGCGGCGATCGCGTCGAGGTTCTCGAGGGCGACCGGTACACGCGCTGGACCGGCCGGACCGGGCCGCGAGCCGTCCCACTCGGGCCCGGCGAACAGAGTCATTCCGGGCCCGAGCAGGTCGAGCGACGAGACCAGGCGGTCGTTGCGCGACACCCAGACATGCGGGATCCGGCCTCCGACGTCGGCGTTGAGGCCGATCGCGTTCGCGAGCACCGAGCCGTCGGCTCGGGCCGAGCGCCCCGTGTTGAACTCGGCCACCGGTCGCCGTTCGCGCTCGTAGGTGTCGAGTAGCGATCGGTCGCTCCAGCCGTGGAGCACCCAGGCCAACTTCCAGCCGAGGTCGAATCCGTCTCGGATCGCCGTGTTGAGACCGGTCGCGCCGCGTGGGGTCACGCGGTGGGCGGCATCTCCGACCAGGAACGCGTTGCCTTCGCGAAAGCGTCCCGCCAGCGAAATCCCGTAGTCGACCACGCTCATGTGGAGGACCTCGACCGGCAGGTTGGCGACGCCGGCAGCCTCGCGGATCCACGACCTCGCGAGCTGGTGATCGACGGCGCCGATGTCGTCGGTGGCGCTGTTCCACGGTCGGGCGTATACCCATCGGTCGGGCCTACCGACCGGCAGGATGGAGCGCCCCTCGGGTGCGCCGGTGAGGAAGTAGATGGCGTGGCGGCGATCGCGGACGAGCTCCCACAGGGACGCCCTGAAGTGCAGCGCCAGGCGCTCGTCGAGTCGCTGCTCCTGCACCGTCGGGATTCCAAGCGCACGCCTCACGCTGCCGTGGACGCCGTCGGCGCCGATCACGTAGTCGGCACGAACACGCCGCCGCTGCGGCCCAGGCCCCGCCATGGTCAGCACGATCTCGTCCGAAGCCACGTCGCGGTCCAGCGCGATGACCTCGACCCCGCGCTGCAACCGCACCGACGAGAGGGCACGGACGCGGCCTTCAAGGATCGGCTCGAGCTCGTCCTGGCCGACAGCAGCCGGCGCGGTCGGGCTGATCACAGCGGCCTGCGCCCTGGTCGGGAAGCCGGCCTCTATCGGCCTGCCGCGCTGAGACGCCGACAGGGTCGGAACGGCCAACGGCTGCATCTCGACGTCGAGCGCCCGCTCGCGGACGGCGTCCTCGAGGCCCCATCGGCGCATGAGCTCCATCGTCCCGGTACTGAGCGTGTTCGCCCGCGGGAGCCGCGACGCCTCGCGGCGGCGCTCGATCACCAGCGTGTTGAGGCCGTAATCGCCCAGGGTCAAAGCGCTCGCGAGACCAGCTGGACCCGCGCCCACCACGGCGACGTTGACTCGTTCCATGCTTCTCCTTTGATCGGACAATACGTACGACGAACTATACCAATTCATCGGACGGCCTGTCTGTTCAAGTACAGTTCCTGCGGATGCCGTCACGGACCTACACGCAGCGCGCCCGGGCCAAGAAGGCGGCGCGCACGCGCACCGCGATCATCGAGGCGGTCTTCGCGTCGCTGCGGGAGTCGCCGACCGAGCCGGTCGCGGTTGATCAGATCGCTCGCGTGGCGGGTGTCGCGCGGTCGACCGTCTACGCGATCTTCGGCTCGCGCGCCGGGCTGTTCGACGCGGTCGGTCTTGAGCTCGCTCAGCGGTCCGGATACGACCAGCTGCTCGAGGCCAAGCACCAACCGGACGCCCGCGGCTACCTGCGAGCCGGGTTGCGGGCGGCGAGCGAGATGTACGCCGCCAACCGCGACGTCTACCGGGCGCTGCGGTCGATGGCCCAGCTCGACCCCGAGGCCGTCGGCGGCGTGGTCGAGCGCATGGATAGCGAGCGCGCGGCCGCGATGCGCCGGCTCGCACGGCGGTTCGCCGACGAGGACGCGCTGCGCGAGGGCCTCACCCCGCAGGAGGCCGAGCACGCGCTCTGGGTTTTGACCAGCTTCGAGAGTTTCGACTCGCTGTACACCGAACGCGGGCTCAGCGCCGCCCGAACCGTGTCGACGCTGAACCGACTGGCCGAACGCGCCCTGCTCGCGGATCCCGGCTGAGCCCGTCGCAGCCGCGAAGACCGTGCCCGCAAGCCCGCGAGCCCGCGGTGCTCGGTACATCGGCCCCCCAGTCCTAAGGTGACCAGCCCTCGCGGCCGAAAAGTAAGGAGTACGCACGTTCGCGTGCGCAACGCAGCCACCACAAACCACGCACGAGAGCGACTCACCACCTTGGCCCCGGCCGAGAAAACAGCACTTCCGCTGGAATCCCCCCTTCGCGGGTGGGCGGCGCGCTCGCGCCCGGTCGCGCACGAGCGCCCGACGCTCGGGAGCATGCCAAGGTCCCGCCGCCGCCATGGCGGCTGGCTGCTGGCCGCCGTCGATCTCGCGACCGCGGCGATCGTGCTCGCCTTCGTCCTCGCCGCGACCGGCACCGCCTCGATCGCGGCGGTCGTCGCCCCCGTTCTGTTCGTCGGCATCGAATGGGGCGGCGGCGCCTACCGGCTCGACAACACCTCGGCGGAGATCCAGGGCGCCCACTCCACGGCCCTTGTGCGAGTGCTCGCCGCGGCCGTGCTGGCCTGGTCGGCGAGCATGCTCGCCGGGGACTCGCTCACCGTCCTCGAGCAGCTCGCGATCTTCGCCGGCGCGGTCCTCCTCTGCTCTGTCGGCGCCCGCGCCGCGGCGCCGGCGGTGGCGCGACTGCGGCGCCCGGAGCGCTGGGTCCTGATCGCCGACGCCGAGACCGCGGAGCGCCTGCGGGCCTATGCGCCTCTCGCCGACCACGCGAGGATCGTCTACGACGTGTCGCTGAGCGAACAGCCGGAGGCCCTGCCGGATCGGTCGGCCGCGCTCCGGGTCGTCGACGCGAACAGCGCCGACCGGGTCGTGATCGCCTCGCGCGTCACCGACGGGGACGGTCTTGCGGACCTGATCCGCAAGTTCCAGTCCGTGGGCGTCCCGGTTTCCCTGCTGCCACGCCCGCTCGACCGGCTGGAGACACCGACCACCCGTCAGAGCCGGATCGGCGGCCTGCCGCTGCTCGACGTCGGCGCCGGAACGGCACAGAGCGCCGTGCCCTACACGGGACCGGACCGCCGCCGCGCGCGGCAGACGAAGGTCAGCGTGGTCATTCCCGCGATCAACGAGGAGGGCAGCATCACCGGTGTGCTCGAGCGGCTGCCCGAGGGCCTCCACGAGGTCATCCTCGTCGACGGCAACTCGCACGACCGCACGGTCGAGGTCGCGATCGCGAACAGGCCAGACATCCGGGTCCTGACGCAGCCGGGCCGAGGCAAGGGAGACGCCCTGCGAGCCGGCTTCGCGGCGGTCACCGGGAACCTGATCGTGATGCTCGACGCCGACGGGTCGGCCGCGCCCGAGGAGATCCCCCGTTTCGTCGCTGCGCTCGAGGACGGCGCCGACTTCGCCAAGGGATCACGGTTCCTCGAAGGCGGGGGTAGCGACGACATCACCGCGTTGCGCCGGCTCGGCAACTCCGCGCTCAACCTCAGCGCCAACGCTTTGCACGGGACCCACTTCACCGACCTCTGCTACGGCTACAACGCGTTCTGGGCGCGATGCCTGCCCTTCGTCTCGCTCGACGTGCCCGGGTTCGAGGTCGAGACGCTGATCAACCTGCGGATGGCGGCGGCGGGGATGCGCATACGCGAGGTCCCGAGCTACGAGGCCGACCGGACCCACGGCACCACGAACCTGAACACCTTCCGCGACGGCTGGCGTGTGCTGAGGACCATCCTTCGGGAATCGAAGCTCAACGTGTTCCGCTGGGCGCACCACTCCGGCGACCGGGTCGCGACCGCGCCCTCGTCATAGTGCCGCGGGACATCCCGATCGGCGACCTCACCGAAACCTGACACCGTCGCCGGGGTTGGGTACGAACGTGGGAAGGACCAAGCTGACGTCCGCTCTGATCGCGCTCGTCGCGGCAACCGCGCTGGCCACGGCCGGCCCTGCCGTCGCGCGGGTCGACTACGGCGTCGTGCCGCAGGTCAATCCGAGCATCAAGGACTACAAGCGCATGCACAAGGCGGGCGCGGACACCGTCCGCGCCACGCTTTCCTGGGCGGCGGTCGATCCGGCGGCCCCGGCGGGGAATTTCGACTGGGGCAGCTTCGACTACATCGTCAGGCGCGCCGCGAGCAAGGGCGTGCGGGTGCTGCCGATGCTCTGGGGAAGCCCGAAGTGGGTCGTCCACAAGCTCGAGCACCGGCACTGCGGCTCGACTTGCGTCGCGTTCGGGCCGCGCAAGCAGGCGGCGCTCGACGCCTGGCATGCCTTCGTCGCTGCTGCGGTCGAGCGCTACGGACGCGACGGGACCTTCTGGAAGGAACATCGCGGCCTGCGCTACCGGCCGATCACCGTCTGGCAGCTCTGGAACGAGCAGAACTCGCGCAGCTTCTACCGCCCGCACCCCGATCCGGGCGCCTACGCCAAGCTCCTCCGCGCGAGCGCGAGCGCGATCCGAGGGCAGGACCCGTCGGCGAAGATCCTGCTCGGCGGCATGGCTCAGCTCAATGGCTCGTCGCAGGCAATCCCGGGCACTAAGTACCTGAAGAGGCTCTACCACGCGGGCGGCGTGAAGAAGACCTTCGACGCCGTCGGAGTCCATCCCTACGCCGCCAAGGCAGGGGCGATGGTCGGCGTCGTGCGGAACTTCCGGCGGGTGATCGTCCACCGCCACGATCGGGGCGCGAAGCTGTGGATCACCGAGACCGGCTGGAGCTCGTCGACCGGCGGTAACCCGCTCGAGGTCGGAGCCCGCGGACAGGCCAACCGGATCCGTCAGTCGTTCTCCAAGCTCACCCACATGGACGGCCGCCTGAACCTCGCCGGGATCATCTGGTACAGCTGGCGCGACGGTCGCGGGTCCGCGTGCGACTGGTGCAAGCACTCTGGCCTGGTCTCGGCGAACGGCAATGCGAAGCCGGCGCTGAAGGCGTTCCGCAAGTTCGCGCGCTGAGCCCGGCGGGCGAAAGCGCTATGCCGCCAGCCCGGCGGCTTCGAGGGCCTCCGCACGATCGTCGTAGGCGTCGACCCGCGCGATCCTCCCGTCGCGGAGCGTGATCACCTGCGCCCACTCCATGTCCATCGGCAGCCCGCTCTGCCTTCCCTTGCCGCGCTGCCAGGTGAGGACGACTACCCGACCATCCGGAGCGGCGAGGATGTTGTCCACGCCCGCTTCCCAGGCCTCCCAGACGTCGAGCCATTCGGTCAGCCCCCGGCGGATGCCGTCGACGCCGCGATACAGCGGGTCCGGCCACTCGCGGAAGCGTGTCAGGTCATAGAGGGCATCGGGGTCGAAGTACTCGGTGAACAGGGCGTCCAGGTCACCCTGAAGCCAGGCGTCCCACGCCTTGCGCACGACCTCAACGTTTCCCTTCGACAAAGCGTCTGCAGTATCCCGCGAGGAAGCCCCGTTTCGATGCGAAGCACCCGCGGATCTGGTGTAGGGTCGGAGATTCACCTACCTTCACCTTCGGCGATGGGAGTTTCGATGCCCGAGACCACCGATCCCACCTTCTACCGCTCGCCCGCAGCCGCGATCTCGGCTCCGCCCGAGAGCCTCGCTTACGTTGCGGCATTCGACCCGGCCGGCGAACAGCGCGACGCGATGGCCGTTATCGACTGTGACTCCGACTCATCCGGCTACGGGGACGTGGTGGGGTGGTCCGAGCTCCCGACGGCCGGCAACGAGCTCCATCACTTCGGGTGGAACGCCTGCTCCAGCGCGCTCTGCCACGAGGGCCACGAGGGCGCGCTCGAGCGCCGCTATCTGATCGTGCCCGGGATCCGGTCGTCGCGAACCTACGTGCTCGACACGAAGCCCGACCCACGGAATCCCCAGGTCGTGCGGACGATCGAGCCCGAGGAGCTTGCGGCCAAGGCCGGCTACTCCCGCCCGCACACCGTGCACTGCGGACCGGGCGGCATCTTCATGTCGAATCTCGGCGCGGCCGGCAACGGTGACGGCCCCGGCGGGGTGGCGCTGATCGATCACGAGACCTTCGAGGTCACCGGCGCCTGGGAGACCGACCGTGGCGACCAGTACTTCGCATACGACGTCTGGTGGCATCTGAACGAAGACGTCGCGGTGACCTCGGAGTGGGCAACGCCGTCGATGATCGAGGACGGGTTGAATCCCGAGGACCTGCTGGGCAAGCGCTTCGGCCACCACCTCGACTTCTGGAGCCTGTCGGAGGGCAGGCTGCTGGAGCGGATCGATCTCGGTGACGAGCATCAGATGGTGCTCGAGGTGAGACCCGCTCACGACCCGCGCAAGACTTGGGGCTTCGTCGGAGTGGTGATCAGCGTCGAGGACCTTTCCGCCTCCGTCTGGCTGTGGCACCGTGACAACGGCCGCTGGGCGGTCGAGAAGGCGATCACCATTCCCGCCGAGCCGGCCGACGCCGACCAGTTGCCGCCGGCGCTCAAGCCCTTCGGCGCGGTCCCACCGCTGGTCAGCGACATCGATCTGTCCGTCGACGACCGCTGGCTCTACGTCTCCTGCTGGGGCACCGGCGAGCTCAAGCAGTACGACGTCAGCGATCCGCACAACCCAAGGGAAACCGGCTCCGTGCGCATGGGCGGGATCGTGGGACGAACTCCTCACCCGGCAGCCCCCGAGCTGCCGTTGGCGGGCGCCCCGCAGATGGTCGAGATCAGCCGCGACGGTCGGCGGGTGTATTTCACCAATTCGCTGTACGCGAGCTGGGACGACATCTTCTATCCCGACGGCGTCGGCGCCTGGATGGCCCGCGTCGATGCAGATGTCGATGCCGGCGGGATGTCCGTCGACCCGCAGTTCTTCCCGCACGGCGACGACTTCCGCGGATTGCGCGCACACCAGACGCGCCTCCAGGGCGGCGACGCGTCCAGCGACTCGTACTGCTTTGTCGAATAGCGGAATGGCCGATTGAGGTAGCGCGCCTCCGAGCCGCCGCTCGCGCTACCCGAGCCGCCTCGGCACCGCGAACGCCTCCAACGTCGCGCCCTTCCGGTCGAGCTCCCGCCACGGTCCCTCAAAGGCCAGCGTCGCGAGGCCGCCGGTCGGATACTTCGACTCCATCGCCGCGCGTGCGTCGGGGTCGCCGTCGCCCGCGAGCTCGGCCGCGAGGTCCTCGATCCCCGGGTTGTGGCCGACGAGCATGACCGAGCCAATCTCCTCGGGCAGTCGATGCAGGCGCCCCAGAAGCGATGCGGCGCCCGCCGCGTAGAGGCCGGCCTCGATCTCGACTCGGGTTGCTGGCGGAAGTCCTTCGCGCACCCCCTCGAGCGTCTGGATCGCGCGGACCGCGGATGAGCAGAGCACGAGGTCGGGCGTGACCCCGGACTCGAGGAAGTGCTCGCGGAGCAGCGCAACCGCCTTCCGACCCCGCTTGGCGAGCGGGCGCTCGTGATCGAGAAGCTCGGGCTCGTCCCAGCTCGACTTTGCGTGGCGGAGCAGATAGATCACGTGCCGCACACCGCAAGCATGCCAATCCCGCCCACGGTCCGACACGGTCCGCCCGTGATTGCGTCCACCCCGCGGCCGACCTATGCTCGCTCGATGGGCGCGGAGACGAACCTGGTCGCGGTGGCTACCGACGGCAGCGCCGGAGCCGCACTCGCGGTCGAATGGGCGGCGAGCTTTGCCAGATCGGCGGGCGCGGAGTTGCTCGCGATCCAGGTGGTCGGGCCCGCCTCGGAGCCCGAATCGGTTGCGCTGGATGCCGCGGCCGGCAACGGCGTTCCAGAGGCCGGATCGGAGCCGGCCGCACCGGCCCCTGACGAGGCCGCGCATGCGCGGTTGCGCGCGGCGCTCGAGCGCTCGCTGCCCACCGACGGGATCCGTGCCCGCGCCGTGGTCGAGTCGGGCGAGGACATCGCAACGGTGATCCTCGCCGCCGCCGCAGAGGCCGATGCCGACGTCGTCGTCGTCGGCAGCTCGGGTATGCGCGGTCGCAAGCAGTTCCTGCTCGGCAACGTCGCCAATCGCGTCACCCATCTCGCCGACTGCACGGTGGTGGTCGTCAACACGTCCACCGGCGAGCCGGCGTCCGAGCGGACCCCCGACTCGGGTCGGTTGCACGCCCGGGCACGCGAGATCAGCCGCGTCCTGGGCCCCGTCGGGATCCGCCAGCTCTCCGGGCGGCTGCTGCGCCTCGAGGGTGACCCGGACGGGCCGCGGCGGCTGCGGGAGGCGTTCGAGAGTCTGGGACCGACCTTCGGCAAGCTCGGCCAGGTCCTCTCCACCCGTCCCGATCTGGTCTCCCAGGAGTACGTCGCCGAGCTCGCCGCCCTACAGGCGGACGTTCCGCCGATGTCCGAGGCCGAGGTCGTCTCGATGATGGAGCGCGAGCTCGCCGTTCCCTGGGAGGACGTCTTCTCCTCGCTCGAGCCCGAGCCGCTCGCCGCAGGGACGATCGCCCAGGTGCATCGGGCGCGAATGGCCGACGGCCACCGCGTGGTGGTCAAGGTCCAGCGCCCAGAGGCCGAGGAGGTGGTCGAGAACGACCTCGCGCTGCTCGAGATGATCATCAGGCCTGCGTCGCGCTCGCAGCGGCTGAACCGGATCATCGACATCCCGTCGCTCGCCGAGCAGGTCTCGAGCGCGCTTCGCGACGAGCTCGACTTCGGCCAGGAGGCGCGCAACACGGTCCGCATGGGCGAGATCGTCGCCGGCTATGACCGCATCGGCGTCCCGCGTTGCCACCGAGAGCTCTCGACCGCGCGCCTGCTGGTCATTGATGAGATCGTCGACGCGGTTCCGCTGCTCGATGCCCCGGAGGGCCCGGAACGCACCGAGGCGGCGCGTCAGCTGATCCAGGCCTATTACAAGCAGATCCTCGAGGACGGCTTCTTCCATGCCGACCCCCACCCGGGCAACATGCGCTGGGCCGACAACAGGATCTGGCTGCTCGACCTGGGCATGGTCGGCCGCCTGGAGACCCAGACGCGCCGCCAGCTGTTCCTCGTCTTGCTCGCCTTCGCACAGGGCGACGTCGATCTGCTCGCCGATGTCTCGCTCGACCTGAGTGGGGTGGCGGACGCCACCGAGGTCGACGTCGAGGCCTACCGCAACGACATCGCGGCCGTGGTCGCCGAGATCCGTGGTCGCCCACTCCAAGATCTCAACCTGGTCGAGCTGCTCAACCAGCTGACCGCGATCTCGGTTCGCCACGGAGTGCCATTGCCGCCCGCTTTCGTCATGGTCGGCAAGGCGCTGGCCCAGGTCGACGGCGCGGTTTCCGAGCTCGCCCCGGAGCTCGACCCGATCGAGGAGGCGCGGCGCTTCTTCCTGCGCAGCATCTCCCGGCGGCTGGCCGGGCGCCTGGATCCACAGCAGGTCATCTACGAGGTGGAGCGGCTGCGCTACCGGGCAAGCCAGGTCTCCGACGGCTTGGCGACGGTCGTCGGCGGCCGGCCGGGGCGGCAGCTCGAGGTCAAGTTCACCTCAGCCCGGCTCGAGCAGAAAGTCGTGCGCGCAGGACGCGCGGTGGCGCTCGGGCTGGGCGCGGGCCTGACCTGGGTTGCCGCGACGCAGGCAAGCGCCTCCGACCGGATCGACCCCCGGCTCTCGCGGGCACTGCGCAGCGTCGCCGGCGGGCTCTCGGTCTGGTTCGCGGCCGAGGTCGCGCGGACCCGCTAGCGCTCGGCCCGCTGTCAAGACACCCGCTCCCGCACCCCGAGGCCATCTGCGATGCTGGAAGCGTGGGCGACAGGAACGAGCTCCCGACCGGGACCGTCACCCTCCTGTTCACTGACATCGAGGGGTCGACAGCGTTGTTGGAGCGGCTCGGCGACGCCTACGGTGACCTGCTCGCCCTGCACCACGCGACGCTGCGAGCGATCTGGAGCTCGCACCGGGGCGTCGAGGTCCAGACCGACGGCGATGCGTTCTTCGTTGCGTTCGAGGCGGCGACGGACGCGGTGGCCGCCGCGCGAGCCGGCCAGGAGGCGCTGTCCGCGGCGGCGTGGCCGGAGGGCGTCGAGCTGCGGGTTCGGATGGGCATGCACACGGGCGAGCCGCGGGTGCGTGACGACGACTACTGGGGAAGCGACGTCCACTATGCGGCGAGGGTGGCGTCGGCGGCCAACGGCGGACAGGTGCTGTTGTCCAACACCACCGCGAGCATCGTGCCGGACGTGCCGTTGACGGACTCTCGGGCAACACCGGCTCAAGGACTTCGGCCAGCCGCGGCGGCTATATGCCGTCGGCATAGGTGCGCAACCGCCGCCGCGCACGCTCGACCCGCTGCGCACGAACCTTCCGTCGGTGCGGGGGCCGCTCTTCGGCCGGGACCAGGAGCTGGAAGAGGTCGTCGCGCGATTCGTCGGCGAGAGCCGGCTGATCACGCTGACGGGGGCGGGCGGCAACGGCAAGACGAGGCTGGCGCTCGCGGTCGCGGAGAACCTCCTCGACCGCCTGGTCGACGGCGTGTTCTTGGTCGAGCTCGCCGAGATCGAGCGAGCCGACGACGTCCCGGCGGCGATCGCTCAAGCGGTGGGCGTGCAGCTGACCGACCAGGATCTTGCCGCCGCGATCGCGGCCGCGGTCTCCCGACGTGAGCTGCTGGTCGTGCTCGACAACTTCGAGCACCTGCTGGCGGCGGCGCCGCTGCTTGGCCTGCTGATCGCCGAGGCCCCCGATGTCCGCCTGCTGGTGACCAGCCAGGCGGCGCTGCGTCTCGCCGACGAGGAGGTGGTCGCGGTTGATCCTCTGGCGGTGCCCGAGGGCGACGACCTGCAGGCGCTGGCGGCCTCGCCGGCCGCCGAGCTGCTGGTGGAGCGTGCGCGGCGAGCGGTCCCCGGGTTCGAGCCGACCGAGGAGAACGTCGCGTCGATAGCGGCCCTGTGCCGCGCCCTCGACGGGTCCCCGTTGGCGCTCCAGCTTGCCGCCGCCCGCTTGGCGGTGCTCGAACCCGCATCGCTGCTCGAGCGCCTGCAGAGCTCTCCGGATGCGATTGGCCGCGGTGGCCGCGAGCTGCCCGAGCGCCAGCGTGGCCTGCGCGCAACGCTCGAATGGACCTACGGGCTCTTGGATGCCGAAGCCGCCACGCTGTTTCGCCGGCTCGGCGTATTCGTCGGCGACACGACCCTCGAGCGCATCGAACAGGTCTGCGGGGAGGACGGCGCCGACGTCCTCGAAGCGCTGGCTGGCCTGGTCGAGCTGTCGCTCGTCCGGCGCCGCGCAGACGGGCGGTTCGGGATGCCCAACACGCTGCGCGCGTACTCTCGCGAGCTACTCGAGGAATCGGGTGAGCTCGCCTTGCTGCGCCGACGTCATGCAGGCGTCGTGGCCGCCGAGCTGTGGCCCCTCGCCCTCCGGAGCCCGATCGATATGGACGCCGCTGAGGCGGCTACCGCCGCCGAGGCACACGAGCTGCCGACATTGATGGCCTGGGCCGCCGACAACGACCTCGAGCTGTTCACGGCCATGATCGGCGCCGCCGGGTGGACGCTCGCGGAGAGCGGCGAGCTGCAAGCCTGGCAGCCGACCGTGAGGAGCGCTCTCGACTCCGGAATCGACGATCCGCTGGCGCGCGCGATCCTGCTGATGGTGCGCGCGCGAGAAGTACGGGTTCCCGATTTCTCGCTCGCGGTCGCGGCGGCGCGCGCGGGAGGCGATCAGGTCCTGGCGGCAGGGCTGACAGCGATGCAGCTCTTCTACGAGTCCCAGTTCTTCGTCGACTTCGAGCCCGAATGGTTCGAACGAGCGCGCGCGACGCTCGAGGAGTTCGCGACCGATCCCGATCCCACGATCCAAGCGTTCGCTCGGGACTCAGAGGGCACCGTGCACTATGCGGCACGGCGCTTCGAGGAGGCGGCCGCATCCTTCGAGGCGGCCACGGAACGGTCGACGACGTGGATCGGGGAGCACTACATCTACCTGATTGGGGACTGCTGGCTGGACGCCGGTCGCTTCTCGGACGCGTTGAGGAGCTACCTCCGCGCAGCTCGTCACGCCTATGTGCGCCGGGAGATTTCAACGCTGAGCTTTCAGATCGAAGGAGCCGCGGCGTCGTTGGCCGGGCTCGGACGTCGTCAGGAAGCGTTTCGGACGCTCGGCCTGGCGGACACGATCACCCCGACGGAGCGGCCCCTACGGGATCTGTATCCCGCCTGGAGCAGCGAGGTCGCCGCGCACCTCGATCCGGCCCGATCGGCGATCGGCGATGCCGCCGCCGATGCAGCCTATGCGGAGGGTCGTGCCATGCCCCGCGAACGAGCGATCGAGGCGTTCTTCGAGATTCAGGTCGAAGCCGCAGTTGCCTGACCACGGGGGATGGCTGAGGGCCGCCGGCTGTCCGCTACTTGACCGAGGCCACGAACCCGCGCACGTCCTCGACCGGCTCCGCATAGGCGTCCCCGAGCGCGGCCTGAACTGCGGTCATGTAGTCCTCGGCCCAGGCCGGGAACTCGTAATCGATCGCGCGTAGGAACTCAAGCGATACCGCGAGGCGGATGTCGGCGATCGATGGGGACTCGCCGCCGATGAACTTCCTTCCGTCGAGGAAGAACTCGTTATAGGCGTTGAGCGGGGCCTCGATCGCGTCGGCCGCGTCCTTCGCGGCCTGCGCCTTGATCGCCTCGTCGGCCTCGGAGGTGCCGACCTCGCCGGGGTACTGGGGGAATCCCAGGGTTGGGTAGGTGGCGCGCGCGATCAGCGGATAGAGAGTCCCGACCAGGTAGAACATCGCGCTGTCGGTCATCGCGCGTTCGGCCGGATCGGTGGGGTAGAGCTTGTCCAGACCGTGCCTGTTACAGAGGTACTGCATGATCGCGCAGCTCTCCCAGAGCGAGCCGTTGGGGAGCCCCGCCTCCTCGAGCAGCGGCGTCAGGTCGGCGGGGTTCTTCTGCAGGAACTCCGGGGTGCCTTTGTTGCCCCACATGTCGACCTCGTCGAAATCAAGCTCGGCGGCTCGTACGAAGACCCGTGCGGACAGGTTGTTGACGCTCGGCGTCAGGATGCTCAGGGTGTTGGTGGCCATCTCGTCCTCGGTCTTTCTACGAGTAGGGATCCTTCGGCGCCCGGTCCTCCGAGAGCGACTGCCTCGATCGCTCGGCGAGGAGCTCGATCGCATCCGCCAAGTGGACCTGGTCGATGTTGTAGTCCTCGCGCGCGACGCGCAGCTTGTGCGCCTCGAGCAGGACGTCGGCGTGGGTGAAGCCGGCGGGCGGGAGGAAGCGGTAGGAGGCCAGCTCGATCAGCAGCCCGAGTGGGTCCTCGAAGTAGATCGAGTCCATGAAACCGCGGTCCTTGACGCCGCTGTGCTCGATCCCGCGCTCGTCGAGGCGCTCCACCGCCTGGTCGAAGCTGGCCGCCGAGAGGGCGAAGGCGACGTGATGGACGGCGCCGGGATCGGTCGAGGTGCGCTCGGGATCGGGCTTGCGCTCCTCGTTGGTGAAGATCGTGATCAGTCGCCCGTCGCCCGGATCGAAGTACAGGTGGCTCTCGGACTCCCGGTCGAGGTTCGGCTGTTCGAAGATGAACGGCATCCCCAGCAGCCCCTCCCAGAAGTCGATCGAGGTCTGCCGGTCGGCACCGACCAGCGTGATGTGATGGACCCCTTGACTCTGCAGCTTCCGCATCCGCTTCTGGGCCAGCCTAGCGCCCGACGCGCTTCGACTCTCACTCGCGTCTCTACAGGTCCCGGCGCCTGGCAAGGCCTGCAATCCTGGTCCCACGATGTCTGATACCCCCCGTTCCGAGAGACAAGTGCACGTCCTCGGTGCGGGACCGGTGGGTCTTCTGCTCACGGCACTGCTCCAGCCGATCGAGGGGTTTGCCGTCCACCTCTATGAGAAGCGACGCGAGTACACACGCACCCGGATGGTCGAGCTCGCACCGTATCTCGTCGCGGATTCAGTCGAGAGCTACCGCACCGACTACATCGACGGCGACACGATCGCGGCCGTGTTCGAGCCGGCCGAGCTGGACGAGGGCCTCGCGTTCAGGCAGGCCATCCCACCGGATTTGATGGCGCTGCTTCGCGAATGGGAACAAGGGTTCTGCCCGCTCAATGCGATCGAGGGCTCCCTCAGCGATCTGATCGATGCGCGCCAGTCCAACTCAGTTCGCCGCACCGCGGCCGTGGTGACGGCAGAGGATGCGATTGCGATGCTCGAGCCGGGAGGCATCCTGATCGACTGCACGGGCAACAGATCGGTGTTACGAGACCACATGGTGCCCGGGTCGGGTGAGGTCGAAGGTGCGAACACGCTCAACATCAGGCTCGAATACGCGTTAGTCATCACCTTCTTGTACGGACAGAGGTACGACTGCAACGAGTACTGCAAGTACTACAAGAACGCGGGGAACGCGCACTACAAGTTCATTCCGGCGGTCCACCGCACGTACTACGACGGCAGCATCAGCCACGTGACCGGCATCGTCACGATCACCGCCGAGGACTACGAGGCGATGCCTCCGCAATTCGATGGCAGTTGGCTTCGCACCAACTTCCCGCGGGTCGCAGAGTCGATGGACCGCTTCATCGACAAGATCAAGCAGGAAACTCACGGCGAGATCGTCGGCGATCTAGAGGTTGTCCGGATACCGCTGAATCTGTACCGGGCTCGCAATGCGACCAGCCGGCAGTGGCACGCGCAAGGGAACGGCGACCACCCGTTCGCCAACTCGCCGGTGTTCCTGGCCGGCGACTCGGCGATCGGCTCCCCATACTTTCAGTCGATCTCGCTCGGCTTCGAGTGCGCGATGGTCCTGGCGGGACTGCTCGCGCACAGTGACCTGCCGCAGAAGGACATGCTCGACCGCTACGAGCTGTACATGTACAAACAGTGGCTTCGCGTCTACATGCGCAGCAAGATGATCAAGCACAACAAGGATCTGCTCGAGCGCGTCGATGACAGATACGCGCTCCTCGAGCAGCTGCACGTCTACTAGACGAGATCATGCTAGGACCGGTCACGCCTACCAGGATCGGATGGGAGCACTGATGAGGATGTTCGGCACCTCGCGGCCGTCGCCGGCGATGGTCGCGGCGATCGTCGCGCTCGGTTTCGCGATCGTCGGCTCGGCCGTCGCAGGCACCGACGGCGTCAGCAGCAAGCTGACCAAGTCGAAGGTCAAGTCGATCTCCAAGAAGCAGGCCGACAAGGAGCTGAAGGCGAACGTCTCCGGCTCGCGCGTGAACCAGGCCGACACAGCGACCAACGCGGAGAGTCTCGGTGGCGCCCCGGCGGCTGGCTATGCCAAGAACGCCTGCGACCAGTCCAGCGGGGCGATCAAGGGCTCCGTCACGATCAACGACGCCACCGTGACCGCCGCGCTCAGCGGCCAGGGCGTCGAAAACGCCTACAACTGCAGTGGCGGTGCCGTAACAGCCCGCAGGATCAGCACGGGTAAGTACGAGGTGCTGTTCGCGGATAACCCCGCACTCGGTGCGCTCGCGACCCCGAACCAGCGAGACGGCTCCGACAGCTGGAACATCAACTCGGCCTCGGTCAACCGCGTCGGTCCCGGCCGCTACAAGGTCCAGATCTTCAACCACGGGGTGGTCAATTTCCTCAACGGCTCGTTCGAGCTGGTGCTGCCGTAGTGCACCCCGCAGACTCGGGCATCTAGCCGTCGGACTAACCCGGCCGGGTAAGCGAATACCCCGTGGGCGTGGCGACGCCCCCGCCTTGGTCGCCTAGTCGCAGGCCCTCGCCGCGGAGACGATGCGGTCATTGAACAAGACGCGAAAACGCGTCGCCCAAACAACAAAAAGGAGTTACATCAATGACCAGCAAGAACACCCCCGAGATCACCGCCAAGCGTTCCGCCATCCGTCGAGTCGGAGTTGCCGCTCTCGCCGCGATGGCGCTCACCGCCGGCCTCGTCGCCCCCGCGACGTCGAGCGCGGCGACCGAGACGGCGGTCACGATCGAGGCCCAGGTCGGCGGTTTCTTCGGCCAGGTCTCGAGCGGCGATGACAACTGCGAGCTCAACCGCACCGTGACGCTGTTCAAGGTCAAGCGCTCGGGCCTGAAGCCCATCGGCACCGACCTGGCGCAGCCGAACGGCCCGGACAGCATGTACTCGATCAACACCGCCAAGAAGGGCAGGTTCCTCGTCAAGGTCCCGGCGACGACCGAGTGCGCGGCGGCCATCAGCCCGATCGTGAGCACGGCGCCCTCTTCCTGGCGATGCGTTACATCGACGGGACCGACCTGCGGACGCTGCTCCTCGTTGATGGGCGGCTCGAGCCCGGCCGCGCCGCGCGGATCGTCGACCAGGTCGCCGGAGCGCTCGACGAAGCCCACGCTCGCGGCCTCGTCCATCGCGACGTCAAGCCGGGCAACATCCTGATCGGCTCCCAGGGTGGCCGCGACCACGCCTACCTTGCGGACTTCGGCCTTACCAAGCAGGCGGCCGGCGCCAGCGCGCTGACCAAGACCGGGGCATGGGTGGGGACGATCGACTACGTCGCCCCTGAGCAGATCGAGGGCGGGCGACTCGACGCGCGCGTCGACGTCTACTCGCTCGGCTGCGTGCTCTACGTCGCGCTCGCGGGCAGGGTGCCGTTCGAGAAGGACTCCGACATGGCGAAGATGTACGCCCATCTGAACGAGCCTCCGACGAGGCCGAGCATCTTCGTCCCCGCGCTCCCGCCGGCGCTCGATGGGGTGGTCGAGCGGGCGCTCGCCAAGGCCCCCGATGACCGCTATCAGTCGGCCGGCGACCTCGGCAGGGCGGCGGTCGCCGCGGCGGAGGGCCAGCGGTTGACAACCCCCGAGCGCACCGTGGCGGCGGGGGAGGCCGCTCCGGCGGCTTCGGATTCCGGCGCTCCGCCGTCGGCCCCGCCGCCAAGCGCGACGACCGGCGAGGCCGGTGGCGGACCCTCGGGCGGAGGGCGCCGGCGGTTGGTGGTCGGCGGACTCGCTATCGCCGCGCTTGGCGTGGTCGGAGGAGTGCTCGCGCTGGCCCTCGGTGGCGGTGACGGCGGAGGCGATGCAGGCGGCGCCGGCGCGGTTGGGCCGTTCACCGCGTTCGACGCCTCCAGCTACGAGTACTCGCAGGTGGCGGACCGCAGCTTCAAGCGCCTGGAGCGGACCCTCGACCTGACAGGGGTGTCGGCCGGCGACGCGCCGACGCTCAGCTTCAGGATCAACTACGACACCGAGCCGGCATGGGACTTCGTCTTCGTCGAGGCGCGCACGGTCGGAAAGGACGACTGGACGACCCTGCCGGCCACCGCGGAGGATGGGGCGCCGGCGACCAGCACAGATACCGGAGACAGCTGCGGCCGCGTCCTGCATCAGATCCACCCTTGGCTCCTCCGCTATCAGGGAGCCGACTGCTCGGGCTCAAATCCGAGGACGGGCGGCGAGTGGAACGCCGCCACGGGCAGCTCCGGAGGCTGGCAGCAGTGGACGGTGGACCTCTCCCGCTATGCGGGCAGCGAGGTCGAGCTCGCGATCTCGTATGAGACCGACAAGCGCAAGGACGGAGACGGCGTGGCGATCGACCAGATCGAGGTCTCGACCGGCGACGGCACGACCTCGTTCGAGGACGACGCCGACCCTGCGGACGGCTGGACGGCCGCGGGGTCGCCGCCCGGCAGCGCCCGGAACCCGAACGACTGGGAGTTGACCGGCGGGTCCTAGCGACTAGCTCAGCCGGCCATGAATGTGCAGGTCGGCGAATCGGTGGGGGCGACGCTGCCGTCGCCGAGATAGTGGGCGACAGCGGTCCAGCTGCCGGCGACCCCGGGGCTGAACGAGTCGGAGTAGGTGCGGTCGGCGGCGAGCGGGACGGTGTGGGTGATCGTGGTCGCGGGCGGTGCGGTGGTCGAGTAGACGATCTCGACGCTGCCGGTCCCGGCCGGCGTGAGCGCGCCTGCGAACAGCGTCGGTGGAACGAACGGGATCGTCCCGGTCGGACACGAAAGGGTCAGCGACGAGGCCCGGCGCCCGACCTCGACCGCACAGGCCTGCGACTGCCCGACCCCGGTGCGCTGGCCGGCCGGCGAGCTGGCGACGACGCTCCAGCGTCCGACCAGGTCGGGAGCGAAGTCGCCGTACGCGTAGGCGCCGGCAGCGTCGGTGACGGCGACGGCGCCCGCCAGCGATCCGTCCGGGGCGGTCAGCTCGATCGCCACCGGCGCGCCGCCCGCCGGGACGAGCGTCGCGCGGGAATGCCCGACGGGCCTCGGTCGCTTGCTCTTCTTGACCCCGCCGGTGAACTCGAGCGGCGAGCCGACCCTGCCCACACCCGGGCAGCCGAGCGTCACCTCGCCCGGCGTCTGGACCGCGGGCACGGTCAGGGCGTCGTTGTCGAGGACCTTGCGCCCCCCTCCTTTGAGCAGGCCGATCAGCTGCACCGACTCGGCCCCCAGCAACCTCGCCTTGGAGACCTCGAGCGGCATCCTCAGCACCTCGGCCGTGCCGCCGTTGATCGTCGCGCTCGCCGTGCCGACCGGAGCGCACCCCCCGCCGGCACCGCGCTTGGCCGTCAGGCATTGGCCCGGGCCGGAGGTGAGCCGGATCGTCGCCTTGCAGAGCTCGGTCAAACAGGAGGCGCCGACCGTCGCCTTGTGGCCGCCGAGCTTGATCACCCAGGCGTTCAGCGCCGGGCTCTTGCCGCCGCAGCCGCCCGCGAGCGCCCCGGCGGGCGCGTAGTCGTACTTCGCCTTGTCGTAGCTGAACCCGATCCGCTCCTCCGCCCTGTCGCCGGAGCCGAATCCGAGCTGGCTCGAGCTCAGCATCACGTCCGTGAAGCAGACCCGGAAGTAGGCCGACGAGCTGCCCGTCTTCGTCGCCTCGAAGCTCAGCTGCTTGAAATGCGTGCCCTTAACGACGGCGGCCGTGAGCTCGAGCGAGTCCTTGCCGATCGGCTTCGTGAAGTGCCCGGAGTCGGCGGTTACGAACCGGCCGCCGCCGTAGCCGTGCAGCCCGGTCGATCCGCCGTCGAAGCCCCAGCTCGAGATCGGGCTCTCGCTGAGCAGGGTGGTGTCGTCACCGCGGACCAGCAGCGCCTGGCTGAAGGCTGTCGCGGCGGCGGCAGGCGATGCGCTGAAGGCGAGCACGATGACGCCGACGACGAGGCCCGTGGCTGATCTTGCGGCACGATTGCGCAGTGCACGCCCCCTTTTCGCTATCCCACCCACGTCGTATCACCCGATCGCGCGAAGTCAAGTCCGGCGGACGCATTGGCGCTCGCACCCGGGCGCGAGCCGCGTCGAGGATCCTGCGACGCTTGCGTCCGATCTTGTCCACCGCTTTAGCCATGCGTGCGACGGTCCGGGTTCGTGTGGTTGTCACCTGACATCCTCGTGCTCACCGTCGCTCAAGCCGGGTGCGTCGCGTTCGCCGCGGCGGGCCTGCCACGCTGGGCGGACCGCTTTCGGGGGGCCGGGTGGGCGCTCTTGCTGCCGCTCTCGATCGCCGTCGTGATCGCGGCGATCGCGGCGATCCCATCGACGGCGCAGGCGCTGACGTGGGTCGCCCTGATCCTGGTCCCGGTTGGCGGCGCGCTGGCGCTCGGTTGGGCGATGCGGGGGGCGCGGCCCTGGCTCGCCGTACTCGTCCTGCCGTTGCTGGTTGCTGTATGGGCGATGCCCGAGTCGCACCTCGGCCAGCTCGCCGCGGTGGCGCTGATCGCGGGCTCCGCGATCTGCGCGGGTCGCCTGCTCGCCGGGGCGGCGCCGCTCGTCCTGCTCAAGGCCGGCGTAATCGCCATGGCCGTCGTCGACGCGGGGCTGGTCTTCTCGGGAAACCTCCAGCATCCCAACGAGGTTCTTGTCGCGGCGGCCCCCGGCGGCGGCCTGCCGCAGCTGCAGTCGGCGTCCTTCGCCGGTGCGGGGATGGGCTACGGCGACTTCTTGGCCGCCGCCGTCGTCGGCGCGATCCTCGCGGCCGAGCATCGCTCGCGGGTTTCGTACTCGCTGGCGATGCTCGCCGTGGCGCTCTGCTGGGACCAGCTCTTTCTCGTCTACGACGTGCTCCCGGCGACGGTGCCTCCCGCGCTGGTGCTGATCGCCGCCGAGGCCTGGCAGCGTCGCCGGGTGCCGCGGCGGCCGCGGCGCGAGCTCGTCCGAGCCTGAGTTCGCCCGCTATTCAACTTCCCACCTCCCGGAGTCGAGCCCCCGGATCACATGCAGGTCGATGGAGCCGGGCGCGAACACCTCGATCGAGTACTGAGCGGCCTCGCCCCCGGCGAGGTGCATCAGCTCGACCAGCTCGAGTGCTGCGGTGACGCGGGTCGCGCCGATCGCTTCGCCGAGCCGACTGCCGGGCTCCAGCAGCCGCGGGCGCACCTGCGTCCTGGCGAACGCGATCGGGACGCCGCCCTCGACCAGGATGTCGAGCACCATTTTCCCCGACTCGATCGCCGAGCGAACCTCCTCGAGCGGCGGCAGCGCGACGTCCGGATGGACGATGTCGCGCATATGGGCGGCGGGCGTTCCGTCGGCAAGCAAGGTCCGCTGGATCAGCGGCGCCCGCGTCCCCCGTGGTAGGCCGAGCGCCTCGGCCACGTATCCGGGCATTCGCGCCTGCTCGACCTGGAGATTGCTGACGGTCAGCCGCTTTCCCTGACGGCGGGCCAACGACGCATAGGACTCGAGCACCTCGAGTCCCTCGCTGAAGGCGGCGCCGAGGGCGACCCGACCGACGAAGGTGCCGCTTCCCTGCCTGCGGACGATCTCGCCGTTGCTCTCCAGGCGCTCGAGCGCCAACCGCAGTGTTCCCCGCGAGACGCCCAGACCCGCAGCGAGCTCCTTCTCCGGGGGCAGACGATCGCCGGGCCGGGCACGACCCGGCGCGAGGCGCTCGCGAAGAGCGGTCTCGGTCGCGTCGACCATCGATGCACGGGCCACCGGTCGAGCCTAGATCACCCCAGGGCGGTCGGCGCTTGGGGTCAGCTTGCGGCCTGATCCGCGGCCGCGCCTCTGGGCGCGTGGCCATCGAGCAGTCCCAGACGGCCGGCGAGCCAGGCTGCCGGCAGCGCCTGCAGGATCAGCGTCATCACGATCGCCAGGGCGACCACGCTCGCGTAGACGTCCGTGTTCGGGACGCCGAGCCCGGCGAGCACACCCACCAGCGCCGCGGGCACCACGCCGGTCTCGCGCGTCCAGCACAGGAAAGCGAGCTCGGGCCGCGTCCAGCCCGAGCGCCGGTCGGGCAGCGTGCAGGCGAGCACCGTCAGCGGGCGCGCCAGCAGCAGCAGCGTCGCCAGCACCGCAAACGCCGGCAGCAGATACTGCCCGAGGGTGTCGAACGGGATGTTCGCGCCGAGGACGACGAAGACGAACAGAGTGACGAGGTCGGCCATGTTGTACGCGAACTGGCGGAGCTCGCGCTCGTGCTTGGAGTGCATCGCGAGCCCCAGGTGCTCCATGTTGCCGACGATCAACCCGGCGAGGAAGGCGCCGAGGTAGCCGCTGCCGCCGGCCGAGTCGAGCGAGAAGTAGCCGATCGTGACCACTGCGAGCACGGCCGCCGCCGAGGACTCGCGCCAGATCCCGGCGCGCCGGCTCGAGATCGTCGCCGCCAGCAGGACGCCGGCGACGCACGCCGATCACGGTGCTGATCGCCAGATTCCCGACGAAATCGAGCGCCGGAGTCGTGATCGAGCCACCGCCACTGACCAGCACCCCGGCGAGCGCGAGCGCGAGGACCGCTCCGGTCGGGTCGTTGAACGCCGACTCGGCGACCACCGTCTGGGCGACCTTGGGTCGCAGCCGCGAGCGCACGAACAGCGGGATCAGGATCGCCGGGTCGGTGGGGGAGAGGATCGCCCCCATCAGCAGCGCTGCGGTCCACGACAGATCGAACGCCAGATGGGCGGCGATGCCGGTGATCGCCGCGGTCAGCACCACCCCCGGGAGGACCAGCATCCCGAGCCCGACCCAGACACGCCTCAGGACAACCAGCGAGAGGTTGAGCCCACCGTAGAAGAGGATCAGCGAGACGCCGAGGGTGAACAGGAGCTGGGCGCCGATCGTGTCGAACGGGACATCGATCACGTCGAGCAGCGACGGCCCGAAGAGGGCACCGAAGAGCACCAGGACGAGGATCTCCGGGACCCGGATCAGGCTCGCGAGAAAGCGTGCCGCGAGCGCCGCCCCCAGCAGGAGGCTGAGCGTGAGCAGCACGTCGCGGGTCACGAGGGCTCGTCGGCCGGCGTCTCGGGCGGCTTGCGCTCGCGCACGCGCTCGCCCTCGAGCGCCATCCGCGCGATGTCGTTGGCGGTTACGAGCAGCAGGACGATCACGACGGCGGCGCCGAGGCCGACCGCGATCAGCCTCCGGCGGGCGTCGTCGTGAGCATCGTCGAAGGCGCTCTTGGCGGCTGCGGCGGCGTCCGACTCGTAAGCGGCGAGCTCGTCGGCGGTCGCCGCCATCGCCTCGAAGCGCCTCAGCTCGGGACCGAGCAGGATCTGCTTCGTCCTCTCGGTGTCACCCGCCTGCAGGCTCTTCCAGGCGACCGCGTCCAGGGCCATGAAGCTCTGGAACTGAGAATCGAGCCGGGCGAGCAACTCCTCCTCGCGCGCGCCCGTCAGGGTCTGCGCCGCGCGGTCCAGGTTGCGCTGGAGCTCATCGGCCGAGCGCACGAACCGCACCCGCAGACCCCCCTCGTCGTAGCCGTACGCGGTCTGCCAGCCGTTGACGTCGGTGACCCCGAACTTGAGCTCGCGGGCGAGCGACTCGTGGTCGGCTCGCTGGCGAACCTCGTCGAAACGGTCGCCCATCTGCGCCATCCCGGTGAGCGCCACGGCGGTCGTCGCCAGCGGCCCGAGGATCGTCAACACGATTGCGGCGTAGAGCTTCGCGCGGATCGTCATCGGGGCGGCCCGCATATAGGATCGCCGGCGGCATGATCGTCTTCGTACTCACCGGCCAAGCGCCGCCGATACTGGTGCTGACGTTGGTGATCATGGCCTACCTGACCGGCTATGAGCTCTGGAAGGAGGACGACCTGCCCTTCCTGATCAAGGCGTGGTGGGTCCTCTTCGTCGTCCTGCTGAACGTCGTCGGCTTCGGCATCTTTTGGATCTGGCTGGCGCGCAGGCGAGTTCGTCGCGCCGCGTAGCGTCACTCGGCCCGCTCATTCCGTCTCGGCCCTGATGCGGTGCAGCCTGGCGAGCTTCAACGCCAGCTCGAGCGACAGGAGGTCCTCGTCCGGCAGGTCGAGCCCGGCGACGCGCTCGATCCGCTCCAGTCGCTGGCGCACCGTGTTGGGGTGCACGTAGAGCGCTCGGGCGCTCGCGGTGACGCTGCCGCGGTCGGCGAGGAACTGCTCCAGGGTCTCCACCAGCCGGGTGCGGCGGCGGCGGTCGTACTCGCCCAGCTTCTCGACCGACTGGTGATAGCGATCGCGCGGGGCCTCGTCGAGCTCGAGGTGGACGAGGTAGCGGTAGGCGCCGAGTTGCTCGTAGGAGACGGCGCCGCCCTCGGCGACCAGCGAACGCCCGATCCGGGCCGCGTCGGCGGCTTCGCGCATCCGCCGCCGGCCGCTCGCCGCGCCACGATCGAGGTCGCTGAGGCCGACCACCAGCCCGTCCTCGCGACCGAGCGACTCGCAAGCCGCGCGCATCTCCTCGACCGCGCCGTTGGTGCTCGGCGACGGCGCGAGCGCCCGCACCCTGTCATGCCGTGAGTCGAAGAGCGCTCGCGGGTACAGGCGCCGCAGTCGCGCCTCGAGCCTGGCGGCCATCTCGGGCCAGACGGCGCGTTGAGTCGGGTGCCTGCGGCGCCCGCTCGACGTGCAGGAAGACGTGCGGGCTGCGCGAGGTCGCAGCGCGCCTCGCTCGCCTTTGTTTGCGCCGCGTCGACCGAGCCCGCGGCGAGCGCGTCGAACATGTCCTTGACGATGTTCTCGGCCGTCAGTCGCTCGATCAGCTCCGCCTTCTTCAGCCCGACGGCGGTCTGGTCGGCGACCGCGCCGAGCAACTCGGCGTCCTCGTCGCTGAACTGCCGCTCGCGAGCCAGGCAGCAGATCATCCCGAGCTGCTCGTTGCGCGCCAGCAGCGGCACCGCCAGCACTGCCTCGTCCATCTCAGGCCAGGGGTCGTCGGCGACCGCGCCCCCGCCGTTGCGGCCTCGCCCGCCGTTTCGCCGCATCAGGTTGAGCACCAGACTCGTGCCATCCGGCCGAGGGCTCGGGGCCGCTGCGTCCTCGGGGTCGGAGCTGACCAGGATCAGCTCGTCGGCGTCGACGTCGAGGCGGTAGATCAGACACACATCGGCCCGCAGCAGCTCGCGGGCGCCTCGGGCGACGGCTTCGTAGAGGTCCTCGCGCATTGTGACGGCGGCGAGCGCCTGGCTGAGCTGCGTCAGCGTGGTCAGCGCCTGAACGCGCCTGCGGGTCTCCTCGTAGAGCTGCGCGTTCTCGATCGCCCCCGCCACCAGCGAGGCGGTATGGACGAGGAAGTTGAGAACGTCGTCGTCGAACTCCCGCGGCGCCTCGGTGTGCAGCACGACGACCCCGATCACGTCGCCGGCCTTCGCCAGGATCGGCACCGCGACCATCGATTGGAAGCTCTCCTCGTCGAGCTCGGGAACGAACTTCATCCGCGGGTCGGCCATCGCGTTCTCGCGGATGAACTCCGGGGTCTTGGTCCGGGCCACCCAGCCGGCAAGACCCTCGTCGAGGCCGAGCGCCAGCTGGCCGACGAGGCTCGAGTACCGCGGCGACGCCGCCCGCAGCACCAGCCGCTCGGCCTCGACGAAGTAGATGAAGCAGGCGTGGCAGGCGGTCGCGTCGTTGGCGATCTCGACGATCCCGCGCAGGACCCGGTCCAGGTCGAGCGACGAGGAGACCGTCTTGATCACCGCGTAGAGGGTCTCGTTCTCGAGCCGCGCACGACGAAGGGCGTCGCCCTCCTCCTCCACAAGCTGCAGACTCAAGCGAGATCTCCGTTCTCGGGGGAGACTGCCTCGTCCATCGCGCGGCTCATCCTATCCCGAACGCCCGCGAGCCGTATGTGCTGATCCTACACTTGGAGGCGGTCAAGTATGGGGCCGTTGCCTATTGCCACGGCTCGCCCAGGCGGGATACGTTGCCCGCGCTAGTGGACTTCCTGCTCGCCCAGGTCACGGACCTCAAGGACGCGGCACCGCTCGAGAGCCAGACCCTCGACAGTGCCATCCTCGGAGAGCAGTTCTACTTCTTCACCGTCGTGCTCATGTGGCTCATCCACGTGGGCTTCATGACGTACGAGACCGGCGTCGCGCGCCGCAAGAACGCGCTCGCGACGGCGATGAAGAACATCCTCACGATCGCCGTCGTCACGCCGACGATGTACTACATCGGCTGGTGGATCTACAACTGCAACCAGCCCGGCATCCCGCCGATCGGCCCGAACTCCAGCGACTTCACCAGCGTGGCCTGTCAGGGTGGGATCCCGTGGTCGGACGCCTTCGGGCCCAACCTGACGAACAACATCAACCTCGATCTTCTTCCTCGCCTTCCTGCTGTTCTCGTGGACGACCGCATCGATCATGTCCGGGGCGCTGCTAGAGCGGGTGCGTCTCTCCGCGTACCTGCTGCTCGCTGTGCCTGCTCGGCTCCGTCGTCTGGATCCTGGATGCCGCCTGGGGCTGGAGCGCCGGCGGCTGGCTCACGCTGCGCTTCGGCTTTCACGACTCGATTGCCTCCGCGGTCGTGCACGGCGTCTCCGGCGCCTTCACGCTCGGTGTGCTCTTCAACCTCGGACCCCGAATAGGCAAGTACACCCGGGAGGGCCTCGCGCGGACGTTCCGTCCGCACAACATCCACATGACCCTGATGGGCCTGATGCTGATCTTCACCGGCTTCTACGGCTTCTACGCCGCCTGCTTGGTGATCGCGTCCACGGCTTTCCCGGGCTGGGCGAACATCTACCTCAGCCCGACGACGCTGGGCTCGATCGCGATGATCATCACCTTCGGGTTTGCCGGCGGCTTCACCGGCGGCTACTTCGCCAGTCGCGGCGACCCGTTCTGGACCGTTTCGGGTGGGCTCGCCGGGCGTGATCAGCGTCTCGGCGGGCGCCGACGTCTACGCGCCGACGATGGGGTACCTGCTCGCGATGCGCTGACGGCGGTCGTTGGTCGTCTACGTCGGAAACTGGATCGAGGACAAGATGCGCGTCGACGACGTCGTCGGGGCGGTTGCGGTGCACGGCGTTGGCGGGCTTCCTGGGGGTGCATCTGGGTCGGGATCTTCGCCGCCGGATACCCGACCGGGCTCAACAACGTCGAGAGCTCGATCGGCGGCCAGCTGATCGGCATAGCCACCTTCCTGCCGTTGGGCTTCCTCATCCGGCTGGTTCGCGTCCTGGGTGCTCAAGAAGTTCAACCTGCTGCGCGTCCCGCCGGAGGTCGAGATCGACGGACTCGACGTCGGCCGAGTACGAACCCGACATCCACGTGCCGGAGTTCGCGCACGCCCACGACCTGTTCATCAACCCCGACGGCGAGCGGGTGGACGCCGATGCGACGACCGCCGAGGCGGCCAAGGAGCTGGTGAGATAGGTGCGCCCGAAGACGGATCCGCAACAGGGGTAAGGTGATCGTATGCCCGGCATAATCAACAGCGCGCCCGATTGTGTTTCGTCCGACCCGGGGACCCAGGAGGACCGGGTCAACGACTCCGCCGACTTCATTCTCGCGAACCCCTACCAGGACTGCGCCGGCTTCATGACCTTCGGACCCGGCTCCACCTACGGCCCCGACGGCGTCGGAGCCGAGAGCGCGTACATGGTCGCTGACCTGGATCGGGATCGTGGTCATGGTCGTCGTGCTCATCGCCTGGATGGTGTACGAGAACCGCCGTCTGATCACCTATGCCGCAGCGCGTGTCCGTCCGGGGAGCTCCCCGGACGCCGCCGCCGCGGAGGCACAGGAGTCCAAGCTGAGATGAACGGCAAGCAGATCGAGTTCCCCGCCGAAGCAGACGCACGTTAAGTCGTTCGAGTACGCCGATGCTAGCGATCTCGATCATCTGCGTGATCATCGTCCTGGTGATCGTGTTCGGCACGAGCCTCGGGGACGAGTTCCGTCCCACCGTCTGAGCGGCGCGCCGACACCCGAAGCGGTGGCACCCTCCCCGGACGGGGAGAGATGGTCGCCCGGGCAAGCCGCGGGCCGCGGCGACTCGAAGTGGCGGCGGCTGGCTCTGGTCGGCTTCCTGTTGGTGCTGTGCATCTTCGTTGCCCGGACCTGCCAGCAGGCTCAGATCCGTGTCACCCAGGACGAGGCGATCGCGACCGCCGAACGGCAGATCGACTTCGTCGCCCAGAGCGGACGCAGGTCCGGCTGCTGCGGCAGGGCCTGACCAGCAGCCGTTCTGGATCGTGTCGCTCTCGATCCCGAACGCGAAGAATCCGGATACCTTCAGGCGACTGGCCCTGGTCCGCATCGACGCGAACACCGGCGAGGTCGTCTCCGTCGAGCAGCAAAGCGCGAGGCGGCACAGCCAGCCGTGACGCGCGTCCTCGTCCTCCAGCACATCGCCTGCGAGCACCCGGGGGTGTTCTCGGAGGTGATGCGCGGAGCGTGGGGTCGAGCCGATCGCGGTCGAGCTCGACGAGGGCGAGCCGCTGCCCGACTGGCGCGAGTTCGACGCCGTGCTGGCGATGGGCGGCCCGATGGGCGCCGGCGACGATGCCGACCATCCGTGGCTGGCGGCCGAGCGCGAGCTGATCGCCGACGCGGCCGGCGCCGGGCGTCCGGTGCTCGGCGTCTGCCTGGGGGCGCAGCTGCTCGCCGCCGCGCTGGGCGCCCGGGTGTACGAGGCCGAGCGCCCCGAGGTGGGACTGCTGGAGGTCGAGCTCACCGGTGAGGGCCGGGCCGATCCGCTGTTCGCAGGGATCGACGACCGCCCCGTTTCCCTGCAGTGGCATGCCGATACGTTCGACCTGCCGGACGGTGCCGTGCGCCTGGCCCGCTCGGCCGCGATCGCCAACCAAGCCTTCCGCTCAGGAGAGCGCGCCTACGGCGTCCAGTTTCACCTCGAGGTGACGGGCGAGATGGCGCGCGAGTGGGGATCGGTCCCGGCCTATCGCGAATCGCTCGCGAGCACACTCGGGGAGCGCGCGGGGGCGGAGTTCATCGCCGACGTCGAGCGGCAGGCGGACGAGCTTCATCCACCGGCGCGTAGGTTGTTCGCCAACTGGCTCGAGCTCGCCGGCGCGCGGGCATAGGGGCCTTCTTCCCGACTGTACAATTTTGTCCATAATCGAAAGGAGCCCGATAGTGGCCGCTGACAGGCTTGGTGGGACGGTTGAAACGGTCCTCGAGAGCCCCCGGTCTGAGATGCCGCCGGCGACCCTTGAGGAAGCCCGCAACCAGCCGGGTCGCGCGGAGAGGATCGAGGAACTGACCAAGCTGATCGCCGACGAGGGCATCGAGTACGTCTTCTTCCAGCAGGTCTCGATCACCGGCCGCGTCATGGGCAAGGGCGTCGTCGCCTCGTTCTTCCCCCAGGTCGCCGAACGGGGCTACCAGCTCGTCTACGGTGCCACGGCGAACCTGTTCACGGATCGGTCCGGCAACTACATCGGCTTCGGCCCCGAGGAGTCCGAGCTGGCGGCGATCGCCGACCTCGACACGTTCAGGGTCCTGCCCTGGGACGAGCGCGTCGCCCGGGTGTTCTGCGACTGCTACGACACCGAGACGGGCGAGCTGCTCGACGCCGACCCGCGCCAGAACCTCAAGCGAGTCGTGAAAGAGTTCGAGGACGAGCTCGGGCTCAACTTCCTGATCGGGATCGAGCCGGAGATGATGTGGATGCGCCGGACCGAGGACGGCGGCGCCGAGGGCGTCACCAAGCCCTACTGCTACCACATCCACATGTTCGAGGAACTGCGTCCGGTGCTGCTCGACGTGGTCGAGTACGGGCAGCGGATGGGCCTCGACATGAGCTACGGCGACCACGAGGACGCGCCCGGCCAGCTCGAGCTCAACTTCCGCTTCGACCGCCCCGTGCGGACCGCGGACAACCTCACCACTTACCGGCAGATCATTGCCGCCGTCGGCGCGCAAGCACGGTCTGCTGGGCTCGTTCATGCCGAAGCCGTTCACCGGCGTCTCCGCCAACGGGCACCATCACCACTTCACGCTCGTCGACGACGACGGCAACAACGTCTTCCACGATCCCGACGGGCCGGCGCAGCTCTCCGAGATGGGGCGCCACTTCCTCGGCGGCATGCTGGACCACTTCGGCGCCCTGATGTGCGTCGGCAACTCGACCGTGAACTCCTACTGCCGGATGTGGGACACCGGCTTCTGGGCCCCGATCTACAAGAACTGGGGCTGGCAGAACCGGACCTGCACCGTGCGGGTCGCCTCCGGCGGCCGCTTCGAGTATCGCGGCGTCGACTCGTCCTGCAACCCGTACCTGACGGTCGCGACGCTGCTGCGGGCGGGGCTCGACGGGCTCAAGCAAAAGAGCGACCCCGGGCCTCCCCAGGAGGGAAACACCTACGACCTGCTCAGCGAGGGAGTCGAGCTCGAGCGGGTGCCCGACAGCCTCGGCGCTGCCCTCGACGCCCTGGCGGCCGACGAGGTGATCAAGGGCGCGATGCCCGGCCGGCTCTACCGGGTCTTCCAGCACTACAAGCGCGACGAGTGGGAGCGCTACCTGGCGGCGGTCACCGACTGGGAGCGCGAGGAGTACCTGGAGGTGCTTGCCCTAGCCGGGAGCTGATGTGCGGGATCGCCGGGATCATCTACCGCAACGGCGGCGGCGAGCGTGCAGGTCGGGCGGGACATGACCCGGATGCTTCAGGCGATGAAGCATCGCGGGCCCGATTCGACCGGGTTCGCGCTCTACCGCGGCGACGCTGACGGCTACGTCATCCACGTGAAGCTGAGCGAGGCGGCCGACGACGGCGCCGAGCTCGGTGCAGCGCGTGCAGCGCCAGCGCGACCAGGTCGAGGCGCGGATGCGCGCCGCCGGCGCCGAGATCGCGGAGGTGAAGGGCACCGACCGCACGATGACCGTGATCTTCGGTTTCGACGGCGACCTGAAGCTGCTCGCCGATGCGGTCGAGCGGGTGCGCCACACGGAGGTCCTCTCGCTCGGCCGCTCGCTCGAGATCGTCAAGGACCTCGGCGACGCCGAGACCGTCTCCGCGCAGTACGGCCTCTCCAGCTACGCCGGCACGCACGCGATCGGTCACGCGCGGATGGCGACCGAATCCGACGTCGATATCGCCAACGCGCACCCCTATTGGGCCTACCCGTTCCCCGACGTCGCGGTCGTCCACAACGGCCAGCTGACCAACTTCCACGAGTGGCGCCGGCGGCTGCAGCGCTCCGGACACCGCTTCCAGTCCGAGTGCGACTCCGAGATCATCGCCGTCTACCTGGCCGAGCAGATGAGCGAGGGCCTCTCGCTGGAGCAGGCGATGCGCCAGAGCCTCACCGATCTCGACGGTGTCTTCACCTACATCTGCGTCACCGAGGACGCGCTCGGAGTCGCCAAGGACGAGCTCGGGGCGAAGCCGCTGGTGCTCTACGAGGACGACGATCTGGTCGCGCTCGCCTCCGAGGAGATCGCGATCCGCCAGGTCCTCGACCGCGAGATCGAGACCCGCGACCCCTATGAGGGCGAGGTGCTCGTATGGACGAGGTGAGCCCGCAGGCACCGGCGATGGACGAGCGGGGGCTGGTCGAGCTCGACGACTCGATCCCGAAGACGTCGAGGATCGACGGCAAGAGTGCCGAGCTCGACGCGGCCGAGCTGACCACGCGCAAGATCAACGCCGAGCTGCGCTGGCTGATCTACGAGCAGGGCGTCGAGGAGGTCACCGTGCTCAACCCGAGCGCGAGGCACTCGCTGGGCGTCGCGATCCTGGCCCGCTGCCGGATCCGCTTCGAGGGCAGCCTCGGCTACTTCGGCTGCGGGCTGATCGACGGCCCGGAGGTCGAGATCACCGGGCGCGTCGGCTGGTCGGTCGCCGAGAACATGATGTCGGGGGTGGTCGTGGTCGACAACAACGCCGGCTCGCTCGCCGGCGCCGCCCTGCGTGGCGGCGACCTCGTCGTCAAGGGCGACGTCGGCGCGCGCACCGGGATCGACCAGAAGGGCGGCACGATCATCGCCCTCGGCAACGCGGCCTCGATGACCGGGTTCATGATGCAGCGCGGCCGCCAGATCATCTGCGGCGACGTCGGCCCGGGGCTGGGCGACTCGATGTACGACGGCACGATCTACGTCGGGCGGCGAGATCGCGGCGCTCGGCATCGACTGCGTCGAGGCGGCCTGGGCGGACTCCGACACCGAGCTGGTCGAGCGCAAGTTCGCGATCCACGAGCTCGGCGAGCCGCCGCAGCTGCGCAAGTTCGTCTGCGGGAAGAAGCTCTACAACTACGACAACCTCGAGCCCAGCGAGCGCAAGCTGGTGCTCTAGAGAGGATCGAGATGGCGGACGAAAAGCCCGACGAGCGCGAGGTGATCGGCAGCAGCCCGATCTTCACGCCGCGGGTGATCAACGACATCCACATGAAGGCCGAGCTCGGCCGCTACCGGATGCGCGGCTTCTCGATGTTCAAGAAGATCCCGCACTGGGACGAGCTGACCTTCCTCCCGGGGACGCTGACGCGGTTCGTGATCGAGGGCTACCGGGAGAAATGCGACACGAAGACGGTGCTCGGCGCGCGCTTCGCGAAGAAGCCGCTCGAGCTCGACATCCCCGTCTACATCACCGGGATGAGCTTCGGGGCCCTGTCGCTGGAGGCGAAGATGGCGCTCGCCAAGGGCGCTTCGATGGCGGGCACGGCGACCTGCTCGGGCGAGGGCGGGATGATCCCGCCCGAGCGCGACCTGTCGACCAAGTGGTACTACCAGGTGATCCAGAGCCGCTACGGCTTCAACCCTCACCACATGATGCTGGCCGACGGGGTCGAGTTCTTCATCGGCCAGGGCTGCAAGGTCGGCCTCGGCGGCCACCTGATGGGGCAGAAGGTGACCGAGCAGGTGGCTGAGATGCGCTCGCTGCCGGCCGGCATCGACCAGCGCTCCCCCGCCAGGCACCCGGACTGGCTCGGCCCCGACGACCTATCGCTGAAGGTGCAGGAGACGCGCGAGGCGACCAACTACGAGATCCCGATCCAGCTCAAGCTCGGCGCCGCGCGGGTCTACGACGACGTGCGGATGGCGGCCAAGTGCGGTCCCGACATCATCTACCTGGACGGGGCCGAGGGCGGCACCGGGGCGGGACCGCACGTGGCGGCGGAGGAGACGGGCATCCCGCTGATCGCGGCGATCCCCGAGGCGCGCCGCGCGCTCGAGGACGTCGGCCTTGCCGACGAGGTCGACCTCGTGGTGGCGGGCGGGATCCGCAACGGCGGCGACATCGCGAAGTGCCTGGCGCTCGGCGCCGACGCGATCGCGATCGGGCACTCGGCGCTGATGGCGCTCAACTGCAACAAGGAGATCCCGGGCGTCACCGACTACGAGGGGACCGTGGGCGTCCCCGCCGGCCAGTGCTACCACTGCCACACGGGCCGCTGCCCGGTGGGCATCACCACGCAGGACCCCGAGCTGCGCAAGCGCCTGCACGTGGACGAGGCCGCCCAGCGTGTGTTCAACTTCCTCCACACGCTGACGCTCGAGGTCCAGATGCTCGCCCGCGCCTGCGGGAAGACCAGCGTCCACAACCTCGAGCCCGAGGACCTCGCGGCGCTCACCGTCGAGGCGTCGGCGATGGCGCGGGTCCCCCTGGCGGGCACCGACTACATCCCCGGCGCGACCGAGGAACGCGCGCTCGAGGAGATTCGCACTCTGCTCGACCAGTACCTGGAGAACCCGGTGGACTACCTGCCGCAGCCAGCCGAGGAGACGACGTGAGGCGTAGCGGAGCGAAGCCGAGCCCGGCCGCCGTTGAGGCCGCTTGAGATGACTGCCGAGCCGGAGAAGGTCTTCTCGATCGACGCCGAGTACCTCTCCGGCGAGCGCTTTCCGTACCAGGAGGACATCTCGCTGGTCGAGGACATCGACCTCGATGCGGCGACCCCCGGCAAGGACCTGAACTGGCTCGAGGACGTCGAGCTGCTGGTCGAGGAGGGCACGCCGGCGGTCTTCGACCGCTACTCCAACTCCTTCCTGCGGATCTACTTCCCGATCCCCGAGGGCCGCGAGGACGAGATCGCCCGCAAGGTCCTGATCGCTCACCTGACGGCGGGCAACTCCTACGGGATCCGTCTCAAGCGGGCCCACGCGAAGTTCCTCCAGCCCGAGCTCGGCCCCTGGACCGAGAGCTCGCCGAACGTCGGCGACCACTGGAAGCCGCCGGTGCTCGAGGGCTGGGAGCCGCCGGAGCACTAGGTGCTCACCGCCGCACCGGTGCCGAACTCCGCTCGCCACCTGGTGATCGGCGCGGGCGTGCACGGACTCTCGACGGCCTGGCATCTGGCCGCGGCCGGCGAGCAGGCACTCGTCGTCGACAAGACGGGGGTTGGGGCCGGCGCCTCGGGAATCGCCTGCGGCGTGATCCGCAACAACTACTTCCAGCCCGCGATGCAGGAGCTGATGGCGGCATGCGTCGAGATCTGGGAATCCGATCCGGAGACGCTCGCCTACCACGGCAGCGGCTACGTGGCGCTGGGCCCGCCCTCCCAGGAGCCCGATCTGACCGAGGTGTTCGAGCGCCAGCAGCGGATCGGATATCCGTCGGAGCTGCACACGGGGGAGCAGGAGGTCCGCGCCCACATGCGCGGCCTCTACGGCGATTGGCGGGCCGAGGGCCTGAGCGTCTGCCTGCACGAGCATCGGGGCGGCTTCGCCTTCAACAAGGAGTCGATGCACGGCCTCGCGGACAAGGCACGGGCAGCGGGGGCGCAGATCGCCGACGGGGTCGAGGTGACCGGGTTCGAATTCGACGGCTCGGGGGCCGTCACGCGGGTCGAGACGAGCGCCGGCGGAATCGAGGTCGAGCAGGTCGTCGTCGCCGTCGGCCCATGGATCCCGCATCTGTGGCGGATGCTCGGGCTCTCCGACCGGATCGACGTCCACCGGCCCGGCGGCGGCGTCGAGCGCGACCGGCCGATGTGGACCTACTGGTACCTGCAGGAAGGAGAGGTGATGCTGGCGCCGTCGACCTTCGACACCGCCGACGGCAGCGAGGGCCCTGTGCTGCACGTGGACTCCGACCGCCCGCTCTCAGACGACGAGGGCCGGATGATCACCGAGGAGCCCTGGGGGATCTACGTGAAGCCGGACCGCGAGTCCGTTCAGGGAGGTGCCCAGCCGCTTCCGATCGGCTCGGAGCTCGTCGTCGATCCCTACCCGACCGGAACGGTCGAGGCCGGCTTTCCCGACCTATGGTGCGCGGCGCTCTCGGCGTGCATGGAGCGCTTCCAGGGGTGCCGGGCGCTCTACCACCAGGTGCGCTCGGGTGGCGCCGGTGCCTTCACCGCCGACAACTTCCCGATCTTCGACCACATGCGCCCGAACGTCTACGTCGCCGCCGATTCCAACCACGGCTACAAGATGATCGCCGTCGGCCGCGAGATCGCCCGAGTGCTCCAGGGCGAGCACTCTTCGCTGCTGCACCCGTTCCGCTACGAGCGCTTCGCCACCGGCGACCTGCACCCGGTCTCGCACAGCCCCTATCCGTGGAGCTGAATGCGATCTGACGTGGTCGTCGTCGGAGCCGGACTGGCCGGTCTGAGTGCCGCGCGGGACCTGGCCTCGGCGGGCACGGACGTGGTCGTGCTCGAGGCGCGTGGCCGCGCGGGCGGCCGGGTTGAGCAGACAACGCTCGCGGACGGGCGGCTCGTGCAGCTGGGCGGCGAACTCGTGGGCGAGTTCCACACGGCCTACCTCGGGCTGGTGGAGGAGCTCGGACTGACGATCGTCGCCGGGTTCGGCGCCGAGTCACCGGGCGAGGACACCGCGCTGCTAGCCGAAGGGCGCCGGGTCGGCAACGAATGGCCGTGGATGACCCCGGCCGACCGCGCCAGCTACGACGCTGCCGAGGCCGAGTTCGCGCGGCTCGCCGCCGGCGTCGATCCCGATGACCCCTGGGCGCACCCGGACGCCGATCGCCTCGACCGGATCTCGGTCGGCGCCTGGATGCGCTCCTGCGGCGCAACCCCGAACGCCGTTCGCGCCCGCGAGCTGGCGATGCTCTCGCTCGCCGCCGAGTCGGTGGAGCGAACCTCGCTGTTGTCGGATCTGCGCAAGGAGGCCGCCGCCGGGGCTCGGGGGTTCTACGACTACGCGGTCTGGGAGTCGGGGATGGTGGCGGAGGGCTCGGCCACGGTTGCCCTGAGGATGGCCTCGGAGCTCGAGGACCGGATCCACTACTCCACCCCGGTGACGGCGATCGAAGTCGCGAGCGGCGGCTGCACGGTCGAGACGGCGAGCGGGGAACGCTTCCAATGCGATGCCGTGATCAGTGCCGTCCCCGTGGGCCCGTTGCGCCGGATCTCGATCGTCGGGGTCTCGTCGAAGCGGCTCGGCTCGTTGCATCGCCAGCGACACGCGCTCGCCGCCAAGGCTTGCTTCTCCTATCCCGACTCCTTTTGGGAGCGCAAGGGCCTCAACGCCACGGCCTACATGGAGACGACGATGATCGGTGGAACCTGGCCCCAGCGTGACGGGATCATCTCGGCGCTGATCCCGCCCGAGCGCCTGGCCGCCTTCATCGCCACTTCGTCGCGGATCGTGGAGGCGGAGCTCACCGGGGAGATGGTCGCCGCGTTCGGCGAGGAGGCGGGCGACCCGATCGCCGTCCACATCCGGCGCTGGGGAGTCGACCCCTGGACCGAGGGCTACATCACCGGCTGGCGGCCCGGTGACGTGACCGCGGTCGGCCCGCTGCATGGCACGCATGAGCCGCCCTTCTATGTCTGTGGCTCCGACCAATGGGTCTGCGGCTACATGGAGGGCGCTGTGCGCACCGGCCGAGCGGCCGCGGCCGCGGCGCTCGGTCCGGATTAGACTGACCGCGGGTGCTGATTTGCTTGACAGGGAGGTCGAATGCCTGAGCCCCCCGTCGAAACCGAGGTGGCCGTCGTCGGCGCCGGTATCGCCGGGCTCACGGCGGCGTCGACGCTCGCCGCTCGCGGAACGGACGTCGTCGTGCTCGAGGCGCGCGACCGGGTCGGCGGCCGGGTTTGGAACACCGAGATCGGCGGCGAGGCAAACGAGCTCGGCGGCCAATGGGTCGCCCCGTACCAATCCGCCCTGCACGCGCTGCTGGAGGATCTCGGGATCGAGCTCTTCCCCAGCTTCCGCGAGGGCGAGCATGTCTACATCGACCGCTCCGAGCGCGCTCACCGCTACGAGGGCCACGACGCGCCACTCGGCGCGGCGTCCGAGCGGGCGTTCGCCGATGCGGAGTCGAAGCTCGACGCGCTCGCGAAGGAGCTCGACCCGGAGGCGCCCTGGGCGCACCCCGACGCCGACGCGCTCGACGCGATCACCTTCGAGGCCTGGCTGCAGCGCGAGGTTGCCGACGAGATGGCCCAGGACCTGCTGCGCTTCTGGCTCGCGAGCGCCTTCCTGGCAAAGCCGGCCCACAGCTTCTCCCTGCTTCAGGGGCTCTGGATGATCGCGGGCGCCGGTGGCACCTACGAGCTCTTCGACCCCGATCAGTGCCTCGCCCATCGGGTCGTCGGCGGCTCTCAGCTGATCGCGATTCGACTCGCCGAGCGGCTCGGCGACCGCGTCGTCCTCGACGCCCCGGCGCGCGACATCCGCTGGTCGGAGGAGGGCGTCGAGGTGAGCACGGAAGCCGCGACGGTGAGCGCACGGGCCGTGATCGTCGCCGTGCCGCCGAATCTGACCGGCGCGATTCGCTTCCGTCCCGCGCTCCCCGCCTGGCGCCAGCGGCTGGAGCAGGCGCTCTCGCAGGGCAGCATCAACAAGATCCTCGCCGTCTACGAACGACCCTTCTGGCGTGAGGACGGGCTCTCGGGCCAGGGGTTCGCGCCCTACGAGCTCGTTCGCGAGCTCTACGACAATTCGCCGCCGTCGGCGACCGCGGGGGTCCTGACCACCTTCCTTGCCGGCGAGAACGCCGAGCGGGCGGGGCGGCTGAGCGCCGCCGATCGCCGCGCCGCCGTGCTCGAGGGGATGGCGAAGTACGTCGGGCCGGGGGCCCTGCAAGCCGTCGACTTCATCGAGACGGACTGGTCGGCGCAGGAATGGACGCGGGGCGCCTACGGGACGAGCTTCGGCGTCGGCGGATTGAGCCGCTTCGGCGAGGATCTCCGCCGGCCGGTCGGCCCGATCCACTGGGCGTGCACCGACATCGCCGGCGTCGGGCACATCCACATGGAGGGGGCGGTTCGGTCGGGCGAGCGCGCCGCCGGCGCCTGCCTGGCGGTCGTCGCCGCGAGCTAAGCGCTACTGGCCGTCGGCACGCCACTCGTATGGGAGGAACTTCCCGTTGAGGACGATCTCGACCCGGTCACCGTTTGGGTCCGCCTCGCGGCTCACCGTGAATCCGAAGTTGATCGCGCTCATGATCCCGTCTCCGAACTCCTCATGGATCAGCTCCTTGAACGCCGGCCCATAGACCTGGACGATCTCGTAGAGCCGATAGATGGTCGGATCGGTCGGGACCGCGGCCTCGAGCGCCCCGCGCATCGGGGGCGCGATCAGCTCCGCGATCGCGTCCTCGCCCAAGCCGAGCTCCTGCGTGGCCGCCTGGGCCTGCACCCGATCGAGCGGAAACTGACCGAGGAGGGCAGCCGTGGACCATTCGACCGGAGCGCCCATGATCTCGGCGAGCGCCGCCCAGGTGAGCCCCTTCGACCGCTTCGCGGTCAGGATCTCCTCGGTTAGTCGCTCTCGCCGGGACAAGGTGCGGCCAGACTATCTACGAGTAGTCCGTGGCCGCGCGGCGAGCTCGCTCGGCTGCGGCTCCGGCCTGCGCCAGACGGGGATCGTCACTGGTGTCTGCGAGGTTGGCGGCGACCAGCTCCTGGGAGGCTCGGGCGGCAGCCGCGGCGAGCAGCCCGGCCGCGACCGCGTCGGCGCTGAACGCCCAGCTGCCGGCGGTCGCGATCTCGGCCGCCGCCTCGGCCAGCTCGGCCGCCGATTCGGCGATCGCCAGCGGCGGATCGCTCGCGAGCGCCAGGCCCCGCGCCCGTTGCTGCGCGTCTTCCGCGGCGCGGACCGCGGCATAGGCGTCGAGATCGTCATCGGCGGCCGCGAACAGCAGTCCGCGCAGCTCGCGGGCGCGGGTGGCGTGCGCGCGCATCCGGGCTTCGTCGCCGGCGCCCGCGGCGAGCCGATCGGCGGCCAGCTCTGCGCTCAACTCCACCAGTGCTGCCGCCGCCGCGCAGGTCAGCGCCGACGCGACGCCCCCCGCCGGCGGTTCGTCCCGCGCGGCGATCGCTGCCAGCGCCGCTCGTACCGGCTGGTCGGCAAACTCGGTCACCCGACCAACTTAGAACAGCCCGACTGTGCGCCCCTCGGCGTCGATGTCGACGTCGAATGCGGCGGCGGTCTTGCCGAGCCCGGGCATCTGCTGGATGTCGCCACACAGGGGCACCAGCCAGCCCGCGCCCGTGTAGGCGCGCACGTCGCGGACCGGGAGCTGAAACCCGCTCGGCGCGCCGAGCAATGTTGGATCGGCCGAAAGCGATAGCGGGGTCTTCGCCATGCAGACCGGGAGCTTGGCGAGGCCCTGATCGGCGAACTGCTTGATCTTCTGCTCGGCCTCGAGGTAGTAGACGACCTCCGAGGCTCCGTAGACCCGTTCGGCGATCGTCTCGATCTTGCTCTTGATCGTCGCCTCGTTCTCGTAGAGGAAGCGGAAGTCGTTTGGCTGATCGCAGGCCGCGACGACCGACTCGGCGAGATCGGCGACGCCCTTGCCGCCCTGCGCGAAGCCGTCGCTGACGGCCGCGGCGAACGCGCCGCCCTCGAGCGCGAGGCGGCTGACGAGCTCGACCTCCTCGTCAGAGTCCTCGGGGCGACGGTTGACGGCGACCACCGCGGGGAGGCCGAACTCACGCACGATCGCGAGGTGGCGGACCAGGTTGGCGATCCCGGACTCGATCGCCGCTCGCCCCTGCGCGCCGTTCGTCGCCGACTCGTCGGTGAGGCCGCCATGATGCTTGAGCGCGCGCACCGTGGCGACGACGACGACCGCGTCCGGGGCGATCCCGCCGTTTCGACAGACGATGTCGATGAACTTCTCCATCCCCATGTCGGAGCCGAAGCCCGACTCGGTGATCACGAACTCGCCGAGCTTCAGCCCGAGCAGGTCGGCGATCAGCGACGAGTTGCCGTGGGCGATGTTCGCGAACGGCCCGGCGTGCATGAGGCAGGGCTGACCCTCGAGCGTCTGGATCAGGTTCGGCTTGATCGCGTCCTTGAGCAGCACGGTCATCGCCCCGGCCGCGTCGAGGTCCTCCGCCGTCACCGGCTCGCCCGCGCGGGTGTATGCGGCGGTGATCCGGCCCATGCGCCGGCGAAGGTCCTGGAGGTCGTGGGCGACGGCAAGGATCGCCATCACCTCCGAGGCGGCGGTGATGTCGAACCCACTCTCGCGCGGGTAGCCGTTGGCCGCTCCGCCGAGGCCGACGACGACCCGCCGCAGCGCCCGGTCGTTCATGTCGACCGCCCGCTTCCAGGTCACCCGCAGGGCGTCGATGTGGTGAGGGTTTCCGTGCAGGATCGAGGCGTCGAGGATCGCCGCGAGCAGGTTGTTGGCGGCGCCGATCGCGTGGATGTCGCCGGTGAAATGGAGGTTCAGGTCCTCCATCGGCACGACCTGGGCGAGCCCGCCTCCGGCGGCGCCGCCCTTCATCCCGAACACCGGACCGACCGACGGCTCCCTCAGGCAGAGCACCGGGCGTCGGCCGATGTAGCCCATGCCTTCGGTCAGCGCCACAGAGGTCGTCGTCTTTCCCTCTCCGGCCTTCGTCGGCGTCATCCCGGTGACGCAGACGAGCTTGCCGTTCGGTCGATCGGCGAGTCGATCGAGGGCCGTGAGCGAGATCTTGCCCTTGTAACGGCCGTAGGGCTCGATCTCCTCGGGCTCGAGGCCGAGCTCTCCGCCGATCTCGTCGATCGGCCGAAGCTCCGCATCCTGGGCGATCTCGAGGCTGTTCTTCATCCCTGCCTTCCTCCTGTGTCGTTCAGTGTGAGACGGCGGCCGCCCCGAGCTCGGAAACGAGGCGGTCACGGTAGAAACGCTCGAGCGTGAACGGCTCGATCAGCTCCGGTGTCGTCCCGGTGGCGATCAGCTCGGCCAGCGTCGTGCCGACGATCGGCGCCGCCTTGAAGCCGTAGGTGCCCCAGCCGGCGCTGAGCAGGAAGCCCTCGACCTCGGTGACGCCGAGGATCGGGCTGAAGTCCGGGCTGATGTCGCACAGGCCGGCCCAGCTGCGCAGGATCCGGGACCGTTCGAGCTGCGGGAAGAGCTCCAGCGTGTGACGCGAGGACTCCTGGAGGAAGTTGAGAGTGCCCTGCTGGCGGTAGGTCGTCCAGGGCTCGATCTCGGCTCCGATCAGGAACTCGCCGCGGTCGGTCTGCGAGATGTAGACGTGCATCTGGGAGGAGACGACGACCACGTCGAGCAGCGGCTTCAGCGGCTCCGTCACGAACGCCTGCAGGATGTGGGTCGTGATCGGCAGCTCGATTCCGGCCATCGCGGCGATCGTCGAGCTCCAGCCGGCGGTCGCGCTGATCACCTGTCCGGCGCCGATCTTGCGACCGTCGCGCAGCGCGACCCCGGTCGCGCGACCGTTGGAGCGCTCGATCTCGGCGACCTCGCTGTAGGGGTGGATCTCGACGCCGGCTGCGTCGGCCCCGCGAGCCAGTCCCCAGACGACCGCGTCGTGGCGGATGATCCCGCCGGGCGGGTGGTAGAGCGCTCCCATGACGGGGTAGACCGCGTCGCGCGACAGCGACATCGCCGGCGCCAGGCGGCCGATCTCATCCGGGCCGATCACCCGCGAGTCGACCCCGGCCAGCCGGTTGACCTCCGCTCGCTCGGTCATCACGAACATCGCGCGGTCGGTGTGGGCGAGGGTCAGGTGGCCCTGCTGCGAGAACAGCAGGTTGAAGCGCAGCTCCGCCGAGAGCCGCTCGTAGAGCCGGACCGAGGCGTCATAGAAGCGCACGCCCTCGGGCGTCTTGTAGTTGGAGCGCAGGATCGTCGTGTTACGCCCGGACGCGCCCGAGCCGATGTAGCTCTGCTCGAGCACGCAGACGTCGGTGATCCCGTGGTTTCGGGCCAGGTAGTAGGCGGTCGCGAGGCCATGCGAGCCGCCGCCGATGATCACCACGTCGTAGTGTCGCTTGAGCTCGCCGGCCGGCCGCCACATCCGCCGCTTGCGAAACAGGTCACGCATCGGCCGCCGCCGGGTCGCCGAACGCCGTTCCCAGGGCGTCGGTGCCGACCGCCCGCCCGCCCAGCTGCATCGCGGCATCGATGAACACGGTCCAGACGTAGGCGGCGTATCCGGCGCCGAACAGGTGCAGGAAGAGATCGCCGGACTCGCGCAGGACCATCCCGGGTGTTCGCGCCACGGAGACCGGAGCGAAGGCCGCCTCCGGGAACCGCTGGGGTCGCAGGTCGAGCGCCGTCGTGCGCGCGAGGGCCTCGCGGGCGAGCGGCCCGATCACCGCGTTCGAGCCGAGGGCCGTGGTCAGCTCGGTTACGGAGACGAATCCCTGCGCCCGGGCGCTCGCCGCCTCGGCCGCGTCGCGCACGCCCGCGGTCGCCTCCGGTGGGGTCACGGCAAGCACCCGGCTGGCGCTGATCGGACACCACCAGACCCCCTCCGACAGCGTCGCCCGCCCCGGCGCGAGAGCTGCCCCGGGGGCGAGCCCGGCGACGATGGCCGCGACGGGCCCCGGCTCGCCCTGCAGCTCGAGCTTGCCCAGGAACGAGAGATCGGCGATCCCGACGGAGCTGCGGCAGGCAGCGGCTTCGGCGCTCGTGTCGCCATAGCCGGCGACGACTCGCCAGCCGGCGCGGGTTCCGATCTGAGCTCCGGCGTCGCGGTGCGTCCACTCGATCGGGCTGCGCGGCTGCGGGCGTTCGCCCTCGGCGACCGTGGCCGCGTCCGGGGCGAGAAACTCAAAACTCATCCTCGCAGCCGCTCCTGGTCCGGGTCATAGAAGGGGGCTGTCTGCACCGTCGCGCTCAGCCTCCGACCGTCGTCGGCGAGCGTGATCGAGCTGCCGTCCTCGGCCATCGACGCGGGTACCCAGGCGATCCCGATCGTCCGTTCGAGCAGGGGTGAGAAGCGCGAGGAGGTCACCCTTCCCACGGGCTTGCCGTCGCCGAGCACCGCTGCGCCCTCGTTCGGGACGACGCCGTCGGCGACCGTGAAGCCGACCAGCATGTTCTCCGTTCCCCTCTCGCTGACCGCCTCCAGAGCCCAGCGGCCGATGAAGTCCTCCTCCTTGTCGAACTTCACGATCCAGGGCATCGCCGCCTCGAGCGGGTTCGATTCAGCGTCGGTGTCCTGGCCGACGAGGATGTGGAGCTTCTGCAGTCTCAGCACCCGCTGAGGCTCGAGACCGAAGGGCCGGATCCCGTGCGGCTCGCCGGCGACGAGGATCGTGTCCCAGAGGTGCTCGGCAAGGGCCGCCGGACAGTGCAGCTCGTAGCCGAGCTCGCCGACGAACCCGATTCGAAGCAGCAGGCAGGGGACGCCGGCGACCTGCGCGCGCTTGCCGTCGAGGTAGGAGAACGACTCGTTCGAGGGGTCGAGGTCGGTGAGCCCGGCGAGGATCTCGCGTGAGCGGGGACCGGCGAGGTTGAAGGCCGCGAGTCCTTGGCTGACGTCGGTCAGGTGGACGTCCATGTCCCATTCCGCCAACCACCAAGCGAACCAGGCCTCGACGGCGTCGGCGCCGCTGGAGGTGGTGGTGACGTAGAAGGAGTCGTCGTCGAGGCGGCAGACGGTGCCGTCGTCGGTGATCCGTCCGGCGTCGTCGCCGAGGACCCCGTAGCGGATCCGGCCGGGCTTCAGGTTGTCGAAGCGGTTCGGGTACAGGCGATTGAGGAAGGCACCGGCGTCGGGGCCCGCCACGATCAGCTTGCCGAGCGTCGAGACGTCGATCAGACCGGCACCCTCGTGGACGGCCATCGTCTCAGCCTTCGGGTCACCGTAGTCGTAGGGGCGGCGCCAGTCCCCGGCCCAGAGGACGTTGCCGCCGAGCTCTCGGTGGCGCCCGTGCACGGCCGAGCGCTTCGCGGGCTCGAACGGGCGCCCGGCGAGCACCCCCATCGGCACCGTCGACCAAGGGGGGCGGGCGGTGGTCATCCCAACCTCGGCGACGGGGGTCTGGGTGTCGACCGCGGTCTGGCGGATCGCGGCCAATTGACACATCCGGCCCTGACACGGGCCCATGGTCACCGTCGTGTAGCGCTTCAAGAGCTCGAGCGAGTCGAATCCCTCGTCGATCGAAAAGCTGATGTCGTCCGTGGTCACGTCCTCGCAGAGGCACGCGAAGCACTTCTCATGGCGACCGCGCGCGCTGGCCGCAGCCGCGGGCACGCGCTCGGTGGCGAGCTCGGCGCTGGCGCTGAGCTCCTCCCGCTCGGCGTCGAGTCGCGCCTGGTCGGCCTCGTCGCCGAGGTCGAGCGAGCGCGCTGCCTCGGCTCCGGCCACGGCACCCGAGAGCTCGGCCCGGCGGCGCGATCGGTGACCCGCGACCGCTCCCGCCGCGTGGATTCCCGGCGGGATCGCGTCGGGCAGGTAGGCGCCGGCGTCCGCGTCCCAGTGAGCCCGGCTGCCGGCCTGCAGCAGCAGCGACGTCGCCGGGACAGTGCCGCCGGAGACCGCGACCAGGTCGCAGTTGTGATCGCGCTCGCTGTCGGGCAGCGCCGTGCCGGCGCGATCGAGCTCCGCCACGACCGCGCCCGACACCCGCCCCCGTCCGAAGGCGCGAACCACGGCGCTGCCCGGCCAAAGCGGGATCCGCGCGCCCTCGATTCGCGCCAGCAGCTCCGGGTCGGCCCCGCTTGCCCGGGAGTCAGCGATCCCGACGATCTCGACGCCGGCCTCGTGCAGGGCGAGGGCGGACTCGAGGCCGCGGTCGGCCGTCGTCGCGATCACGGCGGCCTTACCCGGCCTCACTCCATAAAGGGCGGCGAGCCGCTGTGCACCCGAGCAGAGCATCACGCCGGGCAGGTCGTTGCCCTCGAACATCAACGGCTGCTCGATCGAGCCGGTCGCGGCGACGTGCTGACCGGCGCGAACCTGATGCAGCGTGTCCCGCGACCACACCGGGACGATGCCGTCGAAGAAGCCCAGGGCCGCCGCCGGCGCCAGCACCTCGACCCCTGCGTCGCGCGACGCGGCGCGCCGAGCTCGCGGGCCGCCTCGGCGCCCCCACCGGCGAGCTCGGCGCCGCCGAGCTCGGGGCCGTCGTCGGCCAGGACTACGTCGGCCCCCAGCTCCGCTGCCCGCAGGGCGGCGCTCAGGCCTGCGATTCCGCCACCGATCACGAGCACGTCGGCGTGCCTGCGGCGGTACTCGGTGCGCCACTTGCGCTCTGGCTGTCGGCGGGCGAGCCTGCCGAGGCCGGCGGCGTTACGCAGGACCTTCTCGTATAGCGGCCAGAGCCTGCGTGGCCTGATGAAGGTCTTGTAGTAGAAGCCGGGTGGCGTCAGGCGACTGCCGAAATGGTCGGTCGCCCGCATCACGTCGAAGCGCAGCGACGGCGCGGCGTTCATGTGGACAACCTTCATCCCCGGGCGCACGGGCTCGGTGCACGCACGGACGCCCGGCCAGCCGTCGACCTCCACCAGGCAGTTGGGGCATTGGCCGGCGCAGCAGAAGAGCCCCCGGGGACGGTGGTACTTGAAGCTGCGCGAGATCACCTGGCGGCCACCCGCCTGAAGCGCCGATCCGATCGTGTCGCCCTCGAACGCCTCGACCTGCTCGCCGTCGAAGCTGAACGAGATCGGGCGCTGGCGATCGATCCGCTCGCGGGGGGTGGGGGGAAGCCGGCTCATCGCTCTGGCAGGCCCACCCAGCGCACCTCGTTGGTGGTCGTATCGCGCTCGGCCAAAAACCACGCCCGACACCCCGAGCGGTGATACCACCACTCACGCTGCACGCCGGCCACGTTGCGGCGAAAGTAGTTGTAGGTGTTGAGCTCGCGCTCGGACGGCTTCGTCGACGGGCGAGGGACGACCTCGCCGCCGTAGGCGAAGTCGGTGACCTCGCGTTCGCCACAGTTGGGACAGCTGAGCAGAAACGACATTGCTTCGAGGCCAGTTGAGGGCCCCTCGGGCACAGACTAGACAAATTGGTACAAACACGCAAGACTATCGGTGTGATGGCGCTCGCGTACCGCTGTCTCGAGGCTGGCTGCGACGCCGAGATCCGCGCCGCGGATGAACAGGCGCTGCTCGAGGCCGTGCAGGCGCACGTGGCCGATGCGCACGACAGCTTCGAGCTCGAGGAGGTCATCCTTGACGTCGCGCGCAGGGGCGAGAGCGAGGAGGACCCACGTTGAGCGGCGGCGCGAGCGACTCCGAAGTCCTCGCCCGCTTCCACTTCACGCGCGAGATGGTCGAGGGGCCGATCTACCGCAAGTACAAGTTCGCAATCAACCGGGTGTGGAACGTCGACGACCTGGATTTCACACAGGACGCCGCCGACTGGCAGCGGATCGACGAGGAGCAGCGCCGCGGCCTGCTCGGGGTCACGATCCGGTTTCTCGCCGGCGAGCAGGCGGTTACCGACCAGCTGGTGCCGATGATCGCGGCCTCACACGCGCTTGGTCGCTTCGACTGGGTCACCTACCTGTCGACCTTCCTGATGGAGGAGGCCAAGCACGCGGAGTTCTTTATGCGCTGGCATGACGAAGTCGTCGGCGTGCTCGAGCCGGAGGAGGTCGCGCGCCACTTCCTGGTCCGGGGCGCCACGGTCGACCCGAGTGGGCGCTTCGAGGTCCGCGACGTGCTCCACGAGGCGTTGCCCGAGTACGGGAGCGACCTGCTCGCCGCCTCGATCGACGGTGATCGCAGCACGATCGAGCGCGCGTTCGTCCGCTTCTCGGCGGCCTACAACGCCTTCGTCGAGGGCGTGCTGACGATGCCGTCCTACGAAATCGTGATCGACACGACCAAGCTCTGGCAGGGCTTTCCGGGGCTGCGCGAGGGCTTCAAGCTGATCCTGATGGATGAGGGCCGCCACATCACCTTCGGGACCCAGGCCTGCCGGATCCTGATCGAGGCCCACCCCGAGTACGAGGCACTCGTGCACGAGGTCTTCGACCGCTACCGCGGCAACGTCGTCGGCCTGGTCGAGTATCAGAAGGCGGTGCCCGGCCTCGACGTCGGCAAGTACCAGCAGCAGAAGGTCCGCCACTACCGCAACCGTTGCCGCGAGATGGGGATCACCGCCGACGCGGAGCTGATCGAGCAGATCCTCGACCCCGAGATCGACTTCGTGGTCGGGGTCGAGGCCGGATAGGCATGTGAGTTCCCACATAGGAACTGTGCGAATCCTGGCGCGGGCTTCCATTGCCCCGGGCGCCTGTATGTGAGATACCTCCAGGAATGAGCGCCTTGCAACGGCCGACAGCCGACGACGTCCGCGCCGCGGTCGCCGATCGAGGGGATCGAGTTCCTGTTCGCCCAATTCGTCGACATGCACGCGAAGCCGAGCGCGAAGCTGGTCCCGGCCCAGCAGCTCGACGGGCTGCTCGCCGACGGTGCCGGCTTCGCGGGCTTCGCCGCCGGCGACATCGGCCAGACGCCCGACAACCCCGACCTGATCGCGATGCCGGACGTCGGCAGCTTCACCCGGCTTCCCTGGAAGCCGGAGATCGGCTGGTTCGCCTGCGACGCCACGGTAGAGGGCGAGGCCTGGCCCTACTGCCCGCGGACGATCCTCCGCCGTCAGGTCGACCGCGCCCGGGAGGCCGGCTACGAGTTCAAGATCGGCTGTGAGCTCGAGTACTTCCTCGTCCGTCAAACCGACGACGGCGGGATCGAGATCGCCGACCCGCTCGACACGCTCGAGCAGCCGTGCTACGACATCCGCGCGCTGACGCGCTCGTTCGACTTCGTCGCCGATGTGGTCCGGCACGTGAACTCGCTTGGCTGGGATATGTACGCGACCGACCACGAGGACGCGAACGGGCAGTTCGAGCAGAACTGGGACTACGCCGACGCGCTCACGAGCTGCGACCGGGCGGTCTTCTACCGCTACATGGTCGAGGCGCTGGCGCAGGAGCGCGGCCTGATCGCCACCTTCATGCCGAAGCCGTTCGCTCACCTGACCGGGAACGGGTGCCACTTCCACATGAGCCTCTGGGACGGCGAGACGAACGTGTTCCTGCGCGACCGCGACGACGACCCGCGCAAGCTCGGGCTCAGCGACGTCGCCTACAACTTCATCGGCGGCCTCAAGGCTCACGCGAAGGCCTACATCGCGCTCAGCGCGCCGACGGTCTCCTCCTACAAGCGGCTCGTGATCGGGGCGCCGACCAGCGGCGCCACCTGGGCTCCCGCCTACGTCACCTACGGCTGGAACAACCGCACGATGATGCTGCGGATCCCCGAGGAGGGGCGGATCGAGGACCGCACGGTGGACGGTTCCTGCAATCCCTATCTCGCCGCGACGGCGATCCTGGCCGCGGGCCTCGACGGGATCGAGCGCGGGCTCGACCCGGGCGACCCGACGACGGCCAACATGTACGAGACCAGCGAGGCGGACCGGCGCGAGATGGGAATCGAGACCCTGCCCGAGAACCTGCTCGACGCGACCCGCGAGCTCGAGCGGTGCGATGTCCTGCGCAAGGCTCTGGGCTCGGTCGGCGACGAGGACTACGTCGACTACTTCATTCGATGCAAGCGCCGGGAGTGGCAGACGGCACACGAGCAGATCACCCAATGGGAACTCGACCGCTACCTGCAGCTGTTCTGAGATCAGGGGGATGAGCTCATGTGTGGGATCGCCGGCCTGTTCAGCAAGTCAAGTCCGATCGAGGAGCGACTCGGCGCTCACCTGAGCGCGATGCTCACGCAGCTCGCCGATCGCGGTCCCGACAGCGCCGGGGTCGCCCTGTACCGTGATCCGGCGCCGCCCGGCGCCTGCAAGGTCTCGCTGTTCTCGCCCGAGCCGGTTGCGCCATGGGCCGAGCTGGCGAGCGAGCTGGCCGAGGCGTTCGGGGACCAGAGCGAGCCGGAGGTCCGCGCGTCTCATGCGCTGTTCGTGGTCCCCGCCGGCCCCGCGGATGTCCAGGGCTGGCTGCGGGAGTGGCATCCCGAGCTGCGAGTGATGAGCGTCGGCGAGCGGATCGAGATCTACAAGGAGGCCGTCGACCCGCGCGAATTCGTCGAGCGCTTCGGGCTTCACGACGTCACCGCGACCCACGCGCTCGGGCACACGCGGATGGCGACGGAGAGCCGGGTCACGACCGAGCATTCCCATCCCTTCTCGACCGGCCTCGACCTGTGCCTCGTGCACAACGGGTCGTTGTCAAATCACAACCGGCTGCGAATCTTCCTGCGCCGACGCGGGATCGAGTTCCAGACAGACAACGACACGGAGGTCGCGGCCGGCTATTTGACGTGGCGCCTGTCTGAGGGCGACAGCCTCGAGCAGGCTCTGAGGGGGTGCCTAGACGACCTCGACGGCTTCTACACCTTCGCGGTCGGCACGATCGACGGCTTCGCGGTCTTGCGCGATCCGATCGCCTGCAAGCCGGCCGTGCTGGCCGAGACCGACGACTGGGTGGCGATGGCCTCCGAGTACCGCGCGATCGCGGTGCTACCCGGCGCCGAGGAGGCGGAGGTTTGGGAGCCCGAGCCTGGGAGGGTGTACTCCTGGGAGCGCGTGAAGGTCGCGTGAGCGCGACGGAGGTGGCTGTGGAGACGGTCGACCTGGCGACCACCACGGTCCGGGAGCTGAACCAGCGCCTACACGACCTCGACCCGGCCGCGCCGGGTCGGTGGCGGGTCGCCAACCCGAACGGAGCACACGCGATCGCCGTTGGACTCGATGCCGACGTCGAGGTCCAGATCGACGGCCATGTCGGCTACTACTGCGCCGGGATGAACCAGCTCGCGACCGTGCGCGTGCAGGGCAATTGCGGCGTCGGCGTGGCGGAGAACATGATGTCCGGCTCGGTGGTTGTGGACGGCGACGCGAGCCAGTCGGCCGCCGCCTCGGGCCGCGGCGGCCTGCTGGTCATCAAGGGCAGCGCCTCGGCCCGCTGCGGGATCTCGATGAAGGGTGTGGACATCGTCGTCCACGGCTCGGTCGGCCACGTGGGCGCCTTCATGGCCCAGCGGGGATGTCTGGTCGTCTGCGGCGACGCCGGCGACGACCTCGGGGACTCCATCTATGAGACGCGCGTCTACGTCCGGGGGGAGGTGGCGAGCCTGGGGGCGGACTGCATCGAAAAGGAGGTCCGGCCCGAGCATCGGGCCGAGCTCGAGCGGCTGCTGGCGGCCGGGCAGGCTGAGTTCGACCCGGCCGAGTTCCGGCGTTACGGCTCGGCGCGCCGGCTCTACAACTTCGACGTCGACAACGCCGGGGACTACTGATGACGGAGTTCGACGCCCAGAGCAAGCGCGAGGGCTTCCGCCCGGGCCAGGCGGGGCGGTGGCGGCCCGGGTTGCGCGAGTCGTACCTGTTCGACCGCAACGCGATCCACGAGATCCAGCGGATGGCCCGGGAGGGCATCTACGACATCCGCGGTTTCGGAGCCAAGCGACGGGTCCCGCACTTCGACGACCTGCTCTTCCTCGGCGCCAGCGTCTCGCGTTATCCGCTCGAGGGCTACCGGGAGAGCTGTCGCACCGACGTCACCCTCGGGACTCGCTTCGCGAGCGAGCCGCTGCGGCTCGAGATCCCGATCACGATCGCGGGGATGAGCTTCGGCGCGCTCTCGGCTCAGGCCAAGGAGGCGCTCGGACGGGGGGCGAGCGCGGTCGGCACCAGCACCACCACCGGGGACGGTGGGATGCTCCCCGAGGAGCGAGACCACTCGAAGACGCTGATCTACCAGCTCCTTCCGTCGCGCTACGGAATGAACCCGGATGACCTGCGGCGTGCCGATGCGGTCGAGGTCGTGATCGGTCAGGGCGCCAAGCCCGGCGGCGGCGGGATGCTGCTCGGCCAGAAGATCTCGGACCGCGTCGCCGAGATGCGCGACCTGCCGAAGGGCATCGACCAGCGAAGTGCCTGCCGCCATCCGGATTGGACCGGTCCCGACGACCTGGAGATCAAGATTCACGAGCTGCGTGAGATCACCGACTGGCGCAAGCCGGTCTTCGTCAAGATCGGTGCCACGCGCACGTACTTCGACGTTGCCCTGGCGGTCAAGGCGGGAGCCGACGTGATCGTTCTCGACGGCATGGAGGGGGGCACTGCGGCGAGCCAGGAGATGTTCATCGAGCACGTCGGGATTCCGATCCTGGCGGCGCTTCCGGAGGCGGTCCGCTCGCTTCAGGAGCTCGATATGCACCGCAAGGTGCAGCTGATCGTCTCCGGCGGGATCAGGTCCGGCGCCGACGTCGCCAAGGCGCTCGCACTCGGCGCCGACGCCGTCTCGATCGGCGTCGCCGCCGTGGTCGCGCTTGGCGACAACTCCCCCGAACACGAGGAGGGGTACGAGGAGATCGGCAGCTCCGCCGGCTTCTACGACGATTGGCACGAGGGTCGCGACCCCGCCGGGATCTCGACCCAGGACGACGAGCTCGCGCGGCGTTTCGACCCGGAGCTCGGCGGGCGGCGGATCGCGAACTACCTGCGGGCGATGGTGCTCGAGGCGCAGACGCTGGCCCGGGCATGCGGCAAGTCCCACGTGCACAACCTGGAGCCCGAGGACATGGTGGCGCTGACGGTCGAGGCGGCGGCGATGTCCAAGGTGCCACTGGCGGGGACCGACTGGGTTCCCGGAAGAGCGCCTTCGTCCTACGATGGCGTCAACGCCCAAGGAGGCTGAGAAATGGCGACAATCCTCTGCGTTCTCTACGACGACCCGGTCGACGGCTACCCGCCCGAGTACCCGCGTGATCAAGTCCCGACGATCGAGCGCTACCCCGATGGCCAGACGACGCCGACCCCTGAGGCGATCGACTTCACCCCTGGAGAGCTGTTGGGATCGGTCTCCGGCGAGCTCGGACTGCGCAAGTTCCTCGAGGACGCGGGGCACGAGCTCGTCGTCACCTCCGACAAGGACGGCCCCGATTCGGAGTTCGAGCGCCGCCTGCCCGAGGCCGAGGTGGTGATCTCACAGCCATTCTGGCCCGCCTACCTGACCGCCGAACGGATCGCCAAGGCGCCGAACCTGAAGATGGCGATCACCGCCGGGATCGGATCCGATCATGTCGACCTCGAGGCAGCGACCAAGGCGGGGATGACCGTCGCCGAGGTCACCTACTCGAACTCGATCTCGGTCTCCGAGCACGTCGTGATGATGATCCTCGGCCTGGTTCGCAATTACATCCCCTCGCATGAGATCGTCGTCGACGGCGACTGGAAGATCGCCGACGCCGCCTCGCGCGAGTACGACCTCGAGGGCATGCAGGTGGGCACCGTTGCCGCCGGGCGGATCGGCTCCGCGGTGCTGCGACGCCTGAAGCCGTTCGAGGTTGGGCTGCACTACACCGACCGCCACCGCCTGCCGTCCGAGGTCGAGTCCGAGCTCGGGGCGACCTTCCACGAGTCGGCGGCCGAGATGGTTCCCCATTGCGACGTGGTGACGATCAACGCCCCCCTGCACCCCGAGACCGAGCACCTCTTCGATGACGAGATGCTCGCGCGGATGAAGCGCGGTGCCTACATCGTCAACACCGCCCGCGGCAAGATCTGCGATCGCGACGCGATCGTGCGGGCGCTCGAGTCGGGCCAGCTGGCCGGCTACGCCGGCGACGTCTGGTTCCCCCAGCCGGCGCCGAGGGACCATCCGTGGCGCACGATGCCCCACGAGGGCATGACCCCCCACACCTCGGGCACCAGCCTCTCGGCGCAGGCTCGCTACGCGGCGGGCACGCGGGAGATCCTCGAGTGCTACTTCGCCGGGCGCCCGATCCGCGAGGAGTACCTGATCGTCGAGGGCGGAGCGCTCGCGGGCGCGGGGGCGCACGCCTACAGCGTCGGCGATGCGACCGGCGGCTCGGAGGAGGCCGCCCGCCAGGACAAGTAGGTTAGGCGCGGATCGCGGTCGGTTTTGGGCTATACGCCGGTCGCCGCCGCCCAGGCGCGCTCGATGCGAGCCTCGGCCGCCGCGTCGCCCGGCGTCGGGGTCGTCGGAGAGCAGTTGCGCGTGTACTGCTCGCTCGGGAAGACAAGCTGGCTGTCGGCCATTTCGGGCGCCGTCTCACGGAGGATCTCGCGCACTCCCGTGCCCGGCGTCACCGATCCCGTCCAGGCATCGATCTGCGCCTGGTGCTCGGGCTCGTAGGCGTAGTTGATGAACGCGTAGGCGGCGGTGGGATTCGGTGCTCCGACCGGGATCACCCAGTTGTCCCACCACAGAATGCAGCCCTCGTCGGGCATCACCCATTGCAGGTCGGGATTGTCGGCCTGCAGCTGGGATGCATCGGCCGCCCAGCCGATGACGGCGACTGCGTCCCCGGCCGCCAGATCCCGAGCGTAGTCGTTGCCGGTGAAGCGACGAATCTGCCCCGACTCTCCCGCCTGCTTGATCTTCTCGATCGTGTCGAGCCAGTCCTGCTCGGAAGCGGTCACGGGGTCGATGCCGTCGGCCTTCATGACCAGGGGCACGACCTCGCGCAGCTCCGTGACCATCTCGACCTTGCCCTTGTACTGGGGGTCGAAGATGTCGTTCACGGAGGTGACGTCCGGTGCCAGCGCCTTGTTGACGATCAGCCCCGTCATCCCGCCCTGCCACGGAATCGAGTACTCGTGCGTGGGGTCTCCTCCCTGCGATGCGACCGGGTTCAGGTACTTGAGCGCAGGGCCAAGCGCCGACTTATCGAGGCGTTGGATGTAGCCGAGGGTGTACTCCTTCGCGGCGAGCGCGTCGGAGGCGACCATCAGCGACCGTCCAGCCGACTCCCCCTCCGCGAGCACCGGCTGCATCTTCCCGAAGAACTCGTCGTATGAGTTGATGTCCTCGATGTACTTGACCGAGACGCCCGACGCCTGCTCGAACTCAGGGACCGTCTCCTTGTCGATGTAGAGCGGCCAGTTCGAGATCACCAGCTCGCCGCCAGGCTTGCCTTGGGCCTCGGCGACCGCGATCCCGGTGCTCGTCGGTTCGCCGGCGTCCCCGCCGCAAGCGGTCAGCGCGACGGCCGCGACCAGGCCGGCGGCGGCCGCGATGACGGACTGCGGGCGCTTCATCTGCCGCCCCTCGGCAGGCGCTCGAACCAGGTCCGTAGCGCCGGGCGCAGGACGGTGTTCTCGACGTCGTCGTCCGGGGCGGCGAGCTGTCCGAGGAGCAGCCCGTCGAGCATCGCCAGGAACATCCGTGCCTCCAGGCGCGGGGAGGGGGTCTCGAGTGAAGCGAAGAGGTCCGCCAGCTCATCCTCCCAGGCCAGGCTCCATTCGCGACAGATCGCTTCGAGCTCCGGACGGCGCGCCGCCTCCTGCATGAACGCATACTGGGCGACCGTACGCCAGCGGTCGCGGTCGAGCTGAGGCAAAAGCAACTCCGTGAACTCGTCGACCAAGCGGGTCTTCGAAAGGCGCCGCCCGCGGATCGGCGCGAGCCGCTCGTGCAACCCCTCGATCTCGAGCCGGGCGAAGTATTCGAGAGCCTGCCGAAGCATGTCCTGACGCGATGCGAACCAATACGTGGTCGATCCCGGCGAAACCCCCGCCGCGTCGGCGACCGAGCGATGGGTCACCGCGTCGATTCCCTCCTCGGCGATCAGACGCAGGGTGGTCTGCAACAGCAGCAAGCGCCGCGGGCTGTCCCGATCGCGTTCAAGCACTCGAGTGCCGGGAGCCTCTGTGGCCGCCGTGTACATCCGTACTGTACGATAGTACAGATCTTGACCGGCGCCCGTCTCGACGCCCCGCCAGTTGACCAGCGGCTCGACGACTGCCTTGCCGTGCGTGGCGGTTTCCTGTTCGTCGAAGAATGCTCGGCGCAGGAGCTTGCCCATCGCTTCGGCACGCCGCTCCACGTCGTCTCCGAGGACCAGCTTCTTCGCAACGTCGATCGCTTCCGGACCGCGTTCGGCACCCGCTGGCCCGGCGAGCTTCTCCTGCTGCCATCGCTGAAGGCGAATCCCGCACTGGCGCTGCGACGCGTTCTCAACCGGGCCGGCGTCGGATGTGACGTGTTCGGGCCCGGCGAGCTCGAGGCGGCCCTTCGCACCGGGACAGACCCGGCGCTGATCTCGCTCAACGGTCCGATGAAGGGGGATGCGCTGCTCGAGCGCGCCGTAGGCGCCGGCGCGCTGATCACGCTCGACAGCCGCGACGAGCTGCCGCGGGTCCTGGCCGCCGCGCGGCGCCTCGGTTGCCGCGCCACGGTCCGCCTGCGACTTCGACCGGACCTCGCGGGCTTCGACCAGCCTTCGGAGATGTCACCGGAGGGCCTGTCGATCCGTGGTGCGATACAGCGCTACAAGGCGGGCATGCCCACCGAGGACCTGATGTCCCTGGCGCGCGCGGACGTGCTCGACCCGGCGCTCGACCTCGCGGGCGTTCACTTCCACATCGGCCGCCAGTCCGCCGACCCCGCGGTGTGGTCGGGCGCCGTCAACGCGCTGTGCGAACTGCTCGCGCGCCTGCGCGACGTCTGGGCCGGCTGGACGCCGCGCCAGCTCGATGTCGGCGGTGGCTTTCCCGCCCCGCGTGACCCATTCGGCCGCCGCTCGCCGCTTCGCGCCGACGCCCCCGACGAGGCGCCCGGCTTGGACCGGTACGCCGAGGCGATCTGCCCGCGGCTGATCAGCGGCCTCGAGGGGCTCGGCATCGAGCCCGGCCGCGTACGCCTGGAGCTCGAGCCGGGCCGCGCCTTGTATGCCGACGCGGGGATCCACCTCGCGACCGTGCGAAACGTGAAGAGCCAGACCGAGCCCGAACGGCTCGTCTGGGTCGAGACGGACACCTCGGACTCCTACCTGCCCGATGTCAATCTCGAGCTCAACCGCTGGACCTGCCTTCCTGTGCGGGCTCCGGTCGACGCGCCGGACCTGCGCGCCGACGTCACCGGGCGCACCTGCGCCCTCGACGTGCTGGTCGCCGACGCGATCCTGCCGCCGGTCGAGGTCGGAGAGGTGCTCGCGTTTCTCGACACCGGTGCCTATCAGGACGCAACCGCCTCGAACTTCAACGCACTCGGCCGCCCGGGCACGGTTCTCGTCAACGGCGACGAGGCCGAGCTCATTCGCAGGCATGAGACCGTCGACGACGTGTTCGCCCGCGATTTGATCCCCGCGAGGTTGCTCGACCCGGAGTCGGAGACGGGCGAGGAAGGCTGGCGGGTCAGCGGCATCGACCACGCTTCCGTCAGCTGCGCGGACCTGGATCGCTCGCTGCATTTCTACTGCGACCTGCTCGGCCTGGCCCCGCGCGCTCGCGGCGAGGCCGAGGGCGCGGAGTTCGAGGTCAGCGGCATCTCGGAGCCCGAGGTGCGCTGGGCCGACCTCGTGCTGCCCGGAGGGCACGTGCTCGAGTTGATCGAATACGTACGCCCCCGCGGACGGCCGATTCGCCCGAACCCCAACGACCCCGGCGCGACGCACATCTCGTTTCGCGTTGCCGATGCCGCTGCGGTCCACCGGCGCCTCTCGGACGCGGGCGTGGCCGTTCGCGGTGAGCCGATGACGATCGGCACTCCCGGGGCCTGGTGCGGAGCTCGCGTCTTCTACTGCACGGACCCGGATGGGGTAACGGTCGAGCTGATCCAGCCGGCCCAGATTTCCTCGTGAGCGAGCCGCGAACAGTTTGGGTGACCGGCGCGGCGAGCGGGATGGGCGCCGCCCACGCGCGGCGGTTCGCCGAGGGAGGCGATCGCGTCGGCCTCTGGGACCTTCGGGCAGATGCGCTGGCGAAGCTCGCCGACGAGATCCGAGGTGCCGGGGGCAGCGCCGAGCCCGTCGTCGCCGATGTCTCCGATTGGGACGCTGTCCGCGCGGGCGCCGCGCGGCTGCGCGAGAGCCTCGGGCCCGCTCAGGTCGTAGTCGTGAACGCGGGAATCATCGGCGATGGCACCGAGGTTGCCGATCTTGCGCCCGACGCTTGGCGAAGGGTGCTCGACGTGAACCTGACCGGGAGCTTTTTCACCACCAAGGCGGCGGTGCCGCAGCTTCGCGAGGCCGGCGGAGCGCGCTCGATGGTCCTCATCTCCTCGATCTGCGGCCTCACCGCCTCGCAGGGCTTCGCGGCCTACAACGCGTCGAAGCATGGGGTGATCGGTCTCATGCGCACGCTCGCCCACGAGCTTGGGCCGGATGGGATCGTCGTCAACGCCATCTGCCCGGGTTGGGTGGATACGCCGATGCTGGCAGCGTCGCTCGAAGATGCCGGTGCCGACCCAGGCGACCTCGCGAGCTTCACGTCGATGAACCTGATCGAGCGCCTGATCGACCCCGAGGAGGTCACCGAGGCCGTCGTCTGGCTCACCTCACCGAGCTCGAGGGCGGTGACCGGTGTCGTGCTGCCCGTCGACCTCGGACTGATGGAGAACCGCGCCTGGCCCTCGGCGTGATCCTCCGTGCCCGATGCCCGGGGCGCCGCCCGAACGCGAAACGGGGCGACCCGAAGGCCGCCCCGCTCGCACTCCGATGCCAGAGCCGTGAATTACGGCGTCAGGAACGCCCGTCGCGGATTTGACTCCGCGACGGGCGAGTACGTGGTGGCCTACTGACCAAAGTCGTAGACGGCCTTCTGGCCATCCGCGACTACGGTGAGGTCATCGGCCTGCGCGACCGTCTGAGCCGAGTACGCCCCTGCGCACCCTGCCTGAATACGAATCTGCGCAATGGTGTCGTTGCCGTGGGCAGCGATGAGCTGGTTCCACGTGATGTCGGGGTTGTTCCCGCCATCGTCGTCATAGCGGACACCACCGCTGGTGACGACCCACTTCCGCCACTCGCCGGAGTTGATGACCGCTCCGGGCTGAGTGTTGGGCGAGAACATGACCGAGTGGTCAAAGTCCTCGGTGAAAATGCGGAAGTACGGGGTGCCGCCGTGCTGGTCGGTCCCGGTCTGCTCGTACTGAGCGTGGTAGCTGATGTAACTCAGGTCCTTGAGCTGCAGCGAGTTGTAGCCGTTGAAGTTGGCACCCACCGCGTCGTTGCCGGCCGCGTCGGGCAGGTTGAGCTTCAAGGTGTTGCCAGCAACGTCGGCATCGCCGGTGCTGCTACCGCAACCGCTCGACACGCGCTCGCCCCACGCCGGGGGAGCCGGGCCGTCGCCGGTCGCGTCAGGTACGAGCGACTGGACCTTGACGACCGCGTCCGCGCCATCCTGACCGTTGGTCCCGTTGGTCCCGTTGGTGCCATCCTCGGCATGCTTGTCGAGTTGCGTGCGGACCTTCTTGCTCAGGTCCTTCTTCTTGACGGACCCGTTCTTGATGTCCTTGCCGGTGATAAGCGACCCGGCGACCGCGCCGGTCGCGCCCAGGGCGAGCGCGGCGATCGCCACAGCGACGATCATCCGAACGTGCCCGCGAATGAGGTTGCCCATGTGTACTTCTCCTTTGTTGTCATCTGTCACAGCGCCATTCAGCGGATGCGTGCCTCGCTAGCGCTTTCGCGTCTTATGTTCTATCATGCTGTTTCGAAGAATACAAGTCAATACATACGTTTCAAACGGAGATGTTGAATGCACATGAGCCAGGATCCGCCGGCCTGCGAGCGCTGATGTCGCCCCGGTCAGATAGAACTGCGGGCGTGGAGGCCGAGGCCGAGGAGGTTGCGCGTCCGTTTCTGCCCTGGCTGGGGCGCGCCTGTCGCCAGGCGCGAGAGGAACGGGGCGTCGTCCAGGTCAAGATCGCCGCGGCGATCGAGGTCAACCAGGCGACGATCGCGCGCTTTGAGGACGGCTCAGCCTGGCCGCGAAAGCCCGAGGAGGTGCTGATGGCCTACGCGAGCGAGCTCGATCTGGACATGCGCCTGCTCTGGGTCCAGGCCCTGGTCATGTGGTTCGAAAACGAGCCGGTCTTGGACACCGACAGTCAGGAGGGGATCCGGGCGGCGCTCAAGCGGCTGCGGATCTAGGGCTGACGGCGCTCAGCTGGATGCTCGTCCAGGCACTCGCCCGGGGCGGGGCGGGTTTCTCCCGGATAGCGGGCAAAAGCCGCCCCACTGGTGCCGCGCAGAGGAGGCGCCTACTTGATCCCGACCACCATCGAGTCGGGCCCGACCAGGTGTTCGACGTAGCTTTCGCGGAAGCCCGCATCTTGCATCCACGCGCAGCAATCCGCCCCGGTGTAGTCGAAGCCCCCGGGCGTCTCGATCAGCATGTTGAGGCTCATCAGCAGGCCGAACGCGTTGCTGCGCCGCTCGTCGTCGATGAGCGCTTCGTAGACGATCAGCGCGCCGCCGTCGGGAAGCGCATCGTGCGCCTTCTGTAGCAGTAGCCGCTTCTCGTCGATGTCCCAGTCGTGCAGGATGTGCCCCATCACGAGCACATCCGCCTCGGGCAATGGGTCGGTGAAGAAGTCGCCGCCGGTGAAGCTCAGCCGTTCGCCGAGGCCGGCGCTGGCGACGTAGGCATCGAAGATCGGCTCGATCGGGGGCAGGTCGAATCCGCCACCGCTGATGTGCTCGTGCGCCAGGGCGATTTGAACCGGCACGGCGCCTTCGGCGCAGCCAATATCGATCACGCTGCCGTGATCGCGCCAGGGAAACTTGGCCGTGATCGCCTGCGCCGCTCCGCCGCTCACGGAGCTCATCGCGCGCGCGAACTGCGCGAGTCGCGCCGGGTCGGCGTAGAGCGCCTCGAAGAAGTTCTCGCCGTCCTTCGCCTCGTTTTGCGGGGCCCCGGTCCGCAGACCCTCCGTCAGCGACCCCCAGAACCCGTACAGCCGGGCGTTCGCCATCTCCAACATGCCTCCGACGTAGGAGGGCTTGGCCGCGTCGAGGAACAACTCGGTCGCCGCGGTGTTCGAGTAGCGACCGTCCTCGCGCTCGAGCATGCCCACGGCGACCAGCGCGTCGAAGAAGTCGGTCGCACTTCTCTCGTGCAGGCCCAAGCGCTCGCGCAGCTCCTCGCCGTCGAGCGCTTTCCCGTCGGCCAGCTGTGAGAAGACCCCGAGCTCGATCGCGCTGAGCAGCGTCTTCGAGCCCCAGAACCCAAACCCGAGCTGCATGATCGCCTCGGGCGTGACCGGCGCGGCTTGCTCGGCCGGTGTGGTGTGTGGCTCGCTCATCGGTGTACCGGAATTCCGAGAGAGTCGGACTCGCCGCGCAGCCTATAACGAGAGACGAATCGCCCCCCGAACGAACGAAAGGCCCGCTTTTGGCGGGCCTTTCGTCATTCACGGATTGCTAAGAGATCCGAAGCGGTCCGGCTAGTGCTTCTTGGACTTCTTCTGCTTGCACTTCTGCGTCGTCTCGACGGTGTCCGACGAGCCGTCCGCATAGGTGACCTTGCGCTGGAACGCCATCGTCTTGCTCTTGCAGCGGGCGGTCGCGAACTTGCTCGACTTGCTGATCGTGGCGTTGAATCCCGTCAGCATCAGCGAGCCGGTCTGGGGCGCGTTCGGCACCGAGAGCGCCGAGTCGAACTTGCTTCCCGCGTTCGACTTCACGATCGAGCCGAGCACCGTCGGGGCAGCCGCCAGCAGGGTGGGGCTGTAGGTGTGCAGCTGGACCCCGTTCTTGGACGGGCCGCGGAACACGCTCACGACAATGTCGTTGATCGCGACCCCGCCGGGGCCCTGGATCTGCGCGCTGCCGGACCCGAGGTACGAGGCCTTCGGACAAGCGGCCTTGGCCTGATCCGGGGTGCTGCCGCTCGGCGGCAGGCTGGTGCACACAGCGCCACCGCTGAGGTCGACCTTGACGTTCTTCGTGATCGAGATGAACTCCGTCAGGGGGTTGCTCTGGGTGCCGGTCACGCCACCGGGGATCTCGGTGCGGACGCCCAGGAAGAGGTTCACGGGCTTGTACTTCTTCTTATCCAGCTTCGCCGGGCTGACCTTGCCGTCGACGAAAGCGTTCTGCGTATCGGCCGCCGCGCCGAAGGCCATCGATGTCGCCCCGAGGGCAACCGCGAGCCCGACGCCGAGGACGAGTCCCTTCCTCTTGAACATTCCTACTCCTTTGAATCGTTGAACTGGGGTTAGCGCGGGCCAATCGTTGGGCACACCATGTGCGTGCGCCCGCGGAAAACTGGCTCCGGGCGCCGTTTTTGGTCGAGACACCTGGCTGGAGCCGCGCGGGATCGACCAGCTTCGAATCGCCTGGGCCACAGGGGCCGGTCGCTCCCGAAGATGATCCGCCGCCGGCCCGCGAACGACCCGACGGCTTGACCATTATCCGCCCCGTGTCTAAAAGCCAGATGAGGAGATTGATCAAGGCCGTGTCGACCCGCGTCGATAGCCTGGTGAAGCCGGGAAAGGCGAACCCCAGGGAGGGTCAGGGTGATCGGTAGAGCGTTGAAAGCGGCCGTGGCAGTCGTCCTGGCCGCGCTGGTAGTTCCGGCAGTCGCCGGCGCACACGACATCAGCGCCATCAGCCTCGGCGACGGCGGCGCTGACGGCGTGCCGCCGACGGTCGAGCGGGCGCTCGGAGGGCGGGTGACGCCCATGGACAACGGCCTCTACAGGGTCCACAGCGGCGAGGGCTTCGCCTATACGACCCACGGGCCCGACTTCGGGTCGGACCTGCTGTCGGTCGACAGCCACGGCGGGAGCATCGACCTCGGCGACCCCCAGCGCGACATCGCTTGCGCGACCGACTACTACCAGGAGGTCCTGTACGGGTACCCGTCCACCGGGAGCGACCAGTTGGCCAGCAACAAGGCGAACATCCAGGCGATGATCAGGGTCAACAACGCGGTGCTGAACGAGGAGTCGCTGGCGAGCGGAGGGCCGCAAGCCGACTTCAAGGTGCGCTGCGACCCCGACGATTCGATCCGGGTCACCGCCTTCCCCGTCACGCCCGATCTGGCGGGAGGCAGGGCGAGCTTCAGCCGGATCGTCAGCGAGGCGAAGGCGGCCGGTTTTGGAGACGGCACCACGGACCGAAACGTCGACTACTCGATCTTCTACGACGGCCTTGGCCCCGCGGGCGCCTGCGGTACGGGGACGATCTGGGGCGACGAGTCACCGGGGGCGGGAAACCTGAACAACAACCCGGGAACGGTCCAGGGCGGCTACGCCGCCACTTACAGCGGCTGTTGGTTCGGCCGTACGTCGATGCACGAGAACGGCCACAACCAGGGCGCGGTCCAGTACAACGCGCCGGATTCGACCGGATCCGGCTGGCACTGCGACGAGTTGGACGATGTCATGTGCTACCTCGACGGTGGCAACCTGCGTCAGGACTATCCGCAGGTTTGCGACACCGCTCCCGGGACGATCCACTTCGACTGTGGCTGGGACAGCTATTACGACGCCTGCCCCGAGGGTGCTGAGTACCTCTCGAGCAACTGGAACATCGGCTCGAGCGTCAACCGCTTCATCCGCTACGGCGGTCCCGACGTCTGTAAGCCCGACACCACGATCACCGGCGGCCCCAGCGCATTGACCGGCGACACGAGCGCGAGCTTCACCTTCATCTCCACCGAGGCGGGAACGTTCGAGTGCAGCCTCGACGGCGCGGGCTTCAGCTTGTGTACGTCGCCCAAGGACTTCAACGGCCTCTCCGACGGTCCCCACACGTTCGCGGTCAGGGCGATCGACCTCGCCACCAACATCGACCCCGACCCCGCCAGCACCACCTTCACGGTCGACACCGCGGCGCCTGACACTTCGATCAGCGGTGGCCCGAGCGGCGCCACCAACAACCGCAACCCGAGCTTCACCTTCACCTCCGCCGATCCCGACGCGAGTTTCCGCTGCAGCCTCGACGGAGCGGGCTTCGACCCCTGCTCGTCGCCGCGGTCCTACTCCGGGCTCTCGGACGGTGCACACACGTTCCGGGTCGAGGCCGTCGATGCGGTGGCCAACATCGATCCGACCCCGGCGAGCGCCGGCTTCACGCTCGACACGGCGCCGCCGCAGACAACGCTCGAATCCGGCCCGAAGCGGATCAAGAGCGGCAAGAACGCACGCTTCCGGTTCTCGTCCTCCGAGCCCGGCTCGACCTTCGAGTGCCGGCTGGTCGGCGAGCGATTCGCTCCCTGCGCGTCGCCGATGAAGCTGATCAAGCCGAGCAAGGGTCGTCACGTCTTCGAGGTCCGGGCGACCGACGTAGTCGCCAACGTCGATCAGACGCCGGCCGGGTGGACGTTCAAGGTCAAGAGAAGGCACTCGTAGCAGGGACTCCCGGCCTGGGCGCGACGAGTAGGCTCGCGAGATGACCGACTTCCTCGTACGGCGCGACGATCTGCGCGTCTGGGAGGCGAGCGAGGGCGGTGCGAGCGAGGCGCCCGGAGACGGTGAGGTGCGGTTGCGGGTCGAGCGGTTCGGCCTGACCTCCAACAACGTCACCTATGGCGCGCTCGGAGATCAGCTTGGCTACTGGCAGTTCTTCGCCGCTCCCGACGGTTGGGGGCGGATTCCGGTCTGGGGCTTCGGCGATGTCGTCGCGTCCGCGGTCGAGGGAATCGTCTCCGGCGACCGCTTCTACGGCTACTTCCCGATGTCCACCGAGGTGACGATGCGGGCGCAGCCCGACCCCGCGGGTTTCAACGAGTCCTCCCAAGCACGGGCCGCGCTTTCGCCGACCTACAACCGCTACATGCGGGCCACGCCGGAGTTCGGCTTCCTGCCCGAGCACGACGACGTGAACGCGATCATGCGACCGCTCTTCAGCACGGGATGGCTGATCGCGGACCAGCTTGAGCAGGCCGGCTGGTATGGCGCCGAGGGCATCGTGCTCGCCAGCGCGTCGAGCAAGACCGCCTTCGCGACCGCCTTCGAGCTCGGCGAGCGCGATGACCGCCCCGCGGTTATCGGCCTCACCTCGGCGACCAACCGTGCGTTCACCGAGGGCCTTGGGTGCTATGACCGCGTGCTCACCTACGACGAGGTATCGGAGCTGCCGCTCGAGGGCGGGATCGTCCTCGTCGACATGGCCGGCGCCCCGCAGTTGCGAAGCGCCGTGCACGAACACGCGGGGGATGCGCTGCGGGCGTCGATCATGGTCGGGGCGACGCATTGGGAGACCGCCTCGATGGGAGCGGAGGGGCTGCCGGGGCCGACCCCCGAATTGTTCTTCGCGCCGGCGCGGATTGAGCAACGCGCGGTCGAGCTTGGGCCGGCCGAGCTGCAACAGCGTTTGGGTGCCGCCTGGACGGCGTTCGCCGACCGCGTTCCGCAGTTGTTGGAGATCGAGTCCGATCGCGGCACCGAGGCGCTCGGCCGGGCGTACACGGCCCTCCTCGACGGCGGCGCGGACCCCCGCAAGGGCTTCGTCTTCTCGCTCTAGTCAGCGCTCGAGCGCCGCGGAAGCCGTCCACGGGCGGCGCTTCAATGCCCTCAACCAATGGATTGGATACGTCTACGCGTGGCGGTCGCGCTCGTGACCGCCGCCGCAGTGATCGCGATCGGCGCGGCCGCAGCGCGCGCGTCCGCCGCCGACGCCGGCGGCTCCGACCCGGCGAAGCCGGATGCGACCTCAGCCCAAGCGCGGCCCGCTCCCCGGCCGCCACGGCTGCCGCGCAACTTTCAGGGTGAGGGCAGGTGGGTCGTTCGCGACCTCGGGATCACGGTCCCGTTCCGGTGGCAGGCCCGAAACGGCGACATGCGGATGGTCGCCGGGGGCCGGCGATACCCGATCTGGTTCACCAACCTGATCTACCACAACACCCTCTACACGCTGACCTACAAGTGGCCCGGCCTGACCGAGCACCCCTGCTCGCAGATCCCGGGGTTCTTCAACCTGTTCATGCTCAACCAGCTGTTCAAGACCGCGCGCTTCGTCGGGCGCGAGATCCTGCAGGGCGGGGGCAACCCTCGCCGGCACGTCAACCACTGGCGGGTCGGCATCGTCCTGCCGACCGCGCCGCCGGGGAACAATCTGCGCTTCGGGTTCGCGCTCGGCGACATCTACGTCGACCAGGGCGACCGGGGCACGTTCTGGCAGGTGCTGCAGTTCGGCGTCCAGAACCTCTACGACCCGCAGCTCGACGAGTGGCTGGTGATGGACACCTTCGAGCACCGGCCGGCGCGCGTCACGCTCCCCGGACGGTGCCCGCCACCACCGCCGTGACCTAGGGGAATAGGGTGAGGACGTGGGCCGGCATGGACGCTGATCAGGACGCCGATGTCGTGGTCGTCGGCGCGCGCTGCGCCGGCTCCGCGGTCGCCGCGGTGCTCGCCGGTCGCGGTCGCAGGGTGGTCGTGCTCGATCGCGCGCGCTTTCCCGCGGACACGCTCTCGACCCACGCGATGTTCCCGATGGGCTGCGCCGAGTTCCAGCGGATCGGGGTCTGGCCGCGGATCCTCTCCGAGCTCGACCCGCCGAGGCTCAAATACGTCCAGCTGACGGTCGGCACGGAGACCGAGATCCGAGAGCGCTGGGAGCCCGTCGACGGGATCGACTACGGCGTTTCGATTCCGCGCAACCTGCTCGACATCCTGCTGGTCGACAACGCCCGCGAGCTGGGCGCCGACGTGCGCGAGCGCTGCTCGGTCGAGGAGCTGATCTGGGAGCGCGGCCGGGTGGTCGGCGTCCGCTACCGCGACGACCAGGCGAGGCAGCACACGGTCCGCGCGGCGATCGTCGTCGGCGCCGATGGGCGGCGCTCCACCGTCGCCGCCCAGGTCGGCGCCTGGCATCCCTATCGCGTCTCCAAGAACGGCCGCGGACTCGTCTTCCGCTACATGGACGACCCCGTCCACGAGCCGTGGCATCGCGAGACAATGTGGCAGTGGCGCGACCACGACTCGCTGGCGTTCGCCTTCCCGAATCCGAACGGTCGCGTGTTGGCCCTGTTCATGGGCGATGCCGCCGAGGTCGCGTGGGCGCGACGCGACCCGGAGGGATACTGGGCAGCGAAGCTGGCCCTCCATCGAGGATGTCGGGCGCGCCTTGAAGGAGCCACGAATCAGACCAAGATCCGCTCGACCGACGACGTGATGGCGTACTGGCGCGCGGCGAGCGGACCGGGGTGGGTGCTGGCCGGCGACGCCAACCACTTCAAGGATCCGGTCACCGGACAGGGGATGGGGGACGCGCTGCGGATGGGCCGGACGCTCGGCGACCAGCTGGCGGGGGTGCTCGGCGACCCGGTGGCGACCGACCGTTGCACCCGGCGCTGGGAGCACGCGACGACGACCGATTGCCTGCACGCCTACCACTTTGCCAACAGCGACACGATCGTCCGGCCGGTCCCCCCGGTATTCCGGGAGGTCGTCCGCAACCTCGGTCGCGACAGCGATCCCGAGATCAGCCACATCTTCGGCCGCACGCGAACCACGCAGCAGGTCCTGCGGCCGCCGCTGGTCGCCCGTGCGCTCGCCAGCGCCGTCAGGCGCGGGCCGGACCGCGTCCAGGTGCTGCGCGACGCGCTCGTCGACGCCGGTACCGAGGTGCGCGTGCGGCGGGAGCTGGCACGAAATCCGTTCCGATCCACCGGGCCGGTGCGCGGCTCCGATCACCCCGGATGGCGATGGTGGGACCCGCCCAGGACCGCCGCCGTACAACCGAAGCCGGCAGCGCCGCCGGCGGCTGATCTGCGGGAGTCACAGCGCGCGTGAACGCCCGGCGAAGGATTAGGGTGGCCGCCGTGCAGCCGAGGCTGCGGCTCGGGGAGGTGGCCGCCAACCTCGCCCGGATCGAGGATCTGATCCGCGACGCGCACCGTGAGCACGCGCCCGAGGTGATCACGGTGCCGGAGTCGATGACCACGCCGAACGTCTACTCGCCGCTGATGCACCGGGCGGCGAGGCCGGTCGACGGACAGCCGTTTCAGCTGCTCACCCGGCTCGCTCGCGAGCTCGATTGCGTGATCGGGGGCGGCTTCATCGCCGCCCGCGGCGGCCACACCTACGGCACCTACGTGCTCGCCGAGCCGGACGGCAGCGCCAACCTTCACGACAAGGACATCCCGACCGCCTGGGAGCACAACTACTACCGCGGCGGCGACGACGACGGCGTGATCGACTCCGGCGCGCTGGGGCGGATCGGTCTCGCCTGCGGCTGGGAGTGGGCGCGATCCCGTACTGCGCGGCGCCTGCGCGACGGTCGGGTGCGTTTGCTCCTGGGCGGCATGTGCTGGCCATCGTTCCCGACCAACTGGCCCGGGCCGCTCGAGTCGCTGATGCGCCGGGAGCGCGGCGTGCAGCGACAGCTCGCGCGCGAGCTCCCCCGCCAGGTCGCGCGGTTGATCGGCGCGCCGGTATCGATGCCATCCCACGTCGGCGACGTCGAGTTCGACTCGCCGATGATCCCCGGGGTCCCATGGCACACGGCGATGATCGGCGAGACGCAGATCGTCGAGCGCGACGGGACCGTCCTGCGCCGGCTCACCTACGAGGACGGCGAGGGCCACGTCGGCGCCGAGGTCGAGCTCGCCGAGCCTGCGCCCCTGGACCCGGTGCCCGACCGTTTCTGGATCCCGATCATGCCCGCCTCGATCCACGCCGTCTGGCACCCGCTGAACCTTCACGGAGCCCTCCGCTACCGGACCATGCGCCTGCGCGGCACGCATCAATGGCAGGCCGAACCCGCGGTCGACCTTCCCGATCGGATTGCCGCCTGCGACCGGGCCGAGCAGCCAACGGCGGTCGGGTGAGCGAATAAGCATCGCTCGGGCGCCACCCGAGCCAGGTCGTCCAGACCGTCCGCAAACAGCCGCTCGCCCTGCGGTGGCGCTTACAGGGTCTGCTGGCTCTCCGGCCGGCTCTCAGAGCCGCCGTTCGAGCTCTCGGCTCGCGGTCTTGGGGGCATCCCGAGCCGCGCCTCGGTCCGGTAATCGATGCGCCCGAGCTCGACGCACTCCGCCCCGCACTCGTCGCACACGAGCACGAGGCGCAACTGGCCTACGCCGCGCAGCTGTCGCGCCCGACCGGTGTGTGTTCCCGAGTGGTCACAGCTCATATTCCGAGGGCTCGCCTCGCCCGTGGAACTAACGCGCGGGACCCCCGCTTTAGTTCGCGCGCGCGGTCAGACGCGGGGTATGAGTTCTGTCGGACCCAGGTCTGGGTTTAGTCGCGTTTGCGCGGGCGCGCCAGAACCGGCGGTGTCGTGGGCCGTTGTTAAAGGGTGGAGGGGAAGTCGAATGGACTCGGACACCGGCAAGGGGGCCTGAGGCTGCGCTTCGATCACTTCGGTCGGGGGCTGCTCGAGTCCGCTCTGCAGGACGACCGGACCATCGACGTCCTGTTCGACCGGGCGCTCGCCCACCTTGCGTCCGAGTTGCGCCGTGGCCGGACCGCCGCGGTGCTACCGCGCCTGGCCGTGCTCAGGTCGCAGCTCGGCGACGAGGTCGAGGTCCAACCGCCGGCGCCGGAGAGATGGGAGAGCCTGCGGGCCGACGCCCGGCGCTGGGATGTCCCGGTCGAGCGTGTGCTCGAGCACGCGTTGTTTCTCTACCTCGTGGATCTCGACGCCAACTGCGTCACCGCCGGGCCGGCGGGGGGCGAGGAATAGGGAGGTCGCGCGGGTGGGTTGCGGTCGAGGTGACCGGCGTAGGCCTGCGGCGATCGGGGGGCGTCGAGCGACGCGGCGGGCTTGTTTCCGCCGGGAAGGCGGATGAAGCCACCAGTCGCAGCAGGAAAAGTCACACCTCTCCGCGAGGTTGGTGACGACGCGTGGGGTAAGCGCTCGGGCCGGTTGTTCGTCGAGTTCGAGCGCCCGGCGAAGGCGATGGTCCGGCGGGCGTTCCGGGGTGCGTTCTGCAGCGACGAGCTCGACGACATCTACGCGAACGCCTGGGTCGGAACCCTGCGCGCCCTGGCGGGGCGCCATGGCGAGCTCGCCGACGACGAGATTCGCAGCTACGTCCTGACCGCGGTCGCCAACCAGGCGAGCAAGGAGCTGCGCCGGCGCAGGCGCAAGCCGACCGCACCGCTCGAACTGGTCGGATCGGTCCCGGATCTCGCCGACACTCCGGAGGAGCGCGCCGCGAGCCGCGAGCAATCGCTGCTAACCCGGGATCTGCTTGCGTCGATGCCCCCGCGCCGGCGCGCCGTGATGTTGCTGCGCTACGGATGGGGTCTTGAACCGGCCCAGGTCTGCGGCCTGGTCGCGGGGTTGTCGCCGCGGGCGTATCGCAAGGAGGTGACCCGCGGGGTCGACGAGCTGACCGAGAAGATGCGCGCGGTCGAACGGGGAACTTGGTGCGCTGATCGCGAGCCGCTGCTCAAGGCGCTGGCGGCCGGCCTTGCGGGGGACGACGAGGCTCGCCAGGCGCGGGCCCATCTGTCGCACTGCCGGTCGTGCTCGGATTTCGTCGCGCGCCTCAGCGGCCACCTGCACGACATCGGGGGCGGCGCTGCGGCCGTCAGCGCGATCGACGGCCTCGACGGGCACATCGCGATCACCGACCGGCTGATGGATCTCGGTGACCGGACGATCGGGTTGGTGGCTCGCGGCCATGACGCCGGCGTTGACGGCACCGTTTCACCGGCTGCCGCCGCCGGTTCGCGCGGGGCAGGAGCGGCCGGGGCAGGCGTGCTGGCGAAGCTCGCCGGCGTCGGCGCGGCCGGCAAGGTTGCGTTGGCCTGCGTCGGCGGTGGGGTCGCTGCCACCGCGTGTATCGCCGCGGGGGTGGGGCCGTTCGAAGGGGGGACCGGCGATACGCCGTCTCACGAGGCGGGGTCGGCGGCGGGCCCGCCAGCCGCGGCGGACACGGGCACGCCCTCAACCCCGGGTGAAATCGAACCGGTCGCGCCGCAGATCGGCAATCAGTTCGCGCCGACGCCCGCTGCTCCCGCGGACAACGAGTCCGCCGGCGAGGATCGGGAGGCCGGAGGGCCTGCGCCGCAACCTGCCCCGGCACCCGCGCCAGAGGCGCCGGCCGTCGCCCCAACCGCGCCCCCGGCGACCCAGGAGTTCAGTGCCGAGGCAGCAGCGGTCGCACCCACCACTTCTGGCTCGGGCTCCTCGGGATCCGCATCGACCGAGGCGTCGGCGGTTCATCAGGAGTTCGGGCCGTGAAACGGCTCTGGATGGCCGCTGCGCTGGCGGCGGCGGCTGGCGGCGGTCGCGCCTCCGCGCGGCCGCTGATGCGGCCGGCGGGACCTACAACGTCGTCAAGTGTCATCCGTGGCACATCGAGGCGGATCAGGTCGAACACGCTGGCGGACAATCCGAGCTACGTCGACTGTCGATGACTGCAACGGCACGTTCGCCGGATCCGAGACTCGGTATCTATGACACCGGAGCCGCCGGCAACAACGCCTACTCGCAGTGGATGTACACCGCCCCGCCCGGGACCCACATGGTTGTCGCCTGCTTCGACCACAAGCTCCGCCGCGACAACCACCACCGAGCGGACGTGCTCACCTACCCCGGCTTCGACGTCCTGGCGACGGGTGGCGATGACGCGGGCGGATGGGTGACGAAATGCGCGGATGTCAACGCGACGCAGCTGATCATCCGCCTCGCCTGCGGCCAGGCCGGCGGCTGTCCGGCGGGCCCGAACGCGCATGCATACGTACGCAACATCGCGATCGCGTTGTCGGACGACGCGGACCCGACGATCACGCAGTTCGGCGGTGACTTGCTTGGCGGCGGCTGGATCCGCGGCTCCCACATTCTGTTGGGCGATGCTTCGGATTGGGGGTCGGGGGTCTACCAACTCCGTGGTGACGTGAATGGCGCACATCGGTCAGGCGGTTCCTCAATTGCTTGTCGGACGGGCGGGCTCGGCTGGAACTTCTCGGCGAATCCTGGTACCCATGCCCGGCTCGAAGCCGAGAACCTGAGCCTCACCGTCGACTCAGCCGCGCCGCCGTTCGTGAACGGCCCGAACACGATCGCAGTCTCCGCGTCGACTACGGCGGCAACTGCGAACTTCCCGAACCGCGACAGTGTTGGTCGACAACCAGCGTCCCGCCGCGGCCTTCATCGCGAGCACAGATCCGGACGACCCGAGTTGATTCGCGCCGCAGTCGCGCGACGCCGCACTCGGGGATTGGTCTGCGCAGCTCGTCGTATCGGGCCGTCGGCGCCGATAGCTGGCAGCCGCTCGAGACCAGGCTCGGTTCGGGCTACGCGACCACGCCGGGTCAACTCGTCGGCCGTTCCGGCGGGCGAGTACGAGTTCAGGGTTCAGGTCTCGGACCTCGCGGGAAACTCGTACGAGACGACCCTTCGGGAGGACGGGCACCCGATGCGCCTCAACTTCCCGCTGCGGGCCGCGGTCGAGCTCCGCGCCGGGCTTGGCGCCGGGCGGCTCGACCGGCCAGACGGTCCCCTACGGGACGAGTTCCGAGGTCCACGGACGCCTTCTAGACGCGACCGGCACGCCGATCGCCGGACAGCAGGTCGTCGTCGTGGATCACTTCGCCAACGGCGCGCTCTACCCGCGGGCCGAGCGTCCCGTGACCACCGACGAGCAGGGCCGCTTTTCGACTCCTGAGCCGGCAGGTCCGACCCGCTCGATCGAGGTCGAGTACGCGGGCACCAACCGCTACCTGCCCGCGCACGAGGGGGTCGGGAAGTTCGCCGTCAAGGGATCCGCGAGTTTCACCACGTCGTCTGACGTGGTTGAGGAGGGAACGCCGATCGTCTTTTCGGGACGGGTTCGCCACCACGGTGCCAGGATTCCGGCCGGCGGGAAGCTGATCGAAATCCAGTACCGGCTCAAGACCGGTCGTCAGCGCACGCTCAAGGAACCGTTCCGAAGCGAGCCGGACGGCTCATACCGGCTCGCCTATCGGTTCTCGAAAGCGCTCACGGCGGATGCCCTGTTCAGGTTCCGGGTGAAGATCCGGAACGAGGGCAACTGGCCGTTCAAGGGGTCAACATCCAAGTGGCGAAAGGTGATCGTCCGCGCCGATTGATCGCCGCAACCGCGGTTGTCGACGGTTGTTCAAGGTGCTGATCGTCAAGAAGATGAAGCTCAGACCGCCCAGCCACGCCACCGTCGTCGCGTACGTGGCCCTGATCGTGGCGATCGGCGGCAGTGCCTACGCGGTCTCGAAGATCGGCTCCGCCGAGATTCGAGAACCGTTCGATCAAGGGGAAGGACGTCGCCGACAACGCGCTTGGCGGTCGGCAGATCAAGGAGTCCAACCTGACGGGGCCCTGCGGCTGTGGCGGAACGCCGCCGCGTTCTCGTGTGACCCAGCCCCGGCGGCACCGACGGATTGCGCGGGCGCCAACCTCTCCCTCAAGCACTCCGACGCTGTGCTGGTGATCACGACCGGAACGTCGAATCGGCGGGTCTGGCGATCTGCGAGATCGTCGTCGACGGGACGCCGTCGAACGCAGTTCCCGTGACGCCGACGGTCAAGGTCATCTCGATCACGAAGGTCACCTCGACGCTCGGTCGCGGCACGCACTCGTTCGCGCTCCGTTGCACGGAGGGCAGCTTCGAACCTGGTCATCGAGGACGCGACGCATTGCTGCCGTCGCGGTCACCCGTGCCGATCTCGGCAGTCCTCCCCCCTGATCGCCTACAGGTCGTAACGCGCCAAGTCCTCGTCGAGCCGCTTCCCGTCTTCCACATCGACTGGCGGTTCCGCGGAACCTCCCCCTTCTGAGGTAGTTCCCGCCGTCCGCCAGCGCCGTAGGCCGATGAAGATCGCGATGCCCGCGGCCACGATTGCCACGCCCGGCACCAGCCACGCCGCCAGGTCGAAGCCGGAGTTGTCCGGGGTCGCCAGGACCTCGGGGCCGAACTCGGCGACCAGGCGGTCCTTGATCTCGTCCTTGGTCAGGCCCTGGGCGATCAGCGAGCGGATCAGGTCGCGCTCCTGGTTTGCCTGCGGGGACTCGGTTGCGAGCTCGAGCGGGACGCCGCAGACGATGCACATCACCTCGTCCTCGATGTCGGGGAGGGAGGCCTGAGGGTCCGCTGCCTGCGCAGCCGCCGCAGGCGGAACGGCGAGCGCCACGGCGGCGATCAGCATCGCCAGCCGGCGCATCGTCAGCTCCCCTGGATCATCGGCGCGATCTGCTGGCTCAGGATCGACTCGGTTACCTGGCCGGGGATCTGGAGGGCGAGCTTGCCGTCGGGATTGACGAGAAAGCTCTCCGGCACGCCGGTGGTCTTCAGCCCGTCCTTGGCGTAGGAGCCGTCACCGTCGCGGAGCTGGGGGTAGCTGAGGCCGAACTCGTGCACGAACCGCTGGGCGTCCTCGGCCGCGTCCTGGGTGTCGACCGCGACGATCTCGAAGTTGTCGCCGCCGTGCCGGCGGTAGAAGGCCTCGAGATCGGGAGCCTCCTGCTTGCAGGGTGCACACCACGAGGCCCAGACGTTGACCAGCACCCACTTGCCGCGATGGTCGGCGACCGAGCCCGTCTCATTCGAGCCGAGCACCTGCAGGCTGTCGGTCGGTACGGCGTCGCCGACGTCCAGGCGCGCCTGGCCCTTGGAGACCAGGCCGAAGGTCAGCAGGCCGACGACACCCAGGACGCCGAGGAACACCCAGAACGTTCGCGCGCTCACCCGGCGAAGCGTAGAGAGGCCTAGACTGCGCTCCCTCGCGGGAGTAGCTCAGTTGGTAGAGCACCAGCTTCCCAAGCTGGGGGTCGCGGGTTCGAGACCCGTCTCCCGCTCTTCTTCAGACCCCACCGATGTCGCTCGACCGCCGGGCGACGTGCAGGGTGCGGCCGGGCGCAACCACTCGCTCATCCATTCGGCCGCTCGCCCGTGCCTGGGCCGCGCGACGGTTTACCCTGAGCGCACGGGAGAGCGAGTAGGGGAATGAGGCGAGAGTGAGGACCTTGGTGGGAACCATGTCGACGGTGGCAGCGCTCGGCGCCGCGATCGTCGCCTGCGCGCCGGCGACCGCGGGTGCGGCCGGCCTGGCGTCGGACCTGGGCCCCGGGGTCGAGGTCACGCGCCAGGACGAGACCGGCAAGGTCGGCTTCATCGGCACCGATCCCGGCCAGCCGATCGACGTCGGGCTGCCCGGCTCCGCCTCGCCCGCGCAGGTCGCCAAGGCGCTGGTCAACGACCACGCTCAGAGCTTCGGGCTCGCCGCTCCGGACGCCGGCCTGCGGGTCGAGGGCGTCAACCCGGCGGCCGGGAACGGCACCTCGGTCCGCCTGCAGCAGCTGGTCGGCGGCCTGCCGGTGCTCGGCGGCGAGCTGGTCGTCGACCTCGACCATCACAACGACGTGCTCTCGGTGCTCGGCGAGACCAGCCCCGCGCCGCACGGCCGCGATGGCGAGCGTCAGCGCCGACGAAGCGGCGGCGCACCGCCGTCGACGTCGGTCGCCGGCGACACCGGCGTCGACGCGGAGCGATCTGAGCGCGAGCGAGCCGAAGCTCGAGGTCTACGACCCGCGCCTGCTCTCGGCGCCCGGCGCGCTGCAGCGAGGGCGCACCGCCTGGGTGCTCGAGGTGACCGGCGGCGGGACCTCGACCAACCCGTCGACGAGCTGGTCGTCGTCGACGCGGAGATCGGGGCCGTCGCCCTGCACTTCGACCAGGTCGAGACGGCCAAGAGCCGGTTCACGTCTGCGACGCCGCCAACAGCTCGGGCAAGTACCCGTGCACGGCGCCGTACGCGCGGACCGAGGGCCAGGGGGACATCGGCCAGTCCGACGTCGACAACGCCTACAACTATGCCGGTGACACCTACGACTTCTACTTCAGCCGCTTCGGCCGCGACAGCCTCGACGGCACCGGCCTGCCGCTGATCTCCACGGCTCGACTACTGCGACCCGATCGCCTTTGCCCGTACGCGAACGCGTTCTGGGACGGCTCGCAGATGGTCTACGGGCGACGGCTTCGCGGCGGCCGACGACGTCGTCGGCCACGAACTCAGCACACGGGTTCACCGAGTTCACCTCGCACCTCTTCTACTACTACCAGTCGGGTGCGATCAACGAGTCGATGTCCGACGTGTTCGGCGAGTTCATCGACCAGACGAACGGTCGAGCGGCACCGACACCGCCGGCGTCAAGTGGCTGCGGGCGAGGACGTGCCCGGCTTCCCGGCGCGATCCGCGACATGAAGAACCCGCCGGCCATGGGCGACCCCGACAAGATGACCAGCGCCCTATCTACATCGACACGACTCGCGCAACGGCGACGCCGGCGGCGTGCACACCAACAGCGGCGTCAACAACAAGGCCGCCTACCTGATCACCGACGGTGACGTCTTCAACGGCCAGACGATCACCGGGATCGGGATCCCGAAGGCGTCGCGCGATCTACTACGAGGTCGAGACCGCGATGCTGGTCTCGGCCAGCGACTACGCCGACCTCGGCAACGCGCTCAACCAGGCCTGCACCAACCTGATCGGGGTCGCCGATCGTCGGCGATACGCCGATCACCGCCGCCGACTGCGTCGACGTTGCCAAGGCGGTGACTGGCGACCGAGATGGCCGAGCCAACTCCGCCAACTCGCCGACCGTGACCGCGCCGACGTGCGCCAGCGGCTGCGCCGATCAACGTCTTCATCGACGACCTCGAGAACACCGGCAGCGGCAACTGGGCCGCCCCGGTCGCGATCAGCGGGCGCGAACTCGTGGTACTACCCGCAGAACCCGAACCTGTTCTTGGGCTTCGACGCGACGTACGCGACCAGCGGCGACACGAACATGCTCGGCGGCGACCGCTCGACCCCCAGTGACTCCTACGTCCGGATGGCGAACTCGGATCGCCGTCCCGGCGAACGCCTACATGCACTTCAACCACGCCTACGGCTTCGAGGACGGCCGGCTCGCACCCACTACGACGGTGGCGTGGTCGAGTACTCGACCAGCGGCTCGGGCGGGCCCTGGATCGACGCTGGGTCGCTGTTCGACTCGGGCAGCGGCTACAACGGCAACGCTCGCGACCGGGTTCGGCAACCCGATCACGCCGGCCGGCCGGGCGGCCTTCGTCGCCGAGTCGAACGGATACGGCGCCAGCCGCCTCAACCTCTCCAGCCTCGCCGGCCAGAACGTGATGTTCCGATTCCGGGTCTCCAGGACACCGGCGGCAACGACTTCGGCTGGTACATCGACGACGTCCAGCATCTACCAGTGCTTCACCGGGCCGGCGTTCTCGATCGCCGACGTGTCGAAGAGCGAGGGCAACTCCGGACAGTTCGAACGCCGACCTGACCGTGACCCTGAGCCCCACCTCGGGCTCGCCGACCAGCGTCAACTACACGACCTCGACGGTTCCGCCGGCCAACCGGCCGACTACGCGACCACCTGCGGGGACGCTCAACTTCGCCGCCAACGACCCGACCGAAACGATCAGCGTGCCGATGAAGGGGGACCTGCTCGACGAGGACAACGAGATCGTCAACGTCGACCTCTCGGGCGCCTCCGGGGCCCCGATCTCCGACGATCACGCCGACCTGACGATCGTCGACGACGACGTGCCGCCGACTATCTCGATCGCCGACGCCTCGAAGGGCGAGGGCGACTCCGGACAGTCGAACGCCGACTTCACGGCTTCGCTCAGCGCCGCATCGGGCAAGACCGTCTCGGTCGGTTATTCGACCGGCGACGGCAGGCGGTCGCGCCCGCGGACTACGAGAACACCGCCGGGACGGTGACCTTCACCCCCGGCCAGACCTCGCAATCGATCGGCGTGGCGATCGCCGGCGACACGATCGACGAGCCCGACGAGACCTTCACCCTCGACCTCAACGCGCCGGTCAACGCCGCATCGCAACCGGGAGCGCGACCGCGACGATCCTCGACGACGACGTCGGCCCCGAGCCACCGGACACCTCGGCGCCCGAGACGACGATCGGCAAGGGCCCGGCGAAGAAGGTGAAGAAGCGCAAGGCGACCTTCGAGTTCGTTTCCACGGAGCCCAACTCGACCTTCGAGTGCAAGCTCAACAACATCGGCGGCTTCGAGGCCTGCACCTCGCCCGACAGGGTGAAGGGCAAGGTCGGGCGCAACACCTTCCAGGTGCGCGCCGTCGACGCCGCCGGCAACGCCGACGCCTCGGCCGCCGTGTACACGTGGAAGGTGAAGAAGAAGCGCCACCGGCGCCACTGAGGCGGACTAGGCTCCGGGTGATGCGAGCGTCAGCTTCACCGTGAAGAAGAAGCACCACTCCCGCCGGTGATCGTCTGCCTCGGCGAGGCGCTCGTCGACCTGATCTGCGAGCGGCCCGCCGCGTCTCTGGCTGACGCCGACTCGTTCACGCCGCACTTCGGCGGCGCGCTCGCCAACGTCGCGGTCGCCGCGCGGCGGGCCGGGGCGCCGGCGGCGCTCGCCGGCGCCGCCGGGGACGACGACTGGGGCCGCTGGCTGCGCGAGCGCCTGGAGCGCGAGGGGGTGGACCTGCGCTTCTTCGAGCTGCTCGACGGCGAGCAGACGCCGGTCGCCTTCGCCAGCTTCGACGACGGCGGCGAGCCCAGCTTCCAGATCTACGGCGACGCGGTCGAGATTGCGGTCGCCTCGGTGGCGCCGCGGCTGGAGGCGGCGATCGGGGCGGCCTCGGCGCTCGTCTACAGCTCGACCACGCTGGCGACCGAGGCCGAGCGCGAGGTCACCCTGCGGGCGCGCGAGCTGGCGCTCGAGCGCGGCGCGCACGTCTGCTTCGACCCCAACATCCGGCCCAACCGCTGGGGCGGCGACCCGAGGCCGGCCGCCAAGGCCTCGCGCGAGCTGGTCGCCCGATCCGCCGTCGTCCGTGCCAGCCACGCCGAGGCGCTCGCGATCACCGGTGCCGCCGACCCGCGCCAGGCGGCTGTCGAGCTCGCCGCGTTGGGCGCCGAGCTGGCCGTGGTGACGATGGGTGCCGAGGGCGCGGTGGTCCGCGGCGCCTGCGAGGCCGAGGCCGCGGCGCCCGAGGTCGAGGTGGTCTCGACGCTGGGCGCCGGCGACGCTTTCATGGGCACCCTGGTGGCCGGGCTCGCCGGCCTCGACTGGGATCTGGGGCGCGCCGGCGAGGCGCTTGGACCGGCGCTCGACGCCGCCGCCGACGCCTGCTCGCGCTGGGCGGCGCTCGACTAGGCGAGCCGCTACCTTCGCGCCATGCACGGCGAGACGATCGAGGTGGTCAAGACCCATCTCGAGATCACCGACCCGGCGGCTCTGCGTCCCCCGGCGCGCCCGCCGCAGCGCCAGTTCGAGCTCGAGCGGGTCGCCGACCCGGAGCTCAACCGCTGGTTCTACGAGCAGGTCGGGGCCGACTGGCACTGGGTCGACCGCCTGGGCTGGACCCTGCGCCAGTGGCGCGACTGGGCGGCCCGGGTCGAGACCTGGATGGTCACCGTCGACGGCGAGCGGGCGGGCTACTTCGAGCTCGAGCCGTACCCGCCGGGCGGCTTCGTCCAGCTTGCCTACTTCGGGCTGCTGAGGTCCTACCACGGGCTCGGGATCGGCGGACACGCGCTCGCCACGGCGATCCGGCGCGGGTTCGAGCTGGGGCCGAAGGTCGCGGTCAGCACCAACACCCGCGACGGCCCGCACGCCCTCGCCAACTACGAGGCACGGGGCATGCGGGTCACCCGGCGCGAGCGCGGGGCGCTGCGCGCCTAGCCGCGCGGTGAACCGCCGGGGCCCGGCGCCCGTATGAACAGACGATGAGGCCGATGCCGCTCGCCGCGCTGCTCGCCGCCGTGATCGCGCTCGCCGGCTGTGGCGCCGACGACGATCCGGTCGCGACCACCCCCTCGGTGACCGGCGCTGCCGCGCCGCCGGCGAAGGCGGCGGCCGCGAGCACGGACCGGGTGCTGACCGGGACCCTGCCGCTGCTCAACGGCGAGCCCCAGGACCTGAGCGACTACCGCGGCAAGGTCGTCCTGGTCGTCAACACGGCGACCGAGTGCGGGTTCACACCCCAGTTCGAGGGGCTCGAGGACCTGTATCGGTCGCGCCGCGGCGACGGCTTCGTAATCCTCGGCTTCCCCGCCGACGACGTCGCCCACCAGGAGCCGCGCGACGACCAGCAGATCGCCGAGTTCTGCAAGGAGAACTTCGGCGTCTCGTTTCCGATGTTCGCGAAGTCGAACGTGGTCTCCGAGCCCCTCAACCCGGTGTTCGAGCGCCTCGACGCGCTCGCCGGCCCGCCCGGGTGGAACTTCAACAAGTACCTGCTCGACCGCGACGGCGAGGTGGTCCAGCACTACGACGTCTCGACCGAGCCCGACGACGCCGGGCTGAACGCGAAGATCGACCAGCTGCTGGCGAGCTAGGTCGGTTGGCTCGTCGGCCGGATCAGGATCTCGTTGACGTCGACGCGCTCGGGCTGGCTGAGCGCGTACAGCACCGCGTTCGCGATGTCGGAGTCGTGCAGGGCGTTGTCGGGGCCGGGGCGGTTGTCGAAGAACGGCGTGTCGACCATCCCGGGCTCGATCAGGGTCGTGCGGATCGGCGCCCCGTCGTGCATCGTGCGCAGCTCGGAGCGCAGCGCCTCGCCGATCGCGGTCACCGCCCACTTGCTCGCCGAGTACATCGATCCCGGCAGCGCCCGGCGGCCGGCGACCGAGCCGGTGATCACGTAATGGCCGGCGCCGCGCTCGAGCAGATGGGGGAGGGTGGACCGGATCGTCAGCGCGACCCCGAGCACGTTGGTGAGGATCATCTCGCGCCACAGCTCCGGCGACTCCTCCAAGAAGCCCCTGGTGGCGCCGAAGCCGGCGTTCGCGAACACCGCGTCGAAGCCGCCGAAGGCGTCGATCGCCGCGGCGGCCAGCGCCTCGTTGTCGGCCTGCTCGGTGACGTCGCAACGGACCGCGATCGCGCGCTCGTGACCGCCGAGCTCGGCGGCGAGCGCCTCGAGCTTCTCGCCGGAGCGGGCGCCGAGCGCCAGCCGGTAGCCGGCCGCCGCGGCCGCGCGCGCGGTCGCCTCGCCGATCCCGCTCGAGGCGCCGGTGATCACCAGGACTCGTTGGTCAGTCATGAGCCTGGAACGTACCCAAAGCCCTGCGCCATAATCCTGAACCGTGGATCCTGACCGCAAGCGAAAGGTGCGGCTGGTCGTCGCCGCCTCGGCGGCGGTGCTGCTGGCGTCGGCGCTGGTCTACGTCTCGTTCTCGGCCTCGAGCGAGGCTAAGTCGCCCTCGGAGCTGGCGAAGGTCAACTCGGGCGGTCCCTACCAGCTCGCCGGCACCGTCGACCAGATCCTCAACGGCAGCGCCAACGGCTACGGGCCGGTCGAGTTCAGCGTCGTCGACGACGACAACCCGTCGGCCGGGAGCGTGGTCGTCGACTACACCGGCGAGCGCGCCGACGCGTTCCGCGAGGGGCGCGAGATCGTCGTCGACGGCTCGATGAAGGAGGGGGTCTTCATCGGCGACAAGGACAGCCTGCTGACCAAGTGCCCGTCGAAGTTCTCAGAGCAGGCTCAGAACGACACCAACGTGATCATCGAGTAGCGACGCTCAGTTTCCGAACTGGGCGTTGATCTGGTCGATGATGCTGTTGAGCTGAGTCTGCGCGCCGCTGGTCGCCGTCTGCAGCTCGATCGCAGCCTGCGAGGCGGCCTGGGCATCGCCGCTGTTGAACGCCTGCTCGGCCTGCTTGATCTGATCGGCGATCTGGCGGATCTGGTCGACCAGCTGGCCGTGCAGGTCGGCGACCTCGTCGGGCGGGGTGACCGCCGCGAAGTCGTCGGCGCTCTGGCTGAAGATCTGCTCGAGGTCGGCTGCCACCGCGGCCGCCTCCTTGGGCGTCGTCGGGGCCGCGCCGCCGACCGCGTCGGACACCTGGGCGACCAGCTGGTTCTGGAGCTCGTTGACCTGGTCGACGTAGTCGTTTTGCTCCGAGTTGCCGCATCCGGCTGCGAGGACCGCGATCGCGGATACCGCCACCAGGCTGATCCACCTGCTCATCCGTCCCCCTCTCTGGCCAGCGACATTGCGCGCGACTCTAACCGGGATCGCGGCGTTGCGATAATCGGGCGGTGAGTCACCGTCCGGGGAGCGGCCCCGCCAGATGATCCCGCTCGGCGGCGCGTGCCTGATCGCGGCTCCCTTCGTCTGCGCCTACGCAGCGGTCGCCGGGATCCTCGGCGCCCGGCGCGCCGACCCGCGGCTGGTCGATTCGTCGCGGCGGGCGATCTACGCGCTCTGCGCGCTGCTCACCGTCTGCGTGGTCGTCCTGGAGGCGGCGTTCGTGCGCTCGGACTTCAGCGTTGCCCTGGTCGCCGAGCACTCGTCGACGACGACCCCGCTCGGCTACAAGCTGACCGCGATGTGGTCGAGCCAGGGCGGCTCGCTGCTGCTCTGGGCCTGGGTGCTGTCGATCGCCTCCAGCGGGGTGCTGTTCCTGACCCGCGGGCGCCACCGCGAGGTCGTCCCCTGGGCGACCGCGGTGCTCGCCGGGATCGGGCTGTTCTTCACCGCCCTGATGCTGCTCGCCCCGGACGTCAACCCGTTCGGGCGCCTGGACCCGGCGCCGGCCGAGGGCGTCGGGCTGAACCCGCTGCTGCGCCACCCGGCGATGGCGATCCACCCGCCGATGCTCTACTCCGGCTACGTGCTGTGGTCGATCCCGTTCGCGTTTGCGATCGGGGCGCTGATCGCCCGCCGCCTCGACGCCAGCTGGATCCGCCAGACGCGCCGCTTCGCCCTGGTCGCCTGGGTGCTGCTCTCGATCGGGATCCTGCTCGGCAGCCGCTGGAGCTACTCGGAGCTCGGCTGGGGCGGCTACTGGGGGTGGGACGCGGTCGAGAACGCCTCGCTGATGCCGTGGCTGGTCGGGACCGCGTTCCTGCACTCGGTGATGGTCCAGGAGCGGCGCGGGATGCTGAAGGTCTGGAACGTGTCGCTGATCGTCGCCACCTTCGCCCTGGCGCTGCTCGGCACCTTCCTGGTCCGCTCCGGGATCCTCGAGTCGATCCACGCCTTCGGCGCCTCGACCGTCGGCGCGCCGCTGCTCGGCCTGATCGCGGTCGTGATCGTCGGCTCGGCGGCGCTGATCGTCTCGCGCCTCGACGCGCTCAAGTCCGAGCGGCGGATCGAGTCGCTGGCCTCGCGCGAGGCGGTCTTCCTGGTCAACAACCTGCTCCTGGTCGGGCTCGCCGTGGTGATCTTCTGGGGCACCTTCTTCCCGCTGATCTCCGAGGCGTTCACGGGCGAGAAGTCGTCGCTGGGCCCGCCCTGGTTCGACCAGTACACGACCCCGCTGGCGATCATCCTGGTCCTGTTCACCGGGATCGGGCCGCTGCTCGCGTGGCGCAAGGTCAGCGCCGGCTCGCTGTGGCGGCTGCTGCGCGCGCCGCTGGCGGTCGCGGTCGCGGGGACGGTCGCGCTCGTCCTCTTCACCGACGCCGCCGACCACCCGCCGGCTCTGATCCTGTTCGCCTTCGCGCTGTTCGCGCTCGCCGCGCTGGTGTCCGAATTCTGGCGCGGCGCGGCGGCCCAGCGGGCGCTGAGCGGCGGCAGCGTGTTCGCCGCGCTGGCCCGGGTCGTGACCCGGAACCGCCGCCGCTACGGCGGCTACATCGTCCACGCCGGGATCGCGATCCTGTTCATCGCCGTCGCCGCCTCGTCGAGCTTCCAGACCAGCCGCGACGTTCAGCTGCAGCCCGGCGAGAGCGCCAAGGTCGACGACTACACGATCACCTACCGGCAGCCGACCCAGTCGATCGACTCGGCCGAGCAGCGCCTGACCTTCGGCGCGGTGCTCGCGGTCGAGCGCGACGGCCGTCCGGTCACCGTCCTGCATCCGGCGCGCAACTACTACTCGACCACCGCCGCCGAGCCGACGATCGCCGGCTTCTTCGACGGCGAGGCGACCAGCGAGGTCGGCCGGCGGACGACCGCGGGCGGCGACCTGTGGACGGCGATGCGCCCCGACCTGAGCGCCTTCGACCCGGTGATCGCCGCGGTCGACCGCCGGCTCGCCGCCGCCCTGCCCGACGTCGGCGCCGCGGGGCCGACCCCGGCCCAGGTGGAGGCGATGCGCGCCTACACCGACCGCCAGGGCCAGGCGATCCGCAACCTGGCGGCGCTCTACGTCGCCAACCCGGTGCCGGTCGACTTCCGCGTCAACGTCAACCCGTTCGTGATCTGGATCTGGCTCGGCGGGGCGATCGGGGTCGTCGGGGCGCTGATCGCCGTCTGGCCGGCGCCCGAGGCGCGCCGCCGCCGGGTCTCGGACGTCTACGCGGCCCGCCTGGCGCGCGACCTCGCCTGAGCTGCCGGCTGATGGAGGTCCTGCTCGCGATCGTGATCGTCGCCGCGCTGGCGTGGTTCGTGCTCGCGCCGCTGCGCCGCCGCGACCCAACTCCCGGCGAGGGCGGCGAGAGCCCCGAGCGCGCCGACCTCGAGGCGCGCAAGGAGGCGCTCTACCGCCAGATCCGCGACGCCGAGCTCGACCGCGAGCAGGGCAAGCTCTCGACCGCCGACTGGGAGCGCCTCGACGCCGAGCTGCGGCGCGAGGCGATCGCGGTGCTGAAGCGGATCGACGCCGACGGCGGCTAGACTGAGCGGCCGATGGAGGCCATTCTCAACGTCGTCCAGATAATCATCTCGGTGGTCCTGATCTTCCTGGTGCTGCTGCACTCGGGCAAGGACGCCGGGCTCTCGGGCGCCTTCGGGATCGGAGCCACCGGCGGCTCGGTCGGCGGCTCGCTGGTCGAGCGCAACCTCGACCGCTGGACGGTCTTCTTCGGGATCCTGTTCGTGCTCAACACGCTCGTCCTGCTGAAGATCTGACCCGCCCGGGACCGCCCCGCAGCCGAGTCGAGGCACCTTTTCTGGCACTTGCCTCCGCTGGTGTGACGGGCTAGTTTCGGAGGGGTGCCCGGGAGATCGGAAAGGACTGCGGGCGGCACCAACAGCCGTCCGTTGTTCCGCGCGACCCTAAGAGCCCTGGCCGTGACGCTGCTCTCCCTCGGCGGGGGGCTGTTCGTCGCAGACCAGGCGGCCGCCGCGACGCCGGCCCACGTCCAGAGCCGGGCGAACGAGGTCGGGTCGGGCACGGTCAACAACCTCGCCTTCTCGAGCAACAACGCCTCCGGCAACCTGATCGTCGTCTACGCGATCTGGAGCAACACCGGCGCGGCGACGGTCACGGACACGAACGGCAACATCTACGCGAGCGCGGCGCCCGCGACCCGGTGGAACAACAACGCCTGGAGTTCGCAGGTGTTCTACGCGAAGAACGTCGCCGGGGGCGCGAACACCGTGCGAGCGACGTTTGCGAACGCGATCACGAACTTCGGGATCATCTACATCCACGAGTACTCGGGGATCGACGCCGCGAACCCCCTGGACGTTTCCGCCGCCGCCGTCGGCACGGGCAGCGGGGTGAACAGCGGCTCGGCGACCACCACTACCCCGAGCGACCTGATCTTCGGCGCCGGAGCGTCGTCGTATGCGGTGACCGGGACGGGCTCGGGGTTCACCACCCGCCTCACCGACTTCGGCAACCGCACCGAGGACAGGACGGTAACGAGCACGGGCTCGTACAACGCGACCGCGACGCAGAGCGGGTCGGCCTGGGTGATGCACATGGTCGCGTTCAGGGCGGCGTCGGCCTCGGGGGATCTCACCCCGCCGACCGTGTCGATCACCGCGCCGAACAACAACGCGACCGTGAGCGACATCGTCCCGGTGACGGCGAACGCCAACGACAACGTGGGCGTCGCGGGTGTGCGGTTCTTCGTCGATGGCCAAGCCACGGGCGCGGAGGACACGGCGTCCCCGTACGCCCTCAACTGGGACAGCAGGACCGTCGGCAACGGGGCACACACGCTCACCGCTCGCGCCACGGACACGTCAGGGAACACCACCACCTCGGCGCCGGTGACCGTCAACGTGGCGAACACCGACCACTTCCAGAACGAGATCCTCGCCACGGGCTTCGACCTGCCGACGACCTTCGAGTTTCTTCCCGATGGGCGCATGCTGGTCGCCGAGCTGCAGGGCAGGATCAAGGTCCTGCCGCCGCCGTACACGAACCCTGACCCGGGCCTGTTCCTGCAGATCACGAACATCGGCTCGGCGGGCGTTCAGCAGGGCATCTACGACCTCGTGCTCGATCCGAACTTCGCCTCCAACCACTACTACTACGTCTTCTACACGCTCGGTTCTCCCAACCACGACCGCGCTCTCGCGCTTCACCGCCAACGCCTCGCTGACGGGCACCGTGCCGGGCAGTGAGTTCGTCCTCTACGAGGACCCGCAGAACGCGGACGCCGAGCACCACGGCGGCGCCCTGGCGTTCGACAACCAGGGCAAGCTGCTCTTTACTACCGGCGAACACTTCATCCCCTCGCTGTCGCAGTCGCTGACCAGCCCGCGCGGGAAGGTGCATCGGATCAACCCGGACGGAACGATCCCGACCGACAACCCGTTCTACGACGGCGCCGGACCCAACGTCGACAGCATCTGGGCACTCGGGCTGCGCAACCCGTACCGCGCCTACTATGACGCTCCCACGGGCCGCTACTACATCGGCGACGTCGGTGGCAACGTCGCTGCGACCGCGATCGAGGAGGTCGACATCGGCGTGCGGGGGGCCAACTACGGCTGGCCGAACAGCGAGGGGCCGTGCTCGCTGCCTTGTCAGAGCCCGCTGTTGTCCTGGGCCCACAACGGTCGCGATTCCGCGATCACCGGGGGGTTCGTCTACCACGGCAACAAGTTCCCGAGCAGCTACCAGGGCGCGTACTTCTATGCCGACTACGCCCAGAACTGGATCAAGGGGCTGCGGGTCGACGGCAGCGGCAACGTCGCGAGCACGTTCAACTTCGAGCCGTCGGACGGCTCCCCGGATGGCCCCTACGGAGACATCGTCTACCTCGCCGAGGGACCGGACGGCGCCCTCTACTACCTCGACCTGGGGTACTCCGACACCACCGGGACCGTCGGCGTCAGCAAGATCCGCAGGATCAAGTACGTGCAGTCAAACCAGGCCCCGATCGTGTCGGCGTCGGCGAACCCGACCTCCGGCCCGGCACCGCTCGCCGTCTCGTTCTCGAGCGCCGGGTCGTCGGATCCCGAGGGCCAGCCGCTGACCTACTCGTGGAACTTCGGCGACGGCTCGACCTCGACCGCGGCCAACCCGTCGCACACGTACACGACCCGGGGCACGTATACGGCGCGCGTCACTGTCTCCGACGGCGTCAACACCTCGCTGTCGACCCCGATCACGATCAGCGTCGGCAGCGTCCCGACGGCGACGATCTCATCGCCCACCGACGGCATCAACTTCAAGGCAGGCGACGTGATCTCGTATCAGGGCGACGGAACCGATCCCGACGACGGCTCGCTTCCCGACAGCGCGTTCACCTGGAACATCGACTTCCTCCACGAGGGCCACGTCCACCCCGGGACCCCGATCACCGGGGTGCGGGGCGGCAGTTTCACGATTCCGACCTCCGGGCACGACTTCAGCGGCAACACCCGATACCGGATCACCTTGACCGTCAAGGACTCGGACGGCCTGACCGCCTCGCACGTCGGTGACCGTCTTTCCGACCAAGGTCAACCTGACCTTCAACAGCGTGCCGAGCGGCCGGACGCTCTTCCTCGACGGCATCGCGAAGACGACGCCATTCACCTACGACACGCTGGTCGGCTTCAACCACACGATCGAGGCGCGCAACCAGATTGCCGGGAACACCTCGTACACGTTCGCCTCCTGGTCTGACGGCGGCGGCCAGCAGCACACGATCACCGTCCCGAACTCGGCGCAGACTTACACGGCGACCTACAACTCGACGCCGATAGCCACCGGGCTGGTTGGGGCCTGGGGGTTCAACGAGGGCTCCGGGGCGACGACCACCGACGCGTCCGGCAGCGGTAACCACGGCACCCTGTCCGGCGCGGGGGTCACCTGGACCCCGAGCGGCAAGAACGGCGCCGCCGCGCTGTCGTTCAACGGCTCTTCCGGCAACGTCACCGTCCCCAGCTCGTCCTCGCTCAGCTTGAACTCGAGCTACACGCTCGAGGCCTGGGTGAAGCCGACCGCGCTGAGCGGTTATCAGACGATTCTGATCAAGGAGACGACAGGCGGGTGCGCGTACTGGCTGCAGACCAACGGGACGAGGGTCAGCAGCGGGTTCGGCAGCGGCGGCTGCCGCGAGCACCAGAGCACCACACCGGCGGTCCCCGTCAATCAGTGGTCGCACCTTGCCGCGGTCTTCAATGACAGCGCGAACACGTACACGATCTATCTCAACGGGACGGCCATATCGACGCAGAGCGAGACCGTCGCCCCGGTCGCCAACTCGCAGGCCCTGGTCTTCGGCCAGTCGGGTTGCAGCGGCTGCAGCTTCGAGCGCTGGCGCGGCCTTCTGGACGACATTCGTATCTACAACCGACCCCTGTCCGGCACCGAGATTCAGACCGACATGAACAGCGGCGTCTAGCTGCTCGGTAGCGCCAGGACGGCGAACACGGCGCGATGGTCTGAGCCCTTGAGATCCTCGACCTGGTAGTCGCGGATCCCGATCCGGCCATCGGCCAGCACGTGGTCGATCGCCGCAAAGGGCGGCATCCGGCGGTCCGCCGGCCAGGTTCCGGTGAGCCCGTCGCCGAGCGTCGCGGCGACGTCGTCGTAGCCGCGGCCGATCAGGTCGCGAAACTGCGCGTGGTCGAGGGTGGCGTTGAAGTCGCCGAGCGCGATCCGCAGCGGCGAGTCTGCGGTGCCCGGAATCGCGTCGAGGTCGACGGCCCAGTCGTCGGTCTGGCCGGCCACCGGCGGCGCCGCGTGGACGCTGATCACCTCGGTCGGCGGAGCGCCGGCGACGGCTAGCGCTTCGCGGATCATCGGAAAGCCGCCGGGCATCGTGGTCGTCGTCCCGGGGCCGAGGCCCGAGCGGGCGTAGAGGCCGCTGCCGGTGGCGCGGGGACCGGGGGCCAGGACCCGGTCGCCGAGCAGGCGCGCGATCCCCGCGCGATCGAGCTTCGCCACCAGCTTCGGGGTCAGCTCCTCGACGCTGAGCACGTCGACGTCGAGGTGGTCGACGAGCTCGACCAGGTCCGCCGCGTTCGCCTTGCCGAGCTCCACGTTTGCCGCCAGCACCCGCAGCTCGGGCCCGTTGCCGCCCTCGGCCTCGGTCTGGCCGCCGAAGGCGCGCGGCAGCACCATCGCCGCGAACAGGGCCAGGACCGCCGCGGCAACCGCGGCGCCGGCCCAGTTGCGAGCGACCAGGGCGGCGATCACGGGTACGACCGCGGTCGCCGCGACGATCGGCGTGAACGCGAGCAGCGCCTCGAGCGGATAGCCCGAGCCGATGCCGGTCAGCCGGACCAGCGCCCACACTCCCCAGGCGCCGATCAGCGCCCAGCTCACGATCAGGCCCAGCCGCCTGGCGTCGATCCTGCCCATGGGGGCGGTTTGTAGCGGGCCGTTGCTCCCGCGGCGTCCGCGTGCCAAACGCGGTATACATACATACATGAATGTACGCATGAGGCCGACACAGGCGGACCGCAGTGCCCAGAGCCGCGGCGCCTTGCTCGAGTCGGCGGCCCGCGGGCTGTCGCGCTACGGGTACGGCAACCTCGTCCTCGAGCGGGTCGCGAGCGACGCCGGCTACACCCGCGGTGCGCTCTACCACCAGTTCGCCGACAAGGAGCACCTCGCGCTCGCCGTCCTCGATTGGGTCGACGAGACGTGGCGCGACGAGGTCGGCGCGGTGGTCGATCGGGAGTCGGATCCCGTCGACGCGTTGATCGCCCTGGCGCGCGGCCATGCGGTCTTCTGCCGGCGCGACGTCGCCCGCGTGGGGATGGCGCTGAGGCTCGAGTTCAGCGGCCAGGACCACCCGGTCGGCGCCCATCTGGAGCGGATCTCCGAGGGCCTGGCCGAACGCTGCACCCGCCTGATCAGCGCCGGGCGCAGAGGCGGGAGCATCCCGCCGGGCCCCCCGGCGAGGGTGGTCGCGCTCGCCTTCATCGGAGCGCTGGAGGGCGCGGTGATCGAGCTCGCCGGTCAGGCGCCGCACGACGCGCTGCTCGCAGCGCGAGCCGCCGCCGGGGCGCTGGGAATCGACCCGGGGACGGTGTCCGGCGCATGAGGCTCCCGAACAGCGCCCACACCTCGCAACCGTGGCGGATCCACGAGCTGACCCGCGACTTTCGCGTCGAGGACGTCTGGCGGCTGCCGGTCACCGGTGGCCCGGAGGACTTCCCCCGGGTCGTCGAAGGCTTCGTCGCTGGGGACCCGTCGGCGGGATCGTTCAGCGCCACGCGCATCCTGTTCGCGCTGCGGGGGAAGCTCGGCGAGCTGTTCGGCTGGGACGACCCGGACGACGGCGTCGGCGCGCGGGTCGAATCGCTGCGCGACCGCCTGCCGGAGGATCTGCTCGATGCACCCGGGCCGAGCTTCGACTCGCTGCCGTTCAGCTCGCTCTACCTGACCGAGGACGAGTTCGCGGCGGAGATCGCGAACCGGACCATGCACGGCGTGATGCATATCGGCCGCACCAGGGACGAGGACGGGTACGGCGCCCAGATGGCCGTCCTGGTGAAGCCGAACGGGGTGCGCGGCAACGCCTACATGGCCGCGATCAGGCCATTTCGCCATCTGATCGTCTATCCGGCGATCATGCGCCGGATCGAGCGTGAGGCGCGAGCTGAGCCGCTGAGCTCCTCGACCGAGTAGACCGTCACCGCGATCTGGCCCGGCTTCGCTGTCACCATGCGGGTCGTGACCAAGCGTTCTCCCTCGCGCTCGCCGGTACTGGGCGCGTTCGTCTCGCTGGCGGCCGTGGCCGCGGTCACGGCCCTGATCTTCGCCCTGCGCGACGTGATGCCGGTGACCGCGGCCGGCGTCCTCTATCTGCTCCCGGTCCTGCTCGCGTCCACCTACTGGGGGCTGTGGATGGGTGTCGCGACGGCGATCGCCAGCGCCGCGGCGTTCAACTACTTCCACATTCCCGCCGACCGGCCGGTTCACGATCGCCGAGGAGGAGAACTGGGTCGCGCTGGTGGTCTTCCTCGTGGTCGCCGGGGTCACCTCGACGCTCGCCGGGCTCGCGCGCACCCGCGCCGAGGAGGCCGAGCGCCGCCGCGCGCGAGGCCGACCTGACCGCCGAGATGGCGCGGGTGCTGCTCGGCGGCGAGAGCCTCGACGACTCGCTGCGCGTCGTCGGACAGCGGATCGCGCAGGCGTTCGACCTGCCCTGGGTCGAGGTCGAGACCGGCTGGAGCGACAGCGACCAGCGCCGCCGGGCGCTGCCGATCGTCGTCGACGGCCAGCGCGCCGGCACGGTGGCGGTCCCGCGCGGCACCGACCCGGAGGTGATCGAGGAGCTCGAGCGGCGGGTGATCCCGAGCCTCGAGACGCTGCTCGACCGCGGCGCGCCGGCGCGAGGGCCTCGAGGCGCAGGTGATCGAGACGCAGGCGCTGCGGCGCTCGAACGTGGTCAAGACGGCGCTCCTGCGCTCGGTCTCGCACGACCTGCGCTCGCCGCTGACCGCGATCACCGCCGCCGCCGGCGGGCTCGAGCTCGCCGACGCTCGGCGACGAGGCGCGCGCAGAGCTGGTCTCGGTGATCGCGACCGAGTCCGAGCCGGCTCACGCGCCTGGTCGACAACCTGCTCGACCTCTCGCGCCTGCAGGCCGGCGAGCTGCACCCGCGCGCCGACTGGACCTCGGCCGAGGAGCTGATCGAGGCCGCGATCGCGCAGCGTCGAGCGCCGCCCGCGGCGGCGTTCGACATCTCGATCGAGCCCGACCTGCCGCTGTTCGAGGCCGACGCGGCCCAGCTCGAGCGGGCGCTCGCGAACGTGATCGAGAACGCGGTCCGCTACGCCGGCGACGAGCCGGTGACGATCGCCGCCCAGCGGATCGGGCGCGGAGGTGGCGATCCGGATCACCGACCACGGTCCGGGCGTCTCGCGCGCCGACCTCGAGCGCGATCTTCGAGCCCTTCCACGCCTCCGGCGACGCGCGGCGGGCACCGGGCTCGGGCTGGCGATCGCCCGCGGCTTCGTCGAGGCCAACGGCGGCAAGCTCCGGGCGCAGTCGCTGCCCGGCCAGGGCGCGACCTTCACGATCCACCTCCCGCGTCGAGCAGGCGCCAGCGAATGACCGCACGCGCCAGCGCGTCCTGATCTGCGACGACGAGGCCCAGATCCTCCGCGCGCTGCGGGTGATCCTCGGCGACGCCGGCTTCGAGGTGGTGCCGGCGATGACGCGTCCGCGAGGCGCTCGACGCGGTCGCCGTGCGTCCGCCCGACGCCGCGATCATCGACCTGGTCCTGCCCGACGGCGACGGGGTCGAGGTCTGCCAGCTCGATCCGCGAGTGGAGCCAGATGCCGATCCTGGTGCTCTCGGCGGTCGGCGACGAGCGCGAGAAGGTGCGGGCGCTGGAGGCGGGCGCCGACGACTACGTCACCAAGCCCTTCGGGCCCGACGAGCTGGTCGCCCGCCTGCGCGCCGCCCTGCGGCGCTCCGAGCCGGTCGGCGAGACCGAGCCGGTGATCGAGGTCGGCGGCCTCGTGATCGACCTCGCCGCGCCCGCGGGTCAGCCGCGACGGCGAGGAGATCCACCTGACCCCGACCGAGTACGACCTGCTGCGCCACCTGGTGCTGCAACCGCGGCCGGCTGCTCACCCACCAGGCGCTGCTGCGCGAGGTCTGGGGCCCCGGCTTCCAGGACGACACCCAGGTCCTGCGCGTCCACATCGCCAACCTGCGGCGCAAGATCGAGCCGGAGCCGGCGGCGCACCGCAGCTGATCCGCACCGATCCGGGCGTCGGCTACCGCTTCGCCGCCTGAGCGGCCGGTCTTCACGACACCTTTATGCGCCGGCGGCGAGTCTTGACGATTCGCTTGACGCGTGCGGCTCCAAGCTTGATGCATGGAAGTGCATCAGCGACATCGACCACGCGATCGCCGCTCGCCACGGGCTCGAGCCGTCGGCGCCGCCGTCGCTGATCCGCCGGGTCCGGGCCCGCGCGTTCACGACCGGCCTCGATCGCGCCCTCGCCGAGGGCGCGGATCCGCTCAGCGACCCGACCCTGGCGCTGCGCGCCGAGCACCTCAGCTCGACCCGCACGCGCCGGCAGCTCGCCGCCGGCCTTCGCGACGTCGTCGCGCGCGCCGAGCGCCCCCCGCGGATCAGCGCTGCGGCGCCGATCGCCCGCCAGAGCGTGCTCGCCAACCGTGACCTGATCGCCCAGGTCGCCGCCCGGCTCGACTCCGGTGAGCCCCTGAACGCCGGCGGGATCGCGGCCGTCAACCTCCTGCTCACCGACGGCACCTCGCCGCTGTGGGTCCGCAGCGACGCCGCCGTGCTTCGCGACAGCCTGCAAGCGGCGTTGATCAGCCTCGGTTACTGAGACCTGACGCCGAGCCCCCCGTCGGTCGGGCGAGACCCCTGGCTGTTCTGAAGGTGGCGTCTTCGCAGCTTCTGAACGCGCCGCGACCCGATCTTGAGAACCGCTTGATGGCGGCCGCGCCAGCATTGATCGCGTCGTGAGGATCCGACTCCCCCAGGAGCACTGATGGACGTCATCTCGATCGTGATCGCGGTCGCCTTCTTCGCCCTGATGTTGGCGCTGGTCGAGGGGCTCGACCGGGTATGAGCGCCGCCGAGGTCATCGGCCTGGTCGTCGCGTTCGCGCTCGTCGCTGCTACCTCCTCTACGCGCTGTTCTGCGGTGAGGAGCTCTGAGCTGACCGCCCAGGGGGGGCTCCAGATCGCCTTCTACGTCGTCGTCCTGACGGCGGTCGCCGTCGCCGCTCGGCGGCTACATGGCCCGCGTCTACGAGGGCGAGCGCGTCTTCTCTGACCCGGATCCTCGGGCCGGTCGAGCGGCTCATCTACCGGATGCTCGGGCCGCAGCGCCACGGTCGAGCAGGACTGGAAGGCCTACGCGAAGACGATGCTCGTCTTCAGCGCCCTGTTCTGGCTCGTGCTCTACGTGATCCTGCGCACGCAGGGCATCCTGCCCTTCAACCCCGAGGGCTTCGGCTCCGGCGCCGTGGGACGTGACCTTCAACACGACGACCTCGTTCGTCACCAACACGAACTGGCAGTTCTACGGCGGCGAGACGACGCTCTCCTACTTCTCGCAGATGGCCGGGCTGGCGGTGCAGAACTTCGTCTCGGCCGCGGTCGGGCATGGCGGTGCTCGTCGCGGTGATCCGCGGGCTTCGCGCAGCCGCGCCGGCACGTCGCTCGGCAACTTCTGGCAGGACCTCACCCGCACGCTGCTCTACATCCTGCTGCCGCTGGCGTTCGTCGGCGCGCTGATCCTCGTCTCGCAGGGCGTGATCCAGACGCTCAGCGGCTACGTCAGGACGTCGACACCGTCACCGGCGGCAGCCAGACCCTGGCGCTCGGCCCGGCGGCCTCGCAGATCGCGATCAAGCAGCTGGGCACCAACGGCGGCGGCTTCTTCAACGTCAACTCCGCGTTCCCGTTCGAGAACCCGACCGCGTTCTCGAACTTCGTCGAGATGCTCTTCATCCTGCTGATCCCGGCCGGCGCTGGTCGTTCACGTTCGGCCGCATGGTCGGCAACCGCCGCCAGGGCTGGGCCCTGTACGCGGCGATGGCGGTGCTGATGGTCGGCGGGATCGTGCGTCGCCTACGCCGCCGAGCAGAACGGCTCGCCCGGCCCAGGAGCAGGCCGGGCTCGAGCTGGCCGCCGGCGACGGCACCACGGGCGGCAACCTCGAGGGCAAGGAGCAGCGCAACGGGATCGCCAGCAGCGCCGACCTGGGCGACGGTGACCACGGACGCCTCGAACGGCTCGGTCAACTCCGCCCACGACGCCTACACCGGGATCGGCGGCGCCGTGCCGCTGGCCAACATGATGACCGGCGAGGTGATCTTCGGCGGGGTCGGCTCGGGGCTCTACGGGATGCTGCTGTTCGTCCTGCTGACCGTGTTCATCGCCGGGCTGATGGTCGGGCGCACGCCCGAGTACCTCGGCAAGAAGATCGAGGCGCGCGAGGTGAAGCTGGTCCTGATCGGGGTGCTCGTGATGCCGATCGTCGTGCTCGGGCTCACCGGCGCTCGCGATCGCGACCAAGTACGGCGCCCCGTCGATCTACAACCCCGGCCCGCAGGGCTTCTCCGAGACGCTCTACGCCTACATCTCGCAGACCAACAACAACGGCTCCGCGTTCGCCGGCTTCACCGGCTTCGTCCAGCCGAACGCGCCCGGCAACGTCGGCTCGTACGGGATCACCTTCGCCGACCTGCTCGGCGGCCTGGCGCTGTTCTTCGGCCGCTTCCCGCTGCATGATCGCGGCTGCTCGCGGTCGCCGGCTCGCTGGCCGGCAAGCGGGTCGCGCCCGGCCGGCCCGGGCACCTTCCGCACCGACACGCCGACCTTCGTCGTCCTGCTGCTCGGCGATCGTGATCATCGTCGGCGCCCTGACCTTCTTCCCCGCCCTGCTCCTCGGCCCGATCGTCCAGGGCCTGACCACCCAGCTCTTCTGAGACCATGAGAAGAGACCTCATCGCCTCCGCAATCGCCGATCGTCGTCGTTCACCGTCGCTGTTCGGGCTCGTCTACCCGCTGGTGACCACCGGCGTCTCGCAGGTGGTCTTCCCCGGCAAGGCCGACGGCAGCCAGATCGAGCGCGACGGCAAGGTCGTCGGCTCGAGGCTGATCGGCCAGGAGTTCACCAAGCGGGTGCCGCGCGAGCGGCAAGCCGAAGCAAGTTCCACCGCGTCCCCGACCCGCGCTACTTCCAGAGCCGTCCCTCGGCGACCGGCTACAGCGCCGACGTCACCTACTTCAACAACCTCGGCCCGAACAACGCCGAGCTCTGCGCAGATGTTCAAGGACAACGCTGAACGCCTACCTGGAGCTCGAGGGCCCGTACGACCCGGGCCTCGACCGCCGCCGACGTGCCGGTCGACGCGGTCACCACCTCGGCCTCCGGGCGTCGACCCGCACATCTCGCGAGGCGAACGCCCGGATCCAGGCGAACCGGATCGCCGAGGTGCGCGGGCATCCCGCTCGACCGGGTGCTCGACCTGATCGACGACAACACCGACGGCCGGGCGCTCGGCTTCCTCGGCGAGCCCGGCGTGAACGTGCTCGAGCTCAACCTCGCGCTCGACGAGGAGGCATCGATGACGTGAGCGAGCGCCAGCAGTCCGTGTTCAACGCCGCCACCGTGCGGATCGGCGATCCTCGGCAGCCTGCGCAAGCTCGACCCGCGCTGGATGGTCCACAACCCGGTCATGTTCGTGGTCGAGATCGGCGCCGCTGTTCACGACCGTCGGCTGGCTGATCCAGGTCGTTCGGCGGCGAGCCCGCTCGGCGGCGGCGACGAGCCGTCGCTGGTTCACCTTCACGGTCGCGCTCTGGCTCTGGCTCACGGTCGTCTTCGGCAACCTCGCCGAGGCGCTCGCCGAGGGCCGCGGCAAGGCCCAGGCGGACGCGCTGCGGGCGATGCGCACCGAGACCGTCGCCCGGCTGCGCGACGGCGGCACCGTGGCCGGCGACCGAGCTGCAGCGCGGCGACGTGGTCGTGGTCGAGGCCGGCGAGGTGATCCCCGGCGACGGCACCGTGATCGAGGGCATCGCCTCGGTCGACGAGTCCGCGGTCACCGGCGAGTCCGCGCCCGTGATCCGCGAGGCCGGCGGCGACCGCAGCGCGGTCACCGGCGGCACCCGCGTGCTCTCGGACCGGATCGTGGTCGAGATCACCCAGGAGCCGGGCAAGAGCTTCCTCGACCGGATGATCGCCCTGGTCGAGGGCGCCAGCCGCCGCAAGACCCCGAACGAGATCGCGCTCGGCATCCTGCTCGCCGGGCTGACCCTGGTCTTCCTGGTCGTCGTCGTCACCCTGCGGCCGTATCGCCACGTTCGCCGGCACCGACGTCTCGATGGCGACCCTGATCGCGCTGCTGGTGGCGCTGATCCCGACCACGATCGGCGCCCTGCTCTCGGCGATCGGGATCGCCGGCATGGACCGGCTCGTGCGCCGCAACGTGCTCGCGCTCTCCGGGCCGCGCGGTCGAGGCCTCCGGCGACGTCGACGTGCTGCTGCTCGACAAGACCGGCACGATCACGCTCGGCAACCGCCAGGCGACCGAGTTCCTGCCCGATGCCCGGGCGTGACCGAGGTCGAGCTCGCCGAGGCCGCCCAGTTCGCCTCGCTCGCCGACGAGACGCCGGAGGGCCGCTCGATCGTGGTGCTCGCCAAGCAGTACGGGATCCGCGAGCACGAGCTCGGCGACGCACGCGCAGCTTCGTCCCGTTCACCGCCGAGACCCGGATGAGCGGCGTCGACCTCGACGGCAGCCGGATCCGCAAGGGCGCCGGCGACGCGATCATCGAGCTTCGTCGAGGCCGAGGGCGGCCAGGCGCCGCCCGGAGCTGCGCGAGCACGCTCGACCGGATCGCCCGCGAGGGCGGCACGCCGCTGGCGGTCGCCGCGACGCGCAGGTGCTCGGCGTCGTCTACCTCAAGGACGTGATCAAGGAGGGGATGGCGCAGCGCTTCGACCAGCTGCGGGCGATGGGCATCCGCACGGTGATGGTCACCGGCGACAACCCGCTGACCGCGGCGAAGATCGCCGGCGAGTCGGGCGTCGACGACTTCCTCGCCGAGGCGACGCCGGAGCGCAAGCTCGAGCTGATCCGCGAGCAGCAGACCGAGGGCCGGCTGGTGGCGATGACCGGCGACGGCACCAACGACGCCCCGGCGCTCGCCCAGGCCGACGTCGGCGTGGCGATGAACACCGGCACCCAGGCCGCGCGCGAGGCGGGCAACATGGTCGACCTCGACTCGAACCCGACGAAGCTGATCGAGATCGTCGAGATCGGCAAGCAGCTGCTGATCACCCGCGGCGCCCTGACCACCTTCTCGGTCGCCAACGACGTCGCCAAGTACTTCGCGATCCTGCCGGCGATCTTCGCCGCCACCTACGTCGCCGCGGGCAGCGGGCGACTCGTTCGGCTCCGGACCGCTCGACAAGCTCAACATCATGAACCTGGGCACGCCCGAGTCGGCGATCATCTCGGCGATCATCTTCAACGCGCTGATCATCCCGCATGCTGGTCCCGCTCGCCCTGCGCGGCGTTCGCTACCGGGCGGTCGGCGCGACCGCGCTGCTGCGGCGCAACCTGCTGCATCTACGGGCTCGGCGGCGTGATCGCCCCGTTCATCGGGATCAAGCTGGTCGACCTGGTGGTCCACAACGTCTTCGGCGCCTGAGCGGGTTGACTGAGGACATGGCGCGCAGCCGGACGCGGCCGACTACAAGATCTTCCTCGGCATGGCCGCCGGGGTCGGCAAGACCTACCGGATGCTGCAGGAGGGCCAGGCCGAGGCGCGCGGCCGGGCGCGACGTCGTGATCGCCTACCTCGAGCCGCACGGGCGAGCCGAGACCGAGGCGCAGGCCGAGGGGCTCGAGGAGCTGCCGCGGCGCACGGTCACCTACCGCGAGACTCGAGCTCGAGGAGATGGACCTGCCGGCGATCTTCCGGCGCGCGCCCGAGCTGGCCCTGGTCGACGAGCTCGCCCACACCAACGCGCCCGGGCTCGAGCACGCGAAGCGCTACGAGGACATCGACGACGTCCTCGACGCCGGGATCGACGTCTACTCGACCGTCAACGTCCAGCACCTCGAGAGCCTCAACGACCGGGTCGCCGAGCTGACCGGGGTCCGGGTCCGCGAGACGTTCCCCGACACGGTGCTCGCCGCGCGCCGACGAGGTGGTGCTGATCGACCTCACGCCCGAGAGCGCTGATCGAGCGCCTGCGGGCGGGCAAGATCTACCCGGCCGAGCGGGTCGAGGCGTCGCTCAACAACTTCTTCCGGATCGAGAACCTGGCCACGCTGCGCGAGCTGGCGCTGCGCCAGACGGCCGAGGAGGTCGAGGCCAAGGCGCGGCCGCATGCGCACCGAGGAGCCGCTCGGCACCCGCGAGCAGGTGATCGAGGTGGCACCGCAGGCGGTCGCCGAGCGGGTGCTGGCGCTGGTCACGCCCGCGGACCAGCTCGCAGCGGCTGGTGCGCCGGGCCTGGCGCTCCGCGCAGCGCCTCGGCGCCGATCTCGACCTGCTCTACGTGGCGCCGCCCGGGCGCGAGCCGACGGCCGAGGAGCGCGAGCAGCTCGGGGCGCTCGGGCCGGCTCGCCGCGGTGCTCGGCGCGCGGCTGCTGGTCGAGGAGGGCGACGACGTCGCCGACGGTCGCCGCGGCGGTCGCCGCCGAGCGCGGCACCACCTACGTCCTGATCGGCCAGCCGCCGATCCGCACCGGGCTCGGGCGCCTGCGCGAGTCGCTGCCCGAGCGCCTGATCCGCAAGGCGCCGGGCGTCGACGTGCGGATCGTCGCCGACCGCTCGCTGCTCGAGGAGCGCGGGGAGTGAGCCTGCTGCAGCGCGACGAGGCCCCTCCGGATCGCCGGATCCTGTTCCCGTTCCTGGGCTCGGTGCTCTCCGAGCGCAGCCTCGAGGCGACACTGCGCCTTGCCGACGCCCAGAACGCGACCCTGATCCCCGCCTACCTGGCGATCATCCCGAAGGCGCTCTCGATCGAGGCGCCGCTGGGCGCCGAGTGCGAGGGCGCGCTGGCGCTGCTGGAACTGGTCGAGCAGCGCGCCGCCCGGGCCGGCGTCGCGGTCGACTCGCGGATCGAGCGCGGCCGCACCGCGCGCCACGCGCTCGCGCGACCTGATCGACCAGGAGCGCTTCGACGCGATCGTGCTCCCGGCTCAGACCGGCTCCTCGGACGGCTTCTCGCCGGCCGACATCGCCTGGGCGCTGGAGTCGGCGCCGGGCGAGGTGCTTGTGCTGCGACCTGAGCGCGCCGACGTCCCGGTCGCCGGCTAGCTCTGGGACCGGGCCCGGAACCATTTCCGAGCTCAGGACGGCTTGCGACGGCGTGATCGGTCAAGGCGCCGGGAGGTAGGTGAGGAGGACCACTCCGGAGTCGAACCGTTTCACGTCGTCGAGCTCCATCCGGACGGTTCCCCTGTCGCCGAGCACGTGGACGTTTCCCTCGCCCCAGACGAGCGGGTTCAAATAGACCTCGTACTCGTCGATCAGGCCCTTCTCGGCGAGGGCGTACGCGAACTCGCCGCTGCCGTGCAGGAACAGGTCACCGTCGACCTCGTCCTTCAGCTTCGGGATCGCCTCCTCGAGGTCCCCGTAGAGCAGGGTCGCGTTCCACTCGAGATCGCCGGACAGAGTGTTGGACCCGACGTACTTCGGGATCGGGTTGACCATGTCCGCCCATTTGCCCGACCGGCTCGGCCAATATCCCGCCAGCCCCGCATAGGTCTTGCGGCCCAGCACCAGCCCGCTGGATCTTGCCTGACGCTCGAACGAGTAGTCGCCGTGGTCTCCGTCCGCCTGTACCCACTCGCCGACCGGGTCGATGACGCCGTCGACGGTGGCCTGCGTTGTCGCGATCAGCTTTCCCATCTCGATTCTCCTTCGGTCACGGGAGCTCCGATGAGCCCCCTACCCACGACCGCGAACCTCAAAATTGGATCGACGGCCTGTCCGCGTAACGCAAGCTCGATCGGGGAGACTTTGGGTCGAAATGGGCTTCTACGGAGATCACGTCCTGCCCCGGATCGTCAACGCGGCGTGCGGGATGAAGGCGGCGGCCCCGCTGCGCGAGCGCGTCTGCGACGGGCTCGAGGGAAAGGTCGTCGAGATCGGATTCGGCTCGGGCCTCAACGTCCCGTTCTACCCGAACTCGGTGACGCGGGTCGCGGCGGTGGAGCCGGCCGACCTTGGCTGGAAGCTAGCCGCCAAACGCCTGGGGGCATCAAGCATTCCGGTCGAACGGTCGGGCCTCGACGGGCAGTCGCTGCCGTTCGAGGACGACAGCTTCGACACCGCGCTCTCGACCTGGACGATGTGCACCATCCCCAATCTCGAGCAGGCGCTCGGCGAGATCCGGCGCGTCCTCAAGCCTGGCGGAACGCTGCGCTTCGTCGAGCACGGCTTAGCGCCCGACGAGGGAGTGCGCCGCTGGCAGCATCGGCTCGAGCCGATGCAGAAGCGGATCTTCGGGGGCTGTCACCTGACACGCGAGATCCCTGACACTCTGCGCGGCGCCGGGTTCGAGATCACTGAGCTCGATGTGTTCTACGAGGATGGCGCGCCCAAGTTCGTCGCTGCCGACTCACTCGGCGCCGCCGTCTCGCCCTGACCCAGATGCCCGAGGTGGTGAACTACTCAGGCCTGGAGGAGGCCTGCGCGGCCGCCCAATGGGGCGATGCCGACCTAGCTAGTCGTGGGTCGCCCGGGCGTCTGCGGCCGCCTGCTTCCGCGCAACCTTCTTGGCCTGCTTCTCTTGCCGGCGCTCGAGCAGCCTACGTTCGCGGTTGAGTTTCGCCATCGTGGTCTTCCGCTTGCTGCCTGAGGCCATACCTGTACTCCTTAAAGCGGGTGGACGTTCGTGGCCGTCGGGCCCTGGTGCCCTGCTCGGCGTCGTTGGGAGCTATCGCCTGGTCTACGAGATCGGCGAGCGGGGCACCGTCAGATGAGACGAAAGTGGCCCGTGTTGTCCTCATCGTCGCGGACCTTCTCCAGACGGCCGGCCTTTCGGGCGCGGACGAAGGCTTGCTTGAGGTCCGGCTTCTCGACGCCGAGCTTCCCGGCTATGTCGGCCCGGGTGAATTCATCCTGGTCCAGCTGCTGTGCAGCCGTAACGAGCTGCTCTTCAGTGACCGTCAATTGCATCGTTCTCCTTGATTATCGCTTTCAGTTTGCTTCGGGCCGCGTGCGCGCGAGCTCTAGATCGCAGCTTGCGTCTCACGGGCTCGGGCGAGCGTCATCTCGGCTAGTTCCGCCTCGCGTTGGAGTTCGCGCAGCCGACCGGTGCTGGTCGGCTGCGCGCCGATCACCCTGGCCCGGTAGAGCCGGTAACGCTCGCTGGCATGCCGCGCGTTGGCCTCCAGCGCTTCGAGGCGCCGGGGTTCGTTCACGTGTCGCGCTCGTCGCCGGTCGCGAGCCGCCGACGGGCACGAGCGGCGCTCGCCTGGTTCCTCGTCCGGGTCTTGCGGTGGGCCAGGTCGGCCCCGCGCAGAGGCGAGGGATCAGCCAAGGATTGGCCTCCGTCCCTTTCACGCTCCCGATGGCGAGCGACCGCCGCAAGGAGGCGGACGTGTGAGTCGGTCATTGGGACCTCGATCTCGATTCCCTCGGAGGAATGCGCTGTCGGTGGAGGGAGGGAATCGGCAAAGCACCCAGGGACAGCCGACCACTGAGGATAGCTCCAGCAGTTCCGGCCGCGCCGTTGCGCGGGGCGACGTGCTGTCCTCGCCGCCCCGCCAAGCACGAAACCCGCGCGTTAGCAGGGGCTTCTGAGTGCGGCTGAGAGGAGTCGAACCTCCACGGCCCCAAAGGGCCACAAGGCCCTCAACCTTGCGCGTCTACCAGTTCCGCCACAGCCGCTTGAGGGAGAGGCGATTCTAGACGGACCTTGCATCCGTCCGGAGGGGGGTCTACTATCCGAACGTATGTTCTGTCCAGCGAATCAAGGAGCGAGCTGAGCCGTGGAGTTGGACCTGACCAAGCGCCAGAAGGAAATCTTCGACTACATCGGCAAGTACGCCGCCAAGACCGGCTATCCGCCGACCGTGCGCGAGATCGGCAAGGCCGTCGGCCTGCACTCCTCCTCGACCGTGCACGCGCACCTCGCCAACCTCGAGAAGATCGGGCTGCTGCGCCGCGATCCGACCAAGCCGCGGGCGATCGAGGTGCTGGTCGACAGGGCGAAGCGCGCGATACAGCCGGTTGGGCTGCCGCTGGTGGGTCAGGTCGCCGCCGGTGAGCCGATCCTCGCCGAGGAGAACATCGAGGACTACCTCGAGGTGCCGGACGTGATCGGCGGTGAGACCGGCGACTACATCCTCCGGGTCAAGGGCGACTCGATGATCGGCGCCGGCATCCTCGAGGACGACTTCGTCGTCGTCCGCCAGACCGAGGTCGCCGACGACGGCGAGATCGTCGTCGCGATGATCGACGGCGAGGCGACCGTGAAGAGCTTCTATCGCGAGAAGGACAAGATCCGGCTGGAGCCGGCGAACAAGGCCTACAAGCCGATCCGGACCGCGGACGCGCAGGTGCTCGGCCGCGTGGTCGGAGTCTTCAGGAAGGTCTGACGTGAGCGCGGTCGCTACACCCGAGCGCTCCGTTCGCGTCACCGATCCGCCCGCGACGGAGCGCCCGGAGCCGCGGTTGTTCGAGCCGCGGACCGGTGGGGTCACGCTCGAGGACGCGATCCTCGGCATCTGGGAGGACCTCACCGGCCAGGGCAGTGCCGGGTGCCCCGTCTGCGGCGGGCGGATCCACGTCGCCGCGGGGTGCGAGGCCTGCGGCTCCGGGCTCGGCTGACAGGCCACGCGCGGCGGCCGCGCCGCGCCGCTCAGGCCTGCTCGAGCTCGACCCGGTTGTCGTTGAAGGTCGGCGCCTCGCCGAGCACCGTGAGGCGCTGTGAGGTGGTCGCCTGGCCGCTTCGCCCGTCCAGGTAGTCGCCGCTCCACCAGCCCATCGGGGCGACGACGACGCCGGGCCTGGTGTCGTCGGAGACCTCGGCACGACAGCGAAACGAGCCGCGGTCGTTGAACACCCGGACGATCGCGGCGTCCTCGATCGCGCGCGGCGCGGCGTCCTCGGGGCTGATCACGACGTAGGGGTCGGGCTGGGCGGAGTGCTGGCGCTCCTGGTTGGCGAAGGTCGAGTTCAGGAACAGGTGCGTCTTCGGGGTCACCATCGCCAGCGGGAACCGGCCGTCGCCGCCGGCGGCCTCGGCGGGCGGATCGAAGAACGGCAGGGTCTCGATCCCGGCGTCTGCGAGCCAGTCGGCGCGCAGGCCGAGCTTGCCCGAGGGGGTGCCGAACTTTCCCTCGGCATGTGGCGTCGGCCCCTGGCCAAGGTCGATCTTCTGCCAGCCGCGCTCGCGCAGCGCGTCGACCGAGACCCCGCCGGGATCGCCGTCCAGCAGTCGGTGTAGCAGCTGCTCGTCGGTCTCGCGGAAGGCCGGGTCGTCGAGCCCGATCCGCGCCGCCAGCAGCCGGAACGCCTCGGTGGTCGGCTTCGCCTGGCCGAGCGGCTCGATCGCCGGCTGGTTGAGGGTGAAGTAGTGGTGGCCCCAGGAGAACACGGCGTCGAGGTGCTCGAGCTGGGTGGTGGCCGGCAGGATCACATCGGCGTGGCGGGCGGTGTCGGTCATGAACTGCTCGATCACCAGGGTGAACAGGTCCTCGCGCCGGAGCCCGGCCAGCACCCGCTCCTGGTCGGGGGCGATCTGGGCCGGGTTCGAGGACCAGACGACCATCGCGGCGACCGGCGGCTCCAGGTCCGGGTCGGTGAGCGCCTCGCCGAGCCGCGACATGTTGATCTGGCGAACCTCGGCCTTGCGCAGCTCGGCCCCCGCGAGCACCTGGCTTGGCACCGCCGAGGCGGTCGCGGTGGGGATGTAGGAGCAGCCGCCGCCGCGATGGCGCCAGGCGCCGACCAGCGCCGGCAGGCAGGCCGCGGTCCGGTAGGCGATCGGCGCGCCGAGGTGGCGCTGGGCGCCGACCCCGAGCCGTAGCAGCGCCGGTTGGGTGGACCCGAAGTCGACCCCCACCCGCCTGACCTGGTCGGCGGGGACGCCGCAGCGCTCGGCCCAGTGTTCGACCGGATGCTCGCCGAGCCTTTCGAGCAGCTCGTCATAGCCGTCGGTGTACGCCCGACACCACTCCTCGTCGGCCAGCCCCGCGTCGACGACCGCGCGCATCATCCCCAGGGCCAGGGCGGCATCGGTGCCCGGTAGCGGGCGCACGTGTTCGTCGGCGACCCTCGCGCTGCGGCTGCGAAACGGGTCGACGACGCACAGGCGGGCCCCGTTCTTGCGCGCCTCGAGGATCTTCTTCCACAGGTGCGGGGCGGTCGACATCGGGTTCCAGCCCCAGACCAGGACGTAGCGGGCGTGCGGCCATTCCTCCGGGTCGACCTCGGGCGAGAGGCCCTGGGTGGCGACCACGCCGGTGATCCCGGCGGTGGCACAGATCGTCCGCACGAGCTCGGTGGCGCCGATCGCGTTCATCAGCCGGTCGGCGATCGACCCGCCCTGCAGCGCTCCCTGGGTGCCCATGTAGCTGTAGGGGAGGATCGACTCGCCGCCGTGGCGCTCGATCGCCTCGTTGAGCCCCGCGGCGGCGCGATCGAGCGCCTCGTCCCAGCTCGCCGGCCGGAACTCGCCCGAGCCCTTCGCCCCGCTGCGGATCAGCGGCTCGCAGGATCCGATCGTCCGAGTACACCCGATCGAGGTAGTTGGAGACCTTGCCGCACAGGAATCCCTGCGTGATCGGGTGCTCGGGGTCACCGCCGATCGCTGTCGCGCGGCCCTCGCCGTCGACGGTGGTCAGCATCGCACAGGTGTCGGGGCAGTCGTGCGGACACGCTCCACGGACCACGCGCTCGGCCATCGACCGATGATGACCCCTCGATGCCCTTGAAGCAAACCCCGCGTTCCGGTTAGGCTGCGGCGGCGCAACGCGGCGCGCGGCAATGGACGACCTCACCTACTTCGACGACCCGAAGGTCTGGGAGTTCGGGCAGAAGCTCCGGCTCTGCGGGATCGACCCGCGCCGCTACAGCCTCGAGGGCGGGCTGCCGGACGATGCGACCTGCCTGGAGCACACCCCGGCCGGGCGCTGGTCGGTGTATTTCAGCGACCGCGGCCAGCGCCGCAACGAGCGCGTCTACGAACAGCTCGACGAGGCCCTGGATGAGCTCGCCCGCGAGCTCAACGTCGCTTGGTGACCGGCCGCCGACCGCGTAAAATGGGCGCCGCTGGCTGAGCAGTCGCGGGAGGTGAACTCTCGAGGAAAGTCCGGACACCGTAGGGCGCGGGCGGTGGGTAACTCCCACCCGGGGAAACCCGCGGGAAAGTGCCACAGAAATACACCGCCGATGGCGCGCCAATAGCTAAGGCGCGCACAGGCAAGGGTGAAATGGTGCGGTAAGAGCGCACCGGCGTCGCGGTGACGCGGCGGCCAGGCAAACCCCGCCCGGTGCAAGGCCAAGCAGGATCGTTGACCCGGCCCGGCGAGATCCAGGTAGGCCGCAGGGCGAAAGCCCGGCCGGTGCCTAGGAACCGGCCAGATAGATGGCTGCACAAGACAGAATCCGGCTTACAGGCCAGCTGCGGAGAGGCCCCCGATAAGGGGGCCTCTCTCATTTGTCACCCTGCTGCGATGTCTCTGGGGATCTACGGACAGCTGCTGGGCAAGCGCCAGGTCCAGGTGGTCGTCGCTGCGAGCATCGTCGCCGGGCTCAGCGTCGGCGTCGCCCTGCCGATCGTGCTCATGGTCCAGGGCGAGACCGGCTCGTTCGCCACCGCCGGCGCGGTGACCGCGGCGCTGGCGATCGCCAGCGGGATCTCCTCGCCCCTGCGCGGGCGGATGGTCGACCTGCACGGCCAGTCCCGGACCCTTCCATGGATGGCGCTCGCATCGGCGGCCGGGCTGTGGGCGCTGGTCGCCGCAACCCTCGCGGGCGCACCCGCGGGCGTGCTGGTCGCCTGTGCGGTCGTCTCCGGGCTCCTGCACGCGCCGCTGCTGTCCTCGACGCGGCCGTTGTGGGCGGACCTGGTCGACCACCCCGAGCAGCTGCCGACCGCCTACGCACTGCAGGCGATCCTGCTCGAGGCGTTCTTCATCACCGGCCCGCTGGCGGCGGCGGCGCTGATCGCGATCGGCTCACCGGCGGCGGCGGTGGTGGCGATCGCAACCGCCGAGCTGCTCGGGGTGCTCGCCTTCGCGGCGACACCGGCGTCGCGCGCCTGGCGCGGCGAGCGGCGGACGCTGCGCGGGCGCGGGGCAATGGCGAGCGTCGGGATGCGGGTCCTGATCTCGGTCGACCTTCCGATCGGGGCGATGTTCGGCGTCTTCGACGTCGCCGTCGCGGCGTTCGCGAAGGGCCACGGGGCCGCCGCCGCCGCCGGCGCGGTGCTGGCGGCGCTGGCGGTCGGAAGCATGCTCGGCGGGATCGTCTACGGCGCCCGGCCGCGCCCTGCGACCTCGAGCCGTTACGCGCTGTTGCTGGCGATCCTGGCGGTCGCCACCGCGCCGCTTGCCGCCGCCGACTCGGTGGCCGCGCTCGCCGCCCTGATGGCGGTCGCCGGGTTGCTGGTTGCGCCGATGAACAGCGTCGGTCTGGCGCTGATCGATGACGTCGCGCCGCCCGGTACCGCGGCCGAGGCCACCTCGTGGGTCGGGGCCGCCTACCAGGGGGGAGTGGCGGTGGGGACCGCGCTCGCCGGGGTGCTCGTCGACGGCGCCGGCACCGACGCGGTGTTCCTGATCGGCTTCGGCTTCGCGGCCCTGGGCGCGACGATCGCCTGGTTCGGGCGGCGGGCGCTGAGCCCCGGCCGGCCCCTCTGAGCGGGCGGTTGCAAGCCTTTCGGCCGAGCCCAAGGGGGTCGAAGGCCCAGACACTATGCACGCCTTGCGCACGCATCGGGGACGTAGGGGATCGGTGGTGCTCGCGGTCGCGGCGACGCTGGCCGCAGCCTGCACGCAAGCATCCGCGGTCTGGGCGGGTTCGTCGGGCGGCACGTCGACCGGCGATCCGTCGGGCGGGACGACGACGTCCGGCTGCCCCAGCCCGCAGTTCGGCCGGCGCACGCTCGCGCTCGGCGATTGCGGCAGCGACGTCGCCACCCTCAACTGGCTGCTCGCCGCCGAGCGCCACGGGCGCCCCGGGCTGCTCGACCAGTTCGGGCGCCCGACCGAGGCCGGGGTGCGCGAGCTGCAGGACGAGGCGGACCTGCGGGCCGACGGGATCGTCGACGACGAGACCGCCGCCGCTCTGGTCGATGGGATGGGGGCCGAGCGGATGAGCTGGTACGGCCCCGGCTTCTTCGGCAACACCACCGCCTGCGGACAGAGGCTGACCAAGCGCACCTTCGGCGTCGCCCACCGGACGCTGCCGTGCGGGACGAAGCTCGTCCTGCGCTTCCGCGGGCGCTTCGTCCGCACGACGGTGATCGACCGCGGGCCGTATGCCAACGGCGCCAACTGGGACCTGACCCGGGCGACCGCCCGGGCGCTTCACTTCGAAGACGTCGGGGTCGGCGACATCCGTGTCGCCCCCCTGCCGTCCGGCTCCTAGAGGCGTGATGCGGGTTCTCCGCACGCACGGATGACGCACGGATCCCGTCGCTGGACCGCGCCCGTCGGGACTCGCACATGCCCACCGGCATGCGCTTCGCCCGCCGGCCACGACCAGCTCGGTCCCGTGCGTCCCCGTACGCACGGCCAACCCACATCAAGCCTCTAGGCGGCCGCCGGCAACACCGCCGAGTCGGCCTGGTCCTGCGGCAGCGCCGCGGCGTTCGCGATCAGGCTCTGGAACTCGTTCATCGCCACGTGCGCGATCGCCTCGAGCAGCTGCTCGTCGGTCCAGTCGTGCTCGCGTGCCTCCTCGCCCAGGTACTGCTTCGGACGCCCGGTATCCAGCAGCGCCTCGAGGAAGACCAGCAGCGACTGCTCCCTGGGGTCGGCGGAGCGAAACCGCCGCGCCGCGGTGATCTCGTCCAGCCCGAGTCCGGCCGCGCGCGCGGTGCGCGCGTGCTGGGCGATCGAGTACGGGTCCCCGCGGCGCTCGGCGACCGCGAGCGCGATCCGCTCCCGGGTCGCCGGGGGGAGCGATCCCCCGCGCAGCTCGTGGCGCATGCGCGCGTAGGAGCGCAGCGCCGCCGGCGCGCCCGCGAGCACGCCGAGGAACTTCGAGATCGACCCCGCGGCGCCCTGGACCCCCTTGAGGATCGTGACGCTTCCCTCCGGCGCGGTGAGCTCGTCGTGGATGTGGAAACGGCTGACGTCTGTCTTGATGGTCATCGGCTTTTCCTCCGCCTCGCGGCCGGTTTACCCGGCCGTTATCCCGCCTTTACTTTACTTTTAGCCTATTACTTACCTGCCGTAAGCACGGTACTCGATCCAGGCCATCTGTGCAAACGAAAACTCGAATCTCTGGACCAACTACGAGTACGCACGCCAACCCATCACGGATAACCTTCGCCGCCAGATGGCCGACCAGCCGCCGCACCCGCAGACCGCCGAGGACGTGATCGCCGCCGTGCGTGAGCACGACGTGCGCTTCATCCGGCTCTGGTTCACCGACGTGCTCGGCCAGCTGAAGTCGTTCTCGATCAACTCCTCTGAGCTCGAGGACGCGTTCGAGGGCGGGATGGGATTCGACGGCTCCTCGATCACCGGCTTCAACCCGATCGAGGAGTCGGACATGATCGCGATGCCCGATGCCTCCAGCTTCGCGGTCCTGCCGTGGCGACCGGAGGAGAAGGCGACAGCGCGCATGTTCTGCGACGTGCAGGTGCCCGGCGGCGAGCCCTACGAGGGCGACCCGCGGTGGATCCTGCGCCGGGCGCTGGAGCGGGCAGAGGAGATGGGGTTCGACGCCTACAACATCGGCCCCGAGCTCGAGTACTTCTACTTCAAGGAGGCGAAGACCGCCGGCGCGCCGCCGCAGGTGCTCGACGAGGGTGGCTACTTCGACCTGACCACGCTCGACGCGGGCTCCGACGTGCGCCGCGAGACGATCCTCGCCCTCGAGCAGCTGGGCATCCACGTCGAGTACGCCCACCACGAGGTCGGACCCTCACAGCACGAGGTCGACATGCGCTACAAGGACGCGCTCGCGATGTCCGACGACTGCATGACCTACCGGATCACGGTCAAGGAATACGCGATGAAGTACGGGATGCACGCGACCTTCATGCCGAAACCGCTGTTCGGCGAGAACGGCTCCGGGATGCACGTCCACCAGTCGCTGTCGGCCGCCGGCCGCAACGCCTTCTACGACGCCGACGACCAGTACTTCCTCTCCGACACCGCGAAGGCGTTCATCGCCGGCCAGTTGCGCCACGCACGCGAGATCGCGCCGCTGTTCGCCCAGTGGGTGAACTCCTACAAGCGCTTGGTCCCCGGCTACGAGGCCCCCGTCTACCTGGCCTGGTCGCGGCGCAACCGCTCGGCGCTGATCCGGGTGCCGCTCTATCACCCGGGCAAGGAGCAGGCGACCCGGGCCGAGCTGCGCTGCCCGGACCCCAGCTGCAACCCGTATCTGTGCTTCGCGGGGATGCTCCACGCGGGACTGGAGGGGATCGAGCAGGGGTACGAGCTGCCCGAGCCGATGGAGCAGAACCTCTACCACCTGACCCCCGAGGAGCGCGCCCAGCGCGGGATCGAGCAGCTGCCCGAGACGCTCGGCGAGGCGATCGAGGTCGCCGCCGAGTCGGAGCTGGTGCTGCGGATCCTCGGCGAGCACACCTTCAAGCGCTTCATCGAGATCAAGCGCGAGGAGTGGGAGGAGTACCGGGTCCAGGTAACGCCCTGGGAGCTCGAGCGCTTCCTGCCGGTGCTCTAGGACGCGATGCCGGGTCGAGCTGCCGCAGCCGCCGCGCTCGCCTCGTTGCTGCTGATCAGCGCATCGGCCTCGGCCGCCGTCGGCCCGACGGACCCGATGGCCGGCCAGCAGCAGCCGCTGAAGATCATGCGGGTGGCGAAGGCGGTGAAGAAGGCGGGCAAGCTCGCCGACGTGAACGTGCTCGTCGCCGACACCGGCCTCGATCTGGGCCACCCCGACATCGCGCCACGCCTGTTCTCGCTCGGCTCCGCGACCAGGGCGCCGAACCCCGACGGGCTCCCCGATCCGGGCACGGTGGCGGCCGGCGCCGCGGGCTGGGACCTGCTCGGGACGCTCGAGCCACCGAATCTGCTGGCGGACCCGGACCCGAGCGACCCGCCGGGGTTCAGCGGCCACGGGACCGCGGTCGCCGGGCTGCTGGGCGCTGCCTGGAACAACGGGGTCGGCGGCGCCGGGGTGGCGCCCAACGCCCGCTTCGTCGCCCTGCGCACCTGCTGGGACGGCGACCAGTGCTACCAGTACGTGCAGGCGGCCGCCTTCGACTGGGCCGCCGCGCGCGGGGTCAGGGTCGTGAGCATGAGCTGGCTCGTCGGCGAGCCCGAGCAGGACTTCGCCCAGGCGATCGCCGCCGCCAAGCGGACGCTGTTCGTGGCGATTCCCTCGGGTGACGAGCCCGGCGCCGACATCGATGGCGAGCAGCGCGCTCCGTGCACCCTCGAGCACGCGCGCAACGTCCTTTGCGTGACCACGAGCGGCCCCGACAACGGGCCCTCGTGCGGAGCCCTCGGGACCCGCAGCGTCGACGTCGCGGTCCCGGTCGAAAACAGCGTCACGACCACCAACGGCGGCGGCTTCGGCCCCACCGCCTGCGCGACCAGCTACGCCGCGCCGACGGCCGCCGGCGTGGCGACGATCCTGTTCGGCGCCGAGCCGAAGGCGAAGCCCGCTCAGGTCAAGGCGGCGATCATCGACAGCGCGCGGCGAGTGGCTGCGTTCAAGGGCAAGACCGTCAGCGGCGGGGTCATCGATGCGAAGGCGGCGCTGAAGCTGCTGCGCAAGCGCCTGCGCTGACTCGGCTCAGGGCCGCTCGAGGCTGACGCTGACGACGCCTGCGCGGGCGCGCGGCGGTTCGGGCGTCCAGACGGCTAAAGGATCACGTCGGGGCGGGCCGATTAGATGCCCGAGTGGCGGACGTACCGGTTTATCGCGGCAAGTTCGGCGAGCGCGAGGCGGCTCGCCTGCTGTGGCGCGCCGGCTTCGGGCCGAAGCCGGGCGAGGCGGCCAAGCTCGCCCGCCGGTTCAACCTCAACGGCGCCGTCCACTCCCTGACCCGGCCGAAGGGGCCGGAACGGCTCAAGGGCCCTGAGCCGGTCGACGGCGACGGGTTGCCGCTCGCGCCGTTCGACGCCTCCGGCCACGACCAGCTGTGGTGGATGGACCGGATGGTGCGCAGCAACCACCCGCTGGTCGAGCGCATGGCGCTGATCTGGCACGACTGGTTCGCGACCGCCGACGTCAACTCGCAGCAGCTCTCGATCGAGCAGGCGGAGCTGTTCCAGCGCCGCTGGATGGGGCCGTTCTCGGACCTGCTGCTGGAGCTGACCTCGAACCCGGCGATGCTGGTCTGGCTCTCGGGGATCGACAACACGAAGCGGGCGCCGAACGAGAACTACGCGCGCGAGATGATGGAGCTGTTCACGCTCGGGGCGTCGGACGACTCCGGCTTCCCCTACTCCGAGGACGACGTCCGCGAGCAGGCGCGGGCGCTGACCGGCTGGGACGCCGACTATCAGGACGACGTCGGCTTGGTCAACTTCCACTTCGACCCGAAGCGCCACGACGCCGGCTCGAAGACGATCTTCGGCCAGACCGGCGCCTTCGACTGGACCGACTCCTGCCGCCTGTGCGTGAGTCACTCGGCCCACAAGACGTACTTCGTCAACCGGCTGTGGAGCTATTTCATCCCGGTGCCGCCGAACGCGAAGACGCGCAAGGCGCTGGAGAAGCTCTACGTCAAGCACGACCACGCCGTCCGCCCAGTGGTCGAGGCGATCCTCATGCACCCGACCTTCTACCGGGGCCCGGCGATGGTGAAGCCGCCGATCGTCTACATCGTCGGCCTCCTGCGAGCTCGCCGTCGCGGGATCTCCAGCGACTGGGCGTGGATCTCCGACCGCGCCGGCCAGCGCTTGTTCCGGCCGCCGAACGTCGCCGGATGGAACGAGTCGCGCTGGCTCGACACCTCGACCTTTCGCGGCCGCTGGATCGCCGCCAACGAGATCTCCGGCTACGACGTCATCGACGACGAGACCCCCTATGACGCCACCGAGACGCCGAAGGTTGCGGTGCGCAAAGCGCTCGAGTTCTGGGGCGACCCGCTGGTCTCGAACGCGACCTACAAGAGCCTGATGCGCTACGCCGGCGCCGTCGCCGCCTCGGCGACCGCCGATTGGCAGCAGGACACCTTCCGGCTGTTGGGCCAGAACGCGTTGCGGATGCTGATCGCCACCTCCCCCGATCTGCAGGTGAGCTGATGGCCTGCAACCACTGCGAGGAGTTCAGCCGCTCGCACCTGGTCCGCCGCGCGGCGGCGGAGGCCGGGCGCGGGCTGCCCGCGATCGAGCCGGGGATGCCCGCCCCGGCCGGCACCGGGCTCAGCCGCCGCTCGTTCCTGCTTCGCTCCGGCGTCGCGATGCTCTCCGTCTACGGCGCCTCGAAGCTGCGGCTCGCCGACCTCGAGGAGGGGATCGCCAAGGCCGCCGGCGGCAACGACCGCGTGCTCGTCTCGATCTTCCTCGACGGCGGCTGTGACTCGCTCTCGGTGCTCGCGCCGACCGCCGACCCGGCCTACCACTCGCTGCGCCCGAGCCTGGCCCTCGCCTCGGGCGCCGGGACGCCGTTCGGAGAGGACCCGAGCCTGCGCTGGAACCCGGCGGCGGGCGCCTTCGACGCCCTTCACAAGGCGAACAAGATGACCGTCGCCCCGGCGATCGGCTACTCCAGCCCCGACCAGTCGCACTTCACCTCGCGCCACTATTGGGAGGTCGGCGGCCTGCTCCCGCGCGAGATCACCGGCTGGATGGGCCGGCTGTTGGACGTGATCGGCGCTCCGGACAATCCGCTGCAGGGGCTGTCGCTCGACGGCCAGCTGTCGCCGGCGCTGGCCACCGGCTCGGTCCCGGTTGCCGCCGTCGACGGGCCCTCCTACGACCTCTGGGCCGAGGGCGTCTGGGGCCAGCCCGAGGATCTGATGTTCGGCGCCGTCGGCGAGCTCGGGCGCGGCGCGGCCCGGGTCAAGGACTCGGGCCTGGTGACCGCCGGCGCAGCCGCGGCGCAGGCGATGCAGCTGAAGGCGCAGCTGGAGCCGTTCTCGGGCGAGCAGATCCAGCCCCCGGTCGCCTATCCGACCGGCGACGGCGAGTGGTTCGGCGAGAGCCTGGCGGCGCTGGCGGCGATGCTGGGAGCGGGGTTGCCGATCCGCTGCGCGGCGCTCTCGGCGCCGGGAGGCTTCGACACCCACGACAACCAGGCCGAGAGCTTCGACTCCGACATCAAGGTCACCACCGACTCGATCGCGGCCTTTCAGGCCGACCTCGAGGCGCGCGGGCTCGCCGACCGGGTGATCACCCTGGTCTGGTCCGAGTTCGGCCGCCGACCGGAGGAGAACGATTCCGGCACCGACCACGGCGCCGGCGGCGCCGCCTACGTGATCGGGACCCAGGTCAGGGGCCAGATGGTCGGCGAGTTCCCCGGCCTGACCCAGCTCGACCCGGATGACAACCTGCGGGCCACGTCCGACTTCCGCGGCCTCTACTGCTCGATCGTCGAGCAGTGGTTCGGCGTCGACGCGGGCGCCGTGATCCCCGACGCCGGCTCGTTCGCGCGCGCCACCCTGATCGGGTGAAGCGCGCCGTCGCGATCTCCGGCGCGCTCTGCCTCGCGCTGGTCGCCGCCGGGCCCGCCAGCTCGGCCAAAGGGGTTCCCGACCGGGTGATGGCGCGCGGGTCGGAGTACGACATCGTGCTCTCGAAGGCGAAGGTGACGCCGGGACGGGTGATCGTCCAGTTCGTCAACGCGGGGGAGGACCCGCACGACCTGAAGCTGCAGCGGGTCGGCGACGACGCGCAGATCGGGATCGGGGTCACCGGCCCCGGCGATGTCGTCAACCTCGACACTCATCTGAAGAAGCACGCCACCTACGTGCTCTTCTGCTCGCTCTCCGACCACCGCCAGCGCGGCATGGAGGCGACGTTGCGGACGAAGAAGCGCCGCTAGCGGTCGCGCAGCTTGCCGATCGCGGTCGCGGTCGCGGTCTTGGCGTTGAACGCGGCGGTGACGACGCGGTCGGCGGTCGAGCCCTGGGCGGGCAGCAGCCCGAGCTGCTGGGCGATCAGGGCGGCGTTGGTGTAGGCGTTGTTCTCGACGATCTGGCCGTCCTCGACCCGGAGCATGTCGCAGCCCTCCATGACGATCGACTTGCCGTTCGGCGCCAGGCCCTGGAAGCGGCCGGGGCCGGTGAACGTTCCCGTGGCCCGCCAGCGACAGGCGGCGTTCTTGCCGCTCGCCGCGAGCTCGAGGATCTCGAACTGCCAGTCAGGGAACGCGGCGTACTGGGCGCTGAAGAACGCCTTGATCTCGGCCGCCGAGCGCATGTCGACGATCCCGTGGATGTGGTCTCGCGACCCCGGCTTCCACAGCGCGACCGCGGCGTCGAGGTCGCGATCGGCGATCGCCCCAAAGTAGGCCTTGGCGATCTGGGTGGTGGTCTTCGGCTTGCTGGCGGACTTGGTCTCGGTAGGCATCGACTGCAATCTATCCGTCGAGGGCGCTGGCGAGCGCCGCGGGCTCGGTGACCGGCGCCCGACAGGCGAAGTGTTCGCAGACGTAGGCGGCGGCGCGGCCGTCAACGGCACGGCGCTCGAGCATCAGCTCCGGGCTCTCCGTGCCCTCGACGCCCCCAGCCAACACCAGGTGCGGGCGCAGGCGTGAGCGCACGACCGCAGCGAGTTCGGCGAGGCCGTCGGCGCCCTCGGGCGCCACCAGCGCCACCTCGCGGATCGGCGCGTTGGCGAACTCGACGGCTCGCAGCAGGTGGGCGACGGCCTGGGCGTGGCGGGCGCCGATGCGGCCGAACAGGCGGAGGACCGACTCGGCGTGCTCGGCGTAGCGGCGTTCGCCGGTCAGTGCCGCCAGCCGCAGCAGGCCGTTGGCAGCCGACGAGTTGCCGGACGGGATCGGGTGGTCGTCGACGTCCTTGCGCCGGGCGATCAGCTGCTCGTGGTCGTCGGAGGTCGTGAAGAAGCCGCCGCGCTCGGGGTCGGCGAAGCGGGCGATCATCGCCTCGGCGGTCTCGCGGGCGGCGTCGAACCAGCGCGTCTCGAAGGTCGACTCGTAGAGCACCAGCAGCGCCTCGACCAGGAAGGCGTGGTCCTCGAGGTAGGCATTGAGCTTCGCCTCGCCGTGGTTGTAGGTGCGCAGCAGGTGCCCGTCGCCGTCGCGCATCGTCGTCCAGACGAACTCGGCGCAGCCGCGGGCGGCGTCGAGGTAGTCCGGCCGCTCGAGCACCGCCCCCGCGTCGGCGAGCGCGGCGATCGCGAGCGCGTTCCACGACAGCACCCGCTTGTCGTCGAGCCCCGGCCAGACCCGCTTCGCGCGCGCCTCGTACAGCGTCCCGGCGCGCCTGGTCAAGGCCCGGCGGGGGCTCGGCCTCGAGGCGGCCGATCAGGTTGAGGATGTTGGCGCCCTCGAAGTTGCCGTGATCGGTCGCCCCGTAGTACTCGATCACCGCCGCGGCTCGCCGTCGCCGAGCACGCCCGCGGATCTCGGCCGGCGTCCAGACATAGAACTTGCCCTCGACGCCCTCGGAGTCGGCGTCGTAGGCGGAGTAGAAGCCGCCCTCCGGCCCGCGCATCTCGGCCAGCATCCAGTCGAGCGTGCGCTCGCAGGCCTGGCGCCAGCGCGCGTGGCCGAGCGCCTGGTAGCCGTGCAGATAGGCGCGGGCCAGGAGCGCGTTGTCGTAGAGCATCTTCTCGAAGTGCGGCACGAGCCAGCGGTCGTCGACCGAGTAGCGGGCGAAGCCGCCGCCGATCTGGTCGTGGATGCCGCCGGCCGCGATCGCGTCAAGGGTCAGCTCGACCAGCTCGTTCTCGCCGCGTGCCAGCAGCAGCTCGAGCGCCGATGCGGGCGGGAACTTGGGCGCGCCGCCGAAGCCGCCGTGGCGCCGGTCGGCGTTGGTGAGCAGGGTGGCGACCGCCGCCTCGACGACCTCGGGACCGGGGACCGAGTCGCCGGGATCGGTGCGGCCGACCGCCGCGAGCTGGGTGCGGATCCGCCCCGCCGCCTCGCGGATCTGCTCGCGCTGCGTCCCCCACGACTGGACGATCGCCTCCATCACCATCGTGAAGCTGGGCAGCCCGTGGCGCTGCTCGGGCGGGAAGTAGGTGCCGCCGTAGAACGGCACCCCCTCGGGATCGCAGAACGCGGTCAGCGGCCAGCCGCCGTGGCCGGTCATCCCCTGGACCGCCTCCATGTAGATCGCGTCGACGTCGGGGCGCTCCTCGCGATCGACCTTGATACAGACGAAGTGCTCGTTCATGAACCGCGCCGTGTCCGCGTCCTCGAACGACTCGCGCTCCATCACGTGACACCAGTGACACGACGAGTAGCCGATCGAGACCAGCAGCGGCCGGTCGAGCTCGAGCGCCCGTTCGCGCGCCTCGTCGCCCCACGGATACCAGTCGACGGGGTTGTCCTTGTGCTGGAGCAGGTACGGGCTGGTCTCGTCGGCGAGGCGGTTGGCCATCGCTTCGAGGCTACCCGCCGGTGGCCCTGGCCTAGAAATTTCGCCGCACCAGGTGCGTTGATCGTAGGATCTAGGTGATGCGCGGGGTCCTCATCTCCGGGGATGCGAGTCCCCGACCGAATCTGCCTTTCATCGCAGTGCTCGCCGCCGTGCTCTTGGCGAGCGCGGGCGCGCCGACCGCGCGTGCGCACGAGCTCACCACGGAAACGGTGCGGGGGCACATGACCGAGGACGCGGTGACCCACACCCCCGCACAGGAGCGGCGGCTCGAGCGGCGCAGCGAGGCCGCCACGGCCGCAGATGCCAGGGCGGCTGCGCAAGCGGTCGGCGACGACCCGGGCGTGGTCGGCCAGTGGGGCCCCGTCGAAGACTGGCCCGTGGTCGCGATCCACGCCGCCCTGCTCCCGAACGGAAAGGTGGTCGCCTGGGACTCGATGCTCGACGCCGCCGATAAGCCCGCCGGGGGCACGCCGTTCACCCGGGCCACGGTCTGGGACCCCGCGACCGGCGTCCAGACGCCGGCGACCGTGACCACGGGCTTCAACATCTTCTGTGCCGGCCTCGCCCACCTGGCGGACGGGAGGCTGTTCGCTGCCGGTGGAAATCAGGGCGCCGGCGACGGGATCGCGCAGACGCACATCTTCGACTTCGCCACCAACACCTGGACCCGGGGCCCGGACATGTCGGAGGAGCGCTGGTATCCCACCGTGACCCCGCTGGACGACGGGGAGATGCTGATCAGCTCCGGCCAGGTCGACGTAGCCACCCAGGGCCTGGCCGACGTACCGGAGGTGCGCGCGACCGACGGCAGCATCCGCAGGCTCGACGCAGCGCCCCTGGCCCAGCCGCTGTACCCGTGGATGGACGTCGCGCCGGACGGCCGAACCTTCAACTCGGGCCCCGACACGACCATGTACAGCCTCGACACATCGGGCGCCGGCGCATGGCAGAACCACGGGGACCGCGACGCCGTGTTTCGCGACTACGGTGGACACGCGCTCTTCGACATCGGCAAGATCCTCGTCGCGGGCGGTGGTCCGTCCACCGATACGGCGGTCGTCATCGACGTGAACACAGGCGCGCCGCAGGTTTCGCCGACGGACCCGATGGAGACCGGTCGCCGGCAGCACAACCTCACCGTCCTCGCCGACGGGACGGTGCTCGCCACCGGCGGCAACTCCAGCGGCTCTTATTTCGTCGACCTGGACAACGGCGTCTACAACGCCGAGCTGTGGGATCCCTCCACGGGGCATTGGACGACTCTGGCGGCGATGCAGGAGACTCGCCAGTACCACTCGACCGCCCTGCTGCTTCCGGACGGACGGGTGCTCTCGGCCGGCGGCGGTGTCTGCACGTACTGCGATCAGGTCGGCTACCTCGAGAAGAACGCCGAGGTGTTCTCCCCGCCGTACCTGTTCAAGCACGACGGGTCCGGTCAACTCGCCCAGCGGCCCGCGATCACCTCCGCACCCGCGGCGGTCCCCTATGACACGCCGTTCTCGGTCGCCACGCAGTCCGGCGATGCGATCGGCAAGGTGGCGCTAGTCCGGCTGGGCGCCGTGACGCACTCGGTGAACATGGAGCAGCGCTACATACCGCTCCAGTTCCAGCCCGGCTCCGGGAAGCTCGTCGCCACCTCCCCGCAGAACGCGAACATCGCGCCTCCGGGCGTCTACATGCTGTTCGTGATCGACTCGAACGGCGTCCCGTCGGTCGCGAAGATGGTGCGCGTCGACCCGGACGCGCCCGCGCCGCCGTTGATCGCCGACCCGCCGAACGACTTCTCGATCGGCAAGACGAAGCTGAACAAGAGAAAGGGCACGGCGACGATCAAGGTCACCGTACCCGGCGCCGGCGAGCTCACGCTCGCGGGCAGTCGCCTGCGAACGCGGGGACCGGCGGACTCGGTCGACGCGGCAGGCACCTTCCGGCTCAAGGTCGTCCCCAAGGGCAAGGCGAAGCGGAGGCTGAAGAAGACAGGCCGGGCGAGGGTGAGTCCGGAGATCACCTTCACCCCGACCGGCGGCCAGCCCGCCACCCAGCAGACCACGCTGAAGCTGAAGCGCAAGCGGGCGGAGCCGAAGCGCTAGGGCCCGGCGCCGCTCGACCCCTCGCGCAGCTCCTTCGAGAGCTCGCCGAGCGCGGCGGTCGCCTCGCCGATCCCGGCGCCCGTCTGCTGCATGTAGAGCTTCGCGGCCTTCCGGGTCTCGCCCTCGGCGAGGAGTTGGCGCACCTCGTCGGAGACCGGCGGGGCCGAGCGTGCGTCGGCCTCCCAGTCGGCGGCTCCGGTCTGCTGGAAGAGGACCGCGACCCGGCGCTCGAGCTCGGCGACCCGGTCGCGCAGCTCCGAGATCTCGTCGCTCATCGATCTCAGTATGCGCGCGGCATCGCGCCGATGCGCTCGACCCAGGCGCAAACGCCCGGGTGCGAGTCGCCGAGCGGCTGGTGGTCGGCGAGAATGACGTGGAAGGGCTCGGTATCGGCCGCGTCGCGGGCGACCGCGTACTTGAGGAACGGGTAGGCGACGAAGTCGGCGGCGGTCAGCTCTCCGAACAGGTACTCGCGGCGGTCGAGCATCGCCTCGATCCGATCGACGTTCTCCCGCATCCGGGCGCCCATCTGCGCGACGAGCCCGGGGTCGGGCTGGTCGCCGCCGAGCTCGTCGTCGATCGCGTTCGGCGGCCCCTTGTAGTCGCGCTCGAACCAATCGATGAAACCGTCAACCGCGGAGCGCAGGTCGGCGGGGAACAGCGGCGGCTCGGGCGTCCGCCGCTCCAGGTGGCGCAAGATCGCGACCGAGTCGGTGATCACCTCGCCGGCGTCCTCGATCACGGGGACAAGGGGCTGACCGCTGATCGATTCGACCGGGCCGCGGTTCGAGTACTCGATCAGGACCGACTGGGCCTCGATCCCCTTGTAGGCGAGCGCGAGGCCGACGCGCTCGCAGTTGGTGGACCACTCGGCCCGGTACACCCGGACCGCGGGCCCGCCCGCCATCGGCCCGCTCGCCTAGCTCGCGGTGACGTCGCGCGCGAACGCCTCGAGCGCGTCGGCGAAGACCTGCAGGTCGGCCTCCGAGTGCGCGATCGAGATCGTCCACTCCTCCTCGACGCCTGGGGTCATGAACACGTTGTGGTTCATGTGGTAGAGCCAGGCCAGGGTGGAGAGGTCGCCGTCGACCTTGGTCAGGTAGTCGCGGTACTCGCGTAGCGGCTCGCTCGAGAAGACGACGCAGCCCTTGGCGCCGATCCCCTGCGTGTAACAGGGGAGGCCGTACTTCTCGATGATCTCGTCGCAGCGGCCGAGCAGCCAGTTGTTGGCCGACTCGAGCTGTTCGTAGGCGTCCGGGGTCAGCACCTTGGTCAGGGTCGCCTCCGCGGCCGCCATCACCAGCGGGTTGCCGTTGAAGGTCCCGTACTGAACCACGGTGTCGTCGGCGATCGCCTCGCCGAGCTCGGCGGTCATCCCGATCGCCCCGCCCGGGTAGCCGCCGCAGGTGGCCTTCGCCAGCGTGACGATGTCCGGCATCACGCCGAAGCGCTCGGTGGCGCCGCCCCGGGCGATCGTCGCGCCGGTCTTGACCTCGTCGAAGATCAGCTTCACGCCGTGCTGCGTGCAGAGCTCGCGCACTCGCTCGAGGTAGCCGTCGACCGGCGGGATGATGTTGATGTTCATCATCGCCGGCTCCATGATCAGCCCGGCGACCTGGCCCTCGAGCTTGCCGAGCACGCTCTCGAGCGCGTCGGCATCATTGAACGGGACCGCGCGGGTGAGCTCCGTCAGCGCCAGCGGGTAGCCGGCGCCGTAGGGGACGGAGCGCGGGTCGTCGCGATCGCCCAGCGCCTCGAGCGGCGGGTAGACGCTGACCATGACCGAGTCGTGGTGGCCGTGGTAGGAACCCTCGATCTTCAGGATCGTGTCGCGGCCGCTAACCCCGCGGGCGAGGTGGACGGCAGCCATCGTCGACTCGGTGCCCGAGTTCGTGAACCGCCACTGGGGCAGGCCCCAGCGGTCGGCGAGCTCCTCGGCGACGACGATCGAGCCGTCGGTGGGAGCGGCGAAGTGGGTGCCGAGGTCGATCCGGGCCTTGACCGCCTCGCCGATCGTCGGGTTCGCGTGGCCGACGGCCATCACGCCGAAGCCGTTGTGGAAGTCGACGTACTCGAACCCGTCGACGTCCCAGACTCGGGCGCCCTCGCCGCGCTTCAGATAGACGGGCCAGGGCTTGTTGACCTGGAACGAGGAGGGGACGCCGCCCGGCATCACCTTGACCGCGCGCTCGTAGCGCTGCTTGGACTGCGGCGTGCGCTCGGCGAGCTTCTGCATCTCGCGCTCGGTGAGCTCGGCGACGCGCTTGCTGTCGATGGTCGTCGTTGACTGGGCGGTTGATTCGAGAGTCATGGCGTTGAGCGTAGCGGCCGAATTCAGGCCGCTTCGTCCAAGCCTGATCCGGGACGTTCGCCTTGCAGGTGCGCCCAGATCCCGCCGAGCGCGTCGATCTCGCGGTCGTCGAGGCGTGCGAGGAAGTGGCGACGGACGCCGTCGAGGTGGGCGGGGCGGGCGGCCGCGAGTTTCTCGCGGCCGGCGTCGGTGAGCAGGGCGAAGTATCCGCGCCCGTCATTGCTGCAGCGCTCGCGCGCGATCAGGCCCTGGCCGACGAGCCGGTCGACCAGCCGGGTGATCCCGCTGCGGCTGAGCAGCAGCCGGTCCGCGAGCTCGCCCATCCGCAGCCGACCGCCCTTGGCGTCGCCCAGGTACATCAGCACCTCGTAGGAGCTCAGCGGAAGTCCGTGGTCGCGCTCGAGCTCGGCGTCGAGCTCGTGCACCAGCCGGCTGTGCGTCTCGAGCATTCCCCGCCAGGCCGCGAGCTCGCGGTCGTCGAGCAGGGAGGAAGATGAATCCATGGATTCGAGGGTAACAGTGCTTGTGGGCGCAACTATCTGATATATTTGACTAGTCAACTACTTTGGACAGGCCAGACAGGAGAGAGACGATGAAGCTCGAGGGCATCCACCACATCACCGCGATCACCGCCGACGCACAGGCGAACGTCGACTTCTACGCCGGCACGCTCGGGCTGCGGATGGTGAAGAAGACCGTCAACCAGGATGCGCCGAGCGTCTACCACCTGTTCTACGCCGACGAGCATGGCAGCCCCGGCGCCGACATCACCTTCTTCGAGTTTCGCGGCGCGCCGCTGGGCCGCGCCGGCGCCGGCATGGTCCACACGATCGTCTGGCGCGTCGCCTCGACCGCCGCGCTCGACTTCTGGGCCGACCGCCTGGCGGCGGCCGGGACCGCGGCCGAGCGCGACGGTGACTCGCTGACCTTCGCCGACCCGGAGGGCCTCCACCACCAGCTGGTCGTCGCCACGGTCGCCGACCAGCCGCTGATCGCCGACCACCCCGAGGTCCCGGCCGAGCTGGCGCTGCAGGGCTTCCACGCGGCGCGCGCGTACGCCGCCGATCCCGCGCGCAGCGCCGAGCTGCTCGGCGAGCTCGAATTCGAGCGCGTCGGCGACGGCTGGGAGGCGCGCGGCAACTCGCGCGGTGGACTCTGGAGCTACGACCAGGCCCCGGCCCAGCCCGGCCTTGAGGGCGCCGGCACCGTCCACCACATCGCCTGGGCGTCGGCGATGGACGAACACCTCGACTGGCGCCAGCGAGCGATCGCCGGCGGCGCCCGGCCGACCCCGGTCATCGACCGCTTCTGGTTCAGGTCGATCTACTTCCGCGAGCCCAGCGGGGTGCTGTTCGAGATCGCGACGCTGGGTCCCGGCTTCGGCGTCGACGAGGATCCCGAGCACCTGGGCGAGAAGCTGATCCTGCCGCCGTTCCTCGAGGACCAGCGCGAGCAGATCGAGTCGGTGCTGACCCCGGTCACCAACCCGCGGCAGACCGTCTCACGGTGACCGGTGGACTCGTCCACCGGATCCGCGAGCCCGCCGGCGAGGCCGAGGGCGCGCTGATCCTCAACCACGGCCGCGGCGCCGACGAGAACGATCTCCACGGCCTGCTCGACGCGCTCGACCCCGAGCGCCGGCTGCTCGGGGTGACCACCGGGGCGCCGCTTACCGACGTCCCGCCGGGCGGGCGCCACTGGTACCTGGTGCCGCGCGTCGGTTACCCCGACCCGGTGACCTTCGCCGGCAGCTATGCCGCGCTGACCTCGTTTTGCGACCAGCTGCTGGCCGAGCGCGGGCTCGATTGGGAGCGCACCGTCATCGGCGGCTTCTCGATGGGCGCGGTGATGTCGTACGCGGTCGGGCTTGGGCTCGGGCGGCCGTCGCCGAAGGCAATCCTCGCCTTCAGCGGGTTCATTCCCACCGTCGACGGCTGGGCCGCCGAGCTCGACGGTCGCGAGGGCCTGCCGGTACTGATCCACCACGGCGCCAACGACCCGGTGATCTCGGTCGAGTTCGCCCGGCAGGCTGCCGAGCGGCTGACGGCGGCCGGGCTCGCGGTCGACTACCACGAGACCGATGCCGGCCACTGGCTACCACCCGAGGTGATCCCGCGGGCGGCCGCACTGGTCAGGCCGACGCACCCACCCGGCTAGGCTCCGGGTAGTGACCAAACTGCGCCTGATCGAGGGGAGGGCGCCCGTGCCGGGGCCCGACTCCGACTCCGCCTCCGCCTTCGACGTCCCGGTTGACGACCCGCCCAGCGACGAGGAAGCGCTCGACGCCTACTCGCGCGCGGTCTCTGGGGTGGCCGAGCGGCTGTCGCCGTCGGTGGCCAGCCTGCGGGTCCAGCGCCGCGGCCGCCGCGGCCGGGTCCAGGTCGGGGCCGGCAGCGGGATCGCGATCACCCACGACGGCTTCCTGCTCACCTCCGCGCACGTCGTCGGGAGCGGCGACGGCGGCAGCGCCCGGTTCACGGACGGGCGCGAGTTGCGGTTCACGGTCGCCGGCTCCGACCCGCTTTCGGACCTCGCGGTGATCCGGGTCGAGGACGGCGAGCTGGTCGCGGCCGAATTCGGCGACGCCGAGGACCTACGCGTCGGGCAGCTCGTGGTCGCGATCGGCAATCCGCACGGGTTCGAGGGCTCGGTCACGGCCGGCGTTGTCTCGGCGCTCGGGCGGGCGTTGCCGACACGCGCGGGACGCGGCGTGCGGGTGATCGACAACGTGATCCAGACCGACGCGGCGCTCAACCCGGGCAACTCGGGCGGCGCGCTCGCGGACGGTCGGGGCCGCGTGGTCGGCGTCAATACCGCGGTCGCCGGCGTCGGGCTCGGGCTCGCGGTCCCGGTCAGCCCGACCACCCAGCGGATCGTCGCCGCGCTGATCTCCGAGGGCCGCGTGCGTCGCGCCTATCTGGGAATCGCCGGCGGCCCGGCGCCGCTGCCACCGAAGGCCCGCGCAGCGGCCGGCGCCGAGCGCGGGGTGGAGGTGGTCGAGATCGTTGACGCGAGCCCGGCCGCGATCGCCGGGCTACGGGTCGGCGACGTGATCTTCGAGCTCGACGGCGATCCGATCGAGTCGGCATCCGATCTGCAGCGGCTGATGGTCGCCGAGCGGATCGGCGCGGAGGCGAAGCTGCGGCTGGTCCGCGACGGCGCCCTGCGCGAGCTCCGGGTCACTCCCGCCGAGCTCGAGCTCTAGGTCCACGGCCGGCCTTCGTCCGACCCGTCTGCGAACATATGTTCGATGCGTTGGGAGAACCTTCGGAAGGGAGCAGGCACGCAGGGTGCGCTGCCCGGGATCGGTGAGTCCACGGTTCGCACCTTCGACGCACCCGAGGCGCTCGGGATCCGATTTCACGAGGTCGAGGCGAAGTCGGGCCTGAACCGCGTCCCGGAGCGATCGAGGATGCCGTTCCGGTGGACGATCAACCCGTTTCGTGGCTGCACCCATGCGTGCGTCTTAGGCCTACTGCTTCGCCCGGCCCACCCACAAGTACCTGGACCTGAACGCCCGCGAGGACTTCGAGCGCGAGATCGTCGTCAAGGTCAACGTCCCGGAGCTGGTCCGCGCCGAGCTCGGACGGCCGTCGTGGCGCGGCGAGCACGTCGCCCTCGGCACCAACACCGACCCCTACCAGTGGGTCGAGAGCCGCTACCGGCTGATGGAGGGAATCTGGGAGGCGATGCGCGACTACGCCAACCCGTGCTCGGTGCTGACCAAGTCGCCGCTGCTGCTGCGCGATCTCGGCCTGATGCGCGAGCTGGCGCAGCGGACCGAGTTCGTCGCCAACCTCTCGATTCCGACGCTGGAGGAGAAGGCCTGGCGGCTGACCGAGCCCCACACCCCGCATCCGCGCAAGCGGATCGAGGCGCTCGCCGAGCTCAGCCGGGCCGGGATCCCGACCGGGGTGCTGATCGCGCCGCTGATCCCGGGCGTCAACGATGCCCCGGGCCAGGTCGAGGAGCTGGTCGAGGCGGTCGGGGAGGCCGGCGCGCAGAGCATTGGCGGGGTCGGCCTGCACCTGCGCGGTGAGGTGCGCGAGATCTGGTTCGACTGGCTGCGCCAGTACCGCCCCGACCTGGTCGACCGCTACGAACGCCTCTACCGCCGCGGCGCCTACATGCTGCCCGCCGAGCGCGAGCGGCTCTCGGCTCGCGCGCGCGGCGGCGACCGCACGCGCCGATTCACCGCGCCGCGCGGCATCCGGCCGGACCTCGAGCCAGCCCCGGCGCCGCCGGCGGACCAGCCGACGCTCTTCGACCGATGAGCCGGGCGCTCGCCCCCGGTCTACCCTCACGAAGCCGATGAGCGAGCTCCAGGCAATCCAACTCCGCGAGGTCGTCAAGACGTTCGGGTCGATCACCGCGGTCGACGGGCTCGACCTCGACGTGCCGGCCGGCATCTGCCTGGGCCTACTGGGCCCGAACGGGGCCGGCAAGTCGACGACGATGCGGCTGCTGACCGGCCAGGCGATCGCCGACTCGGGCTCGATCAGAGTGCTCGACTACGACCTACCGGCAGAGGCGAAGGCGGCGCGCGCCGAGATGGGCGTCGTCCCGCAGCTCGACAACCTCGACGTCGACGTCACCGTCGAGGACAACCTGGCGGTTTTCGCGCGGCTGTACCGGGTCGCCGACGTGCACGCCGCCGTCGACCGGGCGCTCGACCTGGCGCGCCTGCGCGAGCGTCGCCTCGACGCCGTCGACGAGCTCTCGGGCGGGATGCGACGGCGGCTGCTGCTCGCCCGCGGACTGGTCCACGACCCGCGCCTGGTGCTGCTCGACGAGCCCACGGTCGGCCTCGACCCACAGATCCGCACCCAGATGTGGTCGCTGATCGACGGGCTGCGGACCCGCGGCGCCTCGATCCTGATGTCCACCCACTACATCGAGGAGGCCGAGCGCCTCGCCGACGAGGTCGCGGTCATGGCCCACGGCAAGGTCGTCGCCCGGGGCGTCCCCGCGGAGCTGATCACCCGGTACGCCGGCCGCGAGACCGCCGAGGTCTACGGGCCGCCCGACCGGCTCGCCGACGTCCGCGCGCTGGCCGAGTCCGAGGGCCTGACGGTGCGCCCGGCGGGTCCGGCGATCGCGATCGTCGGCTCCGAGCGTTCGCGCAACGGCACCGTTCCCGAGGACGCGATCCGCCGCGCGGCCTCGCTCGAGGACGTCTTCGTGATGCTGACCGGCGAGGAGGCGGAGTGAGTCCGCCGCCGGTCGGGACGAGGCGGCTGGAGCCGGCGGCGATCGGCGGGGTGATGAGCCGCGAGGTCGCCAACTTCCGCACCTTCTGGAAGGCGACCACGTTCTCGAGCCTGCTCGAGCCGACGATCTACCTGCTCGCCTTCGGCCTCGGGCTCGGCTCGACGATCGTCGCCAGCGTCGACGGCCTCGACTACGTCGAGTTCGTCGGCACCGGGATGGTTGCGACCGCAGTGATCTTCGCCAGCGCGCTGCCGGCGATGTTCGGGACCTTCGTCAAGCACCGCTTCCAGCGCACCTACGACGCGATCCTCGCGGCGCCGGTCGACGTCGAGGAGCTGGTCACCGCCGAGGCGCTGTGGATCTCGCTGCGCGCCGGCTTCTACGGCTGCTTCCCGTTGTTGGTCTCGTTCGCCTTCGGCCTCGACCCGACCTGGGGGATGCTGCTGGTGCCGCTGTTCGGCTTCGTCACCGCGATCGGCTTCTCCTCGTTCGGGATCGCGACCGCGGCGACGGTCGCCAAGATCGACCAGTTCAACTACGTGACCACGCTGGTGATCACCCCGCTGTTCCTGGTCGCCGGGACGTTCTTTCCGATCAACCAGCTGCCCGAGGGCTTTCAGATCGCCGCCCAGTTCAACCCGCTCTACCAGCTGGTCGAGCTGGTCCGCGGCGCCGCCTTCGGCTTCGAGGCGGTCGACGTGCTGCGGCTGGCAGCGCTGGTCGTCTTCGCCCTGGTCATGTGGCGGGTCGCGGTCCGGCGGATGACCCGGCGGTTGGTCGACTAACCGCGCCCCGCCCGCGGCGCTTGGCGGCAGTTCGAGGCTCAGCCCGCGGCCGACGCGGGCGCCGGAATCGCCGCGGCGACGCCGCGCAGCGAGAGCCCGACGACGATCGTCGCCAGCGCGCAGGCGGCGGCGAACAGGAACGCGGCCTCGTAGCCGCCGAGCGCCGCGGCGGCGCCGGCGATCGGGCTGCCGACCCCCATCCCGAGGTCGAAGAAGGCGGTGAAGGTGCCCATCGCCGCGCCGCGCCGCTCCTCGGGCACCCGGTTGACGACCAGCAGCGCCAGCGACGGGAACAGCAGCGCGAATCCGGAGCCCATGCCGATCGCGCCGACCACGGCCACCGGCATCGACTCGGCGCCGCCGATCACGACCAGGCCGATCGCCTCGCTGAGCCCGGCGCCGATCACGCAGGGGATCGAGCCGTAGCGATCGGGCAGGCCGCCGCCGACCACGCGCATGGCGACGACGCTGACCGCGAAGGCGGTGAACACGGTCGCGCCGTGACCGATCCCGCGCTCGTCGAGGTGCAGGACGACGAACGCCGCCATCGTCGCGTAGCCGACGATCGCCAGGCTGAGGCCGAGGCCGGGCCGCAGCGCCTCGCGCGAGATCAGCCGCCGGTCGTCCTGCTCGCCTTCGTGGGGGACGAAGCTCTCGGGGATCCGCAGCGCCAGCGCCGCGCCGACCAGCGGTGCCGCGGCCGCGAACGCCCAGACCGCGTCGAAGCTGGTCGCCTGCAGGATCAGCTCGCCGATCGGCGGCCCGAGCGCCAGCCCGCCCCAGATCGCCAACCCATAGAGGCCGATGATCCGCCCGCGGCGATCGGGGGGCGTCATGTCGACGACCCAGGCCGAGCCCGCCGTGTAGACGGCGCCCTCGCCGGCGCCGAGGAAGAGGCGGGCGATGATCAGGCCCGGGATCCCCGCGGGCACGAAATACAGGAGGCCGGCGATCGAGGTCGAGACCGCCCCGGCGATCACCACCACCCGGCGCCCGTGCAGGTCGGCCAGCCGGCCGGCGATCGGCCTGCACGCGAGGCCGGTGATCGCGAAGGCGCCCGTCACCAGGCCGACGTCGAAGTCGCTGCCGTCGAGCGGCCCGCGGACGTAACGGGGCAGGACCGGCAGCGTCGCGCCGACCGCCAGCAGGCCGAGGCCGGTGACGACGAAGATCCCGGCGAACGCGGTCCGCGGCTCGCCCAGGCGCTGGGTCAAAAACGACATCCCCCGAATAGATAGCGTGCCGTCTGCCGAAGCCGCGAGCGAAAGGAGTAGCGATGGACGCCGAGACATCGGGGCAGGGGCTGGAGGAAGACCTCGGCGCACTGCTCGACCAGGAGCGCTTCGAGCCGCCGGCGGAGTTCCGCGAGCGGGCGCTGGTCAGCGACGGGTCGGTGCACGAGCGGGCGGCGGCCGATCCGGCCGCCTGGTGGATGGAGCTCGCCGGCGAGCTCGACTGGTTCAACCATCCGACCACCGGCCTGGACGACTCCAACCCGCCGTTCTACAAGTGGTTCGCCGACGGCCGGATCAACGCCTCCTACAACTGCCTCGACCGCCACGTCGAGGCGGGCCGGGGCGACCGGGTCGCCTTCCACTGGCACGGCGAGGAGGGCGAGCAGGCCGAGGTCACCTACGCCGACCTGCTGCGGGACACGCAGCGGCTCGCCAACGTGCTGCTCGACCGCGGGGTGAAGGCGGGCGACGTCGTCGGCATCTACCTGCCGATGATCCCCGAGGTCGTCGTCGCGATGCTCGCCTGCGCGCGGATCGGCGCCCCGCACAACGTCGTCTTCGGCGGCTTCTCGCCCGACGCGGTCAAGGAGCGGATGCAGTTCTCCGAGGCGAAGGCGCTGATCACGGTCGACCGCGCTCGACGCAAGGGCAAGACCGCCGAGATCAAGCCGGCGGTGGACGCGTTCCTGGGCGAGGTGCCCTCGATCGAGACCGTGGTCGTGGTCCGTAACACCGGCGCCGAGGTCGGGATGACCGAGGGGCGCGACCTCTACTACGACGAGGCCCTCGCGGCAGCCGAGGCGGAGTGCCCGCCGGCCGAGCTCGACGCCGAGCACCCGCTCTACATCCTCTACTCCTCCGGCTCGACCGCGAAGCCGAAGGGGATCCTGCACACGACCGGCGGCTACCTGACCTGGGTGAGCTGGACCCACAAGTACGTCTTCGACCTGAAGCCCGAGGAGGACGTCTTCTGGTGCTCGGCCGACGTCGGCTGGGTCACCGGGCACTCCTACATCGTCTACGGGCCGCTGCTCAACGGCGCGACCTCGGTGATGTACGAGGGGGCGCCCGACTATCCGGACAAGGACATCTGGTGGGAGCTGTGTGCCCGCTACCGGGTGACGATCTTCTACACCGCGCCGACCGCGATCCGCGCCTGCATGAAGTGGGGGAGCGGCTACCCGGCGCGCCACGACCTCTCGGCGCTGCGGCTGCTGGGCTCGGTCGGCGAGCCGATCAACCCGAAGGCGTGGCTTTGGTACTGGCGGGTGATCGGCGGTGGGCGCTGCCCGATCGTCGACACCTGGTGGCAGACCGAGACCGGCGGGATCATGATCACGACGCTGCCCGGCGCCCAGGCGTCGAAGCCGGGGTCGGCGGGCATGCCGCTGCCGGGGATCGAGGCCGCCGTTCTCGACGGCGACGGCGAGCCGGCCGCCGATGAGCAGGGGCTGTTGGCCCTGCGCGGGCCATGGCCGTCGATGCTGAGAACGCTGTTCAAGGACGACGACCGCTACGTCGAGACGTACTTCTCGAGGTTCGGGCCCGAGACCTACTTCGTCGGCGACGCCTCGCGCCAGGACTCCGACGGCTACTTCTGGGTCATCGGGCGGGTCGACGACGTGATCAACGTCTCCGGGCACCGGCTCTCGACGGCCGAGGTCGAGTCGGCGGTCGTCTCGCATCCGAAGGTCGCCGAGTGCGCGGTGATCGGCCAGGCCGACGAGGACACGGGCCAGTCGATCTGCGCCTTCGTCACCCTCGAGGGCGACCTCGAGGGCTCGCAGGAGCTGGTCGCCGAGATCAACGAGCAGGTCGCGACCCGGATCGGCAAGTTCGCCCGCCCGAAGCGGATCGTCTGGGCCGACGACCTGCCGAAGACGCGCTCGGGGAAGATCATGCGACGGCTGTTGCGCGATATCGCCGAGGGCCGCGAGCTGGGCGACGTGACCACCCTGCGCGATCCCGACGTGGTCGAGCAACTCGACGAGGTCGTCAAGCGCCGCGGCGCCGAGGAGGAGTGATGAGTGCGGAGGACGACGCAGGCTCGTACGAGCTGGTCGTCACCGACGACCTCGAGCGCTCCCGGCTGACGACCTTCTTCCGCTTCTTCCTCGCGATCCCGCACCTGCTGGTGCTCAGCGTCTGGGGCCTGGTCGCGCTGCTGATGGCGATGATCAACTGGTTCGCGATCGTCTTCAGCGGGCGAACCGTTGGCGGTGACCTGGTGACCCGGTACGTGCGCTACTTCACCCAGGTCGACGCCTACATCAACCTCGCTGCCAACCCCTGGCCGCCGTTCGCCGGCGAGCCCGGCTACCCCGTCGACGTCGAGATCACCGAGCAGCGACGCCAGAACCGCTGGAAGACCGGCTTTCGCGGCATCCTCGCGCTCCCGGCGATCCTGCTCGCCTCGGCGTTCGGCGGCAGCTCGCTGAGCTTCGGTGGCAACTCGGCACGTTTCTCGCTCGGCCTGATCGCGGCCGGGGCGCTGCTGGCCTGGTTCGCGATCCTCGCCCGCGGGCGGATGCCGCAGGGGCTGCGCGACCTGATCGTCTACGGGATCGGCTACTCGGCCCAGACCGCCGCCTACGTGCTGCTGGTCACCGACCGCTATCCCGACAGCGACCCGCTCACCGTCCGCTACCCGGCTCCGGCGCCCGACCACGTCGTCCGGATCCGCTCCGACGACGACCTCGAGCGCTCGCGGCTGACGGTGCTCTTCCGGCTGCTGCTCTGGCTGCCGCACCTGGTCTGGCTGCTGCTCTGGAGCGTCCCGGCGCTGCTGGCAATCGTCGCCCAGTGGTTCGTCACCCTGCTCCGCGGCGTCCCGGCGGAGCCCCTGCACCGCTTCCTTGCCGCCTACGTGCGCTACGCGACCCACATGACCGCCTACCTCTACCTGGTCGCGAATCCGTTTCCGGGGTTCACCGGGCGCGAGGGCAGTTACCCGGTCGACCTCGCGATCGCCGGGCCCGAGCGCCAGAACCGCTGGAAGACCGGCTTTAGGCTGATCCTGGCCTTCCCGGCCGCGCTGATCTCGACCGCGGTCTCCAACGCGCTCGCGGTCGTCGCCCTGTTCGGCTGGTTCGTTGGCCTGATCCGGGGGCGGATGCCGGCGGGCCTGCAGCGGCTCGGGGTGTTTGCGCTGCGCTACACCGCCCAGCTCACCGCATACACCGCGCTGCTCACCGACCGCTACCCGTTCAGCGGCCCCTCGCAGGAGCTGACGCCAGCGCCGACGTTGCCGCCCGGCCCCAGTTGAGCGGCCGCCGGATCGCGGTCGTCGCGGGCGCCGCGGCGCTCGCGGCCGCCTGGGTGATCGCGATGGTCGCCCTCTGGCGGACCAGCGTCCCCGGCGATCTGGTGCGGCCCGACCTCGACCCTCACTACTACTTCGGTGGCACGGTGCTCGAGCGCGCAGCCAGCTACGAGAGCTTCCTGCGTATCGACACGCTGCTCGCCGGGCTCGCCCAGCTCGCCGCGCTGGGCTGGTTCGCGGTCAAGGGCCCCGGGTTCGTTCGCCAGTCGGCGGCCGGGCGGATCGGCACCGGGATGATGCTGGGGATGCTGGCCCTGGGCGTGGTCTGGCTCGCCCAGCTGCCGTTCGAGCTCGCGGCGGTCTGGTGGGAGCGCCGCCACGACGTCTCGAGGGTCGACTACCTCGAGTGGCTGGTCGAGCACTTCCTCGCCGTCGGAGGCGCCTTCCTGTTCATTTCGCTGGCGCTGCTGATCGCGATGACGCTGGCCGGACTCTGGCGGCGCCGCTGGTGGCTGGCGGCGGCCCCGGCGCTGCTCGCGGTCGGGCTCGCATTCGCGCTCGTCCAGCCGTACCTGATCCCGCAGCTGGAGCCGGCGGATCCCGCCACCGCCCAGGCCGCGGTCACGCTCGCGCGGGCGGAGGGGGTCGAGGACACCGATGTGCGGGTCCAGCGGGTGCACGAGTTCACCGATGCGCCGAACGCGGAGGCGGTCGGGATCGGCCCGACCAAGCGGGTCGTCCTGTGGGACACGTTGGTCGACAACTTCCCCCACTCGCAGGTCCGAGTGGTGTTGGCGCACGAGTTCGCGCATCATGCCGAGCACCACGTCTGGAAGGGGCTGGCGTTCACCGCGCTGCTGTTGTTGGCGATCGGGCTGGTCGCCGAGCGCGTCACCCGCAGCCGCGGCGGCATCTACGAGCCGGCGGCGATCCCGCTGGCGGTGTTCGTGGTCTTCGCCCTGCTGTTCGTGACCACGCCGCTGCAGTCGGCGTTCTCGCGCCGGCTCGAGGCCGAGGCCGACTGGCGGGCGCTCGAGGTGACCCGCGACTCGCCGAGCATGGTCGGGTTGTTTCAGGGGCTGACCAACCGCAGCCTGCTCGACCCGGACCCGCCTGGCTGGTCGGCGGTCTTCGACGACCACCCGACCACCCTCAGCAGGATCGCGATGGCTGAGGCGTGGTGGGAACGGGAGCAGCGGTGACCGGGTCCGCCTCCGCCTGCGTGACGCCGACCCTCGTGTCGGCAGGCGACCGCTGCAGCCGCGAGAGCCACAGGAACGGGATCGCGAGCGCCGCGATCGCGGCGCTGAGCAGGTAGGAGGACGCGTACCCCCAGGCGTCGGCGGCACGACCGAGCACCGGCTGCGCCCAGACCCCGCCCGCCGAGTTGACGAGCGAGTCGAAGGAGAGGATCGTCGCCCGCTGCTTGGAGGGGATCATGCCGTTGATGTAGGCCTGGCGGATCGGGGCCACCGCTGCGAACAGCAGCCCCCAGACGACGATCAGGACGATCACCGCGGCGAAGCTCTCGACCAGGCCGATCAGCGCCAGAGTTAGAACTCCGAGCGCCGACATCAGCAGCAGCGCCGAGGTCCGGCGGTGGAAGAGCCCGCGCACGCGCGGGGCCGCGATCCCGCCCAGGATCTGGGCGCCGGCGACGATCGCCGCGACCAGGCCGGCGATCGAGTACGCGGTCGGGTCGCCGTAGAGCTCGAGCAGGTACGGCTGCAGGGCGTAGAAGGCGTAGATCCCGACCCCGCCGCTGAACAGCCCGGTGACCATCAGCCACTTGACCGCCGGCACCCGCCACCCGTACTCGATCGAGTCGCCGGCGATCTTGCGCATCTCCGGGATCGCCCGCCGGCTGCGATCGGGGGTGAAGCCGACGTCGTGCATGAGCCGGAAGGCGACCCCGAACATGATCACCAGGACCCCGGCCCGAACGAGGAACGGGACCCCGAGGCTGGTCGCCTGGGCGATCAGCCCGCCGGCGACCGAGCCGGTCAGCATCGCGACCCCGGAGACGATCTGACCCCGCGCGAAGACCGAGTCGAGCTCGCCGGTGAAGCCGGTCGCGCGCAGCGCGTCGACCAGCCAGGCCTCGATCGCGCCGGAGAAGAAGGTGAACCCGAGCCCGAGCAGGACCGACGCGCCGGCCCATTCCCAAAACGGCGCCTCGGCCTCCCACAGCACGACGTAGAGGACCGTCGACACCGTCAGCGTGACGGTGCCGAGCAGATAGGAGGCGCGGCGGCCGATCATGTCGGCGACGACGCCGGTCGGGACCTCGAACAGGACCATCCCGGCGGTGAAGAATGCGTTCGCGGCGAACGCCTCCGCATTGGAGAGCCCGGCGTCGAGCAAAAAGATCGTGTTGATGCCCCAGATGAACGACGCGGCGAGCGTGTTGCCCAGGATCAGGGTCAGATATGTCCGCTGGATCGATCGCGGCGTGGGCATCAGCCCGCGCGCAACTCGGCGCGCTTGATCTTGCCGCTTGCCGTCTTCGGCAGGGCCGCGGCGAACTCGACGATCCGCGGGTACTTGTAGGGGGCGGTCGTCGCCTTGACGTGCTCCTGGAGCTCGCGCGCCAGCTCGTCGGAGCCGTCGCCGTCGCGCAGGACGACGACCGCCCGGACGATCGCGCCGCGCTCGGGGTCGGGGGCGGCGACCGCTGCCGCCTCGGCGACCGCCGGATGGGTGAGCAGTGCCGACTCGACCTCGAACGGGCCGATCCGGTAGCCGGCCGAGAGGATCAGGTCGTCGTCGCGGCCCTCGTACCACAGGTAGCCGTCCTCGTCGGCGGCGACCACGTCGCCGGTCGACCACCATTCGCCGGCGAACGGCTCGGAGCCCAGGTAACGGCTGAAGAAGGTCGGGCACGTCTCCGCCCGCAGCTCGAGCACCCCGTCGGTGACCCGCAGCTCCACCCCCGGCAGCGGCTTGCCCATCGAGCCGGGCCGGATCGGGGCGTCGTCGTGGTTGCCGACCAGGTGGCCGGTCTCGGTCTGGCCGTAGCCGTCGGCGATCTCGACCCCGGTCGCCGCCCGCCAGGCGTCGATCACCTCCGGGTTCAGCGGCTCGCCGGCGGAGACCATCCGCCGCACCGAGGGCAGCGGCCGTAGCTCGGCCCGCTTCGCCAGCACCCGGTACTCGGTCGGCGCCTGGCAGACGACGTTCACCCGCTCGCGCTCGATCAGCTGGAGGCGCTCGCCGGGCTCGAACCGACCCTCGACGAGCATCGCCGCCGCGCCGCACAGCCACGGGGCGAGGAAGACGTTGCGGGCCGACTTCGACCAGCCCGTCGCGGTGGTGCACCAGACGAGCTCGTCGCGCCGGGCCCCGAGCCAGTGTTCGGCCTGGGCGCGCTGGCCGGGCAGATAGCGCTGCGCGTGGAGCGCCGCGCGGGCCTCGCCCGTCGTCCCGGAGGTGAAGACGATCAGCGCCGGCTCGGAGGGGCTCAGGTCGGCCTTCTCGACCGGCGGCCGCTGGGGCAGGTCCTCGTCCAGCGCCCGGGCCACCTCGGCCAGGGTCATCGCCTCGATGTCCGCCGGGAGCTCGCCGAGCAGCTCCTCGTCGCCCACGCACAGCACCGGGTTGGCGACCGAGGCGCGCAGCTCCAGGTCCTTGCGCCGCAGCTGGGTGTTGCAGGGCAGCGCCACCGCGCCCATGCGCCAGCAGGCGAGCATGCTGAGCACCCATTCGACCCGGTTGCCGGCCAGGGTCATCACCACGTCGCCGCGACCAACCCCGCGGGTCGCGAACGCGCCGGACAGGCCGGCCGACATCGCGATCAGCTCCCCGAAGTGCCATACCCGGCGGTTGGCGTCGCGGTCGATCGCCAGCAGCGCCGGCTTCGAGGCCGGGAACCCCTCGAGCAGGTCGGTGATCAGGTTCACGGCGCAACAGTCTGCCGGGCGCGGTCATCGGGGGTGGCCGAGTCCATCCCTTGGGTGCCTTCCGGGCGGGCCCTTGCGCGCGCACCATCGCTGTTCAACCAAAACGCCCAACCAGGAGGCACAGAAATGTTCAGCAGCAAGCGCACCGACACCGAGGGCCCGAAGCGGCGTCGCTTCAGCTACGCGAACGTCATGTCGACGCTCTCCGTGTTCATGATCCTCGCCGGCGGTACGGCCGCGGCGGCGACGTTGTCAGCCGACAGCGTCAACTCGAAGACGGTCAAGGACAACAAGTTGAAGAGCATCGACCTCAAGGACGGCAAGGCCGTCGCCGGGGTCGATGTGATCGACGACTCGCTGACCGGCCTCGACATCGACGAGTCGACCCTGGCCCAGGTCCCCGACGCGGCGAAGCTTGGCGGCAAGGCCCCGGCCTCGTTCCTGTCGAGCTCGATCTACAAGGCCGAGTCCGCGGTCGGCCCAGGCACCACGCTCGGCGACGGCACCCAGGTGATCAGCAAGTCGTGCGACCCGGGGGACGTGCTCCTTTCGGGCGGCCCGGCGAACATCAACGCCGCGACCACGCTGCTGGAGAGCTTCCCGAGCCCGGGGACCACCAACGGCTGGACCGCGCGCGTGAATAAGAACGGACTGACGGACAACTTCAGCGTCGTCATCCTCTGCGCCGACCAGTAGGCCGTCGCAAACATGCGCCATTTGAGACGGCGGCGGCCGTGACGGCCGCCGCCGTCGGCGCACGTTCAGCGCTCAGCAGCCGCCCGGGACCTTCAGACTCGTCTGCGCCGACGCCCGTCGCTCCTCGGTCTTGGCCGTGATCGCCAGCGAGGCGCCGCGGCAGGTCTGGCGGGCGAAGTCGAGCACCTCGTGCTGGCGCGGGGTGAGCTTGAACACCGCGGTAGCGTCGCCGTCGCGGATGCCCAGCCGCAGGGGCCCGAGGTGGAACGGGTAGTCCTCGGGGTAGCCGTCGACGACGAACTCGGCGCTCACCTCGACCTTCTTCGCCCGCTTGGCCTCGATCCCGATCTTGATCTGGTTGCGGCGCAGGACGCCCTGCTCGGTCGCGGTCAGCAGGGTGATCTTCGGCGGCGGCGGCTTCGGCGTCGGCTTCGCGTCGACGACCCCCGCCAGTGCGCAGGCGGTGGCGAGCGCGGTCAGCCCGGCGCGGCCGGCGAGTGTCCAGCGTCCCCTGATGGGACGGAATCGTAGAGGGCGACGCGGGCCTTGCCCTGGGCCTTTGCCGTGTACATGGCGGCGTCGGCGCGCCGCAACAGGGCCTCGGCCGAGGTCTGGTCGCCGCGCGTGATCGCGATCCCGATGCTGCACGGCGCGGACGCGGTCACCCCGCCCAGGTCGATCGGGTCCAGCAGGTAGGCGAGGATCCGCTCGGCGACCTCCTCGGCCTCCTCCGGCGAGTCGAGCTGCTCGATCAGGACCGCGAACTCGTCGCCGCCGAGCCGTGCGGCGGTGTCGGCGTCGCGGATGCACTCGCGCAGCGCCTCGGCGACCGCGATCAGCAGCTTGTCGCCGGCGGCGTGGCCGATGCCGTCGTTGACACGCTTGAAATCGTCGAGGTCGACGAACAGCAGCGCGACCGACTCGTCGGTGCGGGTCGAGCGGCTGACCGCGTGGCGGATGCGGTCGCCGAACAGCGTACGGTTGGCAAGGTTGGTGAGCGGGTCGTGCATCGCCCGGTGGCTGAACTGATCGCGCTCGACTCGCTCGGTGACGTCGCGCGCATTGACGATGAAGCCGCCCACGGTCGGGTCGTCGCGGACGTTGGTCGCCACCGCCTCGACCATCCGCCAGCTGTCGCCCGGGCCGCGGACGCGGAACTCGGCCGACTGGGTCGCGCCCGGCATGTGCAGAAGCTCGAGGGCGGCGGCGCGGACCTCGTCGCGGTCGTCGGGATGGACGGCGTTGAGCGGGCTTCCTACCGCCAGGGCGCCGAGCTCGTAGCCGAAGCTGCGCTCCATCGCCGGGCTCTCGTACTGGACGAAGCCATCGTTGCCGATCACGACGATCACGTCCGAGGAGTTCTGCAGCAGGTAGCGGAAGCGCGCCTCGCCACGCTCGAGCTCGGCGGCTCGGGCCGCGACCTCATCCTCCTGGCGGCGCCAGAAGCCGATGTTCTCGGCCAGCGCCAGAACCTGGCGGGCGATCACCAGCAGGGTCAGGACGGCTGCCTGCCAGATCAGCGCGTCGTCGACGGTGTCGCCGGCGACGGCGGTCGCCAGCGCAAGGACCGCCGCTGCGAACGGCACCGAGGGGATGAAGACGCTCGCCTGACCCGGAAGGCCGGGGTGGGCTTCGCCCAGCGGTGCCATCCGACTGGCCCGCCGAGCCCCGAGCGCGAGCAGCGCCAGGCCGATCGCCCAACCGGCGTACAACGCGGCCTCCGGCACGCCGCTGCCGAGCGCCAGGTAGACCGAGGCCGCCGTCGCGGCCGCGATCATCGCGAGCCCGGCCGCGGCCAGCGCGAGCACGCCACGGACCCCTACCCGGGCGCGGGTGAGGATGACAATCGCGGCGCCGGCGACCGCGGTCTGGCCGACCGCGGCGATGAGGTGCAGCGTGGTCGCGTCGCTGGCGCCCTCTCCGTAGAGGTCGCCGAGGCCGGCGACCCAGGCGATCAGCAACAGGGAGCCGGCCATGATCAGACCGTCGACAAGGGTGCGCCCGCGCCCCGACCAGTGCGGGGGCGCGCCGGGGAGCAGGGCGACGCAGGCCGCCAGCGGCGGAACGGTGGCGATCAGCGCCCGGGCGGCAACGGTCGAGTCTCCGACGATCAGCCCGGCGATTGCGATCGCCGAAGCGGCGGCGGCCAAAATCACCAGCGCCACCAAGGAGCCGGCGTTACCCCAACGCTCTCGTCTGTCTGTTGTACTCACCCGTGCATCCGTCGCGGCAGGCCTCCAGGCCGGACGCAACGCTCCTACGCCCCCATCGGCAGATCGGCGACGGAACTTGAGCTCTGAGAGCCCGGCGACGTCGAGCTTCAAGGTGACGTTGAAGAAGCGGCACCGAGCCGCTCCGGCGTCAGCGCTTCAGCTCGGTGCCGTCGTAGAGCTTCTTGACGACGACGGTCCCGGCGGGCGCGGCCTCCAAGCAGAGCTCGCAGAGCACGCACTCGTCCAGGTTCTGGCTCACGATCTCGGTGCCGGACTCGGTCGCCTTGAAGATGTCGACCGGGCAGACCTCCTCGAGCTTCTTTGCGATCTCCGGGTCGGTCGCGGCCTCGCCCGAGACCTCGACCTCGATGAACGTGCCGTCGGCGTCAGCCATAAGGCGCCTCAACATCGGCGCGGCTCGGCTTCGCTTCGCTCCGCCTCACAGCAGCTTCTCCTTGACGACGTCGGGGATCTCGTGGATGCGCTCGACGACCGGGATTCCGGCGGCCTCCAGGCGGGCGATCTTCTCGGTCGCCGAGTCCTCCTTGCCCTCGACGATCGTGCCGGCGTGGCCGAAGCTCATCCCCTGCATCTCCTCGTCGTCCATGAACTTGCCGGCCATGAAGGCGACGATCGGCAGCCGCGAATTGTTGGCCTCGCGCCAGTCGACCAGCTCGGCCTCCATCCGCCCGCCCGGCTCGGTGTAGATCACGATCGCCTCGGTCTGCTGGTCGGCTTCGAACAGTGGCATCAGCTCTGCGTAGGTGGAGCCGATGATCGCATCGCCGCCGATCGAGACCGCGGTCGAGACACCCAGCCCGGCGGCGGTCAGCGTCGACGAGATCTCGGTCGTCATCCCGCCCGAGCGCGACATCACACCGACCTTGCCCGGCTCATAGGCCTTCGCGGCGTCCCTGGCCGGCCCGCCGATCCCGCCCATCTTGGCGACGCCGGGGACGATCACGCCAAGGCAGTTGGGGCCGATGATCCGGGCCCCGCGCTCGTTGGCCAACTCGACCATCTGGGCGACGTCGGCGCGCGGGATCCGCTCGGTGACGACGACGATCAGCTTGACCCCGTTCTCGATCGCCTCGAGCACCGCGTCCTTGGTGAACGCGGGGGGGACGGTGACCACGGCGCCGTCGGGAGCGGAGCCGTGGTGCTCGACCACCTGCTCGACGGTGTCGAATACGGGGACGCCGTGGACGTCTCGGCCCTTGCGGCCCGGGGTGACGCCGCCGACGATCTTCGAGCCGAAGTCCAGGCACTCGCGGGTCAGGTTGACCGCCTCGCGGCCGGTGATCCCCTGGACGATGAAGGTGAAGTCCTCGTTCAGCAGGATGCTCATCCCAAATCCCCTGCATCTCCCTGAATCTTCTGTACCGCGATCCCCGCGGCGTCCCACATGCTCGTGCTGCGGTCGGCGTACTCGACCCCGTACTTGTCGAGGATCTTGTAGCCCTCCTCCTCCCAGGCGCCGGGGATGCGGAAGATCGCGATCGTCTCGCCGGGGTCCTTGCCGAGCTCGAGGCAGGCCTTGATCACACCGCGGGCGACGATGTCGACCCTGGTGTTGGAGACGATCGACATCATCACCGCGATCTTCTCGACCCCGTCCTTTTTCAGGACCTCCATCGCCAGGCCCTTCGACTTGGCGACCGACGGGTTGCCACCGATCTCCGCGTAGTTGGCCGGCTTGCCGCCCTGCGAGCGGACCGCGTCGGTGAGGGTCAGCGAACCGCCCCCGGCGCCGATCACCAGGCCGAGGTTGCCGCTGAAGCCGTGGTCCTTGCCCTGGATCACGCCGCGGTGGTCGGCGGCGTCGATCGCCTTCACGTTGCGCTCGAAGTCCGAGGGCTCGTAGAGCTCCCGCGGCTCCTCGAGGTCGACGCCGATCTCCTGCAGCATCTTCCTGTGGCGGCCGACCGCCTCGTCCTCCATCTCCATGTGGGCGTCGAGGGCAACGAACGAGCCGTCGGCGAGCCGCGCCAGCGGGTTGATCTCGGCCAGGGTCATGTCGTAGTCGCGCTGCAGACGGGCGAGCTTGGCCAGCACCGCGGTCGCGCGGTTGAGCTCGGAGCCGGTCATCCCGCAGCGGGAGACCGCCTGCTTGGCCTCGAAGTCGGCGATCGGATGCAGGTTGGACAGGTGGCCCCGGCCGACGTGGTCGGGGTGCTCCTCGGCGACCTGCTCGATGTCGATTCCACCCAGGTCGCTGAACAGCATCATTGGGCGCTTCGCGCGCCCGTCCCAGAGCACCGCCGCGTAGTACTCCTGCTCGATCTCGGCCTTCGGGTCGACGAGCACGCCGACCGGCATGTGGCCGCCGATCTCGAGCTCCAGGATCGCCGCCGCGTGCTCGGCGGCCTCGTCGGGGGTGTCGGCGAACTTGACCCCGCCCGCCTTCATCCGCCCGCCGGTCAGCACCTGTGACTTGATCACCGTCGGGCCGCCGATCTCGGCCGCCGCCGCGCGGGCCTCGTCGGCGGTGGTGCAGAACCCGTACTTGGTGACCGGGATGCCGGCCCGCTCGACGATCCGGCGTGATTCGTACTCGTAGAAGCGCATCGTGCGGCGCGGGAGACTAGTGGACCGAGCGATATCGTCGGCCCGGTGGAGGAGAGAGTTGCCGATGTGGTCGTGGTCGGAGCGGGCCTCGCCGGCCTGGCGGCGGCGCGCGAGCTCGGGGCGGCGGGCCGCGACGTCGTCGTGCTCGAGGCGCGCGACCGGGTCGGCGGCCGGACCCTGAACGAGCCGATCGGCGACGGCAAGGTGGTCGAGATCGGTGCCCAGTGGGTGGGGCCGACCCAGGACCGCGTCCTGACGCTGATCGGCGAGCTCGGACTGGAGACCTTCCCCACCCACAGCGCCGGCAAGAACATCTTCGAGCGCGGCGGGCGCACCAGCCGCTACTCGGGGACGATCCCGCGGACCAACCCGATCGGCCTCGCCGAGGTCGGGCTGGCGATGAAGCGGCTCAACATGATGGCGGCGAAGGTGTCGCCCGAATCGCCGTGGACGGCGCCGAAGGCCGACCGCTGGGACTCCGAGACCTTCTCGAGCTGGATGCACCGCAACGTCCGCACGCAGGCGGCCCGCGACATCCTGCGGCTGGCGATCATCGGGGTCTGGGCCGCCGAGCCCCGCGATCTCTCGCTCCTGCACGTGCTCTTCTACATCCGCTCGGCGGGATCGCTGGAGATCCTCACCGATACCGAGGGCGGCGCCCAGCAGGACCGGATCGTCGGCGGCTCGCAGCTGATCTCGCTGCGGATGGCCGAGCAGCTCGGCGCGGCGATCGAGCTGCGGTCCCCGGTGCGCGCGATCGAACATTCCGACGCCGGGGTGACGGTGCGCTCGGACCGGCTGATGGTGACCGCAAAGCGGGCGATCGTCGCCGTGCCGCCGGCGCTCGCCGGGCGGATCGCCTACGACCCGCCGCTCCCGGCGGTCCGCGATGGGCTCACCCAGCGGATGTCGCAGGGGAGCGTGGTCAAGTGCATGGCGGTGTACGAGCGCCCGTTCTGGCGCGAGCGGGGCCTGTCGGGGGCGGTCACCAGCGTCACCGGCCCCGTCTCGGTCGGCTTCGACAACTCGCCTCCCGACGGCTCGCCCGGGGTCCTGCTGGGCTTCCTCGAGGGCCAGGCGGCGCGCCGCGCCGCCGACCTGAGTCGCGACCAGCGCAGGCGCTTGGTGGCCGACGGCTTCGCCGGTCTGTTCGGGCCCGAGGCCGCGGAACCAATCGACTACGTCGACCGCGCCTGGGCCGCCGACGAGTGGTCGCGCGGCTGCTACGGCGGCTTCATGCCGACCGGCGCCTGGACCGACTACGGGGCCGCGCTGCGCCGCCCGATCGGCCCGATCCACTGGGCGGGCGCCGAGACCGCGCTGGTCTGGAACGGCTACATGGACGGCGCGATCGGCTCCGGCCAGGACGCCGCCCGGGCCGTACGTGCCGCAATCGGCTAGTTCCGCACTAGCTACGGACGCCACAAGCCGTTGGACGGTGTAAACAACATGTCACCGCGACGCCTGCGCGTCAGGCACAATGCCCCGTTTCCGCGGGACCGCGGTTAACGAGCGAACACCCACGAAGGAGTTGAAGGGCCACTTGAGCGAGACCGCGACCAAGCCACTGACCGACAACCCGAAGCTGATCTCCTGGGTCGAGGAGATGGCCCAGCTGACGCAGCCGGACTCGATCCACTGGTGCGACGGCTCGGCAGAGGAGTACGACCGCCTGTGCCAGGAGATGGTCGACGGCGGCACCTTCGAACGGCTCTCGGACGCCAAGCGCCCCAACTCCTACCTCTGCCGCTCCGACCCCGGCGACGTCGCCCGGGTCGAGGACCGGACCTTCATCTGCTGTGAGCGCGAGGAGGACTCCGGCCCGACCAACAACTGGACCGAGCCCGCCGAGATGCGCGAGCGGATGCGGGGCCTGTACTCGGGCTCGATGAAGGGCCGGACGATGTACGTGGTCCCGTTCTCGATGGGCCCGCTGGGCTCGTCGATCGCCCACATCGGCGTCCAGCTCACCGACTCGCCCTACGTCGCGGTCTCGATGCGGATCATGACCAGGATGGGCGAGGGCGCGCTCGACGTGCTCGGCTCCGGCGGCGACTTCGTCCCCTGCCTGCACTCGGTCGGGATGCCGCTCGCCGACGGCCAGTCCGACGTCCCGTGGCCCTGCAACCCCGACAACAAGTACATCGTCCACTTCCCAGAGAGCCGCGAGATCTGGTCCTACGGCTCCGGCTACGGCGGCAACGCGCTGCTCGGCAAGAAGTGCTTCGCGCTGCGGATCGCCTCGGCCATGGCCCGCGACGAGGGCTGGATGGCCGAGCACATGCTGATCCTGAAGCTGACCTCGCCCGAGGGCGAGGTCAAGTACGTGACCGGCGCCTTCCCGTCGGCGTGCGGCAAGACCAACCTGGCGATGCTGATCCCGACGCTCGAGGGCTGGACCGTGGAGACGGTCGGCGACGACATCGCCTGGATGAAGTTCGGCGAGGACGGCCGCCTGTACGCGGTCAACCCCGAGGCCGGTTTCTTCGGCGTCGCCCCGAACACCTCGCACAAGACGAACCCGAACGCGATGGACACGATCGAGCGCAACTCGATCTTCACCAACTGCGCGCTCACCGACGACGGCGACATCTGGTGGGAGGGGATGACCGGCGAGCCGCCGGCGCACGCGATCGACTGGAAGGGCAACGACTGGACGCCCGAGTCGACCGAGCCCGCCGCGCACCCGAACGCCCGTTTCACCACGCCCGCCGCGCAGTGCCCGTCGATCGCCGCCGAGTGGGAGGACCCCGCCGGGGTGCCGATCGACGCCTTCCTGTTCGGTGGCCGCCGGGCGACGGTGGTGCCGCTGGTCGCCGAGTCCTACGACTGGGACCACGGCGTCTTCCTCGGCGCGACGATGAGCTCGGAGACGACCGCGGCGGCGGCCGGCGAGGTCGGCAAGCTGCGCTTCGACCCGATGGCGATGCTGCCGTTCTGCGGCTACAACATGGCCGATTACTTCGAGCACTGGATCGGCATCGCGCGCGCCAACCCCGACCGGATGCCACGGATCTTCGTCGTCAACTGGTTCCGCAAGGGCCCCGACGGCAAGTTCCTGTGGCCCGGGTTCGGCGAGAACAGCCGCGTGCTCGAGTGGGTCTTCCGCCGCTGCAACGGCGAGGGCGAGACGGTCGACACCCCGGTCGGGATGGTCCCCGCGCCCGGCGACCTGAAGCTCGACGGGCTCGAGATCGCCGACGAGGCGATGACCGAGTTGCTGACCGTCGACGCCGAGCAGGTGAGGGCGCAGCTGCCCCAGGTCGAGGAGTTCCTGGCCCAGTTCGGCGACAAGCTGCCGGCGGAGATCGGCGCCCAGCTCGAGGTGCTCAAGCAGCGTCTCGGCTAGTTATCGCATATTTGCGATAAGTACATATAAGCGATAAGATGGGGCCGTGGACGGCCCGAGCCCCGGACAGCTGCTGAAGCAGGCGCGCAAGCGCCACGGCGTCAGCCAGGCGCGTCTCGCTGCCCGCGCGAGTACCACCCAGTCGGCGATCTCGCGGATCGAGCGCGATCAGGTCTCACCGAGCGTCGAGACGCTGCGCGACCTGCTGCACCTGCTGGGCGACGACCTGGTGATCTCGGCCGAGCCGCGAGACGCCGGCATCGACCGAGCGATGGTTCGCGCGACTCTGGCCCGGCCGCCGGCCGACCGGGTTGCCGCCGGCCTCGCCTTCGCCGACTTCGTCCGCCGCAACCGCGGCTCGGCAAGGCGGCGCGAGAAGTCGGCGGCGTGAACGGGCACGCGCTGCCGCCCACTCCCCTCGAGGCAAGGCCGCTGCTCGAGGCGCTCAACCAGGCCGGGGTCGACTTCGTCGTCATCGGCGGGGTGGCGGGCCTCGCTCAGGGCTCCAGCTATCCCACGTTCGACCTCGACGTCGCCTACGCGCGCGCGCCGTCCAACCTTCAGCGGCTCGCCTCCGTGTTGGCGGCGCTCGACGCGAAGCTGGCTAACGCACCCCCCGATCTGCCATTCATCGCCGACGCCCGCACGCTCGAGAACGGCGCCAACTTCACCTTCGACACGGCCCACGGCAGGTTCGACATCCTCGGCCACGTGCCCGGCGTGAGCTCGTACGAGGCGCTGCGCGCGGCGGCGGAACAGGCCACGATCGAGGGGGTCGACGTCCTCGTCGCCTCGATCGATCACCTGATCGCGATGAAGCGCGCCGCCGACAGACCGAAGGATCGGCTGATGCTCGAGGACTACCTGGTGATCGCCGACGAGCAGGAGCGGCGAGAGGACAAAGGTCAGCCCGAGTAGCGCTCGAGGCCGGCCCGGACCTGATCCGGGATCGGGCGGCTGACGCCGTTGGCGAGCTCGACGAACACGTGGCGCAGCTCGCCCTCGGCAACCGCCTCGCCGCGCCGCTGGATCGCCAGCGAGGAGGTCATCGAGGTGTTGCCGAGCTCGACCGGGCCGACGACCAGGTCCGCCTCATCGTCGAAGCCGAGCGAGGACAGATACCGGATTCGGGCCTCGGCGACGACCATGTCGACGCCCGCCTCGCGCATCGCCACGTAGCCGCCAAGCTCGCGCCAGAGCTCGGTCATCGCGAGGTCGAAGTAGGCGAGGTAGTTGGCGTTGAAGACGTGGCCCTGAGGGTCGCATTCGTTGTATCGGACCCGGATGCGGTGTCGGAACTGCTCGCCCATCGGGCCTACAGCTCGTAGGCCTTCGCCAGTTCCGGGTCCTTGTTGGCGAGCATCTCGGCCAGCTCGACCATCACCTTGCACTGCTTCCAGGTGGCGTCGTCCTGCATCTTGCCGTCGATCATGTGGACGCCGCGGCCGTCGGGGATCGCCTCGATCACCTTCTTGGCGAACTTGACCTCGTCGGGGTCGGGACTGAAGACCTTCTTCGCGATCTCGATCTGGACCGGGTGCAGCGACCAGGCCCCGACACAGCCGAGCAGGAATGCGGCGCGGAACTGGGCCTCGCAGCCCTGCACGTCCTTGATGTCGCCGTACGGGCCGTAGAAGGGCAGGATCCCGGCCATCGTGCAGGCGTCGACCATGCGGGCGATCGAGTAGTGCCAGGGGTCCTGCTGGGCGGTCGCCCGAGGTGCCTCGGGGTCGTCCGGGTCAGGATCGTTGATCACCAGGTAGCCCGGGTGGCCGCCGCCGACCCGGGTGGTCTTCATCCGCCGCGACGCAGCGAGGTCGGCGGGGCCGAAGCTCATCCCCTGCATCCGCGGGCTCGCGGTCGCGATCTCCTCGAGGTTGACGACGCCCTGCGCGGTCTCGAGGATCGCGTGGACGAGGATCGGGCGCGAGATCTTCGCCTTCGCCTCGAGCTGGGCCAGCAGGCGGTCGACGTAGTGGATGTCCCACGGCCCCTCGACCTTGGGGACCATGATCACCTCGAGCTTGTCGCCGATCTCGGTGACCAGCGTGGTGATGTCGTCGAGCACCCAGGGGCTGGCGAGGTCGTTGACCCGGGTCCACAGCGCCGTGTCGCCGAAGTCGACCTCGTTCGCGACTCGGACCAGGCCATCGCGCGCCGCGATCTTGTTGTCGACCGAGACGGCGTCCTCGAGGTTGCCGAGCAGGATGTCGGCCTGCTTGGCCATGTCGGGCACCTTCGCCGCCATCTTCTCGTTCGAGGCGTCAAAGAAATGGATCATCCGCGAGGGCTTGAACGGCACCTCGGTGACCGGCTCCGGAGCGCCGATTGCCAGCGGCTTGAGGAAGTCTCTTGGGTTTCTCATCGGCGGCCAATCTACAGGCGGCGCGCCGGTCGGCGGCCGGCTGGCGGTCGGACGGGCGGCCGAGCTGCCGCTAGCGTTGCGCGATGCACGCGACCGTTCGAGGCGACCGCGACCGTCGTCGGAGGTCAGCCGGGCCAGGCCGTGCGAGTGGCGCCGACCGGTCGGCCGAGCTCTCCACCTCGCCGCACGGTTGGATGGCGACTGTCCCGTGCGACAAGCTGTTGTGAGATGCCCAGGATGAGCACCCGCCTGTGAACGCTGAGGTCCGCGCCGCCGAGGCCGCCGAGATCGAGGCGGTCGTAGGGATGTACGAGTGGCTGTTCGCCCCGCCGGGGGCTCGGCCGGCGAGCTGGGACGAGCGCCGCGCGGCGGTCGCGTTGCGGGGAGCGATCGATTCCGATGACGCCGTGGTCCTCGTCGCCGAGGCCGAGGACGGATCGCTGGTCGGGCTCTGCACGGCCTACCAGGACATCCACTCGGTCCGCTTCGGCTACCGCGCCTGGGTCGAGGACCTGGCCGTCGACCCCGAGCGCCGGTCACAGGGGATCGGCAAGGCGCTGCTCGAAGCGGCCACGGGCTGGGCGCGCGAGCGCGGCGCCACCCACCTCGAGCTCGACTCGGCCGAGGCCCGCACGGACGCTCACCGCTTCTACGAGCGCGAGGGCGCCGGGTACCGCGCGATCAGCTTCGGCTGGGAGCTCTAGATGAGTGATCCCACGCCGCGACGCACGCGGATGACGCCCGGATACCGTCGCTGGACCGCGCCGCTCGGGACTCGCCCATGTCGACCGACATGGGCTTCGCCCGATCGCCACGCCCAGCTCGGTCCCGCGCCCCCCGCGCACGCCGGGCCGTGGAATCAATCATCTAGCCGATCACGCGCTCGACTCCGGCGGGGTCGAAGACGACCTCCTCGCCGCTGCCGAAGATCGGCTGGATCGCGCCGATCAGGCGTTCTGCGTTCGACATCCGCTCAGTATTCTCCCGACCCCCAACTACCGAAGACAGGAGCCATGGGCGTAGCGACCGCGACTTACCAGGAGATGACCGACGATCAGCAGGCGATCGTCGAGATGGTCCGCAGCTTCGTCGACAACGAGATCATCCCCGTCGCCGAGGAGTACGACCACGAGGACAAATTCCCCGAGCCGATCGTCGAGCAGATGAAGGAGCTGGGGCTGTTCGGGGTGACGATCCCCGAGGAGTACGGCGGCATGGGCCTCGACCTCTCGACCTACACCCTGATCGTCGAGGAGCTTTCGCGCGGCTGGATCTCGATCTCGGGCGTCGTCAACACCCACTTCATCGGCTCCTATCTGCTGATGAAGTTCGGTACCGACGAGCAGAAGGACTATTTCCTGCCGAAGATGGCGACCGGCGAGATCCGCGCCGCCTTCTCGCTCTCCGAGCCCGAGGTCGGCTCCGACGTCCAGGGGATCAAGTCGACCGCGAAGCTCAACGACGACGGCAACTGGGAGCTCAACGGGCAGAAGATGTGGGTCACCAACGGCCTCGGCTCGGGCGTCGTCTTCGTGCTGATGAAGAGCGACCCGAAGGCCGACCCGCGCTACAAGGGGATGACCTGCTTCATCACCGAGAAGGAGCCCTGGAAGGAGATCAACGAGGGCGACTTCAAGGGCCTCGAGGTGCCGCCGAAGATCAAGAAGATGGGCTACAAGGGCGTCGAGTCCACCGAGCTCGTCTACAACGGCTACGTCTGTCCGCCCGAGCGGGTCCTCGGCGGCCCCGCCGGGGTCGGCGAGGGCTTCCGCCAGATGATGGACTCGCTCGAGGTCGGCCGCGTCAACGTCGCCGCCCGTGGCGTCGGCATCGCCCAGCGGGCGCTGGAGCTGGCGTTGCGCTATTCGCAGGAGCGCAAGACGTTCGGCAAGCCGATCGCCCAGCATCAGGCGATCCAGTTCAAGCTCGCCGAGATGGCGACCAAGGTCGAGGCCGCACGGCTTCTGACCCGCAAGGCGGCGCGGATGAAGGACGCCGGGGAGCGCTCCGACCTGGAGGCCGGGATGGCGAAGCTGTTCGCCTCCGAGACCGGCAAGGAGTGCGTCGAGGAAGCGTTCCGCATCCACGGTGGATACGGCTACTCGAAGGAGTACGAGATCGAGCGCCTCTACCGTGACGCGCCGCTGCTGCTGATCGGCGAGGGCACCTCCGAGATCCAGAAGATGGTGATCGGCAAGAAGGTGCTGGAGCGAAACAAGATCTAGTGGCGTCGAGCACGCCCGAGCTGATCAAGCAGGCCGTCGAGGGCCTGCAGGCGGAGGTGCCGGCGCTGGCGAAGCTGAAGCTGGTATTCGGGCTCGAGCTTCGCGGCCGCGGCGACGTGCAGCTGTACCGGGTCGAGGTCCCGGGGCCGAAGATCTCGAAGGGGATCGGCGAGGACGAGCGCCTGCACGTCTCGATCCCGCGCTCGCACTTCAACGAGCTGGCCGCCGACGGCAGCCTCAGGCATTGGCACGAGGCCTTCGACCACGGCCACGTCAAGGTCGAGGGCGACCCGAACATCCAGAAGCTGGTCGGCCAGGTGATGGCCCACACGGAGGCGCGCGGCCGCCTGCGCAAGTACTGAGCGCGATGGCCTCGTCCAAGGACATGGTCGTGGTTGCGGTGCAGCGCTTCCAGGCCTCGGTTCCGGCGCTGGCGAAGCTGAAGTTGGTCGCCGGGCTGGAGTTGACCGCCGGCGGGCTCACCGGGCCGAGCAAGTCCGAGCATTTCCGGATCGAGGTCCCCGGACCCCAGGTGACCGAGGGCGATGCCGACGACGCGCGGCTGCAGCTGCAGATCCCGAAGGCGATGTTCGACGTGCTCGCCGAGGAGGCCGAGGTCGCCGACTGGAAGGACGCCTTCTACTACGGACACCTGAAGGTCGTCGGCGACGGCCGGGTCAAGCGGCTGCTCGGCAAGGCGATTGACTCGGCCACCTAGCCCGCGCCGCCTCGCGCGGCTACGCGCCGCCTCGCAGCAGCACCACCGGCCGCGGCGCATCCGCGACCCCGTCGACGTGGTGCGCGAGGCCGGGCCGGTACAGGCGCAGGAGCCCCGGGCGGGCCGGCTCGCCTTCCGCGCCCGCTCGCGCGGTCTCACCGCCGCCGACGTCGACCGCGCTCGGACCGAGGAGCGTTCGCTGTTGCGCGCCTGGGTGATGCGCAAGACGGTGCACCTGATCCCGGCCGAGGACGCCGGCTGGATGCTGGGGTTGTTCGCTCCGATCATCGTCCGCTGGTCGCGGCGCCGGCTGGACCAGCTCGGCCTCGATCGCCGCGGCCAGGACCGTGCGATGAAGGTTGTCCACGACGCCGTCGATGCCGAGGGCGCGCTGACCAGGCGCGAGCTCGGGGTGCGGCTGCGGTCGGCGGGGCTGGAGTTGGCCTCCGAGTACAAGGTCCACCTTTGGCTGCTTGCGACGCTCGACGGGGAGCTCTGCCTCGGCCCGGACCGCGGCGCCTACACCTGTCTGGTGCGGACGTCCGACTGGCTCGGCGAGCTCGAACAGCGCCCCCGCGAGCAATCGCTCGCCGAGCTCGCGCGGCGCTACCTGCGCGGGTACGGCCCTGCCGACGAGCGCGACCTTGCCCGCTGGGCGGGGCTGCCGCTGCGCGACACCAGGCTCGCGTTCGAGCGGATCGCGCCCGAGCTCGAGCCCGCCGGCGACTTGTTCACGCTCGGCGGGGTGCCACGGGCGGCGCCGTCGCCGGTGGTGCGGATGCTCGGCGCCTTCGACAATTGGAACCTCGGCTACGTCGACCGAGGTTTCGCGCTGGCGCCGGAGTTCGAGAAGCAGGTCAACCCCGGCGGCGGCATCGTGCGGCCGTCGATCGTCGTCGACGGTCGTGCCGTCGCGACCTGGTCCTCGAAGCGATCCGGCGGCCGGCTCGCGGTCACGATCGAGCCGTTCGAGCCGCTCGCGCGCGGGATCGAAAAAGCGATCGACGCCGAGGTCGCCGACATCGGGCGCTTCGAGGGCCTCGACGCCGCTACGATCTCGCGCCGATGAACGACACCGAACACACGCTGTCAACCGACCAGGCCGAGCGCGAGGCCTCCGGCGCCCACGCCTACGGCCGCTACCTCGAGGAGTTCGAGGAGGGTGCCGTCTACAAGCACTGGCCCGCGAAGACGGTGACCGAGTCCGACGATCACCTGTTCTGCCTGATCACCATGAACCACCACCCGCTGCACCTCAACGACGTCTACGCGTCCGAGTCCCAGCAGGGCCAGAACGTGGTCGTCGGACCGCTCGTCTACTCGCTGGCGCTGGGGATGTCCGTCTCCGACGTGTCCGGCAAGGCGATCGCCAACCTGGCGACCGAGGAGCTCTCGCACCCGAACCCGGTCTTCCACGGCGACACCCTGTACTGCGAGTCGGAGGTGCTCGAGGTGCGCGCCTCGGAGTCGAAGCCCGACCGCGGGATCGTCAAGGTCCACACCCGCGTCTATAAGCAGGACAACACGCTGGTCGCCGAGTTCAAGCGCACGGTGCTGATCCCGAAGCGACCGAATGGCAACCCGCCCAAGGCCGAGGCCGACGTCGAGTAGGTCACGAGGTCGCTAGATCAGCTCGGCGACCGACTCGAGCGCGGCGTCGAAGTCCGTCCCGGGCATGCCGCCGATCCCCGGCGAGGTGGCGCCGGCGTCGCGGTAGCGGCGAACGGCTCCCTGAACGTCCTCGGCGGTCCCGATCCCGGCCAGCTCGGCCAGCATCCGGTCCGACAGCCCGGCCTTGGCGGCCTCGACGTCGCCCGACGCCATCCCGGCGTCGAAGGCGGCGAGCTCGTCGGCGAAGCCCGAGGACTCGAGCATCGCCCGGTAGAAGGGCAGCGAGGCGTAGGGGATCAGGTCCTGGCGCAGCGCCGCGCGCGCTGACTCGGGGTCGTCGGTGAGCGCCACGGGGACCGCGGCGACGATGTCGAAGCTGTCAAGGGACCGCCCGGCCTTCTCCAGGCCCGCGCGAAGCGCGGGAATCACCTGTTGCTCGATGTAGGAGGGGCAGCACAGCCACAGCATCACCCCGTCGGCGACCTCGCCGGCGAGTCTGATCATGTTTGGCGACAGCGCGGCGACGTAGATCGGCAGCTCGGCCCGCGCCTGATAGCCCATGAACGCGAACTTGGTTGGGAAGAACTCCGAGTCGGGCGGCTCGGCGCCGGTGAGGATCGCGCGCACCCCGGCGACGTACTCGCGCATCTGGGTCACCGGCTTGGTGATCGTCTGACCGTGCCAGTTCTCGACCGTGACCCGGTGCGAGACGCCCAGCCCAAGCACCATCCGCCCGCCCGAGAACTCGTCGATGGTCGCCGCGGTCTGCGCCATCGTCGCCGGAGTGCGGCTGAAGATCGGGACCACCCCGGTGCCGAGGCGGATCCGCTCGCTCGCCGCCGCGTAGGCCATCAGCACCGTGAGCGAATCGCGCCCCGCGATATGGGTGGTGTAGGCGGCGTCATAGCCGAGGCGGTCGGCGAGCGTCACCCGCTCGAGCGTCTTGTCGAGCGACTTACCGGGGGAGATGAAGGCAGCGACGCCGGCCACGCGGGATTCATATACGAATGCAGCGGTGCACACCGTCGAGCGATCCTCCGTCCTCGCGCGCCCCGCCAACGAGGTCTGGGCGCGTGCGATTACCGAGGAGGGGATCAACGACGAGCTCTCGCCGATCCTGCGGATGACGATGCCCCCGGGACTAAGGGGCAAGACGGTGGAAACGGTCGAGGTCGGGGTCGAGTTGGGGCGCGGCTGGATCCTGCTCGGCCGCGTGCTTCCGGTCGACTACGACGACCTGAAGCTCGTCGAGCTCGAGCCGAGCCGACGATTCCTGGAGCGCTCGCGGACACTGACCTTCGCCGTCTGGCAGCACGAGCGCACGATCGAGCCCGAGGCGGAGGGCCGGTGCCGGGTAACCGACCGGCTCGGCTTCGAGCTCAAGCGGGGCGTCGCCTGGGTCCCGGGCGCTGCGGCCGTGGGCCGGGCGATTGTCGGCTTTCTGTTCCGCCACCGCCACCGGCGGCTGGCGGCGGCTCACGGGGGCGCCTAGTCGGCGGCGACGGTCAGCTTGCGGCGGTCGCGGGCGACGCTCAGGCCCGAGGTCGCCCCGTCGGCGTCGGTGAGCTCGACCGTGGTCGTCTTGCCTGTGGTCGTCGCGCCGGTCGCGCGCAGCGCGGTCGAGTCGAGGGCGATCGTCAGCACCCTGGTCTCGGTCGAGCCGGTGTCGACGTAGGCGAGGGTCCAGCGGGGGACGAACTCGCGGAAGTCGGGCGAGGTCAGCCCCTGTAGAGGCGCCTTCTGGCCTCGCGCCTGGGTGCGGACCGCCGGGGTGTCGCCGCCGGCGTCGTAGATCGCGCCGCCGAAGCCGGGCGCGCTGATCTGGATCGCGCTCTCGTCGCTGTCGCCGAGGTCAATATCGGGGTGAAGCTGGAGGTATCGCGTGTAGGTGTGGGCGAGGGCGGAGCGGACGTGATCGACGATCACCAGCGCGGTCCCGGGCCGGTAGAGGAAGGTGCGCACGTGGTCGACGCCCTGGCCCTTGAGCAGCCGGTTGCGGCCCTGGATCGCGTACCAGCCGTCGCCCTCGCCGGCGGCGATCAGCCCCGACCCGTAGGCGTTGGCGGGGTCGGCGATCGGCAGCTCGAGGCCGTCGACGGCGAGCCCGGAGTGGGCGCGGTTGGAGAGCACGTAGTCGCGGATCTCGCCCGGGTCCTTGTGGTACAGGCCGGTGTCGTTGACGATCGGCACGCCGTGGTCGAAGAGCTCGAAGCTGAGCTCGTCGGCGTGCTTGTGGGTGGTGTTGTGGAAGCCGTCGGTGACCGCGAGGTAGCCCTGGTCGCCGGCCTCGCCCGGCTCGCGGACGAACGCGAACCCGGCGCCGAAGAACGCCCGCATGCCGTCGGCCTGGCCCTGGGCCCAGTCGGGCACCGGCTCCAGGTTCGAGTCTCCGAACTGGGTCATCTGCCCGTCCGGGCGCACGAACCAGGCCGCCGCGGCGCGCATCTCGTCGCGCAGGCCCTCGAGCTCGGCGTCGTCGCCGAGCACGTTGAGCATCGAGTCGAGCGGCCGGATGGCGAGGAACTGGTAGGCGGACGAATGCTCGAGCCAGACCCCCTGCGAGAGCCGGTGGCGCAGGGTGTCCTCGAACCGGTCGCGGGCCAGCGCCCGCCATTGCGGCGACTGGCGCAGCACCGGCATGAAGGCGGTCAGCCGGGCGAGCCCGAGGTCGACGAACAGCCCGTGGTTGTCGGGCGTGTAGTTGCGCTTTGCCGCCAGCTCGCGACCGTGCTGCTCGAGCGAGTCGATCAGCGCCCGTCGCTGGGAGGCCGACAGCAGCCCCTCGCATGAGGCGGCACGGGCGACGTAGGCGACGAACGGAGTCCGGTCGCCGACCACCTTGTCCGACCACGCCTCGTCGGGGGTATCGCGGTCCTTGATCTGGTTGTGGCGAACCCAATCGAGCGTGATCTCGGTCGCCTCGGCGAGGTCGTCGGTGTTCGCGTCATCGGCGTAGCTCGACAGCAACGGGGTCATGAACCGCAATTTTTGGAGGTTCTGGCGATAGCGCTCCGCGTCGAGCGGGTCGGTGTGCCAGTCGATCGGGGCGGGGAGTTCGGTCGGCTTCGGCCCGAAGACCTCGAAGCGGCGCTCGCGCGCGGCCTCGACCCGGGCCGGGCTGACGCTCGGCAGCTCGATGCTGGTCGGCGAGGGGCACGGTGCCGCCGCCAGTGCCGCCGCGCCGCGCAGCCCCAGCCAGCGCGTGTCGGGGCCGGAGGGCCCGCCGAAGAGGCCGGCGGCGGCGAGCACCAGCAGCCCAACCGCGGTCGCCGCCAGGCACTGGACCAGGCGGATGCCGCGCTCGGTGATCACCATGCCGCCCCCGCTCATCGCCGCAAACCGTAGTCGGGGCCGCCGCTAGCATCGCCCGTCCGATGGCGACCCCGGCGGCGGTGATCTTCGACAACGACGGCCTCCTGCTCGACACCGAGTCGGTGTGGACGCGTGGCGAGGAGATCCTGTTCGAGCGGCGCGGCCAGCGATTCACGCTCGAGCACAAGCGCGAGCTCGTCGGCACCTCGGCGCACACCGCGGGCACGACCCTGGCCCGCCAGCTCGGCGAAACCGGGACCGAGGCCGAGCTGATCATCGAGCTCGACGAGATCGTCTTCGCCGAGCTCGACAACGGGGTCGAACCGATGACCGGCGCGCTCGAGCTCGTCGCCGAGCTGCGCGAGCGATCGATCCCGATCGGCCTCGCCTCCAACTCGCCCGCCCGCTTCATCGCCAGGACGCTCGAGCTCGTCGCCCTGACCGGCGAGTTCGCGGCCGTGGTCAGCGGCCACGACGTCCCCGCGCCCAAGCCGGCGCCCGACGTCTACCTGGAGGCCTGTCAGCAGCTCGGGGTCGAGCCTGGCCCCGGCGTCGCGGTGCTCGAGGACTCGCCGACGGGGATCGCCGCCGGGCGCGCGGCGGGGCTGACCGTGTACGGGGTCCCGTCGCTGGACGGCGTCGCGCTCGACGGCGCCCACCGGGTCTTCGGCTCGCTCGCCGAGCCGGCGCTGCGGGGATCGCTCGGCCTCTGAAGGGCTGCTAGTGGGGCGGCTCGACCGCGTGGGCCGGCGGGCGCGACTCCTCGGCCAGCGAGGTGAGCTCGAGCACCCCGCGCGAGGCGTCTTCGAGCACCTCGGTCGCCTCCTCGGCCGAGCGCGCGTAGAGCTCGACCAGCAGGTGGACGACGATCCGCTCCTCGTCATGCTTGTGGAAGCGCACGTGAGTGAAGAACTCACGCGTCCCCGGATCGCCGAAGGCGGCGTATGTGAGGCTGTCGGCTGCCTCGGGCCCGGAGCAGGTCTCGACCGAGTCCTGGTCCACGGTGACCGTGCAGGAGGCGACCCACGGGGTGCCGGCGACCATCCGCTCCCAGCGCTCGTTGATCGGGACCACATGGCCGTCCTCGATCGACAGGTGGGGCTGGTCGTGCATGCAGTCCAGGCACTGGACGACGGCCTCCTGGATCTCTTCGACCCGCTCGGCGGTCTCGCCCGAGTCCGGGTCGACGCGGATGATCGCGTCGTAGTGGACCTGCGCCTCGAGGCGGGTCGACCAGCAGCGGTAGCAACGAAGCCAGGCGCTGCGGTCGCCGTTCACATGCTCCATCAGTTGTGAGGGTAGCGCCGGATCGACGCCGCGGGGCTCAGACGAGGTCGTCGGGCAAGAGCGAGTACATCAGCATGTCGCGCCGCCTTCCCTTGACCAGCTCGTAGGAGCGCAGCAGGCCCTCGCGGGCAAAGCCGACCCGCTCGGCGACCGCCAGCGAAGCGGCGTTCTCGGGCTCGGCGCAGAGCTCGATCCGGGTCGCCCCCAGCTCGTCGAAACCGAACCGGCAGATCAGGCGCAGGGCCGCGGTGGCCACGCCCCGCCCGCGCGCCCACCGGGCCACCCAGTAGCCGGCCGACCAGCGCTCGAGGTCGATCTGGTGGCGGCGAAGCCCGACGCTGCCGAGCAGCTCGTCGGACGCAGAGTCGGCGATCGCCAGGTTGAGCGCGGTCCCACCGGCCAGCGCGATCGCCGACTGGCGCGCGAACTCGCGCGCGTTGATCTCGCCGTAACGGTCGGGGACGGTCGTGAACCGCTGGATCTCGGGGTCCTGGCAGGCCTCGACCATCGCCGCAGTGTCGGAGTCGGCACGCAGCCGTACCCGGATCGGGCCGTCGACCAGGCCGTCGACCGGGAACTCGATCGGCCCGGGTCTCAAGCGGGCGAGGCCGCGGCGGCCTCGCTGCGCTGGCCGACGAGGTCGACGATCTCGCCCATGATCCGGTTGACGTCGAAGTCCTTCGGCGTGTAGACGGCGGCGACGCCGGCCTGGCGCAACTTCTCGGCGTCGGCGAGCGGGATGATCCCGCCGATCACCACCGGCGCGTCCACATCGCGCTCGCGCAACAGCCGCACGGTCTCGGGGATCAGCTCCAGGTGTGAGCCGGACAGGATCGAGAGCCCGACCACGTCGACGTCCTCCTCCAGCGCCGAGGCGGCGATCTGCTCCGGGGTCAGCCGGATCCCCTGGTAGATCACCTCCATGCCGACGTCGCGGGCGCGGACGGCGATCTGCTCGGCGCCGTTGGAGTGGCCGTCGAGCCCGGGCTTGCCGACCAGGATCCTCGGCCGGTGCCCGATCCGCTCGGCGAGCTCGTCGACGCGGGCGCGGATCTGGGCGAGCAGCTCCTCGTTGCCGCCGGCGGCGGCGCCGGAGACGCCGGTCGGGGCGCGGTAGTCGCCGAACTCGTCGCGCAGCGTCTGCGCCCACTCTCCCGTGGTCGCGCCCGCCTTGGCCGCGGCGATCGTCGCCGGCATGATGTTCCGGCTCTCGTCGCGGGCCGCCGCGGCCAGCTCGGCGAGCGCCTTCTCGACCGTGGCCGAGTCGCGCTCGGCCTTCCACTGCTCGAGCGCTTCGCGGCGCTCCCGCTCGACCTCGGGATCGGGGGTGAGGATGCCGCCGTCGGCGCCGGCGGTGAGCGGCGACTCCTCGCCCTCGACGAAGCAGTTCTGCCCGACCACCTTGATCTCCTCGCGCTCGATCCGAGCGATGCGCTCGCGATGCGACTCGACCAGGCGCGCCTTCATGTAGCCGACCGCCTCGACCGCCCCGCCCTGCTCGGCGACCACCGCCATCTCCTCGCCGGCGCCCTCGACCAGCTCGGCGACCAGCCCGTCCATGACCTTCGAGCCCTCGAAGATGTCGGGGTACTCGAGCAGGTCGGTCTCGAAGGCGAGCACCTGCTGGATCCGCAGGCTCCACTGTTGGTCCCAGGGCCGCGGCAGGCCCAGCGCCTCGTTCCAGGCCGGCAGCTGAATCGCCCGGGCGCGGGCGTTTCGGCCGAGGGTCACGGCGAGCGCCTCGAGCACGATCCGCTGGACGTTGTTCTCCGGCTGGGCCTCGGTCAGGCCGAGGCTGTTGACCTGGACGCCGTAGCGCATCCGCAGCAGCTTCGGCTCGGTGACGCCGTAGCGCTCGCGGCCGATCCGCTCCCAGATCTCCGACATCGCCCGCAGCTTGGCGTGCTCCTCGACGAAGCGGACTCCGGCGTTGACGAAGAACGAGATCCGGCCGAACACCTTGGCGAAGTCCGACTCGGCGACCTGGCCGCGCGCTCGGACCTCGTCGAGGACGGCGATCGCGGTCGACATCGCGTAGGCGATCTCCTGAACCGGGGTGGCGCCGGCCTCCTGAAGGTGGTAGCTGCAGACGTTGGTCGGGTTCCAGCTCGGGATCTCGTTGACGCTGAAGGCGACGGTGTCGGCGATCAGGCGCATCGACGGCCCGGGCGGGAAGGCGTATGTGCCGCGCGACAGGTACTCCTTGATGATGTCGTTCTGGGTCGTGCCGATGAGCGAGCCGCGGTCGACCCCGTTCTCGTCGGCGACCGTGACGTAGAGGCCCAGCAGCCAGGCCGCGGTCGCGTTGATCGTCATCGAGGTGTTCATCTCGTCGAGCGGGATGCCGTCCAGCAAGGTGTGCATGTCGCCCTTGTGGGCGATCGAGACGCCGACCTTGCCGACCTCGCCGCGGGCGAGGATGTGGTCGGGGTCGTAGCCGGTCTGGGTCGGCAGGTCGAAGGCGACCGAGAGCCCGGTCTGGCCCTTGGCGAGGTTGCGCCGGTAGAGCTCGTTCGAGCGCCGGGCGTCGGAATGGCCGGCGTAGGTGCGCATCACCCACGGGCGGTCGGGCTGGTCGAGGCGGTGCTCGCTCATGGCTGCATTGTCCCAGGTAGCGGCGGCGTTGATCCAGGCGACGCCGCCCGACCAGCCGTGGCTGGGCCTGGAGCGCGACTTGCAAGCGCGCGCCCGCAGCTAACGGGCCGCCGCTGTGTTGAAGGTAGTTCAGCGGCTACCCTGCCGCTTGATCATGAGCTTTCCGCGCCCACGCATAGCCCTCGCAACCGCCCTCGCCGTCCTCGGTGTCGGCGCGGCGACCGCGCTCGCCGAGGTCACCGTCTACTCCAACGACATGTCGACCCAGGGTGAGTTCAACGAAATCCTGCGCGCGGGCGGCGGCAAGCGCTGCGACAAGAAGTACCGCGAGAAGAGCAAGGTGATGCTCGCCTCGGTGAAGAAGAGCCCGACCACGTGCTCGTTCCGCGTCCCGGTCCAAGGTGACGACGAGCTGCCCAACCAGGGCGTGTCGGTCGAGGGCAAGATCCTCAAGGAGACGCCGAAGTCGGTCCGCGGGGGCGCCTTCATCGAGGCGACCGTGCGCGCGGGCGGCAGCAACACCGGCTACTCGCTACGGATCTTCCCCCAGAAGCAGCGCTTCGAAATCCGCCGTGGTCCGTCGGGCGGGGGCTTTCCCAAGAAGGGCAAGAGCGACGCGATCAAGAAGATCAACGAGCGCAACCGGATCGAGATCATTGCCACCGGCGCGCAGATCACCGCCAAGGTGAACGGCAAGGAGATCGCCAAGGTCAGCGACTCCAACCCCGGCCAGGTCCAGGGGCGCAAGGTGCGCTTCGCGATCGGCAGCCAGGCCAACAAGGACAAGACCGTGGTCGGCACCTTCAAGCGGATTGCGGTCTCGGTCCCGGAGCCCTAGGCCCGGCGACCCGGGGGTCGGCGATCTCAACCGAGACGATCGAGCGGCCACGAAGCGCGGGTCCCGGCGACGGGCTCGGCGGCAGCTGGCAGGTGATCGTCCTCAACGACGACCACAACACCTTCGATCACGTCGCGTCGACCCTGGCCCGGGTGATCCCGGGGGTGACGCTCGACCAGGGGCACGCGCTGGCGAACCGCGTGCACACCTCCGGCCAGGCGATCGTCTGGGCCGGCCCACGTGAGCCCGCCGAGCTCTACTGGCAGCAGCTCGACGAGGCCGGGCTGACGCTGGCCCCGCTCGAGAGCCACTAGCCGCGATCGACATACGGTGCGGGAAACCCTTCCGCGCGTGGCTCAGCGCTGAAGCGCGATGATCTCGCCCGCGGGCGAGCCGCCGACCGCCGGGCGGGCGGGCCGGCCAAAGATGCCCCGGGATCGCCGGCGCGGGCGGCCGCCCTGGGCCAACTGAGCCGCGCGCAGCTTCAGCATCGCGCGCAGCTCGCTCGTCGGCTTGAACGGGTCCGCGATCAGATCGCCGCCGGCCAGCGAGATCGCCGCCAGCAGCCGACCGTCGACCTCGGCGCCCAGAACCGGGCCCGCGAGGGGTCTCCGGGAATCGCGCTGGGCGAGATCGGCAAGCGCCCGTCGATCGGTTTCGCCGGCGCTGAGGGGGCGGATGACGATCGAGGCGTTCTCTGTGGTCCGAGTGGTCATGGCCCGAGGATCGCGCGATCAACGCATTAGCGCAACATGGATAGCTGGCCTAGCTGATAAGCTCAGCTAATGCTCGACGTGAAGCGGCTGAACATCCTGCGCGAGGTCGCCGCCAGAGGGTCGTTCTCGGCCGCCGGTGAGGCGCTGTACCTGTCGCAGTCGGCGATCAGCCAGCAGGTGGCGACGCTCGAGCGCGAGGTCGGGATGAAGCTCCTCGACCGCACCCGCGAGGGCCCGAAGCTGACCGATGCGGGGCGGGTCCTGGTCTCGCACGCCGAGGCGGCGATCGCGCGGCTCGACGAGGCCGAGCGCGAACTATCTGCGATCGCCGGGCTCGACGGCGGCGCGCTGCGGGTGGCGAGCTTCCCCAGCGCCAGCGCGACGGTGCTGGTCGACGCGGTCTCGCTCTTCCACGGCCGCCATCCCGGCGTGGCGCTGAAGGTCGCCGACGCGGAGCCAGAGGACTCGATTCCCCTGCTTCGTGCCGGTGAGCTCGACCTGGCGCTGACCTTCGACTACCCCTCGGTCTCGGCGCCCGAGGAACGCGACCTCGAGCGCACCCTGGTGCTCGCCGAGACGCTGCATCTGGCCCTGCCGGCCAACCACGAGCTCGCCGAGCGGGAGGTCGTCCCGCTGGCCGGCCTTGCCGACGAGGAGTGGCTATGCGGCACGCTGCCGAGCACCTGCGGCGAGATCGTGGTCAGCGCCTGCCGCGAAGCCGGGTTCGAGCCAAAGATCGGCTTCGAGACCGACGACTACCACGTCATGCAGGGGTTCATCGCCGCCGGGCTCGGGGTCACCCTGCTACCCGACCTGGCGCTCGAGACGCTGCACGCGGGGCTCGCCGTCCGGGCAACCGACCCGCCGGCGCCCGGCCGGCGCGTCTGGGCGGTCACCCGCCAGGAGGGCTCACGGTCGCCGGCGACCGAGGCGATGCTCGCGACCCTGGTCGAGGTCGGGGCCGCGTTCGAGCGGCGCAGCGCCGAGCTGCGGTTGGCGGCCTAAGCCGCGGAGCCGTTGGTGGACAGGGTCGCCTCGGCGACCCGGGCGTGCCAATGCTGGTCGACCGGCTTGTGGTAGTAGGGGAGCATCTCCTGGCGCAGCGCCGAGAGTTCGTCGCTGAACCACCAGCGCTCGTGGTCGGCGCGGCTCTCCCAGACGGTCAGCTGGCGGATGTGCAGGGTGTCGTCCTCGTTGCGGGTCAGAAACGCAGCCTTGGCGCCGTAGGCGAGCGCCCGGTCGAGCGCCGGGCGCCAGATCTCGAGGAAGCGGTCACGCCGCCAGGGCGTCACGTGCCACTCGATGTAGTGGACCTCTTCGGCCATCACGCGGAACCCTAACGCTATGCGCCGACCTCGGCCCAGATCGCGCCCGGGCCGTCCTCCTGCTTGCCCTCTTCGTTGTTCGTGGCGCCGACGCGGATCGTGATCTTGCCCGCGTGGCGGTTCTCGTGCAGCATCTGGTGCGCCTCGGGGACGCCGTCGAAGTCCATCGCCTCGGAGAGCACCGGGCGCACCTTGCCCTCGGCCATCAGCTGGTTCGCGCGCATGCACTCGTAGGCGTTCGCGAAGTGCGAGCCGAGGATCTCCTTCTGCTTCATCCACAGATAGCGGACGTCGAAGTCGAGGTTGTAGCCCGAGGTGGCGCCGCAGATCACGACCTTGCCGAACGGCTTCACCGTGAACACCGAGGTCGGGAAGGTCGCCTGCCCGACGTGCTCGAAGACGATGTCGGGCGCGTCACCGAGGATCTCCTTGACCCGCTTGGCGAACCCGCGCGAGGCCTTGAAGCGCTCCTTGTCGGCGGCCGGGTCGGCTGCCGGGTGGTTGGCGTCGGTCCGCATCATCCCGCCGAACTCGGCGCGGTTGATGTAGTCGACGGCGCCCAGCTGCTTGACCAGCTCGCCCTTCTCGTCGGACGAGACGACGCCGACCGCGTTCGCCCCCGCGGCCTTGCAGAGCTGGGTCGCGAACACGCCGAGGCCGCCGGCGGCGCCCCAGATCAGCACGTTGTGGCCGGCCTGCAGCTTGCAGCGGTCGAACAGCATCCGGTAGGCGGTGAAGTAGGTGAGCCCGTAGGCCGAGGACTCGACCCAGGAGAGATTGGGCGGCTTGGCGAGCAACTGCTGAGCCTGGACCTTGGTGAACTGGGCGAACGAGCCCCAAGTGGTCTCATAGCCCCAGATCTCCTGGCTCGGCGCCGCCATCGGGTCGAGTCCGTGGACCTCGACGTCCTCGTAGGAGGCCTGGTTGCAGTGGATCACGACCTCGTCGCCCGGCTTCCAGCGGGTGACGCCCTCGCCGACCTTCCAGACGATCCCCGAGGCGTCGGAGCCGCCGATGTGGTGGCCGTACTCGGGGTGGTCACCGTAGTTGAAGACCGAGACCGGCTTACCGAGCGCCGCCCAGACGTTGTTGAAGTTGACGCCGGCGGCCATCACCCGCACGATCACCTCGAACGCGCCGGGCTCGGGAACCTCGATCTGCTCGAGCTGGAAGGCGTCCTTGGGCTCGCCCTCGCGCTCCTGGCGGATTACCCACGCCGCCATCGTCGCGGGCAGCGTTCCGGGCTCCACGTCGAGCTTCGAGACTTCGGTCACGTCTACGGCCAAGGGTCCACTCCTGTCGGGTCGGTTTGTGGGGCGGCGGATGCTACGCGATAGAAACCAGGGGGGATGGAGGTTCACGAGCTCACCGACGGGGGCCAGACGGCCGACCAGGTCGCCGCCTGGCTGGCCGCCTTCCTACGCCCCGCGCAGCGGACGCTGGAGCTGGCCCTGTACGACGTTCGCCTGCCCGGAGGGCCCGGGGATCTGATCGCGGGCGAGCTCCGCGCGGCGAGCGAACGCGGCGTCAAGGTGCGGCTGCTCTACAACGTCGACTCGAGCCGCCCGCCGCGGATCCAGCCGCCGCCGAGCACCAGGCCGGAGCTCTTGCACGAGCTGCCGATCGACGACCGCGGCGTCCCCGGGATCCCCGACCTGATGCACCACAAGTACGTCGTCCGCGACGGCGAGTCGATCTGGACCGGGTCGATGAACTGGACCACCGACTCGTGGACGCGGCAGGAGAACGTAGTCGTGGCGCTCGATTCCGAACCGCTGGCGGCGGCCTACCTGGCGAACTTCGAGGAGCTGTGGGAGCGCCGCGACGTCGAGCGTTCGGGGCGGGTGGAGCCGCGGACGATCGAGCTCGAGGGCGGGCGCACGGTCCGCCCATGGTTCACACCCGGCCACGGCGAGGAGCTGTCGCAGCGGATCGCGACCGCGATCGCCTGCGCGCGGCGGCGGGTGCGGATCGCCTCGCCGGTGATCACCTCGGCGCCGATCCTCGCCACTCTGGCCGAGCTCGGAGGGCGCGGCGGGGTCGACATCGCCGGCGTGATCGACGAGCCGCAGACCGACGCCGTCTACGGCCAGTGGGCCGACAACGGGGTCTCGGCCTGGAAGATCCCGTTGCTGGCGAAGGCGCTCAGCCTGCTGCCGTTCTCGGGCAAGCCGTCGACCCCCTGGGGGCCCGGGACCGTCCACGACTTCATGCACGCAAAGGTCACGGTCGCCGACGACACCGCCTTCGTCGGCTCCTTCAACCTCTCGCGGTCGGGCGAGCGCAACGCCGAGAACGTGCTCGAGATCTTCGACCCGGCGCTGGCCGAGCGGATGGCGGCCTTCGTCGACGCGGTCCGCGCCCGCTACCCGCCGACCTCGGTCCCCTCGCAGGCGATGGCGACGATCTCGGAGGTCGAGTCGGCGAGCGTCGGGATCTCGAAGTCGTCGGGCGAGATCCGCCCCGCCTCGAGCAGCGCGGAGCGGACCCAATCGAGCAGCCCGGACCAGTAGTCGCTGCCGACGAGGACGACCGGGTGGTCGATCGCCTCGCCGGTCTGGATCAGGGTCATCACCTCGAACAACTCGTCGAGCGTCCCGTAGCCACCCGGAAGGACGACGATCGAGCGCGAGTAGCGCACGAACATCAGCTTGCGGACGAAGAAGTAGTCGAAGGTCAGCGAGATGTCGCAGTACGGGTTCAGGCCCTGCTCGTGGGGGAGCAGGATGTTGAGCCCGACCGAGGTGGCGCCGGCGTCGCGGGCCCCGCGGTTGGCGGCCTCCATCAGTCCCGGGCCGCCGCCGGTGATCACCGCGAACCCGGCCTCGCCGATCGCCCGCCCGATCTCTCGTGAGCGCGTGTACAGCGGATCCGATTCCGGCGTTCGGGCGGAGCCGAAAACGCAGACGGCGGGACCCAGGTCGGAGAGCGTCTCGAAGCCGTGGCGCAGCTCGCGGTCGATCAACGCCAGGCGTTCGGCGTCGGTCTTGGTCGCGGCAACCCGCGGCTGCTCGGCACAGATGATCTCCTCACCGAGGGTTGGCGGGGGGACCGGATCGGTGGGGCTCGGGCCGTTCATCGCACTGTCAGATTCGCGTCCGAGGACGCGACTACCTTCGTAAGTTCCCATGGAAGCGTCCGAAAGACCACAGCTACCGCTCGAAGAAGCCGGCGACGGCACCGTCCGCGCGCTCGGCGACCGGCTGGTGATCGAGTCGCTGACCGTCGACGACGCCGGTGCCGCCAGGGTCGTGCGCGAGCAGCAGGCGGAGGGCCGCCCGGCCGCCGAGACGGTCATCCGGGCGATCGAGATCGGCACCCGGCTGATCGAGAGCGAGGGCACGGCCGTCAACGTCGACTATGTGCGCCGCGAGCTCGAGCAGGGCCTGGGCGAGCTCGACCGCAAGCTCGGCGGGACGCTCGAGGAGGGCTCCGAGGAGCTCGCCGAGCGGATCGCCGCGACCTTCGGGGCCGAGCGCAACGACTCGGTCCAGGCGCAGATCAGGGAGATCGTCACCGGTGAGGCCCGCCAGCAGCGCGAGCAGCTGATCCAGACGCTGACGGCCGAGGACCCGAGCAACCCGCTGGTCGCGGTGCAGGTGCGGATCAACCAAAAGGTCCTCGAGGCCGAGGAGCGCCATCGCGCCGAGGTCGAGAAGCTGCGCGAGTCGCACACCACCCAGTCGCGGGCGATGCAGGCGCAGGTCCACGAGCTGAAGGAAAACCTCGCCCGGCTGCTCGACAAGGACGAGCACGAGCACGAGCTCGCCGAGGTCGAGCGGGCCGGGACCCGCAAGGGGTTCAGCTTCGAGGAGCGCGTCCACGAGGCGATCGAGGCGATCGCGTCGGCGCGCGGCGACCTCGCCGCCCACACCGGCGGCGAGCAGGCCGAGGGCGGCGGCAAGAAGGGCGACACCCTGGTCGAGATCGGCGCCTGCGAGGGGTCCGCGCAGGGCCGGATCGTCTTCGAGGCCAAGGACAAGCGGCTGAGCAAGAACGCCGCCTGGACGGAGCTCAACGCCGCGATCGAGGCGCGGGCGGCGTCCTTTGGCGTCCTCGTCGTCGCCGGCGACGAGAACGTGCCCTCGGGGCGTGAGCAGCTGGCCGAGTACGAGGGCAACAAGCTGATCGTCGCGGTCGACCGCGACGAGCCCGCCGGGCTCGCGCTCGCGATCGCCTACCGGCTCGCCGCGGCGCGGGTGGCGATGGCCCGCGACCGCGACCTGCGGGTCGACGCGATCGCGGTCCGTGACACCGCCGCCGAGGCGATCAGCCTGCTGAAGCAGGCGCAGGCGATCCGCTCGGCGATGACCGGGATCAAGACCAGCTCGGACAAGGCCCGCGCCGGGCTTGACGCGATGGTCACCGCGCTCGAGGAGCGGCTCGAGCGGATCGACGCCCTGGTCGCCGAGGAGGCCGAGGCGGAGGAGTCGCCCGGCTAGATGAGTGATCCCACGCCGCGACGCACGCGGATGACGCCCGGACACCATCGCTGGATCGCGCCGCTCGGGACTCGCCCATGTTCACCGACATGGGCTTCGCCCGATCGCCACGCCCGGCTCGGTCCCGTGCGCCCCCGCGCACGCCGGGCCGTGGAATCAATCATCTAGGGAAGCAGCAGATCGTTCTGCGAGCTGGGCCGCTTTGGACCGACGACCAGTTCGGTGGTCGTATCGCTCTCGCCGTCGGAGACCGCGTAGTCGCCTTCGGCGAGGTTGACCTTCATCGACCCGGTGCCGCCCGGGACGACCTCGGCGCTCGATCTGTCGCTGGGGCCTTCGATCACCAGTTGCGCCGGGTCCGCGGTCTGGTTGGAGATCGTGATCGCCGCGACCCCGCCGCCGATCTCGCCGGGGCTGATCGCGACCCCGTTGTTGCCGATCCGGGCGGTGAGCGCGACCGGCGCCGCCGGACGCGGGTCATTGGCGAAATCCTCGGAGCCGCAGGCCGAGAGCGCCACCGCGGCGAGCGCCGCGAGCGCGGCGAACAGCCTCCTGCGAGCACCCATCGTGTGCGCAACCCTAACTGAAGCGGCGGAAGCGCAGCGCTGCTTCAGAAGGGCAGCTCGGCAACCTCGGCGGCGATCCCGTCGCCGACCTCGACCGTGGCGCCCGGCTCCGCCTCGCGGCGCAGGATCGCCAGCGCGATCGGGCCGCGGGCGGGGGAGAGGACGGCGGTGCCGATCGTCCCCAGGTCTCGGTCGCCGAGCCGTACCTGGTCGCCGGCGGCGGCCGGCGCGGTCAGCCGCAGGCCGCGCAAGTGGCGGTTGGGCTTGCCCTTGTAGTGCAGCCGGGCGACCGTCTCCTGGCCGATGTAACAGCCCTTGGAAAAGCTGATCGCGCGCTCGTTGATCCCCGCCTCCTGGGGGATCGTCGCGGTCGTCATCTCGCGCCCGAACCGCGGCCGGCCCGATTCGACTCGCACGATCTCGGCTGCCGCCTCGGTGACCGGCTCAACGCCGCGCTCTGTGAGCGCGTCGAGCAGTGCCTCGACCTCGTCTCGGGCGACGGTGAAGTCGACGCCGAGGTCGGTCGCCACGGCCATCGTCGCGATGCCGCCGACGTCCTCGTCGCGGTGGGCGTGTTCTGGTCCGAGCGGGCCGCGGAGCGTGCGCTGGACCGTCGCCGGCCCGATTGCCGAGACGACGGCGAGCTCGCTCGTACGGTCGATGATCTCGACGTCGCGGCCGACCTTGTACCGGTCGAGGTGGGCGATCACGGCGGGCCCCGCCTCCTCCTCGGTCCCGATCCCGAACTCGTCGTCGAGGCGCAGGACGCGCATGTCGCCCTGCATATGGCCCTTGCGGTCGAGCAGGGCGGAGTAGGCGCCGGCGCCCGGCGTCAGTGCTTCGACGTCCTGGGTCAGCTGCCCTTGCAGGTACTCGCCAGCCTCGGATCCCCCGACCTCGATCACCCGCCGGCCGAGTCGTGCGAACGCGCCCGCGGCCTCACGCAGGGCCCGGTACTGGGCGTCGATCTCGGTCTGCACGGCGCTCTCCATCGGCAACCGAGTTTGACAGCCCCCAGCGAGACGTTGCGAGTCAGGTTTTGATTTGTCAAACTCTCGTTTATGGCAGACCGAAAGAAGGCGGAGGCCGACGAGGCCGAGCGTTCGGCCGAGCGCGGGATCAGCCGCCGCAGGCTGCTCGCCGGCGGCGTGGTCGCGGCGCCCACCCTGGCCCTGCTGCACGAGACGATCCCCCACCAGGGCCTACACAACGCGCTCGGTGGCCACGATCAGGCCGCCGAGGCGGCGATGGCCGAGCACGGGCTGCACTTCACCGACGCGGGCCACGCGGCCGGCGGCCACGCCGCGTTCGCCGCCGGGCGGGAGGTCGACCACGTCGCCAACGGCTTCAACCCGACCGACCTGCTGCGCGACTTCGACGAGGGGGTGACGAGCCGGCTCGGTGACGGGCGGGTGCTGCGCGAGTTCGCGATCGTCGCCGTCGACAAGGAGATCGAGGTCGCTCCGGGCATCCGCTACCAGGCCTGGACCTACAACGGGCGGGTCCCGGGTCCGACCCTGCGCTGCACCGAGGGCGATCTGCTGCGGATCAACTTCACGAACGGCTCCGAGCACCCGCACACGATCCACTTCCACGGGGTCCACCCGGCGTTCATGGACGGGATGCCGGGGATCGGCGAGAAGCGCGGCGGCGGCGCGATCGACCCGGGGGAGAGCTTCACCTACGAGTTCCAGGCGACCCCGTTCGGCATCCACCTCTACCACTGCCACGTCTCGCCGCTCGCCTCGCACATCTCGCGCGGCCTCTACGGCGCCTTCATCGTCGATCCGAAGCAGGGTCGGGCCGACGCCGACGAGCTGGTGATGGTGATGAATGGCTTCGACACCAACTTCGACGGCTCGAACGAGGTCTACGCCGTCAACACCGTCGGCTTCCATCACGTCGCGGACCCGATCCGCATCAGCCGCGACCAGCTCGTGCGGATCTACCTCGTCAACGTGCTCGAGTTCGATCCCCTGAACTCGTTCCACCTGCACGCCAACTTCTTCCACTACTACCCGACCGGGACGAGCCTGCAGCCGACCGAATTCACCGACACGGTGATCCAGGGCCAGGGCCAGCGGGGGATCCTCGAGCTGCGGTTTCCGTATCCGGGGGAGTACATGTTCCACGCCCACGTCAGCGAGTTCGCCGAGCTCGGCTGGACCGGGTTCTTCGAGGTCGACTGAGCGATGGAGGCCGGCACCACCGACCCGCGCAGCGCGCTCGGCCGGGCTCCCGCATGGCTCCTCGGAGTGCTGCCGCTGCTCGCGATCGCGATCATCGTCGCGCTGCTGTTCGCGCTCGGGGGGCCCGGCCTGGGCGAGCGCAGCGGACCGCCGGTCGAGGAGTTGGCGATCGAAAACACCGTCCTGCGGCCGGGTGAGATCGAGCTCACGATCCGAAACGACGGGGCCGATCCGGTCGAGGTCGCGCAGGTGGCCGTCAACGACGGCTACGCGCCGTTCACGGCGACCGATGGCCGGACGATCGGCCGGCTCGGCTCGACGACGCTGGAGATCGCCTATCCCTGGATCGAAGGCGAGGCCTACAGGGTCCTGATCGTGACCGCGACCGGTGGCACGCTCGAGCACGAGATCCCGGTCGCGGCCGAGACCCCAGAGGCGGACGCAGGCTTCTTCGGGCTGATGGCGCTGCTCGGGTTCTACGTCGGCGTGATCCCGGTCTCGCTCGGCCTGCTGTGGCTGCCGTTCATCCGCCGGATCGGCGCCGAGTGGCTGCGGGCCCTGATCGCGTTCACGGTCGGCCTGCTCGCCTTCCTCGCCGTTGACGCGGCGCTCGAGGGCCTGGAGATCGGCGCCGACGCGCCGACCGCGTTTGGCGGGACCGCGCTCGTCTTCCTCGGGGCCCTGATCTCGTTCCTCGCCCTCAGCGGGGTCGACTCCTACCTGCGCACGCGCCGCCGGCGCGCCGCCTCGGCGGGCGCCGGCGGGCTGTACATGGCGCTCATGGTGGCGATCGGCATCGGCCTGCACAACCTCGGCGAGGGCCTTGCGATCGGATCGGCGTACGCCTCGGGCGCGCTCGCGCTCGGCGCCTTCCTGGTCGTCGGGTTCGCGATCCACAACACCACCGAGGGCCTCGCGATCGTCGCTCCGCTGACCAACTCGAGACCGAGCTTCGGCCGCCTCGCGGGCCTTGGCCTGATCGCGGGCGCCCCGGCGATCGTCGGCGCCTGGATCGGCGCCGCGGCGTACAACCCGAGCCTCGCCGCGCTGCTCTTCGGGGTCGGCGTCGGCGCGATCCTGCAGGTGATCTGGCAGCTGGTCCCGGCGATGCGCGACGAGGACGGCCGCGCGCTGCACACGCAGGCGGTGATCGGCCTGATCATCGGCATCCTGCTCCTCTACCTGACCGGGCTGCTGGTCAGCATCTGATGCCCGGCGCCCACACACGACGCCCGCGGCCCGCCGCCAACACGGAGGCGGTCGAGGACTACGCGAAGACGATCCACGCGCTGGCCCGCCGCGCTGACGGACCGGTCGGCACCTCGGCGCTCGCCGAACGCCTCGGCGTCTCGCCGGGGACGGTGTCGGCGATGCTGAAGCGGATGGCCGAGATGGGGCTGGTCGAGTACGAGCCCTACCACGGCGTCGTCCTGACCGAGTCCGGCGAGCGGGTCGCGCTCGAGGTGATCCGCCACCACCGTTTGATCGAGGCCTACCTGGCGGATGCCCTGGGGATGCCGTGGGATCGGGTCCACGACGAGGCCGAGGTGCTCGAGCACTACATCTCCGAGGAGCTCGAGGAGCGGATCGCCGCGGCGCTCGGCGACCCGACCCGCGATCCCCACGGTGACCCGATCCCGAGCGCCGCGCTCGACATCGCGGTCGACGAGACGGTTCGGCTGACCGATCTCGAGCCGGGCGAGAAGGCGGTCTTCGAGCGGGTCTCGGACCGCGACTCGGAGATGCTGCGCTTCCTCGACCAGGTCGGGATCCGGCCGGGGTGCGAGCTGCGCCTGCGCGCCCTCGACCCGTTCGACGGCCCGCTCCACGTCGAGGTGGACGCCCGCGAGCACGCGCTCGGCCAGCGGCTGGCCGCCGCGATGCGGGTGATCAGGGTGGCGGGGAGATGAACCGCCCAATCGACGAGGCCGTGGTGGCGCCCCGGGCGAGGCCGCCGACCATGCCGGCGCCGGCACCCGCGCCGCCCGACCGCGAGGACTCGGACCTCGCCCTGCCCGGCGAGGCCGCCGTCGCTCGTGCGGCACGCCGGTCGCTGGACGGTCACTCGCGCGGGCTCGCTCGGCTATGGCCGTTCCTGGGACCGGCGTTCATCGCCTGCGTCGCCTACATCGACCCGGGCAACTTCGCGACCAATATCGCCGCCGGGGCGAAGTTCGGCTACCTGCTGCTCTGGGTCGTCGTCGCCGCCAACCTGATCGCGATGCTGATTCAGACCCAGTCGGCGAAGCTGGGGATCGCGACCGGCAAGAACCTGCCGGAGCTGTGCCGCGAGAACTTCTCGCGACGCACATCGATCGGGCTCTGGCTGCAGGCCGAGGGGGTGGCGATGGCGACGGACATCGCCGAGGTGGTCGGGGCGGCGCTCGGCCTCAACCTGCTGTTCGGGATCGGCTTGTTCGAGGCGGCGCTGATCGCCGGCGCCGGCGCGTTTGCGATCCTGGCGCTGCAGCAGCGGGGGTTCCGGCGGCTCGAGGCGGCGATCGCGGCGCTCGCCGGGGTGGTCCTGGTCTCGTTCGGATTGGAGATCTTCTGGGCGAAGCCCGACGGCGGTGACGTCGCCGGCCACCTCTTGGTCCCTGGCTTCAGCGGCACGGAGAGCATCCTGCTCGCGACCGGGATCATCGGCGCGACGGTGATGCCGCACGTCGTCTATCTGCATTCGGCGCTCACGCAGCGGCGGGTAGTCGGCCGAGACGACGACGACCGGCACAAGATCCTGCGCTTCGAGAAGATCGACGTCGTGATCGCGATGGTGATCGCCGGGGCGGTCAACCTCTCGATGATGATCATGGCCGCGGCGCTGTTTCACGTCGGCGACCTGAGCACGATCGACAGCATCGAGGGCGCTTTCGACGGCCTCAAGACAGCCGTCTCCGACCACGCCGCGACGGTCTTCGGGATCGCCCTGCTGGCCTCGGGGTTTGCGTCCTCGTCGGTGGGGACGATGTCCGGCCAGGTGGTGATGCAGGGGTTCATCGAGCGCCGGATCCCGATCTTCCTGCGCCGCGCGATCACTTTGGCCCCGGCGCTGGTCGTGCTGGCGCTCGGCATCGACCCGACCGACGCACTGGTCATGAGCCAGGTCGTGCTCTCGTTCGGGATCCCGTTCGTGCTGATCCCGCTGCTGCTGATCGCCCGCAAGCGCGGCGTGATGGGGCCGATGGTCAACCCGGGCTGGCTGACAGCGCTGGCGGGCGTGATCGCGGCGTTGATCATCGCCCTCAACGTCTTCCTGCTCCAGCAGGTCTTCTTCGGCTGACGATAGGCTGCCCGCGTGGCTTTGGCCGAGGACTTCCAGGCCGTGCTCGACTCGCTGCCGGCCGATTGGACCGACATCGTCTGCGACCTGCGGATCGCCGACGAGGATCGCTACATCGACGCCGCGGTGCTGGTGACGATGATCAACGCCCAGCCTTACTCGAAGGCGGAGTGGCACTTCCGGATCAACGTCGCCCACAGCTTCGGCCACGCGGCGGCGGCCGAAACGGTCAAGGGCGCGCTGGGGCTGCTCGACGACCAGGGAATCGAGGGCGAGCTGATCGTCCGCGACGTGCACGAGGGCCGCGCCGAGGTGGTCCAGATGTGGGGGCGCCCCGAGTCGGTGCGCCGCGAGTTCCGCGCCCGCCGCTCGCTCTAGGTCCGCAGCGACGGCGTCTCGCGCTCGGCGAGCAGCGTCGGGATCACGGACGCGAACTGGTTGGCGATCACCCGGGCGCGGTTGATCTCGGCCCGCGACCAGGCGCGCTCGTCGCCGCGATAGGCCTCGATGATGCCGACGCTGTCGCCGCGGCTGACCACCGGGACCATCAGCAGCGAGCGCTCACCGAGCGCCAGCAACAGGTCGACCTCGCTCGGGTCGCTATTCGGGTCGCCGACCACGATCTGGACCGTCTCCTGGTCGGCGATCACGGCGGCGCTGAGCGGGTAGTCGCTGACCGGGAACAGGGTCTCGTCGGAGCGCTCCCCGTTCTCGGCCAGCGTCTCCAGCAGCCCCTCCTCCGGGTGCCAGGCCGACAGGCAGACCTTCGAGGAGCCGAGCTCCGCGGCGATCAGGGCCAGGGCGCCTGCCAGGTCGGGCGGGGTGCGCGCGGCGGCGAGGCGGGCGCTGACGTGGACCAGGCGGCGGTCCGAGGAGCCGATCGGGTGGTGCTCGGTCGGTAGCGAGCGGAAGCTGTCGGCGAGGGCGACCCGGCAGACGTCGGCGGCGATCGGCGAGACGTCGGTCCATGGGGGCTCTGGGCGGGCGAGCACGTACCCCTGGCCCCACTGGACGTCGAGGTCGGCGAGCACGGCGAGCTCGTCGAGGCTCTCGATGCCCTCGGCGCACACGGTGGCGCCGACGTCGCGGGCGAAGCGCACGAACGACTCGACCAGCGCCATCCGGGCGACGTCGCGGTGGATGTCGTGGGTCAGGTCGCGGTCGAGCTTGACGATGTCCGGCCGCACCCGCATCAGCTGCTTGAGTCCCGCGTGGCCGGCGCCCGCGTCGTCGATCGCGATCCGGGCCCCGCGGCGGCGCAGGTCGGCGACCGCGGCGGCGAGCGAGTCGTCGTCGGGGACGAACTCGTGCTCGGTGATCTCGATCACGATCCCGTCGAGGTTGCCGCGCAGCGCGCCCTGGACCAGGTCGGAGGCGAGCGCGGACGGGCTGACGTTGATCGCCAGGTGGATGTCGAACGGCCGCCCGGACGCCTCCAGCGCGGCTCGGATCGCGGTCGCCTCGAGTTCCGCGCCGAGCCCGCAGCCGTGTGCCTGGGCGAACCAGACGTCGGGGGTGCGCCCGCCGCCTCCCGGGAACCTGGCCAGCGCCTCGTAGCCGACCACGCGGCCGGTCGCCAGGCTGACGACCGGCTGGAAGGCCGCGGTGATCGGGCGGTCGAGCCGCAGCAGCGCCTCGACCTCGCCGCGCTGGCGGTCGGTCCAGGTCGCCGGGGAGTGCTCGGGATCGAAGCGTCGCGTGCGTCGCTTGCCGCCGCGCTTCGCCCAGTACAGGGCGCTGTCGGCGAGCTGGGCCAGCGCCGAGGGGTCCTCGGCGTCGCCGGGGTAGGCGGCGACCCCGGCGGAGCAGCTGAGCTCGAAGCCATGCACGGGGACCGCGCCGATCGCCTCGCGGGCGCGTTCGGCGATCGCGAAGGCGGCGTGCGAGTCGGACCCGGGGAGGACCAGGGCGAACTCCTCGCCGCCGATCCGCGCCGCGCTGTCCCCGGACCGGATCGCGGCACGCAGTGCGCTGCCGACCCCCCGAAGGACGTCGTCGCCGTAGGGGTGGCCGTGGGTGTCGTTGATCGCCTTGAAGTTGTCGAGGTCGCAGATCACCAGCGCCACCGGCTGGCCGAGCTCGGCCCCGCGGGCGAGCTCGAACGCCAGCAGCTCGTGGAAGCTGCGGTGATTGACGAGGCCGGTGAGCGCGTCGGTGCCGGCGAGGCTGCGCAGCTTCGAGTGCTGGCGCTGGATGATCAGCAGCAGCACCGCGGTCGCCAGCACGCCCCCGATGCCGATCGGGACCAGCGAGGAGCCGTGGATCTGGAGCACGCGCCGACCCACAGCAGGCCGCAGGTCGCCGCGGCGGGGACGAGCAGCCGCGAGCGCGCCGGGATCGCCTCCCGGTTGCTGTGCGTCGGTTGGAATCGCGTCGACACCGCGTACACCTCCAGGACGCTCATCGACGCCTGGGCACGCGTGCTTGAGCCCTGCGGGGCTTGCCTAACCGTCCAGGGCGAAGGCCTGCGCCACCGCGGGTGGCTTGGCGACGATTCCGTGGGCCGCCTCCCAGGCGGCCCAGGCCTCCAGCGGGCGCCGCTCGAGCGCGACCCCGGGGCCGAGCGCGTCGGCTTCGAGCAGGGCCTCGAGCTGGGCGCGCTGGTCGCCGCGATCGAGATCGGGAACCGCGGCGACCAGGTCGTCGAGCGCCGACTCGGGGTCTTTGACGACATCGTCGTAGCCCTGACCGGTCGCCTCGACCACCGCCGCGACCAGCTCGGGATCCTCGGTCAGCGTCTCGCGGGTGGTGGTCAGGACCAGCTCCGGGTAGACGGGGGCGTCGAAGTCGTCGACCCGGAACTCGCGCGTCGGCACGCCCTGGCGGCGCAGGGCGACGCCCTCCGCGTTCCAGAACGCGGTCGCGGCGTCGACCTTGCCGGCGGCCAGCGCGGCGACCGCGTTGAAGCCGATCGTCTGGCGGTCGACCGCGTCGGGGTCGGCGCCGGCCGCCTCGAGCACGGAGTCGAGCACCGCGTCGTCGGAGGGCAGGCCGGTGACCCCGACCGTGGCCCCCTCGAGGTCGGCCGGGGTGCGGACCGCGTCGCGGTCGCGCGGCGATCACGGCGGCCAGCGGCCGGTGGACGATCGCCCCGACCCCGACCAGGTCGAGGCCCCGCGCGCGCGCCAGGGCCAGGTCGTGGATGTCGAGGATCGCGAACTCGGCGCGCCCTGCCTCGAGCAGCTTCGGCGCGTCGGTCGACGCCGACGGCTCGCGGACCGTCAGCGACACCCCGGCGTCGTCGTAGGCGCCGCTCGCCTGCGCCTCGTAGATCCCGGAGTGGACCGCGTTGGGGGTGAAGTCGAGCACCAGGGTCGCCTCGTCAGAGGCGCCCGGTTCAGCACCGTCGTCGCCGCAGGCGAACAGCGCCAAGGCGGCGAGGACGGCCGCCAGCGGCGCGGCGACCCGTCTCATGCGCGGGCGAGGATAGCCTTTGCGGGGTGACCGACCACACCTACACCGACGAGCATCCGGTCACCGGCGAGCTGCTCGTCTACGTCGAGATTCCGAAGGGGAGCCGCAACAAGTACGAGTACGACGAGGGGATCGGCCAGCTGGTGCTCGACCGGTTCCTCTCCTCGTCGATGGTCTACCCGACCGACTACGGCTTCCTGATGGGCCACCGAGGGCGCGACAGCGACCCGCTCGACGCGATGGTCTGCGTCTCGGAGCCGACCTTCCCGGGCTGCGTGATCCCGGTCAAGCCGATTGCCCTGTTCGTGATGCAGGACGAGAAGGGCGAGGACGACAAGGTCGTCTGCGTCCCGACCCACGACCCGGGCTGGAACCACGCCGAGACGCTCGAGGACATTCCCGAGCAGCTGCAGCGCGAGATCACCCACTTCTTCTCCGTCTACAAGCAGCTCGAGGGCAAGCAGGTCCAGGTCGACGGCTGGCGCTCGCGCGAGGACGCGCTCGAGGTGATCGCCGACGCGCGCCGGCTGCAGATGGAGCACGACGCCCCGCGTCGCAGCTGAGCGCGGCTCTATACACTGCCGCGCGCACCCCACCTGAGGAGGAGTATTCAAGTGCAGGATCGAGGCCTTGCGGCTTACATCGCCGAGTTGATCGGGACGCTGTTCCTGGTCTTCGTGATCGGCACCGTTGTCAGCCTCTATTTGTCCACCGGCGCCGCGTCGCAGACCGGCTCGGACTTCGCGGTCATCGGTCTCGTCCACGCGTTTGCGCTCTTCCTGCTGATCATCGCCTTCGGACAGGTCAGCGGCGGGCATTTCAACCCGGCGATCACGATCGCCGCGGCGGCGATGAAGCGGATCGACCCGGTTGACGCGGTCGTCTACATCCTCGCCCAGCTCTCGGGTGCGGTGCTCGGGGCACTGCTCGTCAAGGCGATCCTGCTGGACGAGGGCCGGGCGGCAGATTACGGGGCCGTCTCGATCAGCCCGCTGATCGCGGGCCCGTTCGCGGCCTTCGTGGTCGAGGGCCTCGGCACGTTCCTGCTCGTGCTCGCGGTCTGCGCCGTGGCGATGAACCCGCGCGCCCGCCAGGAGTGGGCCCCGTGGGCGATCGGCACCACGCTCGGCTTCGCGGTGATGATCTTCGGCCCGCTGACCGGCGGTTCGTTCAACCCGGCCCGCTGGTTCGGCCCGGCGCTGATCGGCGACGCCTTCAACGGCTTCAGCGACAGCTGGCCCTACATCTTCGGGCCGATCGTCGGCGCGTTGCTCGCGTTCGGGATCTACAGGTTCGTGATCGCCGGTCCGCAGTATGCGGAGGGCGCCGAGCCGCCGACCTCGGACGTCCGCGGGGTCGCCCAGGCGGTCAAGGACGCCGAGGTCCGGGAGCGCAACAAGTAACGTCACACGCGTGAGGCGGGTCACCTTCTCGCGCAACTACACGCTCTCGTTGTCGCGGACCTGCCGCTGCTACTGCAAGTACTGCGCGTTCGCGACCCACAGGGCGCACCTCTACTCGCCTGAGGAGGTCGAGCAGCGCCTCGACGACGCGGTGCGCCGCAACGCCAAGGAACTGCTGGTGCTGACCGGCGAGCTGCCCGAGGTCAATCCAGAGGTGGCCGGGCGGCTCGCCGAGTACGGGCACGCGGACTTCGTCTCCTACGTCGCCTGGGCCTGCGAGCGGGCGCTGGAGCGCGGCCTGCTGCCGCACACCAACCTCGGGGTGCTCTCGCGCGATGACCTCGCGCGGCTGCGCGAGGTGACCGCCTCCCAGGGCCTGATGCTCGAGTCGACCAACCCCGACCTCGTCGTCCATCAGGGGTCGCCGACCAAGCACCCCGAACGCCGGCTGGAGACGATCCGCGCCGCCGGCGAACTGCGGATCCCGTTCACAACGGGGATCCTCGTCGGCATCGGCGAGACACCGGACGAGCGCGTCCAGGCGCTCGAGGCGATCGCGGCGGTCCACGCCGAGTACGGCCACGTACAGGAGGTGATCCTCCAAAACTTCGTGCCGCACCCGCGGTACTACGGCCGGGAGGTCGCCGACATCGCGGACGCCGCGTCGAAGGAGCGCTGGGGCGGTGACGGATCGCCGCTGGGCAACGAGGAGCCGATGCCCCAGTGGGCTTCGGACGTCACCTTGGAGGAGATGAAGCGCCTTGTCCGCGAGTCGAAGCGCCTGATGCCCGACGTCGGCGTCCAGGTCCCGCCGAACCTCAGCGACTGGTGGCTCGATCTGGTCGAGGCCGGGGCGACCGACCTCGGTGGCCTCTCCGCAAACGGCGACCACATCTCGCCGGAGCACGCCTTCCCGAGTCCGCATCAGGTCCGCAAGCGGCTCAAGGGCCATGGCTACGCGCTCACCGAGCGCCTCTGCACCTACCCGCAGTACCTCGGCCCCGAGTGGCTCGAGCAGGGGGTGCTCGACGCGGTCAAGCTCAAGTACTGGAGCTTCATCCCACGGCGAGGGTCGGGCCGGCGCACCGAGCGCGAGATCGATCCCGAGCTGGCGCCGCGGGCGATCGAGCTCGGGCGGGCCGGAGAGCCGCTGACCGAGGACGAGCTCACGGCGCTGTTCGCGGAGACGCGTCCCGAGGTGATCGAGGCGATGCGCGCCGCGGCCGACGGACTGCGGGCCGAGCTCGCGGGCGAGACCGCGACCTTCGTCGTCAACCGCAACATCAACTTCACCAACGTCTGCGTCGTCGGCTGCGCGTTCTGCGGCTTCGGCCAGGGCAAGCGCTCGCCCGACGCCTACCACGTGAGCGAGGACGACTTCCAGGCGCGGATCGCCGACGCGGTCGAGTTCGGGGCGACCGAGATCTGCATGCAGGGCGGCATCCACCCCGACTACACGCTCGAGCACTACGGGCGCTGGCTGGAACTCGCCAAGCAGACGGCTCCGCAGCTACACCTGCACGCCTACTCGCCGATGGAGATCCACTTCATGTGCGAGCGCTCGGGCAAGAGCCCCGACGCCGTGTTCGATTACCTGCGCGAGTGCGGGCTGGGCTCGACCCCGGGGACGGCCGCCGAGGTGCTGGACGACGGCGTCCGGGCGCGGATCTCGCCCAACAAGCTGCCGGCCGGGCGCTGGGTCGAGATCATCGAGGCCTGCCATCGCTCCGGGTTGCGCTCGACCTCGACCGTGATGTTCGGCCACATCGAGGAGCCCTGGGAGCTGGCCCGCCACATGCGGGTGGTCCGCGAGCTGCAGGAGCGCACCGGCGGGATCACCGAGTTCGTGCCGCTCAGCTTCATCCCCTTCCAGACCCTGCTCGGGCGCACCCACGGGATCGAGGAGATCTCGGCGGACGAGAACCTCAAGCACACCGCCGCCTTCCGGCTGGCGCTCGGGCGCTCGGTCCGCAACTTGCAGGCGAGTTGGGTGAAGATGGGGGTCGAGGCGGCGACCGAGAGCCTGCGGTGGGGGGTCAACGACCTCGGGGGCACGCTGATGGAGGAGAACATCTCCCGGATGGCCGGCTCCCAGCACGGCGTTCGCCTCGAGCCCGCCGACCTGATCGCGGCCGCGCGCCGGGGCGGGCGGACCCCGGCGCAGCGGACGACGCTGTACGAGATCGTCGAGACCTACTGAGCGCCCGCGCCCGCCTGGCGGGTCAGCACCACGCTCAGGATCACCACGCTGAGCGCAAATGTGAGCACCGGCAGGTAGAGCCCGAGCGCGCCCTCACCGGAGAACGCGCCGCTGTCGGCGGCACCCGCGCCCAGAGCCAGCGGTTGTGAGATCGCTGCAAGCGCGGCGAACCCGGCGACGGGTGCCGCAAACGGGCGATACCGGTAGCCGACGATCGCGGTTGCGGTGAACAGCGCGGTCGCGCCGGCGAACGCCGGGGCCGCGCTCACAGTGCTGAGGTCGAACAGCCCACGGACGACGTCCGCGCTGGCATCGGTGCGGAAGGCCGCAGCGTCGAACGCGGTCAGCGTCACCACCAGCGCCGCCGCGGCGACCAGTCCACCTCCGTAGGCGATCGCCGCCAGGCGTCCGCTTCCTCCCTCGGCCGCCTGCAAAGCGCTACGCAGGCTGCCCAGGAACCAGATCAAGAAGAAGACCCCGATCGCCGCGAGCGCAGCGCCGATCTGGATCTGGCTCTGGTTGTCGCCGACGAACGTCAGCCACTCGTCCGCAGCGGCGTCGAGGTCGGGCAGGCCCGACGCCCCGATCCCGAAGCCGGCGATGATGAAGATCACCGCCAGGACGCCGGTCGCGGCGCCATAGCGTGCGTAGCGATCTGTTTCCACGGGAACCTCCTTGGGTCCACGGTTCGACCCTGGCGAACGGATGCTCCCCCCATCGTCGGACCGAACCGGCGCGGGGGTTGTCGGCGCGAGAAGATGGGAGGGTGCGCGCGATGGTGCTCGAAGCCCCGGGCCGGCCGCTCGAGCCGGCCGAGCTCGCGGACCCCGAGACCGGACCGGGCGAGGTCCTGCTGCGGGTGATCGCCTGCGGCGTCTGTCGCACCGACCTGCACATCGTCGACGGCGAGCTCGGGGAGCCGAAGCTGCCGCTGGTCCTCGGCCACCAGGTCGTCGCCGAGGTGCTCGGCGGCGGCGGGCGCTGGTCGCCGGGCGACCGGGTCGGGGTTCCCTGGCTCGGCTGGGCCTGCGGCGAGTGCCGCTACTGCCGCTCGGGGCGCGAGAACCTCTGCGAGCGAGCGCTGTTCACGGGCTACACCCGCGACGGCGGCTACGCCGAACTGGTGACCGCCGACGAGCGCTTCTGCATGGCGCTGGCCGCCGACGCGGGGGCCGAGACGGCGCCGCTGCTGTGCGCGGGGATGATCGGCTACCGGGCGCTGCGCATGTGCGGCGACGCCGAGCGGCTCGGCCTCTACGGCTTCGGCGCCTCCGCCCACCTGGTCTGCCAGGTGGCCGCCCACGAGGGACGGCGGGTGTTCGCGATCAGCCGCTCCGCCGAACCGGAGAAGGTCGAGTTCGCGCGCGGGCTCGGGGCCGAGTGGGCCGGGACCGCGGACGAAGTCCCCGAGCCGCTCGACGCGGCGATCGTCTTCGCCCCCGACGGCGCTCTGGTGCCGAAGGCGCTGCGGGCGCTCGCGCCCGCGGGAGTTGTGGTCTGCGCCGGCATCCACATGAGCGACATCCCCTCGTTCCCGTACGCCGACCTCTGGGGCGAGCGCCAGATCCGCTCGGTCGCCAACCTCACGCGCGAAGACGGCGAGCGGTTCCTGCCGCTCGCGCGCGAGGCGGGCGTGCGGGCCGAGATCGCCGAGTTCCCCTTGGGTGACGCAGATCACGCGCTGGCCGAGCTGCGCGGGGGTAGGGTTCGGGGCGCGGCGGTCCTGCGACCCTAGGAGGAGAGAGATGGCGGACGTGACCGTGAAGCGCACGGAGGACTTCGAGGCCACCTTCGGAGGGGCGATGCTGAAGGCGCGTGCCGGCCTCGGCGTCACCTCGTTCGGGATGCAGGTACTGCGGTTTCCCCCGAACGCCGACCGCTACCCGGAGCACGACCACTCCGACGGCGGGCAGGAGGAGGTCTACATCGTGCTCCAAGGCCGCGCCCACCTGCGCGCCGGCGACGAGGAGCACGATCTCGAGCCCGGTGTGTTCGCGCGCGTCGGCCCGAACGAGAAGCGGATGCTGACCACCGGCGAGGAGGGCGCCGTGATCCTGGCGCTGGCCGGGGTTCCCGGGAGCGCCTACGAGATCGTCGGCTTCACCGAGGAGGGCGTGCCCGACCCGATGGCCGCCCAGTCCGGCTAGGGGCCGATGGCCGACGTCACGGTCAAGCAGGTCGAGGACTTCGAGGCGATCTTCGGAGGCGGCTTCCGCCGCGCTCGTGCCGGGCTCGGCGTGAGCTCGTTCGGGCTTGCGGTCATGGACCTGCCGCCGGACTTCGGCGCCTATCCCGAGCACGACCAGGCCCACGACCACCAGGAGGAGGTCTACACCCTGCTCAGCGGCCGGGCGACGCTGCGGGTTGGGGGGCCGGGCGGCGAGGAGCACGAGCTCGAGCCCGGCGTCTGGGTCCGGGTCGGACCGGCCGAGAAGCGCAAGATCATCACCGGCTCCGAGCCCGCCCGGGTGCTCGCGGTCGGCGGGTCACCGGGCCAGGCGTACGTCGCCCCGGACTTCACCGATGAGGGCGGCGCGATGCCGCCGATGGACAAGCACGAGCACGGCTGAGCCCGCGGTTCAGCGGAAGAGGTCCTCGCCGGGCGGGCGTTGCAGCGCCGCCGCGGCGCCCGGGCCATCCTCCTCGGTCCACAGTCGCTCGGCGCCACGGATGGCGATCGCCGGGCAGAGCGAGTCCTTGACCCGGACCAGGTCGGCGACCGCGGCGAGCTGATCGGCGGCGGCGATCGCGGTCGCTGCCAGCTCATTGCCGTGGGCGTCGCGGCGCCCGCGCCAGTCGTCGACGACCAACACCCCCGCCGCCCCGATCGCGACCTCGGTCTGACCGAGTCGCCACGGGCGCCCGAAGCTGTCGGCGATCAGGACGCCGGGGCGCCCGGCGCCCGCGATCGCGAGCTCGGCGCGGATCCTCCGCGCCGACTGGTCCGCGTCCACCGGGAGCAGGGCGACGGTCTCGGCGCCGGGGACGTTCGACGAGTCGATCCCGGCGTTGGCGCAGACCCAGCCCGCGTGGGTCTCGACGATCAGCGCCGCCGGCGTCGCCCGCAGCACCCGTGCCGACTCGCCCAGCACCAGTTCGACCAGCCGCGGGTCGCGCCCGGTCTCGGCGGCGAGCTCGAGCGCCCGCTCACCCGGCGTCACCGCCGCCAGCTCGCGCAGCCGCCCCTCGGCCTTCGAGACGACCTTCTGGGAGATGACCACGATCGCGCCGTCGCCGAGCCCGGCGCCGGCCCGCTCGGCCGCCGCCGCGATCAGCGCGCCGAGGTCGTCCCCCTCGCCGACCTCCGGCAGGCCGGCGAGCGCGACCGCCTCGAGCCGCGCGCTCAGAGAAGGCGCCTCAACGGCGGCGCGGCTCGGCTTCGCCTTGCTCCGCCTCACGGCAGTGCGCCGGCGACCGGGCCGAGCCGGGCGACAGCCGCCGCCGTCAGTGGGGCGAGCTGCGGATCGGCCGCCAGCGCCGCGGCCAGCGCGTCCAGGTCGTCGGGCGTGTCGAGGTCGAGAGCCATGGACGCCAGCGGCTCGCTCACCGCCTCGAACCCGGCGCGCCGGGCTCGGTCGAGGTGGCGCTCGTGGCTCCCCGGGCCGAAGGCCGGGCCGATCGCGTCGGCGGGCGCCAGCAGCAGGCCGTTGGTGCCGGTCCCGTGGCGGTCACAGATCACGGCGACGCGACCCGTGCGCATGGCGCCGAGCGCCGCGTCGAGCTCGGTGGGATCGAGCAGCGGGCAATCGCCGGGCAGCAGGGCCGTGCAGGAGGCGCCCAGGGCCAGGGCGCGGATGATCCCCAGCGTCGCAGCCTCCGAGTGGCCGCGGTCGTCGGGGTCGCGCAGCACCTCGACCGGGGTGGTCGAACGCTGCGCGTGGCGCAGCGCGATTCGCTCGGCCCGCCCCTCGCCGGTGACGACGATCAGCCGCTCGACCGATTCGGCGGCGCTGACCGCGGCGAGCACGTCGGCGAGCATCGCCTTGACCAGGTCGGCGCGCTGGGGGCGGTCGAGGCGCCCGAGCAGCCGCTGCTTCGCCTCGCCGAAGCGCTTCACCGGGATGATCGCGGTCGCGCGCACGGCTCAGATCATCGCGCGGCGCGCAGGCCGCGCGCAAACTCGAGCACCCGCTCGGCGAGGCCCCGCCTGCCCGCGACGCCCTCCATCAGGGTCGGGCAGCGCAGCACCTCGACGCCCTCGGGGTCGGGCGGCGGGTCGCCCTCGTCGACGACCATGCCGTCGAGCAGTCCCTCGTACAGCGAGGCGACCCCGGCCGCGGTCACGGGCCGCCCGAGCGAGGCGACGAAGGCGTCGGTCGGCCCCTTGACCGCACCGCCGCCGACGAACGGGCTGACCGCGACCACCGGCGCCGCCGAGGCCGCGATCGCCTCGCGCATCCCGGGGATCGAGAGGATCGGGCCGATCGAGATCACCGGGTTCGACGGCCCGACGATGATCGCCTCGGCATCGGCGAGCGCGGCGAGCGCCTCCGGCGTCGGCGCCGCGTCGGCGATCCCGCCGAGCTCGACGCCCTCGATCGGAGCCTCGCCGTGGTCGAGGATCAAGAACTCCTGCAGCCCGCGCCAGCCGGCCGGCGTGCGAACCCGGGTGCGGACCGGCTGCTCGGACATCGGCAGCACCCGCGCCGCGGCCCCGAGCGCGCCGGCGATCTGACCCGCGGCGGCGGTCAGCGTGCCGCCCTCGGCGACGAAGTGGGTGCGGTAGGCGCAGGTGGCGAGGTCGCGATCCGAGAGCGAGAACCAGTCCGGGGCGCCGAGCTTGACCAGCTGCTCGTGCACGGTGAAGGTGTCGTCGCGGATGCCCCAGCCGCGCTCCTCGTCGATCAACCCGGCGAGCCAGTAGGTGATCAGGTCGGGGTCGGGGGAGACGTGCAGGCCGTGCACCTCGACGTCGTCGGCGGTGTTGGCGATCACCGCCAGTCGCTCGCCGACCACGTCCTGCAGGCCGGCCGCGAGCTTCGCCCCGCCGGTCCCGCCGGCGAGGCAGACGACGTCTACTCCCAATGCTCGTCGTCGGGCAGGCCGTTGATCCGGATCCCGGCGTGGGTCTTGTAGCGGGCGTTGATCGAGATCAGCATCGGCGTCAGCTGCTCGACGATCCGCGCCATCTCCAGCGGGCCGGCGTTGACCGCACGCAGCCCAGGGATCGCCTCGATCAGGCGCGCGACCTTCGCCTTGTCGGCCTTGCGGTCGCCGCACAGGAGCACGTCCTCGTCGAGGTCGACGGCTGTGTCGGCGAGGTCCGGCGCGCTGACCGTGTGCAGGGCGGCGACCACCGTGACCCCGTCGCCGACCATCTCCTGCGCCTGCTGGGCGGCCGAGCCCTGCCAGACGCCGAGCGAGCGAGTCGCCTTGCCGCTCACCGCCGCCGCCAGCGGAACCGTGCAGTCGACCAGCAGCTGGCCGGGTTCGAGCGATTCGCGCAGGTTGTTGAGGTTCTCCGACTGGGCGCGGAAGGGGACGGTGAGGAAGACGACGGAGCCCTGCTTGGCGGCCTGCTCGTTGGCGAGCCCCTCGATCTCGGCGTCCGGGGCGAGCTCGGCGAGCTTGCGGGCGGCCTCGGTGGCGCGCTCCTCGCTGCGCGAGCCGATCACCACCGCGTGCCCGGCTCGCGCCCAGCGCAGCGCCAGGCCGTAGCCGAGCGCGCCGGTGCCGCCGATGATCGGGATCGCTTCGCCGCTCGCCACGGCGCGGCAGTCTATTCGCGCGACGCGGATATGCTGCCGCCCGCATGCGGCTCGAGGGACGAAGGGCACTGGTCACCGGCGGGGCGAGCGGGATCGGCGCCGCCACGGCCGCGCGTTTGGCGGCCGAGGGCGCCGAGGTCGTGATCGGCGACCTGAACGCCGACGCCGCGGCCGCGCACGCGTCCGAGATCGGCGCCACCGCCGCGGCGCTCGACGTCACCGATCCGCAGTCGGCGGTCGATCTGGTCGCCGAGCACGGGCCGTTCTCGATCCTGGTCAACAACGCGGGCACCGACGAGTTCGGGTTCTTCGCCGACACCGATCCGGGCCAGTGGCAGCGGGTGACCGCGGTCAACCTCTTCGGCGTCTTCGCCTGCACCCACGCGGTGCTGCCGGGGATGCAGGAGGCCGGCTACGGGCGGATCGTCAGCATCGCCTCGGAGGCGGGGCGGATCGGGTCGAAGGGCTCCGCCGTCTACTCGGCCGCCAAGGGCGGCGTGATCTCGTTCATGAAGGTGATCGCCCGCGAGGGCGCCCGTTTCGGGATCACCGCGAACTCGATCGCCCCGGGCCCGATCGAGACGCCGCTGCTGATGCAGGCGCTCGAGTTCGGCGAGATCGGCCACAAGATCGTCGACAACATGAAGGCCGGCACCCAGCTACGGCGGCTCGGCCAGCCCGAGGAGGTTGCCGCGGCTGTCGCCTTTCTGGCCTCCGACGACGCCTCCTACGTGACCGGCGAGACGCTCGGCGTCTCGGGCGGCATGGGGATGGTCGGTTAGTGGCGCCCGAGCCAGGGAGCGAGAGCGTCGCATAACCTCGAAGCGATGACCGAGCTTCCCGAGACTGTCCGTCTGCGCGAGGTCGGCCCGCGAGACGGCTTTCAGAACGAGCCCGAGGTGATCCCGACCGCCGACAAGGTGCGGCTGATCGGGATGCTCGGCGCGGCCGGCTTCAAGCGGATCGAGCTGACCTCGTTCGTGCGCCCGGACGTGATTCCGCAGCTCGCCGACGCCGAGCAGGTGCTCGCCTCCTACGAGCGTCTCCAGGGCGTCGCCTACTCGGTCCTGATCCCGAACGAGCGCGGCCTCGACCGGGCCCTGGCCCAGCGTCAGCGCTTCGACGAGGTCAACCTCTTCCTCAGCGCCTCAGAGACCCACAACGCGAAGAACGTCAACCGCACGATCGCCGAGTCGCTCGCCGGCCTCGAGCGGGTGATCGAGCGCGCCCGCGACGAGGGGCTGCGCTGCGAGGGCGTGATCTCGACCAGCTTCGGCTGTCCGTATGAGGGCGAGGTGCCGATCGAGCGCGTGCTCGAGATCGCGACACGGCTCGCGGCCGCCGGTTGCGAGGAGGTCGCCTTCGGCGACACCACCGGGATGGCGAACCCGCGCCAGGTCGGCGAGTTCTTCGCCGCTGCGCGTGAGCGCCTGCCCGGCGCCGAGCTCACGGCCCACTTCCACAACACCCGCGGCCAGGGGCTGGCCAACGTGCTCGCCGCGCTCGACCAGGGGGTGGGGTCGTTCGAGTCCGCGTTCGGCGAGCTCGGCGGTTGCCCGGTCCCCCCGGGAGCTACCGGCAACATCGGTAGCGAGGACCTGGTCTCGATGCTCGAGGAGATGGGCGTTGGAACCGGGATCGATTTGCGCCGGCTGATCGAGGCATCGGCCGCGGTCCAGGAGATCCTCGGCCGCCCGCTCGGCGCGCACGTGCTCACGGCGGGCCCGGTCGAGTGGCAGCGATAGGCTGGTGGGCATGAGAAGCGACGCCTTCCGAGCGGCCGCCGAGGCGAAGGACTTCGCTGCCGCCGACGATCTGTTCGCCGACGACGTCACCTTCCGCAGCCCGGTCGTCTACAAGCCCTACGAGGGCCGCGACGCGGTCACGGTCCTGCTCGGCGCCGTGGTCCAGGTGTTCCAGGATTTCCGCTACCTCGAGCAGGTCGAAACCGGCGACGTCGCCGTGCTGATGTTCGAGGCCGGAGTCGGCGACAAGCAGGTCCAGGGCGTCGACATCCTCAAGTTCGGCGCCGACGACCGGATCGCCGAGATGACCGTGATGGTGCGCCCGATGAGCGGCGTGCACGCGCTCGCCGAGGAGATGCGAAAGATGCTCGAGGCCGCCGGCGCGGTCTAGGTCCCGGCGCCGGCCGGTCCGGCGCTACTTGTTCTTCTTCGAGTTGACCTTGGCCTGCAGGTTGAGCAGCTTCTGCTGAGTCTGCTTCTGGTCGGTCTCCAGAGCGTCGACCTGCTTGGTCAGCTTGTCGACGTTGTCGGTCAGGGCGGCAACCTGCTTGCGCAGCCTGGCGAGCGACTTCTTGTTCGCGGCCGCCTGCTCGGCGGCGGCGGTTCCGGTCTGCTGGGCCTTGTTGCCCTTCTTCGCGGCCTTCTCGGCCTCGGCCACCAGCCCGGCCTTCAGCTTGTCCGCCTTGTCGGTCAGCTGCGCCTCGAGCTCCTGCACCGCCTGAGCCTGCGCACTCTGGTCCTCGTCGGCGTCGTTCTTGGCGCCGACCGCGATCACCAGGGCGACGATCGCGACGATGATCCCGATCCCGCCAATCGCCGCGAACGCCTTTTCCCTGCCATCAAGTGCCACAGGTCCCCTCGCTTGTCTGAGTTGGGTCGCCGGAACTCTAACCAAGCCCTCCATGTAGGCTCCGCCGCCGCCAGCGAACGACCGGAGGAAGCTGAACAAGATGGAGATCGCGAAGGTAGGAGTGCTCGGTTGCGGCCTGATGGGCCATGGGATCGCCCAGATCTGCGCCCAGGCGGGCTGGGAAGTCGCCGTGGTCGAGGCCGATCAGGCCAACCTCGACAAGGGGCTGGCGAAGATCGACAAGCAGCTTGCGCGGGCGGTCGAGAAGGGCAAGCTCGAGCAGGCCGACGCCGACGCGATCCGGGGGCGGATCAGCTCCTCGCTCGACTACGCGGACCTCGCCGACTGCGACCTGGTCATCGAGGCGATCACCGAGGACCTCGACCGCAAGCTGGAGATGTGGAAGGCGGTAGACGAGGTGGTCAAGCCCGACGCCTACTTCGCCACCAACACATCGTCGCTGGCGGTCGCCGACCAGGCTGCGGTCACCGGCCGCGCGGAGCGCTTCCTGGGCCTGCACTTCTTCAATCCGGCGCAGGTGATGCCGCTGCTGGAGGTGGTGCGCGCCGACGGAACCGGCGAGCCCGCCTACGACCTCGGCTTCGAGCTCGGCGAACAGCTCGGCAAGACCACGGTCGCCGCCGGCGACAACCGGGGCTTCATCGTCAACCGGCTGCTGGTCCCGTACATGCTCGACGCGATCCGTGCCCAGGAGCAGGGAGTCGGCTCGGTCGAGGACATCGACCGGGGGATGATGGCCGGTGCCAGCCACCCGATGGGCCCGCTGACGCTGGCCGACTTCGTCGGGCTCGACACGCTGGCCTCGATCGCCGACGTGATGGTCGACTACTACGACGAGGAGCGCTTCGCGCAGCCCGAGACCCTGCGCAAGCTGGTCGACGCCGGCCACTACGGCCGCAAGAGCGGCCGCGGCTTCTACGACTACTCGGGTGAGAAGCCCGTCGCAGTCGACCCGTCGAGCTAGGGCCGCCGAGGCCCGCCCGGTACCCTCGCAGGGCAACCCGACCGGGAGGCAGGCTGTGGACGAGCACTCGATCGAGCGCATTAGAAACGCCAACTTTTCCCTCGCTGTGCGTGGCTACGACCGCACCGAGGTGGACCGATTCCTCGCCGAGCTGGCCGACTGGCTGGAGACCGGCGGCGGCGAGCACGCGGCCGCTGTCGAGGCGGTCCAGGTCGAGCTCGAGCGGGTCGGCGAGCAGACCGCGGCGATCCTGACCGAGGCGCACGCCGCTGCCCAGGTGATCCGCGCGGACGCCCAGGCGGAGGTCCGCAAGCAGCTCGTCGACGCCAACTCGACCGCCGAGTCGCTGCGCGCCGAGGCCGCGGAGGACGCGGGCGACGCCCGCGACGAGGCCGACGCTTACGCCCGCAAGACCCGCTCCGAGGCCGACACCTACGCCGAGCGGCTGCGCTCCGAGGCCGACGACGAGTTCGGCGAGCTGCGAGAGGGCGCCCAGAAGGAGGCCGAGCGGATCGTCGCCGATGCGAACAAGCGCAAGGCCGATATCGAGGCGGTGATCTCCGACCTCGAGCAGCGCCGCGAGGCCGTGCTCGCCGAGCTCGACCGCCTGGCGAGCGGGATCGCCGGGACCGCGACCCAGTACCGGCCGGAGGCCGACCCGCCGAGCCCTGACGATGCCGACGAGGAAGCGACCGGAGACGCCGCCGAGGCGCCGGCCGACGAGACCGACGAGACCACCGTGCTCGCCCACGACGCGGACTAGGCGGACTTGAGCACCCGCGAGGGCACCGACTTCGAGCGCGCCCTCGAGGCGGCGCTGGCCGGCGGGCCAGAGCGCCACCACGCGAAGACCGCCGAGCAGGGCAAGCTGCCGGTCCGCGAGCGGGTCGAGCGCCTGGTCGACCCGGAGTCGTTCGCCGAGGAGGCGCTGCTCGCCAACTGGGACGCCGACGGCCTCGGCGCCGACGGCGTGGTCACCGGCCTGGCGCTGGTCGGCGGCCGCCGTGTCTGCCTGATGGCCAACGACCCGACCGTAAAGGCGGGGTCGTGGGGCCCGAAGACGGTCGAGAAGATCCTCCGGATCCAGGAGCGGGCGCTCGTCGCTGGAGCTGCCGATGATCTATCTGGTCGACTCGGCCGGGGCCCGGATCACCGACCAGGTGCAGATGTTCCCCGGGCGCCGCGGCGCCGGGCGGATCTTCCACAACGAGGTCCGGCTCTCCGGCCGGGTTCCGCAGGTCTGCCTGCTGTTCGGCCCCTCGGCGGCCGGCGGCGCCTACATCCCGGCGTTCTGCGACGTGGTGATCATGCGCGAGGGCAACGCCTCGATGTACCTCGGCTCACCGCGGATGGCCGAGATGGTGGTCGGCGAGAAGGTGACCCTGGAGGAGATGGGCGGGGCGAAGATGCACACCTCGGTCTCCGGCTGCGGCCACTTCCTGGTCAATAGCGACGAGGACGCGATCGAGCTTGCCAGGACCTACCTCTCCTACATGCCGTCGAACTGGCGCGAGGCGCCGCCCGCGGCGCCGCCCGCCGAGCCGTCCACCGAGCGCCCGCCGTCGGCGATCGTGCCCGCCGACGAGAAGACCTCGTTCGACGATCAAGGACCTGATCGCCGCGCTCATCGACGCCGACTCGTTCTGCGAGGTCCACGCCCGCTGGGCGAAGGAGCTGGTGGTCGGCTACGCGCGCATGGACGGGCGCGCGATCGGGATCGTCGCCAACCAGCCGCGCCAGAAGGGGGGCGTCCTGTTCGTCGACTCGGCCGACAAGGCGGCCCGGTTCATCATGACCTGCAACGCCTTCAACATCCCGCTGCTGTTCCTCGCCGACGTCCCCGGGTTCATGATCGGCACCGGGGTCGAGCGCCAGGGGATCATCCGCCACGGCGCGAAGATGATCAGCGCGGTCTCCGAGGCGACCGTGCCGAAGCTCTCGGTGATCGTTCGCAAGGCCTACGGCGCGGGTCTGTACGCGATGGCGGGGCCGGCGTTCGAGCCCGATTGCTGCATCGCGCTGCCGGGCGCCTCGATCGCGGTCATGGGGCCGGAGGCGGCGATCAACGCGGTCTTCTTCAACCAGATCCAGGAGATCGCCGACGAGGCCGAGCGCGAGGCGTTCGTGCGCGCCAAGCGCGACGAGTACTCCGCCGACATCGACATCCTCCACCTCGCCTCGGAGCTCGTGATCGACGAGATCGTCGAGCCCGACGACCTGCGCGCCGAGCTGATCCGCCGGTTCGCCTACGCCGACGGCAAGGACCGCCGCTTCACCGAGCGGCGCAACCCGATCACGCCCGCTTAGTTTTTCGGCCGACTCAGGCGGTGGCGGCGCCCTCGCCGACGACGCCCATGTTGCGCATCAGGCGCAGCGCGTCCCAGTGGGTCCAGGACTCGGCGATCTTGCCGTCCTCGTAGCGGTCGATCGTGATCCCCGAGACCGGCTCGCCGCGCTCGCCGGTGGGCTCGATGCCCATCATCGGGTTCTCGAACGTGCCCTCTCCGGTCCACCGGATGACGACCTTGTCGCCGGCCGCGAACGCGTCGTCGACGGTGAAGGTCAGATCCGGGAAGGCCGCCCGGTAGTTGGCGATCGACTGCTTCGACGCCTCGCGATCCTGATCGCCGAGCAGGGGGTCGTGGCCGACGTAATCGTCGGTGCAGTGCTCGTCGACGAGGTCGAGGTTGCCGGCGCCGAACGCCTCCGTGAGCAGACGCTGTGAAATCGCGATGTTCTCTTCGAACATGCGTCACCTCCATCTAGTGGGTGGTCTCTGCCCTCGCCCCGACCCTACGCCCGCCGGGGCGCCACCGCAAGGAGCCCCGCGCTCAGCCGACCGTCAACCGCACGATCGCCGATAGCCCGACGACGACGATCAGGACCCGCAGCGCGGTGGGCGAGAGGCGGCGCCCGTAGCGGGCGCCGACGACGCCGCCGATGATCGAGCCGGCGGCGATCAGCCCGGCGACGCCCCAGTCGACGTCGGCGGCGAAGACGAAGATCAGCCCGGCGACGAGGTTGACCGTCCCGGCGAGCACGTTCTTGAGTCCGTTGAGGCGCTGCAGGGTGTCGTCGAGCGCGATCCCGAGGATCCCCATCAGCAGGATGCCCTGGCCGGCGCCGAAGTAGCCGCCGTAGACGCCGCTCGCCGCGATCGCCGCCCGCGCCGGGGCGCCGCGATGCCCGTCCGGCCGCCGGCGTTCGGCCAGCGCCCGGTCGATCCGCGGCTGGACGACGACCAGGATCAGGGCGAGCGCGATCAGCACCGGGACGATCGCGTCGAACGCCGACGACGGCAGCACCAGCAACAGGACGGCGCCGGCGATCGCCCCGCAGACCGAGAACACGGCCAGGTGGACGATCCGCGAGCGCTGGCCCCGGAGCTCGCGACGGTAGCCGTGGACGCCTGCGACCGAACCGGGGACGAGGCCGATGTTGTTGGACACGTTGGCGACCAGCGGCTGATAGCCGAGCGCGATCAGCACCGGGAAGGTGATCAGGGTGCCGCTACCGACGACCGCGTTGATCGCCCCGGCGGCGATCCCGGCGGCGAAGATCGCGATTGCCTCGAGCGGGTCCATGAGGCGGGGCAGGCTACTCTGCCGCTGTGAGGCGGAGCAAAGGGAAGCCGAGCCGCGCCGCCGTTGAGGCGCCTGTCTGATGGGAAGACTTGGGCTGATCGCGGGAAGCTCGCTGACGCGAGCGGAGCTGCCGGAGGGCGACTGGGTCCCGATCCGGCGCCACGAGGTCGGCGAGGGGTACCGGCTGCCCCACCTGATCGACCACGTCTCCAACCTCGGGCGGCTCGCCGAGGCCGGTTGCGACCGGATCCTGGCGCTGAGCTCGGTCGGCGGGCTGCGCCCCGATCTCGGTCCCGGGACGCTGCTCTGCCCAAACGACTTCATCGCCCTCGACTCCGAGCCGCTGACCGCGCTCGACGACACCGATGCGCATCGCGTCCCGGGCTTCGACCCGGCGCTGCGCGCCGAGGTGCTCGAGGCGCTCGCGGAGGCGGGGATCGAGGCCGTCGGAGAGGGCGTCTACTGGCAGGCGGGCGGGCCACGGCTGGAGACCCCGGCCGAGATCCGCTTCGTCGCCCCGCACGCCGACGTGATCGGGATGACGGTCGCCTCGGAGTGCATCGTCGCCGGCGAATTGGGGCTGCGCTACGCGGCGCTGTGCGTGGTCGACAACCTTGCGAACGGGGTCGGCGGCGAGGACCTCACCGTGGCCGAGATCGAGCGCAACCGCGAGGCGAACCGGGACGCGGTCCAGACGGCGATCGCCGCCGTGCTGCCCGCCCTGGTGGGCGACTGACCCGCTACCAGGTGTCCACGAACCGCGGCCGGCCGTCGGCGGCCGGGTTCGCGCTCGCCGCCGCCAGCGTCGAGGCGAGGATCCGCCGGGTCTCGGCCGGGTCGATCACGTCGTCGAGCTCGAACAGCGTGGCGGCGTTGAGCGCCTTGGCGTGCTCGTGCGCGTGGGCGACCATCTGCTCGAGTCGCTCGGCGCGCTCGGCCTCGTCGTCGATCGCCTCGAGCTCGCGGCGGAAGCCAAGCTTGACCGCGCCCTCGAGGCCCATCGCGCCGAGCTCGGCGGTCGGCCAGCCGACCGTGATCAGCGGCTCGTGCAGGCTGCCGCCGGCCATCGCCTGGGCGCCGAGCCCGTAGGCCTTGCGCAGGATCACCGCGCACAGCGGCACCCGCAGGGCGGCGCCGGTGACGAACAGCCGCGAGCAGTGGCGGACCAGGGCGGTCGCCTCGGCGTCGGGCCCGACCATCATCCCCGGGGTGTCGATCAGCGAGATCATCGGTAGCCCGAAGGCGTCGCAGAGCTGCATCAGCCGGGCGGCCTTGTCGGCGCCCTCGCTGGTGATCGCGCCGGCGAGCCGCATCGGGTTGTTGGCGATCACCCCGACGGCCCGGCCCTCGATCCGCGCCAGCGCGGTCAGCATCTCGGGGGCGAACCGCTCGCGCAGGAGGGTCACCGAGCCGCTGTCGGCGAGCCCCTCGAGCGCGGTCCGGACCTCGTAGGCGCGTCGGCGGCGCTCGGGGACGACGTCGCGCAGCAGCCGCTGGTCGGGCTCCTCCCAGTCGGCGAGCGGGCCCTGGAAGTAGGAGACCAGCCGCTTGGCGGCCGCCACCGCCTCGGCCTCGTCGGCCACCTCGACGTCGACGACGCCGTTCGGTCCCTGGACCGAGAGCGGGCCGATCGCGTCGGGCTCGAAGCTGCCCAGGCCGCCGCCCTCGATCATCGCCGGGCCGCCCATGCCCAGGGCGATGTTCTCGGTCGCGACGATCAGGTCGGAGGCGCCGGCGAGCACCGCGTTGCCGGCGAAGCAGCGGCCGGCGACGATGGCGATCCGCGGTACGACTCCCGATAGCCGGCCCCAGAGCGCGAAGGCGCGCGTGTCGAGCGCCGAGACGACGGCGTAGTCGGTGTCCCCCGGGCGCCCGCCGCCGCCCTCGGCGAACAGCACGGTCGGCAGCCGCATGCGCTCGATCAGCTCGAACAGGCGGTCCTTCTTGCGGTGGCCGATCGCGCCCTGGGTGCCGGCAAGCACCGTGTAGTCGTAGGAGAGCACCGCGCACGCGGCGCGCTCGCCGTGCAGGTCGCCATTGATCCGCGCGGTACCGCCGATCAGCCCGTCGGCGGGCGTGCGGGCGATCAGCTCGTCCTGCTCGCGGCGCATCCGCTGGGCGGCGATCGCCAGGCCTCCGTACTCGACGAAGCTGTCCGGGTCGACCAGGTCGGCGAGGTTCTCGCGCGCGGTGCGCCCGCCCGCGGCGTGGCGGCGCTCGACCGCCTCCGAGCGCGCGGCGTCCCCGGTCAGCCGCCGGCGCTCGAGCACCTCGGCGAGGTCGTCTCGGGCGCCGTCCTCTCCCACGGGCGAAAGCATAAGGCGCCTCAACAGCGGCGCACCTCGGCTACGCCTCGACTGGCATACGCTAAGCGTGGTGGGACTGACCGTGACCAACGCGACACTCGAACAGGTCGCGGTTGGGCTGCGGTCGGAGGCCGGCGAGATCACCGCGATCGGTCCCGGGGTCGAGCCGCAGGCGGGCGACGAGGTCGTCGACGCCGCGGGCATGAGCCTCGTTCCGGGCCTCGTCAACGGCCACACCCACGCGGCGATGACCCTGTTTCGAGGCTACGCCGACGACCTGCCGCTGATGGAGTGGCTCACCGACCACATCTGGCCGGTCGAGAAGCGGATGGAGGACGAGGACGTCTACTGGGGCACCCGGCTGGCCTGCGTCGAGATGATCCGCACCGGGACGACCTGCTTCTGGGACATGTACTGGCACGCGCAGGCGACCGCGCGCGCGGTCGAGGACGCCGGGGTGCGGGCGGTCACCGCGGCGCCGCTGATCGACGACTCCGACCCGGCGAAGTCCGAGCGCGCCTGCGCCGACGCCGAACGGAGCCTCGAGCAGATCGTCGAGGCCGGCCACGAGCTGGCGCGCCCGGGGTTCGCCCCGCACGCCATCTACTCGCTCTCCGAGCGGTCGCTGCGCTGGGTCGCCGAGCGCTCCGAGGAGCTCGAGGTCCCGGTCCAGATCCACCTCTCCGAGACCGAGGACGAGGTCGACGCCTGCATCAGCGACCATGGCGAGCGCCCTGCGCAGTACCTCGACCGGGTGGGCATGCTCGGGCAGCGCACGGTCCTCGCTCACGGCTGCTGGCTCGATCGCGCGGAGCTCGAGCTGATCGCCGACCGGGGCGCGACCGTGGTCACCAACCCGGTCGCCAATCTGAAGCTCGCGGTCGGGCGCGTGTTCCCCTATCGCGAGGCGCGCGATGCCGGGATCGAGGTCGGGCTGGGCACCGACGGCCCGGGTTCGAACAACTCGCTCGATCTGCTCTCGGACGCGAAGGTGTTCGCGCTGTTGCAGAAGAACGAGGCCCGCGATCCCGCGGCGGTCACCGCCTCGGAGTCGATCGCGATCGCCACCGGGCGTCGCTCGGGCCTGCTCGGCGGCCGCGGCTTGGCGGTCGGCGCCCCGGCGGACTTCCTGCTCGTGCGCTCGGATGACCCGGAGCTCTCGCTCGGCGAGCTCGACGCCGGCCTTGTCTACGCGACCTCGGGCTCGATCGTCGACACGACCGTGATCAACGGCCGGGTGCTGATGCGCGGTGGCAGGGTCGAGGGCGCCGACGAGGTGGTCGCGCGGGCCCGCGAGCGGGCCAGGCGACTGGGAATCCGCTAGCCGCCGTCCCCGCCGACTGTCTGCGCGGGCGCGGATCGGTTCAGATTCGCGATTGCGCTAAAGGTTTTGCCGCGACCTGCCGATAGAACATAGTTGGGAGGTCTTTTTTGGGCCGACGCAGGGGGAACGCTCACGGCCTACGCTTACTGCGTCTGATCCAGCTCACCCGCCAGCTCGACGAAGTAGTCGAGCGCCGCGGGGTTGGCGAGCGAGTCGCGTGAGGCCGCCTGCTCGGCCGGGGTACCCATCAGGATCCGCTTCACCGGCACCTCAAGCACCTTGCCGCTCAGCGTCCGGGGGACCTCGTCGATCGCGTAGACGCGGTCGGGGACGTGGCGCGGCGAGCATTGCTCTCGGATCCGCTTTGCGATCTCCTTGATCAGCGGGTCGTCGAGCTCGGCGCCCTCGCGCAGGACGACGAAAAGCGGCATCCAGCCCTCGGTCCCGGGGCGCGGGACGTCGACCACCAGCGCGTCGGTGATCGCGTCGATCGAGCTCACGGCGCGATAGATCTCCGACGTTCCCATGCGGACCCCCGAGCGGTTGATGGTCGAGTCAGAGCGGCCGTAGATGATCGCGGTGCCGCGCGAGGTGATCTCGATCCAGTCGCCGTGGCGCCAGATCCCCGGGTAACATGTCGAAGTAGCTCTCCCGATAGCGCGAGCCGTCCTCGTCGCCCCAGAAGAAGACCGGCATCGAGGGCATCGGCTCGGTGATCACCAGCTCGCCGACCTCGTCGATCACCGCCTCGCCGTCCTCGTTGAAGGCCTCGACGGCGCAGCCCAGCGAGCGGGCCTGGAGCTCGCCGCGGTAGACCGGCAGGGTCGGGACCCCGCCGACGAAGGCGGTGCAGACGTCGGTGCCGCCGGAGGTCGAGAACAGCCAGGTGTCGGCGCCGAGGTGGTCGTAGACCCACTGGAAGCCCTCGGGGGCGAGCGGCGAGCCGGTCGAGCCGACCGAGCGCAGCGCGGAGAGGTCGCGCCCGGCGCCCGGCTCGACGCCGTCCTTCATGCAGGCGGCGATGTAGCTGGCCGAGGTGCCGAAGCAGGTGACGCCCGCCTCCGCCGCGAGGTCCCAGAGCACGCCCATGTCCGGGTGGCCGGGGCTGCCGTCGTAGAGGACGATCGAGGCCTCGGTGAGCAGCACCCCGACGAGGAAGTTCCACATCATCCAGCCGGTGGTCGTGAACCAGAAGACGCGGTCGCCGGGCTGCGCGTCGAGGTGCAGGTGGAGCTTCTTCAGCTGTTCGAGCAGGATCCCGCCGTGGCCCTGGACGATCGCCTTCGGCAGGCCGGTGGTCCCCGACGAGTACAGGACCCAGAGCGGGTGGTCGAACGGCAACGCGCTCGAAGGTCAGCTCGGCGCCCGCGCCCGCGGCCTCGACCTCGGCCCAGGCGATCGCATCGCGCGAGCCGCGACGCGTCGGCGTCGGGGTCGAGGTAGGGGACCAGCACCGTGTGGGCGAGGCTCGGCATCGAGCGCTCCAGCTCGGTGACCACGTCCATGCGATCGAAGTCGCGTCCGTTGTAGCGGTAGCCGTCGACGGCGAGCAGGACCTTGGGCTCGATCTGGGCGAAGCGGTCGACCACGGTCGAGACGCCGAAGTCAGGTGAGCACGACGACCAGATCGCGCCGATCGACGCCGAGGCGAGGAAGCCGATCAGCGCCGCCGGTGAATTGGGGACATAGGCGACGACGCGGTCGCCGCGCTCGACCCCGAGCCCGCGCAGGCCGGCGGCGAAGGCGCCGACCCGCTCGCGCAGCTCGGCCCAGGTGAGCTCGCCGAGGGGACCGCCCTCGGCCTGGTGGCGGACGGCAATCGCGGCGGGGTCGCGGCCGCGGAAGATGTGCTCGGCGTAGTTGAGCGCGACGCCCGGGAACCAGGTGGCGCCCGGCATCTCGCGGCTCTCGAGGACCGCCGACGGGGCCCCGTCGGCCTGAACGTCGAAGTACTCCCAGATCGAGGCCCAGAAGTCGTCGAGCGAGTCGATCGACCAGCGCCGCAGGGTCTCGTAGTCGGCGAAGGTCGAGCCCGCGCTCGGCCTCGAGCCGGCGGACGTACGCGGTCAGGTTCGAGCGTTCGATCGCCTCCGCCGACGGCTCCCAGAGCAGCTCGCCGCGACCCGCTGTGCTCGCCTCGGTCACCGGCTGACTTCTATCACCGCGATTGCGCCCGGCCGACGTCGGCGTCCAGGCGGCGGATCAGCTCGAGCGCGAAGCCGTGGGCGCGGTCGAGGGCGCCGAGGTTGATCCGCTCCGGGGTGTCGGTCGGCAGTCGGCGGTTGGGGCTCCAGCCCTCCTCGTCCTGGCAGGTGATCCCGATCGCGCGAAAGCCGGCGACCCGCGCGAGCACGGCGTCACCTCCGGAGCTGCTGGCGTATCCGGCGGCCTGGAAGCGGTCGTCGGCTTCCTTGTCGGCGCTGGCGATCGCCTCGCACAGGCCGACCAGGCGGCGGTCCATGTCGAAGCTGACCACCCAGCCGCCGCTGGTCAGGTAGCGGACGAAGCCGCCGCCGACCGCGTCGAGCGAGAGGAAGAAGGTGCTCGCGCGGTCGAACTCCTTGCGGCGCGAGCGCACGAACGCGCGCATCCCCTCCTGGGTGCACTCGCCGCCGCCGTCGAGCACGACCCAGACGTCGAGGTTCTCGGGCGGGTCGTCGGCGAGCTCGGCGGCGAGCGAGACCGCGGTCGCGACCCCGGAAGCGTCGTCGTTGGCGCCGGGGACGACTTCGGCGGTGGCGGTCTCGACCAGGGCGAAGAGGCCAACGAGCAGGACCAGGGTCGGCACCAACTGCACGACCGAGACCGCGACCGAGTCAAAGCCGGCCATCCGCAGGCCGAGCACCGGGATCAGGACCGCCATCGACCAGAACAGGATCCGGAACGGACCGAGCGGCAGACGCCGCCGCCGCTCGAGCCTGGCGAGCCGCCTGGCGCGGGGGGCGGAAAAGGCCGCGCCGGTGCGCGGCGCGTCGACGTGCGCGCAGACCACGAGCCGCGCCGGGGCGTCGGGGCGCTTGCCGGGCGAGACCACGTTCTGCGACGCGCGGCGGAAGAACAGCGAGCGCAGCAGGTAGACCCGGTAGTTGAGGTCGAGGTACATCGAGGTCGCGGTCAGCAGCACGATCCCGAAGCCGAGCGCCGGGATCGAGATCGCGACCAGGCTGCCGGCGACGCCGAGCAGGCAGTGCGCGGCGTGGACGAGCGCGTAATGGGGGTGAACGTAGGTGGGCTCGACCTCGACCTCGCGCCCGAGCCCGCGCAGCCGCTCGGCGAGCCGGTTCGCGGCCCGCCGCTCCGCGTCGGTGCCAGCGAGCCGGCGCTCGAACGAGCACAGCTCACGAATGATCTCCATGCGTCCCGCCGCGTCCACGCGCGGGGATTATCTACGGCGGGCCGTCGCTACCGCTTCGGGCCGATGTATCGGTCCATCAACGCGACCGAGTCGCGCCTCGCGACCGAGATCGTCCAGCGGTTCATCCGCCGCCACTCGACCCCCACCGTGTCGCAGTACTCGCAGAACAGGCCGCGGATGTCGTCGGAGCGATTGCCGAACCCGTAGCGGGGGTAGGCATACGTCTTCATCGGGTGCCGGATCGTGTTCAACCCACGCCAGCCATCTGAGTGGATCAGACCACGAAGGAACGGCCACGGTTGATGGTCGAGGATGCCACGTTGCCATTGGGCAAGGGTGATCTCGCGCTCATGCTTCATCCGAGGTCCGTGCTGGGGAAACAGACAGATCAGGTGACGAGATGTGATGCTCGGAACGTCCATCCACGATGACCCCGACCTGAAGATCGAGACCTTGTTGTCGGGCAGGACTATCCGCATCGCGGTCGCGCACTCCTCGACGATGCCCGGGTAGGAGCGATCGAGGAAGACGCGAAGTCGGAAGACGCCGCGCCGCCCGCGCGACAGGGTCCCGTCTCCGAGGTAGAGGCCAAGTAGATACGAGTAGGCGGCCTCCGTTGCTGGCTCGATCGGGCATCCAACGGCGGCACAGTCAGGACACTGACTCCGGCTGCGGGTCGGGGTATTGCCGTGGCGCCAGTCGCACACAGTCGGACGCGGTACCCCTGTTCGACGTGAGATCTCGCAGTCGTTGAGCCCTTCGTCAACAAGCGCGAGTACCGCGGCGACCTCCTCGAGGGGCCGGGTCATCGATGGCACTCATGCGGCGGGTGGGACTCGAACCCACAAGTGCTTTCACACAGCGGCTTTTGAAACCGCCGCCTTTCCCAGTTTGGCCACCGCCGCTCGGCCCACATTGTGACGACTCTAAGCGCGAAGAATTGACCGATTGGCGCCAGGATGTGCCGGGACCGCCACTAATCTCGAATCGGCATGTGCGGTCGCTACACGCTCACCAACCCCGACCCGATCGGGCTCAAGGCGCGGTTCGACATCCTCGAGTCGGTCGAGGTGGCGGACCAGCCGCGCTACAACATCGCGCCCACCGACCCGGTGCTGGCGGTGCGCCGGCGCGACGACGGGGCCCGCGACCTGGGCCGGCTGCGCTGGGGGCTGGTGCCTGGGCGCTGGGCCGAGCGCAAGGGCGGGCGGCCGTTGATCAACGCCCGCGCCGAGACGCTGCAGACCCAACCCGCCTACCGCGAGTCCTTCGCCGAGCGCCGCTGCCTGATCCCGGCCGACGGCTTCTACGAGTGGCTGACCGACGAGCGCGGCAAGCGGCCCGTCTGGCTCAGCCGCCCCGAGGGTGAGCTGTTCGCGTTCGCCGGCCTGTGGGCGGCGCTGCCGATCAAGGGCAGCGACGAGAGCCTGCACAGCTGCACGATCGTCACCTGCCCACCGAACGAGTTGATCCGCCCGATCCACGACCGGATGCCGGTGATCCTCGACCCGGAGCGAGAGGCCGATTGGCTCGACCCGGAGCGTTCGCCCGAGCAGCTGCTCGAGCTGCTCGTCCCGGCTCCGCAGGAGTTGCTGGTCGCGCGCGAGGTCGCTGACCTGGTCAACGACGTGCGCGAGGATGGGCCGGCGTTGATCGAGCCCCGAGAGGAGCAGACGGCGCTGTTCTAGGCGCCGGCGATCAGGCCGGGGCGGGAGCGGCCGGGCCCGGGTCGCCGCCCTCGCCCTCGCCGTGCAGGGGGCGGCCGCCGATCGGGCGCTCCTCCTCGACCTGCCACTCCTGGTTGAAGCCGATCATCGAGACCGCGATCAGCACCAGCTGGACCGGGACGATGATCAGCGTCAGCAGCCCGAGCAGATCCTCGGGCAGGGCGGGGGAGGTAAGACCGTCCTTGGAGCGCGCGAACCAGTCGGGCGCGGCGATCGCAGCGAAGATCGCCAGGATGATCGCCAGCGCGGCGGCGACCGGCAGGATGCCGCGGTTCCAGCGCATGACCAGGAAGGCGAAGAGGATGTACAGCCCGGCCCAGATCAGCGACATCGCGCCGACGCTGGGCCCCTGCAGCCGCTCCCAGCCGCCGAGCGTGATGATGATCACCAGCGCGGCGCTGACCAGCAGCACGAAGGCGATCACGGCCTTCATCGTCTTCGACTCGGCCTTCTCGCGATTCGGGCGCCAGAGCTCATAGCCCTCGCGAACGGTCGCACTCTCCATCGCCGCAAGCATAAACGCGATCCCGGCCGCGCGCGACGGTCGCCCGGCCCCGCTCGATTCCGACCTAGAATCGAGACCCTGCGGGCGTGGTGGAACTGGCATACACGCCGTCTTTAGGTGGCGGTGCTCTCTGAGCTTGGGGGTTCGAATCCCTCCGCCCGCATCTACACTCCGGAACCGCTTGGGGGAGTGAGTCAATGGCTACACGCGCGGTCTCCAAAACCGTGAATCCGGGTTCGAATCCCGGCTCCCCCGCTCAGTGAATGCCCGCAACTCCGCGCCGTCGCGCGGGTTTTGATCGGTAGCGCGCCGGCAGGGGCGCGCTAATTTCTTTTCGTCCCAATGACTCAGAAGCGAAAGGCACGATGGCGGCGTCTCGTCACCACGGCCGGGGCCCTGGCGGTCACCGGCCTCGTGGTGCTCGCGGCCGTCGCCGGGGCGGCCGACCCGGCCGACTCCGGCGTCGAGCGCCGAACGACCCCGTGCCCGCTGGCCACCCAGCCGGTCGGCGACTCGACGATCAAGGAGATCCGCAAATCGGTGCGCTGCCTGATCAACGAGCAGCGCGGCGTGCACGGGTTCGGGAAGCTGGCGCGCAACGCCGACCTGCAGCAGGCCTCGCAGCGCCACGTGAGGGCGATGGTCGAGACCGGCTGCATCGCCCACCGCTGCCCCGACGAGGTCGATTTCGATACCAGGGTCGAGCAGTCGGGCTACCTCGACGGCGAGAACTCCTGGCGCTACGCGGAGAACACCGGCTGCGGCTCGAGCGCCGAGGTGATGGTCGCCGGCTGGATGGACAGCCTCTATCACCGCACCAACATCCTCGACCCGGAGTTTCGTGACATCGGCGTCGGGGTCTCGCAGCAGCGGGTCCGCGGCCGCTGCGCGAAGGGCGACGGCACCTTCACGGTCGTCTTCGGCCGTCGCACCCCCTGAGCCACGCAGCCCCGACTCGGGGCGCGCCGACGGCGGCATCTTCACCACCGACTTCGGCCTGCGCGTGGGCTAACCGGCCTACAATCGGGCGCTCTGCGGGCGAAGTGTTACTGGTTGCACGTGAGCCTTCCAAGCTCGAAGAACGGGTTCGAGCCCCGTCGCCCGCTTGACCGCACCGCGCGCGTAGAATCCGACCCCTCGGGGCGTGGCGCAGTCTGGTAGCGCACTCGGCTGGGGGCCGAGCGGTCGCTGGTTCGAATCCAGTCGCCCCGATTCGCGAAAGCCCGCTTCCGGAGCGGGCGTTCAGCCGCTCTGGGCTCGGTAAACAGACTCAGTTGCACTCGCCGTGGTACCGGCCGCGCCCGCGGGTTCCAGGACCTGCGATCCGCCGAAGTCGCACCGGGGCGGTTTGCCAACCGCCGAGCCGCTGGCCCTGGTGGAGGTCACGATGCCGAGTTCGCCTCGGCGCTCGTGCGCGCGAACCGTCGTAGTCGGAGGGCGTCTGCCAGGAGCAACGTTCCGCCGACGAGCCCCCACGCTGCTGCGAGGAAGCGGACCGACGTAGACGTCGAGTCCGACGTGAGGATCAGCGCGATTCCGAGTCCGACGTCGAGAGCCCCGACGAGCATGCTCGTCCGCCTGCGCGGCTGTTCGTCCGCGAGTTGGTCGTCGCGGAATCCGCCGAGTGCCCGCATCGCGCCCGTAGCGATCGCACCCGCCCCCACGAGGTCGAGCAGGACGCCTGTGCTGATCACGCTCTCGAGCGCAAATCGGGCCAGTAGCGCCACCGCGGTGAGTGCTCCGATCCCGGCTGCCAGTGTCCCCAAGCGCCTGCCGGGTACCCCCGGGCTTCGCAGGACCCACCGGATCGTGAGCACCGCGCCGAGCAGCCAGTACATGCCGATGAAGGTCGCAAGCCGCGATTGGCCGGCGCCGGCCACCAGCAAGGCTCCGCCCAAACACAGCGCAACGAGGCCGCGGACGAACGTCAGCCACCAACCCCGCGGCGAGGGGTTGGTCCGCTCGCCTACGCCGACACCGTCACGCGGCCTCATGGGGCCCGACCTCCCCGACAACTACCCGCTGGTCCTCGAGCGCTAGCTCGACCCGCTCGCCGGACGGAGTGCTCACGGGAGCACGACCATGTCGTCCACTAGGTCCGGCGATCATCACGAACGCCGGCAGGATTTTCAGGAAGTCCACGGGAGCTCCCAACTCGGGTTCGTCGCCTAGCCGGCCCAGCCTAAGCGAGAGCCTGGGCGCTCCCATCGCCTCCGAGGGGTGACTCGGCCGGCCGCCCGTCGGCCGAATAACTGCCGCTTTGCATGGCCACTTACGGCCGGTCTTCCGGGTGCCCTCGTCTTCTCAGCTCGCGAGTTGCGGCGGCGACGCGGATCTGGAGCTCCGTCGCTGGCCGGCGAGCGGGGTCATCCCCTTCGATTGGCGCGCCTTCCGTTCTCACGGCCGCGCGCGCCGCGGCGTCCTCTATCAGCGCGTACCGCTCTGGCGCTGGTCGTGGCGTCGTACGTGTGAGAAGTTCTCCGAGATGATTGGCCTGCGACACACGTGTTCCCATGTGGCGGGGGTGCCCCGCGCTTCGGAGCCGCGCTAACAGCCCTTGATGCCGCTTTGGCTCGTCGAGGGCTCCCGGGCAGAAGCGCAGCAGAATCGTCTTCATGATCGACGTGTGATCGAAGAGCGTCTTGGACACAGACGCTGGTTCCACCCACGGCGAGACGATCAGCGCCGGTATCCGCACGCCGTAGCTTCCGAACGTGTCGGGGTCGTCGTCCGGCGCGGCAGGCGGCGCGACGTGATCGAAGAAGCCGCCGTGTTCGTCGTAGAAGATGATCAGGAGCGTTCTCTCCCATTGCGGGCTTGTTGCGAGCGCGTGGTAGACGGCGAGCACAAGCTCCTGGCCGTCCTTGATGTCCGCGGGCGGGTGGTCGTCGTTGGGCTGAAAGCCGATTGGGTTGAAGTTGCTGAAGTTCGGGTCGATCCATGAGACCGACGGCAGCGCACCGTTGGCGGCGTCTTCGAGAAAGCTGGGCGCTTTTGCGTCCATCCTGAGCTCGAGGCTGGTCTTCCAGTTCAAGTTGGTCTTGCTGAAGAACGCAAAGTTGTGGTGGTGGCCCAGCTTGTAGTGCCCATCGGCGAAGCGCAGGGTCCCCGCCTCGAACGAGTACCAGTGCCACGAGATGCCGTTCGCGTCGAGATGTCGCACGAACGACGGTTGGTTGTACATGGGCGGGAGGTGGAGCGGCCGGTCATCGCGAGTGCCGGCGGCGCGACCGCAAATCGCGTACAGGCGGTTGGGCCAGGTCGCCCCGGGAACAGAGCTGAACCAACGATCGCAGACCGCGAACTCGCTCGCCAGGTGATCGTAGACCGGGACATCGGTGGCGTTGTAGTAACCAATCACGCGACTGGGATCCGCATCCTGGATGTCGTTGTGCGCGAGCGTCTCGGCGTAACTCGTGACGAAGCCGTCCATCTTGCCGCCCCCGATCTGGAGGTCGACGGCGGTGGCGGAGTGATTGGGATCGTCCTCGATCACCGTGCTGTCGAGATGGTGGACCGGATAGTTGCGCCCGCCGTGCTCGTTGGCGAACTCCTCTCGCAGACCATCGACATCGCCGCGACCACCCTCGAGCGAGAGATACCCCAGCATGTGGTCGAAGGAGCGATTCTCGAGCATCAATACAACGATGTGGTCGACCTTCCCGAGGTTGGCCATGCTGGTCTGCTCAGTCACCACCGCCTCCTTCACGGTCGCGTTCGCGAGTGGTCGAAACGGCTGGGTTAGCGGCCGGCCCGGCAGTGGGCGGATGGTCGGGTAGGCGTTTGACCACTCGAGGACGTTGTAGCGGATCTTGTCCGGAGACGAAAGCGCCACGGAATCACCACCGTGCAGGGTTCCCCGTGCTGGGGGCTTCAGGCGTTGCGGGAGCCGGTGGGGTCTCTCGAAGTTGCGCGAAGCGGAAGCGTGCAGGCCCTAGGCGTCATTTCACATCCCGATCGCTGCCCTTCGTGGGTGCGGCCCACTCTGCGCCCGTCTGGCGGCGGAAGGCCTCGAGCGCGCTGTCGAGTGTTCGGAAGAAGTGGTCCGGCTCGAGCGTGCCGATGAGCTCGTAGCGCTCGAGCTTTGCCCGTACGGGGTCCTTGAGCTCGGCGAAGACGAGGGAGGTACCGCGCGCGTTGACCTCCTCATCGAGCTCCAGGAGCATGTCAGCGGCCGTGGTGTCGACGTCTGTGATCGGCTCGGCCGCGATAACGATCCATCGTGGCTTCGGCTCGCCGGCCGCGAGACGGCGGATCTGGTCCCGGAACGTCCGCGCGTTCGCGAAGAGCAGCGGCGCGTCGAAGCGGAAGATTACGAGACCGGGGAGCTCCTCGGCATCGGGATACAGGCTCGTGTCGTGGTGGCCCTCCATTCCGCGGACCCGCCCGAGCGTGGTCTGGTACGGCCACCACGCGCGGCGGAAGACGTTGAGGATCGACAGCGCCACGGCGACGGCGATGCCGGCGAGCACCCCAAGCAGCGCCACGCCGAGGAACGCGGCCATCGACAGCAGGAACTCGGCGCGCCGCTGGCGCCACAGCCGCCTGGCCCCTGCGATGTTGGCCAGCGACAGGGACGCTGCGATCACGACGGCCGCGAGAGCGGCCTGCGGGAGGTTGCGCAGCAGCCCCGGCACAAGCACCAGCATCAGGACGATCGCCGCTGCTCCGACCAGCCCGGTGAGCTGTGTCTTCGCGCCGGCCTGCTCGGCCACTGCCGTGCGCGACCCGCTCGTGCTGACCGGGAACCCCTGGAACAAGCCCGCGCCGACGTTCGCCGCGCCGATGCCGATCATCTCCTTGTTGCCGTCGACTTCCTGGCCCGTTCGGGCCGCGAACGCCGAAGCGGTGGAGATCGTGTCGGTCAGGGATACCAGTGCGATGCCGAGGGCTCCCGCAACCAGGAGCGGGAGGTCGGACACCGGGCTCGGCCAGGTGGGGGAGGGCAGTCCCTCGGGCAGGGTCCCGACGAGCGACACCCCGTGGCCGGCGAGGTGGAACGCCGAGGTCGCGGCGATCGCGGCGACGACCGCGACCAGCACGCCGGGGATGCGAGGCAGCCAGCGCTGGAGGATCAGGATCAGCGCGAGGCTGACCACCCCCACGGCGGCGGCGGCGGCCACGGTGTCTCCCGACGCAAGTCCGGCGAGGAACTCCCGAGCCTCGTCGATGAGTCCGTCCGCGTCGGTCGAGAAGCCGAAGAGCTTCGGTAGCTGCCCGACCAGGATCGTCAGCGCGAGGCCGTTTATGTAGCCGATCTGAGTGGGCTTGGACAGCAGGTCCGCAATGAACCCAAGCTTCGCCAGGCCCGCGCCGATCTCGATGGCAGCCACCAGGAGGGCGAGCATCGCCGCCAGCGCGATCGCACGGTCGGGATCTCCGCCGGATCCGATGATCGGCAGGAGCGTTGCCGCGATCATCGGCCCGAGTGAGGAGTCCGGGCCCAGAACGAGGACGCGAGAGGGGCCGAACGCTGCGTAGCCGATCAGGCAGAAGACCGTCGTGTAGAGGCCAGTGATCGCGGGCAGGCCCGCTAGCTCCGCGTACGCCATGCCCTGAGGCACTAAGACCGCGCTCAGGACGAGACCGGCGACCAGATCGTGGCGCAGCCACGACCTGCGATAGGAGGCGAGTGACTGCGCGCCCGGCATCCATCTCGGCGGCTTCATGAGCGCTTGACCGAGGTCACCTCGACGCGACGATATCTCTCGGCTTGGACGTCGTGCCCAATCCCCCGTGTCGGAGCCAGATGGACGTCTTCAACGAGGTCGTCATACGCGGCCATCCAAAGTGCTCGCTTCCACAGCGAAGCGACGCTTCAGCGCGAGCCTCTGGCGGGGCCACTTTGTTACCGACTGCTGCGTCCAATGCGTCCAGAACGTCCACGACCGGGGACGATGGGAACGCCGGGGACGCCCCGGGACGCATCCACACCAACCGCCTGCCGGTTGGGGGCCGAGCGGTCGCTGGTTCGAATCCAGTCGCCCCGATTCGCGAAAAGCCGGCCTTCGAAGAAGGCCTTCGGCACCGAAGGATCGGCCATCTCTTGCGCCTCCCGCTCAGGCACCGAGCTCGGTCGTCCCGGGCTCAAGACCCGCCTCTGGGTAGGGAAAGTCGGTCGGGGGCTGCAGTTTCTGATCGACATGGCTGCGCATCGCGGCGTCGCAGACCGCGTACCCCCAGTTGATCAGGCGCTCCTGCAGCCGATGCTCGACCTGGTGAAGCCTGGTAGGCACCGCAGCCAGCTTCATCGTTGCGCCGTACGGGGCCGCGAGAGCGTCCGCGAGCCCGTAGTGGCTGATGTCGCTGCGGATCCCCCAGTACGCGCCGGCGCGGTCGCCCTGCTGGAAGGCGCTGATCGCCTGCTGCTTGCGAAGCGCGCGAACCTGGTTGTCGATCAGCTTCGTGATCCGAACGAAGTGACGAGCCCAGTCGTGATCGGGACTGGGCTCGGGTGTCAACGCCCCGCCGGCATCCGAGACCAAGATCGTGCGACAGCGCTTCCACGCGGTCTCCAGCCCGAGGTTGTCGTAGACGCCGCCGTCGGTCAACACCGCCTCGCTGCGAAAGTCATCGGAGGTCAGGTCGTTTCCCTCCTCGGTGATCCACTTGGCTCCGTTGAGGTCCAGCGTGAACGGGGAGAGGATGGGCGGAAAGGCGGCAGAGGCAGCGGCGGCATCAGCCAACTGCACCTCGGGTTCGATGATCGACCCGACGCGCCAGTCGGCCATCTGGGATCTGGAGAAGCGCCACAGCGCGCCGCTCTTGACGCTCGTGGCGTTGAAGATGAACCTCGGCCCACCGTCCTCGTCGGGCAGGTCCTGAAGCGTCGCCTCGCCCAGCAGGTGCTCGCGGTAAGCAGCGGCGGCGTGGTCGGCGATCGACCCGGGCAAGAGGACCCCACTGACAACGGCACCGACATCAACCGTGTGAGAGGCCAAGCGGCGCACGGGGTCGACGACCAGCTCGGTGAAGTTGGTAGCCACGTCGCCGGCGAAGCTGAGCCGCCCCCACGCCAACCCCAGCGCGCCGGCCGTCAGCGAGCCGCCGGAGACGCTCGAGACCCGATCCAGTCGTGGCAGCCAGCCGACCTCGTTCAGGCGCCGGAGCGAGCCGAGGTGAAACAGCATCGCTCGATACCCACCGCCTGAGAGACAGAGGCCGATCCCGTCGGTGGGCGGCGGCTCGCCTTCCTCGCCCGGGAGCAGGCGCACCGGCAGATCGGGCGATGCCCACTCCCGGCTCCCGATCCCCGGATCGGTCACCGACAGAGCTCCGGACCTGCGGGATCGACGTAGGACAAGCCGTCCCGGCTCGGCCTCAACGATCGTCATCACCCGCTCAACCTGGTCTGCGTCGGACTCGCGAATTCGAAGCTGTTTGCCGTCCACAACCCAGGACCCGCCTGTCTGGATGGGCTCGTCCGTGGGGCCGGGCCTGCGTCCGGTGAAGGTCCCGTCGGCGCGCAACTCCAACGTCTCGCGGCCACGAGACGGGGGAAGCTCATAGCCGGGCGGTCGGAAGACCTGATCCAGCTCGGTGTCCTCCTCATGAGAGTGAATCCAGGAGCCGATCAGGCGCTCTTGGTTCGAGCTCACGCCCGATCCCATCCGCTGATCAGCTCACGAACGACTTCCGCGGCCCCGCCAGGGCCGCGTTCATCCGGATCACCTGGCCCGGCGAGAACATGAACATTGCCGCGTCGTCGGTGTAGTCCATGTAGTTCATGAACATGTCGCCGTTTGGGCCATTCCCGCAGGAGAGGTGAGGGAAGCTCGGCGTGCCGTAGTTCGGCCCCTGGGCGTTCGGTGTGTCGTTGACCAGATCGGACCCGGAGCAATCGATGGTGTCGGCCCAGATGTGTCTCAGGTTCAGCCAGTGACCGATCTCGTGAGTGGCCGTTCGGCCCTGGTCAAACGGTGGCTGGACGACGCCGCTGGTGCCAAACGCGGTGTAGAGGATGACGACCCCATCCGTCCTCGCCGGACCCCCGGGGAACTGCGCGTATCCGAGGAGCCCATCGGCCAGGTTGCAGACCCACAGGTTCAGGTAGCGGTCGCTCGGCCAGCCCGGAGCACCGCCCTCGGAGCGCTTCTTGACCGGATTCTTGTAGGCGGAGAAGGAGTCGCGCGTCGTCGCGGTGCGAGTGATTCCGTTCGTTGCCTTCCCGTCCGGGTCCTTTGTCGCCAGCTTGAACTCGATCTTCCCGTCGGCGACGAGGCCCTGCCAAACCGGGGGCACATTGGCCCGGTCCGGGTTCTGGGCGCGGAAGTCCTTGTTGAGCGCGGTGATCTGACTCTGGATCTGCCTCTTTGAGATGTTCTCCTGCGCGGTCTTGTAGACAACGTGGACGACGACGGGGATCGTGATTCGCCTGCGAGCCAGTTTCTGTGCCTCGCCGGTTTCAATGCTGCGCACCGTGAAGTCGTGGATCTGACTCTGATTGGCGCGAAAGGAGGGGGTCTCCTCGGCGAGCTCCTCGAAGCTCTGCATGGTTCCGCATTGCCTGCGTCTCGCACGTGGGCTCATCGGCATTCCCTCCTCGTTTTGGCCCCTTAGGTTTCGAGTAAACCACCGCAGATCCGCAGGTCAAATCTGTGAATGTTCGTATTCGTACTTTCGGCTAGGCCGCAGTTGAACTCTGCCCGGCGCCGTACATCGAGTCACCCGAAGAGAGGTGCGGAATCATCGTCCACAGCGGTGACGCACCCGGTGATCCTTACGACGCCGTCTCAGCTGCCGTGGCTGCGTCGGCCACGTCGATCGTCGCGGTCCAGCTCCCGAGGAGGTCGAGTGCCTCGGCGGACTTTGAGCCGGGCTCGGCGGTGTAGGCCATGATGGCGAGGCCGCTGTCGGCCGACAGCTCCAGCATCTCGTACGTCAGGGTCAGGTCGCCGACCACCGGGTGGTGAAAGGCCTTTGTACCGGTCCGGTGGATGCGGACGTTGTGGGCGGCCCAGCGCTTGCGGAACTCCTCGCTGCGAGTCGAGAGCTCGCCGACCAGGTCCGACAGATCGCGGTCGTACGGATCGCGGCCCGCCGCCGTACGGAGAATGGCGACGGTGTCGTCTGCGGCGCGGTCCCAGTCGTCATAGAAGTCCCTCGCGCGCGGGCTGAGGAAGACGAACCGGGCGTGGTTCACCGGCCGTACCGGGTCGACGTACAACTCCGAGTACAGGCCCCGGGCGAGCGTGTTCGTCGCGAGCATGTCCAAGCGGCCGTTGATCACGGCCGCCGGCGCTCCGGTGATCGCGTCGAGCATGCGCTGCACGCTCGGCCGGATCCGTTCCTTTCTCGGACGTCGGCGCGCAGGGGCTGCCGGCTGGGCCGCGTGTGCGAGGTCGAACAGGTGCGCCCGCTCGGCCTCGTCGAGCTGCAGGGCGCGCGCCAGTGCTTCCAGAACGCTTTCGGACACCCCGCTGAGGTTCCCGCGCTCAAGCCGGGTGTAGTACGGGACGCTGACTCCAGCGAGGACGGCGACCTCCTCCCGACGCAGCCCGGGCACACGCCGGGGGCCGTAGGACGTCAGGCCGACTTCGTCCGGTGTGAGCTTGGCCCGCCTGGAGGTCAGAAACTCCCGGATCTCGTTCTTGGCGTCCACGAGATCAGGGTAACCCCGCACCGCCAGGCGCCGGGGGACCCTGCCAATACCCCTATCAATAGGGACTCTCACTTCCCGCAAATGCGTGCTTTCTTGGATCTCCGTCCCGACAGTCCCATCCGACAGAACGGAGCAACCCATGAAGCACATCTCGATCGGCGAACTCGACGTCTCCCGCATCGGACTCGGCACGATGGCGATGTCCGGGTACTACCTCGACCCGGAGAGCACCGAGGCCGAGTCGATCCGCACCATCCACCGGGCGCTCGACCTGGGCGTCACCCACATCGACACCGCTGAGATCTACGGGCCGTACGCGAACGAGGCGCTCGTCGGCCGGGCGATCAAGGACCGCCGCGACGACGTCGTGCTGGCGACGAAGTTCGGCTTCGTCTCACACGCGGGCGGCGGTCCGGGGGTGCTCGACTCAAGCCCGGCGAACATCCGCACCGCCGTCGAGGGCTCACTTGAGCGGCTCGGCACCGACCACATCGACCTCTACTACCAGCACCGGGTCGACCCGAACACGCCGATCGAAGAGACCGTCGGCACCCTGGCCGAGCTGGTCGCCGAGGGCAAGGTCCGGCACATCGGCCTCTCCGAGGCCGGCCCCGAGACGATCCGCCGCGCCCACGCCGTCCACCCGGTCACCGCGCTGCAGACGGAGTACTCGTTGTGGACGCGTGACCCCGAAGCCGAGCTGCTGCCGCTCCTGCGCGAGCTTGGCATCGGCTTCGTCCCCTACTCGCCGCTGGGTCACGGCTTTCTCACCGGCCGGATCCGCGCCCCCGAGCAGCTCGCCGACGACGATTGGCGTAAGACCAACCCGCGCTTTACCGGTGAGAACTTCGAGCACAACCTGCGCCTCGTCGACGAGGTCGAGGCCGTCGCCGCCGAGGCGGGCGCCACACCGGCGCAGGTGGCCTTGGCCTGGCTGACCGCTCAGGGCGACGACATCGCCCCGATCCCGGGCACCAAGCGCGTCTCCCGCGTCGAGGAGAACAGCGCCGCCGACCAGCTGGAGCTGAGCACCGAGCAGATCGAGCGGCTGAACAACCTCACGCCCGCCGCCGGCGAGCGCCACGAGGAAGCGCAGATGGCCGTCATCGACCGCTGATCGGGCGGCGCGGCGGGCTAGACGCGACGCGCGGTCACCTTCGCTCGAGAATCGCGGGAACGAGCTGGGCCAGCTGGCTCCAGTTTCCCTCGAGCCGCTCGCCTCCGACGAAGAAGGTCGGCGTCGCGTGAACACCCGCCTGCTCGGCGCCGGCGACGTCCTTGAGCACGCGCTCGCGATAGCGCCGCTCGCGTAGAGCCGCTTCCGCTTCGGCGGGGTCGAGATCGAGCTGCCGCGCCACTGAGAGCAGGTCGTTCAGCGAGAAACGGTCGTGGCCGGCGAGCAACAGTGAGTGGGCCTGCCAGAACTTTCCTCGGTCGCTCGCAAACTCCGATAGCTCGGCGGCCAGGTCGGCGCCCGGGTGAAGCTCGGAGTCGGGGAGGTGGCGCCAGACCAGCCCCACGGTGGGGTAGCGATCGAGAAGCGCCCTCACCGGCCGGCTCGCCGCGAAGCAGAACGGGCAGCCGAAGTCTCCGTACTCGATCAGCGTCAACTCGGGCTCCACGGCGCCGAGCACGTGATCCGCCGCTCCGACCGGGTCCAGCTCGCCTGAAGTCGGGTCGGGCATCGTCGCCAATCTAAGCCTCAGCGGATTGGAGGCGGAACACCCTCCGCGGTGGCCGCCAGCGCCGGGTCCCAGTCGCAAACCGCGCAGGCGTGACGAAAGGTCGACCGCGCGAACTCCAGGGCGAGCCCATGCGGATCGGCGCTCTCGCGGATGTCGTCCCACTCGAGTAGATACTCGCTCAGCTCCGCGTTCCAGGCCCCCGGGGAGGGGCTGAGGTCAGCCTCTGCGAAGCCGTCGGGCGTCGGGTAGGCGAAGGCGAAAAACGCGGCGCGGTCGTGTTTCGGATCCCCCGGCCACCAGCCGATCTCGACCTGCTGCGCGTCGCCTCCGTTGCGGATGATGAAGTCGTCGGATGGCGGGTCGACCGACTCTCCGGAGTAGAAGTGAACCGCGAGGTCGAACGTGCCCCACCAGGCGTTGACCGGCGTCGAGCGCCCGCGAAACGGCGCCCGGAAGTCCGCCAGGACCAGCGCCGCGTGGGTGGCGGCCTCGAAGTAGTTCGCGACCTGGTCGGGGTCATAGGTCGCGTGCTCGTGGTCCTCGTCCAGCGGCACCTGCCACGGCGTCTCCTGGGGAGCCGGATTGATTTCGACCGGGCCACCCAGGCGCCCCACGGCCTCGAGCACCTCGCGCGTCACTTCCGCGACGGGCCGGTTCGGCGTCAGCGCGATCCGGGTCTCATGGCCGCCGCTGTGCTCGACGACGGCCTCGTGTGTGTGGAGGTCAAGCGCCGCGACGACCGCCCCGGAGCCATCTGGCACGCGCAGCGGGAGAGTCTCCCAGCCGCGCGCGCTCAGCCTCAGGGCCGCATGCTGCAGCTGTGGCTCTGGAGGGGCGAGCTCGACCGCGAGCTTTCCGAGCACCTGCGTGTGGGCGTGGAGCGTGTCGCAGGTCGCATCCCAATCTCGATAGCTGAGCGCCGGCCACACCCGCGTGTCGAGCATCCGTCAGCCACCCATCGGCGAGGGTGGGATCCGCGTCTGCCCCCGAATGCCGGCCACGACGATTCCGATGTCGTCGACGAAGCAAAAGGACCACTGCTCACCCGGCTCGAGCGAGCGGATCAACGGGTGGGAGGCCTCCCGCGCATGCCTCGACGCATGCTGGTTCGGCGAGCTGTCACAGCAACCGACCTTGCCGCACTCCAGGCAGATACGCAGGTGAAGCCACTGGCCTCCCGTTTTCAGACATTCCTCGCATCCCTCGACCGCCTCGGGCAGCTCGGTGATCTGGACGGAATCGAGATGGGCGCACGTAGTGGCCATCACTGCGTCGGCTCGGAGTTCACGGCTTCCCCTTTCGAGTTGCGCCGGCGGCTCTGTGCCGCCTCTGTGAAGAGCATCCCAAAGTCGTCAAGTCGGCCGGGACGGTCCGCGCGCTGGGCTGCTTTCGGCGTTTGAAAGACCGCCCTACGAGACCGATCGCAATGTCCGCGGTACCAATCGGTACTCGGGTTCCCGCAGATGCCACCGCGGCAGCGGATGGCCTTCCCCTTTCTCGCCCGGCTCAGCCAGCCCGAGCCTGGGGCAGGCTCCATCGCGATCGGGGTTATCCGAGGCGATGGGCCGGCCTGGGGTAAAGCGCGCGAGCTGTCAGGCGCCCTGGGCAGTGATCGCCGGCGCACAGGCCGCCAGTTCCCCGGGTCGGGGCATGTCGCGTCGAAGCGAGGCGAACGCGATCGCGCCGGCGAACAGCGGAAGCCAAAACAGGATCACGCGGTAGGCGAAAACCGCAGCCGCCGTCCCGGCGACAGGCGCTCCGTAGACGATCAGAGTCCCGATCAAGCCGGCGTCGATGCCGCCGATTCCGCCCGGAATCGGCAGCAGTCCACCGAGCTGACCGATCAGGTAGCCCATCAGGACGACCGTCAGGGGGACCGAGACGCCGACCGCGTGAAAGGTCGCCCACAGCACCGCGTTGTCGAAGGCCCAGTAGCCGAGTGATCCGCCGAGGACGCGCAGGTCGCCCGACCGGACGATCAGGAACGCCGCCCCCGACCCTCGTGTCACGGCCTCGCGAGCCGAAGCAGCCGCCCGCCGCAGTCGTGACGCGTCGGCGTCCGGGGAGGCGCCTGGACCGAGGCGAGCGACCAGGGCAACCGCGACGATCGCAAGAGCGGCCATCGCGGCTGGGAACGCGGTCAGCCAGAGGGACAGGTCCGGCCCGAGCCCGAGGGCCATCGCCGTCCCGAGGATCACCACGGCAAGGAAGTTGACGCCGCTCTTGATCAGGAAGAAGGCGACCGAACGGCGGGCGATCCGCTCACCGCTCATCCCGCCGCGGTGCAGGATCCAGGCGCCGAGCGCCAGACCGCCGATGCCACTGGCCGGCACCAGCGAGCCCATTGCCAGTTCGGAGCCTCCGATCTGCCAGCTGCGACGCGGCGGCAACCCGGTGCAGAAAACCGGTCCGAACATCAGGACGTAGGAGGCAAACGACAGACCCTCGAGCAGAATTGCCGCAGCCAGCCAGGCCGGGTCGGCGTCAGCGAGCTGGTCGCGTACGTCGCCCAGGCCCGGCGCCAAAGCGACGATGGCGATCAAGACGAGCAGCGCAACCAGGGCCTGCAGGGTTCGCCGGCGAATTGTCGCGGACTGAAACTCCGCCGGCAGATCGCCTGAACGCCGTGGACCGATCGCTGTGTTCGCCTGATCCGACACCGGTGTCCCTAGTGTCGTGGTTTCGGATACATCGCACGATGCCTCTTGGGCGAGACCAGTCGGCCGACCACGGGTGTCCCGGGCCGACCTGGCGATACGCGTACTCGATCCCGTTGGCGGCGCCGACCACGTGGTTGGGAGCCGCCAGGTACTCGCTGCTGGGAGATGGGGTCGCGGTCATGACCGTTCAAGCGTCGCCGGCAAGGAACTGCTCCGCGTATGGGGTGCCGGCGACCCGGGGAGTAGGGTCAGGTGCAACGCCGCGGCTTCAGAACGGCGTGATCAGCCGCATCTGCCTGCCGTGACTGTCCGGCGCACGGGGTCTATCGGCCTCGTGACGTGACTAACGAATCGGGAGGACCGATGGGAACTCGCGAAGCAACCGGAAATCCGAGGCTGACGGTCAACGACGACGCGCTTGAGGAGCTCCGGGCTCAGCTGCGGGGTACGGCTCTACGACCGCAGGATCCGGGCCGCGACACGGTCCGTGAGGTGTTCAACGCAATGCACGTCGGCGAGTCAGATCTGGCGGTTCGCTGTTCCGGCACGGCGGACGTGATTGCGGCGGTCAACTTCGCCCGCGAGCACGGCCTGCTGCTCGCCGTTCGCGGTGGCGGCCATTCGATCGCCGGGCTGTCGGCGGCCGACGGAGGGATGCTGATCGACCTCTCGCAGATGGACGGCGTCCAGGTCGACCCCGAGCGCCGGCTTGCGCACGTCCAGGGCGGTGCCCTGTGGGCGGACGTGGACCGGGAGACCCAGGCCTTCGGGCTCGTCGCGCCCGGCGGGGTGGTCTCGGACACCGGCGTCGCCGGCCTCACCCTCGGCGGCGGCTACGGTTGGGTGCGCCGCAAGTTCGGGCTCTCCTGCGACCACCTCGTCGAGGCCCAGGTCGTCTGCGCCGACGGCGAGGTGCGTACGGCGTCGGCGGATTCGAACCCGGACCTCTTCTGGGCGATCCGTGGCGGCGGCGGCAACTTCGGCGTCGTCACATCGTTCACATTCCGGCTCGAGCCGCTCGGCCCGGAAGTCGCGTTCGCCGCAACCTTCTACCCGCTCGAGGAGTACTCCGAGATCCTCCGCAAGTGGCGCGACTACCTGAGCGACGCGCCGAACGAGGTGACCTCGGTGTGCGTCGGGATCACCTTCCCCGCTAACCCCGAGATGCCGGAGGCGATCCACGACCGCCCCTGCGTGATCGTCGGCGGCGTCTACGCGGGCGACGTCGACGAGGGCATGGAGACGATGAAGCCGCTGCGCGAGCTCGGTACGGCGCTGTTCGACATGTCGGGACCGACGCCCTACGTCGGCGTGCAGGCGGGCTTCGACCCGCTCTTTCCCCGCAACCAATTGCGGGCGTACTGGAAGTCGCAGTATCTCGCCGAGCTCTCCGACGGCGCGATCGAGGCGATCGCCGCAAAGGCGGCCCAACGGCCGGCGCCGCTGACGCTGGTCAACGTCTTCTCGATGGGCGGCGCGATCGCCGACATCGATCCCGAGGAGACCGCGTTCGCGACCCGTGAAGCGCCGTTCATGGTCTCGATCGACGGGATGTGGAGCCCCGACCAGCTCGACGACGCCAACGGTATTGCCTGGGTCCGCTCGACCTGGGAGGCGATCTCCGAGTACGGGACCGGCGACGTCTATCTCAACTTCACCGGGCTGGCCGATGAGGCGCCGAGCGCCGGCGTCGACACCGCGTTTGGACGGAACCTGGCGCGGCTGGCTGAGGTGAAGGCGACCTACGACCCGGAGAACTTCTTCCGGCTCAACAACAACATCGCTCCCGCGAGCTAGCAGGGCAGCGATCGCGCGCGGAGTAGGCCGGGATAGCCTGAGCGCAGATGCGCCTGCGCCTGGCTGAGCTGATCGCGGCCTTGTCGCTCGCGACCGATCTCGGGCTCGGCATGCCACAGGAGCACGTCCTGCGCCAGTGCCGGATCGCCCTCGCGCTGGCGGACCGTGTCGGCGTCGACGACGCCGAGCGCGCCGCCGTCTATTACACGGCGATGTTGGCGTGGGTCGGGTGTACGGCCGATTCCCACGAGCTGGCGGCGCAGTTCGGGGACGAGATCGAGTTTCGCGCGGCCGCTCACGAGGTCGATCTCGCCGGCCTGCCGATGATCGGCTTTCTGCTCGGCCGGGTCGGCACCGGCCGCCCACCGCTGAGGCGGGCGCGGATGGCGGCGGAGGTGGTGGCGACTCGAGGGCGCAGCGCGGCCGAGGCGATGACGGCGCACTGCATGGTCGCCTCACAGATCGCGCGGCGACTCGGGCTCGGCCCCGAGGTCCAGGACCCGCTCGTGCACGTCTTCGCGCGCTGGGATGGCAGGGGGATCCCGGCCGGGACGCGGGGCGAGGAGCTGCCGCTGGCGATCAGGCTGGTCCAGATCGCCGCGATCGCCGAGGTCCACCACCGCAGCGGCGGCATCGACGGCGCGGTCGCGGTCGTGCGCGAGCGCGCCGGCAGCCAGTTCGACCCGCGCCTGGTGGAGGCGTTTACCGACTGCGCGGGCGAGCTCCTTGATGGGCTTGCCGAGGAGTCGAGCTGGGACGCTGTGATCGCGGCCGAGCCGGGGCTGGTCAAGCCACTGGTCGGCGAGCAGCTCGACGCGGCCCTCGAGACGCTCGCCGACTTCGCCGATCTGAAGTCGCCCTGGTTCACCGGCCACTCGCGCGGCGTCACGAGGCTGGCGGTTGGCGCCGCGCAGGAAGGCGGGCTTCCGGACGAGGCGGTCACCGAGCTGCGCCGGGCGGCGCTCGTCCACGACCTCGGGCGCACCGGGGTGCCGAACACGATCTGGGACAAGGCCGGGCCGCTGACCGACGCCGAGTGGGAACGAGTTCGCCTCCACCCGTACTACACGGAGCGCATGCTCGCCCGTCCGGAGGCCCTCGCCCGCCTCGGAGCGATCGCGGCCTGCCACCACGAGCGCCTCGACGGCTCCGGGTATCACCGCTCGCTCCCGGGATCCGCCCTCGAGCCCTCAGCGCGGATCCTCGCGGCAGCGGACGCCTACCACGCGATGACGGAGGCGCGGCCGCACCGGGACGCGCTCGAGCCCGAGCAGGCCGCCGCCACGCTCCGCGCTGAGGTTCGCGACGGGCGGATCGATGCTGACGCGGCCGAGGACGTCCTCACCGCGGCCGGCCACCGACGCGCCGGCGCTCGCGAGCGAGCTCGCCCCGCCGGGCTCACCGCTCGCGAGCTCGAGGTGCTGCTGCTCGTCGCTCGCGGGGCCTCGAGCCGCGACGTCGCGCAGGGGCTGACGATCACCGAGAAGACCGCCCGCAACCACATCGAGCACATCTACGCGAAGCTCGACGTCTCCACCCGTGCCGAGGCATCGCTGTATGCGATGCGTCACGGACTCGTCGACTGAGCCCTCCGAAGTTGAGGCGAACGCCTCATGACAGGCCCCGAACCGAGGCCTACGGTCGCCTTGCTGTCTTCACCAACCAAGGAGGCAAGGAAATGCGATCGATTCTCAGACGGCTCTCGCCCAGGTCGGGTGAAGCGATGAGCGCCCTCGGTCCAATCGGCCGGCTCGGCCGCCTGGCGGCGAAGCACCAGGGAAGGGTCTTCGTCGCCTGGGCGCTGATCGCGGTCGGTCTCGGCATCCTCGCCCCGCGAGTGGAGACCGCGCTCTCGGGCGCCGGCTGGCAGGCGAACGGCTCGCAGTCGGTCGAGGCCCGCGAGCAGATCGATCGCCACTTCTCCGGCGACGGCAGCTACGCGTTGCAGGTGGCCGTCCACTCACCGGACCTCGTGGCGACCGCGCCCGAGTTCCGGCAAGCCGTGGAGCGCTCGCAGCGGTACCTGCGGCGTGATCCCGCCGTCGGCCGGGTCTCGCCGCCGCAGGCGGGCGTCTCGATCTCGCCCGATGGCCACACGGCTGTGATCCGGGCCGGCGCCGCCGCCGATCCAAACGCGATGGTGGACGCCGCCGACCGCCTCAAGGTCAAGCTCGCCGACGCCGCCCGGCCGGGAGTTGCCGTCAGCCTGACCGGCGCCCCAGGCATGTGGTCGGACTTCAATCAGGCCAACCGGGAAGCGATGCTCAAGTCCGAGCTGATCTCCTGGCCGCTGACCATGGCGATCCTGGTGCTGGCGTTCGGCTCGCTGGTGGCCGCAGGTCTGCCGCTGATGCTGACCATCGTCGGCCTGATCGCCTCCGCCGGGCTGCTGTTCCTCGGAACGCTGGTCTCGCCGATCTCGATCTGGGCGATGAACTTCGCGCTGATGTTCGCGCTTGCGCTGGGCATCGACTACGCGCTTTTCATCGTCGTTCGATTCCGCGGCGCCCACTTCGATCAGGGATTCGACCCGGTCGAGGCGGTGGCGACGACGATGGACACGGCCGGCAAAGCGGTCCTCTTCTCGGGGCTGACCGTGCTGGTCTCGCTGTCGGCGGTGATGCTGGTGCCGAGCCCCGCCTTCCGCTCGACGTCCCTGGGCATCATCGTCGCGGTCCTCTTCGTGCTGGCCGCGACGCTGACGCTGCTCCCCGCGGTGCTCGCCAAGCTCGGATCCAGGATCAACCGCCTGTCGCTTCCCTGGGTGCGCAGCGGCGAGCCTCGCTCTCCGCGCTCAGCGCGCTGGGGTGAGCTGCTCTGGCGGCGGCCCTACCTGTTCGGCGGTCTCGCCGTGCTGGTGCTGGTGGCCCTGGCTCTACCGGTGCTCTCGATGCGCACCGCGATGCCCTCGATCACGGTGGTGCCGCACGACGACCAGTCCCGGCAAGGCTACGAGCAGATCCAGGCGGGCTTCGGACCGGGCGCACCGGGCGCGCTTCAGATCGTCGCCCCGGCCGCCGACCGCGAACAGGTTGTGGGGGCAGTGCGGGCCGACCCGGGCATCGCCCACTCGCTGCCGCCGGAGCGGGGCGATGGCGGCCAGGTGCTGATCGAGGCGGTCCCGACCGGCGATCCCTCCAGCCCTGAGCTGGGCGCGACGATCGATCGCCTGCGCTCGCGGCTTCCCTCCGGCACCCTGATCGGGGGACACCGCGGCCGAGAACCACGATCTCGAGGCCGCGCTGGCGGCCAAGACACCGGTGGTCATCGGGGTCGTCCTGACGCTCGGCTTCCTGGTCCTGCTGATCGCATTCCAGGCGCCCGTGGCCGCCGCGATCGGCGTGGTCTCCAACCTGCTTGCCACCGGCGCCGCCTTCGGGATCGCCAAGTGGATCTTCCAGGACGGCCACCTCGCCGGATTGCTCGGCTTCGAGCCGCAGGGGTTCCTCGACGCCTGGGCGCCGGTGTTCTTCTTCGCGATGATCTTCGCGATCTCGATGGACTACACGGTCTTCCTGCTCGCCTCGGCCAAAGAGCGCTGGGACGCCGACGGCGACGCTCGCAAGGCGATGGTCGGGGGCCTAGCCGACTCCGGGCGGGTGATCTTCGCCGCCGGCGCGGTCATGGTGACCGTCTTCTTCACCTTTGCCCTCTCCGGACCGCTGCCGCCCAAGGAGATGGGCGTCGTCCTCGGGATCGCCGTGCTGTTGGATACCTTCGTCGTGCGGCTCGTCCTGGTGCCGGTGCTGCTCCGGCTCGCGGGGCCGTCTGCCTGGTATCTGCCGCGGTGGCTCGATCGCGTCCTGCCCGACGTGCGGGTCCGACACGGCGACGCGACCCCGCCTCGCCCGACCGTCCGTGCTGGTAGCGCTTTGGTGCCGACCAGCGACCGGTCATGAGTCTGCGGCAACGATTCGCCCTTCGCTGATCGCGTCGAGAAGCCGCTGGTAGTCGGTCTCGTTGGTGTCGGCGTAGGCGGCGGCGAAGGCCGTGATTGCCTGATCGAATGCATCATCCCCACCCACGTAGGCCGCCAGGGCGATGCGGTCACCCGAACGGGCGTGACCTCGGGCCAGCGTCCAGCCGCAGCTCTCGCCGTAGACCTGCAGGCCGATCGGACTCAGGTGTGAAAGATCGACCGAGGCCTTGCCGTCCCAGAGTTGGCGCACATAGAAGCTGCGGTGCTGCCCGTCCCACCCTTCGAGCTGGTACCAGCCGAGCAGTGGGTCGCTCGCCGCCTGCATCAGACGCTGGCCCTCGACAACTCTGCGGCCCTGCGACTCATAGACGGTGTCGCCTGCGTATGGCGCGAGCACCGATCGTTCTGCTTCCTTCAGCTGCAGGATCAACGGGTCCTCCGGGTTGTGCCCCATCAGCAGGACCGCCCAACAGCGCGTGCCGACGCTGCCCACCCCAACCACCTTCCGGGCGAGGTGGACGAACCGGTAGGACTCGACCAGGGTGCGGCGGTCCGGCGGCAGGCTCTCTCGGTACTGGCGCAGGAAGGATTGGACGACCTCCACGTAGCGCTCGCGCTGGCTGGCGTCGAGCAACTCCTCGGCCGGGACGATCAGCGGCGGCGTGCTCAAGAACCTGAGTGAGCCGCCGTCGTCGGTAACCAGACGATCGAACGCCCGAACGTGATCGTGCCGTAGCGCCTTGCGGATGCTCTTGCCGACCGCTTTGCCCGACTCAGGATCGGCCAGGTCCGTGAGGCGGTTTCGCAGATCCTCGGCCGGAAGGCGCGCGTACCAAACCCCGAGGTGGCCGTCCTCGGCGAACTCCGCGAGCGCCTCTCGGTATGACCGTACGGTCGCGAGCACCGCCTGCCCTCGCGAGTGGGCGCTGAACCCCAGGTCCCGCCCGGCGATCTCGACGCTGGCGGCAAGCCGCTTCACGTCCCAATCGAAGGGGCCGGGGAGCGTCTCATCGAAGTCGTTGAGCCCGAAGATCAACGTCCGCTCAGGCGTCTCGAAGAGGCCGAAGTTGAGCAGGTGAGCGTCGCCGCACAGCTGGGCGCGGAGCCCGCTGTGGGGCGACGCCGCCAGATCGGCGGCCATCACCGCCGCCCCGCCGCGATAGAACGCGAACGCCGACATCGCCATTCGGCGGTGCCGAATCGGCACCAGCTCCGGGATCCGCTGCTCGGCTTGTCGCTCGAGCATCGCGACGGGATCAGCCCGGTTCGCCGCCGGTGCCCAGGCCGCCTGCTGCTCGGGCGGAACCTGCTCGCGCGCGCTGTGCCCCCGCGCAGCGCACTCGGCGGGTGAGCGCGGCCCCAGGTACTCCGGGTTCGGCAGCGACGCAACCCTGGGGTGCTCGTTCACAGACCAGCCCTCGAATGGGCTCGCGGCTGGAGGTCCTCGGTCATCCGGTCCTCTGGGAGCTTGGAGTTGCCGATCGCGAAAGTATTGCCTTCCACGACGCAATACATTCCCCGACGTGAGCGAGGAACGGAAGCCCGCGGGCCAGAATCCCGAGATCTCCGACCTGATCGGGGTCAAGTTGACCCTCGCCGTGATCGTCTGGCTCCTCGTCGTGCTCGCTGCCTTCTTCTTGATCGGGGTCGTGGTCGGCCTGATCGCGCTCTTCGTGGGCGTGATCGGTTTCGGCTGGTACGCGGTCTCGGCGATTCGCCGCGCCGATACCCCCGACTGAGCCCGCACGGCACCGCGCCGTTCTGCCGCGCGACCCAATGGTGCGCGACTAGCGACGGCCCTGAGTACGCTCAACCCGTGTCCAAACCGGCCAGCACCGTGCTCTCCGAGTCCCAGCTCGAGACGCTGTCCGAGCTCGGCGAGGAGCGCAGCGCGCAGGTCGGCGAGAAGCTGTTCGAGGTCGGCGATCGCCGCTACCCGTTCATCGCCATCCTCGAGGGTGAGGCAGCGGTGCTCGACGGGGCCGGGAACGAAGTCGTGCGTCACGGGGCCAGGGGCTTCCTCGGCGAGATCAACCTGCTCTCTGGGCAGACGGTCTTCCTGACCGCGGTCGCGACCGAGCCGATGCGCTACATCGCCGTCGACCGCGAGGTTCTGCGGCCGCTGCTGTTCGAGGATGGTCCGCTGGCCGACCTGCTGCTGACCACCTTCGTGCGCCGGCGCGAGCTGCTCCAGCAGCGCGAGGGGATCGGGATCGAGATCGTCGGGGCGCAGTCATCGGAGCGAACCCGCAGCCTGGTCGAGTTCGCGAAGCGCGCCAAGCTGCCGCACACGCGCCACGACCCCGAGTCCGGCGCCGATGACTCGGAGCTGCCGCTCGTCCGTCTCCCGGGCGGGCCCGACCTTCGCCGGCCCAGCAACGGCGAGCTCTCGCGCGCGCTCGGGATCGGGCTCGAGCTGGCGCCGCGGGAGGAGGTCGACCTGCTCGTCGTCGGCGGCGGGCCGGCGGGCCTGGGCGCCGCGGTCTACGGCGCCTCCGAGGGACTCGACACGCTGGTCGTCGAGAGCACCGTGCTGGGCGGTCAGGCGGGATCGTCGCGGCGGATCGAGAACTACCTCGGCTTCCCCGCCGGGATCAGCGGCTCGGAGCTGACCAGCCGCGCGGTCACCCAGGCCCGCAAGTTCTCGGCCCGGACGGCGACGCCCTACCGGGCGCTGGCGCTCGAGCCCGGTGACGGCCGCCACCTGGTCCGCCTCGAGGACGACCACGAGATCTCGGCCCGTGCCGTGGTCCTCGCAACCGGGGCCGACTATCGCAGGCTGCCGGTGGCCGAGCTCGAGGACTACGAGGGGATCAGCGTTTTCTACGCGGCCGGGCCGCCGGAGGCGCACCTGTGCGCCGCGCAACGGGTCGGGGTCGTCGGCGGCGGCAACTCCGCCGGCCAGGCGGCGGTCTGGCTTGCGCGCGGCGGCGCGCTGGTCACCCTGCTGCATCGCCGGGCTGATCTGAGCGAGACGATGTCGCACTACCTGCTCGACGAGCTCAACCGCAACGGGGTCGTGGTGCGCGATCGCGGCGAGGTCGCAGAGCTACACGGCGAGGACGGCAGCCTCGATGCCGTGACCCTGACCGACGGCGAGCGGGTGTCGCTGCGGTTCCTGTTCTGCTTTCTGGGCGCGGCCCCCTGCACCAACTGGCTCGGCGACGTGGTCGCCCGTGACGAGAACGGTTTCATCCTCACCGGCGAGGATGCCGGGGCGACCGGCCTGCTGGAGACCAGCGTCCCCGGCGTCTATGCGGCCGGGGACGCGCGCTCCGGCTCGATCAAGCGCTGCGCGACCGCGGTCGGCGAGGGCGCGACCGTCGTCCGCCTCGTGCACGAGCATCTCTCGAGCGTCGCGGCCTGAGTTCGGTCTGCAACTGGTTATCCAAGCGATGAGTTCGTGGCGCCACCCCGGTCTCTACCCTGAAATGGAACGGGAAAGGGCAAGGGATGACGACTGAAACGGACACCGACGAGCGCCGCCGCTGGCTGGCGCTGTACGTCCTCTGCGGCGGGATGCTGATGATCGTTCTCGACGCGACGATCGTCAACGTCGCGCTGCCGACGATCCAGGGCGACCTCGGCTTCTCGCAGTCGAGCCTCGCCTGGGTCGTGAACGCCTACCTGATCGCCTTCGGCGGCCTGTTGCTGCTTTCCGGGCGGCTCGGCGACCTGATCGGCCAGCGCCGGATCTTCCTGATCGGCCTGGTGGTGTTCACGCTCGCCTCGCTCGCCTGCGCGACGGCCCAGACGCAGGGCTGGCTGGTCGCGGCGCGGTTCGTCCAGGGCGCCGGCGGTGCGGTCGCCTCGGCGGTGATCCTGGGGATGATCGTGACCATGTTCCCCGAGCCGCGCGAGCAGGCGAAGGCGATCGGGGTCTACGCGTTCGTCGCCTCGGCCGGCGCCTCGATCGGGCTGATCACCGGCGGCGTGATCACCCAGGTGATCAGCTGGCACTGGATCTTCGTCATCAACCTGCCGGTCGGGATCGGCGTCGGCCTGGCGGCGCTGCGCCTGGTCGAGGACCGACCCGGCATCGGCCTGTCCGAGGGCGCCGACGTCCCGGGCGCGGTGCTGATCACCAGCGGCGTGATGCTGGCCGTCTACACCCTGCTGGAGGCGGGCGACAACGGCTTCGGCTCGGCGCAGACCCTGATCCTGGGTGCGGTCGCGATCGCGCTGCTGGTTGCGTTCGTGCTGCGCCAGGCACGAATCGCGAACCCGCTGATGCCGCTGCGGCTGTTTCGCTCGCGCAACGTCGCCGGGGCCAACATCGTCATGGGCCTGCTGGTGGTCGGCTTCTTCGGCATGTTCTTCATGGGCGCCCTATACCTGCAGGGGATCCTCGGCTACGACGCGCTCGAGGTCGGGCTCGCGTTCCTGCCCTCGTGCCTGGTGATGGGCACGCTCTCGCTTCGCTACGCGGAGAGGATCATCATGGGGATCGGGCCGAAGGCGGCCCTGATCACCGGCCTCGTCTTCGCGACCGGGGCGCTGGCGTTATTCACCCGAACCTCGGTCGAGGGCGACTACTGGACCGAGGTCTTCCCCGTGATGGTGCTGCTCGGGGTCGGTGCCGGGGTCTCGTTCCCGGCGCTGATGACGCTGGCGATGTCGGGCGCCACCCCGAGCGATTCCGGCCTTGCCTCGGGCCTGGTCAACACCACCACGCAGGTCGGCGGCGCGATCGGGCTCGCGGTGCTCGCGACCCTCGCGAGCCAGCACTCGGACAACCTGATCGCGGACGGGACCTCGCGCGACGCGGCGCTCAACTCCGGCTACCACCTCGCCTATCTGATCGGCGCCGTGCTGATGGGGGTCGCCGTCGCGGTGGCCGCGACCGTGGTCGAGTCGGTGCCGGCGCAGGCGCACCAGGGCGCCGCCGAGCGCCAGGAGATGGGCAGCCAGGAGGGGGCCTACTCCGAGGCCGCCTAGCTCAGGCCTCCCACCAGCCGGGGATGATGTCGCCGTCGCCGTCGTGGCGGGGGCCGAAGGCGACCAATTCGAGCCCCTCCGGGCCGGCCTCGAACTGGCGGACGACCTGAGGCGCGACGCGGAGCGCGTCGAGCGTCTGCAGCTCGATGATCTCGTCGCCGAGCTTCGCCCGGCCGCTGCCGGCGACCACCACGTAGACCTCCTCGGCACGCTCGTGGACATGCGCGAATCCCTGGCGCTTGGAGGGTTTCACCCGGTGGAAGCTGACCCCGGTGTCGGTGGCGTCGAGATCGGCGGTGGCGAAGCGGGCCTCCTGCAGCTCGCCATACCCGAACCCGGGCGCGGAGTCGTCGACCTCGGTCAGCGGCTTGTGCGTGTATGGATCGGCCATGCCACGACCATACCCGGGCCCTCCGGGTCTAGACATTTGCGCCGTTGACACGGCGTCGGCGAGCTGCGTCGCCGGATTGCCGAGCGGCCGTCGATCTATTCTTTCCGCATGTCGGTGGCGGCGGGAGCGTGGGCACGGATGCTGGTCGCGGCGCTTGCCGTGGTGGCGCTGACCGGCTGTGGCGGCGGCTCGGACGAGAGCTCGACCACCTCGACCGGCGCCTCCGGCGCGACCGGTGCCCAGGGCGAGGCGACGACGACCACGACGACGGGTGGCGCCGAGGACGCGCCGCCCGAGGGCCAGAGCGCCCAGGCGAGCGAGCCCCAGCTCTACTTCACCGCGGGCGAGCAGTTCGACAAGGTCGACGCGGACCTGCCCGCCGCCGGCGACCAGGTCGAGGCGGCGGCGAAGGAGCTGGTCGCCGGGCCGCCGGAACAGAACCTCGAGACCCAGATCCCGGCGGGGGTCACGGTCGAGGGCGTCGACCAGCAGGGCGGCACCGCGACGGTGGACCTCTCGGCCGACTTCATGAAGGGGATCCCGGCCGACCCGGCCGATCGCGATGACCTCGAGCGCCAGGAGCTCGCCGCCCGGCTCGGCCAGCTCACCTACACGCTGACCCAGTTCGACGGGGTCGAGGCGGTCAAGGTGGTCGCCGGCGGCAGGGCCGTCGAACAGGAGGCCGAGCGCTCCGACTACGCGAAGCCCGCGCAGGGCCCACAGCGAAAGGAGCGCCCGAAGGGGGCCAAGTCGCCGAGCACCAAGCGGCTGCAGGACCGGCTCGCCGACCTTCAGTACCTGCCGCGCAGCGCGGTCGACGGCGTCCAGGGCTACCGCACCCAGCAGGCCGTGATCGCCTTCCAGGCGTGGGAGGGGCTGACCCGCGACGGTGTCGTCGGCCCGCAGACGACCGCGGCGCTGGCGAAGGCGAACGCGCCGAAGCCGCACGGCGGCGGGCCCGACCGGCGGGTCGAGGTCTACCGCGACAAGGGCGTCGCGCTGCTGATCGCCCACGGGCGGACCAAGCGCGCGATCCACGTCTCCAGCGGCGGCCCCGGGACCGAGACGCCGGCCGGCACCTACAAGGTCTTTCGCAAGGAGTTGCGCTCGTGGTCGGTCCCGTTCCAGGTCTGGCTGCCGTACGCGAGCTACTTCAACAACGGGATCGCCTTCCACGAGTACCCCGACGTGCCGCCCTACCCGGCCTCGCACGGCTGCGTCCGCGTCCCGGCCCCGGAGGCGAAGATCGTCTACCGGTTCGCGAAGCTGGGGACGACCGTGGTCGTCCTCTGAGCGCCTGAGTCAGTTGGGGACCGGGCCCGGATCGGCGCTCAGCGCGCCGAGGCCCCCGCGCAGTACGTCGCGGTCGACGTGGCCGTCGATTCCGGGGACCGAGCCCGAGCTCGTGTACTGCCACACCGACCAGCTCTTGCCGCCCCAGTTGGCGGCCGGCACCCGCGGCTTGGGAACTCCCCAGTTGGCGACCCAGAGCGGATGGCCGGCGAGCGCGAACTCCGTCGTGTCGCCGGTCGCCGCCCAGGAGGTGGTGTTCGTGTAGATGATCGGCTTGGCGCCGAGCTTGCGCTCGACCCGCCCCAGCCAGGTGCGCACCCAGAGGCGCAGCTGCTTCGGGGTCAGCGAGCCGAACGGAGTCTCCAGGTCGAGCGCCGGCAGCAGGTCGCCGGGCCGCAGCCGCCCGACCACGGTCGCGAAGACGCCGGCCTCGGCCTTCGCGTCGGCCTTCACCGTGCGCCGGCCGCTGCCGTCGACGAACGCCCGGTGGTAGGCGCCGACCGCGACCCCGGCGGCGCGGGCGGCCTCGTAGTTGAACTCGTAGCGCTCGTCGGGCCCGCAGCGGTTCGGCTTCACGCTGCAGTCGTTGCCGGTCCCGCGGCTCGCCTGGACGAAGGCGAACGAGATCCCCGCCTCGGCGACCGGCGCCCAGTCGATCCGGTTCTGGAAGCGCGATACGTCAACGCCCTGCAGGCGCGCCGCGCCCGCTCCGGGCGCGAGCGCGGCGAGCGTCGCCAGCGCCGCCGCGAGGGCGCCGATCCCCGCCGATCGGCGCACCCCTAGTCGCCGGTGAGCTTGAAGTAGCCGGTGTTCTCCTCGTCGTCGCGCGTCTTGACGATCTTGCCGAGCTTGATCGCCTCACGGAAGGAGGGCTTGATATCGCCCTTCTCGACGCCGAGCTGGCCGGCGATGTCGCCGCGCGAGAACTCGTCCTGTCCCAGTTGCTGTGCGGCCTCGACGATGCTCGCCGAGGTCAGTTGGTCGCTCATCTCTAATGCCCTTCTGCTTCGGTGGTGGCCCCCGTCCACCGTAGCGCAGGCGATAGATTCGCTGCCCGAGCCCACGAAAGGGGAACGATGTCCGACCAAAACCGCCGCCTGGTGTTGGCCCAGCGCCCGACCGGCAACGTCGACGCCGACACGACTCGTATGGAGCAGGGCGAGGTGCCCGAGCCCGCCGACGGCGAGGCGCTGATCCGCACGCGCTTCATCTCGATCGACCCGACGATCCGCACCTGGATGGACGACGCCCCCGGCTACCTGCCGCCGATCGCGATCGACGAGGTCGTCCGGGCCGGGGGAGTGGGCGAGGTCGTGAGCTCGAACTCGGACCGCTACGCCGACGGCGACTTGGTCTTCGGGATGCTCGGCTGGCAGGACTACGCGCTCGCCGACGAGGCTGAGCGCTCGATGCAGACGCTGCCCGCGGGCATCGACCCGGGCGCGGCGCTGAGCGTCTTCGGGGTCACCGGGATGACCGCCTACTTCGGGCTGATCGAGGTCGGCCGGATCGAGGCGGGGGACACCGTGGTCGTCTCCGGCGCCGCCGGGGCGACCGGCTCGATCGTCGGCCAGATCGCGCGGATCAAGGGCGCCGAGCGGGTGGTCGGGATCGCCGGCTCGCCCGAGAAGTGCGCCTGGCTGACCGACGAGCTCGGCTTCGACGCGGCGATCAACTACCGGTCCGACGACGTCGGCGCCGCGCTCGACGCCGCCTGTCCGGAGGGCATCGACCTGTTCTTCGACAACGTCGGCGGCGAGATCCTCGATCTCTGCCTGGCGCGGCTGGCGCTGCGCGGCAAGATCGTGCTCTGCGGAGCGATCGCCACCTACAACGACCGCAAGGTCGCCGGACCGGGCAACTACCGCGCCCTGATCGCCCGCCGCGGGCGGATGGAGGGATTCATCATCCTCGACTACGTCGGCCGCTTTCCCGAGGCGCAGGTGGAGATGGGCGGCTGGGTCGCCGAGGGCAAGATCAAGTTCGCCACCCACGTCGTCGAGGGGCTCGAGCACGCGCCCGACGCGCTCAACCTGCTGTTTACGGGCGGCAACACCGGCAAGGTGATCGTCGCGGTCAGCTGACTCTGGGGCGGTGTGGCGGGCGGTGCGGCTAAGGTTGCGCGCCGATTAGATGGCTGACCAGCGCGACCTCGAGTTCACCTATTCGCTGATCGACCGCATCTTCCGGCTCAGCCTCGGCGAGATGGCCGACTTCAGCGGCGCCAAGTACGACGGCGACTTCTCGCTGACGCTCGAGCAGGCGCAGCGGCGAAAGCACGAGTACGTCGCCGAGCAGATCGGCATCGATCCGGGCCGGCGGGTCCTCGACGTCGGCTGCGGCTGGGGCCCGCTGCTCAACTTCATCCGCGAGCGCGACGCGTCGGGGGTCGGCGTGACGCTCTCGTCGGCCCAGGCGGAGTCGTGCGTGCGCCATGGCCTCGACGCCCGGATCACCGATGCCCGCGCGGTCACCCGCGACAGCTTCGGCGCGTTCGACGCGGTCGCAAGCCTTGGCGCCTTCGAACACTTCTGCTCGATGGATGCCTACCGGGAAGGCCGCCAGGAGCAGATCTACGGCGAGCTGTTCGCCAAGCTCGCCGAGCTGCTTGGAGACCATGGCCGCCTCTACCTGCAGACGATGGTCTTCGGCCGCAACATGATCGACCCGGAGCGGGCGAGCATCGAGGCGCCGCGCGACTCCGACGAGTGGATCCTGGCGCTGATGATGCACCAGTTCCCGGGCTCGTTTCTCCCCTTTGGCGACGAGCAGGTGGTTCGCGCCGCGGAGCCCCACTTTCGCCTCGTCTCGGCCGAGAGCGGCCGGCTCGACTACATCGAGACGATCCGGCAGTGGCGAAAGCGCTTCGCGGAGCCGAGCCTGAAGAAGACGCTGCTCAAGGCGCGCCTCGTGCCGCGCTACCTGACGAGCTCTAATTTCCGCCTCGCCTTCACCTCCGGTGTCAGCGCCAACAGCATCTGCTTCGAGCGCGAGCTGCTCGATCACTTCCGGCTCGTCGTTCGAGAAGGCGCCCGCCGCCGCCTGACCGCATTAGGATCGCGCCGTGAGCGGGCGCACGGACGCACCGAGACCCTGGTGGCGATGGTCTGTGCGGCCGGGATCGTGCAGTTGCCGACCGCGGCGATCGTCGTCGCGCTGCCGACGATCCACGCCGAGTTCAACACCTCGCTGGCGGAGCTGCAGTGGACGGTGACCGCGTTCTACATCCCGTTCGCGGCACTGCTGATCGCCTCCGGGCGGATCGCCGACATCTTCGGGCGCCGCAAGATGCTGATCGGCGGCTGCCTGCTGTTCGGCGGCGGCTCGGCGATCGCCGCGGTGGCGCCGGACGCGCAACTGTTGATCTGCGGGATCGCGCTCTCGGGGATCGGCGGGGCGATGCTGATGCCCGCCTCGATGTCGCTGCTCACCAACGTGTTCACGGGCGAGAAGCGCGGCTTCGCGATCGGCATGTGGGGCGCGGCGACCGAGCTCGTCTCCGGGATCGGGGTGCTGATCGGCGGCGTGCTGACCGGCGAGCTCAGCTGGCGCTGGATCTTCGCGGTCAACATCGTCTTCTGCGTGCTGATCGCCGTGCTCGCGCTGCGCGGGACGCCCGAGTCGCGCGACCCGGAGGCGCCGCGCAACGTCGACATCCCGGGGGCGCTGCTGACCGCGACCGGGCTGACCGCGATCACCCTGGCCCTGATCCAGGGGGCCGCCTGGGGATGGGGATCGACCGCCGTGATCGCGCTGCTCGTCGGCGGGATCGGCGCGTTCGTCGCCTTCGCGATCGTCGAGCGGCGGACCGAGAACCCGCTGATCGACCTCGACTTCTTCAAGCGGCGCAACTTCACCGGGGCGACGACGACGATCTTCGTGATCGACTTCTCGTTCGGCGCGATGCTGTTCTTCCTGCCGGCGTACCTGCAGGAGATCCTCGGCTACAGCCCGACCGAGACCGGCGTCCTGCTGTTGCCGCTGACCGGGCTGATGGTCGTCGCCTCGCCGCTCGGGGGCAAGATCGCGGCGCGGGTCGGCCCGCGGCCGCCGATCGTGATCGGCCTGACGGCGATGTTGATCGCGATCTACTGGATCTCGACCCTGAGCCTGTCGACCGACTACGGCGACCTCTGGGCGCCGACCGCGATCATGGGCTTCGGGATCGGCCTCGCGCTGACCCCGATGAACCTGGCGGCGATGAACGCGGTCTCGCGCCACCACGCCGGCGCGGCGTCGGGGATCCTGGTCACGCTCAGCGGCCTCGGGGCGACGCTCGGGGTGGCGGTCACCGGGGCGATCTTCACCGAGCTGCAGACCCAGCGGACGATCGACTTCGTCGGCGACCAGAGCATCACCATCGGCCGCGACCAGGCCCAGGAGCTCGAGGGGGTGCTCGCCGGCACCACGGGCGCCAAGCACGCCCTGGATCAGGTCGCCGGCGGCGACGTGAGCGGGGTCCAGCACGCCGTCCAGGAGGCGTTCGTCTCCGCGCTCGGCACCAGCCTGAAGATCTCCGCGGCGCTCGTCCTGGTCGGAATCGTGCTCGCGGTCGCCCTGCTGCGCAAGAGCCAGCCGGTCGACGCGACGCCGATCGACGAGCTCGCGCCCTCGGTCACCCCGCGCCCCGCACCCCGAGGCGGCGGCGCGGTGGCGCCGCAGCCCGCGGTCGCGTAGGTCGTTGCGGCGCTGGTCGCAGGCCGGTCTCGGGTTGGGCTGGGTGGGGTGGGGGTGAGGCGGACGGCTTTCCGCCAACACCACTCGCGCCGGCTCGCGGGCGATATGAGTGGTGTTGACGACACTATTCGTCTTTAAGACCACACGAATCGTGACTGCCGAGACGCAAGTGGTGTTTCCCCGACGCCCGGTAGTAGCGACCCCTTACCCAGCCCAACCAGGTTTCGCCCTGCAAACACCGCCGCGCAGCCGCCGATCTCGCGGTAGCTTGCGCAACAGCCCATGGGCCTGATCCCCGACCCGATCTCGAGCTCGGCGTCCCGGCTGGGGGCGGCGGCGCAGAACGCCTTCGAGGTGGCGCGCTTCGGCGGCCTGGAGACCGACGAGAAGCCGTCGCCGTTCGAGCTCGCCGCCGAGCGGCCGAACTACCGCCTGCGCCACTACTACGCCGACGAGGCCGCGGGCCCGCCGGTGCTCCTGGTCCCGCCGCTGATGCTGGCCGCCGACGTCTACGACGTCTCGCCGGCCTCGAGCGCGGCGACGATCCTGCACCAGCAGGGCGTCGACCCGTGGGTGGTGGACTTCGGCGCCCCCGAGCGCGAGGAGGGCGGACTGGAGCGCACCCTCGCCGACCACGTGCTCGCCGTCTCCGAGGCGGTCGACCGGGTTCGCGAGGTAACCGGCGCCGACGTCCACCTGGGCGGCTACTCGCAGGGCGGGATGTTCTGCTACCAGGCGGCCGCCTTCCGGCGCGGCGAGGGAATCGACTCGGTGATCACCTTCGGCAGCCCGGTCGACACCCGGGTCGCACTGCCGCTCGGGATCTCCGAGGAGGTTGCCGAGTCGGCCGCCGAGGTGCTCGCCGGCGTCTTCGGGCGCACCGCGGTCCCGGCCTGGATGAGCCGTACGGGCTTTCGGCTGCTCGACCCGGTCAAGTCGATGCGCCAGCAGTTCGACTTCGTCCGCCAGCTTCACGACCGCGAGGCGCTGCTGCCGCGCGAACGCCAGCGGCGCTTCCTGATGGGCGACGGCTGGGTCGCCTGGCCCGGCCCCGCGCTTGCCGACTTCATGCGTCAGTTCATCGCCCACAACCGGATGCTGCAGGGCGGCTTCGTGATCGAGGACCGCACCGTCACCCTGGCCGACATCGACCGCCCGGTGCTGACCGTCGTCGGCGACCGTCGACGAGATCGCCCCGGCGCCGGGGGTCCGCGCGATCGTCAGAGCGGCGCCCCGGGCCGCGGTCTACGAGCTCACCCTGCGCGCCGGGCACTTCGGGCTCGTGGTCGGCTCGACCGCGACGGCGACGACCTGGCCGGCGGTCGCGGCCTGGGCGAAGTGGCGGGCGGGCGGCGGCGAGCTTCCGGAGTCGATCAAGCCGGTCGAGGAGACCGAGCCGCAGCTCGAGGGCGCCGGCGTCGGGACGCGGCTCGGGGTCGGGCTCGAACTGGCGGCCGGGGTCGGCGGGGGCCTGGCCCGCTCGGTCGCCGACGCCGCCGGACGCACGGTCGGCGGGATCCGGGTCCTGGCCGAGGAGCTGACCGGCCAGCTGCCGCGGCTCGCGCGGCTCGGGCGGCTGGAGCCGCAGACGCGCGTCTCGCTCGGCCTGCTGCTCGACGAGCAGGCCCGCAAGGCCCCGGACGCCGACTTCTTTCTGTTCGAGGACCGCGCCTACTCGCACGAGGCGGTCAAGGGCCGAGTCGACAACGTGGTCCGCGGCCTGCTCTCGCTCGGCGTCCGCCAGGGCGAGCACGTCGGGGTGCTGATGAGCACCCGGCCGAGCGGCCTCTCGGTGGTCGCCGCGCTCAATCGGCTGGGCGCGGTCTCGGTGTTGATGCGGCCCGATGGGCCGGTGGCCCACGAGGCCGAGCTCGGGCAGGTGACCCGGATCGTCGCCGACCCCGAGCTCGCCGCCCGCGCCCGCGAGGCAAGGCCCGAGGCCGAGATCCTCGTGCTCGGCGGCGGCGGCGACGAGCGCGAGCTCGGCGGCGGGGTGATCGACATGGAGCGCATCGACCCCGACGCGGTCGAGCCGCCCGCCTGGTACGAGCCCAACCCGGGTCGCGCCTCGGACCTCGCCTTCGTCCTGTTCACCGGCGAGGGCGAGCGCACCCGGGCCAACCGGCTGACCAACGGGCGCTGGGCGCTGTCGGCGTTCGCAACCGCCTCGGCGGCCGCGCTGTCGGACGCCGACACCGTCTACGCGGTGACCCCGATCTACCACCCGTCGGGCCTGCTGATGAGCGTCGGCGGCGCGATCGCCGGCGGCGCGCGGCTGGCGATCGCCCGCGACTTCGACCCGACGACCTTCTGGGCGGAGGTGCGCCGCTACGGGGTCACGGTCGCCTCCTACACCTGGACGATGCTGCGCGAGATCGCCTCGGCCCCCGAGGACGCCGCCGAGCATCACCACCCGGTGCGGCTGTTCATCGGCGCCGGAATGCCGCGCGGGCTCTGGCGGCGGGTCGGGCGGCGCTTCGCGCCCGCGACCGTGCTCGAGTTCTATGCCTCGACCGAGGGCGAGGCGATCCTCGTCAACCTGAGCGGCGAGAAGCCGGGTAGCAAGGGCCGGCCGCTGCCCGGGTCGGCCGAGGTCCGGCTGGCCGCCTACGACGTCGCCGAGGGCAGGCTGCGCGAGCGCCCCGACGGCTTCGCGGTCGAGTGCCGCCCCGGCGAGGTCGGGATGCTGCTCACCCGGCGGCGCGGAGTGGTCTCGACCTCGGAGAGCCCGCTTCGCGGCCTGTTCGAGCCCAACGACGCCTGGCTGGCGACCGGCGATCTGTTCCGCGCCGACGAGGACGGCGACCTGTGGCTGGTCGACAACGTCGCCGCTCTGATCCGCACCGAGCACGGCCACGTCGCCTCGTTCCCGATCATCGACGCGCTCGGCGACCTCGACGCGGTCGACCTGGCGGTCGTCTACGGCGTCCCGGCCCCCGGGTCCGAGCACTCGCTGGCGATCGCCGCGGTCACCGTGCGCCGCGGCTTCGAGCTCGACGCGGCGGCGGTCTCCGAGGCGATGGCGGCGCTTCCGGGCGAGTTGCGTCCCGACATCGTCCACGTCGTCGACGAGATCCCGGTGACCACCTGGTATCGGCCGAGCACCGCGATCCTGCGGGCCGCGGGAGTCCCCGAGCGGCGAGAATGTCTGGGAGCGCGAAGGCGACGGGTACGCGTGGCGCAGCCCGGGCGCGGCCTGAGCGGCGTGCAGGGCACTACGATCACTCGCACAGGCGTACCAACCGACGAAAGGGGACCCGCAACTTGCTTCCGATCGCCGATTACGGCCTCGGTGAGGCCCTGCTCACCGTCGTCTCGATCTTCTTCTTCGTGATCTGGATCTGGATCCTGATCACGATCCTCTCCGACCTGTTCCGCGACCACGAGACCTCCGGATGGACGAAGGCCGCTGGGTCTTCTTCCTGGTCTTCGTGCCGTTCCTGACCGCGCTGATCTACCTCGGCGTCCGCGGCTCGGGCATGCGCGAGCGGATGATCAAGGAGCAGCAGGACGCGAAAGCCCAGATGGACGACTACATCCGCGAGACCGCTGCCTCGCCGGCCGACGAGATCGGCAAGCTGAGCGCGCTGCACGACAGCGGCAAGCTCTCCGACGAGGAGTTCGAGGCGATGAAGGCGAAGGTCCTCGCCTAGCTGATGCGGGTCCGTCGCCTGCTCTGCGCGGCGCTCGCGACCGGGGCTCTCTGCGCCCCGGTCGCGGCGCAGGGCGCCGGCGACGCGACCGCGGTGATCTCGCCGCTGGGCATGTACGTCGCCCACGCCTCGATCCCGGTGCTGGGCGGCGACGGGCGCATGCACCTCGCCTATGAGATCAAGGTCGCCAACCAGACCGACCTCGAGGTCACCATCGACTCGATCCAGGCGACCGCGAACGGCAAGCCGATCGGCCGGTTCTACGACCAGTCGGTGCTCTCGACCGTGATGCGGATCGACGGCGATGGGACGAAGACGACGCTCGGGCCCGGCCAGGGCGCGACGCTGTTCATGGACGTCGCCTACCCGGCGAAGCGCAAACCGCCGCCGAAGCTGCGCCATCAGGTGACGCTCAGCTACGGACCGGTCGGCGACCCGAACCCGCCGGCGGTCCAGTCCTACACCGGCGTCAAGGTGGAGGTTCTCGACGAGGAGCCGCTCGAGGTCGAGCCGCCGCTGCGCGGCGAGCGCTGGCTGATCGGCAACGGTTGCTGCGCAAAGATCACGGCCCACCGCGGCGCCACCCTGGCGATCAACGGCACGATCGACGCCCCGGAGCGGTTCGCGATCGACTTCGTCCAGCTGACCGCTGCCAATGCGCTGGTCGCCGGCCCGTACGGGGACCTCGCCAGCTGGCCGTTCTTCGGCGACAAGATCTACGCGGCGACCGACGGGAAGGTGGTCAAGATCCAGGACGGCCTGCCCGAGCAGACCCCGGGCGTCTTCCCGGCCGATCCGACCGTGCAAACCGCCGGCGGCAATTTCCTCGTGATCCGCATCGACGCCGGCCACTACGCGTTCTACGCCCACATGCAGCCCGGCAGCATGCGCTTCAAGGTCGGCGACAAGGTTCGCGCCGGCCAGGTCATCGGCCTACTTGGCAACACGGGCAACACCGATGGCCCGCACCTGCATTTCCACATCATGGACGGCGCCTCGCCGCTGCAGTCCAACGGGCTTCCGTTCACGTTCACCAAGTGGCGCGGCCAGGGCGTGGTCACCGACGAGGCGCCGCTGTTCTCCGGCATGCCGGCGCCGGTCGACCCGTCGGCGTTGGCGGGCAAGCGCCGCGCGGCGCTGCCGCTCAACGACCAGCTGGTGAAGTTCCGGTAGGAGGCCGGTCCGCGACTACCACGAGCCGCCGCCACCGCCGCCCGAGAACCCTCCGCCACCGCCGCCCGAGAACCCTCCGCCACCGCCGGTCGACGAGCTCACCGGCGCCACCTGCGACGAGAAGCCCGAGCTGAAGCTGGAGCCGTCGAAGGAGGAGCTGGTGAAGCCGCCGACGAAGGCGTAGGAGCTCCAGTGGGACCCGGCTGAGGCGTCGGTCACCACGGGCGCGGGGATCCGGCCCGAGGCGATCATCCGCTCCGCGGTGCCGAAGGCGACCCCGTAGACGAGGATCCGCTTCCACAGCTCGAGCGTGGCCGGCGGGTCGTCGGAGAGCCTCGGGAAGTCCTCGGTCCACTTTGCGAACGCCCGCCAGCGCTCGACCCGCTCGCCGTGGTCGGGGTCGACCCGCTTGAAGCGGGTCGCCGGCAGGGCGAGGATCCCGATCATGGTCAGGAAGCCGACCAGCCCGGCGAGCACGAAGCCCTCCTCGCGCGAGAGCGCCAGGATGACCACGAAGCCGATCGCCACCGAGGCGACCAGGTCGGTCAGCCACCGGGCCCAGTTGAGGTTGCGGTCCCAGCCGAGCTGATCGTCGCCGGCGTCGTCGAGCTTCTCGGTCATCCGCTCCCAGCGCCCGCGCCAGACCTCGGAGTGCTCGGGGATCTGATCCTTCATCTCGCTCATCGCCACCTGCTTGCCGTCGAGCAGCTGGTCGAAGAACGCGAGCACGTCCTGCTCGTAGTCGGTCAGATCCCCCTCCGGGCGGTCCGGCTTCTGCTTCAGCGAGAGGTCGAGCTTCTCGTCCTCGGTGGTCGCCTGGGCGGTCTCGTAGTAGCCGCGGTCGACCAGGTCGAGCAGGGTTGCGAGCACGGTGTCGTCGGAGTCGGTGCCCTCGTTGGCGAGCGCGTAGGCGAGCGCCGGCGCGGCGTCGTCGGGCGGCTCGGGCAGGTACTCGGGCACGCCGCGGGGGCGGTCGCGGGCGAGGAGCATCAGCAGGCCGACGATCAGCCACGCGATCGCCGCGATCCCGAGCGAGAAGAGGAAGGCGTGCCTGGCGACGGCGCGCTTGAACCGGTTCCAGGGCGAGTTGAACTCGTCGTCGAGACCCTGTTCCTCGGCGAGGATCCCCGGCAGGCCCTCGCCGGACTTCTGGACCGCCGCCGGGTACGCGGCGTCGGGGTCGCGGGGCATGGTGACTCGGAACTCGACCGCGGTGCCGCTGTTGACGTCGGTGGCGGTCAGCGTCGCCTCGCCGTCGCCGCGGACCGTCTCGCCCTCGACGTCGCGGGGATGGCCCCAGACGCGATAGAGGTCGTCGTCGGGATCGAGCGCCGGGTTGGTGAAGCTCGCGCTCAGGTTGTCGAGGTCGAAGTCCCACTGGTCGCCCCACACGGTCCAGCCGATGTCGAGCACGTCGTCGTAGGCAAGGACCACGTTGCGGACCCGGTAGCTGATCACCGTCGTTCGCTGCTCGTCGGTGGCTCGGTAGTGCCAGACGATCCGCTCGACGTTGTTGCCGTCGTCGTCGAAGGTCTCGGTGGTGCCGAAGACCCCGGGGCGGTCGAAGCTGCCGAGGGCCGTGTTGCCGCCGGGCCTGAACCGCTCTCCGTCCTGGCTCACGCTGACGTCGGAGATCCGGGCGCCGTGCAGGAGGACGATGTCGCGGTAGGAGCCCTCGAAGTGGCCGTCGTAGTTGAAGGTCAGCGACTCGGTCACCAGCAGGCTGCCGTCCGGGGCCAACCGCAGGGCGACGTCGGCGTCGGTGATGTCGGCGCTGCGCGCGGCGGCCGGCGCGGCCGCCACCAAGGCGACGACCAGCGCTGCAAGCAGCGCGATCGGCAGCCGTGGCCTCATGCGGGGCCGGGGGAGAGGCTGACCTGTGGCGCCAGCTCGGCCTCGGCCGGGGCGTCGAAGAACTCGCGCTTGTCGAAGCCGAACAGGCGGGCGACGATCAGCGCCGGGAAGACCTGGATCAGGGTGTTGTAGGTCTCGACCGTGTCGTTGTAGACGCGCCGGGTGATCGCGATCTGGTCCTCGGTCTCGCGCAGCTGCTGCTGCAGCTGGGAGAAGTTCTTCGACGCCTCGAGCTCGGGATAGGCCTCGGCGACGACCATCAGCCGGCCGGTCTGCAGGCCGAGCTCGTTCTCGGCGACCGCCCGCTTGGCCGGGCCCTGGGCGGCGATCGCCTCGGTACGGGCCTCGCTGACGTTCTCGAACGTCGTCCGCTCATGGGTGGCGTACCCCTTCACCGACTCGACCAGGGTCGGGATCAGATCGTGGCGGCGGCGCAGCGAGACGTCGATCTGCGCCCAGCTGTTCTCGGTCGCCTGGCGCTTGGCGACCATCCGGTTGTAGGTCAGCCAGACGAACGCGACCAGCGCGAGGACGATGACGGCGACGACGATCAGCGCGACCACGGCGCCAAAAACTATCGCGGTGCGAGGCGGACGTTGCTCGAGGGCAGCGGCTAATCGGCGGTCGGCCGGGCGCTCTCGGCGCGCCGATGGCGGGCCAGGCCGAGCAGCGGGTAGACCAGCACCGAGAGCATCCCCGCGCCGACCAGCGAGACCGCGACCTCGGTGCGCATCGTGTGGGTGTCGAGGCCGATCTGGGTGATCGCGACCAGCAGCGGCAGGGCCGCGGCGGAGAGCAGGGCGAGCGAGCGGCGGTCGTCGGGCTCCAGCGCGCCGCGGTACAGCAGCAGCGCCGGCAGTCCGCGGATGACCAGGAACATCAGCGCGAAGCCCGGGGACCAGCGCCAGCGATGCGGCGCTGTCGAAGCAGGGCGTCGAGGTCGTAGTCCATCCCGGTGGCGATGAAGAAGACCGGGATCAGAAAGCCGAAGCCGACGGCATCGAGCTTGCCGAGGAACTCGTGCGCCTCGGAGCCGCGGATCACGATCCCGACCACGATCCCGGCGGCGAAGGCGCCGAGGATGACGTCGAGCCCGAACTCGGCGGCGAGCACCGCCAGGGCGACGATCAGCAGCAGCGACAGGCGCACGGCGAGCTGGCCGCTGGTCCCCATCGTCGTCTCGACCAGCCGTACGACCCGGGCCGGGCGGCTGCGCAGCGCGAACAGGGTGGCGGCGACGACGATCGCGGCGAACACGAACAGCAGCAGCGCCCGCAGCGGCTCGTCGGCGTCGAAGGCGAGGATCACCGAGACGATCACCACCGGCCCGAACTCACCCGCCGCACCCGCGCCGACCACGTAGTCGCCGAACCGCTGGTCGAGGATCCCGGCGTCGCGCAGGATCGGCATCAGGGTGCCGAGGGCGGTGGTCGCCAGCGCCAGGCCGACGAGGATCGTCGCGTGCACCACCCCGGTCAGGTGGAGGATGAGCGCGGCCACCAGCCCGAGCCCGAGCGAGATCAGCCAGCCGGCCACCCCGTGGTCGGCGGGGGCGCCGCGAATGCGCTCGAAGTCGATCTCCATCCCGGCGAGGAAGAACAGGAACGCGAGCCCGAAGGTCGCCAGCGAGTCGATGAACCCATCGGTGCCGGCGAGGTCGAGGACCTGGGGGCCGACGATGATCCCGAGGAAGATCTCGACGACGACGATCGGGACCCGGGCCGAGCGCGAGAGGTCGGCGAGCATCGGGGCCGCGACCGCGACGCAGACGACGACCAGGATGTCGGGGTGGCTGACCTCCATCGGGCGCGAGTCTAGAATCGCAGCCCGCTAGGGGAGACGAACCAACTTTGGAGGTATCGATGAAGGCAGGAATCAGGCTGGTCGCGGTCGTTTGCTCGTTTGCCGCGCTGGTGGCCGTAGGTGTCGGGCCCAGCGCCAACGCGAGCACGACCCCGAAGGCCACCACCTGCCACCTGTCCGCCGACGAGGCGGAGTCGCTCGGCACCTCCTACGTCCTGCCGCTGAAGGTCAAGAACACCAGCTGCGGCAAGGGCGAGAAGGTCGTGATCGCGTTCAACGATTGCCGCAAGGCGCGCGGCGGCGCCGACGGCCACTGCAAGTCGAAGGTGCTCGGCTACAAGTGCTCCGAGGGTCCGCGCGAGACCGCCCCGGGCCTGCAGTTCAGCGCTGACGTCAAGTGCAAGAACGGCAACAAGAAGGTGATCTTCTCCTACACCCAGAACCTCTGAGGCCGAGCGAGGCCTAGTGGGTGAAGTCCTGGTCGATCCGGTCGAGCACCAGGTCGGCGGCGATCGAGGATCCCTCGTCGTTGAGGTGAATCCCGTCTGACTCGCGGACGATCGTGTCCCGGCCGTCGACCGGGATCGAGTCGGTGTAGCGCTCGCCCGGGGTGAAGATCGGGACCGTGTCGATGACGCGCACCTGGTCGGCCCAGGGCTGGGCGGCGACCCGGATCGATGCGTTGACGAGCTTCACCACCCCGGCCTGGTCAGGGTCGCGCGGGGTCATCACGGTCAGCCAGTAGACCTTGGCGTCGCCGCCCTGGCGGAAGGTGTTCATCACCTGGCGCACCCGGTTGGCGTACGCGGCCGCGTAGTCCGCGCCGCAGCAGAAGATGTCCTCGCCGTTCGGCCCGGGCAGCCCGTAGCCCTCGTTCGCGCCGATGAAGACGACCACGGCGTCGGGGTGGTCGCGCGCGACCTGGCTCGCCGACAGGCGTCCCCAGTCGACGACGTCCGAGTTCGAGATCCCGGTGCCCAGGTGCGGGTCGCGGATCACGTCGACGCCGTCGGGCGCCAGTCGCCTGGCGAGCTCGCTGTCGAGCGGGGTCGAGAGCGAGTCGCCGGTGACCAGCAGGGTGCCGAGCTGCTGCTTGGCCGGCGGCTGGGCGCCGATCGCCGCCGGGTCGAAGGCATCGGGGGTGACCGGCGGCACCTGGCCGCCGGCCCCGGTCGTTGTCTGCGCCTGGTCGAAGCCGCCGCTGCTGACCAGATCCGGGTCGGGCGAGAGGCCGCCGGTGAGCTCGTGCTGGGCCTCGTCGAGCGGCAGCCGGTCGGCGATCCACTGGGTCGGCCCGCCGACCGCGTCGACGATGTCATGTCCGACCCCGGGGTCGATCTGGGCGGTCGCGTCGCGGATCGAGCCGCCGGCGAACAGGACCAGCAACAGGGCGACCAGGGCGACCGCGCCGACCGCGTCGCGGGCGCTGTAGGCGCGCTGGCCGTGGCGCTCGAAGCGGCTCATCTCGCTGTCGTCGCGGTGGGTCATCTGGTGATCAGAACTGGAAGTAGATGAACGGTGGGACCCCCTGGCTCGGCACGGTAGCGCCGACGACCAGGATCACCACCGCCAGGCCGACCGCGAGCGCCAGCGGCCGCAGTCGTTCGACCGACAGCTGCAGGTGCTCGACCCGGCGCGGCGGCAGCACCTGCATCCCGATCACGATCACGATCATCGCCACGATCGGCACCGTCCAAAGGGTGGCCGGGCCCCAATCCACGATCCGGCCGAGGTAGGTCCAGAACAGGTCGAGGTCGGGCGAGCGGAACAGGATCCAGCCGAAGCAGACCGCCAGGAAGGTGCCGGCGCCGCGCACCCAGGCCGGGGTGCGGCGCCCGATCCGCCCGTCGAGCGCGTGCTCGGTGCACAGCATCGCGCCGTGGAACGTGCCCCAGAGCACGAACGTCCAGGCGGCGCCGTGCCATAACCCGCCGAGCACCATCGTGATCATCAGGTTGCGGTAGGTGAACCAACGGGTATCGCCGCGGCTGCCGCCGAGCGGGATGTAGAGGTAGTCGCGCAGGAAGCGCGACAGGGTCATGTGCCAGCGGCGCCAGAAGTCGCGGAACCCGGTCGCCCGGTAGGGGCTGTTGAAGTTCTGGGGGAAGATGAACCCCAACAGCAGGGCGAGCCCGATCGCGATGTCGGTGTAGCCGGAGAAGTCGCAGTAGATCTGCGCCGCGTAGGCGAGCGCAGCGAGGATCGCGTCGGGGGCGAAGTAGGCCTCGGGGACGCCGAACACCGGGTCGACCAGCTCACGCGCCAGGGTGTCGGCGATCAGCACCTTCTTCACCAGACCGAGCGCGATCAGGGTGAGCCCGGCGCCGACCGCCACCCGGTGCGGATCGCGGGGGGCCTTGAGCTGCGGCAGGAACTCGCTCGCGCGGACGATCGGCCCGGCGACCAGGTGGGGGAAGAAGCTCAGGTAGATCGCCGCGTCCAGCAGCGAGGCCGGCTCGGCGTCGCCGCGCTTGACGTCGACCACGTAGGTGATCGCCTGGAAGGTGAAGAAGCTGACCCCGATCGGCAGCGCGATCGTCAGCAGCGGCAGCGGCATCCCGAGGGCGATCGCGTCGAGCACGTCGCCGACGTCGGTGACGAAGAAGGCGTAGTACTTGAACACGGCCAGGGTGAGCAGGTCGCCGATTACCGCGGCGGCGCAGATCCGGGCGGCGCGGCGGGGGTCGTCGGTGGCGGTGATCAGCCGCGCCGCGACCTGGTTGCCGACCGTGATCCCGGCGAGCAGGAGGCAGAAGCGCGGGTCGGCGGCCGCGTAGAAGACGTAGCTGGCGGCGACGATGAACGGCTTCCACAGCGGCTGGCGCGGCATCAGCAGCCACGAGAGCCCGAGCACGATCGGGAAGAAGATCGCGAACTCGATCGTCGGGAAGAGCATCTACTGGGGGAAGGGCGTGAGGGGGGCCCCGGCGTCGGGTAGTTTTCCCCCCTTGAAACGAGCGGCGATGCTAGTTCAATTGCTCGCGCTGCTGGCGCTCGGCGCCGGGATCGCGAGCGCGTCCTGCGGTGGGGTGGAGCAGGTCAAGCCCCGCAAGGACGTCAACCTCGGCCGGGCGCCGATCGCGATCGGCGACTCCTCGATGCTGCTGGCGCTGCCCGAGCTGGCCCAGGAGGGCTACCGCGCCAACGCTCGCGGCTGCCGCCAGTGGGCCGAGGGACTGGGCGTGATTCGCGGCCTGAAGAAGCCGCCGCGTCTGGTCGTGATCGCGCTCGGCGCTGACGGCGTGATCACCAAGGAGGACGTCCACGAGGCGCTCGACCTGGTCGGCAAGAAGCGCACCCTCGGGCTGGTGACGCCGAGGGAGCTCGGCGGCGGCGCCGGCCACGACGCCGATGTCGTCCGCAGTGAGGCGAAGAAGCACAAGCACCGGATCGCCCTGCTCGACTGGGTCAAGTACAGCGCCGGGCACTCGGGCTGGTTTCAGCCCGACGGCCTGCACCTGACCTTCGAGGGCGCCGACGCGTTCGCGAAGCTGCTCAAACAGCCGCTCAAGCACCTGCCGCCGCCCCACCGCACGGAGCGGCACGCCAGCCCTCGAGATCGTGAACAGCGAGGCGGCCGAGGCGGCGACATCATGTCGCGGAGATCGTCAGCTTGCCGCTCATGAACAGCATCGGCCCGGCGGCGTTTCCGGTAACCAGCTGAGGAAGTCGCCGCCGCCGATCGTGAACGTGACCCGGCTCATCCGACTCGAAGCCCTCGTGGACCTCGCAGGTGCCGCCGCTGATCACGGTCTCGTACTCGTCGAGGCCGCCGCCGATCCGCCAGTGGATCACCGCCTCGGTGCGCGGGCGGAGTCGGCGCGGAAGTGCGCCGACATGCGGCGGAAGATCTCGGCGAGGATCTGACCGCGAAGCTCGCCGGCCATCAGTTCGCCGAGCTGCTCGTCGGTGGCCTGGCCCATGTCGCGCCAGCTCGTCGGCGTCGACCGTGGTCGGATCGACCTCGGCGCTTATCAAGCAGGCCTCAACGCGGCGCGGCTCGGCTTCGCTTCGCTCCGCCTACCGACCTGCACACCCGAGATCGCCCGCGAGATCACCAATCGCTGGATCTCGGCGGTGCCCTCGAAGATGTCGTAGATCTTCGCGTCGCGGTGCATCCGCTCGACCGGGAACTCGCGCGTGTACCCGTTGCCGCCAAGGATCTGGATCGCGCGCTCGGTCACCCAGGTGGCGACCTCGCCCGCCTTCACCTTCGACATCGAGCCCTCGGCATTCTTGAACGGGATCTGGTTGCGCCCCATCCAGGCGGCGCGCCAGACCAGCAGCCGGGCGGCATCGATCTCGGTCGCCATGTCGGCGAGGGTGAAGGCGATCGCCTGGTTCTCGATGATCGCCTTGCCGAACTGCTCGCGTTCCTTGGCGTAGTCGCGCGCGTACTCGTAGGCGGCGCGGGCGATCCCGAGCGCCTGCGAGCCGACCACCGGCCGGCTCGCCTCGAAGGTCTGCATCGCCGCCTGCGACTGGCCCTTCTTGCCCTCGCGCACCCGGGCGAGGCGCTCGTCGAGCTTCTCCTTGCCACCGAGCAGGCACGAGCCGGGTACCCGGCAGTCGTCGAGGTGGACGTCGGCGGTGTGCGAGGCGCGGATACCGTGCTTCTTGACCTTCGCGCCCTGCTCGAGGCCCTTGGTTTTGGGGGGGACGATGAAGGCGGCGTGGCCGCGCGAGCCGAGCTCGCGGTCGACGGAGGCGATCACGACGTGAACGTCGGCGATCCCGCCGTTGGTGGCCCAGGCCTTCTGGCCGTTGATCACCCACTCGTCGGCGGCCTCGTCGTACTTGGCGTTGGTGCGGATCGCCGAGACGTCGGAGCCGGCGTCGGGCTCGGAGGAGCAGAAGGAGGCGACCTTCGGGTCCTCCGGGGTGCCGAAGCACCGCTGGATCCACTCGGCCATCTGCTCGGGCGTTCCCTGGCCGAAGATCGCGGCGACCGCGAGCGAGGTGCCCATGATCGACATCCCGATCCCGGCGTCGCCCCAGAACAGCTCCTCGTTGACGATCGGCAGCGTCAGCCCGGACTCGTCGAACCAGAACTGGGCCAGGCCCTCGTAGCCGTAGAGGCCGATCTTGGCGGCCTCCTGGATCACCGGCCACGGCGTCTCCTCGCGCTCGTCCCACTCGGCGGCGGCGGGCCGGACGACGTCGGCGGCGAAGCCGTGCACCCACTCGCGGATGTCCTTCTGGTCCTGGGTCAGCTCGAGCGAAAAGGTCGGGGAGGAGTCCTGGTCTGACCCGGCGATCGCCTGTTCGACGAGCCCTTCGGCGGTTGCGTTCACGGTTCTGCGCGCTCCTTGCGTCGTGTGATCAAGGTGACACTTGCTTATGTAACATCATTCAGGGTAAGGGTTACCGAAGACGATGTCAAAGCTCAACGAAATCATGCTGCACGGTCACCGCGTCGCCTATCGCGAGGCCGGTGACGGACCGCTCATCGTCCTCATCCACGGGATCACCGGCCGCTCCGACCAGTGGGACCCGGCGATCCAGTACCTGGCCGCCGATCACCACGTCGTCGCCCCGGACCTGCTCGGTCACGGCGAGTCGGCGAAGCCCCGCGGCGACTACTCGCTCGGCGCCTATGCGAGCGCCGTCCGCGACACCATGGTCGCCCTCGGCCACGACCGCGCCACGGTCGTCGGCCACTCGCTCGGCGGTGGGATCGCGATGCAGTTCGCCTACCAGTTCCCGGAGCGCTGCGAGCGCCTCGTCCTGGTCTCCAGCGGCGGGCTCGGCCGCGAGGTGCACCCGCTGCTGCGGGCGTCGACCCTGCCCGGCTCGGAATGGGTGATGCCGCTGGCTGGTTCACGACCGCGTGCTCGGCGCCGGCGAGACCGTCGCGCGGATGCTCGGGGTCCTCAAGCTCCAGGTCGGCACCGACCTGGCCGAGGTCGCCCGCGGCTTCGCCTCGCTCGGCGAGGCCGAGGCGCGCTCGGCGTTCATCGAGACGATGCGCGCGGTGCTCGACCCCGGGCGGCCAGCGGGTCTCGGCGCTCGACCGTCTCTACCTGACCGAGGAGCTGCCCTCGTTGCTGGTCTGGGGCGCGGGCGACCCGATCATCCCGGTCGAACACGGGCGCAACGCCCACGAGCTGATGCCGGGCAGCCGGTTCGAGCTGCTCGAGGGCGTCGGCCACTTCCCGCAGCTGGAGCGCCCATACGAGTTCGCGCGGCTGCTCGCCCAGTTCATCGCCGAGACCGAGCCCGCCGAGCTCGACACCGAGAGCATGCGCGACCGGTTGATCGACCGCGGCGCGCCGACGATCGCCTAGCGACGCCGCTTCTGGATCCGCTCGACCTCGCGCCCGATTCGCTCCTCGACCACCTCGGTCATCACCAGCTGGAACATCGCCAGCAGGGCGTCGGAGGCGAGCGGGCGCAGCCGCTCGATCGCGTCACGGACGGCGGGCAGGTCGTTCTCCGGACTGCCGCGCTCCTCGAACGGCCGCCAGATCTGACGGATGAAGAGGTTGGCGAAGGTCTTGGCGACCGCGTCGGAGTGCTTGCGAAGTTCTGAGGCGACGTCGAGTGCCGCCTCGGCCGGGATGCCGAGCGAGGCGAGCTCGGCGCTCGCCCGCCCGAGCCGCGGCGAGAGCTCCTCGAAGTTGCCGTCGGGCAGCGGCCGCAGGATCCCGAGCCGCTCGGCCTTGCGCAGCAGCGCGGGCGCTGCCTCGCCGGCCTCCCAGCGCTCGGCGAGCTCGGCGGCGCTGACGATCTGCGGCTGTTCGTCCTCGAACGGGGCCTTGACCGCGCGGGTGAAGCGCAGCACCTCCTCGCTCGAGCCGCCGGCGGAGTCGAGCAGGCGGCCGATTGCCTCGAGCTTGAAGCCGTCGGCCTGCAGCTCGCGAATCAGGTTGATCCGCTGCTCGTGCTCCGAGCCGTAGAACCCGGTGCGGCCCTTGACCTCGGGAGGCGGCAGCAGCCCCCGCGACTGATGCGCGCGGATGTTGCGGACCGTCATCCCGGTCCGCCGGGCGAGCTCGTCGATCGTCCGCTGGTCTGACTGAGCGGCCATTCGGGCCCGAGTCTACGGGCGCCATGGAACATCGCCCGGTGTCAGATCTACTCTGGGCGCGGGCGACCGCCGGGAATGCGGTCGATCGCCCGGCCGAGCCGCTCGACCGCGCCCTCGAGCGGGGTCGCGAGCGAGACCGCGCGTTCGAGCGTCGGCAGCGCCGCCGCCACCTCGGCGCCGCGGTCGGCCACCTCCTTGGCGGTGTCGGCGATCACGTTCGATTGCGTCATCACCGCGTTGCCGAGCTCGATCATCCGCTCGCCGAGCTCGATCATCGAGGCCCCGCGGGACTCGATCCGCTCCGCCATCGCGACCATCGCGGTGCTGTTGTCGGCGATCGTCTCGCCCAGGCCGAGCGCCCGGTCGAGCTGCTCCTGGACCCGGTCGGCGCGGGCGTTGAGGTCGTCGAGGCGGGTCGGCAGCTCGCGGGCGACGGTGGCGATCGCGGCGACGTCGTCGATCGTCCGCTGGATCAGGCGGGCCGGGATCTCGAACGGCGCGGTGATCAGGCTCATCGGCTCAGCCTAGCCCGGCGAGCTCGTCGCGGCTGAGGTCGTCGAGAAGGTGGCGAAGCTCGGGCTCGCCCTGGTCGCCGACGATGCAGATCGACCCCGGCCAGTAGGGGCTGACCGCGGCGGTCTCGCCCAGCAGCCCGGGGGAGTGGACCCAGCTGCCGGTGTTCATGAGCGTGGTCGAGCCGTGCCGCTCGGTTCCGCGGCGATGGGTGTGGCCGAAGACAACGTGGCCGGCCTCGATCCCGAGGTGCTCGACCACGTCGCCCATCGCCAGGAAGCCGGCGCGGCCGATCGCCCCGGCCGAGAGGTCGGAGCGCACCGGCCCGAGCCCGAGCCGATTGGCGACCCCGACCGCTCCCGGGACGGCGACCGACCCCAGCAGCCAGCTGCGCATCCGGGCGCTGCGCGATTCGCCGCCGCCGATCAGCTGCCAGAGGCGCATCGACGGATCGGCGCCGCCCCGGCGCTCGCCGACCGTCGCCTGTGCGAGCCCGTAGAGCAGCGCGTAGACGGGCGTCTGCACGCGCTCGTAGTCGCCGATCGTGGTCACCTCGCCCTCGCCGGGCGGCGCCAGCGGGTCGGGCGCGGGGGTGGGCATGCCCAGCACCCGCTCGACCGCGCCGACCCCGAGCCGCTCCAGCGTCGGCACGGTCAGATGGCGATCGAGGTAGTGGCCGTGGATCGCGTAGACGTCGTCGCGGACCCAGAGCCCGGGGTAGGCGAAGCCGACCTTGGCGGGGGCGGCGAGCGCCGCCAGCGCCTCGAACGCGAGCCCCTCACACGATCCTCGCTGCTCGAGCTCCAGCGGCGGCGCCCCCTCGAGCGTGCGGCGCTCGAGCCAGGCCTCGATCAGGTGGTGGTCGTGGTTGCCGGGGACGATCACCAGCTCGCCGTCGCCGATCGCGGCGCCGAGCTCGGCCAGCACCGGCTCGGCGGCCGCGAGCGCCTCGGTCAGCGGTCGGTCGCGCAGCTCGAGCACGTCGCCGAGCAGCACCAGCCGGTCGACCCCGTCGAGCCCCTCCAGCAGCCGCTCGCGAAAGCGGCGCTGGCGCAGCATGTCGGCGCGGCTGGCGAGGCCGAGGTGCAGGTCGGAGGCGATCGCGGTGACCACGGCGCCGATCCTCGCAAGCCTCAGCCGACTACGCAGCTACCGCTCGAGCCCTGGGCCGGGAACGCCTGTGCCAGCGCCCGCGCGGTGCGGTGCGCGCGGGCGGCGTAGCCCGCCGAGGTGAAGTGGATGCCGTCGTCGATGAACCACTCGTCCTTGACCACCGAGGCCCAGTCGAAGACGCGCAGGTTCGGATACTCGTCGCAGGCGGCGAGCAGGGCGTGGTTGAACGCCTCCATGTTCTGCGCCGAGTAGGGGCCGCCTCCGAGCAGCGACCTGACCGTCAGCCAGAGAACAGGCCGGTTGCCGATCACCGACATCATCCGGTCGATCCGCTCGGGCAGGCCGACCGCGCTGCCGGCGTCGACGTCAGCGGTGTCGTTGGTCCCGAGCGCGATCACCCAGCAGCCCCGGTAGCCGTTGTCGATCACGGTGCTCGCCGCGTCGTAGGCGTTGGTCCCGTCCAGGGACTCCACCACGGAGGTCGCCCCTTCGATCTCCATCCGCGACCGCGCGGCGCCGTAGCGGGCGTACTGGGCCTCGATCCGGTCGCGGGCGTGGGGCAGGTAGTCGGCGGAGATCAGGCCCTCGGAGGTCGAGTCGCCGACGTGGACGACGGCGCCGCACGAGGTGCGCGGCGGGCCGGGGTCGGGGGCCTCCTCGGGCACCGGCGCGGGCTTCGCCCGCTCGAACTCGCCGGGGCCGGCCCGCGCCGAGGACCCGATCGCCTCCGAGGAGGCAGCCGGGATCGAGCCCGCGAGGCCGTCGCCCGGGCCGAGCCGCGGGGCGCCGAACCCGACGGCGACCGCGACCGCCGCGAGGACCACGAACATCAGCTGGGCGCGGCGCGGGCCCGCGAGCTCGCGCGCGCGAACGCAGACACCGTAGGCGAGTTCCAGCAAGCGCACCACGATCTGAGTGTCATCACTGGCCGCTGGGCGTCAAGCGGTGCATGAGGACGTGCAAGTCGCCGTCGCGGTTCCGACCGCCCCGGGCGCGACCATCGTTGCGATGTCCGAGGCTGGGCCACCGAGGCGACCAGGGCTGCCGGCGCGATTGCTCGGCGCCAGCGCGCGCGCCGGCGACCGGATCGCCTCGGCGACCGGGATCGACCAGGCGGTCGAGGGCGCGACCGAGGAGGCGATCGTGCGGGCCCTGGAGAGCCCGGCGGTCGAGCGGGCGATCGTCCGGGTGCTCGAGTCCGACGCGGCCCAGGAATCGTTCGAGCGGATGCTCTCCAGCCCGGCGGTCGAGCGCGCGGCTGCCCGAGCGCTCGACTCCGAGGTCGTCAACACCGCCTGGGACCGGCTGCTCGCCTCCGAGGAGGTCCAGAAGCTGGTCGAGCGGATCGCCGAGGCGCCCGAGGTGCGGGCGGCGATCGCCTCGCAGGGAGCGGGGCTGATCTCCGACCTCGGGCGGCAGGTCCGCAGGATCGCCGACCGCTTCGACGGCGGCCTCGAGCGAGTCGTGCGGCGGCTGATCGGCAAGCCCCGAACCTCGCCGACGGACTCGGTCGGCCTCGTCACGCGAGGGGTCGCCTTCCTGATCGACGTGGTGATCCTCAACACCGCCTTCCTGCTTGCCGCGGCCGTGCTCAGCGCGCTGTTCGGCAGCGACGGCGTTTCGACCGCCGGCTGGGTGTTTGGCGCCACAGCCTGGCTGGTCTTCGGTGGTCTCTACCTGTTCACGTTCTGGTCGCTGGCCGGCCAGACCCCGGGAATGCGCTTCCTCTCGATCCGGATCGAGCACCAGGGCTCATCTGTTCTCGGCCCGCGCGTCGCCCGCCGCCGGCTCGTCGGCCTGGTCGTGGCCGTGATCCCGTTCGGACTCGGATTGCTCGGCATCGTCACCCGCGACAACCAGCGCGGCTTCCAGGATCGGCACGCCGATACCGACGTCGTCCGCGTTGACCCGGTCGCCGCGCCGTGGTCACAGCGCTCCGATCAGCAATAGACATAGACTCGTCGGCGATGTCCGAGAACGGGGGAATCCCGGTCGAGAACCCGGCGACGGGTGAGACGATCGCGACCGTCCCCGAGCTCAGCGCCGACCAGGTCAGGGCGATGGTCGCCGCCGCCCGCGAGGCCCAGCCCGGATGGGCGGCGCTCGGCTTCGAGGGTCGCGCCGAGGTCCTGCTCGCGGCCCGCCGCTGGATCGTCGCCAACGCCGAGCGCGTGGTCGGCACGATCTGCGCCGAGACCGGCCGCCCGGTCGACGAGACCCAGCTGCTCGAGATCCCCTACGGGCTCTCGGCGCTCGAGTTCTGGGCCAAGATGGCGCCCGCATACCTGGCCGACGAGCGGATCGAGTCGGCCTCGCCGCTGGTCGCCGGGCGCAAGCTCTCGGTCAGCTACGCGCCGCTCGGCGTCGTCGGCGTGATCGGCCCCTGGAACTTCCCGCTCAACAACTCGTTCGGGGACTGCATCCCGGCGCTTGCCGCCGGCAACGCGGTCGTCCTCAAGCCCTCCGAGGTCACCCCGCTGACCTCGCTGCTGATGGCCGAGATGCTGACCGAGTGCGGGATCCCGGAGAACGTCTTCCAGGTCGCCACCGGGCGCGGCGCGACCGGCGCGGCGCTGATCGACGAGGTCGACTTCGTCATGTTCACGGGCTCGGTCGCGACCGGCAAGAAGGTGATGGCGCAGGCGGCGCAGACGCTGACCCCGGTCAGCCTCGAGCTCGGCGGCAAGGACCCGATGATCGTGCTCGCCGACGCCGACCTCGAGCGGGCCGCGAACTCGGCCGCGGTCTACGGGCTCAACAACTCCGGCCAGGTCTGCATCTCGGTCGAGCGGATCTACGTCGAGGAGGCGGTCCACGACGAGTTCTGCGAACTGCTGACCGAGAAGGTGAAGGCGCTGCGCCAGGGGCCGCCCGGCGACCCCGGCTCGGTCGACGTCGGGGCGATCATCTTCCCGCCGCAGATCGAGCTGATCGAGGCGCACGTCGCCGACGCGGTCGACAAGGGCGCCACCGTGGTCACCGGCGGCGGGCGCGGCGAGGGACCGGGCCGCTTCTACGAGCCGACGATTCTGACCGGGGTCGACCACTCGATGCGCTGCATGAGCGAGGAGACCTTCGGCCCGACGCTGCCGGTGATGCGGGTCAGCGACGCCGAGGAGGCGGTGACGCTGGCCAACGACGCCCCCTTCGGCCTCCAGGCCTCGGTCTGGACCCGCGACCACGAGCGCGGCGCCGAGATCGCCCGCCGCCTCGAGGCCGGCTCGGTCTGCGTCAACGACGCCCAGCTCAACTACGCCGCGCTGGAGCTGCCGATGGGCGGCTGGAAGGCCTCCGGGCTGGGATCCCGCCACGGCGCCGACGGGATCCGCAAGTACACCAAGCGCCAGTCGCTGCTCGTCACCCCCGGCTACGCGCCCTCGAGAGAGGCCTACCACTACCCCTACAGCGCCGAGGTCAGCCAGGCGATGGGCGAGGTGTTCGCCGCCCTGGTGATGAGCGACCTGTTCGACGACGCCCAGCGGGCGACCCTGCGGGCGCTCTGTGACACCTTCATCCCCTCGCTCGAGCCGCCCGACGGCGAGGCCGACCCGCACGGGTTCTGGGACCGAGCCGCCGGCGACGCCTCGGTCGCCGAGGGTGTCGAGGTGGCGCTGCTGCAGGCCGAGCCGCCGGCCGAGGTGATCGAGGGGCTGCGCGGGCTGCTCGACGCGCTCGCCGAGAACGGGATGGCGGCCGCGACCCCGCTCGAGGCGCGCGAGCAGATCGTGCACGGCTTCTGCGACGACAGCCCCGAGGCGCTGGCCGGGATCAGCACCCTGCGCGGGATCGCCACCGGACTCTTCTACGCGCTGCCCGACCTCGGTACCGGCCGCAACGCGACCTGGGACGCGATCGGCTACCCGGGGCCGATCTCGCCGCCGCCCGACCGCCCGCGGCCGCTCGATATCCACCGGCCCGAGGGTGCCGAGGAGGTGATCGACGCGGACGTCTGCATCGTCGGCTCCGGCGCCGGCGGGGGCGTGATCGCCGGCGAGCTCGCCGGCGCCGGCAAGTCGGTCTGCGTGCTCGAGATGGGCGGTTACCACGACGATCGCGACTTCGACCAGCTCGAGCTCTCGGCCTATCAGCGGCTCTACCTGAACGGAGGCCCGTTCCCGACCGAGGAGGGCCAGATCGGCCTCGTCGCCGGGACCGGCGTCGGCGGGGGCACGGTCGTCAACTGGACCAACTGCCTGCGCACCCACGACTGGGTGCGCGAGGAGTGGGCTCGCGAGCACGGCCTCGAGGGCCTCGACCAGCCCGAGTTCGACGCGCATCTGGACGCGGTCTGGGAGCGCCTCGGCGTGAACGCCGACTGCTCCGACCTCTCCGGGCCCCATCAGCGCCTCAAGGAGGGTGCCGAGAAGCTCGGCTACGACTTCCGCCCGATCACCCGCAACGCCGACCCGGATCTGTACGACCCGGCGTCCGCCGCCTACATGGGCTTCGGCGACCCGTCGGGCTCGAAGCGGTCGACGGCGAAGACCTACCTGCTCGACGCGCAGCGGGCGGGAGCGCGGATCATCTCCGACTGCCGGGTCGAGCGGATCCTGGTCGAGGACGGCCGCGCCGCCGGGGTCGAGGCGGTCTACACCGACCCCGAGCCCGCCAACGGCGCGGCGAGCACCCGGGTGGTCGTCCGGGCGCCGATCGTCGTCGTCGCCTGCGGCTCGCTCGAGTCCCCGGGCCTGCTGCTGCGCTCCGGGCATCGGCGGCCCCGCGACCGGCGACTACCTGCGCCTGCACCCGACCGCGGCGATCACCGCCTTCTACCCCGAGCCCCAGAACTGGGTCTGGGGCCCGCCGCAGGCGGCGCTCTCGCACGAGTTCGCCAACCTCGGCGACGGCCACGGTTTCCTGTTCGAGGCGGCGCAGTCGACCACCGGGCTGACCGCGGGCGCGGTGCCCTGGCGCTCGGGCCGCGCCCACAAGCAGATGATGAGCCGCTGGGATCACGCCGCGCCGTTGATCACCCTGCTGCGCGAGCGCGGCCACGGACGCGTCGTGATCGACGCCGACGGCAACTCGATCGCCCAGTACCCGGTCACCAACGAGCTCGACATCCGCGACATCCGCGCCGGGGTCGAGCAGCTGGTCCGCATCCACGAGGCCGCCGGGGCCGAGCAGATCGTCGCCAGCCACCGGCTGGCCGCCGACTGGAGCCGGGGCGACGACCTCGAGGCGTTCATCGCCGACCTCAACTCGCGCCCGGTCGCCCCCCGCGACTTCCTGCTCTTCTCGGCCCATCAGATGGGCAGCTGCCGGATGGGGGCCGACCCGCAGACCTCGGTCGCCAACCCGTGGGGCGAACTGCACGACACGCCGGGCGTCTGGATCGGCGACGCGAGCGCCTTCCCGAGCGCCTCCGGCACCAACCCGATGCTGACGATCATGGCGCTCGCCCGGCGCACGGCCCACGCGATCGCCGCCGGCTAGCGGCCGGCGGTGAGCGAGCCGGGCAAGCTCACCGTCGCGGTTACCGGACCGACCGGTGACGTCGGTCGGACCGCGGTGCGGGCGCTCGAGGCGCGCCCCGAGGTCGGGCGGATCATCGGCATGGCGAGGCGCCCGTTCGACCCGGCCGAGCATGGCTGGCGGCGGACCGAGTATCGGCGCGGCGACATCCTCGACCGCGGCTCGGTCGACGACCTGGTCGCCGAGGCCGACGTCGTCGTCCACCTCGCGTTCATCATCTTCGGCGATCACGAGGAGGCCCACCGGGTCAACCTGGAGGGCTCGCGCAACGTGTTCGAGGCGACCGCCGTCGCCGGCGCCAAGCGGCTGGTCTACACCTCTTCGGTCGCCGCCTACGGCTTCGACGCCGGCGACCGCGGCTGGTTGACCGAGGAGATGCCCGCAGCCGGCTCCGAGGGCTTCTACTACTCCGCCCACAAGGCCGAGCTCGAGCAGGCGCTGGCCGCCGCGCTCGCCGGCTCGCAGACCGACGCGTACGTCTTTCGGCCCTCGATCGTGGCCGGCGCCGACGCCCCGACCCTGGTCTCGATGCTGACCACCGGCAGCCGGCTTACCGCTGCGCTGGCGCCGCTGCGCCGCGGGCTCGAGCGGCTGCCGATCGTCAAACCGGTGCTGCCCGACACCGGGGTTCCGTTCCAGCTCGTCCACACCGACGACGTCGCGGCGGCGATCGCCGCGGCGGTCGCCGGCGAGGGGGAGCCGGGCGTCTACAACCTGGCGGCGCCGGACGAGATCACCACCGCCGACCTCGCCCGCGAGCTCGGCTGGGCGACGGTGCCGGTGCCGAAGCCGGCGATCGCCGCGGTCGCCGCGGCGATCGAGCGCGCGCCGCTGACGCCGGCGATCGCGGAGTGGATCAACGCCTTCCGAACCCCGGTGCTGATGGACACGACCAAGGCCGCCACCCAGCTCGGGATCGGCGAGTGGCGCTCGGGCGCCGAGACGCTCGCCGAGACGATCGCCGCCGCCCGCGACCGCGGCCTGATCTAGGGGCGGGCGGGCGGCGGCGCGAGCCGATGGCCGGGGGGCGGAAGGCGCTCGGGCTCGGGCTGGCGCTCCTGGCGCTGGCTCCCGCGACGGCGCTGGGCGACGCCCGTTCGGAGCTGATCGATCGCTACTCGCCGATCGTGATGTTGCGGACCTCCGACCAGCTCCCCTGCGACGACGCCGCCGAGCAGTACGAGCCGACCACGGTCGACACCGTGCTCGACAACCCCAGGGTCGAGCTGATCGCACCGTCGGGCAGCGGCCGCCCGCCGCAGCCGGGCCCGAGGGCGGCCGACATCGCCGGGCGCGGCAAGGGCTGGTATCTGAACCTGCCCGGCGACCCGCTCGACTCCGGCTGCACCTACGCGCAGGACTTCGCCGACCTGGTCGCCGCCGGCGAGGCGCCGCCGATCGTCTACGCCCACATTCGCCGCCAGCCGGGCGCCCAGCAGCTCGCCGTCCAGTACTGGTTCTACTACTACTTCAACCAGTTCAACGACGTCCACGAGTCGGACTGGGAGGGGATGCAGATCATCTTCGACGCCGGCGGCCCGCGGGGGGCGCTGGCCGCGGGGCCGTCGGAGGTGGGGCTGTTCCAGCACGGCGGCGGCGAGCGCGCCGAGTGGACGGATGAGAAGGTCGAGAAGCGCGGCGAGCACCCGATCGTCTACCCGGCCGCCGGCTCGCACGCGACCTTCTACGGCTCGGCGATCTACATCGAAAACGGCAAGCGCGGCTCCGGCGTCGGCTGCGACAACGCGAGCGAGCCGCAGCGCGAGGTGACACCACGACCGGTCGCCGTGCCGACCCACCCGGCTGGAGGGTCGCGGTTCGAGTGGCTCACCTTCGAGGGCCGCTGGGGTCAAAAGGAGTCCGGGTTCAACAACGGGGTCACCGGGCCGAATACGAAGCCGCAGTGGCTCGACCCGATGGCGACCCAGGAGGACATGCGTCACTCGAGCGCGGTGCTGCCGGGCGGGGCACTGCTGGGCCCGGCGATCACCGGGGCATTCTGCGGCGCGATCTCGCACGCGACGGGTTTGCTCAACCTCGCCGCGCGGACGACGCTGGGCGCGCTTGCGCTGATCGCCGGGCTCCTCGTGCTGATCGTCTTCCCGCTCGCCCGCACGCGCTGGCGCCCGGTCGAGCTCGAGCCGCTGCGCCAGCAGCGACGCTTCGGCCAGTTGGTGCGGGCGGCGCGCCAGCTATACGGCCGCCACTGGATGACGCTGGTTGCGATCGCCGCCAGCGCGATCGCGCTTACGCTGCTGATCGACGGGCTCTACCTGCTGCTGAAGAAAGCGATCAGCGCCGGGCTCGACGACCTCTTCGGGCCGGGCACGCTGGACATCTCGATCCAGGGCTCGTTGTTCTCGACCCAGACCCTGATCGCGGTGATCGCCGCCGGCGCGGTGATCTGCTTCATCCGCGAGCTGGAGCGCGGCCGCGAGCTTGGGCCCGGTGAGCGTCTATCGGGAGCTCTGGCCGCGGTTCTGGCGCATGCTCGGCGCGCAGCTGCTGGCGACGCTGGCGACGCTGGCGATGGCGGTGACGATCATCGGGCTGCCGTTCGCCGCCTGGAAGTACGTCGAGTGGCAGTTCGTCCAGCAACGGGTGCTGTTCGCGGACGAGCGCATCCGCGACGCGTTTCGCTCCAGCACCCGCCTGGTCCGCGGGCGCTGGTGGTACACGGTCCGGGTCGCCGGCTTCTTCTGGCTGCTGAGTGTCGCCGCGGGCCCGGTGCTCGGGGTCGCGCTCGTATTCACCACCCTGCCGCTGTGGGCGATCAACCTGTTCGGCTCGCTGGTCTTCGCGCTGCTGTTGCCCTATGTGGCGATCGGGCGGACGCTGCTCTACTTCGACCTCGAGCTGATCACGGCCGACCAGATCCCCGACAGCGTCTCGAGCGCGAGCTCGGGCGAGATCCGCGGCTCGCGGCCGAAGGCCCCGAGCAAGTAGGCCTCGTTCATGTCGTTGAGGGCCCGGGCGGTCTCCAGCGGCTCAGAGATCGCGTCGCTGCCGACCTCGGCCAGGGTCTCGGCGACCAGGGCGTCGAAGCGGCGGCGAAACTCGGCATAGGCGGTGGCGATCTCGGGGTCGGCGGCGGCGGCCTCCGAGACGGCGCGCAGCACCGGGCCGTGGCGGCGGTAGACGTCGACGACCACGGCGGCCGACTCGCGGACCGCCTCGGAGCCGACGTCGGTGCGGGCGGCGGCGAGCTCGACCTGAGCGTCGAACAGCTCCTGCACCGCCGCCCGGCTTGCGGTCCGAACGAGGTCGGCAAGGTCGTCGAAGTGGCGGTAGAAGATCGTCCGCCCGAGTCCGGCGCGCTCCATGATCTCGCCGACGTTGAGCTCGGCGTAGGAGCGCTCGCGGACCAGTTCCTCGGTCACGTCGATGATCCGCCGCCGGCTCGCCTCGCGGGTCTGGCGGGTGCGCGTCTGGTGATTGGGGGAGCTCATCGCGATGTTGACAGAGTGTGACACACCGTGTAGGGTGCCGCAACCGTGGGCATGTTGGCGGGTTGGGGCAGACAGTCTGGGAGAGAGACCGCACCGGCACGCATGGGAGGCACTTTGAGACGCGCGAGACAGTTCCGGGTCCTGGTGATCGCGACGGCTGCGGCCTGCTGCGCCGTCGCCCTGGCCCCGTCCGCTCAGGCGCGTCCGGCCTCGGCCGACACCGACGGGCGGCCGAACATCCTCGTCGTGATGACCGACGACATGGCTGCCTCCGACGTCGCGCTGATGCCAGAGGTGCAGAAGCTGCTCGCCCGCAAGGGGACGACGTTCGCCGACGCGGTCGACTCGTTCCCGCTCTGCTGCCCGGCTCGGGCCACGTTCATCACCGGCCAGTACGCCCACAACCACGGCGTCGCCGGCAACTTCGCCCCCTACGGCTGGTACGGGATGAAGGACCGCAAGAACATCCTCCCGGCCTGGCTCGACGACGCGGGCTATCGCACCGCGCTGATCGGCAAGTGGCTGAACGGCTACGGCGCCCTCGACGCACACGGTGAGATCCCGGCCGGGTTCGACATCTGGCGCGGGCTGCTCGACGTCTCCGCCTACGACTACTCGAACTTCGTCATGAACAAGGACGGCAAGCTGAAGATCTGGGGCGACAAGGAGTTCGCTCGCAAGCTGGTCGAGTTCGCGCTGATCGAGGTCGACGACGAGCCCGACAGCCTGCAGTCGATCTTCGCCAAGCTGGAGGAGCTGTTCGGGCCGCGCCCGTTCACCTACTGGGGCGCGCCGACCACCCAGGCGTACTCGCCCGATGTGACCGGCAAGATCACCGAGCGGCTGGTCAAGCGCCAGCAGAGCTCGAAGAAGCCGTTCTTCATCTGGTGGGCGCCGGCGGCGCCGCACCGCGAGGACGTGGCGACCACGCTGATGGGCCGCCCCGGGCCCGACCCGCGCCCGGCGCCGCGCTACGAGGACAAGAGCACGGGCTACACGCTGCCGCGGCCGCCGAGCTTCAACGAGGCCGACACCAGCGACAAGTCGGCGAACTTCCAGTCCAAGACGCCATCGCTGACCGACGCCCAGATCGCGCAGCTGCAGCTCGACTATGAGGGGCGCGCCGGCTCGATGCTGGCCGTCGACGACCACGTCGCGAAGCTGGTCAAGATCCTCAAGCAGACGGATCAGCTCGACAACACGATGATCGTCTTTCTCTCCGACAACGGCTGGCTGCAGGGTGAGCACCGGATCCCGGGCGACAAGTTCCTCCCCTACGAGGAGTCGCTGCGGGTGCCGCTGATCATCCGCGGTCCGGGCGTACCCAAGGGCGAGACGGTCCACGGCCAGGTCTCGAACATCGACTTCGCGCCGACGCTGCTCGACGCCGCTGACGCGAAGCCCGGCCGGACCATGGACGGCGTCTCCCTGCTGCCGACGGTCCGCAACCCGAACAAGCGACCGAACCGCGTGCTCGAGATCGAGGCCCTGTCGCCGCTGTTCGCCAACCCGGCGATCCCGGTCAACGGCTGGGACCGGCCCTACACCGGGGTGCGCACCGACCGCTACACGTACGTGGTCTGGACCGAGACCGGCGAGAAGGAGCTCTACGACCGCCGGCAGGACCCCTACGAGCTCACCAACCTGGCCGGCGACCCCGCCTATGCGGCGGTCGAGGCCGACCTGGCGGCGAAGCTCGAGCTGCTCGCCAGCTGCAAGGGCAAGGCCTGCAACGTCAGGCCCTGACCGATGAGGTCGAGGCCCGGCGCGCGAGCGGCGAGCGCGCTACCGCTAGGCGGACAGCGCCTTGGTCTTGATCGCGTCGTAGTCGGCCTGGGTGATCGCGCCCGAGTCGAGCAGCTCCTTGGCCTTGGCGATCTCGGTCGCCGCCCCGCCGCCGGCGGTGTCACGGACGTATTGGTCCATCGCCGCCTGCTGGCTTTTGGCCTGGTCGAGAGAGCGGTCGCGCATCCCGTCGTGTTGGGCGATCAGGTAGACGAGTACGCCGAGGAACGGGACGACGATGATGAACACGATCCAGGCGGCCTTGTGCCAGCCGCCGATGTCATGGCGGCGGAAGATGTCGATGAAGCAGGTGATCGCGATCCAGATCCACGCCAGCCAGGCGAAGAAGATGATCATCGACCAGAAGATGTTGAGGAACGGGTAGTCGGCAGCGATCAGCATTCAGTGGTCCCCTTGTGTCGTCGTCTTGCCGGCTCGTGGAACGGCCGGGCGGGCGACCAATGTGACAGATGCCGCGGAAATTGGCGGTCGCGCCTAGGCGACGACGACCCGGGCGACGGTGGTCAGCGACTGGTAGTAGAGATCGCGGCCGAAGCCGGGGGCGGGGAAGAGGAAGCCCTGCGACGCGGAGGGGATCTCGACCCGCGCCTTCTCGGCGCCGGTGTCGAGGTCGCAGACGACGAGCGAGTCGCTGCCGCTGCGTAGCGAGGCGCGCCTGGCGGCGTTCGAGCGCGCGAGCAGCTGGCCGCCGATCCGGGTCAGGGGACGCACCCACCGGCGCCGCATCGACGGCCAGTCGCGCCAGTCGCCGACCACCAGCTCGCGGGTGTCGGGGTAGAGGATCAGGTGCCCGGCGTGGGCGAGGCCGTCCCGGCGCCATAGGTCGCGGAGCTCGTCGCCCTCCAGTCGCCAGGCGCGAACGACCGCGTTGCCGGCGTCGTAGGCGACCACGATCCGCCCCTTGGGGTCCCAGCCGGGCGGGTTGGACTCGGTCCCGTAGGGCAGGCCGCTGATCTCGACCGAACGAGTGGCCCCGTCGTCGCGGCGCGCCCACCACAGGCGCAGTGGATCGGGATCGTCGCCGCTGCCGAGCATCGTGCGGTCGGTGTGGTTGCGGCCGTTGTCCATCCAGAAGACGTGCTCGTCGGCGATCACCGGGTCCCAGCCGTAGCCGCGGCCCGGCGCCGGCCCGTAGGAGGGCCGCCACCCGTCCTCGATCTCGATCCGACCGGCGGCGCGGTCGAGGCGAAGCCGGTATACAACCGTCGTCCCGACCGCGATCACGGACTCGCCGTCGGCCGCCAGCCGGGCGATCGAGGGCTCGGGCAGGCGCAGCGGCGCGGCGACCGGAAGCAGCGATCGCGGGTCCAGGACCGAGACCGTCGACGGCTCCCGTCCCGCGGGGGCGTCGCAGTCCTTGGTCACGATCTCGCCGCCGTCGAGAACGACGAACGAGTTGTGGGGGCGGGCGACCGGGAGCTCGTGCGAGGCGAGCGGCTCGAGCCCGGGGCTGAGCCGGTGCGCCCAGCGGCCGAAGACCACGATCAGGTCGCCGTTGGCGTGGGCGGCGATCCCTCCGGGCCAGAAGGGCCCGCCCGGCAGGCGCGGCGAGTAGGCGGTGACCGCGAGCGTTGCGGGGTCGAGGCGCTCGACCCACGCCTGGACCGGACCCGCCTGCGGCCCGCGAAGCGGCACGCCGTGGCGCAGGGCGAAGAGTTCGCCGGCGTCGCGGTGGATCAGCATCCCGGTGGCGAAGGCGTCGCGGGCCGCCGCAACCTCGAGCCCTTCGCCGGGTTCGATACCGAGGCCGGCGATCCCGTCGGCACAGCCCCAGCGGCGGGGGCCACCGTCCTCGCAGGTCCACGGCCGCGGCCAATAACCTTCGCCCAGGGGCATAGTTGACACAGTGTGACACATAATGTAATGTCGCTACCCGTGAGCGCAGGAAGGATCCTCAGGGGGGCAGTCGCGGCAGCGCTGATCACGCTCGTTCCGGCCGCCTCGGCCGCGGCAAAGTCGCAGCCGCCCGACCTGCACGACGCCCGCTACTGCGAGATCCTCGAGCTGCGCGGCGAGATCCCCAACGCCCAGGTGCTGGTCTGGAACACGATCGGCCTCAACGATTGTCCGGCCGCGCAATGGGACGCGATCGACGCCACGGCCCTGGCGGTCGAGCGCGGCGACAAGCTGGTGCTGAAGAACGGCCCCCGCCACTTCCTGATGGACACCGCGACGGCCGAGATCGGCCGCAAGCACACCTTCGGCGGGGTCGCGATGCGCAAGGTCGCGACGATCCCGATCACGACGCCCGCAGACCTGGTCCAGGCCACCTACACCGAGCGCACGATCGAGCGCCACAACACCTGGACGTGGGAGAAGGGGCGCCGCGTGTTCGAGCTGCTCGCGCCCGACGGCTCCAACTACGTGATGCAGAGCTACTCGCAGATCAAGGACCCCGAGCAGACGCTCGCCGACCTGCGCACGCTGGGCTCGCGCCTCAGCCTGCCGCAGGGATGGACCTACCGCAGCCGCCGCCTGAAGCGCGACCTGAACCTGGTCGCCGACGGCTCGGCGACGATCGTCCAGGACGACCTCACCAACACCTACCAGAAGTTGCCGCGGACCAAGCGACGGCACACTCACAAGGTCGCGGTCGCCGCCGTGACCAAGAGCGTCGGCTCGCCCGCTCCCGGGGTGATCGAGGATCAGGGCACCGTCTCCGGCGACCCGTTCGGCGACGGCACCGTCGACATCCTGGTCACCTTCGGGGCCGACTCGACCGCGACCGGCAGCTTCACGATCGAGACGCCGAGCGGCTCGGCGTTCGGGACGATTGCGATGACCTACGTGATCAGCGGCTCGGAGATCACCTTCACCGGCACGGCCACGTTCAGCGGCGGGACGGGGGAGTTCCGCGGGATCAAGGGCACCGTCGACGCATACGACCACAACACCCTCGACGGCCAATCGGGCACAGTGCGGCTGAACGGATCGGCTCGCTACTGAGGAGCGCGGAGGCTCGCCGATGGAAACCTTCCGCACCCCCGACGAGCGCTTCGACAACCTCCCCGGATTCGACTACGAGCCCCACTACCGCGAGGCCGACGGCCTTCGACTCGCCCACGTCGACGAGGGTGAGGGCGCGCCGGTGGTCTTCGTCCACGGCGAGCCGACCTGGTCGTACCTGTGGCGCAAGGTGATCCCGCCGGTGCTCGAGGCCGGCTTTCGCTGCATCGCCCCTGACCACGCCGGCTTCGGCCGTTCGGACAAGCCGACCGATATCGGCTGGTACTCCTACGACCGCCATGCCGAGCTGTTCGTCGCCCTGCTGGACGAGCTCGACCTCAGCGACGCGACGATCGTCGTCCACGACTGGGGCGGGCCGATCGGGCTGCGGGCCGCGGTCGAGCGCCCGCAACGGATCTCGCGGATGGTGGTCATGGACACCGGCCTGTTCACCGGCGAGCAGCCGATGTCGGACGCCTGGAAGTCGTTTCGCGACTTCGTCGAGCGCACCGAGGACCTGCCGATCGGCTTCCTGGTCAAGGGGGCGTGCGCGCGGGAGATGCCCGACGACGTGCTCGCGGCGTACGAGGCGCCGTTCCCGACCCCGGAGTCGAAGGCGGGCGCGCGCGCGTTCCCGCTGATGCTGCCGACGACGCCGCAGATGCCGGGCGCCGCGGCCGGCAAGCGAGTGCTCGAGGCGCTTCGCGGCGACCAGCGCCCGAAGCTTCACCTATGGGCCGACTCGGATCCGATCATCCCGTTCAAGGTCGGCCAGCGCTTCGCGGCGGCGATCAACGCCGAGCCGCCGGAGAAGATCGAGAACGCGTCCCATTTCCTGCAGGAGGACGCCGGCGAGCGCATCGGCGCCCGAATCGCTGATTGGATGGTGTCTTGAGATGACCGGACCGCTGTACAAGCTCGGTGGGTTCTGCGCCCGCCACGCGAAGGTGGTGTTCGGTTTCTGGATCGTGTTCGTGATCGCGATCAGCCTGATCGCCAACGCCGCCGGCCGCCCGACCTCGGATGACACCACGATCCCGGGCTCGGACTCGACCGCCGCCACCGACCTGCTCGAGCAGAAGCTGCCCGATCAGGCCAACGGCTCGGTCCCGATCGTGCTCGTCGCCAAGCAGGGCAAGCTCACCCAGGGCGCCAACAAGCAGGCGGTGCAGAAGACCGTCGACCAGCTGAAGGCGAACCAGTACGTGCGCAAGCTGATCAGCCCGCTCTCCGACAAGGGCTCGGGCGAGCTCGCCGAGCACGACACGATCGGCTTCATCTCGCTCTACCTGACCGTCGGCTCGGGCGACATCACCGACGACGAGGCCAACAGCATCTTCGACGAGACCAAGCCGGCCTCCGACGCCGGGATCGATGTCTCGGCGGGCGGCTACCTGGGCTCGCAGCTTTCGAACCCGAGTACGCGGTTGAGCGAGATCGTCGGCATCGGCGCGGCGATGATCGTGCTGGTGCTCGTGCTGGGCACGGTGCTGGCGATGGTGATGCCGATCACCACCGCCCTCGTCGGCGTGATCTCGGGCCTCGGGGTGGTCGGCGTGATCGGGACCGTGCTCGCGGTGCCCTCGATCGCCCCGACCCTGGCGATCATGCTCGGGCTCGGGGTCGGCGTCGACTACTCGCTGTTCATCGTCAGCCGCTACCGGGCGCTCTACGACGGTGGCCTGGAGTCCAGGGAGGCGGTCGCCCGTGCGGTCGCGACCTCGGGCGGGGCGGTCGTGTTCGCCGGCAGCACGGTCGTGATCAGCCTCCTCTGCCTGTACTTCGGCGGCATCCCGCAGGTGCAGCAGCTCGGCGTCTCATCGGCGATCGCGGTCGCCGTGGTGATCATCGCCGCGCTCACCCTGCTGCCGGCCGGGCTCAGCCTGCTCGGTCGCCACATCAACTCCCTGCGGGTGCGCAACGTGCCTCAGGAGGGCGAGTACGACCCCGACAACCCGAACGGCTGGGCGCGCTGGGCGCACCTGGTCGGCCGCCATCCGGCGGTCGCGGCGGTGGTCGGGATCGTGGTCCTGGTGGTCCTCGCGCTGCCGGTGGTCGACATCTCGCTCGGCGCTCAGGACAACGGCCAGATGCCGGAGTCGACGACGATCCGCGATTCATACGACGCCCTCGACGAGGGCTTCGGTGTCGGCGCCAACGGGCCGCTGCTGGTCGCGGTCGACATCAAGCCCCCGGCCCAGAACGACCAGAAGTCGCTCAACCAGCTGCAGGCGCAGCAACAACAGCAGCAGCAGGCCGAACAGCAGCAGATCGAACAGCTGACCGAACAGCTGACCGAGCAGTACGAGGAGGAGGGCGTGCCGCCCGACCAGGCCCAGCAGGAGGCGCAGCAGCAGGCGACCCAGCAGGTCGAGGCCCAGGGCCCGAGTCAGTCGCAGCAGGAGCAGACCCAGCAGCAGGAGCAGTTCCTCAAGTCGCCGGCCTCCGACCCGCGGCTGGTCAAGCTGCAGAACAAGATCGGCAAGGCCGACGACGTCGACTCGGTTTCACCGGCGTCGCTGAACAACGCCGGCACCGCGGCCGCGTTCAGCGTCGTGCCCAAGTCCGCCCCGTCGGCGCAGCGGACCCAGGACCTGGTCAACGACCTGCGCGACAACGTGATCCCGAAGGCGCTCAAGGGGACCGAGATGACCGCCTACGTCGGCGGGACGACCGCGGGCAACATCGATCTGGCGAGCAAGATCGGCGACAAGCTGCCGCTGGTGATCCTGATCATCGTCGGGCTCAGCATCCTGCTGCTGACGATCGCCTTCCGGACCGTGGTCGTGCCGCTGCTGGCCGCGGCGATGAACCTGCTGGCGGTCGCGGCCGCCTACGGGATCCTGGTCGCGGTCTTCCAGAAGGGCTGGGGGGTCGAGATCCTCGGCCTCGACCACGCGATCCCGGTGGTCAGCTTCGTGCCGCTGATGATGTTCGCGATCCTGTTCGGGCTCTCGACCGACTACACGGTCTTCCTGCTGACCAGGGTCTCGGAGGAGAACGAGTTGCACGGCGACCACCGCAGGGCGATCGTCGAGGGCCTCGGCAAGGCGCTGCGGGTGATCGTTGCCGCCGCCTCGATCATGATCCTCGTCTTCGCGAGCTTCATCATCAGCGGCAACCCGACGGTTAAGCAGTTCGGCGTCGGGCTCGCCGCGGCGGTGGCGGTGGACGCGCTGATCGTCTGCCTGGTGCTGCCGTCGCTGATGCTGCTGGTGGGCAAGGCGACCTGGTTCATGCCCGGGTTCCTCGACCGCCACCTGCCGCGTTTGGGGATCGAGGGCGAGGAGTACTTCAAGGAGCACGACGCCGCGACGCCGGCGCCCGAGCCCCCGCCGGCGCCCGAGCCCGAGCCGGCGCCCTCCTAGAACTGGACGACGATCGCCGTCGTCAGCAGCTCGGCCAGGGGCCCGGTCGGGACCCCGGCGACCGTGCCGCCGCCGGAGACGACCTGGATCCGGCCATCGTCGGAGGTCAGCTGCATGTCGAGGTCGAGCGGGATCTCGAAGTCGGTGTCGATCCCGAACAGCTGCAGAGCCATCGAGGCCAGGTCCCCACCCGGCAGCTGCAGCCCCTCGACGCCGTAGTCGACCAGGGCGCTGGGCGAGGTGCGGGCGGTGGTCGTGAGCGTGTACGGCCCCTCGCCGTCGCGCTGCAGCTCGAAGTCGGCGAGGTCGAACGGGCCCGCCTTCGAGTCGGCGATCGAGACGTCGACGATCGTGAACCCGTCGAGATGGTCGAAGACCTGCTCGCGGCGGTCGAGGTCCAGGTCGAGGTCGTGGGCGGTGACCTCGAAGCGCTCGCCGTCGCTGAACAGCAGCCGTCCGGCGGGAAAGGCGCCCAGGGTGACGTCGGCCGAGCCGCCGTTCTCGGTCAGGCGGGACTCGATCCGGCGCTCGCCGAGGCTCGGGATCAGGATCTGCGCGGCGACGAACAGGAATAGGACCACGCCGGCGGCGATCAGCCCCCACTTCGAACGCGACATGCCGTAAAGCTTGGCAGGCGGCGTTATCCGGCTGCCGGGGCCGTGCGTGGCGGGGCGTCGCGAAGGCCGAGGAAGAGGATCACTGCGACCAGGGCGTAAGGGGGCGAGCTGATCAGGTTGGCGACGATCGAGGCGATCCAGTCGGCGACCCAGCCCTCGCCCAACCCCCAGAGTGAGACCGACTCGCCGACTGATGCGAGCGCGTCTCCGAGCACGATCACCGGCACGATCAGGCCGAAGACGAGCCAGAAGCGTTGCCTGACCAGCTCGCGGCTGCGCCGAAACGCGTCCCAGAGGCCTTGGTCCTCGACCTCGACCGCGGGGGCGACGAGTGCGAACCAGGCGATGAAGACGAAGCCGGGGACGACGAAGGCGAGCAGGCCGGCGGCGACCACCAGTACCCAGACGAGGTCGACGGCGATCAGACGCATGATCGGCAGCTCGCGAAACAGCCTGCCCACGGTCACCTCGTGCTCGTCGGTGACCGCCGCGGCGACCACGCCGGCGTAGAGGACCTCGCCGAGCAGCGAGGCGGCGGCATGGCCGAGCGCCGCCGCGAGCACGGCTACCACCAGGGCGCCGCCGGCGTGGCCCTCGGTCAGCGGGTGCTGGAGCTCGTGGTCGAGTAGCTCGATTCCGCCGAGCGGCACGAAGACGATCAGCCCGGCGACCAGCAGCATCCGCCAGCGCTCGCGGTAGGCGCCTGCGGCCTGCGCGATCACGCTGCGGAAGCTGAGCTCCGCTGCGCTAGCGTTCATCGCCGCAGCCTATGGCGGTCACGCGAACAGAGGAGCGGACCGCGGCCGTCGGCGAGGTCGAGCTCGCATATGAGACCTTCGGGCGCTACGGCGATCCCGCCGTGGTGCTGATCATGGGGCTGGGTTCGCAGCTGATCTTCTGGCCCGACGAGCTCTGCGAGCGGCTCGCCGAGCTCGGCCTGTTCGTGGTCCGGTTCGACAACCGCGACGCCGGGCGCTCGACCGTGCTCGGCGAGCTCCCGTCGCCCGACTTCCGGGCGGTGATCGCGGGCATGGCCGAGCCGCCGTACCTGCTCCAGGACATGGCCGACGACACGGTCGGCCTGCTCGACCACCTGGGGATCGAGGCGGCGCACATGGTCGGCGCCTCGATGGGCGGGATGATCGCCCAGCGGATCGCGCTCGACCACCCGCGGCGGCTGCTGTCGCTCGCCTCGATCATGTCGACGACCGGCGACCCGGCCGTCGGCCACCCGACGCCGGAGGCGGTCGCGGTGTTGCTGAGCGCGCCGCCGAGCGACCGCGACGGCTACGTCGCCGGCACCGTCGTCGCTCGCGGCGTGCTCGGCTCCCAGCCCGCCGACCCGGTGCGCACCCGAGAGCTCGCCGAGCGCGCCTTCGACCGCGGCTACCACCCCGGCGGAACGGCGCGGCAGTTCGCCGCGATCACGGCCTCGCCCGACCGCACGCCCGAGCTCGCCTCGATCACGGCGCCGACCGTGGTCATCCACGGCCGCGAGGACCCGCTGATCGGGCTGTCCGGCGGCGAGGCGACCGCGGCGGCGATCCCCGATGCCGAGCTCGTGGTGATCGACGGCATGGGGCACGACCTGCCGCTCTGGGCCGTCGACGAGATCGTCGACGCGCTCGCTCGCAACTTCGAACGAGCGTCCAGCGCCGCAACTCGCTGAGCCACGCCGGGTTTTCCGGTCGATGGCGGCAACGGGGAGAGGAGGCGGCCGCGCCTGGCGCCAGGGGCTGGGCGCGGCCGTCGCCGCCAGCGGCATCGCGTTCGCAGGGTCGAGCGGCTGCGGCTCACCGTAAGCTCCGGCGGGTGAGCGCAACCGCGGTCGAGGCAACGGCGGGCGAGCGGATCGCCCCGGCGAACGGGATCGAGCTTGCCTACGACGAGTTCGGCGACCCAGGTGGGACGCCGCTGGTCCTGATCATGGGCCTGGCGACGCAGATGATCCACTGGGACGAGGCCTTCTGCGAGCTGCTCGGCGAGCGCGGCTACCGGGTGATCCGGTTCGACAACCGCGACATCGGCCACTCGACCAAGATCGACGCCGCCGGCGTCCCCGGCCAGGCCCAGATGGCGCTCGGCTACGGGCGGCCCGCCTACCACCTGGCCGACATGGCCGACGACACGGTCGGTCTGCTCGACCACCTCGGGATCGAGGCGGCGCACATGGTCGGCGCCTCGATGGGCGGGATGATCGCCCAGCAGGTGGCGATCGACCATCCCCGCAGGGCGCTCTCGCTCTGCTCGATCATGTCGACGACCGGAAACCGCCGCTACCGCTTCCCGCGCTGGCGCGCCTTCGCGCTGCTGCTGGCAAAGCCGCCGTCGAGCCGCGAGGGCTACGTCGAGCAGGCGGTGAAGACCTTCAGGGTGATCGGCTCGCCCGCCTACCCGATGGACGAGGCGCGCTTCCGCGAGCTGGTCGGGCGCGCCTACGACCGCAGCTTCCACCCGCCCGGCGTCGCCCGTCAGCTGCACGCGATCAACTGCTCCGGCAACCGCACCAAGCGCCTGCAGCGGGTCCAGATCCCGGCGGTGGTCATCCACGGCACGGCCGATCCCCTCGTGCGGCCGATCGGCGCCCGTGAGACCGCCAGGGCGATCCCCGGCGCCCAGCTGCGGATGATCGAGGGCATGGGCCACGACCTCCCGCCCGAGCTGCACCAGCGGTTCACCGACGAGATCGACGCCAACGCCCGGCGCTCCGAGGCGTAGCCGAGGGTGCGGCGCCGTTGAGCCGCCTACTTCCCGTTCCTGAACTGGTCGCCGAGCCCGCCGCGGGGAGGGTTTTCGAGCAACGGCTGATGCCGGGGATCGCCGACGCCGGCGGCGACGGGCGTGTGCGCCTGGACGCGATCGCGCGCTGGCTCCAGGACGTTGCCTACACCGACCTGGTCGACGCCGGGTTCGAGGAGCGGGGGGTGTGGATCCTGCGCCGCATGCGGCTCGTGGTCCGGGCCTTCCCGCGCTTTGGCGAGCTCGCCACCCTGCGCACGTTCTGCAGCGGGGTCGGCCGCTTCTCGGCCGAGCGGCGGACGACGATCGCGGCGGCGACGGGCGTGGTCGAGGCGGTCGCGATCTGGGTCTGGCTCGACGAGCGCGGCCGTCCAGGCCGCTTCGACCAGCGCTTCCTCGACCTCTACGGCACCTCGGCGTCCGGCCGCGCGGCGCCCACCCGACTGCACCACCCCGAGCCTCCCGCCGACGCCGAGCGGCGCCCGTGGATCTTCCGCGGGACCGACGTCGACGTCGCCGGCCACGTCAACAACTCGCAGTACTGGGCGCCGCTCGAGGACGAGTTGGGCGACGCCGACCCCGGCCCGATGGACCTCGAGATCGAGCACCGCGACTCCGCTCAGCCGGGCGAGGCGTCGGTGCTCCGCACCGCGGACGGCCTTTGGATCGAGTCGGCGCCGGGCGTGATCAGCGCCTCGATCCTGGTCGCCGGCCGCCCGGCGCTGTAGTCGGGACGTAGACCTGCCGATATGCCTCACGGGGGCACCGGACCTCGATCGCCGTGGGCGTATGCAGCGAAATCTGAACACCCTGACCATGGTCGCCCTCGGGCTCGCCGGGCTCGGCCTGCTCGTCCACGCCGCCTGGCTCGCGGGGCTCGGCGCCGGCAGCGCCGACGCGCTGATCAACAACGGGGTCTACAACGGCGTCCTCGTCCTCTGCGCGCTGGTCTGCCTGCTGCGCGCCGCCCGCCCGTCCCCCGACCGCTGGACCTGGCTCGCCTTCGGGCTCGGGCTCGCGCTGTGGACGGCCGGCGACATCTACTGGACCGCCGCCCTGGACGACGTCAAGCACCCGCCCTACCCGTCGCTGGCCGACCTCGGCTACCTGCTCGCCTACCCCTGCATGTACGTCGGCGTCCTGCTGCTGGTCCGCCAACGGGTCCGTCTGGGGATCGCCGGCTGGCTCGACGGGGCGATCGGCGGCCTGGCGGCGGCGGCGCTGGCGACCGCGGTCCTCGCCCCGGCGCTGGTCGGGCTGACCAAGGGCGACCCGGCCGAGGTGGCGACCAACCTCGCCTACCCCCTCGGCGACGTGCTGCTGCTGGCCTTCCTGCTCGCCGGGTTCGCGGTCGCCGGGCTGCGCGCCGGGCGCAGCTGGCTGCTGGTCGGCATCGGCCTTGCGGCCTGGGGGCTCGCCGACCTCGTCTACCTCTACCAGGACGCGACCGGCAGCTACAACGGCGGCTACCTGGACTCGCTGTGGCTGGTCGGCGGGCTGGCGATCGCGGGCGCGGCGGCCTTCTCCGACCAGGTCGAGCGCGAGCGCCTCGAGTCGCACTCGATGCTGTTCCCGGCGGTCTTCGGCTCGGTCGCGGTCGGCGTCCTCGCCTGGGACCACTACGACCGGATCGGCGAGGTGTCGATCTGGCTCGCCGTCGCGACCCTGGCGGCGGTCGTCCTGCGGCTGATGCTGAGCTTCCGCGAGAACCGGGCACTGCTCGGTGCGGTCCGCCATGACGCGGTCACCGACGCGCTCACCGGCCTCGACAACCGCCGCTCGCTGCTCGAGCACCTGGAGCGCGCCGCGCGCGCCGAGCATCGGACCGTGTTCGCGATCTTCGACCTCGACGGCTTCAAGGCCTACAACGACGGCTTCGGCCACCCGGCGGGCGACCTGCTACTGCGCCGGCTCGGGCGCGCGCTCGCCGACGCCGTCGCGCCGCGGGGCCGCGCGTTCCGGCTTGGCGGCGACGAGTTCTGCGTCCTCGTCCCCGGCGGACACGAGCGCGTCGACGGCGTGCTGGCGATCGCCGGTACGGCGCTCTCCGAGCACGGCGAGGGCTTCGCGATCACCGCGTCCTCGGGCGCCGTCGTCGTGCCGGTCGACGCCGCCGACCCGACCGCGGCTCTGCGGATCGCCGACACCCGCATGTACTTGGCCAAGGGGCGGCGCTCGAGCTCGGCTCAGCGCCAGACCCACGACGTCCTCGTCCGGGTGCTGGGCGAGCGTGAGCCCGAGCTCGGCGCCCACCTGCGCGGCGTCGCCCGCCTGGCGGCCGAGATCGGCCACGCGGTCGAGCTCGATGCGGAGCAACTCGACTCGCTGATCCGAGCGGCGGAGCTGCATGACATCGGCAAGATCGCGATCCCGGACCGCGTCCTGCACAAGCCCGACCCGCTGGACGACGAGGAGTGGGAGCTGATGCGCACCCACACCACCGTCGGCGAACGGATCCTGGCCACGGCGCCGGCGATGTCCCCGGTCGCACGGCTGGTCCGCTCCAGCCACGAGCGCTGGGACGGCGCCGGCTACCCCGATCGGCTGGCCGGCGAGCAGATCCCGCTCGGCTCACGGATCATCTTCGTCTGCGACGCGTTCGAGGCAATGATCGAGGAGCGCGCCTACCGCGAGCCGATCAGCGCGGCCGAGGCGCTCGCGGAGCTGCGGCGCTGCGCCGGGACCCAGTTCGACGCTCGGATCGTCCAACTGTTCGCCGAGCGCGTCTATCCCGGGCTCGATTTGGGGACCGCGGCGATCGGCGCCGCTTCGTCAGTGGCCTCCAACGGGCGCTAGGCGCGCTCCCCGCCCGCCCGCTCGCGGAGGGTGATCGCTCGGATCTCGTCGAGGGCCGGCCAGGTGGAGGGGTCGCCCCCCGGCCTGCGGACGCGGCGCTGGTCGCCAGGCGGCAGCTGCGCGAGCAGGCTGGCATGCTCGGAGTCGGCAAGCTGCGCCGCCACCGTCCGCCGGGCGGTCGCGATCACGCCGTTGCGATTGCGCGTGCTCATCAGGTTGCGGCTGATCACCTCGAGGTCCTCGGCGATCGGCTGGATCAGGATCACCTTCGTCCCGCGGGCGCGGAGCTTCTTCGCCTCGCTGCCGAGCCGCCGTCCCGAAGCCCGGCGGAAGACGAGGTTCGGCCATTCGCGAGGGTTGAGCGCGGTCACCGGGTGCAGGGTCGAGGTCGGGTTGAGGCAGATCACCAGGTCGAGCTCTTGGTCGCGGAGCAGATCGAGGTTCGAGGTCGAATAGATGCCACCGTCGACGTAGCGCCGGCCGCCGATCTCAACCGGGTAATAGAAGCCGGGGATCGCGCACGAGGCCGCGACCGCATCCGCGAGCCCGGCCTGGGGTGCGCGGACGCGGCCGAAGGCGACGCGCCGGCCGCTTGCGTAATCGCAGGCGACCACCCAGTGGTTGGGGTGCTCGGCCCAGCCGCTGGGGACAACCCGTCGGATCATCTCCCGCAACGGCTCGGTCGAGATGAACCCACGCGGCGCCCAGCCGGCGAAGGCCGCCCCGGGCGAGTAGCGATGCGGCGCGCGCAGGGTGCCCAGCGCCAGCGACCAGGAACCCGGGCCGACCGGCGGCCAGGTGCGCTCGAACTGAAAGCGAGCGCCGCCGGACCGGTCGGCCTCGGCCGCGGGCCGACCCTGGGCGTCGACGATGCCGTCGAAGGTCTCGCCCGCGGAGTGGGCGACCATGAACCAGGGCGGGATCCCGGCCACGCACAGCGAGGCGATCATCGAGCCCGCCGATGTCCCGACGACGACGTCGGCGCTCGCGGGATCCCACCCGGTCTCCTCCGCGAGCGCGTCGAGGCCGCCGGTGAGCCAGGCGCCTCCCTGCACACCGCCGGCTCCCAGAACGAGACCGACCCTCATCCGGGTGAGGCTACTTGGCGGTCCGGCGCTGGTAGGAGAGGTCGTAGACCGGCGGGCGGAAGTGCAACACCGGGTCGCCCGAGGGCTCGATCCCGTCGACGACCCGCATCGGGTCCATGACAATCGCGTCGTCCGCGCCGTCGTCGATCGCGGTGATCTCCAAGATGCCGGTGATCAGCCGCCGCCGCTCGTCGGGCCAGATCGAGGAGGGGTCGTCGACCGCGTCGCCCTCGGCCGCGATCTGGACCTCGAGCTGGAAGCGGACCGGCTCCCGTGCGAGGCGCTCGGCGAGGTCGTCGAACAGGTAGTTGGGGCCGCGGCGCTTGGCCTCGTCCTTGGAGAGGTCGGGCTCTTCGACGGTCGGCAGCCAGGTGTAGCGGACGAAGCGCTCGCCGCCGTCGGCGTCGAGCCACCTGTAGGCGTGAAACGGGTAGTAGGGGCGGGCGGCGAAGCTCGCGCGGCGGTTGAGGATCTTGTTGACCTTCGGCAGCTCGCCGACCGCGCGCGGGTTGCGGACCGCGAACCCGGGGAACTTGAGCAGCGACCGGGGCGACGGCTTCGAGAGCTCGACCGCCTCGAGGAAGCCACGCTCGTCTGGGAAGGCGTAGTGCGGGAGGGTCTGGGCGAGCAGGTCGGTGCGGGTGCCGTCGCCGAGCATGAACGCGGTCGCCAGGCCGCGGACGTCGGGCGCCCAATCGGGATCGGTCGGGTCGCCGCTGCCGTTCGACAGCCGGGCGACCGTCGGCACGGGGTCACCCGCCATATGCCCGGCGCGGGTCAGGGTGGCGGCCTCGGGAGTGGCGGTGAAGGTCGCCGAGCAGAAGACGCCCTTCGCGTGCAGAGCGCGGTGGCGGCCCCCGCCGAACCGCCCGTCGATCGTCTCCAGCGCTTCCTCTGGCGTGGTCACCGCGCCAGCCTACGCGCCGGCGCGCTCGCGCTCGCGCTCGCGCTCTCGGAGCTCCACCCGTCGGATCTTCCCGGTCAGGGTCTTCGGCAGCTCGTCGGTGAACTCGACCCTGCGCGGATAGGCGTAGGCGCTGAGGCGCTCGCGGACGAAGCCCTGGATCTCCTTGGCGAGCTCGTCGGAGGGCTCGTGGCCCTCGGCGAGGACGATGAACGCCTTGACCACGTTGCCCTTGACCTCGTCGGGCGAGGCGACGGCGGCCGCCTCGCGGACTGCGGGGTGCTCGATGCAGGCGGACTCGACCTCGAACGGGCCGATCCGATAGCCGGCGGCGATGATCACGTCGTCGGCGCGGCCGGCGTACCAGACGTATCCGTCCGAGTCCATCGTCGCCGCGTCCTTGGAGTGGAACCACTCGCCGCCGAAGGTCTCGGCGGTGGCCTCGGGCAGGTTCCAGTAGCCGAGCGGGTAGTGCGGGTTGGAGCGCGCGCGCAGGCAGATTTCGCCGCGCTCTCCCGCGGCCACCGGCTGCTCGTCCTCGTCGAGGATCTGCACGTCCCAGCCGGGCATCGTCCGGCCCATCGAGCCCTCGCGGACCTCCATGAAGGGGAAGTTCGCGCACAGCGGATAGGACTCGGTGAGCCCGTAGAAGTCGAGCACCGTGAGCCCGTACTGGTCGCGAAACCACCGGATCGCCTCGGGGTTGAGCGGCTCGCCGGCCGAGCAGACGATCCGGAACTCCTGCGGGTAGCGCTCGCCGGCATCGCCGATCGCCATCATCGCCCGCATCGCGGTCGGGGTCGTGAACACGTTGGTGACCCGGTGGCGCGAGAGGAAGTCGAGCTGGTCGGCGGGCACGAAGCCGGCCTCGCGCTGGAGCACGTACTGGACCGCGCCCTGGCGCCAGGGGCCGAGCAGGGGGGAGATGCCCGCCGCCCAGGCCCACTCGCCCATCCCGTGGAAGCGCTCGCCGTCGCGGATGTCGTGGCAGTAGACGAACTCCTCGTGGGCGAGGATGTAGCGGTGCGCGTGGACGATGCCCTTCGCCGGACCGGTGGTGCCGGATGTGTAGTAGAGCTGCGCCGGGTCGTCGGCCGAGGTGTCCTCGCAGATCGGGTCGGTGGGGCGGCCGGCCAGCAGGCCGTCGCCTGAGTCCAAAACCAGGATCTCGTCGACCAGGGATGGGTCGAAGCGCGGCGCGTTGGCGGCGTCGGTGACCAGCAGCTTCGGTGCCGAGTCGGTCAGCCGGTGGCGGATCCCGTCGTCGCCGTAGAGCACCGACATCGAGAGCAGGATCGCGCCGAGCTTCCAGGTGCCGAAGAAGATCGCCGCGGTCTCGGGCGTCGGCGGGAGGACGACCGCGACCCGGTCGCCCTTCTCGATCCCGTGCTCGCGCAGCAGGTGCCCGGCCTGGTTGGCCAGGTCCTGAAGCCCGCCCCAGTCGAGCTCGCGCGCGGCGCCGTCGTAGCGCTCCCAGACCATCGCCGGCTTCGAGCGCGGGTGGCGGTCGCAGACGTCGGCGGCGATGTTGTAGCGCTCGGGCACCTCCCAACGGTGCTCCGCGCACGCCTGCTCGTACGACTCGACCACGCCCGCAGCCTACCCCGCTAGATTTTCAGCGACCACGCGGCTGTGGCGGAACTGGTAGACGCGCGGCGTTCAGGTCGCCGTGTCCGCAAGGACGTGGGGGTTCGACTCCCTCCAGCCGCATAGGCCACCGCCGCCTCAGTGGTGTGAGACGGCCCGGAAGTGCTTGCGGACGCCCTTGCCGAAGCCGCTCGGGTGACCGGTGAAGTAGGCCTTGCGGGTCGGGCCGAGGAGCGCGTTCTCGCAGCCCCCGTAGTCGGCCTCGGTGTTCCAGGTCCAGGCCAGGTACGAGATCCCGAGGCCGTCGGCGAACCGCATCAGCTTGGTCGAGTAGTCGGAGTCGCAATCGGTGTCGCCGAAGCCGCCGACGACGATCGGGTAGGAGCGCGAGAGCGACTTCAGGTCGCCCCTCGAGCGGCTCAGGTTCTTGGTGTAGTCGAAGTCGTTCCAGCCGACCGCGATCGCGTTCAGCGGGTCGGCCGGCTTGAACTGCTCCCACTGGCTCAGGTCGCCGGCGAACTCGATCCCCGAGACGATGATCGGCTGGGTGGCGCCGGTGGCGCGAATCGCGTCGACGATCGCCTGGTGGCCGACCGCCTGGAAGGGGCCGAAGTGCGGCTCGCCCTCGGAGCCGTTGGCGTTGGTCGCGCAGCCGTTCAGCGCGCAGTCCCAGCCGATCTTGTGGGGCTCGTCGAAGGCGTGGAAGAGGACGCCGTGGTTGTCGCGGAAGCGCTCGGCGACCGAGCTCCAGAAGGCGAGCGAGTGGTCGGCGTCCGCCATCGGCATCTCCGAGTCGCCGGGCGCTGAGCCATAGACGTGCTGGCCCGGCCCTGACCCCGAGAGCCGCAGGACGACGTAGATCCCGTGCGCGTTCAGCCGCTGCACGTAACCCTCGATCGCCTCCCGGTACGCCTCGCCGCTGAACTCGGGCTTCAGGTCGGCGATCCCGCCGAGCCAGCAGGCCTCGTTGAGCGGCAGCGCGACCGCGTTGACCTTCCACTTGCGCATCGCCTGGATCGCCCGGTCGGAGGTCGGGCCCTGGAAGAACGCGTAGCCGTGGCCGCCCTGGCCGTCGTTGCCCGAGCACGCGTACTCCGAGCCGGAGCGGTTGACGCCGATCAGGCGCACGGTCTTGCCGGCCCCGTCGACCAGCCGGTTGCCCGAGACGCCGATCTCGAGCGCGCCCGCGCTGGGCGCGGCGATGGCGAGCAACGCGGCGGCGCCCAGGGCGGCTGTCAGCGCTCGGGTGATCGGCACAGTGTTTCACCCTAGCTATCGTGCCGCCGATGTCCGAGTCGGCCCCACCCGGCGAGCGATCGCTGAGCCGGCTCGGCACCCTCGCCTTCCTGATCGTCCTCGCCGGCGGTCTGGCGGCGGGAATCGCCCTGCGTAACTCGCAGCCCGAGACCGCGGCCCCGCGGGTGGCGGCCGAGGACGCCGCGGCGCGCGCCAACGTCATCGTCGTGATGACCGACGACCAGACGCTGGAGCGGATGAGCGCCCTGCCCGAGACCCGCAAGCTGATCGGCGGCCAGGGCGTCAAGTTCAGGCGCTTCTACGTCACCGACCCGCTCAGCGGCCCGTCGCGGGCCACCTTCCTGACCGGCCAGTACGCGCACAACACCGGCGTGATCTCCAACGGCGGCCCCAACGACGTCGACGCGCTGCGCGAGGCCGACACGATCGGCGTCTGGCTGCAGCAGGCCGGCTATCGGACCGCGTTCGTCGGCAAGTACCTGAACGGCTACGGGCTCGACGATCCCGAGCACGTGCCCGACGGGTGGAGCGAGTGGTCGGCGCTGCTCGAGCCGACCACCCAGGACTACTTCGACTACGACATCAACGAGGACGGTCAGGTGGTCCACTACGGGACCGCGCCGCGGGACTACAAGTCGCGGGTGATCGGCCACCAGGCGGTCGACGCGATCCGCCACGCGGCGCGAGGCGAGCGCCCGTTCTTCCTCTACGTCGGCTTCAACGCACCGCACGCGCCGAGCACCCCGGCTCCCCGCGACGCGGGCAGCCTCGCCGGGGCCACGGCACCGCGATCGCCGGCGTTCGACGAGCAGGACCTCTCCGACAAGCCCTCGTTCCTGCGGGACCGCCCGCCGCTGGACGCCGGCGCGATCGCCCGGATCGACTCCCGCAACGAGCGGGCGCTCGAGTCGCTCGCCGAGGTCGACCGCCAGGTCGAGCGGATCGTCGGCGCGCTGCGCGAGAAGGGCGAGCTCGGCAACACCTACCTCCTGTTCACCTCCGACAACGGCTATCTCGACGGCGAGCACCGGATCGAGTTCGGCAAGCTGCTCGCCTACGAGCCATCCAGCCACGTGCCGTTGCTCGTCCGCGGTCCGGGGATCCCCGCCGGCGAGACCTCCGACGCGCTGGTCGGCAACGTCGATCTGGCGCCGACGATCGCGACCATCGCAGGCGCGAAACCGACCGTCGACGTCGACGGCGAGCCGATCCTCGGCCCGGCCCGCAACCCGGCGAGCTCCACCGACCGCGCCCTGCTGATCGAGTCGCTCGTCCGCGACGAGGCGACCGATTACGGCTACCCCTACGACGCGATCCGCAGCGGCCACCTGCTCTACGTCCGCTACCGCACCGGCGAGGAGGAGCTCTACAACCTGGTCAAGGACCCGTACGAGCTCGACAACGTCGCCGGCGATCCCGACTACGCGGCCAAGCAGGCGGCGCTCGCCGCCGGACTCGACCGGCTGCGCGATTGCGCCGGGCGCGATTGCGACGTCACCGTCGGTCCGCCAGCCGGAGGCTGAACACGGCGCCGCCGCCGTCGGCGTTGGCGGCGCTCGCCGAGCCGCCGTGCGCCTCGGCCACCTGCTTGACGATCGCCAGGCCGAGCCCGGAGCCCGGCACGTCGCGGACCCCGGAGCCGCGATGGAAGCGGTCGAACACCCGGCCCAGCTCGGCGGGCGGGATCCCGGGTCCGTGGTCGCGCACGGTGAGCTCGCCGCCGGTGACCGCGACCTCGATCGGCTCACCGGGCGGCGAGTACTTGACCGCGTTGTCGAGCAGGTTGTTGACCGCCCGGGCGAGCCGATCCGGGCGCGCCTCGACCACCGACTCGGAGGCCGTCAGCTCGAAGCTGCGACCGGGCGCGTGACCGCGCATCCGCTCGATCGCCTCGGCGGCGAGCAGGTCGAGGCGCACGTCGGTCGTCGAGCCCTCGATCTCGTCGCCGCGCGCGAGCTCGATCACGTCGGTGATCAGCGCCGCGAGCTCGACCGTGCGCGCGTCCACCTCGCCCAGCATTCGCCGCCGCTCGGCCTCCGGCAGGTCGGGGTTCTCGCGCATCACCTCGATGTCGGTCCGCAGGCTGGCGATCGGCGTGCGCAGCTCGTGCGAGGCGTCGGCGACCAGTTGGCGCTGCGCGGTGACCGAGTCGGCGAGCTCTCCGCGCGAGCGCTCCAAAGTCGAGAGCATGGAATTGAAACGCGCCGCCAGCCGGCCGACCTCGTCGTCGGAGTCGACCTCGATCCGCCGGCTCAGGTCCTCGGTCTCGGAGATGTGCTCGGCAGCGTCGGTGAGCCCGGTGATCGGGGCGATCATCCGGTCGGCGATTCGCCGCGCCAGCAGCGCGGCGAGCGCGATCCCGCCGCCGATCACCAGGAACAGGACGATCCGCAGGTTGGAGAGCACGTCGTCGGTGCCGGCCAGCGACTGCGCGACCTGGATCGCGCCCGCGGCGCCGATCCCCTGGGTCAGCATGCGGACCGGCTGGCCGTCGAGCTCGGCGTCGCGGAGCTGCGAGCCGCTGCCCGAGGCCGCGATCGCCCGGTCCTCGGCGTTGACCGGCAGCGAGGCGCCGACCGGTGGCGGCTGGGTCGCGGTCCCGTCGGGCGCCAGCCGCTGCACGAGTGTCCGGCCCACCCCTGGCGGCGCCGGGCCCGCGGGCCCTTCGGGGCCGGGGGGGAAGAGGACCTCGTCGGGCACCGGACCGGGCCCCTGGGGAGCGCCGGCGAGCGCCGTCGCCGCCTGATGCAGCGAATCATCGACCTGGTCGCGCAGCTCACCGCGCACGGCGACGTAGGCGGCCACGGCGGCGACCACGATCGCCAGCGCGACCGCGCCGGCGGTCAGCAGGGTCAGCCTTCGGCGCAGCGTCAGCCGGTTACTCCTTGAGCGCGTAGCCGACCCCGCGCATCGTCTGCAGTAGCCGCGGAGCGCCGCCGACCTCGGTCTTGCGGCGCAGGTAGCCGACGTAGACGCCGAGCGAGTTCGAGCTTTCGCCGAAGTCGTAGCCCCAGACCGCCTCGTAGATCTGCGACCGGCTCAGCACCTGACGCGGGTGCCGCATGAACAGCTCGAGCAGCGCGAACTCGGTCCGGGTCAGCTCGAGCTCGGCGTCGCCGCGGCGCACCTCGCGGGTCGCGGGGTCAAGGGTCAGATCGGCGAAGCTGAGCTCGTCCGAGTCGCCGGGTTCGGTGCGGCGCAGCAGCGCCCGCAGCCGCGCCTTCAGCTCGGCGAGCGCGAACGGCTTCACCAGATAGTCGTCGGCGCCGGCGTCGAGCCCGTCGACCCGGTCGGAGACGGCGTCGCGAGCGGTCAGCATCAGGACCGGCGTCCGGTCGCCGGAGCGGCGCAGCCGGCGGCAGACCTCGAGCCCGTCGATCCCCGGCATCGCGACGTCGAGCACGGTGGCGTCGACCGGGCCGGCCGCGACCCGGTCGAGCGCCGCCTCGCCATCGGCGGCGAGCTCGACCGAATAACCCTCCAGCGCCAGGGCGCGTTCGAGCGACTCGCGGATCGCGGGCTCGTCGTCGACAACGAGGACGGTGGGCATCCCCGAATCCTCCCCGATGGGGCGTAAGAGACCCCGAAACGCCGCCTAAGAAGCAGCGAAGAGGCCGCTAGACTGGCGCCCTCGCGCCGCTATCGTCTAGGGGACTAGGACGCCGCCCTCTCACGGCGGAAACCCGGGTTCGAATCCCGGTAGCGGTGCCTCTCAGCAGTCCGACGCTACGCGGGCGAGGTGGGCGCTTAGCCCGCCGGCCCTGGCATTCGCCCTAAATCAGGCTGGCTCGAACCGACCGGCCAGCCCAGCCTGCTCAATGGCCGCGTTCACCTCGTCTTCCAGGGTGCGCTGCGATCCATGCCGAGCGCTGAAGCTGACAGCCGTCCTCAGGGGTAGCCCGAGAGGACCGTTCTCCGGCGAGTCCCGGATCTCATACGAGAGTCCGACGCGCTGCGCCGCGATCTCGTGAAGCATCCCGTCCAGGTGTGGTCGGTCCGCTGCCGACTTGAGCTTGACCGAGTAGTTCACCTCCATCAGGGACCGTGATACCCGGACAGCGCCAGGCCGGAACCGAACTGCGGAGAACCTGCTCGGGGTCGACGCGGCACAATCAAGGATCCCGCTGCACCGCCGCCCGCCGCCTTCGGCGCAACTCTATGAGCGAGTACGACCGAAACCTCTGGGAACAGCGCTGGTCGCAAGCGCTGCGCGCGCATGGGGATCGCGTCGCGCCGCGGCCGCCGAACGCCCGTCTGACCGCGGAGATCGGTGACCTGCGTCCCGGACGCGCTCTCGACGCGGGCTGCGGTCACGGATCCGACACGCTCTGGCTCGCTGCGCGCGGATGGCAGGTCACCGCGGTTGACTTCGCCGCGACGGCCTTGGCTCATGCCCGGTCGACGGCCGAGGCCATGGGACCGGACGTCGCCGAGCGCATCGACTGGGTCGAGGCGGATCTTGCGACCTGGACACCTCAGCGGGACGAGTACAACCTGGTGGCGTGCCTGTATGTCCACGTGGCGGGATCGGTTGAGGAGATGGTGCAGCGGATGGCGACGGGGGTCGCTCGCGGCGGGACCCTGTTCCTGGTTGGCCATCGCCCGATCGACCCGGCCACTGGAGCCGCGACGGCCGCGGCCGGGCAGGTGCAGGTCTCTGTCGAGGCCGCGCTCGCCGCCCTCGATCCGGGCAAGTGGCAGCCGATCGTCGCCGATGAGCGCCCGCGGCCGATGGCCGGTACGGGCGTCGATGCCGTGATCCGAGCGCGGCGCCGCTCCTAAGCCTTAGGCTGGCCCGCATGCTGGTGAGTTTCCAGATGCTCCCCGAGCAGCCGGCGCACGAGCTTCTGGACGCGGTCGCGCTCGCGGACGAGCTCGGCTACTACGGGTGCTACAGCGCCGACGAGATCTACCACAAGGACGCCTGGCTTCTGTTCGCCGCCGCCGCTCAGCGCACCGAGCGGATCAGGCTGGGGCCCTGCGTGGCCCCGCTCTACATGCGGGAGCCGACCTACGTTGCTCAACTGGCGGCGACGCTCGACGAGCTCAGCGGCGGGCGTGCCGAGGTCGTGTTCGGGATCGGCAATCTCGCGATGCTCGAGCAGTACGGCGTCGAGTGGCGTGGAACGCGTCCGATCGCCCGCCTGCGCGAGGCACACCAGGTGATGCGGACGGTCCTCGACGAGGGCGCGATCGACTTCGAGGGTGACTTCTACAGCTACACCGGCGTGACCACGGCGGCCCGGCCCGTGCAGGAGCACCTGCCGCTGAAGATCGGTGCGATGGGCGGCCCCAAGTCGATGCAACTGGCCGGCGAGATCGCCGACGGCCTGCACACCGCCTGCGCGTACTCGCCGGAGGCGCTGGGCTACGCGGTCGAGCATTTTCGGGTCGGCGCCGACCGCGCCCGCCGCAGCCCGGATGGCCTCGACCTCGGCGACTCCTTGCTCGGCGCGATCGCACCGGACGGCGAGGCGGCCCGTCGCGCTGGGCGAATGGTGGCGGCGTTCTACATCCCATCGATGCCGCCGGCGCTGCTCGAACGCCACGGGATCGACTCGGAAGAGGTCGCCGCCGTCTGCGAGGCCTTCGCCGCGGGCGACGTCCAGGCCGCACTCGCGGCCACCACGGAGGAAATCGCCGACCGGATCATGGTCGCCGGGACGCCCGAGGACTGGGTGCGGTGGCTGAAGGAGACCTACGCTCCGGCGGGTCTCAACCACGCGCTGGTCTCGTTCACGGATCCATTCACCTTGAGAGCCTGGGCCGGGACCGAGGTCGAGGGCTTGCCCGACCTGGGAGAACAGGTCCGGATCGTGGGCGAGCAGGTCATCCCGGAACTCAGCTCGCTCTAGACAAACGCGGGCGGCTCTAGTCGTCCTCGAAGGGCAGCACCAGGTCGAGCGCGGTCAGGCGGAGCAGCTTCGCCACCTCGCCGTGGCCGCGGGTCATCCGCAGGCGATCGCTGTTCTCCGTCCGTCGCTTGGCCCGCAGCACCGACTGTAGGCCGGTCGAGTCGATGAACTCGAGCTGTTCGATGTCGATCAGGATGCGCTCCGAGTCGGTGGTGAGGGCAGACTCGAAGGCGAGTTCGAAGCCGTCGAAGGTGTCGAGCGTCAGCTCGCCGAGCAGCGCCATCCGGTAGGTGCTGCCGTCGCTGGCCGCGTCGATCGTCAGTCCGTTGCGCCGTGGCCCACCCTCCATCTGCCCATCCTAATCCGGATTTGCACCCGCGTGGAACCGGCGCATCGACGGCCGCTTCCGACTACGTGCGACCGCCGCTTGACATTAATCAACCGATCGGTTAAGAATTGCGCCGAACGCCCGGCGACCCGACGGAGGACCGATGACCACCAGCTTCGAAGTATCCGACGACCTCAGCGCCCTCGACGTCCTGTTGGACGGCGACATCGACAAGGTGATGGCCAACCTCGACCGGATCGTCGAGGCGGCGCCCTCCTACAAGAAGCTGATCTCGCGCTGGGAGAACCAGGGCTGGAACTCGGAGACGTTCGACTTCACCCGCGACGCCGAGGAGTGGAACGACGGCAAGACCTGGTCGGAGGAGGAGCGCCGGTTCATGATGTTCGGCCTCTCGCAGTTCTTCGTCGGCGAGGAGCGGGTGACCACCGAGCTGCTGCCGTTCGCGATCGCGGCGCCGACCGACGATCAGCGCATCTTCCTCGCCTCGCAGATCGCCGACGAGGCGCGCCACTGCGTCTTCTTCGACCGCTTCTTCCGCGAGGTGCTCGGCTCCGACGCGCAGACGATCGCCGCCAACCTGACCGCGCAGCGCGAGAACATCAACGACGACTTCAAGCAGCTGTTCGACGGGATCCTCCACGACTGCGCCGAGACGCTGCGCAACGATCCGTCGGACATGGAGGCGCTGGTCCGCGGGATCACCGTCTACATGATCGTGATCGAGGGCACCCTCGCCCTGACCGGGGCCCGGTTCATCCTCCGCTCGCTGAAGGAGATGGACCGCCTGCCCGGCTTCCGCGACGGGTTCACCCACGTCAACCGCGACGAGTCCCGCCACGTCGGCTTCGGGGTCAAGTTCCTCGCCGATGCGATCAAGGAGGACGAGCGCTACAAGGACGTGATCCAGGAGACGCTGAGCGAGACGCTGCCGATCGGGGTGCTCGCCTTCGCCCCCGACTGGGTCGAGGACCGCTACGACTTCGAGACGCCCTTCTACCACTCGAAGGAAGTGTTCGAGTACGCGATGAAGTCGCTGTCGAAGAAGCTCGCGGCGATGGGGATGTCGCCCACCGCGGCGGGGGCGCCCGCTTGAACCAGGTCGCTGCGCCGGAGAACCGCGGTCCGGGGCGCCCGGCGTCGGGTGCCGCCGAGCGGATCCTCGAGGCGGCCTACGACGTCCTCAAGCGCGACGGTTACGCGGGGCTGACGACCGCCAAGGTCGCGGCCGCCTCGGGCCAGAACAAGGCGCTGATCTCGTATTACTTCGGCTCCAAGCAGGGCCTGGTGGCCGCGGTCGCGCGGCGGGTCTCGGAGACGCTCACCGACGAGGTCCTGGGTCAGGTCGGCGAGCCGAGCACGGCGCGCGAGCTGGTCGAGGCGCTGACCGCCGGTCTGTGGCGCGCGATGGACCGCGACGCAGGCCTGCAGCGCGTCTACTTCGACCTCTCCTCGCAGGCGGTGGTCGAGTCCGAGGTCGGCGGGATCATGATCGAGATGAAGCAGGGCCACCGGGCGATCGTCCGCGAGCTGGTGCGGGGTCTCGGCCTCGGGGTCCGCGCGGCCGAGCTCGACGGGATCGCGGTCTTCCTGATCGCCGGGCTCGAGGGGCTGTCGCTGGAGCGTCTCGACAACGGCGACAGCGCGGCGCTCGAGCGGGCCAGCGCGATCTTCATCGACTCCGCCGTGGTCGCGATCGAGAGCCCTTGATCGACCTGGTCCGCAAGGCGTTCGCGTTGCGCCCGCCGCTGCGGCTGCGGTTGCGGCTGCTGCGCTGGATGGCGGCTTCGGCTGCGCGCGAGTTCGCCTGGGCCTGGGTCGTCGGTGACCTGATCCTGATCGCGGTCCTGGCCGCGCTTGGTGCGCTCGACTCCGTGCTCGGGATCGTCGTGGTCGCGGCTCTGGCGGTGGCGGCGCTGTGGGAGGCGCGGCTCGGCTGGCAGAGCCTGACCAGCGCCCGCGCCGTGCGCGAGGCGCTCGCCGAGCTCGAGCCGCCCGACGACGAGCGGCGCTCGGACTTTCCGCTCAGCCACCTGCTGCTGCCGCCGCTGATGCTGCGGCCGCGCGGCGTCGCCCACCGCCGCGGGCTCGAATACGCGCGCCGCGACGGGCGGCCGTTGAGGCTCGACGTCTACGAGCCCAGGGCCCCGGCCGACGGACCGCGGCCGGCGATCGTCCAGGTCCACGGCGGCGGCTGGATCGTCGGCACCCGTGCCGAGCAGGGGATCCCGCTGCTCAACCACCTCGCGGTCCACGGCTGGGTCGGCTTCAACATCGACTACCGGCTGAGCCCCGAGGCGACCTTTCCCGACCACCTGGTCGACGTCAAGCAGGCGATCGCGTGGGCCCGCGAGCACGCCGACGAGTACTGCATCGACCCAGAGTTCATCTGCCTCACCGGAGGCTCGGCCGGCGGGCACCTGTGCGCGCTGGCGGCGCTGACCGCCGACGACCCCAGCTACCAGCCCGGGTTCGAGGACGCCGACACCTCGGTCGCCGCGGCGGTCCCGTTCTACGGCGTCTACGACTTCACCGACCCCGACGGGCTCTACTACAGCGAGCTGCTCGGGTGGGTGCTGGAGCAGCTGGTGTTCAAGGTCCCGCTCGCCGACGCCCCGGACGCCTACCGGGCCGCCTCGCCGACCCATCGCGTCCACGACGAAGCGCCGCCGTTCTGCGTCCTGCACGGCACTCGCGACACCCTGGTACCGGTCGGCGACGCGCGCACGTTCGTCGAGGCGCTGCGGGCGGTCTCGCGCGAGCCGGTGGTCTACGCCGAGCTCGCAGGCGCCGAGCACGCCTTCGACATCGTCCCCAGCCTGCGCACGGCGCGGGTCGTGGAGACGATCGAGCGCTTCCTGGCGACGGTGCGGGCCGGGCGCCCGACCGCCGCGTTGGCCGAGACGATCGGTTAGGTTCCCTGCCGAGGCGTAGCCGAGGCGCGCCGCTGTTGAGGCGCCTGATCAGACGAACCCGAGCGGAGGAGACCCGTGGACGTAAGTGCGCTCAAGAACACGCCCCTGTTCGCCGACGTGCCGGACGAGGCGCTGACCAAGGTCGCGACCTTCGCGAGCCTCGAATCGGTCGCCGAGGGCAAGACGATCATCCGCGAGGGCGGGTACTCGAACGACTTCTACATCATCGAGGACGGCACGGTGAAGGTCGAGCGCGAGGGCGAGCACCTCGCCGATCTCGGCCCCGGAGACGTGTTCGGCGAGCAGGGCCTGCTGGAGAAGCAGGAGCGCTCGGCGACCGTGACCGCGACCTCGTCGGTGCGGCTGATCAAGATCGAGCACTGGGAGCTGTCGCGGATGCGCCAGGCGATGCCCGAGGTGGTCGAGCAGCTGCGCGAGAAGGTCGAAGAGCGCGCGGGCTGACGCGCACCTAGAATCCCGCGCGTACATACGGCCGGTGGCCAAGGGAAGTCCGGTGTGAAACCGGCGCGGTCCCGCCACTGTGACCGGGCATAGACGGCGTCGCGAGACAACGAGTCAGCCACTGGGCGCGGACACGCGCTCGGGAAGGCGCGATCAGCCGGCCCGGAAGCCAGGAGACCTGACTCCGGCCAGCCAATCGAATCCCTCGAAGGAAGGGTGGCTCAGATGACCACACGCACCCGTCTCGCGCCCCTGGCGCTCTGCGCGCTGCTCGCGCTCGTGATCCTCGCTCCGGCGAGCGCCTCCGCAACCGTGACCGCGAAGCTTCGCGTGCTCACGCCCGACCGGGTCCTCGACCCGGGCACGACCTACATCGTCGACGAGGGGGTCACCGTCCCGACCCGACCCGACGCCGACTGCTTCGGGCCCCCGGGCGGCAGCGGCGCCGAGTTCACCTATGACAAGCCGAACGCGCTCAGTCTGCTGGCGACCGCCGGCCGCACGACCGACGCGGTGGCGCCGCTCTCGCTTACCGACCAATTCGGCTTCGGGCTCGGGATCTGCGGGATCGGCGGCGTCAAGTCCGTCTCGGGCGAGAGCTTCTGGTACTTCAAGGCGAATCACAACGAGGCCTCGGTCGGCGCCGACCAGCTCGAGATCCACGACGGCGACGAGATCCTCTTCTACCTCGCCCCGGACCACTTCCCCGACCCCAACCCGGCCGAGCTCGAGCTGATCGCGCCCGCCGGGGTGACGGCGGGGACGCCGTTCACGGTCTCGGTGATGCAGCACGCCTGCACCACTCAGCCGAGCCCGCCGTTCGCGACCGAGTGCCTGACCAGCCCGGCGGTCGGCGCGACCGTCTCGGGCGCCGACGACGCCGCGACCACCGGCGGCGACGGCAGCGCGACGCTCAGCGTCGGCCAGGTCGGCGTCGCCAACCTGGCGGCGACCCGGGGGACCGACATTCCCTCCGAGGTGCTCGCCACCTGCGTCGGGCCGGAGGCGAATTCGTGCCCGGCCGAGCGCGGGATCAGCCTGGTCGGCAGCCCGCAGGCCGACAAGGTCAAGGGCACCGCGGGCGACGACTCGATCCGCTCACGGGGCGGCGACGACAAGATCGACCTGCGCAAGGGGGGCGCCGACGTCGCCAACTGCGGCAAGGGACGCGACACGGTGCGGATCAAGCGCGCCAACGCCAACGACGGGCTCGTGATCAAGGGGAGCTGCGAGCGGGTCAAGCGGAAGTGACTCTGAGGCGGAGCGCAGCGGAGCCGAGGTTGCGCCGCTGTTGAGGCGCCGTGTTCGACGTCGTGGCATGGCGGTGGTGGCGGTGGCCGCCGCCACCGCCGGCTGCGGCCTCGGGCCCGGCGATTCGAGCTCCGGTGAGGCGAGCCTGATCGTCACCCGCGATTACGGCACCGAGCCGGTGGTCGAGGCGACCGAGTCCGATCCGACGGAGTCCGAGACCGTGATCCGCTTCCTCGACCGCGAGTCCGAGATCACCACCCGCTTCGGCGGCGGCTTCGTGCAGTCGATCGACGGAACCGAGGGCACGATCTCCGACGGCCATTCGAGCGACTGGTTCTTCTACGTCAACGGGCTCGAGTCCGAGCGTGGCGCCGCCGAGGTCGCGGTGCGCGGCGGTGACCGGATCTGGTGGGACTACCGGGATTGGACCGCGGCGATGCGGGTTCCCGCGGTGGTCGGCTCCTGGCCCGAGCCGTTCGCGCAGGCGTCGACGCCCGAGGACGAGCGCGAGCCGGTGACGGTCGAGTGCGAGGGCTCGCCCGAGCCCTGCGAACGGGTCACCGACGCGCTCGAGGCGCAGGGGGTGAGGGTCGGCGACGGGGACGGGCCCCGGCTCCTGGTCGGGCCGTGGTCGCGCGTCTCGGCCGACCCGGCCGCGGCTCAGATCGACGACGGCCCGGCGGCCAGCGGAGTCTTCGCCCGCTTCGAGGGCGGCGCCTTGGTCGCGCTCGGCGTCGACGGCGCAGCCGGCGCAGCGTCTGGGGCCCGACGCCGGCCTGGTGGCCGCGGTCCGCCGTGGCTCCGACGCGCCGACCTGGGTCGTGACCGGCGCCGACGCCCAGGGGGTGGCCCTCGCGGCCGATGCCTTTGCCGGCGGCGACGACCTCGAACAGCGCTACGCGATCGCGGTCACCGATGACGGCGACCAGCGGCTGCCTGTGGGGAGTGGCGGATGAGATCGCCGATCGCCTACGCGCCGCGGCCGGGGCCGCTGCCGGCGGCCAGCGCCATCGCCGCGAGCGCTTACCTGGGATCGCTGGCGCTGGTGGCGCTGATCTTCGAGAACCCGATCGTGCTCGCCGGCGCCGGCGCCGCGGTCGTGGTCGCCGGGCTGCTCGCCGGCGCCCGCGAGGCCCTGGTCGCCGTCGCCCGCTGGGCGCTGGTCCTGGGGCTGCTGATCGTCGCCGTCAACGTGATCGCCTCGCAGCGCGGCGACACGATCCTGGTCCGCGGCGGCGAGGTGCCGGTGCTGGGGCGGATCGACGTCAGCCTCGAGGCGCTGGTCGAGGGCGCGGTGCTGGCGCTGCGGATCGGCGTCGTGCTCGGCGCCTTCGCCGTCCACTCCGCCTGCGTCGACCCCGACCGGATGCTGCGTCTGCTGCGCCCGCTGGCCCGCCACTCGGCGCTGACCGCGACCCTGATCACCAGGATGGTTCCGCTGGCCGCCGCCGACTACGCCCGCCTGCGCGAGGTCCAGTCGCTGCGCGGCCCGGCCGCCGCGCCGGCTGGACGTGCGGCGCTGACCCGGCGGCTGGTCGCCGGCTCGCTCGACCGCGCCGTCGACATCGCCGCGACCCTGGAGCTGCGCGGCTACGCCCGCGGCGTCCCCCGCCGGGGCTCGGACGCGCGGCGCTCCCGCCACAGCTGGCGCTTCGCGGCGGCCGGGGCGGCGATCGCGGCGCTCGGGATCAGCTGTGCCGTGGCCGGGGTCGGCGGCTTTGCGGCCTACCCCCTGATCGAGATCGATGCCGACCCGGCGACCCTGGCGCTCGCCGCGGCCCTGCCGCTGCTCGCCGCGGCGCCGTTCGCCGGGCTCGACCGGGGGCGGCGATGAACGAGCCGCTGCTGCGGATGGGCGCCTTCTCCTACTCCTACCCGGGGTCGGCCGAGCCCGCCCTGAGCGGGATCGAGCTAGAGCTCGGCGAGGGCGAGCTGGCGATCCTCGCCGGGCGCTCGGGGTGTGGGAAGTCGACCGTCCTGCGCGCGGCTTGCGGCCTGGTCCCGCACTACCACGGCGGCGAGGCCGCGGGGCTGCTCGAGGTCTGCGGCCTCGACGTCCGCGATCACGGTCCCGCGGAGCTCGGCGGGCTGGTCGGCCTGGTCGGCCAGGACCCCGAGACCCAGGTGGTCGCGGCGACCGTGCGCGGCGAGCTCGAGCTGCCGCTGGAGCTGCGCGGCGAGCCGGGCGCGGCGCGGGCGCGGGCGATCGAGGAGGTCAGCCTGGCGCTCGGGATCGACCACCTGATCGAGCGGCCGACGGACGCGCTCTCGGGCGGCGAGCTGCAGCGGGTGGCGCTGGCGGCGGCGCTGGTGCTGCGCCCGCGCCTGGTCCTGCTCGACGAGCCGACCTCGCAGCTCGACCCGGTCGCCGGCGACGAGCTGATCGGCCTCGTGCGGAGGCTGAACGAGGAGTGGGGGATGGCGGTGCTGCTGGCCGAGCACCGGCTCGAGCGCTGCCTGGCGGCGGCCGACCGCGTGGTCGCCCTCGACGGCGGGCGGATCGCCTTCGACGGCGCCCCGCGCGACTATTGCCGGTGGGCGCTGGAGGCCGACCCCGAGCTGGCGCCGCCGGGCGCCCGGCTGTTCTCGCTCGCCGGGATCGCGCCGCCCCCGGCCTCGGTCAAGGAGGCGCGGGCGGCACTGCGGCGGTCCGGTTTGGCGCCGGCGCCGACCGGTGAGCCGCCGGCGTCCGACCGGCACGAGCGTCGCCGCCGGCGCCCGGAGGCGGTCGCGCTCGAGGCGCGCGACCTCTGGGTCGAGCTCGACCCGGGCTCGGGACCGCGCGAGGTCCTGCGCGGCCTCGACCTGGTCGTCGAGCCGGGCGAGCGAGTCGCGCTGATGGGCCGCAACGGGGCGGGCAAGACGACCTTGCTGCGGGCCGCGGCCGGCCTGATCGATCCGGCGCGCGGCCGCCTGGAGGCGCCGGGCGGCATCGCCCTGCTTCCGCAGAGCCCGACCGACCTGCTGATCCGCGAGCGGGTCGGCGAGGAGCTGCCCGGCGAGGCGGGCGCCCGGGCGCTGGCCGAGGTCGGGCTCGACTGGGCCACGGACCGCGATCCGCGCGACCTCTCCGGCGGCGAGCGCGAGCGGCTCGCCCTGGCGGTGGTGATGGCCGGGCGCGAGCGGGGCCGGCTGCCCGGCCTCGTCTGCCTCGACGAGCCGACCCGCGGGATGGACGGCGCCCGCAAGCTCGAGCTCTGCGGCTGGCTCGGCGCGCTCGCCGACGGCGGTGCGGCGGTCCTGGTCGCCACCCACGACGTCGAGTTCGCGGCCCGGCTCGCCGACCGGGTGGTCCTGCTCGGCGACGGGGAGCTGATCGCCGACGGGCCCGCCGACGAGGTCCTCTCCGGCGGCTGGTACTTCGCGACCGAGGTCGCCCGCATCCTCGGCGTCGCCGGCGCGATCACCCCCGAACAGGGCGCCGCACTGCTCAACGGGCCAGACCCCGCGGCAGCGGAGGCGAAGCCGAGCAGCCGCGGGAGTTCTTCATGACCTGGCAGGTCGCGACCTTCCTCGGACTGGGGCTCGTTCTGGTCGGCGGCTTCTGGTGGTACGAGCGCCGGCGGCCGAGCGCCCGGATGGTCGCTCTGGTCGCCGCGCTCGCCGCGCTCGCGGTCGCCGGCCGGCTCGTCCTTGCCCCGATCCCGAACGTCGTCGCGACAACGGATATTGCGTTGATCACGGGCTACGCGCTAGGCGCCGGCCCCGGGTTCGCGGTCGGAGCGCTGGCGGCGCCGATCTCCAACATCTGGCTCGGCCAGGGCCCGTGGACCGCGTGGGAGATGGCCGGCTGGGGGCTGGTCGGCCTCGGCGGCGCCTGGCTGGCGACGCTCACCCGGCGGCGGCTCGGGCGGCTGGGGCTGGCGCTCGCCTGCGCCGTCGCCGGCTTCGCCTACGGCGCCCTGCTCGACCTCTCGGTAATGGTCACCTACGGCGGCGAGCAGTCGCTGGACCGCTACCTGGCGCTGTCGGCGCGCGGGGTGCCGTTCAACGTCGCCCACGCCGCCGGGAACTTTGCGATCGCGCTCGCCGCCGGGCCGGCGCTGGTGCGGATGATCTCGCGCTTCCGCACCCGGTCGGAGTTCACCTGGCAACCCGCCGCGGCGCTGCCTGTGGCGCTGGTCGCGCTCGCGGTCGCCGCCGGTGCGGGGCTGCGCGCCCCGGACCCGGCGGCCGCCCGTGAATCGGCCGTCGGCTGGCTGGCCGCGACGCAGAACTCCGACGGCGGCTTTGCCGCCACCGCCGGGCAGCCGTCGAGCCCGGCGATGACCGGGTGGGCGATGCTCGGCCTCGAGGCCGCCGGGCGCAACCCGCTCGACGTCCGTTCGGGCGGCGAGACCCCGGTCTCCTACCTGCGCGCGCAGGCGGCCAGGCTGCGCTCGGCGGGCGACCTGGAGCGCACGATCCTGGCGCTGGAGGGGGCGGGCCTCGACCCGCGCGGGTTCGCCGGCGGCGACCTGGTCGCCCGGCTGCGGGCGCGCCGCGACGCCGACGGCTCGGTCGACGGACAGGTCAACCTGACGGCCTTCTACGCGCTCGCGCTGCGCGCCGCCGGCGCCGATCCGGGGTCGTTGAAGCGCTCCGCGGTGTGGCTGCGCCGCGCACAGAACGGCGACGGCGGCTGGGGGATCCAGCCGCGCGCGGCCAGCGAGTCCGACTCGACCGGCGCCGCCCTGCAGGGCCTGGTCGCCGCCGGCGCCGCCGGGCGGGCGACCGCCTCCGGGGTCGGCTATCTGCGCAAGGCGCAGCGCTCCGGCGGCGGCTACGCGCTCGGCGGCAGCGGGGCGGTCAACTCGCAGTCGACCGCATGGGCGGTCCAGGGCCTGGTCGCCGCCGGGGGCGGGGGGGAGGCGATCGATCGGGCGCTCGGCTATCTCGAGCGCCTGCGAGCGCCCGACGGCCACTACCGCTACTCGGCCTCCAGCGACCAGACCCCGGTCTGGGTGACCGGCCAGACCCTGCTGGCGACCGAGCGCCAGCCGTTCCCGATCGCCGCGGTTGCCCGCGCGCGCTCCGGCTCGCAGGGCGACGGCCAGGCGGCCGATGATGGCGGCGGCGGGGGCGCGAGCGAGCCCGCCGCGCAGGGCGGCGGCTCCGAGGCCGGCTCCGCCGGCGGTTCGTCGGCGCCGTCGACCGGCGGCGGCTCGGCGGCCGCTTCGTCCGGTTCGTCGGCCGCCGGGGGCGGCGGGGATTCAGGCGGCGCGCAGGAACCTGGCGGCCCGGACACGCCGGTTTCCTCTGACGCCGCCGGCGGCGCTCTTGGCGCCGACGCCGGCGGCGCGGCGAGCGGCGGCAGCGCCGCCGCCGGCGGCGAGACCGCCGACCCGTCGGTGCCGGTGAGCGTTTCCTACGGATCCGAGCCGCAGGGCGACGATCACGCGACCGCGTACCTGCTCGCCGGACTGGGCGCGCTGGCGGCGATCGCCGTCGCAGGGTTCATGTGGTACCGGCGCCGTCTATAGCGTTGGCGGCGATGGACGTCGACGCCGCGATCCGGACCAGGCGCACCCACAAGGCCTACCGGCCCGAGCCGGTCGAGCGCCGCACCCTCGACGAGCTGTTCGAGCTCGCCCGCTGGGCCCCAAACCACCACCTGACCAACCCGTGGCGATTCCGGGTGCTGGGGCCGCGGTCGCTGCAACGGCTCAAGGACGCGGCCGGCCCCGAGGCCGCGGCGAAGCTCGACCGGGCGCCCACCCTGGTCGTCTGCTCGTGCGCGCTCAGCGGCGACCCGATCGCCGACGAGGAGGACCTGCACGCGACCGCGGTCGCCGCCTACATCGTTCTGCTCGGGGCGCATGACCGAGGCCTGGTCGGCTACTGGCGCACCCCGGGCGTGCTGCGCACGGACGAGGGCCGGGCCGCGGTCGGGCTCGGCGCCGACGAACGGTTCGTCGCCCTGATCCACCTCGGCCGCCCGATCCAGGACAAGCCGGCGCCCGAGCGCGAGCCGGCGGAGAACGTGACGGAGTATCTGGACTGATGCTGTCGCGCGATCAGGCATTGAAGGCGGTCACCGGCGAGCGCTTCGACGTGGTCGTGATCGGCGGCGGCGTGACCGGAGCCGGGGTGGCGCTCGACGCCGCGTCGCGCGGCTACAGCGTCGCCCTGGTCGAGCGCGACGACTACGCGATCGGCACCTCGAGCCGCTCCTCGAAGATGGTCCACGGCGGCCTGCGCTACCTGCAGAACTTCGACCTCGGGCTGGTCCGCGAGGCGCTGCTCGAGCGCCAGCTGATGGTTCAGCTCGCCCCGCACCTCGTCTATCCGACCCCGTTCCTGGTCCCGACGCTGGGCGAATCGAAGCGCAGCCGAACGCTCGGGATCGGGCTCAACATGTACGACGCGATGGCGACCACCCGGGTGGGGCTGTCGCGGCGCGAGCGCGCCGAGCGGGTCGCCGGCCAGGACTACTGGGCCCCCGACCGCCATCGCACGATCGGCGCCGAGGAGGTCGCCGAGCTGGTCCCGGCGCTCGCCGATCGCGACCCCCGCGAGGCGTACATGTTCTACGACTGCCAGACCGACGACGTGCGCCTGGTGCTGACGATCCTCGGCGAGGCCGAGCGCTACGGCGCCGTCTGCGTCAATGGCGCCGAGGTCACCGGCCTGCTCGACACCGAGGGGCGGGCCTCGGGCGTCGCCTGCGTCGACGCCGGGAGCGGCGAGCCGTTCGAGGTCGCGGCCGACAACGTCGTCAACGCCACCGGTGTATGGGCCGATCGCATCCGGCCCGAGGAGATCCACGACGAGGCCGAGGTGCCGAAGATCGCCCCCAGCCGCGGCACCCACGTCACGGTCTCCCTCGACAAGCTCGCGGTCACCCACGCCGCCTGCGTCGTCCCGGCCGGGGAGGGCCGGACGATCTTCGCCCTGCCCTGGTACGGCCGCGCGCTGATCGGGACCACGGACAACGACTATCAGGGGCAGATCGACCACGTGGAGCCGGGTCAGGAGGACATCGACTACCTGCTCGACGCCGCCAATGCGTTCTTCGGCGTCGACCTCGGACGGGCCGACCTGACCGGCGCCTACGCCGGGGTGCGGCCGCTGATCTCGACCGGCGATCCGCGCAAGTCGGTCGACATCTCGCGCAAGGCCGAGCTCTACGAGACCTCGTCGGGGATGCTGACGATCACCGGCGGCAAGCTGACCACCTGGCGGCGGATGGCCAAGCAGGTCGTCGACCGGATGGTCGAGCGCGAGGGCCGGGTGGCCCCCTGTCGCACGGACGACCTGCCGCTGGGGATGGCCGCGTCCGAGCACGAGCTCGATCCTCCCGAGGGACTGGCCGAGGGTGACCTGCCGCCGGGCTACCGCGAGCTGCTCGGCTTCCGCTACGGCCACGCCGCCCGCAACGTCCTCCGGGTCGCCGGCGAGCGACCCGAGCTGGCCGCGCCGATCGTCGAAGGCCAGCCTGACCTGCTGGCCGAGGTGGTGATCGCCGCCCGGCTCGAGCAGGCGCGGGCGGTCGCCGACGTGCTCCTGCGCCGCACCAGGCTCGGCCTGCTGTCGGCGCCGCAGCTGCGCACGGCCGAGTCGGTGGCCGCGGTCGCCGCGACCCTCGGCGGCGAGCTCGGCTGGGACGAGGCCCGGGTGGCCGAGGAGTCCGTGAAGTGGGTCACCGACGCGGCGGCCGAGGGGATCGATCCGGCTGCTGCGGCCGCCCGCTAGCCTCCGCGACCGAATGGCCGCGCCCGCCGAGCTCGAAGAGCTGCACCTAGCCGACCTCCACGCGCGCGCCGCCGCGGCCGGGATCAGCGGCTACCGGCTGATGCGCCGCGATCAGCTGATCGAGCGGCTCGGCGATGCACCGGAGCCCGAGCGGGAATCGGAGCCCGAGGCCGAGGCGAAGCCGACCCGCCGCCGCCGCCGCCGGCGCCGCGGCGCCTCCGACGAGGCCGCCGCCGCCGACGCCGGCCCGCCGCGGCGCCGCAAGCCGCCGACCGAAGACGAGGCGAAGGCCGACACCGACGAGATGGCGATCGTCGAGGCGACCGTGCTCGACGACTCGTCCGACGAGGCCGCCGGCGCCGAGGAGGCGCCGACCGAGCCGGTCAGCGGAGTGCTCGACCTGACCCGCCAGCGCTACGGCTTTCTGCGCCTCGACGGGCTCACCGCCTCCGAAGGGGACGTCTACATCTCCGCCGCCCAGGTTCGCCGCTGCGAGCTGCGGCCGGGCGACGAGGTCGCCGGGCCGGCCCGCGAGCCGCGCCGGGGCGAGCGCCACCGGGCGCTGGTCCACGTCGACACCGTCAACGGCGAGGATCCCTCGACCGAGGTGCGCCCCGAGTTCGACGGGCTTGCAGCGGTCCAGCCCGAGCGCCGGATGGAGATCGGCGACCGCGCCGACACACTTGCCCGCGCGGTCGACCTGCTGACCCCGGTCGCCTACGGCCAGCGGATGCTGGTCCGCGCCGCGGCCCGCTCCGGCCGCACGACGCTGCTGCGCTCGCTGGCCCGGGCGGCCGCCGAGTCCGAGACCGCGGCGGTGATCGTGGTGCTGATCGACGAGCGCCCCGAGGAGGCGACCGCCTGGCGCGAGGCGCTGCCGATCGCCGAGTTCGCGATCGCGACCGCCGAGCTGGCTCCCGCCGAGCAGGTCCGCACCGCCGAGCTGGCGCTCGAGCGCGCCCGCCGCCTGGCCGAGACCGGCACCGACGCGATCCTGATCTGCGACTCGCTCTCGCGCCTGTGCCACGCCGAGGGCGACGTTGCCGAGGTCAAGCGGCTGTTCGGCTCCGGGCGCAATCTCGCCGGTGGCGGCTCGCTGACCGTGATCGCGACCGTGCTCGAGGACGGCAGCGACGAGGGCGAGGCGGAGCGCGCGGTGATCACCACCGAGAGCTCGCTGATCGTGCTCGACCCGGAGCTCGCAGCGGCCGGCGTCACCCCGGCGCTGCGCCCGGGCGATTGCCGGATCTCCAACGAGGACCAGATTCGCTCGGCCGACGAGCTCGACGCGGTGCGCAAGCTGCGCTCGCTGCTCGGCGATCTCGATCCGCGCGAGGCCGCTGACCTGCTGCGCGAGCGGATCGAGGGCACCACCTCGAACGCCGAGCTGCTCGGGTCGCTCTAGCGGCGGTAGGCGAGCTGGGCCCAGGAGGGCTCGCGGCTGAGCTCGATCGGCTCCGAGTCGCGATCGGGCTGCACGTAGCCGAAGCTGTGGCTGTCGTCGTCGAAGACGATGTCGAGCTCGCCCTCCTTGACGCGCTGGTCGAGCCAGGCGCCGCGGAAGACCAGCCGCCGGATCCAATGCACGAGGCTGCGGTTGGCGGGGCCGACCAGCTCGGCCCAGTGCTCGTTGATGTGCTCGCCCAAGGGAGAGGTGGGCTCGCGGATCTCGCCGTTGACGGCGAGCTCGAGCAGGTCGTGGAGCTCCTCGCCCTCGAGGCCTCCGTCGACGAAGTCCAGCTTCACGGCGGCCTGCTCGACCCGCTGGCCGAAGTCCTGCTCGTTGAACGAGAAGCGCAGCTCTCCGTACTCCAATACGTAGTCAGAGCCTGACTCGTAATTCCCTCTGCGAGTTGCCTTCTCCACCGGTTCTCCGTGCGTTGCGCCCCAGTCCTTGATCCGATCTCCCAGCGGGGCCTTCCCAGGTGCGGGCATCTTTGCCGATGCGAACCGTACGCGCACTCGACCCCATCCGCCTGAAAGAGGGTTTGCACCCCGGGGGTCGAACGAGACCTGTTTCAGATCTCCAGCCGCGAGTCCTCGAGGTCGAGCTCGCGCTCGATCCGCCGCAGGACGTCGTCATTGATCGCGCCCCGGTCGCGGAGGTCGATCAGGGTCGAGCGCTGGGCGTCGAGCAGCTCGCGGACGAGCCGTTGGTAGGCGACCGAGCGCTCCTCGTAGTCGACGCCGTCGCCGTCGACTCCGCCGTCGAACTCGCCCTCGCGCGAGAGCGCGGTGAAGCGCCGCTGGCGGTAGCGGTAGGTCGCCGCGGACGCGCTCGACGGTGTCGTCGAGCACCCACTCCTCGGTCGACCAGCTCGTCGATCCGCCGCAGCGCCGCGTCGATCGCCCGCAGCCGGGCGGTCACCTCCTCCTGCTCGAGCTCCTCGTCGTAGTCGTCGACGCCGAGCCACTTGATCAGCGGCGGCAGCGTCAGCCCCTGGATCAGCAGGGTGGCGAGGATGACGGAGAAGGCGCAGAAGACGATCAGGTCCCGATTGGGGAAGGCGCCTCCGGCGTCGGTGGTCAGCGGCAGGGCGAGCGCCGCGGCGAGCGAGACGGCGCCCCGCATCCCGGTCCAGGAGACGAGCACGGTGTGGCGCCAGGGCGGGTAGGGGTCGTGCTCGCGCACGTCGCGGAACAGGCGCCGCGGAACGTAGGTGATCGGGAAGACGAACAGGATCCGCGTCGCGATCACGGTCGCGGCGACCAGGGCGCCGTCGCGGATCAAGTCGCCGGTGTCGAGGTCCGCGATCCCGTCGATCACGGTCGGCAGCTGCAGGCCGACGAGCACGAACAGCGCCGAGTTGAGCAGGAATGTGAGGATCTGGAACACGGCGACCCCCTGGATCCGCGTCGTCGGCGAGGTCAGCCGCGAGGTCAGGCGCCCCATGTAGATGCCGACGGTGACCGCGGCGAGCACGCCCGAGACGCCGATCGCCTCGGCGGGCAGGTAGGCGAAGTAGCCGGAGAGCAGGGCGATCGTCACCTCCACCGGCGGGTTGTCGAGCCGGCGGCGAATCGCGGCGATCAGCGCCCCGACCGCGATCCCGACCGCGAGCCCTCCGGCGACCGTGAGCACGAACTCGCCGCTCGCGTCGAGCATGCTGAAGCTGCCGGTGACGACGGCGGCGACCGCGAACTTGTAGGCGACCAGTGCAGTCGCGTCGTTGACCAGGCTCTCGCCCTCGACGACGGTCACGATCCGCCCCGGGACGCCGAGCCGGCGAGCGATCGAGGTCGCCGCCACCGGATCGGTGGGGGAGACGATCGCGCCGAGCACGAACGCCTCCGGCCAATCAAAGCCGAGCGCCTCGTGAGCGACGACGGCGACGGCGACCATCGTCGCCAGCACCAGGCCGACGGCCAGGGTCGAGATCGCCCGCACGTTGCGCCGCAGTTCGCGCAGCGGGGTGAAGAAGGCGGCCGCGTAGAGCAGCGGCGGCAGAATCACGAGCAGGACGACGTCCGGGTCGAGTTCGACCTCGGGAATCCCCGGGATCGCCGCCAGCCCGAGCCCGCCGACCACGAGCAGGATCGGATACGGGATCCGCGCCCACTGGGCGACGATCAACAGCGCGGTGACCGCGACCAGGATCGAGAGCAGGGCCAGTTCGGTCGACATCGCGAGTAGTTGTAGCGAGCGCCGTAGGATCAAACCGATGGAGCTGCGGGTCGCCGACAACCCCGACGAGGATCGCTACGAGGTCTTCGCCGACGGCGAGCTCGCCGGCTTCGTGGTCTACAGGCTGCGCCCGGGACGGATCTCGTTCGTGCATACCGAGATCGACGACGCCTACGAGGGCCAGGGCCTGGGCGGCAAGCTGGTCTCGGAGGCGCTCGACGACGCGCGCTCGCGGGGGCTCTCGGTGCTGCCGTTCTGCCCGTTCGTCAACGCCTACCTGAAGAAGCACCCCGAGTACCTGGACCTGGTGCCGGAGGGTGAGCGCGAGAGGTTCGGGCTGGCGTGAAGAGGCCGTTCTGCGACGGCTCCGGACCCTGCACGGCTTGGCGCCGCTCCCGCGACTAGCACCCGAGGGGGCATACAAACCGGCGGCGGGGTCTACTCAATGTGACCGCCACCGTCCACCCGTACCGCTTCCGCCGGCTCCCCACCGCGGAGGTCGCTTCCAGGCGGGTACCGGTCGCGGTCACGCTCCCCTCCCGCCTGCTCGGGCTCTCCCTGCTGAGTCCCGGGCGGGCGGGGGAGGGCCTGCTGATCCCGCGCTGCCGCAGCGTCCACACCTTCGGTATGCGATTCGCGATCGACGTCGTCTTCCTCGACCGCGAGCGGGAGCCGATCGCCGTTCGCCGCCGTGTGCCGCGCAACCGGTTCGTTGGCCGGCGGGGCGCCGTCGCGGTGCTCGAGTTGCCGAGCGCGGAGGTGGGTTGATGTTGCCGACGGTCGAGCCAGGGCCGACGGTGGTCGTCTGTGACGACGACGAGCCGACCCTGGAGCTGCTCTGCGACCACCTCGCCGCCGAGCTGATCGAACCGCTCGCCGCACCGACCGCCGCCGACGCGCTGCGCCTCTGCCACTACAAGCACCCCGACCTGCTGCTGCTGGACCTACGGCTGCCCGACGCGTCGGGCCTCGACGTGCTGCGCGAGATCCGTGCCAGCGAGGGCGCCACCGGCAGCTACGACCCCGAGCTGGCGGTGATCGTGCTCAGCGGCCGCTCCTCGGACGCCGACCGGCTGCGCGGGCTCGAGTGCGGCGCCGACGACTACGTGATCAAGCCGTTCGCGGTCCAGGAGGTGGTCGCCAGGATTCGGGCGGTGCTGCGCCGCCGCGACGGCCGCCGCGCCGGGCCGCTGCGGGTCGGCGAGATCGTCGTCGACCCCTCGCGGCGCGAGGTCCGGGTCGCGGGCGAGCCGGTGCAGCTCGCGAACAAGGAGTTCACCCTCCTGCGCACCCTGGCCGCCGAGCCAACCCGGGTGTTCACCAAGGCCGAGCTGCTGCGCGACGTCTGGGGCTATCGCTCGCTGGGCCGGACGCGGACGCTCGACTCGCACGCCAGCCGCCTGCGGCGCAAGCTCGATCCCGAGCATGGGCGTTACGTGGTCAATTGCTGGGGCGTCGGATACCGGCTGATCGACGCGCCCGAGAGCGAGGATGGCGGGATCGATCCTTGAGGGGCTGGTGGTCGCCTGCCCGGTGGCGGTCACCTGCGCCACCGTCGTGGTCGCCGAGCGCCGCCGCGATCGCCGCCGGCGCGAGTCGCTGAACCGCGGCCTGCACGAGCTGCGCCGGCCGCTGCAGGCGCTGGCCCTGCAGCCCCGCGGGGGCGGTGGGCGCGACCAGCTCGCGCAGGCGATCGAGGCGCTGGCCGAGATCGACCGCGAGGTCAACGGCGGTCGCCGCGCCGCGCGAGCGCAGATGGTCGACGGGCGGGCGCTGGCCGCCGATGCCGTCGGGCGCTGGCGTGGACCGGCGGCGGTCGAGGGCCGCTGGATCGAGCTCGCCTGGAGCGCCGAGCGCGCCCGCCTGGTCTGCGACGAGGCGGCGGTCGCCTCGGCGCTCGACAACCTGATCGCCAACGCGCTCGAGCACGGCAGCGGGCCGATCCGCGTCGACGGCTCCGAGCGCTCCGGACGCCTGCGGCTGACGGTCGCCGACGGCGCCGATGCGGGCGCCCAGCCACGGCTGGGGCGCGCCGAGCCGGCGCGGGTCACCCACCGCCACCAGGCCGGGGCGCGCCGCGGCCACGGGCTGCGGATCGTCGCCGAGGTCGCAGCCGAGCACGGCGGCCGGTTCGCCGCCTGCGCTCACGAGCACGGCGCCAGCGCGGTGCTCGAGCTGCCGCTGGCGCCGCCCCGATGAGCCGCCGCGGCCGGGCGATCGGCTTCGCCTCCGCGGCCGCGATCTGCGCCGGGGTCGCCGCCGGCGCGACCTCGGCCCCTTCGGGCGGCTCGACCGATGCCTACGGCGAGTTGCGCGAGGTCGTAGTCGCCAGGGCGACGCTCCCGCCTCGGCGCCCGATCGGGCGGCGGGCCGCCGACGAGGCGCTCGAGCTGCGCCGCGTCCCGGCGAGCTTCGTACCGCCGGATGCGCTCACCGACCCCGCGCAGGCTGTCGGCCGGCGCCCGGCGACGTCGATCCCAGCCGGCGGATACGTGCTCGGCTCGCAGTTCGCGAGCGCGTCGTCGCGGCCGCGGGAGCGAGCCGGCCCGCGGCTCGCCGGCGACCGCCGCCCGGTCGAGATCACGGTCGAGGGCGGTGGCGCCCTCGCCGCCGCCGGCGGCCGTGTCGACGTCGTCGTCACCACCGAGGCGCGGACCGGCGGCGGCGCCGGGCGCACCTACGTCGCCGCCTCCTCGGTCAAACTGCTCGGCCTGCGCGCGGCGGGCGAGGCCGATGCGGACGCCCCGCTCTCGGTCGCTGCCGACGGTTCCTGGGTGGCCACCCTCGCCCTCACCCGGGCCCAGGCCCTGAGGCTGATCCACGCCCAGGCCTTCGCCCGCGACCTGCGCCTGATCGGCGCCTGAGCTAGGCCGCCAGCGCCGCGAGGATGCTGAGCAGCCCGGCGATCGCCGCGGCGCCGAGGGCGACGTAGTGGTGGGCGTCGTCGTCGAGGCGTCTGAAGACGGCGGCGCCCGACCGGTGGCCGACCAGCAGCGCCGGGATGCAGGCGAGCGTCACCCAGCGGTCCGGAAACGCCTGCGCGGCCCCGGACGCCACCGCGACCACCGGGACCGCGAGCAGGCTGAGCCCGAGCAGCGCCGCGGCGAGCGAGTCGCGCAGCGCGCCGCCGCGCAGCCCCAGGCGGGTCATGACCAGGACCACGGCGGGACCGTTGACGCTGACCGAGGTGGTGAGGGCGCCGGCGACGACTCCGCCGCCGATCTCGAGCGCCGGTCCGCGCCGCGTCGTCCGGCGCGGTCCCAGCGCCTGGAGGGCGGCGCCGATCAGGACCACCACGCCGACCAGCAGCTGCAGCAGGTCGCGGTCCGCCTCGGTCACCAGCCAGGCTCCGAGCACCATCCCGGGGACCGCGGCCGCGACGAACACCGTCACTTCGCGGCGCGCCACCTCGACCGCTCGGTGCTCACCGAACAGCACCAGGCAGTTGATCGCGATCGCCAGCAGCAGGACCAGGGTCACCGCCTGCTCGGGCGGGAAGGCCGCGAAGGCGGCGGGGGCGACGAAGAACGCGAAGCCGAATCCGATCGCGCCCTGGACCGACATCCCGACCAGGACCGCGGCGACCAAGAGGACGTCGAGGGGGCTCACCGCGGCAGCATAGCCGTGCTAGCATCGATACCCCTAGGGGGTATAGGAGAAGGCCTTGGAAGCGACCACCGCCGAGCACGACCACGACATCACCACCACGACCTGCCGACCTCCGGGTCGGCGCTGACCGCGGTCGCGGTCGACGCCACCCTGCACTGCCTCACCGGCTGCGCGATCGGCGAGATCGCCGGGATGGCGATCGGGACCGCCGCCGGGCTGTCCAACGGCGCCACCGTAGTGCTCTCGATCGCGCTCGCCTTCGCCTTCGGCTACGCGCTCACGAGCCTGCCCCTGCTGCGCGCCGGCCTGCCGCTGCGCCGCGTCGCCGGGGTCGCCCTCGCCTCCGACACGCTCAGTATCGCGACCATGGAGCTGGTCGACAACGCGATCATCCTCGCGGTGCCGGGGGCGCTGGAGGCCGGGCTTGACTCGCTGCTGTTCTGGGGCAGCCTGATGTTCTCCCTCCCGGTCGCCGGGGCGCTCGCCGTCCCGGTGAACCGCTGGCTGCTGGCGCGCGGCAAGGGCCACGCCGCGGTCCACGAGACCGGGATCCACGGCGGGCCGCCGGTCGCTGTGGTCAGGGTCGTCGCGCTCGTCGCCTTTCTGTTCGGCGCCGCCGTACTGATCGCTGAGCTGATCTCGAGTTAGGCCGCGGCGGGGGAGAGATCCGCCGCCCCGCGGCCTGATCTCGGCATCGCCACTGCCGACGACCACGCGCGCGTCCTCGCCGCCGAGCTGCGCCTGCGGCTGGTCGACCGCCGCCGCGCCGAGGCCGCGGCCGGCGAGGCGGCCGGCGAGCTCGAGCAGGGCGTGCGGGAGCTGGTCGACGAGGCCGCCGCGGTGCTCTCGCCGGCGCGGCGCGAGCGGATCGCCGAGCTGATCCTGCGCGACACCGTCGGCCTCGGCCCGCTCGAGGAGTTGCTCGCCGACGACGAGGTCGAGGAGGTGATGGTCAACGGCCACGAATCGGTCTACGTCGAGCGCCGCGGGACGATCGAGCGCAGCGAGGTTCGGTTCGAGTCCGAGCAGGCGCTTCGCGATGCGATCGAGCGCATCCTGGCGCCGGTCGGGCGCCGGGTTGACGAGCTCAGCCCGATGGCGGATGCGCGGCTTGCCGACGGCTCGCGGGTCAACGTCGTGATCCCACCGCTGGCGGTCGACGGCCCGGTGCTGTCCGTGCGCCGGTTCACCGCCGTGCGCCCCGATCCCGAGCAGCTGGTCGAGACGGGCACGCTGACCCCGGAGCTCAGCGAACTGCTCGCGGGCGCGGTGGCGGCCCGCCGCAGCCTGCTGGTCTCGGGCGGCACCGGCTCGGGCAAGACCACACTGCTGAACGCGCTCTCGGGTTGGATCGACCCAGCCGAGCGCGTGGTGACGATCGAGGACGCGGCCGAGCTGCGGCTGCGCCAGCCCCACGTGGTCCGGCTCGAGAGCCGGCCGGCGTCGGTCGAGGGCCGCGGCGGGGTAACGATCCGCGACCTGTTGCGAAACGCGCTACGGATGCGCCCCGACCGGATTGTGATCGGCGAGGTCCGCGGCGCCGAGGCGCTCGACCTGCTGACCGCGCTGAATACAGGCCACGACGGCGCGCTCTCGACCGTGCACGCGAACTCGCCGGAGGACGCCCTGCGCCGGATCGAGACCCTGGCGCTGATGGCCGGGGTCGGCCTTCCGCACGAGGCGATCCGCGAGCAGCTCGCCCGCGGCGTCGACCTGGTCGTCCATCTGTCCCGCGAGCCCGGCGGCGCCCGGCAGGTGACCGAGGTCGCCGAGGTGACCCGCGAGGCCGCCGGGGTCGGCGTGCGCGAGCTCTGGCTGCGGCGATGACGCCGCTCGAGCTCGCCCGGGTCGTGGCGGCCGCGCTGGCCGGTGGGTTGGCCGCGGTCGCGCTTCGCGAGGCGGCGCTTGCCTCGCCTTCCGCCGGGCGCTGGTTGGTCGAGGCGCTCGAGCCGCTGCGCCGAGCGGGGCGCGAGGGCCATGCTCCGACCGAGCTCGAGCGCCGGCGCCTGGCGCTGCTCGGCACGGCGGCGATCTTCGTCGCCGCGCTGGTCGTGCTCGGGCCTGGCCCGGCGCCGTTCGCCGCCGCCGCCGGCCCGGCTGTCGCGGCCTGGGCGGTCGCCGCCCGCCGGTCCGCCTACCGGCGCGCGGTCGACCGCGGACTCGCCGGGGTCGCGGTCGCGATCGCCGATGCCCTCGCAGTTGGCCGCTCGCCCCGCGCCGCGCTGATCGCCGCCGCCGGCTCGCTCGACGGGCCGCCGGCGCGCGAGATGGAGCGGGTCCGGGCCGAGCTCGCGCTCGGCGCGCCGACCCGCGAGGCGCTGACCGCGCTGCGCGCTCGGGTGCCGTCGCCGCGGGTCGACGCGTTCGCCGCCGCGCTCCTCTCGCAGCAGCTCGCCGGCGGTGACCTGGCGACGCTGCTGCGGCGCTTCGCCGCCGCGGCAGCCGACCGCGACCGCACCGAGGCCGACGCCCGTTCGGCCACCGCCCAGGCCCGGTTCACCGGCCTGCTCGTCGTCGCGATGCCGGTCGGCACCGCCCTGCTCGCCGAGCTGCTCGACCCGGGCTTCGTCGGCGGCCTGATCGCCGACCCGGCGGCGGCGACGCTGCTGGTCGCGGCGGCGGTCCTGCAGGCGGCCGGGTTCGCGGCGATCCGCCGGCTCAGCCGGGTCGACGACCGGTGACGTCGCCGCTCGCCGCGATCGCCGTACTGCTCGTTTTCGCCGCCGCCTGGGAGCTGGCCGGCAGTACCGGTGAGCGCCTCGGCGCCGGCGGGCGCCGGGCGCTCTCGCGACTCACCGGCGGCCGCGCCGGGTCGTTCACCGAGGCCGCCGATCGCCTCGGCCTGCCGACCCGGTTGGAGCGGGCCGGGCTCGGGGGTCGCGTGCAGCCGCGCGCGATCTTCGCCGTCAAGCTCGCCGGCGCCACGCTCGGAGTCCTGGTCGCGATCGCGGCGGCGCCGGCGGTCAGCCCCAGGCTGGCGCTGGGCCTGGTCGGCGCCTTCGCGGTCGCCGGGTTCCTTGGGCCCGACGCCTGGCTGGAGCGGATCGCCCGCCGCCGCCATCGCCGCCTGGTGCTGGCGCTGCCCGACGCGCTCGACCTGCTCGCGGTCGGCGCCGCCTCGGGGCGCGACCCGGCGACCGGGCTGGCCGAGATCGCCGCCGAGGGCGCGGGGCCGCTGGCCGCCGAGCTCGCGCGGGCGGTCGCCGAGGTCGAGTGCGGACGCCCCCTGCGCGAGGCGATCGAGGCGTTGCGAGCGCGGGTCGGCGGCGCCGAGGTCGGTGCGCTGGCCGCCGCCCTGGAGCGCTCGCGCACCTACGGCTCGCCGCTCGCCGAGCAGCTCCACCTGCAGGCGACCGGCCTGCGCCGGGATGCCCGCCGGCGGATCGAGGAGCGCGCCGCGCGCTCGGCGCCGAAGATCCAGCTGGTGATCGCGCTTGTACTGGTCCCCTCGGTGCTGCTGGTGATCGTCGCCGCGATCATCGCCCACTCCGAGGCGCTGCTCGCCGGGTTCTGAGCGTGGATAGGTTCCCGGCACCCGAAACAGGAGGTCGAGGATGCTGATCGTGATCGGCAGGGTGGCGTGCGCGGAGGGCAAGCGCGACGAGGCGATCGCGCTGATGCGCGAGATGCAGGAGGCGTCGCGACAGGAGCCGGGCTGCCTGCGCTATGGGTTCTTCGCCGCGGTCGAGGACCCCGACGAGTTCATCGCGGTCGAGGAGTGGGAGTCGGCCGAGGCGCTGCGGACGCACTTCGGGGCACCGAGCGTCGCCCGCTTCGGCGCCGGGCTCGGAGGCGTGGTCGCGGGGGCCCCGGAGGTGAAGATCCACGCGATCGGGGCGACCAACGACTTCCCCGACCTCGAGGGTCTCGAGCAATAAACTCGCGCCGATGCCGGTTGCAAGAAAGCAGGCGCTGCGCGGCGGGATCGACCTCGGCGGGACCAAGATCCAGGCGGCGATCGTCAGCCCCGAGGGCGAGGTCTCGGGCGAGGCGCGGCGGCCGACGCCGACCAAGGGCGGCCCCAAGGACGTCGCCGCCGAGATGGCCGCGGCGCTGGTCGAGGCGGCCGACGACGCCGGCGTGCAGACCGACTCGCTGGCGGGGATCGGCGTCGGCTCGCCGGTCGACACCAACGAGCAGACCGGCGAGGTCTCGGACGCCAGCAACCTGCCGGGCTGGGCCGAGGCGACCTTCCCGCTCGGCGCCGCGCTCTCGGACGCGCTCGGCGCGCCGGTGCTGATCGCCAACGACGTCGACGTCGCCACCAACGCCGAGTTCAAGCTCGGCGCCGGGGAGCCCTACGACTCGCTGCTCGGCGTCTTCTGGGGCACCGGCGTCGGCGGTGGCCTGATCCTCGACGGCAAGCGCTGGACCGGCCGCGGCGCCGCCGGCGAGATCGGCCACATGGTGGTCGAGCGCGGCGGCGCCCGCTGCCCGTGCGGGCGGCGCGGCTGCATGGAGGCCTACGCTGGCCGGGCGGCGATGGAGGCGAAGGCGCGGCGCGACCACGCCGACGGCGTCGAAGACGAAGCTGTTCAAGATCATGAAGGACCACGACCACGATCGTCTGACCAGCGAGCGATCTGGGAGCGCGCGCTCGCACGGCGACCCGCTGGCCGAGAAGCTGATCGAGCGGGCGCTGAAGGCGCTCGGCGCGGGCGTCGCCTCGGCGGTCAACCTGCTCGACGTCGAGGCCGTGATCATCGGCGGCGGGCTCGGCGTCCGCCTCGGTCAGGACTACGTCGACAAGATCGCCAACGAGATGCAGCCGCACCTGTTCGTCGACGACCGCCCGCCGGCGATGCATCGTCGCCTCGCTCGGCGACCTCGGCGGCGCGATCGGCGCCTCGCTGCTCTTCGACGACTGACTACTCAGGCAGCCACGGGTGGCGCCAGCCGCCGTGGCCGTGCAGCAGGTTCGCGGCCGACTCGGGCCCCCAGCCGCCGGGCTCGTAGGGCTCGGCCTCCGGCGGGTCGTCGATCAGCGGCTCGACGATGCGCCAGGTCTGATCGATCGAGTCGAAGTTCGGAAACAGCTCGGAATCACCGCGCAGCGCGTCGCGCAACAGGCGCTCGTACGGCTCGGGTTGGTCGGAGTCCTGCTGGTCGAAGAGCAGGTCGAGGTGGACCCGATGCAGCGCGTCCTCACCCGACTTCTTCGCCAACAGGCAGATCTCTGCACCGGGCTCGGGCTTCACCCGGATGATCAGCTCGTCGGGGTCGGGCACCATCCGCCCGCCGATCCCCAGCCGCGGCGGTCGCTTGAACACGACCCTGATCTCGGTCGCCTCGACCGGCATCGCCTTTCCGGCGCGGATGTAGAAGGGGACGCCCGACCAGCGCCAGTTGTCGACCTCGAGCCGCAGGGCGACGAAGGTCTCGGTCGTCGATCCGAGCTCGACGCCCTCGATCTGCTGATAGCCGAGGTACTGGCCGCGGAAGTAACGGCTCGGGTCGGCCGCCGGCATCGCCCGGAACAGGTCGGTGCGGCGGTCGTGAATCGCGTCGGTGTCGGCGGCCCCGGCCGACGGGGGCTCCATCGCCACCAGCGCCAGCATCTGCAGCAGGTGGTTCTGGACCACGTCGCGCAGCGCGCCGACCGCGTCGTAAAAGCCGCCCCGGTCCTCGACCCCGAAGTCCTCGACCATCGTGATCCGCACCGAGTCGACGAATTGGCGGTTCCAGACCGGCTCCAGGATCGTGTTCGCAAACCGCAGGTAGAGGATGTCCATCACCGGCTCCTTGCCGAGGAAATGGTCGATCCGGTAGGTCTGCGATTCGTCCAGGTAGCGGGAGAGCTCGTCGTTGAGCGCCCGCGCCGACTCGCGGTCGTGGCCGAACGGCTTCTCGAGCACCACCCTGGCCTTGTCGGTGAGCCCGGCCGCGTGCAGGTTCTTGACCACCATCCCGAACAGCGACGGGGGGATCTCGAGGTAGAAGACCGCCTGCTCGTACTCGCCGATCTCGTTCTTGATCTTCTTGTAGAGCTCGGGGTCGTCGAACTCCCCCTGGACGTAGTCGAGCCGCTCGTCGAGCCGCCCGATCGCCTCCTCGTCGGGCTTCTCCACGGTCGCCTCGATCGACTCGCGGGCGTGGCCGTCGAGCTCGTCCTCGGTCCACTTGTTGCGGGCGATCCCGATCACCCGCCGGCAGTTGAGCTCGTGGCGGCACTCGAGCCGGTAGAGCGCCTCGAAGGTCATCTTCTTCGCCAGGTTGCCGGTGATTCCGAAGATGACGAGGATGTCCGCCTCGGTGGCCATCGGGACCGGAGACTAGTCGGAGACGGATCGTGCCTAGTATCCGGCCCATGCAACTTGGCATGGTTGGACTCGGGCGGATGGGCGCCAACCTGGTGCGCAGGCTGATGCGCGACGGGCACGAGTGCGTCGCTTACGACGTCAACCCCGAGACGGTCAAGGAGCTGGCCGGCGAGGGCGCGACCGGCGCCGACACGCTCGACGACTTCGTCGCCAAGCTCGACAAGCCGCGAGCGGCGTGGGTGATGGTCCCGGCCGGCGAGATCACCGAGAGCACCGTCAACGAGCTCGCCTCGAAGCTCGAGGCGGGCGACGCGATCATCGACGGCGGCAACTCGTACTACCGCGACGACATCCGCCGGTCGACGAAGTTCGCCGAACAGGGGATCGACTACATCGACTGCGGCACCTCGGGCGGGGTCTTCGGCCTCGACCGCGGCTACTGCCTGATGATCGGCGGCCCCGACGACGCGGTGCAGCGCCTCGACCCGATCTTCGCGACGATCGCCCCGGGGGTCGACTCCGCCGAGCGGACCCCCGGCCGCGAGGGCGAGGTCTCGACCGCCGAGAACGGCTACCTGCACTGCGGGCCGAGCGGCGCCGGGCACTTCGTGAAGATGGTCCACAACGGGATCGAGTACGGCGTCATGGCGGCCTACGCCGAGGGGCTCAACATCCTCAAGAACGCCGACGCCGGCAAGCACAAGCGCGAGGCGGACGCCGAGACCGCGCCGCTCAGCGATCCCCAGTACTACCAGTACGAGCTCGACATCCCCGAGGTGGCCGAGGTCTGGCGCCGCGGCAGCGTGATCGGCTCATGGCTGCTCGACCTGACCGCCGCCGCGCTCGCCGCCTCACCCGACCTGGCCGACTTCGAGGGCCGGGTCTCGGACTCCGGCGAGGGCCGCTGGACCTCGATCGCGGCGATCGAGGAGGGCGTGCCGGCGCCGGTGCTCTCGAACGCGCTCTATTCGCGGTTTGCCTCGCGTGACCTCGACGACTTCGCCGACAAGGTGCTCTCGGCGATGCGCAAGCAGTTCGGCGGCCACGACGAGAAGAAGTAAGCGGGCGTTCGGTTGAGGGAGGAGGTTGTCGCCGACGCCGAGGCGGCAGCGCTCCGCGGCGCCGAGCTGATCGCGAACGCCGCCGGCGCTGCAATCGAGGCCCGGGGCGCGTTTTCGGTGGCGGTCAGCGGCGGCCACGCGCCGTGGCGGATGTTCGAGCTGCTCGGCACCCACGAGGTCGACTGGGGGGCGATCGACATCTTCCAGGTCGACGAGCGGATAGCCCCCGAGGGTGACCCAGACCGCAACCTCACCCACCTTCTGGAAAGCCTCCCCCGCGCCGGCGCCGGGCGGGTACGGGCGATGCCGGTGAACGATCCCGACCTGGAGGCCGCGGTGGCCCGCTACGCGGCCGCGCTCCCGGCGCAGCTCGACCTCGTCCACCTCGGCCTTGGGCCCGACGGCCACACCGCCTCGCTGGTCCCGGGTGACCCGGTGCTCGAGGTCACGGACCGGCCGGTGGCGCTGACCGGGGAGTACCAGGGCCGGCGCCGGATGACGCTCACGTACCCGGCGATCGAGGCCGCCCGCTCGGTGCTCTGGCTGGTCACCGGAGCCGACAAGCGCGAGGGGCTGGCGAAGCTGCGGGCCGGCGACCCGTCGGTGCCGGCGGGCCGCGTCCGGGCCCGCGAGGCCACCCTCCTGGTCAGCGCCGAGGCGAACGGCTAGAGCGTCGTGTGCTCGACCTCGTCGCCGCGGGCGACGAGGACGTCGGCGACCAGTGCGGGGGGAAAGAGGCCGTGGTCGACCACCCCGGGGGTCGCCGACAGGCGCGCCGCCAACAGGATCGGGTCGCCGACCTCGCCGCGGTAGTCGGCGATCACGCCGGCGTCGGGCGACGGGCCGGTGTCCGGCCGGATCTCGGCATCTCCGAGCTCGCGCAGGGTCGCCGCCAGCCCGAAGGCGTGCAGCTCGAGCGGGATCGGCGCGACGATCTCCGCGACCGGCTTCGACGAGTCGGCGATCACGACGAAGCGGTCGGCCGCCGCGGCGACGATCTTCTCGCGGGTGTGGGCGCCACCGCCGCCCTTGACCAGCCAGCCGTCGGGGGCGATCTGGTCGGCGCCGTCGATCGCGATGTCGAGCCGCTCGAGGCGGTCGAAGTCCTCGACCGGAATGCCAAGCGAGCGCGCCTGATCCGCGGTCGCCACCGAGGTCGAGACGCAGCGGATCTCCAGCTTGCGGGCGGCGATCGCGGGCAGCAGATGGGCGACGGTCGAGCCGGTGCCGAGGCCGACCAGCATCCCGCTGGAGACCAGCTCGGCGGCGGCCTCGGCGGCGAGCTTCTTCTCGGCGTCGGCGCTCACCGGCGACATCTAATCCGATCAGCCGCCGACGAACCCTGCTCGTTAGTGTGCAAATCGATGGCGGACTCGCAGCAGCCCTTCGACGAACTCGACGAGCTCTGCGTGAACACGATCCGGACGCTGTCGATCGACGCGATCCAGAGGGCGAACTCCGGCCACCCGGGGACGCCGATGGCGCTCGCCCCCGTCGCGTACACCCTCTGGCAGAGATTCCTGCGCTTCGACCCCGGGAACCCGATCTGGCCGAACCGCGACCGCTTCGTGCTCTCGGCCGGGCACGCGTCGATGCTGCTCTACGCGCTGCTTCACCTGGCCGACGTGCGCGCGGTCGACTCCGACTACGAGGTCGAGGGCAGCCAGTCGATCACGCTCGACGACATCAAGCGCTTTCGCCAGCTCGACTCGAAGGCAGCCGGGCACCCCGAGTACCGCTGGGCCTCGGGGGTGGAGACGACCACCGGGCCGCTCGGCCAGGGCGTCGCGACCTCGGTCGGGATGGCGGTGGCCTCGAAGTGGCAGGCGGCGCACTTCAATCGACCGGGCTTCGAGCTCTTCGACTTCGACACCTACGCGATCGCCGGCGACGGCTGCCTGATGGAGGGCGTCTCGCACGAGGCGGCCTCGTTCGCCGGCCACCAGCGGCTCGACAACCTCTGCTGGATCTACGACAACAACCGGATCACCATCGACGGGCACACGGAGCTCGCCCTCGACGACGACGTCGGCGAGCGCTTCCGTGGCTACGGCTGGAACGTCACCCGGATCGCCGACGCCAACGACTTCAACGAGATCAGCGCCGCGCTCGACGCGTTCCGCGCCACCGAGGGCCGTCCGACGCTGATCGTCGTCGACAGCCACATCGGCTACGGCTCGCCCCACAAGCAGGACACCGCCGCCGCCCACGGCGAGCCGCTCGGCGACGAGGAGGTGCGCGAGACGAAGCGCTTCTACGGCTGGCCCGAGGACGCCGAGTTCCTGGTCCCGGACGGCGTCGGAGCGCGCTTCGCCGAGCAGATCGGCGCCCGCGGCGCGCAGCTCTCGGCGAGTGGGAGAGGCTGCTGGTCAGCTACGAGCGTGAGCACCAATCGCTGGAGCGCCAGATCGATGCGATGCAGCGGCGCGAGCTGCCCGACGGCTGGGACCGCGACATCCCCAGCTTCGAGGCCGACGCCAAGGGGATCGCCACCCGCAAGGCCTCGAACCAGGTCCAGAACGCGATCGCCGCCAACCTGCCCTGGCTGCTGAGCGGCTCCGCCGATCTCACCGACTCGACCTCGGTGCGCCTCGACGAGTCGTTCGGCGACGGCGACTTCGAGCCCGACAACCGCGCCGGGCGCCAGCTTCACTACGGCATCCGCGAGCACGAGTCGGCGGCGACCTCGAACGGGCTCTCGCTCTGCAAGCTGCGCCCATCGTGGTCGACCTACCTGACCTTCTCCGATTACGCCCGCCCGGCGATCCGGCTCTCGGCGCTGATGGAGCTGCCGGTGATCCACATCTTCACCCACGACTCGATCGGGCTCGGCGAGGACGGCCCCACCCATCAGCCGGTCGAGCAGCTCGCCTCGCTGCGCGCGATCCCGGGGCTGAACGTGATCCGGCCGTGCGATGCGAACGAGGTCGCCGAGGCATGGCGGGTGACGGTCGAGTCCGATCACCTGCCGACCGCGCTCGTGCTCACGCGCCAGAACGTGCCGGTGTTCGACCGCGCCAAGTACGCCGCCGCCGACGGGCTGCGCCGCGGCGGCTACGTGCTCGCCGACGCGGACGGCGAGGGCGACCCTGAGCTGATCCTGATCGCGACCGGCTCCGAGGTGGCGCTGGCGATCGAGGCATACGAGCAGCTGGCGGCCGACGGGGTCCGCGCGCGGGTGGTCAGCCTGCCGTCCTTTCACCTCTTCGACCGGCAGGACAACGCCTATCGCGACCAGGTCCTGCCGCCGGCGGTCACCGCCCGGATCTCGATCGAGGAGGCATCGACGCTGGGCTGGGACCGCTACGTGGGCCCCGGCGGGCGGACGATCGGCATGCACACGTTCGGCTCCTCGGCGCCGCTCAAGGACCTGCTGACGGAGTTCGGATTCACGCCCGAGAAGGTGGTCGAGGCCGCCCGCGAACTGCTCGAACAAGGCGCCTCAACAGCGGCGCAAGAGGAGAACTAGATGAAGCCCACCCAACAACTTCACGACCTCGGGCAGAGCCTCTGGGTCGACAACATCACCCGGACGATGCTCGACGACGGCACCCTGGCCGGCTACATCGACGAGCTCTCGGTCACCGGGCTGACCTCGAACCCGACGATCTTCGACAAGGCGATCGGCGGCGGCAGCACCTACGACGAACAGGTCGCCGAGCTCGCCGAGCAGGGCCTGGAGGGCGAGCCGCTGTTCTTCGAGCTTGCGCTCACCGATCTGCGCCGCGCGGCGGCGCTGTTCCGCGAGGTCCACGAGCGGACGACGATCGACGGGCGCGTCTCGCTCGAGGTCTCGCCACTGCTCGCCGACGATGCCGCGGCGACGATCAAGCAGGCGGCCGAGCTGTACGGCCGCGCGGAGGAGAACTTCTTCATCAAGATCCCCGGCACCGAGGCGGGATGCAAGGCGATCGAGGAGACGATCTTCGCCGGGATCCCGGTCAACGTCACGCTCCTGTTCTCGGCCGAGCACTACCTCGGCGCCGCCGACGCCTACATGCGCGGGCTCGAGCGCCGGGTCGAGGCGGGCCTGAATCCCGACGTCGCCTCGGTCGCCTCGGTGTTCATCAGCCGCTGGGACGGGGCGGTGATCGAGACGGTCCCCGACGAGCTGCGCGACAAGCTCGGGATCGCGGTCGCCAAGCGCGCCTACGCCGCCTACCGCGAGCTGCTCGACTCCGACCGGGCGATGCGACTGCGAAACGAGGGCGCGAAGGCGCAGCGGCTGCTGTGGGCGAGCACCGGGACCAAGGACCCCGACGCCTCCGACGTCCTCTACATCGAGGGCCTGGCGTCGCCGTTCACGGTCAACACGATGCCGGAGAAGACGCTGCACGCGTTCGCCGACCACGGCACGGTCGGCGACCCGCTGCCGCGCGACGGCGGCGACGCCGAGCAGACGCTGAGGGCGTTCAACGACGCCGGGATCGACACCGACGCGCTGGCGACCAAGCTCCAGGAGGACGGCAAGAAGGCGTTCGTCGACTCGTGGAACGAACTGCTCGAGACGATCTCGAAGCAGCGCTCGGCCGCCTAGGCGCCCGGCGACGGCGATAGGGTCCCCGCACCATGGAGGGGAAGCCCGCGCTCGATCCGCGCCAGGTCGGCCGCAACGTGGTGATGACCGCGGCGATCGCCGGGCTCGGCGGGCTGCTGTTCGGCTACGACACCGGCGTGATCGCCGGGGCGCTGCTGTTCATCAAGCCGGACTTCGACCTGACCAGCTTCCAGTCGGGACTCGTGGTCGGCGCGGTGCCGATCGGCGCCGTCGTCGGCGCCGCCTTCGCCGGCCGGCTCTCGGATGCCTACGGGCGCCGGATACTGATCATCGCTTCGTCGGTCGTCTTCTTCGTCGGTTCGCTGGTCTGCGCCTTCGCCCCCGACACCGCGGTCCTGGTGATCGCGCGCATGTTCCTCGGCGTCGCGATCGGGCTCGCCTCGGCGACCGCCCCGGTCTATATCTCCGAGGTCGCGCCGCCCGACATCCGCGGGCGCCTGGTCACCTTCTTCCAGCTCGCGGTCACGGTCGGGATCGTCGTCGCCTACGTGGTCGGCCTCGCCTTCGACGCCAGCGAGGGCTGGCGCTGGATGCTCGGCCTCGGCGCCGTACCGGCGCTGGCGCTCGGGATCGGGATGCTGAACATGCCGCAGAGCCCCCGCTGGCTGGTGATGGCGGGCCGCGACTTCGAGGCCCGCGCGGTGCTCGCGAGGATGCGGTCAGGCGACCCCGACACGATCGAGCAGGAGATCGTCGAGATCAAGGGCGAGGTGGCGGCGAAGCCGGGAACCTGGAGCGACCTGATGCAGCCGGTGGTCAAGGCGGCGCTCGTGGTCGGCGTCGGGCTGGCGATCCTGCAGCAGGTCTCGGGGATCAACACGGTGATCTACTACGCGCCGACGATCGTCCAGTTCACCGGCGTCGAGTCCTCGGCGGCGGCGATCCTCGCGTCGGTCGCGGTCGGGCTTGTCAACGTCGGCATGACCCTGGTCGCGATCAGGCTGCTGGACCGCACCGGCCGGCGACCGTTGCTGCTGATCGGCAGCGCGGTGATGGCGATGGCGCTGGCGTCGCTGGCGCTCGTCTTCGCGGCCGGCGCCGGCAGCACGATCGGCTCGATCGTCGCGATCGGCGCCCTGATGCTCTACGTCGCCGCCTTCGCGGTCAGCCTCGGACCGATCTTCTGGCTCCTCAACGCCGAGCTCTACCCGCTCGAGGTGCGCAGCAAGGCGGCCGCCGTGGGGACGATGGCGAACTGGCTGTTCAACTTCATCGTCTCGCTCACCTTCCTGCTGCTGATCGACGCGCTCGGGCGCAGCGGCGCGTTCTTCTTCTACGCCGGGATCTGCGTGCTCACGTTCTTCTTCTGCAAGGCGCTCGTCCCCGAGACCAAGGGCAAGCGCCTCGAGGACATCCAGGCGATCTTCGAAGCGCGCGTCGCCAAGCACCAGCCGGGATGAGCTCGCTGCGCGACCGCGAGAGCTGGCGAGCGCTGGAGGCGCACCACGCGGAGCTCGCTCCGCAACATCTGCGTGACCTGTTCGCCGCCGACCCCGAGCGGGGCACGCGGCTGACCGCCGAGGCCGAGGGCCTCTACCTCGACTACTCGAAGAACCGGGTCACCGACGAGACGATCGAGCTGCTGGTCGCGCTCGCCGACGAGTGCGGCCTGGCGGAGCGTCGCGAGGCGATGTTCCGCGGCGACCACATCAACGTCGACCGAGGATCGCGCGGTCCTGCACGTCGCGCTGCGAATGCCGCGCGAGCGCTCGCTGGTCGTCGACGGCGTCGACGTGGTCAAGCAGGTCCACGAGGTGCTCGACCGGATGGGCGGCTTCGCCGACCGGGTCCGCTCGGGCGACTGGAAGGGCCACACCGGCAAGCCGATCCGCAACGTGATCAACATCGGGATCGGCGGCTCCGACCTGGGGCCGGTGATGGCCTACGAGGCGCTGCGCCACTACTCACGGCGCGAGATGACCTTCCGCTTCGTCTCCAACGTCGACGGGACCGACTTCGTCGAGGCGACCCGTGACCTCGAGCCCGACGAGACGTTGTTCATCGTCTCCTCGAAGACCTTCACCACCCTGGAGACGATGACCAACGCCCACAGCGCCCGCGAGTGGTCGCTGGCGGGCCTGGGGGGCGACGAATCCGCGGTCGCCAAGCACTTCGTCGCCGTCTCGACCAACGCCGACGGGGTCGCCGAGTTCGGGATCGACACCGACAACATGTTCGGGTTCTGGGAGTGGGTCGGAGGCCGCTACTCGATGGACTCGGCGATCGGGCTCTCGACCATGCTCGCGATCGGCCCCGAGGGGTTCGCCGAGATGCTGGCCGGCTTTCACGCGATCGACGAGCACTTCCTCGAGGCGCCGACGGCGCAGAACCTGCCGGCGCTGATCGGCCTGCTGGCGGTCTGGTACGGCGACTTCTTCGGCAGCCAGACGGTCGCCGTGCTGCCCTACGAGCAATACCTGAAGCGGTTCCCGGCCTACCTGCAGCAGCTGACGATGGAGTCGAACGGCAAGCACGTCACGCTCGACGGCGAGCCGGTCGACTACGAGACCGGCGCCGTCTACTGGGGCGAGCCGGGCACCAACGGCCAGCACTCGTTCTACCAGTTGATCCACCAGGGGACGAAGCTGATCCCCTGCGACCTGATCGGCTTCTACGAGCCGCTCAACCCGCTCGGCGACCACCACGACCTGCTGATCTCCAACGTCTTCGCGCAGGCCGAGGCGCTGGCCTTCGGTAAGCACGCCGACGAGCCCTACCGGGTCTTTGAAGGCAACCGGCCGACGAACGTGATCCTGGCCTCGAAGCTGACCCCGCGCACCCTCGGCAGCCTCGTCGCGCTGTACGAACATTCGGTCTTCACCCAGGGGACGATCTGGGGGATCGACTCGTTCGACCAGTGGGGCGTCGAGCTCGGCAAGATGCTGGCGAAGGCGATCATCCCCGAGCTTCAGGGCGACGCCGAGCTGCGCCACGACAGCTCGACCAACGAGCTGATCCGGCGGTACCGGGCCAACCGTGTCGGTGGTTGACAGCGACTTGCCAGGGCGCGGCGGCGTAGCCGCCGCACTGTTGTTCGACATCGACGGCACCCTGATCTCGACCGGGGGCGCCTCCGACCGCGCCTGGCACCGCGCCTTCCGTCGAGCTCCAGGGGGTCGACGTCAACGTCCCCGACTACACCGGCAAGGGCGTCCCCGACCCCGAGGTCGGGCTGCAGTGCTTTCGCGGCGCGATCGGCCGCGAGCCGACGCCGGAGGAGATGCAGGCGCTGATGGACGCTGCGCGAGCGCTACCTGGTCGAGGAGGTGGAGACCTCGCCCGGCTACCGGGTGATGCCCGGCGTGGTCGAGCTGCTCGAGCGGCTGACGGCCGCCGGGCGCCTGGTCGGGCTGATCACCGGCAACACGGTCCCGGCCGCGCACACCAAGCTCGCCCGCGCCGACCTGAACAAGTACTTCGCGTTCGGCGGCTACGGCTCGGACGCGAACTCGCGCGTCGAGGTCTGCCGTGCAGCGCTCGATCGGGCCGGCGAGGCGGCGGACGGCGAGTTCGACCGCGCCGGCTCGATCGCCGTCGGCGACACGCCGCTTGACGTCGAGGCCGGCCACGGGGCTCGGATCAAGGTGGTCGCGGTCGCCACCGGCGAGTATTCGGTCGAGCAGCTGACCGCCGCCGGCGGCGACTGGGTGGTCCAGACTCTCGCCGACGGTCCGCTTCCGTTCTGAGCCTGGCGCTAGCGCGCGACCAGCTTCTTGTACGTGATCCGGTGCGGGCGGTCGGCCGCCGCGCCGAGGCGCTCGCGGCGGTTCTCCTCGTAGGCCTCGAAGTTGCCCTCGAACCAGACGACCTCGGAGTCGCCCTCGAAGGCGAGCACGTGGGTGGCGATCCGGTCCAAGAACCAGCGGTCGTGCGAGATCACCACGGCGCAGCCGGCGAACGCCAGCAGCGCCTCCTCGAGTGCCCGCAGGGTGTCGACGTCGAGGTCGTTGGTCGGCTCGTCGAGCAGCAGCAGGTTGCCGCCCGAGCGCAGCAGCTTTGCCAGGTGGACGCGGTTTCGCTCGCCGCCCGACAGGGTGCCGACCTTGCGCTGCTGGTCGGAGCCCTTGAAGTTGAAGCCCGAGGTGTAGGCGCGCGAGTTCATCTCCCGGTCGCCGACCTTGATCTGGTCGTAGCCGTCGGAGATCTCCTCCCACACCGACTTGGAGGCGTCGAGCGCGTCGCGCGACTGGTCGACGTAGGCGAGCTCGACCGACTCGCCGAGCTCGAGCACGCCGTCGTCGGGCTGTTCGTCGCCGACGATCATCCGGAACAGCGTCGTCTTGCCGGCGCCGTTGGGGCCGATCACGCCGACGATCCCGGCCGGCGGCAACGAGAAGCTGAGGTCTTCGATCAGCAGCCGCTCGCCGAAGCCCTTGCGCAGGCCCGCCGCCTCGATCACCTTGTCGCCGAGCCGCGGGCCGGCGGGAATGTGGATCTGGACCTCGTCGAGCTTCACGTTGCGGTCCTCGGCCAGCAGCGCCTCGTAACGCGCCAGGCGCGCCTTCGACTTCTTGCGCCGGCCCTTGGGGTTCTCGCGCACCCACTCGAGCTCGCTCGCGAGCGTGCGGGCGCGGGCCTTGTCGGAGCGCTGCTCCTGGGCGAGCCGGGCGGTCTTCTGCTCGAGCCAGGACGAGTAGTTGCCCTGGAAGGGGATCCCGCGGCCGCGGTCGAGCTCGAGGATCCAGCCGGCGACGTTGTCGAGGAAGTAGCGGTCGTGGGTGACCGCGACGACGGCGCCCTCGTACTCCTCCAGGTGGCGCTCGAGCCAGGCGACCGACTCGGCGTCGAGGTGGTTGGTGGGCTCGTCCAGCAGCAGCAGGTCCGGGGCGCTGAGCAGCAGCCGGCACAGAGCGACGCGGCGGCGCTCACCGCCCGAGAGCGTGGTCACGTCGGCGTCGCCGGGCGGCAGGCGCAGCGCGTCCATCGCTGTGTCGAGCATCGTCTCCAGGTTCCAGGCGTCGGCAGCCTCGATCCGGTCGGTGAGCCGGGCGAACTCGTCGGCGGTCTCGTCGGAATAGTTGGCGGCGACCTCGTTGTAGCGGTCGACCAGGTCGCGGATCTCGCGCACGCCGTCCTCGACGTTGCCGCGCACGTCCTTGGATTCGATCCAGCTGCGGCTCCTGCTCGAGCAGGCCAACGGTCGCCCCCGGCTTCAGCTGCGCCTCGCCGCGATAGCCGTCGTCCTGGCCGGCCATGATCCGCAGCAGGGTCGACTTGCCGGACCCGTTGAGCCCGAGGACGCCGATCTTCGCCCCGTGGAAGAAGCTCAACGAGATGTTCTCGAGCACGGCCTTGTCCGGCGGATGCGTCCGCGAGACGCCGTGCATGGTGAAGATGTATTCCGACGGGGCCGCCACTCGGCCCGGCAGGTTAGCCGGGTGAGGTCGAAGGCTGGATCACCTCGGCCGCTTCCTCGCTGAGCCGGCGGGCGACGGCGGCGGAGGCCTGGCAGAGGGAGTCGAGCTCGGCCGAGTCCTTCTTGTGGCCCTTGACGTTGCAGACCAGCGAGCCCGCGCAGAGCTCGAACGCATACGCCTCCGGCGAGTGGGCGTCGAGCCAGACCAGGAACGAGGGGGAGAGGACCTGGCGGGCGCGGTTCATGTCGTCGTTGGCGCCGATGAAGATCTCGTAGGCCTTGTCGACCGCCTCGGACTCCTGCTCGACCCGCTGGCGCTTGCGGAACACGTCCTCGGCCGAGTCCATGAACCGGAAGCCGACCCGCCGCTGGCAGTAGAGCTCCTGCAGGTAGGCGGCGGTCGCAGGCAGCTGGGTCATCGCGAGCGTGTAGTGGACGTAGGTGGTCTGGCGGTTGCCGTCGGAGTCGGTCGACGTGTCCTCGTAGGTGTAGAGGCAGAGGCTGCCGTCCATCCCGCCCGGCAGGACGCCGTTGAAGCGCTGCTCCGCGTAGCGGTTGTCGCCCTTCTGCAGCAGCGGCGTCACCGGCGGCAGGCTCGACTTGCCGTCGATCCGGGTCAGCCCGCGCCCCTGGGCGTAGGCGTTGAAGAAGTCCTCGCGCGCCTGGCTCGAGGCGATCAGCCAGACGACGATCAGGATCAGGATCACGACCGCGGCGGCCGCCCCGCCGCCGGCGGCGATGTTGACCTGGGTGCCGACCGCGATCAGCGCGGCGAAGAACAGGATCATGCCGACGATCAGCGTCAACGGGTGCGAGATCAGCCGCCGCAGGTGGACTCCGCGGGTGGCGCCGGCGTCGTCGGGGACCGGTGGCAGGTCCTCGGCGGGCGCGGGGACGTAGGGAGACTCGGCGTCCGGGGGCGGCTCGCTGCTCATCTCGCGCGCACCCTACATGCAAGCGGTGTTGCATCCGCGGGGGTCGGCGGCGCCTCGGCGCCGGGGCCCCGATCCGGCATCACGGTGCGGAAAACGGCCCGATCGGCGGCCCGGTAGCAAGTCCGTCCGACGGATCGGTTCCAATTCCAGACGTCGATCGTGTTGCAAAGTGGGACAGAGTGGGTTAGCGTGGCCCAACGAGTTGACCCAGGGACCGGGGTGGTGAGGTTCCTCCCACCTCACCACTCCGGTCCAAATTCTTTCTCTTCGCGCTCCGCCTCATGTCTCCAGCCTTCCGCGGGCAGTACGAACACTCTCTCGACGCCAAGGACCGCCTCACGGTCCCGGCCCGCTGGCGCGGGCCGCTCGCAGACGGTGTCGTTCTCGTCGCCGGGCTCGACCCCTGCGTCGAGGTCTTCTCGCCGCAGGGTTATGACGACTGGACCGAGCGCTTCCTCGCCGACCTCAACCGGCTCGGGCGCAAGGGCCGGATGATGTACCGGCGCTTCAACGCCTCGGCCTCCGACGAATCGCTCGACTCCGCGGGCCGGGTGCGGCTGGCGCGCCACCTGATCGAACACGCCGGCCTCGAGGGCCCCTGCATGGTGGTCGGTGTCGGCGACCACATCGAGCTCTGGAACCCCGAGCGCTGGGCGGAGCACTACGCAGACCTCGACCGCCAGGCCGACGAGCTCGCCGAGGAGCTCTCGGCGTAGTCCGGATGGCCACACTCACCTACATGCCCGCCGAGCACGTCCCAGTCCTCGCCCCGGAGCTGATCGCGTTGGTCGATCCCGAGCCGGGCGACCTGGTCGTCGACTGCACCTTCGGCGGGGGCGGCCACGCGCGCCTGGCGGCCGAGCGGATCGGGCCGACCGGGACCCTGATCGCGATCGACCGCGACCCGGCGGCGGCCGAGCGCTTCGCCGAGCTTGAGCCGGAGCTCGAAGGTATTTGCGAAGCGCGCTTCGTGCCCGGCGACTTCGCCGAGGCCCTCGGGCGGCTCGCCGCCGAGGGGGTGCGTGCGGGGATCGTGCTGATGGACCTCGGGATCTCCTCGATGCAGCTCGACAACTGGGAGCGCGGCTTCTCCTACTCCTACGACGCGCCGCTCGACATGCGCATGGACCCGGGCCAGGAGCTGAGCGCGCTCGAGGTCGTCAACGAGTGGCCGGCGCAGCGTCTGGAGGGCATCCTGCGGGAGTTCGGCGAGGAGCGCTACGCGCGTTCGATCGCCGCCGAGATCGCCCGCCGCCGCCCGCTGACCACGACCTCGGAGCTGGCCGACGCGATCCGTGCCGCGGTTCCGCCCGCCTACCGGTTCGGCCGCGGACACCCCGCCAAGCGCAGCTTCCAGGCGATCCGGATCGCCGTCAACGGCGAGCTCGAGTCGCTCGACCGCGGGCTCACCTCCGCCTGGGAGCTGCTTGCGACCGGCGGCCGGTTGGGCGCGATCGCCTTCCACTCGCTCGAGGACCGGCGGGTGAAGCGCTTCTTCGCCGACCGCGCCCGGGGCTGCATCTGCCCTCCCGAGCTGCCGGTCTGCGTCTGCGGTCACGAGCCCGAGGCCGAGCTGGTCGCTCGCCGCGCGGTGAAGCCGTCCGAGGATGAGATCGAGCGCAATCCGCGCTCGCGATCGGCCCGCCTGCGGGTGGCGCGAAAGCTTCGCGACGCAGGAAGTCCCCGCACAGCCGACGAATCCCCGCGCAGGTAACCGATGGCGGCGACGGCGACAGCGAGGCGAGCGACAGCGACCCGACGCGCGGCAGCGACGAAGCGCCGCCGCAGCGGCCAGGCCCGCCCGGGCTTCGTCCCGGTGACCGCCGCCGCCGGCGCGGTCGGCGGGGTGGCCGACTCGGGCCTGTTCGTGTGGCTCACCCGCGGTCGCCTGTGGATCGGGCTGGTCGGCACGTTGCTGGTCGGGATCGTCGGCCTCAACGTGATGGCGCTCAGCTTCAGCGCCTCGTCGAGCAACGCGGGCCAGGCAGCGGACGCGCTCAAGCGCCAGAACTCCGCCCTGCGCGCCGAGATCGCCGGCAAGCTGACCAACTCCGAGATTCAGAGGGTGGCCGCGAGGCTCGCGTTGGTGATGCCGGGCGCGGGTTCATTCCGCTACCTGCGCAGCTCCCCCAGCGACGCCGAGCACGCGGCGGAGCGGCTGCGAAACGGCGACCTGGTCGCCGGCGTCTCGAGCGCCGCGATTGCGCCGATCGACACAACCGCGACCACGACGACGGTCGCGGCGGCCGCCGGTCGACACCACCTTGACCACGGCACCGGTCACCGACCCGGCGACGGTCGCGAGCGCCCCGGTGGCGACGGCTCCGGTCTCGGAGACGACCGCCCCGCCGGCGACCACGGCGCCGGCCAGCGGCGGGGCCGTGGGCGCCCCGTGAACCTGATCGATCGCCGCGTCGGCCTGTTGTTCGCGGTGTTCGTGCTCCTACTCGCGTCCGTCGTCCTGCGCGCGGCGTGGGTCCAGGGCGTCAACGGCGGCCAGCTCAGCGCCGAGGCGCAGAACCAGCAGATCGAGTCGGTCGACGTACCCGGGTCGCGGGGGACGATCTACGACCGCGCGGGTCGCGAACTGGCGGTCTCCGAGGACGCGGCGACGGTCTATCGCGACCCCGTACCAGGTCGAGGACCCCCCGGCGACCGCGCACAAGCTCGCCAAGGCGCTCGGCCTCGACCAGGACGACGTGCTCAAGGCGATCACCGCCGCCTCCGGGTTCTCCTACGTCGCCCGCAAGGTCGACCTCGGTGACGCCGAGAAGGTCAAGCAGCTCGACCTGCCGGGGATCGGGATGCTTCCCGACAGCCGCCGGATCTATCCGCAGGGCGAGCTCGCCGGCCAGGTGATCGGCACCGTCGGGCTCGACAACCAGGGCCTGACCGGGCTCGAGGCCTCGGAGGACCAGCTCCTGCACGGCAGCGACGGCGAGCGCCAGGTGACCCGCGACGCGCTCGGCGACGAGCTCGAGCGCGACACGGTCGACGCCGCCCGGACCGGGGCCGACCTGAAGCTGACCCTGGACGCGAACCTGCAGGCGAAGACCGAGGAGGTCCTGCAGGGGGTCGGCACCACCTTCAGCCCCGACGGCGCCACGGCGATCGTCATGGACCCGCGCACCTCCGAGGTCCTGGCGATGGCGAATTGGCCCGGCGTCGACCCGGCCGACCCGGGGGACGCGGATCCGGACGCGCTCGGGAACATGGCGACCGGGTTCACCTACGAGCCCGGCTCGACCTTCAAGGCGTTCACGGTCGCCGGTGCGCTCGAGGAGGGGCTGGTGACGCCGGCGACGACGTTCGAGCTGCCGCCGACGATCCAGGTCGCCGACCGGGTGATCGAGGAGTCGCACGGGGTCGGCTACGGCAGTCTCTCGGTCTCCGACATCCTCAAGTACTCCTCGAACGTCGGCGCGGTCAAGATCGGGCTCGAGCTCGGCGCCCACGACTTCGACCACTGGATCCATCGGTTCGGCTTCGGCAAGCCGACCGGGGTCCAGTTCCCGGGCGAGGAGCAGGGGATCGTGATCCCGCTCGATGATTACTCGGGCTCGACGATGGGCAACCTGCCGATCGGCCAGGGCCTGTCGGTGACCCCGATGCAGATGGCGGCCGCGTACTCGGCGATCGCCGACGGCGGCGTCCTTCGCCGGCCGCAGCTGCTGCTCGCCGAGGACGGCAAGCCGGTCGCCCCGGACCCCGGTCACCGGGTGATCAGCAGCAAGGACTCGGCCGAGATCCGCGAGATGCTCGAGGGCGTCCTGGCGCCCGGCGGCACCGCGGAGGAGGTCAGCGTGCCCGGGTACACGCTCGCCGGCAAGACCGGCACCGCGCAGAAGGTCGACCCCGATACGGGCACCTATTCGGAGACCGAGTTCGTCGCCTCGTTCGTCGGCTTCGCGCCCGCCCAGGACCCGCGCTTGCTGGTCGCGGTCGTGGTCGACAACCCGAAGGGCGGCAACTATTACGGCGGCACCGTCGCCGCGCCGGCGTTCGGTGAGATCGCCAAGTTTGCGCTCCCCTACCTGCGGATCCCCCAGCAGTAGGCCTGCTCCGCGGGCGCGGTTCCTAGAATCGCGTCCGATGGAGCTTCGTGAGCTGCTCGCCGGCGCCGATGTGGTCGAGATCAGGGGCGACTCGCAGACCGAGATCTCCGGGCTCGCCTACGACAGCCGCCAGGCCGGGCCAGGGGTGCTGTTCTTCGCGATCCCCGGGTTCACGGCCGACGGCCACGCGTTCGCGCCGCTCGCGGTCCAGGCGGGGGCGACCGCGGTCGTCGTCGAGCGCGCGCTCGAGCTGGAACCGTTCGTGGTCCAGGCGGTGGTCGGCGACGCCCGCGCGGCGATGGCGCACGCCGCGGTGCGGTTCTACGGCGACCCGACGGCGGAGCTGGGCGTGGTCGGGATCACCGGCACCAACGGCAAGACGACGACGGCCTTCCTGATCCGCCACATCCTCGAGCGCGCCGGGGTGCAGTCCGGGCTGCTCGGGACGGTGAAACGGGTCGTCGGCGGGGTGGAGGAGCCGGTCGAGCGGACGACGCCCGAGGCGATCGAGCTGCAGGCGACCTTCCGGCGGATGGTCGACGCCGGCGACCGGGCCTGTGCGATGGAGGTCTCCTCGCACGCGCTCAGCCTCAACCGCGTCGACGGGATCCGCTTCGCGGTCGGCGCGTTCACCAACCTGACCCAGGATCACCTCGACTTCCACGCCGACATGGAGGACTACTTCCTCGCCAAGCGGCGACTTTTCGAGGGCGGGCGGGCCGAGCGGCTGGTGGTCAACCTCGACGATCCGTACGGCGACAAGCTGGCGGCCGAGTTCGACGCGGTCGGCTTCTCGGCCGCCGGCGACGAGCGCGCCAACCTGCGCGCGCTCGACCTGCGCTTCGACGCCGCCGGCTCGCGCTTCCGGCTCGCCACGGCCGACGGCGAGACCGAGGTCGAGCTGCCGCTTCCGGGCCGCTTCAACGTCGAGAACGCGCTCTGCGCCCTTGCCTGCGCGCTGGCCCTGGGCGTCGGCCTCGGTGATGCGATCGCCGCGCTCGCCGACGCCGAGCGCGTCCCGGGCCGCTTCGAGCCGGTCGACGAGGGCCAGGGCTTCGCGGTCCTGGTCGACTACGCGCACACCCCCGACTCGCTCGAGAACGTGCTCGTCTCGGCCCGGCAGATCACCGCCGCCGACGGACGCCTGATCTGCGTCTTCGGCTGCGGCGGCGACCGCGACCGCGACAAGCGGCCCCTGATGGGCGAGATCGCCGACCGGCTCGCCGAGATCGCCGTGGTCACCTCGGACAACCCCCGCTCCGAGGACCCGGAGGCGATCATCGCCGAGATCCGCGCCGGGATGGGTGCGGGCGGGTCGCGGATCGAGGTCGAGCCCGACCGCCGGACGGCGATCGCGCTGGCGCTGGCCGAGGCGCGAGCGGCCGACACGGTGGTGATCGCCGGCAAGGGGCACGAGCAGGGTCAGGAGTTCGAGCACGGGCGCAAGCTGCCCTTCGACGACCGCGACGTCGCCCGCGAGGAGCTGCTGGTGCTCGCGACGCCAAGCAATTGATCGACCTGGCGCCCGAGGCGATCGCGGCAGCGATCGCGGGCGAGGTCGCCGGCGAGGGAGCCGCCGCCCGCCCCGAGCGGGCGGTGATCGACTCGCGCCGGGTCGAGCCCGGGGATCTGTTCTTCGGCCTGCGCGGCGAGCACGCCGACGGCGGCGAGCACGCCGAGGCGGCGTTGCGCGCCGGAGCCTGGGGAGCGGTCGTCGAGCCCGCCCGCGCCGCGGGCCCTCGCGGCCGCGGGCCATGACGCGTGGGTGTTCGCGGCAGCCGAGCCGCTGGCGGCGCTGCAGCGCCTGGCGCGTGCCTGGCGCCGAGAGCTCGGCTGCGCGGTGGTCGGGATCACCGGGTCGACCGGCAAGACCTCGGTCAAGGACATCGCCAGGGCCTTGCTGCCCGGGCAGGTGCACGCCAGCCCCGAGAATTTCAACACCGAGATCGGCCTGCCGCTGACGATCCTCTCGGCTTCGCCGGCGACCGAGACCTTGGTGTTGGAGATGGCGATGCGGGGGATCGGCCAGATCGCCGAGCTCTGCGAGATCGCCGAGCCCGACGTCGCCGCGATCACCAACGTCGGGCCGGTGCACCTGGAGCTGCTCGGCACCGTCGAGGCGATCGCCGAGGCTAAGGCGGAGATCCTCGGGGGGCTGCGCGAAGGGGGCCGGGCCGTGGTCCCGGCCGACGCCGAGGCGCTCGAACCGCACCTGGGCGACACGCTGGAGACGATCACCTTCGGACCGGGCGGCGACGTCTTCGTCCGCGAGAGCGCGCCGACCGGCGCCGGCACCCGGGCGACGATCGCCTTCCCGGGCGGCGAGGCGACCCTCGAGCTGGCGTTCGCCGAGGCCTACAACCTGCTCAACTGCGCCTGCGCGGTGGCGATCGGGATCGCCCTCGGGGTCGAGGTCGAATCGATGGCGACCCGGGTTGCGGGCATATCCTTCTCGCGGCTGCGGGGCGAGTTGATCAACCTGCCCGCAGGCGCCGTGCTGGTCAACGATTGCTACAACGCCAACCCGATTTCGATGCAGGCGGCGCTCGACAACCTCGCGTCGCTTGAGGCGGACGGACGGAGGATCGCGGTGCTCGGCGGGATGGGTGAGCTCGGCCCCGACGGGCCCGACTACCACCGCGCGGCGGCGGCCCACGCGCTCCAGATCGGGGTCGACGAGCTGATCGCCGTCGGCGAGCTGGGCCGCGACTACGGCGCCGGCACGTGGGCGCCCGACCCCGAGGCAGCGGCCGAGGTCGTCGCCGGGATGCTCGGGCCCGGGGACGCCGTGCTGGTCAAGGGCTCGCGCTCGGTCCAGCTCGAGCGCTTCGCCGACGCGTTGCTGGCACGCCTGGGGCCGAAGGACGAGGGTTGACCGCGGCGACGGTCCAGATCGGCGAGATCGCCTCGACGGCGATCGACCGCGGCGAGGTGCTGATCGCCGGGATGGCGGCGATGCTGATCACGATCTTCCTCGGCCCGAAGTTCATCGGGTTCCTGCGCGTGCGCGAGTTCGGTCAGCAGATCCGCGAGGAGGGGCCCCAGGAGCACCACGCGAAGGCGGGCACGCCGACGATGGGCGGCCTGATCCTGTTCCTGGCGATCGCGGTTCCTTACCTGGTGCTGTCGAAGCGCGACACCGCCAGCCTCGCGGTCTTCGGGGTTGCGATCGGTTGCGCGGCGCTCGGCTTCGCCGACGACTTCATCAAGATCACCAAGCGGCGCTCGCTGGGGCTCTCGGCGCGCTACAAGCTGCTCGGCCAGATCGCGATCGCGCTCGCGCTCTGGTGGGTCGCCTACGACGAGCTCGGGCTCGACCCGGTGCTCGAGTCGCGGATCTTCGACACCCAGATCTACCTCGGCCCGGTTCCGTACCTGCTGTTCGTCTTCTTGGTCATCGCCGGAGCGTCGAACGCGGTCAACCTGACCGACGGGCTCGACGGGCTCGCCGCGGGCTCCTGCGCGATCGTCCTGCTCGCCTACATGGCGATCACGATCACCAACGGCCAGGCCGACCTGGCGCTGCTCGCCGGCTGCTTCGTCGGCGCCTCGATCGGATTCCTGTGGTTCAACGCCTTCCCGGCGTCGATCTTCATGGGCGACACCGGGTCGCTGGGCCTGGGCGGGGCGATCGGCGCCTTCGCCGTCATGACCCAGACCGAGTTGCTGCTGATCATCCTCGGTGGGATCTTCGTGATCGAGGCGCTGTCGGTCGCGGTCCAGGTGATCAGCTTCAAGATGTTCCGCCGCCGCGTCCTGCTGATGGCGCCGGTCCACCACCATTTCGAGCTGCTCGCCTGGTCGGAGACCAAGATCATGCTCCGCTTCTGGATCATCGCCGCGGTCTGCTCGGGGATCGGCTACGTCCTCTACCAGAACTCGATCGGTTCCTAGGCGTCCGTGAAGCCGGCGACGGTCTCGCGCAGCCGTCGCCGGCCGAGCATCACCGACCAGAGGGCGCCCAGCGGGCCGTCGACGTAGAGGCGGTGGGTGACCGTGCTGCCGGCGCCGCGGGGCTCGACCAGATGGTCGTGGCCGACGCGGGCGCCGGGCAACGGGTATTCGGTGACCAGCCGGCGGCCGGGCTCGATCTCGGTCACGCGCTGGCGGACCGTGCCCCCCTTGCGGAGCTTGACCCGCACCTCGACCCCCTCCGCGAGCTCGTCGTCGGCCTCGGCGCCCGTCACTCGCGCGTCCCATTCCGGCCAGCGGTCCGGCCGCGCCCACCGCGCCCAGACCGCGCTCGCGGGGTCGCTGCTGCCGCGGCTCGCGGAGGCCTCGAACACGCCCGGCCGGCCCTAGGTCGGTAACGGGCTGCCGGCGAAGGCGAAGAACCAGATCAGCATCCCGATCGAGGCGACGATCGCGGTGCCGACGAAGACCGCCTCGACCGGCGAGAGCTTCTGGCTCCCGGGCCGGTAGGGCTCGTCGCGCATGCTGCGGTTCCACGGGTAGCGGACCGGTGCCCGCTCCTCGTCGGCCTCGCCGCGCGCCTGGATCGCCCCGGCGACCATCAGCACGATCACGTAGGTGGCGAGGATGCCGACGAAGATGATCGCCGCGGTCGAGCCCTCGACGTGCTGGGCGCCGCGCGAACTCTGAATCAGCGAGCCGATCCAGATCCACAGCAGCGGTACCCCGGCGCCGATCAGGACCGCGGCGGCGATCTCGACGAAGAAGCGGGCGGTCCTGCCGGAGGCACGCTTGAGCTTCGAGTCGTCGTGCTCGGTCATCCCCGGGGAAGGTAGCGGGGACGGGCGGGGCGAAACTACCTGCATGCCCGCCCAGAGGCCACGACCGCCGCTGCCCGAGGGCCCCTACCTGGTCGTCGGGCTTGCCCGCTCGGGCCAGGCGGCCGCGCGGCTGCTGGCCGAGCGCGGCGAGTCGGTGCTCGGCGTCGACTCCGGATCGCCAGAGGGCGCGGCAGGGCTGCGGGGGGCGGGCGTCGAAGTGAACCTGGATGTGGACGGAGTCGAGAGCGTCGCGCGGGCGAACTGCGTGGTCAAGAGCCCCGGGGTCCCGGCGCAGGCCCCGGCGATCGCCGCCGCGCGCGAGCGCGGGTTGACGGTGATCGGGGAGCTCGAGCTCTCCTGGAGGCTGCTGCCGAACCGCTTCTGCGCGGTCACCGGCACCAACGGCAAGACCACGGTGGCTGAGCTGCTCGGCCACGTCTGGCGAACGGCCGGCGAGCCGGTCGCGGTCGCGGGCAACGTCGGCCGCCCGCTCGCCTCGCTGGTCGGCGAGGTCGAGCCCGGGGCGACGGTCGTCTGTGAGGCCTCGAGCTTCCAGCTCGAGGACGCCGACCGGTTCGCACCCGAGTGCGCGCTGCTGCTCAACGTGGCGTCCGACCACCTCGACCGCCACGGAGACCTCGACCGCTACCGCGCGGCGAAGCTGAGAGTTTTCGCCAACCAGGTCGACGGCGATCTCGCGGTCTACAACGGCGCCGACCCGGGGCTTCGCGGGGTCGAGATCCCGGGCGGCGGGCGCAAGATCGACAGTTCGGCCCACGTCGGTGAGTTCCGGTTCTCGCTTCCGGGGCCCCACAACGCCGCCAACGCCGCCGCCGCCGCGGTCGCCGCCGGGGAGCTGGGGATCGCCGAGGAGGCGATCGCCGCGGCCCTGGCCGACTTCCCCGGCGTCCCGCATCGGCTCGAGCGGGTCGCCGAGATCGGCGGTACGAGCTTCGTCAACGACTCGAAGGCGACCAACGTCGCCGCCGCCGCCGCCGCGCTGACCTCGTTCGAGGGCGGTGTGCACGCGATCCTCGGCGGCTCGCTGAAGGGTGGCGGATTCGGCGCCCTCGCCGGCCCGGTCGCCGAGCGCTGCGCGGCCTGTTATCTGATCGGCGAGGCCGCGGAGGCGATCGAGCACGACCTCGGCCCCGCGTGGGAGGCCGGGGTCGCGCACCGTCGCTGCGCCGACCTCGCCGAGGCGGTCGCCGCGGCCGCCGCGGCGGCGGGCCCGGGCGAGGTCGTGCTGCTCGCACCGGCATGCGCCAGCTTCGACGCCTATCGCGATTACGAGCAGCGCGGCGAGCACTTCCGGGCGCTGGTCGGGAGCCTCACCGATGGCTAAGGCGAAGCGCTCCGCGCAGTCGGTCGAGTACTCGCTGCTGCTGACGGCGACGCTCTGCCTGCTCGCCTTCGGCGCGGTGATGGTGTTCAGCGCCAGCTCGACCACCCAGCTGCTCGGCGAGTCGGGCGACAGCGCCTACTACCTGAAGCGCACGGTGATCTTCGCCGGGCTCGGGCTGGTGGTCATGCGCCTGCTCGCCGGGCGCGGGGTCAAGGTGCTGCGGCCGCTGACGCCGCTGCTGCTCGGCGGGGCGGCCTTCCTGTGCTTCCTGGTGATGCTCCCGGGCTTCGGGGTCGAGGTCAACGGCTCACGCGCCTGGCTCGCCGCCGGGCCGATCCAGATCCAGCCCTCGGAGCTGATGAAGATCGCCCTGATCCTGTTCACGGCCCAGTTGCTGGCGACGCGGCCCGAGATCGTCCGGGGCGGGATCGAGCCGATGGCGCCGGTGCTGACCGTGGTCGGCGCCGGCGTGCTGATCGTCGGGATCGGCGACCTGGGGACTGCGATGGTCACCGTGCTGGCGATCACCGCGCTGCTGGTCGGCGCCGGGGCGCGGCTTCGCGACATCGCCCTGCTGGGTGTCGCGGCCGGCGCGGTCGTCCTGCTCGCGGTCCTGATCGAGCCCTACCGGGTGGCGCGAATCACCTCGTTCTTGCACCCGAACGGCGATCCGGGTGGGGCCGGATTCCAGCTGATCCAGGCAAAGATCGCGCTCGGCTCCGGCGGGCTGTTCGGGGTCGGCCTCGGCGAGAGCCTGCAGAAGGCCTTCTACCTGCCCGAGGCGCATACCGACATGATCGCCGCGGTGATCGGCGAGGAGCTGGGGATGGTCGGGATCGGGGCCCTGGTCGGCCTCTACGGGCTGTTCGGCTACGCCGGCTTCCGCATCGCCCAGTCGGCTCGCGACCGCTACGGCAAGCTGCTCGCCGCCGGGCTCACCTCGCTCGTCCTGGTTCAGGCGCTGGTCAACCTGCTCGCCGTCTTCGGGCTCGCGCCGCTTACCGGCGTGCCGCTGCCGTTCGTCTCCTACGGCAACGCGAGCATGCTCGTGATGCTCGCCGGGGTCGGGCTGCTGCTCAACATCTCACGCGGCGGCAGCGCAGGTTCGGCGGCGAAGCCGTCGACCGCGAGCCGTGCTCGGGCCCGCAAGCCGTCGAGCGCCGATGGGACACTTCGCGTCGTCGATGGAGCCCGCAGCGCCCCCAGATCCCGCAGCGCCCCCAAGTCCCGCAGGGCCCAGAGTCGTGATCGCGGCCGGCGGGACCGCCGGGCACGTGGTACCGGCGCTCGCCGTCGCCGACGCGCTTCGGGCTGAGGGCGCGACCGTCTCCTTCCTCGGCGCCGCCGATCGCGCCGAGGCCGAGGTCGTGCCGGCGGCCGGCTACGAGATCGACCTGCTGCGGGTCAGCGGCCTCGACCGCGGCAACCCGGTGCGCGCCGCCGGTGCGCTGGGACGCGCGGTCGCCGCGGTCCCGGCGGCGCGCCGGCGGCTGCGCGAGCGCGGCGCCGACGCGGTACTCGGAGGCGGCGGTTACGTTGCCGGCCCGGCCGGGCTGGCGGCGATCGGCATGCGCCTGCCCCTGGTGCTGACCGAGGCGGACCGCCACCTCGGGCTCACCAACCGCTGGCTGGCGCGCCGCGCCCGACGGGTCTGCCTGGCCTTCCCGATCGAGGGCCTCGACGGCGACCGCTATCTGGTCACCGGGCGGCCGGTGCCGGCGGCGATCATGGCCGCGGACCGCGAGGCCGCCCGGGACCGCTTCGGGATCGCCGCCGGCGATCGGTGCCTGCTGGTCTTCGGCGGCAGCCAGGGCGCCCGGTCGATCAACGTCGCCGCGCTCGAGGCGTTCACCGGGCCACAGGCGGATGGGCGCGACTTCCACGTCCTTCACATCAGCGGCAGCCGCGATCACGAGAGCGCGGCCCGGACGCTGGCCGAGGCGCCGAACGGCGACCGCTACACGCTGCTCGAGTACGAGCCCGGGCTCGCCGACGCGCTCGCCGCCTGCGACGTGGTGCTCGCCCGCTCGGGGGGCTCGGTGTTCGAGATCGCCGCCGCCGGGCGCCCGTCGATCCTGGTCCCGTATCCGTACGCGGCCCAGCGCCATCAGCACGCCAACGCCGAGTGGATGGCCGCCGCGGGGGCCGCCGTGGTGATCGAGGACGCCGAGCTCGACTCGGGACGGCTGCGCGAACTGGCCGCCGCCCTGATCGACGACCCGCCCCGGTTGGAGACGATGGCCGCGGCGGCGCGATCGCTCGCCCGCCCCGACGCCGCCGAGCGGGTGGCGGCCGAGCTCTTGGGCGCGATCCGCGAACCTAAGCAGCGATGAGCGACGACGACTGGACCGGGCGGGAGCTGCACTTCATCGCGATCGGAGGGGCCGGGATGAGCGGGCTGGCGCTGGTCTGCCACCGCCTCGGGGCCACGGTCACCGGCTCGGACCGCGCCGAGAGCTCATACCTGCGGCGGCTGCGCGCCGCCGGGCTCGAGCCGCGCGTCGGCCACGATCCGGAGGCGGTCCCGGCGGCCGCCGAGGTGGTGGTCTCGACCGCGATCGCCGACGACAACCCCGAGCTCACCCGCGCCCGGGAGCGTGGCCAGCGGGTGGTCCACCGCGGCGAACTGCTCGCCGAGCTCTGCTCGCTGCGCCGCCTGATCGCGGTCTCCGGAACCCACGGAAAGACGACCACCGCGGGGATGCTGGTCGAGGCCCTGAGGGCGACCGGCGCCGACCCGTGCTTCTTCCTCGGCGGCGAGCTGCCCGGCGCCGGGCCGCAGGGCGCCCCGGCGAACGCCGGCTGGGGGACGGGGGAGTGGGTGGTCGCCGAGGCCGACGAGTCCGACGGCAGCTTCCTGGACCTCGACCCCGAGGTCGCGGTGATCACCAACGTCGAGCTCGATCATCACTCGCGCTGGCGCTCGCGGGCCGAGCTGCTCGAGGCGTTCGCGAAGTTCGCCGGCGGGGCGACGGCGGCCGCGGTGGCCGCCGACCCCGGCCTCGACGGCGTCGCGGCCGCGGCCGGCGGGCGAGCGGCGCGCTTCGACGCCGAGCGCCCGGGGCCCGCGCTATCGCTGCGCGTCCCGGGCCGCCACAACGTCCTCAACGCGCGGGCGGCGCTCTGCGGGCTCGAGCTCGCCGGCTTCGACCTCGGCCCGGCGGCCGGCGCGCTGGCCGCCTTCCCCGGGATCGTCAGGCGCCAGCAGCACCGCGGCAGCCGCAACGGGGCCCAGGTCTACGACGACTACGCCCATCACCCGACCGAGGTCGCGGCGACGCTCGAGGCGCTGCGCGAGCTCGGTCCGGCTCGCCTGATCGCGCTCTTCCAGCCGCATCTGTACTCGCGCACCAAGGCGCTCGCGGGGCGCTTCGGCGCCGCGCTGGCGGCGGCCGACGAGGTCGGGGTGCTCGACGTCTATCCGGCGCGCGAGCAGCCGGTCGGTGAGCTCGCCGGGGTCAGCGGGCTCGACGTCGCCAGGGCGGCGGCTGAGCATGCGGGCGGGCGCCCGGTGATGTGGCTGCGCGACGCGGCGACCGCCGAGCGCGTGCTCGGCCCGCGGCTGCGCGACGGCGATCTGCTGGTGACCATCGGAGCCGGCGACGTGTACCTGGTCGGCGAGGCGCTGTTGGGTGAGGGCGGAGATGGCTGAGCTCCCGGGCGGCGTCGACGCGCGACTACCCGCTGGCGCGGCTGACCACGGTCAGGGCCGGCGGGCCGGCCGACCTGTTCGCGCGCCCCGAGTCCACCGACGAGCTGGTCGAGCTGCTCGCCTGGGCGGCCGAGGAGGGGGTGGCGGTCGAGGTGGTCGGCTCGGGCTCGAACCTGCTGATCGCCGACGACGGCGTCCGCGGCCTGGTGCTGAAGCTCGCCGGCGCGTCTGGCGGAGATCGAGCGCGCGGGCACCAGGGTGGTGTGCGGTGGCGGCGTGCGCCTGCCGTCCGCGTCGGCGAAGATCGCCGCCTGGGGGCTGACCGGGCTCGAGTTCGGGATCAACATCCCGGGCACGGTCGGCGGCGCGGTGCGGATGAACGCGAACGCCTACGGCGGCGAGCTGGCGCGGGCGCTCGAGTGGGTGGACCTCTGCACCGCCGCGGGCGTCGAGCGCCGCCCGCCGGAAGGGCTGGGGTTCGAGTACCGGCGCTCGAACCTGCGGCCGGGCGAGGTCGTCTCGCTGGCCTCGTTCGCGCTCGCCGAGGCCGATCCGGCGGCGGTCAAGGCGACGATGGCCGAGATGCGCGGGCGCCGCCGCGAGGCCCAGCCCTCGGGGATCAAGACGTTCGGCTCGACCTTCAAGAATCCCGACGACGAGCGCGCCGGCGGGCGGACGGCGGGCCAGCTGCTCGAGGCCGCCGGGTGCCAGGGCCTGGCGGTCGGCGGGGCCCGGTTGTCGCCCAAGCACGCGAACTTCGTCGAGAACTCGGGTACCGCGACGACGGCCGACGTGCTCGCGGTGATGGCCGCCGGGCGTCGCCGGGTGTTCGAGCGCTTCGGGGTCGAGCTCGAGCCGGAGGTCCAGATCCTCGGCGAGGCCGCCTGGCCGGACGACTGGGAACTGGGCCAGGCCGACGCCTGAGCAGGCAGGAGGAGCGGCTCGCGGGGGGAAATCAACCCCGATGAGCCGAGCACGGGCAGCAACGCCTGCCGGCAAGCGCCGCGCCGGCGCGGGCACGGCATCCAAGCGCAAGTCAACGGCTGGCCGCGCCAGCGCCACAGCCGCCCGGCCGCGCACCCGGACGAAGCCCAAGCAGAAGCCGTCACGCGCGGCGACCACCAAGCGGGCGACCACCAAGCGCGCGGCGCCGAAGCCCAGGGCGCCGAAGCGGTCCCGGCCCCGACGAGCAGCGCGGGCCACCGCCCGCCGTCCGCGCGCGCCGCGCCGCCGGCGAACCTGGTCGCGCCCGCGCCCGCTGCGAGCGCTTCGCGGGGCGTTCACCGCCGCCACCTGGCGCTACCGGATCGCGGTGATCGCGATCCTCGCGGCAACCGCCGCCGCCGGCTACTTCCTCTGGCTTCGCGACTCGTCGCTGGTCGCGGTCACCAACGTCGACGTCGTCGGGGTGACCAGCGGCGACCGCGCCGCGATCGTCGACCGGCTGACCGAGGTCGCCGAGGAGCAGACCACCCTGCATGCCGACCCGGCGAAGCTCGAGCGCGCCGCCGCAGCCTTCCCCACGGTCGCAGCCGTCAGCGTCGACCCAAACTTCCCGCACGGGATGAGGATCGAGGTCCGCGAGCGCCCGCCGGCGCTGCTGGCCGAGGCCGGGCGGGCAGGAGGTCGCGGTGGCCGCTGACGGCACCATGCTGACCGGCGTCTCGGTGCCCGACGACGCCAAGCTGCCACAGCTCGAGCTGGACAGGATCCCGGCCTCCGGGGCGCTGACGGGCGAGCCGCTGCAACAGGCTCTGGTCCTCGGGGCGGCGCCCGAGCCGCTGCGCCCGCTGATCGAGCGGGCCGGCTACGACAAGGATTTCGGGGTCGAGGTGACGATGCGCGGCGGGATCCCGATCCGCTTCGGAAGCGGCTCCGCGGCGGCGGCCAAGTGGGCCTCGGCGGCGGCGGTGCTCGCCGACCCGAGGGTCGACGCGCTCACCTACCTGGACGTTCGGGTGCCCGAGCGCCCGGCGGGCGGTGGCGCGGGCTAACCTCGAGTTCGGGTCGAGACTTTAGGAAATATGTGAACCTTCGAGTTGGAATCGAGGGTTGGGGCGGTGCAGGATTCCGTGCCACGGCCGGGGGCGTGGATTGACACCGACGCCACGATGCCCTACCGTCGCCCTCACGTCTAGGCTGCAGTTTGCGGAAAACACTCAAGTCTGCCTTCAGCCTCGGACGGAAGAAATAGGGTCAACTCAGGAACGGGAGAAATGGTCGAGTCGTCCTATCTCGCGGTGATCAAGGTCGTCGGCGCCGGCGGCGGTGGCACCAATGCGGTCAGCCGCATGGTCGACGCCGGGCTCAAGGGCGTCGAGTTCATCGCCATCAACACCGACGTTCAGGCCCTGCAGTCGTGCGAGGCCGACATCAAGCTGGCCGCCGGCCACAACCTCACCCACGGCCTCGGCGCGGGCGCGAACCCCGACGTAGGCGCGGGCGCCGCGGCGGAATCGCGCGACGAGATCAAGGAGGCGCTCAAGGGCGCCGACATGGTCTTCGTCACCGCCGGCGAGGGCGGCGGCACCGGTACCGGTGCGGCGCCGGTGATCGCCGAGATCGCCAAGGAGGAGATCGGCGCGCTGACCGTCGGCGTGGTCACCAAGCCGTTCGAGTTCGAGGGCAACCGCCGCATGCAGCAGGCGCTTGACGGGATCGACAAGCTGCGGGCCAAGGTCGACACGCTGATCATCGTCCCGAACCAGAAGCTGCTCGAGGTCGTCGAGCGCCGGACCTCGGTTCAGGAGGCCTTCCGGATGGCCGACGACATCCTGCGCCAGGGCGTCCAGGGGATCACCGACCTGATCACCACCCCGGGCCAGATCAACCTCGACTTCGCCGACGTCCGCACGGTGATGGCCGACGCGGGCTCGGCGATGATGGGCATCGGCACCGCCTCGGGCGAGAACCGCGCCCAGGAGGCGGCGAAGATGGCGGTCAACTCGCCGCTGATGGAGGAGTCGATCGAGGGCGCCACCGGGATGCTGCTCAACTTCACCGGCTCCGAGGACCTGAACCTGTTCGAGGTCAACGAGGCTGCCGACATCGTCGTCTCGACGGCCGACAAGGGCGCCAACATCATCTTCGGCACCGTGATCGACCCGACCCTGGGCGACGAGGTGCGGGTGACCGTGATCGCGACCGGGTTCGAGGGCCGCGAGACGCTGGCTCGCAAGCCGATGCAGGTTCGCGAGCGAAGCCGCGCGCGCCGTGTCGGCGGGCTTGCCGACCGCGAGCGGCGCGAGCTGCAGGTCTCCGACGACGACATCGACGTCCCGCCCTTCCTGCGCGGCAGCTGACCTTCACCTCGGGATAGCCTCACCGTCGTGGAAGCGACGGCCCTGAGACGCACCCCCCTGCACGACGCGCACGTCGCCGCCGGCGCGAAGCTGGTTCCGTTCGCCGGCTGGGAGATGCCGGTCGAATACGAGGGCGTGCGCGCCGAGCACCTCGCGGTGCGCTCGGGCTGCGGCGTCTTCGACGTCTCGCACATGGGCGAGATCGAGACCTCGGGACCGCAGGCGCTGGAGCTGCTGCAGCGGCTGCTCTCCAACGACGTCGCCGCGATCGAGGTCGGCGGCGCCCAGTACTCGGTGCTCTGTCGCCCCGACGGCGGGGTGCTCGACGACCTGTTCACCTACCGGCTCGCCGCGGACCGCTACCTGACCGTCTCCAACGCCGCCAACCACGAGCTCGACCTGGCGTGGTTTCGCGAGCACGCCGACGGCCTCGAGGCCGAGGTCGCCGACCGGATCGACGACTACGCGATGCTCGCCGTCCAGGGACCGGCGGCGCGCGGGATCGTCGCCGGGCTCGTCGACGGCGAGCTGCCGGCGCGGTTCCACACCGCCATGCTGCCGCTCCGCACGTTCGCAGGCGAAGCCGAGGACGTGGCGGGCGGTGTTCTGATCTGCGGGACGGGCTACACCGGCGAGGACGGGGTCGAGGTTCTGGTCGAGCCGGGCGCGGCGCCCGGGCTGTGGGCGGCGCTGGTCGGGGCGGGGGCGGTGCCCGCCGGGCTCGCGGCCCGCGACACGCTGCGGCTCGAGGTCTGCTTTCACCTCTACGGCAACGACCTCTCGGTCGACCGCAACCCGATCGAGGCGGGGCTCGGCTGGTGCTGCAAGGAGGCGACCGGGTTCATCGGCGCCGAGGCGGTCGCCGCCGCGCGCGCGGACGGCACCGCCCAGAAACTGGCGCCGTTCGCGATCACGGGCCGCGGGATCCCGCGCCAGGGCAACGCGATCGTCGACGCCGAGGGCGCCGAGGTGGGCGTCGTCACCAGCGGCACCTTCTCGCCCTCGCTCGAGCGCGGGATCGGAATGGGCTATGTGCGCTCGGATCTCGCCGAGCCCGGGACCGCGCTCGAGGTCGACGTGCGCGGAAAGCGCCGGGCGGCGCGCATAGAGTCCAAGCCCCTCTACGACCCCGATGCGAAGGAGAGTTGACCTTGGCCGACGAGACCTACCCCGAGGAGCTCAAGTACCACCCGGAGCACGACTGGGCGCGGATCGAGGGAGACGAGGCGACCCTCGGGATCACCTGGTACGCGCAGGACGCGCTCGGCGAGGTGGTCTTCTTCGAGCCCCCGGAGGTCGGCGCGACGATCGCCAAGGACGCCGCCTACGCCGAGGTCGAGTCGGTGAAGGCGGTCTCGGACGTGATCGCGCCGCTGTCAGGCGAGGTCGTGGCCGTCAACGAGGCGCTCGCCGACGCTCCCGAGGCGATCAACGAGGAGCCCTACGGCGGCGGTTGGCTGGTCCGGGTGAGGCTCGGTGACCCGGCGGAGGCCGAGTCGCTTCTCGACGTGGCCGCGTACCGCGCGCTGATCGAATCCTGACCCGGGCGGCGTGCTTGACAAACCGCCCGCGAACGTAGAGGGTTGCGGCGTAAGACACAGCCGGGGGGGTGAGGCGCGCCTTGGCGCGACCTTCCGGACCACCCTAGGAGGGAAATCGCGTATGAAGAAGTTCAGTACGTCTCGTCCATCGGCAGCGATGGTCGTCGCGGTCGTGGCCCTCGCGCTTGGCGATGGTCGGATCGGCGATCGCGGGCACCGACGGCGTCAGCAGCAAGATCACCAAGTCGAAGGTCAAGAAGATCTCGAAGAAGCAGGCTGACAAGGAGCTGAAGGCGAACGTCTCCGGCTCGCACGTCAACCTCGGCCGACAGGCGACGACCGCGACCACCGCGACCAACGCGACCCAGCTCAACGGCGTCGCCGCGACCGGCTATGCCCTGACCGCCCAGGACGGCGTTCCACGATGTGGGCATCGCAGGGAGTCGCCGTTCACAACGGCGCAACGCTGACGGCGGGGTTCTCGGCCACGGCTACCGCGGGTCAGAAGGACTCGCTCGGGTTCGTTCACCTGAAGGGGACGATCTCGGCACGAGCGGCACCTCCGCATTCACCGCTGCCGGTCGGCTACTCGCCCGGCGACGACAGCTGTTCACGACGTGCTCGCCGGTCGAACACCCGGGCGACGCCGGAGCGACCTGCTCATCACCGCAGCCGGGATCGTCACTCCTTCCGCCGGTGGCGGCGGGGCGATCAACGTCCGGTCTCGACTCGGTCGTGTTCCCGGCCGGCTAGTCCGGGACGTAACCAACGTAGGGCCCGCGCCGCCCGGGGTCTCCCGGGCGGACGCGGCTGTCTCTGCTCAGGCTTCTTTCGATGTCCAACCGCGTCTCCTTCATGCTGGTCGCCTTGGCGGTCGCCGCGTGCGCGCTCGCCCCGGCTGCGGCGGCGGCGACGAGACCGCGTCGACGACGACCGTCGGGCTCCCGCCCTCGACCACGACCGTCGCCGACCGACGCCGACCGACCGGATGCGCCGGGGAGCGGCGGGACGGCCGCAGGGGCAGAGCGGGCCACCGGCGGTGGCAACGGTGGGAACGCTGGCGTCGGGCCAGGGCGCGCCCGGTGGCGGCCAGACGACCGGAGGTGGACGCCGGCGCCGGCGCCGGCGGCGATCAGGCTTCGAGCCCTCGGCGGACGCGGTCAGCCGAATCACGGTTCGGACTCCGGCGCGGACCCCTCCAACCCGGCCTCGGGGCCGAGCGGCGGCGGCTCCAACACAGTCACCACGGCGCGCGGCTCCGGCTGCAAGCCGCGATAACTCGCCCGCCTGCACCACCGGTGGCGGGGCGGGATCGGGCGGCGGCGACCAGACGCCGCCGCCGGACTCGGGCGGCTGCTCGCCCAGTTCGCCGGCCTGCAAGCAGTAGCCGTTCGGCGCAGGCGTGGCGAGCCGCCGGCCTCCCGCTAGCCTCAACTCCGTGACCCGCTACACGTCCGCGACCGACGCCGACCGCGCGGCGATGCTCGAGGCGATCGGCGTCGAGCTCGACCGACGAGCTGTTCGCCGACATCCCCGAGGCGCTGCGCCTGGGGCGGCCGCTCGAGCTCCCCGACGGCCTCTCGGAGGCCGAGGTCTTCGACCGGCTGGCGGCGCTCGCGGCGCGCAACGCCGACGCCGACTCCGAGACCTGCTTCATCGGCGCCGGGATGTACGACCACTACCAGCCCGCCCTGGTCGACGCGATCATCGGCCGCTCCGAGTTCCTGACCCCGTACACGCCCTACCAGCCCGAGGTCTCGCAGGGCGGCCTGCAGGTGATGTTCGAGTTCCAGACCGCGATCTCGGAGCTCACCGCGCTGCCGGTGGCCAACGCGTCGCTGTACGAGGGCCCGTCCTCGGTCGCCTCGGCCGCCTACCTGGCGCTGGGGGCCGGCAAGGGACGCAAGCGCCTGGTCGTCTCGCGCGGCCTGCATCCGCATGCTCGCGCGACGCTCGAGACCTACGCCCGCGGCTTCGACGCCAAGGTGGTCGAGGTCGGGCTCGCGCGATGGCGTCACCGACCCGGCCGAGCTCGAGAACTACGTCGACCAGGACGTCGCCGCGATCTTCGTGCAGAACCCCAACTTCCTCGGCTCGATCGAGGACCTCGAGGCGCTGGCGGCGGCGGCGCACGAGTCCGGCGCGCTCTGCGTCGCCTCGGTCGACGCCCCCGTGCTGGGGGTGCTGAAGCCGCCGGGGGAGGCCGGCGTCGACATCGCGGTCGGCGAGGGCCAGCCGCTCGGCAACCGGCTCGACTTCGGCGGTCCGTCGTTCGGGTTCTTCGCCGCGACCACCGAGCACCTGCGCCGGATGCCGGGGCGGATCGCCGGCGAGGCCACCGACGCCGACGGGCGCCGCGGCTTCGTGCTCGCGCTGCAGACCCGCGAGCAGCACATCCGCCGCGAGAAGGCGACCCACAACATCTGCACCTCGCAGGCCCTGAACGCGCTCGCCGGGACGATCTACCTGGCCTGGCTCGGCCGCCGCGGGATCGTCGAGCTCGGCGAGCTGCTGGTCCGCCGCACCGCCTACGCGCGCCAGGCGCTGGCGGCGGTCGACGGGGTCGAGCTGCTGCACCACGGCGCCGGTCGCGCGCGAGTTTGCGGTCGCGCTCGATGCGCCCGGTCGCCGAGGTCCTCGACCGGGTCGCCGCCGAGGGGATCGCCGCCGGCTATCCGCTCGGCCGCGAGTACCCCGAGTACGAGAACGGCCTGCTGGTCGCGATCACCGAGCGCCGCTCGCAAGGAGGACATCGACCGTCTGGCCGATGCGCTCGGCCGGGCGATCGCGGGCGCGGCGAACCAGCGACGAGCAGCTCGAGGTCTCGGCATGAGCGAGCGGCCGCCGGCGACCGCCGAGATCCCGACCGCCGCAGCAGCGCGAGGCGGCGGTGACCATCTACGAGCGCTCGGTCGAGGGCCGGCGCGCCGCCGTCCTGCCGCCGCGCGGCGTCCCCGAGACGCCGCTCGACGAGCTGATCCCGGCGAAGTACCTGCGTTCCGAGGGGCCGCGCGCTGCCCGAGGTCTCCGAGCCCGAGATCGTCCGCCACTACAACCGCCTCTCGCGGCGCAACTTCGACCTCGACACCGGCCCCTACCCGCTCGGCTCGTGCACGATGAAGCACAACCCGCGCCTGAACGAGAAGGTGGCGGCGCTCCCCGGGTACTCCCGCCTGCACCCCGCCCAGGACCCCAAGCGCGCCCAGGGCGCGCTCGAGCTGATGTGGCGCCTGGAGCGGGCGCTGTCGGAGATCTGCGGCCTTCCGCACGTCAGCCTGCAGCCCTCCGCCGGCTCGCACGGCGAGCTCGCGGGCCTGCTGCTGACCCGCGCCTACCACGCCGATCGCGGTGAGCACCGGACCAAGGTGCTGACCCCCGACACCGCGCACGGGACCAACCCGGCGACGGTGACGATGGCGGGCTACGAGGTGGTCAAGGTGGCCACCAACGAGGCCGGCGGGGTCGACCTCGACGACCTGCGCGCGAAGGCCACCGACGACGTCGCCTGCCTGATGCTCACCAACCCGAACACGCTCGGCCTCTTCGACCCGGCGATCGCCGAGATCGCCGAGATCGTGCACGGGATCGGCGGCACCCTCTACTACGACGGCGCCAACCTGAACGCGATCATGGGCTACACGCGGCCCGGCGACATGGGCTTCGACATCGTTCATCTGAACCTGCACAAGACGTTCAGCCAGCCGCACGGGGGAGGGGGACCCGGCTCCGGGCCGATCGCGGTCTCCGATCGGATCGCTCCCTTCCTGCCCGTCCCCCGGATCGTCCGCGACGAGTCCACGAGCGCGGGGAACGGCGGGGGCCCGCGCTTCGACCTCGACTACGAGGTGCCGAAGTCGATCGGGCGGCTGCGCGGCTTCCAGGGCAACTTCGGCGTCTTCGTCCGCTCCTACGCCTACATCTCGAGCCTCGGCGGCGACGGCCTGCGCGAGGCCTCCGAGACCGCGGTCCTGAACGCCAACTACTTGCTCGCGCGGCTGCGCGCCGGCCGCGCCGGCAAGTACCTGCCGCTCGCCTTCGACCGCACGCCGATGCACGAGTTCGTGCTCTCGGCCAGCCCGGCGAAGCGCGACCTCGACGTGAAGACGCTCGACATCGCCAAGCGGCTGCTCGACTACGGCTTCCACCCGCCGACGATCTACTTCCCGCTGCTGGTCGACGAGGCGCTGATGGTCGAGCCGACCGAGACCGAGACCCGCGAGTCGCTCGACCGGCTCGCCGAGGCGATCGAGTCGATCCTCGCCGAGGCCGAGGAGGACCCCGAGATCCTGCACGAGGCGCCCTACACGACGCCGGTCCGCCGCCTCGACGAGGCGGCCGCGAGCCGCAAGCCCGTGCTACGCCAGGCGCTCTAGGCCGGCTTCTCGCCCTGGGTGATCAGGTAGTCGGCGTCGAAGGCGACGCCGTCGTCCTCGGCGTAGGTGAGCTGCTCGAAGACCGCGCTCAGGTCGCCCTCCAGGGCCTCCCAGCCCGACTGGTCGAGGGTCGAGCGCAGCAGGACGATCGGGCCGAACTTGGTCCCGTACTCGTCGACCATGTCCGCGACCGAGTCGAAGTGCCAGTGGACCGAGGTCGTCGGTGAAGCTCGGCTCGATCCCGGTCCCCTCGAAGATCTCGGTCACGTGGTCGCGAACGCCCCACAGCGGCGGCGGCTGGAAGCCCTCGGGCGGCGACGGCGCGTGCTTGGCGATCGCGGCGAAGAACTGCCCGATCGCGCCCGCCGGGTTCCACGCGGCGACCCCCATCCGGCCGCCCGGCTTCAGCACCCGGGCGATCTCGCCGGCCGCCCGCCTGTGGTCGGGGGCGAACATGCAGCCGAAGGTCGAGACGACGACGTCGAAGCTCTGGTCCTCGAACGGCATCTCCTGGGCGTCGCCCTCGACCAATTCGAGCTCGACCCCCGCTTCGCCGGCACGCCGGCGGGCGTCCTCGAACAGCTCCGGGGTGATGTCGAGGCCGGTGACCTCGCCGCCGGCGACCGCGGCCGGGATCGCCGCGTTGCCGGTCCCGCAGGCGACGTCGAGGACGCGGTCGCCCTCGTTGACCCCGACCCGCGAGACGAGGTCGCCGCCGACCGACCAGATGCGCTCGGCGATCGCGTCGAAGTCCCCCGCCGACCACGTCGCCCGCGCCCGCTGCTGTGCCTCTGTCGCCATCTTCAAGCCCTTTCGCCGGTTGGCCGAGTGCGGCGATCCTATGGCTTCGGCAGCTTCTGCTTCAGCTCCAGGATCGGCGCGAACAGGTCGCCGAGCTCCTCGACCCGCTGCAGAGCCTGCGAGGCCTCGAAGCGGACGGACTCGGGATCGCCGTCGTCGGCGAGCTTGGTGACCTCGTCCCAGGTCAGCGGCATCGAGACCCAGGGGCGCGGCCGGCAGCGCAGCGAGTAGACCGCGACGGTCGTCTTCGAGTAGTCGTTTTGGCTCCAGTCGACCAGCACCTTGCCCTTGCGCAGCTTGCGGTCCTGCTTGGAGACCACCAGGCCGGGCTCGGAGCGCTCCATCGCCTGGGCCACCGCGCGGGCATAGGACTTGGTCCGCTCGTAGGTGACCGCGGTATTCAGCGGCACGTAGACCTGGATTCCCTTCGAGCCCGAATGCTTGGCGAAGCACTCGAGGCCGAGCCCCTCGAACAGCCCGCGCAGGCGCAGCGCCACCTGAGCGCACTCGACCGCGGTCGCCGGCTCGCCCGGGTCGAGGTCGAATACGAGCGACGGTCGGCCGCTGCGGCCGCTTCGCCAGCGACAGGGACGGGTGCAGCTCGAGCCCGGCGAGCTGCGCCAGCCAGATCAGGGTCGGCAGGTCGTCGCAGACGATGAAGTCGAGCACGCCGACCGAGCCCATCTCGATCGGGGCGGTGTGGACCCAATCCGGCGTGTGCTTGGGCGCCCGCTTCTCGAAGAATCTCTGGCCCTCGACCCCGTCGGGGAACCGGACCCGGGTCAGCGGGCGGCCGGCGAGGTGGGGGAGGATCGCCGGTGCGATCCGGGCGTAGAAGTCGATCGCCTCACCCTTCGCGAACGCCGGCCGGCTGCCGCCCCTGCCGCCGCGGCGCGCCGGCCACAGGACCTTGTCGAGGTTGGTGAGCGAGAGCTCGCGGCCCTCGACCTCTACTTGCTTGCCTTTGCCTTGCTTCGCGATCGGCTTGCCGAGGTCTTTTTGGCGGCGGGCTTCTTTGCCGGGGCCTTCTTCGAGCTCGATTCCTCGGCCTTGACCGCCGCCAGGCTCTCCTCGAGCGCGGCCATCAGGTCGGGGGCCTTGGTCGGAGCCGGGGCCTCGGTCTCGGAGCTGACGATGCTCTCGCCCTTCGCCTTGCGCTCGATCAGGGCGAGGACCTCCTCGCGGTACTCGTCGCGGTACTTGGAGGCGTCGAAGTCCGAGGTCAGCGAGTCGATCAGGGCCTTGGCCATGTCGAGCTCCTTCTTCTTCGGCGCCTCGACCTCCTCGCCGAGCACCTCGGAGATCTCGCCGGTCGAGACGACCTCGTCGGCGAACCGCATGGTCGCCATCGTCATCACGCCGTCCATCGGGCGCAGCGCGGCGAGGCTCTCGCGGTTGCGAAGCACGAAGCGGGCGATCGCGACCTTGTGGGCTTGCGACATCGCCTTGACCAGCAACGCGTAAGCGCGCTCGGCGCCCTTGTCGGGACCCAGGTAGTAGGGGTGGTCGAAATAGATCGGGTCGATGTCGTCGAGGTCGACGAAGTCCTGGATCTCGATCGCCCGGGTCTTCTTCGGGTCGAGCTCCTCGAGCTCGTCCTTGGTGATCACCACGTACTGGTCCGGGGCGATCTCGTAGCCCTTGACGATGTCGTTGTAGTCGACCTCCTCGCCGTCGGCCTCGGCGACCCGCTTGTGGCGGACCCGTGAAGCGTCGGACTCGCGCAGCTCGCGGAAGCTGACCGACTTCTTGGAGACGGCCGAGTAGAGCTTCACCGGGACGTTGAGAAGCCCGAACGAGATGGAGCCTGACCAGATAGCGCGCGCCATGGGTATCTAGTACCTCAGACTACCCCCGGGCTCCTTTCTAATCGGTCGCGCGAATGGAATTTCCCGCGCCGCCTACGCCTCGCGGATCACATCGCGCGGGTCCTTGTCATCGCGCAGGCCCTTGAAGGCCGATTGGCGCAGGGTTCCCTCGCGCGTCCACTCGGTGAACTCGACCTCGCAGACCAGCTGCGGCTCGACCCAGACCGGCCCGGCGCCACGGTCGCGGGCGCGCTGCGCGTACTTGACCCGCGGGTCCTCGCCGAGCTCGAACGGCGAGTCGTCGCGGCGCAGCGGCTCGAGCAGCGTCCTTGAGGCGGTCGAGCGTCTCCTGCGTGAACCCGGTGCCCACCCCGCCCGCGTAGGACAGCTTCCCGCCCTCGTAGTAGCCGACCAGCAGCGACCCGATCCGCCCGCCGCGGCTGCCCTCACCGGGCATCCAGCCGCCGATCACGAACTCCTGGCCGCGGCGGTGGCGGACCTTCAGCCACTCGCGGCTGCGCTGGCCCGGCCGGTAGGGGCTGTCCAAGCGCTTCGCGACCACCCCCTCGAGCCCGCGTTGCTGGATCGCCGCCCACAACCGCTCGCCGTCGCCGACGTGGTGGGCGGGCGCCTGCCAGCTCGGTCCCTCGAAGGCGAGCGTGGCGAGCAACTCGCGGCGCTCGGAGTAGGGCTCGGCCAGCAGGGAGCGGCCGTCGAGCCAGAGCAGGTCGAAGGCGATGTAGGTCGCGGGCGTCTCCGAGGCCCGGGCGCGGATCGTGACCTCGTTCGAGAGCCCCATGCGGCGCTGCAGCAGCTGGAAGCTCGGCCTGCCGTCGTCGTCGAAGGCGACGATCTCGCCATCGAGGATCAGCTCCCGCCCCGCGAAAGCCTCGGCGAGCGCCGCCAGCTCGGGGTAGCGCGGCGTGTGGTCGTTGCCGCGCCGAGCCGCGATCCGCAGCCGCTCGCCGTCGAGGTAGACGCGCGCCCGGATCCCGTCCCACTTGATCTCGTACGCCCAGCCGTCGTCGCCGGGCAGCTCGCTCGCCGGGGTCGCCAGCATCGGTTCGAGGTTGCGCGGCATCGGCTCCCGTTTGGCCACCGGTCGATAATCGCAAGATGGACTCGGCGCAGACCGCCTTCGAGCTCGAGCGGGTCGGCCTCTCGCGGGCGGGGGCGCCGGTGCTGCGCGAGCTCAGCGCCACGATCACGACCGGGATCACCTGCGTCGCCGGGCCCTCGGGCTCGGGCAAGTCGACCCTGCTGCGGCTGCTCAACCGCCTCTCGGATGCCGAGGCGGGCGTGGTCCGCTACCGCGGCGCCGACGTACGCGAGCGCGACCCGCTGCTCCTGCGCCGCGAGGTCGTGCTGGTGCCGCAGCTGCCGGCGCTGCTCGAGGGGACGGTCGAGGACAACATCCGCTTCGCCGCCGGGCTCGCCGATCGCGAGCCCGAGGTCGAGCGGCTGCTGCGGCTCGCCGGCCTCGACTCGTCGTTCGCGGCCAAGGACGGCTCGAAGATCTCGGTCGGCGAGCAGCAGCGCGCGATGCTCGCCCGGGCGCTGGCGCTGGAACCCCGCGTGCTACTGCTCGACGAGCCCACGTCGGCGCTCGACCCGGAGTCGACCGGGGCGATCGAGGAGACGCTGCTCGAGCTGCGTGAGCGGCTGGCGATCGACATGGTCTGGGTCACTCACGACCTCGCCCAGGCGAGCCGGATGTCGGAATGGGTGGTCCGGATCGAGTCCGGGCGGGCGGTGGCCGAGGGCCCGACCGCGGACGTGCTCGGGGCGGTGGCGGCCCGATGAGGCGGAGCCGAATCTCGCCGCTGTTGAGGCGGCTCGCATGAGCGTCGGCATCGACGTGACCCTGGGTGAGGTCGCGGCCAGCCTCGCCCTGGTCGCGCTCGCGATCGCCGTCTCGGTCTGGCGGGGGACCGGCCTCGAGAACGAGATCGCGGTCGCCGTGTTCCGCTCGTTCGTGCAGCTGACCGCGATCGGCTACGTGATCCAGGCGATCTTCGACGAGGACAGCATCGCGCTGGTGATCGGCCTGCTCACGGTCATGGTCCTGTTCGGCGCCTTCACCGCTCGGCAGCGCGCGAAGCGCGTGCCGCATGCGTTCTGGCCGCTGCTGATCGCGCTCGCGGCGGCCGGCGCCGGGACCCTGGCCCTGATCGTCGCGCTCGGTGTGTTCGCCCCGACCCCGCGCTACCTGGTTCCCGTCGGCGGGATGGTGATCGGCAACGCGATGACCGCCGCGGCGGTGGCGCTCAACCGGCTCGGTGACGAGATGAGCGACCGCGCCCGCGAGATCGAGGCCACCCTGGCGCTCGGCGCGACGGCGACCGTCGCCGCCGCCCCCGGGGTGCGCCGGGCGCTGCGCTCGGGGACGATCTCGACCGTCGACCAGACGAAGACCACCGGCCTGATCTTCTTCCCCGGGACGATGGTCGGGATGCTGCTCGCCGGCGCCGACCCGACCGACGCAGTCCGCCTGCAGATGATCCTGCTCTGGGTCCTGCTCGGCGCGGTCACGCTCTCGGCTCTGATCGTCACCCAGCTCGCGTACCGCAACTTCTTCACCGCCGCGCACCAGCTGCGCGAGCCGCCCGAGCCGTAGGCTAGGCCCACGCCGCGAGCACGGCGTCCACGCACGCGCCCAGGTCCATCGGCCCGCCGTTGCCGGTGAGGAGCTTGTCGGCGGTGTCGGGCAGAGGCGACGGCGGAGAGGGCGGGCTTGGGGAGGAGGGCACCGAGGCGCTGTCAGGTCGCGACCAGCGCAGACGGCCGTCGCGTGGAGCGGGCGACCGAGAAGCCGCCCTCGTGGACGAGCCGGTGGTGGTGGCGACAGAGCAGGACGAGGTTGTCGAGCGAGGTTGCGCCGCCCTGGGCCCAATGGACGAGGTGATGGGCGTCGACGAAGCGGTGGCGCTCGCAGCCGGGGAACTGACAGCGGCCGTCCCGGACGCTGAGCGCGCGGCGGATCGCCGGCGGGATCGAGCGCGTTCTTCGGCCGACGTCGAGCGTGCGCCCGCCTTCGTCCTCGACCACGGGCACCAGCGAGCAGTCGCAGGCCAGCCGGCGAGCGGTCTCGGCCGCGATCCCGGGCCCGTCGGCGATCGCGCATGCGCTCGGGCCGGTCACCGACGCGCCCGGGGAGTCCGTGGCGAGCGTCGCGGCGTCGACGTGGACGATGAGCTGGTTTCGCTCGCCCCCGACAAGCCCGGTGGGCGGGCGCGCGAGCGCGTGCTCCGCGATCGCGACGAGCGATTCGGCGTTGGTGGGGATCGGCGCGGGCGATGCGGGCGCGGACAACGCAGGCGGTTCCGCGGAACCGCTCGGCTCGATCGCATCGAGCGGTCCCGCGGAACCGTCCGCGGTGTCGTCGACGTTCGGCGGCCTCGGCTGCGAGCTGCTCGGCAAGCGCCTCGCGGGCGGCGTCGAGCGCGCGCAGGAAGAGGGCTCCGTCCTCGGGCGGCAGCTTCGCGTCCAGGTGCAGGCAGCCATCGTCGTCATCCCAGTACCAGCGCACGAAGCACTCGCGATGCTGCTGTTCGGCGTCGGCGGCGCTGCAGCGCCGCGCGGCGCGGACCATGCGTTCGAGCTGCGCGGCGGTCGCGTGGCGCGCGAGCTCGACAAGCTCGGCCTCGGACTCCTGATCGCCGACGCGGGTCAGTGCCCGGACCTTCGAGTAGGACAGGCGCCCGGCGTCGAACTCGGCGCGAACGAGCGGCAGCTCGCGCAGCGCCCGGGCGACCCGGACGTGCTCGCGAGCCGAGCGCGGGGTCAGCGAGCAGCGCCAGGCGACCCACTCGGCGGTCGAGCGGCAGCCGCTTGCGCCCCAGCCCTCACGACGGTCGAACTCGGCGACCAGCGCAAGCCAGCGGGCCGAGCCGGCGGTGATCCGCGCCGCCAGCGACTCGATCTCGCGCTCGATCAGTTCCAGCGGGACGTCGGCGAGCGGGCAGGTCCGACAGCGGCGGGGGACTCATCGATGAACACGAACACATGTTCGCACCCGTCCCGGACGGAACAAGACTCAGCGCTCGGGCAGGATCCATCCTGAAACGGTCGGGAAGAGAGGTCCCTCGAGCCCTGCGACACTCACCCCGGGTGACCCGCAAGCAGACGCTGACCCTGATCGCGACGATCCTCGGCTCGACGATCGTCTTCCTCGACTCGACCGTCGTCAACGTCGCCCTGCCGGCGATCCAGGAGGACCTGGACACCGGGCTGGCGGGCCAGCAATGGATCGTCGAGGCCTACATGCTGACCCTGGTCTCGCTGCTGCTGGTCGGCGGCTCGCTCGGCGACCTCTACGGGCGCCGGCGGCTGTTCGTGATCGGGCTCTGCGGCTTTGCGGTCACCTCGATGCTGTGCGCGGTCTCGCCCACCGACGAGGCGCTGGTCGGCGCCCGGGCGCTGCAGGGGATCGCGGGCGCGCTGCTGGTCCCCGGCTCGCTGGCGATCTTGGCGGCGACCTTCGAGGGTGAGGCGCGCGGGCGCGCGGTCGGCCTGTGGACGGCATGGGCCGGGATCTCGACGCTGATCGGGCCCGCCGGGGGCGGGCTGCTGGTCGAGATCGACTGGCGCTGGATCTTCTGGGTCAACATCCCGTTGATCGCGCTCACGATCTGGCTGGCCCTGCGGGCGATCGACGAGAGCACCGACCCCGAGGCCGTCCACGGGATCGACGTGATCGGGATCGGCCTCTCGGCGCTCGGCCTGGCCGGACCGGTGTTCGCGCTGATCGAGCAGCCCACCTACGGCTTCTCGGACCCGATCGTCTGGGGCCCGCTGATCGGCGGCGTGATCTGCTTCGCGGCGTTCATCTGGTGGGAGCGGCGCGCCCCGGCGCCGATCCTGCCGCTGGAGCTGTTTCGGTCGCACAACTTCAGCGCCGTCAACCTCGCCACCCTGTGCGTCTACGCGGGCCTGATCGGAGCGTTCTTCTTCATCACCCTGTTCCTGCAGCAGGTCGCGGGCTACACGGCGTTCCAGGCGGGCGCGGCGACGACCCCGGTCACCGTGCTGATGTTCCTGCTCTCCGGCCGCTTCGGCGCGCTCGCCGGGCGGATCGGGCCGCGGCTCGTGATGGGGCTCGGCCCGCTGATCGGCGCCGTCGGACTGGCTTTGATGGTCCGCGTCGACGCGGACCCGAACTATCTGACCGAGATCCTGCCGTCGCTGCTGCTGTTCGGGCTCGGCCTCTCGATGACGGTTGCGCCGCTGACCACGACGGTCCTCGACTCGGTCGAGGAGCGCCACGTCGGCGTCGCCTCGGGCGTCAACAACGCGGTTGCCCGGGTCGCCGGCGTGCTCTCGATCGCGGTGCTCGGCGCGGTCGTCTCGGCCCAGTTCAGCTCCTCGCTCGACGACCGCATCGGCGGACAGACCCTCGGGGTCGAGGCCCAGGCGGCGGTCGACGGCGCCAAGGAGCAACCGCTTTCCGGCGGCGACGTCAGCGACGTCCCCGCCGCCGAGGCGGGCGCGCTGGACGGCGAGATCGTCTCCTCGTCGGAATCCGCCTTCCACCTCGGGATGGCGCTGGCGGCGGCGCTGATGGCGGTCGGGGGCACGATCGCCCTGATCTCGGTGCGCAATCCTGCGCGTGGACCGCAGCCCGAGCATGGGCCGGGGGCCGCGGCGACCGCCGGCGAGTGCGGCCGGGCCGCCGAGCGCGCCGGACACGGGCAGGGGCGCGAGCCCGAGCCCGTGCCGAGCGCGCCCGGCTGACCGTTGTCGCTACTGCGCCGTCAGCGATCCGACCCGGGTCGCGGTGATCACCCGCTCGCGGGCCTGGCCGGCTGTTGTCGAGCTCGCAGGCGAGGGTGATCGCGCCGCCGTCGGAGGCGGCGGTGAGCGTGATTGTCTCGCCGAACACCACCAGCGCCGGGAGCGTGCCGTTTCCGGCGGTCACCTTGACGCCGTCGTCGCGCAGCTCACAACTGGCGAGGTTCTGGGCGGCGGCGTTGTTGCCGAGCGTCGCGGCCGCGGTGACGATGTAGCTGCCGCCGGTCGGCAGGTTGAGCGTCGCGACCGTGGTGCTGGTGCCCCCGGGCAGCGGCGTCGCGTCGGGAGTGTTGGTGACGAACCCCTCCGAGCGCTCGTTCAGCGCCAGCTTCGGAGTCGTCACCGCCTGGCCGGCGATCTTCTTCGTCGTCACCGCCTTCTTCGCCAGGTCGCTGGTGCCGATCTTGCTCGCCGCATAGGCGCCGCCGGCGAGCGCCGCAACCAGCGCGATCGAGGCGATCAGAAGCGAGGCCGATGGACGGTGGAACAGTTTTCTCATCCGCAGGGTCCTTTCGTTGGAAGGTCTCGGCCACCCTGTCACTCGCGCGAGCGGAGGTCAACCCACCCGTCGGGTCGAGTACGTAGATTGCGATTCGCGGTGAGGATCTTCAGCGGCATCCAGCCGACCGGGCGCAAGCACCTCGGCAACTACATCGGCGCGATCCGCCAGTACGTCGAGGGCCAGGAGCGGGCCGAGCGCGAGGGTGGCGAGTCGATCTACTGCATCGTCGACCTGCACGCGATCTCGGTCGCCTACGACCCGGCCGAGCTGCGCGAACGCCTCTACGACACGACCGCGATCCTGCTCGCAGCCGGGCTCGACCCGCAGCGCTGCATCCTCTTCCGCCAGTCCGACGTCCGCGAGCACACCGAGCTCACCTGGCTGCTCTCGGCGGTCACCGCCCACGGCGACCTCAACCGGATGACCCAGTTCAAGGAGAAGTCGGGCAAGCAGCGCGAGCTCTCCTCGGCGGCGCTGTTCCTGTACCCGGTCCTGCAGGCGGCCGACGTGCTCGCCTACAAGGCGAGCGAGGTACCGGTCGGCGAGGACCAGCGCCAGCATGTCGAGCTGATGCGCGAGATCGCGCGGCGCTTCAACGAGCGCTTCGCCGCCGGCCGGCCGATCCTGGTCGAGCCCGAGCATCGGATCCCGGAGGTCGGCGGGCGGGTGATGGACCTCCAGGATCCGACGATCAAGATGTCGACCACCGGCGGCTCCGAACAGGGGACGGTGCTCGTCCTCGATCCGGAGAAGGCGGTGCGCAAGAAGGTGATGAGCGCGGTCACCGACTCCGGCGCCGAGGTCAGGCGCGGCGAGGGCAAGGAGGGGATCGCCAACCTGATCGAGATCCTCGCCGTCGTCCGCGGGGTCGAGCCGGCCCAGATCGAGACCGAGTTCGAGGGCTCGGGCTACGGAGACTTCAAGGGCGCGGTCGCCGACGCAGTGGTCGCCTACCTGGCCCCGGCGCGCGAGGCCTACGAGCAGCTGCGCGCCGACGAGGGCGAGCTGGAGCGGATCCTCGCGGCCGGCGCCGAGAAGGCGCGGGCGATCTCGTCGATGACCGTGGCCGAGGTTCGCGAGGCGATGGGGATCGGTCCGGTCCCGGACCTAGGCTCTGGACGATGAGAGCCGCCGAGCTCGACCTGGACCTCGACGTCTTCGTCGGCCCGTTCGACCTGCTGATGACCGTCGTCCTGCGCGAGGAGGTCGCGCTGGCCGAGGTCGAGCTGGGCGAGATCGTGATCGCCTACCTGGAGCGGGTCGAGGAGCAGGGCGAGCTCGACCTCGAGGCGGCGACCGAGTTCCTGGTCCTGATCGCCTCGCTGCTGGAGCTGAAGTCACGGCTGCTGCTGCCGACCGCCGAGGAGCCCGAGCTCGAGCTGGCGCCCGAGGAGGCGGCCGAGGAGCTGCTCGCGCGGATGCTCGAATACCGCCGCTACCGCGACGCCGCCGCCCACCTGGCGGAGCTGTTCGCCGACGGGCGCCGCTACCACTACCGCGCCGCGCCGCTGCCGCCCGAGCTTCGCCGGGTCGCCATCGACGCCGCCAGGCCGTCCTACGAGCCCGACCTGCTCGCCGCCTCGATCGGCGACCTGCTGCGCAAGCCGCCGCGGCCCGACCTCTCCCACATCCGCCCCACGGTCTCGCTGGAGCGGCGGCTGCGGGTCCTGCGCGAGCTGCTCGCCGGCCGTTCGGCGATCGACTTCGACGAGACCTTCGGCGACGAGGACAAGCTGACCCAGGCGGTGACCCTGTTCGCATTGCTCGAGCTGCACAAGCAGGGCGAGGCGACCTGGGAACAGGGCGCGGTGTTCGGCGAGATCAAGGTGTTGGCCAGATGAGCTCCCTGGAGAGGGTCGTCGAGGCGCTGCTCTTCCTCGCCCCCGAGCCGGTGAGCACGGCCGACCTGGCCGAGGCCTGCGAGGCGAGCGAGGCCGAGGTCGACCGGGCGCTCGATCTGCTCGGCTCGTCGCTGGCCGAGCGCGGCGTCGTCCTGCGCCAGGTCGCCGGCGGCCACACGCTCGCCGCCCACCCCGACGCCGATGAGGCGGCGCGGCGCCTGCTCGCCAGGCCACGGACCCCGCCGCTGACCCAGGCCCAGGCCGAGACCTTGGCGATCATCGCCTACCTGCAGCCGGTCTCGCGGCCCGAGATCGCTCGGATCCGCGGCGTCAACTCGGAGTCCGCGCTGCACACGCTGACCGAGCGCGGGTTGATCGAGGAGTCGGGCCGTTCGCGGTTCGGCGCCGTGATCCACCGCACCACGCCGCTGTTCGAGCGCCTGTTCGGGCTCTCCGGCCTCGACGCGCTGCCCGACCCGTCGCGCTTCGACCCGACGCCCACCGACGAGGCGGAGCTGCGCGAGCGCCTGCTCGAGGCGGGCGAGCAGCGCGGCGAGCGAGCGAGCCAGCCGCGGCGCCGTTAGCCGCTCAGCCGCTAGCTTCGGCGGATGCGACTCGCCAAGTTCCTGGCCCACTCGGGCGTCGCCTCGCGCCGCAAGGCCGAGGACCTGGTCGCGGCCGGGCGCGTGCGGGTCGGCGGCGAGGTCGTCCGCGACCCGGCCCGCGACGTCGAGTTCGAGAGCGGGGTGGAGGTCGACGGCAGGCCGGTCGGACCGGAGCCGCGCGAGGTCTGGATGCTCAACAAGCCCGCCGGCGTCACCTCCACGGCATCCGAGCCGGGCCGCCGCCGAGCGGTCACCGAGCTGGTCGACTCGAAGCGCCGCCTGTATCCGGTCGGCCGCCTCGACGCCGACTCGACCGGGCTGATCCTGGTCACCAACGACGGCGAGCTCGCCAACCGGCTGATGCACCCGCGCTACGAGGTCCCCCGCACCTACCGGGTTCGGCTGCGGCGGCCACCGAGCGACGCTGACCTGCGTCGCCTGCGCCACGGCATCGAGCTCGAGGACGGGCCGACCGCGCCGGCGAGGGTGCGGCGCGTATCGCCGCGGGTGGTCGAGATCACCCTGCGCGAGGGCCGCAACCGCCAGGTGCGGCGGATGGCCGAGGCGATCGGCAACGAGGCGGTCGAGCTGGAGCGGATCTCGTTTGGGCCGCTGAAGCTCGGCGACCTGGCGCCCGGTCGCTCACGGCGGCTGCGCGCCGCCGAGCTGCGCCGGCTCTGGAAGGATCCCGCCCGATGAGCGCGAGCGCTGACGGACCCGATCCCAGGCTGTGGGCCGTGCGCGGCGCGGTCCAGGCCGAGCGCAACGACGAGGCGGCGATCCTCGGCGCGACCGAAGAGCTGATGACGGAGCTGATCGAGCGCAACTCGCTCACCGCCGACGACTTCGTCTCCGTGATCCTCACCTGCACCGACGACCTCAACGCCCAGTTCCCCGCGGTCGGCGCCCGCGCGGTCGGCCTCGACCGGGTGCCGCTGCTGTGCAACCGCGAGCTCGACGTGCCGGGGGCGATGGAGCGCGTGATCCGGGTGCTCGCCCACTACTACGCGCCGGCCGATCACCAGCCCGCCCACGTCTACATCGGCGAAACGAAGAAGCTGCGCGCCGACCTTCATTCGGCACAGTAGGGGGCGCGATGAGCGTCCAGTTCGCCCACAAGCTCGCCCAGATCCCCGGCTACGTCGCCGGGGCGCCCGCCGGCAAGGCGCCGGAGTCGATCGCCGACGAGGGGATCGCCCAGCTGGCCTCGAACGAGTCCCCGTTCGGCCCGCACGCCGCGGTGGTCGAGGCGATCGCGCGCGCCGCAGCGGCCACCAACCGCTACCCGGACCCGAGCGCGGCGCTGCTGCGCCGGCGGATCGCCGAGCGCTACGAGGTCGAGCCCTCGGGCGTGGCGCTGGCCAACGGCTCCTGCGAGATCCTGCTGGCGGCGGCGCTGGCGCTGTGCGAGCCGGGCGCCGAGCTGGTCTACGCCTGGCCGTCGTTCTCGATCTACCCCTACCTGGCGCCGCTCTCCGGCGCCCGGGAGATCCGCGTCCCGCTCGCCGACGGGCGACGTCCACGACCTCGACGCGATCCTCACCGAGATCACCGCCGCGACCCAGCTGGTGGTGGTCTGCAATCCCAACAACCCGACCTCGACCCACCTGCCGGCCGCCCGGATCGCGGACTTCATGGCCGAGGTCCCCGACCACGTGACCGTGATCGTGGATGAGGCCTACGTCGAGTTCCAGCTCGACGACGATCCCGACACGACCGTCGACCTGCGCCGCGACCAGCCGAACCTGGTCCTGCTGCGCACGTTCAGCAAGGTCTATGGACTCGCGGGGCTGCGGGTTGGCTACGCGCTCTGTTCGCCGAAGTTCCGCGCCGCGGTCGACGCGGTGCGCCAGCCGTTCAGCGTCAACGCCCTCGCCCAGGCGGCTGCGGCCGAGGCGATCCGCCACCAGGACGACGTCAGCCGCCGGGTCGAGCGAAACCTGGTCGAGCGGGTCACGGTCGAGGAGGGGCTGCGCGAGCTCGGCCTGCGGACTCCCGACTCGCAGGCCAACTTCTCCTGGGTCGACCTCGGTGACGCCGACGAGGGGGAGGTCACCTCCGCCCTCGCCGAACGCGGGATCCTCGTGCGGCCCGGGACCCCGCTTGGCGGCCCCGGCCACATCCGGGTGAGCTATGGGACATCCGACGAGAACGCCCGCTTCCTGGCGTCGCTCGGTGAGATCCTCGGCAGATGAAGCGTCCAGTGGCCCTCACCGCCGTCCTCGTCCTCTTCGGCCAGAATGGGATCAAGCTCTCGTTGCCGACCCCGTAGCTTGCCCTTTCAGCCGCAAGCTGGTACAAAATCGGACTCAATGGACCGCGCTGTCGCCACGGCTCTCGCATCTGCCCCCGCACCCGTTCGGGGCTCCGAGTCGTGCGCGTGGTTTACGTATTGGCGATTTAGCTAGGCGTCCGGCCGGCCGCGAGGCCCTCCCACAGCGCAGGATCTTCACACCGGACGCCGTAGGTCCCGCTAGTCGTTCGAGAAATACGTAGAGCACGGAGAACCAATCAGATGATGATCGTGATGAAAGAGGGGGCGACGGAGGAGCAGATCTCCCGCGTCGTCGAGCGGATCGAGGACGTCGGCTGTTCGGCCCACCTCTCGAAGGGCGAGCTGCTGACCGTGATCGGGGCGATCGGGGATCGCGACCGGGTCGCGGCGCTCGGGCTCGAGGGCTACGACGGGGTCGACCACCTGGTCCCGATCCTGAAGCCGTACAAGCTCGCCTCGGCCCAGTTCAAGAAGGGCGAGCGCAGCGTGGTCGAGATCGACGGCCGCCGGATCGGCGGCGACCACTTCGGCCTGATCGCCGGCCCGTGCACGGTCGAGAGCCGCCACCAGACGCTCGAGGTCGCCCGCGTGGTCAACGACAACGGGGCCGCGATGCTGCGCGGCGGCGCCTACAAGCCGCGCACCTCGCCGTACAGCTTCCAGGGCCTCGGGGTCGAGGGCCTGCGGCTGCTGCAGGAGGCCAAGGAGGAGACCGGGCTACCGATCGTCACCGAGCTGATGGACGTCCGCGACGTCGAGGACGTGGCCGAGGTCGCCGACGTGATCCAGATCGGGGCCCGCAACATGCAGAACTACACACTGCTGACCGAGGTCGGCCGCAGTGGCAAGGCCGTGCTGCTCAAGCGCGGTCTGTCCTCGACCCTGGACGATCTGCTGATGGCCTCGGAGTACGTGCTCAAGGAGGGCAACCCGGACGTGATGCTCTGCGAGCGCGGCATCCGCACCTTCGAGACCGCCTACCGGTTCACCCTCGACCTGCTGGCGATCCCGGCGCTGCGCGAGCTCACCCATCTGCCGATCGTCGTCGACCCGAGCCACGCCCCGGGGCGGCGCGACTGGGTGCCGGCGATGTCGATGGCGGCGGCGGCCGCGGGCGCCGACGGGATCATCGTCGAGGTCCACAACGACCCCGAGCACGCGATCTGCGACGGCCCGCAGGCGCTCGCAACCTCGGACTTCGCCGAGTACGCGGAACAGCTGCGGCGGGTCGCCGAGGTCGCGGGCAAGCTGGTCAGCGTCTGAGCGCGGACGTCAGTTGAAGATCGCGATCCTCGGCGTCGGGCTGATCGGTGGCTCGATCGGCCTCGCCGCGCGGCGGCGGCTGGACGCCGAGGTCGCGGGCTTCGATCCCGATCCCGCCAACGGCGCGCGGGCGCTCGAGCTTGGGGCGCTTGACCGGGTCGGCGCGAGCCTTGCGGAGGCCGTCGCCGGCGTCGAGCTGGTCTTCTGCGCGGCGCCGGTCACGGCGCTGCCCGACCTCGTCGCCGGGGCGCTGGCGGCGACCGCCGAGGAGGCGGTGGTCACCGACGTCGGCTCGACCAAGCTCGAGCTGATCGAGCGGGTCGCGGCGCGCGGCGACGACTCCCGGTTCATCGGCGGCCACCCGCTCGCCGGCGCCGAGACGGCCGGGGTCGAGAACGCGCGCGAGGGCCTGCTCGAGGGCGCGCGCTGGTATCTGACCCCGACGCCGCGTTCGAGCGGCGTCCACTACGACCGCCTGCAGAGCGCGATCGCCGACCTCGGCGCCCGGCCGCAGGCGATCGACCCCGCCACCCACGACCGCGTGATGGCGACGGTCAGCCACCTGCCCCACGTGCTCGCCAACGCGCTCGTCTCCGAGGCCGCCGCGGCGCTCTCCGAGGAGTCGGAGCGGCTGCCCGAGGTCGGCACGAGCTTTCGCGACACCACCAGGGTCGCCGGGGCGAACCCCGCGATCTGGGGTGACATCTTCGCCACCAACCGCGACGCGGTCGCGGACGGGATCGACGCGATCGGCGATCGCCTGAGGAAGGCCGCCGATCTGATTCGCTCCGGCGATGCGGAGGCGGTCGGCGCCTGGCATGCGATGGCGGGCGAGGATCGCCGGCGCCTGCTCGAGGCCGACCTCGCCGGCGGCGAGCTCTGCGAGCTGCGGATCGGAGTCGAGAACCGTCCCGGCACCGTCGCCGAGGTGGCCCTGGCGCTCGGCCACGCTCAGGTCAACATCGTCGACATGGCGCTCTATCCGGCCCCCGACATGCGCACCGGCGCGATCTCGATCTGGGTCGCGGGCGCCGACGAGGCGGCGCGAGCGGCGGAGATCGTCCGCGGGCTCGAGCACGTCGTCTCGGTGGTCGCCGCGGGCGAGGGAACGGCGGGATGACCCTGTTCGGGCCCGGGGGGCCGCTGCGCGGCGCGCTCACCCCGCCGCCCGACAAGTCGATCTCCCACCGGGCCGCGATCGTCGCCGCGATGGCCGACGGCGAGACCCGGATCCGCAACTACCTCGACGCCGCCGACACCAATTCCACCCTGGCCGCGATCGGCGCCCTCGGCGCGGAGGTCGAGGGCGACCCGTCCGAGCTGCGAGTCCGCGGAGTCGGGGCGCGTGGCGCGGGCCCGGGCGCGATCGACGTCGGCAACGCCGGGACGCTGCTGCGACTGCTGCCGGGCTGGCTGGCCGGGCAGCCGCAGGGCGAGTGGACGCTTAGCGGAGACGAGTCGATCGCCCGCCGTCCCGTCGATCGGATCACCGAGCCGCTGGCGCTGATGGGCGCCGAGGTCGAGGCCCGCGACGGCCGGTTGCCGCCGCTGACGGTGCGCGGGGCGCCGCTGCGCGGGATCGAGTACCGGCTGCCGGTCGCCAGCGCCCAGGTGAAGTCGTGCCTGCTGCTCGCCGGGCTACTGGCCGAGGGGGCGACGAGGGTGATCGAGGCGCGACCGACGCGCGACCACACCGAGCGCATGCTGCGCGCCGCCGGCGCCACCGTGCGGACCGAGAACCACGGCACCCCGGTGACCGTCCACGGCGCGCTGCCGGCGACGCGGGTCACGGTCGAGCCCCTGGCGCCCGGCGAGCGGTTCGAGCCGGGCGAGATCAACGTCCCGGCGGACTTCTCGTCAGCAGCTTTCTTCCTGGTCGGGGCGCTGCTCGTCCGCGGCAGCGAGGTCCGCCTGAAGGGGGTCGGCATCAACCCCGGTCGGATCGGCCTGCTCGGGATCCTGACCCGGATGGGCGCCGCGGTCGACGTCGACGAGGCGCCGGCGGGCGGCGAGCCGGTGGCGACGATCACCGCCCGGTCAGGGCCGCTGCAGGCGACCCGGGTCGGCGGCGGCGAGGTGCCGCTGGCGATCGACGAGCTGCCGCTGGTCGCGCTGGTCGGCTGCTTCGCCGACGGTGTGACGGTCGTCTCCGGCGCCGAGGAGCTGCGCCACAAGGAGTCCGACCGGATCGCCACGGTGGTCGCGGGCCTGGGCGCGCTCGGCGCCGAGATCGAGGCGACCGATGACGGCTTCGCGGTCACCGGGACCGGCGGCCTGCGCGGCGGCCACCTCGACGCGGCCGGGGACCACCGGCTGGCGATGCTCGGCGCGATCGCCGGGCTCGCGTCGGAGCAGGGGGTCGAGGTGAGCGGGTTCGAGGCGGCCGGGGTCAGCTACCCGGGGTTCGCGGACGACCTCGCTCAACTGGTGGGCTGAGACGGATGGCCCTCGCCGGGCCAGGGGGAGAGCACGAGCAGGAGGCGGGCGTCCTCGGTCGCCGCCACCTCGTGGCGCTCGTTGGGGTCGAACACCGCCAGCAGTCCGGGGCCGCCGGAAACGGTCTCGCCGCCCGGGTCGGAGATCGCGATCGCGCCGCCGACGACGAGCAGCCAGGCGCGCTCGTGGACCTGGTGCTCCTGCAGCCGCTCGCCCGCCGGTAGCTCGAGCACGATCGCGCGCCCCTCCTGGTCGGAGGCGAGCACGACCGGACGGTGCGCTTCGACGTCGAGACCGGCGAGGTCCCAGCTCTCCATGGCGCCAAGCCTATATTCACCGCCATGGTGATCGCGATCGACGGCCCGGCGGGGGCCGGCAAGTCAACCGTCGCCCGCGGCGTTGCCGCGGCGCTGGGCTTCACCTACCTGGATTCAGGGGCGATGTACCGCAGCGTCGCGCTGGCGGCGCTGCGGGCCGGCGTCGACGTCGACGACCCCGCTGCGGTCGCGGCCCTGGCGCGTGAACTCGCGATCGAGTTCGACGGATCGACGGTGCTGCTCGCCGGCGAGGATGTCAGCGCCGCGATCCGCGAGTCGCAGGTAACCGACGCGGCCTCGCATGTGTCCGTCCACCCGGGCGTCCGCGAGGCGATGGTCGCGCGCCAGCGGGAGCTGATCGAGGCCGGCGACTACGTTGCCGAGGGACGCGACATCGGCACCGTCGTCAGCCCCGACTCGCCGCTGAAGATCTTCCTCACCGCCGAACATACGGAGCGCGCGCGTCGGCGGGCGAAGGAGACCGGTGAGCCGTACGAGGACGTACTCGCCTCTCTGTTCGAGCGCGACGCGCGGGATCGCGAGCGCGACCATGGGGCCCTGCGGATGGCGGACGGGGCGATCGAGGTGGACACCACGGACAAGACCATCGATGGCATCGTCGCCGGGATCGTCGCGATCGCCCGCGAGCGGGAGCTTGCGTGAAGCGCCTGCCGAGGATCGCCGTGGTCGGGTTTCCGAACGTCGGCAAGTCGACGCTTGTCAACCGGCTGGTCGGCGGCCGCGAGGCCGTCGTCCACGCCGAGGCCGGGGTGACCCGCGATCGCAAGGCGCTGGAGTGCGAGTGGAACGGGGTTCGCTTCGAACTGATCGACACCGGCGGCGTCGACCTCGAGGCCGCCGACTCGCTCTCGCGCGCGGTTCAGGAGCAGGCGCGGGCCGCGATCGCCGACGCCGACGCCGTGGCGATCGTGCTCGACGCGCGCGCCGGGCTGCGCCAGGGCGATGCCGAGGTCGCCGAGATCCTGCGGCGCTCCTCGCTGCCGGTGGTCGTGGTCGCGAACAAGGTGGACTCCGATCGCGAGGAGTCGCTGGCCGCCGAACTGCACGCGCTCGGGCTCGGCGAGCCGATCCCGGTCTCGGCCGCGCACGGCCGGGGCACCGGCGACCTGCTCGACCGGCTGGCGGAGCTGGCGCGGGAGGTCGCGGTCGAGCTGCCCGATGCCGGTGACGAGCCGGTTGCCCTGGCGGTGATCGGGCGACCGAACGTCGGCAAGTCGTCGCTCGTCAACGCCTTCCTCGGATCGTCGCGGGTGATCGTCTCGGAGCTCGCGGGCACCACCCGGGACGCGATCGATACCCGGCTGCAGGTCGGCGACCGGGACGTGCTGTTGATCGACACCGCCGGGATCCGGCGCCGGACCAAGGTCGCGGGGACGGTCGACTACTACGCGCAGCTGCGCTCCGAGCGCGCCGCCGAGCGCGCCGACGTCGCGCTGCTCGTCTGCGACGCCTCCGAGGGGGTGACCGCCGAGGACCTGCGGGTCGCCGAGCTGGCGATGAAGTCCGGCTGCGCGACCCTCGTCGCCTTGAACAAATGGGATCTCTCGGGCAAGGGCGACGACGATGGCTTCGACCTGTTGGACGCGAAGGCGCGGCTGGAGCGGCGGATCCGCCAGCGCCCGCCGGTGATCGCCTGCTCGGCGACCAGCGGGCGCGGGGTCCCGAAGCTGCTCGAGCGGGCGATCGCGCTGGCCGACCGCCGCGGCGAACGGATCCCGACCCCGGAGCTGAACCGGTTCGTGAACGAGGTCGTGGCGACGCATCCGCCGCCGCACAGGCGCGGCCGGCGGTTGCGCCTGTACTACTCCGCCCAGGTCGGCGTCCGGCCGCCGCGGATCGCGATCCAGGTCAACGACCGGCGCCTGATCACCCGCGACTGGGCCTACCACCTGGAGAACCGCGTCCGCGAGCGCTACGAGCTCGAGGGAGTGCCGCTGGTGATCGATTTCATCCCGAAGAAGAAGAGATCGCGCCGCGGCGAGGCCGCGGCGGTATAACGCCGCGGTGCGCATGCCCAAGCCGTCGACGGGAGGGATCCCGGCCGCAATCCGCAAGGGCTTCAAAAGCTTCCGCTACGCGGTCGGCGACATCGTCTTCGTGGTCGGGCGCTTCCTGCTCTCGATCGGCCGCCCGCTGATCAGGATCCCGGTCTCGATCGGCCGCGGCGCGGCGGCCTTCTGGCGCTCGCTGTCGGTGATCTCGCGCCGCCGGCTGGTGCTGGCTCTGGGCGTCGCGGCGGTCGTGCTGCTCTTCGTCTCCGCGGTCGTTCCCCGGCTGCCCTGCGAGTTCCCCGGCGGCGACAGCTGCCCGCCCGCCGATGACGCCGCCGAGCTGGTCCCGATCGACGCGCTCGCCTACCTGCACGCCAACCTCGACCCCGACAGCGACCAGTACGCCGACGCCGCCGAGCTGGCCTCGAAGTTGCCCGTGCTCGGCGGCCAGGCTGTGGATCGGGCCCTCGGATCGCTGCCCAGCCCGGGCGGTGCGAAGCTCGACTTCGACCACGACGTCCGCCCGTGGTTCGGCGGCGAGGCGGCGATCGCCGTGTTGCCGGCCGCGGGCGGCGGGCGCCCGCAGCTCGTCGACCTGCTCGAGGTCGAGAACGCCGACGCCGCGGACCTGGCCGGCGAGTACGCGCAATCGCTCGCCTTCGGCCCAACTCAGACCGCCGAGTATGAGGGGGTGACGGTGACCACCGACCAGCGCGATGTCGCCACCGCTGAGGTAGCGGGCTTCCTCGCGATCGGCACCGGGGACGCGGTTCGCTCGGTGGTCGCGACCGCGACCGGGGCCGACGGGGCGGAGTCGCTAGCCGACGACCCGACCGCCGAGCAGGTCCGAGACGAGCTGCCGGAGCAGCGCTTCGCCGAGGCGTGGCTGTCGGCGGACGGGATCTCGGAGCTGGTCGCCGACGGCCGCGGGGCGCTCGGCACCCTGACCCCGCTGATTGCGCCCGGGGCGAGCACCGGCGCGGCGGCCTCGCTGAGCGCATCCGGCGACGAGCTGGAGCTCGCGGTGCGCAGCGTCCTCGACCCGAAGCTCGAGCAGGCCTCGCCACCGTTCTTCGCCGCCTTCCCGGACTTCGAGCCGGACCTGGCCGAGCGGCTGTTGCCCGACACGCTCGCCTACGTCGGCATCGGCCCGGCCTCGAAGACCGTCACCGCGCTGCTCTCGCAGGCGAGCGTCCGCGCGCCGGGGATCGCGGCGGGTTTCGCCGACCTGGTCCAGCGCCTGCGACACGCCGCCGGCGTCGACCTCGAGCGCCAGCTGCTCGCCTCGCTCGGCGACCAGTCGGCGGTCGCGCTCGAGCCGGCTGCGGGCCAGGGGTCGCCGACGACCGTCGCGCCGCCCTACCTGCTGTTCGCCGCCGACGGGGTCGACGAGGACGAGGCGCGCAATGCGCTCGCCTCGCTGCAGGGCCCGCTGAGTGAGGGCGTCGACACCGGGGAGGGCCAGGCGCCCGTCTTCGGCCAGGACGAGGTCTCGGGGGTCGAGACCAACAGCCTGCGGGTCTCGCCGACGGTCCAGCTGACCTACGCGGTCTTCGACGGGATCATCGCGGTCGCCACCGACCCGGCGGGCGTCGCGGCGATGATCGCCGACCACGGCGGGCTCGACGACTCGGACCTTTACAAGCGGGCGACCGAGGACTTCCCCGACCAGGTCTCGCTGCAGGCGTACCTCAACCTCGAGGGGCTGGTGGCGACCGGCGAGCGGGCCGGGCTCGCCGAGGACCCGCTGTACGCGACCTTCGCCGGCGACTTCCGCCGCCTCGACGCGCTCGGGCTCGCGGTCTCACAGGATGACGACGTGCTGGCGACCGACGCACGGCTGCTGGTCGGCGATCCGCCGCCTGCCGACCAGGGGACGACGCCGCTCGCCCCGCCCGCCGAGTGAGCGGCGAACAGCGGCCACCGGCCCTCTAACCTCTGCCGTCATATGACGACTTCTGAGCTTGGAGACAACGAGTACCTGTTCACCTCTGAATCGGTGACCGAGGGGCACCCCGACAAGGTCGCCGACCAGATTTCCGACGGCGTGCTCGACGCGGTGCTGGCCGACGACGAGGCGGGCCGGGTTGCCTGCGAGACCCTCGTCAACACCGGCCTCGTCGTGGTTTCGGGCGAGATCTCGACCACCACCTACGTCGACATCCAGGAGATCGCCCGCGAGACGATCCGCAAGATCGGTTACACCGATGCCGACCTCGGCTTCTCGGCCGACTCGTGCGCGGTGATCAACGCGATCGACAAGCAGTCGCCCGACATCGCCCAGGGCGTCGACCACGCGCTCGAGTCCCGCACCGACCCCGCCGACGACGACGAGCTCGACGTCGACGGAGCCGGCGACCAGGGGATGATGTTCGGATACGCGACCCGTGAGACGCCGGAGCTGATGCCGATGCCGATCTCGCTCGCCCACAAGCTCGCCCAGCGGCTCGCCGAGATCCGCAAGGGGGAGGTGGTGCCCTACCTGCGACCCGACGGCAAGACGCAGGTCACGGTCCGTTACGAGAACGGGCGCCCGATCGAGATCGAGAAGGTCCTGATCTCGACCCAGCACCGCGACGGGGTCGACTGCGACTCGCTGATCCGCCCCGACCTGTGGGAGCAGGTGCTGCACCCGATCCTGCCCGCCGAGCTCTATGACGAGCGCAAGCTGAACACGAAGCAGAACTTCCTCGTCAACCCGACCGGAAGGTTCGTGATCGGCGGCCCGGTCGGCGACGCCGGCCTCACCGGACGCAAGATCATCGTCGACACCTACGGGGGCATGGCCCGCCACGGCGGCGGTGCCTTCTCCGGCAAGGATCCGTCGAAGGTCGACCGCTCGGCCGCCTACGCGGCCCGCTGGGTGGCCAAGAACGTGGTCGCCGCGGGGCTCGCCGACCGCTGCGAGGTCCAGGTCGCATACGCGATCGGCGTCGCCCATCCGGTCAGCGTCATGGTCGAGACCTTCGGCACCGAGAAGATCGGCCGCGCCAGGATCGCCGAGCTGGTCGCCGAGCACTTCGACCTGCGGCCCGGCGCCTTCCGCAAGGAGCTGCGGCTGCACCGGCCGATCTACCAGAAGACCGCCGCCTACGGCCACTTCGGCCGCGACGACCACGACTTCACCTGGGAGCGCACCGACCGCGCCGAAGCGCTGCGCGAGGCCGCCGGGCTCGGGGTCGAGTCCGGCGCGCCGGCCTAGGCGCTGGGAGCGGGTTCCTCGGGCCCGGCGGCCTCGTCGCCGAGGCCCTCGGCCGCGCCGCGGCGGGTGGCGGTGTCGACCATGTGGACGACGTCGGCCGGCTCGGCGACGCCGGCGAAGATGAAGTTGTAGTCGTCGCCGGCGGCGGTGTCGAAGTCGACGTTGCCGATCTGCAGCATCCGCTGGAGCACGCTCTGCTGGTAGTTGACGTTCTGGACCCGCTCCAGCCGCGTCTCCTGGATCGTCCGCGAGACGATCCCGCGCTTGATGTGCAGGCGGCGGTTGGTGATCGTGTAGCTGGTCGCGACCCGCTTGACGAACCCGATCAGGATCGTGCCCGCGACGCCGACGAAGGCGATGATCGTCACCAGGCCCTTGTCGGTCGAGTCGCCGATCGTCCCGGTCGCCAGGGCGACCAGCAGGCAGACGACCGCGGTCGCCAGGATCCCCTTGAGGTAGAAGTCGAGGATCGCCCGCCAGGAGGGGTGGCCCTCGTACAGGACCTCCTCTCCAGGGTGCAGCTTGGGCGCCATCGGCGCGCAGTCTATCCGCCGAGTCCCCACCTACGCTGACGCCGATGGCGATCGCCCGGGTCGAGCCGCTGACCACCGCCCGCGCCCTGCGCGGGCCCTACGACTACCGCCTCACCGAGCGGCTCGGCGAGGTCGCGGTGGGGACCGTGCTCGAGGTTCCGTTCGGGCACCAGCGGCTGCTCGGGGTGGTGGTCGAGCTCGCCGAGCGCAGCGCATTGCCGGCCGCCCGGCTGGCGGAGCCGATCGCCGCGCTCGGGGCCGGCGTGCCGGCGGAGCTGGTCGAGCTCGGCCTCTGGGTCGCCCGCGAGTACTGCTCTACCCCGGCGCGCGGCCTCGAGCTGGTGCTGCCGCCGGGAACCGGCTCGGCCCGCGGGCAGACCGCGGCCCGGACCGAGCTCAGCGCGCGCGCCGCGCCCGGGGCCGCCGCCGCGCTCGAACAGCAGGCGCTGGGCCCGGTCCAGCGGCGCGCGCTCGGCCTGCTGATCGAGGCGGACTCCGAGCTCGGCGCCGGCGAGCTCGCCGCGGGCGGGGTCGCCGCCGACGCGCTGCGCCGGCTCGAGCACCGCGGGCTGGTCGTCCTCGGCCGCCGCCAGGTCCGCCGGCGCCCGCGCTCGCCGTCGGTCGGCGCCCCGGCGGTCCCGGTCGACCTCGACCCGGCCCAGCGAGCGGCGCTCGCCCGAGTCGTCGCGCGCGCTCGACGGGGACGGTGGCGAGCTGCTCCTGCACGGGGTCACCGGTTCCGGCAAGACCGAGGTCTATCTGGCGGCAGCCGCCGCGGCGCTGGAGCGTGGCCGCGGAGTGATCGTGCTCGTACCCGAGATCGCGATGACCCCGCAGGCCGTCTCGCGCTTCGAGGCCCGGTTCGGCGACCGGGTCGCCGTCCTGCACTCGCGGCTCGGCGTCGGCGAGCGGCGCGACGAGTGGTACCGGCTGCGCGACGGCGAGGCGCGGATCTGCGTCGGACCGCGCTCGGCCGTGTTCGCGCCGATGGACGGTCTCGGGCTGATCGTCGTCGACGAGGAGCACGACTCGAGCTACAAGCAGGAGGGCGATCCCCGCTACGACGCCCGCGAGGTCGCCCGCCGCCGCGCCGCCCAGGCCGGGGCGACGCTGCTGGCTGGGTCGGCGACGCCGCGGCCCGAGAGCTGGCTCGAGCTCGAGCGGCTCGAGCTCGCGGCCAGGGTCGACGGCCGCGCCATGCCCGCGGTCGAGGTGCTCGACATGCGCGGCCGAGACGGGCGCGAGGGGCCGCTTCATCCGCGCACCCGAGAGCTGCTCGGGGCGCTCGGCGAGGGCGAGAAGGCGATCGTGCTGGTCAACCGCCGCGGCTGGGCGCCGCACCTGGCCTGCCGCGGCTGTGGGTGGGCTGCGGGGTGCCCGAGCTGCGACGTCTCGCTCGTCGTCCACAGGGCGGGAGAGGGCCTGCGCTGCCACCACTGCGGCCACGCCGAGCGGCTGCCGACGTCGTGCCCGGACTGCGGCTCGGTCACCCTGGCGCGGGCCGGGGCCGGGAGCCAGCGGATCGAGGAGGAGATCGCCGCCGCCGCGCCGCTGCCTGTGTTCCGGCTCGACGCCGACTCGAGCGCCGGCGCCGGCGGTCACCTGGAGGTCCTCGAGCGCTTCCAGGCGGCGCCCTCCGGGGTTCTGGTCGGGACGCAGATGGTCGCCAAGGGCCATGACTTCCCCGAGGTCGTGCTCGGGGTGGTCATCGACGCCGACTCGACCCTGCGCTTCCCCGACCTGCGCGCCGAGGAGCGGACCTTCGCGCTGGTCGCACAACTCGCCGGGCGCAGCGGTCGGGGCGAGCGCCCGGGGCGGGTCGTCGTCCAGACCCTGGCCCCGGAGGCCGAGGCGATCGCCCGCGCCGCCCGCCACGACGCGGCAGGCTTCCTCGCCGGCGAGCTCGAGCGCCGCCGCGAGCTCGACTACCCGCCCTATGCGCACCTGATCCGGATCGAGCTATCGCACCCCGACGTCGCCAGGCTCGAGGCGGCGGCGGCGCGCCTGCGGGCGGCGCTCGATGCCGGGCTTGGCGCCAGCGCGACGGCGCTCGGGCCGGCGCCGCGCTTTCGCCTGCGCGGTCGCGAGCGGCGCCAGATCCTGATCAAGGCGCCCGAACGCGGCGCCGCGGTCGCGGTCGTGCGCGAGGTCGTCCACGCGGAGGCGCGGGCGGGGCGGCTGCGCGAGATCAAGGTCGCGGTCGACGTCGACGCCGCTTGAACGGGTGGAAATAGACTCGGAGGGGTGAGCGAGGCGACTTCAGAGCAGGTCGACGAGACCACCGAGGTCTCCGACTCAGACGCCCACGAGCTCAGCGAGGCCGAGCGCGAGCGGCGCGCGGCCGCGCTGGCCGAGGTCGTCACCTACGGCGATCCCGTGTTGCGGTCGAGGGCCTCCGACGTGACCGAGTTCGGTCCGGAGTTGGCGGCCGAGGCCGAGCGGATGGTCGCGATCATGCGCGACGCGATGGGCGTTGGCCTGGCCGCCACCCAGCTCGGCGCGCTGCGGCGGCTGCTGGTCTTCCAGGCGGCGCCCAACGCCCCGGCCACCGCGGTCGCCAACCCCGAGGTCGAATGGCTCTCGGACGACCTGGCGACCGCCGAGGAGGGCTGTCTGAGCCTGCCCGGGATCGGGGTCGACGTCGAGCGCGCCCTGCACGCCCGGGTGCGCGGGGTCGGGGTTGAGGGCGAGCCGCTGCTGGTCGAGGCCTCGGGGCTCGAGGCGCGCGTCCTGCAGCACGAGATCGACCACCTCGACGGCGTCCTGATCCTCGACCGGACGACCCGCGACCAGCGCAAGGGCGCGATGCGGGCGCTGCGCGAAGGGACCACCTACAGCCCGGAGCCCGAGCCCGAGCCCGAGGCCGAGTCCGGGTCCGAGTCCGACGACGGGTGAGGCTGGTCTACCTCGGCAGCTCGGACTTCGCCGCCGCGGTGCTCCGGCGCCTGGCGGCCTCCGAGCACGCGCCGGCGCTCGTCGTCACCCCGCCCGACAGCCGCCAGGGCCGAGGCCGCAAGCTCGCTCCGGCGCCCGCGGCCGCGACCGCGACCGAGCTCGGGATCGAGCTCCTGAAGACGGAGGCGACCGAAAGCGCCGAGTCGCGGGAGCGGATCCTCGCGCCGAAGCCCGAGATCGGCGTCGTCTGCGCCTTCGGCCAGCTGCTGCGCGAGCCGCTGCTTGCCGAGCTGGAGCTGCTCAACGTTCACCCCTCGCTGCTGCCGCGCTGGCGCGGCGCGGCACCGATCGAGCGCGCGATCCTGGCCGGCGATCCGCAGACTGGGGTCTCGATCATGCGGGTGACCGCGGCGCTCGACTCGGGGCCGGTGGCGTCACGCGAGGCGGTTCCGATCGGCGGCCTCGACTTCGGCGGGCTGGCCGAGCGGCTCGAGGAGGTCGGCGGGCGGCTGCTGATCGAGGCGCTCGACCGCCGTGCCCGGGGAGAGCTCGAGCTGACCGAGCAGGACGACGCCGAGGCCACCTACGCCGAGAAGATCACCGCCGACGACCGCCTGCTCGACCCGCGGCGAAGCGCGGTCGAGCTCGAGCGCCGGGTGCGGGCGCTGCACCCGCACATCGGCGCCTACCTCGAGCTCGAGCAGCTCTCCGACCAGCGCCTGGGGGTGGCCGTGGCCGTGGCTGAACAGAGCGAGCTCGAGGTCGGCGCGCTCGACGGCTCCGACGGGCTGCGGCTGGGCTGCGGCGAGGGCGTCCTGCGGCTGGTGCGGGTCAAGCCGCCCGGCGGGCGGGCGATGGACGCGCGGGACTACCTGCGGGGCCATCCTCTGCCCGAGCCCGCAGTGAGCGCCGATCGAGTCACCCCGGCCAGGCGACTCGCCTACGAGATCCTGCGACGGACGTTCGAGGACGGCGCCTGGACCGACCGCGCCTTCTCGGCCGCCGCCGCCCGGCTCGAGCTCGAGGGCCGAGAGCTTGCGCAGGCGCGCCGGCTCGCCTACGGCTCGGTGCAACGGCGCGGCACCTCCGATCACCTGATCGGGGTCCTCGCCGGACGGCGCGGGGGGAGGGTCGACGACGCGGCCCTGGCGGCGCTGAGGCTCGGCCTCTACGAGCTGCTCTTCTCCGAGACCGCCGACCACGCGGCCGTCGACCAGGCCGTCGAGCTCGCCAAGCACGGGATGAGGCGCTCGAGCGGTGGGCACGGGCGCGCGCGGGCGGCGAGCGGGTTCGTCAACGCCCTCCTGCGCCGCGCCGTCGCCGAGCGCGGGGAGCTGCTCGGCTCGCTCGACGACTCGACCCCCGCCGGGGCGGCGATCGCCCACTCCTACCCGGAGTGGCTGGCGGAGCTGTGGTGGGCCGAGCTGGGCGCGGCCGAGGCGCGCCTGCTGATGGCCGCGATGAACGAGCCCGCCGAGGCGGCGATGCGGGTGAACACGCTGCGCGCCGTTCCCGCCCACGTCGCCGCCGAGCTGCGCGACGCCGGGATCGAGGTCGCCGGCCCCGGCGCCGGCGGGCTGCTAGACCCGGCCGACTGCCTGATCTGCGGCTCGACCCCCGATCCGGTCGGCGCCCGGATCGCGACCGGCGAGCTGGTCCCGCAATCGCGCGGCTCGCAGGCCGTGGTTGCGCTGCTCGACCCCCAGCCGGGCGAGCGGGTGCTGGACCTGTGCGCGGGACCGGGGATCAAGACCACGGCGATCGCCGCCCGGATGCGCGACGAGGGAGAGGTCCGCTCGATCGAGGCCGACGGTCGCCGGGCCGCCGAGATCGAGGAGCTGTGCGCCCGTGCGGGCGCCGGTTGCGTGCGGGTCGAGGTCGCCGACGCGGCCGAGGCCGACCTCGGGTCCGGCTACGATCGAGTCCTCTTGGACCCGCCCTGCTCCGACCTCGGGACGCTCGCCTCCCGCCCCGATGCCCGCTGGCGCAAGAGCCCTGCGGACATCGAGCGGCTGGCTGCGATCCAGCGCCGGATGCTCGTCCGCGCGGCGCGGGCCCTGCGCCCGGGCGGGACGCTCATCTACTCGACCTGCACGATCTCGGCAGGCGAGAACGAGCAGGTCGTGGCGAGGATCGGCGAGTACGCGGACGCCGAGCCCGAGCGGCTCGCCGCGGACGAGCGATTCACGCGGCTCGCCTCGCGCCGCGACGACCGCTTCCTGCAGCTGCTGCCGCAGCGCGACCGGACGACGGGCTTCTTCATCGCCCGCCTGCGGGGGGCGGGGGCCGGCTGATGGCCGACGAGCGCGCGATTCAGCGCCCCGCGTGCCCCGGCTGCGGCGAGCCCTGGCTGCGCCCGACCCAGCTGCCGGGCCGCTACCGATGCGTCTACTGCCTGCGCCGCTACGAGCTCGTCTCCGGTTGCCCCAACTGCGGCGAACACCAGACGATGGTCCGGATGTCGGCCGACGAGGACCTCCTCTGCCAGCATTGCGGCCACTCGATGCTGACCGCGGTTTGACCCCGGATCCGAACGCCGCCGTGCCCGCCGCCTACGAGGGTCGCCGGGTTGCTCCCTCGATCCTCTCGGCCGACTTCGCTCGCCTCGGCGAGCAGGTCGGCGAGGTGCTCGCTGCCGGGGCCCGGGTGATCCACGTCGACGTCATGGACGGCCACTTCGTCCCGCCGATCACGATCGGGCCGCTGATCGCCGCGGCGATCGCCGACCAGGTCCATGATGCGGGCGGCGTGATCGACGTCCACCTGATGATCGAGCGTCCCGAGCGGCAGGTCGCCGAGTTCGCGCGCGCCGGGGCCGACTCGATCACCCTGCACGTCGAGGCGACCGCGCACGCCAACCGCGCCCTGCACGCGATCCGCGAGGCCGGCTGCCTGGCTGGCGTCGCGCTCAACCCGGGGACCCCGCCGGAGGCGCTCTCGGCGCTCGACGGCGTCGCCGACCTGGTCCTCTGCATGAGCGTCAACCCGGGCTGGGGCGGCCAGAAGTTCATCGAGACCACGCCGGCGAAGCTCGAGCGACTCTGCGAGCTGCTCCCGAACGCCCTCCACGAGGTCGACGGCGGCGTCGACCCGCGCACCGTGGGCTCGGTCGCCGCGGCGGGCGCGACCCTGTTCGTCGCCGGCTCGGCGGTCTTCGGGGCCCCCGACCCGGCCGCCGCCTACGCCGAGATCGCCGCCGCCGCGGACGCTGGGGCCTAGGAGCGGCCCGGGGCGCGCGGGGTGGCCGGGGCGCTGAGGGCGCCGGCGAGCTCCTGCCACCAGGCGCGCTCGGCCGAGCTGAGCCCGGGCCGGGCGCCGCGCCGCGCGCACCAGTCGGCGAGCCGGCGGCGACCGCCGACGGCGAGCACGTCGGCGCCGGTGGCGGCGTAGCGGCCGTCGGCGAGCGCGACCAGCGCGCCGCTGCCGTCGCGGCGGATCCGCAACCGCTGCGCCACGGGCACCCCTTGGATCTGATCCGGGTCGCCCGGGTCGCCGTCGCGCTCGGGGCTCCACGGCCGCGCCGTGAACACCTGCGGCGCGCCGCGCAGCGGCAGCGGCTCGACCGGCGGCGGGCCGAGTGGGCCGTCGCGCCAGCGCCCGGCGAGCCGCTGCACCCGGTCGAGCGCCTCGAGCCGGACGACGATGTGGAGTTCGTCGCCCTCCTCGATCTCGGTCGAGCCGCGCGGCGGCAGCGCCGCACCGTCGCGGACGATCAGGTTGACGAGCGCCTCGCGCGGCAAATCGAGCTCCTTGATGGTGTGCCCGGCGGCCGCGTCGCCGGGCCGCACCCGCCAGACGAACGACTCACCCCCGAGCTCGCGGATGATCCCCGTCTCGATCAGCGGCGGCGGCAGCGCCGCCTCGTCGCTGACCACCCCGAGCCGCTTCGCCAGCGGCTCGAAGGTGCTGCCCTGGATCAGGGTCGAGGTGACGACGACGAAGAAGATCACGTTGAAGATCGTGTCCGTGTCGCCGACCCCGGCGACCACCGGGAAGGTCGCGAGCCAGATCGGGATCGCGCCGCGCAGACCGGCCCAGCCGAGCATCAGCCGCTCGCGGTTGTCGAACGGGGAGAAGGCGCTGGCGACGAACGCGGCCAGCGGGCGGGCGACGAAGATCAGCGCTGCCGACAGCAGCAGCGCGTCGCCGGCGACGTCGGCGAGGCCACTGGGGAAGACCAGCAGGCCGAGGAGGGCGAAGAGCGAGATCTGGGCGACCCACGAGAGGCCCTGGTGGAAGGCGATCGTCGTCTGCTTTGCCGGGACCGGGCCGGTGCCGAGGATCAGCGCCGTGATGTAGACCGAGAGGAAGCCCGAGCCGTGGACCAGCTCGGGGACGCCGTAGGCGAGCGCGGCGCTGGCGATCGAGGCGACCGGGTAGAGGCCGGGCGTCGGCAGGTCGAGGTTGCGGAAGCACCAGCGGGCGCCGAAGCCGATCGCGATCCCGAACACGAGCCCGACGGCGAGCTTCAGCGCCAGGCTGGCGATCATGTCGGCGGCGCCGTAGTCCGACATCTGGATCCAGTCGATGAACCCGGTGACCAACAGCAGGGCGACCGGGTCGTTCATTCCCGACTCGCCCTCCAGCGCGCGGGCCAGCCGCTTGCGCAGATGCGAGCCGCGCAGGACGGCGAAGATCGCGGCGCTGTCGGTGGCCGCCACCGCCGAGCCGATCAGCAGGCCCTCGAGGGTCGAGAGGTCGAACAGCCAGACGGCGGCAAGCCCGGTGACCGCCGCGGTCACCATCGTGCCGATCGTCGCCAGCGAGATCGCCGTCCCGACCACCGGGCGGATCTCGTTCCAGCCGGCGGTCAGGCCGCCCTCGAACAGGATCAGGACGAGGCCGATCGTCCCGAGCGTGCGCGCGAGCTCGTAGTCGTCGAACTCAACGCCCCCGATGCCCTCCGAGCCGATCAGCATCCCGAGCCCGAGGAAGAGCAGCAGCCCGGGCACCCGGACCCGGTCGGCCGCCTTCGCGGCGATCAGCCCGGCCGCCAGCAGCAGGCCCGCGACCAGTATCAGCTCATAGTCCGACAAAGGGGGAAGGTATCGGGCTAGCTGGCCTCGTCGGCGAGGGCGAGGCGAGCCTCGGTCTGCTCGACCTCGCTGAGGCCGTCGCCCGACTCCGGACGGGCGTAAAGGCGGCGCAGCAGGCAGAAGAGCGCCGCCGCCGCGGCCAGGAACCCGATCTCGATCCGGCGGTCGGGCTCGAACGGGCCGAGGGCCGACCAAACCAGGAAGCCGATCGCGCAGCCGATCCAGCGGGAGGCGGCGCGGCGCGCCTGGCCCCGGGCCAGGGCCGCCTGGTTGAGCGTCGTCGCGGCCAGGTAGAGCCCCATCGCCGCGGTCACCATCAGCAACCCGGCGCGGTCGTAGCTGAACCGGTCCGAAAACGCCGCCTGCATCAGCGCCGGACCGGCGATCGCGACCACGGCGCCGACCACGGCGGTGAAGCCCGCGATCGCCCGCAGCGTGGTCGATACCGAGAGCTCGAACTCGGCCGCCGCGTCGATGCCGCCGCCGGATCGCAGCCGGGTGAGGTGGGGGAGGAGGCTGATCGCGATCCCCTGGAAGACGAGCAGCGGTGCGCGGGCGAGCATCAGGACGTTGAAGATGTAGCCGGCCTCGGCGGCGCCGTCCGAGCCGCGGACCAGCAGCGGCCCGGCGTTGAGGAAGATCTGCTCGCTGAGCATGATCAGCAGGACCGCGGCGGCGAAGGCACCGCCGCGGGTGGATCGGTCGTCAGCCGCCGTCGCGGCGGGCGCGGTGGGCTCGCCGTCGTGGGAGCCGCGCTGCGCACGGCGCCCGACGAACGCAAGCGGGACGACCGTGAGCGAGAACAGCGGCGCCGCGACCACCCCGGCGGCGACCGCGTCGCGTCCGGCGGCGATCCCGATCGCGACCGCGAGCGAGAACGCCATCCGCGAGAACGACTCCGAGACCAGCAGCCCGGCCAGCAGGCCGAACAGCCCCTCGCCGGCGAGGTAGCCGCGGGCGAAGAAGCTCGCCGCGAAGGCGACCACCGCGCCGACGTAGACCCAGTAGAGGGTGGCCGAGCCCGAGAACAGGTCGTCCTGGAGCGGGCCTCGCAGCGCGACGGCGACGATCGCGAAGGCGACCACGACCAGGATCTGGATCCGCGCCGCGGTCCGCAGGCTGGCCCCGATCGGTTCGTCGCGGGCCCGGTGGGCGGCGACGCTGCGAGAGATGAACTGCTCGGCCGGCCGGTGGAGGACCGAGATCGTGACGAATGTCGCCGACCACAGGACGACGATTTCGCCGTACGCGGTCGGGTCGAGGTTGTGGGCGGCGAGCGCGAAGAAGACGTAGGTGAGCAGCCCGGCGGCCCCGACCCCTGCCGACAGGGTGCCGGCGGAGCGGCCGAAGCCCGAACGCTCCGATTCGCCGGTAGACTTCAATTGACTGACCAGTCAATCAGGCGGTTCACAGGCATGAATTCCGTAGTCACGGACGAGGATCGCGTCCATCTGCGCCAGGCGCTGGAGCTGGCCGAGGGCGGCCGGGGGCGGGTCAGCCCCAACCCCCTGGTCGGCGCCGTGGTCGTGCGGGACGGCGAGGTGATCGGCGAAGGCTTTCACGCCCAGCTCGGCGGCGCGCACGCCGAGGTCGCGGCGCTCGACGATTGCCGGGCGCGGGGCGAGTCGCCCCACGGGGCGACGATCTACGTCAGCCTCGAGCCCTGCGCTCATCACGGCCGCCAGCCGCCGTGCGCGGAGGCGCTGCTCGAGGCCGGGCCGGCGCGGGTGGTGATCGGCTGCGACGACCCGAGCGAGAAGGCGTCCGGGCGCGGGCCCGGGATGCTCCGCGACGGCGGGGTCGAGGTCGAGTTCGCCGACGGCGCCGAGGCGGCGGCGGCGCGCCTGCTGATGCAGCCGTTCCGAAAGCACGCCCGCACCGGTCTGCCGCTGGTGACGCTGAAGTCGGCGGTCAGCCTCGACGGGATCACGGCGACCCCGAGCGGCGACTCGCGCTGGATCTCCGGCCCCGAGAGCCGCGCCCTCGTGCACCGCTGGCGGGCGGACTCGGACGCGGTCGCGATCGGGATCGGCACCGCGCTCGCCGATGACCCGCTGCTGACCGCGCGAGATGTGGCCGATCCGGAGGCCGAACAAAGCGCCTCAACGGCGGCGCGGGTCGGCTACGCCTCCCAACGCCAGCCCGCGCGGGTCGTCTTCGACTCCGCCGCCCGGCTGCCGGTCGACTCCGCGCTCGTCCGCTCGATCGGCGAGGCGGCGCTGTACGTCTTCGCCGAGGCGGGCGCCGACCCGGCGCGGGTCGAGGCGCTGCGCGCGGCCGGCGCCGAGGTGCTCGAGATCGGCGGCGATCGCCAGCGCCGGCTCGCCGCGGCGCTCGCCGAGCTCGGTCGGCGACAGATCACCTCGCTGCTGGTCGAAGGGGGATCCGAGCTCGCCGGCTCCTTCCTCGGTGCCGGCGAGGTCGACGAGCTGCGGGTGTTCTACGCGCCGAAGGTGCTCGGCGCCGGCAAGCCGCTCGCCTTCTGGGCCGGCTTCGACCGCGTCGAGCAGGCGATCGAGCCGCTCGCGGTCGACTGGGAACGAAGCGGCGAGGACATGCTCGCCCGGGCCCGGTTGAGGGAATGGTGAGCGGCTGATGTTCACCGGGATCGTGCAGGAGGTCGGGACGGTCACCGCGCTCGATCAGGGCGACGGCGGGACCAGGATCGCGATCGCCTGCCGCTTCGCCGCCCGCCTCGCCGAGGGCGACTCGATCAGCGTCGAGGGCGCCTGCCTGACCGCGACCGCGGTGCGGGCGGACGGCTTCGACGCCGACGTCATGAACCAGACGCTGTCGCTGACGACGCTCGGGGGACTCGCCGCCGGCTCGCCGGTCAACCTCGAGCCGGCGCTGCGGGCCGGCGACCCGCTCGGGGGACACATCGTGCAGGGGCACGTCGACGGGGTCGGCGAGGTCGTCTCGGTGGTCGAGGACGGTTTCGCGCGCCGGCTGCGGGTCCGCGTCCCCGACGGGCTCGAGCGCTACCTCGTCGAGCACGGGTCGGTGACCGTCGCCGGCGTCAGCCTCACGGTCGCGGCGCTGGCAGAGGACTGGTTCGAGGTCTCGCTGATCCCCGAGACGCTCGAGCGGACGACGCTCGGCGCCGTCGCGCCCGGCACCCGGGTGAATCTCGAACTCGACGTGGTCGCCCGTTACGTCGAGCGGCTTCTAGGCTTCCAGGGAGAGGAATGAGCTGATGTCGGATCAGACCGCAACCGAAAGCGCCTTCGCGACGATCGAGGAGGCGATCGATGACATCCGCCGCGGGCGGATGGTCGTCGTCTGCGATGACGAGACCCGCGAGAACGAGGGCGACCTGACGATGGCCGCCCAGTTCGCGACCCCGGAAGCGATCAACTTCATGGCCAAGGAGGGGCGCGGGCTGATCTGCCTCACCCTGACCGGCGAGCGCTGCGACGAGCTCGGCGCTCAACCTGATGGCGGCCAAGAACGAGGCCCCGCTGCAGACCGCCTTCACGGTCTCGGTCGAGGCGCGGGAGGGGGTCACCACCGGGATCTCAGCGGCCGACCGCGCGCACACGATCCAGGTCGCGATCGACGGCCGCTCGACCCCCGAATCGCTGGTCCAGCCCGGGCACGTGTTCCCGCTGCGCGCCAAGGACGGCGGGGTGCTCGAGCGCGCCGGCCAGACCGAGGCCGCGGTCGACCTGGCGCGGCTCGCCGGCCTCAACCCGGCCGGCGTGATCTGCGAGATCATGAACGACGACGGGACCATGGCCCGGGTGCCGGACCTGGTCCCCTACTGCGAGCGCCACGGGCTGAAGATGATCACGGTCGCCGACCTGATCGCCTACCGCCGGCGTACCGAGCAGCTGGTCGAGCGCGTCGTGGCGACGAAGCTGCCGACCGCGTTCGGCGAGTTCACGGCGGTCGGCTACCGCGCGCTGCTCGACGACAAGCACCACGTCGCGATGGTCAAGGGCAACGTCTCGGGCGCCGACGACGTACTCGTCCGCGTCCACTCCGAGTGCCTGACCGGCGATGTGTTCCACTCGCTGCGCTGCGATTGCGGCGAGCAGCTCGAGGCGGCGATGGCGATGATCGAGCAGCAGGGCTCGGGCGTCCTGCTCTACCTCTCCCAGGAGGGGCGTGGGATCGGGCTGCTGAACAAGCTGCGCGCCTACAAGCTCCAGGAGGAGGGCCTCGACACCGTCGACGCCAACCTGAAGCTCGGCCTGCCCGCGGATCTGCGCGACTACGGGATCGGCGCCCAGATCCTGGTCGACCTCGGGCTGACCAGCATCCGCATCCTGACCAACAACCCGAAGAAGATCCACGGGCTCGAGGGCTACGGGCTCTCGGTCTCCGAGCAGGTGCCGATCCAGTCGGTTCCCAACCCGCACAACCAGGAGTACCTGCGCGCGAAGCGGGACAAGATGGGCCACGTGCTCCACCACCAGGGCCTGCCGCTCGACGAGGAGCTGATCCACGATGAGCGCGAGGCCGAGGGCTGGGAGCTTGGCTGACGGGGAGTTCGCGATCTGCGTCGCAACCTTCTACGAGGACCTCGCCGAGCGCCTCGTCAACTCGGCGACCGAGGCGTTCGTCGAGGGCGGCGTCGGGGCGGCGTCGGTGCACACGTTCGAGGTCCCGGGCGCCTTCGAGCTGCCGTTCGCGGCCAAGGTCTGCGCCGAGTCGGGGCGGTTCGCCGGGATCGCCTGCCTTGGGGTCGTGATCCGCGGCGAGACCGACCACTACCAGTTCGTCTGCGCCGAGTCGGCCCGCGGGATCCAGGATGTCCAGCTGCGGACGGGCGTCCCCTGCTCCTTCGGGGTGATCACCTGCGACACCCGCGAGCAGGCCGTCGCCCGGGCCGGCGGCGACAAGCGCGACCAGGGCCGCAACGCCGCGCTCGCCGTCCTGCGCAGCGCCGAGCTGGCCGCCGATCTGGGCGCCTAGATCGCTACCATCACGCCTCCGATGGCCAAGGTCTGCTTCAGCTGTGGCAAGGGTCCCGCGTTCGGGAACTCGCGCAGCCACTCGATGGTCGCCACGCGGCGGCGCTTCAATCCGAACCTGCAGAAGGTCCGGATCGACGACGACGGCCGGCCCCGGCGCGTCTACGTCTGCACCCGCTGCCTGAAGGCCGAGCGGGTCCAAAAGCACGCTTAGGCAATCGCGGGAGTAGGCTCCCGCGCCGTGCCGGACTCATCAATCGTCCGATTCCGCCAGGTGGTGGGGGTCGCGCTCGCCCACCTCGAGGCGAGGCGCGAGGAGATCAACGACCTGAACGTGTTCCCGGTCGCCGACGGCGACACCGGCGACAACATGGCGCTCACCATGCGCCACGTGCTCGACGAGCTCGACCAGCTCGAGCGCACCGGCGACGGCGACCCCCGGCGTCCCGAGATCGTTCGTGAGGTGGCTCGCGCGGCGCTGATGGGCGCCCGCGGCAACTCCGGCGTCATCCTCAGCCAGATCGTCCGCGGCGCCGCCGAGAAGGTGGCGACTCCGCCCGGGCGGCTGATCGACCCGGAGCTGATCGAGGCGGCGCTGACCACCGCGTCGGAGGCCGCCTACGAGTCGGTGCGCGAGCCCGCCGAGGGGACGATGCTGACCGTGATCCGGGCGATGGCCGAGGCGGTGGCGGAGCGCCGCGGCCAATGGCTGCGCGAGCGGCTCGACTCCGACGCCAGCGAGGACGAGCAGAACGCGCTGCTCGCCGAGATGCTGGCGACGGCGCTGTTCGCCGGCGAGGAGGCGGTCCGCCACACCCCCGAGCAACTCGATGTGCTGGCCGAGGCGGGCGTCGTCGACGCCGGCGCCCTCGGCCTGGTGGTGATCATCCGCGGGATGGTCGCCGGGCTCGCCGGCGAGCAGGTCCAGCTCCCCGAGATCCCCCATTACGCCGCCGCCCGGCTCGACCAGGTCCACCACGCCGACTCGGCGTTTCGCTACTGCACCAACTTCATCGTCACCGGCGAAGCGCTCGACGGCGACTCGTTCGTCGGCGGCCTCGAGGCGCTCGGCGACTCGGTCCTGGTGGTCGGCGACCAGGCGACGATCAAGGTCCACGTCCACACCGACGACCCCGACGCGGCCAAGGCGCTGTTCGCCGGCGCCGGCGCAGTCAGCCGCGAGGACATCGCCGACATGCACGTACAGGTTGCCGACCAGCGGGCGAAGCTCACCGACGGCCAGTCCGCGGCGGTCGCGGTCGCCAGCGGCGAGGGGATGCGGAGCCTGTTCGAGGGCCTCGGAGCCGTGGTGGTCGACGGCGGGCCGACCCTCAACCCGCCGACCAAGGACATCCTCGCCGCGATCGACACCTGCACGGCCGACGAGGTCGTCGTCCTGCCCAACTCGGCCAACGTGCTGATGGCGGCCGAGGAGGCGGCGCGGCTGGCGAGCGCCAACGGCCGCACGGTGGTCGTCGTCAACTCCACCGACCAGCAGGCCGCGCTGGCGGCGATGGTCGAGTTCGACCCCGCCGACCAGGCCGCCGCCAACGCCGAGCGCCTCCGCACGGGGCTGGCCGCGGTGCGGGTCGGGGCGGTGGCCCCGGCGGCCCGCGACGATGCCGAGGGGCGCTTCCGCCGTGGCGACTCGGTCGGCTTCGCCAACGGCGAGCTGGTCGCCTGGGGCGGCGCCGGCTCGACCCTGATCGAGACGGTGGCCGCACTCGCCGACGGGGCCGAGATCGTGACCGTGATCGAGGGCGCCGAGGCGCCGCTGGCGCTCGGCGAGATCGAGCTCGAGCTCGGCGACGAGACCGAGCTCGAGCTGCAGCGCGGCGGCACCCCGAACTACTCCTGGCTGATCGCGGCGCAGTAGGGCGCCGGACATGACTCTGCTCGAGGAGGTGCTTGCGGCCCACGGCGGGCTCGAGCGGTGGCGGGCGGTGCGTTCGATCCGCGGCCGCGTTCACGCCGGCGGCCTCCTGCTTGCGACCAGGGTCCCGGGCGGCCAGCTCAGCGACGGACAGCTGGAGGTGACGATCGGCGACCCGGTCGCCCGCGCCGGCCCGTTCGGCGACACGGGCGAATACGGCGTCTTCGACCACGGCGCGGTCCGGATCGAGTCCGCGGCGGGCGAGGTCCGGGCCCAGCGCGAGCGCCCGCGCGAGCTCTTCTTCGGCCGCAGCGGTCTGCGCCGCAACCTGCGCTGGGACGAGCTCGACGCCGCCTACTTCGCCGGCTACGCGTGGTGGAACTACCTCAACGCGCCCTACCTGCTGACCCGCGAGGACATCGCGGTCGCCGAGATCGAGCCGTGGGGCGGCTGGCGCCGCCTCGAGGCCCGCTTTCCGCCGGGGCTCGACACCCACTGCGAGCGCCAGCTGTTCTACTACGACGACGAGCTGCGGCTGCGCCGCCATGACTACACCGCCGAGGTCGTCGGCGGCTGGGCCCGGGTCGCGCACATCTGCGCCGACCACATCGAGGTCGACGGGCTGCTGATCCCGACCCGGCGCTGGGTGCGCCCGCGGGGCCCCGCGAACCGCCCGCTGGCGTTCCCGACCCTCGTCTCTCTGGCACTCTCCGAGGTCGAGGTCGAACTGAAGTGAACGACAAGCCGGTCCTCTGGCACATCCCGGTCTCGCACTACAACGAGAAGGCCCGCTGGGCGCTCGCCTACAAGGGCGTGGAGCACGAGCGCCGCGCGCCGCCGCCCGGCCTGCACATCCCGATCGCGATGGCGGTCACCCGCAGCACCCGCTCGATGACCTTTCCGGTGCTGCAGCTGGACGGCCGCGGGATCGGCGACTCGACCGCGATCATCGCCGCCCTCGAGCAGCGGTATCCCGAGCCGCCGCTGTATCCGGAGGACCCGGCCGAGCGCGTCCGGGCGCTGGAGCTCGAGGACTACTTCGACGAGCAGCTCGGCCCGCAGCTGAGGCTGCTGGCCTGGCACGAGCTGACCACCTCCGACGACGGGCCGGGGATGGACCCGGTCGCCGCGGCCGTGCTGCCGCCGTCGCTGCGCGATGTCGCCTTCCTCCGCCGGGCGCTGACGCTCTACGGCGAGGCGTACGTGAAGCTGCGCTTCCGGGTGGCCGGCGACGACCGCGCCGCGGCCGCCCGGACGGCGGTGCTGGCCGCCTTCGACCGGCTCGACGCCGAGCTCGACGCGAACGGCAGCGGATACCTGGTCGGCGACTCGTTCACGGTCGCCGACCTGACCGCGGCATCGCTCTTCTACCCGATCGCCCAACCACCCGAGGGACCGCAGATCCTGACCTCGATGCCGGCCTCGTTCGAGGCGTTCGTCGATCCCCTGCGCGAGCGCCCCGCCTACGCCTGGATCGGCGAGATGTTCGCCCGCCACCGCAACCAGGCCCCGCGCCACGGCCACGGTCTGAGCGCTACGAGACCTCGACGATCGCCTCGATCTCGACCGGCACGTCGAATGGCAGCGTCTCGGCGCCGATCGCCGAGCGCGCGTGGCGGCCGGCCGGGTCGCCCCAGAGCTCGAGCACCAGGTCGGTGAAGCCGTTGATCACCGCCGGCGGCTTGTCGAAGCCCGGCGCGCACTGGACCAGGCCGAGCGCCTTGACCCAGCCGGTGACCCGGTCGAGGTCGCCGAGCTCGGCGTGCAGCGAGGCGAGGATCGAGAGCGTCGTCAGCCGCGCCGCCTCCTGACCCTGCTCGAGCGTGAGCTCGCCGCCGACCCGGCCGGTGACCAGGACCTCGGGACCGTCCATCGGCAGGTGGCCCGATACGTAGGCGTGCGAGCCGCTGAGGTGGACGAGGTCGAACTTGAACTCAACCCCCGGCGGCGGCGCGAACGGGCTCGGCAGCTCCAGTCCCAGCTCCGCAAGCCGATCGTCGATCCGTCCCATCGGGCACGGAATCTACTCTCCGCACGAAGTGGATATCCCGCGCGCCATCGGCTCCGGCTCGGAGCAGGATCGAAGCTCGCTGCGAGCCGCGAAGCTGCGCACCCTGCCGCGCCCGAGCCGACTCGACGCGCCGATCTCCTCGCTGAAGGGGGCGGGGCCGAAGCTGACCGAGGCAGCGGCGGCGATCGGGATCGAGACCGTCGGCGACCTGCTGTGGCACGTCCCCCGGGCCCACACCGACCACTCCGACGTCCGCCAGGTCGCGGACCTCGCCCTGGAGGAGCAGGCGACCGTGCGCGTCACGGTGCGATCGGCGCGGGTGCGGCCGACGCGGCGGCGCAACCTGCGGCTGGTCGAGGCTTCGGTCGCCGACGAGAGCGGGCCGATGAAGGCGGTCTGGTTCAACCAGGCCTATCTGGCGGAGCGGCTGCGGCCCGGGACCAGGCTGCTGTTGAACGGCAAGCTCGGGCGCTCTGGGTTCAAGGTGGCTGCCCACGAGTTCGAGGGCAGCAGCGCCGGCCTGCACACCCTCGGGATCGTTCCCGAGCACGGCGCCACCGCCCAGATCAATCGCAAGCGCCTGCGCGAGTGGATCTGGGAGGCGGTTGGCCGCGCCGGCGACGCGATCGAGTCGCTGCCCGCAGAGCTTCGCGTCCGCCGCGGGTTCGGAGCCGAGGCCGACGCGCTGCGCTGCGCGCACTTCCCCGCAACCGCCGAGCAGGCGAGCGCGGCCCGCGATCGGCTCGCGTTCGAGGAGCTCTGCCTGCACCAGGCGGCGCTGGCGATGCGCCGGGGAGAGCGCCGCGATTCGCGTCCGGGGATCGCCTTCGAAGCACCGGGCGAGCTGGTTGCGAGCTGGCTCGACTCACTGCCGTTCGAGCCGACCGCGGGCCAGCTGAACGCCCTCGATGAGATCGACGCCGACCTCGTCGCCGGGCGGCCGATGCAGCGGCTGCTGATGGGCGATGTGGGCAGCGGCAAGACTGTCGTCGCCCTGTACGCGATGTTGCGAGCGCTCGAGTCGGGGCGCCAGGCGGCGTTGATGGCGCCGACCGAGACGCTCGCCGAGCAGCATGCGGCGACCCTCGACAAGCTGCTCGGCGGGGTGCGGGACACCTCGATCCCATTCGCGCTGCTCACCGGGGCGACCCCGGCGGCGCGGCGGCGCGAGACGCTGAACCGGCTCGCGAGCGGTGAGCTCGGGCTGATCGTCGGCACCCACGCGCTGATCGAGCCCGACGTCGAGTTCGCCGCGCTCGCGGTCTGCATCGTCGACGAGCAGCACCGCTTCGGCGTTCGCCAGCGCGCCGCCCTCGACGCCAAGGGTCCCGGCGGGGCGGCGCCGCACGTCCTGCACATGACCGCGACCCCGATTCCGCGGACGCTCTCGCTGACCGCCTACGGCGACCTCGACGCGACCACGATCCGCGAGCTGCCCGCCGGCAGGCGGCCGGTCAAGACCTGGGTCGTCGGCGAGGAGAAGCGCGCCGGCGCCTACGAGTTCATCCGCGAGCGGCTGCGCGAGGGACGCCAGGCGTACGTCGTCTGCCCGCTGGTCTCCGACTCCGAGAAGCTGCGGGCGAAGGCCGCGGCGGCCGAGGCCGAGCGGCTGCGCTCCGGGGAGCTGCGCGACTTCCGCGTCGGGCTGCTGCACGGGCAGATGTCGTCGCCCGAGAAGGCCGAGGCGATGGAGGCCTTCGCGGCCGGGCGCACCGACGTGCTCGTGGCGACGACCGTGATCGAGGTCGGGATCGACGTCGCGAACGCGACCGTGATGCTGATCGAGGGTGCCGAGCGATTCGGGCTCTCGCAGCTGCACCAGCTGCGCGGCCGGGTCGGACGAGGCGAGCACGCGAGCCAGTGCATCCTGTTCGCGGACGTCGAGGGCGGGTTCGCGAAGCGGCGGATGGAGGCGATCGAGACCTCGAACGACGGCTTCGCGCTCGCCGAGGTCGACCTGGCGCTGCGCGGCGAGGGGGAGATCCTCGGCACGCTCCAGCACGGCCTGCCGCGCTACCGGGTCGCCGAGCTGCCCGACGACGCGGAGCTGCTCGCCGCCGCGCGCGCCGAGGTGATGGCGCTGCTCGAGCGCCACGGCAGCCTCGACGCCCCCGAGCTCGGGCCGCTGCTCGACGCCGCCCGGCGGCGGTTCGGGGACGAGCGGGTCGAGGGCATCGCGGCTTGAGGATCACGGGCGGCAGGCTCGGGGGCCGGACGCTGAAGGCCCCCCCGAAGGGGTCGACCGACGTGCGCCCGACCTCCGACCGAGCGCGCGAGACGCTGTTCGGCGTGCTCGGGGACGTCTCTGACCTCAGCGTCCTCGACCTCTTCTGCGGCACCGGAGCGCTGGCGTTCGAGGCGATCTCGCGCGGCGCGGACTCGGCGGTGCTGGTCGACAGAGCGCCGGCGCTCGCGCGCCGCAACGCCGAGTCGCTCGGGATCGCCAACCGGGTCGAGGCCGTGCGCATGGACGCGCTCCGCTATCTGGAGCGCAGCGAGGAGCGCTTCGGCCTCATCCTTTGCGATCCGCCGTATAAACTCGCCGCCCGCCTTGAGCCGGAGCTCGCGAAACATCTGCCGCCTCGCCTCGCCAGGTACGCACGCCTCGTGGTCGAGAGCTCGACGCGCCGCCCGCTCGAGATCGACGTGCCCAGGCTCGAGCTCGTCGACGAGCGGCGGATCGGCGAGGCGCTGATCCGGATCTACCGCAAGCGATGAGCGAATGCATCGGCCACAAATGAGCGATCGCATCGCGATCTGCCCCGGCAGCTACGACCCGGTCACCAACGGCCATCTCGACATCATCGGCCGCGTCTCGCGGATCTTCGACCAGGTGATCGTCGGCGTCGTCGGCCAGGGGATCCGCAAGTCGAAGTCGATGTTCACGCCCGAGGAGCGCCGCGACTTCCTCCTCGACGCGACCGCCGAGATCGCCAACGTCGAGATCGAGATCTTCACCAACCTGGTCGTCGAGTTCGCCCGCGAGCGCGGCGCCGCCGTGATCGTCAAGGGGATCCGGGCGATCTCGGACTTCGAGTACGAGCTCGAGATGAACCAGCTCAACCGCAAGCTCGCCCCGGAGATCGAGTCGATGTACGTGTTCGCGTCGCCCGACTACAGCTTCCTCTCCTCGACCGGGGTGAAGGAGATGGCGACCTTCGGCGGCGACATCAGCGACCTGGTCCCGGCGCCGGTGGCGGCGGCGCTGCGCGAGCGCGCTCAGCGCTAATTGGTTCGCTCGTACCCGGATGGGCAGGAGCTTGCAATAACGCCACGAAACCTGCCTGTAGCAGCCCATCCGTGTCGGGCCGCGTAAGCTTCTGCGACCGCTTATGGACGTCCTGGTCCTGATAGACAAACTCGACGACCTGATCCACAACGCGCGGCCGGTGCCGCTCACCGATCAGGTTCGCGTCGATCGCGAGGAGATCTACGACCTCCTCGATCAGATGCGTGCGACGATCCCCGAGGAGATCAAGCAGGCGCGCTGGATCGTCAAGGAGCGCCAGGAGATGCTCGCCGAGGCCAAGCGCGAGGCCGAGCGCGTGGTCAAGGAGGCCCGCGACCAGCAGGAGCGCCTGATCTCCGCCGAGGAGGTCTACAAGCAGGCCGAGCGCGCCGCCGAGGAGATCATCGAGGACGCGCGCGAGACCGAGCGCCAGATCCGCCTCGGCGCCGAGGACTACGCCGACGAGATCCTCTCGACGCTCGAGGTCAACCTCGAGAAGTTCCTCTCCGCCGTGCAGCGCGGCCGCGACCGGCTCGCCGGCCGCGACGACGAGCCCGTCGAAGTCGGTTAGCGCTCTCGGATAGCGTCCACCTCCCCGACCCGGGAGGTTCACGTGAGCGAGCGTTGGTTCTCCGACCAGGAGCTGGCCGAGATGTCGCGGCCGACGATGGAGCGCGCGATCGAAGCGATCGAGGCCGGTGACGTGGAGGAGGCGAAGCGCCTCTGTGAGGCGATGAAGTGGGAGTCGCAATTCATGCACGACCTGCTCGTCGACGGGGTCGCCGGGCTGATCTCGTTCGTGAAGGAGAAGCTCGGCGACGACGGGGTCGAGGAGGCCTGGGAGTACTCGCTCGAGCGGTCGTGGCGCAAGCCCGTCGAGACGATCGACCGGACCGACCGCAAGACCGTGGCCGAGGCGCTGGCGGCGACCTGGCGCGCCCACTCGACCTCTGGCGTCGGCCCCAACCCCGGCGCGTTCGTGATCGACGAGGACGACCAGAAGCTGACCTTCACCATGAACCCGTGCGGGTCCGGGCAGCGGCTGTGGCGAAACCGCCGTTACGGCCCCGAGGGTTGGGGGGTGACCGACGAGGCGCACGACTGGAGCTACGGGCGCGAGGAGTTCCCGCTCTACTGCACCCACTGCGCGTTCATGAACGAGACCCTGCCGATCCGCTGGATCGGCCATCCGGTCTATCCGTCGGATCCGCCCACCGACTTCGATCACGATCCCTGCACCTGGTACTGGTACAAGGACCCCGCGGATATCCCGGAGCGCCACTTCTCGCGCCATGGGCTCGAGCGAGACGCCTGAGCCCCCCGACCCGGCCGCCGTCCGCGCGGTGCTCGCCGGAGCCGGCGAGGACCCCGGCGAGCTCTCGCTGAGCGAGATCGAGGGCGGCGCCTCGCGCCAGACCTTCGCGGTCGAGGCCGCGGGAGCGACCCGGTTCGTGTTGCGGCGCGAGCCCGCCGAGGGGATGTCGTTCGCGTCGCTCGCGCTCGAGCTGGCGGCGATCGCCGCCGCCGACCTGGCCGGTGTCCCGGTCGCGCGCACGGTCGCCGCCGAGCCGGCGGGCGGCGCCTTCGGCCCGGGGGCCGGGTACCTGATGGAGTTCGTGGCGGGCACCTCGGTCGCGCCGCGCGTGCTGCGGCGCGAGGAGCTGGCGACGGCGCGCGAGCGGCTGCCGAGCCAGCTCGCCTCGGCGCTGGCGCAGATCCACTCGGTCGGCCCGGGGTCGGTGGACGGGTTGGGGGGCGGGGAGGGGGACCCGGCGCTCGAGGCCTGCGAGCTGTGGGAAGCGGCGCTCGACGAGATCGGCGAGCCGCTGCCCGCGGTCGAGGCGGGACTGCGCTGGCTGCGGCTGAACCGGCCGGCGCCGGCCGAGCCGACGCTGGTCCACGGCGACTTCCGGCTCGGCAACCTGATCGTCGACGAGCACGGGCTGGCCGCGGTGATCGACTGGGAGCTGTGCCATGGCGGCGATCCCTGCGAGGACCTCGCCTGGCTGTGCATTCGCTCGTGGCGGTTCGCCAACGACGAGCTGCCGGTTGCGGGCGTGGGGGAGCTGGAGCCGTTTCTGAAGGCATACGAGGCGGCGGGCGGGGTGCGTCCGGACGCCGATCGGTGGCGCTGGTGGTCGGCGATGGGCAACGTCAAATGGGCGGTCATCTGTGCGCGCCAGGCCCACGACCACCTGACCGGGGCCCGGCCGTCGGCGGAGCTCGCCTCGCTCGGCCGGCGGATCTGCGAGCCGGAGTGGGATCTGCTCTCGTTGCTGACCGACCCTGACGGCAGCGGAGGCGAAGCCGAGCAGCCGGCAGGAGTTGTTTGATGCAGGACCGGCCCACAGCCCCGGAACTGCTCGACGCGATGGCGGCGAAGCTGTTCGCCGAGGTGCGCGAGTGGGTGCCCCGCGAGCGCCGCTTCCAGGTCCTCGTGCTCGCCAACCTCTGCGCGGTGATCGCCAGGGAGCTGCGGGCGGGATCCGCTCCTGATGGGGCGGATCTGGAGTTGTTTCGCGGGCTGGGCGGTGAGGGTGAGGATTCGCGGGAGGCGGCGGCGGACCTGGCGCGGCGGATCCGCGCCGGGGAGCTGGACAGGCAGTTAGGGGAGGCGATCGCGGCGCTGCGGGGGCACGTGCGACGCAAGCTCGACATCGCCCGCCCAGGATACGCCGACGGTTGACGAGTTAAGTGGCCCTATAGGGCCATAACCCCGCAACCGTCGCTCAGGCTGTCCCCTCATTGCCCGTTCTGGTCAGCGAGAACGTGTTCAGCGAGCCGCCGCCGTCGATCGCGATCGCCTCGCCGGTGACGTAGCCGGCCCCCTCGGATGCCAGGTAGGCGGCGAGCCCCGCCACCTCGGCGGGCTCGGCCATCCGGCCCGTCGCCATCGTCTCGAGCAGCCGCTCGCGGATCTCGTCTGGCATCGCGAGCACGTTCTCGGTCGCGACGAGCCCGGGCAGGATCGCGTTCGCGGTGATCCCGCGGCGCACGTTCTCGGCCGCGACCGTCTTCACCAGCCCGACCAGCCCGGCCTTCGACGCCGCGTAGGCGGCCTGGCCGGGAAGGCCGAAGCGCGCCGCGCCGGAGGAGATCGCGACGATCCGGCCGTGGCCGCGCTCGCGCATCCCCGGCAGGCAGGCGGCGATCACGCGGAACGCGCCGGTGAGGTTGACGTCGATGTCGCGCTGCCACTGGTCGGCGGTCATTCGGTGGGCGGGCGCGATCGTGTCGGTGATCGCGGCGTTGGAAACGCAGACGTCGACCTCGCCGAACTCCGGCAGCTCGCCGGCGGCAACGTCAAAGCGCAGGTCGCAGCCCTCGGCGCGATCCGCGGTCACGACCTCGAGCCCGTCGGCGCGCAGCCGCTCGGCGATCGCGGCGCCGATCCCGCGCGCCGCGCCCGTCACCAAGGCACGCCGCATCAGAGCTGCGTTTCGTGCTCGCCGGCGCGGCCCGCGTCGGTCTTGTCGTAGAAGCGATTCAGCAGCGCCATCGTCTCCTCCGGGTCGGCGCAGGTGTACGCGTTCCAGGCCTCTGTGCGCAGCTGGAAGTCGAGCGGCTGACCGATCACGTCGAGGATCGTCTGCTTGGCCGAGCGCACCGCGCGCTGCGAGTTGCGCAGGATCTGGCGGGCGACGGTCTCGGCCTCGGCGAGCAGGTCGTCGTCGGGGACGACCTTGGTGACCAGGCCCCACTCGAGCGCCTGGCGGGCGTCGATCGGCTCGGCGGTGAGCAGCATGTGCGAGGCGACCGAGGTGCCGCAGGCGTTGACCAGCCGCACCAGGCCGCCGTCGCCATGGTGGTAGCCGCGCCGGGCCTCGAAGGAGCCGAACACCGCCCGCTCGGACGCGATCCGGATGTCGCAGGCGAGCGCGGTCTCGAGGCCGCCGGCGAGCGCCCAGCCGTTGACCGCGGCGACGATCGGCTTCGGGATCCGGTGCATGCCGCGGGTGAAGCCGTTGAGGCCGAGCTCGACGATCTCGCGGATCCGCGCCGGCGACGCGTCCTCGATGATCGGCGGGATGTAGGTCTTCAGGTCCGCCCCCGAGCAGAACGCCTCGCCGGCACCGGTCAGCACCGCGACGTCGACCGAGTCGTCGTCGCGAAAGTCGGTCCACGCCTCGATCATCAGCCGGTGCACGTCGGGGTCGATCGCGTTGCGCGCCTCGGGGCGGTTGATCGTCACCCAGGCGATCCGGTCGCGCTTCTCGTACAGCACCTTCTCCGCGCTCATCGCGCTCCTTTCAGTCATAAACGGCCCTGATCACGGCCAGGTCGTCGGCCTCCCAGACCACCTCGCCGCCGCACCATTCGGCCTGGTCGGCGGCGGGGGAGGGGAAGTCGTATCCGTCGGTCAGCGAGGCGACCCGGCGGTCGGGCCCGACCGCGACCACGTCTCCGATCACCAGCGCCCGAGCCTCGGTGCGCACCCGCCGGAACAGGTCGCGCTTGCCATCGGCGTCCAGGTGGTGGACGGAGAGGACCCCGATCACCAGGTCCCAGGGTCCGTCGGGAAGCGGGTCCTCCATCCGGCCGAGCCGCAGGTCCTCCCAGCCGAGCTGGCGGGCCGCGAAGACCATCTCGGCGGTCGAGTCGAGCCCGGTGATCCTGGTCTTCGGGAAGCGGTCGAGCAGTCGCTGGGTGGTCTCGGCGGTGCCGAAGCCGAGCTCGAGTACCCGTGCGGGCGCGAACGGGATCGCCTCGATCGCGCGCTCCTGGAGCTCGTCGTAGCGGGGGACGTCGGCGCGGATCATCTCCGCGTAGGTGTCCGGGTTGAAGTGGAACTGGGGCGAGGGCTCGTCGGCGGGACTCATCGGCGTCGCTAATCTCGATTCGGGATCGCTGTGGCGGCTTATACAACCATCGAGCTGACCCGGATCGCGCCGAGCCCGGGCGACGGCAGGCGACTTGAGCTCGAGCTCGAGCCTGGGGCGGTGCGGCTCGGCGACGACGAGTACGAGCTTTCCCCGCCGGCGACGCCGGTCCGGCTCGAGGTCTCGCACTCGGCCAGCGGCTACGCGATGCGGCTCACCTTCGCCGGCGAGCTCGCCGGGCCGTGCGTCCGTTGCCTGGAGCCGGCCCGGGTCGCGATCGAGGTCGAGGCCCGTGAGGTCGACCAGCCGCGGACCGACGACGAGGAGCTGCGCAGTCCCTACGTCACCGAGGGTGAGCTCGACCTGACCCGCTGGGCGCACGACGCCCTCGTCCTCGCGTTGCCCCAGCAGGTGCTCTGCCGGCCCGACTGCGCCGGGCTGTGCCCGGTCTGCGGCCGGTCGCTCAACGACGCCGCGCCCGGCTCGCACGACCACCCCAGCGAGCCCGATCCCCGCTGGGACAAGCTTCGCGAGTTGCAGTGAGGCGGAGCCCGAAGGGCGAAGCCGAGCCGCGCCGCTGTTGAGGCGCCTTGTGTCGCTACCATTCCGCGTCGCCATGGCCGTCCCCAAGAAGCGTCAATCCTCACAGCGCCGCGACAAGCGCCGCGCCACTCACAAGGCCGCCAAACCGCGCCTGAACGAGTGTCCGCGCTGTCACAGCCCGCGTCTGCCCCACCGCGTCTGCCCCGTCTGCGGCACCTATGCCGGGCGTGAGGTGATCTCGCACGAGATCGGCGCGGACGACTCGGAGTAGCTCCTGACAACGGTCGCCCTCGACGGCCGCGGGGCCGAGCGGGGGCCCGAGGCAATCGTCGCCGGAGCCCGCGCCGCAGTGGCTGACGGCATCGGGCTGCGCGTGTTCGGCGACCCGAACGAGCTCGCTGGGCTGAGCGACGTCGACGGGGTCGAGTTGCTCGAGGCGCCGGACGCGATCACCAACGACGAGGACCCGGTCGGAGCCGTGCGGGAGACCCCGCAGGCCTCGATCGTGTTGGCCGCCGCCGACGTCGCCGAAGGCAACTCTGCGGCGCTCGCCAGCGCCGGGCCGACCGGGGCGACGATGACCGCGGCGCTGTTCGCGCTGCGCCGCACGCACGGCGTGCGCCGCCCGGCGCTCGCCCTGCAGCTCGCGGTCCCGGGGCGGGATGGTCCCCCCACGGTGCTGCTCGACGTCGGCGCGAACACCGAGGCGCGGGCCGCCGACCTGGTCCAGTTCGCGTACCTGGGAGCAGCGTTCAGCGAGGCAGTGCTCGGGGTGGCGAGGCCGCGGGTGGCGTTGCTCTCGATCGGCGAGGAGCCGAAGAAGGGGACGACCACCGTGGTCGAGGCGCATACCGAGCTGGCCGCGGCTACCGAGATCGACTTCCGCGGCAACGTCGAGGGCCGCGACCTGCTGGGCGACGCCGCCGACGTGATCGTCACCGACGGCTTCACCGGCAACGTCGCCCTGAAGACGATCGAGGGCACCGCGCGCAAGGTTGGCGACGGGGTCCGCGGCGCCGCGCGCTCGAACCCGGTCGCCGCGCTCGGCGGGCTGCTGCTGCGGCCGGCGCTCGGCGGGCTGCGGCGCCAGATGGACCCCGATACGACCGGCGGGGCGATCCTGCTCGGCCTGCGCGGCGTCGCCGTGGTCGGCCACGGCAGCTCCGGCCCGGACGGGATCGCTAACGCGATCCGGCTTGCCGCCCGCGCGGTCGAGGTCGGTGCGGTCGAGCGTACCGGGAGGCTGTTGGAGCGCTCCGGGACGACCCGAGGCGCGATGCGTGATAGGAAGAAGGCCTGATGACGCTGAACCGAGACGAGGTGATGGGGAAGGTGCGCGAGCACCTGGCGACCGAGTTCGAGCTCGACGCCGCCGTGATCACCGACCAGACCAGGTTCAAGGAGGACCTGGACGCGGACTCGCTCGATCTGTACGAGCTCGTGATGGAGCTCGAGGACTCCTACGGGGTGACGGTTTCGCGCGAGGAGACGGCGAAGATCACGACCGTCGGCGACGCCGTCGACTTCGTGCTCGAACGCCTGCCCGCCTAGGCGATGGCGCGCGGGATCCGCAGGCTCGGTCGGGGAGGCCGGGGCCGCCGCGCGACCGCCGCCGAAGAATCCGGTCCACGGCCGCTGCGCAAGCTGCTCGACGCTCTGCCGCTGACGCTGCGCCGCCAGGCGCTCACCCATTCGTCCTGGGTCGACCACCGCGCCGACTCCTACGGGCGGCTCGCCTTCCTCGGTGACAGCGTGCTCGGGCTGGCGATCGCCGAGAACCTGTTCAGCGCCTACCCGCGGGCCGACATCGGCAGGCTGACGAAGATGCACGGCCAGGCGGTCAGCGGTCGGGCCTGCGCCGAGGTGGCGATCGAGCTCGGCGTCCCGGCACTGCTCGAGGAGGCCGCGCCCGGGACGGTCGAGGGCGGGATCGAGGTCGCCTCGCTACTCGCCTCGGAGCGCGCCCTGGCCTCGGTCTGCGAGGCGGTGATCGGCGCCTGCTATCTGCACCACGGCTTCGAGGTCACCGCCGAGGCCACGGTCGCCGCCTTCGCGCACGAGATCGAGATCGCCTCGGAGCGCCTGTTGGACTTCAAATCGGCGCTTCAGGAGCGCCTCGCCCGCGACGGCACCCGCGTAAGGTATGAGGTGACGGCCGAGTCCGGCCCTCCTCACGACCGCGTCTTCGCCGTCTCGGCGAGCGCCAACGGCGCGGTGATCGGCGAGGGGAGCGGGCGCTCGAAGAAGGCGGCCGAGCAGGCGGCGGCCGAGCAGGCGATGGAGCGCCTCGAACGGGCCTAGAACCGCCGGTGGAACTGTCTGTCCGGTCCGCCCGCGAGGCTTGCGGAGCGCGCCCCACGCAATGCATCTGAGCTCGATCACGATCAAGGGCTTCAAGTCCTTCCCCGAGCGCACCAAGCTCGTGTTTTCGCCTGGCGTGAGCGTGATCGTCGGGCCCAACGGATGCGGGAAGTCGAACGTCACCGACGCGGTCCTCTGGGCGCTCGGCGAGCAGAGCCCGCTGAGCGTCCGCGGTCAATCGATGCAGGACATGATCTACGCCGGCGGCGAGGGCTTCGGGCCGAGCCGCTTCGCCGAGGTCGAGGTGGTCTTGGAGGCGGACGACGAGTTCTCACCCGGCACGCCCGGAGGCGAAGCCGAGGACGTGGCCGGAGGTATTCCAGCCGAGGACGTGGCCGGTTTTTCTTCGGTCGCGATCGCTCGCAGGCTCGAGCGCGGGGGAGAGGGCAGCTACCGGCTCAACGGCGCCCGCGCCCGGCTCGCCGACGTGATCGAGGTGCTCGCCGACGCCAACCTCGGCCGCGAGATGCACTCGGTGATCAGCCAGGGCCGAGTCGAGGAGATCGTGCTCTCGGCGCCGCGCGACCGCCGCCTGCTGGTCGAGGAGGCGGCCGGGCTGGGCAAGCACCGCAAGCGCCGCCGCCGCGCCCAGCTGAAGCTCGAGCGCACCCAGGACAACCTCGACCGGGCGCTCGACGTCGAGCGCGAGGCTCGCAAGTCGCTGCGGCCGCTCAAGCGCCAGGCCGAGGCCGCCGACATCCACGCCCGGCTCGAGCGCCAGGCCGCCGAGCTGCGAGCGTCGCTGCTCTCCTCGGAGCTGCATCGACACGACGCCGAGCTGGCCGAGGCCGCCAAGGGCGCCGGCTCGGCCCGCGAGGCCCGCGCGGCGCTCGACGCGAAGCTGGCCGAGGTCGCCGAGCGCCGTGCCGCGGTCGAGGAGCAGCTGACCTCGCGCGAGAGCGAGCGCACCGAGGCCTGGGGCCGGCTGACCGCGGTCCGCGCCGCGCACGAGCGGCTCACGGTCCGGTCCGAGTCGCTGGCGGCGAAGCGCACCGAGTTGTTGCGGGCCCTCGATCGCCGCCGAACCGCGCTCGGCGCCCTGGCCACCGAGCTCGCCGAGGCGACCGGCGCCGCCGGTGACGACGATCCGGTCGCCGCCGGAATCGAGCGCGTCGGCGAGTCCCTTCGCGAGGCGCTCGAGGCACTCGACGCCACCCGGGCGGCCGCCAGCGACACCGATCGCCGAACGGCGATTGCCCGCGTGCGCGAGTCGGCCGGCCGCGCCGCCCAGATGGCGCGCCGGGTCGAGGAGATGCTCGGCAACCGCGCCCAGGACACGCTCGCCGAGCGGCTCGAGCGCGAGGCGGAGCTGGCCGCCGCGCTGGGCGAGCTCTGCGAGGCCGCAGCCGATGCCCGCGACGCCGCCGGCGAGCGCGCCGCCGCGCTCGAGGGCCGGATGCTGGGCGAGAGCGGCGAGGACGCGCTGACCGAGCGGCTGCGCGCCTGCTCGCGAGAGGAGGCCGAGCTGCAGTCACAGCTCCGCGGCGCCGCGGAGGCGGTCACCGGGGCCGAGGTCCGCGTCGCTCACCTCGAGGACCGCCGGGGCGAGGCCGCCGCCGAGCTCGAACGACTGGCGGCGACGCTCGGCCGCCAGATCGAGGCGGCGCAGAGCGCGCTCGACGATCAGGAGCGCGCCGAGATCGAGGCCAAGCTCGAGCGGCTGGGACGCCGGCGCGAGCAGCTTGGGCCGGTCAACCCGCTCGCCGAGCGCGAGTACAAGGAGGCGCTCGAGCGGGTCGAGAGCCTCGAGACCCAGCGCGCGGACCTCGAGCGCGCGCTCAACGAGCTCCAGGGCCTGATCCGCGAGACCGACCGCAAGATCCACGCCGCCTTCGAGGAGACCTTCGAGGCGACCACCCGCAACTTCGAGGAGCTGATCGAGCACCTGTTCCCCGGCGGCCGCGGCCGCCTGCGGTTGGTGGACGACAGCCGCGGTCCGAAGCCCGTACTCGGAGGCGGGGAGCAGCCCACCGAGGCGGCCGAGCCTGCGGCCGAGGACGCGCCCGAGCCCGAGGAGGAGGGCGACGAGTTCTCCACCCAGGGCGTCGAGATCGAGGTCACGCCGGCCGGCAAGGCGACCCGCAGGCTGAGCCTGTTGTCGGGAGGCGAGAAGGCGCTGGTCGCGCTCGCCTTCGTGTTCAGCGTCTTCCTCGCCCGCCCGTCGCCGTTCTACATCCTCGACGAGGTCGAGGCGGCGCTCGACGACGCCAACATCGATCGCTTCCTACAGCTGGTCAACCGGTTCTCCGACCGCGCCCAGTTCATCATCGTCACCCACCAGAAGCGGACGATGGACGCCGCCCATGTCCTCTACGGCGTCTCGATGGGCAATGGCGGGGTGACCAAGGTCGTCTCGCGCAAGTTCGAGGACGCCGCGCCCCAGCGCCTCGGCGAGGAATCCGAGGCCGCCTGAGTACATTCCCGCTCCGATGGAGTGGGAGGAGTTGATCCCGAGCGCCGGTGGCGCGCCGGCGCAGGCAGACGCCGAGCCCGAACGCACCGGCGGGCGCTTCGCGAGATTGCGCGAGCGGCTGTCGAAGAGCCGCCAGGCGCTGCGTGTCGAGCTCTCGGCAAGCCTGTTCGACAGGATCGACGAGGAGACCTGGGAGCGGCTGGAGGAGGCGTTGATCCTCGCCGACGTGGGCGCCAAGGCGACCGCCGACGTGGTCGGCAGACTCGAGGGCGAGGTCGAGTCGGGCCAGGTCGCCGGGCCCGAGGCGACCCGCGAACGGCTGATCGAGCTGCTCGCCGAGATCGCGGCGCCCCAGCCGCCGACCCTCGAGATCAGCGCCAAGCCGGCGGTGATCATGGTCGTCGGCGTCAACGGCACCGGCAAGACGACGACGATCGGCAAGCTGGCCGCGGCGCTGCGCGAGCGCTTCGGCCTCACCGTCCTCGTCGCCGCGGCGGACACCTATCGGGCGGCGGCGATCGAGCAGCTCGAGACGTGGGCCGAGCGCGCCGGGACCGAGATCGTCAAGGGCAACGCGGGCGGCGACCCCGGGGCGGTCGTCTTCGACGCGCTCGCCGCCGCCGATGCGCGCGGCGCCGACGTCGTGATCGTCGACACCGCCGGGCGGCTGCACACGCACGACAACCTGATGGAGGAGCTGGCGAAGGTATGCCGCGTGGCGAGCACGCGGCTCGACGGCGCCCCGCACGAGACCCTGATCGTGATCGACGCGACCACCGGGCAGAACGGCCTGCGCCAGGCACGCGCGTTCGCCGATGCGGTCGACGTCACCGGGGTCGTGCTGACGAAGCTCGACGGCACCGCAAAGGGCGGCATCGCGCTGGCGATCGCCGGCGAGCTTGGAATCCCGGTGAAGCTGATCGGCGTCGGCGAGGGGATCGAGGACCTGCGCCCGTTCGACGCCCAGGCCTTCGCCCACGCCCTGCTGGACGAGTAGGTGCGCCGGTGGAGATCGAGCGAAAGTTCCTGATCGACGAGCCGCCACCCCTGGAGGACGCCGAGTTCTCGGTGATCGAGCAGGGCTACCTGGCGATCGTCCACCCGGGGGCCGACGGCGACGAGGTCCGGCTGCGCCGGCGCGACGACCAGCTGACCGAGACCGTCAAGCGCGGTGGCGGGCTCGCCCGCGACGAGGCCGAGGTGGAGCTCGACGCGGACCAGTTCGCGGCCCTGTGGCCGCTGACCGAGGGTCGGCGCCTGCACAAGCGCCGTTATCTGATCGGTGCGGGGGAGCGGATGATCGAGCTCGACGTCTACGACGGTGAGCTCGAGGGGCTCGTCGTCGCCGAGGTTGAGTTTCGCGACGAACAGGCGGCGGCCCGGTTCGAGCCCCCGGATTGGTTCGGGGCCGAGGTCACCGGGAAGCCCGAGTATCTGAACGAGACCCTCGCGACCAGGGGACGCCCGTGAGCGAGGGCTCCGCCTATCGGCTCAAGCCTGGCAAGCGGCTCGATCAGGGCATGCGCAGGGTGGCCCGCGGGCGGATCGATCATGCGGTCGGCGCACTGCGCGATCCCGACGCCGATCCGGCCGAGGCCGTGCATACGGCGCGCAAGGACGTGAAGAAGCTGCGCTCGACCCTGAGGCTCGTGCGCCCGGTGATCGGCGAGAAGCTCTACGCCGCCGAGAACGCCCGCTTTCGCGACGCCTCACTGGGGCTCTCGGACGTGCGCGACGCGCAGGTGCGAAGCGCGACCGTCGACGCGCTCGGCAAGCGCTTCGCCGGCGACCAGCCGCCGGGGGGCTGGGGGGCCGTGCGGGCGGCGCTGACCGCTCCGGAGGCCGAGTCGCCGCCGGGGCTCGACGAGGCGCGCGAACGCGCGGCGGTGGCGATCGAGGCGGGCAGGGCGGAGGTGGACCGCTGGCCGCTGGACGCCAAGGGGTTCAAGCTGATCGCCCCCGGCGTCCGGCGCGCCCACTCGCGCGGTCGCGAGCGGTATCGCGAGGCGCTCGACGATCCCACCGACGAGCGCCTGCACGAGTTGCGCAAGCGCGCCAAGGACCTCTGGTACCACCTGCGCCTGCTCGCCGAGGCGTGGCCCGAAGCGCTCGGCGCGACGGCGGCCGAGGCGCACCGGCTCGCCGACCTGCTCGGCGACGATCACGACCTCGTCGTCCTGACGGGGTACCTGGACCGCGGCGAGGCGCCCCTCGGCGCCGATCAGCTCGAGCACCTGCGGACGTTGATCGCCAAGCGCCGCCGCGAGCTCCAAGGCGACGCGTTCGCGCTCGCCGCGAGACTGTTCGCCGAGCGGCCGAAGCGCTACGCCGCGCGCCTGTGCGCCTACTGGGAGGCGCCGCCGCTCTAGGCTGCCGGCCTGCGCGGACTAAGCTGAGCGCGTGTTCGACCAGCTTTCCGACCGCCTCCAGGAGACGCTCAGCGACGTCCGCAACCGCGGCAAGCTGACCGAGGCGGACGTCGACAAGGCGATGCGCGAGATCCGCCTCGCGCTGCTCGAGGCGGACGTCAACTTCAAGGTCGTCAAGCAGTTCACCTCGCAGGTCAAGGAGCGCTGCCTGGGCGCCGGCGTCCTCGAGGCGCTCAACCCCGGCCAGCAGGTGGTCAAGATCGTCGACGAGGAGCTGGCGGCGCTGATGGGCGGTTCCAGCCGCGACCTCGCCTTCGCCTCCTCCGGGCCGACCGTGATCCTGATGTCCGGCCTTCAGGGCTCGGGCAAGACGACCGCCTGCGCGAAGCTCGCCAAGCTGCTCGGCGACGACGGCAAGCGGGTCGGCCTGGTCGCCTGCGACACCCAGCGCCCGGCGGCGGTCGAGCAGCTGGTGACGATGGGCAAGCGCTGCGGCGCGACCGTCTACGAGCAGGGCACCGAGCGCAGCCCGGTCGACATCGCCGAGTGGGCGCTGGGCCAGGCGAAGTCGGCGGGCCTCGACGTGCTGATCGTCGACACCGCCGGCCGCCTGCACGTCGACGGCGAGCTGATGGACGAGCTGGTCGCGATCCGCAAGGCGGTCAAGCCTGACGACATCCTCCTGGTGCTCGACGCGATGACCGGCCAGGACGCCGTCAACGTCGCCGAGGCGTTCGCCGAGCGGGTCGAGTTCGACGGCGTGCTGCTGACCAAGCTCGACGGCGACGCCCGCGGCGGCGCGGCGCTCTCGGTCAAGGCGGTGACCGGCAAGCCGATCATGTTCGTCTCCACCGGCGAGCGGGTCGAGCAGCTCGAGCGCTTCCACCCGGAGCGGATGGCGTCGCGGATCCTCGGCATGGGAGACGTGCTGTCGCTGATCGAGAAGGCGGAGGAGGTCTCCGACGCCGACCAGGCGGCCGAGCTCGAGCGCAAGATCCGCAAGCAGGAGTTCACGCTCGAGGACTTCCTCACCCAGATGCGCCAGGTGCGCAAGATGGGCCCGCTCTCCAACGTGCTCGGGATGATGCCCGGGCTCGGCAAGCAGATGAAGCAGCTGCGGACGATGAACATGGACGAGCGCGAGCTCGACCGGCTCGAGGCGATCATCCTCTCGATGACCCCGGCCGAGCGCGCCAACCCGGCGCTGATCGACGGCTCGCGGCGCAAGCGGATCGCGCAGGGCTCGGGGACCACCGTCCAGGCCGTCAACCAACTGGTCAAGCAGTTCGGCCAGATGCGCAAGATGATGTCCCAGCTGGCGAAGGGCAAGATGCCCGATCCCGCGCAGTTGATGAAGGGCGTGCGTTAGCGAGGGGCTTCCCGCTAACCTCCTGCGCCGCAATGGTCAGAATTCGCTTGAGAAGGGTGGGTTCCCGCAAGAACCCGATCTGGCGCGTGGTCGTCGCCGACCGCCGCTCGCCTCGCGACGGCCGCACGATCGAGACGATCGGCCACTACAACCCCCAGACCGATCCCTCGGTGATCGAGATCGACGAGGAGCGCGCACGCCACTGGCTCGATCACGGCGCCCAGCCGACCCGCACGGTCGCGACGCTGCTGCGCACCAAGGGCATCGCCGCCTCGGGCACCTAGGCGCCGCCGCCCATGCGCGACCTGGTCGAGTTCGTCGTCCGCGCGCTGGTCTCCGAGCCCGACGAGGTCCGGGTCACCGAGGTCGAGGAGGCCGAGGGAACCGTGCTCGAGGTCCACGTCGCCGACGGCGACCTGGGCCGCGTTATCGGGCGCGAGGGCAGGGTCGCGAACGCGATCCGCACGCTCGCCAAGGCTGCGGCAACGGCGCAGGACGCCGGCCGGGTCATGGTCGAGATCGTCGAAGACGACTGAGCCCGTGCGGATCGACGTCTTCACCCTGTTCCCGGAGTGGTTCGGGTGGTTCGAGGACCAGCGCCATGTCCGCAACGCGCTCGGGCAGGGCTCGGAGCTGCGCTACTTCAACTACCGCGACACGACCACGCTCAGCGGCCGCCAGGTCGACGACTCGCCCTACGGCGGCGGGGCGGGGATGGTGCTGCGCGTGGACGTGGTCGACCTCGCGCTGCGGGCCGCCTACGGTGAGGAGCGGCCCTCCGCCCGGGTGATCGTGCTGGCGCCGTCCGGGCGCTCGCTCGACGACGCGCTGGCTACCGAACTGGCCGCCGAGCCGCACCTGGCGCTGCTCTGCGGGCGCTACGAGGGGATCGATGAGCGGGTCCGCGAGCACCTCGCCGACGACGCGATCTCGGTCGGCCCCTACGTGCTCTCGGGCGGCGAACTGGCGGCTATGGTGGTCGCCGACACCGTGCTGCGCAAGCTCCCGGGCGCGCTCGGCCACGCCGACAGCGCGATCGAGGAGTCGTTCTCAGAGGCGCTCGGCGGCGCCCCCGAATACCCCCACTACACCCGCCCGGCGAACTACCGCGGATGGGAGGTGCCCGAGGTGCTGCTGTCCGGGGACCATGCGCGGATCCGGGAGTGGCGGCTGGAGCGCAGCCGCACCGCCGGCGAGGGCGGCGCTTAGGCGACGTTCAGGACCGAGTTCTCTACTATCTGACGCCCGCGCGGGCCCGCACACGGTGCCGCGCTTTTCCTATGAGCACGATCATCGAAAGCATTGAGCAGCGGCAGCTGAAGAGGGTGCCGCGGTTTTCCGCCGGCGACCGCGTGCGGGTGCACTTCCAGGTGATCGAGGGCACGCGGCGGCGTACCCAGGTCTTCGAGGGGATCGTGATCGCGCGCCAAGGCTCCGGCGTGCGCGAGACCTTCACCGTCCGCAAGCAGTCGTTCGGGGTCGGCGTCGAGCGCACCTTCCCGGTGCACTCGCCGAAGATCGAGCAGCTCGAGGTCGTCGCCCGCGGCGACGTGCGGCGGGCGAAGCTCTACTACCTGCGCGGGCGGGTCGGCAAGCGCGCCCGAGTCGCCGAGCGCCGCTGGGGGATCGAGGACGACCTGGTGATCGGCGAGGCCGCCGAGCCGGTCGCGGTCGATTCCGAGGGCGCCGCCCAGGAGGAGGTCGAGCCGATCGCCGCCCCCGTGGAGGGCGACGACGCGGAGGCGGCCGAGGGCGAGGAGGCTGCGGAGGCCGAGGGGACCCCCGAGGCACCGGAGGCGGAGGCGACGGCCGAGGCTGAGACGAGCGAGGACGCCGAGGACGGGGCCGAGGCTGAGGAGCCGGCGGGGGAGGAGGCCGCGGAGGCCTCCGAGGACGGAACGTCCTCTGAATCCGACGGCGAGGCCGCGGATTCCGAGGAACCCAGCTGATCCCGAAGCCGACAACCGCCGTCGGCGCGGTAGTCGAGCTCGTCGTCATCGTCGCGCTCGCGATCGGGCTCGCGATCGGGATCCAGGCCTTCATCGTCAAGCCGTACCAGATCCCGTCGGAGTCGATGCTGCCGACGCTGGAGAAGGGCCAGCGGGTGCTGGTCAACCGGTTCACCTACAAGCTCGGAGCGGATCCGTCGGTCGGGGATGTGGTCGTCTTCCACCCGCCGCTGGGAGCCCAGCACGACGCCTGCGGGGTCGCGCACCCCGATGACCAGGCCTGCCCGCAGCCCACCGACGAGATGTGGGACAACAACTTCATCAAGCGGGTCGTCGCCGGCCCGGGCGACACGCTCACCGTCCGCGGCGGGATCCCGATCGTCAACGGCGAGCCGGTCCAGGGTGACTGGGAGATCGAGCCCTGCGGCGACTTCCCGGTCTGCAACCTGACCAAGCCGATCACGATCCCTCCGGACCACTACTTCATGATGGGCGACAACCGCGGTGAGTCCGACGACAGCCGCTTCTGGGGTCCGGTGCCCCGCGACTGGATCATCGGCGGGGCGTTCGCCACGTACTGGCCGCCGAACCGCATCGGGCTGCTGTAGGGGTTCTCAGGTGCGGTTGGTCCCGAAACCGGACAGCACTCTCGGGGCGATCGTCGAGCTGGTCGCGATCGTCGCCCTGGCGATCGGCGTCGCGCTGGGGATTCAGGCGTTCGTGGTCAAGCCGTACCAGATCCCCTCGCCGTCGATGGTCCCGACCCTGAAGGTCGGCCAGCGGGTGTTGGTCAATCGGCTCAGCTACCACCTCGGCAAGGACCCCTCGCCGGGCGACATCATCGTCTTCCACCCGCCGGTGACCGCCGAGATGGACTACAGCGGCGCCCGCTGCACCGATCCCGACCGCGGCAAGCACCAAGTCTGCCCGGTCAACGACCCGCGCGAGTCCGACGAGACGTTCATCAAGCGGGTCGTCGCCGGCCCCGGCGACACGCTCGCGGTCGAGAACGGGATTCCGATCGTCAACGGCGAGAAGTTCCAGGGCGACTGGGAGATCCGGCCCTGCAACGGGCTCGGCGGCTGCGACTTCCGCGAGCCGATCACCGTGCCGCCCGACCACTACTTCATGATGGGCGACAATCGTGGCTCGAGCGAGGACAGCCGCTACTGGGGACCCGTCCCCCGCGACTGGATCATCGGCGGAGCCATCTTCACGTACTGGCCCCCGGACCGCATTGGCTTCCTCTGAGCCCGCTCCGGCGGTAAAGCAGTCGAAGCCCTCGGCCGCGTCGGTCAAGGCGGCCAAACGCCGGCGGCGCAGGGCGGCGAAGCTGTTCAAGTTCGACCGCGAGCTCGGCTGCCGGTTCGTCGCCGGGGCCGACGAGGCGGGGCGTGGGTCGCTCGCCGGGCCGCTGGTCGCCGCCGGCGTGTTGTTGGACTACGAGCGGCTGACGATGCGCGATCGACGTGCGCTCGGCGACCTCGACGACTCCAAGCAGCGCACCGCCGAGCAGCGCGAGGCGCTCTACCCGGTCGTCATCCGCGCCGCCGCCAAGGTCGCGGTGACGATTCGCTGCGTGCGCGGAATCGACTCCCGCGGCCTGCACGTCACCAACCTCGAGGCGCTCGCTCGCAGCCTCGAGCGGGTGGCCGTGCCCGGGGCGGCCTGCCTGTCGGACGGCTTCCCGCTGGGCGCGCGGTGCGCGGTCGAGCACCGGCCGGTGATCGAGGGCGACGCCCGCAGCGCCGCGATCGCCGCCGCCTCGGTGATCGCCAAGGTCACCCGCGACCGCTACATGCACCGGATCGCCGCCGACTACCCAGCCTACGAGTGGAACGGCAACGTCGGCTACTCGACCCCCGAGCACCGCGCCGCGATCATCGAGCACGGCCCCTCGCCGCTTCACCGCCGCTCCTTCGCCTCGATCGCCTACTCCCAGCTCCGCCTGGGCTAGAACGCCGCGCGGAGGTGCTCCCACTCGACGACCCGCCCGGCGCCGTCCACCAATACGCCGATCACGTCGAACCGCAGTTCGCGATGCCGGGGCACCTCATACCCCCGGTGCCGTAGCCACGCCGCGGCCAGCGCTCGGATCTTCGCCCGCTTGCCCGGCCCGACCGCGCCCGCGGGCGTCTGCGGCCCGGCGGCCGCGCCGGCGCGTCGCGCCTTCACCTCGACGAACACCAGCGCCGCGCCGTCGACCGCGATCAGGTCGAGCTCGCCGCGGATTCCCGGCGGTCGCGCGTTGCGCGCGACGATCGCCCAGCCGGCTGCCGCCAGGCGCCGGGCGACCAGGTCCTCGACCACGCGGCCGAGCTGCTGGCGGGCTGCGGTCATCGCGATCGACACTAGGCCCCCGCGGGACGCGGGTGGCGCGGAGATCGGGTCGGATTCGTGACCCTCTGCGCGCCACGAGCGAAAGCCGCCCCCGTAGGTTCGCCCGGTGCTCGCCATCGCCCGGACCTTCACCCTGCTCGGCGTCGAGGCACGCGAGGTCAGGGTTGAGGTCGACGTGCGCCAGGGACTGCCCGCGTTCGCGATCGTCGGCCTGCCCGATCCCGCGGTGCGCGAGTCGCGCGAGCGGGTCCGCGCCGCCCTCGCCAACTCCGGCTTCGAGTTCCCGCAGCGGCGGATCACGGCCAATCTGGCACCGGCCGATCTGCGCAAGGCCGGGCCCGGCTTCGACCTCGCGATCGCTGCCGCGCTGTTGGCGGCGACCGGCCAGCTGCCGCCGGAGGTGCTCGACGACGTCGCGCTCGCCGGCGAGCTGGCGCTCGACGGGACGCTGCGGCCGGTCGCGGGCGCGCTGGCGATGGCCGAGCGAACCGCCGCCGCCGGCCTGCGGGCGATCGTCGTCCCGGCCCGCTCGGCGAGCGAGGCAGCGTTGACGGCGCCGGGTCGCGTGATCGCGATCGACCGGCTCGAGCAGCTCGCCGCGCTCGCGACCGACGCCGAGCCGGATCCCGCCCAGCCCGGGGCCGCAGCCGTCGCCGACGGCGCCGCGGCACCTGACCTGGCCGATCTGCGTGGCCAGCCCGCCCTGCGGCGGGCGCTCGAGATCGCCGCCGCGGGTGGCCACAGCCTGCTGGTCACCGGTCCCCCGGGCGCCGGAAAGTCGATGGCGGCGCGGCGGCTGCCGTCGATCCTGCCGCCGCTCGATCGCGCCGAGCTGATCGACGCGGCCCGGGTGGCGAGCGCCGCCGGGCGGCCGATCGAGCCCGCGCTCGCCGGACGGCGGCCGTTCCGGGCCCCGCACCACACGATCTCGACCGCCGGCCTGATCGGCGGAGGCACGCCGCCGCGGCCCGGCGAGGTGACCCTTGCCCATCGCGGAGTGCTGTTCCTCGACGAACTACCGGAGTTCGGGCGTTCCGCGCTGGAGGCGTTGCGCCAGCCGCTCGAGGACGGGAGCGTGCGGATCGCCCGCGCCCGCTACTCGGTCGAGCTTCCGTGCCGCATCCAGCTGGTCGCCGCCGCCAACCGGTGTCCATGCGGAAACGGCGCCGACTCGGGCTCCTGCACCTGCGGCCCGGCCGAGCTGCGCGCGTACGGGGCGAAGCTGACGGCGGCGCTCGAGGACCGACTCGACATCTCGCTACGGGTCGAGCAGCCCGACGCGTCGGCCCTCGCCCAGCCGGGTGAGGGGTCGGCCGCGGTTCGCGACCGGGTGCTCGCCGCCCGCGCGCGGCAGCTTGGCCGCGGCGATGGTCGCGCGAACGCCGAGGTCTCGCCGGGCGAGATCACGATCCCGGCGGGCGCCGAACGGCTGCTGGCGATCGCCGTCGCCCGCGGCGGGCTCAGCGGCCGCGGCCGCGACCGGGTGATCCGCGTGGCGCGGACGCTCGCCGACCTTGCCGGCCGCGACGGGGTCGCCGACGAGCACGTCGAGGAGGCGTTGGCGATCCGCCGCCGCGGGACGTGAACGCCGGCGGCCGCGTGTGGACGCTCGCGCGCGGGGCCGCCGGCTACCCGGCCGGCCTGCTCGATCTCGCCCGGGCCGAGCAGCCGCTGCTGCACGGGGTGGGCGACCGCGCCGCGTTCGCCCGCCTCGGCGACGAGCCGGCGGTGACGATCGTCGGCGCCCGCCGGGCCAGCGGCTACGGCGTGCGGGTGGCCGAGGGCCTGGCGCGAGAGCTGGCCCTGGCGCGGGTGACGGTGATCAGCGGCATGGCGCTTGGGATCGACTCGGCCGCGCACCGGGGTGCGCTCGCCGGCGGCGGATCGACGATCGCGGTGCTTGCGACCGGGCCGGAGCGCGCCTCGCCTCCGAGCAACGCCGAGCTCTACGGCCGGATCGCGACCACCGGCGCGGTGATCTCCGAGCGCCCGCCCGGAAGCCACGTCGAGCGCCATCACTTCGCCGAACGCAACCGGATCATGGCGGCGCTCGGCGAGGTGATCGTGGTGGTCGAGGCGGCGCAGCCGTCGGGGAGCCTGATCACGGCCGACTGGGCCCTGCGCCTGGGCCGCACGGTCGCCGCGGTCCCCGGCCAGCTCGGCGTCAGGGTCGCCGAGGGCAGCAACGATCTGCTCCGCGACGGGGCGCATCTGATCCGCGACGCGCGCGACGTCCTCGACCTGCTGTTCGGCGTCGGGGCGGGGTCTCGCTCATCGCCGTCGTCGGCCCCGGCGCCGCGGCCCGGGCCGGCGCTCGATTCGGAGCTACGCCGCGTACTCGAGCTGGTCAGCGCCGGCGCGGTGACGGTCGACCGGGTGGCGCTCGAGGGCGGGCTCGGCGCCCGCCCGGCGGCGGTCGCGCTCGCCCGCCTGGAGCTGCTCGGCTACGTCGCCGCCGATCCGCTCGGCGGCTATGCGGCCACCGGCCTGCGGGCCCCCGAATAACCTCAACCGGATGGCACCGACGATCCCGACATGCCTGGCGATCGCGGGCTCGGACTCCGGCGGCGGCGCCGGGATCCAGGCCGACCTGAAGGCGTTCGCGCGCTGCGGCGTCCATGGGACCACCGCGATCACCGCGCTCACCGCGCAGAACACCGTCGGGGTCGAGCTGGTCGCCACCGTGGCGCCGGAGATGATCATCGCCCAGGTCCGAGCCGTCGCCTCGGACATCGGCGTCGATGCGGTCAAGGTCGGAATGCTCGCCGACGAGCCGACGATCGACGCCGTGCTCGAGGCCCTGGCGCTGGTCGGCGATGCGCCGGTGGTCGTCGACCCGGTGATGATCTCCGAGAGCGGTGCGACCCTGCTCGAGCCGGCGGCGAAGGCAGCGCTGATCGAGCGGGTGCTCCCGCGCGCCGACGTCGTCACCCCCAACCTGCCCGAGGCGCGCGCGCTGACCGCGCTGGGCGAGAGGGCCGGCCAGGCGGAGCTCGGCGAGGCGTTGCTGGCGCTCGGCGCCGGGGCCGCGATCGTCACCGGCGGGCACGCGGACGACGGGGCCGACGTGCTTGTAGAGCGCGACGGCTCGCTGCGGATCGACGGGCCGCGTTACCCCGACGGGGCCGCCCACGGTTCCGGCTGCACGCACAGCTCGGCGGTCGCCGCGTTCCTCGCCCGGGGCGCCGAGCTCGCCGAGGCGGCGCGCTGGGCGCGCGAGGTGGCCGCCGAGGCTGTCGGCAACGGGCTGCGCTCGATCGGCGCCGGCCCGGGCCCCGTTGACGTGCTCGGGATCGCCAGCCGCCCCGCGGACTTCCAGTCCAAGGCATAATCGGGGTGCGATGAAGCTGGTCCGCATGCAGGCGGGACACGGTGATCTCCTGTTGGTCGAGGGCGACCCCGAGGTGAGCGAGGATGAGGACCGCCTGATCGCTGAGTTTCGCCGCCAGCTCGACCTCGGGATGTCGGCCGCGGTGCCGACCGCCGAGCGCGGCCACCGCCGGGCGACGATGGTGCACGACTTCGCCGAGGTGCCGCGCGACGCCGAGCGCGTGATCTTCTTCCCCCGGGCGGCCGGCGGCTGAACCGCGATGGACGAGGCCGAACAGCGCGCACGGGAGTTGATGCGAGCTGTGGTCGCCGAGCGCGACTTCCAGGCCTATGAGCAACTCGGCTTCCTTGCCGTCGTCGGGCGCAACCCGCGCTACGCCTACCTCGTCTACCCGTACCGGCCGCTGGTCGCCTACGACACCGAGACCGGCGAGCTGCTGGCCGAGTACTGCGTCGGGTTCTCCGACGCGGGCGAGCGGCTGCCGCCGGCCGACGACGTGTTGGCCAAGTGGATGACCCTGCGGGGCAGCGAGTACGAGCTGATCTCGGAGGCGAACCTGAATCCGCCCGGTCACCAGGTCGACCCGGACCACGCCCGCCGCGACATCGAGCGGCTGCGCGAGCTCGAGGGCCGCGGCGCTCGGTCGCGCCTGTAGCGCCCCCTAGACTGAGGCCCGCGATGACGGACAACGGGGACAGCTCGGCGCTACCGCGCCCGCGCTCGGCGGCGGTCTTCGACGGGCCCGAGCGGGCCGCGGCGCGCGCCTACATGAAGGGGATCGGCTACGACGACGCGGCGCTCAAGCGCCCGACGATCGGGATCGCCAACACCTGGACCGAGGCGATGCCCTGCAACTTCCACCTCCGCGGCCTCGCCGAGCACATCAAGGACGGCGTCCGCGCGGCAGGCGGCACGCCGATGGAGTTCAACACGGTCGCGATCTCGGACGGGATCACAATGGGGACCAAGGGGATGAAGGCCTCGCTGGTCTCGCGCGAGGTGATCGCCGACTCGATCGAGCTGATGGCGCGCGGCTACCAGTTCGACGCCCTGATCGCGCTCTCGGCCTGCGACAAGACGATTCCCGGGGCGGTGATGGCGCTCGCCCGGCTCGACGTCCCCGCGGTGATGCTCTACGGCGGCTCGATCGCGCCCGGGCGCTGGCATGACCGCGACGTGACGATCGTCGACGTCTTCGAGGCGATCGGCGCCCACGCCGCCGGCGACATGTCCGACGAGGATCTGCGCTCGCTCGAGGACGTCGCCAGCCCCGGCGCCGGCGCCTGCGGCGGCCAGTTCACGGCCAACACGATGGCCTGCGCGTTCGAGGCGATGGGGATCTCGCCCGGCGGCTCGTCGATGGTCCCCGCCGAGGACGACGAGAAGTCGACCGTGGCGGAGAGGATCGGCGAGCTGGTGATGCGGGTGCTCGCCGACGATCTGCGGCCGAGCAGGGTGATCACCCGCGACTCGCTCGAGAACGCGATCGCCTGCGTCTGCGCGTCGGGCGGCTCGACCAACGGCGTCCTGCACCTGCTCGCGGTTGCCCGCGAGGCCGGGGTGGAGCTGGAGATCGACGACTTCGAGCGGATCTCGCGCAATACCCCGTTGCTCGCCGACCTGAAGCCGGGCGGGCGCTTCGTCGCCACCGACCTCTACCGCGCCGGCGGCGTGCCGCTGCTGCTCAACCGGCTCGCCGAGGCGGGGATCCTGCACGGCGACGCGCTCACGGTCAGCGGCCGGACGATCGGCGAGGAGGCCGCCGACGCGGTCGAGCGGGAAGGCCAGGAGGTCGTCCGACCGCTCGCCGACCCGCTGAAGAGCGAGGGCGGGCTGGCGATCCTGCGCGGCAACCTCGCCCCCGAGGGTGCGGTGGTGAAGCTGGCGGGCACCGAGCGCAAGGGCCAGACCGGCCCGGCGCGGGTGTTCGAGTCCGAGGAGGAGTGCTTCGAGGCGGTCAAGGCGCAGCGGATCGAGCCCGGTGACGTGATCGTGATCCGCAACGAGGGTCCGGCCGGCGGCCCGGGGATGCGCGAGATGCTGCAGGTGACCGCGGCGATCGTCGGCGAGGGGCTGGGCGAGGAGGTGGCGCTGCTCACCGACGGGCGCTTCTCGGGCGCCACCCGGGGGATGATGGTCGGCCACGTCGCGCCCGAGGCGGTCCGAGGCGGCCCGATCGCGGCGCTTCGCGACGGCGACCAGGTGACGATCGACGTCGACAAGCGCGAGCTCTCGGTCGACCTGACCGACGATCAGATCGCCGAGCGGGTCGCCGCCTACGAGGCGCCGGAGCCCGCCTATGCGACCGGCGTGCTCGCCAAGTACGCGGGCGCGGTCGGCTCCGCCAGCCACGGCGCGATCACAGTCTGACCGGGGCCTGATGGCCACCGAGGCCCGTCCCCACGTGCCGCGGATCACCGCGGCGATGCGCGAGACCGAGCAGGTCACGCCGCTGGAGCTGTTCTTCGACCTCGTCTTCGTGCTCGCGATCACCCAGTGCACGCAGCTGATGTCCGACGATCCGACCTGGTCGGGCCTCGGCAAGGGCGTGCTGGTGCTCGCCGTGCTCTGGTGGGCGTGGGTCGGCTACTCGTGGCTGACCAGCGTCGTCGACCCGGAGGAGGACGCCGTGCGGCTGGTGATGTTCGCGGCGATGGCAGGGCTGCTGCTCTGCGCGCTCTGCGTTCCCCAGGCCTTCGGCGATCTCGGGCTCACCTTCGCCCTCGCCTACGGCGTCGTTCGCTTCGCCCAGATCGGCCTGTTCACGATCGCCAGCCGCGACGACGCCAGCCTGCGCCGTTCGGTCACCGGCCTGGCGATCAGCACTGCGCTCGGCGTCGGCCTGCTGATCGTCGCCTCGTTTCTCGACGGTTGGGCGCAGGCGGCGCTGTGGGCGGTGGCCCTGGCGCTCGACATGGGCGGCCCCTACCTGTTCGGCGCCGAGGGCTGGAAGCTGATGCCGTCGCACTTCGCCGAGCGCCACGGCCTGATCATCATCATCGCCCTCGGCGAGTCGATCGTCGCGATCGGGGTCGGGGTGACCGGCGGGCTGAGCTTCGACCAGGGGACCGCGGCGGTGGTCGGGATCGCGCTCGCCGCCGCGCTCTGGTGGCTGTACTTCGACGTCGTCGCCCTGGTCGCCGCCCGCCGGCTCGAGCGCGCCGAGGTCGGCCGCGAGCAGAACGAGATGGCCCGCGACTCGTACTCGTTCCTGCACTTCCCGATGGTCGCCGGGATCGTGCTGGTCGCCCTCGGCCTGAAGAAGACGATCGCCCACGTCGACGACCCGCTCGACGTCGTGCCGGCGTTCGCGCTGCTCGGCGGGATGGCCGCGTACCTGCTCGGCCACGTCGCCTTCCGCTACCGCCACATCCACACGATCAACGTCGAGCGGGCCGGGCTCGCGATCGCCTTCGTCGCCTCGCTGCCGCTCGCGGTCGAGATCCCGGCGCTGGCGACGATCGCCTACGTCACCGTGATCACCTGGCTGCTGATCGTGCGCGAGACCCGTCGCTACGGCGAGAGCCGCCGCCGCGTCCGCCACGAGGACTACGTGCCGACCCAGGCCGAGCGCGAGGCCGCGGCTAGCCGGTGAGAAACTCGTCCAGCAGCCGGTTGAAGCGCACCGGGCGCTCGGCCATCGGCACGTGCCCGCAACGGTCGAAGACCTCGAGCCGGGCGCCGGCGATCCGCTTCGCGTAGCCGAGCGCGTCGGCGGGCGGGACGACGTGGTCCTGGCAGCCCCAGACGATCAGCGTCGGCACCTCGATCTCGCCGAGCCGTTCGAGGAAGTGGTAGCCGGCGAGACTGGAGAGGGCCTCGACGAACGACTGCCCGCGGATGCCGCCGGCGAAGAATTCCCAGATCAGCTCCGGGCGCAGGGCGCGCGGGTTGTCGAAGATCCCGCCGAAGGCGAGTTGGCGTGCCCGTGGCCGGCGCATCGCACGCGTCTGCGCCCGGAAGGCGAGCGGGGTCGCCGCGTGCGATCATGCGCGCCACCACCTCGGTTGGCTCGCGTCGTAGGCGGGCGCTGGTCACCCCGGCGGCCGAGACCAGGACCAGCCGCTCGAATCGCTGCGGCTCGGCGATCGTCGCCTCGGCCGCGACGAAGCCGCCCATCGAGTTGCCGACCGCGATCGCCTCGCTGACCCCGACCGCGTCGCAGAACCCGAGCAGCAGCCGCCCGTAGGCGGGGATCGAGATCTCCCAGTCGGGGACCGGGGAGGAGCCGAAGCCGGGCAGGTCGGGTGCGAGCACGCGGTGGCCCTTGGCAAAGTGGGGGATGTTCTCGAGCCAGTTTTGCCAGCAGCCCGAGAGCCCGTGGACGAAGACGATCGCCGGGGCCTCGGGCTCGCCGGCGCCGAGCTCGGCGTAGTGGACCCGGGTGCCGTCGACGTCGACGTCGCCGATGTGCTCGGACCAGTCGATCCGCAGCCACTCGGGATCCGGGTCGCCGTAGGGGTCCGGGCCGTCCGCGGGCGTCGGCGCGGGCCGCGGGCCGAACGGCTCGAACCGGGGCCGGCGACGTCTTGTTGACGTTTGCGCGCTCAACGGCGCGGATACTATTTCGGACTTGGCTGAACGGCGGACATCGCTTTCGACGACGCCCGGGCGCCCCGACGACGCGGCGCCGGACCTGCTGCCCGAGCGGCGGCCCGGCGACGAGATGCGCGACCTGCTGCCGGCGATCGAGCCCGAGCGCAGGCTCAACGACTGGGGGCGCTCGGAGCGGGTCGAGGGGTTCATGGACCAGACCCTGTACGAGTTCTTCTACCGCTACTGGTTCCGGGCCGAGGTCGAGGGGGTCGAGAACGTGCCGGACGACGGCGGCGCGCTGCTGGTCTCCAACCACTCCGGCGCCCTGCCGCCGGACGCGGCGATGATCGCCAAGGCGATCCGCGAGGAGCACCCCAACCCGCGGCCCCTCTACCTGACCGTCGAGCACTTCTTCAAGGGCTATCCCGGGTTCTCGATGCTGATCCCGAAGATCGGGGGCGTCGCCGCGCACCCGGCGAACGTCCACCGGCTGCTCTACGACGAGCGCCAGCTGGTGCTCGTCTTCCCCGAGGGCCGCAAGGGGACCGAGAAGCTCTACAAGGACCGCTACCGGCTGCGGCGTTTCGGCCGCGGTGGCTTCGTCGAGGCGGCGATGCGCGCCGAGGCGAAGCTCGTCCCGCTGTGCGTGGTCGGGGCGGAGGAGGCGGCGCCGATCTTCGCCCAGGTCCCGGCGATGCAGAAGCTCACCGGGCTGATCTACTTCCCGCTCACCCCGACCTTCCCCTGGCTCGGGCCGCTGGGGATGCTCGGCTACCTGCCGGCGAAGTTCAAGATCCGCTTCCTGGAGCCGATCGACACGGTCGAGCTCGGCGGCGCCGACGCGGTCCACGACAAGGCCCTGGTGCAGAGCGTCTCGCAGGAGATCCGCGCCCGGATCCAGGAGAACCTGCACCAGATGCTCTCGACGCAGGAAGTCCGTGTGGTTCGGATGAGCGGCGCCGAGATCGTCCCGGCGCCGCCGACCAAGCGCGTCCTGATAACGGGCCTGTCGACCTACTGGGGCGGGCGGCTGGCGCAGGCGCTGGAGGGCTTCGAGCAGATCGAGGCGATCATCGGGGTCGACTCGCGCGAGCCGCGGCTGGAGCTGGAGCGGACCGAGTTCGTGAAGATCTCAAACCAGCACTCGTTGCTGCAGCGGATCGTCCGCGCGGCCGAGATCGACACCGTGATCGACGCGCGGATGACGGTCAACTCGCTGGTCGCCTCGTCGCGGTTCGCGCACGAGAACAACGTGATCGGGACGATGAACATCCTCGCCGCCTGCACGGGGGAGGGCTCGCCGGTCCGCAAGGTGGTGTTCAAGAGCTCGACCCATTACTACGGGGCCGAGCAGGACGACCCGGCCTTCTTCACCGAGCGCATCCGCCGCCCGCACCCGCCCCGCACCCGCCTGGAGCGCGACATCCTCGAGGCCGAGCAGGCGGTCAACGACTTCGCCGAGAAGAACCCCGCGGTCACGGTCACCGTGCTGCGCTGCGCGAACGTGCTCGGGCCCGACGTCGACACCGCGTTCACCCGCATGCTGCGCCTGCCGATGGTGCCGATGGTGCTCGGCTTCGACCCGCGGCTGCAGTTCGTGCACGAGGACGACGTCGTGCACGCGCTCGAGCACGCGACCATCAACCAGGTGGCCGGGACCTACAACGTCGCCGCCGACGGCGTGCTGGCGCTGTCGGAGGCGATCTCGCTGGTCGGCCGCCGCGCCTTGCCGGTGCTGCCGCCGGTGGGCACCGGCCTGCTGGCCGGGCCGCTGCGTCGGGTCGGATTCCGGGTCCCGGACGAGATGCTCAACCTGCTGCGCTTCGGCCGCGGGGTGGACAACCGCCTCTACAAGGCGAGCGGATTCCGATACGGCTACACCTCGCGCGAGACCGTGCTCAAGCTCGGCGAGCACCTGCGCCTGGAGCCGATCCTGCGCGCCCGCGCGGGCGAGGACGGCTACCACTACGAGCGCGAGGTCGAGGAGTTTCTGCGTTGGAGCCCGCACGTGCGCCGCGAGCGCGCCACCGAGGGCGTCGGCGCCGACCGCGAGCCGCTCGGAATCTGAGCGATCTGAACCCGAGATTGCAGACCCGCCACGCACGCGGGCCCGCCCGGGCGCCCTCGTACAATCTCTGACCGCCGATGGCCCGCAAGCTCCAGATCTTCACCGTCTTCTTCGTCGCCCTGCTGCTGCTCGCGGCCGTGGGCGCCTACGCCTGGGACTCGGCGAAGGCTGACCAGATCGCCGAGGGCGTGACGATCGGCGGCGTCGACGTCGGCGGGATGACCGCCGACGAGGCCCGCGAAGCGGTCGACCAGGCGCTGGTGCAGCCGCTGCGCAAGCCGGTGCTTGCCACCTACGACGGGGTCAAGTACCAGCTCAGTCCCGAGAAGCTCGCGGTCGACGCCGACGTCGACGGGATGGTCGACCGCGCGCTCGAGGCCAGCCAGGAGGGCGGCCTGCCGACTCGCGTCTGGCGCTATGCGACCGGTGGCGAGGTCGACGTCGCGATCTCACCCCAGCTCAGCTACTCGAACAAGGCGGTCGACGAGTTCGTCGGCAAGGTCGCCGAGGCGATCGACACCGATCCCACCAACGCGACGATCGAGCCGACCTCGGTCTCGCTCACCGGGGTCGCCGGCCATCCGGGCCTCTCGGTCGACGAGGGCGCGCTGCGGACCAGGATCGACTCGGCGGTCCAGCGCACCAAGCACCGCAAGGTCACGGTCCCCGTCGAAGAGGTGCAGCCCGATGTCTCCAAGGCCGACCTCGCCGCCCAGTATCCGACCTACCTGACCGTCGACGAATCGACCTTCACGCTCACCCTGTGGAAGGACCTGGAGCCGGTGAACAAGTACCCGGTCGCCGTCGGCCAGCCCGCCTATCCGACCCCGACCGGCCTGTTCACGATCCAGGACAAGCAGGTCGACCCGGTCTGGAGCGTTCCGAACTCCGACTGGGCCGGCGAGCTTGCCGGCACGGTGGTCGCCGGCGGCACCGACGCGAACCCGCTGAAGGCGCGCTGGATGGGGATCACCGACGGCGCCGGCATCCACGGGACCAGCGAGGTCGACTCGCTCGGCAGCGCCGCGTCGCACGGCTGCGTGCGAATGGCGGTGCCCGACGTCGAGGCGCTCTACGACCAGGTCCCGGTCGGGACCCCGATCTACATCGGTTAGTTCCGCCCGCCGGCAGGCGCGCGCGTGGGCGCGGCGAAGCTAGGGCTATGAGGCGTAACCGAATCCCGCCGGCGTCGAGGCGGCTGATGTGAGCGAGAGGACCGCATTGCCGGCGCCGCCGGCCGACGAGCTCACCGCGAGCTCCGCCTGGCGGGCGGCGCTCGACGACCACGCCCGCGATCTCGCCCGCCGCGGCGCCTCGAAGGCGACCGTGCGCGCCTATGGGCGCGATCTGCTCGAACTCGCCGACTGGGCGACCACCCGCTGTCGAGAGCCGGGCCAGCTGCGCTACCGCGACCTGCGCAGCTACGCCGCGGCGCTCTCCGAGCGGCGGCTGGCGAGGGCGACCATCGCCCGCAAGCTGGCCTCCGTGCGCAGCTTCCACGCCCACCTGGTCGCCACCGGCGCCAGCGAGGCCAACCCGGCCGACCTGCTGCCGGCCCAGAAGCGCCAGAGCCGCCTGCCCAGGGTGCTGGCCCGCGACGAGGTCGGCTCCCTGCTCGACCGGATTCCTGCGCGGACGCCGCTCGAGGTCCGAGACCGGGCGCTGTTCGAGGTCGCCTACTCGTGCGGGCTGCGCGCCGAGGAGATCGTCTCGCTGGACCTTGGCGCGATCGATTTCGAGACCGAGACCGTGCGCGCCACCGGCAAGGGCTCCAAGACCCGCGTGGTGCCGATCGGCGAGCCCGCCCAGCGGGCGCTGCGACGCTATCTGGACACCGCCCGCCACGCGCTCGGGCCGCCCGCCGACGAGCCGGCGCTGTTCATCAGCCGCCGCGGGCGGCGCCTGAGCTCGTCCGACGTCCGCCGGCGGCTGGAGAAATGGGTGCGCGAGACGGCGGTCGCCGGGCGCGTCTCGCCACACACCCTGCGCCACTCTTTTGCCACCCATCTGCTCGAGGGGGGCGCCGATCTACGCTCGATCCAGGAGCTGCTTGGCCACTCGAGCGTGTCCACGACCCAGATCTACACCCGCGTCGAGCCGTCGCGATTGCGTCAGGAGTACGCAAAGTCTCACCCGCGCGCCTGACGCCGCCCGGGTAGCCTTCGCACTCAGTCAGTATCTAGGGACCCTCGGTATGGAGACGAACGTCAAGGCAGTCGAGCTTCGCGAGCTCTGGCGACGCTACAAGGTTGACGGCGACGAAAAGGCCCGTGAACGGCTTGTGGTCGCCTACTCACCGCTGGTCAAGTTCATCGCCGGCCGGATGGCGTCGGGCCTGCCGTCGCACGTCGAGGAGTCCGACCTGATCTCCTACGGGCTGCTCGGCCTGATCGGGGCGATCGAGCGCTTCGACACCGAGCGTGAGATCAAGTTCGAGACCTTCGCCGTCGCCCGGATCAAGGGCGCGATCATCGACGAGCTGCGCTCGCTCGACTGGGTGCCGCGCTCGGTCAGGGCCCGGGCCCGCCAGGTCGAAAGGGCCCATCAGAAGCTGGAGGCGAAGCTGGGGCGGGGGCCGACCGACGAGGAGATGGCCGACGAGCTGGAGATCAGCGTCGAGGACTTCCAGGCGGTGCTGTTGGAGATCGCGAACTCCTCGGTGCTGGCGCTCGACGACCTCTGGACCTTCGCCGACCCCGAGGGCGGCAGCCAGATCTCGGTTCTCGACACGATCCAGGACCCGGCGGCAATCGATCCCGAGTCCGAGGCGCAGCAGGCCGAGGTCAAGGACCGGCTCGCGGACGCGATCGAGTCGCTGCCAGAGCGCGAGCGGCTGGTGATCGCCCTCTATTACTACGAGAACCTGACCCTGCGCGAGATCGGCGAGGTCCTCGGGGTGACCGAGTCGCGGGTCTCCCAGCTGCACACGAAGGCCGTGATCGGCCTTCGTTCCAGGTTCACGCTCTAGGCGCCGTTCAATAGGGTTGCGGGGTGCCCCACAAGGCGCCCGATCGCATTCGCAACGTCGCCCTAGTCGGCCACCGCGGCAGCGGCAAGACCAGCCTCGCCGAGGCGATCCTGTTCGAGTCGGGGATCATCAACCGGCTCGGCACCGTCGACGACGGCTCCACGGTCTGTGACTTCGAGCCCGACGAGCAGAGCCGGGGCCTGTCGATCGGCGCCGCGGTGACCTCGTTCGAGCACGACGGGCGCAAGGTAAACATGATCGACACCCCGGGTGAGCCGAGCTTCGTCGCCGACACGCTCGGGGCCCTGCGGGTCGTCGACGCCGCGGTCTTCGTCGTCAACGGCGTGATGGGCGTCGAGGTCCAGACCGAGCGGCTGTGGCGGCGTGCCGACGAGGAGGGGCTGGCGCGGCTGGTGTTCGTGAACATGCTCGACCGCGAGCGCGCCGACTTCTTCCGCGCGCTCGAGTCGCTGAAGTCCTCGTTCGGCCAGCACGTGGTCGCCACCGAGATTCCGGTCGGCAGCGAGCACGAGGTCCGCGGCGTGATCGACCTGATCGACATGACCGCGTTCGAGTACGAGGGCGACGGGCGCGGCAACGCGAAGCAGATCGAGATTCCCGAGGAGCTCCAGGCGCAGGCCGACGAGTACCGCGAGAAGCTCATGGACGAGGTCGCCGAGAACTCCGACGAGCTGATGGAGCGCTACCTCGAGGGCGAGGAGATCTCGCACTCGGAGATCGTCACCGCGCTCAAGAAGGGCGTCAACGAGGGTCACCTGTTCCCGGTCACCTGCGGGGTCGCGACCCGCAACCTCGGCACCAACCGCCTGCTCGAGGCGCTGGTCGAGGACCTGCCGTCGCCGGCGATGCACGGGGGCGCCAAGGCCCTGGACGGTGACGACAACACGGTCGAGATCGAGCCGGACGAGGACGGCGACCTGCTCGCCTTCGTCTTCAAGACGACCGCCGACCCCTACACCGGGCGGATCAGCATGCTGCGCGTCTACTCCGGGGTGATGACCTCCGACTCGCACGTGGTCAACGTCTCGAAGGGGGAGAAGGAGCGGATCGGCCAGCTCTCGGCGCCCGAGGGCAAGGAGATGCGCCCGATCGACGAGCTCGGCCCCGGCGACATCGGCGCGGTCGCGAAGCTGCGCGAGACGACCGCGGGCGACGTGCTCGCCTCTGGCCCGACCGAGCTCCACTTCGGCGCGCTCGACCTGCCGGCGCCGGTGATGGCGTTCGCGTTCGAGCCGAAGTCGAAGGGCGACGACGAGAAGGCGGCCAGCGCTTTGCGCCGGCTGTCGGAGGAGGATCCGACCCTCGACGTGCACCGCGACCCCGAGACCGGCGAGCAGATCATCGCCGGGCTGACCCAGGTCCACGTCGAGGTGATCGTCGAGCGGGTCAAGGAGCGCTTCGGGGCCGAGATCGAGCTGCACCCGCCGCGGGTCCCCTACCTGGAGACGATCCGCAAGTCCGCCAAGGCGCACGGCCGCTACAAGAAGCAGACCGGCGGGCGCGGCCAGTTCGGCGACTGCCACATCGAGATCGAGCCGAACGAGACCGGGGAGGGCTTCGAGTTCGTCAACGCGATCAAGGGCGGCGTGATCCCGGGCGGCTTCATCCCCGCGGTCGAGAAGGGGATCGTCGAGGCGATGGCCGGCGGGGTGGTCGCCGGCTATCCGATCAAGGACATGAAGGTCCGCCTCTTCGACGGCCAGCACCACACGGTCGACTCCTCGGAGATGGCGTTCAAGATCGCCGGCTCGATGGCCTTCAAGCAGGCGGTCGCCGAGGCGGACCCCTACCTGCTCGAGCCGATCATGCGGATGACGATCTCGGTTCCCGAGGACGCGGTCGGCGACGTGATCGGCGACCTCAACTCCCGTCGCGGCCACCCGCTGGGGATGGAGCCGCGCGGTACCGCGACCGAGATCAAGGCCGAGGTGCCGATGGCCGAGGTGCTCGACTACGCCCCCGACCTGCGCGCGATCACCGGCGGCCGTGGCGACTACACGATGGACTTTTTGCGCTACGAGGAGGTCCCCAGCCACATCGCCCAGAAGGTGATCGCCGAGGCGAAGGCCACCGACGATGCCGGCGTACGGGCCTGAGAGGCGCGGCGCAATTCAGTTGAACGGGGCCCGGTCACTGATCGTGAACGTCGACGGCGGCGCCCGGGGCAACCCCGGCCCGGCGGCGATCGCGGCGGTCGTCTCGACGCCCGACGGCGAGGTGGTCGATAGCGTCGGCGAGACGATCGGCCGCGCGACCAACAACGTCGCCGAGTATCGGGCGCTGCTGCTGGGGATCGAGCGCGCCAAGGAGCTCGGCGCGAGCGAGGTCGAGCTGGTCGGCGACTCGGAGCTGGTGGTCAAGCAGGTGAAGGGCGAATACAGGGTCAAGGACGCCGGCCTGCGTCCGCTGCACGGGGCGGTCCGCGAGGCGCTCGCCGGCTTCGAGCGCTGGTCGATCCGCCACGTGCGCCGCGAGCACAACGCGGCCGCGGACGCGCTCGTCAACGAGACCCTCGACGGGGCGGGGGCCTGATGGCGGACCGGCCGAAGCCGATCGACCCGGGGACCCGGATCGGCCACGTCCACCTGAAGGTCGCCGACATCCAGCGGTCGCTCGACTTCTACTGCGGGGTGCTCGGTTTCGAGGTGATGCAGTGGTGGGGTGGGGAGGCGGCGTTCATCGCCGCGGGGGGCTATCACCACCACATCGGGCTCAACACCTGGCACTCGAGGGGCGGCGGCCCACCGGCGCCGGGGACCACCGGGCTCTTTCACCTGGCGATCCTCTATCCCACCCGCCGGGAGCTCGCCGACGCACTGCGGCGCCTCAACGACGCCGGGATCCCGCTCGACGGCGCCTCCGACCATGGGGTCAGCGAGGCGCTCTACCTGCGCGACCCCGACGAGAACGGGATCGAGCTCTACCGCGACCGCCCCAAGGAGCAGTGGCCGCGCGATCCCTCGGACCCCGACGGCGTCGCGATCTTCACCGAGCCGCTCGACCTCGCCGATCTGCTCGCCGAGCTCGACTAGCTGCTCTACACTCCCCGCCTCGCGCGGCTGTAGCTCAGTTGGCTAGAGCGTCTGCTTGCCATGCAGAAGGTCGTGGGTTCGAATCCCATCAGCCGCTTCCCATTGCAGAGCCGAGTCTGGCTCTGGCTCCCCTAGGTCCGTGGCCCAGTAGTGGCCCAAACGCACCCGGCGGGGGTGCAATCGACTAGCCCTGCGACGCCCGGTAGCCGCCGGGGTTCAGCAGCCGCACAAGCCCCGCCGGTGCCCTGGACCAGCAGGCGCACGATCAGGCAGATCGACAGATGAGCCGCCGCGGTCGAGACGGATTCGGTCCGCCAGCTCAGACAGCGAAGGCGCGATACCCGGCCTCGGCCGTAGGGGAGCGGGAGAGCGAGCGGAGTAGTCCACCGCTCCAGCGGCGACGTTGATCGCAAGCGTCAAACGTCCGGTAAGGGCAGCTTTGTCCTGCCCGAAGGGAGAAGCAACCGATGAGCTTCAAGTCGAGAGAAAAAAAGCGCCGCGCCAGGCTTGCCCAGACGAGTAGCCAACGAGAACAGCGGTCGAAGTACGCCGACCGCCATTCCCTGACCATCGTCAGCCGCGCGTGCTGCTGCAACCGCTGCGGTGCCTCGCTTCGAGAGCGGCGAGACGATTGCGTATACCGCCACACGCCGATGGAGATCCTCTGCCTCAACTGCGCCACGGTGCTTGGTGAGTCCGGGGTTCGCGTGGTGGCGATGCCCTTGGTCGCCACCGGCAACGCGCGGCTACCGGTCTCGGCAATGCTGCCGCCGCTCCTCGAGGCGGCGATTCAATGGGTGCGCTTGGGGCTAGCGCTCGATCGGCTTCTAATTGCGGTGCATAGTCCAAACAAGATCGACGAGGCGCGAGAGTGCTTCGCCGAACTGAAGTCGCGCGAGAACGCAGTGGGGCCGGATGAAGCCGCTGGTGCAGGCTGGTCCTCCGACGCCGCCTATGACGTATTCTCAGCTACGCGCACGCCGACGGCGCCGACATCGACCAGATCGAGATGGAACTACTTGATCAACGCCCTCAGCTCCGCCTATTTCGGGACACCTTGGAGCTGAAGCCCGGAGCAGCGTGGCAGTCGGAGATCAACAAAGCGCTCGACAGTTGCCGGAAGGTGGTCCCGGTGTACTCGCCTGCGTATCTGCGCTCGCCCGAGTGCCAAGAGGAGTTCAACATCGCGCTACTCCGGCACAAGCAGACCCGCGACGTGCTGTTTCCGTTGTACCTCTACACGGGGGCCCTGCCGCCGTCGTTGGAGGTGCATCAGTACGAAGACTGCCGTGAGGGCAATATGGAAAGCGTTCGACGCGCATGCTCGCGCCTCCTCGCGGAGCTATGAGTGGCGGGCGACCGGAGCGACGCGACCGCGAAACCCTCCCCGTAGCCCGGCACTTGAGTCGACGCGGGTCTAGGCCTCGCTCAACATCAGACGGCGGACTTACCCTCTTTCTCCGTGGCCAAAGCGGGCCTAGACAGCTCCCGAGCACACGAGTGGGGGCACGCGATCGAGGACCAGCGTCCGAGTCCGGTTTAGGCAGACCATCCGCTTCGAACTCGGGGCCGACTGCCTCGCTGGAGCCTGGGCTCGTTACGCATCCCGGCATGGACAACTCACCCGCGAGGACTTCGATCGGGCGATCGACACCTTGATCACGGTGACAGATGCCGACGGGCTGCCCTGGACCGACCCGCAAGCTCACGGCACAGCGTACGAGCGAATTCGGGCGTTCGGCGACGGGGCCACAGGCGGTCCGACGAGCTGCATCCCAGCTGCTGCGCAGTGATGACTCCCGTCAGAACTTGCCTCTCGGTGGCCCTACGAGCTAGGTTCGGACGGGCTTACACGCGCCCGGGCTCGGCGGAGACGGTCAGGGGACGACTTTGAACTTGTCCTTGACCGACGTTGGGTCGCCGTTGCCGACAGCGTCGAACGCGCGCACCTCAAAACGGTGTTTGCCCTCGTCGAGGTTCTTCACCTTTTTCGGCGACGAGCAGGGGTGAAACCGCTTGTCGTCAAGCCTGCACTTGAAGGTCGACCCGGGTTCATCGGAGGTGAACTTAAACTTGACCTCGTGCCGTTGCGTGCGGTCAGGCGCCTCCTTGGTCAGCTTCGTTTGGGGGGGGTCGGTATCGCGGGTGCTCCAGTAGATGTCGGCGGGGCCAAGCGCGATCCCGAGCGGCGGGGTGGCGAGGTTCGGGATGAAGAAGGGGTTGGGCGCGCTTCCGTCGACGTTGGCGCGACCGATCCCGTTCACGATGTCCCTGCCGGAGGGGATCGACCCGGCGGAGAAGAGAATTGCGCCGCCATCGACGGCGAGGTCGTAACCGGGAGCCTGAACGAACTCAGGCGTGATCGCCGTCCCATCGAGATTGGCGCGCGAGAAGGAGCCACCGGCACCCCCCCAGTAGACGTGCGCGGCGTCGAGAGCAAGGGCGGTGTTGCTGCCGAGCTCGATCGGCCCGATGAAGTCGCGATCCGCGCTCGTCCCGTCGAGGTTGGCGCGCCCGATAAAGGCCGACTGCGGACCGACCTGTCCACCGCTCGCCCAAGCCCAGTAAACGTGCGTTGCGTTCACCTCTATGTCGAGCGGTCGCTCACCCACGCTCGTCACCCAGATGAGCTCGACACCGGTGCCGTCGAGGTTGGCGCGGCCAATCGTTTGGGTGCCGGCGTTCGTCCAATAGATGTGGTCGGCGCCGACCGCCACGCCACCCGGGCCGATCCCGGAGATGAAGCCCTGGTCGACGCTGGTGCCGTCGAGGTTGGCGCGGCCGATCGACGCGCCGAAGGGATCGTCGTCCACCGACCAGGTCCAGTAGACGTGCCCGGCATCGACGGCGACGTCATACGTAGTCCCCCAGGTCGTGATAAAGCCCTCGTCGGCGCCGGTGCCGTCAAGGTTGGCGCGACCGACGGCGGCCTGCGCGGGGGCGGTCGGGGCTAGAAGGAGGCCAGCGACGGCTGCGAGGGCGACCAGGAGACGGAAAGATGCCTCGCTGGCTCGTAGGCGGAGGCCTTTCGCGTACGCCGTCCACCACACCCCGATGCGTCCGTTCACGGCGCTCCGATCTCGTGTTGCGCGAGCCGACCCTATCCCGGGCGCCGGTCCCTGTCAAAGCTGGCTAGCTCCAGAACCCTTGGAGCTCGACCACTCCACCGATATGGTGAGTCGGTGAGGAGGCACGGGCTCGGACCGGCATCGGGCACTCGTCGCGTTGCGACGTTCGGCGCCGCAGCGGCGGCTCTCTGCATCTCAGCGCTGGCGGTTGACGGCGGCGAGTCGCGCGCCGCCTTCGAGGGGAAGAACGGCAGGATCGCCTTCGCGCGCATCATCGAGCACGGCTTCGCCTCGCAGATCTACACCGTGAACGCCGACGGCACCGAACTCCAGCAGCTCACTGACGGCTGTTGCATCGACGAGTACATCGCCTGGTCGCCGAACGGCAGGCGGCTCGCCTTTGCGCGCGATCGGCGGCTCTATGTCATGGGCGCCGACGGCGACCGACTGCATCAGGTGACGCGCGGGAAGCGTTTTCACGGCACCAAGTTCAGCGATCTGATGCCTTCGTGGTCGCCCGACGGTCACCGGCTGGTCTTCGCGCGCATCGACGACACGACAAAGCAGCAAAGCGACCTGTTCACCGTGCGCGCGAACGGCAAGGGCCTGCGCCAGGTGACCGACACGCGCGACCTCGACGAGCTCTACCCGGCCTGGTCGCCGGCCGGCGACCGGATCGCGTTCTCGAATCGTCGGCCGGCCGGCGTCGCCCACCCGCCCAAGATCGGGGTCTACCTCGTCCGGCCTAACGGCGAGGGGCTCACGCCAGTTGCAACCGGCCACTCGACCTTCAGCATCGACTGGGCCCCGGATGCGGGGCGCCTCGTCTACGCGCGGGCCGGCCGCCCGCAGCAGCTGGTGCTCGTGGACGCCGACGGACGGCACTCGAAGCAGCTCACCCGTGGACACCACGATGTCGGGATGCCTGCCTTCTCGCCGAGCGGAACGCGCCTCGTCTACTCGTCCGAGGGCGTGCTGATGAAGCTCCGGCTCGGTGGCGCGGCGAAGCCCCGGCGTCTGCTGGAGCTCAGCGGGGGCGGACTGGTTGACCCGAGCTGGCAGCCGCGCTGATCGCGGCGACGCCCATGTCGGCGGTCAAGGATCTCAATCGCCCGCGGCGAGGATGGGTATCGCCATTGGAAGGCATAGGGCGATAAGTGGCTGACGTCTTCATCTGTTATGCGCGGCGCGACAGCAAGCCGTTCGTCAAGCGCTTGCATCGCGCGCTGGAAAACTTGGGCAAGGTTGTTTGGGTCGACTGGGAAATTCCCACGGGCAGCAAGTGGGAAGACGACCTCAGGGAAGGGATCGCCGACAGCGACGCCTTCATTTACGTGATCAGCCCTGACGCGATCGAGTCCAAGTACTGCCGCACGGAGCTCGAGTACGCGGGCGAGCTCAACAAGCGCATCCTTCCGCTCAGGCACCGCGCCGTCCCTGGCGCTGGCGTACCCGAACTAGTGAGCACGCATAACTGGCTGCCCGCAGAGGGCGCCTTCGAAGACAGCTTTGACGAGTGCATGGTGGCCCTTGTCAAAGCGATTAACACCGATCTTCCTTGGGTACGCGCCCACACCCACTGGGGTAAGCGCGCGGTCGAGTGGGATCAGCGAGGTCGCGACAGGAGCTTTCTCCTGCGCGGCTCGGAGCTCCGTGCGATGGAGGTGTGGCTCTCACGGCAGCCCGGCAAGGAGCCCGCCCCGACGCAACTTCAGACCGACTACATCTTGGCCAGCCGGAAGGCCTCCTCTAGACGGCAGAGACTGACCTTAGTCGCCGTCGCGTCCGCCCTTGTCGTCTCAGCCACCCTCGCTGTACTCGCCGTCGTTCAGCGAAACGCGGCGGTCCGACAGCAGAAAACGGCGGTCTCGAGAGAGCTCGCCGGGGCTGCAATGGCCAACCTGCAGACTGACCCCGAGCTCGGCTTGCTCCTGGCGACTCAGGCGGCCGAGACCCGTGACACGAGCGAGGCCGAAAGGGCTTTGCGGAAGGCGCTCGCCGAGTCGCATTTGCGCAGGACGTGGCGTGTTCCTAGCGGCTATCTGACGGCCGTCGCGTTCAGCTCGGCCGGCAGACAGTCGGTGATTGTGCTCGATGGGCCGACGGCTCGCGTATGGGACCTGGCGAGCGGCAAACAGACGATCGTCCTGCGGGGGCACACCGGCGCGGTGTGGGACGCTCAGTTCAGCCGCGATGGCCACTCCGTGATTACGGCATCCGACGATGGCAGCACCCGAGTGTGGGACCTGGCGAGCGGTGAGCAGAAGACAGTCCTTCGCCGTGAGGAGGTCGCGTTTGCGGCCCTGAGCCCCAACGGCCAGTCGGCGGCCACAGTGGTGAACCTAAATCCTAAGATTGCGCGGATCTGGAACGTGGCGAGCGGCGAGCAGACGACCGTCCTGCGAGGTCACACCGGCTACCTGATGAACGTCGCCTTCAGCCCTGACGGTGAGTCCGTGGTGACCGCATCCGATGATCGGACGGCGCGGATCTGGAACGTGGCAAGCGGCGATCCGACGACGGTCCTGCGGGGGCACGCCGGAGCCGTGTTGGATGCCGACTTCAGCCCCGATGGGAAGTCCGTGGTGACCGCATCCTATGATCGGACGGCGCGGATCTGGAACGTGGCAAGCGGTGAGCAGACGACCGTCCTACGCGGCCACACCGGCCCAGTGAGGGACGTCGCCTTCAGCCCCGATGGTGAGTCCGTGGTGACCGCATCCGATGATCGGACGGCGCGGATCTGGAACGTGGCAAGCGGCGATCCGACGACGGTCCTGCGCGGCCACACCGGCCCAGTGACGGACGCCGCCTTCAGCCCTGATGGTGAGTCCGTAATCACCGCCTCGGACGATGGAACCGCCCGCACCTGGAGCGTGGCGAGCAGCGAGTCGACCACGGCTCTGGGCGGTCGCACGGATGTGCGACCAGGAGGGCGTGCGAGCCGAATGGTCTCGTCCGCCACTTTCAGCCCCGACGGTCGCTCGGTGGTCACGGTGACCAACCACGATCAAGGGATGGCTCGAATCTGGAATGTGGCGAGGGGCAAGCAGGCAAGTGTCCTTCGGGCCGAAGGGGGCGCTTTGTCGTCCGCCGCCCTCAGCCCCGATGGCGGCTCTGCGGTCACGACAGCATGGGACGAGGGCGACGCTCGCGTATGGGAGGTGCCGAGTGGTGACCAGACGGCAGTCCTACACAGTCCACACGGGAGCCTGGTGGATGCCGCCTTCAGCCCCGACGGCGGCTCGGTGGTAGCCACTTCGTACGGGAACGTCGCGGTTTGGGACCTGGCCAGCGGTAGAAGAACCGTGCTCCAGCGCGACCTGACACCGACCGCCAGTGTCTCCGTGCTGTTCGCCGACTTTAGCCCTGATGGCGGCTCCGTCGTCGCAGGACTGCATGCGCAAGGCGCCGGGATCTGGAACGTGGCAAGCGGCGAAAAGACCGCGGACCTCCGAGGTCACACCGGTTTCGTGAACGCTGCGGCCTTTAGCCCGGACGGTGGATACGTGGTCACGGGGTCCGATGATCAGACAGCCCGCATCTGGAACGTGGCGACCGGCGAGACGAAGACGGTGCTGCGCGGTCACACGGGCGTCGTGACCTCCGTCGACTTCAGCTCCGATGCTGACTCAGTGGTTACAGCGTCCGAAGATGGTACGGCGCGGATCTGGGACGCGGCAAGCGGCACGCAGATCTCAGTCCTACAGGGCCACGCCGGGCCCGTGCGGGCGGCCACTTTCAGCCCCGACGGCCGTTCCGTCGTCACGCTCGGTGACGACGGAACGTTGAGGACGTATGCGTGCGAGACGTGCGACGCCTCCCTTTCAGAGCTCATCGCGCGCGCCCGCGACCGGGTGACTCGGGAGTTGACCGATGAAGAGCGCGCGCAGTACTTGCATGAGGGGGAATGAGGCGAACACACCAAGGGAACCGCTCATTCACAACATGGGGGTTCTGGACGATGGCACGCTCTCGAGTCGACGATGGGCGCGGCTGGTGTCGACCAGCGACCTCTCGCGTTTGTTGCGCACGACGCAGCGGCGCGTCGGGGAACTGGCCGTCGCGGCGCTGATTGTCGCTGCGCCCCCTGTATTTACATCGCTCAACTAGAGGCCGTCGCAGCCCTTAGGCGCCGCTCGCCTGGACGAAGCGCTTATGCGGTGCCTCGCAGACCGTGCGACTGAACTCCCAGGCGAATTTGAGCTTGCACTTCCAATTATTGACGTGCGTACGCCCCCGTACCGGGTCGGCGTTCGGATCACCGCTGAAGCACTCCTCAACCGGATCACAGAACCGATGAAAGGCCTTCTTCGCAACCTTGTTCGCCTTCGCACAGCCGACGTTCCAGACCTTCACGTAGTTGTAGGCGCCCTCACCCGGCAGGAGGCCGCAGGTCTGTGCGCGCTGGTGTGCCGGCGCCCCAATGGACGTGCCCGCGTCGAGGACACCAAGCAGCGCGACGACCGCAGCGATGAGACAGAGCTTCTGGCGGAGAACTGGAGACACCTGGGGACCAATTCGATCGTACACCTGGATGGTGCCGATCGGCGGGAATGGCGCGGTACGCGAGCAAATACATACCGCCCCGCCACACACGCCGGAGTCCCCCGCGCGATCCACAAGTGGAGTCCCGTGCGGGCTGGCGTTCTGGCCCCTCAACGGCGCTCGGCTAGGTCACGACCAGAGCGCGATACTGCGTGGGCGATGTCGCAGGAGAACGTGGAGATCGTGCGCCGAGGCGTCGAAGCGCTCAATGCCGGTGATCTCGACAGGCATTGCGCCGAGTTCTTCGATCCGGAGGTCGAATGGCGCACGTCGGCGGAAGACCCCGACGCGGCAACCCACCGGGGACTGGGGCGTACCGGCGTTACATCGAGCAGTGGTTGGAGGGCTTTGAAGGGCTGCATGTCAACGTCGAGGAATTCATCGACGTTGGCGCCGACCGTGTCCTCACGTGGAATCGCTACACCGGACGGGGCCGGGAGAGCGGCGTCCCTGCCGACTGGCACCTGGCGATCATCTTCACCCTCCGAGACGGCCGGATTGTGCGCGGCGAGGAGTACTTCGACCGAGCCGATGCCCTCGAAGCCGCCGGGCTTCAGGAGTAGGCGATGTCGCAGGAGAACGTGGAAATCGTCCGACGCATCCTCGAAGCCTTCGACATGGGACTGAAAACGCGGGACTGGGAGGCCGCGTGGGAAACGGGCGCAGTAGCCGAGGACGTCGAGTTCGTCGCCTTCGCAGAGCTGGAGCGGAGGAGCTACCGAGGCCGGGCAGGATTCGTCGAGTTCATGTCCATGTGGACCGAAGACTTCGCGGATTATTCGATTCAGACGGAGCGATTGATCGATGCCCCCGGTGACAGCGTGGTGGCGCTGCTCACGCAATCCGCAACCGGCAGGGCAAGCGGGGCGCCGGTCGTGCAGGAGTACGCCTTTGTCTACGACTTGGCGGATGGTGAACTCGTTCGAATGCGGGCCTATCTCGACCGCACCGAAGCCCTCGAAGCCGCCGGGCTGTCGGAGTAGGCGATGTCGCAGGAGAACGTGGAGATCGTGCGGCGGTGCGTCGAGGCGTTTCGCGACCGCGACATCGATGCCTTGGCGGAGCTTTGGGATGAGACTGACGGCGAGTTCCGCTCCCTGTTCGCCACGGCGGAGCGCGATCATCGCGCTCGCGGTCGCGAGGGCGTAGTCGCCTACATCAATGACATCGACGCCACATTTGTCGAATGGAACCCGGAGGATGAGGAGCTGATCGACGCTGGGGCAGACAGGATCGTCCTGCTCTTCCGGATGGTCGCTGTAGGCAGGGGCAGCGGGGTCCGGATGGACCACCGCATGGCCATCGTCTTCACCCTCCGAGGCGGCAAGCTGCTGCTTGGCGAGCCATATCTGGAACCCAGCGAAGCCCTCAAAGCCGCCGGGCTGTCGGAGTAGGCGATGTCGGAGGAGAACGTGGAGACGCTCAAGCGGATCGCCGCGGCTTGGAACCGGCGCGATGGAGGCGTGGCTCGGGTTCATACACCCCGAGATTGACTGGCAGGGGAATTTCACCCGGCTGGAAGGCACGCAATTTCGCGGTCGTGAGGGAATGCGGCTGTACTGGTCGGAGACCAACGCCGCTCTTGAACTGGTGGTGAGCTTCGATGAGATGCGCGATCTGGGCGACCCGTGTTGGGTCTGGGCCACCTGCGTGGGCGCTCGCAGGGAGGTATCCCAATCGACACCCAGTACGGGATTGTCATCAGCTTTCGGGACGGTCATGTCGTCTCGGCAGCGACTGGACAGCCACGCCGATGCCCTCGAAGCCGCCGGGCTGTCGGAGTAGCGATGTCGCAGGAGAACCTGGAGATTGTCGCTCGGCTGTATGACGAGTTCCTTGCCAAGCCGGAGCGACTGGCCAGCCGCGAGATTCATGCATTCTTCGATCCGAAGGTCGAAATCCACCAGAGCGAGTCGTTCCTCGGGACCCAAGGCACCTTCCACGGCTACGAAGGTTTGGGACGTGCCGGCCGGGAGGTGTTCGACAATTTTGGCGAGAGCCATTACGTCCCGAGGCGCTTGGCGGACGCCGGTGAACGGGTCGTGGCCACCGTCGAATTCCGCGGGGTCGGCAAGGAGAGCGGCGTAAGAGTCTCCGAGACAGTCGCGCACTTGTGGACGCTCAAGGACCGAAGGATCATCGCCTGGCACGTCTACATGGATCCGGCCGAAGCCCTCGAAGCCGCCGGGCTGTCGGGGTAACTCTTTGCTTCAGGCAGCGCGCATCGGCGCTGCGGACCGTGAGCAGCGCCCAGCCATCAAGTCGCCGAGCGCCGCCGGCCAGGTCACCCGAGTTCTGCGAAGTCTTACGGAGCGGTTTCCACCGTCCCGAACGGCTCGAAGTCGTAGACGATGTCGTTGATCCTCAGACCATCGACGGCACCAGAGAAGGGCCAGGGTTCCGTGCCCTTGTTGACAGCGGCCGTGAGAATCTTGGCCCCGGTCCCGCTCGCCAGGAACCCTTGGACGTCGGTGAACGAGCAGCGGGGTCCGTCTATGCCGCAGTTGGCGGCCGTCGGAGGCGAGTTGAACTCCGTGCCGGTCAGGCCCCAGAAGCCCGACGAGGTGGCGTCGATGTACGCCGACCATAGGTTCGGTCCGCTGTTGTGGGCCGGACTCCAGGTGAGCGAGGAGAAGTTCGTCGTCGTCCCGCCGCTGGGTATCTGACCTCCAGAGCTTTGCGGGCGCTCACCACCCGCGTAAAGCGATCAGCGCGCCTGTCAGCTCGGGTCGCCGTCGCGGCCGGCTCGAGATCTTGCGCCTGCGTCGACCGCGTGAGACACTCGGCCCGCAGTCGGCATTGGAGGGTTAGCTGCATGGATCGCACCAAATCGGACACCGTGTGGCTGAGCGGGTTCGGGTTGCTGCTCAACCTGATCGACTACTTCTCTGACCAGCAGGCACCCGAGGTGACCAACATCGTCACCGGTGAGCAGGAGACCTTGGAGGAGCGGAACCCTTGATTCCGATCGGACTCGCCGTAACGCTCGGGGTCATCGGCGCCGCGCTGGCGATCGTCTCCGTGTTAATAGACCGCAGCGCTTCCGCGAGTGCAGGGACCCAGGCGGCCGCCGATGCAGCTCGCATGCCTTCCCGGTTCAATCGAGTGCGCCCTCCGCGTCTCAAGGAACGCCAGCCAGCGCAGGACCCGCCCGAGTATCCACATCCCAGACGGAACAACCACCTGCGCCGAGCGCTCCGGCCACGGCACCCGGTCTCGGCTAAAGCCAGCAGGCCGAGGGTGCACGCGCCCGCCGCGGGGAGATCTACGCGGTGGCCGGACTGACGATCACCGTCGGTCAGATCATCGTCGGCGCGCTCTTTTAGGAGCTCGTTCCGATCCGACTACGTCGACACCCGCCAATTGCTGCACGAGGGTCTGCACCCGCGAGCGGATCGGATCAGCGGCTAGCCGCGTATAGACGCCGTGTAGGTTGACGTTTCCGCAATCCTTCGCGTCGCCGTAGGACGTGGCACCGACCAGGCGCCCCTCGCCGCTGGCAAGCGAGACGACCAGCGGCCCGCCGCTGTCCCCGAAGCAGGTGTCATGCTCGCCCACCGTAGCGCCGGCACAGAGGCTCGTCTCCCGGTCGTAGTTGTAGACCCGCGAACAGCGAGCGTCGCCAAGGATCGTGACGTTGGTCGCGAGAAGATCGTTCGGGTTCGTTCCGGGACGCCCATCGTCGGTCGAGCCCCAGCCGCTTACCCACGCTGTGGTCCCCGTCTCCCAGGACTGCGCCTCGTCGACGCCGGCGATCTTCAGCGGGCTCCCAATCGCGGCGACCGGAAGTACCATGACGACGACGTCCCAGTCCTTGAGGCTGGGGCTGTAGAGCGGCTGATTCGCGTTGTCGGTGAAGTACCGGTAAGTCGAGATATTGGTCTCGACGCCCTGGTTCGAGTTCAGCTTGGTCCGGCCCGAGATCACTGTGAAGAGCGACGGACGGTAGAACTCCTCCCGTTCTGTGTTGTAGACGCAGTGCGCCGCCGTGACCACGATCGTCGGGGCCACCAGCGTCCCACCGCAGAACACTCGATCTCGCGCTCCGCTGCCGGGGCGCGCGGCAGCAGGGGCAACGGCAATCGCGACTTGCCAGGGATACTGCTCGATCGTCACCGCGGAGCCGCCAATGATCCGCGCCGACTTCGCTGCGGATTGGCCGTGATCCTCGGGCGCCACCGCCCTGATCCCCGAGCCGACGCTGATGGCCGGCCTCGATCCTCGGCGCCGTCGTCCGTCTCAGGCAGTGCCGCCGAGGTGGTGGCGCTTGTCGAGCTCGCGGCGGCAGGCCCCGTTTTTTCGTCGTCGCCGCCACATGCCCCAAGGCCGAGCGCGCCAAAAAATACGACTGCAGCAACCGTTGCTTTCACCAGGTAACTCCTCCGACACGGGTTTCCCGCGCCGACACGAACGCTTGGTGACACGCGTTACTTGCAGTGAGGCGTCCGAAGACCGTCAAGAATGGGCAGCTGGCGGTAACGGGAAGGCCCGACCGCCTAAACCTCCATTGGGCGCCTAGGAACTGGTTTGGACAGGTGAGGAGGTGGGCGTGATCGCGGTAGTCATCGTCCGCCGGCCTCGCCACGTTCCTCCGGTCTGCTCAGCAAAGTCTCGGCACACGCCGTCGACCTCCGCGATGAAGTCCGCTGTCGCTCGGTTCACCCGAGAACGCATCACCGATCTCGCCCACGGCCCCGCTAACCACGCCGATCAGCACGATGCCAACCCCGACGATTCCCGCCACAGCCGCCCACTCCTGCAGGGTGTTCGGACGCCTCAAGGGCTCCTCCCTCCGCTCGGGGACAAGACGCGGCGACCCTACTCGGCCACGGTCTGCCGCGCAACGACTCAGCCGGGACCCGGTCCATAACGTGGTGTCATTTAGGGATGTGGGAGCTGAGTCCGTCGTCGTCGTCCGTAGCCAGATGCGCCCTAGTCCGCTGTCTGAGATTCACATTCCGGGCGGTGCGACACGTTCAACGTGTCGGTGCACCTCCGGCTCAACCAGGATGCCCGTGTTCTGGCCGGCTTGAGGGATGTTCCCGACGTTGATCTGGGGGCCGACGGGGTTGTGTGGCGTCGACGGGCCCGCTGGCGGCGAGGACGGCTGGACGGTGTAGACGCAGGTCCCCTCCGGCGTGATCACCCCGCCGCCCGCCGCGCAGAAGTCGAGATCGCAAACCCCGGACTGGTTGACGAACCACGGGGGCAGGCACATATCCGTTTGGGTGAATGCGCTCGCCACGGCAAACCCGGGACTTACTGAAACGTGTTGCACCCGGGATGGGTGACACAGACCGCACCGAGACGCGCAGATCGGCTCCCGGGGCGAACGGACCGTTGCTCATGGTGCCGAACGCGATCGAGTCCGCGGTGATCACGACGGCCGGCTCGGCGCCCGTCCGTCGGCCTTCTCAGCAGCGCTGGACACGGCGGGGCTCCCGGCGAGGCCCAGGAAGGCTGCCGCCGCGATAATCGCAAACGGCCGGTTTCCGCTCACGCTCCGTCGCCCTCCTTGGCTCCGTGACCCAATGCCCGAGCGAGTATCTGCGCACCGAGGGCGCGTGTCAACCGCGGTACGGGCTCGAATGAGGCGGCGGCCCACCTGGCAGTTGGCGAGGTCGCCTCCGACCGATCGCGACCAGCGGGCGATGATTCCGGCGACAGCTGCCCATTCCTGAAGGTTCTTCGGACGCTTCACGCACAAGTAACGCGTGTCACCAAGCGTTCGTTTCGGCGCGGAAACCCGTGTGGAGGAGTTACCTGAGGCGGACTGCGCGCGTCGTATGCGCACCAGCCAGGGGTATGGTGGTTCGACGAGCTCAGGCACCGTGTTCTCAGAGGAGGGTCAGTATCTCGGCTCGTGATCAACTCGGCCAGTCCGGACCTGCGGCGAAGAGAATCTTCCTCTCCTACCGACGCGAGGACTGCCGGCTGCAGGCCAATGGTCTGAGCGACGGCCTGCGTCAACGCGTCAAGGGCGCTGAGGTCTTCATGGATGTCGACACGATTCCTCCTGGAACCGACTTCGAGGAATTCATTCGGAACTGGATCGAGAACGCGGACGTGATCCTCGTCCTGATCGGCGACAATTGGCTGGACAGGGACGACGAAGGCCGGCGGCGGCTTGACCATCCCGACGATTTCGTTCGGCTCGAGATCCAAGCAGCGCTCGAGCAGGGCAGGAAGATCGTCCCGGTGATGGTGGAGGGAGCAGTGATGCCGCGCGCGACGGATCTTCCCGAGAGCATCCGGGGCTTAGTCCGCATCCAGAGCTTCGAGCTTTCCGATGGTCGGTGGATCAGTGACCTCGAGCGATTGGTCCAAGTCATCGACAGTGCGAGAGCGGGACCCTCACTTCCTGTCACCCGGCAGCCACCCGCGCCGGCCCCGAGGAGGCGGGTTGGAGCGGTTATTGAGGACGCGCCGGGGTGGGCAAAGGCGGCGGGGACGGCCGCGCTGGTTGGCGTCGCGGCGGTCACGATCCTGATCGTGACCGGCGGCAGCGAATCAAGCGGCGGCTGTGCCAATCAAACCATTCCGCCCGATGTACGAGATCGGCTCTCGGTTGCCGAGGGCACCAAACGACCAGCCGTAGAAGGAAGCGTCTATTACGGGACCTGTGGCGGAACCGACTGGGCTATCGCCGAGTTCCCCGGCGGCGGTCAGAGCGTCTTCAAGGAGACCGGGTTCACGTGGACCAAGCTGGGCTCGGTCGCAACCGCGAAATGTCAGATTCCGAGCGATCTACGCGACGCCTGGGGCCAAGGCGGCTGCTAAGTGGCGAGCTCCTCAGCCAGGTCGACGGCGATTCACAGCACGATCAGGCTGGATTAAGCATTCGATGCCGCGGTCAGCAGCTCCCGGATTACACCGATTTCATCGGGCAGTGGTTCCACATGAGCAGGTGATCGCCGGAAATTGCAGACGATCTCCGGGCGACGTCCGTGGGCATCCGATGGCCTCGAACGACGCCAATCCTTGCCGAGGGCCCACCGCCTCACACGCGAGAGGTCTCTGGTCCGAAACCAGGCGCCCCCATCGGAGAAAGCCCCGCTATCGGGCGGGGTTTCGCGTCTCAGTGGCTCGATCGGCACGGGCGACTCGCCCTCCGTCGCATCGTCGATCATCCAAGTAACGCTCGCGGGCATCATCGTGTTCGCAGTCGGGGGGATCGCGTTCGGCACGTAGCCCGGTTCGCTCCGCGCGACGTGCAGCCGGAGTACCGCGGCTTAGCCGGGATCCACTTCGGCGCCGCGACCCGCGCCCCAGGCTCGCTCGGCCTCCCGCTCCATGAGCTGCAGGCGGTCGTAGTAGTCCGGGAACTCCTTCAGGTGTGCGAGCGCGATCTTGCCCGTCATGACCGGATCGTCGCCGGTCACATCGGTTTGAGAGTCATGACTGCCGTGTTCGTACTCGACGTCCATGCCGGCGCGGAACTGCTCCAGGTCGAAGCGGTCCCAATCCACGCCGATCTCGTCGCCGATCCTCCGCGCCTCTTCGGGCGTGGTACGTCGCTCTGCGCTCACCCGTGACTCCTTGCTCGGCGGCCGATCTCTTTCGGGCCCGGGCCATGATTGCACCCCGCGAAGCCGACGTCCGGTCACGCGGCGACCACAGCTGCTTTGCGCGCGAGAAGGAAGCGTCCGCTCTTGAGGGGCTCCGGGGCAACGCGGGGGCAACAGCAGGGCAACAGAACGTCAGGACATGGCCGCAAACGCGGGGGCGGTCGGGATCACGGAAACCGCGGATTAGTGGGCAGAATCCGATCAGCGGCAACTAGCCGCAAACGCCTGAGCTAATTGCCATGCAGAAGGTCGTGGGTTCGAATCCCATCAGCCGCTTCCCATTGCAGAGCCAGATTCCGGTCTGCGCGCCGACGAGCACTTCGACCCAAGCGCCGCTAGCCTTGCCGCGATGGACCGAACAGCTCTGATTGTCGTGGATGTGCAGAGGGGCTTCGACGATGCCGGGTTCTTCGGCCCCCGGAACAACACCGCCTGCGAGGAGAACGTGAGAGCGCTGATCGCCGCATGGCGCGACAGCAACCAGCCAATCGTGTTCGTGCGGCATCACTGGGACGAGGACGGCTCACCGCTGCGATCCGACGAGGCCGGCAGCGAGTTCAAGGACGTGGTCGAGGGCCGACCGGACCTGCTGGTCACCAAGACCGTCCATTCAGCTTTCCATGGCACGCCCGATCTGCACGACTGGCTGCGGAAGGACGAGATCGAGAAGCTCGTGATCTGCGGCATCCAGACGAACATGTGCTGCGAGACGACGGCGCGAGTCGGCTCTGACCTCGGCTACGAGGTGGGGTTCGCGATCGACGCCACCCACACTTTCGATCAGGACGATCACGATGGGGGCACGGTCACGGCCGACGAGCTCGCTCGAGTCACCGCCTCGAACCTCGATCCGGAGTTCGGCCGGGTACTGAGCACCGACGCCGCAATCGCCGAGCTCAACGCAACTGCGGACTGAGCGCGGCCCTGACCCGGTAGGCGGCCGGAAGGGCCTGCCCCCGAGGTCTGGCAGCTCGTGCTCGACCGGGACGCGGGGGTCAGGAGCGCACGATCAGGTAGGTGTGGCCCCTGGGTCCGTCGTCGGGCCGCCCCGGTTCTTGATCACCGCAGCCGCGATTGCGAGGACTATCACCACGCCGATGATCGCGCCGATGATCCCTCCGAAGTCGAAGACGTCGGTGTCGCCGATGCCGAGCCCGACGGTGAAGATCAGGTAGCCGAGCGCGGCCCCGGCGAGGCCGATGAGCACCGAGACGCCCCAGGACTTCGGGCCGCTCATCCCATGGAACGGATCGCCCGGCATGAGCACGCGGCCGATCACACCGGCCAGGAATCCCACGATTGCGGCACCGATCATCGACTTCTCCCTTGCTCGCTCCGTGCCAGTCACCTGGACTCTACGCCGCTCGGCGAGGTACGACTAGGCGACCCTCGGGTAGCTGGGGCGAGATGTCACCCCCGGCTCACCGTTGCAGCGACCGGCGCGCGCCGTTGATGCGCCTCACCTACTCGCAGCACGGCGGCGCGAGATCGTCAGCCTCAGCGCGCGGCCGGCAATCGCGCCGCGTGCCAGGAGGAGATCGAATGGCAACCATGTCCGCCCACCAATGCACCCAGTTCCGCCGCGCCGCGCCCATTTCGGGCGCCCGGGCTTGCCGTCGGCGAGGGCTGATCGCCTGCACCACCACCGCGTTTGCGCTCTGCCTCGTGTCCTTGGGGCTGGCCGCGCCCCAGGTCGCGAGCGCGAAGAAGAAGGCCCACACGGTCGCGGTCGACGCGACGATGACGCTCGCGATCATCGGGCAGCCGGCGAGCGGTTACGAGTTCGCTGGCCGCCTCACCGGCAAGCCGTTCGGAATTGCCGCAACGGTCGGGGAGACCGTGCTCACCAACACACCGACCGGCCTGATCACCGAGGGTCGGCCTGTAGTCGTCTATGCGAAGAAGGGCACGGTGGACCTGGAGACCAGGGACGTGGTCGAGTTCCAGTCCGACGGAAGCATCAGCCTCAACGGGACCTTCGACGTCCTCGGCGGCAGCGGCAAGTACAAGGACGCCACGGGGGGCGGCACGTTCAACGGCACGCTTCCAGCCGGGAGCAGCCTGACCGTGGGCACCGTGCTCACCTTCGACGTGGACGGCAAGGCTCGCTACTAGGCCGCGCGCCTGTTTTGGAGCTGGACGCCGAACCGCAGCGCTAGTGACCGGCGCGCGCCGTTTCAGTGCCGGCGCGCGCCGTTTCACTCGGCCTTCGAGCGATCTAGGCCGCGGCGCGCTCAGGCTCGAGCCCGATCCGCCTCGGCGACTTCGCCCGTGCGGCCTGGAGCACTAACCGGGCGTGGACCGCCGCTGCCGGCGCGCGTCGGCGCCGATCGGGGCCGGCGCCGCGACCACCCCGCCTCGCGCCGCAACTCCGCCACGTAGGCGTCGACGACGAGCAGATCTCGAGTTGCCATCGCTAGGCCGCGACCCGCTCGGCGCTGGGGGTCGGGCGGACGACCGACGAGGCCGGCTTCAGGCGCGCGGCCGCGCGCCGAGGGACCGCGATCGCGAAGCCGAGCGCGCCGACGACCGCCACCAGGCACATGACGAAGGCAAGCGTGAATCCGTCGGCGGCCGGGATCCCGCCCGCGGCGAGGTTGCCGGCCAACAGGGTCGCGGCCACCTGGCCGCCGAAGGCGCCGCCGAGCGTTCGCGTGACCGCGTTCATCCCGGTGGCGACGCCGGTCTGCTCCTGGCGAACGTTCTCGACGATCAGGTTCGGCATCGCCGCGAACGAGAGCCCGATCCCGACCCCCAGCAGCGCGGCGGCGACGTAGATCTGCGCCTCGGCGCCGCGGTCAAAGACCAGCAGGGCGTAGGCGGCAAGGGCGAACATCGCCCCGGCGATCAGGGCGCCGCGCGACCCGATCCGGCGCTCGAGCACGCCGGCCATCTGGCCGACGATGGTGATCGCGATCGTCGCCGGGAGCAGGAACAGCCCCGCGGTCGTCGCCGAGGCGCCGAAGCCGTAGCCACTGCTGGCGGGCTCCTGGACGAACTCGGGCAGGAGGATGAACGAGGAGTACATCCCGACCCCGATCAGGAAGGCGACGGTGTTGGTGGTCCAGACGCCCCGGATCGCCATCATCCGCATGTCGACGAGCGGCTCGCGCGAGCGCAGCTCCTCGCGCACCCAGGCGCCGATCACCAGCAGGCCGACGGCGAGCAGCGCCAGGGTCTTGGGGGAGCCCCAGCCCCAGGTGCTGGTCTCGGTGATCGCCAGCAGCGCCGCCGAGATTCCGAGCGTCATCAGGCCCGCGGCGCGGTAGTTGATCTCGGCCGGGGTCTTGACGGGCGACTCGGGGATGTAGCGCCGCGTCAGGCCCGCGGTCAGAACGATCATCCCCAGCGGAAACCAGAACAGCCAGTGGTAGGACAGGTGCTCGGTGACGACCCCGGCGAAGACGACGCCGGCGCCGCCGCCGATCCCGAGCAGGGAGGAGACGAGCCCGATCCCGCCGGCGACCCGCTCGCGGGGAAGCTCGTCGCGGATGATCGAGAAGGCGAGCGGGAAGATGCCGCCGCCGACTCCCTGGATCACGCGGCCGACGAGCATCAGCGCCAGCGAGGAGGCGACGGCCGAGATCAGGGTGCCGATCGCGAGCAGCACGAGGACGACCATCAGCAGCCGTTCCTTGCCGTACATGTCGCCGAGCCGGCCGACGATCGGGGTGGTCACCGAGGCGCTGAGCAGAAACGCGGTCAGCACCCAGCCGACGGCGCCCTCGGAGGTGTGCAGCGAGTCTTGGATCTGCGGCAGCGCCGGGACGACCAGCGACTGCAACAGGGCGTACGCGATCCCGCCGAGCGAGAGGACCGCGAGGATCACCCGGGCGTTGGAGGCTCCCTTGACATCCACGATTCGATGATCCTAGCAGATCATCGGTTTGCACAAAGTATTGGCAGCTGATAACTTTTGATGCATGGCAACCGAGACGAAGGCGATCACTCCCGCGGGCATCACCCAGCGCTGGCCGACCCTGCTGATGATCAAGCTCGGCCGGATCACGATGCACCGCTTCACCGAGGCGCTGGAGCCGTACGCCCTGCGCCCACGCCACCTCGCCGCCCTGATCGAGCTGCGCGACCACGGTGAGCTCAGCCAGCAGGAGCTCGGCGGTCGCCTGCACGTCGACCCGACGAACCTGGTCGAGATCCTCAACGAGCTCGAGGAGAACGGGCTTGCGACCCGCCGGCGCGATCCCGAGGACCGGCGCCGTCACCGGGTCGAGGTCTCGAAGAAGGGGTTGGCGGTGATCGAGAAGGTGAGCGCGGCGATGGACGGGGTCGAGGACGAGCTGCTCGCCGACCTCGCCGACGGCGACCGCGACGAGCTCGAGCGGCTGTTGCTCTCGATCTGGGAGCGCGCCGGCGGCTATGACGCCTATTCGCAGGCGGCCGAGGCCGAAGACAAGCCCGCGTGACCGTGGCGGATAGATTTCAGCGGTCATGTCCGGCCGCCGCTCGCTTCGCGCCCTAGCCCTGCTGGCGATCGGGTTCGCCTGCGGCGCGATCGTCGTCGGCGGCGCCGTGGCGGCGAAGTACGTCACCGGCGGCGATACCGAGGTCACCTCGATCAAGCTCACCGGGGGCGGGCTGCCCGACCTCGGCGGCAGCTCGACCTATGGGGTCGCCGAGTTGCCGCCGACGATCCGCAATTACCACGACACCGGCGCCTACGAGAACGATCTGATCGCGGTCGACCAGCACGCCCAGCGTTCGTTGACCAATCAGCTGCGCAGGCTGAGCGAGTCGCCGGGTCCGGGCAGATACTCGGAGTGCAATCCCAAGGGCCGCAAGTGCCACGAGGTCAAGCCCGCGATCGTCCTCGACATCGACGAGACCTCCCTCTCCAACTACGACGGCCTCAACGCCGCCAACTTCAGCCAGGCCGGTCTGGTTCCTGGGGCGGTCGGCGGTAACGATCCCGCGATCCAGCCGACGCTCGACCTCTACGGGTTCGCCCGCAGCAAGGGCGTCGAGGTCTTCTTCATCACCGGGCGCCCCGAGGCGCTGCAGGGCATCGCCGACTCGAACCTGAAGGCGGTCGGCTACGACCAGGGCTACAGCCTGACCACCAAGCCCTCGGGCGCGGGGACGACGATCGAGTACAAGAGCGGCGAGCGGGCGCGGATCGAGGAGGAACTCGGCTTCACCATCCTGGTCAACGTCGGCGACCAGGACTCCGACCTGGCCGGCGGCCACACGCGGCGAGCATTCAAGCTCGCAAACCCGATGTACTTCATTCCCTAGCGCGGCCAAAGGTGGGAAGCTGTGCAGGTGGCACGCGGGTTCCGCCACCAGGCGCTGTTCTACGTAACCGAGCGCGAGTTCTACGACGCCACGCTGCCGTTCATCCGCGGGGGGATCGAGGCAGGCGAGCCGATCATGGTCGCGGTCGCCGAGCCGAAGATCGAGACGCTGCGCCGGCAGCTGGGCGCCGACCGGGAGGCGGTCCGATTCATCGAGATGAGCTCGCTGGGCCGCAACCCGGCGCGGATCATCCCCGCCTGGCAGGAGTTCGTCGATCGAGCACGGCGGGGGAGGCCCGATGCGCGGGATCGGTGAGCCCGCGTGGCCCGGGCGCAGCGAGGCCGAGCGGCACGAGTGCGACCTGCACGAGTGGCTGCTGAACGTCGCCTTCGACGACCAGGTGGAGGCCGGATTCGAGCTGCTGTGCCCGTACGACGTCCTCGGCCTCGATCCGGCGACCATCGCCGCCGCCAGGCGCAACCACCCGGAGCTCCAGGATTCCCACGGGCACGCGCCGAGCCCCGACTACGCCGGCGCGACGAGCGGTCGCGACCCGTTCGCGGGGGAGCTGCTCCCGCCCCCTGACGGCGCCGAGCGACTCAGCTTCGAGGGCCGCGGGTCGCTCGATTCGGTGCGTCGCTTCGTCTGGTCGGCGGCCGCCGAGGCCGATCTGCCGGCGGCGGGACAGGCCGACATCGTGCTCTCGGTCAACGAACTGGCCGCGAACACGGTCCGCCACGGCGGCGGCGCCGGCGTGGTCACCTCATGGCGCGAGGATGGGACAATGGTCTGCCAGGTCGAGGATGCGGGGCGGTTTGACGACCCGCTGGTCGGCCGCCGCCGGCCAACCGACGATCAGCTCTCCGGTCGTGGTCTCTGGGTCGTCAACCAGCTCTGCGACCTGGTTCAGATCCGCTCCACGCCCACTGGCAGCGTGGTCAGGGCCCGCGTGCCGGTCTAGGGCGCCAGCCGGTCCAGGAAGCCCACGACCTCGGCCACGCAGCGGTCCCGCTCCTGATCGAAGACGAAGTGGCCGGCGCCCGCCAGCGCGACCAGCTGCGCACCGGGGATCTCGCGCTCGAACCGGTGCGCGCCGGCCAGCGGGGCGAAGGCGTCGTCGGCCCCCCAGAGCAGCAGCGTGGGGGCGCCGACCTCGGCCAGCCTCCCCTGCCAGGGGGTGAGCTTCTCCATGTCCATCGAACGGTAGAACTCGAGCGTCGCCCGCTGCCCCCGCCCGGCGTCGGCGAACGGCGCCCAGTAGGCGTCGAGGTCGTCCTCGCCGAAGACGTCGCCGGAGGCGTTCAGCAGGTTGGCGAACGCCGCGCGGTCGAGCGCGCCGATCAACTCCTCACCCTGCTCGGAGCGCAGCGCCTTGGCCATCCCGTGCCACTTGCCGTCGGCGAAGAAGCCGGTGTTGGCGGCGACGATCCCGGCGACCCGGTCGGGGTGCTCGCAGGCCCAGGCGAGACCGATGAAGCCGCCCCAGTCGTGAACGACGACGACCACCGAGCCCGGCTCGACGGCATCGATCCAGTCGCCGAACCGCGCCAGGCTGTTCTCGAACGTCGCCGGCCCGAAGTCCTCGTCCGAGTCGCCGAATCCGTAGAGGTCCGGCGCCAGGCCGCGATGGCCCCGGCCGGCGACCGCCTCGAGCAGCGACTCCCACATCCGCGAGCTCTCCGGGAAGCCGTGCACGCCGACCACGGCCGGGCCGCTCGGCTCGCCCTCCGGAGCGGCCTCCCGGTAGGCCACCGGCCCCTCGCGCTTGCGCTCAACCGCCGCCACCGCGCCACCCTAACCCCTCTCCGCCCCCCGCTACGCTTGCGGCCGCGCGGCGCCTTGGCGGAGTGGTTACGCAGCGGCCTGCAAAGCCGTTTACGCCGGTTCGATTCCGGCAGGCGCCTTCGGCTTGGACAAGCCATAAACGGCATGGGAAAGCCATCTGCGCCTCCTTTCGACGAGCGTCTGACTACCGCTCAAGACCGCTGAAGACCGCCTGAACCGGGTGCTGACTGGCGCACGACTGGCGCGCACGGCGCGTGGAGGGGGAGGGGTAAGGCGGGAACGGCGCGGTGCGCGAGCAAATACATACCGCCCCGCCACACACGCCGGAGTCCCACGCGCGATCCACGAGCGGAATCCCGTGCGGCTGGCGTTATGACCTCTCAACGGCGCTACACCCCGGCCGGCCGTTGTACTCCGGAGACGACCAACGGCCCCGCAGCGAACGTGGCTGCCGCTTTTACGAGGAAGCGGAAGCTCACCGGAGGATTGGGGTGCCACGACTCCTGGAAGCCGTGGCGCTGCTGCCGCAGGCATGGCGCGATACTGCGAAGCGGAGTCCCGCGCGGGGCTGGGCGCTATGGCTTTCCCAACGGGCGCGGGCGACTCGCGAAATCATGTTCCGCCGCCACGGCCGCACCTGCATCTACTGCGCTGGGCACCCGCCACCGATGTCGACCATCTAATCCCGATCGCCGCCGACGGCGACGATTCGCTGGCAAATCTCCGGCCTTCATGCGCCGCTGCAACCGGGGCTGGCGCTGAGCTGCTCCGAAAAGGGGCAGGGCGATGTCTTGCTGGGTGCCGCTAGCCGAGCGCCTTCAACGCCTTGGCGCTGTCGGCGTGGAACTCGCCTCGGACGACCTTGCCGTCGCGGTACTCCATCAGGTGTAGGAACGGAGCTTCGAAGCTGCCTCCCTTGCCGGTCGCGCGCTGCGTGCCCCTGACGACCACCTTGTCGCCGGCATCGATGAACTCAGACGCCTCGACGCTGAAGCTCGACCAGTAGTTCCCGATCTGTGAGAAGTTCTCCATGATCGCGTCGCGGCCGCGCGTCACCCCGCCGAGCGGCAGCTCATCTGAGGTCTGCCACTCGGCATCCTCGGCGAAGCCTTCCTTCAACGTTTCGAGGTCGCCGTTGTTGAACGCCTCATAGGCGCCCTTCGCTGCCTCCGCGTTTCCCATCCGCTCCTCCGATCGTCGTTTTCGTTCCGAGCCTATGCCCTTCGGAGCGCATCGCCAAATGGATCACGGGTGCCCGGCCGCCCTGGCGCGCGCGGGTCGCTGGCACTGGTGACCCGGGAGAGGCGCTCTTTCAAACCGGGGCACCAGCGGGTTCACTTCCGGATCGGCCTGCTGCCCCAGCGGGTCGCGCTCGACGCGGGCGAGCACGCGGGTGCCGTCGGGCGGGATCACGATGCAGCCGACCGATGGCGCCAGGCTGCCGACCGCGCGCCGGGGAAAGAGTCGCCTCTCGTCAAAGCCGCCGGGCAACTGCCATGGCAGCCCCAACTCACAAGGTAACCGGCCCCCGAGTTGACCGCGTGTTCAAGTAGTGATTTGCCTCCAGGCGCTCGACCGACTAGGGTCGCCTCAAGGGAGAAGTATCCGAGATCACGTCCCACGGTTCAGGATCCTCACGCGGTCGGTTCGGGCCGGCGTTGTTGTTCTGAGCGCCGTGGCTTTGATGGGAGTGCTCACGCCAAGCGCCCAGGCCGGGGACGACTCCTCCGCCCGAGTCTCGATGACCAGCTCGGGGCTCTTCGTCGACGTCCACAATCTCGAAGTCAGAGTGAACATCAACACCGGCGACCCAGGCCAATGGGAGGTCTTCGTCACCAACCCCCATTGCACCGTCTGCCTCGAGGGTGCCGACGCTGGCGCGGGCTGCAGTCGGAGCCTGACCTCGATTGCAATCCTCTGTGACAAGACCGCGTCGGGCGTAACCGTGGAAATTGTCGCGAATGGCGGCGACGATCTCGTCTTCCCAAGAATCGGAAGCCAGCGCGGGACCTTCAACCTCGGCTCTGGCGACGACGATCTCGAGAACCCCGTCTCCGCGATCGGTGGCACCCCGGCGGCGACGGGACCCTGGACGGTCGACACCGGCAGCGGCAACGACAGGATCGTCGGCTCCTCGGGCGGCAACACGATCGACGCCGGCCCCGGCAACGACAACATCCGCGCCTTTCCCACCTTCACCACCATCAATGGAGCGGTGCTGGGGCAAACCGCGCTGAGCGCCGGCGACTCGATCGACGGCGACGACGGCGACGACACGATCGACGCGGGCAAGGGCTCAGATCAGGTGATCGGCGGCGAGGGCGACGACACTTTCAGGGCCGGCGACGAGTCGACGATCCCCGGCGACTTCGACTCCTATGACGGCGGGACCGGGATCGACACGATCGACTACTCCCAGCGCACCAGCGACATCTTCTTCAACTCGGGCTCGGTGCAAAGCGGCTCGGTCGGCGCCAACCCCGACGAGCAGGACCGAGTCTCGGGCACCAACAACGTGATCTTGGGCGCGGGCAACGACACCGCCTTCAGCCTGCTGGAGAACCTCTCCAAGCGCCGCTATGAGGGCCGCGACGGCGACGACGTCTTAAACGGCCTCGACAGCCCCGACACCCTGATCGGCGGCAACGGGGCCGACAAGCTCAACGGCTTCAAGGGAAACGACACGATCAACGCCCGCTCAGACAGCTTCGCCGACAAGCTGATCAGCTGCGGCGCCGGCAGCGACGACTTCGTCGAGATCGACCTCAAGGACCCGCTCCCGGTCGACTGGGCGGCAGGGGCCTGTGAGACCTTCCTCCAGGGCGCCGCCGCCGAGCCCGCCTTCCTGGCGATCCGCGCCGCCACCCGGGCGAAGGACCACAACGTCAGCGTCAAGCTCAAGTGCCCGAAGCCGAACATGATCAAGTGCGCGGGCACCCTCGGCGTGCACCAGCACTCGCGCCACTACTCGATCGGCGCCGGCAAGTCGGCGACCGTCGGGCTGGGCCGGGTCGGCGGGCGCAAGCTCAACCTGACCGCGACCGAGCCCGGCAGCTTCGGCCCCGAGACGGTGGTCCGGCAGCTGCGGGTCCGATAGGGGCCTTCCGAGCCTCGCGCCGGAGACGAGATCGACCGTTTTTCTCCCGCTGAGCTACTCGGCGATCTCCGAGCGGCCGCGAACCGTGAGAGCGACCCTCCCCCCGGGGTCGCGAGATAGTGTGCGGGCGATGTCGGAGGAGGAAGATCTCGCCATCATCCGGGAGGGATACCTCGCCTGGAATGAGGATGGGGTCGGCGGGGACGGCGCAGCGCGATTCTTTCACCCGGACATCGAGTGGATCAACCCGCCGGAAATGCCCGGCGGGGGAACCCGTATCGGCAAAGATGCCGTCTTGGCTTTCCTGAGGGAATGGGAAGGGACGATGGGGATCTTGAACGTGACCTTCCACGTCGAGGAGATCATTCCGGCCAACGGCGAGTACCTCGTGATCTCGGTCGCCACCGCGACGAGCGAGCACGGGGTCGCCATTCCTCCTCAGAACTGGTTTCACCTCATGCGAATTGAAGACCGCCTGGTCTGCAGAGCGCGGCTTTTCTTCGATCGCGCCGAGGCCCTCGAAGCCGCCGGGCTGTCGGAGTAGGCGATGTCGCAGGAGAACGTGGAGATCGTGCGGCGGTGCGTCGAGGCGTTTCGCGACCGCGACATCGATGCCTTGGCGGAGCTTTGGGATGAGACTGACGGCGAGTTTCGCTCCCTGTTCGCCACGGCGGAGCGCGATCATCGCGCTCGCGGTCGCGAGGGCGTAGTCGCCTACATCAATGACATCGACGCCACCTTTGTTGAATGGAACCCGGAGGATGAGGAGCTGATCGACGCTGGGGCAGACAGGATCGTCCTGGTCTTCCGGATGGTCGCTGTAGGCAGGGGCAGCGGGGTCCGGATGGACCACCGCATGGCCATCGTCTTCACCCTCCGAGGCGGCAAGCTGCTGCTTGGCGAGCCATATCTGGAACCCAGCGAAGCCCTCAATGCCGCCGGGCTGTCGGAGTAGGCGATGTCGCGGGAGAACGTGGAGGTCGTGCGCGAGACCGTCGATGCCTACAACCGCGGGGACTGGGACGCGGCGCTGGAGAACACCGCTCCCGGCTTCGTGTGGGACAACTCCGCGGCGATGGGCGACTACCGGGGCGTGTATACGACGCCTGAGCAGATCCGGGGCGTCTGGGCCAACGCCGCGGACGTTTGGGAGTCGGTCCGTGTCGAGCTTGACGAGTTGATCCCGGTCGGTGAGCACGTGGCAGCGCCTCATACCAGCCACATGCGCGGCCGGGATGGGATCGAGGTGCAGGGTCGGACGACCTGGCTCTTCACGCTCCGTCACGGCAAGATCGAACGGCTCTGCCTTTACCAGGACAGGCAGGAGGCCCTCGAAGCCGCCGGGCTGTCGGAGTAGGCGATGTCGCAGGAGAACGTGGAAATCGTTCGTCGCGTGGCGGACGCCTACAACCGCCGCGACGTGGGAGCGATGTTGGAAGAACTCCACCCCGAGATCGAGTGGCAGCCCTGGTTGCAGGTCCAGCTCGGCGGGGGAGCCACCGTGTACCGGGGACACCAAGGCGTCCGCGAGGGAATCCGAGACGGGGAGGAAGCTTTCTCTGAAATCCGGGCAGAGCCATCGGAGGTCCGGGACCTCGGCGAGCGAGTGCTCGCCATCGGTCACCTCCGGGCACGCGGCAAGGAGAGCGGCGCGATCACCGAATCGGCAATCGCTTGGATCGTGGAGTTCAACACTGGCAAGGTGATTCGGGTCCGCGAGTATCTCGACCCTAAGGAGGCCCTCGAGCCGCCGGGCTGTCGGAGTAGGCGATGTCGCAGGAGAACGTGGAGATCGTGCGGCGGCCAACAAGCATTCGCTAGAGGCGAGGCGGACGCGGCTCTCCGCGAGTAGGACCGGACGCGGCTTGTGTGATGATGCCGCACCTGACGCCGCCAGAGCACAGCGAAGACCCTTGGGATCGCTTCCTGGCGTGGCTTGATCGGGTCGCGACGTGGCCAAAACGTGGACGGGGGTCACGGCTATTGGTCGCGTTGTTCGGCTCCCTCGGATTGATCGTCGCGGCCGTCCTTGTGATTTCGAACGTTGTTTGGCGTGACGACCTCCCTCGCTCGACCATCGCCGCCGTTGCGATTGCAGTCGCCGTTCTCCTCGCGCTTTGGCTGTTCGGTACGCGCGGGTCGGCTGCCGCCCTGGAATCCTTACCGCCGTCGGCGCGATCCTGATCGCAACCGGAGCCTCGCTCGATTGGGACAAGGTGCTGAGCTCTGGACCGCCGGACGCGGGTGCCGTTGTCGACTGTCCTGATCTACCGAGCTCGGCTTCGTTCACTGGCGTTGTCGCCCCGACTGATCTCGGCTACGTGAATCTCCGAGCGGAGGCCGATCTCCACTCCAGTGTCCCCGTTCGTTACTCGCCGGGGTGCAAGCTCGCATTTGACGCATATTGCTTGGGCGAGCCGAAAGACGACTGGCGCTTCGACACCCAGGATCCCGTCTGGTTTCGGGTGCAAGGTGGACTTGGCTACATCGCCTCAGCCGATGTGATCGCCGGGCCGGCCGGCGGCAATGTGCCCGAGATCGCCTGCGCCGGTCACCAAGCCGAACCAGGACGACCAGAGGTCACGGCGCCGCTGACCAGGCGTCTTGACGGCCCGGTCGAGTTTGCAGCTGCTGCTCCAGAGGCGATTCAGGTTGGCTTCGCCGTCCGCTACGACGATGCTCCAGGGCGGCGATCGGTGGCAACGTGGCATCAGATCGGTGTCGACTTGGATACGGGAGACGGGATTACGGAGGACTGGGATAGTCGCACCGTGCCGGGGCAGAGCCGCCATGCGGCCGCCACCCTGACATTGATGGTGGTCCCGTGTCTCGGCCTCGAGTTTCCGTCCAGGCGGCACACCGAGCGCGCGTATGTGGTCGCCAACCGGACGCGTCACATTCACGGCTCGACAGGCAACGCGGTCCATGGTGGTCTAGCTGCCCGCGAAGTGGCCTGCAACAACCCCGAGCGTTGAATCGACTGCACTGCCCAGAGTCCTAAGGCGCGTCGAGCTCAAGCGGCCGCGCCCCTACGGAATCAGGGCTTTGAAGGTCCAATGAGCCGTAGACGTCGTCCTGGCCGCCTTCGTCGATAGCGACGGCTCGCTTACCCGGCCTGAGGACGTTGGGGGCCGCTGGGGACTGGCGCTTGCTGGCGCATCTGTGGCGCACGGGGGTAAGGCGGAAACGGCGCGGTCCGCGAGCAAATACATACCGCCCCGCCACACACGCCTGGCTGCGAAAGCTGCGCGTCAGGGCGTCGGAGCTAAGGCCGGCTGCGCCGCCGAGCGGATCGGCGCGCGCCCCTTACTCACAGGCGCTGGTTGTGTCCTTGCCGCTCCCGCCCTTGCACTTGTCGGCACCGCCGCCACCGACCAACTTGTCCCTACCGCTGCCCCCGATCAGCGAATCGCCCCCGCCGCCGCCGAGCAGCCTGTCGTTACCGCCCGCCCCGCAGACCAGGTCCCTGCCCCCGCGCCCCGGATGCGGTCGTTGCCACCGAGCCCAGCGATTACATCTCGCTTACCAGTCCCCTGGATCACCTCACCGCCGACCGTGCCGGTCAGCGACGCCATCTTTCCGCGGCACGTGCCGGGGGTAGCGGTCGTCGGCGGTGGTGGGGGCGGTGGAAGCTCTCGGGAGAAATAGGAGATCGAATCGTCGAGCCGCGAGGCGACGAAGACCGAGGTGCCGTCGGCGCTCACCGCGACCGCGATCGGATCGTCGAGTGCGGCCTGCGCCGGCACCGAGCAGCCGGCTGCCGCCGTGTCGGCGAAGCAGCCCTGGAAGCTGAGGCCGCCGGTGGCGGGGTCGCGGGTGAAGTGTGAGATCGAATCGTCGAGCGCGGTGACGTAGACCGACTTGCTGTCCGGGCTCACGGCCACTCCCTGCGCGGTGTCAAGGGCCGGTTGTGCGGGGACCGAGCAGCCGGCGGCCGCCGTGTCGGCGAAGCAGCCCTGGAAGCTGAGGTTGCCGGTCGTCGGGTCGCGGGTGAACTGAGAGATCGAGTCGTCGTTCTCCGAGACGGCGTACACCGATGTGCCGTCGGCGCTCGCCGCCAACCCCCTGCGCGCCGTCGAGCGCCGCCTGCGCCGGCACCGGCGCAACCGGCCGCGCCGGTGTCGGCGATGCAGCCCTGGAAGCTGAGGTTTCCGGTCGCCGGGTCGCGGGCAAAGTGTGAGATTCCATCGTCTGCGTGGGACGCGACGTAGACCGACTTGCCGTCGGCGCTCACCGTGACCTCGAAGGCCTCGTCGAGCGCCGCCTGCGCCGGCACCGTGCAACCGGCCGCCGCGGTGTCGGCGACGCACCCTGGAAGCTGAGGTTGCCGGTCGCCGCGTCGCGGTTGAACCGGGAGATCGAGTTGTCGTTCAGGGACGCGACGTAGACCGACTTGCCATCCGCGCTGGCGGCGACCTCGATCGCGCCCTCGAGCGCCGCCAGCGCGGGCACGGTGCAGCCCGGCCCGGCCGTGTCGGCCGAAGCAACCCTGGAAGCTCAGGTTGCCGGTGGTCGGGTCGCGGGTGAAGTGGGAAATCGAGCTCGGTGAACCGCGACGCGACGTAGACCGACTTGTTGTCCGAGCTCACCGTGACCGCGACGGGGCCGTTGAGCGCCCCCAGCGACGGCACCGCGCAGCCGTCGCCGCCGGCCGGCGAAGCAGCCCTGGAAGGTCAGGTGGCCGGTGGCCGGGTCGCGGGTGAAGTGGGAGACCGAGTTGTCGTCCGGGGCGTGACATAGACCGACTTGCCATCCGCGCTTGCCGCCAGCCCATGGCGCCGTTCAGCGCCGCCATCGCCGGGACCGAGCAGCCCGCGGCCGCCGTGTCGGCGATGCAGGCCTCGAAGCTGAGCTGTCCGGTGACGGCCGAGGCGACTCCGGCTGCCAGCGTGATCGCAAACATCGCGAGGGCGGCCGCCACGATCGTCGTCCGTACCCCCCGGTTACCTCGGACGAGAACCATCGGATGATCGTCGCTGATCGCGGCCCGAGATCAACCCCAGCCGGAGGCCGCCGAGGATACACTCGACGCCGGGGACCGCGTGGTCGTCAGGGGCTATTTCCGGGACGCGGCGGGAAGCGCGGGTCGAGGTCGACTCCCGCTTCTATGAGATCTACACCCTGCGCGACGGTAAGATAGTCCGCGTCGACGAGTTCGCCGAGCGGAGCGAAGCCCTCAAAGCCGCCGGGCTGTCGAAGTAGCGAACGGCGCTTCGCGCAGCGCGCCAGCCTGGTGAACGGGCGGCCGCCGCTTCAAACCGAGCGCCGCGTCCACTTGTGCTCCTGGGCGCCGGAGGGACGCGGCATCCTGCCTTGTCTTCGGGTTGGTTGGGGGTTGACCCGCGATCCTGCGGCCGGGATAGGCTCGTCTCGCCAGCGGGACACCGCAAATAGCGGCCCTGGATTACCCAAGGGAGGAACATCGATGCGCCGCACACTCATCACTGGGGTCGTGACCGCCGACGTTCGCCGCCGTCGTGGTCCCGGCATCGGCATCGTTCGATCCGCACCTCGCGGTTATCTCGGAGACCGTCCAGGGACACGAGTACCGGCGACGGCTTCGTGTTCAGAGAGCACCTCTTCCAGATCGACAACCCGAGCAACCGAATCGGGCGCGATAAGGGCGGCTCTGCGCGGCGCACCAAGTTCAAGTGCAAGGTCCTCTTCCACCTGAACGGTGAGGTCGGCGGCTTCGGCGACCTGCGGGTCAGGCAACTTCGGCCGTGGGGACGACCGTCTCAACGTCACCGGCGGTACTGGGGACTTCGCGGGCGTCGCCGGCAAGCTCGTGCTCTCGGAGCGCGCCACCGCAGCCGTCGCTGGTCGACTAACGCTCGTCTGAGTTCCTTACGTACTGGCGCGCGGGGCGACGCTGGTGCCGCCCCGCGCCGTTGTCCGACTAGCTGAGGCCCGATACCACCGTGAAGGCGCTCGGCCGGTAATGGCGAGCTACCTGCTGGCGCATCCGTGGCGCACGGGCGGAGGGGAAGGCGGGAACGGCGCGGTGCGCGAGAGGTAAGACAACCCCGGAAAGGCGGCGATGGCTAACCAAATTCTCACCATTCACGAAGCGGGCGCGAGGCTGAGACTTTCGGAATCCCGCATCCGCCAGCTGATCGCCGACGGCACCCTGCCCTCGGCCCAGAAGCCAACCGCCCGCGGGGTCAGCACCGCATCCACGCCGCCGACGTCGAGCGCCCCCCGCTCAGGCAGACTCGGCCGGGCATACGCGGCTGAAGTCAGGACCGAATCAGTAGCCGGCGCTACAAGCGATCCTGGGAGGCTATGCTCAAGGCAGGAGCGACCGCTGGCCCGCTGACCACAAGCCACCGTGCTGCGCGGCCTCCGCTCCACACTCAGGGCTGCCCGACTGGGAGCGACCTGCTCCACCGGGTGGCAGCCCGCAATGAAGGAAGTGGCTTTATGGCCACCACCACCACGCAAGAGAACATCGCCGTCGCGCGGCGCCTGCTCGAGGAGACGTTCGGCGAAGGAAAGCTCGAGCTGATCGACGAGCTGTGCGTCGACGGTTACGTCGATCACGACCCGATCATGGGCGACCGTGGCCGCGACGGCGTCAAGGGACACCGTCGCCGGATACCGCGCGGCGTTCCCCGATCTCACGTTCGCGGTCGAATGCATTCGCCGCCGACGACAAGGTCGTCGTTCGCTGGAAGGCCGAGGGCACGTTCGAGAACGAGTTCATGGGGCCGGCAGCCGACCGGAGACAAGGGCGAGCCCGTCTATGGGATCGGAATCGACCGCTTCGAGGACGGCAAGGTCGCTGAGTCGTGGACGCAGTGGGACACGCTGCGGTTCATGAGGAACATCGGAGCCATGCCCGAGGCGGCAGAAGCCCCGGCCGCGGTCTAAGCGCAGCGCAACTGGCGGGCGGGTCGCCCCGGTTGAGGGTGCCCGCCCCGTCAGCACCTCGACGAGATGCGGTGATCGGCCCTTCTTCATAGAGACGAAAGGCGAGCCTCATTCCGGTTCAGCGATAGCCGACGCTCCCCGCCCTCCATCGCAGAGCGAATGTAGACGCTAGACCCCTTCGGTGCGATACGAGCTCTGCTCGGCCTCGCGAAAGTAGGCAATCCGCTCGGGGTCACATAGACCGTTGTCGGCTCGACCTGGTGTCCCTCCCCGGCAATCTCGGTCAGTCGGATCATCCCCGAGACTCGAGCTGTGGGGACGATCGCATCCACGGCCGACGCGAGGTCCCCCTCGACATGGATGTGGTCGCCCCGGTTACCCGAGAACGCGATGAAGGTGGGCATTGGGAACTCCATTTCAGTTGCTCTCCGCGATCGTTTCCGCACCCGACCCAAGAGGAGTAAGCTGGTTCGAGCTGGCCCTGCGGCCAACAATTCTGGCTGAGGAGCGATCTTACGCCGACACGCGATTAACGCGGCGAGGTATCTCACTCCGAGGCGAACGGAATCGACTGCGGGGTCAGTCGCGTTCTTACGGCCCGGCCACGCCGTGAGTGGCGCAGCTCGGTGCGCGTTCGCGCGGCTGGCGCGCGCGGGCGCGTGTGCCGGCGACTTGAAGGCTCGCGTCTGAGCGGCCGGATGATCGGAGGGGCGCTATGGTCGGTGCGTGGACGACGCCAGCCTACGCGGCCGGATCGAGGAATTGGTCGCCGAAGAGCAGCAACTGCTCGAGGCCGGCGACGGGCAAGGGCCGGACGATCAGCGACAGGGCCGTCTGGCCGAGCTGAAGAACGAGCTCGACCTGCTGCTGCTGGAAACCGCCAGCGAAGCCCGCGAGGAGTTCGGGACTCGACCCCGACGACGCCTCGGTTCGCGACACAGGCACGGTCGAAGGCTACGAGCAGTAGTCCTAGGGGCGTCCGTTGTAGAGACCGTCGGGGGCCGCTGTTGCACGCGCCACCGCGAGCCCCGGGTGAGGTCCTGATCGCGTCGTCGAACCGCCGCTACGGCCGCCGGGATGGGGTGGAGGGGTGAGCAGCTAAGGGACACTCCGCGTGTCGAGCAGTTTCTAAACCGTCCGATTTTGCAGGTATCTCATACCGGAGGAGAGACTCGAACCCACGCCCTTCGGA
>CAWGDM010000011.1:0-7387 GCA_963821345.1 uncultured Solirubrobacterales bacterium | reverse complement strand
GCGGAGGCGCGCTTGCACGGAGATTCAGTCGAGCCCGTACTGCTCGACCTCAGCATCCGTCGGCTCGCGGGTGATCCGCTGCTCGGCCAGATCGAGCAGTGCGGCGGCACTTGCGTCGCAGACCTCGCAATCGTGCAGCTCGGCCTGCCGGACGGCGCGGAAGGCGATCACGACGCCGCCGCTCGCGCTCGGGCTCGCGAACACGGCGTCGCCGGGGATCGTCGCCAGCGGCAGGCCCGAGGAGGCGCTCCAGACCCGGGTGCCGTCGGTGCCGGTGGTGATCACCCGCTCGCCGTCCGGGGTGAAGCGCGCCGAATTCACCTGGCCCTCCTCGCTCGTCAGCGTCGTCAGCACGTGGCCCGTGCGCGCTTCCCAGATCCGCGCGCTACCGTCGGTGCCGCCGACCACCAGCCGCTCCCCCGAGGGGTCGAAGGCCATCGACGCCAGCCCGCCCGGATTGACGAACGGCTCGGTCACCTCCTTCCGGGTCTCGGCATCGAGGACATGGATCGTGTTCGTGCGGAAGTCCTGGACCGCGATCGCGATCAGCTCCCCGTCGGCGCTCCAGTCGATCGCGTTGATGTAGTCACCCTTGGCCATCACCGTGCCCTCGCCGGTCTTCAGGTCCCAGAGCCGGGCCGCGCCGTCATAACTCCCGGTCACCAGGCGGTCGCCGGAGGGGTCGAACGCCGCACCGATGACGTCGCGGTCGTGCTCGAGCACCTGGCCAAGCTGCCGACCGCTGTCGACATCCCAAATCCGGACGAGGCCATCGTCGCCGCCGGTTGCGAGGCGATCCCCGGAGTGGCCGAAGGCGACGAAACGCAGGCGGTGGTCCGACGCCTGCCAGGTGCCCTTGTCCGCGCCGGATGCGCGATCGAACAGGTGCATCGATCCGTCGGTGCCGGCGACCGCAATCAGCCGGTCGTCCGGGCTGACGGCGGTCGCGTAGGCGTACTCGGTGCCCGGCAGCGAGCGTACGAAGGTGCCTGCATCGGAGATCTGCGCCTCGCCATCGCCAAGCCCGGTGGTCACCACCGTGCGCCCGTTGCCGCCGAACTCGGCGCTGCGGATCGCGCCCTGGTGGCGGGCGTAGACGGCGTCGACCTGGCGGCTGTCGAGGTCGAAAAGGCGCGCCCGGCCGTCGCCGAACGAGACCAGCACGTGGGTCCCGTCGCGGCTCATGTCGACGCTGCGACCGCGACCCTCGCGAACGAGGTCGTTGAGTGGCTCGCCGACCGTGGCGCCCGAACCGACATCCCAAAGGCGGACGATCCCGTGCAGGTCGACGGTCACCGCGGTCTTGCCGTCGTCGGTGATGTCGGCGTCGCGATAACGGCCGGAGTGGCCTTGCAGGAGGCCGGCCTGGTCGCCGGTGGCCGCGTTCCACACGCGCACGGTTCCGTCGGTGCTGGCGCTGACCAGGCCGGCGCCATGCTCGGCGAAATCGACCGTGATTACGGGCCCCTGGTGCCCGGACAGGGTCTGGAACGGCTCCCCGCTCGCGCGAAAGACCCGCACCTCGCCATCGGTGGTCGTGGCGGCGACCAGGATCGAGCGCGCGCTGACCGCGACCGAGGAGACCTCGGTCGGCGTCGGGATCGTCTCCATGAGCTCGCCCTCGGGGAGGGAGTAATGGCGGATCTCGCTGTTCTCGCCGCCAATCCAGACGCCGGAGGAGTCGGGGTCGAAGACCAGGTCGTAGACGGCGCCGCCGTCGTAGAGCTGGCGCTCGAGCTCGCCGGTGTGGGCGTCGTACAGAAACGCGCCGCGGGCGGTGCCGGCGACCATCCAGCGGTTGTCGGCGCTCACCCGGGCCTGGTAGGGCTTGCCCCGCAGGTCGATCCGCGTCCGCAGGCTGGAGGCGCTGATCGACTGCGCCAGCGCCTGTTCGGTTCGCTCGGTCGGCGCCAGCCTGGCGGCCGTAGTCGCCAGGATCAGGCTGCGCTCAGGGTCGGAGCTCACACTTGACAGGGCCGCGGCTGAGAGCTCATTCGAGCGGGCAATGTCGCGCTGGTCGCGAGCCTCGTTTCGCTGCGCCAGGGCGAGGATCCCGAGCACGACCGAGATCGCCAGCGCCAGCAGCGCGCCCGCCAGCAACCCGCCCTGGCGGCGCGCCGACGCCCGGCGGCTGGCGTTGATGTACTCGATCTGCAGCGTCGTCGGCGCCGGCTCGCGCTCGGCCTGGCGCGCGAGCCAGTCCTCGGCCTCACGCATGTCCGTCCCGCGGCACAGGAGGCTGCGGTCGCGACCGCGGGCGTCCCATTCGCGCGCACGCTCCTCCCAGCGGGTGTGCTCGCGCAGGCCCTCGAGATCGGTCCGCACCGCGGCGACCAGAGTCGCGAGCGAGGCGTCGAAGTCGTCCTCGAACGTCCCCCGCTGCGGGATCCAGTTCACCCGCCGGACCGATTCCGGCACCTGCTCGTCGGGGACCGCGCTGTGGACGACGGGCAGCAGGCGCTTGTTGTGGGCCGCGGCGGCCTCGAGCTCCTTCAGGCAGTGCGGGGAGCTGACCGATCCCGGGCTGATCAGAAAACAGACGTACTCGGACGCCAACACCCCCTCCCCCAGGTCGCGTTCCCACTCGCTGCCCGCCGGGATGTCCTCGAGGTCGACCCAGACGTCGATCTCCGCCTGCTCGAGTGCCTGGGCGAGGCGGGTGGCCAGGGCGACGCTGTCGCGGCGCGAGTAGGAGATGAATACGTCCGACACCGATCGCGACGATACCCCGCCCCGCCCCGTGCGAAGCTGCGCACGATGACCGCCGACGCGCAACGATCAGGCCAACCAGAACGGTGAGGGAGGCGATCCGCAGCCTCCGCCCATATTCGGCCCTCCTTAGTGGTTCTCGATCACGCGGTCGACGATGTGGTACGCCATCGCCTCTTCCGCGGACATGAAGTAGTCGCGCTCGGTGTCCTTGGTGACCTTCTCGAATGGCTGCTTGGTGTGCTTGGCGATGATCTCGTCGAGGCGGCGGCGGACGTCGATGATCTCCTTGGCGTGGATCTCGATGTCGGTCGCCTGCCCCTGGAAGCCGGCCGAGACCTGGTGGATGAGGATCTTCGAGTTCGGGGTCGCCATCCGCTTGCCCTCCGCCCCGCCGGCGAGCAGCAGCGCGCCCATGCTCATCGCGACGCCGACGCAGATCGTCTGCACGTCGGGCTTGATGTACTGCATCGTGTCGTAGATCGCCAGGCCCGCGTAGACGGATCCGCCCGGCGAGTTGACGTAGATCGAGATGTCCTTGTCCGGGTCCTCGGACTCGAGGTGGATCAGCTGGGCGACGATCAGGTTGGCGATGTCCTCGGTCACCGGGGTGCCGAGGAAGATGATCCGCTCGTTGAGCAGCCGCGAGTAGATGTCGAAGGCGCGCTCGCCGCGCGACGTCTGCTCGACCACCATCGGGACCAGGGGGCTCATCGGGCGTGAGTGTATAGAAGCCGTCTGGACAGCTTTTTCGGTGAACGGCCCGAGGCGCCGCCGGACCTGAGACCCTGCGCCCGGCATGGACCCGTTCGCGGCCGACGACCTGATCCTCGCCTACGCGTTGCTGCAGGCGGTCGTCGCGCTGCTGATCGTCCGCTTCTGCGACCTCTACGAGCGCGAGCCGATCTCGATCGTCGCCCTGCTCTTCCTCTGGGGAGCGATCTTTGCGGCGATCCTCGCCTCGGCCGGCAACTCGGCGCTCGAGGGCCAGCTGCCGCGCGACGTCGACACCGTCTTCGGGCCGGCGATCTCGGCGCCGCTGGTCGAGGAGCTCGCCAAGGGGCTGGCGCTGGTGATCGCGGTGCTCGCCTCGCGCTGGGCGGGGCGCCGCTTCGGCGTCTTCGAGTTCGACGGGGTCACCGACGGGATCGTCTACGGGGCGGCGGTCGGGATCGGCTTCGCGTTCACCGAGGACCTCTACTACTTCTTCCGCGACGCGCAGGCGCACGGGGTCGCCGACGCGCTCAACGTCTTCGTCGACCGGCGCGACTTCTTCGGCCCGGCGATGCTGCGCCACGGGATCTGGACCGCGACCTTCGGCGCCGGGCTCGGCGCCGCCACCTGGGCGCGCTCGTGGTGGGGGCGGATCGGCTGGCCGCTGCTCGGGCTCGCAGCGGCGATGCTGATGCACGCGATCAACAACGGGCTCGAGCCGATCCTGCTCTCGATCAAGTACGGCTTCCAGACCACCTACGAGTACCTGGCGGTTGGCGTCCCGGTCTCGCTCGCCGACCGCATGGACGCCTCGGCCGAGACCGCGACCGACGCGCTCAGGTGGATCTCGTGGGCCTACGTGGTGGTCTTCTTCGGCGCGATCGCGCTCTGGCTGCGCTACCAGCGCGGCGTGATCCGCGCCGAGCTGGCCGGCGAGGTCGACGACGGCCTGATCGGCTCCGAGCAGGCGGCGACCGCGGCCAGCTTCACCCGCCGCAGCCGCCGCGAGCTCGCCCAGGTGCGCGCCGGGGACCTCGAGGGTGCACACACCACCAGTTCCCTTTGCCGTGAGCTCGCCGAGCTGGCGTTCACCAAGCGCCGCTTTCGAGGCATCGACGACCCGCGCAACCTGATCGAGCACCACCGCGAGCGGGTCCGCGACCTGGTCGCCGACGCCTGAACGCGCCGGCGGCGGCTCAGCTCTGGTCGGAGAAGTTGACCTGGCCGGCGAGCTCGCGCTTCTTCGGCGGCGGGCAGTCGCCGGGCGAGCCGCCGTTGTACCCCTGGGCGAAGAACTCCTGGCGCAGCGCCGAATTGCCGTGCGCGCCGGGCGCGTTGATCGCCACGTCCTCGGAGTCGCCGCTGATATTGACCAGGCCGAGGATCTCGCCGATGTCGCCCTCCTCCAGCAGCCCGCGGTCGTAGATCGACTTCGCCCAGACCCCGGCCAGGCAGTCGGCCTGCAGCTCGAGCTGAGCCGACAGCAACGGGCTGTTGAACAACCCGAGCAGATCCTGGACTCGGTGGCCGTTCTCGTGCGCGATCACGACCGCGTCGGCGGCGTCGCCGAACGGCTCGGCGGTCTGCTCGAACCAGTCGACCGGCAGGTACATCGCCTGGTCGGCGGTGCAGTACAGGGGCCCGGTGTTGACGCTCGCCTTGAAGCCGCAGGCGGTCTGCGTCTTGCCGGTGAAGATCACCTCCTGCGCCGGGGAGTACTGAAAGCCCGCGTCGTTGAACTGCTTCTGCCAGTAGGCGCCGACGTCGCCGTTGACGGTGTGGATCCACTCCGGCAGCGTCAGACCGGCCGAACCCCGGATCGCCGGCACGCTGGGCTGGCCCTCGGCCCGGGCGAGCTCCTGGAACTCGTCCAGCGCGGCGGCGCCCTGTGGGGTCTCGGTCGCCGCGGGATCGCCGTCGCCGACGTCGGCGGTGGTGGTCGAGTTCAGCGCCAGGTCGGTGCCCGAGTCGCCGTCGCCGTCGTCGTCGCCGCCACAACCCGCGAACACGCCGAGGGCTAGCACCAGCGCCAGCACCGATGCCAGAAAGGAGCGCATCGCTGAATGATATTCACCGGCTGAGTTCGGCCCCGCGTGTACGCTCGCCGCGTGCAAGGAGACCGGACCGCGACCAGCCCGTTCGCGGGCCGCAGCCGGACCTCGTGGGCCCTGCGGCGGCTGTGGCGCGCCCGCCTGCGGCCGCTGTGGCGCGACCTGCGCGCGCCGCTGATCATCTGCGCCGGGCTGGCGGTGATCGTGCTCGGCACGATCGGCTTCGACCAGGATGGCGACACCGGCTGGGAGGCGTTCTTTCACTCCTTCCAGCTGTTCACACTCGGCGCCGGCAACGTCGACAGCGAGGCCCCGCTGGTCCTCAACATCGCCCGGGTGCTGGGGCCGCTGCTGGTCGGGGTGGCGGCGATTCGTGGACTGCTGTTGCTCTCGCGCGAGCAGCTGCGCCTGATCGGATTTCGGCTCTTCCGCCGGAACCACATCGTCGTCGCCGGACTCGGCGAGGTCGGCTTCCGGCTCGCCGCCCATCTGAACGAGCTCGGGGCACGGGTGATCGCGATCGAGAGCGACCCGGCCGCCGAGGCGATCGAGGGATGCCACGAGCGCGGGATCAGCGTCCTGATCGGCGACGCCGGCGATCCCGACCTGCTGCGGGCCGCCTGCGTGCAGCGTGCGCACCATCTGATCGCCGCGCCCGGCACCGACGGGGTCGCGATCGACGTCGTCGCCGCGGCGACCGAGATCACCGGTGCGCGCGAGGGCGAGCCCCTGCGGGTCCTCGCGCGGATCGAGGACCGCGCGCTCTGGCAGGCGCTGCAGGCCCGGTCGCTGATCCGCGGCGACGCGCCCGGCGTCCGCGTCGAGCTGTTCAACCTCTACGAGGCGGCCGGACGCCTGCTGCTCGAGACCTTCCCCCCGTTCACGGCCGCCGCGGCCGTCGAGCGCCAGGGCCCGAGCGTCCTGTTCGTCGCCGACGAGGCAATCGCCGAGATCCTGATCGTCAACACCGCCCGCCTGTGGCGCAACTCGCGAGCCCACGAGCGGTCGCGGATCGAGCTCACTCTGGCCGGACCGCAGGCCGAGGCCGCGTGCGATCGAATCCGCGGGCGGCACCCGACGATCGACTCGGTCTCCCACCTCGACGCCTGGCAGGTAGATCTTGCCGCGCCCGAGCTGCGCGCCTCGCGGCTCGCTCGGGAGGCCGAGGCGATCTACGTCGCCCTGGACGACGAGGTCGCCGGCGTCGCCACGGCACTGCAGCTGGTCGCTGCGGCCCAGGGCGCCGACCAGGTCGTGCTCGCGGTCGACGACGAGCGCCGCGGGGCGGCCAAGATCGTCGCCCGCGACCGCGACGCGCTCGAGCTGTTCGCGATCCTGCCGCTGGTGCTCAGCGAGCGCTTCCTGACCAGCGGCCTGACGGAGACCCTGGCCAGGGCGATGCACGACAGCTACGAGCGCGACCAGATCGCCAAGGGCGCCAGCGGCGTCAACGTGACCTCCTGGGACGAGATCGACGACGACGCGAGATCGTCCAACCGCGATTTCGCCGCGGCGATCCCGGGCAAGCTCGGCGAGCTCGGCTTCGTCGTCGTTCCCGAGGCCCTCGCCGATGCCGCCGCCTCGCAGGCGGTCTTCGACCAGCGCCTGGACGGGCGGCTCGAGCCGATGGCCGAAGCCGAGCACGAGCGCTGGATGACCGAACGGCTCAGCTGCGGCTGGGTCTACGGGGATCCTCGCGATGACGCCGCCAAACACCACCCCTGCCTGGTCCCCTACGCGCAGCTCTCCGAGGAGGAAAAGGACAAGGACCGGACCGCGATCCGCGACCTGCCCGTGATGCTCGCCAAAGCCGGCTTCGCGATCGAGCCGGCGCCCGGCTACTCGCCCGACAGGTAGCGCTCGCGTTCCTGGTCGGTGAGCTCGCGGGTGACCCGCGAGTCCGCCAGCCCCAG
>CAWGDM010000010.1:0-16997 GCA_963821345.1 uncultured Solirubrobacterales bacterium | reverse complement strand
GCCCGCGTGGACGCGTTCTGGGGTACCGGCGAGGCCACCGAGGCGGAGATCGCGGATCGGTTCCCGACCTGGGTGGCGAGGGTGATCGTCGCGGTCACGATCTTCGGCGCAGTCGTCTCCTACCAGGCCAGCCGCGCCGCGGGAGCCGCCGACGGTGCCGATCAGCAGGCTCTGCGCGAATCCAACTACGAGGAGCTCGACCGGACCACGATCCGCTCCACGGTCGCCTATCAGCTGCGGATGCTGGGGGAGTTCGAGCAGTCCTGGTACGAGGACAGCCTGCTGGGCGGCGAGCTGCAGGCCGACCCGGGGTCGCAGGAGCTGAAGCTCGCCCAGCTGCGGGCATTGCGCAGCCACCAGCTCGTCCAGGGCTACGTGTTCGGCGGGCTGAGGTTCGACGAACAGGGCAACCCGACCTTCGACCCCGACGAGGTCGGCGAGCGCAGCACGGCCGCCCATGACCCGACCCTGAACGAGCTGCGCCCCGAGAAGTCGGCCGAGACCGCCGACCAAGAGCACGATCGCGCGGTGGCGCTGGTCCGCGCGGCGGCGCTGCTCGCGGCGGCTCTGTTCCTCCTCACCCTGGCGACCCTGACCGTGCGGCGGCTCGGGATCAGGATCGCGATCCTCGGCGGGGTCGCGATCGTCCTCGGCGTGATCCAGTTCCTGATCGCATGACCGGATCGCGGCGGCCGGCAAGCAAGCACGATCGCGACCCGCGCTCGAAGCGGATCGCGTTCTGCGCCGTGCTGACGACGATGCTGGCCGCCGTGGTCGGCTACGCCCAGAGCGAGGCGAGCAAGGACTCGGGCGCCAGCTCGATCGCCGCCCAGCAGCTGTCGGCGGCGGCGGTCGCCGAGGCGGATCGCTCGATCGAGCAGGTGTACCTGCAGCTCGAGTACTACGTCCGCCAGCAGCTGCACCTGCGCGGCGCCGCGCTCGACCAAGAGCTGGAGCGGTTCTCATCGCTGCCGGACGGCGAGCTTCGCCTCGACCAGCGCAACCAGGAGGCACTGGCGCAGGTCGCGCATCGCCGCGCCGCGCTGATCGGTCAGTCGAAGACCAGCGCCGCCACCCCGATCACCGAGGCGAGCGTCGACGGGCCGAACAAGGACCCGCTGTTCCCGACGCGGTACTTCGCGGCCAACCGCCGCAGCGCCGTCGCGCTCGTCGCCCGCAGCGACGCGGCCACCGCCTACGCCGACGACCGCGGCTCGCAGGTCGCCGCCTACGTCGCCATCCTGGCGATCTTCGCGGTCGCCGTCTACCTGTACGGCTTCTCGCTCTCCGAGCACGGGACGCCGAACCGGCCGCTGCTGGCGACCGCGGCCACGGCGCTGGCGCTGTTCGGCCTCGGGTGGGGCATCCACACCGCGCTACAGACCCCCTCGCGGCCCGACGACCGCGCCGCCGAGGCGTACGCGGAAGGCGAGGTGCTGGCCGAATCCGGCCAGTGGGCCGCGGCGACGAAGGCGTATGACCGGGCGATCGCCCTGCGCCCGGACTTCGGGCTCGCCTACAAGCACCGGGCGCTGGCCCGTTTCTTCGCCGACTCGCCCCAGGCGCATGAGTCGATGACCGGAAACCTGAGCTCGCCGGAGGCCTTCGAGGGGATGATCTCCGACATCGAGCGGGCCCGCGACCTCGGGCTCGCGGACGCCTCGGTGATCAACAACCAGGGCTTCGCCTACCTGCTGCTCGGGATCCAGCATCGCGACCCGGACCGCATCCGATCCGGCATCGAGCTGCTCAGGCAGGCCGACGAACTGAACCCCAACCAGGTGGACCTGGGCCCCCCGATCGGGTATCTGGTCCTCGGTCAGCCCGAGCTGGCGGCAGCCGGCTTCGAGCGCTCGGCGCACGAGACCGTCTTCGGCGCCGACGGCCGGCCCCGCGACCCGGCCGAGGTCCAATCGTTGCTCGGCGGCTCGCTGACCGACCTCGAGGTCGTCGCCGCCAGCTACCCGGAGCTCGCCGACGAGGTGGTCGCCGCGAAGGAGCAGCTGATCGGCAGGGTCAGCGAGCAGACCGCCGCTGCGGCGGCAGACGACACCGAGGCGGGCGCCGCGCCCGCGGTCGACAGCCTCGAAGCCTTCGCCTGGGCCGGGGGCGTCGAAGCCAGCGTCGACCTCGACCAGCTGCAGCCGGACCGCCATCGGACCTGGGTCGAGTGGTACCGCAAGGACCCCGACCTGGGCTGGTTCGTGATGCCGGCCGCGTCCGGAAGCCCGGCCAACGAGGCCGACCTCCCGCCGGCGACCAAGAACTACGTCCTGCGCTGGCAGCGGAGCGGCTCGACCTGGTTCGCCGACAGCGACTACCTGCGGTCCGGCGCCCAGGCGGTCTGCCTGCCGCCGGCGCAATACAAGGTCGAGCTCTACGTCGACGGCCGGCTCGCCGACACCGACACGTACGACGCCTCGCTGCCGGCGCTCGACCCGGCCCAGGATCAGGTGATCGGCTCCCGCATCTGCCGGCCCGATTCCTGGCAACCCTCCGACGAGGCGCTTCCCGGACTCGTCAACGGCTTCGTCGACCCGACCGGGGCCCGGGGCATCTATGTGATCCGGCTCGCGAACAGCGACGGGCTCGGCAGTCAGGTCTCCTCGACCACCCCGCCCGGCAAGGCGCTCGACCGGATCCTGCCCCAGTTCAGGAACCTGCTTCCCGGCACACCATCGTCGCCCGAGGAGCTGAGCGTCCCCTTCCTCGGCGCCAGCGAGGAGGTCGTCCGCCAGTACTCCTACCCGGGCGGCAAGCTGCGGGTCGGCGCCAGCCGCCAGCCCGACGGATCGGTGTTTGTCGGCCTCGTCTTCGGTCCCGACTCCTGGTGGTCGTCGAGCGACGAGCCGGTCCAGATCTTCCACGCGATCAGTGACTGGTGATGGACGAGGAAGCGCCCGCGCGCGAAGACCTGTTCGTCTCCTACTCGCGCCGCGACGAGGCAGCCGTCCGCAGGCTCGTTGAGATGCTCGACCAGCGCGGGCGCCGCTGCTGGGTCGATTGGGAGGACATCCCGCCGAGCGCGGAATGGATGCGCGAGGTCACCGCCGCGATCGACCGGTCGCAGGCCTTCGTCTTCGCTCTCAGCCCGGACTCTGCCGCATCGACGGTCTGTCGCCAGGAGCTCGATCGAGCGGCGGCGGTCAACAAGCGGATCATCCCGATCGTCGTCCGCGATACCGACCCGGGCGAGATCCCGGAGGTGATCGCGCGTCACAACTGGCTCTTCTTCCGCAAGGACGACGATCCTGACCGCGCGCTCGAGCTACTCGACAGGACGCTCGACACCGATCCGGCGTGGGCGGCTACCCACACCCGCCTGCTCGTCCGCGCGGTCGAGTGGGAGGACTCCGGTCGCAACCCGAGCTACTTCCTGCGCGGTCAGGACCTGAAGGCCGCCGAGGAGTGGCTGACCGAGGCGGGGCCGGAGAAGGATCCGCAACCGACCCCGCTGCACACCGAGTACGTGATCGCCAGCCGCAGCGCGGCGACCCGCAGCCAGCGGATCCGGACCGCGGTGCTCGGGGTTGGCCTCGTGGTGGCGGTTGCGCTCGCGGCGCTGGCGCTGGTGCAGCGCGGGCGCGCCCAGGACCAGGCCGACGTCGCACGCTCGCGTGAGCTGGCGTCGCGGTCGCTGCTCGACAGCTCGACCGATCCGCAGCAGGCCCTCTCGGAAGCGGTCGCGGCCGGTGAGATCCGCGAGACCGCCGAGGCCGAGCAGGCGCTTCGTCTGGGGCTCGAGGGGACCTCGTCGCTCGAGCTCGTCTTGCACGGCGAGTCCGCATTCGAGGATGTCGAGTTCTCAGGCGACGGCTCCCTGCTCGCGGCGGCCGGCGACGACGGCAACGTCCATGTCTGGACGCGAGCGACGGGAATGAGACGGCCGTGCTCCAGTCCGCGGCGCAGCGCGTGCTCGACCTCGCGTTCGCCGCACGCACGGGCATGATCGCGCTCGCGGCAGGCGGACGGATCGAGCTCTGGGACCCGATAGCGGGGCGCCGTCTGCGCACGATCGGGATCCCAGCCGACCGGATCCGCGGCGTCGCCCTGAGCCCCGACGGCGAGCTGGTCGCCGGAGCGTCGTCGGCCGGCAGCGCGGGCGTATGGCGGACGCACGACGGCCGCGAGATTTCCCGCTACTCGGCGCCCCGCGGACAGGTGTTCAGCGTCGACTTCGACCCCTCCGGCAAGCTGGTCGTATCCGCCGGCGACGACGGCAAGGCCCGCGTCTTCAAAGCCGCCACCGGGCGCGGGATCGCGACCTTCGATGTCGCCGCGGCGGCCAAGCAAGGACGAGGACGTAAACGACGCGCAATTCGCCGGCGGCAACAGCCTGGTCGTGACCGCGAGCGCCGACGGATCGGCCATGATCTGGGGCGTCGGCTCGGAGCGGCTCATCAACACGATCGACGCCTCCACCGACGAGCTGCGCCGTGCGCAGCTCAGCCGCTCGGGACTGCGGCTGCTGACCGCTGGCTTCGACGGCATCGCCCGTGTCTGGGGCACGCCGGCGGATGGCACACACTCGCGACCATCCGGAATCGGCGGTCCGGCGCTGACGACGCTGGCCGGTCACTCGAGCGGCATCCTCGGCGCCGCCCTGAGCCCGAACGGCAAACGGGTGGCGACCGCGAGCGCCGACGGCACCGTCCGCGTCTGGGCGTCTGAGGCCGACGACTCGATCCGCCATTACGACGAGCACCGCTACGGCGTGCGCCAGGTCCAGTTCAGCCCCGAGGGCACCGACGTGGTCAGCGCCGCGGCGGACGGCACCGCCCGGATCTGGGACGCGAGGACGGCGCGCACCGTGCGGGCGCTCGCGGTCAGGACCCCGTATGTCGTCGACGCGAACTGGAGCGCCGACGCGAAATCGCATCGCGATCGCCGGCTGGAACAGCCAGGCGAGCGTCTGGGACGCTCACTCAGGGCGGCTGATTCGCCGCTTCATCGTCCCCCACGCCAAGCACGACCACGACCCGTTCGACTACTCGCTCACCGACCCCCCGGCGGCGCGCCTGACCCCGGACGGATCATCGCTGCTGGCGCCGGTGGCCGACGGCAGGATCATCGTTTGGGACGTCCACTCCGGCAAGGTCGAGCGCGTGATCCACATCTCGCAACAGCCGGTCTCGCTCGACCTCAGTCCGGACGGCAGCGAGATCGCAATCGCCGGCTCCAATCACGAGATCCCAATCATCGAGCTCGGCACCGGGAACACCATCCACATCCTCTCGGGTCACGACGACAGCATCGCCACCGTCGAGTTCAGCCCCGACGGGCAGGAGCTCGTCAGCGCCTCGTTGGACCGCACGGCCCGCGTCTGGGACCTCGGCGATGGCCACCCTGGCTGGTCCTTAGCGGGCACACGGACGAGGTTCACGACGCAGCCTTCAGCGCGGACGCGAGTCGGGTGGTGACCGGCGGGTCAGACCGGCACGGTCCGAGTCTGGGACGCCGCCACCGGCCGGCAACTCGAGGTCCTGAACGGCAGCCGCGATTGGGTGCAGAGCGTCGACTTCTCCGCCGACGGAACGCTGATCGCCAGCGGCGGACTCGACCGCAGCGGCCGCGTCTACCGCTGCGACCTCTGCGTCCCGTTCGCCGATCTGATGGCGCTCGCCGGCGACCGCTTGGACCGGATCGGCACCGAATGACCGCGGCGGCTCAACGGTGCCCGCTCGCCGCCGAGCCGTGCTTGTGGTTGCCGTCGGAGTCGCGGAAGGCATCGGCCCGCGCGATCAGCGCCGCCAGGCCCGGCGGCAGCGAATGAGACTCGCAGTTGACCTCGCGTCCGCCCTGATGCGCTTTCGACTCCGAGGCGCCGGTTGCCGACCGCGGCTTGTCGACGCAACGATCGAAACCTGACCCCCCGTCGACCCGGTCGTTGCCTCCTCGGCCCTCGAGGGTGTCGGCGCCCGCGAACCCCTTGATCTTGTCGTTTCCGCCCTCCCCGATCAGGATGTCGTGCCCGTTCGATCCAAACAGCTTGTCGGCGAACTCGGTCCCGCCGATCAGCTCGAGGCTCGCGACCGAGTCGGTATCGCTTCCCTGCTCAACCATGCGCTTCTTCGCGGGCCGGTCCAGCCTCGCCGTGATCGGGCCCGGCGAATCGACCGAGTAGGTGACGTAGTCCTGGCCCCTGCCGCCGTCAAGCGCGTCGCTGCCGGGCCCGCCATCGAAGAGGTCGTCCCCGCCGCCACCGGCGATCGTGTCGTTGCCCAGGTCGCCGAGCAGGAAGTTCGTCTCCCGGTTGCCGATCAGGGTGTCGTCCTTGGGCGAGCCAATGATCGCCTCGACGCCGGTCAGATGGTCGTCAGAGTTGTCGGACTGGTCGTGGACCGTGCCGCTCACGGCGTCCGCCGGATCGGCCCGGCGCCGCTGAGCGAGTTCTCGCCGGTCAGTTGCGTCGACAGCGGGATCGGCTGATAGGCAACCCAATCCAGCGCCTCCCTACCGTCGATAGTGTCGCTGCCCGGGCCGCCGAGGAAGAGGTTCTCGCCTGCGTCACCGATCAGGGTGTCGTCGTACCTGGTCCCGAGGACCGTCTGGATCCCAGTCAGCGAGTCGGTGTCGCCGCCCGTCCGGGCCGCATGCGCCGCCAGATCGACGCTCACACCCTCGGTCGCATCGCTGAACGTAAGCGTGTTGAAGGTGCCCTCGCCGCCGTTCACCGAGTCGTCGCCGGCCCCGCCGTCGAGCACGTCGCCCGCACCCTTGCCGTACAGGCGGTCGTTTCCGGCCTCGCCCGAGAGGCTGTTTCGGTTCTCGTCGCCGATCAGGACATCGCCGAAGTCCGAGCCGTGGAGCGCCTCGACGTTCAGGTAGTGGTCGGCGCCCTCACCCGGGCCGCCGCCGGCCCCGGCGGCGAGGCTGGCGTGAACGGCGGCTGGGGCGAGCAGGTAGAGAACCTGGTCCGTCGGATCGTTCGGGTCTGCCGCATTCCCGCCACCATCGACGATGTCGTCGCCGCCAGCTGGCACGAACGCATTTGCCTTGCCGTCTCCGCGGAGGCTGTCGTCGTAGCTCGACCCGACGACATTCTGGATGTCGGCCAGCGCGTCCGAGCCCGAGCCACCGGTGGAGGTGCCCGCCATCAGGTCGACGTTCACGGCCGCCGTCTCGGGGGAGTAGCTGACCAGGTTGGGCGCCGGCCCGACCCCGTCGATCCGGTCGTTGCCCTTCAACGGCGTGATCGTGTTCGCCTCCTGGTTACCCGAAATCTCGTCCGCCTGCTCGGAACCGATCACCCCCTCGACGTTGGCGATCGAATCGGTCCCAGCCGCGCCGGACGCCACCCCGGTCGTCAGGTTGACCTGGACGCCTCCGGGTCCGGGCGCCGCCGAGTAGTCGACCGCGTCGCCAATCGCACCCCGTCCGTCGATCACGTCGTCAGCGCCCCGGCCGGCGATCGTGTTGATGCCGCCGTCGCCGAACAGCTGGTCGGGGAAGTCGGTCCCGATCAGGCTCTCGTCGTCGATCAGCGTGTCCTGCGGCTCGCCGGTTACGGTCGCCGTCCCCGCTGCCAGGTCGGCCGTTACCGGGGCCGTGGCGCCGCTGAAGCTGACCGCGTCAGTGTCGGCGCCACCGTCCATCGTGTCCTGGCCCTCCTGGCCGACGAGCGTGTCCAGGCCCGGCCCGCCGCCCAAGGCATCGTTCTCGGTGCCTCCCAGGATCAGGTCGCTGCCCGTTGATCCGCCCACCTCGTCGTCGCCGGCCTCGCCGAGGATCACGTCGTTGCCGTCGCCGCCGAGCAGGACGTCGTCACCGAACTCTCCGAGGACCGCGTCATCTCCACCTTCGCCGTTCATTAGGTCGCCGCCGTCGGGGGGTGCGCCGCTGTCGTCGTTGCCGAACATCAGGTCGTCCCCGGTGCCGCCGGTAACCGTGTCGGCACCGGCACCGGCATACACGAGGTCGTCGCCGGCGTCGCCCGAGATCGTGTCGTCGTCGCCCTCGCCGAGGATCACGTCGTTGCCGTCGTTGCCGAAGATCAGGTCCAAGCCGTCGCCACCACAGATCGTGTCATCCGCACCCAGCCCGCGGATGAAATCGTCCCCGCCGAGGCCGGCGATCACATCCACGCCCGCGGTCCCGTCGATCGCGCCGTTGCCGTTTCCCGCGGGGTCGACGATAGTCGCCGTGAGGCCGTCGCACTGCACCGCCGCAGCCGTCGCCGCAGAGACGAGCAGCGCCAGGGTCGAAGCGCCGACCGCGATCAACAAACGCTTGATCAGGGCGCGACCAGGGGTCATGGCGAGCTCACCTCGTAGCCATAGAGCGGCGCCATCCCGGACGTGGCCGCGTTGACAAGCAGCAGCCGCCCCGCCTGGCCGGCCGCCAGCGTGAGGCGGCCGTCGGCGCGCAGGATCGTTGGCTGGCCCGACGCGGGCACCAGCACCGCGGCCGCGGTCCCGCCGTCCGGGACGTCCACGTCCACGCTGATCGGCGAGCCATCCGGATCGATCTCGACCGCGCGCACGCTCAGGTGCTCGACGGCAAGAGCCCGCAGCCCCGAGTCGGTGTGCGCCGCGTCCAGCGCGACCACGTCGTCCGGGGGCGGGCTTGAGCTGTGGAGCTGGACCGCGAACGTCTGCCCGGCCGCATAGGCGGCAGGGAAGCGGGCGTTCCAGGTCTCGAACTCGGCGAACAGGTCGAGGAAGTCGGCCGGGGCGCAGACCGCGATGCAGCGGCCGGCCGCCGGGGTTCCAACCGACGCCAGGGTCAGTGCGCGCAGCGGATCCTCGCCCTTGCGGTGTCGTCCGACCCGCTCCCAGACCTTGCGAACGACGTCCGGCGATCCGTGGTATTCGCCCAGGAACTGCCAGAAGAGCCAGGTGGCGTACTCGTTGTCCTGGGCGTCGAAGGCGCCGCCGAAGGCGTCCAGCGGCACCTCGGGCTCGACCAGGGCCCCAGAGTCGAGGAAGTCATAGCCGTCCGCGGCCGCGAACTGGGCGGGGTAGACCTGCCCCTCCATCCACACGGCGGTGCCCTCCTCGAGCCAGTTGGCGTCGTGGGCCGCGTCATATGCCCCCTGCACCGCGTGGAAGAACTCGTGCGCCGTGGTCAGCTCGAGCTCGTCGGGCGACGTGAACTGGGTCGAGGAGAAGTCGTCATCGAGGACGCAGTAGACGGACGCCTGTTTGACTGGCGCCAGGTGGGGCTTGAAGTCGCGGGAGCAGTAGCCGCCCTCGCCGAACCGCCCGATGTCGGCCAGGTAGATATCGAGGCCACGGTTGGGACCCTGTCCCTTCTTGGCCCCCTGGTCAGGCACCGGGGCGCGATAGCCCATCACTTCGACCTCGGCTCGCCAGACCTCCTTCAGGGCCTTGACCGTGGCCTTGACCTGGGCGGGAACTCCGCGCTTGGCTTCAGGTGGGGCATCGACCCCCTTGGTAACCCAGTGGACGCAGACCGTGCGTACGCGATCAGCCTTGCGGGCAAAGCAGGTATGGCGGGCATCTCCGGGCTGGGCGTAGCCATCTCCGATCGCGTCGTCCGGGCCGTCCGTCGGGCGGACGTGCGCTGGGAGGCCCTGAGCTCGCTCGCCGATCGCGGGCGGGGCGCCGATCATGAGCACGGCGAACGCGGCGGCCGGCGCCACCAACCGCAGGCAGCGAACCACCAGATTCCCCCGTTGGACCCGGGTTGGCCGGGGCTCCCCGGTCCACACCTCCATGCCCCCGCGAGCCTAACCGCAATTAGCGCCGTGTCAATGGCGACACGAGCGACTGTCCGTCGAACGCGACCGGCTAGTGGTTCTCGATCACGCGGTCGACGATGTGGTACGCCATCGCCTCTTCCGCGGACATGAAGTAGTCGCGCTCGGTGTCCTTGGTGACCTTCTCGAACGGCTGCTTCGTGTGCTTGGCGATGATTTCGTCGAGGCGCCGGCGGACGTCGATGATCTCCTTGGCGTGGATCTCGATGTCGGTCGCCTGCCCCTGGAAGCCGGCCGAGACCTGGTGGATGAGGATCTTCGAGTTCGGGGTCGCCATCCGCTTGCCCTCCGCCCCACCGGCGAGCAGCAGCGCGCCCATGCTCATCGCGACGCCGACGCAGATCGTCTGCACGTCGGGCTTGATGTACTGCATCGTGTCGTAGATCGCCAGGCCCGCATACACGGATCCGCCCGGCGAGTTGACGTAGATCGAAATGTCCTTGTCCGGGTCCTCGGACTCGAGGTGGATCAACTGGGCGACGATCAGGTTGGCGATGTCCTCGGTCACCGGGGTGCCGAGGAAGATGATCCGCTCGTTGAGCAGCCGCGAGTAGATGTCGAAGGCGCGCTCGCCGCGCGACGTCTGCTCGACCACCATCGGGACCAGGGGGCTCATCGGGCGTGAGTGTATAGAAGCCGTCTGGACAGCTTTTCGGCGAACGGCCCGAGGCGCCGCCGGACCTGAGACCCTGCGCCCGGCATGGACCCGTTCGCGGCCGACGACCTGATCCTCGCCTACGCGTTGCTGCAGGCGGTCGTCGCGCTGCTGATCGTCCGCTTCTGCGACCTCTACGAGCGCGAGCCGATCTCGATCGTCGCCCTGCTCTTCCTCTGGGGGGCGATCTTTGCGGCGATCCTCGCCTCGGCCGGCAACTCGGCGCTCGAGGGCCAGCTGCCGCGCGACGTCGACACCGTCTTCGGGCCGGCGATCTCGGCGCCGCTGGTCGAGGAGCTCGCCAAGGGGCTGGCGCTGGTGATCGCGGTGCTCGCCTCGCGCTGGGCGGGGCGCCGCTTCGGCGTCTTCGAGTTCGACGGGGTCACCGACGGGATCGTCTACGGGGCGGCGGTCGGGATCGGCTTCGCGTTCACCGAGGACCTCTACTACTTCTTCCGCGACGCGCAGGCGCATGGGGTCGCCGACGCGCTCAACGTGTTCGTCGACCGGCGCGACTTCTTCGGCCCGGCGATGCTGCGCCACGGGATCTGGACCGCGACCTTCGGCGCCGGGCTCGGCGCCGCCACCTGGGCGCGCTCGTGGTGGGGGCGGATCGGCTGGCCGCTGCTCGGGCTTGCCGCGGCGATGCTGATGCACGCGATCAACAACGGGCTCGAGCCGATCCTGCTCTCGATCAAGTACGGCTTCCAGACCACCTACGAGTACCTGGCGGTCGGCGTCCCGGTCTCGCTCGCCGACCGCATGGACGCCTCGGCCGAGACCGCGACCGACGCGCTCCGGTGGATCTCGTGGGCCTACGTGGTGGTCTTCTTCGGCGCGATCGCGCTCTGGCTGCGCTACCAGCGCGGCGTGATCCGCGCCGAGCTGGCCGGCGAGGTCGACGACGGCCTGATCGGCTCCGAGCAGGCGGCGACCGCCGCCAGCTTCACCCGCCGCAGCCGCCGCGAGCTCGCCCAGGTGCGCGCCGGGGACCTCGAGGGTGCGCACACCACCAGTGCCCTGTGCCGAGAGCTCGCCGAGCTGGCGTTCACCAAGCGCCGCTTTCGGGGCATCGACGACCCGCGCAACCTGATCGAGCACCACCGCGAGCGGGTCCGCGACCTGGTCGCCGACGCCTGAAGGCGCCGGCGGCGGCTCAGCTCTGGTCGGAGAAGTTGACCTGGCCGGCGAGGTCGCGCTTCTTCGGCGGCGGGCAGTCGCCGGGCGAGCCGCCGTTGTACCCCTGGGCGAAGAACTCCTGGCGCAGCGCCGAGTTGCCGTGCGCGCCGGGCGCGTTGATCGCCACGTCCTCGGAGTCGCCGCTGATATTGACCAGGCCGAGGATCTCGCCGATGTCGCCCTCCTCCAGCAGCCCGCGGTCGTAGATCGACTTCGCCCAGACCCCGGCCAGGCAGTCGGCCTGCAACTCGAGCTGAGCCGAGAGCAACGGGCTGTTGAACAACCCGAGCAGATCCTGGACGCGGTGGGCGTTCTCGTGCGCGATCACGACCGCGTCGGCGGCGTCGCCGAACGGCTCGGCGGTCTGCTCGAACCAGTCGACCGGCAGGTACATCGCCTGGTCGGCGGTGCAGTACAGGGGCCCGGTGTTGACGCTCGCCTTGAAGCCGCAGGCGGTCTGCGTCTTGCCGGTGAAGATCACCTCCTGCGCCGGGGAGTACTGAAAGCCCGCGTCGTTGAACTGCTTCTGCCAGTAAGCGCCGACGTCGCCGTTGACGGTGTGGATCCACTCCGGCAGCGTCAGACCGGCCGAACCCCGGATCGCCGGCACGCTGGGCTGGCCCTCGGCCCGGGCGAGCTCCTGGAACTCGTCCAGCGCGGCGGCGCCCTGTGGGGTCTCGGTCGCCGCGGGATCGCCGTCGCCGACGTCGGCGGTGGTGGTCGAGTTCAGCGCCAGGTCGGTGCCCGAGTCGCCGTCGCCGTTGTCGTCGCCGCCACAGCCCGCGAAGACGCCGAGGGCCAGCACCAGCGCCAGCACCGATGCCAGAAAGGAGCGCATCGCTGAATGATATTCACCGGCTGAGCTCGGCCCCGCGTGTACGCTCGCCGCGTGCAAGGAGACCGGACCGCGACCAGCCCGTTCGCGGGCCGCAGCCGGACCTCGTGGGCCCTGCGGCGGCTGTGGCGCGCCCGCCTGCGGCCGCTGTGGCGCGACCTGCGCGCGCCGCTGATCATCTGCGCCGGGCTGGCGGTGATCGTGCTCGGCACGATCGGCTTCGACCAGGATGGCGACACCGGCTGGGAGGCGTTCTTTCACTCCTTCCAGCTGTTCACACTCGGCGCCGGCAACGTCGACAGCGAGGCCCCGCTGGTCCTCAACATCGCCCGGGTGCTGGGCCCGCTGCTGGTCGGGGTCGCGGCGATCCGCGGACTGCTGTTGCTCTCGCGCGAGCAGCTGCGCCTGATCGGATTTCGGCTCTTCCGCCGCAACCACATCGTCGTCGCCGGACTCGGCGAGGTCGGCTTCCGGCTCGCCGCCCATCTGAACGAGCTCGGGGCACGGGTGATCGCGATCGAGAGCGACCCGGCCGCCGAGGCGATCGAGGGATGCCACGAGCGCGGGATCAGCGTCCTGATCGGCGACGCCGGCGATCCCGACCTGCTGCGGGCCGCCTGCGTCCACCGTGCGCACCATCTGATCGCCGCGCCCGGCACCGACGGGGTCGCGATCGACGTCGTCGCCGCGGCGACCGAGGTCACCGGTGCGCGCGAGGGCGAGCCCCTGCGGGTCCTCGCGCGGATCGAGGACCGCGCGCTCTGGCAGGCGCTGCAGGCCCGGTCGCTGATCCGCGGCGACGCGCCCGGCGTCCGCGTCGAGCTGTTCAACCTCTACGAGGCGGCCGGACGCCTGCTGCTCGAGACCTTCCCCCCGTTCACGGCCGCCGCGGCCGGCGAGCGCCAGGGCCCGAGCGTCATGTTCGTCGCCGACGAGGCAATCGCCGAGATCCTGATCGTCAACACCGCCCGCCTGTGGCGCAACTCGCGAGCCCACGAGCGGTCGCGGATCGAGCTCACTCTGGCCGGGCCGCAGGCCGAGGCCGCCTGCGATCGAATCCGCGGGCGGCACCCGACGATCGACTCGGTCTCCCACCTCGACGCCTGGCAGGTAGATCTTGCCGCGCCCGAGCTGCGCGCCTCGCGGCTCGCTCGGGAGGCCGAGGCGATCTACGTCGCCCTGGACGACGAGGTCGCCGGCGTCGCCACGGCACTGCAGCTGGTCGCTGCGGCCGAGGGCGCCGACCAGGTCGTGCTCGCGGTCGACGACGAGCGCCGCGGGGCGGCCAAGATCGTCGCCCGCGACCGCGACGCGCTCGAGCTGTTCGCGATCCTGCCGCTGGTGCTCAGCGAGCGCTTCCTGACCAGCGGCCTGACGGAGACCCTGGCCAGGGCGATGCACGACAGCTACGAGCGCGACCAGATCGCCAAGGGCGCCAGCGGCGTCAACGTGACCTCCTGGGACGAGATCGACGACGACGCGAGATCGTCCAACCGCGATTTCGCCGCGGCGATCCCGGGCAAGCTCGGCGAGCTCGGCTTCGTCGTCGTTCCCGAGGCCCTCGCCGATGCCGCCGCCTCGCAGGCGGTCTTCGACCAGCGCCTGGACGGGCGGCTCGAGCCGATGGCCGAAGCCGAGCACGAGCGCTGGATGACCGAACGGCTCAGCTGCGGCTGGGTCTACGGGGATTCTCGCGTTGACGCCGCCAAACACCACCCCTGCCTGGTCCCCTACGCGCAGCTCTCCGAGGAGGAAAAGGACAAGGACCGGACCGCGATCCGCGACCTGCCCGTGATGCTCGCCAAAGCCGGCTTCGCGATCGAGCCGGCGCCCGGCTACTCGCCCGACAGGTAGCGCTCGCGCTCCTGGTCGGTGAGCTCGCGGGTGACCCGCGAGTCCGCCAGCCCCAGCAACTCCTCGGCCGAGCGCCCGCAGACGTCACATTCATAGACCGAGGTCTGCGGTGCGTCGGTCTGCGCCACCGCGCCCGCGACCAGGCTGCCGAGGGGGCTCAGTGCCACCTTCCAGTTCGCCCCCTGCACGCGGCTGAGCTCGTCGCCGCTGGTCGCATCCCAGACCCGCAGCTCGCCGCCCGCGCTCGAGGTCGCGAGCAGGCTGCCGTCGCCGTTGAACGCCGCCGCCCGGACCGCCTGACCGTCGTTGGCGATCACCAGCAGCTGCTCGCCGCTGTCGGCGTCCCAGATCCGGGCGGTGCCATCCTCGCTCGCGGTCACGATCCTGTCGCCGGCGGTGTCGTAGGCGACGCTCGAGATCTGGTCGGTGTGGCCCTTCAGCTCCAGTGCCAGCTTGCCGCTGTCGGCGTCGTAGACGCCGACCGCGGGATCGGCGGTGACGACCGCCGCCCGAGTGCCGTCGGGGCTGATCGCCGCATCGAAGAGGCGGTTGGAGGGCATCAGGTGGGCGCCGACCAGCTGGTGGTCGGGCATGCTCCAGAATCTGACCCCGCCGACGAGGTCGGCCGTCATCAGGCGCTCGCCGTCGGCGCTCCAGGCGAGCTTGGTGACCAGGGTCTCGCCGGGGATCTGAAACGGCTCTCCGATCTGCGCCTGGTCGGCAAGCGAATAGACCCTGACCTCGCCGTCGAAGGAGACCGTCGCCACCTGCGGCGCCGCCGGGTTTGCGGTGGCGCCGCTGATCTGCCCCTCGGTCCCGATCGACGCCAGCCGTTCGCCGCTGTGGGAGGCGAGCAGCAGCGCGCGGCTGTCGACGACCAGCAGCCCGTGACCGTTGCCGGAGAACTCGAGGCTGGTCACCGGCCCGGCGTTGTCGAGCGTGAACAGGAGCTGGCCGAAGTCCCAGACCCGCGCGCTGCCGTCGACGCCGGCTGTGACGATCCGCTGTCCGTCAGCGCTCGCGGTCAGGTCGTAGACGGACCCCGAGTGGCCGCGATAGGCGCCGATCCGGGCTCGGCTGTCGATGTCCCAGGCGTCGACCTGGCCGCCGCCCCCGGCGGTGACCACGGCCCGCGCGCCGGGGACGAACGCGACCCGAAGGACGACGGCGGCGCTGTCGCGGGCGACCAGCGGCGGCCCGATCGGCTGGCCGCTACGCGCGTCCCAAAGCGAGGCGGACCCGTCGTGATTGGCGGTGGCGATGTAGCGGCCATCGGGGCTCATTGCGGCGTCGGAGCTGGGCCCGCCCTGGCCGCTCAGCACCAGGTCCCGGCTGCCGTCCCCGGCGCCCCAGAGGACCGTTTGGCGGTCGTCGTTCGTCGCCGTCAGAACCCCGCTGCCGTCGGCAGTGAAGGCGACCGAGGTGACCCGCTTGTCGAAATCGCCGAGCTGGACCGGGTGGCCGCCGTCGAGGTCCGCCACTCCGGCGCCACCGCCGAGGCTGCCGACCGCGAGCCGGTCGGCGCTGGGACTGACGTCGAGTGCCGTGACCGGCGTATCGAAGACCGAGAACGCGTCCACCTCCTGCTCGCGCGCAAGGTCGAAGACGTAGATCCCGGTGCCGGACCCGACCACCAGCCGCCTCGAGTCGGCGGTGAAATCGACCCCGCCGACCGCGCCCTGGCGCTTGAAGCGCGCGACCTCGTCGCCGGTCTCGGCGTCGTAGACGGTCGCGGTGCCGCCCGCATCCCCGGTCGCGATCAGCCTCTCGTCGGGGCTCAACGCCACCGCGTTCATGACCACCCCAGTCGGAGCATCGAAGCGCTGGCGGATATGCGAGGCGAGCAGCGCGCGTTCGAGCGTCTGCACGCTGCGGGGGCTTTCGTCGGTGCCGACCGCGTCCCGCGCGAGCAGCAGGCTGAGCTCGGGATCGACCTCGAGGTTGGCGATCGAGGCGGTGGCGAGCTCGCCGGCGCGGGCGGCATCGCGCTGCTCTCGGGCCTGGTTGCGCTGAGCGAGCGCGACGACGCCGAGGACCGCCGAGACCAGGACCGCGACCCCGGCACCGGCGAGAACCAGCCCCTGGCGCCGGCGCGATGCCTGGCGCCCCTCGGCCACCCATTGGCCTGCACCGCGGTCGGCGCCGGCTCGGCGCCCGCCTGTGCGGTCAGCCAGCGCTCGGCCTCGGCGAGTTCGGCCCCGCGGGCCAGCAGGCTGCGCTCGTGTCCACCGCTCGCCCAGGCCTCGGCCTGGCGCTGCCAGCGGGCGTGCTCGCGAACCGCCTCCTGGTCGGTCTCGATCGCCTCCAGAAGACTCGCGAGCGAGGCATCGAAATCGTCCTCGAAGCCGCCCACCTGCGGCACCCAGTTGAGATCGGCGACCGCCGGCGGGGCGTCGGCGTCGTCGATACCGCGATGGGCTACCGGGACGATCCGCTTATTGCGCTCGACGGCGTGGTCGAGCTCGGCGCGGCAGTTGGCCAGCGCACGGCGCCCGGGCTGAGGACGAACAGGAATACGCCGCTGTCCAGCACCCCCTCGCGCAGCGCCTGCTGCCAACGGTCCGCGGGCGGGATGTCGTCGAGGTCGACCCAGACGTCCTTGCCCGCGTCCTCGAGCGCCTTCGCCAGTCGCTTGACGAACTCCCCCGACTCCGCGCGCGAATAGGAGATGAAGGCGTCGTGCACCGTCTACTGATCGAGCGAGGTCGCGGACAGGTCCCAGCTGCCGTTGAAGAGGTTGACGACACCGTTGA
>CAWGDM010000009.1:0-91507 GCA_963821345.1 uncultured Solirubrobacterales bacterium | reverse complement strand
CGGAAGCCGCGGCTGACAAGAAGGCGCCCGATAGAGGCCGCCGCGATGCCCTTGCCCAGTGAGGAGACGACGCCGCCGGTGACGAAGATGAAGCGCGTCTCGCCCGGCTTCATCGGCTCAGATCACCTGCACTCACTCTGCCGAGCGAGTCTAGCCAGCGCAGTGGCGGAACCGAGTCGATCGTTTTCGAGATCGACCGAAACTCCCCGAAAATCGTCAGCGCAACGATTAGCGCCAGGGCGATCCAGCGCCCCGTGTCACCCAGGGTGACCAGCATCGCCACCCCGGCGAGCGCCCCGACCAGGTTCGAACCGGTGTCGCCGAGCATCGCGCGCTCGCGCAGTGTGAACGCCGCGCCAACGGCGACCGGGCCGATGAACAGGCCGAGCAGCTCGATCGGCTCGGCGGTCCAGGCGCCCAGGCAGAGGCCGGCGAGCAGCAGGGCGAAGACCTTCTCGACTCTGCCCGGGCGCAGGTCGAGGAGGTTGAACAGGTTGGTCGTCAGCAGCAGGAGCAGCAGGTCGGCGACGTAGTCGATCCCCTGCTGCCCCAGGCCCGAGGTCGCGTAGGCGGCCAGCGCCAGCGCACCGACCGCCTTGATCGCCCCGGTCGAGAAGCGCCCCGACGAGACCGCCCGGGCGTGGCCGCGCCAGCCGCGCGCGGTGTCGTCGGCGCCGCCGCGGCCGAGCGCATCGTCGAGCAGCCCGAGTAGGGCGACGCCGAGCACATAGACCATCCAGCGCTGAAGCCCGGGGTCGAGCAGGTCGAGGTCGGCGCGATCGTCGAGCACCGCCAACGGCGCCAGCGCGATCAGCGAGCAGGCGATCAGCGGCGCGCCGGCCGGGAACGCGACCCTGCGGGCGGCGTAGTTGGATCGCACCAGGCCCGCCCTGGCCATGTCCGTGAGCCAGGGACCGAGCGCGAGCGCGGCGACCAGCGCCGAGACGATCAGCCCGGAGAGCATCAGGGGCGCTTCTCGGCCCCGAACTGCAGGTTCGCGGGCGCCAGCAGGTCCGGCAGCAGCGCGTCGGCCGTGTCCTTGACCCCGAACGCGCCCTCGGCGCCCCCGAGGGCGTACACGAGCGAGACCTGGCCGGGCAGCTGATCGACGTTGTCGACGCTCGACAGGCCCTGGTCGGAGAAGTACTCGATCGAGCTCGGGTCGGTGCTCGTGCGCTCGGCTCCGACCACGGTCGCGCCACGGCGGTCGGACAGCCCGGCCTGCAGGCCGGCGATCAGGCCGTCCTCGACCGTGTCGGTTTCCGCCTGCTCGCGCGGGCTCTGGTCCGGGGGCGACTGGCGCACGACCACGACGCCGTCCAGGTCGCCCGGCTGGCCGCTGTAGCGGCTGAACAGCGCCGCCCGCAGCTCGTCGAACCGCGGGCCGCCGCGGACGAGGGCTCGCCCGGCGAGCCGCGAGGCGCGTGCGAGCTGTTGCTCGCGGGTCGCACCATGCCGGCCTGTGCGGCCGACCGCGTCGACCGCCGCGTCGACGTCGGGGGGCTCGCGGACAACCGCGACCTCCTGCAGCGTGGCCCCTGAGGGCTCGATCGCCTTGCGCACGTCGTCGGCGAGCGCGTCGTCGAGGTCGCCGAGCGCGACCACCCCAACCTCGCGCCCGCGGAGACGGTTCTCGACCACCGCCGGGGTCAGCTTGGCGGCGAAGGCGCTCTCGTCGTCGAGCTGACTCTGGAGGTCGTCGATCTGGGCCCGGGCGTCATCGAGGTCGGAGTGCAGGCTCTGCTCGAGGTCGTCGGCCGTCCCGTTGACGATGTCGGACCCGAACCCGACGCCGATCAGGATCCCGACCGCCAGCGCGACGAACACGGCCACCAGCGAAGCGGCGTGGTACCTGCTCGAGTAGCCCATCAGACCGGAATGCGCCTTCGGCTCATAGGTCCAACGCCACCTTGATCTTCAACCAGACCAGGTCGAAGAACTCACCCAGCGCCGGCGAGCTGATCACCACGATCGCGATCAGCACCAACGAGACCACGAGGAACCCCCACATGTGCCAGCCCCGCACGCCGGGGTTGTAGAGGCGGCTGACGCCCTTGGCATCGACCAGCGTCTCGCCGATCCGCAGCCTGGTGAGGAAGGTCGACGACATCCCGGCGCGGTTCTTGTCGAGAAACTCGGTGAGGTTGAAGTGGGCGCCGACCGAGACGATCAGCTCGGCCCCGTTCTCGTGCGCGAGCAGCATCGCGACGTCCTGGCTGGTCCCGACCGCCGGGGCGACTATCGGGTCGAGGCCGAGCGCCCGCAGCCGCTCGGCGCCCGGCGCATCGCCGTCGGCGTAGGCGTGGACCACCACCTCGGCGCCCGAGGTAAGCACCGCGTCGGTCGCCGAGTCCATGTCGCCGAGGACCATGTCCGGCTTGAAGCCCTCCTCGAGGATCGCGTCGGCGCCGCCGTCGACCCCGACCAGCACCGGGTTGGTGTCCTCGATGTAGGCGTGCAGGGCTCGCAGGTCGCGGCGGTAGGTCGTCCCGCGAACGACGATCAGCGCGTGGCGTCCGCGGAAGTCGGTCCGCACCGGCGGGAAGTCGATCCTGCCGACGAGCAGCTCGCCCTCCTGCTCGACATGCTGGATCGTGTTCACCGCGAACGCGGCCAGCGCCTCGTTGATCCGCTCGCGCTGGCGCTCGATCTGCTCGGTCGCGGTCTGCAGGTCGATCACCCGGCCGGTCGCCAGCACGGTGCCGTTGGCGCGCACCTCGCCGCCCTGGATGACGATTGGATCGCCGTCGGAGAGCTCCTCAAAGAGCGGTGCCGCAGGAGCGTCGACCAGCGCGACCCCGGCCCGCGCGAGGATCAGCGGCCCCGGGTTCGGGTAGCGGTCGGTCGACGAGGGCGCGACGTTGACGACCGCCTCCACCCCGCTCGCCGCGAGGTCCTCGGCCGCGATCCGGTCGAGGTCGGCGTGGTCGATCACCGCGATGTCGCCCGGCCGCAGGCGCTTGACCAGGTTCTTGGTCTTGCGCCCGAGCCGTGCCCGCCCGCTGATTGGCGGCGCCTCCGTGGGCCGCAGCTGGATCTCGGGCCCGCGCAGGAGAGCGCGCGCCCGGCTACGCAGAGCCATCCGCCGATTATGCGGAAAAAGCGCCGTCCGGGTGAACCGGAGCGTTCAGGCGGCCTTCAGCAGCTGGCGCGCGTGGCGACTGGCCGCCGAATCGCCGCGCTCGGCGCCCAGCATGCGGACGATCTCGGCGACCAGCTCGTCGCCGGCAACCCGCTCGACCGTCGCGCTCGCCCCGCCATCCCGGGCGTGCTTTGTGATCCGGAAGTTGGCGGCGGCCACCGATGCGACCTGCGGCAGGTGGGTTATGCAGAGGACCTGGCGGTCCTCGGACACCGACCGCAGTCGCTCGCCGACCGCCCGCGCCGTGTTGCCGCCGATCCCGGCGTCGATCTCGTCGAAGACCATCGTCCGCGACGACTCGCTGCTGCCGAGGCCGGTGAGCGCGAGCATGATCCGCGACAGCTCGCCACCCGAGGCCGCGTCGCGCAAGGGCGCGGTCGGCATGCCCGGATTGGTCGCCACCAGCAGCTCGACCGACTCTGCCCCGTTCGGCCCAAAGCCGTCGCCATACGGCTCCAGGACGACCTCGAGCCGGGCGCCCTCCATCGCCAGTTCGGCGAGCTCCTCGGCGACCCGTTCGCCCAGCCTCTCGGTCGCCGCACGCCGGCCCTTGGTCAGCTTCGCGGCAAGCCGGCCGCGCACCGCCTCCGCCGCGCCGATCCGGGCCCGCAGCTCCTCGGCGGCCTGCTCGGCGTTCTCCAGCCGGGCGATCTGCGTCCGGCAGCCCTCGGCATGCGCGAGGACCGACTCGATCGAGCCGCCGTGCTTTCGCCGCAGCCGATCGAAGGCCGCCAGGCGCTCCTCGACCGCCTCCAGGCGGCCGGGCTCGGCGTCGATCCGCTCGAGGTACGAGCGCAGCTCGCCGGCGGCGTCGTCGAGCTCGAGCGCGGCGGCGCGCAGCCGCTCCGCCAGGGCGTCGAGCGCGGGGTCGACCCCGTCCGCCGCGCTCAGTCCGGCATCGGCCTCGCCGAGCGCTCCGCGGGCGCCGCCGCCGTCCTCGTCGGAGCCGTTGACCGCGCCGAGGGCGCGGGCAGCCGCGGTTCGCAGACCCTCCGCGTTTCGCAGCAGCGCCCGCTCCGACGCCAGCTCGGCCTCCTCGGCGGCGTCGGGTGCCGTGGCCTCGATCTCGGAGAGCTCGAAGCGCATCAGGTCAAGGTCGCGCTCGCGGCTGCCCTCGCGGTCGAGCAGCTCGTCGAGCTCGCGGCCGAGCTCGGTCGCCTGACGATGCGCGGCGCGGTACTCGCCGCGCAGCTCCAAGTGATCGGGGCCGGCGAACCCGTCGAGGATCTCGAGCTGCGCCGAGGACAGGGTCAGCTTGCGGTGCTCGTGCTGGCCGTAGAAGGCGAGCAGACGCGAGCCCAGCGCCCGCAGCTCGGCGGCCGAGGCCGAGCGTCCGCCGATGAAGGCGCTGGTCCGCCCCGAGGCGCCGATTCGCCGCCCGAGCACAACCTCGTCCCCGTCGTCCGGCAGCCGCTCAGCAATCTCGGCCAGCTCCGGATCGTCGAGCAGTCCGGCCGGTAGCGCAAATACGCCCTCCACCCACGCTTCGTCGGCGCCTGGGCGGACGATCTGCGGTCGCGCGCGCCCACCCATCAGCAGGTCGAGCGAGTGCGCGAGCACCGTCTTGCCGGCCCCGGTCTCGCCGGTGATCGCATTCAGGCCCGGCTCGAGGCGCAGCTCGGCGCGCTCGATCAGCAGCAGGTTCTCGATCCGCAGCTCGTGCAACATCGCCGCCCCTTTTAGCGGCGGGCGCCGACGGATTCGTCCCGTTGGGCGCCCGCGCTCAGCCGGCAGCCGCGCCCTCGGCCGCGACCTCCGCCGCCGCCTCCGGCGCCACCGGAGCCTGCTGGCCGACCAGATCGCGGCTGCGGACCAGCACCCACGAGGCGATCCCGCCGACCAAAGCCGTTGCCGCGCCGACCAGCAGGATCTCGTTGAGGCCGCTGATGAACGCCTGGTCGGCGGCGGCCGTGGCCTGCTCGCGTAGGCCGGGCGGCAGCTGCGCGACGGCGCTCTGCACCGCTCCCGAGGAGACCGCCTCCGAGAACGAATCGGGGGCGTTGGGCAGCAGCTCGGCCAGCTTCGAGGAGATCTGGGATTGGAAGATCGCCCCGAGCGCCGCGGTCCCGGTCGCGATCCCGACCTGGCGGAAGGTGCTGTTGATCCCCGAGGCCATCCCCGCCCGGGCGGCGTCGACGACCCCGATCGCGACCGAGGCGATCCCGGGGTTGGTCATCCCGATCCCGATCCCGGCGATCAGGGAACCGGCCAGCAGTCCGGTCCAGCTGTCGCCGACGTCGATTCCGTGCATCAGCAGCAGGCCGAGTCCGACCAGGATCAGGCCGGTTCCCATCAGCGCCCGGGCCGGCACGCGGCCGAGCAGCCGCCCCGAGATCGGGGCGACGATGAACGAGAGCACCGTCAGCGGCAGGAAGCGCAGGCCGGCCGCGAGCGGCGCGTAGCCGAGGACGTCCTGCATGTAGAGGGTGAGGTAGAGGAACATCGCGAACATCCCGGCCGAGAGGGTGAAGGCGACGATCGAGACGCCGGTGAACGACGGCTTCCTGAACAGCGAGAGGTCGAGCATCGCGTTCTCGCGCCGCATCTCGATCACGACGAAGGCGATCAGCAGGGCCACGGCGCTGCCGAGAGAGGCGACGATCGTGGCGCTGCCCCAGCCCTCGGGGTTGCCGCGGATCAGCCCGAAGATCAACAGGAAGAGTCCGGCCGAGAAGGTGACCAAGCCCGGCCAGTCGATCGGCTGCGGGTCGGTCGCCTTGACGTTGGCGACCTTGGTCTCGGTGAGCACGATCGCCCCGATCCCGATCGGCACGTTGACGAAGAAGATCCACTCCCAGCCGAGGCCCTCGGTGATCAGGCCGCCGAGCAGCGGACCGATCGCCACCGCACCGCCGACCGTCGCCCCCCAGAGGCCGATCGCATTGGCGCGCTCGCGGCCCTCGAACTCCTGGGCGATCAGCGCCAGGGCGGTGGCGAACATCGCAGCGGCGCCGGCGCCCTGGAAGCCGCGGGCGAAGTTGAGCACCGTCGGGTCGCCGGAGAGGCCGCACGCGAATGATGCCGCGGTGAACAGGGCGAAGCCGAAGGTGAACACCCGCCGGCGCCCGATCCGGTCGCCGATCGAGCCGGCGACGAGCAGGAACGAGGCAAGGGTGAGCGCGTACGCGTCGACGACCCACTGCAGGCTCGAGAAGCTGGCCGACAGGTCGCTCTGGATGTCCGGCAGCGCGACGTTGACGATCGTGACGTCGATCAAGAGCATGAACGTCGCCACGCAGACGGCCAGCAGGGTCCACCACTTGCGCTCCATCCGCACCTAACTTAGTGAGCGAGGCGTCCGAACTTGTCGCGGATCCGTCGGTAGAAGTTGGCGCCGGGCAGCTGCGCCAGCCGCGAGACCCCGTCGCGGAAACGCACCTCCATCTCGGCGCCGCTCGCCAGCTCGCCGACCTGCTCGCCGTCGAGCACCACCTCGACCGAGTCGCGCCCGGCGGCGTTGGTGACCGAGAGCACGTCATCGGGGGCGACCACCAGCGGCCGGGCCGTGAGCGTGTGCGGGGCGATGAAGCTGACCACGTAGCCCTCCACCCCCCAGGCGAGGATCGGGCCCTGGTTGGCGAGGTTGTAGCCGGTCGAGCCGGCGGGGGTGGCGGCGACCAGGCCGTCGCAGCGCACATGGCCGACCTCCTTGCCGCCGAGGCGATAGCCGAGCTCGGCGACCCGGCCCTGCTGGCGGCGAATCAGCGAGACGTCGTTGAGGGCGATCGGCGGATCGGCGTCGACCGTCGCCTCCAGCCCCGGCATCGACTGCACCTCGAAGGCGCCGTCGAAGGCGGCCGCCAGGCCATCGGCAAGCTGCTCGCGCTCGGCTGCGGCGAGAAAGCCGACGGTGCCGAAGTTGACCGCGAACACCGGCACCTCGGTGTGCGCGTAGGCCCGCAGTGCCTTGAGGATCGTTCCGTCGCCTCCCAGCACCAGGCAGAGGTCCGGCTGGCCGTCGAGCCCGTCGAGCGCCTCCAGACCGGCGACGTCGTGCTTGTCGGCCTCCTCGGTCGAGGCGAACAGCGTGATCCCGCGCTCGCCGGCGGCGGCGACGGCGTCGGCGACCGCGGCCGAGGTCTGCTCGGGCTGGGTATGGGTGAGCAGGACGGCGCTGTCGATCGCGCTCACGGTTCCACCTCGGCGATCGCGCGCTCGAGGTCGGCGATCGGATCGCCGTCGACCGCGGCGCGGATGAAGGTCTCGCGGTTGCCCTTCGGCCCCGGCAGGCCGGACGCGGCGAACCCCTTGACCGCCAGGCCCGCGTCGGTCGCCGAGCGCGCGACGGCGCGCACCGCCTCGCGCCGCTCGCCGGCGTCGCGGACGACCCCGCCCCGCACCCGGCCCTTGCCGAGCTCGAACTGCGGCTTGACCATCGCCAGCGCTTCGCCGCCGTCGGCGAGGCAGCCGGCGACCGCCGGCAGCACCTTCGACAGCGAGATGAACGAGACGTCGACCGTCGCCAGCTCCGGCCGATAGGGAAGCTGGGACGGATCGAGGTCACGGGCGTTGTGGCGCTCGAACACGATCACACGGGAATCGTTGCGCAGCCCCCAGTCGAGCTGGCCCTGGGCGACGTCGAGTGCGATCACGCTTGCGGCGCCGCGCTTCAGCAGGCAGTCGGTGAACCCGCCGGTCGAGGCGCCGACGTCAAGGCAGGCGAGCCCGTCGACGTCGAGCCCGAAGGCGTCGAGAGCGTTCGCGAGCTTGATCCCACCGCGCGAGACGAACGGGGGCTCGGACTCCAGCAGCAGCTCGGAATCCGCAGCGACGAGCTGGCTCGGCTTCAGCGCCAGCGGGCCGTCGACGCCGATCCGCACCCGCCCCGCGCGCACCGACTCGGCGGCGCTCGTCCGCGAGGGCGCGAGCCCGCGCTCGGCGAGCAGGGCATCGATCCGCTGCTTGCTCATCGGGCGAAAGTACCGGCCCGAGGACAGGACTAGTATCGGCGCCATGAGGGCCGCAACAGCCACCGCGATCGTCGTCGTCTCCCTGCTCGCCGCAACCGCCGCTTTCGCCGGCTCCGCGCGCGTGCCGGCAAAGATCTCGCTCCAGCTCGGCAACACGCCCGGGTTGTTCAAGGGCAAGGTCACGTCGTCCGACTCGGCCTGCTTCTCCGGCCGCAAGGTGCGGATCGTCCGGGTCTCGGGCCCCGACGTCCGGGTCGGCAAGACCTATACCAAGATCAACGGCCACTACAAGGTCCAGACGACCGAGACGAGCGGTGACTGGATCGCCAAGGTCAAGCACGAGACGCTCGCCGGCGTCGACTGCAAGGGCGCCCAGTCGAAGATCCGCTCGGCGGGCTGACGCAGCCCCGCCTTCTCCTTGGTCGCCGTCTTCGGCGAGCCAGGCCTTGGCCGCCGCCAGCTCAGCCACAAGGAACGCCCGCGCCTTGCCGGGGAGCAGGGAATGAGAGGCTCTTCATCGCGGGGCGCATCCAGCTCTCGTCGCTGACGACCGCGACCCGCTCGAATGAGATCGCGTAGCGCCGGCCGGAGGACGAACGTCCCGCGTTGAGGGCTATAGGGGATCGTCCGGGACGTTCGTCGATGTTGCGCTTTGGACGACAGCGGTAGTTCCGCTTCGCATGGAAGCGCAACTCCACAGCATGAGCCCACGCGCGCCCTCCGTTAAGCCACCGAGCCGGGTCCGTACGCGGTGCGGATGCCGCCTTGCTGCGACATCGCCTGCGCGTATCCCGCGGCCCGGGGGGAGGGTCGCTCTCACCGTTCCCAGCCACTGGAGCCTGGGCGGAGCGGATGCGCGAGTGGGGGAACGGTGCATGAGCGCGCTCCGCGTCGCTGCCCAGTATCGCTTGCACGCAAAGCGACACTTCCGAAGCGAGCGGGGCCAGGCGATGCCCCGCCGGCCTCGTCTACGGTGCTCGGAAGATGGAGGCGAGATGAGCCGAAAGCGTCGGCATATCTCTGGGTCTATTCACAGTGGTCAGGGGAGCACGAACGACTGGCTGGCCGCGTCCGAGCTTTCCTCGGCGATCTCGGGCCAGCTCAGGCCGGTGAGCAGGGCGACGTCGAAGATCTCCTGCACCAGCTCGTCGAAGCGCAACAAGCCGAGCGTTTCGCCGCTACGGGTGTCGACCGCCCAGATGCCGCAGAGGCGCTCGTCGACGCGCTCGGACAGCGGCAGGCCGCCGAAGGTGGCGGTCTCCCGGACCTGGGAGAGACCCACAAACGCGACGCCGCTCGCAAACACGAGGCCGCGAGTGAAGCCGGGCAGCTCGGCGACCGTCTCGAGGCAGCCGACGTCGAGGTCCGCGAGCGAGAGAGTGCCGTTGCCGGAGTCAAGCAGCCACAGGCGCCCGTCGTGCCAGCGAGGCGAGTGGGGCATAGAGAGCCCACCCAGCACGGTCTCGCCCGAAGCGACGTCGATCAGTACGCCGCCGGAGCTCTTGTTCTCGCGCCAGCCTCCGGCGTCGTCGCTCTCGCCCAGGGCTGTGACATAGCGCACCGTGTCTCCGACGACGCATAGGCCGTTCAGGTGGCAGCGGTCCTCAGGGACTAGCTCGGAGATGAAGGGCGGCGTCCAGCGGGGGACGAAGCTGTGCTGGGCGTCCAGGGTCGCCAGGCACGAGAAGTTCGTGGCGACGATCCATAGCTCGCCTTGGGCGAAGGCGATCTCGTGGATGCGGACGTCCCCGGTGAAGTGCCGATTGCGCGGCAGAAAGCAGGCGTCGTGGCTTCCCTGGGGCGCGATCTTTCGCGCGACCGCTGGGAAGTCGCGGTAATCGAGGACCTCGGCCCGGGTGCCGATCGCGATCCGTCCGGGCGCCACTGCGAGGCCCATCGGTCGCTCGCAGTCTCGGAAGTGGGTGTTGAGAGTGCCGTGATCGTGGCGGGCGCAAATCAGCTTGCCGGTCTGATATGTAGAGACCAGCAGCGAGCTCGAGAGCTCACGGAGCAGCTGCGGGAAGCTCTGCGTGTAGACACTGCGCAGGGGAGAATCGGCGTGCGTCGCGACCGGTCTGTCTCGCTTTGCAGGCTTGGCCAGCAGCGCGAGCGCCCGCTCCTCGCCCGGGATGGTTCGGCGCAGGAGCTCGGCGAGCGATCCGTCGCCCGCGCCTGCCTCCTCAATGGCCGGCTCGTCGCGAAGCGCGCGTAGCGGCAGGGTGACGTCCTCGCCAGCCTCGATCTCGACGAAGGCGCAGACCCGCTCGACCTCGCGGCGGGGGTCGTCGAGAAGGGCGCCCAGGTCGGCGACGCACCAGCGGTCGGGAGCGAGGCCCTCAAGGTCGTCGAGCAGGACACGGGTGATTACGATCCACTGCTCGACGACGATCTCCTCCAGTCCCTTGCCCGACAGCTCGCGCCAGCCAGGCACCAGCGGCAGCGACCACGGTGGGCCCGACCAGCCCGGGAGCTCGGGGTAGGAGACGTAGCCGCCTGACCGCCAGGCCTCTGCCATGCTCGCCACCGTGTCGCGCGGCTCGCGGTGGACGTAAACGAAGTAGGCATCAGGGCAGATCGCGGCTAGGAACGGCACGCTAAGCGCGCTCCGGGGCGTTCCGTCCACCCAACGCAGCCCAATGGCATCGAGGCCGGGTCGGTTGCCGTCGCGGTCACGCAGCGAAGCCTTCAGGTTCGAACGCAGTTCCTCGACCACGCGCGGTTGAGCGTCCGCCGCCGTGAGCCTGTGGCTATCCCAGTCGCGGTTTGCCGGGTTCAGCTCGTACACGGCGTCAAACACGCTGGGCCGGTCGCCCACCGCCGTGAAGACGCCCGGCGCGCGGGCCAGCGAGCCGTGCAGCGCCGCGGCACCCGAGCGAGGCGGGGCGACTATGAAGACCGGGCGCTCGATCATCAGCCGTGGCTTCCGGGGGTCGGCGCCAGCGCCCCCGGGAAGTAGTAGACACGCACGTGATCGCCTCGCACGTTCTCACCGATGAAGGTGGACTCGACGGGGCCCGCCCTCCAGAGCGCCTTGTTGAAATACCGCTTGAGCCCCTCGTTCTCGATCTCCATGACGACCCCCGCTGCGCGGGTGTCCTCCCCGCTGATGAAGCGCCGCTCAAGAAGTTCGCGGCCGCGCATCATCAGCACCCGACCCACGTTGCTGTGACGGTGCGCTCCGGCCACGAACACACGGCCGTACCAGAGGTCCATCCTCAGCTGAGGGTTGTGCTGAATGAAGGCGCTCCCGACCCCCACCAAGCCCTGGTCCCGGTCGATCGCGACCAGCCGGACCTCGCGTACCCGGCGTCGGGCCTCCGCGTCGCCCATCGCCCCCTCACGGCGCCACAGGGCAAGCACGCCGTCAGGTGTGACCTCATTCGTCTCGTCCAACGGTTCGATCCGGTAACGGTCCTCGAGCGGTGGGTCGAGCTCCGCGTCGCTCAGGGCGGGGGAATTGGGAAGTCCGGGGCCGATGGCGGCACCCTCGAAGTAGCGGATCCGGACCTGGCGCTTGTCGTCGAGATAGCCGGCGTACATGAGCTGCGTCTCCGGCCACAGAGCCTCCGGACGGCGTTCCATCTCGGCTGGATCGACGACGAGCACGCAAAGGCCGACGGGCCCCGGTGCCATCGGCTCGAACTCTTTTTCGAGCGCTGCAAACGAGGCTCGGATGACCTCGGGCTCCGCGCTCGCGGCGGCGGGGAGCAGGAAGCTTCGATAGATCCAGAAACGGCGCCCCCCGATCAGCGCAAGGTCCTGGGGATATACGGAGTTGACGCCGACGATCCCACCCGCCGCGTCGCGCAGCACGCAGACAACCTCGGGGAGCCGCCGGAGCGCCGCGGGCCCCTCGAGAGCCCCCTCGCGGGACCAGAATCGCAGCAGCTCAGCGGATCGCTCGTCGCTCAGCCTGCCGCGCAGGACATCGATCTTTCCGTCGAAAGGAGGGTGCAGACCCTGAACCCACCCGAAGTAGGAGCGAGCCGCCCGGCGGCGCGGCTACTTCTGCTCCGCTTTCTTCACCTTGACCTTGACGTCGTCCGCGCTTGCGTTTCCCGTGGGGTCGGCGGCCGTGACGCTCACCCTCGCCGTCGACTTCTTGTGGTTCTCGAAGGCCTTCGTGACCAGCTTCCTCACCTTGCTCTTGAACTCCAGCTTCAGGGTCGCCGTCTCCCCAACGCCGAGCTCGACCGAGTCTTCGAGCAGCTTGAACTTCTTCCACTTCTTCGACTTCGGCACGTTGATCGTCCCCGTGGCGTCCACGGAGCACGCCTCGTCGCACCTCACTTCGACCCTCACCCTCGACTTCGAGTGCTGCCTCTTGTCGCCCGACAGCTCGAAGACCGGCGCGAGCGTGTCCGGCTCGAGCTCGAAGGCGCCAATGTCGGCGGAGTTGGCGCCGCCCGCAGAGGAGTCGGGATTGGGCTGGTAAACCGGGCGCGGCATCCCGCGCTGATCGCTGGCAAGGTGGCTCGACCCCGCATCCACCGCCGGGCTAAGCGGGGGCAAGGCTTGCGTCTTGGTGGGGCCGCCATTGTCGCCGAGCGCGCCGAGCTGGGGATCGGCCCCGGTGATATTGGAGCCCGCCACCGTTGTGTTGATCGGCGCACCGGCGGGGTCCGCGATTAGGCTGAAGGCGACCTGGAAAGTACCGTTGGGGCTGGCGAGGTCCGGCCCGATCCCACCGGCCGAGTCGTTGGCGACGATCGTGTTGACGACGCTCGGCAGCCGTCGTAGCCCCCCAGGGCGAAGACGCCCCCACCTTCGATGCCCGCCGAGTTGCCCGCGATCGTCGAGTCCTGGATCGTCGTCCCGGCGGCGGAGTAGATGCCGCCTCCGGAGCCGTCCGCCGAGTTGCCCGAGACAGTCGAATTCTCCATCTCGATTGAGCCGAAGGACTCAATGCCGCCTCCGTCATCCTGCGCCGAGTTGCCCGAGATCGTCGAGTCACGAATCGTCGCGTGGCCGCTGGGAGCCAAGAAGAGACCGCCTCCGTCATCCCCCGCCGAGTTGTCCGAGATCGTCGAATTCTCGATCTCGATCGACCCACCGCTGTACTTGAAGCTACGGGAGGCGATGGCGCCTCCGTCCCCCGCCGAGTTGCCCGAGATCGTCGAGTCGCGGATCGTCAGGTCGGCGTTGATGCTGTCGATCGCGCCCCCGTAGCCGCCGGCGGCATTGCCCCCGGCCAGGGTCAGGCCCGATACGGTCACGTCCGTGCCAGGGGAGTAACCCACGGTGAGGATTTTCGAAGCGTTGGCGGCCGCGACCGTCAGCTTCCCCGCGCCCGGACCTTCGATGTAGAGGGGTTCGTCGATCGTCGGGAGCTGGGTGCCGTTGAGCGTGATCGTACCGGTGACGTCGGAGGCGAAGAGGATCCGATCGATGGTGCCTGGGTTGTTGTTGGCGGCGGCGGCGGCGAGCGCTTCGCGCAGCGTTCCGCCGCCGGCGTCACCTCCAACGCCGACTGTGAAGTCGTCGCCATGGGCGCTCGCGCTGGTTCCGAGCGCCGCGGTTACCCCGAGGCCCGCGCTGGCGGCGATCCGTAGGCGCTTCTTCACGATGCGAATTTCCCCTTTCCCGCGCCCGGAATGCTTCCGTGCGCGGATTTCTGAATCGCACCGTCGACCCTCTCACATCGACCGTCAGTATCCAAACGTGCATCGAACCGCCGAGAACTCAGAGGAACTCGATGACACGGAGAGGGCACCAGCGGGCCTGGGCGCTGAGGCGTAGGCCAGATCGGGTACGCGGTGGTGGTGCAGGCGATCAGCGCCCGCCGAGGGTAAGCCCGGGCGCCCGAGTTGGGCACGAAACGGCTGAGCTGGCTGCGTTGGTGGACGGACATGGTGGCCATTCGATCTCCTCGTGGCGCGCGACGCGATAGGCAGCGACCGTGGGAGCGTCCCACCGACTCGCGGGCTTCGCAGTGGAGAGGGGACCCCACTATTTGCCGTTCGCTCGGTCGCACCATCGGCGGAAGCGCGCCGTTGACCTGCCGCCACTCGTGGCATCCGCTCGACCATCGGTGAAACCGCATATGTCTCCTCCGCGAGGGCTCTGCCCGCATTGGGCGCCCCGTCGGAGGAGGGTATCCACCCGAGTTGCACCCCATGTAAGGCGGCGACGAGCCGAGACAGAGCGGCAGTGCGATCACCCCGGCGAGGGCCAGCTGTTGATCTCGCCGGTCACAGGGATAACCCCCTTGCGGTCCCACTGACCGTATCCGGTGGCATCCGGGGGGTCAACGGCGGCTCGACGGTCCTGCCAAAGCTCGGCTGAACCTACGCCGCGACGCGCCGGCCGGGCGCCGGCGGCGACCCCGAGGCACACGGAACCGCTTGTCCAAGCCCGAAAGTGAAACGCCCCTCACTTTGAGGGGCGTCTCGGGTACAGGGAGGAGAGATACGTATGTTTTTGGTCTATGGGAGGGGGCCGGCGTTATGCGGCTCTTGCGAGCCATCCGGCCTTCAAAGTCTGTGTCGACAGGGTACGAACGTATGTGCGATTTGAGTGTGACCCCGATCACACTCGAAGCAAGTGGCGAACCGCGCTAGCCGCCGACCGAGTCGCGGGCGCGCAGCGCCGCGGTGACCCGCTCGGCGACGGCCTGGCCAGTCAGCCCGACCTCCTCGCGCAGCAGCGCCGGCTTGCCGTGGGTGACGTAACGGTCCGGTAGCCCGACGCGCATCACCCGGGCGCGGTCCGCGGGCGAGTCGGCAAAGGCATCCTCGAGGTGTCCGAGCACGCCGGAGCCGAAGCCGCCGGCGAGCACGTTCTCCTCGATCGTCACCACCAGCTCGTGTTCGGCGGCCAGGCGCTCGAGCAGCGGGCCGTCGAGTGGCTTGGCGAAGCGGGCGTCGGCGACGGTCACCGAGAGGTCATGCTCGGCGAGCAGCGCGGCGGAGTCGAGTGCCACCCGGACGCCGTATCCGTATCCGACCAGCGCCACCCTCTCCCCCTCGCTCAGCACCTCGCCGGTGCCGATCGGGATCTCGCGTGCGCGGTCGGGCAGCGGAACGCCCTCGGCGACGCCGCGCGGATAGCGGAAGGCGATCGGCCCATCGTCGTGGGCAAGCGCCGTGCGCAGCATGTGGCAGAGCATCGCCTCGTCGCGGGGCGCCATCACGACCACGTTCGGCAGCGCGCGGAAGTAGGAGACGTCGAAGGCGCCGTGGTGCGTCGGCCCGTCGTCGCCGACCAGCCCGGCGCGGTCCATGGCGAAGACCACGTTCAGCTTCTGCAGGCAGACGTCGTGGACGAGCTGATCGTAGGCGCGCTGGAGGAAGGTCGAGTAGATCGCGCAGACCGGCTTCGCCCCCTGGATGGCCAGGCCGGCCGCGAACAGGACCGCGTCCTGCTCGGCGATCCCGACGTCGTAGTACTGCGGCGGGCACTCCTTCTCGAGCGCGGTCAGCCCGGTGCCGCCGGCCATCGCGGCGGTGATCCCGATCACCCGCGGGTCGCGCTTCGCCTCGACGACGAGCGCGTCGCCGAATACCGCCGTGTACTGCGGTGGCGGCTTCTCGACCTCGGGCTCCTTCGCCCTTGCGCCCTCGCTCATCTCGCCCCGGGTCAGCGGCGGCTTGGCGGCGGGCTTCTTCGGCGCCGGCTTGCCCTCGACGATCGACCCGGGCTTGGCCGCGTGCCACTTCTCCATCCCCTCCAGGCCGCCCTCCTCGGCGGGCTCGAACCCCTTGCCCTTGACCGTGTGGATGTGGACGACCACCGGCCGGCCGGCCTCCAGCGCGGCCTCCAGATTCGTGCGCAGCGCGGTCACGTCGTGCCCGTCGATCGGCCCCATGTAGGCGAGGTCGAGCTCCTCGAAGAACAGGCCCGGCGCCGCGTACGCCTTGATCGCCGACTTGATCTCGGGTCCGAGGCGGCCGATCGTGTCGCCGAGCCCGAGCGGCAGCCTGGTCAGCCTCGACTCGACCTCCTCGCGGGCGTGGTACAGGCGGGGGTTGGCCCGCAGGCGCTGAAACGAGCGGGCGATCGCGCCGACGTTGGGCGAGATCGACATCCCGTTGTCGTTGAGGACGATCACGATCGGCGTCTGCAGGCCGCCGGCGTTGTGGAGCGCCTCGAACGCCACCCCGCCGGTGAGCGCGCCGTCGCCGATCACGGCGACGACCTTGCCGTCCTCGCCGATCCCGTGGCGCATCGCCTCCTTGAGCCCGACGGCGTAGCCGATCGAGGTCGAGGCGTGGCCGGCGCCCATGATGTCGTGCTCGGACTCGAACACCGAGCAGAACGGCGCCAGGCCCTCGTACTGGCGGATCGTCTGCAGCCGGTCTGCGCGGCCGGTCAGCACCTTGTGCGGGTAGGCCTGGTGGCCGACGTCCCAGAGCACCTTGTCGCGAGGCGAGTCGAGCAGCGAGTGCAGGACGGTGGTCAGCTCGCAGGTGCCGAGGTTGGCGCCGAAGTGGCCGCCGATCTCGCCGATCGTGTCGATGATCAGCTCGCGGACCTCCTGCGCGACCTGCGTCAGCTGCTCGTCGTCGAGCCGCGAGAGGTCGGCCGGGCCGTCGATCGAGTCGAGCAGGCGCGCTCCGTCCGGCTTGTCAGTCTGCGAGCCCATCGAGGCGGACCCGGGATTGTCGCAGGGTCGCTAGTTGTTCTGGAAGCAGGAGTTGTCGATGATCTGCGTGGTGGTCACCGAGTCGCCGTTGTTCGACCCGTCCTGGTCGTTGGTGATCGGGTCGTTGGCGTCGCCGTCGATGATCACCGGCGCATCCGAGACCAAGCCGCCGCCATCGAACGGGGGCGGCGGCCCGAAACAGGTCGTGAACCGCAGCCCGATCGTCGCGGTATCGGTGGTATCGACGCCCATGCGGCCGATCGCGCAGCGGATGTTGGACGCCGAGGTCGACGCGCAGCGCGGGTCGGACTCCTCGGGGACGAAGGTTGCGTTGGTCGGCGGCGTGGTCGGGATCGTCACGTCGATGCGCGCGTTCCCGGCCGGTGACGGCCCGGCGTTGCGAAGGTTGGCGACGTAGCTGTAGACCGTCTGGCTGCCGTGCGTGGCGGCCGCTGGGCCGGTCAGGTCGAGTCGCAGGTCCGCCTCGCACTCGGTGTAGGTCTCGAAGAAGCAGGCGTCGATACCCGGGCCGCCGTTGCCGGTGTCGGTGCCGCCCTGGCCGCGCAGGTCGTCGTCCCCCGAGCCGGCCGAGGTGTTGTCGTTGCCGCTGCCGGAGCGCAGCCTGTCGTTGCCATCGCCGGAGTCGGTGGTGTCGTCACCGGGGCCGGCGCAGACGACGTCGTTGCCGCCGAGCGTGTTGATCGTGTCGTTGCCGGAGCCGGCGCGGACGACGTCGTCGCCCTCGGTGCCGGTGAGCACGTTGTTGGCGGGCGTGCCGATGATCGTCGGCGGTAGCCCGCCGCACGTCGGAGAGGCGTCGGCGCCAGCCGGCGCCAGCAGCAGTGCGATCGCCGCGAGTCCGATCAAGATGCCCGCTATCCGTACAGACGCCCCCGTCGATCCCATCGGGCGGCAGGCTATCGGAGGGCCGCGTCATGTCAAGCGGGGCTCAGGGCCCGGGCGGATCCTGGGCGATGCTGCGCGTAAGGCCGTCGGCCAGCTCGGCCTTCTCGGTATCTGAGAGCTTCGAGCTCGGGTGCAGGACCTTGTACTGCAACGGGGGCATCTCGCCTCCGGTAACCGCCTCGGCGATCTCGTCCGGTCCAGCCTGGTCGAGCCGGTCCCACTCGTCGAAATTGAGGATCGCCCGGCCGTCCTCGACGTCGTGTTGGATCAGCCATGAGAACGGGGCGACGTTGCTCTCGATCGGCCAGTCGGTCCCGTTGCTGTGGCAGGCGCCGCAGGAATCGGCGGCGAGCTGCTCGGTGCGGGGCGTGTCGTAGGCGAGCGTGCGGGTCGCGGGCGGGTTCGAGTGATCGTGTCCGTAGGGGACCAGTTGGATCACGAGGAAGAGGCCGATCGCGATCAGCAGGCCGGTCTTGATCACCGAGCCTCGCGCCCATGTCCGGATCCGCTGCATGCGGAACCTTCCCAGCCGGCCTCGACCGCTCGCATCCGTATCGGCCACCGATCCGGCTCAGTCGTCCCCCGGGCCCTCCGACTCGGTGCCGGAGTCATCCGGCGTGGCGGTCGGGACGCTGGTGGTTGACTCGCTGGCGGTCGTGGTCGCCTGCGTCGTCGTCGAGCCGGTCGTCGCCTGGTCCGAGCCGGGCCCCCCGCTGTGCTCGGCGTTGGTCCCGCCATGCGCGTCGCCGCCGCCCGATCCGGCCGCGGCCGGGGCAAGCGCCTCGCCGGCCCGCAAGGGCTCGGACGCGAGCCCGATCCGCTGGCTGGCGACGTGACTCGCGGCCACGCCGACGGCGACGGCGATCGCGATCCCGAGCAATGCCAGAGCCGCCCAGCGCAGAGACGATGAGCCCAGCAGGCGTTTCATGCGGGAACCTCCGGAAACATCGCCACGGGGGCGAGTGGCAATTCGACAACCGCGCGCGCCCCACCGCCGTCGCGGTTGGAGATCGTGACCGACCCACCCCAGCCGGCGACCAGCTCGCGGGCGATCGGCGAGCCCGAGGCCGGTGCCGGCCGGCCCCCGTTTGCCTGCCGAGCCACGATAGAAGCGCTCCAGCACCGCCTCCTGCTCGCCCGGCTCGAGCCCCGGCCCTCGATCGAGAACCTCGATCGCCCCGGGACGATCGCCGATCACGACCTCGCCTCCGGGGGACGAGTAGACGATGGCGTTCTCGACCAACGCGTCGAGTGCCCGGTCGAGATCCGAGCCGGCGCACAGGACCACGCCGGCGCCGGACGGGGACCGTCGCAGGCGGATGCCCCGGGCGTCGGCGGCCTTGCCCCAACGGACGACGAGGCGATCGGCGGCCGCAGCGAGCTCGACCGGCTCGGCGGGCATCTCGTGCTCGCCGGCTCGGCTCAGTACGAGCAGCTCATCGACGATCGCCGAGAGGCGGTCGACCTCGGCCAGCGCCGCGCCCGCGGCCTGACGCGCGTCGTCGTCGCGCGCCCCGTGTTCGAGCTCCTCGAGCTGCAGGCGCAATCCGGTGAGCGGAGTGCGTAGCTGGTGTGACGCATCGGCAACGAATTCCCGCTGCCCCGCAAGCATGCGCCCAAGGCGACCGGTCATCTCGTTGAAGCTGCGCGCGAGCGACCGCTGCTCGCTGCTGCCCTCGACCTCGGCTCGCGCCTCCAGGTCGCCGGCCGCGACTTCGTCGGCGGCCGTGGCGAGACGGCCGATCGGGCGGGCGATGCGGCGCGCGATCAGCGCCCCGGCGATCACCCCGAGCACGAGCACAACCAGCCCCAGAAGGGCGATCCCGGCCAGCGAGCGGTTGACCGCGTGATCGACGGCGGCCACGCTCTGCGTCACCCGCACCGCCCCCACCGTCGCGCCCCGCTCGAGGATCGGAACCGCGGTCGCGAGGATGTCCGCCGAGAGCGTGTCGCTGTGGCGCTGCTGCTGGTAGCTGCTGCCGCCGAGCGCCGTGGCGATCTCGGGGCGGCTCGCGTACGATGCCCCGAGCTCGCCGTCGCCGGCGCTGTCGGCGATCAGCCGGCCGCCCGCGTCGACGACGATCACCCGGCCGCGCACGGACTCGGCCGACGACCCGACCAGACGATCCAGGGCCTGGCGGTCGGAGGGACGCAGCAGCTCGGCGGAGCTCGCCGCCACCACATCGGCCTGGCTGCGGGCCTGGCCGCGCACCTCGGCGTCGACGCGGTCGCGGAGGCTGATCGCCAAGGGCAGGCCGAACGCGATCACGGCGAGCAGGACCACGTAGGCGACCGCGAGCAGGAGGGTGCGGCGGAGGCTTATCGGCCCTCGGCCCCCGGATCGAGAAAGCGGAAGCCGACGCCTCGGACGGTCTGGATCCGCCGCGGCTGCAGCGGGATCGTCGCCCAGCTTGCGGCGCAGCGACCCGATGTGGACGTCGAGCGTCTTGGTCGAGCCGAACCAGTTCGTGTCCCAGACCCGCGACATCAGGTCCTCGCGGGTGACAACCGTGCCGACGTGGCGGGCAAGCTCGGCGAGCAGGTCGAACTCCTTGCGGGTCAGCTCGAGCTCGTGCCCGTCGAGGCTTGCGGTACGCGCGGCCACGTCGAGCTCGAGGCCGCCGATCGAGAACGCGGGCTCGAAAGGCCGTCCCGCGGCGCGCGTCCGGCGCAGGACGGCGCGGATCCTTGAGATCACCTCTGGGCCGCTGAACGGCTTGACGACGTAGTCGTCGGCACCCATCTCCAGGCCGACCACCCGGTCGAGCTCGGTGCCACGGGCCGTGAGCATCACGATCGGCACGTCCGAGTCCCGGCGCAGCGCCCGGCAGACGTCGCGCCCATCGCCGTCGGGGAGGTTCAGGTCGAGCAGGACCAGATCGGGCTCGATCCGGCCGGCGACCTCGAGCGCCTCGGCGGCGGTGCGGGCGACGACCGACTCGAAGCCCTCGCGCTCGAGCACCTTCGTGAACGGCGCCGAGATCGCGTCCTCGTCCTCGACGAACAGCACGAGGCCGCTATTTGCCTGGGCCATGGGCCCACTGTAGTCGCCGCCGAACTCTCTCCGGGTGGGCTCGCGGAAGCTTGTCCAACTCTTTACCCGCGCCTTCGCGACCTCTTCCCGGGTGCCGCGCACAATCGCCTCAATCGGACCTTCGAGACAAGGAGAGCGAGACCGTGACCATCGGGATCAAGATCGCAACCGGCAGCGGTAATCGTCGGGCTCGGCGGCCTGGCCGGTTATGCGCTCGGCAGCAACGAAGCGGCCACTACCGCGACCCAGGCGGCCGTGGCCCACCAGAAGCCGCGGGTGCGCACGGAGGTGATCCATCGGACCAAGCACGTGCGGCCCCACCCGAAGGCAACCGAGGCAGCGGCCGCGGGAACCCCTCCGGCCGGCTCGGCTCCTGCCGCCGCCGCGCCGCCCGCGCCCGCTGCGGCTCCCGCCCCGGCTCCTGCCGCCGCGACGCCGGTCAGCCAGACGAGCTCGGCGCCGGTTACCACGCACACCAGCGGCAGCTCCGGCGCCTCGGGCTCCGGAACGTCCTCCTACGGCGACGACGGCGGCTCCGAGAACGAAGGCGGCGAGGATGACTGAGCCGAGCTCCGACACCCGTCGGGAGCCGGCTCGGCGGCCGCGCTTCCTCTCGACCGCGCTCGCCTCCGTCGCCTGCTTTTTGGTCGCCTTCGAGTTCCTCGCCTTCCAGCTCAGCTCGGGCCACGACCCGTCGCTCGGCTCCCAGGCGGCGGCGACCGTGGCGGCCAAGCGGCCGACGGTGATCGACCGCCGCGTGATCGCGACCAGGGTCGTCCACGACCCGCCGAAGAGCACGGCGACGCCGACGGCCGCCGTCCCGGCGACGAGCTCGGCCGCCACGGTGGCGCCGGCACCGGCTCCCGCGCCGGTCGCCGCGCCGGCACCGGCTCCAGCCCCCGCCCCCGCCGCGCCCGTCACGAGTTCGTCATGAGCGGCTGCGACTTCAGCTTCCGGGCGATGGGGTCCGAGGTACGGCTGATCGTCTCCGGCCCCGCGGCGGGCGCCCCCTCGGCGGACGACGCGGTCCGCGACAGTCGCCGGTTCATCGACCGCTTCGAGCAGGCCCTATCGCGGTTTCGCCCCGACAGCGAGCTCTGCCGGCTCAACGACGATCCGCGCGAGGCGGTCCCGGCCTCCCCCCTGCTTCGCGACGCCGTCCGCGCCGGGATCTGGGCTGCGCGGTGGACCGACGGCCTCGTCGACCCCACCCTCGTCGGTGAGATCGAGGCCGCGGGCTACGTCGAGTCGCGGGAGGGGATGCAACCCGCCTCGCTCACCGAGGCGCTCGACTTCGCTCCGCCGCGGCGGCCCGCGCGGCCGCGGCCGGGTGGCGATTGGACCCGGATCACCGTCGACGAAGCGTACGGCGTGATCCGCCGGCCGCCCGGGGTCCGCTTCGACACCGGCGGGGTCGGCAAGGGCCTCGCCGCCGACCTGCTCGCCGAGCGCCTCGCCCGCTACGGCCGCTACGTCGTCAATTGCGGCGGCGACCTTCGCGTCGGTGGCGCCGATCCCGGTCCCGACCCGTTCGAGGTCCTGGTCGAGCACCCGCTCACCGGCGAGCTCTCGTACCGCATACGCCTCGGGTCCGGCGCCGTCGCCACCTCGGGACTGAACGTGCGGGTATGGCGCCGCGACGGCGGCGGCTTCGCCCACCACCTGCTCGACCCGTCCAGCGGGGAGCCCGCCTGGACCGGGCTGGTCGCGGCGACCGCCCTGGGCGAGACCGCGGTCGAAGCCGAGACCCTGGCCAAGGCGGCGGTGCTCTCCGGCGCCGACCGAGCGCGGAAGCTGCTCGCGCCCACCGGGGGCCTTCTCGTGCACGAGGACGGGCGCGTCGAGCGAATTGGTCCGCTGGACGCGACTCCGCGGTACTCGATCACGGTGCCGGCGTCGCTGCTGGGCGATCGGGTGGCTGTGTGAGCCCCGGGGTCGGAGACCATGCCTGGTGGCTGGCCAGCCGCGCCTCGGGCCTGGTCGCGCTCGTCCTGGTCACGATCTCGGTCGGGATCGGGCTGACGATGGCGGGCAAGCTGATGCGCGGCCCCGGGCGCGCCCGAACCCTGGTCGCCATCCACGAGCACACTGCGCTCGCGGGGCTGATCGCGATCGCCGTCCACGGGATCACCCTGCTCGGCGACGCCTTCCTGCGACCGGGGCTCGCCGGGATCGCGATCCCGGGAGCGATCGACTACCGGCCGCTGTGGACCGGGCTCGGGATCGTCGCCGGCTATCTGGCGGCTGCGCTCGGGCTGAGCTTCTACGCCAGGCGGCGGATCGGCGCCCGGCTGTGGCGACGGGCCCACCGGCTGACGATCGTCGTCTACGCGCTCGCGGTCGCGCACACCCTCGGCTCGGGCACCGACGCCTCGAGCCCCTGGCTGCGCGCCTGGCTGTTCCTCACGGCGCCCCCGATCGCGATCTTGCTCGCGATCCGGATGACGGAGCCGTGGCGGCGACGCCAGCGAGCCGCCGCGAAGGCGACACGACATCCTGCGCGGCGGCTGGCCGAACCGCGCCCCGGAATCGAGGCCGGCGCCGCATGACCGACGCGGGAACCCTGATCGTCGGAGGAGGCCTCGCGGCGCAGCGCTGCGCCGAGACCCTGCGCACCCGCGGCTTCGATGGTGCCGGTCAGGATCGTCTGCGCCGAGCCCGAACGCCCGTACGATCGCCCGCCGCTCTCCAAGGAGCTGCTCGGCGGCAGGGCCGGGGCCGAATCCCCGGCCTTCCGTCCCGCGGACTGGTACGCCGACGAAGCGGTCGAGCTGATTGACGGGCGGGCGGCGGCGCTCGACCCGGCGGCCGGTCGCGTCGAGCTCGACGACGGTTCGCGGCTCGGCTACGAGCGGCTGCTGATCGCGACCGGGGCGGCGCCACGCCGGCTGCAGCAGTTCAGCGGGTTCGAGAACGCGCTCTCGCTGCGGACGCTCGCCGACGCCCGCCGGCTGCGCTCGATGCTCAGCCCGGGTGCCCGCCTGGTCGTGGTCGGCGCCGGCTTCATCGGCCAGGAGGTTGCCGCGACCGCGCTCGGCCTCGGTGCGGAGGTGACGATCGTCGAGGCGCTCGAGCTGCCGCTCGCGAGCCTGCTCGGCGAGCGGATCGGGCGCTGGATCGTCGACCTGCATCGCAACGAGGGAGCCCGGGTGCTGCTCTCGGCCCGGATCGCGGGCGCGAGCGGCAATGGCCGTGTCGAGCGGATCGAGCTCGAGGGCGGCGAGCGGCTCGACTGCGACGTGGTCGTGGTCGGAATCGGGGTTGTCCCAGCCGCCGCCTGGCTCGAGAGGAGCGGGCTGGACCCCGCCGGGGTGCCAACCGACCGTGGTGCCCGGACCGTTCTGCCGGACATCTGGGCGGCGGGCGACGTGGCCCGGCCCTGGGACACGCTCGCGGGCGCTCACGTGCGCTCCGAGCACTGGGACGCCGCCAGCCGCCAGGGCGTCGCCGCCGCCCTCTCGATGCTGGGCGCGCCCCCGGCAGAGCCGGCGCCGCCGAGCTTCTGGAGCGACCAGCACGGCCTGCGGATCCAGTACGTCGGGCGCGCCGAGTGCGCCGACCGCGCCAGCTTCTCGGGTGATCTTCCGGCTCGCGACTTCTGCGTCACCTACACCCGCGGCGGTCGGCCCGTGGCCGGGCTCGCCGTCGGCCGCCCGCGCGAACTGGCGGCGATCCGAAAGCTGATCGGGCATCCCGCCCGGCCGGAACACGAAGACGAGGAGGCAATGGGATGAGCTACGTGCCGACAATCGATGAGGCCGCCTGCTGTGCGCACGGCGACTGCGTCGCGGTCGCGCCCGGCGTGTTCGCACTCGAGGAGACCGCGATCGTGATCGGCCCCGGAACCGACGAGGAGATCCTCGCCGCCGCCGAGTCCTGCCCGGCGCTGGCGATCACGGTCACCGACGGCGACAGCGGCGAGACCGTCTTCCCCTGAGCCCGCCCCGACGGGCGGCTCAGCGCCGGCGGGTGCGGATGAAGTCGGTGACCAGCTCGAGGTCGGCGCTGTCGCCGTCGGCATCGGCGAGCGCCCCGCGGGCCTTGGCGTGCGACTCGGCTGCCAGCTCGCGGGCACGGTCAAGGCCGAACAAGCTCACGTATGTGAGCTTGCCGTGGCGCTCGTCGGAGCCCTGGGGCTTGCCGAGCTGCTCGTCGGAGCCGGTCACGTCGAGGATGTCGTCGACGATCTGGAATAGGACGCCGAGCTCCTCGGCGAACCGGCGGTAGGGGTCCATGCGCCGGTGGTCGAGCCCGGCCAGCAGCAGCGGGATCACGACGCTAGCGGCGATCAGCCGGCCGGTTTTCAGCGAGTGCAGCTCGCGCAGCCCCTCGGCCCCGAGGTCGACCGTCGCGGTCACGTCGACGAACTGGCCACCGACCATCCCGGTGACCCCGGTCGCGCGGGCGAGCTCGCCGAGCGCCGCCAGGACCCGGTCGGGTGGGCCGGTCTGGTGCCTGCAGAACAGGCCGATGGCCTCGGCGAACAGACCGTCGCCGGCGAGGATGGCGACGTCCTCGCCGTGGACCACGTGCGAGGTCGGGCGCCCGCGCCGCAGCTCGTCGTCGTCCATCGCCGGCAGGTCGTCGTGGATCAGCGAATAGGTGTGGATCAGCTCAATCGCGGCGGCGGCCGGCAGCACCTCGGCCGGGTCCGTCCCGGCGGCCCGCGCCGCCGCCAGGCAGAGCACCGGCCGGATCCGCTTGCCGCCGGCCAGCAGCGAGTAGCGCATCGCCTGGTCGAGCCCGTCGGTCGCCGCCAGGTCCGAGAACCGCAGGCCCTCCAGGTAGTCCTCGACCAGCGCCCGCAGGTCGTCCGGATACTCGCCCAACCGAGCCTCAGTCCTCAGTCACCCTGGGCGGACTCGCTCAGCGCCCGGTCGATCTCGTTGCCGGCCTCGCCGACCAGCTCGGCCGCCTGTCGGGCGAGCTCCGCCGCCTCGCCGTCGGCGAGCTCGGGGTCGCGCAGGCGCTCGGACAGCCCGGCCAGCCTGGTGGCCAGCTCCCTGACCCGATTCGCCGCGTCGCCGCTCACGATTGAGCCGCCTCCAGCTCGCGCGCCGCCGAGCCGAGGATCCCGTTGACAAACCCGGGCGCCTCCGCGCCGCAGTACTCGCGCGCCATGTTGACCGCCTCGTCGATCGCCACCTCGGGGGGCAACCCGTGGCGCATCTCATACAGCGAGACCCGCATGATCGAGCGTTCGAGCGCCGCGATCCGATCCAGGGCCCAGCCCTGCGACAGGCGGCCGATCTCGGAGTCGAGCGAATCGAGCTCCGCGTCGGCGCCCTCGGCGAGCTCGACCGTGAACGGCTTCGCACCGGCGAGTTGCTCGTCGAGCGGGCGGCCGGTGACCTCGCGTTGGTAGAGCGCGAAGACGGCATCGCGGCGTTGGTCGGAGCGGCGCATGGGCGGAGTCTGGCAGGCAACCGGGCGGCGGGAGCGCGCGTGGCGCGACGAGAGACGGGTTGCTACCGGCTGGCGGTAGGAAGTCGTCCTTCGGTGGCGCGGGGAGCGCCGGCCTCGGCGAGCTGGGCGTGGAGGCGGCCGAGGTGGACAACTGCGTCGAGCCAGTGGGCGCGCAGGACGGTCTCCCCATGCGCCTCGAGCACGGCCTGGCGCTCGGCGTCATCCGCTCGCGCGAGGGGGTCGCTGTGCCACGCATCGCTGTCGAGCTCGAGCACCAGACGCGCCTCGGGCCAGCGGAAATCGGGCACGATGCGCCGACCGCCGATAATCAGCGGTTTGTTGACGTCCGGCGGCACGAACCCGCCGGCGACGATCAGGTCGAAGACCTGGCTCTCCTTGTCGCTGTTCGTCGGGATCGCACCTCGAGCGATCGCCGCCCGCAGGCGACCGGCGCCCCGCCGACCCGGGCATTGGGCAAGTAGGAGGGCGAGCTGACCGAGGGTGACGATGCCAAGGCCTATGGCGCGGCGGATCGCCGCGCGGAGCCGGCGGAGGCTCTTGAGTGTCGCCGCCAAGTCGAGCAGCGTCCATGCGACCGAGGTCACGGGGATCCCGTGCTCAATCCGACGATGCTCAAGCGGGATCGTCGCAGCGCGGTGGACCCGGATCCCTCGGTGCCGACGCGTGCCGGAGCCGATCACGGTCACATCCGGCAAGCGCCCGAGCCGGTCGACGATCTTCCATAGCTCGCCGGCCGACCAATGACTGAGCACCGCGTTCGGTCCGCAAGCCTTGACGGCGGCGACGAGGGTGCCCTCCCAGGGCGGGTTGGCGTGGCCGAGCGCGTAGACGCCGCGGTGAAGCCGGTGGAGCCAGCCGATGCGTTTGCGGGTACCGATCGCGTTATCGGTGAACCCACACGCGTGAAGCTCCCCGGCGGTGAGGATGCCCCAGCTCTCGGCCGCCATGTCCGCCGCCCGCCGATCCCGTCCATCGCGGCGAACGACGAGTTTCTCCCGGCTGGCGGTACCAACTCGTCGTTCGTCCGGCATGCCGCCGAGAGTGGCGGCATGCAGCGCGCGCGTGGCGTGCGGGGTACGCCGAGAGCGTGAGGGGCTAGGCGCGGGAGACGTACTCGCCGCTGCGGGTGTCGACGCGGACGCGGTCGCCCTCGTTGACGAACAGCGGCACCTGGACGACGACGCCGGACTCCAGGGTCGCGGGCTTGTAGCCGCCGCCCGAGGCGGTGTCGCCCTTGAGCCCGGGGTCGGTCTGGGTAACGGTCATGTCGACCGCGCTCGCGACCTGGATTCCGGATGGGCGCTCGTCGACCAGCAGCAGTTCGACGGTCTCGTTCGGCAGCACCCACTGCATCTCCTCGGCGATCGAGTCGCGCTGCAGCTCGAGCTGGTCGTAGGACTCGGTGTCCATGAACACCGCCGCGTCACCTGAGTCGTAGAGGTACTGCATCCGCTTGCTCTCGGTGCGCACCGGGCGGAACTTCTCGCCGGCGCGGAAGGTCTTGTCGACCACGTTGCCGTCCTCGACCCGCTTCAGCTTCGTGCGCACGAAGGCGCCGCCCTTGCCCGGCTTCACGTGCTGGAAGTCCATGATCCGCCAGATCGTGCCCTCGACCTCGATGTGAGTGCCGTTCTTGAACTGGTTGGTGGAGATCACGGCGCGTGAGGGTAGCGCTCGCTTCGCTCGTCGGCGATCGTGAACTGCGCCGCGACCACGGCGAGGTAGGTGACCGTGGCGACCAGGCCGACGAGCAGCCAGTCGATCGGGCTGTCGATGATCGAGACCACCAGCGCCGAGGCGCCGATCGCGAGCCCGACCGAGATCAGGTGAAAGGCGCCCCACAGCCGCACCGCGGCCGGCGCCTCGGCCGCGAACAGGCCGCTCGGTCGCCCGTAGGCAACGGCGGCGACCAAACCGAAGCCGATCACCGCGCCCGCCAACAGCAAGAGTGCCTCCCACGCTGTCGGTACGCCGCGGTCGTGGGTGGCGACCGCGCCGGAGGTCCAGATCGTCAGGGTGTAGCCGTAGGGGGCGGCAGCGGTCGCCACGGTCGACTGCAGATGGCCCCTGTAGGCACCGCGATGGTCGGGCCCGCTCACGGCCAGAGTCTCCCACCGTCGCGGCCGGGAGCCGATTCGAAACCGCGGCGGCGGCTAGGGTTGCACTGGTGGCGGAAGTTCCAGACCTACTCGGGCGGCTGCTGCGCGCCCCGTCCCCGTCGGGCTACGAGGGCCCGGCGGCGGCGGTCTGGCGCGACGCGGCGGGCGTTCGCCGAGCTCGAGATCGACAAGATCGGCTCCTCGATCGCCCGCGTCCCGGGCGCCGAAGGCGGCCCGCTGGTGGCGATCGTCGGCCACATCGACGAGATCGGGCTGGCGATCACCCACGTCGACGAGCAGGGCTTTGCCTGGTTCACCCCGATTGGCGGCTGGGACGCCCAGATCCTGGTCGGCCAGCGGGTCGAGGTCCAGGCCCGCGACGGCGCGGTGCCCGGCGTCGTCGGGCGCAAGCCGGTCCACCTGCTGAAGGACGAACAGAAGAAGAAGCCGGTCGAGCTCGAGGGCCTGCACATCGACGTCGGCGCGGCCGACCGCGACGAGGCGCTGAGCTTGCTGCGGGTCGGCGACCCCGTGGTGATCGCCGCCGAGCCGGTGGCGCTCGCCGGCGAGCGGCTGGTCTCGCGCTCGATGGACAACCGACTCGGCTCCTACGTCGCGCTCGAGGTCGCGCGCCGCTGCCACGAGCGCGGCGGCCTGACCGCCTCGGTCGCCGGCGTCGCCGCGGTCCAGGAGGAGATCGGCGTCAACGGCGCTCGCACCTCGGCCTACATGCTCGAGCCGACGATCGCGATCGTCGTCGACGTCACCCACGCGACCGACGCCCCCGGGATCGAGGAGAAGCAGGCGGGCTCGCATCACCTCGGCTCCGGCCCGGTGATCGGCCGCGGCGCGACCCTGTCGCCGAAGGTCTTCGAGCTGCTTGCCGAGACCGCCGAGCGCGAGGGCATCGAGCACACGATCGAGGCCTCGGGCCGCTGGACCGGCACCGACGCCGACGCGTACCAGATCTCGCGCGCTGGGATCCCGACCGGGCTGGTCTCGATCCCGCTGCGCTACATGCACTCGCCGGTCGAGCTCGTCGACCTCGACGACGTCGAGGCGGCGATCCGGCTGCTGGTCGCCTTCGCCGCCTCGATCGAGGCCGACGTCGACCTCGCGCGCTGAGCCGGTCCCTAGAGCAGTTCCTCGTTGAGCGTGTAGGTGGCGACCAGCTCGCCCTCGTCGAGCACATGCCCTTCGATCGCCCCGCGGACGTCGTCGAGCCTGAAGTCGCCCTCGAGCCCGAGGCTGGGGACGTCGAGGGCGTAGACCACGTAGTGGTAGTGGTGCAGGCGCTCGTCGTTGAACGGCGGGAACGGACCGTCGTAGCCGCCGTAGGTGCCGCCCATGTCGGGATCGCCCTCGAACACGTCCGTGTAGGAGGTCGAGCCGGTGACCCCGTGCTCGGTGGCCCCGGTCGGCTTGCCGCCCGCGACGATCCCCTGCGAGCCGGCGCCCTCGGGCAGCTCGGTGACGTCGGGTGCGATGTCGACCAGCAGCCAGTGCGAGAAGTCGGCGCGCGGCGCGTCCTCGGCGATCGTCCTGTCCTCCTGGTTGGCGTCGGAGAAATCGGCCGGGACGTCAGGGTCGTAGACGATCACCGCGAACGACTCGGTGCCCTCCGGGTGGCCCGACCAGCGCAGATGCGGGCTGCGGTTGCCGCCCTCGGCCGCGGCCCTGCCGGCGCCGTCGGGGACGCCGAACGAGTGCGCGTCGGGGACGCGCTCGCCGTGGGTGATGCTGTCCGACTCGACTCTGATCGCCATGGTTCTCCTCTCGGGTCGTGAATCGCCGCCCGTCAATCTACGACGCGCAGCTGCTTGCCGAGTGAGCTCAGGTTGCGGGGCCCTTCCTCGCCGACCACGACCAGGTCCTCGATCCGGACCCCGAGCTCGCCGGGGACGTAGACGCCGGGCTCGACCGTGACCACGTCGCCGGCCTCGAGCACGTCGTCGGAGCGCTTGCCCAGCCGCGGCGCCTCGTGCACCTCCAGGCCGACGCCGTGGCCGAGACCATGGCCGAATCGCTCCTCGTGGCCCCCCTCGCGGATCACGGCGCGGGCCGCCTCGTCGGCGTCCTCGCCGCCGACCCCGGCGCGGGCCGCTTCGAGGCCGGCCGCCTGCGCGGCGCGGACCAGCTCGTAGACCTCGCGCGCCGCATCGCTAGGTTCGCCGACGGCGAAGGTCCGGGTGCAGTCGGAGCAGTAGCCGTCGACCTTGGCGCCCATGTCCCAGACGACCAGCTCGCCCTCGCCGATCACCCGCGCGGAGGGCTCGGCGTGCGGCAGGGCGCCGTTGGGTCCGGCGGCGACGATCGCCGCGAACGATGGCTCGGCGCCGAGCTCGCGGATCCGGGCGTGGGCGGCGCCGGCGACCTCGATCTCGGTCCGCCCGGCGAGGCCCTGGGCGAGGACCGTCTCGTAAGCGTCGTCGGTGATCCGGGCCGCCTCGGCGATCGCGTCGACCTCGGCCGGGTCCTTGCGCCGTCGCAGGCGCTCGACCAGGCCGCCGCTGGCGACCAGCTCGACCCCGTCCGGCAGCTCGCCCTTCAGCTTCTCGAACTGGGCGACGCTGGTCGCGGCGTCGTCGAAGCCCACCCGACCGGAGAGCAGCGCGGCGAACTCGGGGATCAGCCGCCCCTCGGCGGTTACCCGCTCGAACGCGTCGCCGACCTCGTCCTCGGCGCGCTCGGTGTAACGGAAGTCGGTGACGAAGGTGCGGACCTCGGGACCGATCACGATCAGGGCGCTGGTGCCGGTGAACCCGGTCAGCCAACGAGCGTTGGCGATCGCGTCGGCCCCCGAGTCGCCCGGCCGCACCAGATCGCCGACGATCAGCTGGTCCAGACCCTCCTCGGCGACCAGGGCCGCCAGCCGGTCGGCGCGCTCGGCGCTCACGCCCTGAGTCGCTCCTTCAGCCGCTCTAGCGCCTCGCGGTAGCCGTCGGGCCCCTTGCCGGCAATCGCCGCCACGACCAGGCCGTCGAGGACGGACTGGCGGCGCCACGGCTCGCGGCTGGAGACGTCGGAGAGGTGAACCTCGACCGCGGGCAGCCCGGCGATCTCGAGCGCATCGCGGATCGCCCAGCTGTAGTGGGTCCAGGCACCCGGGTTGAGCAGCGCCCCGTCGGCGACCTCGGGCAGCCGGTGCAGGCGCTCGACGTACTCGCCCTCGCTGTTGGTCTGAAAGAACGAGATCTCGAGATCGAGCTCGCGTCCGAACCGCTTCACCTGGGTCTCCAGCTCGCGCAGGCTCATCGTCCCGTAGTGCTCCGGGTCGCGGCGTCCGAGCGCGTCGAGGTTGACCCCGTGCAGGACCTCGATCCGATTGTGCGATGTCGTCACCCGCGCAGCCTCTCCACGGCGTCGCTGACCCTACCCGGGTCGACCAGTTCGCCGGTCGTCACCTCGCCCGGTCGCGGGCAGAGCACGCACCCGACCCCGGCGGCGGTCCGCTTCTTGTCGCGGCCGATCGCCTCCAGGATCGCGGCCGGATCGATCGATCCGTCGAGGGTGGTCGGCAGGCCATGGCGGTCGAGCGACGTGGCGACCTCGGCGCGAAGCTCGGGCGCGTCGGAGAGCTCCAGGGCCGCGAGCAGGCCGAGGCCGACGGCCTCGCCGTGCCGGTAACGCCGGTATCCCGAGGCCGACTCGATCGCGTGGCCGACCGTGTGCCCCAGGTTGAGCGCCTGGCGCCCGCCGGCGTCGCGCTCATCCGCGGCGACCACGGCGAGCTTCGTGCGCGCGCAGGCGAAGATGATCTCGCCCAGCGCCCCGGGGTTCAGCGCGTCGAGTGACCGCACCCGCTCCCACAGCTCGCCGCCGGCGATCAGGCCGGTCTTCAGCACCTCCGGCGAACCCGGCGGCGAGCTCGCGCCGCGGGCAGCGTGCTGAGGACGCCGGGGTCGGTCAGCACCGCCGCCGGCAGGTGGTAGGCACCGACGTAGTTCTTGGCCTCGGGCAGGTCGACGCCGGTCTTGCCGCCGTAGGCGGAGTCGACCTGGGCGACGAGCGTGGTCGGGACCTGGACCACCGGGACGCCGCGCTGGTAGACGGCGGCGCAGAACCCGGCCAGGTCGCCGACGACGCCGCCACCGAGCGCCGCGACGTGGTCGGCGCGGGTTGCGCCGAGCGCGGTCAGCTCGCGCAGCACCCGCTCGACCTCGGCCAGGCTCTTCGCGGGCTCGCCGGGCTCGACCTCGACCGTCCCGGCGACCGTTCCGAGCGCCTCGCCGTAGAGCCCGCCGACCGCCGTGTCGGTGATCAGGAAGCGCTCGCCCTCGAGCGGCCAGAAGCCGCTGCCGACGAGGCCCTGGCCGACATAGACCGGGTAGTCGCCCGAGGCACTGGTCGCCCACGCCATCCGGGTCTCGGCGGGCAGCGCCCGCAGCGCCTCGATCGCGCGGGCCGGGGCGTCGTCGCGACCCGGCACGATCGCCGCGGCCAGCGACTCGTACAGCGGCGCGCGCTCGGCGAACAGGCGGTCGAAGGTCTCGCGGTCGCGGGCCAGCGGCCGGCGGCCCCCGATTCGCTCCCACGAGGTCGCCGGATCGGTCTCCAGCCAGACGACCACGTGGCCGTCGAGCGCGTCGCGCACCCGCTCGGAGAGCACGCTGCCGCCGCCGAGCGCGATCGCCGCGCCCCTGGCGCGCTCCAGCAGGCCGCTGACCAGCGCCTCCTCGCGGGCGCGGAACTCCGCCTCGCCGTGAGCAGCGAAGAACTCGTCGATCGGCATCCCGAGCTCCGACTCGAGCAGCTGGTCGGAGTCCAGGCCCTCGATCCCCGCGGCGCGCGCGGCCCGCAGGGCACGGGACTTGCCGGCTCCCATGAATCCGATGAAGACGAGGGAGCTGTCGCTGTCGCGCGGAACCGCCGTCAGCGCCGCCAATCGATCCGCTCCCGGTACGCCTCGACGGCGGCGAGAACGTCATCGATGTGGTCGCCGCCGAACTTCTCGCGGTAGCACCCGGCCAGGACCAGGGCGACCATCGCCTCGGCGACGACGCCCGCCGCCGGGACCACGGTCGAGTCGGTGCGCTCGCGCATCGCCTGCGCCGGCTGCTTCGTCTCGGTGTCCACCGAGCGCAGCGGCTTGGTCAGGGTCGAGATCGGCTTCAGGGCGCCGCGGACGACGAGCGGCTCGCCGTTCGACATCCCGCCCTCGACCCCGCCCGCGCGGTTGGTCTCGCGGTGATAGCCGCGCCCCTCCGACCAGAGGATCTCGTCGTGCGACTCCGATCCGGGGCTCGCCGCGACCTCCCACGCCTCGCCGACCGAGACGCCCTTGACCGCCTGGATCGAGACGATCGCGTGGGCGAGGCGGCCGTCGAGCCGCGCGTCCCAGGAGACGTACGAGCCAAGCCCCGGGAGCAAACCGAAGGCGCGCACCTCGAAGACCCCGCCGAGGCTCTCGTTCGCCTTCCGCAGCCGGTTGATCTCCTCGACCATCAGCTTCTCGGTCTCGGGGTCGAGGCAGCGCACGGGCGACTCGTCGACCTCGGCGAAGTCCTCGGGAGTGAGCTCGCCGCGCTCGGGGGCGGCGACCGAGGCGATCCGCAGCACGTGGCTGTGGACCGAGACCCCGAGCGCGCGCAGGAACTCCTTCGCGATCGACCCGGCCGCCACCCGGGCGGCGGTCTCGCGCGCCGAGGCGCGCTCGAGCACGTTGCGGACGTCGCGGTGGCCGTACTTCTGCGAGCCGACCAGGTCGGCGTGCCCCGGGCGGGGCAGGTGCGACTCCTCGACCTCCGCGTCCACAGGCCAGGGGTTCATCCGCTCTTCCCAGTTGGCGTAGTCGCGGTTGGCGACCAGCAACGCCACCGGGCTGCCGAGCGTGCGGCCATGGCGGATCCCCGATCGCACCTCGACCGAGTCCGACTCGATCTTCATCCGGCCGCCGCGGCCGTGTCCGAGCTGCCGGCGGGCCATGTCGGCGTCGATCCGCCCGCGGTCGAGCTCGAGCCCGGCGGGCAGCCCCTCGACGATCGCGACGAGCCCGGGCCCGTGCGATTCGCCCGCGGTGGTGAAGCGAAAGGCGGTCATCCGGCCGCCTAATTTAGAGGCCGGACCGTGGCCTGATGGGCGGCGCCGTGCGGCGCCCGGTCAGGTGCCCGTGGGGGCGACGTTCTGGAAGGTGCCGGGGAAGCCGGCGGCGATCAGCTGGCTGCTGGTGATCACCCGGACGTTGCCGACGGCGTCGACGAGCTCGACCTGGAGCTTCCAGCTCCCGGTCGCCGAGCCCTGGGGAACGGTGATGCTGGCGGTGTACGAGTTGCCGGTGGTGTGAATGAGCGGCGACTCCCCACGCGGTTGGTTGATCGGGTCGATCGCGACCACCTTCGAGCTCGCGGGATCGACCCCGGAGAGGTCGTCGGTCGCGTCGAGCGTGATGTCGACCACCTGGTCGACCTCCGCGGTGTTGATCAGCAGCGGGCTGGCCGTGAAGGCGCTCAGGGTGGGCGCCGTGGTGTCACCGTTGCCCGTCTGGGTGAAGTTGCCGCTCAGCTGCGCCGGCTCGAGCAGGACCTGGTTCGACGCGCCGTCGACCAGCAGTAGCTCGACCGTCCACGTCCCCGGCGCCGAATATTGCGGGATCGTCACCTGGGCATGGAAGCTGCCGTTGACCGGACTGCCGCCAACCAGCTGAAGGGTCGACTGGAAGCTGGCCCCGGTCGGCCCGGTCACCGTGACGCTCGACGCGCTGAGGTCGACTCCGGCGAGGTCGTCGGTGGCGTCGAAGTCGAAGTTCACGACCCGCGAGGCGCCCGCGGTGTCGATCGCGGTCGGCGAGGTGACGAAGGTACCGGCGCCCAGGATCGGCGCCGCGGTGTCGCCGGCACCGGTCTGCTGGAACCTATAGGCGAGCCCGGCGCTCTGTAGCTGGGCGCTGGTCAGGGTGATCTCGTTGCCGGCCTGGTCGGCCAGCTTCACGTCGACCGTCCAGAAGCCCTGTGCCGAGTAGCGCGGGAGCTGGATCGAGGCCGAATAGGTGCCGTTCACCTTGTCGCCCGAGGTCAGCTGAAGGTCATCGCTGAAGGTCGGGGAGCCGGCGGGGGCGTGGACGATCACCTGCGAGGCGACGGGGTCGACGCCGGCCGAGGCGTCGGTCGCGGTGAGCGTGAAGTCGATTGTCCGCGACGTGCCCGAGGTATCGACGCTGCTCGGGCTGAGCGAGAAGGCGGGCAGCGCCGGCGGGTCGCCGTCGCAGTTGCCGGCGAAGCTGTTGTTGCCGCTGCCGCCGTCGCAGTCGTTGACGCCGACGCCGCCGTCCAGATGGTCGTCGCCGGCGGCGCCCGAGATCTCGTCGTCGTCGTTGCCGCCGTAGAGGCCGTCGTCTCCGTCCTCGCCGAAGATGTGGTCGTTGCCCTCGTCTCCGACCAGCGTGTCGGCGCCCGGGCCGCCGGCGATCGAGTTGCTGATGTCGGAGCCGATGATCGAATCGGCATGAGTCGAGCCGAGCGCGTTCTCGATCCCAAGCAGGGTGTCCGAACCGTCGCCGGTGCTGACCCCGGAGCCGAGGTCGGCGATCACCAGCGCGGGCGAGGCGGCGAAACTGATCGTGTCGGCACCCTCGGCGCCGTCGAACACGTTGTTGCCGGCATCCCCGGCGAAGGTGTCGCTCTGCGGGGACCCGGTCACGTTCTCGACCGAGTCGAGCGTGTCGTTGCCTTCGCCGGTTACGGTCCTGGCGCGCAGGTCGGCGACGATCGGCGTGCTCGAGTAGGCGTAGGCCGCCTTGTCAACCCCATCCTGGCCGTCGAGATGGTCGTTGCCGCCGAGCCCGATCAGGACGTCCGCACCCGGCCCGCCACTGATCGAGTTGGCTCCCGGGCCGCCGACGAGCCGATCGTCGTGGGCCGAGCCGATCAGGTCCTCGAAGCCTTGCACGCTGTCGTCGCCGTCGGCGTCGACCCCGCCATCGCCGATGTCGGCGACCACACCGGCGGGCGCCCCGGCGAACGAGAGCGTGTCGCGGCCCGGCCCTGCGTCGAGGGTGTTGTCCCCGGTGTCGCCCTCGATCACGTCGTCGTAGGCCGAGCCGGTCAAGTTCTCGATTCCCGAGATCGCGTCATTGCCGTCGCCGCTGACGGTCCCGCTCCGCAGGTTCGCCACGACCGGGTTGGCGACCGCCGCGTAGGTGGTCGAGTCGCGGCCGTCCTGGCCCTTGAGCACGTCGTCACCCTGGCGGCCGACGATCATGTCGTTGCCCTCGCCGCCGCTGAGCTCGTTCGGCCCGGCGTCGCCGTCGATGCGATCGTCAAACGCGGTGCCGACGATGTTCTCGACGGTCGAAATCTTGTCGTGGCCGTCGCCGTCGACCGTCCCCGCAGCCAGGTCGACCTGGATCGCGGACGGCAGGTCCGAGAACCCCGAGACATCGGTCCCGCCGCCGCCCTTGAGCGTGTCGTTTCCAGGGCCGCCGCTGACCGTGTCGTCGCCGGCGCCGCCGCTGACCGTGTCGTTGCCGCCCTTGGCGGTCAGCGTGTCGTTGCCCGCGGCCCCCTTGAGCACGTCGTTGCCGCCCTTGCCGATCATCACGTCGTCGCCGCCCTTGCCGCAGAGCACGTCCTTCTTGTTGGTGCCCTTGAGCACGTCGACGCCGCCGGTGCCCTTCTGGGTGCACTTGGCGGCGTCTGCGGCTCCCGCCTGCGCGAGCATGGTGGCGCAGACCAATGCGGCGCCCAGGTAGCGGACGCCGCGCACTCTCGAGACGTTCACCATCGAGCTCACGATCAGTTCCCTGATCGCTTATTCGGCCTTCAGCTCGACATCCCGGATCTCGAGCAGGCGGAGTTCATACACCTGTCCGTCAGGCCCGAAATCGAGGGTCGCGGTCTCGTTCTTCTGCAGGGTGATGTAAAGGCAGTTCTCGGGCGCCGGGACGCAGGCGGCCGTGCCGCCGGCGAGCGTCGCCTCCTTGGCGACCACGAAGGCGGCCCGCTTGCCCTTCTCGTCGGTGCCCAGGTAGGCGACGACCGGGGTGGCCGGATCGGGAAGGATGGTCATCGGCTTGACGTTCTCGCGCAGCTTCGGGTCGCCCTCCAGGCCGATGGTCAGGTCGACGCGGCGGGTGACCAGGTGATTGACGACGTCGACGTCCTGGCCGGACGGCTCGTTGCCGCCGTTGCCGCCGTTGCCGCCGTTGCCGTTGCCGCCGTTCTCGTCGGTGGTCGTGGTCTCGCCGCCGGACGTCGTCGGGTCGCTGGCGGTACCGGTCTCGGTCGGATAGGCCCCGCCCGTTGAGGAACTGGAGGCACTGGAGGAACTCGAACTCGGGGAGGTCGAGGTCGCGGCGCCGCTACCCGAGGTGGCGCTGGCGGCGGCGTCATCGGACGGCGCGGGCGGCGCCTTGAACACCTCGCGGAACGGGTTCTTGCTCTTCAGCGCGGCGAGCCGCTTGCGGTAGTTGCGGACGCTGACCGAGTCGTCGGCGAGCACCGCGGCGCTCAGCTGGGAGTCCGACGCGGGCGCCGCGGCAACCGGGACCGGCGGCGGCACCGGCTCGTCGGAGCCCTTGAGCAGCATCGGCACCGCCACCAGCCCGACCAGCAGCGCGATCGCCGGCAGCAGCAGATGGCGATCACGAAGATCGCGGTAGACGTCGACGACTGCCTGGGGGGGCTTGATCTCGCTCAATTCGCCACCACCGCGGCGGAGACCGCCGGCTCGGATCCGGATGCAGGTGGCGCGCCCTCGGCCGGCACCGCCGTCTCGGGCGCCGGGCCCGTCGGGGTAGCCCCGGCGGTGATGCCTTCGTCGGCGGGGGTCAGGTAGCTGGTCGCGGTGACCGCGGCGTTCAGCACCGGGCCCTCGGTGCCCGGCCGCACCGTGGCGCTATGGGTGAGGCTGAAGCCGTCGATCGTCAGCAGCCGGCCGTCCACGGTCGTCTTGTCGCCGTCGGTCTGGACCATGCCGTCGACCTGGCCGAAGAAGTCGGCGATCCCGAAGAAGCCGCCCTCGAACTGCAGCGAGTAGGGCATCACCGGCAGCCCGGCGGTGCCGACGGTGGCGCCGATCGGCAGCAGCGCGGCGCTCGCCTCGGTCGCGGTCGCGGGATCGGCGGTCACCGGGGCCGGAGCGGCCGCTCCGGCGGCGCCGCTGGCCAGGGTGATCGAGCGGAAGTCGACGTCGGAGCGCACCGACAGCCGCTGCAGCTGGGTCAGCAGGCTCGGAGTGTCGGCGTCCACGGGGACCGCCTTGCCGAGGGCGATCAGCTCGTGGTAGTTGTCGGAGAAGTCCTTCTTCGAGACCGCCCCGGCCGCCGCGGCGGCCTCGGCGTCAGCCACCTGGACCTGGAGGTCGGTGGCCTGGCTCTCCAGGTCCGCGGCCTGCTCGCGCTTCGGCGCCAGGATCAGGAACCAGAACGCGGCCACCAGCCCGAGCACGGCGACGCCCAGCAGGATCATCCGGTCGGTGGACTTCATCAGTTACCCACCCCCACGGTCGCGGCCTCGTGCTTGGCGTCGGAGATCTGGTTGTTGGCCGAGTCGACCGCCGACTGCTGCTCGGCCTGCGCGGCGGCGACGTCCTCGTCGCCGGTGGTCGGCGCGGTCGTGGTCGAGGTCGTCGTCGTTGTCGAGCCCGTCTCGGTGGTCGTGCTCGCCGGGGTCGTGGTCGGCGCCAGGGCGGCCGGCGGGACCGGGACCGCGTCGAAGGCGACGGTGATCTGGAACTTGGCGATGCTCGGCTTCACCTGGCAGCTGCCGCCCTCGGCGGTCGTCGAGCCGGCCGCGGTCTCGCCGGCGGTGGTGGCCTGGTCGCCGAGCTCCGAGCTCTGCATCCCGACCCGGGTGACGCCGTCGATGTCGCGCAGCGCGGCGAGCAGGCGGGCGACGCCCTTCTGGCCGTCGGCGCAGCCGCTGATCAGCAGCGACGGACCAAGGACCGAGGCGTCGGTCGAGGCGGCGGACCCGGAGCTGTCGGCGGCGACCGACGTACCGGCGCTCGAGGTCCCGGTCAGGGTCTCGAGCGTCACCCGCTCGGGAATCACCAGGGCCAGCTCGTTGAGCACCCGCTCCCAGTCGAAGCGGCTCTTGGCAAGGCTGTTGACCGTCTGGCTGCGCGCCTGCTGGGTGCTCGCAAACTGGTCGTAGGGCGCCAGGTTCGCCGCGGCCAGGTCGGCCTGTGCCTTGCGCGCCTCGAGGCCGGCGATCTCGGTCTGGCTGTCGCTGATCTTGTTGTTGGTCAGGATCACCAGTACGAGGCCGATCAGGGCGACGGCGAGAACGGCGACGATCGCGTACGAGGCGACGCCGGCGCGCAGCGGGGCGTGGTCGCCGCGGCGATCCTCGGGCGGAATCAGGTTGACGGGGCGCATGGCTCAGGCCTCCAGCCCGAGCCCGTAGGACAGGGTCAGGCGGCCGGCCGCGGGGCCGGCAGCGCCGTTCAGGGGCTCGGGGACAGCGGCCCGAAGCGGCAGCGGCAGCTCGCGCTGGAGCCGATCGACGAGCCCCGGGATCATCGTGCCGGGCCCGGCGACGACGATGTCGTCGATCCGCACCGCGCCCTCGAGCGCCGCGTAGTACTCGAGCGATCGGCGCAGCTCGTCGACCAGGGTCGCGGCGCCGGAGGCGAGCGAGTCGCGGGTCGCCGAACTCACCTGCGGGTCGCCCTCGAGCTGCTCGACGGGCGCGTCGAGGCCGACGTGGACGAGCCACTGGCGGGCGTGCTCGAGCGTCAGCCCGCTGTTCGCCGCCAGCGACTGGGCGATGCCCTCGATGCCAAAGCCGAGCGCGCGGCTGAAGACGCAGAAGGGCCCGCGGGCGACGGCGAGGTTGGTGATGTCGCCAAGGTGGCAATAGAGCGTCCCGCCGACCGCCTGGGGGGCCTGGTCGTCGGTCGCCGCCGGGTCGATCACCGCGGTCGGAGCGGTCGGCGAGGTGGCGCCGCCGAGCGCCCGGATCAGGGCGAAGCTGGAATGGTCGATGCCGGCGAGCCGCAGACCGGCCCGGCGGATCGCCTCGATCAGCGAGGCGAGCATCTCGCGGCGGGCGGCGACGGCGACCACCTCGATCGCGTCGTCGCCCTCCTCGGTCGGCAGCGCGGGGATCACCTGCCAGTCGAGCACCGCGCGGTCGAGCGGCATCGGGATGTGATCCTGAGCGGCGAACCGGATCGCGGTCTCGAGCTCGTCGCGATTCTCGATCTTCGGCAGCCGCATCGTCCGCACCGCGACCCGTTGGTTGGCGATTCCGACGCGGACGTCACGGGGCAGCTTGTGGGCGGCGAACAGCTCCTTGATCGCGTCGCCGAGCACCTCGGGATCGTGTACCTCGCCGTCGCGGACCGCCCCCGCGGCCAGCGGGGCGACCCCGTAGCCGGAGACGGTGACCGCGCCGTTGACCTGAAGCGCGGTCGCGGCGACGCTGCCGGCCTCGATATCGAGTCCGGCGACGCCCACGGGCGCGGCCGATCGGCTGCGTGAGCGGATTCTTCTTTTTCAGGGCGATCATGGGGCGCGGAAGGCGGGAACGGGGCCCGCAAAACCCTCCGGAACCCTCAATCGGCGGAAACCGCCGCCGACTTGAGCGCCGCTGGCGCCTGAGCACGATCGTTCCCAGGCGTGGCGATCAGCCCGTGAACGTATCCAGGTACCAGTCGACGATGTCGTCGCCGAACCAAAGGCCGACGACCCCGCCAAGCGCCAGGAAGGGCCCGAACGGCACCGTGCGCTTGCGCGCCCCGGAGCCCTCGCGGGCGATCAGGGCCAGGCCGACCACCGAGCCGGCGATCAGGCCCACGAGCACCGCCGGGGCGATCGAGCGGCCGAGGTAGATCGCCATCATCGCGACCAGCTTCGCGTCCCCCATCCCCATCCCGCGCGGATACGCGAGCGCGATCAAGAAGAAGGCCCCGCCGGCCGCCGCGACCGCGATCGCGCGCTGGTCGAGGTCGCCAAGGTCGAAGGCGAGCACGATCGCCACCCCGGCGATCGCCCCGGCAAGCACGAACGCGTTGGGGATGATCCGCAGCTCGAGGTCGGTGAGCGTGATCGCGGTCAGGACCGCGCAGAGCACGAAGCCGAGCGCGAGCTCGCCGGCGTCGTCGGTGCCGAGCGCGATCACGGTGCCGGCCCAGAGCACGCCGAGTCCCGCCTCGGTCAGCGGGTAGCGCGCCGAGATCGACTCGCCGCAGTTGCGACAGCGCCCGCGCAGCAGCAGCCAGGAGACGACCGGGATGTTGTCGTAGGCGGCGATCGTCGCGCCGCAATCGGGGCAGCGCGAGCGACCCGCGACAACCCCGCCCTCGCCCCGCGGGATCCGGTGGGCGATCACGGTCACGAAGCTGCCGATCACGGCGCCGGCGACGAACGCTAGAGCGGCGTACCCGGCCATCGACGGCGGACCCTATCCGGCGGCCAGGCCGGATCTAGCAGGCGACCGACGAGTCCGAGCTGCCCTGGACGCAGCCGGTCTCGCGAACCACCCGCCAGGCCGCCGAGGCGAGGTCGAACAGGTACGGCGGCTGCTGAACCGCGAGCCGGTCGTCGTAGGTGTAGTTCTTCAGGTAGCCGGTCACCGAGCTGCCGCCCGAGGTGGTGCCGACGGTGCCACGGAATAGCTGCGCGATCACGCCGTTGACGATCAGGCCGGCGCTCGGCGGGCTGCCGCCGATCGGCGCCCCGCAGTCGAAGTTGTCGACGATGAACGAGTGATTGAGCGCCAGGATCGCGGCGTCGATCCGCAGGCTGGTCAGCGACTGGCTGGCGACGTTGGCCGCCGATCCGCACTGGCCCTGGGTGGTCCCGGAGCGCGTGGTGACGCCGTGCATGACCCGGATGAAGTTGTTGGCGACCATGCCGAGCACCGCCGGGCCGCTGAGGTTGGTGGTGATCGATCCCTCGACGACCATGTCGTTGGCGGCCGCCAGCGTGACCGAGGTCGTGTAGTTGCCGGAGACGTACATGTTGCCGCAGGTCGAGCTCTTGTTGTAGACGTTGGCGCTCTGCGAGAAGTAGGGCGAGTAGCTCGCCGAGCAGGAGCCGTTGGTGACATAGATGATCGGGTCGTTGACCATGTTCACGGTGCACCCGGTCTTGCAGTCGCCCGACGCCCCGGCGATCGTGCTGGCGCTGTTGGGGCTGATCACGGTGGCCGTGTTGCCACTCATGCTGACGTCGGTGGCGCCGGTGAACACGATCCCGTCCGACTGCGCGTAGTTGAGAAGGAACGTGTTGTCGGGCGGCGGCTCAATGATCGGCTGGTCGACGAGCAGCGGGCCGTTGAGGATCGAGTTGTCGTTGCAGCCCGAGGTCGTCACCTTGCCCGGTGACGGCGAGACGGTGAGGATCGCGTCGCTGCCGCCCGCGCGGCCGAAGGTCGGCGATCCGCAGATCGAGTACTGGTCCTGGGTGTACATCGGCCCGTTGATCTTGTCGCCACTGATCCAGCTGATCGTCCCGCAGCTCGACGGACGCCCGTCGCGCAGGAAGGCGGCGCAGTTCTGGTGCGCGGCCGGGTCCGCGTAGGTGTTCGGGTCGAGCGTCTCGTACTTCGAGTACCAGAGGAAGTCCAGCGGGGAGTCGCGGCGGAACTGGCCGACGATCGTCCGCGTCGCCACCGTCTGCCCGGCGGCGTCGCTGACCGTGCCGGTGAACTTCATCCGGAAGCTGCCGGTGGCGAAGTCGATCATCGTGCCGACGGGGTTCGAGGTGCTGCAGGTTGAGTTGCCGTTGGCGGGCACCGGGACGTAGGAGAATTTGACGTTCGAGGGCGCGCCCGGGACCTTGGTCGGGGCCTGCGTCGCGCAGGTCTGCCACAGCTCGGTGTTCTTGTTCTCCTTGTAGAGGAAGTTGGCGAGCCCGGCGCGGGCGGCGTAGTAGGCGCGCTTGCCATCGAGGTCGTGCTGGCTGTTGCCGATGTCGCCCTTGGCGGCGACGAACGCGGCCGCGATCATCAGGATGGTCACGGTGAGCACGACCAGGGCGACGATCATCGTGAAGCCGTCCTCGCGCGCGAGTTGTCGGCGGGCGTTCATGCGCATGGCGGCACCGTCGGCAGGTTGCCCTCGCTGGGGACCGGGGTGAGCCGCAGCACGACCGTGTCCTGGACGGTCAGCTGCGTGTACGCATCGGTCGAGACGGTATCGCCGAGCTTGCCCTCGGCGTCGACGACCATCGTGACCGCAACCGCCGAGGTGAGCTTCGAGTCGGCCGTGCTCAGCGGCGTCGCCAGCATCGAACGGTCGTTGGCCGAGTTGTAGGGGATCGTGTTCGCCGCGACCGCGCCGCCGGTGCTGGTCGTCGTTCCGGTCGGCAGGGTCGCGGTCCCGTCGAGCAGGATCATGAACGGGTTGCCGGCTCCGTCCTTGTACTGGCCGCCGGCCGAGTCGGCGGCGATCCCGTACTTGTAGTAGCGGAAGATCGGCGTCGAGCCGAGCTGCGTGACGTGGTCGACCAGCAGCCGGGTGCTGGTCGCGGTGTTCGAGAAGGTCCAGTTGGGCGCCTGGCCGCCGGAGACCGGGTAGACGGAGTCGGTCATCGTCCCGCCGCTGAGCGAGACGACGTGCTTCTCCGGCGTCAGCGAGGCGGCCGAGCCGAACTTGCTGATGAACGCGAGGCTGGTCCCGGTGCTGCCGGCCAGGATCGGCGTGACGCCCTCGGCGACGCACGCGGAGCGCAGCCGCGTCTCCAGCGTCTCGACCGCGGTCCGGGCCCGCTGGGTCGCGTTGACGGTCGCGAACACCCGGTTCGACTGGCGCAGGACGACGTCCTGGAAGGTGAACAGCGCCAGGATGACGACGATCGCGACGATCATCGTCGTCAGCAGCTCGATCATCGTGAACCCCGACTCGTCGGCGCGAACTCGCCTGATCAGCTTGCGCCCGCCCATCAGCAGAACCCCGTCGACGAGGCGAGCAGGATCGGGACCGTGTTCGAGTTCTGCGCCGTGAAGCTGGTGTTGGCGCGGTTGGTGATCGTCACCTTCTTGAAGTTGCTCGCGGTTGTGGTGCTGGTGCCCTGGAACTGGTAGTCGGCGCAGATCGAGTAGGTCCCGTAGGGCTGGCCGGGGTAGCGCAGCCAGCCGCCTTCGGTCGCGGTGTAGGTGCTGATCACCTCGGGCTGCCAGCTCTGCCCGCAGCTGTCGGTGAGCAGGACGTGCGCGGGCTTCACCCGGGTGCCGTTGTAGGTGACGTCGACGAGCATCGCCGGCTCGAGCACCGAGCCGGTGGGGCCGCTCATCGTCGGCGAGCCGCCCGGCGGGACGGTCGCGTAGCGGCGGCTGGCGCTGGGGGGCTGGGCAGCCATGCACTTGCCGGCCCAGACGTTGTAGTTGCTGGTGTAGGTGCCCGGGGCGCCGACGTAGAACGGGAACAGGTTCTGGGTCGAGGTGATCGCGTTGCCCGGGGCGCTCGGGCTCAGGAAGTTGTTGATCGCCTGGGGCATGCCGGCGTTGAACCACGAGACCGAGGGGGCGTACTGGCCGGTGTAGGTCGTGCTGCCGATCGTGGTCGCGAAGTTCGCCGTTACCTGACCGGCCTGGCCGAGGACGAAGGGGACCGTGGTCGTGTTGCCCGCGGTCGTGGTCACGGTCGACGACGGGGTCGAGTCGCCGTCCTTGTCGACCCAGCCGGCGAGCGTCGGGCTGACGGTGTAGTCGCCGACCGGCAGGGCGCCGAAGATCGTGCAGCCGCCCGAGTCCGTGCTGCTGAACCGGTGCACGGTGTCGGTGCTCGGATCGGCGCCGTCGACGCCGATCCGCACGGCCGACTTCGTCGCCCCGTTCTGATCCAGCACCTGGGCGAGCAGCGAGCCGCCGGCCCGCGGAGTGAGGACGCTCTGCACGACGACGTCGGCGCGAGCGTTCTGTGGCCAGTCGACGGTCGAGACCACCTTCGCGTAGTCGGCCGCCGCGGCGGGGCTCGAGCAACTCGCCGAGTCGGCCGAGCTGCTCAGGTACTGCCCGGACGAGGTGACCGTGAACGTGGTCGAGTCCATGGTCACCTGGCGGGTCTGGTCGAGGGTCGAGATCTGGTCGGCCGACAGCCCCTTGATCCGCTCCTGGTCGGCCTGGGCGACCTCGAATGCCTGCGAGCGGCGGCGCTGGTCGGCGCTGGTCTTGCCCGCCGCGTCCAGGCCGACCAGCCCGAGCGAGATCAGCCCCACCATCAGGCCGGTGACCGCGACCTCGATCAGGGTCAGGCCATCCTCCGCGGCAAGGCGAGAACGCAGGTGAGTCAGAACAGGCGTGGCCAAAGCAGAACCTCGAATCAAGTTTCGGCATGCGTGCCCACTTGCTTGAGTCGGACGGGCATCGTGCGCGGGCGCGCCCAAGATCGTGCGCGGGCACGCCCAAACGACGAGAGGGGCGGCCGGCCGCCCGGCCGCCCCTCCGTCGCTACCGCATCCAGCCCTGAGGGCTAGTTCCAGAGGTTGCTCGACGGGCAACCACCGCGATCGGTGCCCGCGGGCACCGTGCACGGGAACGTCAGCGTCGCGCCGGTTCGGTCGATGCTGAACGTGCGGCCCTGGGTCGAGGTGGTCGTGACCCGGTAGCCAGTCGCGGTCGGCGCGCCGGTGCCGCCGGCACCGGTGACCGTCGCGGTGCCCGGGATGCTGGCCTCGATCGCCTGCAGGGCGGCGAGGTCGGCACCCACGTAGGAGCCGCTGTTGTCGGTCGAGTACGTCTCCATCGCCGTCTCGGCGGTACGGACCGCCTCCTTGGCGCTGGCGTCGTTGGCCTTGTTGCGCTGGTTGAAGAACGCCGGGATGGCGATCGCGGCCAGCAGGCCGATGATCAGCATCACGACCAGGAGCTCGACCAGCGTGAAGCCGGATTCGCGGCGGCTCTGCTCCCGGATTGTTTGCAACATGTGTACCCCCGTTGTCGGTGAGTGCTTACCTCAGCTGTTTCGGCCGCGGACCCCAGAACCGTTTAGGGGTTTGGACGCATTCCTGAGGGGTTGGACGCATCCCTGGACGGTCGTACGACGCTTTCGACGCCCGACAACGACGAGAGGGGCGACCCGAAGGCCGCCCCTCTCGCGCGACTGCACTTCCTAGCTTGAGGCTAGTTCCAGAGGTTGCTCGACGGGCAACCACCGCGATCGGTGCTCGCGGGCACCGTGCACGGGAACGTCAGCGTTGCAGCTTTTCGGTTGATGCTGAACGTGCGGCCCTGGGTCGACGGAACGGTGACCCGGTAGCCGGTCGCCGACGGAACACCGGTGCCGCCGGAACCCGTGACCGTCGCGGTGCCCGGGATGCTGGCCTCGATCGCCTGCAGGGCGGCGAGGTCGGCACCCACGTAGGAGCCGCTGTTGTCGGTCGAGTACGTCTCCATCGCCGTCTCGGCGGTACGGACCGCCTCCTTGGCGCTGGCGTCGTTGGCCTTGTTGCGCTGGTTGAAGAACGCCGGGATGGCGATCGCGGCCAGCAGGCCGATGATCAGCATCACGACCAGGAGCTCGACCAGCGTGAAGCCGGATTCGCTCTGGGCCCTGACGCGGAACTTGTTGAGCATCTGAGGAACCTCCTGGGTTACCCACGGTTGCCGTTACGCCAGAGCCCCGGGCAATACCCGACGAAGTCTGTTGACCTCGGTGGTAACCCGGCTTGCTCCCCCTCTTGAACGCAGGAGCCCCGTGGCTTTGCGCAACCGCCTCAAACGACGATTTTGCCTTTGACACCGAGGGCACTGGCCTCAGCCGGGCTATCGGTACGTGCCGGTGCGACCTTTAGCGCTGCCTGGGGGGGATATTCGTCTATCTAGGGTCCAGCCCCTAGTTTTCACCCCGGCTCGTTAGGCACGAGGCGGCCAGCAGGCCGCTGATCAGCATCACGACCAGGAGCTCGACCAGCGCGAAGGCGGATCCGCTCTGGGCGCGCGTGCGGAACGTGTTGAGCATCAGGGGCGGGCTTTAGCCGACGATCGGGGCCAGCCCTCATACAGACGTCGACGGCGGTCCAACGGACGTCGAGTGGCCGGCTTCTAAGCTGCTGGCAGTGGCCGCCCGCCGCCTGATCCTCGCCCTGCTGGTGATGCTCGTGCTCTCGAGCGTCCTCGTCGCCCTGGTCCCGGTCGAGCGCGACCGGCTGCGCTCGAGCACGACCACCACGACCACCACTGAGCCCGCGCCCGACCCGACCGGACGCCTGGTCCGGCGCACGATCGCCGCCGACGACCCGACGCCGTCGCGGATCGATCTGGCGCCCGGCGACCAGCTGGAGCTCACCGTGACCGCGGCCAAGCTTCCCGACCAGGTCGAGATCGCCGGCTTCGGCGCCTTCGCCGACGTCGATCCGGACTTCCCCGCCCACTTCGACCTGCTCGCGGTCGAGACGGGCCGCTTCCCGGTCAGGCTGGTCGAGGCCGAGCGGGTGATCGCGACGATCCGGGTCCGGGCCGCTCAGAGCTCGAGCGACTCGCCGGGCAACAAGGCGCGCAGCTCGACCGACGGCGCCCGCTCGGACAACTCGGCCTCGAAGCGCCGCACCGGCTCGGACAGGAACTGACCGGCGCGCTCGGGGTCGCGGCCGATGTCGCGCCGGATCAGCGTCCCCCAATGGATCGGGACCACGACCCGCGGGCGTATCCGGGCAGCGGCCTCGGCGGCGCTGACCGGGTTCAGGTGGCCCGGCCCCAGCCGCGGTCCCCAACCCGCGATCGGCAGCAGCGCCATGTCGAGCCGGCCCGCAAGCTCGCCCATCTCCTCGAACAGGTCGGTGTCGCCGGCGAAGTAGACGCGCTTGCCGGCGCCCTCGATCTCGTAGCCGGCGGCCTCGACCCTGGGCCCGAACTTGAATCTCCGTCCCTCGTGGACCGCGATCGTCGCGGTGACGGTGAGCCCGCCGACGGTCGTTCGCTCGCGGGCAGCGAGCTCGGTCGCGTTGCCGTACCCGCGCCGGCGCAGGGTCCTGCCCGCTCCCAGCGGAACGATCACCCGGGTGGCGCGGTCGATCCGCTTCAGCGAGCGGAAATCGAGGTGGTCGTGGTGCAGGTGCGAGATCAGCACCCCGTCGATCGCCTCGGTGACCGAGGCCGGCGGCGGATCCGCGTGACGGAGGATCATCCCGAGCATCCCCGGGCGCAGCACCGGGTCGGTGAGCAACCGGGTGCCGTCGATCTCGATCAGCACGGTCGCGTGGCCGACGTAGGTGACCCGCGCCGTCATCTCGGCGCGGTCGCCGGCTGCGGGTGGCGCCGCTTGTGGAGCACGAACCCGACCAGGCCAGCCGGCAGCTGCAGCCAGTAGGCGAACAGCCGATAGGCGAAGGTGGCGAGCACGGCGCGCCCCGCGCCGACGCCGGCCAGCGCCAGCATCGCGGTCAGCCCCGCCTCGACGAACCCGAGACCCCCGGGGGTGACCGGGATCTGGGCCAGCACCTGGGCGGCGCAGAAGGCGAGCAGGACCAGGGTCGGGCGCGGGGTCGAGCCGACCGCAGCGAGCGCCGCCAGCAGGGTGGCGTAGTCGAACGCCCACCGGCCGACCGTCGCCACGACCGCCTGCTTCCACTGCGGGCCCAGGGTCGCGAGCAGCCGGTCGCGCTCGGTGCGCAGGCGCTCGGGCAGCCGCCGGCTCGGCGACGCGCTGCGGCGCAGCCTGTTGCGCAGCGCCTGCACCGCACGCCCGACCAGCTCCAGCGGCCGGTCGAAGGCCAGCAGCGCGACCGCGGCGGCGCTCAGCAACGTGAACACGGCGACGCCGATCAGGGTCGCCTCGATCAGGTTGCGATCGACCGAGCCGCGCAGTAGCGAGGGCAGCGCCAGGACCGGCAGCGCCAGCACGACGGCGAAGGTGAGCAAGTTGACCGCGGTTATCCCGGCCACGGTGCGCCCCCGCTCGAGGCCCGACTCGACCAGCATCCGGTATTGCAGCGCCGCCCCGATCGCGCCGCCGGCGGGGGCGATCTTGCCGAGCGCGTTGCCGGCCAGCTGCGACTGGACGACGTCGGGCCAGCGGGCGCGGTGCAGCGCCATCCGCTGCAGCGCCCACAGGCAGGCCAGGCCCCCGGCCTGCAGCGCCAGCATCGCCGGGAACCAGAGCCAGTCGATCTTCTCCAGGTCGCGCCAGGAGCCGAGCACGTCGAGCAGGCTCGGCGCGACCAGATACAGCGAGACGCCGGTGACCGCAAGCCAGAAGGCCGTGCGCCGCAGACTCGGCCCGCTGCGTGCCGCCTCCGCTTCGCCGTGCTCGATCTCGAGCTCGGCGTCGGCGTGCTCGGCGATCGCATGCTCGAGCCGGTCGCCGAGCGAGCCGCGCTGGCGTGCAGGGGCGCTCATCCGAGCAGGATCAGCAGGCTCGTAGCGATCCCGAGCGCGATCCCCCCGAGCGCCAGCACCAGGTTCGCCCAGCGGCCGATCTGGACGTACCCGCCATGGGTGACGGCGTCGTCGAGCGCCCGGCCCCGCAGGTTGCCGTAGGCGAACAGCAGCACCCCGTAGAGGCCGTAGGCGACCCCCAGCGCGACGTAGGGCCAGGTTTCGCTGGAATCGCTGAGCTCGGGCACCACCCGCCCGATCCCGATCCCGACCGCCAGCGCCGTGAGGCCGGTCCGCCACCAGGCCAGCTGGGTCCGCTCGCCGGCCAACCGTGTGCGTCGGGTCGCGTCGACGGCCTCCACCGGTCAAGGATAAGCCCAGGCGATCGCGTAGAAGTTGCGGCGATGCTCGATCTGCTCGAAAGGACCTTCCCGCTGATGCTGGCCGCGGCGTCGAATCCGGCGGTCGTCGGGATCGTGATCCTGATGCTGACCTCCCAGGACCGGCCGCTGGTTCGCGCGGGCGCCTTCGTCGCCGGGTTCGGCGCCGTCCTGGTCGTCGTCGGGATCGTCGGGCTCGCCTTCTTCAAGGGCTCGAGGGGGACATTTGGGCCGGGCGGCTCGCTGTTCGCCTGGCTCGACATCGCGCTCGGGGCCGGGATGCTCGCGTTCGCCGTGCTCACCTGGGTGCGCCGCGACTCGGCGGCAAGCCAGACGCGGCTGCTCGAGCGGGTCAGCCCGGGGGCGTTCTTCGTCGTCGGCGGCATCTTCATGATCACCGACGCCTCGGCCCTGGTCGCGCTCGGTCCGCTGCTGCGCGAGATCGCCGTCGCCGACGTGACCGCCTTCGAGCGCGCCCTGGCGCTCACCCTGACCTGCGCGGTGGTCATCTTCCCGATCGCCGCCCCGCTGATCATCTACGTCGCCGCGCCGCGCAGCTCGCAGCGGATCCTGACGGCGATGCGGCGCTGGCTCGACCGCTACGGCTATCTGGTCGCGATCGCCGTCTTCGCGGCGATCGGCACCTACCTGCTGGTCCGCGGCATCGGGCACCTGTGAGCGCCCCAGGCGAATAGGATCGCGCGCCGATGGGCGAACTGAAGCTCGGCTACAACACCGGCTACTGGACCGCCGGGCCGCCGCACGGCGTGCTCGAGGTGATCCGCGAGGCCGACGGCCTCGGGCTCGACTCGATCTGGGCCGCCGAGGCCTACGGCTCGGACGTGCTCACCCCGCTCGCCTGGTGGGGTTCGCAGACCGAGAAGGTCAAGCTCGCCACCGGGATCATGCAGATGTCGGCGCGCCAGCCGACCGCGGCCGCGATGGCGGCGATGACGCTCGACCACCTCAGCGGCGGGCGGATGATCCTCGGGATCGGCGTCTCCGGGCCCCAGGTGGTCGAGGGCTGGTACGGGATGCCGTTCGAGAAGCCGCTGGCGCGCACGCGCGAGTACGTGGCGATCCTGCGCGACGTCTGGGCGCGCCAGGGGCCGGTGACCGCCGACGGCCCCTTCTACCCGCTGCCGCTGCCCGGCGGCACCGGGTTGGCGAAGCCGCTGAAGTCGTCGATCCACCCGCTGCGCGAGGACATCCCGATCTACCTGGCCGCCGAGGGCCCGAAGAACATCGCACTGTCCGCCGAGATCTGCGACGGCTGGGTTGCGATGTTGCTGGCCCCCGACTTCCTCGAGCCCTACGAGGAGGCGCTCGCCGAGGGCTTCGCCCGCGAGGGCGCCCGCCACAGCGCCGCGGACTTCGAGGTCGCCGCGACGCTGCCGCTGCTGGTCTCCGACGACGTCGAGGCGGCGGCCGACGCGCTGCGCCACTACTACGCCCTCTACTTCGGGGGCATGGGCGCCAAGGGCAAGAACTTCCACGCCAACGTCCCGATCCGGATGGGCTACGGCGAGATGGTCGAGACCGTCCAGGACCTGTACCTGTCCGGGAAGAAGCAGGAGGCCGCCGAGGCGATCCCGTTCGAGCTGATCGACAAGATGTCGCTGATCGGCCCGCCGGACAAGATCCGCCACGACCTCGAGGCGTGGCGCGAGTCGTTCGTGACCACGCTGCTGATCGGCGGCGACCTGGCGACCGTGCGCACAGCCGCCGAACTGGTTCTGGGCTAGTAGCTGCTGCGTCGCTCGAGCTTGCCGCTCTGCGACCAGGAGCTGATGTCGACGATGAACGCGAGCCCGACGATGAACCACTCGAACCCGGAGACGTCGTTGGTCCCGGTCGACCACATCACCGCGTAGGCGAGTGTCGTCCACGGCAGCAGGAAGAAGCCCAGCAGGGGCACGAACCAGCTGTCGAAGGCGCGGCTGAGCAGGTCGGAGAAGATCCAGACGAAGAACAGCGCCAGCCGCGGCGAGATCAGCGCGAAGAGGACGACCAGACAGCCCACGGGTGCAGCCTAAGCGCTCGGGCGCCGCCGGTGACGTCGCGGCCCGCTAGCCGAGCGCGAACTTGAGCGTCTTGCCGATCTGCGAGCCGCCGACGAACCAGCCGGCCTTGTACTTGCCTGCCCGGGTCGGATGGAACTTGCGGATCACGTCAACGCGGCTGTAGTAAATGCCCTCGCTGTCGGGCTGCATGGTGATGTCCTCGAGGCACGAGTTGACGCCCTGGCCCTTGAGGCACACCGTGTAGGTGCTGAAGCTGAAGGTCGAGATCTCGAGCTTGGCGCGCCCGCTGCGGTTCGAGACCGCGATGCAGTAGTCACCGCTCGGGCTGCAGTACGACTTGACGACCTCGGCGCGCGACTCGCTCGCGAACACGAGGCCCATCGTCATCGCCAGCGCGGCGAGCGCCGCGGCGACGAAAAGCTTCCGACTCGATGCCCCGACCATCGCGGTGATCCTATACACGCCCGGTCGACGGATGCAAGGGTTGATTGACCCGACGCCTGCCGGCGCTAGAGTGGCTCGCCTCAGGGATGAGCAGGTCGGCAAAGATTGCTGTCGGGGTCGCGGTTGCGTTGGCGCTACCGGCGTCGGCGTTCGCCCGCCCCGCCGACGACCGGATCATCGGCGGCTCGACGGTCTCGATCGAGCAGTACCCCTGGCAGGTCGGGCTCGCGCTGGCGCCGAGCACCGCCCAGGGCAGCGCCGCCGACCGGACGATCTGCGGCGGGACCCTGCTGACCCCGAAGATCGTGATCACCGCGGCACACTGCGTCGCCAACGAGCACGGTCAGATCAACGCCCAGGCGTCGGACTTCAGCATCGTCTCCGGCCGCTCCCGCCTGAGCTCCAACCAGGGACAGGAGACGGTCGCCTCGGATCTGCAGTACTTCACCAACGGCAACGGCCAGCTGTATGACCCGCGGACCAACGCGTGGGACGCGGTCCTGTTCCAGCTCCCGACCCCGGCGAGCGGCACCCCGATCAAGATCGCCGGCGCGAGCGAGGCCGGGGCCTGGGCGACCGGGCGCGCGGCGCTGATCAGCGGCTGGGGCTCGCTCGACGGGGCCAACGGCCCCTATCCCGACGACCTGCACGCCGCCGAGATCGCCGTCCTGCCCGATAGCTGGTGCAGCGTGGCGTATCCGTGGTTCGACCAGACCAGCATGTGCGCCGGGACGCGCCTCGGCGACCGCGACGCCTGCTTCGGCGACAGCGGCGGGCCGATCGTAGTCGCGCTGGCAACCGGCGAGGTCCGGCTCGTCGGCGCCACCTCCTACGGCGGCAAGCAATGCGGTGACGCCTACAAGCCCGGCGTCTACACGCGGCTCGCCGCCGATCCCATGCGCTCCGCGGTCCGGGCCGCCGTGGCCCAGATGACCGGCGGCACCGACGTCGTCGGCGCCGGCGGCCTCGCGCCGACGACGATGTCCCCGGCTCAGGCCCGCGAGAACGCCTGGATCTACGCCACCGACGCCTGCGACGATTGGCGGGCATGCCGCAGCTTCCAGGCGTCACCGTGCACCGCGGCCGCGAACTACGCCTACACCTGCAAGGTCTCCGGCGTCGGCCGCAAGCGCGGCGCGAAGATCAGGTGCAAGCGATCCCTCTCGGTCAGCGCCGCCTCCGGGAAGATCGTCCGCAAGCCGCTGAACAAGTGGCGCTGCCGGAGGTCCTGACGGTGGCCCGGCGCGCGCACATCCGTCTGCTCGGCCTCGTCGCGGCCACGCTCGGGGTGCTGCTGCTCGGCCCCACCCCGGCGCTCGCCGACGATCCGGTGCTCGATGCGGCCAGCTACCCCGACATGACGACCTTCAACTGCCACACGGACGCGATCCCGATCTACCCGGGCCAGAACCTGAACCTGTTCGGGACGACGAAGACCTGCCCGAACGCCGAGAAGGTCTCGGGGCCGGGCGACGCGGCGGCCTTCGCCGCCGGCTCGACCGCCGAGGGCTACGTCACCCGGTTCAAGCCGAGCATGGTCGAGATCCACGAGGACGGCAGCCTGACCACGCCGAGCGTCTGGGATCTGCACCTTCACCACGTCGTCTGGCTCGCGCCGAGCGGCTTCGGCTACGGCACCGGCGAGGAGAAAACCGAGTGGAAGATGCCCCAGGGCTACGGCTTCAGGGTCGGCGGCGACGCCACCTGGGGCCTCAACTACATGATCCACAACCTGACGGCGAGCAGCGGGCGGCAGGTGGAGATCACCTGGCAGATCGACTGGGTGCCCGCCACCAGCCCCTCGGCGACCGGGATCAACGCGCTCAAGAGCGCCGGCCTGGACGTCGCCGGCACCCCCCACGTCTACCCGGTCTTCGACGCCGAGCGCGGTTTCGACCTCAACGGGGACGGCAAGTACACCTTCCCCGACGAGGTCCCGACCGATCCCGCGCAGCCGGGCTATGAGGAGCGCAAGAACATCTCTTCGGCCGCCCAGTGGACGGTGCCCGCCGGCGGCCGCACGCTGGTCTGGGCGGTCGGCCACCTGCACCCCGGCGGCCTGTACATGGACCTGAAGGTCTCCCGCGACGGGCCCGACGCCGGCTCGACCGCCGGTGACGACGCGTCGGAGACCGTGCCCCTGTACCGGTCCGACGCCCACTACTACGAGCCCGCGGGCGCGGTCAGCTGGGATGTGGCGATGACCGCCACCCGCAGCGACTGGCGCGTGCACCTGAAGGCCGGGGACGTGGTCTCGGCGAACGCGACCTACGACGTCCGCAAGGCCTCCTGGTACGAGTCGATGGGGCTGTTTCCGCTCGAGGTGAGCACCGTCAACGACGACCCGCTCGCCCGCGACCCGTTCGACGACGCCGCCGCGGTCAAGGCGATGTACGACGAGGGCGGCATCCTCACCCACGGCCGCCTGCCCGAGAACATCGACTACAAGGCCAACAAGAACCTCAAGCTTCCCGACCCTCGCGACCTGCGCAGCAAGGGCCGCCGGGTCGGCCCGAACGGGATCAGGATCCAGGACTTCCTCTACTCGCTCGGCGGCTACACCGCGGCTCGGGGCCAGCCGACGTACCGGATGCGCCCGCCGGTGATCCAGCCGGGCCAGACGGTCACCTTCACCAACCTCGACGCGCTGTTCGGCGAGCCCGACGCCGAACAGGCCTGGCACAGCATCACCTCATGCAAGGCGCCCTGTAACCGGGGCTCGGGGATCGGCTACCCGCTCGCCCGCGGGCCGATCAAGTTCGACTCCGGCCAGCTCGGCTTCGGCACCGGGATCTTCAACTCCGGGGTGACCGCCGGCACCTCCACCTACACCACCCCGCCGCTCACCCAGCCCGGCAAGACCTACACCTACTTCTGCCGCATCCACCCGTTCATGCGCGGCTCGATCCGGGTCGCGGGCGGGGACCGGACGAGGCGCGAGTAAGCCGCGCCGAGCCCGCCGGCTAGTTCGCGTAGTCGATAGTCAGCTGCGCCCAGTCGTGCTCGCTGCGTCCGCCGGTCGTGCTGCGCATGTAGATCTTCAGCACCGCCCCGTTGGCTCGCGCGGGACTGTTGATCTCCGGCAGCGCGACGTCGTCGGTCCTGTAGCCGTTGCCGGTCGTGCAGGAGATCGGCGCCGCGGGGCTTCCGTGGGTGCCGATCACGGTCGCTCCCTGGATGACCTCGAGATACCAGCACACCGACCCGCCTCCGGAGCGGCGGAAGCGGTGCCGGAACGACGCCCCGGACACCGTCGCGCCGGCCGGAACGTAGGTCGGGAACGTGAGCCGCAGGTAGCGGCTGGACGCAAACGCTGTCGGCCAGGTCGCGGCGCTTGGATACGTGGCGCCTTGCCTGGCTGCCAACGGCCAGCTGCGATCGACGGCGCCGCCGCCGAGCCGGTCGCTGAAGTCCTCGCCGTAGAGGGTGAACGTCCCCTGGCTGCTGACCACCGAGATGCCGGCCCGATCAAGCACCGGCGCCGCGCCGCCCGAGGCCCGGACGTAGACGCGAAGGCGCAGATCGTTGGCGATCGCGGCCGAGGAGACGGCGGGCAGCGCGGTCGAGAAGCTCGTCTGCGCTGTCCCGCTCACGCACCCGACCGGGTTGGCCGCGCTGCCGTGGGTGGCGAGCACCGCGTTCGTGGACGCCCGGCGCAGGTCGAAGTAGAAGCAGGCGGTGCTCGAGCCGGCGCCGGCGGCGAAGCGGATGTCGAACGCGGCCGAGGTGGGCGCGGCGTTCGTCGGCAGGGGGCCGTTGTAGTCGATCTGGAGGTAGCGGCCGGTTCTGAACGCGGCCGGCGGCGTCGACGTGGCCACGGTGCGACCGTCGGACCCGAAGCCGATCGGATCGGAGGCGTTGACCTCCGGGCCGCCGGCCGACGCGTCGCGCAGGTCCCAGGCGCTGGTCGCGACGGTCTGCCGGGTCAGCACCGAGATCGGGGCGGTGGCGGTGTCGCCGGCGCTGCCGCGCGCGAAGATCGTGTGCGTCCCCACAGCCGTCTGCGCCGGCAGGGTGATGTCGACCGTGGCCGTCCCGCCCGCGGGCACCGGGGTCGGCGCGATCGTGCCGGTGAGCAGCTGCCCGTTCAGGCCGTCGAGCCGGAACGACACGGTCTGCCCCGGGGCGAAGTTCGTGATCCGGCCGCTGAGCCGGGCCGGCAGCGAGCCGACCGACGACTGGTCGAGGGTGAGGGCCGGGGCGGAAATCGTGACCGCGGCGCTCGCGGCGCTCTCGGAGCCGCGCCAGTTCGCGTTCACCGGGGTCACCCGGTAGCGCCAGGTCCCCTGCGGCACCGAGGCCTCGGTGCAGCTGGTCGTGGTGATCGTCCCGGAGCAGCCGGCGCCGATCGTCTGGACGTTGCCGGAGCCGTCGAAGCGCCGGACGAGGTACCCGGTGGCCGGGGCGCCGGAGCTCGGGGCCGTCCAGCTGACGGTCACACCCCCGCTCGCGATCGCTGCGGTCGGCTGAGCGACGGTACTCAGGCTGCTCGCCTTCGCCGATGCGGCGTCCGACCCCGTGACCCGCCAGCTCGCGGACGCCGACGCGGGAACCAGGGCGAGCAGCGCCAGGGCGGACCCGAGCAGGGTGGCTCGCGCACGCACGGCGATCACCTCGCGCTCCCCGGGTCTGTGCCGCCCGGGTCCCCCGCGCTCCCGAGCACGTTGACCCGGGTCCGATAGAGGATCGGGAAGATCGCGTCCTGGCAGCCGTCGGGCGCGTCGGCGCTCAGGGTGATCGGCATCTCCAGATCGATGCGACCGAGTGCCGGGATCCTCTGGTGGGGGTCGATCTGTTCGGTCTGCAGGTAACGCGGATCGCAGCCCGCGTTAGGCCGGCTGACGACCGCCCGGACCCACCGCAGCCGCACCGGGCCGGCGGTTCGGTTGCGAACCCGGATCTGCAGGGGCGTGGCCACCCCCGGGTACAGGCCCTCGACGTTGCCGGTCACGCGGACGGGCGACGGTTCGATCGACGGCTGAGCGGGCGCGGCGCGATCCGCCGCACCCAGAGCGGCGTAGGCCGCGACCGTGGCGCCCATCACGGCCACCACCGCCAGCAGGGCTGTGAGCGATCGCCTCATCGCCGAACCTCTGCGCGCGGCAGGAGCGGTCCGGCGCCCGACGGGACGCCGGACCGCATCTCAGCCACGTTCAGAGCCATCGGAGGGTTCCTGGCCGGCGGGTCTCGTGCTCAGCTGCCGCCGGTGTTGCTGCTGGCGCCCGAGATCAGGACCGGGATCGTGAACACGGCGTCCTGGCAGCCGTTCTCGGACTCGTTCGACATGTGAGCCGCGTTGGCCAGGTTGATCACGTCCGAGTCGCCGTTGGCCGGGATCCCGATCGAGAGTCCGTTCTGATCGAGGAAGGTGACGCCGGTGATGTCACACACCCCGATGCCGCCACTCGCGGTGACGTCGCCCGTGCCGGCCGTCACGTCGGTGATCGTGACCGCGTACGGGTTCGGGTTGTGGACCGTCAGCTTCACGGTCCCGTTCCCGTTCGGGTACAGGTCGCCGGTGGTCACGGCCGTCGCGACGGTCGAAAGGTCCTGAGCCGTGCCGGCCTTGGCGTAGCCGCTGCCGGACCCGTTGGTGGTCCAGGCGGCGTAGACGAGGCCGACGACGCCGAGGACGAGGACTGTGACTCCCGCGCCTATCAGGCGCGTCTTGCGGGTATGCATTCAGGTGCCCCCTTGAATTGATGGTTCTGTATCTGCGGCCCTGCTGAGGGGCACGCCCCTGGGGGCAGCCCTGACGCCGAGCCTGTCTGATGAAGGGTTCGACTCAGGGGGGCGTGAGCTTTAGCGATGGGTACCGGCGTCCATCGGACATCCGTTTAGTGGGCGCTAGCGGATCTTGTCGTAGATGCTGAAGATCGGCAGGTACATCGAGATCACGATGAAGCCGACGACGACGCCGACGACGACGATCATCAGCGGCTCGATCAACGAGGTCAGGGCCTTGATCTTCGCGTCGACCTCGGCGTCGTAGAAGTCGGCGATCTTCTCCAGCATCTGCTCGAGCTGGCCGGACTCCTCGCCGACCGCGACCATGTGGGAGACCATCGGCGGGAAGACATCTGCCTCCTCGAGCGGCTTGGCGATCGAGCCGCCCTTCTTGACCGAGTCATAGACGGCGTCCATCGCCTCCTGGATAACCGCGTTGCCGGCTGTCTGGCCGGAGATCTGGATCGCCTGCAGGATCGGCACGCCGGAGGAGACGGTGCCGGAGAAGGTGCGCGACCAACGCGCCAGCGCCACCTTCTGGACCACGTCGCCGATCTTGGCGGGGATCCGGAGCTTGAAGCGGTCCCAGGTGATCCGGCCGCGGTCGGTCTTCTTCCAGCGGACGAAGGCGTACACGAGCACCGCGACGACCGGGATGATGATGTACCAGGAGCCGGTGACCGCGTCGGAGATCCCGACCGTGATCTTGGTCATCGTCGGCAGCTCCGAGCTCTCGCCGTTCTCGGCGGAGATCTCCTCGAAGATCCCAACGAACACCGGGACGACGAAGGCGACGATCACGATCATCACGACGAGCGCGACCGCGAAGACGACGGCCGGGTACATCATCGCCGACTTCACCTGGCGCCTGAGCGAGTCGAGCTTCTCCAGCTGGGCGGCGACCCGGTCGAGCGCCTGCTCGAGGCGACCCGAGCCCTCGCCCGCCTGGACCATCGAGCGATAGAGCGGGTCGAAGACCCCGGGCTGGCGCTCCATCGCCTGGTTCAGCGAGCTGCCGGCCTCGACGTCGTTTCGCAGCGAGGCGATCGCCGGCTTCAGCATCTCGTCCTCGGTCTGGTCCTCGAGCGTGTACAGCGACCGCAGCATCGGCATCCCGGACCCGATCAGGGTCGCGAACTGACGCGAGAAGACCGAGAGGTTGCGCATGTTGACGCTCTTGAAGCGCTGGAAGATCGACTCCAGCTTCAGCGCCTCGCGCTGCTCGGAGACGTCGAGGACGATCAGGCCTCGCTGGCGCAGCTGGTCGGAGACCTGAGCCTTGCTGCTCGCCTCCACCTCGCCTCGGGACGGAACCCCGGCGAGATCGACGGCACGGAAGCTGAAGGTGCTCACGACGGCGTCCTGCTCACAGCATGGTCGCCGGGGCGCCGGGCTCCGCCCGCAGCGACTCGTCAGGGTCCTCGACCAGCGCCGGGCCGTTGGCGGCGATCCCGTTCGTGGCGGTGCCGAGCAGACGCTTCAGCTCCTCGGGAACGGAGGCGCGCTGCTCGGCGAGCGATCGGGTGATCCTGCCGTTGCGGACCAGCTGGGCGAGGTTGGCGTCCATCGTGTGCATCCCTTGGGCGCCCGAGGTCTGCAGCGCCGAATAGATCTGGTGCGTCTTGCCCTCGCGGATCAGGTTGCGGATCGCCGGGTTCGGGACCAGGATCTCGGTCGCACAGACGCGGCCGGCGCCGTCGGAGGTCTCGAGCAGCTGCTGGGTGACGATCCCCTGCAGGGCGATCGAGAGCTGCATCCGCACCTGGTGCTGCTGGTGAGGCGGGAAGACGTCGATGATCCGGTCGACCGTCTGCGCGGTCGACTGGGTGTGCAGGGTGGCGAACACCAGGTGGCCGGTCTCAGCCGCGGTCAGCGCGGTCGTGATCGTCTCCAGGTCGCGCATCTCGCCGACGAGGATCACGTCGGGGTCCTCGCGCAGGGCGGCCCGCAGGGCGGTGCCGAAGTCGGTCGCGTCGGCGCCGATCTCGCGCTGGTTGACGATGCACTTCTGGTGGCGATGCAGGAACTCGATCGGGTCCTCGATCGTCAGGATGTGCTCGGAGCGCTCACGGTTGATCACGTCGACCATCGACGCGAGCGTGGTCGACTTGCCCGAGCCGGTAGGGCCGGTGACCAGCACGAACCCGCGCGGCCTGCGCGTGAAGTCGGTCAGCGCCGCCGGCAGGCCGAGGTCCTCGAGGCTCCTGATCTCGTCCGGGATCAGGCGGAAGGCGGCGCTGATCGAACCCCGCTGGAAGAAGACGTTGACGCGGAACCGGGCCATATCCGGGATCGCGTAGGAGAGGTCGAGCTGGCGCTCGTTCTCGAACCGCTTGCGCTGCGAGTCGTTGAGCACCGAGTAGACGATCTCGCGGGTGTCCTGCGGGGTCAGGGTCGGGAAGTCGGCGAGCGGCGCCACGCGGCCGTTGACGCGCATCGCGGGCGGCAGCCCGGGAGAGATATGCACGTCAGAGGCGCGCACGGCGACCATTTGGCCGAGCACTGCAGCGAAGTCAACGCTCACGCATGAACAATCGGCCCGAGGCGGCCAGAACTTGAGCCTGGCTGCATGCCTGCACCCGCGGGATTGGACTGACCGCCGGGCGCTAGGACGCGATCCGGGCGAGCTCGGCGATCGAGGTCACCCCGGCGCGGACCTTGCTGAGACCGTCCTCGCGCAGGGTGAGCATGCCCTCCTCGCGGGCGACGTCCGTGATCTCTGACTCGGGGGCGTTCGACACGGTCAGATCCTTGATCCGCTCGCTCATCTCCATCACCGAGAAGATCCCGATCCGGCCCTTGAAGCCGGTCTGGTTGCAGCGCGAGCAGCCGACCGGCTCGTAGGCCTCGAGGTCGGTGCCGACCCTGAAGCCGGACTCCAGCAGCGCCTCCTGCGAGATCATCGCCCGCTTCTTGCAGTGCGTGCACAGCTTCCGAGCCAGCCGCTGGGCGACGACGCAGTCGAGCGCCGAGGCGGTCAAGAAGCTCTCGATCCCCATCTTCTGAAGCCTGGTGATCGTCCCCGGCGCGTTGTTGGTGTGCAGGGTCGAGAGGACCATGTGGCCGGTGAGCGCCGACTCGATCGCGATCCGCGCGGTCTCCGCGTCGCGGATCTCGCCGACCATGATGATGTCGGGGTCGGCGCGCAGCATCGAGCGCAGGCCGGCAGCGAACGTCAGCCCCGCCTTGCGGTTGACGTTGATCTGGTTGATGCCCTCGATCCGGTACTCGACCGGGTCCTCGATCGTGATGATCTTCTTCTCGACCGCGTTCAGGTCGTCGAGCGCCGCGTACAGCGAGGTCGACTTACCGGATCCGGTCGGCCCGGTGACCAGGACGGCCCCGTGGGAGCGCGTGACCGCGGACTCGAAGCGCTCGCGCCCCATCCCGACCATCCCGAGCTCGTCGAGGGTCAGCAATGCCTGCTCCTTGTCGAGGATGCGGATCGTCGCCCCCTCGCCGCGCTGGGTCGGCAGGGTGGTGATTCGCAGGTCGACCTTGCGGTCTTCGACGTTGACGCTCACCCGGCCGTCCTGGGGGACGCGCTTCTCGGCGATGTCGAGCTCGCTCATGATCTTCACACGGCTGATCACGCCCGAGACCATCCGCCTGGGCACCTTGGCGGCCTCGTAGAGGACGCCGTCGACGCGGAAGCGGACCCGCATCTCGTCGTCGCCGGGCTCGAAGTGGATGTCGGAGGCGCCCTCGGTCGCAGCCTGGCCGAGGATCGAGTAGACGAGCTTGATCACCGGCGCGTCGTCGGCGGACTCGTGCAGCTCGGCGACCTCGCCCAGCTCGGTCTCGGCGTCTTCGTCGTCGACGGCCTCGGTGACCGCGCTCTCGAGCGAGTTGAGCCTCTTGATCAGCGCCTCGACGTCGTCGGCCGCGGCGACCGCCATCCGGCAGCGCAGCCCGGTGATCATCTGGATGTCGTCGATCGCCAGCACGTTCGCCGGGTCGACCGATCGCGACCAGCAGCGTGTGCTTGTCGTAGTAGCCGACGGGGACCGCCCGGTAGCGACGCGCCGAGGCGACCGAGAGCAGGTTCGCGGCCCCCATGTCGACGTGGTAGGCGCTCAGGTCGACGTGGTCGAGGCCGTAGCGCTCGGCGATCGCCCGCGAGAGCTGGTCGGCGTTGATCAACCGCTGGTCGACCAGCAGCTCGTCGGCCGAGCGCCCGGCGACGCGTGCCTCCTCGATCACCTTGTCGACTTGCTCGCGGGTCGAGAAGCCGAGCTCGACCACGACGTCGGTCAGGAACATCGCCGAGTTGCCGACCCCGACCGGCTTGGTCAGGCCGGGGGGACCGCCCGCGGCCTGCTCGGCCTCGAGCTTCGGCGCCGTCGCCTCGCCGCCCGCTGAGGGTACGGAGCGCAGATATCCGGGGCGGTCATCCATTGGTCGTGTCCTGCTCTCGTGCCGCCCTGCGCATCGTCTCGATCGGGGGGTCGAGCCCGGTCCAGATCCGAAGCGAGGCGGCTCCCTGGTGGACCAGCACTTCGAGCCCGTCGATCACGCGTGCGTCCCGCTCCCGTGCACAGGAGACGAGCGCGGTTTCGTGCGACCCGTAGACGAGGTCCACCACGACTTGTCTTGCCTGGATCGCATCGGCAGCGAATGGCAGCGCCTTTAGGTCCGTGGACCTGGGCGGGCGCTCGCTAGCTTGCGCGAGCCCGAGCGTGGTCGCGTTCAGGATCAGGTCATAGTCGGCGGGGTCGAGCCGCTCGTCGCTGGTCGCCTCGTCGTGCGCGGCGCCGAGCTCGGCCGCCAGCGCCGCCGCGCGCTCGGGGGTCCGATTCCAGATCGAGACCTCCGCCCCGCCCTCGCCAAGCGCCCAGACCGCGGCCCGCGCCGAGCCGCCCGCGCCCAGCACCAGCGCCCGCATCCCATCGACCCGGGAGCCGATCGCGCCGATGATCCCGGCCGCGTCGGTGTTCTCGGCGCTGACCCGGCGGCGACGGTCGAAGCTGAGCGTGTTGGCGGCGCCGATCGCCCGCGCCGCCGGCGAGGCCTCGTCGGCCACCTCGAGCGCCGCGAGCTTGTGGGGAACGGTGACGTTGACGCCGGCGAAGTCGTCGTCGGGCAGCGAGGCGACCAGCGCGGCGAAATGCTCGGAGGCGACCTCGATCGCCTCATAGGACCACTTGCGCGCCAGCCCCAGCTCGGCCAGCGCAGCGGTCTGCATCGCCGGCGAGCGCGAGTGCGAGACGGGGTGGCCGAGGACCGCTAGCCGTGGCATCGCCTGATCGTAGGCGGCGCTCAGCAGTCGGTCGGTGAACCGCCCTGCTCTTGCAACGCCTGTTGGTAGGCGGCCTCGGCCTGCTGGAACTCCTCGTCGGTCTCGACGAAGACGTGCTCGCCGCAGGTCCCGGGCTTGATCACGAAGTAGTAGACGTCGGACTTCGCCGGGTGCGCAGCGGCCTCGATCGAGGCGAGGCCCGGGTTGGAGATCGGTGTCGGCGGCAGGCCGGGGATCACCCGGGTGTTGTAGGGGTTGTTGGGGTCGGCGAGCTCGGACTCGGTCAGCTGGTGGGTGTAGTCGCCGAGGTAGTAGCGGATCGTCGCGTCGATCCCGAGCGTGTCGCCGGCCTTGAGCCGGTTGTAGATCACGGCGGCGGCGAGCTTGCGCTCGTCCGGCACCTGGATCTCCTTCTCGATCATCGAGGCGATGATCAGGATGTCGTAGGGCGTCAGGTTCTTCGACTTCGCGTACGAGAGGTCGACCCCGTCGAAGTTCTCCTTGAACGCCTGCAGCTGGGCGTCGACGAGCTCCTTCGCCGTCTCCTTTTTGGTGATCGGGTAGGTGGCCGGGAACAGGAAGCCCTCGAGGTTGGGGGCGTCCTGGGCGTCGTACTTGTTCAGGTCGAAGCCCTTGGGCGCCGAGTCGCTGGCCTCGAGGTAGTCGCCCTTGACCTTGTCCTTGACCTGATCGGCGATCTGCTTGCGGGTCAGCCCCTCGACGATCAGCAGGTCCTTGGTCTTCGGGCCCGGCTTCGCCGCCTTCGCCGGCGGCGGGTCGTCGCCGGTCAGCTTGCCGACCACCTTGACGACACCGAAGACGAGCGCCGCGGCGAACACCAGGAAGAGGATCGAGCCGAAGACGCGCCGGTTTCGCATCGCGGTCGGCGACGGCCCGGAGCCGCCCGGCGGGCGCCGCGGGGCGAGCGCAGGTGCCGGTGACGGCGCGGCGGCGGGCTCGTCGACCGCAGGCGGCGGCGCAGGCGGCGCTTGCAGTGGCGGGGCGGCGGGCGGCGCTTGTTCCGGCGGAGGCGGCGCCGCAGGCGGCTCGGCCGGGGCCTGTTGAGCGACCTTCTCGGCCAGCGACTGCTGCTCGGCGCGGCGCTTCGCCTCGCGCTCGGCGCGCCGGCGCTCGCGCTCGCGCGCGTCCTCGTCCTCGGCGAACGGGTCGTGCCAGTCGGCGCCGTCGCTCACGATCCGCGCTCCCGGCTGGCGAGGAATGACTCGAGCAGGTGCGCGGCGGCCAGGGCGTCGGTCGGCGCGCTGGCGCCGCCGCGCGCCGACTGCGCCGCCATCCGTGTCGTCAGCCGCTCGTCGTAGGTCTCGACCGGGATCGCCGCCTCGGCGGCGAGCGCCTCGGCGAACGAGCGGGCCGATGCCGCCTGGTCGCGCTCGGCGCCGTCGAGCGAAACCGGCAGTCCGACGACGATCAGCTCGGCGCCCTGCTCGGCGGCCACCCGTGCCGCCTCGGCGGCCTCCGGCGGGCTGATCACCCCGAGCGGACGGACGATCGTGCCGCTGGGGTCGCAGACCGCGGTCCCCGCGCGCACCTCGCCATGGTCGATCGCCAACACCCGCATCGAATCGGGGAGCCTAGTTAGCGAGCGCCTTGCGGATCGCGGTCGCGGCCGCGCCCAGCGCCTCGTCGAGGCCGTCGGGGTTGCGCCCCCCGGCCTGGGCGGCGTCGTCGCGCCCGCCACCGCCGCCGCCGACCAGCCCGGCGACCTCCTTGATCACCGCCGCCGCCGAGAGGCCGCGCTCGACCGCGCTGCGGGTGAAGCTCGCGACAAGCGCCACCTTGCCGTCGGCACGGCCGCCCAGCACGACCGCCGCGTCTCCGTGTCGCTGCTTGATCCGGTCCGCCAGGTCCAGCAGCGCCCGCTGATCGGCGCCGGTCGCCTCGGCGGCGAGCACCCGGACCCCGGCGACGTCCTCGCCCTCGCCCGCGAGCCGCTCGAACTCCTCGCCGACCTCCTGGCGCCCCGCCTTGGCGACCGACGACTCCAGCTCGGCCAGCCGCTCGGCCGCCCGGCGAGCGGCGCCCACGGCGTCCCGCTTCGAGCCCAGCAGCGCCCCGGCCTGGTCGAGCGCGTCGGAGCGCTCGCGAAACCAGTCGATCGCGGCCGGGCCGCTGAGCGCCTCGATCCGGCGGACGTTGGCGGCGCTCGAGCCCTCGGAGACGATCGCGACGATCCCGATCTCGGCGGTGTTGGCCACGTGGGTGCCTCCGCAGAGCTCGCGCGAGACCTCGTCGACCTCGACCATCCGCACCCAGTCGCCGTACTTCTCGCCGAACAGCGCCATCGCGCCCAGCGCCTCGGCCTCGGCGCGGACCATCTCCAGCGCCCGCACCGGGCGGCTCGCCTTGACCCAGTCGTTGACGCGGTCCTCGATCGCCCGCAGCTCGTCCGCGCTCAGCGGCGCGCCGTGGGTGAAGTCGAAGCGCAGCTTGTCGGGCCGGACCGCCGAGCCGGCCTGGCGCACATGGGTGCCGAGCCGCTCGCGCAGCGCCGCGTGCAGCAGGTGCGTCGCGGTGTGGTTGCGCATCGTCGCGTGGCGCGCGTTGTGGTCGACCGCGGCCTCCACCCCCTGGCCCGCCTCCAGCGGGGCGAGGCCGGCGACCCGGATCACCTGGTCGTCCCCGACCCGGTAGACGTCGTCGACGGCCCCCTCTGAGCCGTTGGTCGACACGACCCCGGAATCGGCGACCTGGCCGCCGCCCTCGGCGTAGAAGGGGCTCTCCTCGAGCTTGACCAGCTGGGCGCCGTCGTCGAGCTCGGCCGCGGCGGCGACGCTGGTCCGGGCGCGCAGCTCGTGGTAGCCGACGAACTCGCTCGGCGGCGCCGCGGAGGCGAACTCGATCACCCGCTGGTGGCGATCGGGGGCCGGGCCGGCGGCGCCCGAGCGCGCCCGCTCGCGCTGCTCGTCCATCAGCGCCTCGAAGCCGTCGTCGTCGACGGCCAGACCCTCCTCGGCGAGCAGCTCCTTGGTCAGGTCGTAGGGGAAGCCGTAGGTGTCGTGGAGCTGGAAGGCGTCGGCTGCGTCGATCCACGAGGTGCCCGCCTCCTTGGCGTCGGCGACGAGCCGGCCGAGCAGCTCGGTGCCGCGGTCGAGTGTGCGGCCGAAGCTCTGCTCCTCGTCGGCGACCCAGCGGGCGACGCTCTCGCGCTCCGCGATCAGGTGCGGGTAGGCCCCGCCCATCAACTCGATCACCGTCTCGGCGAAGGCACCCAGGTACGGGGGCTCGAGGCCGAGCACCCGGCCCTGCTGGATCGCGCGGCGCATGATCCGCCGCAGGACGTAGCCGCGGTCCTCGTTCGAGGGCACGACGCCGTCGGCGATCAGGTTGACCGCCCCGCGGGTGTGGTCGGCGATGATCCGCATCGCCCTGGTCACCTTCTGGTCGGAGCCGTAGGCGGCGCCCGACAGCTTCTCGGCCAGCTGGATCAGGGGCGCGAACGCGTCGGTGTCGAAGACCGAGTCGACGCCCTGCTGGATCACCGCCATCCGCTCGAGCCCCAGCCCGGTGTCGATGTTGCGCTGCGGCAGATCGGTGAGCGAGCCGTCCTCGTGCAGCTCGTAGGTCATCAAGACGTGGTTCCAGTACTCGAGGTAGCGGTCGGTGTCGTCGCCCGGGCGCAGATCGTCGGAGCCGAACTCGCGGCCGCGATCGATGTACATCTCCGAGCACGGCCCGCAGGGACCGGTCGGGCCCGCCTGCCAGAAGTTTTCGGAGGCGGGCAGTCGCACGATCCGCTCCTCGGGGACGCCGATCTCGCGCCAGATCTCGATCGACTCCTCGTCCGCACCGAGCCCGAGCCGCTCGTCGCCGGCGAATACGGTCACCCAGATCAGCTCGGGGTCGAAGCCGAAGCCACCGGTTGACAGCTCCCATCCGAAGCGCATCGATTCGGCCTTGAAGTAGTCGCCGATCGAGAAGTTGCCGAGCATCTCGAAGAAGGTCAGGTGGCGCTTTGTCGTCCCGACGACCGCGATGTCGACGGTGCGGAACGTGCGCTGCGCCGAGGTCAGCCGCGGGCTCGGGGGTTGCTCGCGACCCTCGAAGTAGGGCTTGAACTGCTGCATCCCCGCAACTGTGAGCAGGGTCGAGGTGTCTTCCGAGGCAGGGACCAGCGACGATGAGGGCACCCGCAGATGCCCGCGCTGCTCGAAGAAGGAGAGGAATGTCTCGCGGATCTCGTCGGATCGCATCGACTCGCCAGTCTAGGGCGGCGCTTGGCGCCCTCGTCACCGTTGCCGCGGTGTTTGCGGCCGGGTCGGCGCCCGCCTCGGCGGCAAACCCGTGCCCGGCCCAGGCCCACTTCGACTGGATGGGCGACTCGGTCTCCGAGACGGTGACGATCCCATCGCTGACCCAGCCGAACGGCATCACCTCCTACGCCGGCACGATCCTGCGCCCCGCCGACCAGTCCGCCTTCCCGGGGCCGCGGCCGGTGGTCCTGCTCCAGCACGGGCTCGGCGGCAACCAGTGCGCGCAGTGGTGGACGGCCCAGGACCTGGCGGGCCACGGCTACGTCGCGGTCGTCTGGACCGCGCCTCAGGGCGCCTCGCCGACGATTGCGTTCCTGAACGCCGTCGACGCGATGCGCTCGGCGCGCGCCTTCGTGCGCACACCGGCCAATCCCTACGCCTCGGTCTCCGACACCACCCGGATGGCGCTCGCCGGGCACTCGCTGGGCTCGATCGTCGCCTCCTTCGTCCAGCAGGACGCCGACCCGGGGGTGCGGGCGATCGTCGCCCTCGACACCCTGCGCCGCTGGGTCAACGGCGATCCGGGCGGCGCGGTGTTCGAGTGCGCGGCGGCCCAGGCGCTGGAGATCACACCCCGGGTGCCGGCGCTCGGGTTCGCCAAGGACCAGCCCTGCGACGCGCTGCCGGACTACGCCCCCGCCGACCTGAAGCTGCCGGGGTTCCTGCAGTGGCGGGGTGCCGCGGTGCCGGCGGTCGAACTGGTGATGGCCGGCTACAACCACCTCGACTTCGCCACCCCCGGCAGCGAGGCGAAGCACCGCGATCTCGCCTTCTTCATCGAGGGGTGGCTGGCGCGTTGGCTGCAGGACGACTCGGCGGGCGAGGAGCGGTTCTTCGCCGAGACCGTCAACGGGCAGCCGATCGAGGCCCTGCTGAGCAGCAGGTTCGTCTCCGGCGCCTTCCTGCCGCAGCGGGTAGACAGCTCCGACTTCCGCAGCTTCCTCGCCGACCACCTCGCCCCTCAGACGAAGCGCAAGGACGGCCCGAAGCACCGCGTCCCGCGCCGCCGCGCGAAGCGTGGCCTGCGCTTCCGCTGGAGCGCCGACGATCCGATGGCCGCGTTCGAGTGCCGACTCGACTCGGGCGTGTGGAAGGAGTGCGAGTCGCCGAAGCGGATCGGCAACCCCGGCGTGGGCAAGCATCGCTTCCGCGTCCGCGCCTCCGACCCCCGCGGCAACCTGGAGGCGGAACCCGCGGTCTGGAAGTTCCGCGTCGAGCGCTAGGCGATCGTCGCCCGGCCGACGACGATGTCGCCGGCCAGCAGGCATGCCGTCTGGCCGGGCGCGACGCCGTAGGCCGGTTCGGCCAGCCGGAGCTCGAGCTCGGCGTGCTCACCGGCGTTCGCGTCGGCGAGCGTGCAGGCAAGCGGCCGCGAGTGATAGCGCAGCGCGACCCGGTCGACCCGGCCGCCCGGGCGGTGCAGCGTCGCCCCACGGACCCGGACCGTGCGGGTAGCGAGCTGCTCGCGAGTGCCGACGGTGACCGTGTTCGTGGCGGCGTCGGTGGCGAGCACGTAGAGGGCCTCGGAGCCGGCGAGCCCCAGCCCGCGACGCTGGCCGACGGTGAACTGGTGGTGGCCGTCGTGGGTGCCGCGGCGCTCGCCGCTGGTGTCGACGATCGCGCCCGGGCGCTCGCCAAGGCCACCGTGGCGGGCGAGGAACGAGCGCTTGCCCTCGCCGGCGAGGAAGCAGAGGTCCTGGCTCTCGCGCTTCGAGGCGACCGCGAGCCCGGCCTCGCGCGCCAGCTCGCGCACCCGGGGCTTGCGCAGCTCGGCGAGCGGGAAGCGCAGCCGCGCCAGTGACCTCGGGCGCAGCCCCGAGAGCATGTACGCCTGATCCTTGGCGGGGTCGGCGGCCGCGGCCAAGAGCGGACCCTCGCCGTCGTCGGCGATCCGGGCGTAGTGGCCGGTGGCCAGCGCCGTGCAGCCGAGCCGGTCGGCGAGCTCGATCATCGCGTCGATCCGCAGCTCGCCGTTGCAGATCACGCATGGGTTCGGGGTTCGCCCCGCCCGGTAGCCGTCGACAAACGCCCCGACCACCTGCCGGCGGAAGTCGGGCTCGAGGTCGAGGGTCAGATGGGCGATCCCGAGCGCGTGCGCAAGCCGGCGGGCGCCGAGCACCGCCACCGGCGAGCAGCAGCTGCGCTCGGCGTCGGTGCGCTGGTCGGCCCACAGCTTCAGGGTCACCGCGACCACCTCCGCCCCGCGCTCGCGCTCGAGCAAGGCGGCGACCGCGGAATCGACCCCGCCGCTGAGCGCAACCAGGACGCGGTCGCCGTGGGTGCGCGGCGACGCCAGCCGCTCGCCCGACGCCGCCGCCCCGGCGAGCGCCCGGTGCAGGGCGTCGGCGGCGAGCTCGACCGCATGGCTGCCCTGCTCGCCGACACCGCCGAGTTGCGCGGCGATGTCATCGGGCCCGAGCGCCGCGGCCTCGAGCACTCCGGCGCCGTCGGCCAGCTCCGCGATCGCGGCGGCGGCCGCGCGCGCCGCGGCGCAGCCCTCGGCCTCGAAGCTGACCGCCGCAACCCGCCCGTCGTCGAGCGCCAGCGAGATCCGCACCAGGTCGCCGCAGGCGGCGCCCCCGGCAGCGCCGTCGAAGCCGGCGGCGAGCGGCTTACCGCGCCGCTCGGTGCACTCGAGATAATGCGTGAACGCCTCGCGATCCACGCCCGCGAGGGTAACGGCGCGCGAGCCCTAGTGCGGGTAGTAGGGCAGGTCGGAGGGACCCTTGTAGAGCGCGTTCTCGAGCGCTTGCTTGGCGCTGGCAGAGCCCCGGAAGCCGTAGCTGACCACGGCGGTGGGCAGCGGCGCGTCGTTGAGCTTCTTCGGCCGGATGACGACCAGCGCCGGGGTGCGGTCGAGATCGACGCCCTCGGTGATCCGCGAGTAGTCGGCGACGTCCTTGACGTCGGTGACGAACAGTGTCGAGTCGGGGGTGCTGCTCAGGCCCTCGACGATCCGCTTCAGCTGGCGGTCGTCGATCGAGTCCTCGTTGACGACCAGCAGGACGACTGCATCGCCGGAGTCGTAGGCGGCGACCACGTCCTTCGGCAGGCCGGGGCCGGCCTTGAAGTCGCCGGTCGCGGCGGCGGCCGGATCGACCGGTGCGGCGGCGGCGGGATCAACGGGCGCGGCGGGCGGAACTGCCGGTGCCGTCGCGGTCGAGGCGGCGGCGGCCGCGTCGGTGGCGGCCGCGTCGGTGGCGGCTGCGTCCGTCGCGGCTGCGTCGGTGGCGGCCGGCGCGGTCGCGTCGGCGGCGGTCGTCTCGGCGCCGGAGTCGCTCGAGCCGCCCATCCGCATCAGCAGCATCAGCCCGACGGCGAGCGCCAGGATGCCGACCAGCGCGGCCTGAATCAGCGGGTTGTCGTTCAGTGCCTTCCTCATCGCGGCGCCCCCGCGGTCGCGACGAAAAGAGGCCCCAGCTTGCCGTTGCCGCTCTGCCTGCGAACCTGAGTGAACAGGTGGGTGGCTGCCGGCGCTACGACCAGCGCGCTACCGGACGATGCCTCCCAAGGCAATTGTGTTGGTTCACAAATTGAACGGCTGGCGAACAAGCTCGAGCCTTCCGCGAGATTAGCAACGAGAAGTGGACGCCCCCTTTGTCGGCTGACCGGGCGCCGAGCTTGAGTCGCGGGACGAGCGCGCACAGAATCGCGCGGCGCGTAACGTGGGTACCCGGGTGAACCAGCGGGCGTACTCGGCCCTGGTGACGGCGGAGATAGGCTCTCGCCAACCAATGGAACTGGCTGGCAAGACGGCGTTGATCACCGGCGCGTCTCAGGGACTCGGGGCGGCAACCGCCCGGGCGATGGCGGCCCGCGGGGCTCGCGTTCTTCTGCTCGCCCGCACCGAGGAGAAGCTGCGCGAGGTGGCCGACTCGATCGAGAGCGGTGGAGGGCAGGCCGAAATCTTTGCGGTCGATCTCTCGGATCTCGAAGCGCTCGTAGCCACCACCGAAGCGATCAAGGCCGCGGGCACGATCCCCGACGTGATCGTCAACAACGCGGGAATCGGCCGCTGGCTGTTCATCGAAGAGACGCCACTCGACGAGATGCAGGCCGACATGGCGCTGCCCTACTTCGCGGCGTTCGGCGTCACCAAGGCCTTCGTAGCCGAGATGGCTGGCCGTGGCAGCGGCAATATCTGCAACGTCAACGGGCCCGGGGGGTGGTTTCCGTGGCCGAGCTCGCTCGCGTATTCGTCAGCGCGCTGGGCGTTGCGTGGATTCTCGACAGCGCTGCGGGTCGATTTGCGAGACACCGGGGTGTCGGTGACCGATGTGGTGATGAGCAAGATCTCGAGCAGCTATTGGGCGAACAACCCCGGCTCCGAGGACCGGATCCCCTGGGTCGACCGGATCATCCCGACGTTGAGCGAGGAACGGGCCGCCGACGTCGTCGCCCGCGCTGTCGAGCGAGAGCGCAGACTGGCAACGGCGCCGGCGTTGTACACCGCGTTCCACCACCTGGGCCGAGTCTTCCCACGCCTCGTGCACTGGACGGTCTATCGGGGCGGTGCTCGTAGGCCGACCTCGCTCAACCGCTAAGCACTCGCGGGGCGGTTTTCTCCCGGATAGCGGGCAAAAGCCGCCCCACCGCATCGTCGGTCTGCGATCGCCGTCCTACGCGGCGGCAGGCGGCGCCGGTGTGAGGCCGTGGCGGCGCATGATCTCTCCGATCGCCGCCAGGTCCGGCGGACCACCGCCGGCGGCGAGCACGTCGCCGACCTCTTGGAAGTACTCCGGCGTCATCAGACCCGGACTGGCCACCGCGAGAAACCTCGCGTCCTCGCTCCCGTGGTTGTCGAAACCGTGGATCGCTCCGCGAGGTATGCAGGCTGCGTCGCCAGGGCCGATGTCGAGAGTCCGGCCGTCAACGGTCCAGGACGTGATGCCCTCCAGGCCGTAGATCGTCTCCTCGAACGCGTCGTGGCTGTGGGGCGCCGGCATCCTGCCGGCGGCCGGGACGTCGCACTCGAAGACGCTCACGCTTCCGTTCGAGTCGGCCGCTTGAACGAGAAAGCGCACGCCGAACGCACCGACCCTGATCGTCTCCGTCGATGCTGTGCCCATCGTCCCCCAATCCGTGGTTCGAGTATCCGGCTTCCGTCGCAAACTAGCCCATGTGACAGCGGACCCGCGCCCGTCGTCGACGCCCTCATGAGGTATCTGGCTAGCGGCGCCGCGAGTCGCTCGTGACGACCTCCACGACCTTCGTCGGCTCGTCTGCCTCTTTCGATTGCGCCCGCGGAGTATCTCCCGGCATCATGCCCCCGGCCGGTTGGCGGCGTCTGAATCCCGGGCGCTCTAGTGGCTCAGGCTTGCTTGCCGCGCATCTGCAGGCCGAGCTCGCGCAGCTGGGCCTCGTCGACCGGCGCCGGTGCCCCGGTCAGCGGGTCGGCCCCCGACGCCGCCTTCGGAAAAGCGATCACGTCGCGGATCGAGTCGGCGTGCTCGAGTCGCTGGACGATGCGATCGAGTCCGTAGGCGATCCCACCGTGCGGCGGGGCCCCGTAGCGCAGCGCTTCGAGCAGGAACCCGAACCGCGCCTGGGCCTCCTCGGCCGGGATCCCGATCGCCTCGAGCACGGACCGCTGCAGCTCCGGGTCGGAGATTCGGATCGAGCCGCCGCCCAGCTCCTGCCCGTTCCAGACCACGTCGTAGGCGAGCGCCATCGCCTCGCCTGGGTTCGCCGGGTCGAAGTCGCCCGCCGGCGCGGTGAACGGATGGTGCAGCGGGTCCCAGCGCTGCTCGGCCTCGTTGAAGCCGAACATCGGCCACTCGGTCACCCAGCAGAACTCCTCGGCCTCGACGTCGATCGCGCCGAAGCGCTCGGCAAGATCGAGCCGCAGTTGGCCGAGAACCGAATTGGCGATCGCGGCCTTGTCGGCGACCAAGAGCAGCAGGTCGCCCTCCTCGGCGCCGAGGCGCACGTTCAGCGCCGCCAGCTCCTCCGCGCTCAGGAACTTGGCGGTCGGCGAGCGCCAGCCCTCGCCCTCGCGGAACGCCCACACCAGCCCCTTGGCGCCGAGCTCCTGGGCACGCTCGATCAGCCCGTCGAGGACCGAGCGCGGGACGTCCTGGGCGCCGACGTTGAACCCCTTGATGATCCCGCCGGCCTCGATCACCCCGCGAAAGACCTTGAACTCGGTGCCGGCGAGCAGGTCGGTGAGCTCGGCCAGCTCCATGCCGCTCACCCGCAGGTCGGGGCGGTCGGTCCCGAAGCGTTCCATGGCCTCGGCGTAGGGGACCCGGCGCAGCGGCAGCTCGAGCGCCGGGCCGCCGACCCGCTCGAATACCGCGGCCAGCAGCCGCTCGTTGAGGTCGAGCACGTCCTCGATCCCGACAAACGACATCTCCAGGTCGAGCTGGGTGAAGTCGGGCTGGCGGTCGGCGCGCTGATCCTCGTCGCGAAAGCAGCGCACGATCTGGAAGTAGCGCTCGAACCCGGCGACCATCAGCAGCTGCTTGAACAGCTGCGGCGACTGCGGTAACGCGTAGAAGGACCCCGGCTCGCGGCGCGCCGGGACGAGGAAGTCGCGCGCCCCCTCCGGGGTCGAGCGGGAGAGCATCGGCGTCTCGATCTCGAGGAAGCCCTCGCCGTCCAGGAAGCCGCGGATCGCGGCGGCCACCTGATGGCGCTTGGCGATCGCGGCGGCCATCCGCTCGCGGCGCAGGTCGAGGTAGCGATGGCGAAGCCGCGCTTCCTCGCCGACCTCGCCCGAGAACCCCTCGATCTCGAACGGCGGCGTCTGCGCGGCGGCGATCCGGTCGGCCTCGCGGACCCGCAGCTCGACCTCGCCGGTGGGCAGCTCCGCGTTGACGGTCTCGGGGTCGCGGCGAACGACGGGGCCGCTGACCGTCAGCACGTCCTCGGCGCGCAGCTTGTGCGAGAGCGCGAACGCCTCGCCCGAGTCGTCCGGGTGGAAGACCAGCTGCACGATCCCGGTCCGGTCGCGCAGGTCGATGAACACCAGCCCGCCGTGGTCGCGGCGCCGATGCACCCAGCCCGCGAGCCGCGCATCGGAGTCGACCCGATCCGGGAGCACCTGTCCACACCAGGTGTCGCGGTACTCGTTCGCCCGCAGCGCCGGGACGTCACTCACTGGCTGAGCTCCTCGATCGCGCGGGCGAGGTCAAGCGGCTCCTGCTCGCCGGTGGCCATCTCGCGGACCTCGGCGCCGCCGTCGTCGTGCAGGATCACCGTCCGCCGGGCGCCGAGCCGGTCGGCCTGCTTCATCTGGCCCTTGAGCGAGCGTCCGGCGAGGTCGAGGTCGGCCCGCAGGCCGACGCCCCGTAGCTCGCGGACCAGCGCGAAGGCGCGCGAGCCCTGGCCGGGCTCGGCGGCGATGAAGACGTCGGACTCGGGCTCGGGCGGCGGCTGGTCGAGGGCCAGCAGAATCCGCTCGATCCCCGCCGCCCAACCGCAGCCGGGCGTCGCGGGCCCGCCAAGCGCCTCGACCAAGCGGTCGTAGCGCCCGCCGCCGCCCAGGGTCGCGGCCTGCGCGTCGAGCCCCTCGGCCTCGAACTCGAACACGGTTCGCGTGTAGTAGTCGAGCCCGCGGACCAGGGTGCCGTCGACCTCGTAGTCGATCCCGGACTGGTCGAGCAGCGCCCGCACCTCGGCGAAGTGGGCGGCGTCCTCGTCGTCGAGGCGGTCGACCATCCGCGGCGCCTCGGCCATCACCGCCCGGGTGTCGTCGTCCTTCGCGTCGAAGGCACGCAGCGGGTTCTCGTCGATCCGCGCGCGGACCTCGGGCAACAGCTCCGACTCGTGCGCGCGCAGGTATGCGATCAGCTCGGAGCGGTACTGCGCCCGCGACTCCGGCGTCCCCAGGCTCGACAGCCGCAGCCTGACGCCGGGGACGCCGAGCCCGCGCAGCAGGTCGTCGAGCAGGCCGATCAGCTCCGCGTCGACAAGCGGCGAGTCGGAGCCGATCACCTCCGCGTCCACCTGGTTGAACTGCCGAAAGCGCCCTGCCTGCGGGCGCTCATGGCGGAAGAACGGGCCCCACGACCACAGCTTCACCGGCTGTGGCAGGCGGTGCATGCCGTGCTCGATGTATGCGCGACAGATCGCCGCGGTCGCCTCGGGTCGCAGGGTCAGCGAGCGGTCGCCCTGGTCGGTGAACGTGAACATCTCCTTGTGGACGATGTCAGTGCCCTCCCCCACCCCGCGCGCGAACAGCTCGGTGTCCTCGAAGCTCGGCGTCTCGATCCGCCCGTAGCCGGCGCGGGCGAACAGCTCGACCGCGCTCAGGTGGATCCCCCGCCGGGCGACCGCCTCGGCCGGGAGGATGTCGAAGGTGCCCCGCGGGGCCTGGAAGCGCGCAGACATCGCGGGCGAGCCTAACGAGCGAGCTCGGCCAGGAACGGGTTGGTGGCGCGCTCGGCGCCCAGCGTCGTGATCCCCATGTGACCGGGATAGACGATGGTCTCCTCGGGGAAGCCGTCGACCAGGCCGCGGATGCTCTCCAGCAGCGTCGCCCAATCACCGCCGGGCAGGTCGACGCGGCCGACCGAGCCCTGGAAGAGGACGTCGCCGCTGAACAGGGCGGCCTCGTCGCGAATCGCGTAGGTGACGTGGCCGGGGCTGTGGCCGGGGGTGAACAGGACCTCGACCTCCATCCCCGCGAGCTCGAGCTTCTCGCCGCCGGCGACGGTCTCGTCGGCCGCATAGCTCTCGTAGGGCCCGAATCCCGGCCAGGGGACGTAGGCCATGATGTCGGCGAGCACCGGAACCTCGATCTCGGGGCAATACACCGGCGCCCCGGTCGCCCGCGCCACCGGCGCCACCGCGCCGATGTGGTCGAAGTGGGTGTGGGTGAGCAGGATCGCGTCGATCCGCAGCCCGAGCTCGTCGACGACGTGCAGGATCCGCTCGGCCTCCTCGCCGGGATCGACGATCAGCCCGTTGTCGGCACCGTCGCGGCGGATGACGAAGCAGTTCTCGGCTACCTGGCCGACGGTGAGCATGCGCACGTCCATCATCAGCTCCTGCTTTTTGGCCGCGCGGGCCGCCTGCAACTGGCCCAGCCGGCGGCGGTACATGAACCGGTCGATGTAGTAGCCGAGTGGCACGTACATCCCCAGCATCAGGGTCGAGAGCAGCACCGCCTCGCCGAGCTCGCGCTTGAACGCGAGCCAGAAGAGCAGGAAGAAGATCGCTGCCCCGAACAGGCCGCGCTTGAACGCCCCGCTCCAGGTCGGCGCGATGTCGCGGCGGTCGACCGCCTGGCGGCCCTTCCCCGGCTTGCGCTTGCTGCGAGCCCGGGCGCGAGCCTCCTCGCGGGTGCGCGGGCGCCCGCGCACCGGGCGGGTGTCGATCCGCCCGGTCTGCGTCCCGCGGTGCTTCTTGCGTCGCCGCTTTCTGGTCTGCGCCATGAGCGAGCAGGCTACCGGTGAACGCGCGACTGCAGGTGGTCATAACCGCGCCATCGGGGAGGACGCGGGCCGGCGCGCTTGAACCCGGAGACACAACGACCGAGAGGAGCCAATGTTGCGCACGGGGTCGGGGGGCCTGACCAAGCGCGGACGGGCGGTCGTCGCGCTCGCCACCTCCGCCCTGCTGGGCGCGGGACTGTCTTCGCCCGCACACGCGGCCGTGCCACATACCGTGGTCAGCGGCGAGACCCTCTCGGGGATCGCGGCGGCGAACGGGATCGACACCGAGGCGCTGGCCGCCTACAACGGGATCTCCAGCGCCGACCTGATCCTCGCCGGGCAGACGATCCAGGTCCCGAGCGCGGCCGAGCTCGGGACGACGACCGCGAGCACGACCACGACAGCCGCGCCGACAACCGCGCCGGCGAGTGCCCCGGCGTCGTGGACCGTGGCGATCTACTCGCCCCTGGGCCCGGCCTACCTGGCCGCCAACGCGGCGGCCAACTGGGAGGCGCTGCGCCAGGCCGGTCTCGCCACCTACGGAATCGACATCTACCCGGGCGGCTCGCTATCCGCGTATCGGACCTACGAACAGCAGTCCTACCTCTACAACCTCTACCTGCAGGGACTCGGCGCGCCCGCCAACCCGCCCGGGACGTCTCCTCACGAGTACGGGGTCGCCGTCGACCTGGCGAGCCCGGAAATGCGGACCGTGATCGACTCCCTCGGCCCGAGCTACGGCTGGACCAAGGTCTACGGACCGGACGAGTGGTGGCACGTGGACTACGTCGGCGGCTGACCGTCTGCACCCTGGGTTTCCGCCTCTACAAGCGGCGTTCGAGCACCTTCCGCGCGGGATCGAACTCGCGCAGGGGTACGTCGTCGGGCAGGTCGGCGAGCGCGGCCTCGGGGACCAACCCGACCAGCTCCGCGGCGACCGGTGCCGCGCCCAGCGGCGCCGCCAGGTCACGTACCCGCTCGATCACCGCCGCCAGGGGCACAGCAACCGGGTCGTGGACGTTGGTCGACACCTGGGCTCGGTCGCCGAGGTCGATCCCGATCGCCCGCACGCCGGGCAGCCCGCCGCCGGATTCGCGCAGACCGGCGGCGATCGCGCGGGCGACCTCGATGTCGTCGGTGTCGAGCTCGAGGTTGAAGGCGGCGAGCGGCGCTCTGGCGGTAACCAGGACCGCCCCCGCGGTCGGGTGCGGCGCCGACGGGCCCAGGTCCGGCGCCAGCTCGCCGGAGGCCATCCGCTCGCCCAAGCCGTCGATCCCGCCGCGCCTGAAGAAGGCGCGCTCGCGGCGCTCCGGGTCGCTCGCTAGCTCGCCGTAGAGGAATACCGGCAACCCCAGCGCGGTCAGCAGCGGCGCCAGCTCGAGCGCCAGCGCGCGAGCCTCGTCGCGCGCCTCGGGCGCCGGGTAGACGAGCGGGCAGACGTCGAGCGCCCCGATCCGCGGATGGGCGCCGTTATGGGCGCGGAGGTCGATCCGCTCGATGCATGCTCGCGCTCCGTCGACGAGTGCTGCCAGCAGCGCGTCACCGGGCGCGGACAGGGTCAGGACGCTGCGGTTGTGGACCGGATCGACGTGGCGGTCGAGCACCGCCGCGGCGCCGAAGCCGACGGTGATCGCCTCGATCGCAGCGGGGTCGCGGCCCTCGGAGAAGTTGGGGACGGCGAGCGCCACCGGCTCAGCCGACCAGCAGCTTGCCGCCCCGGGTGAGCGCCTGGCCGTCGACGCTGACCTCGGGCTCGAGCACGACGCAGTCGAGGTGGATCGCCACCTGGACGGTGCCGCCGATCGCCGCCGAGGCGCCGAAGGCGACGTGGCAGGTGCCGAGGATCTTCTCGTCCTCGAGCAGGTCGCCGGTCAGCTGCGCGCACTCGTTGGTTCCGATGCCGAGCTCGGCGACGTTGGTCCCCTGCTCGCCACCGTGGGTGCGCAGCAGCTCCAGCAGCCGCTCGCCCTGCGCACCGGTCGCGCCGACCAGGTGGCCGAACTCGACCGTGAGCTCGACCGGCTCGGTGACCCGGCCGATCGCCGCGATCGTCCCGTCGACGATCAGCGTCCCCTCGGCCGTGCCCTCGATCGGGGCGATGAAGCCCTCGCCGCACGGCAGGTTGCCGAAGGCGCCCGGCGCGGTCAGGTCGCCGGCATCGGGGATGCCCCTGCGGTCGCCGAGCCCAAGCCGCAGATCAGAGCCGCGCGGGCAGGTGATCCGCGCCTCGGCCCCGGCGGTCAGCGCCGCGGCGATCGCCTCGCCCTTGCGGCGCAGGCCCTCGACGTCGGCGGACATCACCCGGGCGACCATCTCCTCGGTCGCGCCCGGGAGGGTCGCGATCCGCACCCCGGCCTCGGTGGCGGCGCGGCGGGCAGCCGTGTGCGAGAGCGACTGGGCCGTCGGGCAAAGGACCGCGTCGGCGGCGGCCATCGCCGCAGCGATCGAGCGCGGCGGCTCGGTGCCGTGCGACTCGCGCTCGGCCATCAGCGCCAGGACGCCGTCGGCGCCCAGCCTGCCGGCCTCGGCCCGCATCCGCTCGCCGAGCCCGATCGTCGCGGGGTTGGCGACCACCAGCAACTCCTCGCCCTCGCGCAGGCCAAGGCAGCGGGCGACGATCGCGTTCGCGGCCTGGTCGATGTCGGCCATCGGCTGAACCTACCGAGGTGCCGCGTGGACCGTGTTAGATGCCGACATCAGCCGGGAGCTCGAAATCGCCGACTGGCGCCGCAGGGTCGCGGCCCTGCATCTGACCATGGGCGGCGGCGGTGAGCACGCTGTCAGCGGGTTTCGCGCCGCGCGCGACGCGCTCTTTCGCGACCACCCCGCATCGCCGCTGACGGCTGAGCAGAAGCAGCGCTTCGCCGGCGTCGACTACTACGAGTTCGACCCGGACTCCCGGGTCGAGGTCGAGCTGCGGCCCGATCCGCGTCGGGACGAGCTGGCGATCGACTCGGGCGGCGAGGACGGGGTGATCCGCTACTCGCGCGCGGGCCGGGTGGAGACGCCCTGGGGCGAGCTGACGGTGTTTTGGATGCGTGGCTACGGCGGCAACCTATTTCTGCCGTTTCGCGATCCGACCGCGCCCGAGGAGACCTACGGCGCAGGCCGCTACCTGACCGACGCGGTCAAGGGCACGCACGCGGGCGGGCTGACGTTCGAGCTCCCCGCCGGCGACCCGCCGCGCCTGACGCTCGACTTCAACTACGCCTACAACCCGTCGTGCGCCTACAACTCGCGCTGGGCCTGCCCGCTGGCGCCGCCGGAGAACCGCGTCGAGCTGCCGATTCGCGCCGGCGAACGGAAGTTCAGCGACCCGGCCTGACGACCGCCGGCTCGGGCGCGGGCTGGGCGAGGGTTGCGTCGGCACGCAGGCTCGCGACCAGGGCGTCGACAACGTCGGGGTCGAACTGCGTGCCGGCGCAGCGGCGCAGCTCGGCGACCGCCTCGTCCACCGGGCGGCTCGCGCGATACGGCCGATCGCTGAGCATCGCTTCGAAGGCGTCGGCGACCGCGATGATCCTGGCCTCGATTGGGATCTCGGTGCCGTTGAGGCCGAGCGGATAGCCGGTCCCGTCGATCCGCTCGTGGTGGGCAAGGATCCAGGCCCGCAGATCGCCGAGGCCGGGCGCGTCGAGCAGCCGCGCCCCGACCTCGGGGTGGTTGCGGAGCTCGGCCCACTCCTCGTCGGTCAGCGGACCGGGCTTGAACAGGGTCGAGTCGGGGATCCCGATCTTGCCGATGTCGTGGAGCACCGCCGCCAGCCGCGTCCGCTCGACCCGGTGCGAGTCGAGGCCGAGTTGCCTCGCCATCGCCTCTGCGTAGCGGCCGACGCTTCGCGAGTGGCGGAGCGTGCCGTGGTCGCGGATGTCGAGCGCCTCGGCCAGGGTGAGCAGGGTCGCCAGTGCGGCGGCCGGGGCAACCGCGTCGCCGGCAGGCCCGCCGCCGAGCGCGCCGACCACCTCGCGGCTGTAGATCACGCTGCGGTCGCGGCCCATCGTCTTGGCCGCGTAAAGCGACTCGTCGGCGCAGCGCAGCAGCCGCTCGATCGTCTGCGCGTCGCTCGGGTAGGCGGCGATCCCGAAGCTGATCGTCAGCCCGGGATAGCGGTCACCGAGCGCCTCGCGCACCCGGTAGCGCAGGCGCTCGGCCAAGACGAAAGCGCCGCGCGAGTCGGTGCTGGGGACGAGCAGTGCGAACTCCTCGCCGCCGACACGAGCGACGCAGTCGATCCGGCGCGTCTGGCGGCGCAGGACCTCGGCGACCTCGGCGAGCACCTCGTCGCCGGCCTGGTGGCCGTGGCGGTCGTTGATCTGCTTGAAGTGGTCGAGGTCGCCGCTAATCAGGCTGACCTCGGTGCCCGAGCGCTCGGCCCGCTCGAGCTCAAGCTCGAGCTGCTTGTTGAAGCCACGGCGGTTGAGCAGCTCGGTCAGTGGGTCGGTATCGGCCGCCTCGGCGAGCCGGGCGACCAGCGCGGCGACCCGCTCGCGCGTGAGCACGAACAGCGCCGCCGCCATCGTCAGCGTGCCGAGGGCGACGATCCAGGCCTGGACCATCCCCGGCTCCGGCGGCTTCAGCGCCAAGGCACCGGCGTAGCCGACGGCGACGACGGCGAGTTGGATCGCAACCCGCTCGCGATCGAGGAAGTACGCCGACCCGAGGATCACCCAGAGATAGAAGAAGGCACCGGTGGTCACCGAAGCGCCGGAGAAGTAGATCGAGGCGCTGATCAGCAGCGAACCGAGGCCCGCGGCGACGTCGTAGGCCCACCAGGGCAGATGGCGCCGGTTGGCGTACACGAGGCCGGCGATCACGTAGCCGATCCCGGCCAGCGCGACGATCCCGTCGCTGTGTGCGTCGGGCGCGTGCGGGAGCGCGATCCCGACCAGGCCCAGTGTCGGCCCGACCACGTAGAGGGCGACGAGGTACGACGCGAGCATCCCCCTCTCGCTCGCGGGCACGGCCTCGGGATCGCGGCTGCGGGTCATCGGCATCCTCTGCCTTCACGGCCCTAATCGACCCGATCCGGTCCCGCCTTGAGACCCACAGACGCCGCTACGATTCGCGCCCCCGCCGGAGTAGCTCAGCTGGTTAGAGCAGCGGAATCATAATCCGCGTGTCGGGGGTTCGAGTCCCTCCTCCGGCATGGAAAAAGCCCCGTAACAGCCGCGTTTTCGGTTGGCTGATCGCGCCGCCGTCGGTCGAATCCGCCGCCGGGGCAACGCCTGGGGCAACACCCCGCGCGCCTGCGCGCCAGAGCGCCCATCGGAGAACCGGACGCCCGTGCACGAGGCCCAGAGTCTCAGCGTGCGCCGGGAGGCTGGTCGACCGACCTGGCAACAAGCATCAGCTACTCGACCACCCGCAGGGTCGACGGCACGTCCATGCGGCTCAGTCGCCGCGCGGTGAGCAGTGGCGCGATGGCGACGGCGATGACGCCGACCAGCGCAGCGATCAGGATTGAGCCGCCGCTGATCGAGACCACGAGCCCGAGGTCAGGGAGGGTCTCGGGCAGCGTCTGGTTGACGACCCAGCCGATGACCAGCAGCCCGCCCCCGATCCCGAGCAGCGTGCCAAGCAACCCGGTGATCAGGCTCTCTCCAATCGCGAGCCCGACGGCCTCGCGAACGGGGATGCCGAACGCCAGCATGGTCGCGTTCTCACGCGCCCGCTCATCCGTGCTGATGCTGGTCGAGTTGAACGCGATCAGCAGGGCGAGCGCGAGCGCGAAGCCGACGGTGAGCCGGATCACGCCGATGAAGTCGTCCAGGCGGTCGCGGACGAAGTCCGTCGTCGCGAGGGCTCGCTCAACAGAGGCGATTCCCGGCGTACCGAACAGCTCGCGGGCGAGTTGATCCGCCGTCGCTCCGGGTCGCGGTTCGATCGCCAGGTGGTTGGTGAGCCCGGCCATGCCGAACGCGGCCGCCGCGGAGCGGTCACCGTAGGCGAAGATCCGGAACGGGTTCGGGTGCAACCCCGTGACCTCCACCGGGGTCGAGACCTCGGTGAAGGTGCCGCCGGGGGCGCGGACGGGGTGGACGATCGTGATCCGGTCACCGATCCCGACGCCGAGGTCGTGAGCCGCCTCCTCGGCGATCACGATCCCGCTCTCGCCCGGACCGGGCGCGCGGCCCTCGCTGACGGTCGGGTGCCACACCGGCCCGTCGAAGTCGAGCAGCGTGACCGAGCCGTCGAAGGAGTCCTGAGCGGACTCGAGCCGCACCGGGAGATCGAGCGACGGCTGCGTGGCCGCGACGCCGTCGGCGCGCTCGACGGCGCGAACCGCGGCCCCTCCTACGGGCTCGGAGCGCTCAAGCGAGACGTCGATGCGGTCGGGCGTCGTCTGGGCCACCTCCGCCTCGCTGCGGTCGATCGTCGCCAGGAACGAATCGACGAAGCCGAGGAACGCGACGACGACGGTGACCACGGCTGCAATCCCGAGCGCCGTCATGAGGGTGCGACGCGGGGCGCGCAGCACGTTGCGCAGCGGCAGCTGGGCGATCGTCGAGCCCGGGAGGCGCAGGCGGGTGCCGAGCGCAGCGATCCCACTCGACTTTGCCGAGCGAAACCCAACCCGGATCGCGTCGATCGGCGTCAGCCGCACCCCGCGCCAGACCGGGATCGCCGTCGCCACGATCGGCAGCAACAGCCCGAGCAGGGCACCCCGCGCGAAGACGCCGAACTCGAACGGGGTCACGGTGATTGGCAGTGGCAACAGGTCCTCGAGCACGCCTCGGAACACGTTGCCGGACAGAAGACCGAGCGCCGTTCCGCAGATGACTCCGGCGACGGCGATCTCGGCGCCAAGCAGCAGTGGCCTGATCGCGAGCTCGCGGGGCGGCACGCCGAGCGCCATACCGATGCCGATCTCGCGCCGTTGCGCCTCGACGATGCGGGTCGCAAGGTTGAAGGTCGCCAGAGCGGCGCCGGCCAGGATCAGCACGGCGAAGATGTTGAACAGCTGCTGGTCGCCCTCGGCGTCCTTGTAGAGGATCCGGTGCGCGGTCTCGTCGGCCTGGGTGGTGACCGTTCCCGTGAGGCCGCTCGCCTCGAGCGCGCCGCGTAGCTCGTCGGCCACCGCCGCTCGATCGGCGCCAGGAGCGAGGTCGAGGACGAGGTCGTTGACCGCGCCCCGCGCGCCGATCGCGTCCTGCGCAGTCTCGATCGAGGTGAAGACGACGGCGAAGCTCGCCTCCGCGCCGCCGAACTCGCCGCCACCCGGGCGGGTGACGAGGAAGTACTCCGGCGACGTTCCCTCGCCGACGTACCGCAGGCGCCGCCCGGCGCCGAGGCGGAGGGTCCCCTGTGCGGCGAGACCGTGAGAGGCGGCGAAGCTCGCCTCGAGGACGGCCGTCGGCCGCCCGGCGTCGGCGGGTGTCAGAGCGCGACCGCCGTCTATGTCGACCCCGTCGATGGCCCGGCGGTCGCCCGCGCTGATCGAGCCGACCACCTGACCGGGAACCAGCAGCGGCGGTTCGTCGCGACGATCGACCGCGACCTGGGTCGGGGCGACCAGGCGCTCCTCGGCCGCAGCGATCTGGTCGCGGTCGGTGATCGATCGTGGGATCCGGGCGAGCTCGCCCCGATCGGCGAAGGTGCCGTCCGTCATCGAGATCTCGAGATCGTGGGCGTTGAGGGCGGCGAAGCTCGCGTCGTTTGACGCCTTGCGCCAGTTCTCCATGCTGCCGAGCCCGGAGTAGATCCCGGTTCCGATCGCGATCACGAGCGCGATCGCGACTACCAGGACCCAGCGGCTGCGGAGGTCGCGAGCCGACCAGCGAAGCCAGAAGCGGAGCCGGCGCATCGGCTACCAGTGCAGGTCCGAGATCGCGGCGGGCCCACCGAGCACCGGGGCGTCGGAGACGACGCGGCCGCTCGACAGCTCGATCACCCGGTGCGCCACGCGAGCGATCTCGCGATTGTGAGTGACCACGAGCACGGCGGTCCCCTGCTCGTGCGTTTGCGCGTGGAGCAGCTCGAGGATCTGAACACCGGTGCGGAAGTCGAGCTCGCCGGTGGGTTCGTCGGCGAGCAGAATCGGGTTACGGGTGGCGAGCGCACGGGCGATCGCGACGCGCTGCTGCTCACCGCCGGAGAGCTCGTGGGGAAAGTGGCGGGCGCGATCTGAGAGCCCGACTCGGGCGAGCATCTCGGTCGCGAGCGCGCGAGCATCGTCTCGGCCGCTGGCGTCGGCGCCGAACTCGACGTTCTCGAACGCCGTCAGCGCCGGGAACAGGTTGAAGGTCTGGAAGATGAAGCTGACGGTGTGCCGGCGAAACTCGAACAGCTCGCGCCGCGATGACCGGGTGAGCTCGCGACCGGCGATCCGCACCGTTCCCTCGGTCGGCGAGTCGAGCGCGCCGATGATGTTGAGCAGGGTCGTCTTCCCGCTGCCCGAGGGACCGAGAACGACCGTGAACTCACCCGGTTGGACCGTCAGCGTCACGTCCTCGAGCGCCGTCACGGTGCTCTCGCCCATGCGGTAGCGGCGCGCCACGCCAGCGAGCGCGACCAAGGGCTCAGCGCCGAGGGGGTCTGTTCCTCCTCGGCGGCGACCATCGCATTCTGGGACATACGAAGACGCTACGCCGCCAAGCGCCAGCCGTCGTCCGGGTTCACCACCGTCGCGGCTCCGTGGCTGCGTCGGAGGACATCGGGGCTCGGACTAACGCCCCGTTGGAACGATCACGGACCGGCGCTCCCTCTCGAGCGCGCCCGACTCTCGCGCGACGGACAATGCCGAGGCGAACGACAACTACACAACTGAGGACGGCAGAGTCGCATCCATGCAACTCCCCAGCTCACTCCCCGAACCGCTCATCGAGCTGATCGCGCAGCGCTTCCGCGTGCTCGGCGAGCCGATGCGCATCAAGCTGCTCGACGCGCTGCGCGACGGCGACGCGACCGTCGGCGAGCTGGTCGAGCGGCTCGGCGCCTCGCAGCAGAACGTCTCCAAGCACCTCGGCGTGCTGCACCAGGCCGGCATCGTCAGCCGGACCAAGCAGGGCACCTTCGTGCGCTACGCGATCGCCGACGACGCCGTCTTCGCGCTCTGCGAGCAGGTCTGCGGCGGGCTGCGCCAGCAGATCAGCGAACTCGACCAGATCCTCACCGGAGGAACCGCATGAGCAACCAGGCATCCACGACCGAATGTGAGCGCGGCACCCGCGGGTGGCCGCTCGAGCGCGTCCTGTTCGCGATGGCGGGCACGATGACGCTGCTCAGCGCGCTGCTCGCTGCGGTCGTCTCGCCGTGGTTCCTGCTGCTGACCGCGTTCGTCGGCGTCAACCAGTGGCTCTACGTGGTCGTCGGCGCCTGCCCCGCGTCGCTGCTCCTCAAGCGGCTCTTCGGCCTGCGCTCGACGCTCTACCCGGCGAACACACCGGATGACCCAGTTCGGTCCGATCGGCCGGCTCGGCCGCTACACCGCCACCCACTTCCGCCCGGTCGCGATCGCCTGGGCGCTCGTCGCCGTCGTGCTCGGGTTCTTCGCGCCCCGGGTCGAGAACGCGCTCTCGGGCGCCGGCTGGGAGGCGACCGGCTCGCAGTCCGTCGCCGCCCGCGAGGCGATCGACGAGAACTTCCAGGGCCTCTCCTCGAGCGCGCTGATGGTCGTCGTGCACTCGGACACCAAGACCGTCGCCGACCCCGCCTTCCGGCGGACGATCGCGTCCGCGCAGTCCACCCTGGACGCGACCCGCGCGTCAGCCGGGTCGTCCCGCCGCAGGCCGGCACGTCGATCTCGCCGACGGCCACACCGCGATCATCCAGGCGGGCGCCGCCGCGGACTCGAACACGATGGTCCGCGCCGCCGACGACCTCAAGACGAGCCTCCACAGGCTCCAGGCGGACGGCGTCCAGGTCTCGCTGACCGGCGCGAGCGGCATGTGGTCGGACTTCAACACCGCCAACCGCACCGCGATGATGAAGAGCGAGCTGATCTCCTGGCCGGTGACGCTCATCATCCTGGTGCTCGCCTTCGGCTCGCTCGTCGCCGCCGGCCTGCCGCTGATGCTCACGATCCTCGGCCTGATGGCCTCGGCCGGGTCGCTCTACCTCGGCACCCAGCTGCTCGACATCTCGATCTGGGCGATGAACTTCGCGCTGATGTTCGCGCTCGCGCTCGGCATCGACTACGCGCTGTTCATCGTCTACCGCTTCCGCGGCGCGCTGTTCGGCTCGCACGAGCCGGTCGAGCACGCCGTCGCCGAGACGATGGACACCGCCGGCAAGGCCGTCCTCTTCAGCGGCGTCACCGTGCTGATCTCGCTGATGGCCGTGATGCTCGTGCCCTCGCCGGCGTTCCGGTCGATGGCGCTCGGGATCATGATCTCCGTCGTCTTCATCCTCGCCGCCACGCTGACCCTGCTGCCCGCGGTGCTCGGCAAGCTCGGCCGCCGCGTCGACAAGCTCTCGCTGCCGTGGGTGCATCAGGGCGAGCACCGCTCGCCGCGGTTCGCCGCCTGGGCCGAGCGCCTGTGGCGCCGCCCGCTCGCGTTCGGCGCGCTCGCGCTGATCGTGCTCCTCGCGCTCGCCGCGCCCGTGCTCGGGCTGAAGACCGGGATGCCGTCGATCAAGGTCGTCCCGAGCGGCGACAGCTCCCGCGTCGGCTACACCCAGGTCCAGCAGGCGTTCGGCAAGGGCGCGCCCGGGACGGTGCAGATCGTCACCACCCAGGGCGAGGCGCCGCGCGTGGCCGCGATCGCCGACGCCGACCCGGGCATCGCCCAGGTGATGCCGGCGATGCCCGGCGCCGCCGGCGCCGCGCTCGTGCAGGTCATCCCCGCGACCGACCCGTCCAGCACGGCCACCGGCGCGACGATCGACCGGCTGCGCTCGACCCTGCCGACCGGCGCCTCGTCGGCGGCGCGGTCGCCGAGAACCACGACCTCGAGACGCTGCTGTCGTCCAAGACGCCGCTCGTGATCGGCGTCGTCCTGATCCTCGGCTTCCTGCTGCTGCTGGTCGCCCTGCAGGCGCCGATCATCGCCGCCCTCGGCGTGACGACCAGCCTGCTGGCGACCGGCGCCGCGTTCGGCGTCGCCCGCCTGATCTTCCAGGAGGGCCACGGCAGCCGGCCTGCTCGGCTTCGAGCCGCAGGGCTTCCTCGACGCCTGGGGCCCGGTGTTCTTCTTCGCGATGATCTTCGCGATCTCGATGGACTACACGGTGTTCCTGCTCTCCTCGGCCAAGGAGCACTGGGACCGCACGCACGACCCGCGCGAGGCGATGGTCGGCGGCGTCGCGCACAGCGGCCGCGTGATCTTCGCCGCCGCCGGCGTGATGGTCGCCGTCTTCTTCACCTTCGCCCTCTCGGGCCCGCTGCCGCCCAAGGAGATGGGCGTGATCCTCGGCGTCGCCGTCCTGCTCGACGCCTTCCTCGTCCGGCTGCTGCTCCTGCCGGTGATCCTGCGCCTGCTCGGCCGGTGGGCCTGGTGGCTGCCGAAGCCGCTGGCGCGGATCCTCCCGGCGATCCGCTTCGGCCACGCGTGATCGGATCCTGGTGGCCGGAGACGACGGCCTGGCCAGCCGCGCGGTTTGGGTGAGAGACATGATGCGGGATGGACTTTCTCGCTCCTTCGCTTCCCCCTTCGCGTGATTGCGAGCGCCGAGTGGCGCTCACACCTTGAGTTCGCCGAACGGGACGGGCGAGCCGACAACCTGCGAGCTCAGCCCTCCGGGTCGGGCTCCGACGCCGCATGGTCACGCAAGGCGTCCGCAAAGCGCTCGACGCCCGCTCGCTCGAGCGCGCTACCAGATCGTCGAAAGTCCACGGCGGATTCGTCAGGTCCGCGGCTTGCTGACGCACTTCAACGATCACTCGCTCAGGGGCGATCCCGTCCAGCGCCAGAAGGAACTGGTCCTGCTCGGTCGCGTCGACCCCAACACGATCGCACGCCTCCGACGGAAAGTGGTCGAGATTGATAGGGCTGTATTCGCACTTCTGGGCAGGCGCGATGTGGCTCCCCGGCGACGCCGAGAAAACGTACGTGCGGCTGATGACGGAGCGGTTCCCGATAGGGACCGACGAGTGAGGCCCACGGTTGACGAGGCGCTGAGGAGTGGGTTGATTATCGACCCGCTCGGGTCCGCCGGACGCGCTGGGTCTTCACGGCATCCAGTAGCGCCTACCGATGTGGTCCCGCCGCTCGCGAGGCAGACTGGGTCGGAATCACAATCCCGATGCCAGGAGGCACCATGCCAGCAACGACTGAGAGGTCGACGACCAAGACCTCGACCGACTACCTGCAGGACGCGCTCGAGGACCTCGACAAGGCCCGCGAGAAGGCGGGCGACGATGTCAGCGCCAGCATCGACTCGGCACGAGACCGAATCGGCGAGGCCCGCGAGGACATGTCCAGCCGCAGCCACGACCAGATCAAGGACTGGCGCGAGCAGTTCGGCAGCGCCGCGGACGATGCACTACGCGAGCTCGGCCGATGGGCGATCCGCTCGCAGCGCAGCCCGGAGGCCCTCGCCGAGCTCTCCAAGGAGATTGCCAAGCGCAAGGCGGAAGTCAGCGCCTGAGCCAGCCGCGGGCCGGTCGCGGATCGCGACCGGCCCGCGACCAGGCGAACACGACCGGCCGACGCCGGCTCGAGCCCGATACGGCTTCCCTCTCCGTAGAAATCTGACAGCCCTCTACGGTTGCGGCGGAGGGACGATCGAGCAGCTACTCGACGCCGAGCCGACCTGGCTACCGAGGCCTTGGCGGGGCGAACGTGGCCCACGTGTTCTCCGGCCCGAGGACGGATCGACCCAAGACGAATCGCGAGCCGGAGGAGGTCGAGCGGAAGCTCGACCTCCTCCGCGAGCCTCACGTCGCGCCACTGACCGCATACGTCGAGCGACTTCGGGCAATGAAGCCGGACGCCGCGATCCCGGACTTCGATCCGACCGAGGCCGGAGTGACCGCCCGGATCGCTCTGTTGCTCGAAGCGCCAGGACGGCGCTCTGCGCTCGACGCGGGTTCTGGATTCGTCTCGCCGGACAACAACGATCAGACAGCCGCGAACATGTGGGACCTTCTCCATGAGGCGGGCATCGACCGCGCCGAGGACTGTGTGACCTGGAATGTCATCCCCTGGTACATCGGGGACGGCACAAAGATTCGGTCCGCACGTCGTACCGACCTCGACGAAGCTCGGGAGGCGACGCGTGAGCTGTTCTCGCTGCTCCCGGACCTGCGGGTAGTCGTCTTGCTCGGCAAGCCCGCGGCAGGGGCGTGGGGACTGCTCGGCCTCGAACTCGACGCGATCGAAGCGCCGCACCCGTCGCCTCTCAACCTCAACACCCGCCCGGAGCGCCGGACCGAGATACGGGACGCGCTGATCGAGGCGAAGCGGCGGACGCGCCCGCACAGCCATCGCGCTGGGTCGCGGCCCTTCTCCGGCCCTTCGTAGCTCGGTAAACGGCGGTCTTCCCCGGTCCGTCTCGGTGAATCCCGGTTATTCGTCGGAGCAGGGACTTTGTTGTAGAAACGTGCCGCGAGCAGGCGTTTCGCTCTAGGCGGAGCCTCGCGATCATAATCCGCGTGCCGGGGGTTCGAGTCCCTCCTCCGGCATCTTCCAAACCGCTTGGTCAAGCGGCCCACGCCGCTTGTCGAGGTCGCTCTGTCGATCAATCCCTCGAATGCGTCGAGCGGTCGAACGGTAGTCAGGAAGACTCGTGGATGACGTCCTCGATCGCGGCGACCACGGCGTCGGGGGCCTTGTTGAGGATCTGCGTGTGCTTGTAGGGCGTCGTTGCGAATACGGACACGCGCTTGTTGCTCTCCTCGGCGTCGGCGGCAGCAGCGCGCACCGTGCGCATCTCGTCCTCCGTCGCGCCCGAGTGGGCTCCGGTGCCGACCACGAACACGGTTGGGCATTCCAGCGCCGCGAAGTCGGGTCCGAGTTCGCCGTTGACGGCGTCCATCTCGATCACGACCTCTGCGGACTCGGCGGGAGACATCCGCGCCGAGCGGCCGAGCGTTGCCAGGATGCGCATGATCCAGCCCAACCGACGGAACTGGGTGCGGACCTTCTGCTTTCCGGCCTCGTCGAGCATGGCGATGGGGTAAGCGCCGTCGATGAGCACCAGTCCACCGACCCGCCGGGGTGCTTAGCCGCGTATCGCACCGCGATCGTGGCGCCGTAAGACCACCCGACGAGGATCGGGCGTTCGATACCGGTCGCGTCGATGACCCGTCCGATGTCGTCGACGGCCGCCTGTAAGGAGTAGTCGGCCGATCTGCCCGACTTCCCGCGTGCCCGCGCGTCGAACCGCACCGTGCGGTACATCCCGTCGAAGACGGCGGATGACGCGGCTCCAGTTCTGGACGGTGCCGAAGCCGCCGCTGAGGAAGAGCAGGGCAGGCGTGTCGCCGGTGGCGCTTGACGGCGTAGAGCCGAGTGTCTGCGGCAGGAATCCTGAGTTGTTGTGACATCGCTGCCTTCCTTCCGGACGATCAGGTTCTTACGCCCTCGTCTACCCACCTGGTGGTCCTCGAAAGCACCGCTTTCTATGCAAAGCGAAAGTGCCGCTGCTCGTCCTATGCGCTACTGCGCAGCCCGGCGGCTTCCAGGGCGGCGGCTCGTTCGAATGCACCTCCAGCGGCCGCCGCCACTACGGGGCCTACTACATCACCCTCTCCGATGCGGTTGGCGCAGCCGGGGCGCGGGCGCGGGGCTGCGACCGGCGCTATCGTCGGCGTGTTGGACGCCTTCGCCACGCGAGGCGCGTGAGGAGTTCGGACTCGATC
>CAWGDM010000008.1:0-17156 GCA_963821345.1 uncultured Solirubrobacterales bacterium | reverse complement strand
CTGGAGCCTGGGCGGAGCGGATGCGCGAGTGGGGGAACGGGTGCATGAGCGCGCTCCGCGTCGCTGGCCAGTATCGCTTGCACGCAAAGCGACACTTCCGAAGCGAGCGGGGCCAGGCGATGCCCCGCCGGCCTCGTCTACGGTGCTCGGAAGATGGAGGCGAGACGAGCCGAAAGCGTCGGCATCTCTCTGGTCTATTCACACTGGTCAGGGGAGCACGAACGACTGGCTGGCCGCGTCCGAGCTTTCCTCGGCGATCTCGGGCCAGCTCAGGCCGGTGAGCAGGGCGACGTCGAAGATCTCCTGCACCAGCTCGTCGAAGCGCAACAAGCCGAGCGTTTCGCCGCTACGGGTGTCGACCGCCCAGATGCCGCAGAGGCGCTCGTCGACGCGCTCGGACAGCGGCAGGCCGCCGAAGGTGGCGGTCTCCCGGACCTGGGAGAGACCCACAAACGCGACGCCGCTCGCAAACACGAGGCCGCGAGTGAAGCCGGGCAGCTCGGCGACCGTCTCGAGGCAGCCGACGTCGAGGTCCGCGAGCGAGAGAGTGCCGTTGCCGGAGTCAAGCAGCCACAGGCGCCCGTCGTGCCAGCGAGGCGAGTGGGGCATACAGAGCCCACCCATCACGGTCTCACCCGAAGCGACGTCGATCAGTACGCCGCCGGAGCTCTTGTTCTCGCGCCAACCTCCGGCGTCGTCGCTCTCGCCCAGGGCTGTGACATAACGCACCGTGTCTCCGACGACGCATAGGCCATTCAGGTGGCAGCGGTCCTCAGGGACTAGCTCGGAGATGAAGGGCGGCGTCCAGCGGGGGATGAAGCTGTGCTGGGCGTCCAGGGTCGCCAGGCACGAGAAGTTCGTGGCGACGATCCACAGCTCGCCCTGGGCGAAGGCGATCTCGTGGATGCGGACGTCCCCCGTGAAGTGCCGATTGCGCGGCAGAAAGCAGGCGTCGTGGCTTCCCTGGGGCGCGATCTTTCGCGCGACCGCTGGAAAGTCGCGGTAATCGAGGACCTCGGCCCGGGTGCCGATCGCGATCCGTCCGGGCGCCACTGCGAGGCCCATCGGTCGCTCGCAGTCTCGGAAGTGGGTGTTGAGAGTGCCGTGATCGTGGCGGGCGCAAATCAGCTTGCCGGTCTGATATGTAGAGACCAGCAGCGAGCTCGAGAGCTCACGGAGCAGCTGCGGGAAGCTCTGCGTGTAGACACTGCGCAGGGGAGAATCGGCGTGCGTCGCGACCGGTCTGTCTCGCTTTGCAGGCTGGGCCAGCAGCGCGAGCGCCCGCTCCTCGCCCGGGATGGTTCGGCGCAGGAGCGCGGCGAGCGATCCGTCGCCCGCGCCTACCTCCTCAATGGCCGGCTCGTCGCGAAGCGCGCGCAGCGGCAGGGTGACGTCGTCGCCAGCCTCGATCTCGACGAAGGCGCAGACCCGCTCGACCTCGCGGCGGGGGTCGTCGAGAAGGGCGCCCAGGTCGGTGACGCACCAGCGGTCGGGAGCGAGGGCCTCAAGGTCGTCGAGCAGGACACGGGTGATTCCGATCCACTGCTCGACGACGATCTCCTCCAGTCCCTTGCCCGACAGCTCGCGCCAGCCAGGCACCAGCGGCAGCGACCACGGTGGGCCCGACCAGCCCGGGAGCTCGGGGTAGGAGACGTAGCCGCCTGACCGCCAGGCCTCTGCCATGCTCGCCACCGTGTCGCGCGGCTCGCGGTGGACGTAAACGAAGTAGGCATCAGGGCAGATCGCGGCTAGGAACGGCACGCTAAGCGCGCTCCGGGGCGTTGCGTCCACCCAACGCAGCCCCGTGGGATCGAGGCCGGGACGGTTGCCGTCGCGGTCACGCAGCGAAGCCTTCAGGTTCGAACGCAGCTCCTCGACCACGCGCGGCTGAGCGTCCGCCGCCGTGAGCCTGTGGCCATCCCAGTCGCGGTTTGCCGGGTTCAGCTCGTACACGGCGTCAAACACGCTGGGCCGGTCGCCCGCCGCGGTGAAGACGCCCGGCGCGCGGGCCAGCGAGCCGTGCAGCGCCGCGACACCCGAGCGGGGCGGAGCGACTATGAAGACGGGGCGCTCGATCATCAGCCGTGGCTTCCGGGGGTCGGCGCCAGCGCCCCCGGGAAGTAGTGGACGCGCACGTGATCGCCGCGCACGTTCTCACCGATGAAGGTGGACTCGACGGGGCCCGCCCTCCACAGCGCCTTGTTGAAATACCGCTTGAGCCCCTCGTTCTCGATCTCCATGACGACCCCCGCTGCGCGGGTGTCCTCCCCGCTTGTGAAGCGCCGCTCAAGAAGTTCGCGGCCGCGCATCATCAGCACCCGAGCCACGTTGCTGTGGCGGTGCGCTGCGGCCACGAACACACGGCCGTACCAGAGGTCCATCCTCAGCTGAGGGTTGTGCTGAATGAAGGCGCTCCCGACCCCCACCAAGCCCTGATCCCGGTCGATCGCGACCAGCCGGACCTCGTGCACCCGGCGCCGGGCCTCGGCGTCGCCCATCGCCCCCTCACGGCGCCACAGGGCAAGCACCCCGTCAGGTGTGACCTCATTCGTCTCGTCCAACGGTTCGATCCGGTAACGGTCCTCGAGCGGTGGGTCGAGCTCCGCGTCGCTCAGGGCGGGGGAGTTGGGAAGTCCGGGGCCGATAGCGGCACCCTCGAAGTAGCGGATCCGGACCTGGCGCTCGTCGTCGAGATAGCCGGCGTACATGAGCTGCGTCTCCGCCCACAGAGCCTCTGGACGGCGTTCCATCTCGGCTGGATCGACGACGAGCACGCAGAGGCCGACGGGCCCCGGTGCCACCGGCTCGAACTCTTTTTCGAGCGCTGCAAACGAGGCTCGGATGACCTCGGGCTCCGCGCTCGCGGCGGCGGGGAGCAGGAAGCCTCGATAGATCCAGAAACGGCGCCCCCCGATCAGCGCAAGGTCCTGGGGATATACGGAGTTGACGCCGACGATCCCACCCGCCGCGTCGCGCAGCACGCAGACGACCTCGGGGAGCCGCCGGAGCGCCGCGGGCCCCTCGAGAGCCCCCTCGCGGGACCAGAATCGCAGCAGCTCAGCGGATCGCTCGTCGCTCAGCCTGCCGCGCAGGACGTCGATCTTTCGGTCGAAAGGAGGGCGCAGACCCTGAACCCCCCGAAGTAGGAGCAAGCCGCCCGGCGGCGCGGCTACTTCTGCTCCTCTCGCTTCACCGTGACCTTGACGTCGTCCGCGCTCACGTTTCCCGCGGCGTCGGCGGCCGTCACGCTCACCCTCGCCGTCGACTTCTTGTCGTTCTCGAAGGCCTTCGTGACCAGCTTGCTCACCTTGCTCTTGAACTTCAGCTTCAGGGTCGTCGTCTCCCCAACGCCGAGCTCGACCGAGTCGTCGAGCAGGTTGAACTTCTTCCACTTCTTCGACTTCGGCACGTTGATCGTCCCCGTTGCGTCCACGGAGCACGCCTCGTCGCACGTCGCGTCGACGCTCACCCTCGATTTCGAGTGTTGCCTCTCGTCGCCCGAGAGACCGAAGACCGGGGCGCGCGCGTCTCGGCGGGGTCTCGAGCTCGACGGCGCCGATGTCGGCGGAGTTGGCGCCGCCCGCAGGGGAGTCGGGATTGGGCTGGTCTACCGGGCGCGGGAGCCCACGCTGATCGCGATCGAGGTCGCTCGACCCCGCATCCACCGCCGGGCTCGACGGGGGCAGAGCTTGCGTCTGCGTGGGGCCTCCATTGTCGCTGAGCTCGCCGAGCTGGGGATCGACCCCGGTGATATTGGAGCCCGGCACCGTGGTGTCGATCAGTACACCGGCGGGGTCTTCGATGAGGCTGAAGGCGGCCCGGAAATCGTTGTGGGGGCTGGCGACGTCCGGCCCACCCCCACCGGCGGAGTCGTTGGCGAAGATCGTGTTGACAACGCTCGTTTCAGCGCCGTAGGCGAAGATGCCCCCACCCTCGCCGCCCGCTGAATTGCCCGCGATCGTCGAGTCCTGGATCGTCGTCCCTGGGCACCTTGGAATAGATGCCGCCTCCGGAGCTGTCCGCCGAGTTGCCCGAGACGGTCGAATTCCTCGATCTCGATTGAGGCGGCGTACGCGAACCGGTGATGCCGCCTCCGCCACCGTCGGTCGAGTTACCCGAGATCGTCGAGTCACGAATCGTCGCGTCGCCGGCGAAGCCCAAGGAGAGACCGCCGCCTTGATTCGTCGCCGAGTTGCCCGCGATCGTCGAATCCTCGATCTCGATCGACCCACCACCCGTACTTAGCGGTGGTGCGGGCCGATGGCGCCTCCGCTCCCGGCGGAGTTGCCCGAAATCGTCGAGTCTCGGATCGTCAAGTCGGTGTTGATGACGTCGATCGCGCCCCCGTAGCTTTCGGCGGCGTTGCCGCCGGTCAGGGCCAGGCCCGATACGGTCACCTCCGCGCCAACGGCGGACACGTTGAAGATCCTCGAAGCGTTGGCGGCATCGACCGTCAGCCTGTCTGCCCCCGGACCGTCGATGTAGAGCGGTTCGTCGATCGTCGGGAGCTGGGTGCCGTTGAGCGTGATCGCACCGGTGACGTCGGAGGCGAAAACGATCCGATCGATGGGCGGCCTGCGTTGTTGTTGTCGGCGGCGGCGAGTGCGTCGCGCAGCGTGCAGTCGCCGGGAGTGCTATCGCAGCTACCGTCGCCGGCGTCACCTCGATCATTGACCGTGAAGTCGACGCCCTGCGCGGTCGCGCTGGCTCCGAGCGCCGCGGTTAGACCGAGGCCCGCACTCGCGGCGATCCTGCGTATGCGCTTCGTTGCGATGCGAATCTCCCCTTTGCCGCGCACGGAATGCTTCCGTGCGGATTTCTGGGTCGCACCGTCGACCCTCTCACATCGACCGTCAGTATCCAAACGTGCATCGAACCGCCGCGAACTCAGAGGAACTCGATGACACGGAGAGGGCACCAGCGGGCCTGGGCACTGAGGCGTAGGCCAGATCGGGTACGCGGTGGTGGTGCAGGCGATCAGCGCCCGCCGAGGGTAAGCCCGGGCGCCCGAGTTGGGCACGAAACGGCTGAGCTGGCTGCGTTGGTGGACGGACATCGTGGCCATTCGATCTCCTCGTGGCGCGCGGCGCGATAGGCAACGACCGTGGGAGCGTCCCATCGACCCGCGGGCTTCGCAGTGGGGAGGGGACCCCACTAGGTCGCGCCATCGGCGGAAGCGCGCCGTTGACCTGCCGCCGCTCGTGGCATCCGCTCGACCATCGGTGAAACCGCATATGTCTCCTCCGCGAGGGCTCTGCCCGCATTGGGCGCCCCGTCGGAGGACGGTATCCACCCGAGTTGCACCCCATGCAAGGAGAGATCGCCGAACAGCGCCAGCCCGCACGGGACTCCGCTTGTGGATCGCGCGGGGGACTCCGGCGTGTGTGGCGGGGCGGTATGGATTTACTCGCGCACCACGCCCTTCCCGCCTTACCCCCTCCCTCCACGCGCCGCGTGCGCCAGTGGTGCGCCAGTCGGCACCCGGTTCAGGCGGTTTCCAGCGGTCTCCAGCGGTAGTGAAATCGCCCTATCAAGCCGAATCGCGCTTGACTATCCGGGTCGCGGCCGTTCTCTCCTCCCTGTACCCGAGACGCCCCTCAAAGTGAGGGGGCGTTTCACTTTGGGCTTTCTCATGCGGTTTCGGCCTCGTCGGGGGTCAGCGCATCGGCCTCGATTTCGCCCCGTCCCCAGTCTGTCCCCCAGTCAGCACGTCGCCAGCAGCCAGGCTCCCCGCGAGACTTGGGGTTGGGATGGCGGCCGCGGGGGTTTCATGGCGCGAAGGCGTCCGTCTGGCAGGGCGCTCCACCGCACACGTCGGTGACCCGCCCATTGGGCCGCAGGAACTCGGACCTCCGCTCGCGGGCCCGGACGAGAGCGAGCCCTCCCAGGTCGCCTTCCGAATTGACGGCGTCGACTTCCACCGACTCGTGACCGGCAACACCGCCGGGCCGATGCTGTTCATGAGCGGCAAGCTGAAGACCGAGGACGACATGATTTTCGCCGCCAACGCGGCGTCGCTGTTCAGGATTCCGAAGGCCGACGGGGTAGGCTGGGCTAGAGGCCGGCGCCGGGACCCTCGCAGCTTTTATCGGCGCGCCCGGTTCCTGCGGGGGAGGTCGACCAACCGCGTTCGCGGAGAGGCGTCCGACGCCGGCCGAAGCTTCGGCGCGCCACAATGGGCGGGATGAGCGAGCGCCCCCGGCTTGTGGGCTTCAACCACATCGCGCTCGAGGTCGGCGACCTCGACCAGGCACTCAACCTCTACGGCCGCCTGTTCGACTTCGAGCTGCGGGGTCGCCACGGCAACCACATGGCGTTCATCGACATGGGCGATCAGTTCCTGGCCTTGGTCGCGGGCCGCACCCAGCCGCCCGACGGGGAGCGCCACTTTGGCCTGGTCGTCGACGACAAGGAGGCGGCGCGCGCAGCGGTGGAGCGCGAGGGCCTTGAGATCGTGCCGTCCCGCGGGCTCGACTTCCTCGACCCCTGGGGCAACCACTTCCAGGTGGTCGACTACCGCGACATCCAATTCGAGCGCACCCCCGGGGTCAAGCGGCAGCTCGGGATCTCCGACCTCTCCAAGAGCGACTCGGCGCGGGCGGAGATAGCCGAACGGGAGCTCGAGTGAGCCGTGCAGGAAGGCCGGTGGGTTTAACCGGCCTCGGCGCGCTTTCCGGCCAGCAGGCCGAGATTCGAGACCACGAACGGGACGCAGAAGTTGAGCCCGACCTTGATCCACGTAGCGGTGCTCGCGTCGCCGCCGATGATCACGTCGGCCTGGTTGATCAGGGTCAGGATCACGCCGACGACGAGGGCGATCCGAAGCGTGCGGCGCAAGTGCTCGCGGCGCATGCAGATCGAGAGCGCTTCGCGAACGCCTCGGCCTAGCTGCATCTCGCCGGTCGCCATCGTCTCATGCTCCTCGCTCGAACCCTCCGGTGAATGATCGTGATGAACTTGCTGAACCTTCCGCCTACGAGGCAGGGTCCGACCCCTAGCTGATGCCAGACACAGCTGTCGAGATCACCGCGAGCGGCGAGGCGCCCGGGCCCGCCGACCCTGAGACGGCCGAAGCGGCGAGAGCGACCTCCCGGGGCCGCGAGATACTGCTTAGGCGATGTCGCAGGAGAACGTGGAGACCTTCAAGCGCTCGGTTGACGCGTACAACGGCCGAGACGTCGAAGCGATGCTGGAGACCCTCGACGTCGATGTCGAATGGCACTCGGCGCTCATGGTCCCGCTCGGAGGGGAGACGGCCGTGTATCGGGGACATGACGGCATTCGCAAGCTGTTCCGCGATCTGGACGAGGCTCTCGACGAGTGGCAGGCGGAGTTTCCTCAGATCCGGGACCTGGGCGATCGGATCTTCGCAATCGGTCACGTCCGCACGCGCGGCAGGGGCAGCGGAGCCGAGACCGAGTCGCCGCTGGTTTCTGTCAGCGATCTCAAGAACGGCAGGGCGATTCGGGTTCGGACCTATCTCGACCCCGCCGAAGCCCTCGCAGCCGCCGGGCTTTCGGAGTAGTCGATGTCGCAGGAGAACGAGCTCCGGGGTTCTCAGTTCGGCGCAGTTTCCACCCCACCCAGGAACGCCTCGAGAACTTCCCGATAGCGATCCGGTTCCTCGACCATGGCGAAGTGGGCGCTTCGCTCGAAGACGACCGACTGAGCGCCTCGGATCCCGTCGACGAGCGGCTCGACAACCGCGGGTGTCATCTCGTCATAGCGCCCCGAGGTCACCAGCACCGGCAGATCGAGCTCGTTTAGCCGGGCGGTGACATCCCAGCCCTTGAGGTTGCCGGTGACGTTCCACTCCGGCCCCTGCATCGTCGCGTACACGTCCCCGCTCAGGTTCGCAAAGGAGCGCATGAGGTGGTCGGGGAACGGGTCGAGCCGGCAGACCCACTCGGTGTAATAGGCCATCGCTGCCTCCTGATATGCGGGGTCGTCGGTCGTTCCCTCGGCCTCGTGGTGATCGATGACCTCACGCACCTCGGCGGGAAGGGACTCCTTCAGTCGCCGGGTCTCTGCCGCGAACGCCGGGAGGCTGGCGCAGGTGCTCGTCAGAACCATGCTGGCGACGCCACTCGGGCGCCCCAGGACGTACTCAAGCGCGAGCCACCCGCCCCAGGAGTGGCCGAGCAGGTGAATCTGGTCAAGCCCGAGGGCGTCGCGCACAGTGGCGACCTCCTCGACGAACGTGGACATCGTCCACAGAGCGTTTTCGTCCGGGTGGTCGGACTTTCCGCACCCGATCTGGTCGTAGAAGACGACCGTCCGCTCGTCCTCCGCCAGCCGGGCCAGGTCCTCCAGGTAGTCGTGAGGGAAACCGGGGCCCCCGTGGAGGACGAGCAGCGGCAGCCCACGCCTGGCCGGAAGCTCGCCAACAACCCGGTACCAGGTGCGATGCCCCCGGAACGGAACGATCCCCTCGCTCGTCGTCGCCATGCTGGGCCTCCTCGTGATCGGTGGGGCAAGCGTAAACCGCCGCCACCGAAGGTCCACTTCTTCTCACCCCGTGGGACGGGCTTCCGATCAGCGAAGCATGAGGGAAGCGAGATCGGGGGGCGTTCCCTGTGGCTGATTTGGCGGCGGCTAAGGTCTGGCTCGCCGAGTAAGGAGAAGGCGGGGCTGCGTCAGCCCGCCGAGCGGATCGTCGACTGGGCGCCCTTGCAGTCGACGCCGGCGAGCGTCTCGTGCTTGACCTTGGCGATCCAGTCACCGCTCGTCTCGGTCGTCTGGACCTTGTAGTGGCCGTTGATCTTGGTGTAGGTCTTGCCGATCCGGACGTCGGGGCCCGAGACCCGGACGATCCGCACCTTGCGGCCGGAGAAGCAGGCCGAGTCGGACGACGTGACCTTGCCCTTGAACAACCCCGGCGTGTTGCCGAGCTGGAGCGAGATCTTCGCCGGCACGCGCGCGGAGCCGGCAAAAGCGGCGGTTGCGGCGAGCAGGGAGACGACGACGATCGCGGTGGCTGTTGCGGCCCTCATGGCGCCGATACTAGTCCTGTCCTCGGGCCGGTACTTTCGCCCGATGAGCAAGCAGCGGATCGATGCCCTGCTCGCCGAGCGCGGGCTCGCGCCCTCGCGGACGAGCGCCGCCGAGTCGGTGCGCGCGGGGCGGGTGCGGATCGGCGTCGACGGCCCGCTGGCGCTGAAGCCGAGCCAGCTCGTCGCTGCGGATTCCGAGCTGCTGCTGGAGTCCGAGCCCCCGTTCGTCTCGCGCGGTGGGATCAAGCTCGCCAACGCTCTCGACGCCTTCGGGCTCGACGTCGACGGGCTCGCCTGCCTTGACGTCGGCGCCTCGACCGGCGGGTTCACCGACTGCCTGCTGAAGCGCGGCGCCGCAAGCGTGATCGCACTCGACGTCGCCCAGGGCCAGCTCGACTGGGGGCTGCGCAACGATTCCCGTGTGATCGTGTTCGAGCGCCACAACGCCCGTGACCTCGATCCGTCCCAGCTTCCCTATCGGCCGGAGCTGGCGACGGTCGACGTCTCGTTCATCTCGCTGTCGAAGGTGCTGCCGGCGGTCGCCGGCTGCCTTGCCGACGGCGGCGAAGTGCTGGCGATGGTCAAGCCGCAGTTCGAGCTCGGCAAGGGCCGGGTGCGGGGCGGGGTCGTCCGCGACGCCGGCGAGCGGCGCGAGGCGGTGCGCGCCGTCGCGCGCTCGGCGACCGACGCGGGCCTGGCGGTCAAGGGGTTCGCCGCGTCCGGCCTACCGGGGCCGAAGGGCAACCGCGAGACCTTCATCCGCGCCGCGGTCGACGGCGATCCGATCGTCGACCTCGAGCGCGCGATCGCCGAGGTGGAACCGTGAGCGCGATCGACAGCGCCGTCCTGCTCACCCATACCCAGCCCGAGCAGACCTCGGCCGCGGTCGCCGACGCCGTCGCCGCCGCCGGCGAGCGCGGGATCACGCTGTTCGCGTCGACTGAGGAGGCCGACAAGCACGACCTCGCCGGTCTGGAGGCGCTCGACGGGCTCGACGGCCAGCCGGACCTCTGCCTGGTGCTCGGAGGCGACGGAACGATCCTCAAGGCACTGCGGGCCTACGCGCACACCGAGGTGCCGGTGTTCGCGGTCAACTTCGGCACTGTCGGCTTTCTCGCCGCAGCCGAGCGCGAGCAGCTTGCCGATGGCCTGGCGGCCGCCTTCGACGGCGCCTTCGAGGTGCAGTCGATGCCGGGGCTGGAGGCGACGGTCGACGCCGATCCGCCGATCGCCCTCAACGACGTCTCGCTGATTCGCCGCCAGCAGGGCCGGGTCGCCGAGCTCGGCTATCGCCTCGGCGGCAAGGAGGTCGGCCATGTGCGCTGCGACGGCCTGGTCGCCGCCACCCCCGCCGGCTCGACCGGCTACAACCTCGCCAACCAGGGCCCGATCCTCGCCTGGGGGGTGGAGGGCTACGTGGTCAGCTTCATCGCCCCGCACACGCTCACGGCCCGGCCGCTGGTGGTCGCCCCCGATGACGTGCTCTCGGTCACCAACGCCGCCGGGCGCGACTCGGTCGAGGTGGTGCTCGACGGCGAGCAGGTCGGCGAGCTGGCGAGCGGCGCCGAGATGGAGGTGCGGTTCCGCGACGGGGTCTCGCGGCTGGCGCAGCTGCCCGGCGCCAACTTCTACCGACGGATCCGCGACAAGTTCGGACGCCTCGCTCACTAAGTTAGGTGCGGATGGAGCGCAAGTGGTGGACCCTGCTGGCCGTCTGCGTGGCGACGTTCATGCTCTTGATCGACGTCACGATCGTCAACGTCGCGCTGCCCGACATCCAGAGCGACCTCTCGGCCAGCTTCTCGAGCCTGCAGTGGGTCGTCGACGCGTACGCGCTCACCCTTGCCTCGTTCCTGCTCGTCGCCGGCTCGATCGGCGACCGGATCGGGCGCCGGCGGGTGTTCACCTTCGGCTTCGCCCTGTTCACCGCGGCATCATTCGCGTGCGGCCTCTCCGGCGACCCGACGGTGCTCAACTTCGCCCGCGGCTTCCAGGGCGCCGGCGCCGCTGCGATGTTCGCCACCGCCCTGGCGCTGATCGCCCAGGAGTTCGAGGGCCGCGAGCGCGCCAATGCGATCGGCCTCTGGGGGGCGACGGTCGGCGGTGCGGTGGCGATCGGTCCGCTGCTCGGCGGCCTGATCACCGAGGGCCTCGGCTGGGAGTGGATCTTCTTCGTCAACGTGCCGATCGGGATCGGGGCGATCGTGCTCACCGAGACCAAGGTCGCCAACGTCAAGGCGACCGACCCGCAGCCGATCGACTGGCCGGGCTTGGTCACCTTCTCGGCCGGACTCTTCCTGTTGATCTTCGGGCTGATCCGCGGCAACCCCGAGGGCTGGGGCAGCGCCACGATCGTCGCCTCTCTCGGCAGCGCCGTGGCCCTGCTGATCGCCTTCGTCGTGATCGAGATGCGGCGCGAGAACGCGATGCTCGACCTCTCGCTGTTCAGGAAGCCGTCGTTCACCGGCGTCTCGATCGTCGCCTTCACCCTCTCGGCCGGGATGTTCGCGATGTTCCTCTACCTCACCCTCTACATGCAGGACGTCCTCGGCTACGCGCCGCTCGCGGCCGGCCTGCGCTTCCTGCCGCTGACGGTGCTCTCGTTCATCGTCGCCCCGATCTCGGGGCGGCTGCTCGGCCGCGTGCCGGCCCGGGCGCTGATGGGAACCGGCCTGATCCTGGTCGGACTCGGCCTGCTGCTGATGCACGGGATCGACGTCGGCGACAGCTGGACCGGACTGCTGGCCGGTTCCCTGATCGCCGGGATCGGGATCGGGATGACCAACCCCGGGATCGCCTCGGTCGCGATCGGGGTCGTCGACGCCGCCCGGGCGGGGATGGCCTCGGGGATCAACAGCACCTTCCGCCAGGTCGGGATCGCGACCGGGACCGCGGCGCTCGGGGCGATCTTCCAATCCCAGATCTCCTCGAAGCTGGCCGAGCTGCTGCCCAACGCCCCCGATTCGTTCTCGGAGGCGGTCTCCTCGGGAGCGGTGCAGAGCGCCGTCGCGCAGCTGCCGCCCGGCCTACGCGAGCAGGCCACGGCCGCCGCCGACCAGGCGTTCATCAGCGGCCTCAACGAGATCCTGCTGGTCGGCGCGGCAACGGCTTTGGTCGGCGGGATCGCCTCGTGGGTGCTGGTCCGCAGCCGCGATCTGGTCGGCCAGCCGGCTCCGGTGGCGCCGGAGGCGGCGGCGGAGGTCGCGGCCGAGGGCGCGGCTGCCGGCTGAGCGCGGGCGCCCAACGGGACGAATCCGTCGGCGCCCGCCGCTAAAAGGGGCGGCGATGTTGCACGAGCTGCGGATCGAGAACCTGCTGCTGATCGAGCGCGCCGAGCTGCGCCTCGAGCCGGGCCTGAATGCGATCACCGGCGAGACCGGGGCCGGCAAGACGGTGCTCGCGCACTCGCTCGACCTGTTGATGGGTGGGCGCGCGCGACCGCAGATCGTCCGCCCGGGCGCCGACGAAGCGTGGGTGGAGGGCGTGTTTGCGCTACCGGCCGGACTGCTCGACGATCCGGAGCTGGCCGAGATTGCTGCGCGGCTGCCGGACGACGGGGGCGAGGTTGTGCTCGGGCGGCGAATCGGCGCCTCGGGGCGGACCAGCGCGTTCATCGGCGGACGCTCGGCCTCGGCCGCCGAGCTGCGGGCGCTGGGCTCGCGTCTGCTCGCCTTCTACGGCCAACACGAGCACCGCAAGCTGACCCTGTCCTCGGCGCAGCTCGAGATCCTCGACGGGTTCGCCGGCCCCGATCACTTGGAGCTGCGCGGCGAGTACCGCGCCGCGCATCGTCAGGCGACCGCAGCTCGGCCGCGAGCTCGACGAGCTGCTCGACCGCGAGGGCAGCCGCGAGCGCGACCTTGACCTGATGCGCTTCGAGCTCTCCGAGATCGAGGCCACGGCACCCGACGCCGCCGAGGAGGCCGAGCTGGCGTCGGAGCGGGCGCTGCTGCGAAACGCAGAGGGTCTGCGAACCGCGGGCTGCCCGCGCCCTCGGCGCGGTCAACGGCTCCGACGAGGACGGCGGCGGCGCCCGCGCAGCGCTCGGCGAGGCCGATGCCGGACTGAGCGCGGCGGACGGGGTCGACCCCGCGCTCGACGCCCTGGCGGAGCGGCTGCGCGCCGCCGCGCTCGAGCTCGACGACGCCGCCGGCGAGCTGCGCTCGTACCTCGAGCGGATCGACGCCGAGCCCGGCCGCCTGGAGGCGGTCGAGGAGCGCCTGGCGGCCTTCGATCGGCTGCGGCGAAAGCACGGCGGCTCGATCGAGTCGGTCCTCGCGCATGCCGAGGGCTGCCGGACGCAGATCGCCCGGCTGGAGAACGCCGAGCAGGCCGCCGAGGAGCTGCGGGCCCGGATCGGCGCGGCGGAGGCGGTGCGCGGCCGGCTTGCCGCGAAGCTGACCAAGGGCCGGCGTGCGGCGGCCGAGAGGCTGGGCGAACGGGTCGCCGAGGAGCTCGCCGAACTGGCGATGGAGGGCGCCCGGCTCGAGGTCGTCCTGGAGCCTTATGGCGACGGCTTCGGGCCGAACGGGGCAGAGTCGGCCGAGCCGCTGGTGGCGACCAATCCGGGCATGCCGACCGCGCCCTTGCGCGACGCGGCCTCGGGCGGCGAGCTGTCGCGGATCATGCTCGCGCTCACCGGCCTCGGCAGCGGCGAGTCGTTGCGGACGATGGTCTTCGACGAGATCGACGCCGGGATCGGCGGCAACACGGCGCGGGCGGTCGGCGAGCGACCTGCGGTCGGTGTCCGAGGACCGCCAGGTCCTCTGCAGAACCCACCTGCCGCAGGTCGCGTCGGTGGCCGCCGCCAACTTCCGAATCACAAAGCACGCGCGGGATGGCGGGCCGAGCGCGACCGTCGAGCGGGTTGCCGGCGACGAGCTGGTCGCCGAGATCGTCCGCATGTTGGGCGCCGAGCGCGGCGATTCGGCGGCCAGCCGCCACGCGCGCCAGCTGCTGAAGGCCGCCTGAACGCTCCGGTTCACCCGGACGGCGCTTTTTCCGCATAATCGGCGGATGGCTCTGCGTAGCCGGGCGCGCGCTCTCCTGCGCGGGCCCGAGATCCAGCTGCGGCCCACGGAGGCGCCGCCAATCAGCGGGCGGGCACGGCTCGGGCGCAAGACCAAGAACCTGGTCAAGCGCCTGCGGCCGGGAGACATCGCGGTGATCGACCACGCCGACCTCGACCGGATCGCGGCCGAGGACCTAGCGGCGAGCGGGGTGGAGGCGGTCGTCAACGTCGCGCCCTCGTCGACCGACCGCTACCCGAACCCGGGGCCGCTGATCCTCGCGCGGGCCGGGGTCGCGCTGGTCGACGCTCCTGCGGCACCGCTCTTTCGAGGAGCTCTCCGACGGCGATCCAATTGTCATCCAGGGCGGCGAGGTGCGCGCCAACGGCACCGTGCTGGCGACCGGCCGGGTGATCGACCTGCAGACCGCGACCGAGCAGATCGAGCGCCAGCGCGAGCGGATCAACGAGGCGCTGGCCGCGTTTGCGGTGAACACGATCCAGCATGTCGAGCAGGAGGGCGAGCTGCTCGTCGGCAGGATCGACTTCCCGCCGGTGCGGACCGACTTCCGCGGACGCCACGCGCTGATCGTCGTTCGCGGGACGACCTACCGCCGCGACCTGCGAGCCCTGCACGCCTACATCGAGGACACCAACCCCGTGCTGGTCGGGGTCGACGGCGGCGCCGACGCGATCCTCGAGGAGGGCTTCAAGCCGGACATGGTCCTCGGCGACATGGACTCGGCGACCGACGCGGTACTTACCTCGGGCGCCGAGGTGGTGGTCCACGCCTACGCCGACGGCGATGCGCCGGGCGCCGAGCGGCTGCGGGCGCTCGGCCTCCACCGATAGTCGCCCCGGCGGTCGGAACCAGCCAGGACGTCGCGATGCTGCTCGCGCACGAGAACGGGGCCGAGCTGATCGTCTCGGTCGGCGCCCACTTCAACCTCACCGAGTTTCTCGACAAGAACCGCGCCGGGATGTCGTCGACCTTCCTCACCAGGCTGCGGATCGGCGAGACGCTGGTCGATGCCAAGGGCGTCAGCCGCCTCTACAACCCCGGCGTGCGGGGCTGGCACATGTGGGGGTTCCTCGTGGTCTCGTTGGTGCTGATCGCGATCGTGGTGATGACTTCGCCGGCGCTGGGTGAGTTCTTCGACCTGGTCTGGTTGAAGATCAAGGTGGCGTTGGACCTATGAGCCGAAGGCGCATTCCGGTCTGATGGGCTACTCGAGCAGGTACCACGCCGCTTCGCTGGTGGCCGTGTTCGTCGCGCTGGCGGTCGGGATCCTGATCGGCGTCGGGTTCGGGTCCGACATCGTCAACGGGACGGCCGACGACCTCGAGCAGAGCCTGCACTCCGACCTCGATGACGCCCGGGCCCAGATCGACGACCTCCAGAGTCGCTTCGACGACGAGAGCGCCTTCGCCGCCAAGCTGACCCCGGCGGTGAGTTCCAGAACCGTCTCCGCGGGCGCGAGGTTGGGGTGGTCGCGCTCGGCGACCTCGACGACGCGCTCGCCGACGACGTGCGCAGGGCGATCGAGCCCTCAGGGGCCACGCTGCAGGAGGTCGCGGTCGTCCGCGAGCCCCCCGACGTCGACGCGGCGGTCGACGCGGTCGGCCGCACAGGCCGCATGGTGCGACCCGCGAGCAACAGCTCGCACGCGCCTCGCGGCTCGCCGGGCGAGCCCTCGTCCGCGGCGGGCCGCGGTTCGACGACCTGCGGGCGGCGCTGTTCAGCCGCTACAGCGGCCAGCCGGGCGACCTGGACGGCGTCGTGGTCGTGCGCCAGTCGCCCCCGGACCAGAGCCCGCGCGAGCAGGCGGAAACCGACACGGTCGAGGACGGCCTGATCGCCGGCCTGCAGGCCGGGCTGTCCGACCGCCGTGGCGCGACCGTGGTCGGCGCCGAGCGCACGAGCACCGACCCGAGCTCGATCGAGTACTTCTCCGACCAGGGCCTGTCGAGCGTCGACAACGTCGATCAGCTGCCCGGCCAGGTCTCGCTCGTGTACGCCGCTCGGGGGCGCCGAGGGCGCGTTCGGGGTCAAGGACACGGCCGACGCGCTGCTGCCGGACCTGCTGGCGCCCGCGAACCTACAGTTCGGGGCCGAGAAGCGCCCCTGATGCTCTCCGGGCTGATCGTCTCGGCGCTGGTCGCCGCGCTCGCGCTCGGTCCCTGGCTCACGGACATGGCCAGGGCGGGACTGGTGCGATCCAACTACGCCGCCCGCAGGGTCGCGTTCCCGGCCGGCGCGCCGCTGATCGCCTGCTCGCTGATCGCGCTGGCGCCGTTGGCGGTGCTCGACGATCGCGCCGACCTCGACCTGCTCGACCCCGGGCTTCAGCGCTGGATGGTCTATGTGCTCGGCGTCGCCCTACTCGGGCTGCTCGACGATGCGCTCGGCCGCGGCGGCGCCGACGACACCGCGCGCGGCTGGCGCGGCCACGCCCGGGCGGTCTCCTCGGGGCGCTTCTCGACCGGAGCGATCAAGGCGGTCGGTGCGCTGGCGCTGGCCGCTACCGCGACCTCGGCCTGGGGCAGCAGGGGATCGACTACGTCGCCGACCTGCTGCTCCTGCTGACGACCAACCTGTTCAACCTCCTCGACCTGCGCCCGGGCAGAGTCGAGAAGGTCTTCGCCCTGCTGCTCGCCGGCCTCTGCCTGGGCGCCTGGACCGCCGAGCCGATCAAGCTGCTCGGCCTGTTCATCGGCCCGGTCGCCGTCGGCGCGGCGTTCACACTGCGCGAGCGCGCGATGCTCGGCGACACCGGTTCAACCTGGTCGGGGCGCTCGCCGGGGTGGCGATGCTGGTCACCCTGGGTGACACGGGGCGCTGGATCGCCCTGGCGCTAATCGTTGCGCTGACGATTTTCGGGGAGTTTCGGTCGATCTCAAAAACGATCGACTCGGTTCCGCCACTGCGCTGGCTAGACTCGCTCGGCAGAGTGAGTGCAGGTGATCTGAGCCGATGAAGCCGGGCGAGACGCGCTTCATCTTCGTCACCGGCGGCGTCGTCTCCTCACTGGGCAAGGGCATCGCGGCGGCCTCTATCGGGCGCCTTCTTGTCAGCCGCGGCTTCCGCGTCCAGCAAGCTGCAGAAGTTCGACCCCTACATCAACGTCGACCCGGGGACGATGAGCCCGTTCCAG
>CAWGDM010000007.1:0-4839 GCA_963821345.1 uncultured Solirubrobacterales bacterium | reverse complement strand
CCCAGACGACGCTTTATCCGGGCGGCGTCCTCAACACCGGCTTCGCGCTCAACTGGGCCGAGGAGCGCGTAGAAGACTCGCGCGCCGCCGGCCCCGACCAGGGCCAGAGCTGGGCCTACGAGCAGATCCAGAACGGCGACACGATCTGCAAGGACAACCAGGTGCTTCACCCCGAGGCGGTCAACCTGCTCGACAAGGTGAAGCGCAACTCGACCTACAAGCCGAAGGTCGCCGACCCGCTGGCGCCGCTGACCTTCGTCCACAAGATCAAGGTGCCGACCTTCATCGCCTGCCAGTGGACCGACGAGCAGACCGGCGGCCACTGCCCGACGATGGCGGCGGCGTTCACCGGCACCGACCGCAAGTGGTTCACGTTCACCAACGGCACCCACGTCGACTCGCTCGACCCCGAGACCTTCAACCGCTGGTACGACTTCCTCGAGCTCTACGTCGCGCAGCGAAAACCCATCCCAGATCCGGTCCAGATCGTCGGCGCGCCGGTCGTCTACCAGGCCGCCATGGGAATCACCGGCGTCACCCTGCCCCCCGACCCGATCCAGCTCGAGCCGACCTACGAGTCGGCGCTGGCGGCGTTCGAGAACCTGCCGCCGATCCGGATCCTGTTCGACAGCGGGGCGGGCGGCCAGCCCGGCTTCCCCTATCCCGGGTTCGAGCAGTCGTTCTCGCGCTGGCCGGTCCCGGGCACGAAGGCGAAGAGCTTCTACCTCGGCGACCAGGGGTCGATGAGCTCGAAGCCGCCGAAGACGGGGGCCGCGGACTCGTTCACCTGGAACCAGGACGCGCGCCCGCCGACCGACTTCACCGGCAACACCGCATCCGGGACCAACGGCCTCTGGACCCAGACGCCGCCCTACAACTGGACCCAGAACCCGGCCGGGACCGCGGCCTCGTACGTGACCGCGCCGCTGAAGTCGAATACGACCGTGATCGGCGCCGGCTCGCTGCGGGCCTGGGTGCGCTCCTCCGAGCCCGACGTCGACCTGCAGATCACGGTCAGCGAGGTCCGTCCCGACGGCAAGGAGACCTTCGTCCAGGGCGGCTGGCTGAAGGCGCAGGCGCGCAAGCTCGACCCGGAGAAGTCGACCAAGCTGGCGCCGGTCCTGAGCCTGCGCAAGGGCGACCTGGCGCCGATGCCGAAGGGCGAGTTCGCGAAGCTGACGATCCCGCTCTACTACCAGGGCCACGCCTACCGGGCGGGGTCGCGGATCCGGGTGACGATCAGCGCCGTCGACGGCGACCAGCCGATCTGGGCGTTCGCCGAGGCGGTCGGCGACGGCGCCAGGATCGAGGTCGCCCACTCGCCCGAGATGCCGTCGAAGCTGCAGCTGCCGGTGGTCGGCAGCGTCAACGTGCCCACCGGGCTGCCGCCGTGCCCCGCCCTGCGCGGCGAGCCCTGCCGCGACTACGTCGCCTACACCAACAAGTCGACGCCGCTGCCCTAAGGCAACTTTTCGCCGGCGCGCCTGCCGTTCGAGCTCACCGCGATGGCGGCCGAGCTGGCCCGCCGAGCCGACGAGCAGACCACCGACGACGCCAGCTAGGTCAGGTACTCGAGCTTCAGCCCGCTGAAGCGGTGGAAGTCGGCGTCGAAGCTCGCCAGGGTCGCAGCGTGCTCGATCGCCAGCGCCGCCAGATGAGCGTCTGAGGTCAGGTTGCCCGCCGTACCCGCGTCGGCGAGCAGCGCCCTGAGTAGCTCGGGATGGCGAGCCGTCGGCTCGATCAGGGTCGCCGGCGGCGCGTCTAGCCAGCCGTCCACCAGGTCCAGCGCGCCGTCCGGATCCAGCGGTTTGTCGTAGATCGCCGGGCTCGTCGTCAGCCGGACAACGGTCAGCAGGCTGATCCAGGCGAAGCCGACCGGTTCGCCGCCCGATAGGGACGCTTCGAGCCACTTCCTGGCGTCGTCGTGGTGGGCCGCGGAGGGGTCGATTGCGTAGAGGAGGACGTTCGCGTCCGGAACCTTCACTTGCCCCGCGCGAGCTTGCGCACCGTCTCGCGATCCTCCAGCTCGCCGGCCAGGGCAAGCGCCTTCGTCAGGTCGACCTCCGGGCGCGCCCGCAGACCCAGCTTCGGGATCACGTAGCGGCGCCGGCGCCGTACGGGGGAGTCGAGGCCCGCCCGCAGGGCTTCGTTGATCACGCGCTTCAAGGGCACGCCCCGCTCGCGCGCTCGCTGCTTGAGCGCCGCGAGCAGATCGTCATCGACCGTGAGCGTGGTGCGCATGGGAGCATCATAGCGTCAATAAATAGACATCATGATGCCTAAGGTTCGGAGTTGCGCGGTTCCGCGGAACCGCCCGCCGCCTCGATCCGCCGCAGGACCACGCGCAGGAACGCCCGCTGCGACGGATAGGTCGGGCCGACGGGTGCTCCGGGGTCGGATTCGGTCCGATCGACCGCCTGGCGGACCAACCCGCCGGCCGCCGCGGGATCCAGTTCCTCAAGCCGCCAGGGGCTGCCCTCGGCGTCCTCGATTTCCTCCAGGCACTCGTCGATGGTCGGCCCGACGAGGATGTGCTTGGCGGTGGCGCATCGGGCGTTGTCGATGAACACGCCGAGGCCGCCGCGCTCCCCGCAGGGCCACAAGAGGTCGAAGAGGACGATCGTGCCCTCGTCTGAGGTCGGGTCCTCGACCCGCCCCGCTCGCACGATCGCCGGCGAGCCGACGGCGCGCAGCCAGCCGGGGGTCCCTGGCGTCGATCCGCTCGCCAAGGCGTTGGCGGCGACGATGCCGATCGGGTCATCAGCAACGGCCGCGATTCCCCGCAACAGCGTCGGCGCTCGCGCGTCCTCCACCTCCGCCAGGCGGGTGACGACCCCGTAACCGATCGCGTCCGCCGTCTCGCGCCCGAGCACGCTCCGCCCGCCTTCCCACAGGTGGACCGTGTGCGAGCAGTAGTGCAGGGTCTCGATCGGGCCGATCAGGCCGTCGGCCTGGTCGATCGCCGCGGCGGCGATCTGGCGGCCGAGCTCGCCGATCTCGATCCCGTCGGCGCAGGACTCCCGGCGCCGCAGTGCGCGGCTCGCGACTCCGCCTCCGCCCACGTCCCCGTCGTGCCGTGCCCGCGCCATCCCGACCAGCATCCCCGCACCCGACGCGCGGGTGGTGCGCATCGTGTGTCAATTACGCCCCGCGGATCAGCCGGCGAACTGGAACTTGAGCTTCTGCTTGACGTCGCCCTTGCGGCGCTTGCAGGCGTTCTGGATCGGGTCGTCGGCGCGCTGGGTGTTCGAGCAGCTCCAGCCGCGATAGCCGTCGTCGGAGGCGTGGGCGACGACGATGAAGTGGTAGGCGACGTTGCGGGCGTTCGAGCAGGCGACGTCGCGGACCCGCAGGTCGAAGCCGACGTCGCCCGGCTTTGCCGCACACGGCTTGAAGTCCGCCTCCGACCGGGCTCCCGCCGGTGTCGCCGCGAGCGCCAGGACGGCGACCGCGGCGACGATTGGGGCCAGCCGGCGGGTCAGGCTCACGCTCCGTAGAGGAAGCGGACGCGCTGGAACTTGTTGTTGTGATCGCGGTGGCAGTTGACCCGCCAGACCTCGTCGCCGAGCTGCTTCTCGGAGCACTTCCAGCCCTTGAAGCCGTCGTCGTTGCCGCCTGCGACGTAGACGTAGTGATCGGCGAGCTTGCGCGCCACCCGACAGGACGTGTCGATCGTCTTCAGGTTGTACCAACCGGATCCGTTCTGCTGGCCATCACCGCACTTGTTGTTGAACTGGCCGGCCGAAGCGGGGGCGGCCGAGGTGGCGAGCGGGATCGCCAGGGCGATTAGCAGCAGCGGGATGAACCTCTTGAGTCTGAGCATGCCCGCGAACCTATCGCTACACGACCCCGGGCGCCAGTCGATCGGCAGACTCCGGTGCGTGCAGGCACGCGTCGACCCCGAAATCGAGGCGCTGATTCGGCGCATGTACGAGGCCTTCAACGCCCGCGAGATCGAGGCGGTCGGTTAGGGCTTGGTAGTCATCGCCCAGATCGCGATCACGTAGGCGATCACCAGCAGCGCGCAGAGCCCGGCGCTGACCCGGATCCCGAGCACCTTCGGCGCGCCCTCGGCCCCCGCCGCCGCGGCGCGGCGCGAGGCGACGCCCGAGGTGATCGTCGCGATCAGCAGGAACAGCAGGCCCATGTCGGCGACCGCGAAGCCGATCCCGATCCAGTCGGGCTCGGGTGTCACGTCGTCCCAGTGCTCCTTCGAGTAGATCCACTGGGCGGCGGCGCGCATCACGATGTAGCCGGGGATCGCCACGTAAAGCAGCGACCGAAACGCCGCCCGAAACGCCTCCGGCGAGCGCCCGCGCCAGGCGCCGGCCAGGTAGACCAGCGCCAACACCAGGCCGCCGACCAGCACCATCGCGCCGAGCACGTGCAAGAACAGCGCCAGGTTCCAGTCGTCGGGCCGGATCGCGGCGAGCGCGTCCACCTCAGGCCCCCGGCTTCCAGATCATGTCGGCGAGCAGGACGAAGATCAGCGCCGCGCGGATCACGTGCCAGCGGATCATCACCGGGCTGACCGCGGCCAGCGCCGCGCCGTCCTCGCCCACCAGCGCCGCGTGGGCTCGCCGCCCGGTCTCGGTCGCTGCCGCCCAGAGGACGATCGCGACCAGGATCCAGCCGTCCCAGATCTCGTAGCCGTCGACGTAGAGCGCCAGCCAGACGCCGAAGATGATCGTCCCCGCGCCGCCGACCCCGTCGAGCGTCTGGGCGATCACCAGCGCCGGCCGCGGCGCCGGGCCTCCGAGCGCGAACGACGAGTACATGACCACCATCGCCAGCAGGCAGAACCCCGCGATCACGTGGACGAAGAGCAGGAAGTCGTAG
>CAWGDM010000006.1:0-14579 GCA_963821345.1 uncultured Solirubrobacterales bacterium | reverse complement strand
GCTCACCCGTACCGGACGGGCCCGTGGCGCCCGCAGGCGACCGAGCACGACGCCACCGACCTGAAGGTGATCGGGGAGCTCCCGGACGACCTCAACGGCGTCTACCTGCGCAACACCGAGAACCCGCTGCACGACTCGCTCGGGCGCTACCACCCCTTCGACGGGGACGGCATGGTCCACGCGCTGCACTTGCACGACGGCCGCGCCGATTACCGCAACCGGTTCGTGCGCACGAAGGCGTTCGAGGCCGAGCTCGAGGCGGGCGGGCCGCTGTGGGCGGGGGTGACCGAGAGCCCGGCGAGGTCGCTGCGGCCCGGGTGGGGGGCGCGCGCCGGCTCCAAGGACGCCTCGAGCACCGACGTGCTGGTCCACGGCAAGGCGCTGACCAGCTTCTACCTCTGCGGTGACCTCTACGCGATGGACCCGCGGACGTTGGAGCAGTTCGGCCCCGAGGACTGGGTGGCGGCTTCCCCTCCGACTGGGGCGTCTGCTCGCACCCGAAGGTCGACCAGCGGACCGGCGAGATGCTGTTCTTCAACTACTCATCTCGTTGAAGATCTCGTGGCGGGCGCCCGGATAGATGTGCTCCTCCAGCTCGCCGCCCCCGGCCAGCCTCTCGACCGGCTCGCGGGTGTGGGCCAGCGGCACGATCTGGTCCTCCTCGCCGTGGATCCAGGGATCGGGATGCCGTCGAGCGCGGGCCCATCGGCGATCCGCTCGATCCCGGCGATCAGCGCCTTCAGGGTCTCGCGCTTGAACGGCCCGTGCCAGACCAGCGGGTCGCTCGCGTAGGCCTCGCCGACCGCGGGGTCGCGCGAGAGGGCGGCGGGGTCGATCGGTATCTCGGGCATCGGGTCCATCTCGGCGACCGCGGCGATCTCGGGGTTGCCGCCGATCGCCGGCGCGGAGAGGACGAGGAGCGCGACGTCGTCGGGATGGAGCTGCGTGAACCGGGTCGCGACGATGCCGCCCATCGAGTGGCCGATCACGACCAGCGGCAGGCCGGGATGAGCCGCCCGGGCCCGCTCCGCCACCAGGTCGACGTCGGCGGCGAGCTCGTCGACGTCCGCGACCAGCGCCCGCTCGCCCTCCGACCTGCCGTGGCCGTAGTGGTCCGGCCCGAAGACCGCGGCTCCGTGCTCGTGCAGGCGGGCGGCGAGCTGCTCGTAGCGGCCGATGTGCTCGCCGTATCCGTGCACGAGAACGGCGATGTAGCGCGGGTCCGGGTGGGGCCAGTGGCGCACGCTGATCCGCCCGCGGAGTCCCCTCGAGCGGGTTCTCGGTCGACTCGATCATCGGCCGGAGTCTCCTTGAAACGCTGGTCGGATTGCGCGATGCCCGGCCAACGCAATAGGTTTCAGGTTGATTGACCGTCAGCAGGACGCACGAGGAGAGACGGTGCCACTCGGGCTGAGACGGCTTGGACAGGTGCAGATGACGCGCGGGGGACCCACTTGAAGGCCAGGTCCCTGGTTGTCCTCGCGCTGAGCCTGCTCGGCGTGGTGGTGCTCGCCGGCGTCGCGGGGGCCCAGATCGAACCTCCTGCTCCGCCCGCGGGCTCGACGACGACGCCGCTGACCCAGTGCGCGAACCTCGTCGATGACGACGGCGACCAGCTGATCGATCTCTCCGACCCCGACTGCGCCGACCCGACCGACAACGATGAGGCGCCCGACGCCACCGTCGCGCCGCCGGCGACGACCACCGAGACCCCGAGCACGACGACGCCGGAGACGACGACGCCGGAGCCACCCGCGGACAGCGGCGACAACCACGGCACCGTCGGCCCCACCGGTGGTGGCGGTCGCGGTTCGGGCCAGGTCCATCTTGCCGGCGACCACAAGCCCGGCGAGCCCCACGGCAACGGCCACCACCACCCCGACTCCGACCAGGCCTCCGGCGGCACCCGCGCCCCCTCTGACCCCGACGCCGACCGAAACCCCGACGGCACCCCGACCGACACCAACCCCACGGTGACGATCGCCGACTTCGGCGCCGCCCCGATCGGGGTCCCCAACTTCGTGATCGACTCGTTCGCGATCCCGCCGTTTCTGCTGCCGATCTATCAGGCCTGCGGGACCGAATACGGGATCCCCTGGCAGGTGCTGGCCTCGATCAACCGGATCGAGACCGCCTTCGGAACCAACCTCAACGTCTCGACCGCCGGCGCCCTGGGCTGGATGCAGTTCATGCCCGCCACCTGGCAGACCTACGGCGTGGACGCCAACTCCGACGGTCGCAAGGACCCCTACAACCCCGTCGACGCGATCTGCGCCGCGGCTCGCTACCTGAAGGCCGCCGGCGGCCAGTCCGACCTGCGCGAGGCGATCTTCGCCTACAACCACGCCGACTGGTACGTCGACGAGGTCCTCCTTTACGCCAACCAATACGGAAGGCTTCCCGACAGCCTGATCAGCTCGCTGACCGGGCTGACCGAGGGCGCGCACTTCCCGGTCGCCGCCAACGCGCGCTATGCCGACGACATCTCCGAGCGCCGCGCGCTTAAGCGCTCCAAGCCCTCCAAGCGAACCGCCGGCAACGCCGCCGAGGTGATCTCCTCGTCGGCGACCCGCCGCGGGATCAACATCTACGCGCGCCAAGGCGCCCCGGTGGTCGCCGTCAACGACGGCCAGATCACCGACCTCGGCCACTCAAAGCGCCTCGGCAACTACATCGTCTTGCAAGACGCCTACGGAAACCGCTTCACCTACGCCGAGCTGGGCTCGCTGGCCGACGCCTATCCGGTGCCCAAGCAAAACAAGCTCTCCGCGCGCGACTTCGAGCTGGTCAGCCCGCCCGCCGACCGCGCCCCCGACCGACCCGCCTCGGCCGGGCGCCAGCCCGCCGACCGCCCGAAGGCCGACCCCAAGCCCAAGGCCGCCGCCGAGTCCGACTCCGCCTCGTCGTCTGGCGCCAACGCCGCCGGCGCCCCCGCCAACACCGAGGACACCCGCGACCGCCTCTACGCCTACCCCGAGCGCCGCGAAAACCAACGGCGCGCCGGGCTCTCGGGCCAGCTCGACAGCCTGCTGGCCGAGCGGATGCCCGGCTATGAGCAGTTCAAGGGCTATCTGGCCAACGTGATGCGCTTCGATCCCGAAAGGATGGAGCTGCGCCCGCTGGCCAAGGGCTCTGAGGTGACCGCGGGCACGGTCTTGGGGCGGATCGCCAAGACCACCGCGCTCGCCCCCCACGTCCACTTCTCGATCCGCCCGGCGGGTCGCGGCGCGCCGAAGATCGACCCGAAGCCGATCCTCGACGGCTGGAAGCTGTTGGAGGCCACCGCGATCTATCGCGCCGCCGGCAAGGACCCGTTCGCCGACTCGGCCGCCTCGGCAAGCCAGGTCTTGCTGATGAGCAAGGCCCAGCTGATCGAGCGGGTCCTAGACGACCCCAGCCTTTCGATCTATGCCTGCGGGCGCACCGACATCCAGACCGGCCAGATCGACCGCCGGGTGCTGGCGATGCTCGAGTATCTGGTCGCGCGCGGCTATCAGCTGACGATCACCTCGCTGAAGTGCGGGCACTCGATCCTGACCACCTCGGGCAACGTCTCTGAGCACTCGACCGGCGACGCGGTCGACATCGCCCAGATCAACGGGATCCCGGTCTTGGGCCACCAGGGCCCGGGCTCGATCTCCGAGGCCCTGGTCCGCGACCTGCTGCAGCTGCAGGGCGCGATGAAGCCCCACCAGATCATCAGCCTGATGGACTACTTCGGCGCCGACAACACCTTCGCGATGGCCGACCACGACGACCACGTCCACGTCGGCTATTACGCCGAGGGCGGCCCCGGCGAGGGCTCCGTCTCCGAGCAGTTCTCGGCGCTGCTCAAGCCCGAGCAGTGGCAGCGGCTGATCGAGCGCCTCGGCGAGATCGACAACCCGACCGTCCCCACCCATCCCTCCGACGCGGCGCTGCCGGCGGGGGATGGGGAGCAGCACCGCGCCTCGGGCGCGCACCGCAGCGAGTAGCGCTCAGCAGCTGGGTCGGCCGCTGATCCGCCGGCGATCGGCGAGCGCGCTGCGCAGCCGCTTGGCGACCGCGGTCACCTCGCCGTAGGCCTCGGTCGCGGCCCCGCCGGTCTCGGCGACGATCCCGATCACGTAGCCGTCGGAGTGCGCCCCGGCGACGGCGCCGAACTGCAGCGCGGTGTAGGCGCTGGTACCGCGCTCGGGGCCCCAGCCGGCCTTGAACCGCAGCCGGTCGAAGCCGGCCGTCGGCAGGCCCCAGCCGGCGCCGCCGATCGAGCTCACATTGGCCATCGCGTGGGTGATCACGTCGGTGTCCTTCGCGCCCAGCAGGCAGCCGTTGACGAGCGCGCGATAGAAGCGCGCCTCGGAGCCGAGCGCCCACGAGGTCTGGCCGTAGGTCGAGTAGCCGGGGCGCGTCAGCCGCTCGTTGACGTGGGTCCGGTTGTCGCCGGCGTCGACCAGCACCCGCTGCATCGCCTGGCTGGCCTGGTGCACCGAGCCGAGCTCGGCGAACAGCGCGGCGGCCGCCTCGTTGTCGGAGTTCTCGATCGCCCGCGCGATCAGGCTGCGCTCGCGCGCCGTCGGGGTGCGGCCACCGCCGAGGTCGCCGGCCCGGCGCGCCCGCAGGACCGCGGCCGCGATCACCGGCTTGATCGTCGACCAGGCGTGGGGTCGCTTCGGCGGTTCCTGGCCTTGGATCTTGCCGTCGGCGAGCGGGGCGATCACGAACCCGACCCCCTTCGGCTGCCCGTCGAGGACCCGGTGAAGCTCGCGCGAGGAGAGCAGCGACGGCTGGCCCGCCGCGGCGGCGGGCGCTTCGTTGGTCGTCGTGGTCGCGGGCTGCGCGGACGGGCTCGCGGGCGACGAACGAGGCGCCGCAGCCCGCGGAGACCGCCAGCACGAGTGCCCAGGGAAGGGCTCGGCGGCATCAGCCGGGCTCCTGATCGAGCCCGGCCGCGCGTCGGGCGGCGGCCTCGTCGCGTCTCCTGGAAGATCTCGAACCTGGTCGCCAGCCCCTCGTCATCGATCGTCCACACCGCCCAGGTGCGCACGTCGACCTCGATCCCGCTCGCTTGTCGCCGCGCGCGGTCACGCGCTGGTGGACGAGGATCCTGTCGCCGGCCTGCTCGAGCGCGAGCGGCTCGACCGTCTGGGACTCGAACGCGTCCGGCTCCATCCATGCGCGCAGCGACTCGGCCCCGCGGATCGGTGCCTGGGCGAGTCCAGGGACGTACTCGATCTCCGGGTGCACCCCTTCGGCCATCGCGGCGTCGAAAGTCGCCGCGGCTGAATGCAGCGTAGGCGCGGCGCAGCCTGGCGATGTTGTCGGCGTCCCGCTCGCTCACGGCGTCAAGTGTTACCGACCGCCGCCTCGGGCCGTGCGAGCATGGGGCGGGATGGGGCAATCGAGGCGCAAGCGCGAGCTCGGCCGCGGCGAGCGGGTCCTGAACGGGGTCTGGCGGCTGCGCCTGCCGCTGCCCTGGCCCGGCGTCCCGCACGTGAACGCGTTCGCGGTCCGCGCGGGCGACGGCATCGTCCTCTTCGACACCGGGATGGCGACCGAGGACGGCCAGCGCCAGCTCGAGCTGGCGCTGGCCCAGGTCGGCTTCCGGCTCGAGGACGTCGGCCTGGTCGTCTGCACGCACTCGCACTCGGACCACTACGGGCTCGCCGGCCCGATCGTCGATCGGGCCGGGTGCGAGCTCTGGATCCATCCGGCGTGGGGGCACGTGCGGGCGATGATCGACGACCCCGATGCGGCGCTCGACCGGCGGATCGAGGTCGCCCGCCAGAGCGGCGTCCCCGCCGCCGGGCTGGAGGCCTACGAGAAGTCGCGCCGCGGCGTCGGACCGGGGATCGCGCGGGCGGTGCCACCGGACCGCGAGCTGCTGCCGGGGGTCGAGATCGAGACCGACCTGGGCTCCTGGCAGGTGCTCGAGACGCCCGGCCACGCGCCCTCCCACGTCACCCTGCACCAGCCCGAGAGCGGCCTGCTGATCTCCGGCGACCACCTGCTCGGCCGGATCTCGCTGTTCTTCGACTACGGCCACACCCCCGACCCGGTCGGTGAGTTCCTCGGCGGTCTCGACGAGGTCGACCGGCTCGAGCACACCACCCTCTGCCTCGCCGGCCACGGACGCCCGTTTCGCGACGTGCCGGCGAAGGTCGCCGGCAACCGGGCCGAGGTCGCGGGCGCGCTGGAGCGGGTTCGCGGCGGGCTCGCGGACGGGCCGCGGACCGCGTTCGAGCTGATCGGCGCCGTCGTCGGCCCGGACGCGACCCCGGCGATGGCGCCCTGGGGCCTGCAGCTCGCACTCGCCTACCTCGACCACCTCGCCCTGCTCGGCGAGGTGGTCGAGGTTGACGGTTCGGATCCCAAGCGCTGGCAGCTCGCCCGTTAGCGGCCGCCGGCGCGTTCCCCTACTACTCCTCGTCCTCGTCGACGACCACGTCGCCGGTCGGATACGACTCGGTGATCAGCTGCCAGTCGAACAGCTTGAGGGCGAGCGAGGTGTCCGTAGCGCCGGCGTAGCGGACGCTGACGACGTGCTGACCCGGGGTCACGATCGCTGAGCGGACGACGGTGTGGACCGACTCCTTGGCCTGCGGCGTGTCGCTGGACGCGGTCAGGAAATTGACCTTGTCGGTCGCGTAGCCGTCGACCAGGACCTGGATCGGGCACCCGAGCCCGTTGGTCGCCGCGGTGCAGGTGGCCTGGCCCGAGAACGTGATCACCACGTTCGAGGTCGAGCTGTCGGTCTTGAACACCGCCCGGGCCGCCGGAATCTCGACCGGGGTCTTGGAGGCCAGCAACACGTCGACCGAGCTCGCGAGAACCCGCGAGACCGGCGTCTGCGGCAGATCCTCGGCCTGGGCGAATACCTCCTTGGCCTCCTTCGCGGGTCAGGTACTGCTTCTCCGCCTTGCTCTTCTTGACGAACGTCCTGCAGCGCCTCGTGCTTGCTCAGGTACGACTTGCCGCCGGCGAACGAGGTGCCGACGGCCACCGCCGCGGCGAGGATCGCCGCCGGCAGCACGAGTGCCAGGACGCGCGGGAGCGGCTTTTTGAGGATGCGATTTGTCAACGGGACCTCCGTGTTTCTCTGGGTGGGAGTGCTTTCCCCAGTAAATCTATCAACAAAGATGGGAAAGCTGCTAGCATCGCCTCGCGCCGGGGGCAAGGAGCCCTTCGGCTCGGCTCAGAGAAAGGAACCAGGAAGCGATGAAAGTGAAGATCCTGGCGGCCGCGACGGCCGCCGCGTTCGGGTTGGCGCTGCCGTCGGTCGCCAGCGCCACCACCCTGGTGGGGTCCGGATCGGTCGCGGCTCAGCCCGTGTTCGAGGCGCTGTTCGCCAAGTACGAGAAGCTGCACAAGAACATCGAGTTCGTCTACACCGCGAACGGCGGCAACGTTGGCGTTCAGGACGTCCAGGCCGGCCGCAGTCAGTTCGCCGGCCAGGCCCGTTCGCCGCTCCCCAGCGACGCCGGGACGACCTACGTCAAGATGTACCTGGACGCCGGTTGCATGTTCGTGCACCCGAGCAACCAGGTGAGCGACATCCAGGTCCCGCTGCTCGCCGACATCTACCACGGCGTGACCACGAACTGGAGCGGTGTGCCGGGTTCGAACCTGACCACGACGATCGATCCGGTCGGTCGAGACACCAATGGAGGCCAGTACAACTTCTTCCTCCAGACGGTGCTCAACAACCAGCCGTACGCGTCGAACGTCAACGCCCTGACCTCCGACGGTCTGGTCATCAACGCGGTCAAGAACGACCCCGCGGCGATCGGCAACGCCGGATTGGCCTGGGCGGGCAAGGGCGTCAAGACGCTGAAGGTGAACGGCGTCGCCCCGACTCCGAAGGCGATCAAGAAGTTCAAGTACCCGCTGTCGCGGTACATCTTCACGGTCCTGCCGACGGACAACCCGAACCCCGACGTGATCAAGTGGATCAACTGGGCTCGGACCAGCAAGGCGGCCGGCAAGATCATCAACAAGGCCGGCGGCGTCGCCGCGTTCAACAAGGGACAGAAGTAAGCAGCGGCTAGAGAAGCCCGGGACCAACCCCAGTGTCGTCGTACCCGCTTGAGGCGGAGCTGTTCGGAGACCCCTCCGAGCAGCTCCGCCCCGAGGACACAACCCGGTCTTCCGATCGGCGCGTCGAGCTCTGGCTCGGCGCGCTGGTCGTCGCCTTCGTCGCGCTGCTGTTGGCGATCGTCGCGCTCGTCTTCGTCAAGGCATGGCCGTCCTTCTCGCACAACGGTCTCGCCTGGTTCTCGAACGGCGGCAACGTCGACGAGCAGTTTCGGCTGATCGACCTCTCGGGCCAGGCCGGCACCGACTACGTCTACACCTTTCACGCCTGGCCGCTGATCTGGAGCACGATCCTGATCACCGGGTCGGCGATGGTCCTGGGCCTGATCACGTCGCTGTTCGTCGCCGTGTTCATCGTCGAGTTCTCGCCCGAGTGGATGCGCAACCTTCTGCAGCCGGTCGTCCGGCTGCTCGCCAGCGTGCCCTCGGTGATCTACGGGCTGCTCGGCGTCCTCGTGCTCGTGCCCTTCCTCGGCAACCACGTGATCACCGAGGGCCAGCGTGCCTCGGTGGCGGGCGTGATCTCGCTCAGCGGCTACAGCATGATCGTCGCGGTCCTGATCCTGACCGTGATGGTGGCGCCGATCATGATCTCGATCTTCAGCGACGCGCTGCGCGCGGTCAGGCCCGGATGGGTCGAGGGCTCGCTTGCACTGGGCGTCAACCGCTGGCGAACGATCTGGAAGATCTCGGTGCGCACGGCGCGGCCGGCGATCATCGCCGGTGCCGTCCTCGCCACCGCGCGGGCGCTGGGCGAGGCGGTGATGCTGGCGATGGTCTCGGGCTCGGTCGGCTTCGCCCCGAATCCCGCCGATGGGCTGATCTTCTTCTACGAGCCGTCGCGCCCGCTGGCGCCGTCGATCGTCAAGTCGATCGACTCGCTCGGCTCGCCGCCCGCGAACGCGACCCTGTTCGCGATCGCCGCCGTGCTCCTGTTCTCGGCCGCGATGTTCTCGCTGATCGCCTGGGTGACCAAGCGCCAGATTCGCCGCGCGACGGGGATGACCTGATGGAAGCCGCCACCGCGAAGCCTCCGGTCGAGTCGGCCGCCGCCTGGAAGCTGATCGACCGGATCGGCCTTGCCTTCTGCTGGCTGCTCGGGATCACCTTCTGCCTGATCGCGGTCGCGATCGTCGTCTACTTCCTGGTCCAGGGGGTCAAGTACGTGAACCTCGACCTGCTGACCACGCCGCCGAAGCAGGGCTTCAGCCAGAACACCACCGGCGGCATCCTCGATCCGCTGATCGGCACCGCGCTGGTCGCGGCGATGGGGATGATGATCGCGCTGCCCGTCGGCGTCGCGATTGCCGTCTGGCTGTCGGAGTTCGGCCGCCCGGCGGCGCTCGCCCGCGCCGCCGAGTCGACGATCGAGGCGATCGCCGGCATCCCGTCGATCGTCCTGGCGCTGTTCGGGACGGTGATCTTCTCCAGCTCGGCGCTCGGGTTCCTGAGCCGCCAGACGACCGAGGGGATCGTCTTCGGGCGCTCCTTCTTCGCCGCCGCGGCGATGCTCTCGCTGATCGCGCTGCCGTTGATCGTCGCCTCGACCCGCGAGGGCCTGCAGGCGATTCCCCAGCACGTCCGCGAGGCCTCCTACGCGGTCGGCAAGACCAAGGCCGCGACCACGCGCCGGATCCTGCTGCCGGCGAGCCGCCCCCAGGTCGCGACCGGGGCGATGCTCGGGCTCGGCCGGATCATCGGGGACACGGCGATCATCCTCGTCCTGCTCGGGGCGACGGTGAACCTGAGCCCGAGCAGCGACACGCCGCTGCTCGGGACCCTGCAGGGGACCGGCAGCACCCTGACCAGCTTCGTCTACGCGAACTCGCCCAGCGGTGATCTCAACCAGCCGGAGAAGGCCTACGCGGCCGCCTTCGTGCTGCTGGCGATCGTCCTGCTCATCAACTTCGCCGTGGACGTGATCCATCGGCGCGCAAGAAAGATCGGGACATGGACGAGCTGAGACCGCCGCCCGTCCGGCGACTCGACCTCGAGGACCCGACACCGGCGCGCGAGGCGCCGGTCGCGCCGGCGAACGGCAACGGCACGGCGACGGCCTCGCGCACGGCGGCGCCGGCGACCGCGTCGCAGTTCGCCCAGCACCGGCGGATCGGCGCGCCCCAGCTGTCGATCCCGCGGATGTCGATCGAGGAGCTGTCGATCAGCTACGCGCAGAAGCTCGCCGTCAACCGGGTCTCGCTGCCGGTCCGCCAGGGCGAGGTGCTGGCGCTGATCGGCCCCTCGGGCTGCGGCAAGACGACCCTGCTGCGCTCGCTCAACCGGCTCACCGAGCTGACCCGGACCGCGTCGCTGAGCGGCCGGATCACGCTCGACGGGGTCGACATCACGGCGATCGAGCCGACCGGGTTGCGGCGCCGGGTGACGATGGTCTTCCAGCAGCCGAACCCGTTCCCGATGAGCATCTTCGACAACATCGCCTACGTCCTGCGCGAGCAGGGGTCGCGGCGAGGCCGCAAGAAGGACCTCGAGCCGACGGTGCAGTCGGCGCTCGAGCGCGCCGGGCTCTGGGACGAGGTCAAGGACAACCTCAAGCACCCGGCGCTGAAGCTCTCGGGCGGCCAGCAGCAGCGCCTGTGCATCGCCCGCGCGCTGGCGGCCGAGCCCGAGGTGCTGCTGCTCGACGAGCCCTGCTCGGCGCTCGACCCGAACTCCACCCGGGTGATCGAGGAGCTGATCGTGAAGCTGCGCGACGACGTCGCCGTCGTGATCGTCACCCACAACCTCCAGCAGGCCTTCCGGGTCGCCGACTACGTCGGCTTCATGTACCTGGGCGACCTGGTCGAGTACTGCGAACGCGACCTCGCTCTTCGGCTCGCCGCAGCAGGAGCGCACGAAGGAGTACGTGAGCGGTGCGTTCGGCTAGCGCCATCCGCCCGCTGCCCGTGGTCGCCGGCCTGCTGGCCGTCGTCGCGCTGACCGGTTGCGACACGACCCAGAACAAGGCCGCGAGGTTGAAGATCCGCTCGGAGCGGACGTTGGCCTCGCGGGAGCCGACCAAGCTCGGCGAGCCGGCCAAGGACGTCGAGGTCGTCGACGCGACCGTGCTGCGCGGCGACGGCGAGAGCGCGATCGCGGTCACCCTGCGAAACACCGGCTCGGAGCCGGTCAACGACCTGCCGCTGCTGGTCGGCGTCCACAAGCCCGGCGGCGGCCGCGAGTACCTCAACGACGGCAAGGACGTCGCCTACTTCAAGGCCCACGCGCCGGCGCTCGCCGCCGGCGAGGACGGCGTCTGGATCTACACCGGCAAACAGCGAGCTCGACCCCGACGCAGCGGCGTTCGCGAAGGTCGGCGCCGGGCCGACGCCGCCGCTCGCGCCCGTCTCCGTCCTATCCGCAGCTGCAGCTCGCCGAGAGCGCGGAGCCCGCCAAGGGCGTCCGACCGCGTTCAGGTCGACGTCGCCAACGAGATCGGGTTCACCCAGTACGACCTCGACCGTCTTCGCCTGGGCGACCAGGGACGGGCGCTACGTCGCCGCCGGCCGCGCCTCGGCGGGCGACCTCGATCCGAACGAGACCGAGCCCGTGACCGTGAAGCTGATCGGCGACCCGCGGGGCGCCGAGGTGCACGTCGCCGCGCCGCCGACGATCTACCAATGACGAAGGAGCACGATGAACCAGCCAACGACATTCGCCCCCGGGCAGCCTCCCGCCGAGGCGGTCGCCCCGATGGCCGATCCGGCTCCGGCGGCCGGCGCGTTCGAGCCCTGCCAGGAGTGCGGCGCGCCGATGGAGCGCCAGCAGCGCTACTGCGTCAATGCGCGACCCGCCGCCCCGACGTGTCCAACCCGGCCTCACGCTACTTCGCCGCGGCGAGCCGCCAGCGGCGGGTCGCGGCGACGCGGACGGCGCCGGCCGGCAACGGCGGCAACCCCGGAACGGCGACCCGCGCGGCGGGGGTGTTCTTCTTCGCTCTGCTGCCGATCGCGGTCGCGATCGGGGTGCTGGTCGGGCGCGGCGGGGCGAGCCCCGACGAGGAGAAGCTGCTCGCCGCGCTTCGCGACAGCAACGCAAACGCCGCGGTGACCGCCGACACGGCCTCCAAGTCGGAGACCGTCTCGGCCTCCGACGAGCTGCTGCCGAGCGACTTCTCGCTCGACAAGGGCTACACGGTGAAGATCGGCTCCCTGCCGATCGAGACCACCGACCAGGCGGCGGCCGACGACGCGAAGACCGAGTCGGAGTCCAAGGGCGCGAAGGACGTCGGGATCATCAATCCCGGCGACTACGCGACGACCCCGGACCAGGGTCAGAAGGACTACATCCTCTACTCGGGCGAGTTCAAGAGCCGCGGCGACGCCGAGAAGGCGCTGGCCGGGCTGAAGAAGAACTTCCCCGACGCAGCGGTGATCGAGGTCGAGAGCTCCGCGGCCGCAGGAGCGGCCAAGGGCGGGGACCTGAACCAGAACGAGGTCGTCGCCCAGACCAGCCACGGAACCGTGCACCAGGTGACCACCGAGCCGCCCAGTGACGAGCAGGTCGCCCACGACACCGCGATCGTCAACGACATCGCCAACCAGACCGGTGACGACTACACCGACGCGCAGCAGCAGCTGCCGGACGTGACCGTCGTCGGCGGCGATCCCGACGACGCTCCGCCGCTGCCCACCGGGGTCGGCGACTGATGCTGGCCGAGCTCAAGGACAGGGCCGGGGAGGCCTGGGGCAGGCGCCCGCCCTCGATGCGGATGCGTCCGCGGCCGGGCACGCCGAGGGCCGCCGCGGCCCCGGCACGTGCCACCGCCACCATGCCGGCGGCGCCGGCCGCGTCGCCGCCGGCCGGGGACGCCGAGCTGCGCGAGCTGCGGGCCCAGCGCGACCGGCTGGTCGAGCGGTTCACGGTCATGGAGGCCGACCTCGGCGGCGCCTTCTATGAGATGGCGGTCCGCGACCACGTTCGACTCGACGTCCTCACCCGCAAGGCCGCCGAGCTGCAGCGCGTCGACGCCGAGCTCGCCGCGATCGAGACGGCCCTGGAGCTGGAGCGCTCCGGGGCCGCGGGGCTGTGCTCGGGCTGTGGGGCGCCGTTCGGCCCCGGGACCAGGTTCTGCGGCCAGTGCGGGACGGCGCTGACCGGCGCTGCGGGGTCTGGCTGAGCGATGCGCGGGATCAGCCGTCGACTCGTGCTGGCCGCCTCCGGGATCACCGGGCCGCGGTTCCGCGCGCTCGCGGCCTCGTCGCTGATCGCGACCTCGGCGATCATCGGCTCGGCGCTGGCCGGCGGCGACAACGGCATCGCTGGCGGCGCTGGTCGCCCAGGCGCAGGGCCAGCAGGCGCAGGCTCCCGCAGGATGCCACCGCCGACGCGACGCCGGCCGGTCCCTCGGGCCCGGCGATCCCGCCGCCGCCCCCGACCGGCGGGGCGGGCCCGTCGGCTCCGGCCCCCGCCCCGCCCCGGCGCCGGTGAGCAGCGCCCCGTCGGCACCGCCCGCCGAGACCACGACCACGACCGAGACCACCCCGACCGAGCCCGACCGAGCCCGAGGCCCCGGCCGAGCCGACCGCGGGCAGCGGCCCGGTCAAGCACGTCTTCGTGATCTCGCTCTGCGAGCCCGGGCTACGACGAGACCTTCGGCGAGGCGTCGCTGATGCCCTACCTGAACGACACCCTGCGCCCGGAGGGCGAGCTGCTCTCGGACTACTCGCTGCTGACCGCCGCCGGGCTGCCGAACTGGATCGCCTTGATCGGGGGCCAGCCCCCGAACGCGCTCACCAGCGAGAACTGCGCGACCTACGAGGACTATGCGGCGACGGCTCTGCCGGACAAGGACGGGCTGGTCAAGGGCGCCGGCTGCATCTATCCGGTGCAGGCGCTGACGATCGCCGACCAGGTCAACTCCGGCGGCCTGCGTCTGGCGGGCGTACATGGAGGGCATGGAGAACGACTTCGGCCCCGCGAACTGCGTGCATCCGGCCTTCGGCGAGGCCGACGAGCCGGTGCCGGGCGGCTACGCGGCGACCCACAACCCGTTCGCCTACTTCCACTCGCTGCTCGACCTCGGCGCCTGCAGCGCCAACGACGTCCCGCTCGACGGCCTGACCAAGGACCTGCGCAAGCCCGAGACGACGCCCAACTACGCCTACATCTCGCCGACCCTCTGCAACGCCGGCGTCCCGGGCCAGTGCGAGGGCGACGCGACGGCGCCGGCGGACCCGGCCGCGTCGGCGGCCAGGGCCGACGCGTTCCTGAAGACCTGGGTGCCGCGGATTCAGAAGTCGGCGGCGTTCAAGAAGGACGGGGCGCTGATCATCACCTTCACCGAGGCGAACCCGCCCGCGGATACGGCCGAGCCGCCAAAGGTCGGGACCCTGCTGCTCTCCGGCTCGGTGCCGGCGGGCTCGACCGTCGGTACGCCCTACGACCCCTACTCGCTGCTGCGCTCGGTCGAGGACCTCCTGGTGCTCGACCCGCTCGCCAACGCCGCGGCGAAGGGGACCGAGTCGTTCGCCTCGCTGCTCGCCGGCGGCGGCGACTAGCTAACCGCC
>CAWGDM010000005.1:0-68138 GCA_963821345.1 uncultured Solirubrobacterales bacterium | reverse complement strand
CGGCGGCGAGTTCCCCGGGTTCACCTGGGAGTTCGAGAACCGCCCCGCCTACGCGCAGACCGGCGAGGTCGACGCGCTCGACGGCTTCTGTCTGATCTTCTCGCCGTGGGCGATCTCCAACCTGGAGGCCGACGAGTCGCTGGGCCGGTTCCACGGCTACGACTTCGACCTCTGCCTGCAGGCGCGCGCCGCGGGCAAGAAGCTGCGGACCGCCGACCTGCGCGTCATCCACCACCACTCGCTCGACCTGATCGGCGACCGCGACGCGTGGATCGAGGGTCACATGCGGGTGGCCGAGAAGTGGGAGGGCAAGGTGCCGCGGGTCGGTGAGGAGGGTGGTGACTTCCGCCACCGCGCGCGCTACGCCGAGGCCGACGCGGGCGCGCTGCGCAACCAGGTGGTCGCGGTCGGGCTGCAGGCACAGGCGCGCGAGCGCCAGATGCAGGACGAGATCGACGCCCTGCGCTCCCACCTCGATCAGGTCGCCACCAGCCCGAGCTGGCGGCTGACGGCGCCGCTGCGGCGGCTCAGGAATCTGCTCTCCGGCCGGCGAAACGGCTCGGGGACCGGCTGAGCGCGGCGATGGAGCGATCGGCCGCCGACCAGCCCCATCCGTTCGACGCCGCCAGGGCCCCCGACGCGCGCGGCGCCGGCGCCGAGGTTGAACGCATGCGGATCGCCTACCTGGACCTGCTCAAGCTCGTCCTCTGCGACCTCGCCGGCGAGGCCACCACCTCGGTGGGCCGGCTCGCCGACGGGCGCCTGTTTACGCGCCGGGTCGGCGGCGAGGCCAGGGCGATCCGGGCGGTCGGCATGGACTGGCCGCTCGACGGGACGACGATGGTCGGCCTGCGCCGGCTCGACGACCTGCAGGCCTGCGTCGAGGCGGTCGTTGCCGACGGCGTGGCGGGTGACCTGATCGAGGCGGGGGTCTGGCGCGGCGGCGCCTCGATCCTGGTCCGGGCGACGCTCGACTCGCTCGGCGCCACCGACCGCGATCTGTGGCTGGCCGACTCCTTCGCGGGCTTCACCCAATCCGGTCGCGGCGAGCTCTCGCAGACGCCCGAGGACCAGTGGCTCGACTACATCGCCGTCTCGGCCGGGCGTGTGCGCGAGAACTTCCGCCGGCTCGGCTACACCGAGGGCCTGCGCTTCGTCCGCGGCTTCTTCACCGACACGATGCCGGGCCTCGCGGGTCGGCGGTGGGCGCTGATCAGGCTCGACGGCGACACCTACGACGCGACCCGCGATTGCCTAAAGACCCTCTACCCGGGCCTGGCGCCCGGCGGCTACGCGGTGATCGACGACTACGGCGCGGTCGAGGACTGCCGGCGCGCGGTCGACGAGTACCGCGAGCGCAACGGGATCACCGAGGAGCTCGAGACGATCGACTGGACCGCGGTCCGCTGGCGCCGCTCCGCCGACGCCGAGGCGGCGCCCGCCGCGCCCGCCGCTGCCGATCCGAGCGACCCGCCGACCGAGTTCGAACCGGCGACGCCGGCGCAGCTTGCAAGCGAGGGGGAGATTGCGCTCGCCAACGAGAACCAGGCGCTGCGCGCGGAGCTGGAGCGGCTGCGCGCCGAGCTCGAGGCGGCCCGGGGGCGCTGATGATCGCCTTCGCCAGCGCAATCGTCGTCCCGGACGTCTATGAGTCCTGCGCAAAGCCGGGCATCGAGCTCGCCCGCGAGCCCGACTCGGCCGTGCTTGCCCACGCCGCGGACGGCTCGCTCTTTCGCAACTACAACCTGATCCTCGACAAGGCGGCCGAGCTCGACGATCTCGAAGCCCTCGTCCTGCTGCACCAGGACACCGAGATCGTCGACTCCGACTTCTGCGCCAAGGTCCGCGACGCGCTGGCCGACCCCGAGGTCGGCGTCGCCGGCTGCGTCGGCGCGATCGGGGTCCGCAGCATCGCCTGGTGGGAGGGCTCGGTCACCTGGGGCTCGTTCACCCATCGCTACGAGGAGTTCGGCGGCGGCGAGTTCCCCGGCCTGGCCTGGAACCGTGACGAGATCCCGCCCTACGCGCAGCTCGGCGAGGTCGACACGATCGACGGCTTCGTGATGGTGCTCTCGCCCTGGGCGGTCCACAACCTGCGCTTCGACGAGTCGCTGGGCAAGATCCACGGCTACGACTTCGACTTCTGCCTGCAGGTGCGCGAGGCCGGCCGCAAGGTGGTGACCGCCGACCTGCGGGTCATCCACCACCACTCGCTGACCCTGATCGGCGACCCCGAGGTCTGGGTCGAGGGCCACATGCGGGTGGCCGAGAAGTGGGACGGGCGGATGCCGGGCGTCGGAGCCGGCGGCGGCGACTGGAAGCAGCGCGCCCGCCGCGCCGAGGCCGAGGCGGCGCTGCTGCGCAACCAGTTCATCGCCGGCGGCATGCACGCCGAGGCGCAGATGCGCGAGCTGCGCGCTCAGAACGCCGAGCTCAGCGAGCACCTCGACGAGGTCGCAAGGAGCCCCAGCTGGCGGCTGACCGCGCCCCTGCGGTCGCTCAGGCGGGCGGTCCGCGCGCCGGCGCGACTCATAGCTCCTCGGCGACTCGCGGCGCCTCGCGGCTGAAGATCCAGACGCCGAGCGCGCAGATCACGACGATAGAGCGCGATCGGGATCGCGAGCAGCCACCAGTCGCCGTTCGCGGCCTCGACCGCGCCGGGCGCCGAGGGATCGATCACCCACTCGCGTGCCTGGTTGAAGATCGGGGTCAGCGGGTTGAGCATGATCGCGGTCCTGAAGGCCCCGTGCAGGTAGTCGATCGTGTACAGGACCGGGGTCGCGTAGAAGAGCACCGTGGCCAGCACCGTCCAGATGATCGCCACGTCGCGCAGCCGGACGTAGAGCGCCGAGAGCAGCATCGAGACCGTGGTGGTCAGGACGAGGATCCCGAAGATCAGGATCGGGAACAGCAGCCAGGTCCAGATCGGGGTCACCCCGGTGGCGATGATGATCACGAAGACGACCACCAGGTTGAGGGCGAACTGCATCGAGCGGGTCAGCACCACCGCCAGCGGGATCACCAGCCGCGGGAACTGCATCTTGCGGACCATTCCCTCGTTGGAGACGACCGAGGTCACGGCGCCGGTCGTCGCCTCCTGAAAGACGCCGAACAGCATCACGTTCATCAGCAGCAGGGCCGCGTAGTTGGGGACCGAGTCGCCGATCCGGAACACCTGCGTGAAGACGATCAGCAGGATCCCGAACAACAGCAGCGGCCGGATCAGCGACCAGAAGAAGCCGAGCACGGTGCCGTGGTAGCCGAGCTTGAACTCGGTCGCCGCGGTCAGCCAGAGCAGGTCGAAGAAGCGGCGGGTGCCGCCGCCCAGTGCCGACGGCCCGCGGATCTCGCGCAGGCCCTGGTTGCGGACGTCGGCCGCCGAGCTCATCCGCCGGGGGTCCCGTTCGAGTCAGCGGCGCCGCCGTCGCGGGTGAACGACGAATCGACGTCGAGGTCGACCATCCCCAGCACCAGCTTGGTCCCGAAGACGACGAAGTCGAGCGCGTGCTTGCGGAAGGCGACCACGCGCTCCTCGGCGTTGGTCGCGACCAGGGTGTGGATGAAGTAGTGGCCCGGCGCCAGCCGATTGTCGATCTTGGTGACCACGTTCGTGACCTCGCCCTCGGCGAGCGGCTGCTCGCCGATCTCGAGCCCGCCAGGGGCGACCACCGGGACGCCGTCGCCGTTGACGACCTGCAGCGCGAATACCGGCCCGGGAAGATCGCGGCGGACGCGGAAGCTGGCGTGGATCTCGATCCCCTCGCCCTGCTCGAGGTTGCGGACGCGCTCGCCGTCAGGGTTCTGCAGCCAGGCGTCCAGCCACTCGACCGTGTCCGGGGCGTTCGGGATCACCCGCACGTCCTCGGTATCGCGGATCGTGTCGCGGTGCTCGTAGTTGATCTCCAGGTAGCGGCGGCTGACCTCGCCGGGGTCGCCGGCGATCTCGATCTTGCCGCCCTCGATCAACAGCGCCCGGTCGCAGCTGCGCTGGACGACGCCGGTGTCGTGGGTGACCAGGACGATCGTCTTGCCGAGCTCGTGCAGGCGCGCGAACGCGTCCAGGCACTTGAGCTGGAAGGCCGCGTCGCCGACCGCCAGCACCTCGTCGATCAGCAGCACGTCGGCGTCGACCTGGACCATCAGCGAAAACGCCAACCGCACCATCATCCCCGACGAGTAGTTCTTCAGCTTCAGCTCGGCGAACTCCTCCAGCTCGGCGAACTCCAGGACCTGGTCGAAGCGCGACCTGGCCTCGCGCGGGGTGAGGCCCATCATCACCCCGTTCAGGGCCACGTTCTCGTGCGCGCTGAGCTCGGGGTTGAAGCCGACGCCGAGCTCGATGAACGGCGCCAGGCGCCCGGCGATCCGGATCCGGCCCGAGTCGGCCCGGTAGATGCTCGCGAGCAGCTTCAGCAGGGTGCTCTTGCCGGAGCCGTTGCGGCCGACGATGCCGAAGAACTCGCCCTGCTCGACCTCGAACGAGATCCCGTCGAGGGCCTTGAGCTCGCGGTGCTCGCTGCCGCTGAACATGCCCACCGCCCGCTCCTTCAAGGTCGAGACCTTGGCGGTCGGGATCCGGTACGCCTTGTGCAGGTCGCGGACCTCGATCGCCAGCGGCAGGGCGGTCGATGCCGGTGTCTCGGCCGCCAAATGCTCGCTCAGCGAAGCCATCGCGCCAGCCTGCCCCGGGAGTCGCCCGCCTCGCCGATCGGGGTTGCCGCCGAGCTGCTCGACCAGCCCGTAGGCGTCATGGAGGTACTGGTTGTAGATCCCCGGCCGCCGCTCGGCGTCAGGGTCGACGACCATCAGCCCGATCCCGCCCCACAGCTGGCCCTCGAACGGGCCGCTGCGGGCCATATAGCCGCCGGTCATGTCGAGCTCGACCAGGGCGACCGACGCATAGGAGGAGAAGTCGACGTCGGTGATCCCGGCGCGGACCTCGCCGTTGAAGGTGTCGTGCATGAGCACCACCGTGCGCGCGATCGCCGGCGAGGCGAGCAGGTCGAGCAGGTCCTGGCGCACCCCCTCGCGCGAGTGGTCGCCGTCGACGAGCACGAAGTCGACCGTCCGCCCCTCGGTGGCGAAGCGCTCGAGCAGCTCCGGCAGCAGCTTGCGGCTGTCGCCGACGTGCAGGGTGACGTGGTCGGGCTGCGGCGCCGGGCAGCGGACGAGGTCGATCGAGTGCACCTCCTCGCTGTGGGCGGCGATCCGCGACAGGCTGCCGCCCTCGGCGGTGCCGATCTCGATCGCCAGCCGCGGCTTGACCTGGGAGAGGACGCCCTCGAGCGCGGCGCGCTCGCCGAACGACATCTGCCAGGGATCGATCTCGAAGATGGGCGGGTTGGCGCTCAAGCATCTACCTCCGCGAAGAGCTTCGGGTGTCGTTCGGTCAGCCGGGCCTTGGCCTCGTCGATCGAGATCCCCGTCAGTTGGATCATCGAGGCCGAGCCGATCCGGTAGCGGGCGACGAACTCCCGCACGTGCGCCCCGTGCAGACCCCGCTCCGCAAACGTGCACCACAGATCGTAGTCCTCCCAGCCGTGGATGGCCGCCTCATCGCAGTAGCCGCCGACCTGCTCGAGCGCCTCGCGGCGGATCAGCGCCAGGGCGTCGATGTAGTTGTCGTGGGCGAGGCGGTCGGGCTCCCAGCCGTAGTAGCCCATCACCAGCTCGGGCCCGTCGTCGCCGATGCCCTGGAGCATGCCGTAGGCGAAGGCGGCCGCCGGATCGCGGTCGAGCGCCTCGGTCAACCTCGACAGGCAGGTGGGGAAGAGCTCGTTGTCGGAGTCGAGCGGCAGCACCAGCTCGCCGTTTGAGCGACCGATCGCCGTGTTGCGGGTCGCCGGCAGGCCGCGGTTGACCGGATGGCGCAACAGCAGGGCCGGGAGCTCGGAGTGGGCGCGCATCCAGCGCTCGGCGACGTCGCCGGTGAGGTCGGTCGAGCAATCGTCGACGACGACCAGCTCCAGGTCGCGGTACGCGCTGGCGGCGACCGAGTCGAGCGCGTGCACCAGCAGCTCGGACCGGTTGTAGGCCGGGACGATCACCGAGACCCTCGGCGCCGACTCGCCGAAGCCGGTCGACTGATGGCGGACGACGGGCTCGGTCGTCGCCTCGCCGGCGACCGTGCGTTCGAGCTCGGCGAGACGTCGCCCCAGCGAGATCGTCTCGAGCCGGTTCTGCTTCACGATCCGCGCCACCGCCTCGACCTTCTTCTGGCGCCCCTCGATCACCGGCGCCAGCACCTCGCGCAGGCTCGGCTCCGGGCCCCGGGCGGTCAGCCGCGCCCGGCGCAGGGCGAAGCGCGGCCGGCGGCGGATCGGCCGCGCCGCGATCCGGTCCGCCGCCTCGGCCAGCATCGCGGCGCTGTCGCGAAGCGGCAGCTGCTCGCGCACGAAGCCGTAGGCGTCGGCGCGGACCCGTTCGAGCCGCTCGGGTGAGTCGAGCAGCTCGTCGACTAGCAGCGCCAGGCTGTCGGCGTGACCGCTGATGAAGTGGGTCCCGGCCTCGAGCGGGGCGAAGTGCGAGGACCGCTCGCTGACGACGACCGCCCCGCAGTGGATCGCCTCCAGGATCCGGACCCACTCGAAGTAGGGCGGGAAGTCCTCGCGGTGGACGTTGAGCAGCAGCTTCGAGCGCCCGAGTAGCGACCACTTGTCATCGCCGGCGAGGAAGCTCGAGCCCGAGCCCGGGTTGGGGGCGTCGTTGTCGGAGATCACCAGCTCGCAGCGGCGCCGGGCGAGGATCGGCGCGTAGCCGGAGAGGATCCGCTCGCGCCGATGGGTGGCGCAACCCATGAAGGTGACGTCGACGTCGCGCTCGGCGCCGGCGTCGAAGCGGTCCCAGCCGCGGGAGTAGCCCAGCGGCAGGTGGCGTGCAGCGATCCCGAGCGAGTTGAACTGCTCGACGGTGGCGCGGTTGATGTCGAAGACCGCGCCGGCCAGGGGCGCGAGGGTCACGTTGCCGTCGAACCAGGCGCTGGCGGGGGGCTCGGCGCAGACGAAGATCATCCGCTCGAGCCGCGACCGGTCGAGCCCCGCATGGCTGAGCGCTGCGTACTCGTGCGGCGGGATCAGCACCTGGACGCGATCGGCCGGCGGCTCGGAGCCGGCGCCGACGGTGATCGTCGCCGGGCGCCCAAGCTCGAGCAGCTCGTCGCGCAGGATCGCGGCGAGCTCGGCGAAGAAGGCGTTCTGGCCCGGGGCGAGGAGGAATTCGATCTCGGTCACGGCCCGGGATCGTAGATAGTCGGTGGCGGTCGACTTGCAACCGCGGCGTCCCCCGAGCATCTAACGTTTCGGTTGTGAGCGCCGAACCCACGCACAGCGTCGGCGAGCGGTCGGCCGAGCTCGAGGCCGTGCGGGCGGAGCTCGCCCAGGCACGGGCGAGGCTGCTCGCGCTCGAGCAGGAGCTCGCCGACTTGCCCGGCCTGAAGCTGCGCAGCGAGCGGCTCGAGGAGATCGAGTCCTCGCCGTTGCTCGGGCCACTGACCCGCTCGCGCGACCGGGCCGAGTTGCGGGCCGGTCGCGCGGCACGCGGCGGGCGCCGCGACCTCAAGCGGTTGCTCGCTCGGCTGGTCGCCTGGGTCTCCCCGCCGCCTGACGACCGCGACGAGTAGCGATCCGGCCGGGCTCAGCCGGGCATCGGCAGCTCGTCGTAGGCGCGCGGCGGCTGCGGGAGCTCGACCCCGGGGTCGGGCTTGCGGATCACGACCAGCGTCTCGAGCCCGTTGCGGCGCAGTGCCTCGACCTCGATCGGACCGACCCGTTCGTCGCAGGCGAAGATCAGCTCGAGCAGCTCGCGCTCGGTGAAGACGTGGGTGTGAACGCTGTAGTCGATCTGCTCGAGGATCTCCGCTCGCTCGGCCACCCGGTCCTCGGAAACCCGCTCGACGTGGCGAGCCCACTCCTCGAAGTGCTGGCGCCGCGAGGTGTCCGGACCCTGCTCATGATCGCGGATCATGTGCTCGATCGGGGTCGGCTCGCGCTCGATGTCGAAGGTGTAGCGCTTGTCTGGAACGGCGAGGAAGATGACGCCTCCGGGGCGCAGCACCCGTAGCCAGTTGCCGACCGTGGAAATCGGGTCACCGGTGTGCTCCAGCAGGTGATTGGCGATCACGAAGTCCTGCGACTCGCTCTGGACCGTCGCCAGCCGCTCGCCGTCGTCCATGACGTCGATCTCGACCAGCGGCAGACGGGCAAGCTCCGGGTAATGGCGACGCAGCAGCGTGACCGGCATCCGATCGACGTAGCGCACGACAACCCCGGATGGGACCCGCAGCGGGGAATGGAGCGGACCGATCTCGATTCCGTGGCCATGCAAGAAGACCGCCGCAAGCTCCTCTCGCAACCCCGGCGGCACCTGATCATCGGCGGCTGGCCCGTCGCCAACGCTCGGCGGACGCCAGCTCGGTTGCGGCTCGGGGGTGGCGGTGCCCCAGAAATACCCGCGCTGACCACAGAAGCTCGGGTGGTAATACGGGTCGGTCTCGGTCGAGTACCAGCGCCTTTGAAAGCGCAGCAACTCGACCAGGTCCGTGGGATCGCGGGTGGGCGGGGCGCCAAGCCGTCGCAGTCGAGCGTGCGGGGTGACCGCGATCCGCTGCCCCCGTGATCGAGCGCGCAGGCAGAAATCGAGCTCGGCCAGCTGATCGAAGCCGCCGTCGGCCAAGCCCCCGATAGCGTCGATCAGCTGGCGCTCGACGAGAATCGTTCCGCTGGTTGCGGACACGTTCCGGACGCAGGTTTGGGTTGCTCTCACGCGCTCGGGCTGGTCGAATGCGAGCGGCTCGTCGAGGTCGCAGATCAGCGGCAGGCCATCGGCGATCGCAACCCCGGCGTGCTCTACGCGGTCATCCGGCGAGATCTCCAGCGCCCCCACCGCGCCGAGGCCCGGGCTCGCGATCACCGTGGCGAGTTCGTCGAGCCACGCCTTGTTCGCGCCCGAGAACGGGCCGCGAACGAACAGCACGAGCTCAGAACGGGTGGCCGCGGCCGCCAGGTCGAGCAGCTCGGCGCGGGTGGCGTCGCCGGGCCCCTGCCGAACCTCGAACGCGCAGGCGAGGGCCGCGCCCGCGTCCCGCGCGAGCCGGCCGCTCTCCGGGCCGGAGGCCGCGCAGACGATCTCGAGCTGCGCGTCGCCGACCCGATCGAGCTCCGCCAGACAGCCCGCGAGCGCCTCGGCGTCGTCACCCACTTGGACGGCCACAACGGCGGTGATGCTCGCCGTCCGCTCGAGCGGCTCGCGGTGATAGGCGCCCGGGAGCGCCATCGCCTCGACCTTGCCCGGACGCCCGACTCGTTCGAGATGCTCGGTCAGCGCGCGCTCCGCCGCCCGATAGGCGTACGGCTTGGCCCCGGCGGAGGCGGAGCGCTCGTGAAACCGCCAGAAGTAGCGGACTCCGGGGGTGTGAACGATCCGGTCGCTGCGTTCGCTGATCCGCAGCAGGAGGTCGTAATCCTGGGATCCGTCGCACTCGCTGCGGAGGCCGCCCAGCTCTTCTACGAGGCTCCGCCGATAGGCGCCAAGGTGACAGCTGTACATGTTCGATTCAAAGAACTCAGGCGACCAGGCGGGCTTGAGGAAGTTCCCGAGCCAGCGGTTCGACCGGTCGATCGTCGCTTCATCCGTGTAGGTCGCGTCGGCGCTCGGATACTCGGCGAGCGCTGCCTGGATCGCGGCGACCGCGTCGGGGTCCAGCTCGTCGTCATGGTCGAGCAGGAGCACGAACTCACCGTTCGCCATCTCCAGGGCCGCGTTAGTTGCGCCCGCGATCCCCAGTCCGGTCTCGCTGCGCAGGAGGCTGATCCGGGGGTCGGCCTCGGCGTGCGCCGCGAGCAGTTCGCGCACCTCGTCGTCGGTAGACGCGTCGTCGAAGAGGCAGAGTTCCCAGTCGGCCACGGTCTGACGTTGCACCGAGGTGATCGCGCGGTCGAGGAACACCGGGTTGGGGTCGTGAACCGGCGTCAGGAACGAGAGGCGCGGATTGGGCGACGGCGGGCTTGTCCCACGCGTCGGCAGGCCCCCGTGAGCGCGGGCGGGGAGTGAGGTCGGCATCGGCTCCTGCGGCTTGGCCGGAGCGGGCGCAGGCGCGGAGCTCAAGCAGGGATCGATCCAGAGCCCGATCGCAGCGGGGTCGTCGCCCTCGAGCGAGAGCTCGAGCGTGAGCGGTTCGCCGCCGGTCACGGGTAACGGAACGCTGAGGGCGGCGATCGTCCCCTGGCCGGCTCCACCCAGGGTCTTCGCGTGACGCCACACCGCTCCGCTTGCCGTTCGCAAGCCGACCGCGAAGTCGACCGCGCTGCCGGTGTCTGACTGAAGCCGGCATTCGAACCGTGTCTGGCGGTCGAGCTCCAAGTGGAAGACGGCCCGAGACCCGGATCGCATCCGCAGCGACGCCGGCTGGTCGTGCTCGCGGACGCCGAAAACCCAGCCGAGGGGCGCCGGTTGAGCGACCGCGGGGCCGAGCTCGAGATCGGCCCGCAGCGAGGCGAGCGGGATCCGGCCGAGGGCCTCGCCCTCGAGCCGGTAGCGGCGCAGGCGCTCCCAGAGCGAGACCGCAGCAATCCCGCGGCGCAGATCTCGGGGCCAGCGAGCGTTCGGAAGCGTGGCCCTGGCGATCCCTCGCCACTCGAAGGCCTGGACCGCCACACGTTCGGGCAGCAGGTCGACCAGATTTCGCCGGATCTGTCGCAGGTCGGCCATCTACGCGGGCGAGTGTAGATAGGTCCCGAGCCCGATCCGCGAGCCGGTGTGCCCTATTTTCCCGAGCGTGATCGCCTTCGGCTGCGCCATTACGGAACCTGAGATCTACGAGCGCTGCGCGCGCCCGGGGATCGAGCTCGCCGCCGAGCCCGACTCGGTGATCCTTGCCCAGGGGACCGCCGGCTCGATCTATCGCAACTACAACCTGTTGTTCGACCGCGCCCGCGAGCTCGACGACCTCGAGGCGCTGGTGATCGTCCACCAGGACGCCGAGATCGTCGATCCAAGGACGTGCGAGAAGCTGCGCGCGGCGCTCGCCGACCCCGACGTCGCCATCGTCGGCTGCGCCGGCGCGCTCGGCGTCCGCAGCATCGCCTGGTGGGAGGGCTCGGTCACCTGGGCCGCGTTCACCCACCGGTACAAGGAGCTCGGCGGCGGCGAGGTCGCGGCGCTGAGCTGGCTGCCGGAGGAGATGCCGTCGTACTCGAGCCTGGGCGAGGTCGACTCGGTCGACGGCTTCGTGCTCGCCTTCTCGCCCAGGGCGATGGATGAGCTGCGCTTCGACGAATCGCTGGGGCGCTTTCACGGCTACGACTACGACATCTGCCTGCAGGCGCGCGAGGCACAGATGAAGGTGGTCACCGCCGACATCCGTACCGTCCACCACCACTCGCTGGAGCTGATCACCGACTTCGACGGCTGGGTCGCCGCCCACATTCGGTTGGCCGAGAAGTGGGAGGGACGCTTCCCCGACGACGGCGCCGGCAGCGACGACCGGGTGCAGCGCGCCCGCCGCGCCGAGGCCGAGGCCTCGGCCTATCGGCTGATGGGCGGGCGCGAGAAGCTCGTCGGCGAGGCGACTGCGTCGCGCGACGAGGAGCGGATCGCCGATCTCGAGGCGCACCTCGAGGACGTGCGGACCAGCATCAGCTGGCGGCTGACCAGGCCGCTGCGAGCCCTGGGCGCGGCCCGCCAGCGCCGTCGCGAGCGCGCCTGAGGCGCTAGTCCTCGAGCGCGCGGCGGATCTGCTCGCGCGAGACCGGGCTGGCGCCGCGGTGGCGGACGCTTGAAACCCGCTCGGCGAGTGCGAAGCTGCCCGAGTCGAGCAAGGTGCGCAGGACCTGCTCCTGGCGTGCGAGCCGCTGCTTGCTCCGCTCGAGCTCGTCGTGCATCGCCGCCATCCGGTTGAACGTCCCCAGGCGTCCGATCAGGTGCTCGACCCGGTTGTCCTCCAGCCGCGCGAGGACCGGGTGGCGGTCCCAGGCGCCGACCGTCGCCTCGACCCGGGGCGCCCACGGCGCGGCCGTGTGCCAGAGCACCCCGAGGCCGAAAAAGGCCGGAACGGTGACCAGCCGGAGGTCCTCACGGCTGGCGAGGAAGTCCTCGATCGCGGTCAGCACGCCGTTGCGCTCGCCGCCCTCGTGGTCGGCGGCCCAGTCGACCGGCAGCCCCTCGTCGACGATCCCCGGGTTGCCGGGCAGGATCGCCGCGTCGTGGGCGAGCGGTTGGCGGTGCTCCTCCGGGATCCGGTCGGGGACGTAATAGCTGTCTCGGCGCGCGTGCGGCCAGCAGACGTCGTGGAAGATCAGCAGCGGCAGCTCGGCGCCCGGGGCGCGGTCGCCGATGATCCGCAGCTCCTCGCGCAGGGTGAAGTAGTTGTGATCGCCGTCGAGGACGATCGCGTCGGAGAGCTCGATCTCGCCGAGCACCTCGTGGCTGGTCGAGCGGATCAGCGTCAGCTCGGGATGCTCCGCCTCGAGCGCCTCGAGCTCGCGGTGCGGCGCCGGGTCGACGGCGACGACGGTGCCGTCGGCGCCGGCCCACTCGAGCAGCTTCGCGGTCAGCAGCCCGCGGTCGGCGCCGACCTCGATCACGCTCCGCGTCCCGGCGGCGTCCAGGCACGCGATCAGCAGCTCGGCCAGGTTGGCGAGCGAGTAGCCGACGCGGTCGGGCTGGGGCGTATCCGCGCCGGGCACGGATGCCTGAGCTGGGGCGGTTCGGGGCTCCACCAGGCGGCAGTCTAGAGCGCGCACAGCCGCTACCGTGCGGGCGATGTCGAGCACGGCGGCGCCCGCACAGGCGGTTGAGCAACCGCGCGCCGGGGTCAGCGAGACGTTGGCCGCGAAGGCGCACGCTCTGCGTGAGCAGCTGCTCTACGGGCCGCTGATCGTGCTGGTCGGGGTCGCGGCGACCCTCCGCCTGGCGACGATGGCCCTCTACTACCCGGCGATCATGACCCTGGCCGACTCGCCGCGGTTCGCGCGCATCTCCCCGACCGGGATCTTCGACGACTTCTATATGCCGGCCGTCTACCCGGTCTTTTTGCACCTGCTGCGCGGCGTCTCCGATCAGGTCTGGTTCACGATCGCGATCCAGCACCTCGGCGGCCTCGCGGTCGGGCTGCTGGTCTTCCTCGCCGTCCGCCGGCTCGGCGTCCGGCCCTGGATCGCGCTGATCCCGACCGCGGTCGTGCTGCTCTCAGGCGACCACATCTACCTCGAGCACGTGTTGATGGCGGACTGGCTGCTGATCGCGCTGGCGACGGCGGGCCTCGCGGCCGGGATCAGGGGCCTGGTCCCGGAGATCAACCTGCGCTGGCTGGCCGCAGCCGGCGCGCTGCTGGCGCTCGCCGGGCTCACCCGCAGCGTCGGCATCGTGCTCCCGATCGTGCTCGCGCTGGCAGCGCTGTTCGCCGCCGCCGACTGGCGCCGGCGCTGGATCGCCGCCGGGGTGGCGCTGGCATCGGCCGGGGCGGTTCTCCTCATCTACTTCGGCGCCTTCCTGATCAGCGACGGCAAGTACGCCGGGCTCACCGACTTCGCCGGCTGGAACCTGTACTCGCGGGTGGCGCCGTTCGCCGACTGCTCGAAGTTCGACCCGCCCGAGGGGACCGCGGTGCTCTGCGAGGACGTCCCGCCCGACCAGCGCCCGGGGCCGTTCGGCTACGTCTGGGACGCGAACTCGGTCTCGCGACGCAACTTCTCCCCGATGGGTCCCGAGACGGGCGGCCCGCTTCAGGACTTCGCCCGCCAGGCGATCATCCACCAGCCGCTCGACTACCTCGGCGCGGTCGCTCAGGACTTCGCCCGCTTCTTCGACCCCGAGATCAACAGCGACAAGCCGTTGTCGGGGCAGTCCCCGGACCTGATCTCGTTCGGTTTCCACGACCTGCCCACCGAGCAGAATGTGGTCGCTGCTCTGGACCAGAAGTACGACGGCGTGCAGCTGCACGTCAGCGGCGACGGCCTGCTGGCCGCCTACCAGGACGTCTTCCGGATCGACAAGCTGCTGCTGGTCGGCTGCTTGCTGCTGACCCTGGTCGGGTTCTTTGCCGCCACCGGCGCCCTGAGGCTGGCGACCTTCCTCTTCGGGCTCAGCGCCCTGGCGCTGTACTGGATGCCGGTGCTGACCAACTCCTGGGACTTTCGCTACGGCATCCCGCCCGAGACCTTTCTGGTCGTCTCGGCGACCCTGGGCGCCTGCGCGATCGCGGTCCGCTGGCTGGCCGCAGGGCCGCGCTCAGTGTTCGAGCACCAGGCCTAGGAACTGGCGCGTCCGCTCCTGTTTGGGGTTGTCGAGCACCTCGGCCGGCGGGCCCTGCTCGACGATCACGCCGCCGTCCATGAACACGACCCGGCTCCCGACCTCGCGGGCGAAGCCGATCTCGTGGGTGACGACGATCATCGTCATCCCCTCCGCGGCGAGCTCGCGCATCACGTCGAGCACCTCCTTGACCAGCTCCGGGTCGAGCGCCGAGGTGACCTCGTCGAACAGCATCACCGTGCGGGTCCATCGCCAGCGCCCGGGCGATCGCCACCCGCTGCTGCTGGCCGCCCGAGAGCCGGTCGGGGAACTCGTCGAGCTTGTCGGCGAGCCGACCCGGGCGAGCAGCGACGCGGCCTTCTCGCGGGCCTCGTCGCGCCGCGCGGTCGAGCACCTTCTCCTGCGCGAGGCGGACGTTGTCGAGCGCGCACTTGTGCGGGAACAGGTTGAACTGCTGGAACACCATCCCGACCCGCTGGCGGACGAAGTCGACGCCCGTCGGTGTTGCCGTCGCCGGTGATCTCGCTGGCCCTCGAGCAGGATCCGGCCCTCCTCGGGCGGCTCGAGCAGGTTGATGCAGCGCAGCAGCGTCGACTTGCCCGAGCCGCTTGGCCCGAGCACGCAGACGACCTCGCCGCGCTCGATCTCGAGGTCGACGCCGCGCAGGACCTCGAGCTTGCCGAACCGCTTGTGGACCCCGTCGAGGACCAGCATCGCCCCGTTCGGGGCTGCCGCCGCAGCGGGCGCCTCACCGCTCACGTCGTCACCCCGCCGCCGCCGACGAGCGCCGGGTCGGAGGTCACGTCCTCGCCGGTGCCGCCATCGTCGCTGCCGCCGCGGCCGACGCGGCGCTGCTCGCGGGCGATCAGCCAATCGACCAGGCGGGCGAGCGGGATGGTGACGATCAGGAACAGGATCGCGCCCATCACCAGGCCGGTGCCGTTGAAGGTGTCGGACTGGATGTCGCGGCCGGCCTGCACCACCTCGACCAGCGCCGAGGACGCTGACCAGCGAGGTGTCCTTCATCAGCGCGATGAAGTCGTTGAGCAGCGGCGGGATCACCCTGCGGACGGCCTGCGGGACGATCACGTAGCGCATCGCCTGGCCGTGGCTCATTCCCAGCGACCGCGCGGCCTCCATCTGGCCGCCGGGGACCGACTCGATCCCGGCTCGGTAGACCTCCGCCATGTAGGCGCCGTAGGTGATCGTCAGCCCGAACGACGCCGTACCAGAACGGCTGACGGCTGGCCGAACCAGGTCGGAGTGGCGATCGACTTCGGCAGCACCTCGCCGCCGATCGGGGCGCCAAAGACCGAGAACCCCGAGACCAGCAGCAGCACCAGCAGCAGCGGGATCCCGCGGAAGACGTCGATGTAGGCGATCGTCGCCCCAGCGGACCGGCGCCAGCGCGCGCCCAGGAAGTCTGTCGCAGAACCGCGAGGACCAGGCCCCAGCTGAGGCTCAGGACCCCGGACAGGATCGAGAGCTTGATCGTGACCCCGAAGCCCTTGAGGATCGTCTGGAAGTTGTGATCCTGAAAGACCGTCCCGGTGAAGTCGAAGTAGTACTCGAGGATGAAGTGCATCCTGCTCCTCTCTGGGTGTGGCGCCAGGCTATCCGCAATGCAGAAGGGGCGCCGAGGGCGCCCCTTCGCACACGCTGATGTCGACCGGGCTCAGCCGGGGTTCGTCGTCGTCCCCTTGAGCACCGAGTCGGGGGCGTCGGTCTGCAGGTACTTCTGGTAGAGGTCCTGGATCGTGCCGTCGTCCTTCATCTTGCTGGAGCGCGTTGTTGACCGCGTCGAGCAGTGCCGGGTTTTCCTTCGAGACCGCGATTCCGTAGAGCTCGTTGGTCGGGATCAGGCTCGCGATCTCGACGCCCTGTGACTTGCGCCACCGCGTCGACGGCGACCGGCTCGTCGATGATCGCGGCATCGACCTGACCGGTGGTCACCGCGGCGATCGCGTCCGGGCCCTCCGGGAAGCCGCGCACCTCGGAGGCATCGGTCTCGTCGTTGGCGTAGGTCTCGCCGGTGGTCGCGTCCTGGGCGCCGACGATCTTGCCTGCGAGGTCATCAACCGAGGTGATGTCCGAGCCCTCGGGCACGACCAGCGCCTGCTGCGGCCTCGTAGTAGGGGTCGGAGAAGTCGACCGTCTTCTGGCGACCCGGGGTGATCGTCGCCGCGGCGACCGCCACGTCGAACTGCCCGGCCGCCGTGTTGCGGAAGATCGTGTCGAACGAAGTGTCTTGGAACTGGGGCTCCAGCCCGAGCTGCTCGGCGATGTCGTTGCCGACGTCGACGTCGAAGCCGCTGAAGTCCGGATCGTCCGGCGTGCCGATCTCGAACGGGGGGTATGGGGCGTCGGTGCCGATCGTCAGCACTCCGTCGGTGATCGTGGTCACGTCGGCGGTTGAGCCGGAGCTCGAGGTGTCCGCGGAGGTGCTGTCGTCGCTGCTGCCGCATCCTGCGGCGATCGCCCCGAGCGCGAACAGCGCCAGCGAGTCCGACCACGAGCCAAGTCCGAGTTCCTCTCATCCGCTCCATCGCCCCTTTCGTGAGTTGTTCATGCCTGAATCCGCTCTGAAGACTGCCGTGAACATACACCGATCGCCAGTCCGGCTCCTCGTCCAGGTCCAGGCTCGGTGAGCCAGGCCCTCGGCCCGCCAGCGGTCGAGCACCCAGCGCTCGCCGGCGCGGTGCGCAGTCGTCCAGGGCGACGCATCGGCGCCCGGGGCCAGACGCTCGGCGAGCGCCGGCAGCGCCGGGTAGCGGCCGCGCTCGATTGCGGGCTCGCCCGCGGGCGGGCCGTCGACCAGCAGCAGGTCGATCTCGCCGGGCAGCTCGCCCAGCGCCCAGGACGCGTACCAGCGACAGCCCTCGGGCGCCAGCGGGTGGTAGCCGAGCGGCGCCTCGATCACGGTTGCGATCGCGGTCAGATCCTCGGCCGCCAACCGCATCCTGGTCAGCTGCGCCCAGGCGGGGTCGTGCTCGAGGCTGTGGACGCTGCCGCCGCCGAGCTCGCGCAGCCGCCGCGCGAGCAGCACCGTGCTGCGCCCGGAGCCGCACTCGACCACGACCCGCGGCTCGTCTCCGAGCTCCGCGATCACCCTCGCCAACTCGGCGTCGCCGAGCGACCAGGCGTCGGTCGGCAGCGCCGGCCCGGCGGCGAGCAGCCGGGCGAGGCTCTGCATCCGATCGGTCACGGCTACTACACTTTCTATAGTGACGCTCGAGCCGACGCTCAACCGGCCCTGCGGGGGCCGCTACGGCAACATCATCGAGGCGGTCGGCAACACGCCGCTGGTCGAGCTGCCGCGCCTGTCGCCGAAGCCCGGGGTCCGGATCTTCGCCAAGCTCGAGGGCCGCAACCCGACCGGCTCGGTCAAGGACCGGGTCGCGAAGGCGATGATCGAGGCCGCCGAGGCCGAGGGTGCGATCGCCCCGGGCCAGACGGTGCTCGAGCCGACCTCGGGCAACACCGGGATCGCCCTGGCGATGATCTGCCAGCGCAAGGGCTATCCGTTCACCGCGGTGATGCCCACCAACGTCACCGAGGAGCGCTCCCAGCTGCTGCGCATGTTCGGCGCCGAGATCGTCTACTCCGAGGGCGCCAAGGGCTCCAACGGCGCGGTCGAGCTGGCCCTGGACATGGTCGGCAAGGACGCTTCCTTCTACATGCCCTACCAGTACGGCAACGAGGCCAACCCGGGCGCCCACTACAACGGCACCGCGGTCGAGATCCTCGACGAGCTCGACGAGGTGGCGGCCTTCGTCGCCGGGCTCGGAACCGGCGGCACCCTGATGGGCAACGGCCGGCGGCTGAAGGAGGCCAACCCGGAGACCAAGATCGTCGCCGCCGAGCCGATGCAGGGCGAAGAGGTCTCCGGCCTGCGCTCCCTGGACGACGGCTTCATCCCGCCGATCATCGACCTCTCGGTGCTCGACCGCAAGATCATGGTCTCGAACCGCGACGCGATCGTCTGGACCCAGAAGCTGCTGCGCGAGGAGGGCCTGTTCGCCGGCGTCTCGGCCGGCGCCGTGGCCGCGATCTGCGTCCGCATCGCCGCCGAGCTCGACGATGGCAACGTCGTCTTTTTGGTCCCCGACGACGGCTGGAAGTACCTCTCCTCGGGCGTCTACACGACGCCGGTCGACGAGCTCGAAGGGGTCGACTCGACCGTCTGGTGGTAGCGGCTCGGGACTTGAGGCGCCGGCGCCTGGGGGCGACGGCGGTGACCGCGTTGCGCGACAGCTTGCGGGCGACCCCGCCGGGGCCGTGCTCCTCGAGCTCGATCGCCAGCAGGCCCGGATAGAGGCCGGCGACGCTGCGGGCGATCAGCCCGCGCGGCTTGTTCGGCCGCGGGCGCGCTTCGAAACCCAGGCAGTAGTCGACCAGCGGGCCGGCGACCCGGCGCCAGCGGTGGGCCTCGGCGGCCCGTGCGGCCGCGGCGCGGGCCGCCGCCAGCGCCTCCGGATTGTCGAGTAGCTCCGCACACGCGGCGGCGAAGGCGTCGTCGTCGCCGGGGGCGACCGTTCGCCCGGCGCCCTCGCGGTCGACCAGCTCGGCGAGCACGTCGCCGCCGGTCGCGACCACCGGCAGGCCGGCCCAGAAGTAGTCGAGGATGCGGCTGCGAAACGCGTAGCGCGACTCGAGATGGTCGTGGTGAGCGCTGACCCCGAGGTCGGCCTCGAGCAGGTAGTCGGCGCGGCGCTCGTAGGGGACCCAGGCGCCGCCGACGTGGACGCGGCGCCCGAGCAGGCCACGCTGCTCGGCGTAGGCGACCGCCTCGCGCGCGCTCGTCATCTCGACCTCGCTCAGCTCCTGCGGCCGGTCGACGGAGGGGAAGTGCAGGTGGATCGCCGGCGAGTGGCCGTCGAGGCGCTCGATCGCACGGATCGGCGTGATCGCGTCCAGCCAGGGCCAGATCCCGCCGCCCCAGACCAGGATCCGGTCGTCGTCGCCGACCGCGGGCAGCGCCCGCAGGTGCGGCTCGGCGGGCGGCGGCCCCTCGTCGGGAAGCCCCGACGGGACCACGTCGATCAGCGCCCGCAGCGAGGGGTCGGCGTCGATCATCGCCGGGTCGAGCAGCCCGTGGCCGGACAGCATCCCCAGCCACAGGTCGCGCTGGCGCTCCGAGGCGCAGACGATGAAGTCGGCGCAGGCGAGGTTGGCGACCGTGTGCGCGGTGACCACGGCGGACCGGCGGCGCTGCGAGCGCCGGCTGCGACCGCGGTTGCGTTCCGCGGTCTCGACCACGATCGGGTTGTAGAGGTCGGCGATGTAGCGGGTCTCGAGCCCCGAGAGGGTGTGCAGCAGGTGCGGCGGCAGCCGCTCGGCGACGACGACGTCGTGATCACGGGCGGCGGCGAGCAGGCGCTCGTAGTCCTCGGGGGCGGCGTCGAGCAGGGCGATCGCGGGTTCGTCGAGCGCGCTCTCGGGCGCCGCCACGGTCACCTCACAGCCGGCCGCGGCGACCGTTCGCGCCAGCTCCAGGCAGCGGATCCCGGGGCCAGCCATGCGCTGGCCGACCGGCTCCCCGCAGACGAACAGGACCCTGGTCACCGCGACCCCCGCAGCCGTGCCCGCAGCTCGCCCGCCAGCCGGTAGCCGAGCGATCCGCGACGGCGCTCGGCGGTCCGCAGGGCCTCGAGGGCGCTCGCCTGCTCGGCCGCCAGCTCGTCGATCCGCGCCCGCGCAGCCTCGAGCTCGGCGCGAGTGTCGGCCAGCAGCTGCTCGAGCTCGGCCGGGTCGCGATCCGGCGTCGTCTCTGGGCTCATCGGCGCGAGTCTAGGCCGGGGGCACGACCCCGGCCATCAACCTCGGCGCCCGGTCGATCAGTTGCCGGTAGGCGTCGGTGGTCGAGATGTTGGATATCGACCACGCCATCCCGGCGTAGGACTCGCGATAGACGGCCAGGATCTCGGGCACGTGAGCGGCGTGCAACCCGCCCTCGGCCATCCGGCACCAGAGGTCGTAGTCCTCCCAGCCGTAGAGGTCGAGCTCGGTGGTGTAGCCGCCGAGCTCGCGCAGCGGCTCGGTCCGGATCATCGCCATCGCGTCGATGTAGTTCACGTAGCGCAGCCGCTCCGGGTTCCAGCCGCCGGCGTTCATCAGCCCCAGCGGACGTGCCGCGTTCGTCGACGCGCTTGGCGAGCCCGTAGGCGAACGATGCGCCCGGGTCGGCGTCGAGCGCCTCGACCAGGCGCCCGAGCCCGTGGGGGAGGACGCGGTTGTCGGCGTCGAGGATGAAGGCGAGCTCGCCGCGGGCGTGGGCGAGGGCGGTGTTGCGGGCGCTCGGCAGGCCGCGGTTGGCGGCGTGGGAGACGAGCTTGGCGGCGACCTGCGGATGCGAGCGGACCCAGTCCGCCGCCCGCTCCCGCGAACCGTCACGCGACGCGTCGTCGACGATCACCAGCTCGAGGTCGTCGAAGCGCGAGCCGGCGACCGAGTCGAGCGCGCCGCCGATCTCGGCCTCGTAGTCGAACACGGTGACCAGGACCGAGACCCGGGGCGCCGCCCGGTCGGCCGCCGTGCTGGCCAACTCCACCCGTGGCTCGCCGTCGCCGCCGTCGAGCCGGACCGCCAGCCGCTCGAGCTCGCGGGCCAGGTCGATCTCGCCCAGGCGCGCCCGTTTCAGCCGCCGGCGTGCGGATGCGGCGTCGGGGTCGGTCGAGACCGGGGGCGGCGCGGTCAGTCGCGTGTCGGGTGCGCCGGCGAGCACCACGGCCCGCCGCGGGCCGGCCGAGGGGAGGCGAGCCGCCGCCTCGGCCAGCGCCTCAGCCGCGGCTCGCAGCGGGGCCTCGCGGGCCGCCGCCGCCGCGCCCGCCGTCAACTCCTCCAGGTGACCGGGGTCGGCCAGCAGGGCGATCGCGGCGGCGACCGGGCCGCCGGCGCCGTCCGCGTAGTGGGCGCCGGGCTCGAACGCCGCCAGCGGCCGGCGCGACTCGCGCACCAGGGCGGCGCCGGCGCAGATCGCCTCCGAGGCGCGCAGCGCGTCCAGGTAGGGCGGGCCCTCGCGCTCGAGGTCGATCACCACCCTCGAGCGGGCAAGGACGCCCCGGCGCTCTGCCGCGGTCTCATATCCGCCCGGGCCGCCGTCCGGGGCGAGCGGGTCGGCCGTGGCGGCGATCTGCACGCGCCAGCGCGAGAGCTGATCGGCGGCCGCTGCCAGCAGCCGGCCGCTGCGCTCGTCGCCGGCGCCGATGATCGCCAGGTCGATCTCGCGGTCGCCGTCGAGCGGCGCCGCCCAGCCTTCGACCCAGCCGATCGGGAGCGGGTTGGCGTCCCGCGCGCCGCTCCGCGCGCGCGCGGACTCGAGGTCGAGGTCGAACGCCGGGCCGTCGGGCGCCGCGACCCCGGGAGCGAGCCCGGCCCAGACCGCGAGCCCGCCGGCGAGCTGTCGGCGTCCGGGCGGGCGCCCTCGGCGCCCGATCGCGAGCCGCGGCGGGTCGAGGAGCACGGCCACCCGCCCGGGTTGCCGCGGCGGGATCGCCTCGCGCTCGACCGTGGCGTCGAGGCCGAGGTCGCGCACCTCGGCCGCCAGCGCCTCGGCGAGGTCGATCAGCCGCGGCTGAAGGCTCGGCGGGGCGACGAACGCGAGTTGCGAGACCATCGCCGGCCCGGCCGCGACCGCGGTCGCCTCAGACGCGCTCGCCGAGCCAGCGCTCGGCGTTCAGCTCGTACATCTCGGTCAGGATCTCCTCGATCCCGAAGCGTGGCGACCAGCTCGGGTAGTCGGCCTCGAACGGCCCCAGGTCCGAGATCCACCAGCGGTGGTCGCCGATCCGCGGCTCGGGCCCCATCTCCCAGTCGAGCTCGCGGCCGGCGATCCGCTCGCAGGCCTCGATCGCCTCGAGCATCGAGCAGTTCGAGTAGCGCCCGCCGCCGATGTTGTAGACCGCGGCGGCCCGGGGGGCGGCGCGGAACTCCTCGAACGCGGCGACCAGGTCGGCGGAGTGGATGTTGTCGCGCACCTGCTTGCCGTCATAGCCGAACACCGTGTACGCGGTGCCGGTGACCACGCACTTCATCAGGTAGGCGAGGAAGCCGTGCAGCTGCGCCCCGGCGTGCTGGGGGCCGGTCAGACAGCCACCCCGAAAGCAGACCGTGGGCATCTCGAAGTAGCGCCCGTATTCCTGGACGAGCAAATCCGCGGCCGCCTTCGAGGCTCCGAAGATCGAGTGGGTCGAGAGGTCGATCGACATCGTCGTGTCGATGCCCCTGAAGTAGCGGTGGTCGGCGGGCAGCTCGAGTCGCATCGGCAGGTCCTCGAGCGGCAGCCGGTTCGGGGTGTCGCCGTAGACCTTGTTGGTCGAGCAGAAGATGAACGGCGCCTCGGGGCAGTGGGCGCGGGCGGCCTCGAGCAGGTTCAGGGTCCCGTTGGCGTTGACGCTGAAGTCGGTCTGCGGCTCGCGCGCCGCCCAGTCGTGCGAGGGCTGGGCGGCCGCGTGGACGACGACCTCGATCGCGCCGTCGTGCGCGGCGAACAGCCGCTCGACGCCCTCCGCGTCGCGGATGTCGAGCTCGGTCGAGCGTGAACGCGTCCACCTCGCGCTCGAGCGCCTCGGTGACCGCCGCGGTCGACGCCTCGGGGCCGAAGAAGCGGCTGCGCATGTCGTTCTCGATCCCGACCACGTCAAGCCCCCGCGCCGCCAGATGGCGCACGGACTCTGAGCCGATCAGCCCTCCCGAGCCGGTGACGATCGCGACTCCCATGACGGCTCGGCAGGCTAGAGCAGTCCCTCGGGTTAGAGTGCGCCGGTGTCCGAAGCAGCCGCAGGTACGGGCGGGGGGCGGTCCGCCCGCGGCGGCCTCTTAGAGCGCGTTCGCCAGGCGTCTCCGGCGACGCTCCTCTTCGTTGCAGCAGCCGTGTTGTCGGTTGCCCTGCTCGGCTACCTGACCTCGAGAGAGACCTTCCTCTTCGACGAGTGGAGCTTCCTGCTGCACCGGCGGGGATTCAGCGCCGACGTGTTCCTCGAGCCCCATAACGAGCACATCGTCGTCATCCCGGTGGCGATCTTCAAGTTCCTGCAAGAGGTCTTCGGGATGGACTCGGCGCGCCCGTTCCAGCTCGACGGCGATCGCCGACTTCATCGCCTCGATCTCGCTGATCTTCGTCCTCCTGCGGCGGCTCGTCGGCGAGTGGGTGGCGCTCGCCTGCGTGCCTGCCGCTGCTCGTGTTCGGCGAGCGCCGACGAGACCCTGCTGCTCGCCTTCCAGCTCTCGTTCTCGCTCTCGCTCTCGTTCGGTCTCGCCGCGATCCTCGTGCTGATCGGCGCGCGGCGCCCATCGTGACGCCCGTGGCCTGCCTGCTGCTCGCGCTCTCGATCCTCTCGGTCAGCCTCGGGCTCACGTTCGCGATCGGCGTCGCCGTCTGGCTCGCGGTCGACGCCCGGCGGCCTGCGGCGGCTGTGGGTTCCCGCCGTGCCGCTCGCCATCTACGCGGCCTGGTGGCTGGGCTGGGGCCACGACGCCGACTGCCACATCACGCTTGAGCCAGCGTCGCGGCGAGCCCCGACGCTACATCCTCGACGGATTCGCTTCGTCGACTCGGTCCCTGCTCGGCCTGGCGCCGAGCGCGCCGACGTGGACCTCAGCGCACTCGACTGGGGGCGGCCGTTGCTGGTGGCGGTGGCCGCGATCGGGATCTGGCGGCTGTGGACGATGCGCGATCAGATCGTCGGCTCCGAGCGAGGCCGGCTCCTGCTCGCGCTCGCGGTTCTGGCGCTGGCGTTCTGGGTCCTGGCGGCGATCAACTCCTCCACCGGCCTGCGACTGGTCACCGCCTCGCGCTACCAGCTGGTCGGCGCGATCTTTTTGCTGTCTGATCGCCGCCGTGCTGGCGGGCCGGCTCGCGGCTCTCGACCATCGCGCTGTGGATCCTGTTCGCCGTCGCCGTGATCGCGGCCGGCGCCAACCTCGGCAAGCTGCACTCCGTCTGGGTGGACTTCCGCGACTACTCGCAGTCCGAGCGGGGCGCTCTGGCGGCGCTCGAACTCGAGGGCGATCGCGTTCGCGCCCGAGCTTCCAGGTCAACAGCGGCGACACCGGCGTCCCGCTCGCGGAGGTGATCGACGACGGTCCCTACCTGTCGGCCGTGAGCGCGTTCGGCTCGCCGGCCTACACCCTCGGCGAGATTGCCCGCCACCCCGGGCCGTGCCCGGGATGTCGTTCGACCGCACCGTGTTGCGCGCCACCGAGGTCCAGCCGCAGCCGGGCGCCAGAGCCGGGCAGCAGCTGTCGCACGGCTTCGCTTGGATCCGAGCAGGCGGCGACGGGTGAGCTGCCGCCGGGCGGCGCGACGTTCGAGCTCGCCCCCGGCGCGAGTGTTGACCTCGCGCTCGGGCGGCTCGCCGACGGATATCCGGTCGACCTCGGCCAGCTCCCGGCCGGGACGTCCTCGCTACAGCCGCCCGACGACGGCGTCGCGGCACCGTGGCGCTTCCAGCTCACCGGCTCGGGAGAGGTCACGGTTTGCGAGTTGTGATGGGCGCCGGATGAACACCGCCGATCCGGCCGCGCCGGAGATCTCGATCGTCCTGCCCGCGTACAACGAGCGCGAGAGCCTTCCCCTCGTCGTCAACCGCAGCTTCGAGGTCCTGCCGCGACTGGTCTCGTCGTTTGAGGTGGTGGTCGTGGACGATGGCAGCCAGGACGGCACCGGCGACGCCGCGGCCGAGCTCGCGCGGGAGCATCCCGAGGTGCGCCTGATCGCCCACGATCGCAACCGCGGCTACGGCGCGGCGATCCGCAGCGGCTTTCACCATGCCCGGGCGCCGCTGGTCTTCTACACGGACGCGGACAACCAGTTCGACGTGGCCGACCTGGAGCACTTCCTGCCGCTGACCCGCGAGTACGACCTGCTGGTCGGCTTTCGCGTGTATCGCTACGACTCGGTGATGCGGTCAATGCTCTCCTGGATCTACAACCGGATCTGCCGGGTGCTGTTCCGGGTGAAGGTGCGCGACGTTGACTGCGCGTTCAAGCTCTTTCACCGCGAGGTGCTGGAGAAGATCACGATCGAGTCCGACGACTTCTTCGTCGACGCGGAGCTCGTCGCGAGGGCGCGCAGGTGGAACTTCCGCATCCTTGAGAAGGGCGTGCGCCACTACCCCCGGGTCGCTGGCGAGACGACGGTTCGCGCCTCCGACATCCCGGAGACCCTGCGCCGGATCGCGCAGATGTGGAAGCGCATCTACTACCCCGGGCGCAAGCATTTGGAGCGGGTTCACGCGGCGGCAGACGCCGAGTACTTCGGGCACGAGGTGGACGTCGCCGCCGCCGAGCAGGAGTCGTAGCGGCCGCCGGTGGAGGAGCGCTACTACGACGAGTACGCGTCGATCCAGGACCACCACTGGTGGTTCGCCGGCCGCCGGCGGATCATCGAGTCGGTGCTCCGCGATCAGGTCGGAACCGACCTCGGCACGGTCCTCGACTGCGGCTGTGGAACCGGGCCGATGCTGGAGACCCTGGCGCGCTTCGGCGAGGTGCACGGCGTAGACGCCGAGCGGGCCGCGGTCGGGTACTGCCACCGGCGTGGATTCGCCGATGTCCAGGTGGTCCCCGCCGGCGCACCGCTGCCGTTCGCCGACGGCGACTTCGGCCTGGTGACGCTGCTGGACGTGATCGAGCACGTCGAGGACGACCGCGCCCTGCTTGCCGAGGCGGCGCGTGTGCTGCGAGCAGACGGGACGCTGCTGGTGACCGTCCCGGCGTACACCTGGATGTGGGGCGAGCAGGACCGGATCTCCCACCACCTGCGGCGCTACACGCGCCCGCGCCTGTGCGCGGCGCTAGCGGGGGCCGGGCTTACGGTCCGCCGCGCCACGTACTTCAACACCCTGCTGTTCCCGGGGGCCGCGGCGATCCGTCTTGCCCGCCGCGTGGTCCCGGAGCGCGACGAGGCGCGCTCGGACTTCGAGCTCAACAAGCCCGGCCCGCTCAACTCGGCCCTGGCCCGGGTGTTCTCGAGCGAGGCGGCAATCCTTCGCCGCGCCAACCTCCCGTTCGGCGTCTCGATCCTCGCCTTGGCGACGCCCGCTAGCCGGCGGCAGGGACGAGCGGGCAGACCGTAACCGGCTTCGTCGCCGCGATCGACAGGACCCACGGGCGCGTCGAGCGGTCGGCGGGGAAGCCGACCTGCGCGGGATCGCCGGCCTTAAGGTCACCGAGGTCAATCGTCGTCGTGTCTGCGAACCGGCGGATTTCGACCGGCGCCGCGGCCTCGCTGGTCAGCACTGCACCGGGCGGCGGCAGCGGGACCTCGACCGGACCGGACTCGCTCGCCGCGACGGTGTCGCAGCTCGCCCGCGGCGGGCGGTCGGCCGGCGGGGCCAGCGTCAGGCCGTACGCGGTCGCGAGGACGGAGTCCGTCGTGGCGCGGACGTCCTCCGGCTGGTCGAGCAGCTCCGCCTCGGTGAACGCCGGCGAGCCGACCCGCTCCACGGCGGGCTCGTACGTTGCGAGCTTGAGGTAGGTGAAGCCCGCCGATGTCGGCTCCGAGGGACCGTAATCCGGGGGGATCGAGTCGCGCCCGATCTCCAGCGCGGTTTGCGCAGCCCGCAGGCTGATCGTGAAGTCGCGGTAGAAGTCGATTCCGTCGCGCGCCCGCGCCGCGTTGCCGGCCAGCGCCAGCCCGACGACCACGATCAGGGCCGCCAGGCCGAGCCCGTGCAGCCTCGCTCCGCGCAGGAGCTCCGCCGCAATGATCACCGCGAACACCGCGCCGACGTAGACGTAGCGGACGGTCTCGGCCGAGCGCCCCAGGCCTTCGCCCAGCGCGAGCTCGGCCCAGATCGCCAGCATCGTGGCGAGCATCGCCCACAGCCACGGGGTCGCCCGCCCGCGGACGATCCCCACCACCAGGCCCAGCCACGCGAGCGCGGCCAGCGGCGCGCCGATCGGCGAGCTCGTCGAGAAGACGGAGAAGATGCCGGCGGAGTCGTCGCCGTGACTGAGCCCGCTCATCGCCCCGGCAACCGAAACGGACTCGTCGACCCAGAATCCGGGGATGTGAAGTGCCTTGTCCAGGTGCAGCTGCTGGATCGGGACGTTCTGCGGCAGGTCGATCGTGCGCACCCAGATCGCCCAGATCGCGTAGAGCCCGACCGGGACCGCGAGCACCCAGATCCGGCGCGTCCAGTTCGGCCGCAGGATCAACAGGAGGCCGGCGCCGATTAGGAACGCGAGGCCGAAGGTGAACATGGCGATCGCGAGGACGAGCAGGGCGCAGGCGATCGCGTCGCCGCGCTCGCTGCCGTGGTCGAGCGCGACCAGCGCGCCGAGCCCGAGAGCCACCGACCAGACGTAGGTGATTCCCGACTGGGTGAGCGTGATCTCCCACGCCGAGCCCATGAAGAGGACCAGCAGCGAGAGCACGAGCGCGGTCAGCGGTCCCAGGCGCCTCTTGACGATTGCGAACACCAGGCAGGCGACGGCAGCACCTCCCATCGCCTCGACCAGCCGGACCAGGATCATGTCCGGGCCCCCGAGCTTGAACGAGACCGCGTGTACCAGTCGCAAGAGGAAGACGAGGTGGCCGTTGATCGGGGTGAACAGCGTCCTGAAGGTCGAACCCGGCGTCCGCCTGGAACAGCGTCACCTCGTCGATGTACAGCCGCGTGTCGCGGGCGACCCAGAAGACCAGCGCGGTGTAAGAGACGATCGCGACGCCGAGGATCGCCCACTCCACGCGGCCCTCGCGCGCCTCGGCAGGGGCGGTCGTCGCCGGCTCTGCGGTCGCCGCGGACAACGTCAGTCGCCGGTGAGCTCGTCCCGGCGGTAGTCGCCGCGGCTCAGGTGGTGCTCGAGGAAGACGTAGAGGACGATGAACAGGTAGCGGCTGCCCATCTCCTGGATCGCCAGCTTGCTCGTCCCCGAGGTCCGGTTTCGCCACGAGATCGGGATCACGGCGAAGCTGTGGCCGCGGACGATCGCCTTCAGCGGGATCTCGACAGTGAGGTTGAAGTGGTTGGAGAGCAGCGGCTGGATCGTGTCGATCACCTCGCGGCGATAGGCCTTGAAGGCGTTGGTGGTGTCGTTGAAGTGGTGGCGGAAGAGCACCCGGATGAACCAGTTCGCGAGCCGGTTGAGGATCAGCTTCACCCGCGGGTAGTCGTAGACGCGCGACTCGGGCAGGAACCGCGAGCCGAAGACGCAGTCGTAGCCCTGCTCGAGCAGCTCGTGGTAGCGGACCAGGTCGGCCGGGTCGTCGGAACCGTCGGCCATCATCAGCGCCACGGCGTCGCCGCTGAAGCGCTCGAGCCCCGAGCGGACCGCGAAGCCGAAGCCGCGCGGATGGTGCGAGCGCAGGCAGCGGACCTGGGGATGGTCGGCGGCGATCGCCTCGACCACGGCCGTGGTCCCGTCGACGCTGGCGTCGTCGACGACCAGGATCTCGTGCTCGATCCCGGCCGCGTCGAGCCCGTCGATGGTCGTCCGCAGCGTCTCGGCGATCGAGCCCGCCTCGTTGTGGGCGGGGATGACGACCGAGAGCTTCACGCGCCCAGGCCGAGCGACCGCGCGACCGCGTCCTCGTGCTCTTCGACCCAGGCCAGAATGTCCGCCAGTACCTCCCTCGGCCCCTTCGTCGGCCGCCAATCGCTGCGCTCGAACAGGCGCCGGCAGTCGGAGATATATAGCGGAACGTCCCCCGGCCGTTCCTCGTCCGCGGCGCCGATCTCGACCTCGTTGCCGGTCAGCTCGCGGCAGATCGCGGTCGTCTCGGCGAGCGACAGGCTGACCTCGCGCCCGCCGCCGACGTTGCCGACGAACCCGCTCCAGGCGTTCAGGTCGGCGAGTTGGGCGTCGATCAGCTCGACCAGGTCGTCGACGTGCAGCAGATCGCGGACCTGCATCCCCTCGGCGCCGTAGCCGATGTAGGACAGTGGCTTGCGGAAGTGGTGGTGAAGGAGCCAGAAGGTGAACACGCCCTGGTCGACCTTGCCCATCTGCCACGGGCCGGCGATCACCCCGCAGCGGTCGATCACCGCTGGGATCTGGAAGTTGGCGGCGTACTCGCCCACCAGCAGTTCGGCCGCCAGCTTGGTCGCCCCGTAGAGGGTGCGGGGGCCGTCGAGCGGGAACCCCTCCGAGATCCCGGCCGCCGACGCGCCGGCGAACGGCTGCTCGTCGGCGAGCTCGAACCGGGTCGCGGTCCGCTCCAGCGCCAGCTCATTGAGGGCCGGGTAGGGGTAGACGCGGCTGGTGGACAGGAACACGAAGGCGGCGCCGTCGCGGCGGGCGAGCTCGAGGCAGTTGTAGGCGCCGACCAGGTTGGTCTCGAACGGATAGGAGGTGTCGCCGGTCATCCCGACCAGCGCCGAGGGCTCGGCCGAGCACTCGACCAGGACGTCGTGCCGGTCGACCGCCGCCAGCGCCTCGCGGTCGCGGACGTCGGCTTGAACGAACTTCGACCCCGGCATCTTCCAGGCGGGGCAGGTTGAGTCGCGAGCCCGGCCGATAGAGGTTGTCGAGCGCGGTCAGCTCCCAGTCGGGATGGCGCGCGGCGAGCGAGACGGCGAGGTTGGCGCCGACGAATCCGGCGCCCCCGGTGATCAGGATCTTGGTCAAGGCCGCCGCAGGCTACTGGGCATACGGCTACCCTCCGGCGCCGCGTGGACTACGAGCGCCTCTACTCGTTCCGGTTCCGAAACGTCGACCAGGCGCGCCGGCGCGAGGTCTGGGAACAAATCGCCCGCTACGTGACCGAGCGCTCGCTCGACGCCCCCCGGCGGCTGCTCGATCCGGCTGCCGGCAGGCGCGAGTTCATCGATCAGGCTCCGGCGCCCGAACGCTGGGCCGTCGACCAGGTCATGTACAGCGACGCCGGCAGCGACACCAGCGTCCGCTTCGTCGTCTCCGAGGTGATGGAGGCCGAGCTGCCGGAGGCCTACTTCGACGGCATCTTCGTCTCCAACTTCCTCGAGCACCTGTTCACCCAGGAGTCGGTCCATGAGTTCCTGCGGCGGATGTACGAGGTGACCGCCGAGGGCGGGCGGATCGCGATCCTGGGGCCCAACTTCCGCCACTGCTCCGACGTCTACTTCGACTACGCCGACCACACCCTGGCGCTGACCGACAAGGCCGTGGTCGAGCACCTGTACACGGCCGGGTTCAAGGTCGTCTCCAACGCGCCGCGCTTCCTGCCGTACTCGTTCACGGGCCGGCTGCCGGCGTCGGCCGGCCTGGTGCGGGCCTACCTGGCGACGCCGCTCGCCTGGCGGGTGCTCGGCAAGCAGTTCCTGGTCGTCGGCGAGCGCTAGCTCGGCGGGGTCGCCGGCAGCGGGGCGATCGGGAGCGCGTAGAAGTCCAGCGTCAGCTCGCCCTCGGAGGTCGCGAAGCCGCCCTCGGAGGTGATCCTGATCGAGTCGACGTCGGGCGCCAACCGGAACGGGTCACCGAAGTCGGCCTTCGGCGGCGCCGAGAGCAGCAGCCCGTCGGCCGCGTTGCGCGCCTGGAGCCGTGCACGCGCGTGGGCGCCGAGGTCGAGATTACGCACGGCCGCCTTGTAGAGCAGCGCTCGCAGCCTCTCGATCCCGCTCGCGGCGGCGCCGTCGACGCGTACGAACACGGCCTCGCCGGGGTTCGCGGTCGGCACCGGGACCCGCTCGCCGTAGGCGGCCTCGACCGTCTCCAGCGGCCGCTCAGGGCCGCAGCGATCGGGGACGCGCCCGAGCAGCTGGTGGGTATCCGTGGTGCCCAGCGGCTCGAAGTTGCAGAGCAAAACCTGGGTCATGGCGGGAGAGTCGTAGGGGGCGTAGCGCCCGTCGATCCCCGTGGTCGAGGTGCCGTCGAAGGTCAGGTGGCGGATCACGAACCGGGGGCCGTCCTCGTCGGCGAGGGCGTCGGCGTTCAGACGGTCAAGCCACGGCGTGTACGCCTGGTAGTCCTGGAGCACGGGCAGCGGGTCCCAGTTCAGCCCGTAGGCCCAGACGATGCCGATCTCGAACGGCCTGGCATCGACCGGTTGCGAGCCAATCGCGGCGAGGATCAGCGGGTTGACGGCGTACTGGGCCTGCAGCTGCGCGCGCGCCTCGTCGCGGGCGTCGGCGCGCTTGCCGGGGGCGACCAGGGTGCTGACCTGGTCGACGCCCAGGCGGGGTGAGAACGTGTCGGCGAACGTCTGGCCGGTGACCGGGAAGTAGACGACCGCGACCACGGCGAGCGCGGGGATCGCCGCGAAGCGGGCCGCCTCGCGCCAGCGCAGCGCCAGCCAGACCGCCGGCAGGACGCCGAAGAAGGCGCCGATGTGGCCCGCGTCGTGGCGCACGAACGAGTACTTCTCGAGCGAGTACAGGAGCACGCCGACGACCGCGAGCATCCCGATCCGGCGCACGGTCGCCAGCCCGAGGCTGGCGTAGGCCGTTGCGCCGACGGTGGCGATCGCCAGCGCCAGCGCCGCCCAGCCGTCCCAGGCGACCTTGCCGACCTCGGTCTGCATCGCCTCCGAGTAACCGGAGAGCACCTCGTAGGACGACCGCACGTAGTCGGTCAGGTTGGAGACCCCCTGTCCGGAGGCGAACCAGCCCACGGCCGCGGTCGCGACGAAGACGCCGAGCAACGTGGCGGCGTTGCGGCCCCGCCGGCCCGGGGCGGCGACGGCCGCGATCCCGACGATCACCAGCACCGTGACCCCGATGTTGAGCTTCACCAGCACCTCGATCCCGGCGAGCGCCCCGCCGCCCCATAGCGCCAGCCGCTGGGCGCCGTGCGAGTCCGGGTCCTGGAGCGCGACCAGCGACCAGGCGACCGCCAGCGCCAGCGGCACCGAGCCGACCTGGGGAGGGACCAGTGCCATCCCGGCGAGCGCCAGCAGCGCCGCGGCCGGCCACGGCACGCTGCGCCGCGCCGCGCGCAGGTAGGTTGCCGCGAGTGCGGTCCGGATCGCGAGTATCCACAGGCCTCCCAGGGTCGCGAGCAGCCCGTCGATCACCGACGGCTGCTCGAGAAAGCCGAGCGGCCCGTACGTGAACACGACCTGCGTCCCGTGGTCGAGGCCGTCGGCGGCGGCCAGGTTGAGGCCGATCACCCAGGAGCCGTCGAGCCCGGGGACCGGCGAGATCGCGACGAAGTCCCAGGTGAGGATCGCGACCGCGAGCCCGAAGAGGCCGGTGATCCAAGGGCTGTCCAGCCGCGCGGGCAGAGGCGGGTTGTATAGCGAACCCGTACAGCCGCGGGCGAGGGCGGACGCTGCCGGATGAGCACATCGAGCGCGACGATCGAGGCCGAGTTGGAGGCGCAAGCGGACCCGGCCCACGCCGAGGTCATGCAGCGGTTCTTCAAGACCGGCTCCGGCGAGTACGGCGAGGGCGACGTCTTCATCGGCATCCGCGTCCCCGACCTGCGGCGCGCCGCCCGCGCCCACGCCTCGGCCTCGACCGCGACCTGCCGCCACCTGCTCGCCAGCCCGATCCACGAACACCGCTTCGTCGCCCTGGCGATCCTCTGCCGCCAGTACGAGCGCGGCGACGCGGTCGACCGCGAGCGGATCGAGGACCTCTACCTCGAGTGCCGAGACCGGGTCAACAACTGGGACCTGGTCGACTCCTCGGCGCCCTACCTGCTCGCCGACCGCGTTGGCCGGGCGCCGCGCGAGCTACTCGACCCGCTGGTCGCCTCCGAGTCGCTCTGGGACCGCCGGATCGCGGTCCTCGCCACCTTCTCGCTGATCAAACGCGACAGCTATGCGCAGACCCTGCGGGTGTGCGAGGCGTTGCTCGGCGACACCCACGACCTGATCCACAAGGCGACCGGATGGATGCTGCGCGAGGTCGGCAAGCGCGACGAGACGACGCTGCGCATCTTCCTCGACCGCCACGCGGAGACGATGCCGCGGACGATGCTGCGCTATTCGCTCGAGCGCCTGCCGTCGTGGGACCGCCGCCACTACATGGCGATCGCGGGCCGGTGAGCGAGCCGGAGCCGCTGGTCCGGGTCAGCGCCCGGGTGCGCGAGCTCCGCGCCGGCTACGACCCGCCCGACTTCGCCCACGTCCCCGATCCCGACGCGGCGGTCTTCCTCTGTGCGGTCGACCACAAGACCGGCTACCGGCGCCCGCACGCGGTCGGCGCCCTGGCACCGTCGTCGGGCAGCGAGCTGATGTGGAGCGTGGCGCTCGCCGCCGCGGCGTCGCGGCCGGGGCTGTTGACCGCGACACGGATGCGCGACGTCGACGCGGCCGCGGTTGCCGACCTGTTCGAGATCGACGACGAGACGGTCGCCGATCCCGAGCGCCGCGCCGAGCTCTGGCGCGATCTGGCGGTCGGGCTGGAGCGCGAGTACGGGGGAGAGGCGGACCGCCTGCTCGCCGCTGCCGACGGCCGGCTGGGCGGCGAGGGCGGCTTGCTCGCGCGACTGGCTCGGTTTCGCGCCTACGCCGACCCGCTGGCGAAGAAGTCGCAGCTGTTCGCGAAGATCTGCGCTCGCCGCGGCTGGCTCGAGGTGGCCGATCCCGAGCACTGGGAGGTCTCGGCCGACAACGTGCTGATGCGGCTGGCGCTGCGCAGCGGCCTGGTCGAACCCGGGCGGCTCGACCAGGTCCGGGCGGATACCCGGGCGGCGTTGAAGCGGGTCGCGGCGGCTACCGGAATCGCCCCGCCGGTGCTCGACGACATGCTCTGGGAGCTGGGCCGCGAGCACCCCGGGCTGCTCGGCAGCGAGGCCGGCAAGATCGACGAGCCGCCCCGCGATCCCGGCTCCGACTGGTACTGAGCCGGCCTAGAGGACCGAGGAGGGCGCCGTCTGGGCGATGAAGAAGAACCAGATGCAGAGGGCGACGAAGGCGACGGCGAGGGAGATGAACATGATCGGCTCCAGCGGCCCCCGCAGCTGGGGGCGCCAACCGGTCTCCTCCTCCTCAGCCGCAGCCCGTGCCGCGGCGCCGGTGATCCGGAGGTACAGGGCATTGATCCAGAGCAGGATCGGCGCCGTCACGATCATCATCATCGGCACGCCGATCAGCCCGGCGACGAAGTGGGTCGTGCCGTCGTCGGTCAGCTGGGACAGGCCCCAGAGCGTGAGCGCCGGAACGCCGATCCACCAGGCGACGCAGGCGATCCAGAGCACGGTGACGACGAAGCCGGCCGCGATCCGCTGGCGGATGTCGAGGGCGGCGGTCACCTGATCACGCTGATCTCCGGGTGGGTCGCCAACAGGGTTTGAGTAAACACGTAGTTGAACGCGAACACGGCCAGCAGGGTGCTGACCACGGCCTCGTTGACGGCCCGCCCGACCCCCTCGGCGCCGCCCGAGGCGTTCATCCCCTTGTAGCAGCAGACCACGGCAACGATCGCGCCGAAGCCGGTGCACTTGAGCAACGAGGCCCACAGGTCGGTGATCGAGGCGTTGTTGAACAGGGTGGCGAAGAAGCCGCCCAGAGGCTGGCCGTAGGCGAACTCGGCCAGGATCCCGCCGGTGATCCCGAAGACGATCGCGAATACGTCGAGCAGCCCGGTGATCAGCATCAGGGCGAGGAATCGCGGCACGACCAGGTTCTTGATCGGGTCGACGCCGAGCACCTGCAGCGCGTCGAGCTCCTCGCGAATCTTGCGCGAGCCGAGGTCGGCGGTGATCGCCGTCCCCGCCACCCCGGCGACGATGATCGCGGTGACGAAGGGCGCGAACTCGCGCACGCTGGCGAGGATGAAGAAGCCGCCGAGACGGTCGAGCGACCCGAGCAGGTTGAGGAAGTTGGCCGCCTGCAGGCCGGGCGCCCCGAAGCTGACCGCGACCATCGAGACGATCATCGGAAACCAGCACAGCTGCAGCGCGAACAGGAACTGACCGATGAACTCGCCGCCGTACGGATACGGGGGCCTGACCGCGGCGCCAACCGTCTTGCCGGTCAGGATGATCATGTTCCCGACCTGCTCGAACAGGTTCTTGGCCGGCAGGAAGGCGCGGCCGGCGATCGCAGCTACGGGCATCCGCTCCGAACCCCTACGGGCATCCGCCCGAGACCCTGACCCGCCACCACTTCATCAGCACGCCAAGCGGTCCCATCCGCGGCCCGACCTCCCAGCTGGTGCAGCCGGGCTCGCCGGTGTCGGCCGCGGTCACCACCTGGCCACGGTGGCCGGCCGGGTCGGCGAGCATCGCGTCGCGGACCTCGCGGGCGCGCCGCTCGCGTCGAGCGCGGCGCGCGGCGCCGGCACGCGCCTCGGCCAGCTGGGCGAGCAGCGAGTCGCGGGCAGCGGCCAGCTCGGCGACCCCGGCGACCCGCGGCTCAGCGAGCCGGGGCGGGGGAGGACGAAGCGACCAGGTCGCGGCTGTAGCCCGCCAGCTCGGCCTCCAGGCGCCCGATCTGCCGCCGCAGCTCGCGCCGCGCGGCGCCCTCGTCGGCATTGCGCCAGGAGTCGCCGAGCGAGAGCTCGATCGCGATCGCGCTCGGGTCGAGCTCCGCGGCGGGATCGTCGGGCAGACCCTCGTCGAGCGCCTCCGGCAGTCCCGCCGAGACCAGGGCGGTGATCGCGACGTCGCGCGGGTCGACGCCGGCGGCGCGGGCGGCCTCGATCGCCTCGGCGGCGATCCGCTCGACCTCGCTTGAGCCGCCGGCACGCTCGGCGACGAAGCTGCCGCGGCCGTGGCGGGTGACCACCAGGCCGTCGTCGGTGAGCCGCGCGTAGACCGCGCGCACCGTGTTCACGTTCACCGCGGCCCACTCGGCCATCGTCCGCACGCTCGGCATCCGCTCGCCCGGGGCCAGGCGGCCGGAGGCGATCAGGGCCCGCAGGCGCCAGGCCAGTTGGACGCCGACCGGAAGCTCGTCGGCGGGGTCGGCGCGAAACGGGGCGGTGACCGACTGTGCCATTTGACTAACACAGTAGTTCAATAGGCTGTGTGAGTCAAGTGGCACTCTGGGCCCGTTGCTAGCCTCGCGTCGTGCGCATCCCCCAGCCAGTCCACGACCAGCTCGAGCGACACGGGCGCGAAGGGCTGCCGAACGAGTCCTGCGGGATCGTCGGCACCCGTGACGGCGAGCCGACGACGTTCTATCCGGCCCGCAACCTGTTCGAGAGCCCGATGCGGTTCGAGGTCCACCCGGAGGACGTCTACGCGATCCACATGAAGCTCGAGGCCGCCGGGGAGGAGATGGGGGTCCTCTTCCACACCCATCCGAAGACCGAGGCCGCGCCCTCGCAGACGGACATCAACATGAACGCGAAGATCGCCGAGGTCTGGGGCCCGATGACCTGGCTGATCGGCTCGCTCGCCGGCGACGAGTTCGTCCTCCGCGGGTTCGAGATCGATGACGGACGGGCCGAGGAGATCGAACTCGATGTCGGATGAGTCGATCGAGGACGTGGAGCCGCTCGCCTGCCCCACCTGCGCCCGCAAGTTCGCGCTCTCGGAGCGCTTCTGCCCCGACTGCGAGATGCCGCTCGTCTACGTCGGGCGCGGCGAGCAGGAGCCGATCACCGAGGCCCACGAGAAAGCGCGCAAGGTGAAGCCAGAGTACACCGGCGGCGAGCCGGTCAAGGTCGGCTTCGCCCGCAACCTCGCCGAGGCGCAGCTGATCCAGGGGATCCTGCTCGAGGAGGGGATCCCGAGCTTCGAGCGCCGCAGCCGCGGCTTCGACGTCCCCGACTTCCTCGCCGGCGGCCCGCGCGACATCCTCGTCCCGGGAGCCGCAGCCGAGGCGGCCCGGGAGCTGCTCGCCGGGACCGGTGAGCACCTGGTCGACGGGCAGGACGCGACGGCGGACGCCGCGACCACGCCGCTGCGCCTGCTCGCCGGGATCCTGATCGCGCTGGCGATCGGGGCGCTCGTCGTCTGGGTGATCTCGCTCGCCGTTTAGGCGCGGGGTCTCAGGCGAAGGGGTCGTGGTCGTCGAGCTCGTCGAGCGTCCCCGAGCGGGGCAGCTCCTCGCGCAGGTAGCGGCGCCATTCGGCCTCGACATGGCGGAAGCGGGTGTCGAAAGCGAGCTCGATCGCCCGCTCGGCGCCCTCGCGGCGCAGCCGCGAGACCAGGATCGCGCAGGCGTCCGGCCCGCGCTCTCGCTCGAGCAGGTCGAAGACGGTGCCGCCGAGGATGATCGCGTCGCGGGCCGAGGGCGGAAACGACGGCGGGTTGCCCTGTCGCATCCGGGTGTTGACCGCCGGGCGAAAGAGCGTCGTCTGGCCGGCGAAGTACTGCGCGCCGCCCTCGATCAGCCACGCCCAGCGGACGTAGCGAGCGAACTTCCGCGGGCCCCACGGTGGCGGTAGGCGGTCATTGTTGGTCGCGATCACGATCTGCGCGTAGAGGCGCTCGGCGGTCCCGCGCAGGGCCGCGAGCGAGTCCTCGCCGGCCGCGCGCCGGTCGGTGTAGGCGTCGTTGAGCAGGTGCACCTCCGACGCCATCGCCCAGCCCGCCAGGTAGCGGCGGCCGGCGGGCGCCGCGGCCAGCCGGGCGCCGGGCAGGAAGGGGTGCGCGGCGGTGAGCCAGCCGGGCGACGGGTGGATCACCGCGGTGATCCCGCCGGGGGCGTCGTCGAAGCGCTCCTCGAGCCGCAGACGCAGGTCCTCGAGCCGGTCGAGGGTGCGCTGTGCGCAGCCCTCGTCCTCGGTCTCGTGGCGAGCGATGAAGCTCAGCGACTCGGTCTCGACCCAGGCCATCGCGCCCGAGGTTAATCGCTCGCTGTGTGCGGAATCTCACACTGCGAGCGGCGCCGCACGCCGCGCTTGGTGGGATGCTCTGCTGGATGCAGTCGAACCTGCCGCCAGGTCCGTCCTATCCGGCGCTGATCCAGGGGATCGGCTTCTGGTCGCGCCCGCTCGCCTACCTCGAGCAGTGCCGGGCCCGCTACGGGAAGCGGTTCACGCTGCGGCTCCCGTTCGCGCCCCCGTTCGTGATGCTGACCTCGCCGGAAGAGGTCAAGCAGGTGTTCACGGCGCCGGCGGACGTCCTGCGACCCGGCGAGGGCGCACGGGTGCTGGAGCCGATCGTCGGCGCCAACTCGGTGATCCTGCTCGACGGCGACTCGCACATGGGACAGCGCAAGCTGATGCTGCCCGCCTTCCACGGCGAGCGCATGGCGCGGCTCGAGGCGCTGGTCGCCGAGGTGACCGAGCGCGAGGTCGACGCCTGGCCGCAGGGCACGGCGCTGGAGATGCACCCGCGGATGCAGGCCCTGACCCTGGAGATCATCCTTCGGGCCGTCTTCGGGATCGATGACGGCGAGCGCCTCGAGGCGGCCCGCGAGCGGCTCGGCGCCCTGCTCTCGTTCGGCGACAACCCGCTCACCCTGTTCGGGCCCCCGGGCCCGCGGATGGAGGCGATGCTCGACCGGCTCGGGCCGCTGGCCGGGTTCGTGCGCCTGCGTGAGGACGTCGACGAGCTGCTCTTCGGCCTGATCGACGAGCGCCGCGGCGAGCACGCCGAGCGCGACGACGTGCTCTCGATGCTGCTCGAGGCCCGCCACGAGGACGGCTCGCCGATGTCCGACCAGGAGCTGCGCGACGAGCTCATGACGCTGCTGGTCGCCGGCCACGAGACCACCGCGACCACCCTTGCCTGGGCGTTCGAGATCCTCGCCCGCGAGCCCGAGGTCAGCGCCCGGCTCGCCGCCGAGATCGACGGTGGCGACGGCGACGCCTACGTGACCGCGACGATCCAGGAGACCCAGCGCCGGCGCCCGGTACTCCCCAACGCGGCGCCCCGGATGGTCGCCCAGCCGATCGAGGTCGGCGACCGCGTCTATGAGCCCGGGGTCTGCCTGGTCGCCAACGGCTATCTGATGCACCACGACCCCGACCTCTACCCGGACCCCTACGCCTTCCGCCCCGAGCGCTTCGTCGACAACCCGCCGGGCACCTACTCCTGGATCCCGTTCGGCGGCGGCCGCCGCCGCTGCCTCGGCGCCAGCTTCGCGACCATGGAGATGAAGATCGTCATGCGCGCAGTCTTCGGGCGCTACGCGCTGCACCCCGTCGACGGCGCGCACGAGCCGCCGCGGCGGCGCAACATCACCATCCGCCCCGGCCACGGCTCCCGGATCTCGCTCTCGCAGCGCCCCGCGGTCGCCGGCAAGGCGCCCGCGGCGCTCGCGACGGCCTAGCCGCGCGCGCTCGATCGGCTCAGCTGGGTCGGGTGGCCCGCTCGCGCTCGTAGTCGAGCTCGGTCGAGACGCCGAGCTTGTTGAGCGCCTCGTGGGCCTCCTCGAGCCGATCGGACTCCTCGACCGCGGCCGCCAGCGGCAGTACCGAAGCCGCGGCCTCGGGGTCGAAGTAGAAGCCCAGCGCCCCGACCGGTCCCAGCGGCACCCGGCGCCGGCCACCGCGGATCTCGGCCTCGCCGAGCTCGCCGCGCGCGCAGCGCGCCACCTGCAGGCTCGCCTCGGTCCCGGATTCGCGGGCCAGGGTCTCGATCTCGCCGGCGTGCGCCTCGCTGACGCTCGAGCTGCCGATCCAGGCTCCGGCGGCCGCCAGGGCCGCGACCCGCGCCAGCACCTCGTCGACCGTCAGCTCGCCGTCGCAGCCGGCGCCGACCACGGCCAGGGCGCCGTCCAGGCGCGCCCCCAACCGGCGCCCGGCGGCGATCATCACCGCGTCGCAAAGTGGGCTGCCGAGCCCCGGCTCGGTGCCGTTGGCGATCGCGTCGCCGCCGATGTCGACGTAGGTGATCAGGTCGCAGCCCAGCAGGCCGGCGGCGGCGCCGATGCCCTCGGCGGCGCCGACCGCACCGCCGGTGATGTCGATCAGCACCGTCGGGCTGCCGATGTGAGCGGCGACGTGCGCCTCGGAGAACCGGACCCCCTCAGGGGTCGACGTCTCGGCCCGGGCGAGCACGGCGTTCTTGCCGAGCGGGTCGGCCTCGCGGATCTCGGCGACCGGCCGCGGGCCCGGCTTCGGGTCGATCGGCAGCCGCTCCCAGGCGACGCCGCCGACCACGAACGGGGTCCCCAGCTCCTCGCAGCGCCGCGCGATCGCCAGCGAGCCGACGACGTCGCCGCCGCCGCCGATCCCGAGCACCAGCACGCGCCGCGCCCGGGCTACCCGGCGGTCGAAGCTAAGCAGCAACTGCGGGTGCTAGACGAGCGCCGGCTCTGCCTGGCAGAGCTCGCGGATCGCCGCGGCGGCGCGGTCGAACTCCTCGTCCGCCATCACCGGGGTGCCCTCGAAGGGCAGGTCGCGGTCGATCTCGACCCAGGAGCGGCAGCCGTGGTACTCGTCGCGGACCCTGACCGTGACCGGACGCGGGATCCGGTGAACCCTGAGCAGCAGGACGTGGAGCGGATGGGCCCGCTTCCACCGCAGGCGCTTGGTCGCATAGTCCTGGGTCCAGACGTGGTACGGCGAGAGCGCGTCGACGATTCGCGGATCCTCGGTCTCGAAGTGGTCGGCGACCTCGGCCCAGGCGCGGATCCGAACCCGGTCGGGTTGCGGGATGCCGCCGTCCTGGAGCAGCGCCCGCGGGGGCGGCTCCTCGTCGGGCCAGACACCCTCCTCGAGCGCGCGGCGCAGCTCGGGGTGGTGGGACTCGCGCACCAGGTCGTTGCGCTGGTGGTCGAAGGTCGGATAGAGGAAGAACTGGTCATGCTCGAGCTCGAAGTGCTTGTCGTCCTCGCGGATTCCGCCCTTGCGCAGGGTGACCAGCTGCTCTCCCTCTGAGAGGGCGCGGACCGTCACGGCCCATTCTTTAAAGGCAATCGGCATGTATGTGGGTTTCGGGGGGGAGGTCGTAAACGTGATTCCGGGCTTCGACTCGGCCCCGGGGGGGCTACAGGCCCGGCTGAGGGTGGCCAGTCTAGAGAAGGGACCCCAAAAATCCAAGTTTGTGTGCGATGTTGCATGGACGGCCATCTGGGTTCACCCGCCTGCGCCGTGCCCGCCACCCCCCGGCGTCTCGACCCGCAGCCGGTCTCCGGGGCGCAACTCGCCGCCGCATTTGGCCGCCAGCTGCTCGCCGTTGAGCAGGTTGCGCCCCGCCAGCCCGTCGCCGCCGCCGTCGCGCCCGCGCGGGGCGCGCTCGCGCCGCTCGGTGATCAGCGTGAACCGGATCGGCTCCAGGGCCTCGATCTCGCGAATCACGCCGTCGCCGCCGCGGTGGCGCCCCGTGCCTCCCGAGCCGCGTCGCACCGACAGCTCACGCACCCGGACCGGGTACTCGGCCTCCAGCGCCTCGATCGGCGTGTTGAGCGTGTTCGACATCGCCACGTGGATCGCGCTCGGGCCGTCCGCGTCCGCGCAGGCGCCCTGGCCGCCGCCGATCGTCTCGTAGTAGGTCCAGCCATCCCCCGCCAGGGTGAGGTTGTTCATCGTCCCCTGACCCTGCGCCGGGACCGCGGTCGCGTTCGCGAACGCCTCGATCACCAGGTCGGCGACCCGGCTCGAGGTCTCGACGTTTCCGGCGGCCACGGCCGCGGGAAACTGGGCGTTGAGCAGCGAGCCGGGCGGCGCCAGCACGGTGATCGGGCGCTGGGCGCCGGCCGACGGCGGCCCGTCGGGGTCGGTCAGCACCCGGACGGCGAAGAACGCGGCCGACTTGGTCACCGATAGCGGGCAGTTGAGGTTGCCGTCCACCTGCCCGGCGCTGCCCTCGAAGTCGAGCGTCACCGAGTCCCCGGCGATCGTTGCCCGCACCCGCAGCTCGAGCTCCCCGCCGGCGGCGGCCTCGAGCACGTCGCTCGCCTCGCTGACGCCGTCCTCCAGCCGCTCGAGCGCCGCCCGCGTGCGCCGCTCCGAGTAATCCAGGATCGCGCCCATCCCGGCGGTCAGGCCGTCGGCGCCGTGGCGCTCGACCAGCTCGGCGACCCGCCTGGCGCCGGTCAGGTTCGCGGCCCGCTGGGCGCGCAGGTCGGCGAGCCGCTCCTCGGGCCGCCGCATGCGCTCGGCGAGCGCCCGCAGCGTCGCGTCATCGGCGCGGGTCGGCTCGATCACCACGCCCTCCTGGTCGAGCCGGGTCGAGTCGGCGGGCATCCCGCCCGGCGTCGGGCCGCCGATGTCGGCGTGGTGAGCGCGCGAGGCGGCGAACCCGAGCAGCCCACCGCCCGCGAACAGGGGCGAGATCAGGGTTACGTCGGGCAGGTGGGTGCCGCCGCGGTAGGGGTCGTTGAGGATCCAGGGGTCGTCCGGGCGCTGCTCGTGCTCGAGCACCGCGGCCACCGCGTCTGGCATCGAGCCGAGGTGGACTGGGATGTGCTCGGCCTGCATCACCAACTCGCCGTCGGCGTCGAAGAGCGCGGTCGAGCAGTCGCGGCGCTCGGTGATGTTGGGCGAGTAGGCGGAGCGGATCAGCACGGCGCCCATCTCGTCGCAGGCGGCGCGCAGCGCCCCGACCAGGACCTGGAGCGAGATCGGGTCGAGCTTCATCGGCGCCGCTCCGCGACGATCGTGCCCGCCTCGTCCACCTCGCACTCCCAGCCCGGCGGCAGCACCAGGGTCGACTCCGGAAGCTCGAACACGCACGGGCCCGCGGCCCGCTCGCCGGCGCCCGGCTCGCCGTGCAGGACCTCGGCCTCGAGCCACTCGCCCGCGAACCGCGCCCGACGGTGCCCGCGCTCGAGGCTCCCCTCGGGTGCCGGGTGGGGACGCGGCTCGGTCGCCGGCTCGATCACCGCGACGCGGACGTTGACCAGCTCGACCTCGGCCTCGTGGTTGCGATAGCCGTAGCGGCGCTCGTGCTCGGCGGCGAACGCCTCCTCGAGCTCGCCGGGCTCGGGTTGCGGCCCGGCCTCGACCGCGAGCTCGAACGCCTGGCCCCGGTAGCGCAGCTCGTAGGTGACCTCGACCCGCCCCGACTCCAGGCCGTCGGCGAGCGGCGCCCGCAGCGCCTCGACCTCGGCCGCGATCCGCTCGGCGCTCAGCTCGCGGCCGCGCAGCATCACCGTTCGGGCACTGTCGCGCCGGCGCTCGGAGGCGATCAGTCCCAGGGCCGAAAGCACGCCGCTGGCCCGCGGGCACAGAATCCGCTCGATCCCGAGCTCGGCGGCGATCGCCGCCGCGTGCATCGGCCCGGCGCCGCCGAACGGGATCAGCGCGAAGCCGCGCGGGTCGACGCCGCGCTCGACCGTGACCACGCGCAGGGCGCGGACCATCTCCTGGTTGGCGATCCGCACGATGCCCTCGGCCGTCGCCAGCGGCTCGAGACCGAGCGCGGACGCGAGCCCGGCGATCGCCCGCTCGGCCGCCTCGCCGTCGAGTTCGACCCCGCCCGCCAGCCCGGCGCCCGCGCTCAGGTAGCCGAGCGCCAGGTTGGCGTCGGTGACCGCGGGCTCGCCGCCCCCGTGCCCGTAACACGCCGGCCCTGGTTCAGCTCCCGCCGAGCGCGGCCCGACCCGCAAGGCGCCGCCGTCGTCGCGCCAGCCGATCGAGCCGCCGCCGGCGCCGACCGTATGCACGTCGACCATCGGCAGCTGGATCACCCGGCCGGCGAGCTTGCGGGCGTCGGTCTTGCGCACCCGCCCGCCCTCGACCACGCAGACGTCGCACGAGGTGCCGCCCATGTCGAAGCCGAGCGCGTCGCCGTCCCCCGACAGCCGGGCGAGCAGCCCCGCCCCAACCGCGCCGCCGGCCGGGCCCGAGAGCACGCTCCAGGCGCCCGCCGACGCCGCCTCGGCGGCCGGAGCGACCCCGCCCGAGGACAGCATCACCGCGGGCGAGGGCAGCCCACGCCTCCGGCTGGTCGCCTCGAGCCGGGTCAGGTAGCGGTCCAGAAGCGGCGACAGGTAGGCGTCGATGACCGTCGTCGAGCAGCGCTCGTACTCGCGAAACTGGGCCAGCACCTCGTGCGAGGCCGAGACGTGGACGCCCGGGAGCTCGACGCGCAGGCGCTCGGCGATCGCCCGCTCGTGAGCAGGGTCGAGGTAGGAGAACAGCAGGCAGATAGCGATCGAGTCGGCGCCCGCCGCGGCCGCCGCGGCCGCGATCCGGGCTAGCTCGTCCTCGCCCAGCGCCTCGATCACGCCCGTCGGGCCGACCCGCTCGGCGGCCTCGATCCGGTCGGACGCCGCGACCAGCGGAGCCGGCTTCGGCGCGCACGGGTGATAAAGCCTGGGGCGGTCCTGGCGGGCGACCTCGAGCAGGTCGGCAAAGCCGCGGGTCGCGATCAGCGCCGTGCGCGCCCCGCGCTCCTCGAGCAGGGCGTTGGTGCCGACGGTCATCCCGTGCGCGAAGCCGTCGACCTGGGCCGCGTCGGCGCCCGCGCGCGCGAGCGCCTGGTCGACCGCGCTGAGCACGCCCAGGGACTGGTCGTCCGGGGTGGTCGGCGCCTTCGCCGTGAACAGCTGCTCGCCGTCGAACAGGACGGCGTCCGTGAACGTCCCGCCGACGTCAACTCCCAGCAGCACGCAGCGAAGCTATCGAGAGTGGCGGCTCGCGGGGGCGACGTGAGGAGGCCCGCTCGGGGCGGACTGGGCCTCAGGTCCAGCGCTCGCGCCGCGGCTCGCCGCTGTCGCCGACCACCAGGTGCACGCCGTCGAGTGCCGGATCGGGCAGCGGCAGGTCCGAGCGGCGGTGCGCGCCGCGTGACTCGACACGCGCCAGCGCGCTCGAGGCGATCATCCCGGCCAGCGGGTAGTCGTCGGACAGCAGCGGCGCCAGCCCGGCGGCGTCGCGGACCGGCCCGGCGTGGCGCCAGACCGCCTGGCGGGTGGCGTCGGTCGGCGGCTCGAAGCGCCAAGCGGGCGGCTCGGGTTCCGGCCCCCGCGCGCCGACCTCGAGCGCCGCGCGGGCCGCTCTGCTTCCGAATACGAAGCACTCGCTGAGCGAGTTGGATGCGAGCCGGTTGGCGCCGTGCAGGCCGGTGCAGGCGCACTCACCGACCGCCAGCAGCCCCTCGAGCGTGGTGCGGCCATCGAGGTCGGCGACCACGCCGCCGATCAGGTAGTGGGACGCCGGGGCGACCGGGACCGGCTCGCGGTCCGGATCGAAGCCGGCGGCCCGGCAGGTCGCCCAGACGTTGGGGAAGCGCGCCGGGTCGAGCCCGCGCAGGTCGAGCAGCACGTGGGCCGAGCCGTCGGCCGCGATCCGGTCGAGGATCGCGGCGGTCACCTGGTCGCGCGGGGCGAGCTCGTCGGTGAACCGCCGCCCGCCGGCGTCGAGCAGAACCGCGCCCTCCCCGCGCACCGCCTCCGTGATCAGCGCCCCGTCGTGCTCGGAGCCCGGGAGCGCCAGCGCGGTCGGGTGGAACTGGCACAGCTCGAGGTCGGCGAGCTCCGCGCCGGCCGCGTGGGCGAGCACCGAGCCGGCGCCGATCGCGCCTCGCGGGTTGGTCGTCCGCGACCACAGCGCCGCGCCGCCGCCGGTGGTCAGCACAGTCGCCGGCGCGGTCAGCTCGCCGGCGTCGGTGAGCACCCCGGCGCAGCGGGTGCCGTCGCTCCACAGCGCGACCGCCGAGACCCCCTCCAGGACCTCGATCGAGTCGGTGGCGGCGACCAGCTCGGCCAGCCGCGAGGTGATCGCTCGGCCGGTCTCCGAGCCGCCCGCGTGGACGATCCGCCGCGCCGAGTGGCCGCCCTCCAGCCCCAGGGCGAGCCCGCCTTCGGGGTCGGTGTCGAAGCGCACGCCGCGCTCCATCAGCAGCTCGACCGCCGCGGGCGCCTCGCGGGTCAGGACCTCGACCGCGCTCGTCCGGCATAGCCCGCGTCCGGCGGACAGGGTGTCGGCCGCGTGGCGCTCGGGCGAGTCATCCGCGGCCAGCGCCGCGGCGAGCCCGCCCTGTGCCCAGAAGCTCGAGCTCTCGGCCAGCGGCTTTCGCGAGACCAGCGCCGTGCGGGCCCCGAGCTCGGAGGCCTCGAGCGCCACGTGCAGACCGGCGGCGCCGCCGCCGACGACCACTACGTCGGCTTCGATCCGCGCGGTCATCAGCGGGGTACCGTACCCGGGAGGCCGTGGCTCTCTACTACTCCCATCCCTCCTCGCACCGCCATGACACCGGCGCCCACCCGGAGAACGCCGGCCGCTTGGTGGCGGTCGAGGCGGCGCTCGAGGCCGCCGGCTGGCCCGGCGCCGAGCGGGTCCAGGCGCCGGCGGCGAGCCGCGAGCAGATCCTTCGCGTCCACACGCCCGAGCACTACGACGCGATCGAGCGCTTCTGCGCCGAGGGTGGCGGAATGATCGACATGGACACGACCGCCTCGCCGGGGTCGTTCGAGGCGGCGCTGCACGCGGCGGGCGGCGCCGCGGCGGCCGCCGCGGCGCTGCTGGGCGGCGACGAGCGGGCCGCCTTCTGCGCCCTGCGCCCGCCCGGCCATCACGCCGAGCGCGCGCGGGCGATGGGCTTCTGCCTGTTCAACAACGTCGCCGTCGCCGCCGCGCACGCGATCCACGCTTGCGGCGCCGAGCGAGTCCTGGTCCTCGATTGGGACGTCCACCACGGCAACGGCACCGAGGAGATCTTCGCCCGCTCGCCCGAGGTGCTCTACGCGAGCATCCACCAGTGGCCGCTCTATCCGGGGACCGGCGCCTCGGACTACGCCGGCGAGGGGGAGGGCGAGGGCTACACGTTCAACCTGCCCGTGCCCGCAGGCACCGGTAGCGACGAGTTCCTGGCCCTGGTCGAGCACGTCGTCGTCCCGATCGCCCGGGCGTATGAGCCGGGCCTGATCGCTGATCTCGGCGGGCTATGACGCCCACCGCGCCGACCCGCTCGCGTCCTGCGCGGTCGAGACCGAGGCCTACGGCGAGATGACCGCGGCCATCCGCGACGTCGCCGCCGAGCTCGAGGTCCCGGTCCTCGTCTGCCTCGAGGGCGGCTACGCGCCGCAGGCGCTCGCCGACTCGGTGCTCGCCACGCTCGGCGCGCTCGAGGGCGACGAGCCGCCGCGCGCGGTGGAGATCGCGGCCGCCGAGCCGCACCTTTCCCGCCTGCGCGAGCGGTGGCCGCTCGGCGCCGGCACGCCCTGACGCCGACCGCTACTCGCGCTCCTCATCCTCATCTTCGGCCTCGGCCTCGACCTCCTTCGGCTCGTCGAGGAGCTCGTCGGTCCCTGACTCAGCCTCCAACGGCGCCGCGGCCTGGGCGCGCTCGTTCGCCTCCTCCAGCTGGCGCCGGGCGGCCGCCAGCTCACCCTCGATCGCTGCCGTCTGGCGGACCAGCTCGTCCTCGCGCGCTCGCAGCGCCTCCTTGGCGTCCTGATCGGCGGTCCGGCGCGCCTCGGCGACCTCGCGGGTGATCCGTGAGTCCGTCTCCTTGGTCAGCTTTTCCGACTGCTCGGCGAGCCGCGCCTCAAGCGTTTCGGCGGCCTTCGCCTCGGCCGCGGCGACCGCCTCGCGGACCTGCGTCTGGGCGCGGCGCTCGCCCTCGCGGCGCAGCGCCTCGGTCTGCGTGCGCAGCCAGTTCGACGCCTCGGTCCGCACCTCGACCGCGGAGCGGGCGGCGACCTCGTCGGCGGCCGGCGCGCGCTCGGTCGCCTCCTCGACGCCACGCTCGGCCTCCGACAGCGGTTTGGACTTCTCGGCCTTCAACGAGCCCAGCTCGGCCTTCAGCTCCGCCTCGCGCTCGCGCAGCCGCGCGTTCGCCTCCTCGGTCGCCTCGCGCTGCGCCCGCTTGGTCTCCTCGGCGATCCGCCGCTCGGCGTTCTCCTGCAGCCGGGAAGCCTCGCCGGCCAGCTCGCGCTCGGCGGCGTCGACGCGCTCGGCCGCGGCCAGCGCGCGCGCCTCGATCTCCTTCAGCCGCTCGTCGGAGGACTCGATGATCCGGGTCTTCTCCTCGCGCTCCTGGGCGAGCTCCTCGTCGCGCACCCCGAGCTCGGCGGCAAACCGGTCCTGGGCCGCCTTGCGCGCCGCCTCGACCTCGATCCGGGTCCGCTCCTCGGCCTCGGTCCGCACCCGCGTGATCTCGGACTCGGTGCGCTGCTTGGCCTCGGCGACGGCCCGCTCCTCGATCTCGCGCCGGATCGTCTCCGCCGACTGCAGGGCCATGTCCTCGATCTCGCGGCGCGCGGCCTCGGTCGCCTCGCGCGCCCGCGCGTCGGCCTGGGCGGTTGCGGCCTCCTCGGCCTCCTTGCGCGCCGCGTCGGACGCCTCGCGGACCCGCTCGTCGACCTCGGCCTGCAGCGTGTCGAGCCGGCGCTGAAGGTGGGCGGTCCTGGTCTCGATCTGGGCCGTCGCATCGGCGCGGGCGCGCTGCTCGGCCTCGGCCTGGGCGCGCTTCGCCTCGGTAGCCCGCGACTCGGCCGCCTGCACCTGGCGCAGCGCCTCCTGGACCGCGGTGTCGGGCTCGGCCTTGACCGGCGTCGGCTGCGCCGCCCGCGCGCGTTCCAGCTCCAGCTCCGACCGCGCCTGATCGAGCTCGGCCCGCAGCCGCTCGAGCTCGGCGGTCTCGGCGGTCTGTTCGCCGACGAGCAGTTCGGCGCGCATCCGCTGCTCGGTCTCGGCCTTCGCCTCCTCGACCGCCTTCGCCGTCCGCTCGTCGGCCTCCTCGCGGGCGGCCTGAAGCTGGTCTCGCAGCCATGCGGCGGCTGACGCGCGGCCCTCGTCCTTGGCCGCGGCCCGTGCCGCGTCGAGCTCGGCCGGGCTGGCCGCCCGGGCCGGCTCGGGCGCGGGTTGGCGGCTCTGCGATCCGCCGGCGGCGAGCTTGTCCTCCGCCTCGCCTGCGCGTCGCTCGGCCTCCTCGGCGCGACGCTGAGCCTCGCTCGCGCGTCGCTCGGCCTCGCCCAGGCGGCCCTCGACCACCTTCAGCTGGCCGGCGGCCTCCTCCGTGGCGCGCTCGAGGTCGGCCTCGAGCGCCGTGATCTCGTCGATCGAGCGCTGCTCGGCCTGCTGGGCCGCGGTCTGTGCCGCATCCCGGATCCGCTCAGCCGTGTCGCCGCTGTCCGGCTCGGGCGGAGCATCGGCCGCGGCGGGCCTGCCGGCAGCGGTGGGAACCTCCCAATCGGAGGTCTCGGCGCCCGGCGAGTCCGATCCCGTCGAGCGCTGCTTGGCAGGTACGGAGTCGCTGGCGTTGCGATCGGACAGGCCGCTCTTGTCGACGCTCGGGTGGACCGCGGTGTCGTCGGGTTGCGAGCGCTCCGATGCCTCCTCGGCCGCGCCCTCGGCCGCGTCACCATCGGCTGGCTGATCGCCCGAGTCCCGCTTGAAGATGCCGAATCTGCGGCGCGCCACGGCGCCGGACTCTACGCAAGATCTGCGGCACACCGGCGCGCTTCGATTGGCACCTTCGGGTGTGGACCGGTGACACCGCCGCGGCGAGCATCGCCTTCTCTCGATCCCCGACGGAAGGACACCGATGCACCTGCTCTTCGCCACCGCCCATCTCACCGCCCTCGACCTCGCCGACCGCCTGCGCCGTCGCCTCGCCAGTGAGCGCGGCCAGGGCACGGTCGAGTACGTCGGCCTGATCCTGCTCGTCTCGATGCTGATGGTCGGGATGGTCGCGGCGATGAAGGGCTTCAACGGCACCTCCGGCACCGAGATCGCCGAGGTGATCATCGACAAGATCAAGCAGGCGGTGAACGCGATCACCTTCCGATGAGCGGGCGGTTCCGCGGAACCGTCGGCGCGGTTCCGCGGAACCGTCGCCGGGTCTTTGGCAGACTCGCGGCGTGGCCCGCAGCTACGACCGAACCAACGCCGACCACCGCCCGGTCTTGATCGAGCCCGGCTTCGTGCGCACCGCGACCGGCTCGTGCCTGTACTCGCAGGGCGAGACGCGGGTGATCTGCACCGCCTCGATCTCGTCCTCGGTGCCGCGCTGGCTCGAGGGCAAGGGCCGCGGTTGGGTGACGGCCGAGTACGCGATGCTGCCCGCCTCGACCGGCGAGCGCAAGGAGCGGGACTCCAAGCGCGGCCGCCCCGACGGGCGCTCGACCGAGATCCAGCGGCTGATCGGCCGCGCCCTGCGCGGCATCGTCGACCTGACCGCGCTCCCGGATCGCTCCGTCTACGTCGACTGCGACGTCCTCCAGGCCGACGGCGGCACCCGCTGCGCCTCGATCACCGGCGGCTACGTCGCCCTCCGGCTGGCGACCCAGAAGCTGCTCGACGCCGGCGACCTCGAGCGCGACCCGCTGACCGGCTCGGTGGCGGCGATCTCCTGCGGCGTGGTCGACGGTGAGCTGCTCTGCGACCTCGACTACTCCGAGGACTCGACCGCCGAGGTCGACGCCAACATCGTCATGACCGGCGACGGGGGGCTGGTCGAGGTCCAGGCGACCGCCGAGCGGACGCCGGTCTCGCGCGCCTCGCTCGACGGCCTGCTCGGGCTCGCGGAGCCGACGATCGCGGCGCTGCGCGGGGCCCAGGCCGAGGCCTGCGGCGGGGCGCTGCCAGGCTGATGGGCGGACCCAAGCCGCGGCTCGTCGTCGCCACCCGCAACGACCGCAAGCTGCGCGAGCTGGGCGAAATCCTGACCGAGGTCGAGTTGGTCCCGCTGCCCGACGGCGTCACCCTGCCGCCCGAGACCGGCACCAGCTTCGCCGACAACGCGCTGATCAAGGCGCGCGCCGGCCACGCGGCGCTCGGCGGCTCGGCGATCGCCGACGACTCGGGGATCGAAGTCGCCGCGCTCGGCGGCCGGCCCGGCGTGCACTCCGCGCGCTTCGCCGGTCCCGAGGCGACCGACCGCCAGAACCTCGACCTGCTGATCTCGCAGATCGCCCGCCACGATGACCGCTCGGCCGCCTACGTCTGCGTGATCGCCCACATCGACGACGCCGGCGACGAGCATCTATACGAGGGCCGCTGCGAGGGCACCCTGATCACCGAGCCGCGCGGCAGCGGCGGCTTCGGCTACGACCCCGCCTTCGTCCCTGATGACACCGGCCCCGCCGACGAGCGCACGATGGCCGAGCTCGGCGCCGACGAGAAGCATTCGATCAGCCATCGCGGCCGCGCCGCCCGGGCGTTCGCCGAGGCGCTGTGGCCGAAGGGCGGCTGAAGGCGGCGCGATGATCGCCACCAAGTCGGGCGCCGCCGGGCTCTCGATCGCCTCGAACGCGACTCTGATCGTGCTCAAGATCGTCGCCGGGGCGATCACCGGGTCGATCGCGATCCTGACCGAGGCGATCCACTCGGCGATCGACCTGCTCGCCTCGATCGTCGCCTTCTTCAGCGTCCGCGCCGCCGACGAGCCCGCCGACCGCGAGCACCCCTACGGCCACGAGAAGCTCGAGAACCTGGCCGCGGCGATCGAGGGGATGCTGATCCTGGTCGGCGCCGGGATCATCATCTTCGAGGCCACCCGGCGGCTCGTTGTCGGCGCCGAGATCGAGGACCTCGGGGTCGGGATCGCGGTGATCGCCTTCTCCGCCGTCGCCAACGTCTGCGTCTCGGCCTTCCTCTACCGGCGCGCGAAGGCGCTCGAGTCGCCGGCGCTGGAGGGCGACGCGGCCCACCTGCGCACCGACGCGGCGACCTCGCTCGGCGTCCTCGTCGGCCTGCTGTTGGTCGAGATCACCGGCGAGCCGGCCTTCGACGCGATCGCCGCGCTCGCGGTCGCCGGGGCGATCGTCGTCGCCGGCGTCAGGCTGCTGACCCGCTCCGGCCGGGTGCTGGTCGACGAGTCGCTGCCCGCCGCCGAGCTCGACCGAGTCGAGGCGGCGATCGCGCTTGAGCGCGAGCGCGCGCCCGAGATCGCCGGCTACCACAAGCTCCGCGCCCGCGGCGCCGGAGCCCACCGCTACGTCGACCTGCACCTGCAGTTTCGGGCCGGGACGACGCTGGAGCACGCCCACGCCGTCGCCCACGAGGTCCGCGGCGCGATCGAGGCCGAGATCCCGCACTCCGAGGTCCTGATCCACACCGAGCCCGAGGAGTCCTTCCGCCCGCCCGAGGAGGCGGCGAAGGGCCCCTACCGCGCGGGCTGAGCCGGGCTCAGAGGAGGTTGATCGCCGCCGACAGCCCGACCGCGGCGACGACGATGCAGTAGCCGCTGTAGCCGCTGACGGCGAGCAGGATCGCGGCGATCGCGCAGATCGCCACGACCGTCAGCCAGGATGCTTGGCCCAGGGACACGACCGCTATTGTCGCCCACGTGGCGGACTCACCGACCAAGACGGCGCCCAGCGCCGCCGACGCAGAGGTCGCGGTCGCGCGCTTGCGCTCGAATTCGGCCGATCTGCGCGGCTGCGTGATCTTCGACGGCGCCGGCGAGCCGCTGGCCGCCAGCGGGCCGCTCGAGGCCTGGGCCGAGGCGGGGCGGGAGCTGGTGGCGGCAGCCGACGCGGCCGCCGGCGAGCCGGTCTCCCACGCCCACGTCGGCACCGAGGACGGCGAGGCGTTCGTCGTCCGCGCCAGCGGTTTCGTCGCCGTGACGGCCGCCGAGCGCTTCACGCTCGCCGGCCTGATGCTGTTCGACGTCCGCGCCGTGCTGCGCGACCTCGCCGCCGGGATCGCGGCCGTGGCGGCGTCGGAGGCCGCCTGATGCCGCCGAAGCCGCACCGCGCCCTGCTCGACCGAGTCTCCGGGTATGCCGACGAGGCCTCGGCCTATCTGCGCCGCCGCCGGCTCACCCGGCGCCCGTTCGCGCGCGTCTACGCCCCCGGCGGGCGCAGCTTCGCCTGCCCACCCGAGACGGACAAGGGCCGCGAGCTGTTCCTCGCCGCCTCGCGGGTGATCGATGCGGCGCGCCTCTAGCCCGCGCCCGCGCGCGGTGCTCGCCGCGGGCGCGGCGGCGATCTGCCTCGCGCTGCTGGCGATCGCGTCCTCGGACGGTTCGGTGAAGCCGGGCTCGCTGGGCACCAAGTGCGGGGTCTTCCCGCGGCCGGGCTCCGGCGTCGCCGCCGACGCGGCGTCGCTCGACGACCAGCGCGCCTGGAACCAGGACGTCTCCAGGGCCCCGGTCGACCCGCAATCGGACGCGATCATCGACGGCCTCGGGGGCGACCTGCACCCCGACTTCGGCTCCCCGCGCCAGTACGGGATCCCCTACAAGGTGGTCGGCAAGGGCGCCAAGCGGGTCAAGGTCCGCTTCACCGCCTACGGCGACGAGTCCGACCACGGCAAGTACCGGGTGCCGCTCAACGCCCCGGTCGAGGGCGGCGCCGGCTCCGACGGCGACCGCCACGTGGTCGTCTACGACAAGGCGCGCTGCCTGCTGTACGAGTTGGCCCGCGGCTTTCCGGACAAGCGCCGCCACCGCTGGGACGCCGACGTCGGCGTGATCTGGGACCTGCGCAGCGCCGGCCTGCGGACCGACGGCTTCACCTCCGCCGACGCCGCCGGGCTGCCGATCTTCCCCGGCCTGGTCCGCTACGACGAGGTCGCGGCCGGCCACGTCGACCACGCGATCCGGGTCACCTTCGACACCACGCGCGACGGCTGGATCCACCCGGCCTCGCACTGCGCCGGCTCGACCCAGTCGGCCGACGCGCCGCCGATGGGGATGCGCTTCCGCCTCAAATCCAACTACGACATCTCCGGGTTCACAGGCCAGGGGCGGGTGATCGCCGATGCCCTGAAGCGGTACGGGTTCATCAACGCCGACAACGGCTCCAACTGGTACTTCCAGGGCAGCTCCGACCCGCGCTGGGACGACGAGAGCCTCAACCAGCTCAAGTCGATCCCCGGCTCGGCGTTCGAGGTCGTCCGCTCGCAGGCGGACTACCACGCCTGCTGAGCTAGAGCGGCACGACCGAGCCCATCGTCACCGTGCGCTCGGCCGGCAACCGGAAGTAGTCGACCGGGCTCGCCGCGTTGCGCGCCAGGGCGACGAACAGCCGCTTGCGCCACATCCTCATCCCCGGGCCGCGCTCGGGCGCGATCGTCACCCCGGAGAGGAAGTAGGACGCGTGCGCGTGGTCGATCGGGACCTCGACCTCGGCCGCCGCGATCAGCTCCAGGGTCCGGGGCACGTCGGGAGCGTCCTGGAAGCCGAAGCGGGCGGTCACGTGGACGATGCCGTCGTCCTCGAAGCCGAGCGGGTCGATCTCCAGGCGCTCGCCCTCGGGCACGTGCGGGGTCTTGGTCGTCTCGATCGAGATGATCACCACCGCCTCGTGCAGCGACCGGGTGTGCTCGAGCGTCGCCCGCAGCGCCAGCGGCGTGGTCTCGCGGCGGGCGTTCAGATAGACGGCGGTCCCGGCGACCCGGGCCGCCGGGGGGTCGAGCGCGTGCAGCTCGTCGATCGTCGCCTGCAGAGGTCCCTCGAGCGCGATCCGCGCCTTGCTCAGCGCCTCGCTGCCGCGCTTCCAGGTGCTGAGCACGACGAACACCGCCAACCCGATCGAGAGCGGGAACCAGCCCCCGTGCGCGATCTTGTTCACGTTCGCGAGCAGGAAGGCGACGTCGACGGTGAGGAAGACCGCGGCGCCCGCCACGGCGAGCCAGGTCGGCTTCTGCCACAGGGTGCGGACGACGACCAAGAACAGAATCGTGTCGACGGTGATCGTCCCGGTGACCGCGACCCCGTAGGCGGAGGCGAGGCTGGTCGACGAGCCGAAGCCGATCACCAGCGCGATCACGGCGACCAGCAGCGTCCAGTTGATGGCCGGCGCGAACACCTGGCCGATCTCGCGGGCCGAGGTGTGATGGATGGAGAGCCGCGGCAGGAAGCCGAGCCGCACCGCCTGGCGGGTGACCGAGAAGGCTCCCGAGATCACCGCCTGCGAGGCGATCACGGTCGCGACCGTCGCCAGGATGATCATCGGCACCCGGCTCCAGTCCGGCATCAGCAGGTAGAAGGGGTTCGAGAGCGTCTCGGGGTCGCCGACGATCAGCGAGCCCTGACCCATGTAGTTGAGCGTCAGGGCGGGGAAGACGACCAGAAACCAGGCGCGCGAGATCGGCCGCCGCCCGAAGTGGCCCATGTCGGCGTAGAGCGCCTCGGCGCCGGTGATCGTCAGCACGATCGAGCCCAGCGAGATGAACGCGATCCCCGGATGGGCGGTGAAGAACTCGACCCCGTAGTGGGGCGACAGCGCCCGCAGGATCGACGGATCGCCGGCGACCTGCCCGAGGCCGGCGATCGCGAGCACCGTGAACCAGACCAGCATCACCGGCCCGAAGACGCGCCCGATCACGTGGGTGCCGAACCGCTGGATCGAGAACAGGCCGACGAGGATGCCGATCGTCAGCGGCACGACCAGCGAGTCGAGGCTCGGCTCGACCACCTCCAGCCCCTCGACCGCCGAGAGGACCGAGATCGCCGGGGTGATCATCCCGTCGCCGTAGAACAGCGCCACCCCGAACATCCCGAGCGCGATCAGCAGCCATTTGACCCGCGCGCTGCGCAGCGACGCGGTCTGGACCAGCGCCACCAGGGCCATGATCCCGCCCTCGCCGTCGTTGTCGGCGCGCATGATGAAGCCGACGAACTCGATCGAGACGATCAGCGTGATCGACCAGAAGACGAGCGAGATCACCCCGTAGACGTCGGGCTCGGTCGGCTTGACCGCGCCGTGGTCGGCGGTGAACACCGTCTGCATTGCGTACAGCGGGCTGGTGCCGATGTCGCCGAAGACGATCCCCAGCGCGCCCAGGGTCATTGCGGTTGCGCCGAGCTGAAGGCGGCGGTGGCTGCGCCCGCGCCCCTCGCGCTCGGGTGCCCCGGGCTCGTCGGCCGCCGTGAACGGCTGGTCTTGTTCCGTCAGTGGCTCAGGCGCCGTCGCGCAGGGCGATGATCCCGCCGATCACGCCCAGGTAGGCGGTCCCGTCGGGGCCGAGCGCGAGCCCGGCGTAGTTGTTGTTGAAGGTCAGGCCCGAGCCGGCGTACCGGTTCCACACGGTCTTGCCGTTGCGCCAGTCGATCGCCGTCCAGTAGTAGCCCTGGGCGGCGTCGTCGGGCGGGCGCTGGTAGGTGTAGACCAGGCCGGTCTTGGTCGACAGCTTCGGGACCACGGTCGGTGCGCGGACGTCCATGTTCGTCCACTTGGTCTTGCAGCCGGTGAGCTTCTTGTTCACGTCGACGCGGACGAAGCCCGGCTCGGTGACCGCGCCGCCAGTCGGCCCGAACGGGTCCTGGTAGCCGTAGTTGTTCTCGACCAGCAGCGAGCGCCCCGCGGTGATGATCGAGTTCTCGGTCGCGCTCGCGCCGACGCCGAAGATCGGCTCCTTGCAGAGGATCCGCTTCTCGCCCTTGTCGAGCTTGTTCGCGCGCCGGTAGACGACGACGTTCATCGGGTCGGCGTTGTCGGTGATCGAGACGAGGCCGTTGTCCATCAGCGTCGGCGTCGTCCCCGAGCCGGCGTTGACCTGGCTCGGCTTGACGATCCCCGAGTTCGGATAGCCCTTCTGCCAGAGGATCCGGGGGCTGCCGTTGCCGGACGCCTTGAACTTGTACATGCGCTTGTCGGAGACGATGTAGACGCCGTCCTTGCCGACCGCGAACGAATTCTCGATCTCCTCGCCGAGCACCTTCGACTTGATCACGCCGGTCTTCATGTCGAGCGTCCCAACCCTGCCGGTCGCCTTGACGACGAACCACAGCAGGCCGTTGAAGTCGGGCAGCGCCGAGCTGATCCGCTCCGTGTCCTCGTCGAGCACCGGGGTCAGGTCGTAGTCGGCCTCGAGCGTCAGCGTGTTGCCGTCGGGTCCCTGGGAGATGACGAAGATGTGGTCGGTCTTGGTCGCGACAACGATCCGGTCGTTGTTGTCGAGGTAGAAGTAGCCGCCTCCGGTGAAGTTCTGGTACTCCTTGGTCCCCGGCGCGTTCGGCGCCGTCGGCAGGGTGTAGGCGGAGATCACGTCGAGCGTTACCGGGTCGATCAGCCGCGCGACAGGCGGGGCGACCGCCGAGGGGCAGACGGTCATGATCCGCCCCTGCTTGTCGAAGGCGATCGAGCCGCAGAGCGCGGGCGAGTTGGCCCCCGAAGACATCTGCAGGTTGTTGCCGAGCGGGCCCTTGCGCTGGTAGGCGTCGGTCATCCAGGTGTCGTTGTGGATGTTCGAGTTCGGGTTGGTCGCCATGTGGGGGTTCTGCGGCGCGATCGTCGGGTCCTTGATCTTGTGCGCGGTCGCGGGGGCGCCGCTGAACGCGGGCAGCGAGGGGGTGCCGGTGTCGACGATCGGCACCGCGGAAGCGGTGGCGGTCAGCGCCGCGAAGGCGGCGAGCGCGACGACGATGCCAACGCGACCACGGTTTACGCCCACGATTCGAACTCCCTCTCTCGTTTGCCGCTTGGACCCTATTGCGAACCGCCGGCCCGGGCAAAAGTCGCGCCGATCGGCGTGCGAGGAGTCGCGCCGTGCGCGGCGACGACAGCCTGGATCGACGGCGGTTAGATGGGGCGGAAGGACCATCAGGCTCCGAGGTGGGACACTGACGTCATCCTCGATCCGACCGAGCTCGACTCGTATATCAAGACCAATGGTCGATGGCTGTACCACGCGACGGCCGAGGATTCGCTGGCCGGGATCGAGGACCGGGGCATCGATCCTGACAGCGCCAACGAGCAGCATCCGTTCTGGCGGTCCGGTCGGGTGTACGTATCGACCCTCGCCGTGTGCCACTACCACCAGCGAAACGGGAATCTCCCGTTGGGCATCGTGCGAGTCGACCTGACTCAGCTCGATCCGGAGCAGATCGGATCGGACGAGGACCTGGTCCAGAAAGCGTTTCACGCGGGCGAGCCGTGGATCGACGGGCGGCCGCCGACGTACCCCAGCGGAGAGGCCGATCGCATGCTCGCCGAGTGGGCCGAGAACACTCCAGGGATCGACAGCCAGGAGGTGACCGCCAAGTCCCTGTTGGGCGGCAGCATCTCCTACGCGGGTCCGGTCCCGGCCGCCGCCGTTCAAGTGGTCGATCGGCGCGGATACCGTCAGCGATAGTCGCTGCTGCTGCGGGACCGCCGGATCAGGGTCAACCCCGGTTCCCGATTGTTGGAGTTTCGACCGGGGGGCCGGGGTTGGGTCCGCGCAAACCGTTGTCGTTGCCGAGCCCCGGCAGCGGCGCGGTAACGGCCTCCGACCGGATCCCCAGGATGCCCAGACGCTGGGCGCGCTCCGGGTCGAGGATCACGCTCGCGGCCTCGTTTCGAGACGAGACGCCGAGCTTGGCGAACGCGGACGACAGGTGGCTCTTCACCGTGCTCTCCGCGAGGAACAGCTTCTGGGCGATCTGGGCGTTGGTGAGCCCGGTCACCACCAGCGCAAGGATCTGCTTCTCGCGATTGGTGAGCGCCACGGTCCGCACCTCGCCGCGGCGCTCGCTGGGGACCGAGACCTGGCCGGCGCAGACGACGCTGACGACGGCCGCCAGCGCGCCCTCGGCGTCGTCGATCATCACCACCCCGTCGACGCCCAGCTCCAGCGCTCGCTGGACCTGAGCTCCTCCGGCCCGTCGACAGACGAGAACGGCGGCCGCCTCGTCGAGCGTCTCGCGGATGGTGCGCACGGCGTCGACGGCCGCGCGGTCCGGGCGCTCGGCCGCGATGACGACGCAGGCGGGGGCGACCCCGTTGCAGGACCCGAGTAGCCCGTCGACGCTCGCGGCTCTCAGCGGCACCGCATGGCCGCCGGCGGCGAGCGCCTCGCACAGCCGGTCGCGCAGCGAGCCCTCGTGGACGCAGACGGCGACCGGGAGCGCCGGCTTCGTTTCGTTCCCGATCGCCTTCGAGGCGGTCGCCACGAACGGAGACCAGCCCGGCCAGGGGTCGCGCTTGTGCAGCCGTCTTTGCGGTTTGGCGGTTTGGGAGCTCACAGGCCCCGCCGCCCGACGACGAACGGGACCGTTCGCAGCAGCGTCTTCACATCGAGCCACAGCGACCAGTTGGCCCCGTACAGGTAGTCGATCTTCACCATCTCGTCGAGCGGGATCCTGGCCGAGCCGAACACCTGCCAGGGGCCGGTCATTCCGGGCGGGAGTTCGAGGCGGGATCGCCGCCAGCCCTCGATCATGCTGTCCTCGTCGAGCACCAGCGGCCGCGGGCCGACCAGCGCCATGTCCCCGCGCAGCACGTTGAGGAGCTGCGGCAGCTCGTCGAGGGAGTAGCGCCTGAGGCGGCCGCCGACCCTGGTGATTCGCGGGTCGTCCTTGATCTTGAACAAGCCGCCGTTGGCCTCGTTTCGGCCCTTCAGGGCCGACTTCTGCGCCTCGGCGTCGTCGACCATGGTCCTGAACTTGAACATTTCGAAGGGGACGTCGTCGCGTCCCATCCGCCGCTGGCGGAAGAGCACGGGGCCGCCGGAATCAAGCTTGATCGCGACTGCGATCACGGCCAGGAGCGGAGAGAGGACGAGCAGCAGCAGCCCCTCCGGCGACGATGTCGAACGAGCGCTTGACCGCCCGTGACGAACGACTGAGCCCGTAACGGCGCATGCCGAGCATGGTGATCCCGTCCACGTCGTCGACCTCCACCGAGGAGCCGACGACCTCGAGCAGGCGCGGCAGCAGGCTCACCCGCACCCCGAGCGACTTGAGGTGCCTGGTCGTGTTCAGGAGGTCGTCGGAGACCGCGCCCCGCGGCGCGATGATCGCGCGCTCGACCCGCTCGACGTCGAGCAGCAACTTGAGCGTCGCCCGTTGCCCGTTGCCGTTCCGCCCGTTGCCGTTCCGCCCGTTGCCGTTGTGCCCGTTGCCGTTGTGACCATGGCCGCCGTTGGCTGCGTTCGGGTCACCCTCGCCCTCGAGCGGCCACCGCGCGACCACCCGGGCCTTCAGCCCCGGTGCCGCATCGAGGCGGCGGCTGATCCAGGTCGCGGTCTCGAGGTCGCCGAGCACCACGCAGCGCTCCTCCGTGACGGCCCTGCGGGCCACCGCGCGGGCGAGCGCGCGGGTGCCGACCATGCACGCGAACAGGAGCCCCCAGACCCCGACCACCTGGTCGCGACCGAAGTGCCCGTCGAGGATCAGGTCGCCGCTGAGCCAGATCAGCAGCGTGTAGAGCGTGGCGACCGAGAACAGGGTCGGGACCTCGTCCAGGGTCGTCTTGCGCAGCAGGTACTCGTCGCGGTCGTAGAGGCCGCTCAGCTTGCCGACCACCAGCACGAGCGGGAGCGCGAGCAGGGCGAGCGGGTGGAGGGCGTCGTGGCCCAGCATCGGCACCCCGATGAGCACGGCCACGGCCGCCGAGCCGACGTCGGCGACCGCGAGACAGCGGCGGTAGATCGCGTCGCGACGGTAGGTGGTGTCGCGCAGGTGTCCCTCGGGAATGTCACGGGAGACCGGACGGCCGCCGGCGGGATCCCGCGTGAAGGGATGCCGGAACCGATTCAGCCGTGGACGAGCCGTGGACGGGACGTCCAGATTCGGCTCGCCCGGGACCTCGGCTTGCAGTTGTTGCTCGGACATAAGACGCCTGAAGCAGCAACGCCCGTCACCCCGCCGAGAGTGCGCGCCCTTCCCGCAGACCAACCGTAATTGGCACCCCCACCTCGCGTTTCGGTCCCAGGGGTTTCGGTCCCGCGGCGTGAGTTTTCTGCTCGCACGACGTTGATCGGCCGAGGGTCCGATGCGATCCGCGATTGCTCCAACCGAGAGACAAGAGGTGACTCAGTGAAGGTCGTGATCTTCTGCGGTGGCCAGGGCCTGCGCATGCGCGAGGCCTCCGAGGTCTTGCCCAAGCCGATGATCCCGATCGGCAACCGGCCGATCCTCTGGCACGTGATGAAGTACTACGCCCACTGGGGGTTCACCGACTTCGTGCTCTGCCTCGGCTACAAGGCCGAGGCGATCAAGGAGTTCTTCCTCACCTACGACGAAGCGCTCGCGAACGATTTCGTGCTCTCCGACGGTGGCGCCAACGTCCACCTGCTGAAGACCGACATCCACGACTGGAAGATCACCTTCGTCGACACCGGCCTGCGGGCGTCGATCGGCGAGCGGCTGCGCGCCGTCGGCGACCTGCTCCGCGACGATGAGATGTTCCTCGCCAACTACGGCGACACGCTCACCGACGCCAACCTGCCGGCGATGATCGAGCGTACGAAGTCGGCCGGCGTGACCGCCAGCTTCCTCGCGGTCCATCCGAACTACAGCTTCCACGTCGTCTCGGTCGACGAGCAGGACCGCGTCCGCGGGCTCCGCGACGTCACCCGCTCCGACGTCTGGATCAACGGCGGCTACTTCGTCATGCGGACGGACTTCCTCGACGACCTGCGCCCCGGAGAGGACCTGGTGGAGGAGCCGCTGCAGCGGCTGATGGCGACGGACCAGGTGCTCGCCCACCGCCACAAGGGCTTCTGGTCGCCGATGGACACGCTCAAGGATCAGCAGTGGCTCGAAGGCCTGCACGAGAGCGCGCAGGCCCCGTGGCAGCTGTGGAACCTGAACGGTCGCAACAACATGAACGGCGCAACGGTGCGGCCGCGCTGCAGGCGGCACCCGCCTGATGCTGCCGTTGCTGATGGGGCCGCCCGAGGCGCAGCCGGCGCGGCTTTTGGCGGTTGGCGCCCATCCCGACGACATCGAGATCGGTTGCGGCGGAACGATCCTCAAGCTCGTCGAGGAGGGCCTGGTCTCGGCGATCTGGTGGGTTGTCCTCAGCGGCAACGGCGAGCGCGAGGCCGAGGCCGAGGCCAGCGCGGCCTCGCTTCTGAGCCGCGCCAACGGCGGGCTCGAGCAGCGCGTCATCGTCCGCGACTTCAGGGACGGCTTCTTCCCCTATGACGGCGGTGAGATCAAGGCCTTCTTCGAGACCCTGCACGGCGAATTCTCGCCCGACCTCGTGTTCACGCACCAGCGCCAGGACCTCCACCAGGACCATCGCCTCGTCAGCGAGCTGACCTGGAACACGTTCCGGGACCACCTGATCCTCGAGTACGAGGTGCCGAAGTACGACGGCGACATGGGGTCGCCGAACCTGTTCGTGCCGCTCGAGGACGACCTCTGCCGGCAGAAGGTCGACCACCTGATGGATCACTTCGCTTCCCAGCGCGCAAGCGGTGGTTCAAGGAGGACCTGTTCTCCGGGCTGCTGCGACTGCGCGGGATGGAGTGCCAGTCGCCGACCTCCTACGCGGAGGCCTTCTACTGCCGCAAGGCGGTGCTGGCGTGAACCCAGGAAGCCACAGACCAACCAGGGACAGGAGGGACAGATGATCTTCACCGAGACCAAGCTCGAGGGCGCGTTTCGTGATCGACGTCGATCGCAAGCCGGACAACCGCGGGCTTCTTCGCCCGCGCGTTCTGTCAGCACGAGTTCTCCGAGCACGGGCTCGAGCCGGTGATCGCGCAGGCCAACCTCGCGTTCAACCTCCGCGCCGGGACGATGCGGGGAATGCACTTCCAGTATCCGCCGGCGGTGGAGACGAAGCTCGTCCGCTGCACCCGTGGGGCGATCCTCGACATCATCGTCGACCTCCGTCCCGAGAGCCCGACCTACCTCGAGCATGTCGCCGTCGAGCTCAGCGCCGACAACCACCGCGCCCTCTACGTACCCGGGCGCTTCGCCCACGGCTATCAGGTGCTCGAGGACACGCACCGAGACGAGCTACCAGGTCGGCGAGTTCTACGCCCCCGGCCACGAGGGGGGTCTGCGCTACGACGACCCCGGCCTCGGGCTGAGCTGGCCGCTGCCCGTGACCGAGATCTCCGACAAGGACCGGGACTGGCCGCTGCTATCCGAGGCCGAGGCCGAGGTCCGGGAGAGGATGGCCGAGTCGCACGCCGCGACGGCGGCCGGGAGCCCGGGCCGATGATCATCGTCGACCGGATGCTCGAGGCCCGCGAGCGAGAGGGCCGCCCGATTCGGGTCGGCTTCATCGGTGCGGGGTTCATGGCTCAGGGGCTGGCGAACACGATCACCAACAGCGTCCCCGGCATGCAGGTCGCGGCGATCTACGGGCGCCGACTCGAGCGGGCGGCGGAGGTCTACGAATACGCGGGCATGCGCCGAGAGCGTGGTCGCCGACACGCCGGGCGCCTTCGAGGACGCGGTCGCAGCCGAACGCCCGGTGATCACCGACGACCCGATGCTGCTCTGCTCGCTCGGAGCAGCTCGACGCGCTCGTCGACGTCACCGGATCGGTCGAGCTGGGCGCTCAGGTCGCGCTCGAGGCCTTTGCCCACGGCAAGCACGTGATCCTGATGAACGCCGAGCTCGACGCGACGATCGGGCCGATGCTCCAGCTCTACGCCCGCCGGCACGACGTGATCCTCTCGGCCTGCGACGGGGACGAGCCCGGAATTCAGATGAACCTGTACCGCTGGGTGTCGGGGCTCGGGCTCGACGCCGCGGGTGATCGGCAACGTGAAGGGGCTTCAGGATCCCTACCGCAACCCGGACACCCAGAAGGAGTTCGCCGAGAAGTGGGCTCAGAACCCGGCGATGGTGACCTCCTTCGCCGACGGCTCGAAGATCAGCTTCGAGCAGACGATCGCCGCCAACGCGACCGGGTTCAAGGTCCTGTCCAGGGGGATGTCGCGCGGCGTGCCGTTCGACGGCTCCCCGCTCGAGCTGCCGTCGCTCTACGACCTCGACGAGGTCCGGGCGCTCGGCGGGATCGTCGACTACACGGTCGGGCCCGCCAACGTCAAGGTCTTCTGCCTGGCCGAGCACGCGGACCCGAAGCAGCAGCACTACCTGAACCTCTACAAGCTGGGCGACGGGCCGCTGTATCCCTTCTGGATCCCGTACCACCTGCCGCACGTTCGAGGCGCCGAATTCCATCGCCCGGGTCGTCCTGCTCGGCGACGGCCTGGCGCCGCCGCTCGCCGGCCCGGTCGGTGGAGGTCTGCGCGGTGGCGAAGCGCGACCTGCGGGCCGGCGAGGTCCTCGACGACTACGGGATGTTCATGACCTACGGCGAGGCCGCGAACGTCGAGGAGATGTGCGCCGAGCGCTACCTGCCCCACGGTCTCGTCGCAGGGCTGCCGGCTGCGGCGCGACATCGCGCAGGACGAGGTGGTCACCTACGACGACGTCGAACTGCCGTCCGGGCGCCTCGCCGACCGGCTTCGCGCCGAGCAGTACCGCCACTTCCGCGGCGAGACCTGGCTCGAGGAACGGCTGCTGGTCACGGCCTGAACTGCCGGGCCGTGAGCCGGGAGACCGGTGGCGCGCCGATCACCGGCTCTCGGCCCACCGAGCGGTGTTGGGTCTGCGGAGCGCCGGCGCCGGTCGCCCCCGACTTCGTCGAGGTCCTGCTCAATCGCTAGTCCCGAGTGCGGGTTCGTCTTTCAGCCCGCGCTCCCGGTGGAGGCGCTGCGCTCGAATCACGACGAGGAGTACTTCGAGCACTACTCGGCAGAAGGAGATTACGACGCGCAGGGGCCGCAGCGCCGGCGCGAGGCGCGGGCGCGGCTGCGGTGGATGCGCGAGCACGGATGCGACGGCGGCCGCCTGCTGGAAGTGGGCGTCGCTCGAGGCGACTTTCCTCGCCGAGGCCCGGAGCGCGGGCTTCGTGCCGCCGCCTCGAGGCCCAGCCGCAACGTGTGCGGATCGAAGAAGCCGACGGAGGTGATGGTCGGCTGGGCCGAGGAGGTGGCGCTGCCCCCGGCGTCCTTCGACGCGGTCGGCATCGAGCCCGAGCCGGGTTGCGCGGCGGTGGCGCGGCGCCGTTCCGGAGCGGGTACTGCGTGCGAGGTCGATACGGTCGGTCACCGTCCCGATGTTCCTCTCGGCGCGCCCCATGCGCAGGGAGAGCGCTGGTACTACCTGGACCCAGATCATCACGACGCGAGGACGATCCTACGGCGATTCCCGCGCCGTCTCGCGTTTTCGGTTCGCCACGGCGTTCGACTTCGGGCGCCCACCCCTGGAAGCAGGACCTGCTCCGCGCCGGCTAGCTGTCCTGCCCCGATAGGTCGTGAACGGGCTGATCGGCGGCCGGTTGCCGATCCCCGAATGGGGTCGCGCCTCGTTGTAGTGACGCAGCCAGTGTGGCAAGGCCTGATTTCGATGACGGTGCGAGCGATAGGTCATCCCGTAGGCCCATCGCGACCCATCGTCGGTGAAAGCGCTCGACCTTGCCGTTGGTGCGCGGCCGATAGGGCTGGTGTGAGGGGCGGATCTCGCGGGCGCCGAGCAGCTCGCGCAGGAGCCGTCGCGAACGTAGGTGAACGCGTTGTCGGTCATCAGCCCCTTGCGCCTTTCGATTTCCGCGGCCCGCAACCACTCGAGCGCGCGCTCGACGAAGGCGGTGACGCTGGCCCGTCTCGGCTGTCGTGCAGCTCGACGTAGGCGAGGCGGGTGGTCGTCGACGATCGCGTCGCGAAGTCGGTGCCGACCCGGTCTCGGCGCGCATCCAGTCGCGAGCGCTGGCGAGCGATCGCCGGTGACCGCGATGGCCGGGGCGCTCAAAGCGCGGATAGCGCGCCGTGTCCATGTGCAGCAGGTCTCCCGGGCAAGGCCACTCGTAGCGGACCACCGGCTCGCGCTCGGGTCGCTGGGGTCGCGAGATCCCGTGGCGCCAAAGCGTGCGATGGACGGTCGAGTGCGGGTGGCCCACCTGGCCGGCGATCAACCGCGGACCCCAGCCGGTCGCCGACGGACTTCGCAGATGCGCTGTTGTTCGTCGCCCGCCAGCTGCGTTGGGCCAGCGATGCGGTCGGCTCGGAGCGATCGCAAAGGCAGGCCAAGGAGCGGCGCTCGGCGATGGTCGCCGAAAGCCAGCGATGGCGCCACTTGTGGGCGGTTGCCGGGGAGACGTTGAAAAGCCGCCGCCGCTCGGATCGAGGTCCCCGTCTCGATCGCCTCGCAGAGCTCGAGGCGTGCGGCCGGTCCGAGCTTGGCCCTAGGGTGCATGTTCATCCGGGTCCTCCTGGTGGAGTTGATTGGCGTCAACCCCAAGCCTCGGGATGGGCCCGGATGCCTCTTTCGCGCCGGCCCGGCGGTTCCGCGGAACCGCCGGCCGAGCTCTCAGCCGTTCACGACGTCTCTGGGCAGCTCAGCTAGCCTCAGTTGCTCGCCGCCGGCGAGCCCTCGAGCGGCAGCCGGGGCGCCTTCTTGCGCTCGCCTCGCCGCAGCATCTTGCGGGTGAGCAGGAGCAGGTCCGCCCAAGCTGCGGGCGAGAGCACGCGCAGCGCGAGCAGGTAGAGCGGGGCGCTCACGACCGCGACGAGGGCGATCGTCGCCAAGCTGGGCAGGTTGGCGGCGGCAAGTGCGTGAGCAAACGGCAGCGCAGCGCCGAGCATGATCGCGCTCGCCGCGATTGCGGGCCCGAGGTCAAGCGCGAGCTGACGTACGGTGACCCCGACCAATGGCGCCAACACGAGCCTGTACGACGCGACTAGCACGATCCACTGAAAGGCGCTGACGGCGGTGCAGACAGCGACAATGCCCTGCGGCACCGCCAGCATCACGGCCGCTCCGAGCACGAACAGCCGGCAGAGGTTGAAGCCGAGCAGGGCTCGCGGCCGTCCGGCCGCGAGGAGCAGGGGTGGGGTGCCGTTGTTGACCATTCGTGCCATGCCCGCCACCGCCAGGATCTGGGCGGGCAGGACGGACGGCTCCCAGCGCGGACCGAACAGCCACGGAACGAGCTCCGGAGCGATGGCGATGAACAGGGCGAGGATCGGGTAGATGACAGTCGCGTTGATCCGCACAACCCGCGACCGAACCTCGCGCATGTGGTCGGCGTTCTGCGTCCGCGAGTAGATCGGGAACGCGAGCCTGGCGATGATGTCGCTGATCTTGGTCTCGTACTGGACCCCGAGCGTGTAGGCGCGGTAGTAGAACCCGACCAGCGCCGGGTTCAACCGCGCGCCGAGGATGACGTAGTCGACGTTCCCATAGCCGACCATGGCGAGGCTGGCGAGCCCTGCGGGCAGCCCGAAGGCCGCGACCTCGCGCATCTCCCGGGGCCGCCACCTCGGGAGCACGGCCGGGCCGAAGATGATGAGCAGCGTCGCCCAAAGGAGCATCCCGGTCATGAACCCGAGCACGTACGCCTCGGCCTCGAGGCCGAGCAGGGCGTATCCGATCGCGGCCAGGGCCCCGACCAGCACGGTGGCGACCTCGATCATGCTGATGCGGCGAAAGTCGAGCCGTCGCTCGAGCATCGCCAGCGGAACTATGCCGATCGCAGCGATTGTGAACGTCGGTGAGAGCAACTGGAACAGTCGCGTCGTCTCCTCGCCGAATAGCGGCGTGCTGACCAGCGGGACGAGGAAGATGGTCGCGATCGTGAGCGCGACCCCGACGGTGAGGGCGAGCATCGCGGTGGCCTCGACGTGGGCGCGGTGAAGCGCTTTCCTTTGGACGAGGACGCTGCCGGCACCCTGGTTCGCGAGTGCCAGCGCGGCCTCGCTGAGCACGAGCGTGATCGCAACCAGGCCGAACTGAGCCGGCGGCACGAGATGGGCGAGCAGGATTCCCGAGCTCAGCGAGACGACCTCGGCGGCGATCCGCGCCAGGGTTGCCCATCGCAGGCTCTTGAAGGTCGCCTCCTTGAGCTCGCTGCGTGAGATCGCCGCTGAAGGAAGGGCTTCGTCGCTCATCGGTATCCCCGGCGCGGACCGCGATCCACCGGCCGCGACCTACTTCCTGCTCGGCTCAGCACGCTCGTATACCAGGACCTCGCTACGGCGGCGGGCGATATCCCGGGCGTGCGAGAGCAGGCGACTCCCGCGCTCACCGAACACGACGCCGATCGCGGCCGCGGCGACGCGGGGATTGAGCAGCGCGGGCGGGAAGGCCCGGATCGCCTGGCCGAGGTAGCCGGCGGACTTTCTACGGTCCCCCGCCTCGATCGCGTCCAGGGCGCCCCAGATGTACGCCCGCGCCCGGAGTTGATTGAACTGCCACGGCAGCTTCAGGTCCGGGAGCTCACGCCGGAGCCACTCTCCGTAGTAGGCGTGATAGGCGATCCAGCGTTCCCCTTCGAAATTCGACTCGCTCGTGATGCTGGCGTGGTCGGCCTGCGGCAACACACCGATCCGCTGCGCGACGTCCCTTACCGGCAAGAAACCGGTCGGGAACGCCACCGCCATTCGCATGTACAGCTCCACGTCGAAGTACAGGTACGGAACCGAGTCGTCGAAGTAGGCGCCCACGGCGTCAAGCGCCGAGCGGCGAGACATCACGCCCCCGCTGCTGACCGTCGGGGCGTGGATGCCACCCAGCCGGTGCCGGTACATCGCTCGGAAGAACTCGTCCGGCGAGTAGACGCCCTGCTCGAGGACCTCGGACACGTCGGAACTTGGCAATGCGGG
>CAWGDM010000004.1:0-28919 GCA_963821345.1 uncultured Solirubrobacterales bacterium | reverse complement strand
CGGCGTGCGACCAAGACCAGCCCCTGGCTGGGATCGTGGGCCAGCGGCGGCGCGCCGTTGCCTCGCCGATCCCGCTGGAGGCGCCGGTGACAACCGCGATCGTCGGTTCGCCCGTCATCGCCTCGAAACCTACTTGTACGCAGCGGTGATCTGCGATCGCCGTCGTTTCGACAGCCAGCGGCACGAGCGTCGCTTGGCCGGGACAAGCGTCGGATAGGACAATGGCCGCGGTGCGCGGCGCCGATCGGCTAGGTGGCCTTGTCGATCGCCTCCTTGAGCTCGTAGACGCTGAAGGCGCCCTCGATCCGGGTCGAGATCGTTGCCGTCGGTGTCGATCACGAACAGCCACGGCTCGGTGCGCAGGCCGTAGTCGAGCACCTGCGGGCGGGGCCCTTGTTCGGGTCGTTGTCGTTCTAGATCTCCAGGTGGATGAAGGCGGCGTCGTCGGGGCGCTCGCGCTTGACCTGCTCGGCGACGTCGACGACCGGCCCGCAGACGCGGCTCTGGCAGAGCGCCGGGGTCGCGAACAGGAGTACGATGGGCTCCTTGCCGAGCGCGTCGGCGAAGTCGACGTCGTGCATGTCGTCGGGCGGCAGGCGGGTGTCGATCTCGGTGATGTCGCCGACGTCGTCCGCGGTCGGCGTGTGGATGACCGGCGCCTTGCTCGCCGACCTCGGGCACCCTGTCCTCGGCGGAGGTCTGACGACGAGGCTCGGGATGGACGGCCGTGGAGTGCTGCCGTCCTTCGACCAGGGCGAACAGGCGCCACTCGCCGGGCTTGTCGAGCGGCAGGTCGGTCACGTAGACGGCCTTGGCCGCGTCCGGGATCGTCCGAGGTGGTCTGGGCGATGAAGGCCGGCTCGGTCTCGAGGCTCTCGACCCGCGCGGGGAATGGGCCCGCGACCTTGCCGTCCGGGCCGTGCCGCGTAGATGGCGACGTCGGCGTCGGTGACCTGGTTGCCGTCGGGCTGAAGACGCCGAAGCCGAAGCGGTTGTCGCCGACGGTGAAGACGACTGCCGGCCGGGGCGACGACGAGGTCGCTGGGTGGGCTTGTTGGCAGCGACCTGCTCCTCGATCGTGCCGTCGCCGGGGCGGGAAGTCCGAGGCCGGGCGCCGGCTGGCCGGCGTCGGCGGCGGTCGAGGAGTCGTCGCCGCCGCCGCAGGCGGCGAGCACGACGAGCGCACGAGCGGCGAGCGCCAGCGCAACGATCGCCAGGGATCGAGGTCGTCGCACCGGCGCCGATATAGGGACGGCGGCTAATCGTCGGTAAGCGAGGCGCTTCTGGCTCCCGATAGGGTGGCGCGCGCCGGCCCGCGAGGATCGACCGAGGAGGAGCAGGTGGCGGAACGAGCGGCGCTGGTGACCGGAGGATCGAGCGGGATCGGGCTGGCGATCGCGCGCGCGCTCGGCGAGGACGGCTATGGGGTGACGATCTCCTCGCGGCGGCCCGACAAGCTGGAGGACGGCGGCCGAGGGGCTGCGCGACGAGGGACTCGACGTGCACGTCGGTGCCGGCGATGATGACCGACGAGGAGCAGATCGTCGCCCTGGTCGACGTCGCACCGGAGCGCTTCGGGCGCCTCGACGTGCTGGTCAACAACGCCGGCGTCGGGATCGGCGAGGCGATGCGACGAGATCCGACGAAGAAGCTCGACATGCAGACTCGGCGACAACCTGCGCGGGCTGATCCTGGCGACGCGCGAGGCGCTGCCGATGCTCAGGAGGCGGGCGCCGAGCACGGCAAGGCGCTGATCGTCAACACCGCCTCGATCGCCGGCAAGTCGGGCAGGGCTGGCTGTCGGTCTACTCGGCGACGAAGGCCGGCGTGGTCGGCTTCAGCCAGGCGACGCAGAAGGAGCTCGGGAACGACGGGGTCCAGGTGACGGCGCTCTGTCCGGGGTTCGTCGACACGCCGATGACCGAGTTCGTCAAGGGCCAGGTGCCGGCCGAGGAGATGATCCAGGCCCGAGGACATGGCGGAGACGGTGCGCTTCCTGCTGCGGACGTCGCGCTACTGCCTGATCCCCGAGATCGTGTTCACGCGGCCGGGCGAGTCGCTTTAGCTGCGCGGCGAGCTCGCGCTCGGTCGGCGGCCAGCAGGTCGCGCTCCGGGGCGCGGCGGCGGACCTTGATCGAGGCGTCGTCGGGCTCCGGTGGACGACGGTGGGCGCGCCGGGTTCGACGTGGCCGGCGCGCTGGCGGCGCTCGGCGCGGATCTGTGCGGCGAGCTCGGCGATCGAGACGTGATCGAGCGAGGTGTCGACGTCGAGGCTGTCCTCGAGCAGGGAACGGAGCGTGGCGACCTCGCGGCGGGTGGCGCGGCGGGGGCGGCGGGGGTCGGTGTACTCGTCCCAGGCGCGGGCGAAGGCGGCGACGTCGGTGCGGCCGCCGTTGCGGTGCGCGGCGAGCATCGGGCAGATGCCGCCGGACCGGCTGTCGACGTAGGCGCCGACGATGATCCGGTTGGTGTCGATGCCGCGCAGCATCGCCTCCTTGGTGCGGCGGGGAAGGCGCTCGACGGCGACCCGCAGGCGGCGGGCGGGATCACGAGGTTGGCGTCGCATCTCGCACAATGGTCGGCGACGTGAACGCCCGCCGTCAAACCCAGCGCCGGAGCGGGAAACGGATCTTGCAGGGCGCTGGTCGCCGCCTTCGGCGACCCGGGGCATGCGTTTCCGGCGATCGCGCTGGCTCGGGCGCTGGCGGCGCGCGGCAACGAGGTCACGGTCGAGACCTGGGAGCAATGGCGGGAGGCGGTCGAGGGCTCGGGGCTGGGGTTCACGGCGGCGCAGGAGTACAAGACGTTTCCGCCGCCGCCGCCGGACTCGGACGAGGGGGCGTCGGCAGCGGACGCGGCCCTGGCGCTGTTGCCGATGCTCGAGTCCGAGCGCTTCGACGTCGTGGTGTCCGACATCCTCACCCTTGCGCCGGCGCTGGCCGCCGAACGGGCGGGTTTGCGGCGGGCGACATTGATCCCGCACGTGTACCCGGTGCACGAGCCGGGGCTGCCGTTCTTCGCCTTCGGCGCCCTGCCGTCGCGAACCGGGGTCGGGCGGGCGCTGTGGCGGGGGGCGCTGCCGGTGCTGGTCAGCGGGCTGAAGCGCGGGCGCGAGGAGTTGAATCGGTCGCGCGAGATGGTCGGGCTGGCGCCGACGGAGCGCCTTCACGGTGGGATCTCCGAGCAGCTGGCGCTGGTGGCGACCTTCCCGCAGCTCGAGTATCCGCGGCATTGGCCCGCCCACGTGCACGTCACCGGGCCGATGGGCTTCGAGCTGCCGTACCCAGATGTCGAGCTGCCCGACGGCGATGGACCGCTGGTGCTGGTGGCGCCCTCGACCGCCCAGGACCCCGAATGCCGCCTGGTGGCCGCCGCGCTCGAGGGGCTCGCCGATGAGCCGGTGCGGGTGCTGGCGACGACCAATCGCCACGCACCGACCCGGGCCCTGCCGCCGACGCCGGCGAACGCGAGGGTGGTCGATTGGCTCAGCTACACGCAGGCGATGGCGGCGGCGGATCTGGTGATCTGCCACGGAGGCCACGGCACCGTGGCGCGGGCACTCGCCGCCGGCACACCGGCGCTCTGCTGCCCGGCGGTGGGTGACATGGCCGAGAACGGCGCCCGGGTCGCCTGGTCGGGGACGGGCCTGATGCTGCCGTGGCGACTGATGACGCCGGCGTCGCTGCGGATCGCGGTCCGCAAGGCGCTTGGCGACGCGTCACTACGCGCGCGCGCCGGCGAGATTGCCGCCTGGACCAGCCGCTACGACGGCGCCGATCGCGGCGCCGAGCTGGTCGAGGCGCTCGCGGGATCGTGAGAGCTCCCGGGGTCGGACTCGAACCGACAACCCTTCGGTTAACAGCCGAATGCTCTGCCAATTGAGCTACCCGGGATCGATGCGGACAGGCTAGCGCCCGCACCGACTACGACTGGGCGCGGGCGATGCGCTCGGTGAGCTCGGCGCGGCGGCGCTGGAGCTCTACCGGGGGCGCGCCGTCGGCCTGTGCGGCGGCGATCTCGTCGTCGAGCCTCGCGCGCTCGAGCTCGAGGAAGCTGAGCTCCATCGCCTCGGCGCTCGCCGGCTCCTCCTCGGAGCGCATCTTCACGTCGGTGACGTAGGAGAACAGCTCCTCGTCATCGCGCCGCAGGTCGGCGAGCGGGTCCTCCAGATGGCCGGCGATCCAGCGGCGCGCCCGCGCCGCGACCGGCCGCGAGAAGTGCTCATCGGTCAGCCGCTCGACGAACTCGCTCCCCTCGGCCGGCAACTTCACGCACATCGCCAGCAGCGCCAGCTCGCGCAGCTCGCGTGCGTTCAACACCCGAGCCGGCTCGCGCGCCGCGGCGCCCTCGCCGGCCGGCTCCGAGTTGACCGCCGTCGCCCGCGCAGCTCCCCCACCACGCCCGGCCGCCGTCGTCCGCCTCGCGACCAGGCCCGGATCGGCGTCGAGCCGGTCGGCGACCTCGCGCATCAGCTCCTCGCGCGTGATCGAGTCCGGCAGCGTCGAGATCACCGCCACCACCTCGTCCAGCGCCCGGTCGCGCCCCGACGGCGTCGACAGGTCGCCGCCGTCGAGCAGCGTGTGGACGTGGAACACCGGCAGGTCCTCGGCCTTGTCGATCGCCTCTCGAAAGGCGGCGGCGTCCGCCCCGTCCCCGCCCGCGAGCAGGTCGGCCGGGTCCTTGCCGGCGGGCATCCGCGCGACCCGCAGCCGCAGCCGCTTCCCGCCCACGGCCTGCGCCCGCAGCATCGCCTCGCGCCCGGCCCGGTCGGCGTCCAGCGCCAGGACCGCCTCCTCGGCGTACGCCGATAGGAGCTTCACCTGCTCGGGCGTGATCGCCGTGCCCATGATCGCCACCGCCATCCGTGATCCCCGCCTGGTGGCAGGCGATCACGTCCGTGTAGCCCTCGACCACAACCGCCCGGGCGCTCTTCACGATCTGCCCCCGCGCCCGCTCGATCCCGTACAGCGTGCGCCGCTTCGAGTACAGCTCGCCCTCGGGCGAGTTCACGTACTTCGGCTTCTGGTCGCGCAGCAGCGCCCGCGCCCCGAACCCCTGCACCCGGCCGCGCGCGTCGCGGATCGGGAACACGATCCGCGAGCGGAAGCGGTCGTAATGCCCACTGCCCTTCTGGCTCTTGAGCACCAGCCCTGCCGCCTCGATCTCGGCGACCGAGTAGCCCGCCTGCTGGCCGCGCAGCAGGATCGTGTCCCACGTCCCGGGCGCGCAGCCGACCCCGAACTCCTCCAGCGCCTGCGCCGACAACCCCCTCGACTGCAGGTACTTGCGCGCCTTCGCCGCCTGCGGCGCGTCGCGCAGGAACGTCGCGTAGAAGCCCGCCGTGCGCTCGAGCAGCTCGGTCAGCCGGGCCCGCTTTCGGCGCTGCTCCTCCGCCCGCGGATCCTCGGCCTCGCGCTCGAGCTCGACCCCGTAGCGATCGGCCAGCGCCTCCACCGCGTCGGGGAACGCCAGGCCCTCCTTCTCCTCGACGAACTTGATCACGTCGCCCCCCACCCCGCAGCCGAAGCAGTGGTAGAGCTTCTCGGTCGGATCGACGGAGAACGACGGCGAGCGCTCGTCGTGAAACGGGCACAGCCCCGTGTAGCGGGTCCCGGACCGCTTCAGGTCGGTATGCGCCGAGATCACCTCGACGATGTCGGACGCCTCCTTCACCCGCTCCACCGATCCCGCCGTGAACAGCGCCATCAGAGTTTCGACTCCTCGGGCAGGGCGACGCGGCGGAAGGTGGCGATCGCGAACCGGTCGGTCATCCCGGCGATGTAGTCGGTGACCCGCTGCAGCTCCGCCTCGTCGGGCTCGACGCCGTCCAGGTAGTGGTCGAACAGCCCCTGCAGCGTCCGGTGCACCCGGTCGTGCTCGCTGCGGGCCTCCGGCCCCAGATAGACGTTGTCGAACATGAACTTGCGCAATCTCAGCATCGCCCCGCCGATCTCGTCGGACTGCGCGATCTCGCCCCGCTGCGCCGAGGTCTCGACGATGTCGCGGACCAGGGTGTCGATCCGCGCCGCGCCGGTCGGCCCGAGCAGCTCGATCTGAGCCGCCGGCAACGCGCCGGTCTCGAGGATCCCGGCCCGCACCGCGTCGTCGATGTCGTGGTTGATGTAGGCGACCCGGTCGACCAAGCGCACGATCTGACCCTCGAGCGTCGCCGGCTTCGTCGGCCCGGTGTGGTTGAGGATCCCGTCGCGCACCGGTTCGGTGAGGTTGAGGCCGCGCCCGTCTCGCTCCAGTTGATCGACCACCCGCAGCGAGTGGCGGTTGTGCTGGAAGCCGTCGGCGCCGCGCTCGCGCAGCGCCTGGTCGAGCGCCTCCTCGCCGATGTGGCCGAACGGCGGGTGGCCGAGGTCGTGGCCGAGCCCGATCGCCTCGGTCAGGTCCTCGTTCAGCCCCAGCGCCCTGGCCACCGTGCGGGCGATGAAGCAGGTCTCGAGCGTGTGCGTGAGCCGGGTCCGGTAATGGTCGCCCTCGGGCGCGATGAACACCTGCGTCTTGTGTTTCAGCCGCCGAAACGCCTTCGAGTGCGCGATCCGGTCGCGGTCGCGTTGAAACGGCGTTCGAACCGCGCTGTCGGGCTCGGGCGCGCGCCGCTTGGCCGGGTACGACGGGGTCGCCAGCTCCCACAGGAACTCCCCCTCCCACGCCCGCACCCGCTGCTCTAGCGGCAGCTCAGCGGGCGGCTGGGATCGCGATCCGGACAAGGCGGTTCAAGCATAGGCTCAGGCAGGCTCACGTTTGACGAGGCCTGACGACCAGGTATGTGAGCCAGATGGCCACCATGAAGATCGGCAGCCCCATCGCCGTGCGCGCGATCCCCAGCGCCAGTAGGGCGTCGGCGAGGTAGAGCGGCAGCTGCACCGCGAGCCTGGCCGTGAACACCCCGACCCAGATCCAGCTCGCCCGGGTGTAGACGCGCAGCCGCTCGGGATCGTCGCGCCACCCGCGCCCGTCGCCGAACACCGGCGCCAGGATCACCCCGATCAGCGGACGGCGGATCGCGATCGAGACCAGGTAGACGCCGGCGTAGGCCGCGTTCAGGAACAACCCCGGGAGGAAGAAGTCCGACGCCTTGCCGGTCCGGTCGGCGATGAACGCCGACAGCGCCACGCCGGCGAAGCCGGCGATCGCGAACTGCAGCGGCTCGCGCCGGGCGATCCGGAACACGGTGATCGCCGCCCCGAACCCGATCGCCACCTTGATCGCCAGCGACAGGTCGTTGCCGCCGACGGTGTAGGCGATCACGAACGCCAGCGAGGGGATGCTCGAGTCGGCGATCCCCTGTGGGCCGCCCATCGCCTCGAGCAGGTTGTACTGCTCCCTGGTCTCCTCGTCGTCGGAGTCGATCGGACGATCCTGGCGGATCAACCGCTCAGGCGGCGGCGCGAAGCTGAACGTGCGCGTGATGCTCGAGCGTCTCGTTGACGGCCCGCTCGGCCTGGCGCAGGGCGCGCTCGCCGGCGTCGGGTGCCTGGGCCAGCGGGCGCCCGAGCGCCTCGGCCATGAACTCGTGAGCCTCGCCGGAGAGCGGGAAGCTGCCGCGCTCGCAGGCGTCGCAGACCACCCCGCCCGCGTCACCCGAGAAGCCGACCAGCTCGCCCGCCTCGCCGCAGCGCGCGCACGCCGAGAGCTCGGGTGCGAACCCGGTCGCCAGCGCCAGCTTCAGCCGGAAGGCGAGCGCCGTCGACAGCCCGGCCGCTCCGTCGGCGCTCCCCCGCCCGTCGACCGACTCGGAGCCGTCGAGGATCGCCAGGTAGCGGCAGAGCAGGTTGTAGGCGGCCGGATTGGGGTCCTGCGAGTCGCACAGGCGCAGGACCGCGTCGCACCCCCGCGCCGCGGCGCCCAGCGCGGCGCCGTCGCCGCGCAGGTTCGCGTGCGCGGCAACCGTGTCGGCGGCGGTTACGGTCGCGAGATCGCCGCGACCCTCGTGCAGGATCAGATCGAGGCGGAAGAACGGCTCCAGGCGCCCGCCGAATCGCGAGCGCGGCTTGCGCGAACCCTTCGCGATCGCCCCGATCCTGCCCTTCGAGACGCTGTAGAGATGCAGGATCCGATCAGCCTCGCCGTAGCGGATGCTGCGCAGGACGACGGCCTCGGTCTTGAACTTGCCCGGCACCGGGCCAAGCTTGCCCTACAAGGCGGACGGCGCCGAGTCGCGGATCGCCGCCGCGGTCACCGTCGCCGCGACCGTCCCGACCGAGAGCGCGATGAACCGGTTCGCGTCCGGGTCGGTGCCGACCGGCAGTCCCGAGGCGACGCAGAATGCGACGTCACCATCGACGTCGGAGAACACCGGCTCGACGGCCCGCGCGACCCCGGCACTCGCCATCCGCGCGACCCGCGTGCAGGTCGGCTTGTCGAGCGGCGCGTCGGTCATCACGCAGACCAGGGTCGTGTTTCGCTCCTCTAGACCGCGCCAGTCGGGGGCCTCCGCCATCCCGGCGATCACGTCGGCTGTGGACGCGCCCGGCTGGCGCAGCCCGGCGAGCACCTGCCCGTCGGCCCCGATCACGTCGCCGAACGCGTTGACGACCGCGAGCGCCGCGACCCGGTGGCCGAGCCCCGTTCGCGCGGCGGCGTAGCCGACCCCGGTCTTCGTGCCGAGCTCGCGCCCGGCGATCTTCCCGACCGCCGCGCCGGCGCCGGCGCCGACCGGGCCGCGCGCCGGCACCTCGCCCGACGCCGCCTCGCAGGCGGCGTAGCCGGCCTCGGGGCCGGGCCGCGCGGACGGGTCGCCGGTCGCCAGGTCGTAGATCACCGCGGCTGGCACGATCGGCACCAGACCCGCCGGCGTCCAGTGGCCCCGGCCGGCCCGCTCGCACCAGCGCACGACGCCGTCCGCGGCGGCCAGCCCGAAGGCGCTGCCGCCGCTGAGGCAGACGGCGGTGACATCGGTCGTCCCCGCCAGCGGTGCGATCACGTCCGTCTCGCGGGTGCCCGGCCCGCCGCCGCGCACGTCGACGCCGCCGCGGGAATCCGGCGGAGCGATCACCGCCGTGCACCCGGTCTCGCCCTCGGCATCGGTCCAGTGGCCGATCAGAAAGCCCTCGGGCGGCGGTTCCGCCTCGCTCATCGCCGTCCCCGCCGCGGCCGCGCCCGCAGGCGCGTCTGGCAGCCCGGGCAGAAGTACGTCGAGCGACCGGAGACGACGACCCTGCGAATCGTCTCGCCGCAGCGCGGGCAGGGCTCGCCCTCGCGCGTGTGGACCAGGAACTCGTCCTGCATCGAGCCGCGCTCACCGCGGGCGTCGCGGTAGTCGTCGATCGACGAGCCGCCATGCGCAAGGCCGGCCTCGAGCGCATCGACGATCCCGTCCCGCAGCTCCTCGGCGTGCTCGAGGCGCATCGAGCCGGCGGGCGAGAGCGGGTGCAGGTGGGCCCGGAAGAGCGCCTCGTCGGCGTAGATGTTGCCGATCCCCGCCACCTGGGCCTGGTTGAGCAGAAACGACTTCAGCGGTGCCCGCCTGCCGGCCGCGAGCTCGAGCAGCAGCTGCGGCGTCAGGTCGCCGCCCAGCGGCTCGACCCCGAGCCGGGAGGCGAAGTAGGGGTCGAGCTCGGACTCCGACAGGACGACGGCGTGGCCAAAGCGCCGTGGGTCGGTGAACCACAGCTCCGAGCCGTCATCGAGCACCAGCCTGGCGCGCAGGTGGCGGGAGTCGGGGTGCGTCTCGTACAGGCGCGGGCCGCCGAGCCGGTCGCTCGCCATCAGGTCGCCGACCGCGTCCGATCCGGCCGGCCTCAGCAGCAGGTTGCCGGTCATCCGCAGATGCATGACCAGCGAGACGCCGTCGTCGAGCACGACGACCAGGTACTTGCCGCGCCGCCCGACCGCCGTGATCCGCCGGCCCTCCAACGCCCGCTCGACCGCGGCCGGCAGCTCCGGCCGCGTCCAGCGCTCGTCGAGGATCTCGGCGCCCTCGATCGTCCGCCCGACGGCCTCGGGCTCGAGCTGGCGGCGGACGGTTTCGACCTCGGGGAGCTCCGGCATCCATCCATGATCGCCGCTATCCACCCCCGATGCGGATCGTCACGGCAGAGCACGCGCACCTGCCCCGCATCCTGCCCTCGGCGGGTGGTACGCATATGGTTGGCCGCACAACGGCAAACCGAAGCAAGGAGGCAGCAGTGGCCATCGCCCACAAGGAGATCGTGACCGCAAACGTGAAGCGCGACTCGGTGCCGTGGGTTCCGTTCACTCCCTACAGCGAGGAGGTCGAGCTCAAGTACTTCAAGATCGAGCCGATCCACGGCGAGATCGTCGTCGCGATGCGCTTTCCTCCCGGCCTCAGGCTCCCCACCCACTACCACACCGGCACCGTGATCGGGCACACGATGAAGGGAGCCTGGCGCTACCTCGAGCACGACTGGGTCTCGGAGGCCGGCGACACGGTCTACGAGACCGCTTCGTCGTCGCACACCCCCGAGAGCGTCGGCGACGAGAATGCCGAGGTCTTCTTCGTGATCATCGGCGAGCTGCTCTTCCTCGACGAGGACGGGGAGATCATCGCCAGGGAGAACTGGCAGACGTCGCTGGAGCGTTACGAGACCTATTGCGAGGCGAACGGGATCGAGGCCGTTGACCTGACCAGCTTCGAGGAGTGACACAGAGGCGGAACGACCTTGAACCGGAACAGGGCCGTCTCACCGCGGACTTCTCGAAGTATCGCTTTCCGTCCGAAGCGCAACTCGTACCAACGTCCCGGACCACCCCCTATAGCCCACAACGCGGGACGCTCGTCCGAACGGACGCCACCCGCGCGTCCGCGGCCGGACGGCCGATCAGCGGATGACCTGAACGTCGGCGACAACGTCCTTCACCTCAACCACAAGATCGCGCCCAGCGGACGCTGAAAGCGATGAATTTGGCTGCGGATCGCAGTCTCAGCACCGTAACCAACCGATTGGAGTGGAGATGGGCACGCTGAATCAGGTGGCCGACGGCGTCTGGGTCCGGCAGAGCGAGTGGGTCTGGACCAATTCCATCGTGGTGCGCGGCGAGGATGGGTTGATCCTGATCGATCCCGGCATCGATGGCTCCGAGTTGAACCAACTCGCCGATGACGTGGACCGGCTCGGCATCCCGGTGGTCGCCGGGTTCTCCACCCATCCCCACTGGGACCACCTGCTCTGGCATCCCCGGTTCGGCGACGTGCCGCGCTACGCCACCGCCGTCGGCGCCCACGTCGCCGGTGAAACCCGAGAGCTGCAGCAGGCGGGGGCGGAGGAGGAGGGCGGGTCCGGCATCCCTCTCGACCTGGTCGCGCTGGTCACCCCGCTGCCCGCGGACGGCGGACCGGTGCCGGGCGAGATCATCGAGCATCAGGCGCACGCTGTCGGCCACGCCGCGGTCCTCCTCGCGGACCGTGGCGTCCTGCTCGCGGGCGACATGCTCTCCGACGTCCTGATCCCGATGTTCGACTCTCGCCAAGACGATCAGCTCGGCGCCTACGAGACGGCACTCGCCCGGCTGGACGAGGCCGCCGGCCACGTCGATGTCGTGGTCCCCGGCCACGGCACCGTTGCCGAAGGTCCCGAGGTGGCGGCCCGGCTGGCCGCCGATCATGCCTACATCGACGCGCTCCGGCGAGGAGAGGAACCGGTCGACACGCGTCTGGATGCGGATTGGGTCTCCGGCCTCCACGGGTCGAACCTGGAGCAGGCCCGAGGGCGGTAGGTCCCGAGCGGGCCGCTAAGCGGACCAGGAGCGAGCTGAACTTTGCCGAGGACGCCGAGAGGAACGCGGCCGACGACGTGTCCCTTAACGAGGAGTACTGAGCCCCGACCAGGTTCCTGCGGGCAGCTCCCAACAGGACGCCGGCACCGTATTTCACTTGGCGCGCGCCGGTCGGCTGGCCCCTAAGGGGATTGCAGGATGATGGTGACGATCTCGTCTTCGGCCAGCTCGTCTCCCGCGCGGGGATCCTGCCCAACCACGGTCGCCAACCTGTCGTGGTCCGGACCCTTTACCTCAATGAAGTACCCGGCGTTCTTCAGCTCGAGAATCGCGGAGTCTTTGGTCTGACCCTCAACGTCTGGGACAGCCGGGTCCCCGCCGCACGAGCCGAGCACCACGGCCGCGGCGACGGCGATCAGCGGCGTGATCCGGCGCATCGCGGCATCGTAACTTGGCGGGCGCCGGTCGCGATCGACTGTGGGAGCGTCCTCGTCCGGGTCGCACTCGACCCGCTCGCGCAGCAGCCCGATGGTTGTGTTCTTCGGCGCGATCGCCGAGGTAGGCGAGGTCGTATGGGGCCGGCGGCTGGCGCGGCGGTGGCGGCCAAAAGCCGGCCCCGAGACGATGGTCGGTAAGACCGCAGAGGTCGTGGTGCGGTGTCGGCCGAGTGGCCAGGTGCGGGTGCATGGTGAGCTCTGGGAGGCGAGGTGCGAGGCCGGGGCGGACGTCGGAGAGGCCCTCCGGGTCGGCGCCCTCGAGGATCTGATGCTGGTGGTTGAGCCCCTACCGGATGCGTCGCGCAGCGGAGATCGCGATCGCCTTCTCGACGGTTCCGGTTGATCTACCGAAGCACTGGGCGGAGCAAAAACGCCGTCAGGTCCCGGGGCAACCGCCGTCCCCCGCGATCCTCTACTCGGTGGACCCCGGGGTCGCCGCTGTCGCCATCGCGTCGCAAAGCTGCGAGAGCGCATCCTGAGCCTGGCCCGAGGGGAGTTGGCCGACCTCGTTCTTGCAGGAGCCCGCTGCGTCCGAGAGCGCCTGCTCTACGTCCTCGCCGCCCGTGTTCAGAATCTGCTTGGCCGTGTTGCCAACGGAAGTGCAGGCGCTCGCCAGGGCGGTCCCTGCAGCGCCGCCGAGTTGTTGTGCCTGGTCCTTGCACGACTTGATGGCCGCATCGATGCTCTGCTGCTCGCTCTCCAAGGCGGATGTGGTCGTCGTTGTCTCGTTGTCGTCACCGCATCCGGATGCGAGCAGAGCGAAAGCGGCCAGCGCCGTAAGCGCCGCGATCGCATAGGAACGATGTCGTCGCATGCTGTTCATCCTCTCATGGGATCGGGAACGTCGCTTGGTGGTCGCAATCGCGGCACAGGGGAACACATGCTGCGTGAATCAACGGATCCCGCCGGAAGACAAACGGCCGTCGAGACTCCGCCGACGTGTCGGCGCGATCAGCTAACTGGACGGGTGGTATTGGGCGACGTGGCGCGCAAGATCAGATTCCGAAAGGAAGCGCTCGCCGCAGGTCGGACAGATCACGTCGGACTCCGCCACCTCCTCGCGCTCCGCTGTGTCCTCCTTGACCGCACGGCGGCCGACCAGCCAGGCGATGACCACGCCGACCGCCACGATCACGACCAAGAGGCCGACGCCAGATGCCCATGACAAGGCGATGACCTGCATCGGGCCGGACTCTAACCGTGGGAGCCGGGCAGCAGCGCGCCGAGCACCGGCATTTTTGCGCAGCGCAGAACGCGGGTGAGCCGGCGGCCGACCTCCAAAAACCGGACCGGCTGCGGCGCCGGTACGTCAGGACCCCCGGGTGTAAGTTGGTTTCGTGGTCTTCGTCCTGATCGGCCTGGTCGCGCTTATCGCAGTCGTGTGGTTCGTGATTCGCTCTGAGAAGCGCCGACGCGAGGCCCAGGACACGTCAGTCGGCGAGTCCGAGAAGGAGCGGGCCGCTAAGCGGACCAGGAGCGAGCTGAACTTTGCCGAGGACGCCGAGAGGAACGCGGCCGACGACGTGTCCCTTAACGAGGAGTACTGAGCAGTCATGGGTCCCGTTGCGATCATCGTGGTCATCCTGCTGGCGATCCTGCTCTGGCTCGGCATCCGGTCCTTCATACGGTCGGGGATGAGGCGCGATGACGACACGCCCTGACCCGGGCTGAGCTGATCTTCGGCCGCACCCCGCAGAGTCCGTTCGCCGCCAACCGGCTACAGCGCCACGCTGACGAGGCATGGAAGGCTGCGGGCCTGGACCGGATCACCCCGCATGAATGTCGTCACTCATTCGCGGCGATCATGATCGCGGCCGGGGTCAACGCGAAGGCGCTGCAGACCTTCATGGGCCACGCCTCGATCACCGTCACCCTCGACACCTACGGGCACCTAATGCCCGGCTCAGAGGCCGAGGCCGCGACCCTGGTCGAGTCCTACCTGACCGCCCAGCACGAGGCCGCGCAGGAGGCCGCTCGGGCGGCTGGAAATCCGCTGACTGGCGCGCATACTGGCGCGCACTAGGTACCTGGCAGCGAGAAACCGCTTATCTATGCGGTTCTGTGGCCCGGGGATGGGCCTTGAAGTAGACCTCTTTGATCTTCTCGCGGGAGAGGTGGGTGTAGAGCTGGGTGGTGGCGACGTCGGCGTGGCCGAGCATCTCCTGAACCGAGCGCAGGTCGCAGCCGCCCGAGAGCAGATGGGTGGCGAAGGTGTGGCGCAGGGTGTGCGGGCTCATCTTCTGATCCAGCCCGACCTCCTTCGCGTGGCGCTGGATGATCTTGTAGAGGCCCTGGCGGGTGAGCGCCCCGCCGCGGAAGTTGACGAACAGCTTGCGCTCGATCCGGCCACCGACCAGCTCCGGGCGGCCGGAGCGCTGGTAGCGCTCGATCGCCTTCGCCGCCTCGCGGCCGAGGGGCACGATCCGCTCCTTGGAGCCCTTGCCGTGCGGGCGGACGAAGCCGCGGCGCAGGTCGACGTCACCGACCTCGAGCCCGATCGCCTCCGAGGCCCGCAGCCCGCAGCCGTACATGACCTCGAGCAGGGCACGATCGCGAAGGCTGATCGGATCCGAGTCGCGCGCCGACTCGAGCAGCTTGTTGACCTCGGCCTGGCTGAGCACGTGGGGAAGCTTTCGTGACTTCGCCGGCGGGCTGAGGTTCGCGGTCGGGTCCTCGGCGATCAGCTCCTCGCGGCGCAGGTGGCGATAGAAGGAGCGCAGGCAGGCGGTCTTGCGGCTCACGGTCGCCGGCGAGCACGGCTGGCGGCCGCCCTCGCCGTCGGGCCCCGGAGCGACCCCGGTCGCCAGGTCGGCGAGGAAGTCGGCGACGTCGGCGCGCTCGACCTCGGTCGCCTGGCGCCGGCGCGCGGCGAGGAAGGCTCCGAACTGCAGCAGGTCGGTGCGGTACGCGTCGAGCGTGTTTCGGGCCAGCCCGCGCTCGAACTCGAGGTAGGCGAGGAAGTCCAGCACGAGCGCCTCGAAGTGGGCATCGGTGCCGGTCTCCCCGCTGGGGACTGCGATCGCCATGGCGCCAGGTTCTCCCGGGCCGGGCGCGACCCTGCCGGTGCAACGGCGCTACCGCTCGGCGGCGAACAGCAGCAGCCCGATCAGCGTCTTCGAGTCGGCGCACTCGTCGATCGCATAGTCGAGCCGCGATAGCGGCCACTCGACGATCTCGATCCGCTCCTCGGGGTCGGGCCGGTGGCCGGCGACCCGCTCGAGCCCGGTGGCAACGAAGATCGTCACCTGCTCCTGGGCGAACCCGGGCGAGGTGTAGAAGCGCTTCAGCTCGGTCCACTCCGACGCCCGCAACCCGACCTCCTCCTCGAGCTCGCGCCGCGCGCACTCGAGCTCTGATTCGCCCTCGACGTCGAGCTTGCCGGCCGGGAGCTCGAGCAGGGCGGGGTCGCCGACGGCCTCGCGTGGCTGGCGGACCAGGTAGAGGTGGAGGTCGTCGTGGGCGACGATCGCCACCGCGCCGGGGTGGACGACGATCTCGCGCTCCTCCGTCTCGCCGTCGTCGTAGGCGAACTCGTCGACCCGGACGTCGATGATCCGTCCCTCGTAGACGATCTTCGACGACACCCGTTTCATTCGAGCCCGTTCCCGTCGGCGACCGCGGCGAGCGCCCGGCCGGCCGCCAGCGGGGCGGCGAAGAACAGCGGATCCTCGGCGATCGTCCGCCCCATGGTGGTCGCCGGCAGGCCGCTGGCGACGTAGCCGTCGAGGTCGATCGCCTCGACCGCCAGGTCGTGGCGGCCCTTGCAGAGCGCGATCAGCTCGTCGAGTGCCGCCTGCGCCGAGCCGCCGGCCGGCGCCGCCTCCGGGCCAAGCATCGGCCAACCCTCGAGCTCGGCCTCGGGGACCGGCACCCGGACCGGCGCAAGCAACAGCTCGAGCACCGAGGCGGTGTGGTGGCTGAGGCCGCGGTGGCGATCGCGCTCGTCGGAGCTCGACATCCGCGGGCAGAGCAGCGTCGGCAGGCCGAGCGCCAGCGCCGCGTGGGCGGCGTCGAGGCCCGCCATTCCACCGTGGCCGAGCCTGGTCGCCGAGCCGAGGATCCCCGGCCCGGGCCCGACGACGATCGCCTCCCAGCCGAGCCGCCGGGCCGCCGCATCCAGTCCGCCGACCAGGCTGATCGCCTCGTGCTCGCCGCCGTAGGCGGCGCCGGCGGTCACGTGGCCGCAGAGCAGCTCGCGTTCGCGGAGCTCGCGCACGTCGCGCGACATCGAGCCCGGCAGCGCCGCGCCGGCGCCCTGGACGAATCCGAGCCGCAGCCGGGGCCGCGCCTGCGCCGCCGCCCAGGCGACCGGCGCCAGATGGCCGTGCAGCGAGACGACCAGCGTCGGCGGCTTCGGCCCCAGGTCCGGGTCTCCATGCTCGATCTCGACCGGGTCGACCGGGTGCTGGAGCGAGGTGTAGTTGAGCTTGATCACGTGGATCCCCGCGGCTCTCGCCGCCCGCCAGCCCGCGGGTCAGGTTGACGTGGACGACGTCGAAGCCGCCCGATCCGAGCCCGAGATCGCGCGCCTGGGTGTTGACGATCACCTCGTCGCCGACCTCGAGCTCGCCGACGAGGCCGGCGTCGGCCCAGGCGGGACGGCGCTCGCTCGCCGATCTCGACCGTCAGCGGATCGGTCGAGACGACGACGCCGCGGCGCAGCTTCAGCATCGCGCGCTCACCCCTCCCCCGCCCCGGCCAGCTCGCAGATCGCCTCGCAGACCTCGAGCATCTGCTCGATCCGCCTCGCCGCCACGCTCTCGGCCGGGGTGTGATTGGCCTCGGTGCCGTTGGCGAGCAGCACGCAGTCGTAGCCGCGGGCGACGAGCGCGTTAGCGTCGCTGCCGCCGCCGGTCGCCACCTCACGCGGCTCGACCCCGCAGCGCTCCAGAGCGGTGCGCGCCAGCGACACCGACGGCGAGCCCGACGGCTGGCGGTATCCGCGAAACACCTCGGTCACGTCGACGTCGACGTCGCAAAGCCGCTCGCTCGCCGCCCAGGTGCAGGCGTCGACCAACGACGCGGTCACCTCGGCGACCCGGGCCTCGTCGAGCGACCGGGCCTCGCAGTCGATCGCGCACTCGCCGGCAACCACGTTCGATGCCACGCCTCCCCGGATCACGCCGACGTTGGCCGTGGTCTCCGGGCCGAGCCGGCCGAGCTTCATCGCCGCCACCGCCGCCGCGGCCGCCTCGATCGCCGAGTGCCCGTCCTCGGGCCGGATCCCGGCGTGCGCCTCGGTGCCCTCGAACTCGGCGACCACGCGCTGGTAGGTCGGCGCCGCGGTGATCAGCTCGCCGATCGGGCTCGCGTGGTCGAGGGCATACCCGAACGGCGACCGCAGCGAGCCGAGGTCGAGCTCCTTGGCGCCGCGCAACCCGTCCTCCTCGGCAACCGTGAACACCAGCTCGACCCCGGCCGCGGCGGGCCCCGCGGAGCGACGGGCGGCAAGCTCCACCAGGACCGTGACGGCGGCCTTGTTGTCGGCGCCAAGGATCGTCTCGCCACGACTGCGAAAGACGCCGTCGGTGAGCTCGACCTCGATCGTGCCGTCCTCGGGCACCGTGTCGAGGTGGGCGAAGAACGACACCCACCCCTCCCCCGTTCCCGGCACTCGAGCGATCAGATTCCCGGCCCCGGCGCACGCCGGACCGGCGGCGGCGTCCTCGGTGACCTCGACCCCGACGCCGCGCAACTCGGCGAGCACGTCGTCGGCGACGGCTCGCTCGGAACCGGTCGGGCTCGGGGTCTCGCACAGGCGCACGAAGCGGTCGAGCATCCGCTCGCTCATTCGGCCGCCGACTCCGCGCGGGCTCGGGCGTCGGGCCCGATGAAGTTGACCAGCCTGCTGACCCGTCCGTCGCGGACGCCGACCAGCCAGCTCGCCGGCTGGTCGAGGTCGAGGCCGCTCTGGCGACCGCGGGCGGCGATCGAACCATGGACGATCAGCAAGCCCGGCTCGAGCTCGCACACCTCGTCGACGCCGAGCTGCCAGGAGTCGAACTGCTCGTCGATCTCGCCGATCCACTCCCGTAGCCCCGCCTCGCCGTGAAAGACCCTGCCCGCGAGCGCCGAGTGGATCTCGAGGTCCTCGACCATGATCGTGTCATCGGGGTCGCGGGCGCCGGCGTTCCAGCGCGCCCATACCTCGCGGATCAGATCCTCGCCGTCGCTCATCGGCGACAGGCTATGCGAGGGCCGCGGCTACGAGGTCGAGACGACGTGGACGAGACCGTTGATGCCGTCGCCGGCGATCGCCTCGGTAACCCGGGCGGCAACCGTCTCGCGGACCTCCGCCTGCCCGGCGTCGTCGAGGTCGTTGAAGGCGTCGGCGATCGGCGCCGCCAGCTTCAGTGTCTTCTCCCAGTGGAGCTCGGGGCTGTCGTATCCCCACTCGACCGCGACCTGTTCGATCCGCGGCTCGGCGAAGCCGGCTCCGGTGACCAACTCGGTGATCCGGGCCGGGTCGGCAAGCGCGAAGATGCCCGGCGCGCCGGGCTCGGGCGGCGGCAGGTGGCCGAGCCCAACCATGGTCATCCCCGGGATCGCAGCCCACATGTTCTTGTCCGGCGCCGCCCAGACCGCAAACGCAAGCCGATCCCCGTCGCGCAGGACCCGCCTGGTCTCCGCCATCGCGGCGGCCGGATCGGCCATCAGCATGTAGCCGAAGCGGCAGATCACGCCGTCGATCGAGTCGTCGTCGAGATCCATGCGCTCGGCGTCGAGCTGGCGGAACTCGATGTTGGAGACGCCGAGCTGCTCGCCGTGGCGGCGCATCGCCTCGACCATCCCCGGGGCGAAGTCGGTGGCGATCACCCGCCCCGAGCCGCCGAGGCGCTCGGCGAGGGCGAAGCTGGTCTCTCCGGTGCCCGCCGCGATGTCGAGCACCGTTTGGCCGTCCTGCGGGTCGAGCCGCTCGATCAGCCGGTCGCGGACCGGCCCGGTCGTCTCGGTGAGGAAGGTGCGCTCGTCGTCCCAGTTGCCGGAGAAGCGGTCCCAGGAGTCGAGTGACTTGCGGCGGTATTCGTCGAGGTCCGGCGCGATGGCCCGATCCTACGCCTCGCGCCGCACCCGGGCGTCCTCGGCGCCGGCGTCCTCGACCTCGGTCTCCTCGGTCGCCGGGCCGTCGCCGCGGGTCGCGGCGAGCTGGGCCGCGGCGCCGACGAACTCGCGGAACAGCGGCTCGGGCCGGTCGGGGCGCGAGTTGAACTCGGGGTGGAACTGCGAGGCGACGAAGAACGGGTGCTCGGGCAGCTCGACGATCTCGACCAGGCGCTCGTCGGGCGAGGTGCCGCCGCAGACCAGGCCCTCGTCCTCGAGCCGGCGCCGCAGCTGGTTGTTGACCTCATAGCGATGGCGGTGACGCTTGTAGATCACGGCCTCGCCGAAGATCTCGCGCGCCTTGGTGCCGTCGTGAAGCTTCACCGGGTCGGCGCCGAGCCGCATCGTGCCGCCCATGTCGGAGACCTCCTTCTGCTCCGGCAGCAGGTCGACCACGGGGTAAGGGGTCTCGGGGTCGAACTCGGTCGAGTTGGCGCCCTCCATGCCGACGACGTGGCGCGCGAACTCGGCGACCGCGATCTGCATGCCGAGGCAGATGCCCAGATAGGGGATGCCGCGCTCGCGCGCGAGCCGCGCCGCCTCGATCTTGCCCTCGATCCCGCGCTCGCCGAACCCGCCGGGTATCAGGATCCCGTCCGCCCACTCGGCGATCTCCTCGGGGTCGAAGTCCTCGGAGTCGACCAGCTCGACCTCGACGTTGGTCCCGTGCGTGAAGCCGCCGTGGGTGAGCGCCTCGATCACCGACTTGTAGGCGTCGGCGAGCTGCACGTACTTGCCGACGAGGGCGATCCGCGTCGTCCCCTCGCAGGCGTCCGCGCGGCGGATCAGCTCCTCCCACTCGCCCAGCTCCGGAGCGCGGCGCGTCGACGCCGAAGTGGTCGAGCACCAGGTCGTCGGCGCCCTCGGCGCGCATCACCAGCGGCACCTTGTAGATGTTGTCGACGTCGCGGGCCGAGAGCACCGCCTCCTCGGGCACCGACGCGAACAGCGCGATCTTCTTGCGGATGTCGCGGTCGAGGCCCCTCTCGGAGCGGCAGATCAGCGCGTGCGGCTGGATCCCGATCCGGCGCAGCTCGTTGACCGAGTGCTGGGTCGGCTTCGTCTTCATCTCGCCCGCGTGACCGATGTAGGGCACGAGCGTCAGGTGCAGGAACATGCAGCGCTTCGGGCCGAGCTCGGAGTAGAGCTGGCGGATTGCCTCCAGGAAGGGAAGCGACTCGATGTCGCCGACCGTGCCGCCGATCTCCGTGATCACGAAGTCGACCGCCTGTGACTCGGCGACGATCAGGATCCGCTGCTTGATCTCGTCGGTGATGTGCGGGATCACCTGGACGGTCGCGCCGAGGTAGTCGCCGCGGCGCTCGCGCCGGATCACCGAGTTGTAGACGGCGCCGGCGGTGACGTTCGAGGCGCGCGAGGTGTTGTGATCGGTGAACCGCTCGTAGTGCCCGAGGTCGAGGTCGGTCTCGGCGCCGTCCTCGGTGACGAACACCTCGCCGTGCTGGAACGGGCTCATCGTCCCCGGGTCGACGTTGATGTAGGGGTCGAACTTCTGCAGCTGGACGCGGAAGCCGCGGCTGACAAGAAGGCGCCCGATAGAGGCCGCCGCGATGCCCTTGCCCAGTGAGGAGACGACGCCGCCGGTGACGAAGATGAAGCGCGTCTCGCCCGGCTTCATCGGCTCAGATCACCTGCACTCACTCTGCCGAGCGAGTCTAGCCAGCGCAGTGGCGGAACCGAGTCGATCGTTTTCGAGATCGACCGAAACTCCCCGAAAATCGTCAGCGCAACGATCAGCGCCAGGGCGATCCAGCGCCCCGTGTCACCCAGGGTGACCAGCATCGCCACCCCGGCGAGCGCCCCGACCAGGTTCGAACCGGTGTCGCCGAGCATCGCGCGCTCGCGCAGTGTGAACGCCGCGCCGACGGCGACCGGGCCGATGAACAGGCCGAGCAGCTCGATCGGCTCGGCGGTCCAGGCGCCCAGGCAGAGGCCGGCGAGCAGCAGGGCGAAGACCTTCTCGACTCTGCCCGGGCGCAGGTCGAGGAGGTTGAACAGGTTGGTCGTCAGCAGCAGGAGCAGCAGGTCGGCGACGTAGTCGATCCCCTGCTGCCCCAGGCCCGAGGTCGCGTAGGCGGCCAGCGCCAGCGCACCGACCGCCTTGATCGCCCCGGTCGAGAAGCGCCCCGAGGAGACCGCCCGGGCGTGGCCGCGCCAGCCGCGCGCGGTGTCGTCGGCGCCGCCGCGGCCGAGCGCGTCGTCGAGCAGCCCGAGCAGGGCGACGCCGAGCACATAGACCATCCAGCGCTGAAGCTCGGGGTCGAGCAGGTCGAGGTCGGCGCGATCGTCGAGCACCGCCAGCGGCGCCAGCGCGATCAGCGAGCAGGCGATCAGCGGCGCGCCGGCCGGGAACGCGACCCTGCGGGCGGCGTAGTTGGATCGCACCAGGCCCGCCCTGGCCATGTCCGTGAGCCAGGGACCGAGCGCGAGCGCGGCGACCAGCGCCGAGACGATCAGCCCGGAGAGCATCAGGGGCGCTTCTCGGCCCCGAACTGCAGGTTCGCGGGCGCCAGCAGGTCCGGCAGCAGCGCGTCGGCCGTGTCCTTGACCCCGAACGCGCCCTCGGCGCCCCCGAGGGCGTACACGAGCGAGACCTGGCCGGGCAGCTGATCGACGTTGTCGACGCTCGACAGGCCCTGGTCGGAGAAGTACTCGATCGAGCTCGGGTCGGTGCTCGTGCGCTCGGCGCCGACCACGGTCGCGCCACGGCGGTCGGACAGCCCGGCCTGCAGGCCGGCGATCAGGCCGTCCTCGACCGTGTCGGTTTCCGCCTGCTCGCGCGGGCTCTGGTCCGGGGGCGACTGGCGCACGACCACGACGCCGTCGAGGTCGCCCGGCTGGCCGCTGTAGCGGCTGAACAGCGCCGCCCGCAGCTCGTCGAACCGCGGCCCGCCGCGGACGAGCGCTCGCCCGGCGAGCCGCGAGGCGCGTGCGAGCTCTTGCTCGCGGGTCGCACCATGCCGGCCTGTGCGGCCGACCGCGTCGACCGCCGCGTCGACGTCGGGGGGCTCGCGGACGACCGCGACCTCCTGCAGCGTGGCCCCTGAGGGCTCGATCGCCTTGCGCACGTCGTCGGCGAGCGCGTCGTCGAGGTCGCCGAGCGCGACCACCCCAACCTCGCGCCCGCGGAGACGGTTCTCGACCACCGCCGGGGTCAGCTTGGCGGCGAAGGCGCTCTCGTCGTCGAGCTGGCTCTGGAGGTCGTCGATCTGGGCCCGGGCGTCATCGAGGTCGGAGTGCAGGCTCTGCTCGAGGTCGTCGGCCGTCCCGTTGACGATGTCGGACCCGAACCCGACGCCGATCAGGATCCCGACCGCCAGCGCGACGAACACGGCCGCCAGCGAAGCGGCGTGGTACCGGCTCGAGTAGCCCATCAGACCGGAATGCGCCTTCGGCTCATAGGTCCAACGCCACCTTGATCTTCAACCAGACCAGGTCGAAGAACTCACCCAGCGCCGGCGAGCTGATCACGACGATCGCGATCAGCACCAACGAGACCACGAGGAACCCCCACATGTGCCAGCCGCGCACGCCGGGGTTGTAGAGGCGGCTGACGCCCTTGGCATCGACCAGCGTCTCGCCGATCCGCAGCCGGGTGAGGAAGGTCGACGACATCCCGGCGCGGTTCTTGTCGAGGAACTCGGTGAGGTTGAAGTGGGCGCCGACCGAGACGATCAGCTCGGCCCCGTTCTCGTGCGCGAGCAGCATCGCGACGTCCTGGCTGGTCCCGACCGCCGGGGCGACTATCGGGTCGAGGCCGAGCGCCCGCAGCCGCTCGGCGCCCGGCGCATCGCCGTCGGCGTAGGCGTGGACCACCACCTCGGCGCCCGCAGGTGAGCACCGCGTCGGTCGCCGAGTCCATGTCGCCGAGGACCATGTCCGGCTTGAAGCCCTCCTCGAGGATCGCGTCGGCGCCGCCGTCGACCCCGACCAGCACCGGGTGGGTGTCCTCGATGTAGGCGCGCAGGGCGCGCAGGTCGCGGCGGTAGGTCGTCCCGCGAACGACGATCAGCGCGTGGCGGTCCGCGGAAGTCGGTCCGCACCGGCGGGAAGTCGATCCTGCCGACGAGCAGCTCGCCCTCCTGCTCGACGTGCTCGATCGTGTTCACCGCGAACGCGGCCAGCGCCTCGTTGATCCGCTCGCGCTGGCGCTCGATCTGCTCGGTCGCGGTCTGCAGGTCGATCACCCGGCCGGTCGCCAGCACGGTGCCGTTGGCGCGCACCTCGCCGCCCTGGATGACGATCTGGATCGCCGTCGGAGAGCTCCTCGAACAGCGGTGCCGCAGGAGCGTCGACCAGCGCGACCCCGGCCCGCGCGAGGATCAGCGGCCCCGGGTTCGGGTAGCGGTCGGTCGACGAGGGCGCGACGTTGACGACCGCCTCCACCCCGCTCGCCGCGAGGTCCTCGGCCGCGATCCGGTCGAGGTCGGCGTGGTCGATCACCGCGATGTCGCCGGGCCGCAGGCGCTTGACCAGGTTCTTGGTCTTGCGCCCGAGCCGTGCCCGCCCGCTGATCGGCGGCGCCTCCGTGGGCCGCAGCTGGATCTCGGGCCCGCGCAGGAGAGCGCGCGCCCGGCTACGCAGAGCCATCCGCCGATTATGCGGAAAAAGCGCCGTCCGGGTGAACCGGAGCGTTCAGGCGGCCTTCAGCAGCTCGCGCGCGTGGCGGCTGGCCGCCGAGTCGCCGCGCTCGGCGCCCAGCATGCGGACGATCTCGGCGACCAGCTCGTCGCCGGCGACCCGCTCGACCGTCGCGCTCGCCTCGCCATCCCGCGCGTGCTTTGTGATCCGGAAGTTGGCGGCGGCCAGCGAGGCGACCTGCGGCAGGTGGGTGATGCAGAGCACCTGGCGGTCCTCGGCCAGCCGACCGCAGTCGCTCGCCGACCGCCCGCGCCGTGTTGCCGCCGATCCCGGCGTCGATCTCGTCGAAGACCAGCGTCCGCGACGACGTCGCCGCTGCCGAGGCCGGTGAGCGCGAGCATGATCCGCGACAGCTCGCCGCCCGAGGCCGCGTCGCGCGAGCGGCGAGGTCGGCATGCCCGGATTGGTCGCGACCAGCAGCTCGACCGACTCGGCCCCGTTCGGCCCGAAGCCGTCGGGGTGCGGCTCGAGGACGACCTCGAGCCGCGCGCCCTCCATCGCCAGCTCGGCGAGCTCCTCGGCGACCCGTTCGCCGAGCCGCTCGGCCGCCGCGCGCCGGCCCTTGCGTCAGCTTCGCGGCGAGCCGGCCGCGCACCGCCTCGGCCGCGGCGATCCGGGCCCGCAGCTCCTCGGCGGCCTCCTCGGCGTTCTCGAGCCGCGCGATCTGCGTCCGGCAGCCCTCGGCGTGCGCGAGCACCGACTCGATCGAGCCGCCGTGCTTTCGCTGCAGCCGATCGAAGGCCGTCGAGGCGCTCCTCGACCGCCTCCAGGCGGCCGGGCTCGGCGTCGATCCGCTCGAGGTACGAGCGCAGCTCGCCGGCGGCGTCGTCGAGCTCGAGCGCGGCGGCGCGCAGCCGCTCCGCCAGCGCGTCGAGCTCGGGGTCGACCCCGTCCGCCGCGCTCAGTCCGGCATCGGCCTCGCCGAGCGCTGCCGCGGGCGCCGCCGCCGTCCTCGTCGGCGCCGTTGACCGCGCCGAGGGCGCGGGCAGCCGCGGTTCGCAGACCCTCGGCGTTGCGCAGCAGCGCCCGCTCCGCCGCCAGCTCGGCCTCCTCGGCGGCGTCGGGTGCCGCGGCCTCGATCTCGGAGAGCTCGAAGCGCATCAGGTCGAGGTCGCGCTCGCGGCTGCCCTCGCGGTCGAGCAGCTCGTCGAGCTCGCGGCCGAGCGCGGTCGCCTGCGTGCGCGGCGCGGTACTCGCCGCGCAGCTCGAGCTGATCCGGGCCGGCGAACCCGTCGAGGATCTCGAGCTGGGCCGAGGCCAGCGTCAGCTTGCGGTGCTCGTGCTGGCCGTAGAAGGCGAGCAGGCGCGAGCCGAGCGCCCGCAGGTCGGCGGCCGAGGCCGAGCGTCCGCCGATGAACGCGCTGGTCCGCCCGGAGGCGCCGATTCGCCGCCCGAGCACGACCTCGTCCGCGTCGTCCGGCAGCCGCTCGGCGATCTCGGCCAGCTCCGGATCGTCGAGCAGTCCGGCCGGTAGCGCGAAGACGCCCTCCACCCACGCCTCGTCGGCGCCCGGGCGGACGATCTGCGGTCGCGCCCGCCCGCCCATCAGCAGGTCGAGCGAGTGCGCGAGCACCGTCTTGCCGGCGCCGGTCTCGCCGGTGATCGCGTTCAGGCCCGGCTCGAGGCGCAGCTCGGCGCGCTCGATCAGCAGCAGGTTCTCGATCCGCAGCTCGTGCAGCATCGCCGCCCCTTTTAGCGGCGGGCGCCGACGGATTCGTCCCGTGGGCGCCCGCGCTCAGCCGGCAGCCGCGCCCTCGGCCGCGACCTCCGCCGCCGCCTCCGGCGCCACCGGAGCCTGCTGGCCGACCAGATCGCGGCTGCGGACCAGCACCCACGAGGCGATCCCGCCGACCAAAGCCGTTGCCGCGCCGACCAGCAGGATCTCGTTGAGGCCGCTGATGAACGCCTGGTCGGCGGCGGCCGTGGCCTGCTCGCGTAGGCCGGGCGGCAGCTGCGCGACGGCGCTCTGCACCGCTCCCGAGGAGACCGCCTCCGAGAACGAATCGGGGGCGTTGGGCAGCAGCTCGGCCAGCTTCGAGGCGATCTGGGACTGGAAGATCGCGCCGAGCGCCGCGGTCCCGGTCGCGATCCCGACCTGGCGGAAGGTGCTGTTGATCCCCGAGGCCATCCCGGCCCGGGCGGCGTCGACGACCCCGATCGCGACCGAGGCGATCCCGGGGTTGGTCATCCCGATCCCGATCCCGGCGATCAGGAAACCGGCCAGCAGTCCGCGTCCAGCTGTCGCCGACGTCGATCCCGTGCATCAGCAGCAGGCCGAGCCCGACGAGGATCAGGCCGGTGCCCATCAGCGCCCGGGCCGGGACGCGGTCGAGCAGCCGCCCCGAGATCGGGGCGACGATGAACGAGAGCACCGTCAGCGGCAGGAAGCGCAGGCCGGCCTCGAGCGGCGAGTAGCCGAGCACGTCCTGGATGTAGAGGGTGAGGTAGAGGAACATCGCGAACATCCCGGCCGAGAGCGTGAAGGCGACGATCGAGACGCCGGTGAACGACGGCTTCCGGAACAGCGAGAGGTCGAGCATCGCGTTCTCGCGCCGCATCTCGATCACGACGAAGGCGACCAGCAGGGCGACGGCGCCGCCGAGAGAGGCGACGATCGTGGCGCTGCCCCAGCCCTCGGGGTTGCCGCGGATCAGCCCGAAGATCAGCAGGAAGAGCCCGGCCGAGAAGGTGACCAGCCCGGCCAGTCGATCGGCTGCGGGTCGGTCGCCTTGACGTTGGCGACCTTGGTCTCGGTGAGCACGATCGCCGCGATCCCGATCGGGACGTTGACGAAGAAGATCCACTCCCAGCCGAGGCCCTCGGTGATCAGGCCGCCGATCAGCGGGCCGATCGCGACCGCGCCGCCGACCGTCGCGCCCCAGATGCCGATCGCATTGGCGCGCTCGCGGCCCTCGAACTCCTGGGCGATCAGCGCCAGCGCGGTCGCGAACATCGCCGCGGCGCCGGCGCCCTGGAAGCCGCGGGCGAAGTTGAGCACCGTCGGGTCGCCGGAGAGGCCGCAGGCGAACGAGGCGACGGTGAACAGGGCGAAGCCGAAGGTGAAGACCCGCCGGCGGCCGATCCGGTCGCCGATCGAGCCGGCGACGAGCAGGAACGAGGCCAGGGTCAGCGCGTAGGCGTCGACGACCCACTGCAGGCTCGAGAAGCTGGCGTCGAGGTCGCTCTGGATGTCCGGCAGCGCGACGTTGACGATCGTGACGTCGATCAGGAGCATGAACGTCGCCACGCAGACGGCCAGCAGGGTCCACCACTTGCGCTCCATCCGCAGCCTACAGCTCTAGTGAGCGAGGCGGCCGAACTTGTCGCGGATCCGGCGGTAGAAGTTCGCGCCGGGTAGCTGCGCCAGCCGCCCGACCCCGTCGCGGAAGCGCACCTCCATCTCGGCGCCGCTCGCCAGCTCGCCGACGTGCTCGCCGTCGAGCACGACCTCGACCGGGTCGCGGCCCGGCGGCGTTGGTGACCGAGAGCACGTCGTCGGGGGCGACGACCAGCGGCCGCGCGGTGAGCGTGTGCGGGGCGATGAAGCTGACCACGTAGCCCTCCACGCCCCAGGCGAGGATCGGGCCCTGGTTGGCGAGGTTGTAGCCGGTCGAGCCGGCCGGGGTGGCGGCGACGAGGCCGTCGCAGCGCACGTGGCCGACCTCCTTGCCGCCGAGGCGGTAGCGCGAGCTCGGCGACCCGGCCGTGCTGGCGGCGGATCAGCGAGACGTCGTTGAGCGCCAGCGGCGGATCGGCGTCGACGCTCGCCTCGAGCCCCGGCATCGACATCACCTCGAACTCGCCGGCGAAGGCGGCCGCGAGGCCCTCGTCGAGCTGCTCGCGCTCGACCGCGGCGAGAAAGCCGACGGTGCCGAAGTTGACCGCGAACACCGGCACCTCGGTGTTCGCGTAGTCGCCGCAGCGCCTTGAGGATCGTGCCGTCGCCGCCGAGCACCAGGCAGAGGTCCGGCTCGCCGTCGAGCTCGTCGAGCGCTCGATCCCGGCCGCCGCGTCGCCGTGCTTGTCGAGCTCCTCGGTCGGCGGCGACCAGCGTGCACCCGGCGCGCTCGGCGGCGGCGACGGCGTCGCGCGACCGCGGCCGAGGTCTGCTCGGGCTGGGTGTGGGTGAGCAGGACGGCGCGTCGTCGCGCTCACGGCTCCACCTCGCGCGATCGCCGCGCTCGACGTCGGCGAGCGCGCTCGCCGCGGCCGCGGCGCGGATGAAGGTCTCGCGGTTGCCCTTCGGCCCCGGCAGCCCGGACGGCGGCGAAGCCGCGCACCGCCAGCCCGGCGTCGGTCGCCGCCGCGCCGACCGCGCGCAGCGCCTCGCGGCGCTCGCCGGCGTCGCGGACGACCCCGCCCTTGCCACCCGGCCGCGGCCGAGCTCGAACTGCGGCTTGACCATCGCCAGCAGCTCGCCGCCGTCGGCGAGGCAGCCGGCGACCGCCGGCAGCACCTTGGTCAGCGAGATGAACGAGACGTCGACCGTCACCAGGTCGGCGGCGATACGGGAGCTCGGCCGGATCGAGGTCGCGCGCGTTGACGCGCTCGAGCACGGTCACCCGGGGATCGTTGCGCAGCCCCCAGTCGAGCTGGCCGTGGGCGACGTCGAGCGCGATCACGCGCGCGGCGCCGCGCTTGAGCAGGCAGTCGGTGAAGCCGCCGGTCGAGGCGCCGACGTCGAGGCAGTCGCAGCCCGTCGACGTCGAGCCCGAAGGCGTCGAGCGCGTTCGCGAGCTTGATCCCGCCGCGGGAGACGAACGGGCGGCTCGACTCCAGCAGCAGCTCGGCGTCCTCGGCGACCAGCTGGCTCGGCTTCAGCGCCAGCGGCCCGTCGGCGCCGATCCGCACCCGCCCGGCGCGCACCGACTCGGCCGCGCTCGTCCGCGAGCGGCGCGAGCCCGCGCTCGGCGAGCAGGGCGTCGATCCGCTGCCTGCTCATGCGGCGAAGGTACCGCGCCGGGGACAGGA
>CAWGDM010000003.1:0-507195 GCA_963821345.1 uncultured Solirubrobacterales bacterium | reverse complement strand
CCTCGGAGTCGCGGTCCTGCTCGACGCCTTCCTGGTCCGGCTGCTGCTTCTGCCCGTGCTGCTACGCCTGCTGGGCCGGTGGGCCTGGTGGCTACCGAAGCCGCTGGCGCGGATCCTCCCGGCGATCCGCTTCGGCCACGCGTGATCGGATCCTGGTGGCCGGAGACCACGGCCTGGCCAGCCGCGCGGTTTGGGTGAGAAGACTGATGCGGGATGGACTTTCTCGCTCCTCGCTTCCCCCTTCGCGTGATTGCGAGCGCCGAGTGGCGCTCACACCTTGAGTTCGCCGAACGGGGGACGGGCGAGCCGACAACCTGCGAGCTCAGCCCTCCGGGTCGGGCTCCGACGCCGCATGGTCACGCAAGGCGTCCGCAAAGCGCTCGACGCCCGCTCGCTCGAGCGCGCTACCAGATCGTCGAAAGTCCACGGCGGATTCGTCAGGTCCGCGGCTTGCTGACGCACTTCAACGATCACTCGCTCAGGGGCGATCCCGTCCAGCGCCAGAAGGAACTGGTCCTGCTCGGTCGCGTCGACCCCAACACGATCGCACGCCTCCGACGGAAAGTGGTCGAGATTGATAGGGCTGTATTCGCACTTCTGGGCAGGCGCGATGTGGCTCCCCGGCGACGCCGAGAAAACGTACGTGCGGCTGATGACGGAGCGGTTCCCGATAGGGACCGACGAGTGAGGCCCACGGTTGACGAGGCGCTGAGGAGTGGGTTGATTATCGACCCGCTCGGGTCCGCCGGACGCGCTGGGGTCTTCACGGCATCCAGTAGCGCCTACCGATGTGGTCCCGCCGCTCGCGAGGCAGACTGGGTCGGAATCACAATCCCGATGCCAGGAGGCACCATGCCAGCAACGACTGAGAGGTCGACGACCAAGACCTCGACCGACTACCTGCAGGACGCGCTCGAGGACCTCGACAAGGCCCGCGAGAAGGCGGGCGACGATGTCAGCGCCAGCATCGACTCGGCACGAGACCGAATCGGCGAGGCCCGCGAGGACATGTCCAGCCGCAGCCACGACCAGATCAGGGACTGGCGCGAGCAGTTCGGCAGCGCCGCGGACGATGCACTACGCGAGCTCGGCCGATGGGCGATCCGCTCGCAGCGCAGCCCGGAGGCCCTCGCCGAGCTCTCCAAGGAGATTGCCAAGCGCAAGGCGGAAGTCAGCGCCTGAGCCAGCCGCCGGGCCGGTCGCGGATCGCGACCGGCCCGCGACCAGGCGAACACGACCGGCCGACGCCGGCTCGAGCCCGATACGGCTTCCCTCTCCGTAGAAATCTGACAGCCCTCTACGGTTGCGGCGGAGGGACGATCGAGCAGCTACTCGACGCCGAGCCGACCTGGCTACCGAGGCCTTGGCGGGGCTAACGTGGCCCACGTGTTCTCCGGCCCGAGGACGGATCGACCCAAGACGAATCGCGAGCCGGAGGAGGTCGAGCGGAAGCTCGACCTCCTCCGCGAGCCTCACGTCGCGCCACTGACCGCATACGTCGAGCGACTTCGGGCAATGAAGCCGGACGCCGCGATCCCGGACTTCGATCCGACCGAGGCCGGAGTGACCGCCCGGATCGCTCTGTTGCTCGAAGCGCCAGGACGGCGCTCTGCGCTCGACGCGGGTTCTGGATTCGTCTCGCCGGACAACAACGATCAGACAGCCGCGAACATGTGGGACCTTCTCCATGAGGCGGGCATCGACCGCGCCGAGGACTGTGTGACCTGGAATGTCATCCCCTGGTACATCGGGGACGGCACAAAGATTCGGTCCGCACGTCGTACCGACCTCGACGAAGCTCGGGAGGCGACGCGTGAGCTGTTCTCGCTGCTCCCGGACCTGCGGGTAGTCGTCTTGCTCGGCAAGCCCGCGGCAGGGGCGTGGGGACTGCTCGGCCTCGAACTCGACGCGATCGAAGCGCCGCACCCGTCGCCTCTCAACCTCAACACCCGCCCGGAGCGCCGGACCGAGATACGGGACGCGCTGATCGAGGCGAAGCGGCGGACGCGCCCGCACAGCCATCGCGCTGGGTCGCGGCCCTTCTCCGGCCCTTCGTAGCTCGGTAAACGGCGGTCTTCCCCGGTCCGTCTCGGTGAATCCCGGTTATTCGTCGGAGCAGGGACTTTGTTGTAGAAACGTGCCGCGAGCAGGCGTTTCGCTCTAGGCGGAGCCTCGCGATCATAATCCGCGTGCCGGGGGTTCGAGTCCCTCCTCCGGCATCTTCCAAACCGCTTGGTCAAGCGGCCCACGCCGCTTGTCGAGGTCGCTCTGTCGATCAATCCCTCGAATGCGTCGAGCGGTCGAACGCTAGTCAGGAAGACTCGTGGATGACGTCCTCGATCGCGGCGACCACGGTGTCGGGGGCCTTGCTGAGGATCTGCGTGTGCTTGTGGGGCGTCGTTGCGAATACGGACACGCGCTCGTTGCTCTCCTCGGCGTCGGCGACAGCAGCGCGCACCGTGCGCATCTCGTCCTCGGTGGCGCCCGAGTGGGCTCCGGTGCCGACCACGAACACGGTCGGGCATTCCAGCGCCGCGAAGTCGGGTCCGAGTTCGCCGTTGACGGCGTCCATCTCGATCACGACGTCCGCGGACTCGGCGGGAGACATCCGGGCCGAGCGGCCGAGCGCTGCCAGGATGCGCATGATCCACCCCAACCGACGGAACTGGGTGCGGACCTTCTGCTTTCCGGCCTCGTCGAACATGGCGATCGGGTAAGCACCGTCGATGAGCACCAGTCCGCCGACCCGCCCGGGGTGCTGAGCCGCGTATCGCACCGCGATCGTGGCGCCGTGAGACCACCCGACGAGGATCGGGCGTTCGATACCGGTCGCGTCGATGACCCGTCCGATGTCGTCGACGGCCGCCTGTACGGAGTAGTCGGCCGATCTGCCCGACTTCCCGCGCGCCCGCGCGTCGAACCGCACCGTGCGGTACTTCCCGTCGAGACGGCGGATGACGCGGCTCCAGTTCTGCACGGTGCCGAAGCCGCCGCTGAGGAAGAGCAGGGCAGGCGTGCCGCCCGGGGCGTCGACGGCGTAGAGCCGAGTGTCTGCGGCAGGAATCATGAGTTGTCGTGACATCGCTGCCTTCCTTCCGGACGATCAGGTTCTTACGCCCTCGTCTACCCACCTGGTGGTCCTCGAAAGCACCGCTTTCTATGCAAAGCGAAAGTGCCGCTGCTCGTCCTATGCGCTACTGCGCAGCCCGGCGGCTTCCAGGGCGGCGGCTCGGTTCGAATGCACCTCCAGCGGCCGCCGCCACTACGGGGCCTATGACATCACCCTCTCCGATGCGGTTGGCGCAGCCGGGGCGCGGGCGCGTGTGGCTGCGACCAGGCGCTATCGTCGGCGCGTGTTGGGACCTGCTTCGCCAACGCGAGGCGCGTGAGGAGTTCGGACTCGATCCCGGCGACGCCTCGGTTCGCGACACCGACACGGTCGAAGGCTACGAGCAGTAATCCTGCTCTGGCGATCCGCTAGAGCGACCGATGATCGCTGCGGTCATCTTCGAGTCGGGGTTCGAGTCCCTCCTCCGGCATCTCAGAATGGCCCGCTATGGCGCCGTTTCCATCTGTCAGGGGGTCGGCCAGGGGCAGGTGTGGACGCACGGGGCAACTCATGGGGCACCTCCGGTAGCGCCGCCGCCTTGACGTCGCCGGGCCCACACGCGAGCCTTACGCCCGCCGATGAACCTCTTCGTGCTCGCCGGGATCATGATCTTGGTTGCCGCAGCCTCTGCCGGCGTGCTGTGGCTGGTCCGGCGTAACCCGCTGAACGAGCGCTTCGCGTCGCAGCTCAGCGAGCACGGCAGGGCGTTCGACTTCCTGGGCATCGCGTTCGCGATCCTGCTCGGATTCGTGGTGCTCCAGGCGTACGACAGCTACAACGACGCGAAGCGAGGCGCCGAGCTGGAGGCCCAGGCAGTCCTGGAGCTCAGCCGCACAGCCTCGGCGTTCACGCCGGAGGAACACGCCCGCCTGGAGGGGACGTTGTACTGCTACGGGCGGGCGGTAATCGAGCAGGCGTGGCCGGCGATGCAGGAGGGCGAGGACAGCCCGGTGGTGACCGACTGGGGGAGCCGCTTCAGGGAAGCGGCGTTCGAGCTCCGTGTCCGCTCGCTGGTAGATGAGGCCGCGTTCCGGCAGCTCCTGGAGGAACAGGACGGCCGCATCGAAGGCCGGCGGATGAGGCTTGCCGAGGCCGTCCGCGTGACGCCGCCCCCGTTGTGGTTCGTGCTGATCCTGGGGGCGTTGCTGACCGTCGGATGGATCGTGCTGGGCGCCGATCGGCGAGGCAGCTTCGTCGTTCAGGCCAGCGCGGTGGCTTCCGTCGCCGCGATGGCGACGGCGACGCTGCTGTTGGTGTGGTTCCTTGACCACCCCTTCGCGAATCAGAGCGGAAGCATCAGGCCAACCGAGATGGAGGAGGTGCTCAGGGTCATCGAGGAGGAATCACACGCTGAGGGCCTGGAGGTGACTCATCCCTGCACAGAGGACGGCGATCCCCTGTCCGCATGAACGAGCCGCTACGGCTTCACGCGTCCGATCACCGTCGACATCGCCGAGCCGCCGTTCGCGTACATATCCGTCAGCCAGACCGAGGTGTCGTCGTCGGGGTCGACCACGGCGCTCATCAGGTCGACGCGCGCGTGTGGACAGCAGACGCTCTCGCCGAGCTTCAGCACCCGGCTGCGGCGCGGCTTCGACTCGTCGTGGTACCAGAGCGTGTAGCGCGCCTCGGGTTTGAGCGGGTCCTTGGTCTTGGCGCCGAACCGGGCGTACGCGATCAGGATGTCGCCGTTCTTGTTCACGGTCAGCGCCGGATCCTCGTAGCTGACCCGATCGCCCACGGCGTCCTGGGGCGCGCTCAGTCCGAACACCCGGTCGCGGGCGCCCTGGCCGCTGGCGGACGCGGTGATCGCGCCCCCCGCGTGGTCGACGACGACGCAGACCACGCGGATGCTGTTACGAAGCGGGTCTTGCTCGACCCGCAGCGCGGTGGCCGAGCAGATCCTGCCGTCTCGGTAGACAGGCGGCGTCGAGATGCCGTTGCCCTGCAGCGCCCCATGGGGTGGCGCGACCGTGGTCCCGACGGGCGTCGCCCCGGAGACGTTGGTGTCGTCGGGCAGCGCGTCGATCCGGGTTGGCGAGGTCTCGTCGTTGAGGAACCAAAGGACGCCGTCCGCGCCGCCATAGGGGCTGACCGGCTTCGGCGAGCCCGCACCGCCGAAGTCCGAGAGGCCGAACTCCTTGTAGGCCGGGCTCGAGACGTTGTTCTCGGTCTGGCCGAGCGAAAACCAGATGATCGCCGGCTTGCCGGACTCGGGCGGCGAGCGGTGACCGGCGACGATCCCGTTCTCGCCCACCGCCGCAAGCGGCCAGTCGGCGTAGTTGGAGGTCGTGGTGATGTACTCGTTGAAGCCGTCGCGCGGATCCTCGCTGCGCGAGACGGCGATCGCGATGTACCGGCGAGCCTCGGGGCCCGCGTCGTACAGCTTCTGGATCTCGGCGTCGCTGAGCCCGTGGTCGTCGAAATCCTGCTGGGACTTCTCCATCCAGTCGGCGGTGTTCCAGATCGCGTTGCGGGCGTGCGCGACGACGACGAAGCGTTTGTCGTCGGCCCGGTAGAAGACGCGCGCATCGTAGAACTCGTCCACGCACGCATCCTGCGGGCGCCAGGTATCGGCCACAGCGGGCGGTGGCTTGGTCGAGTTGCACCCGATCAGCGGCGACGGGCCGAGCCCGAGATGGCAGTTGATGTTGTTCTGGTTGACGCTCCCGTCCGGGTTGGTGGGCGCGATCAAGCCGCCGAAGAACTGGGTCAGGGTCAGCTTCGTCGGCGCCCCGCCGGGGCCCGGGGCGAGCGGGACCGCCTGTTTGTTGTTCTTCTGCTCCGCCTTGGCGAGGAAGATGATCCGGCCGCCGCCGCCGGGGGCGTTGGGATCGCTGCCGGCGTCGGTCATGACGATGAAGTTCGAAGACACGGCGGCGATCGGATCGAGCGTCGCCAGCCCTGGGAAGAACTTCAGCCCGGCCGGCTTCGACTTCGGCCCGGCCTTGGCGGCGGGCTTCTTGCGCACGACGGTGCCGCGCTCGCCCCGCCGAAACACCCCCCGCGTCACGGTCGCCTCCTCGTCCTCCGCCGCGAAGAAGTCCTCCTCGGAGATCGGGTTCGAGATCGGGACGACGAAGGTCGGCTGCGCCTCGGGCCAGCCCGAGTGCAGCACAGCTTTGTCCTCGGCCGAGCACGGGCGGGTCCCCGGAGCGCCCTCGCCGGGGGTCGGAGCGGCAAGGACCCCCAGAGCGACGACCAGCAACGCAACCGCTGCCGGAAAGAGACGCTGGATCGGCCTCATCATTTCTCCTGACCTCGCCGTGGCGACGCCCAAGACGAGCACCGATGCCGATGCGACCGTACCCCGCGGCCGGGGGAAGGTCAAGCGAACTTTGCAACGTGCTCCGGGGCGGATAATCCGCCCGTGGCCCTCCGTATCGCCCCGGTCCGGATCGTCGCGGACGCCGTGGTGCTCGAGCCACTATCGCCCGCGGACGCCCACGAGCTGGCGCCGCTGCTCGACGACCCCGGCCTGCATCAGTTCATCGGCGGCGAGCCGCTCTCGGAGCAAGAGCTCGAGGCGCGCTATCGCCGCCTCGTGAACGGCGCCCCGGCTGACAGTGGCGCGGTGTGGCTGAACTGGACGCTTCGGCGACGGGCCGACGACCTAGCCGTCGGCACCGCACAGGCCACGGTCGTCGGGACGAGCGCCGCGCTCGCGTGGGTGGTCGCCTCGCGCTGGCAGGGACACGGCTACGCCAGCCAAGCCGCACAGGCCCTGGTCGCATGGGCCGGCGGCCGCGGGCTGACGGCAACGGCCAACATCCACCCGGGACATGCGGCCTCCGAGCGGGTCGCATCGCGCGCCGGCCTGCGGCCGACGGATGAGTCGGCCGCAGGCGAGCGGGTCTGGCGCGCGGCGGGCCGGGATCCTACGGACCCTCGGTAAGGGAATGTCGTGCTCGGCGTTGCAGGTGGTGAGCTACGCACCACTGGGCGGCCCGAACCAGGTGGCAAGCGAGTCGGGAAGCCGCAGCTGAGTGCCGTCACCTACCCAGGCGACGTAGCCGTCTGGGCGGATCAGCACGGCGGCGGGGGCGGTGACCACGCCGAGTACGGGGAGCTCCCACTCCCCTTTGTAGCTCGCGTCGGTCAGCTGGACCCGGTCAGCCCATGGAGTGATGTCAAAGTCGCCGGGCTGATTGAGGTTGAGCAGCAGCGGCCGTGCGTCGTGCAGCAGCTCGAAGACTCGGAGCGGGCCGTCGGCGGTGTCCAGCTCGAGATCGGGCATGCGGCGTCCGAGCAGCGGGTGTCCCTCGCCGAGGTCGTAATGGATGTCCAGACCGAACATCATCGCGGCGAATCGCCTGCGAGGCTCGTCCGCCCTGAGGAGCTCGGCAATGGTGTCGCGCAAGGCCTCCGTGCGTTCGTCTGGGCGGCGGAGCGCGACGTGCGCCATCGTGGTGCGCAGCACGCGGGCGGCGACCGGGTGGCGCTCGGCGTGGTAGGTATCCAGGAGGCTTTCTGGGGATGTCCGGTTGGCCACCTGGGCCAGCTTCCATCCCAGATTCACCGCATCCTGCACGCCGATCTGGAGGCCCTGCGCACCATCCGGGGAATGCACGTGAGCGGCGTCACCGGCGAGCAGGACCCGTCGGTCGCGGTAGGCCGCGGCCTGTCGGGTCATATCCGTGAACCGGGAGATCCATGTGGGACTGTGGATCCCGTAATCGGTCCCGTAGACGGCGATCAGCGCCTCGCTGAGATCGCGCAGTGTGGGTTCGCTTGCGGGTCCGAGGTGCCCTTCGGTCACCATGACCCGTACCGGGCCGCTGTCCGCGTAGACCACCTCGCCGTCGTGGATCTCGTACTCCACCCTGCCGAGGGCGTGGACGCCGAGGGCGTCCTGGCGGGTGCCCCATTCCGGCTCCTCGGCCAGCTCGACCTCGGCGATCAGACTGCTGGTCGTCGGATCCCACCCCGGGAACTCGATGCCGGCCGCTCTACGGACCAGACTGCGTCCTCCGTCGCACCCGGCGAGATACTCCGCCCGCAGCGACTGGCCGTCGGACAGCTCGACCTCGACGCCGGTTTCGTCCTGCGCGAAACCCGTCACCTCACGTCCGCGATAGATCGTCACCGGGAGCTCGCCAACCCAGCCGGCAAGTATGCGTTCGGTGTGGTTCTGCCAGAGCCCAAGCGAGTAGGGATGCCGGGTGGGAAAGTCGCTGATCTCCAAAGGGACCCCGGAGAACCGCCCGACCTGGACCACCTGTCCCTCCGAGAGGAACCGATCGGCGATTCCACGCTGATCGAAAACTTCGATCGTGCGTGAGTGCAGACCGCCCGCGCGCGAGCCGGGGAGGTCCTGACTGGTGCGCCGCTCGACGACCGCCACGTCCACGCCCGCCAACGCCAACTCGCCCGCCAACGTCAGCCCTGTCGGACCGCCTCCGGCGACCACCACCGCATGCTCGGTCATCACAGGCATTGCGCTCCTCCCATTCCGTGTCTTTGCGCTTCGGCGGGCGATTATGCGGCACGACGCGGGGCCTCATGAGGGCCTCCGGGGCGCTATAAATTGGGAGTGGAGAGGAGCGGGGACTCTTCCTTCCGGTTGCCGCCCGCGGCGGACGGACGACCTCCTTGAGTGGCGCTTTGCCTACTACGCACCCGAGGTCGGCGAGCCCTGCCGTTCGACAGCGCCCGGATTGCGCCTGACCGCTCGCCGCGCCCGGCGATCCCGGTTGCGCGCCGCGTAGACGGCCTGGCCGACGATCAGGGTGTCAATGGCCGCGATCCCGGTTGCGAGAGCTGCAGGGTGCACGACGACCTCCTTCGTGGCTTCCGCCTCGGATGATCCAGCGCAACCTAAAGGAAACCTTTAGCCCGTCCTCTATCTTGATCGGCGTGATCGAACGCGACGAACCACGCGAGCCGGGCGCGGACCTGCAGTGTCCGCGCTGCGGCGGGCGGATGCAGACCCACCTGCGCAACGGGGTCGCGATCGACCAGTGCGTCGACTGCCACGGGATCTTCCTCGACCCCGGCGAGCTCGAGCGCCTGATGGCGGCCGAGCAGAGCGTGCTCGGGCGGCGCTAGCCGCGGACCGTCTTCACGCTCTTCGCGGTCTTCTTCACCTCGCTCCCGCAGAACGGCGGGTCGACCCACTGCTTCTGCGAGAACATCCGCGTCTGGTCGGCGTAATGCTTGGAGTTCGGGTTCGGCGACTCCGAGTAGGTGAGGATCGAGCGATCCTTCGGGCACTTCGCGCCCGGCTTGAACTCGGTCACCATGACGAAGCTCGAGCCGGCGGTGACGTCGTCGTAGCCGGCGGTCGGGTTCCAGACGTCGGCGATCGCGTTGAACACGCCCTGACCGCCCTCGGAGCCGTGGATCGGGATCCGCTCGGTGCCGCGCGCCTCGGTGTGGAAGTCGCCGAACGGGGCGTCCAGCGGGATGTTCGCGTTGCGCAGGTCGGTGACAGCATCCGCGAACGCCGGCTCCAGGTTCGGGTTCGAGGTGTCGAGCCCGAACGGCGTGTTGACCGGGTCGTTGACGTCGAACGGCGTCGTGAACCGGCTCGCCGAGGTGCCGAACTTGTCGAGGAAGCGCTCGAACAGGAGCGCCCCGCGGCTGTCGAGGTTGACGTGCAGGTCCCAGCCGGCGAGCGCGGCGCAGCCGGCGCTCACGTCCACCGGGCCGCTGGACCCGGTCATCATCGGGTGGGCGTTGCAGTAGTCGACCAGCTGCTGGCGCCAGAGCTCACCGGCGTACTGGCGGTCCTCGAAGACCAGCGTGCGGACGTTCTTGGCCGTGAACTGGTTGCCCGACATGCCGTCGGTCCCCGCCAGGCGTCCGTGAATCATCAGCAGCCCGAGCCGCGTGCGCAGCGAGCGCTGCGTGCGCTCGGCTCCGATGATCCGCGGGAAGCCCTCGAGCGGGTGCTCGGAATTCGTGAGCCAGTAGGAGTCGTTGGAGTTGGCGACGTAGTCGCGCCGGAACAGGTACGGCTGCTTCGACGCCGGCATCAGGCCGGGCTCGGGTGACCCCGACTCGGTCGGCGGCGCGCAGGCGGCGCGTGAGCCGTCGAGCACCGGCAGCCCCGCCGCCGGGAAGACCAGCTGGCCGAGCGTCGACAGGCACTGCGAGACCAGCGCATCGTCGACGTTCGGCATCGCGCCGATGTCGGCATAGAGCGCCTTGCCCTTGGAATCCGAGGCGATCGTGTTCACCCACGGGATCCCCTGGTACTTCTGCAGGATCTTCAGCAGCTCCTTGGTCGACTGCGCCCGGTTGGTCTCGAAGTAGTGGTTGAGCAGTTCCGAGTTGGCCCCGTTGGCGTCGAACATCGCGAACGCGGTGGTGTTCGACCACGCGAACAGCGACTGGCCCTGGATCTTGGTCGTGATCGGGCCGTACTCGGTGGTGTAGAGCGTGCGGCTGACCGGCGCGAGCGAGCCGTCCGGCTGCTTGACCTGGACGGTGACCGTGTTGCGCTCCATCGGCTTCGATTGACCGTCGACCAGGTAGCTGGTCGGGTCACTCGGATCGAGCTTCAGCTCCATCGGCGTGAACCGGAAGGCGGTCGAAACGGTGTGCGTCCAGGCGAGGTTCTCGGTGTGGCCGATGTTGATCACCGGGGCGCCGAGCAGACTGGCGCCGGAGACGTTGAGCTCGCCCGGGATCACAAGGTGCGACTGGTAGAAGCGCCGCGGCCCCTGCCAGGGGAAGTGCGGGTTGGCGAGCACGATGCCGCCGCCCGACTTGGTCGCGTCCGAGCCGATCCCCCAGCCGTTGGAGCCCGTGTCCTCGGACATGTCGAGCGCATCCGCCAGATCGGCGGCCTCGGCAGGCGTGATCGGTGAGCCCCCGGTGGCCGGTCGCGGCGAGGCGCTCGGCGGCTGAGCTTCGGCGATCCCGTCGATCGCGACCCCGCCGCTGGCGTATTCGGTCAGCTCGTAAAAGCGTTGGTAGACGTCCTGCTTGGTGATCGGGCGGACCCAGGGCTGGCCGGCGCAGGCCGGATCGGGGATCTTGTCGACCCCGGTCTTCTTCAGGTAGCGGTTGTACCCGGCGACGTAGCCCTTGACCACCTGCTTGACCTCGGGCTCGGGGCCCTCCGGCGGCTTACGCGAGTAGACGTCCTTGATCGTGCCCCGGTCCTTGATCCGCTGAAAGAACAGGTCGGAGTCGAGGTTGGTGAAGCCCTCCGGGCTCTTCGCGTCGGGCCCGAACCACTTCGAGCGCTCGGCGTTGCCGGTCAGATAGGTGTCGGCGATTACGCAGATCTCGTCCTCGGCGAACGCGTAGCCGTAGCCGAAGCCCAGGTCCTTGTAGGAGTCGGCCTCGATCGTCGGGATCCCCTGCTTGTTGCGGGTGATCTTCGCCTCGTAGCCACCCTTGGCATCGGCGGCGGGAGCGGCGACCGCGGCGACCGCGAGCACGGCGACGGCGGCGACCCCTCGGCGCCCGAACAAGCAACGACCCGGCATCTCTCTCTCCTCTGTCGAACCACGAGCGCCCCTGCGCGCTCAGACGCATTGATATCCGATTACGGCGCCGATCGCCTCGTGGACGCGTAGTCTCGGATGCGTGCCCGACGTCCAAGATGCGATCAAGGTGGTCACCGCACCGGCGTTCCTGATCCCCGCCGGCGACACCCACTCGTCCATGCGGATGGTCAACGACAAGCGCGCGGTGGACGAACTGCGCCGCCAGGGCGCCGGCCGCGCCGAGGCTCGGGCTCTGATCACCGAGGCCGTGCAGGAGCTCGGCGGGCGGGTCGAGAGCGAGGTCCGCTTCGGCGGACGCGCGAGCGGCCCCGATAGCCGCAAGGCGACCGAGATCTGGCAGGTCCCGGGCGACGCCGTGGTCAAAGAGTTCGGGTAACGCACGGACCCGGCGAGCATTGCCTCGCCGGTCAGAGGTACCGATGCATCACGTGAAGGCCTACCCGCCCCAGCGCCGGGTGCTCGAACGCCTCCGGAACGGTGCCGACGATCTCGAACCCCAGCGACTTCCACAGCGCGACCGCGGCGTCGTTTGACTCGACCACGGCGTTGAACTGCATCGCCGCGTAGCCCTGGTCGCGGGCCCAGTCGAGCGCGTGCGCGCCGAGCGCACGGCCGACGCCCTCGCCGCGGGCGTCGGCGGCGACCATGAAGCTGGCGGTGGCGACGTGAGCGCCCGGCCCGGTGCGGTTGGGGCCGACCTGGGCGGTGCCGAGGAGGCGCGCCCCGTCGGCGGCGACCACCGTGCGGCCCGGCGGTTCGAGGACCCAGACCGCGCGCGCCTCGTCCGCGTTCCAATCGGGGTCGTATGTGTAGGTGTCGCCGGCGCCGACCACCTCGCGGAAGATCAGCCAGATGTCCTCCCAGTCTTCGTCCTCGTAGTCGCGGATCAGCACGTCAGCCACGGATTACCCGGTCGAGCAGTCGCAGACGCATCGAGTCCGACACCCGTCCAACCAAGCGCTGCGCAGCGGCGCGGCGGGTCGCGCCGATTACGGCGCGGGCGTCGGTGGCGTCTCGTCCGGCGGCGCGGCCGCCTTGTCCTCGTCGTCGTCCGGCGGCGCGGCCGCCTTGTCCTCGTCGCGGCCGCTGCTCAGCCGGTAGACGCCGTAGCCGCACGAGGCGGCGATCAGCGCGCCGACCACGAACAGGCCGAGCCCCACCCAGATCAGCCACGAGAGCTTCACGCCCGCGTCGCCCTCGACCAGAACGCCACGCCCCGCGTCCGCGTTCATCGCGACCACGGTCCAGTTGCCCGACTCGAGATCGAAGTCCACCCTCTGCTCCCCGGTCCCCTCGCTCTGGGCGGCCCAGAACGTCTGCTTGCCGGGGACTGTCCGCGGCGGCGCCCGTCCGGGAACCTGGGTGTAGGTGGGTCCACCATCGCGGATGTCGTCGAGCGCGGAGTGCGCGACGCCGGCCAGGTAGCGATCGACGTCGCTGGTCGGCCCGATCCCGATGAAGACCGGCTTCGCGACCGGGCTCTCGCCGGTGAACTCGACCGAGGTGTTGAGGTCGCCGATATCGAAGCCGATCGACTCGCGGCCGAGGTCGACGTCATCCGAGGTCACGGCATAGCCGGGACTGACGAACCGCTCGGTGTCGGTCGTGTAGAAGCCGTCGTCGTCGCGCAGGAACGCGTGCGCGCCCATCGCGGCCAGACCGCCGAGCGCGATCGCCAGCCCGATCAATCCGCCGATGCTGATCAACACGAGGCCGGCGATCCGGCCCCCGTTGCCCTTCCGCGTGCCCGGATCCTCCGTCGTCGCCATGGATCTCCCTTTCCGTAACCGCGGGCGTGGCTGCCCGTCGCGCGCCTATTGTCGTCGGGCGCGGGCCAAGACGCGGTCAGCCACCGAGTTGGGCGCCGGCGAGCTCGTCCTCGACCGCGGGCAGGTCCGCCGAGCGCGGCGCGGTCGGGACCGCCGTCTTGTCCGCGCCCCTCCCCCACCGCGGCGCGACCGGCTTGCCGGTCGCCAGCAGCGCCGGCCAGCTGGTGGCGTCGAGGACGCCGGTCGGCTTCAGATCCACCGAGCCCTGGAAGGCGCGGACGGCGCGCGAGGTGAGGATCCCGAACTCGCCGGTGAACTCACCGTCGTAGAACCCTGCCGCGGCCAGGTACTCCTGCGCCCAGACGACGAGGTCCCCTTCGGCCCCCTTCTCCAGCGTCGGGTAGGCGGTGCTCGGGCGATAGCCGCGCGCGCGGCCGATCCGCCGCTTGGTCGCCGAGCGGAAGCCGCTCGGCGAGGCGTGCTGCCACGACCACCACGAGGTCCCGGCGAAGCCGCTCGCCTTGGCGGTCTGGCGGAAACGCCTCACGTCCTTGCCGGGCGGGTTGTCGTAGAGCTGGCCGATCGGAGCGATCGGGCGCTCGTAGACCCGGTTGTAGGTGTAGGTGATCGTCATCGCCTTGTCGACGCTGGTCCCGATCGCCTTCCAGTAGACCTGCGGCAGGTTGAACTCGGCCCCACCCGGGCGCATGAACACCGAGTACGGATAGGCCGGGTGGTAGTGGACGTAGGGGAAGCCGGCGAGCCCGATCGGGAAGCTGCCGCCGACCGCGGCGCGCAGCCTGGTCATGTATGTGGAAGCCTGCGAGTAGCGGCCCTCGTACTCGGCCTCGGCGTCGATCACCAGGCAGTCGGCGCCGCGGGCGGCGGCGACCGCGCCGACGCGCGCCTCGGCGGCGGGGTCGCTGCCGTAGACGTACTGCCAGCCGCAGACGTTGAGGCCGCCGTCGTGAAGGGCGGCGAGCAGCGCCGGGGTGAACTGGCTCCAGACGTCGTCGCCGTCGCCGGACTTGATGTAGACGGTGTCGACGCCGCGCTTGCGGGCGACAGCGGCGATCTGCGCCGGGTCGCCGCCCTCGACCTTCGACACGTACCAGATCCACATCCCGTCGCCGCGGAAGGCGGCGCCGTTGGCGATCGTCGGCGCGGTCGGCGGCTCCTGCGGCACCCCGGCGGCCCCCGGCGCGACGATCAGCGCCAGAGCGCAGCTGACCGCGACGGCACCCGCTAGCCGAAAAGCGTCCATACCGCTCTCAACATACGCCGGGTCTATTCGATGCGGCCTAACGAAATGCCTGCCGCAAGATGCCTGCGTTCTCGGCCGCCGAGGCGCCGGCCGTGTTGTTGAAGTAGACGAGCACCTCGCGCTTGGACCGCCAGGCCGAGATCCGCCGTCGCCAGGTGGCGAGCTCGGCCGCGCTGTAGTTGCCGCGACTGCCGCGGTGCATGCGCACGTAGGCCCAGGAAGCGGTCAGCTCGCGGGTCTGAAACGGAAACTCCTTCGGGTCGTCGGCGATCACCAGCGCGACCTTGTGCGATCGCAGGAGCGCGTAGACGTCGGCGCAGAACCAGCTCGGGTGGCGAAACTCGAACGCGTGGCGGCCCGGGGCCCGCTCGCGGATCGCGACCAGGGCGGCGTCGAGGCGCTCGTCGTCGCGCCCGAAGCTCGGTGGCAGCTGCCAGAGGATCGCCTCCAGCCGCCGTGCCTTCGCCAGCGGCTGGATCCCGGCGAGGAATCGCTCGACGTACTTCTCCGGGCTGTTGAGCCGCTTGATGTGGGTGATGTAGCGGCTCGCCTTGACCGTGAACCGAAACCGCGCCGGGGTCTGCTCGATCCAGCTCGCGACGGTCTCCGCCGAGGGCAGCTTGTAGAAGGTGTTGTTGATCTCGACCGAGTCGAACTGCCGCGAGTAGTAGGCGAGCCACTCGCGCTGAGCCAGCTTCTGCGGGTAGAACTCGCCGCGCCACTCCGGATAGGCCCAGCCCGAGCAGCCCACCCGGACCGGCTTCAGTGCAGCCGCTCCGGGAGGCCCAGGTTCCGAAACGCGGCGGCGAGCCGGGCCGTGTCCATCTCGTTCTCGGGCATGCGGATCATGCTCTGGCGCGACGGGTCCTCGATCGAGCGGACGATGAACGCGGTCACGTCGCTGATCTTCTCGCCGTCGAACGTGAACACGTTGAGCGCGAACGGCAGGTACGCGCCCGCGTCGTCGTCCCAGGTGTAGAAGGCGCCGGCCGGCTGTCCGTTGGCCTGGGTGATCACCGCATTCCACTTCCAGTCGGGGACGATCGCGAAGTTGCCAATGAAGGTGTGAATCTCGTCGCGGTTGCCCGGGCCGCCGTACCAGGTGCTCATCGGCGGCATCGAGAAGCATGCGTCCTCGCTCAGGCGCGCGACCACGTCGTCGACGTCGCCACGGTTCCAGGCGTCCACGTAGCCCTCGACCAACTCGCGGACGCGCTCGTCGCCGAGCGCGCGCAGCGTCTGCTGCTGGCTCTGCTCCGGGGTGCGCTCCTCGATCGTCTTGCGGGCGCGCTGCAGAGCGCTGTTGACCGATGCGGTGGTGGTCTCGAGCGTCGCCGCGCATTCCTTGGCCGAGAAGCCCAGCACCTCGCGCAGGATCAGAGCCGCGCGCTGGTTCGCCGGCAGGAACTGGAGCGCCGCGACGAACGCCAGCTCGACCCCTTCCCGCATCTCGTAGCGCGCCTCGGGCGCCGCGTAGCCGTCCTCGAGCCCGAACTGCTCGTCGGCGTACGGCTCGACCCAGACCGACTCGACCAGGGGCTCGCCGGGGCCGACGTGCGGGTCGGCCGCCGGCCCGTAGTCGATCGGCAGCACCCGCTTTGGGCGCTTCGCGATCGCATTCAGCGAGGTGTTGGTGGCGATCGTGTAGAGCCACGAGCGCAGTGAGCTGCGGCCCTCGAACTTCGCCAGCGCCCGCCAGGCCCGCAGCAGGGTCTCCTGGAGCGCGTCCTCGGCATCGTGAACGGATCCGAGCATCCGATAGCAGTGCGCCTGAAGCTCGCCGCGATAGGGCTCGACCAGGCGGGCGAAGGCGTCCTCGCCGCCCGCCCGCGCTCGCTGAAGCAGGTCCTGCTGTTCGGGTGTGGTCGCGCTCGTCGGCACGAGGGTCAGCCTAGAGATGATTGCGCTTCGGTTGCCAAAGGGCGACCTCGCCCCCCGCCGGGGCCGCGACCACGCTGCGCCAGCCGGCCGGTCCCTCACGAGGCTCGAGTAGGACCGCGGCGCCGAGGGCGACGGCGTGGTCGGTCGCAGCTTCGATCGCGCCGACCTCGACGTACGGAAGCCACACCGGCCGCGCGGTCGCACACTCGACCACCCCGCCGCTGAGCTCGCCACCCGGGTCGAGCGCGCGGTAGCTGCCGACGGCGGTGACAACCCGCTCGCTGGTCCAGCCGCAAAGCCCGCCGTAAAAGGCGCACGCCGCCGTCAGGTCGCCGGTGTGGAGTTCCAGATGCACGACGGGCTGGCGCCGCTGGATGGCCATCGCTCGTAGAGACCCCGGCCGGGACCGGAACTAATCGCGCAGCGCCGCGACACGACGCTCGAGCGCGCCCTGCGAGACGTGTGGGAACAGCCCGTAGGGCGGCGGCGCGTCGTCCTGATCGAGGTACTCGGCGACCCAGAAGCCGGTTTCGCCGCGCAGCAACCGCGCGCAGCGCTCGGGGTCGAGTGGCGTGAACGCGGACTCGCGCAGCTGCGCCGCGGCCGCGTCGGCATGCCCGCCGACGGCGGCCAGGCGCTCGTCGCCCCACTCGCTCCAGTCGCCGCCGCGCTCGCCATGAGAGACGCCGTCGCTGTGGGCGACGAACCCGGCTCCGGCCAGCTCCCGGGCGCGCGCCAGCTCGGCCTCGACCGCTCGCCGCGAGCCGGCCAGCGGCTCGAGGTCGTCGTAGAGGTCGGGCCGCAGGCGCAGGGCGAAGCGCTTCACCAGGCGCGCCGACTTGTATCCGCGCAGGTGTTGCTGGAAGCGGATCTCGGGATCGCGCGCGCTGGAGCCGACGTAGACCCAGGGAATCCGCGGGTCGCGCCGGCGCCCGGCGCCGGCGGCGAGCTCGATCACGTAGACGCGGGAGGCCATCGCAGCGAGGTTCGACATCCGGGCGCCGACGCCTCGCCTCGGTTCAGTCGATCCGGTCGCGAAACGGCGCCGCGGGCTCGGTGAAGGCCCCGGCGGCGATCACCTGGTTCTCGAGCATCCGGTCGGAGGTGATCACCCGGATCGACTCCGGGTCCGCGTCGGCGCGGACGATGCGGATGATCTCGTTGTCGGCCGAGTTCGGGCCCGGGCGCGGCGCGTGAGCGACCTCGATCACGGTCGAGCTCAGCGGCGGGTTCGGCTTGCGCTCGAAGACGACGGTGACGTCGTTGCCGGTCCGCGCCGACCAGCGCTCGAGCCGGTCGACCAGCCGCGCCATCGCCTGGTCGCGATCCCGCCACCAGCCATCCGGCCTGGTGCCGATCACGTTCATCCCGTCGACGATGTAGCGGGTCATCTAATAGCGCTGCCCGTGATTGCCGAGCAACAGGTTGAGCCACGAGCGCTTGCCGCAGCGCGGGCAGCGGCTGAGCGCATGCGCGAGCACCGCCCCGCAATGGCGGCACTCCGGCTTCGGCTTGACGATCGCGGGCATCCGGCGAGATTGTCGCCGAATGCCCGCTCGTCTATCGCTTCGCTGTGCGGCTCAGCAGCGCGGCGCCTTCGGCGCCCGCTTGCCGGCCAGGTCGATGTCGCCCTCGTAGTAGGTGCTGAACCCGGCCGCGTTGCCCGCGGGCGTGTCGACCATCATCAGGAACCCGTTGGCGCCGAGGAAGCCGTCGGTACCGCCGACGACCCGATGGGCGCAGGTCCCGAGCACGACCTCGTCGTCCGACGTGAACCGCGCCCAGTAGCGGAACTTGAAGTACAGCTTGCCGGTCGCGTTGCCGGCGCAGGAGCCGTCGCGGTCGGCGTCGAGACAGCCCTTGAACGTCTCCTGGCCGTGGCCGCGGAAGACCGGCGTGACGCGGTCGACCTTGAACTTGGTCACCTTCCATTGACCGACCAGGCCACCCTTCATCTTGTACTTGTTGGCGCTGACCGGAATCTGGTGTCCCTTGACGTGGGTGGCACCGGCCGGGGCGGCGACCGCCAGGGTCGCGGCGACGGCCAGCGCGAGCGCGCCAGCCGCGCCGCGTCGCGAGATCGTGCGCATGAGGCCTCCTCCTCTGGGTGGTTGGCGGGGCCTCTTCGAACCCCGCTCAGCCGACCCTAACGCCGTTCAGCCCCGGGGTGTGAGTCTGATCCGCTTCGAGTGGGCGCCGGCGAAGCCGTCGCTGGGCTTCGAGCTCAGCCGGACCTCGATCGGCTTGCGGACGCGCAGCTTCGCCTTGGCGCTGCACTCGCCGCCGGTCGCGAGCTTCGCTTCGACCGACTTCCAGCCCTGCTTGCCGCGACGCTCGAAGGCAATCCGCTGCCAGGTCCCGGCCGGGCACGGCTTCAGGCTTGCGGTCAGGGTCGCCTTCGACCCCTTGCGCGGGTGGCGATTGGAGACCTCGAGCCTCAGCTTGCGCGTCCGGGCCTTGATCCGGTGGTCGGGGCCGAACGACTGCCAGGTCGGCCCCAGCGCCCGCTCGTTGACCCCGGCCTTCGACCAGTCGCAGACGCCGTTCGGGAACGCCGCCGACAGGCGGTTCTGCTGATTGGCGTTCAGCGGCGGGTAGTCGCCGAGGTCGATCGGCTTCAACTGGCACTTCATCGCCAGCGAGTCGAGCGGCTTGCCCGCCTGGTTGACCGGCAGGCTGTGCGGCGGGTAGGTGTTCTCGCAGAAGTTGTTGTCGCCGATGATCGCGGCGCCGTTGGTCCGCTGGCCGCCGTTCGCCCAGCAGGCGTCGACCGCGCCCGCCGGCTTGTCGGCGATCACCTTCTCGGCGGCCGATCGGCCGGAGTCGTCGGCGGCGATCGCGTCGAGCCACTGGGCCATCAGGTCGAGCGCCGTGTCCTGCATCGGGCCCGTGTTGGACCCGCCCTTGGCGCGGAACATGACCTGGTTGGCGTAGGTGCCGTTGGCGCGCAGCAGGCGGGCGCGGAAGCGGTAGGTGTTGACGTACTGGTGGACGTTGACCTCGTCGTCGACGTAGACGCGGGCATCGATGATCGGCACGGTCGGGATCCCTCCGGCTCCCTGGTTGACGCGTCCGGTCGAATACGCGGTCGCCAGGGCACCGTCGTCGGCCACGGTCCGCGAGGCGCGGATGAACCCGTTGTCGTCGTAGCCACCGATCCCCTCGTTGAGGTCGAGGAACTCGCCCGGGGTGATCGTGCCGTCGTTGAGGGCCACGAGCCCGTACTCGACGCCGACATTGTCGAGCGTCCGGCGCGCGTACCCGGTGTTCGGGTCGCGGCCGTAGACGTTGACCATGCTGTCCCAGACCGTGCAGCGGGCCCCGGTCGGGTTGGTGACCGGGTCGAAGATCAGCGCCGGCGAGACCACGGACTCGTCGCAGCCCTCGGTCGCGTTGACGACGTCGGCGCCGGCGCCGAGCGCCAGGCATCCGTTCGGGTTGGCGAGGCCGTTGATCGCGATGCGCTGGGCGTCACTGAGCGCGGCGCCACTGGGGCTGGCGTAGTAGGCGTTGAGCAGCCGGCAGTCCGGGTAGTCGGGCGCCGAATTGTCGGGGAAGCTGGCCGCCGGCAGCAGCCCGTCGAGCAGCCGCGGGTAGTTCTGGCCGATCATCTGCGCCTGCACCGAGCCGCCCGAGCCGCCCTCGCCGATCGTCCAGGCGGGGCCACGGCCGAGGCTCTCGATCACGTGCTCCTTGATCATCGAGACGGTCTCCGCCGAGAGCACGTCGTTGCACGCGGTCCCGAGCACCGTGAGGCTCGACGACATCACCGAGTAGCCCTGGGAGAGCTCGCGGTCGTCGAGCACCGTGCCGATCCCGCTGCTGCCCTGCTGGTAGCCGGCGCCGCAACCGCCGCCGAAGCTGTAGATCAGTCGCCGGTTCCAGCCCTCGCCGACGACCCCACCCGGCGCCAGCACCGCCCAGCGGTAGATCGCCCGGTTGATCACCCCGGACTCGACCCGGACGACGTAGTCGACGGTCTGGCCGTCGCGGGTCGTCGTCTGGGCGAGGTCGGCGGGCCGCTGCGCCGGGTCGGCGAGCGGCTTGAAGCCGCCGTTGGTCGAGCGGTAGCGGTACTCCACCTGGGTCGGGGCCGAGCAGTCGGCGTCGGTCGGCGCCCCGAGGCCGCCGGCCTCGGTCGTGCAGATGAACGGCGCCTGGTGCGGGCCCGAGAACAGCGGCCCGGTGAGCGCGCTGTTGTAGAGCGTCAGCTCGGCGGCGCGACCGTCGCCCGGCGCCCGGGCCGCGATCCGGTTGGCGCCGTCGGCGAGGCCGTCGACCAGCCCGACCAGGCGGCGGGGGTTGTCGGACGAGGCGGCGAAGCGGCCGGTGACGTCGCGACCATTGCGCCGGATCCGGACCTTCGAGGGCTTGGCGCCACCGGGGACGTCGACCGCGACCAGCGAGTCGCCGCCGCTGACCATGCCGGGCTCGCTCGACAGCGAGCTCACCTTCAGCTTGCCGTTCGCGGCCGCGCCGGCGGCGGGCACCGCGGCGAGCAGCGCTGCAAACGCGATCAGTGACGCGGCCAGGCCACGGGCAGGGGTCGGCATCAGGATCGTCAACCCTCGCAGTCGGCGCGGGTTGCGGTCCGCGCGTGCCGCGGCTGAATAGCATCGCCCGGTGCGCTACCGGCGGATGCCGATCGAGATCGAGTCGCCCGAGGAGCTCGGCTACGACGCGATCGCCAACAACCTCTCCGAGAGCTCGTTCTCCGATATGCGGCTCGCCGACTACGGGATCGAGGTCGAGGTCGGCGAGCTGCTGCTCCAGTACGGCGACCACCGCGGCCTGCCGGCGCTCCGCGAGCTGATCGCCGCGGACGGCCCGCCGCTGCGGGCCGACGACGTGATCGTCACCGCCGGCGCCGCCGCCGCCCTGTTCGCGGTCTCCACCTCGCTGCTCGGCGATCGCGGCCGGGCGCTGGTCGCGAGCCCGAACTACGCGACCAACCTGGAGACGCCGCTGGCACTGGGAGCGGATCTGGAGCGGCTCGAGCTCAGCTTCGACGACGGCTGGGCGCTCGACCTCGAGCGGCTCGAGGCGGCGCTGACGCCGAACACGCGCCTGCTCAGCCTCACCTACCCGCACAACCCGACCGGGGCAATGATCGACCGAACGACGCTCGAGGAGGTGATCGGCCTGATCGAGACCCACGGCGAGGCGACCCTGCTGGTCGACGAGACCTACCGCGAACTCGCCTACGGCGAGCCGCTGCCGATCGCCGCGTCGCTCTCGGACCGGGCGATCAGCGTCTCGTCGATGTCGAAGACCTACGGCCTGCCGGGGCTACGGATCGGCTGGCTGGCGTGCCGCGACCCGGAGCTGTCGGAGACCCTGCTGGCCGCCAAGGAGCAGATCCTGATCTGCGGCGCCACCCTCGACGAGCGGATCGCATTCGAGGTGCTGAGCGAGCGCCCGCGGATCCTGCCCCGGATCCGCAACAAGGTCGAGCGCCACCTGGCGCTGGTCCGCGACTGGATCGCCGGCCAGCAGGCGTTCGAGTGGGTCGAGCCGCAGGCCGGGGTCGTCTGCTTTCCGCGGATCCGGGCCGACCACCCGATCGACGCCGACCGCTTCTACGAGTCGCTGCTCGACGAGCACGGCACCTACGTCGGGCCGGGGCACTGGTTCGGCCAGCCACGGACGTCGTTCCGGCTCGGCTTCGCCTGGCCCGAGACCGATGAGCTGGGGCGCGGATTGGCCGGGCTCGACGCCGCGGCCGCCGCGGCGGCGTCGGGGTAGGCTCGCCGGCGATGGAGGCCGGTTCGCAGCCGAAGCTCGGCCTGGCGCTGTCGGGGGGCGGATTCCGGGCCGCCTTCTTTCACCTCGGGGTGCTGGCGAGGATGGCGGAGCTGGGCCTGTTGCGCCAGGTCGAGGTGATCTCGACCGTCTCCGGCGGCTCGATCGTCGGCGCCGCCTACTACCTGCGGCTCAAGTGGCTGCTCGAGGGCCGCCCGGACGCCGAGATCACCGACGACGACTACCGCGAGCTGGTCGCCGACGTCGCCCGCCGGATGCGGTCGATGGTGCGCACGAACGTCCGCGGGACGATCTTCCTCAATCCGTTCAAGAACCTCGCCATGGCCTCGCGCCGCTATTCGCGCTCGGACCGGATCGGCGACCTCTACGACCTCCGCCTCTACAACCCCGCCTGGGAGGGCGAGCGGCCGAAGACGCGCTGGGGGGCGCCGACCCAGGTCGAGCTGCGCGAGCTGCTGATCGAGCCGGCGGGCGAGCAGGCGGGCTTCAAGCCCGACCTCTGCAACGGCGGGCGACGGGCGAAGGTGCCGATCCTGCTGCTGAACGCGACCGCGCTCAACTCCGGCCACGATTGGCGCTTCGAGGCGGTGCGGATGGGCGAGCCGCTGTCGGGTGACCGCCGTGTCCGCGAGGTGGTCGAGGACGCGGACAAGAACATCCGCCTCGAGCAGGGCTACTTCGAGCCCCGCGAGGGCAAGCCGCTGGTCGCCGGCCACCACCGCGACTTCCCGCTGGCGATGGCGGTCGCCGCCTCGGCCTGCGTCCCGGGGCTGTTCCATCCGCTGACGATCTCCAACCTCTACGACGGGATCACGGTCCAGCTCGTCGACGGCGGCGTCCAGGACAACCAGGGCGTCCAGGGCCTGTTCGACGAGGAATGCACCCACCTGATCGTCAGCGACGCCTCGGTGCAGCTGCCCGACGAGGAGAAGCCGTCGGGCCGGGTGCCCGGGGTGATGACCAGGGCGATGAGCATCCAGGCCGACCGGATCCGCGACGAGCAGATGACCCACGTCGCCGCCCGCGGGCGCCCGTACGCGCTGGTGCACCTGCGCAAGGGGCTGACCGGCAAGGTGCTCGCTCCGGGCGAGCCGCTGGCCGAGGCGATCCCCGAGCGCGAGGACGCCGTCCACTGCACGGAGTTCGGCGTCGACCCCGTGACCCAGAAGGCGCTGGCCCGGGTCCGCACCGACCTCGACTTCTTCAACGACACCGAGGCGTTCTCGCTCTCGGCGGACGCCTACCTGATGAGCGCCCACGCGCTCCGCGGGGTCGGGCTCGAGGCGCTGTGCGAGGACCCCGAGGCCCCGGTCGATCCCGGGCGCTGGTGGTTCAGCCCGGTCGTCGCCTCGCTTGCCAATCCGGGAGCACACTTCCTCGGCGTGCTGCGCTCCGGGCGCCGCAGCTTCTTCCGGCTCGCCTCCTACGCGCTGACCTCGTCCCGGGTGATCCGGGCGGCCGTCGTTCTGATCGTCGCGGCCCTGATCGCGGTCGCGGTGATCGAACGCGACTCGCTGTTCGGCTGGCTCGGCGACGACCAGCCGGTGTGGACCGCGGTCGCCGCGTTCACGATCCCGGCCGTGATCCTCGCCGCCTACATGGCGACCGGGACGCGCGGCTGGGCACGGGTTCCGATCGACTGGCTGGTCGGCGCCCTGATTCCCGTGTTACTGGCGCCGGTCCTGTTCGTCTGGGCTCTGTTGCTGCTCGCCCTGCGGCCGCTCTCGGCGCTGGTCGGCCGCGTCGACTAGCCCTGCTGCTTCAGGTACGCCTTGACCTGGCGGGCGACGTCGTCGGTGAGGTTGCCGAGCGCGATGTTCGCGTCGACCAGATGCAGGCCCCAGGTCGCGTCGGGTACCGGGTGCAGCACGGGGGCGCCGGCGACCGGGCTGATCTGGAGCACGTCGGCGTCGTCGGCCGAGGAGCACTCGCCGGTGTAGCCCTGCGCGGAGATCCAGGGCGTGCTCACCGCGGGTTGCGGGATCCCGACCAGCTGGGTGGCGAGCCCGATCGTCGTCCCGGGCGCGAACGGCGCCGCCGGGTAGACGCTGGTCAGCAGCGCCGACCCGCCGCCGAGCGCCGCCGGGTTCGTGCACAGCACGTCGCCCTCGCCCGGGACGCCGGGGGTGACCACGTTGCCCGGGCGGCCGAAGCGGGAGTCGCTGGGGACCGGCGCGTTGAAGGTCGAGAAGGCGAACGCGCAGCCGGTCTGCTTCGGCTTGATGCAGCCCGGGACGTGCTTGAAGTCGCCGCCGACCTTGCCGCCCTCGGGGACGACCACGTTGCCTCCCAGCAGGACCGCCGAGACCAGGCGCTTGCGCACGCCCGGCTTGTTGTCGACCTGCTCGCTGATCAGCTGGCGAAGCACGTAGGTCCCCTGCGAGTGGCCGATCAGGACCACGCCGCGGCCGTCGTTGTACTTCTTCAGGTAGGTCTTCCAGGCCGCGACCACGTCGTTGTAGCCGAGTTCGAGCTGCTCGGTGGTGAGCTCCTGGCCGCTGAACAGCGACTGCAGGGTGATCTGGCGGTACATCGGCGCGAACATCCGGCAGTGGAGCGCGAAGCGCGCCGCCTGATAAAGGGCGATCGACCGTTCCTCCGGGTCGATCGTCAGGTCGGAGTTCGGCGTCTGGTCGTCGGAGACGGTTGGATAGACGTAGAAGCAGTCGACCTTCGGCTTCAGGTCCCGGTTCACCGAGTCGACGCCGAGCACCTCGCCGGTCGGCGAGATTCGGGTGGTGTCGAACCCCGGCTTGCAGGGGTTGTCCGCGATCCCGGGCTTGCAGAGCCACGTGGTGGTGTCCGGGGCCGCGAACGCGGACGGCGCCGCTAGACAGCCAAGCGCAGCCACGAACGCGATCACGATCCCTGCCCGGCAACGCATCGCGCGCAGCTTATACCTCGCCATCGAAGTAGTCGAGGTGCGGAGACCGGCGCAGCATCCGGCTTTCGGACTTGTCGCGGTCCCAGACGCCGACCTTGTCGCTGTCGGGGTAAACGGTGACCCCCGGGAAGCCGATGTCCGACCACATCAGCACCCGCACGGTCTCCGAGGTCGGGTTGCGCAGCGCGTGGGCGCCGCGCGGCCCGGGCGGAAAGAACAGCAGGTCGAAGGGCTCCAACTCGGTCTCGCCGTCGGGGTCGCGCACCGTCGGCCGCCCCTCCAGCACCAGCAGCCACTCCTCCTCACCCTGCTCGTAGTGGTACGGACAGAGCGCCTGCCCGGGCGGCAGCTCGTAGACGCTGGAGCCGGTGCGCTCGGCTCCCCACCCCGGGCCGGGACGGACCATCCCGGCCCGAAAGCCCTCGGGGTCCGAATCGTCGTAGGTGAACTCAGGCGGGTTGGCGACGTTGATCCTGTTCATCTGTCTCCTTCGGTCATCTGGTCGAGCGCCTCGGCGGGGATCCGCACCAGGTCCATCCTTACCCGCGCGCCACGAAACGGCACGCCCTCGGCCTCCAGCAGCCGCCGCTGGCGCTTGCCGACCGCCAGCGAGCCGTCGGCATGCACGATGCGCTGCCAGGGGACGCCGGGGTCGTCGCAGCGAGAGAGCACTTGCCCCGCCAGCCTCGGGGCGGCCGGCCACAGGTCGCCATAGGAGGCCACGAATCCCTCGGGGACCGCCCGGGCCCGGCGCAGGATCAGCTCATCCTCGTCCAAGGGAACGAACGTATCGCCTCGCGCTCACTCGCCGCCCTCGATCATCCGATCGGCGGCGGGCGTGCGAAGGTAGAGCACCGAGCGGCCGTGGCGATCACCCTCGGCCAAGCCGCTGCGCCGCAGGATTGCCAGGTGCTGGGAGACGGCGCCCGCCGTCAGCCCGAGCGAGCGGGCAAGCTCGGTCGTCGAACGCGGCGCCGAAAGGGCCACCAGCAGATCGGCGCGGGTGGCGCCGATCAGGGCGGCGAGCGCCTCGGGGCCGGCGTTCGCCCCCGGCTCCCAGAGCAGCGCGAGACCGCGCGCGGGATAGATCAGGGTGGGCTGCCAGGGTGGGTCGGATACGGCGACCGGGTGGGATGCCTCGAGCGCCGAGGGAAGCAGAAGCAGGCCCCTGCCGTCGAGCTCGACGGTGTCGGTCCACGGCATCTGGATCTCGAGCCGGCTGCCCGACCAGGCGACGTTCGGATGCAGGTCCTCGAACAGGCGGACCGGGCCGCCCTCCGTGAGCCGCCGAGAGCGATGGCGCAGGTCCGCGTCGAGCAGCGAGCGGATCCGCGGCCAGCTCGGCTCGACCGCCGCGCGCCAGAACGATTCGAAGCGATCGCACAGGCGCCCCACCTCGCGCCGGGGGCGGGCTCGCATCGCCTCGAGCGCCGGCGACGAACCGGAGCGCCTGGCGACGATCTCGAGCTCGATCCGGATCCGGTCGGCCGGCGTGGAGCGAACGAGCTCCAGCTCATCGGCGAAGGTCGCCAGTGGGGTACTCGGAGGCGGCGAGAGGAAGTCGGGGATGTAGCCGCGCGAGGGAAGCAGGCCGAGCCACGGTTCGAGCCCGAGCTCGTAGGCGGCCGGCAACGCCGTGCGGATCCAGGGCAGGTGGACCGCGCCGCGCGCGGGGTCGCGCAGGAGCCGAAGCCCGCTGACCAGCTCGTGCATCGGCGAGATCGCAAACCGGGTGCGGGCGAGGTCGTCGACGGTGAAGACGTACGTAAGCATTTAGCTACAGCTAAATCTATCGACGCGACGGGACGGGCGCAGGAACCTTGGCGCAGCAACCGACCACGACCGCAAGGAGCCCACGATGCAGACCTTCAACCCGATCCTGATCCAGTCCCAGCGCGGCCATGACGACGACCGTCAGCGCGCCGCGCGAATCCTGAACATCCGCGCCGCCACCGACCCGCGTACCGGCCGCCCGGGTCTGCTCAACAGGTTGCGAAGAATCGCTCCAGTTGCTCGACCAGGCCGTCGTCGGGCAGCTCCGTCGCCGGCTGCAGAAGCTGGTTGAGGACGAGGCCGTCGAGCAATGCCAGCAGCTGCGGCGCGTGGCGGTGCGGATCGCGACAGCCGGCGGTCGGCAGCAGCTGTTCGACCAGCAGCAGGTACTCACGCCGGACCTCGTCCAGGGCGAGCTCGAAGGTCGGTCGCCGGCGCGCCTCGAGGAAGAGCTCGTAGCGGGCGACCGCGAGCCCGGCCCGATCGGGTGTGAGCCAGCTGCGCAGCAGATCGGCGACCAGTTCCGCGGCGCGGTGCGGCTCATACGGCCCGTCGGGGACGAGCGCCTCCATCGCCTCGACCGAGGGTCGCTCGAGCTCGACCAGGCGCATCAGGGCCGCGGTCAGCAGCGCCTCGCGGGTCTGGAAGTAGTTGCTGGTCGAGCCCTCGGGAAGGCCGGCGCGGCGGTCGACCGCGCGGTGGGTGAGCCCGCGCCCACCGTCGGCCTCGAGCACCTCGAGCGCCGCGTCCGCGACCGCCGCACGGCGGTCGGTCAGGGCTGTCGCCGTCGCCTCCACTACATCTGTAGTATTGCGCACGATGAGCGCGACCGCGGAGCTCGACCTGGCGAGGATCGACGTCGGCGACCTCTCGCTCTGGGAGGACGGTCCTCCCCACCAGCTGTTCACCCGCCTGCGCCGCGAGGCTCCAGCCCACTGGAGCCCGCTCGCCGAGTACCCGGAGGAGGCCGGCTTCTGGTCGCTGACCAGGGCGGCCGACCTGCGCTCCGTCAGCCTCGACTGGCAGACCTTCTCCTCGTACGTCGGCGGGATCATGGTCCTCGACGACTTCGGGATCCCGCTCGAGGGCCAGCAGCAGCAGATGATCTCGATGGACCCGCCGCGACACGATCGGATCAAGGCGCTGTTCCAGCGCGGCTTCACCCCGAGGCGGATCGCCGAACATGAAGAGCGGATCCGCGGGATCGTTAACCGGGTGCTCGACCGGGTCGAGGGCCAGGACGAGGTCGAGCTCGTCGGCGAGGTCGCCGGCCCGGTCGTATCGCGGGTGATCGGCTCGTTCATCGGCACCCCCGAGGAGGACGACCAGCGCCACATCGAGGAGACCAACATGGTGCTCGGGTTCGGCGACGAGGACCTGCGCCCAACCGAGCAGGCGGTGGTCGAGATGATGACCCGCGCCTGGGACGAGACGATGGAGTACATCGCCGAGCGGCGCGCGAACCCGGGCATGAACGACCTCATGGACGTGCTCGTCCACTCCGAGGTCGAGGGCGAGAAGCTCACCGAGTCGGAGATCTTCATGGGCCTGGGGTTGCTCGGGGCGGCCGGCAACGACTCGACCCGCTCGGTGTTCACCAGCGGCATGCTGGGCCTGTTGGAGAACCCGGACCAGCTGGCGCTGCTGCGCGAGGATCCGTCGCTGATCGACGGAGCGGTCGAGGAGCTGCTGCGGATGTACCCGGCCTTCGCCCACTTCCGCCGCACCGCCACCCGCGACGTCGAACTGCACGGCGAGACGATCCGCGCGGGCGACAAGGTGCTGCTCTGGTACGTGTCGTCGAACCGCGACGAGGACGTCTACGACGACCCCCAGCGCCTCGACGTCACCCGCAAGCCCGACCACCAGGCGTTCGGCGCCGGCGGACGCCACTTCTGCCTCGGCGCCGCGCTGGCCCGGCTCGAGATCAAGACCCTGCTGACCGAGACCCTGCGACGCTTCCCCGAGATCGAGCTCGCGGGCGAGCCGACCAAGGCCCGCTCGCTGTTCCTCAACCAGCTGAAGACGCTGCCGGTCAGGCTCAACGGCTGACGCAGGCGGTGGCCTCGGCCGCCCGCCCGCGTCCCCCTTCGCGGCTGGGCCTAGAGGCCCTCGGGGTGGCGCTTGACGAACGGACCGTTGACGAGTCCGGCCTTGACGTCCTTGGACCAGCCGGGGCCCTCAGCGCCATCAGCCGGCTGCGAGGTGTCGAAACGCAACCCGGCGACGACGACGTAGGCATGGCCCTTGTTCGTGTAGACCGTGATCCAGGTGCCGCGGCCCTTCTCGCCCCACTTCATCAGCGAGCCGGAGTCGAGCGGTGTGTCGAGGACGTTGGCGCCCTCGCGGCCGAGCACGTAGCTGACCGCGCCGGAGCAGTCGTAACAGCGCGAGTGGATCGTGCGGTGGCCGCCGCCGGTGCAGTAGCCGGTGTCGTCGATCTCGTTCGCGGCCTGGATCGCGCGCTGGACCGCAACCGGGGCGTCGGCCGGCGGGCGGGCGAGACCGCTGGGCAGCAGCTTCGCCTTGCTGCCGGCCACCGGGGGCGGCGGCGCGCCGGTGGGATCGATGCCGCCGGAGCCGGCTACCGCCGAGCCGGGCAGCGCGAGCACGCCAACAACGGCGACGGCCGCCGCGGCGAGCTTGGCTGCGTCTCCTGACCTGGGCACGAAATCCGTCTCCTTTGACTGCCTGCGGGGTTAGCTGACGGGCTGGCGCTAAAGAGCAGCGCCCCCACCGTGGCCTGCGTGGCCGGGTGGGTTAGCCCCAACGACTTGGTTCCCCCGCTCCCGATCCGCGTGCGGACCGGGATTAGGCAACGGGTCCAAGAACGGGGGCAGCATACACATCGACCCTCCCGGAAGCGCCGGGCAGCCAGGAATCCCGGTTGCAGGGCATATCCTCGGCGGCCCCGTGAGCCGTGACGACTTCCAGGCGCTGGCCGAGCTCGAATCGCGCCCGCTCGGCCTCCCGTCAGGGCTCGAGCTCGACTGGCTCGGCGTCTCCGGCTACCGGCTCGCCTATGAGGGCCAGAGTCTCTATATCGACCCGTACTTCTCGCGGGTCCCGCTGCGCAGCCTGCTGCTTCGCCGTACCGCGGTCCCCGACGCGGCGACGCTCGATCGGTACCTGCCCGCCTCGGAGCGGGTGGCCGGGGTCCTCGTCGGCCATACCCACTTCGACCATGCTGTCGACGCCCCGGCGCTCGCGCGGCGATCTGGCTGCGACGCGTACGGATCAGCCTCGCTGGTCCACCTGATGGGGCTGCACGGCCTCGCCGCCCAGGCGGTCGAGGTCGAGCCCTACCGGGTCTACGGGCTCGGGCCGTTCGAGGTCACCTTCGTTCCGAGCGCCCACTCGAAGCTCGTCCTCGGGCTGAAGGTGCCGTACGCGGGCGAGCTCACCTGCGACCACCTCGACGGCCTCTGCCCAAGCGCCTACAAGTGCGGGCAGGTATGGGGCATCCACGTCGCGGTCGCCGGGGTGAGCTTCTACCACCAGGGAAGCGCCGAGCTGGTCGACGACGCGCTGCGCCACCGCGGGGTGGACTACTTCCTCGCCGGGATCGCGGGGCGCAACTTCAGCCGCCGCTACTGGGAGCGGATCCTGCCGCGGCTCGACCCGCGGCTGATCGTCCCCACCCACTACGACGACTTCTTCCGTCCCCTCGACCAGGACCTGGAGCTGATCGCGGGGGCGAAGCTTGATCGGCTCGAGGACGAGGTCGCCGCCGTCAGCGGCGAACTCGGGATCGCCGCCCTGCCGCGGTCGACCGCAACTACTGAGCGCGCATAGTGCTTTAGTGTTCAGATAAGGGCCGGATCGCAAACCATTTGAGACTCAGAGAGGGCATCACGGATGAATAGGAGTTCCTGGATCACCGCGGCGCTGCTGGCGCTGCTCGCCGCGCTCGTCTTCGTCCCGGCGACCGCCTCGGCGAAGAAGAAGCCGAAGACCGTCGACGTCTGCAAGCACGGATGCGACTTCCGCACGATCCAGGACGCGGTCGATGCCACCGGTAAGAACGCGACGATCAACGTCAAGCCGGGCACCTACCGCGAGGGCGTGCGCGTCACCGGCTCCAAGCACGACGGGCTCACGATCCAGGGCACCAAGAGCAACGCCAAGAAGGTGATTCTGGAGGGCAAGAACGCCAAGGACCCAGACGGCCAGCCGGCCAACAACGGGATCGAGGGGGACGGCGTTGACGGGATGCGCGTGCTCAACCTCTGGGCCCGCAACTACCTGGCGAACGGGATCTTCGTCCACGACTGCAAGGGCTATCTGATGAAGAACCTGCGAGCGTCGTTCAACCGCGCGTACGGTCTGTTCTCCTTCAACTGCACCGGCGGCCGGATGACCGAGTCGGTCGCCTACGGGCAGGGTGACTCGGGCTACTACGTCGGCGCGACCCCGGTCCAAAACAAGCCGAAGTGGACGAAGCTCGACCACCTCGATGCCCACGAGAACGTGCTCGGCTACTCGGGAACGAACTCCAAGTACGTGAAGATCACGAAGGGGAACTACTACAACAACGGTGTTGGCGTGGTCCCGAACACGCTCGACTCGGAGCCGTACGAGCCGACGTCGAACGGGATCATCGAGAACAACAACATCTTCTGGAACAACTTCAACTACTTCCTGCCGAACTCGAGCGTGAAGACGGTTTCCAGCGGCCTCGGCTCGGTCGGGGGGCTGACGATCAACTACCCGATCGGGATCGGGATCGTGGTGCTCGGCGGCGACGGCTGGGTGACCCGCAACAACCAGATCTTCGGCAACTTCGGCGCCGGCGCCTGGTTGATCTCCGACCCGTTCAACGAGGGTGACAACGCGATCTCGATGAACAACCAGTTCATCGACAACCAGATGGGCCGCGGCGGCACCGATATCAACAAGGTCGACTTCTTCAACGACGGCTCCGGCGGCGGCAACTGCTTCCAGGGCAACAACAGCTCGACCTTCGATGTGGGCACCGCGCCCAACAGCGTCCTCTACCCGACGACCTGCCCGGCGGCGCCGGCGCCGGCGACGGGGACCGGGACGAGCGCAGCGGACGGGAGCCAGTTCGGCGACCTGATCAGCTACGTGGCGGCGAACCCGCCGGAGAAGCAGCAGTGCAACTGGACGGTCCACGATCACCCACCGTTCGAGAAGTTCAAGCCGCTCAACCTGACCCCGGGGCCGACGTGCTGAGCCGCGGCAAGGCTCTGGTCGGCTGCGCGCTGGCCGCGACCGCCGCGGTGGCGGTCGCGGGCGGCCCGGCGTCGGCCGAGCAGGACAAAACGGCGAAGGTGACGGTGGCCGACGACTATTTCGCGCCCACCGACGTGACGATCAAGAAGAACTCGAAGGTCAACTGGGTCTGGGACTCCAGCAACACCGACACCCACAACGTGCAGCTGACCAGCACCCACCCGAAGGGCGTCAAGACCGCGGACTTCCGCTCGTCCTCGGGCGCGGTCGGACTGACGTTCAAGCGCAAGTTCACCAAGCCCGGCAAGTACGGCTTCATCTGCACCTATCACCGGAGCGAGATGAAGATGACGCTTACCGTCAAGAAGTAGGCCGGCCGTGGGACCAGATCCGTTCGGGCGCCGCGACCTCTTCGTCGGGGCGGGCGGCGCGTTCTTCTGCACGCTCGCCGGCCAGAAGGTCTTCGCCGGCCAGAAGGCCGACGTCGAACAACTGGCGAGCGAGATCCCGGTTCCGCCCAAGGTGCGGGCCGCCGAACGTGCGGGCGCCGCGCCCCAGTCGACGCTGATCGCCGATCGTTCCGGCGCCCGGCGCGAGTACTGGATCCAGGCCGAGCCGGTGAAGTGGAACATCGTCCCCAGCGGCCGCGACGCGATGATGGACAAGAAGGTCAAGGGGCCGACCAAGTTCGGTGCCTACGGATACCGGCCGTACTCGGCGGGGTTCGCGGCGCCGCTCGGGCCGGCGACGATCCCCGGGCCGCTGATCGAGGCCGAGACCGGCGACACGGTCGTCGTCAACTTCCGCAACAAGATCGACGCCCCGGTGACCATCCACCCCCACGGGGTCTTCTACACCGTGGAGATGGACGGCGCCTACAAGGGCCGCCACACCGATCCCGGGGGCTTCGTGCAGAAGAAGCAAACCTTCCAGTACGTCTGGGAGGCGCGCGAGGGCACCGAGGGCATCTGGCTCTACCACGACCACGGGCCGATGGACCCGATGCCGGTCTACAAGGGCCTGTTCGGGCCGCTGGTGATCCGCACGGCCGGGGCTCCGCGACCGACCCGCGACTTCTACGTCGCCTTCCACTCCTTCAACCCCTCGGTGACCGGGTTCAGCCGGAACTTCGCCTGCATCAACGGGCGCTCCTACGCCGGCAACACGCCGACCCTGGAGTCGAACGTCGGCGACACGGTCGCCTTCAACGTCTACGCGATCGACAACGACTTCCACACCTTCCACATCCACGGCCACCGCTGGACCGATCCGGACGGGACCGTCGTCGACACGAAGACGCTCGGGCCGGGCGACTCGTTCACCGCCAACTTCACCGAGGACAACCCCGGCCGCTGGTTCTACCACTGCCACGTGTTCTCCCATCTGCACGAGGGGATGAACGGTTGGTACCTCGTCAACTGATCCGGCTCGCCGCGGTCGTCGCGTCGCTGACCGTGATCGCGGTGGCGCTCGCCCCGGCGGCCGAGGCGTCGAACCGGCGGATCTCGATCTCCAACTACCAGTGGTCCGACAAGGACATCCACCTCGACCTCGGCGAGCACGTGACCTGGTACTGGGTCGGCCCCGACACGATGCACTCGGTCACCGGCGACTCGCCGAACACGCTCGGCCTCGACTCCGACACGGGCATCAGCCTCCCCCACCACGACATCGGCGACAGCTACCGGGTCGACTTCGCCGCCCCGGGCACCTACTCGTTCGTCTGCAAGCTGCACAGCACGGTCCGGGGCACGATCACCGTTTCCAACACGCCCGGCGATCCGGCCTCCGAGCAGGATCCGGTGCCGAAGAGCGAGGTCGACCTCCAGCCGCCGAGGATGCGCCAGATCCAGCTGACGAAGAACCCGATCCGTGGCCGCGGCGGCCAGCTTCAGTTCGCCTTCGACGACCGCGGCAAGATCGACGCCGACTACTACAAGATCGACGCCGGCGGCACGCGCCACTTCGCCGGCTGGGCGAAGTGGAAGGCCTACATCGGCCTCAACGAGGTCCGCTTCGGCGGCCGCGGCGATCACTTCCGCGCCCAGCCGGGCCGCTACGTCGCCGAGTTGCGGGGCACCGACAGCAATGGGCTGGTGAGCGAGCCGCGCAAGCTCAACTTCAAAATCACGGCGGGCTGAGCGAGCTGCCGGCGTAAGTGCCGAGGTGGCACTGCGCCTGCTCGGATCGCTGCGCGGATGCGAGCGCGGCCTTCGCCGCCTTCAGCTTGCGCTTCGCGCGCTTGCGCGCCCGGCGGCCCTTCGCCTTGTGCAGCTTGCGCTTCGCCTTGTCGACCGCGGCCTGATCGGCCGCCACCGCCGACTGCGCCGCCGGGCACCGATCCCTGCGCAGCAGATCGACGGCCGTGTCGGTGGCGCCGTTGTTCTGGAGCCCGAAATGCTGGGTGCCGACGAGGCCATGGTGGCCGACGATGAAGCCGATCCCGACCGTCTCGTACTCTGGATACAGCATGTTCATGTTGTGGCCGGGGCTGTTGTGCCAGAGCTCGAACATCTCGCGCGGTGTGTACATCGGGAGGCTGGTCCAGGCGATGTTCTCGCCGGTCGGGAACGGGTAGCCGGCGGCGGCGGCGCGGCTATCGGGCGTGCCGTCGCAAGGTCCGGGGTCCGGGATCGTCGGCGTGTGGCAGAGCCGGTTGTTGTCGTCCATCCAGCGGCTGTGCGTGCGAGCGGCGATGCGCAGCGCCGGGTCCATGGTCAGCGGGCCCAGCCCGTTGGCCGATCGATGGACGTTGACCAGACAGAGTTCGACCGGCTCGGCGGTGATCGCGCTATCGGCGGTGATCGCCGTGTCCTCGCCCTCGCAGTAGTCGGCGCTTGCCGACGCGACCGGGCCCCACAGCAGCAGTGCGCCGACCCCAGCCAGAAGCGTTGTGCCAACGCGCGACACCGCCTCGTACCGTACCCAACGTGAGCGGCGCCGGCGGACGCACGACATCGATCTCGCTGGTCCTCGGCGGGATCGTCTCCGTGCAGATCGGAGCGGCGGTGGCGACCGAACTCTTCGACGAGGTCGGCCCGGTCGGGGCGGTGATGCTGCGACTGGCCTTCGCGGCGCTGGTCCTGGCGGCGATCTGGCGGCCGGCGCTGGCGGAATTGCGAGGCGCCCACGCCCGCGACCTGATCCTGTTCGGGATCGTGTTCGCCGGTATGAACACGGCCTTCTACGCCTCGCTGGACCGGATCCCCCTGGGGATCGCGGTGACGCTCGAGTTCGTCGGCCCGCTCGGGGTCGCCTTCGCGTCGACCCGGCGGCGTGGCGACCTGGTCTGGGCGCTGCTGGCCGCGGTCGGGATCGTGCTCCTGGCGCCCGGCCTCGGCGACGGGCTCGACCTGCTCGGCGTCGGCCTGGCGCTGCTCGCCGGCGGCTTTTGGGCCGCCTACATCGTGCTCGCGACCCGGATCGGCCGCGCCTTCGCCGGCGGTCGCGGCCTGGCGCTGTCGATGATCGTCGCCGCGGTCCTGCTGCTGCCGCCCGGGATCATCGCCGGCGGCGACGAGCTGCTCGACCCGGCGGTGCTGGTGGCCGGGTTCGGGGTCGCGATGCTGAGCTCGGCGATCCCCTACTCGCTCGAGCTCGAGGCGCTGCGGCGGGTGCCCCAGGGCACCTTCGGCGTGCTGATGAGCCTCGAGCCGGCGGTCGCGGCGACGGTTGGCTTCGTCGGCCTGGGCCAGGACCTGGCGGCGAGCGAGGTCCTGGCGATCGTGCTCGTCGTGATCGCCAGCGCCGGCGCCCTGCGTAGCGCCCCGCCGCCGGTCACGGCCTGAGCCTGTAGCTTGCCGCCCTCGATGAACCCGCTTGCCACCATCGGCTCGATCGTGTTCGTCGCCGGCGCGCTGATGCTCGCCGCCTGCGGCGGCGGCGACACCTCGGCCTCGTCGTCATCGGTGTCGCAGACCACCACGCCCGCGGCCGCGGCCGCGGGCGACTGCGGCGAGATCGAGGAGGTCGACGTCGAGCTCTCGGGCCAGCACACCGATGACGACCTCTCGGCCGCCGATTACCCGACCAACCCACCGACCGGCGGCGACCACAACCCGACCCCGCTCGAGGCCGGCCGCTTCTACACCGACCCGCCGCGGCTCGGCGAGGCGGTCCACCTGCTCGAGCACGGCGCGGTGATCGGCTGGACCAACGACCTCTCGGCTACGGATCAAAAGCAGGTCGAGGAGGCGTTCAACGAGGTCTTTCAGGACGGCTACTACCAGCTCGCGGTGGTCGAGAACCCCGACCTCGACGTGCCGTTCGCGCTCAGCGCCTGGGGCGCGATGCAGAAGTGCGACGAGGTCGACACCTCGGTGATCCGCCCGTTCGTCGAGCAGTGGTACGCGTCGCCGAAGTCGGCCGAGGGCGGCTTCGCCTGCGAGGGGCCGGCCCGCAGCCTGCCGAACTGCTGAGCCCACCGGCTCAGTCCGCGGGCAGGTCGAGGTACTCGAGCGCAGAGGAGAAGGCGAGCCCCGGCTGCGGGCCGCCCTCGAGCGCGTAGACCCGATCCCCCTTGCCGGCCCCGCCGACCCCGTGGCGCGGGGTGATCATCTGCGGCAGCGGCACCCAGCGATTGGCGCTTGGGTCGTACAGCTCGACCTGCTCGATCGTCGTCCCGCCGCCCAGCTCCTCGCCGCCGAAGGCGACCAGGCGCCCGCCCGCGTTGACGGTCGCATGCCCGCTGCGCGCCGTCTCCAGGTCGGCCATCGAGCTCCAGCGGCGGCGGTCGGGGTCGTAGCGCTCGACCGTCGTCATCCCGCCGTGGACCGGGCCCGGACGGCCGCCGGTGACCACCAGGTCGCCCCGGTAGACCGCGGCGCCGACGTGGTTGCGCCCGGTCGGCATCTTCGGCCCGGCGGTCCACCGGTGTCGGCGCAGGTCGTAGATCTCCAGCCGTTGCAGCGTGTCGTCGCTGGCCGTGTAGCCACCGGCGGCGTAGAGGCGATGGCCGATCCCGCCAAGGGCGAGCGCCGCGCGGGCCGTCGGCGCGTCGGGCAGGCGCTTCCAGCGGTCGCCGGCCGGGTCGTAGCGGTACAGCCGGCTCGACTTCTGGTCGCTGCCGAGGTTGCCGCCGAGCACATAGATGAAGCCGTCGAGCGCGGTGATCCCCGGGTGGTTGACGCCGATCGGCATCGGCGCCACCTCCGCCCAGCGATCGGACGAGATGTCGTAGCGGACCATGCGCGAGGTGGTGCCGCCGGTCGAGATGTAGCCGCCGACGACGTAGATCCGATCGCCGACCCGGGCGGCGCCGACCTCGGTCCGCTGCAGCGGGCTCGGCGACAGCGCCGCCCAGGAGCCCTGGCTCTGTCGCGACTGCCCGGCGCCCTGGTCGCGGCTCGCCGCGTAGACGACCGCCGAGGCGGCGGCAAGCGCGACCGCGGCGGCCAGCGCGATCCGGGCACCGAGCGAAGTCATCGCGGCGCCCGCCCGGCGCGCCGCTCCCAGCCGCGGCACTCGCTGACCGGAAGCCGCGGGTAGCGCGGATATGTCGGGTCGGCGCGAGACCGCTCGCAGAGCGAGAAGCTGGAGCCCCGGGTGTTGCGGACCACGCGCTGGTGCACGCACGAATCGCACAGTCCTGCCGGCGGTGACGCCATCGAGTCAGTATGGCGCCACCCGTTACTTCACTTTGTATAGTGATCGGGATGCCCACCTTTCGGCGATTGCTCGGCTTTCTGCGCCCCTATCGCCGCACCGTGATCTGGTCGCTGGTCTTCGCCTGGGGGGCGATGGTGATGACGATCGCGATCCCGCTGGTGATCGGCGCCGCGGTTAACGCGATCAACGACCACGACCGCGACGCCCTGCTGCCCCTGGCGCTGGCGCTCGTCGGCGCCGGGGTCCTGCGGCTCGGGCTGACCGTGGTCCGGCGGCTGATCGCCGGCAAGGTCTCGCTCGCGGTCGAGTTCGACCTCCGCGAGGGCGTCTACCAGCACCTTCAGGAGCTCGAGCTCGGCTTCTTCGACGGCCAGCAGACGGGCCAGCTGATGTCGCGCGCGACCGTCGACCTGTCGGCGATCCGCTTCTTCCTCGGCTACGGGCTGATCTTCATCACCCAGAGCGCGTTGACGATCGTCCTCGCCAGCATCGTCATGTTCGCGCTCAACCCGCCGCTGGCGGCGCTCTCGCTGATCCCGGTCCCGTTCGTGATCTACGCCGCGGCCCGCTTCAGCCGCCTCTCGCGCCCGGCGGTGCAGGAGATCCAGCAGCGGATCGCCGAGCTGACCGCCGAGGCCGAGGAGAGCGTCTCGGGGATCCGGATCGTGAAGGCATTTGCCCGCGAGGAGCACATGCTGACGCGCTTCCGCCGCCAGGTGACCCGGGTCTTCGACCAGAACGTCTACTCGACCCGGCTGCGGGCCTTCTACTCGCCGATGCTCGGCTTCCTCCCCAGCCTCGGGCTCGCGGTGGTGCTCTGGGTCGGTGGCCGCGAGGTGATCGAGGGCGACATGTCGCTCGGCGCGTTCACCGCCTTCTACACCTACCTGATCATGCTGATGGGCCCGATGCGGATGCTCGGGATGGCGCTCGGGATGTCGCAGCGCGCGGTCGCGTCGGGTAACCGCCTGTTCGAGATCCTCGACCGCGAACCGCGCATCGTCAGCCCGCCCGAGGCGCCGCCGCTGCCGCCGGGGCCGGGCGCGGTGGAGTTCGACGGGGTCGGGTTGCGCTACGACGGCGCGGCTCCGTCGCTGGAGGGGATCGACCTCGAGGTCGAGGCCGGCCGCACGATCGCCCTGGTCGGGCCGACCGGATCGGGCAAGACCAGCCTGGTGGCGCTGATCGCGCGCCTCTACGACCCGACCGATGGCGCCGTGCGGGTCGACGGAGCCGACCTGCGCACGGTCGACGTCTCGTCGCTGCGCCGCCAGATCGCCTTCGTCGCCGACGACCCGTTCCTGTTCTCGGCCACGGTCGCCGAGAACATCGCCTACGCGCGCCCCGACGCGACCCCCGAGCAGATCGAGCTCGCCGCGCGGAGGGCGCAGGCGCACGGGTTCATTGAATCCCTGCCGGACCGCTATGAGACCATGGTGGGCGAGCGCGGGCTGACGCTCTCCGGCGGCCAGCGCCAGCGGCTTGCGATCGCGCGGGCGCTGATCGTCGAGCCCCGGATCCTGATCCTCGACGACGCGACCTCGTCGGTCGACGCGACCACCGAGGAGCTGATCAAGGAGGGCCTGCGCGAGGCGATGGCGGGGCGGACGACCTTCGTCGTCGCGCACCGGCTGTCGACGATCTCGCTCGCCGACGAGATCGTGGTCATGGAGGCCGGGCGGATCGTCGACCGCGGCAGCCACGAGGAGCTGCTCGAGCGGTGCCCTCTGTACGCCGAGATCGCCGAGTTCGGATGCGAGGACGTGCTCTTCCTGCAGCGCGACCTCGAACAGCGCGAGGAACTGGCGCGCCTATGACCCGGAGAGCCGCGGACGACGAACGAGGGACCGACTCGGTCACCGAGACCGATCCCGAGACCGAGAACTCCGACCTCGCCGCCGAGACCGAGGACCAGGCCAACCAGCCGGGACGCCTGGCGGGCACCGTGTTGATGCTGCGCGACATCTGGCGCCTGCTTCGCGGCGAGGACGAGCGGGCGCGCAAGGTGCGCTGGCTGGTCTCGCTGCTGCGCCCCTACCGGCTGCAGGTGATCCTGATGACCCTGGCGCTGCTGGTCGCGACCGCGGCCGCTTTGGCGCCGCCGTATCTGGCCGGGCGGGCGATCGACGACGGCATCCAGGCGGGCGACGAGTCCGTGCTGACCGTGATCGTGGGTGTCTTCATCGCCTCGGTGGCGCTCTACTGGGCCGCCTCGTACGCGCAGACGTACCTGGTCGGCTGGGTCGGCCAGCGAGCGCTGCAGGATCTGCGCGAACGGATCTACGTGCACGTCCAGAAGATGTCGATCGGGTTCTTCACCAGACGCAAGCCGGGGGTGCTGATCTCGCGGATGACCAACGACGTGCAGGCGCTCGACACCCTGGTCACCGACGGCGTCATCACCCTGTTCTCGAGCACCCTGACCCTGGTCGGGGTGGTTGCGATTCTGCTGGCGCTGGACGTCCAGCTGGCGCTGGTCACGTTCATCACCTTCCCGCTCCTGCTGATCGCCAGCCTGATCTTCCGGATCACATCGGCGGGCGCCTACCGGATGACGCGCGAGAAGATCGCCGACATCACCGCCTACCTGCAGGAGACCCTCTCGGGGATCAGGGTGGTGCGGACGTTCGGGCGCGAGGACCGCCACGTCAGCCGGATGACCGAGCTCAACGAGGCCAACCGCCAGGTCAACCTGCGGACGGTCTACCTGAACGCCTCCTACTTCCCCGCGGTCGAGCTGCTGTCGGCGATCGGGACGGCGGCGATCGTCCTCTACGGCGGCTATCAGGCGATCGACGGCCAGATCGCGATCGGCGTCGTGGTCGCGTTCATCGGCTACCTGTCGCAGTTCTTCGACCCGATCCAGCAGATCTCGCAGCTGTACACGACCTACCAGCAGGGGATGGCGGCGCTCGACAAGATCTTCGACCTGCTCGACACCGAGCCCGACATGGTCGACGCGCCCGAGGCGCTCGACCCGGGGACGTTGCGCGGCGAGATCGAGCTCGACGGCGTCTGGTTCTCCTATGCCGGCGGCGGCGACGCGAGCGCCGAGGAGATGGACGACGAGTCGATCTGGGCCCTCGAGGGCATCGACCTCCACGTGCCGGCCGGCCAGACCGTCGCCCTGGTCGGCGAGACGGGCGCCGGCAAGTCGACGCTGGCGAAGCTGGTCGCGCGCTTCTACGACCCGCAGCGCGGGCGCGTGGCGGTCGACGGCCACGACCTGCGCGAGCTTCGATCTTCCAGCCTGCGGGGCCAGCTCGGGATCGTGCCGCAGGAGAGCTTCATGTTCTCGGGCTCGGTGCGCGACAACATCGCCTTCGGGCGCCCCGACGCGTCCGACGACGACATCCGCGCCGCCGCCCGCGCCGTCGGCGCGCTCGAGTTCATCGAGCGGCTGGCGGACGGGTTCGAGACCGCCGTCGGCGAGCGCGGCGCGCACCTGTCGGCCGGCCAGCGCCAGCTGGTCGCCTTCGCGCGGGCGCTGCTGGCCGAGCCACGGATCCTGATCCTCGACGAGGCGACCTCGAACATCGACGTTCGCACCGAGCGGGTGATCGAGCACGGGCTCGAGCGGCTGCTCGCCAATCGGACCGCGATCGTGATCGCCCACCGGCTGTCGACGATCCGCCGCGCCGGCCGGATCGTGGTCCTCGAGCACGGCCGGATCGTCGAGTCAGGCAGCCACGACGAGCTGATCACCGCGGGCGGCCGCTACGCGGAGCTCTACGGCAGCTGGGTCGAGGCGACCGCGGCCTGAGGGCTACGGGCTGACCCCGCCGGAGCCCGAGTCGCCGTCGGCCGGCGGGGTCGGGGTTGGCGTCGGGGTCGGGGTCGCACCGCCGCCCGCCGGGGGAACGGGAGTCGGAGTCGGGGTCGGAGTCGGCGTGGTCGCCGGCGGGGTGACCGGGGTCGATCCGGCGTCGGTGCCGCCGGTGTCGCTGGTCGAGGTGGAATCGCCGCCGCTGGTGTTGGTCTCGCCGACCTTGGTCGTGTCGCCGCAGACCTTGAAGCCGAACGCCGCCGCGGCCTCGGCGGCGTCGGCGCCCGCCGAGTCGATCGTCGAGTCGAGCTCGGCCGCGGCGGCGTCGTCGCCGCGCTCGGCGGCGGTCGACTTGTCGCCGTAGGCCTTCGACTGCTTCTGCAGCGCCGAGAGGAAGGCGTCGAGGTCGTCGGTCCCGGAATCAGGCGGCGGCAGCGTCTGCAGCTGCTGCACCTCGCCGGCGATGATGTCGGCCTGGTCGGAGGCCGCCTGCACCGGGTCGGACTCGTCGACACTCGCAAGCGAGGTGTTCGCCCCCAGGCAGATGTCGTCGCCTTGGGCGATGTAATCGGCCTGGGTCAGCGAGGTCGCGCCGCCGAGCCCCGTGGCTCCGGCGACCGGGGTCGCGGGCTCGGGTGTGTCATCGCCGCCGCAGCTCTTGATCAGCAGCACGAAGAGGATGAAGACGACCGCGATCGCGCTCAGCGCGACCAGGCGCCTGCGCTGATAGACGTCCATAGCGTGCCCAAAGTAACAAAGGGGTTGGGGGTAGTAGCAGGAATTAGTACCCGTGGGCGCGCGGTTTCATCACGCCGGGCGCCCTGCGAGCCTCATGCGGCCCGCTGTCGACGCCGGTTACGGCCGCTGAACGTATCCGTCTGCGAGTGGCAGTTCGGGCAAAGCAGTTGGAGATTGTCGAACCGATTGTCGGCGCCGTCGCCGTTGACGTGATGGAGGGCGAGCGAGAGCCTTCGGCCCTGCCATTCCGAGATTCCACATCCCTCACAGCGCGCTTCTTTGAGCCCCTCGGCCAGGAGCCGTGCCTTCAGGTGTCCGCGCTGGGTGGCGCGCCCCAGCACCAGGAGTTCCTGGATCGGCATCGCGCGCGGGCGCGGCACGATATCCCCGCGCCCGACGGCCTGGGCCCACGCCGCCCGGGTACACCCGAACCGCTCGCGGCATTGTCGCGCTGACATACCGGCCCCGTAAGCGCGGCTGATCTGCTCCCAGTCATAGCGCCTGGCAAACCGAGGGTCGATCGGCTTGCCGAGGTTTCGCAGGTGATAAACGACGGTCGCCCGATTGATGCCGAGGCGTGCGGCGATCGCCGCCCCGGTCATCCCATCGTCGTTCAGTGCGGCGACCAGCCGACGTGTCTCGCCCGGTCGTCTCTTCGGCCCTCGTCGATCTTCCATACGAACACATGTTCCCACAGCGACTCGTACGCGACGCGTGCGGAATGTGGCAATTGCGGGCGCTATTCTCCGCGTCCGACCCATGCGGGGTCGGATAATGGCAATCCGCTCGGCTCTGGACCGAGAAATTGGGGTTCGAGTCCCTGCCCCGCAACTCGTGTATCGGTTTGAATGGTCGGGGGCCTATTGCCCGATCGATTCGAGCTCTGAATCGGCGTCGGCGAGGGCGTCCCTGGAGGCGGATACGTCCGCCCCGGTCTCGATCAGGGTGCGGGCGTGGACCAGGTCCTCGGAGCGGCCGACGGCGAGCGCGCCGCGGACCGCGCCGTCGCCCAGGTACCAGACGCTGAACTCGCCGCCCTCGCGGTCGCCGCGCCAGACGATCTCGTCCCAGTCATACGCCGGGCCGACGTACTCGAGCGAGGCCCAGTCGGCGAGATCGCTGAAGAAGTACGGGATCTCGCGGTAGGGCTCGGTGGAGCCGAGCATCGCCCGGGCGGCGTGGCGGCCCTGCTGCAGCGCCACGTCCCAGTGCTCGACCCGCAGCCGCCGCCCGTGGACGACGCTGTCGTAGTTGCAGACGTCGCCGGCGGCGAAGATCCCCGCCGCCGAGGACTCGAGCTTGGCGTCGCAGACGATCCCGTTGTCGACCTCCAGGCCGGCGCGCTCGGCGAGCATCACGTCCGGCTTCACGCCGGCGCCGACGACGACCATGTCCCCCTCGACCGTGCGGCCGCTCTCGGTGACGACCGCCTCTACCCGCCCCGAGCCCTCGAACGCCGCCAGCTCCTCGCCGCCGAGCACCTCGACCCCGTGCGCGGTCAGCAGATCGTCGAAGAACTGCCCGACCTCCTCGCCGAAGGTGCGCGAAAGCGCGACGCCCTCGAGCATCACGATCGTGCACTTCGTCCCCATCGCCGTCAGCGACGCAGCCACCTCGCAGCCGATGTAGCTGCCGCCGATCAGGACGACGTGGTCGGCCGCAGCCGCCTCCTCGCGGATCGCGTCCGAGTTGCCGAACGCGCGCAGGTAGTGGATTCCCTCCAGCTCGGCGCCCTCGGGCCGCAGGATGTTCACGTTCGCCCCGGTCGCCAGCAGCGCCTTGTCGAAGCCAACCTCCTCCCCGCCCTGCAGCTTCGCCGTCCGCGCCGCGGGGTCGAGCGCCATCACGTTGGTCCGCGTGCGCAGCTCGACCCCGTTGTCGTCGTACCACTCGAGCGGGTTGACGTATGCGTCCTCGCGCGAGGACTCGCCGCGCAGGTACTCCTTCGAAAGCGGCGGGCGCTCGTAGGGCGGCTCGGGCTCGCGCCCGGCGAGCAGGATCGAGCCCTCGGATCCCTGCTTGCGAAGCTCCGAAGCGCAGTAGGCGGCGGCCAGCCCGCCGCCGACGATCAAGAAGTCGACGCTCTTGTCCGCCACGGCCGACGGCTACCCGCTCACTCGGGCGCCGAACCGTCAGGTCCGAAGTAGGCCGTCAGGTCCTCCTCGACCCGCGGGTCGAGCACGGCGAGGATCTCGTCGCCTGCCTGCAGCACCGTCTCGGCGTTGGGGACGAAGCCGGTGCCCTCACGCAGCACCGAGATCAGCAGGGTGCCCTCGGGCATCGCCAGGTCCCCGACCCGGGTGCCGGCGGCGCGCGAGTTCTCCGGCAGCTCCATCTCGATGATCTCGAGCCGCTGTTCGGGCAGGTCGAGCAGGTGGACGAGCCCGTACTCGGGGACCTCATGCTCGATCAGGCGCAGGATCAGGTCGGTCGCCGAGACCACCGGCTTTACCCCGAGCAGGGCGAAGTGCTCGCGGTTGCGGGGGTTGTTTACCCGGGCGATGATCCGGTCGACGAGGTACTTCTCCTTCGCCACCTGGCAGATCAGCATGTTGTCCTCGTCGTCACCGGTGACCGCGATCACCATCTCGGCACGCGAGATCCCAGCTCGCTCCAGGACCCAGAGCTCCGAGGCGTCGCCGTATTGGATGTTGTGCTCGAGCTCCTGCTCGACCGTCAGGTAGCGCTCGCGGTTGGACTCGATCAGGGTCACCTCGTTGCCCTTCTCGATCAGCTCGCGGGCGAGGTTCCAGCCCACCTTGCCGGCCCCGACGATGATGATGTACTGGCGCTCGGGCAAGTCGGCCGCCTAGCCTAGACGTCCGCGTCCTCGTGGTCGATGGCGCCCGCGGCCGGCGCGCCCGAGGTGCCGCGCTCGGCCGTCTCGCGGATCTCCTTCTCGAGCATCTCGATCGCCACCCGGGTCGGGCAGATCGTGTCCAGCCCCTGGTCGGCGTACCACTTGGCGCGGTATGGGTCGAGGATCCGCGCGATCACCTTCGGCACGTTGAAACGCCGCTTGGCGAGCTGAGCGATGATGATGTTGGTGTTGTCGCCGTCGGTCGAGGCGACGAAAACGTCGGCGCGCTCGATCCCCGCCGCGGTCAGCGCCTCGAGCTCGAGCGCGGTGCCGACCGTGAAGTGGCCGCCCATGTCCTCCCACGGCCGGTCGAGCCCGATCTCGAGTCGCGCATGGGATTCGGGATCCTCGTCGAGGCAGGAGACCTCGTGGCCCTCCTCGAGCATGCCCCGAGCCACCGACGATCCGACGCGGCCCGCTCCGACGATCAGCACGAACATGGCGCTGATCTTAGTCGTGGCGCGCGCGGCGCCTCGGCGCGCTACTCGGCGACCGGCAGCGCCGCCTCGCGGCCGATCTCGTTCTCGGCGCCGGGAGCGGCCCCTCCGGCGCGGGCGCGGCGCGAACCGTCGGTCGCCGGGGCGGTGACCAAGACCCGGCACGGCGCCTTGCGCAGCACGTACTCGGTCACCGGTCCGATCTCGGCCGGCCGCGACCCGCCGACGCCGCCGAAGATCGCACCGCCGCGGATCCGGGTCGGCGGCTCGGCCCCCATGACGATCATCTCAACCCCTCGATCGCGGGCCGCGGCGACGATCCCGGAGCCGATCGAGCGCGCTCGGATGACCGACGGGTGCACCTCGACCGTCTCGTACTCCTCCCCGACGTGCTGGGCCCGCTCGAGCGCCGCGTTCGCCTGTTCGGCCCGGTCGGGCGGCGGCGGTACGTCGAGCGGCACGGTCAGCGGCACGTCGATCACGTAGACGACCTCGAGCCGCGGCGCGACCTCGTCCGGGCGGTCGGCGGCGTCGGCGAGCCGCCCGGCGGTGCCGACGATGTCGTCGTCGAGCTTGGTCCCGAAGACCGGCACCAGGATGTCGCCGTACTCGACGTCGACCCCCTCCTTGACCAACGCCTCGGCGGGAACCTGGACCCGCTCGGTCAGCGGCGTGCCCTCGAACCCCTTGCGGTAGATCACGTAGGCGACCAGCCCGAAGACCATCCAGGCCCCGCCGACCCAGCGGGCGGTGTCGTGGTAGACGATCACGCTGACCCAGGCGAGCGCGGTCAGCACCGCCGCGAGCAAGGTCGGCAGCGGCACCCGGGCGCCGAACATCGAGATGTCGAACGGGATCCGGAACGGGCGCTCGCGATCGGGCTCGGTGATCCGCATCCGGATCACCGACAGATGCGCGATCGTGAACGCGATCGTCGCCCCGAACGCGAACAGCCCGCCTAGCAGGGCGACGTCGGCGGGGACGATCAGCGCGATCGCCGCGATCGCGGCTCCGACGATCGCCACGTGAGGGGTGCGGAAGCGGGCGTTGAGCTTGCCCAGCCAGCTGGGGATCTGGCGGTTGGTGGCGAGCACGTAGACGTGGCGCGAGAGCCCGAGCATCGCCGTGTTCGCGGCCCAGATCAGCGCCGCGGGCACCACCAGGACGACCGCCACCTGCATCAGGTCGGAGATCCAGCCGGGGCTGATGTTCTCGACCACCCCCAGGACCGGGTTCTCCAGGTAGGTCGAGCCGAGCGCGGTCTGCGGACCATCCGGCGTCGGGTGGACCGGCAGCACCATCAGCGCGACCACCGAGACCCCGACGTAGATCAGCGGCACCAGGGTCGCCGCCGCGACCACCAGCTTGCGCAGGTCGATCGGGGCGCTCTCGATGTCCGGCGCCAGGTTGGCGGCCGCCTCGATCCCGGCGAAGGCCACGGTGGCGATCACGCCCGCGTAGATCACGTCCTCGAGCGTCGGGCTCGTGAACGGGTCGAGCTCGGCGGTCAGAGCCGAGAGGTCGAACGAGGTGATCAGGCCGACGACGATCACCGCGAGCAGCAGCCCGACGCCCGCGATCGAGATCAGCCCCAACAGCCGCGCGCGGCCGGCGCCGGTGACCCCGGCGATCGTCAGCGCCGCGGTCAGCACGATCACGATCGCGCCGGTGATCACCTCCGGCGCCGTGTCGGAGAACCCCGACCAGATCGGCGTCAGGTAGTGCGGCACCGAGAGCGCCGCCAGCCCGATCACGATCACGTAATCGATCAGGATCGCCCAGCCGGCGATGAAGCTGACCAGCTCGTTGCGGAACGCGTGGCGGGCGAAGGTCGCCGAGCCGCCGCGCTCGGGGACCATCGCCTCGCCCTCGACGTAGGTGAGCGTGTTGAGCACGAACACCAGCCCGACGCCGAGCAGGATCAGCGGCGTGAGCCCGAGGCCACGCTCGCTGACCAGGCCGAGGGCGAAGTAGATCGAGAAGCCGACCGCCGAGTAGGCGACCGCGAACAGCAGCGGCACCCCGAGCCAGCGGTTGGTGATCGGCGAGCGCTCGGCCCCGGACTTGAACGGGTCGATCAACGCTTCTCCCTGCGCAGCGACAGGTAGAGCCGCCCGAGGCCGAGCCCGGTGAAGATCAGGCCGATCCAGATCCCGTTGGAGCCGGCGGTGCCGCCGTGCGCGAGGGTGACGATGATGATCACCAGGCCGAGGCCGGTGATGATCACCCCGAACGTTCGGGTGACGCCGCGGTAGACCTCGTCCGGCGGCGGCGGCTTCTGGCTCACGCGACCGCCCTCGTCAGGGTCTCGGTGGTCGTATCCCCCGGGTGGGCGGCGACGATCACCCTGCAGGGGCGTTTGGCGAGCACCGTCTGCAGCGTCTTGCCGTACAGCGGCTTGCCGTCGCGGTAGCGCAGGGGCAGCACGATCGCCGCCGCGTTGATCGACTTGGCCTCGTCGACAATCACCTTGCCGGCCTGGCCGAGCCGCACGTGCTGGACCGAGCCCGAGACCCGCCGGCCGCCGATCAGCTTCGCCCGCTCGAGCTTGCTGCGGGCCGCCCCCTCGCGGCCGTCGAGCTCGGCGTCCAACGGCAGGTCGGACGGCACGGTGACCAGCGAGAGCACGTGGATCGCCCGGCGCCGGCGCGCCGCCAGCCGCTTCGCCGTCGCCACCGTCTCCTCGGAGAACGGGGCGTCGCCGTCGAAGGCGACAAGGATGCTCTTGTACTCGACCTCCTCGACCCCGAGCGGGGTCAGGCTCTCGACCATCACCGTCTCGGTCAGCGGCAGATGCTTGTAGCGGCGATAGCCGATGTAGAGCAGCGTCCCGAAGACCATCCAGCCGCCACCGGTGGCGAGGACGACGGGGTCGAGCGCCATCGCGACGACGAAGGCCCCGAAGGTGCCGAGCCCGCCGAGCACGGCCAGCACCGGCAGGTAGTAGCCGCCGAACTTGAGGTTGATCGGCGAGTGCCAGAGCCTGGTGCCGTCGGGCGTGTCCGGGCGCTCGTCCAGGGGTCTGAGCTTGCGCAGCCGGATCACCGAGACGTGCGCGACCGTGAACGAGAGCGTCGCACCGAAGGCGTAGATCGTCCCCAGGAAGGTCGCCTGTCCCGGCAGCATGACGACCGCCGCGACCCCCGAGAAGATGATGATCGCGATGTAGGGCGTCTTGAACTTCGGGTGGACCGCCCGCAGGATCTCCGGAAGCTGGCGGTGCTGGCCCATCGAGAAGGTCAGCCGCGAGAGCCCGATCAGGGCGGCGTTGGTGGCGATCAGCAGGATCACCGCGGCGAGGATGCCGACGTAGATGCGCAGCGCGTCGGTGAGCCCGGAGCTGAGCCCGAGGTTCTCGACGATCCCGAGCACCGGATCGTCCTTGAACGTGGTCGCGAGCTCGGTCGTAAAGCCGCCGCTGCCGTCGGGCGTGACCGGCATCGCCGAGAGCGCGATCATCGGCAGCAGCGCGTACAGGCCGACCACGGCGACCACGACCAGCCCGGTGCCGCGCGGCACCGTCCGCCACGACTCCCGCGCCTCCTCGGACATGTTCGAGATCGTCTCGATCCCGGTGTAGGCGACCATCCCGACCGCGATCCCGAGCGCGAAGTCGCCCCAGGTCGGCGCCGTGCCGAGATCGATCTGGTTGACCAGCAGGTCCGGGTTGAAGACGAGGAAGAGGCCGATCGCGGCGAGGACGATCTGGGTCAGCAGGTCGGCGATCGCGAGGATCAGGTTGAGCCGCGCCGACTCCTCGGTGCCCTTGATGTTGAGCAGGGCCAGGAGCACGACCAGGCCGATACCGAAGAAGACGTCCCCGGGCCCGTGGCCGAGCGGTTCCCAGAAGACGGCCAGGTAGTGCGGGACGAAGAACGCCGAGATCGCGATCGTGACGATGTAGGTGAGCATCTGGGCCCAGGCCGCGAGGAAGGAGGCGAACTCGTTGAAGGCCCGCCGGGCGAAGCTCGAGGAGCCGCCCGCCTCGGGGTAGAGCACGGTCGCCTCGACGTAGGTGGCCGCGGTGAAGGCGAAGATCGCACCGGCGATCATGAAGGTCACCGGCGTCAGCCCGAGCGCGTAGAGCGCGACCAGGCCGAGCGCGTAATAGATCGAGGAGCCGACGTTGCCGTAGGCGGCCGCGAACAGCGCGCCCGAGCCGTGGACGCGTCTAAGCGCCGCCTCGCGTGGGTGCCTCTCAGCCATTCCTAGCCGAGTCTAGGCCCGCCGCGGACGTGCTCCGGGCCGATCTGATCGGGCGAACGGCAGCCGAGCAGGACCATCCCCAGCTCGACCTCGGCGCGCAGGATCTCGAGCACGTCGCGCGCCCCCGCCTCGCCGCCCACGGCAAGCCCCCACAGGGGCGCCCGCCCGGCGAGCACGGCACGGGCGCCAAGGGCGAGCGCGGTGAGCACATCGGTGCCCCGGCGGATGCCGCCGTCGACCAGGACCTCGCAGCTGCCCTCGACCGCCTCGACCACCTCGGGGAGGATGTCGAGCGTCGCCGGGACCCCGTCGAGCTGGCGGCCGCCGTGGTTGGAGACGATCACCCCGGCGGCACCGTGCTCGACCGCGAGCCCGGCGTCGGCACCGGTCTGGATTCCCTTCAGCAGAATCGGCAGCGAGCACTCGGCGACCAGCGACTCGAGGTCGTCCCAATCCAGCGTCGGATCGACGAGCTCGAACACCTCCTTGACGCTGATCGGGCCGCTCGAGCCGACCGCCGCGGCAACCGCCGGGGCGGTGATCTCGGGAGGGACCACGAAGCCGGTCCGCAGGTCGCGCTCGCGGCGGCCGGCCCGGGGCGCGTCGACGGTCAGCGCGATCGCCTCGAACCCCGACTCGACGGCCTCGTCGATCAGCGCTCGGGTCACGCCGCGGTCGCGGAAGCAGTAGAGCTGAAACCAGCGCGGAGCCGGGGGAGCCTCGGCGGCGATCTCGCGCGGATGCGAGGTCGCGATCGTCGACAGGGTCATGATCGTCCCCGCCGCGGCCGCCGCGCGCGCCATCGCGACCTCGCCGTCGGGGTCGACGAGCCGCTGGAAGGCGACCGGCGCAACCAGCAGCGGGAACGAGATCTCGGTGTCGAGCACCGTGGTCCGGGTGCTGACCTCGCTGACGTCGACCAGCACCCGCGGGTGCAGGGTGCGGCGGGCGTACGCGGCGACGTTGTCGCGCAGGGTCCGCTCGTCGCCCGCGCCGCCGGCAAAGTATCCGTGCACCCCCGGGTCGAGGCGCTCGGCCGCGAGCCGTTCGTAGTCGGCGACGTTGATCGGCTCGGGAGCGGGCACGCGGCGACTATATGGCGCCCGCTGGTCGGTCGGCCACCGGGAGTTGGCTAGTCTGATCGCTGCGATGAGCGAGCTGATCCACACCTGCTACCGAGTCCTCGACCTCGACCGTTCGATCGCCTTTTACGGGAAGCTCGGCTTCGAGGAGCTGCACCGGTTCCCGGTCGGCGAGAGCGCCACAAATTGCTTCCTCGGACTGCCCGGTGACGGGCCGCGGCTCGAGCTCACCCTCAACCACGGGCGCACGGAGCCATACGAGATCGGCACCGGCTACGGGCACATCGCGCTCACGACCCAGGACCTCGACGCCACCCTCAAACGCCTTGCCGCCCTGGGGATCGAGCCCGAGCGCCCGCCCTACTCCGTGCGCGAGGGCGGCTCGCGGATCTGCTTCGTCCGCGATCCCGACGACTACCGGGTCGAGCTCATCCAGCGCGGCTAGGAGGGCGACCCTACTTCGAGGCCGTGAACGCCGAGTTGTCGGCGATGCAAGGCGGATGCTCGCCTTGATCGATGACGATCGTGACGGCGCCCTCGGCCTTCTTGCCCTTCTTGTCGAGCGTCCCGTGGAGGAGGAAGTCGCTGTTCAGGCTGCCGAGCTTGAAGCTGTAGGAGGAGCCCTGCTTCTTCAGCGCCATCGCCGCCAGTGTGCCCTCGGCCTCGGCGAGGCTGCCGTCGTTGCAGACGAGGTCGACATGGGCGAAGTCGCCGCCGGTGATCTTCTTCGGCTTGCCCTTGGCGCTCAGCTTTACGTCGAGCGAGATCGACGAGTTCGCGTCCCCTTGGAACTTCCCGGTCAGGTTGTTGGTCTTCGCGAGCGCACCCGCCGCCAACCCGAGCGTCGCCGCGATCGCCAGTACGAACATGAGCTTGCGGTGCATCGCTATCCCTTCCGGAGCCGGCGCCGGAGCCGATCTTACCGCGGCCCCGCGCGCCGGCCAACCGCTCTCGGCTAGCCCGTGGCCTTGAAGGTGATCCCGGAGACCGAGATCGTGCCGACCGGGTGACAGCCGGTGGCCTCGGAGGCGTTGATGCCCAGCACGACGGAGCCGTCGGTCCCCACCGTGATCACGCAGACGCTCGAAGCGCCGCCGAAGATCTGCGCGGCTGGGAACTGCTCAGTGCGCTCCGGGCGCATCCCGGTCGGCAGCGTGAACCCAACCGTGCCGTTGGTGGCGTTCCCGCCCGGGTTCCGCAGCGTCCCACGGAGATGCACGAAGCCGAGCGCGTCCTTGCCGAAGGTCGGCACCGGGGCGGTGCCGACGGCGATCCAGCCGTTGATCAGGGTGGCGTCGGTGGTCGTATACGCGGTCAGATCGGACTCGCCGATCGTGCCGTTCTTGACCTTGGCGCTGGTTACCGCGTCGTCGGCGAGCTTCTGGGTGGTGACCGCGTCGTCGGCGAGCTTCTCGGTGGTCACCGCCTCGTCCTTGATCTTCTTGGTCTTCACCGCGCCGTTCTTGATGCTCTTCGCGGTGACCGAGTTCTTCGGCGCGTGACTAACGGCCCAGGCACCGCCGGCCAGAGCGACGAACAGCGCGATCGATGCGATCACCAACGCCGGTGACGGCCTTCCAAACTTCCGCCTCATGGGAATTCCCTTTCCGTTGATCTCCCCGGCAGCCTATGCGCTGCCGGCGGTCCGGCTTAGAAGTGGACGATCGGGATGATCAGGATCGCGACGATGTTGGCGACCTTGATCATCGGGTTGATCGCCGGACCGGCGGTGTCCTTGTAGGGATCGCCGACCGTGTCGCCGGTCACCGACGCGGCGTGGGCCTCGGAGCCCTTGCCGCCGAAGGCGCCGTCCTCGATCAGCTTCTTGGCGTTGTCCCAGGCGCCGCCGCCGGCGGTCATCGAGAGGGCCATGAACAGGCCGACGACGATCACGCCGATCAGCAGACCGCCGAGCGCCTTGACGCTGATGATGCCGACGATCACCGGGACCACGATCGGGATCAGCGACGGCAGGATCATCTCGCGCTGAGCCGCGGCGGTGACGATGCTGACCGTGTCCGCGTAGTCGGGCTTCTCGGTGCCATCCATGATCCCGGGGTGCTCGCGGAACTGCTTGCGGACCTGCTCGACGACCTGCGCCGCGGCCCGGCCGACGGCCTCGATCGCCAACGAGGAGAACATGTAGACCATCATCCCGCCGATCAGCAGGCCGATCAGCACGGCGGGCTCGGAGATCTGGAAGATCAGGCCGGTGCCGCCCGGTTCATCGGAGAGCTCGATCTGGAAGGCCGCGAACAGCACCAGGGCGGCGAGCGCGGCGGAGCCGATCGCGTAGCCCTTGGTCACGGCCTTGGTCGTATTGCCGACCGCGTCGAGCGGGTCGGTGATGTTGCGAACCTCCTCGGGGAGCTCCGCCATCTCGGCGATCCCGCCGGCGTTGTCGGTGATCGGCCCGAAGGCGTCGAGCGCGACGATCAGACCGCAGAGCGAGAGCTGGGCGGTGACCGCGATCGCGATCCCGTAGATCCCGGCGAGCTCGTTGGCGCCGAAGATCGCGAGCGCGATCAGCAGCGCCGGAGCGACCGCCGACTGGAAGCCCTGGGCGAGCCCCTGGATGATGTTCGTCGCGTGGCCGGTCACCGACGCCTGGCTGATCGTCTTCACGGGACGGAACCGGGTCGAGGTGTAGTAGTCGGTGATCACGAACAGGCCGCCGGTCACCACCAGGCCGATCAGGGCGCAGAACCAAAGGTCGGAGACCGAGGTGCCGAACAGGGCGCTGCCCGGGTCGCCGACGCCGAGCGAGAGCGCGTCGCTCATCAGCCAGTCGGTGATCGGGTAGAAGAGCGCCGCGCAGATCACCGCCGAGATCAGCAGGCCGCGATAGAGCGCGCCCTCGACCTTGTCGGTGGTCGTCCGCACCGCGAGGGCGCCGACGATCGAGGCGAGGATCGCGACCCCGCCGAGGACCAGCGGGTACAGCGCCACCTCGCGGGCGAAGTCGGCGGAGAAGGTGAGCACCCCGAGCAGCATCACGGCGACCGTGGTCACCGCGTAGGTCTCGAACAGGTCGGCCGCCATGCCGGCGCAGTCGCCGACGTTGTCGCCGACGTTGTCGGCGATCACCGCGGGGTTGCGCGGGTCATCCTCGGGAATCCCCGCCTCGACCTTGCCGACGAGGTCGGCGCCGACGTCGGCTGCCTTGGTGAAGATGCCGCCGCCGAGCCGGGCGAAGACGGAGATCAGCGAGCCGCCGAATCCGAGCCCGATCAGCGCGTCGACCGCTTCCTTGTCGGTGTGGTCGGTGAGGACCAGGATCCCGAAGTAGCCGGCGACGCCGAGCAGCGCCAGGCCGACGACCAGCAGGCCGGTGACCGAGCCGCCCTTGAAGGCGACGTCGAGCGCCGGCGGCACGCCGCCGCGCGCGGCCTCGGCGACCCGGGCGTTCGCCCGGACCGAGACGTTCATGCCGATGAACCCGGCGGCGCCGGAGAGCGCCCCGCCGATCACGAACCCGATCGCCGTCGGCACGTCCTGGATCACCGCGATCAGGATCGCGAGCGGGACGGCGACCATGGCGATGATCGTGTACTGACGATTCAGGTAGGCCTTGGCACCCTCCTGGACCGCACCGGAGATCTCCCGCATGCGGTCGTTGCCGGCGGAGCGCGCAAGCAGCCGCTGGGTCACCAGCGCTCCGTAGAGCACCGCGGCGCCGGCGCACACGAGCGCGATCAGGACGCCGTAATCGGTCAGGAAATCGGTCAAGACAGGTCCTCCGTAAGTCTCTAATCACTCAGAAGCGGCCGGAAAACGGTCCGGCCGCGAAGCGGCGGGAACTGTAGAGGAATGGGCGGCGTTATGACGACCCCGGCGGGGTCCACAGCCGCGGCGGCGGCTCAGGGCCCGGCCGCTGAGGTTCGGCGGGCGGTGGCTCGGCGGGCGCGGCCTCATCGGGCGCCTCGCCCCCCTGGCTCTCGCGCGCGTACAGCAGCTGCACCTGCGAGAGCGCCTCGCGGACCTGCTCGCGCGGGCCCGGCTCGAGCAGCTCGACCAGGGCCCGGACCGCCTCGATTCCGATCCTCGCCTGCTCGAGGTCGCGCTCGTCGGCCTTCGCGATCCGCCGAGCCGAGAGGTTGAGGATGCTGGCGGTGCTCTCGGTGATCAGATCCTGGACCCGGATCTGGCGCAGCTGCTCCTCGAGTCGGCGCTGCAGCTCCTCCTCGTCGGGGGGCGATTCGCCGGCCGGGGGCTCGTGTCCTTGCGAGCTCATCGCCGCGACGCTATAAGACGGGGCGCGACCACGACCGGGAGGGAAGTAAGTGAAGGCGGGAATCGCTGCGACCGTTGTGGGAATGTTGCTGATCGCGCCCGGAGCGGCGGCGACCACCCCGGGCGATCACGACACCCTCTCGTGGCGCTTGCGCGAGCTCAGCCGGCCCGACCTGCGCTCCGCAGGCCCAGGCACCCAAGGCGAGGCTGTCTCATTGCTCGCACACGGGCCCGGGAGCTTGCTTCGCGACGGCGGCGCTCTGGTCGTCGAAGTCCGGGTCGACCGTCTGCGCGGTCGAGTCGGTGCCCTGCGCGCCGCCGGAGCGCGAATCCTCCACGTCTCGCCGACCTACCGGACGATCAGCGCTGCGATCGACGAGTCTGACCTCGACGACGTCGCCGCGGTGCCCGGGGTCGAGTTCGCAACCGAGCAGATCGAGCCGATGACTGGCAGCACCGAGGGCGGTGGCGCCGAGGGCGGGACGATCAACACCTGCTCGACCGGGGTGGTCACCGAGGGGGACGTCCAGCTCAAGGCGGCGGCAGCGCGGACCCAGTTCGACGTCGACGGAACCGGGGTCAAGGTCGGGATGATGTCTGACTCCTACAACGCGCTCGGCGGCGAGGCCGGCGACGTCACGACCGGCGACCTGCCAGGGGCCGGAAACCCGTGCGGGCGGACCACGCCCGTTCAAGTGCTCCAGGACTTCGGTGGCGCCGACGAAGGGCGCGCGATGCTGCAGATCGTCCACGACCTCGCTCCGGGCGCCTCGCTCGCGTTCGCCACCGCCTTGATCAGCCAGACCAGCTTCGCCGACAACATTCACGCGCTCGCCGACAACGGCGCCAACGTGATCGGCGACGACATCATCTTTTTCCGCGAGCCGATGTACCAGGACGGCGTAATCGCGAAGGCCGTGGACGACGTCACGGCCCAGGGCATCGCCTACTTCTCGATGGCGTTCAACAACAACGGCCTCGGCTTCAACTCCTACGAGGCGCCAACCGGCTACCGCACGACCACCTGCCCAGCGGTCGTGCTCGCGGATCGCGCCGGCGGCGCCGACAGCTGCATGGACTTCGACCCCGGCGTCGGATCCGACAACACCCTCGACGTCAACGTCGGCGCCAGCAAGCCGTTCCGGCTCAGCCTCTCGTGGGCCGAGCCCCAGTTCGGGATCACGGACGACTTCGACGTCTACGTGCTCAACGGCGCAACGATCAGCGCGAGGGGTTTCGAGGACAACATCGCGTCCGGCAGCTCAACCGAGTTCGCGAGCTTCACCACCGGCGGCGCCGGCTCGCGGCAGATCGTCATCCGCCGCTACTCCGGCAGCGGCACGCCCAGGCTCAAGTGGGTCAGCGGCGACAACGGCGCCAACACGATCACCTCATTCGGCCAGGCGGTGACCGCCCCCGACGTCTCCGGGCCGACGATCTTCGGCCACAACGGCGCCGAGGCGGCGCAGACGGTCGGCGCCGTCCCGTTCAACAACTCGTCGATCGTCGAGCCGTTCTCGTCGCGCGGTCCGGTCACCTACCTGTTCGCGCCGGTCAGCGGCACCACCCCCTCGCCCCCGTTGGGTGCGCCGCAGACGATCACGAAGCCGAACATCTCAGCCACCGACGGAGGGCTGAACACATTCTTCGGCGGCGGCAACCGGTTCTTCGGCACCTCTGCAGCCGCGCCGCACGCAGCGGCCGTCGGCGCCCTACAGCTCGAGGCGAACCCGGCGCTGACCAACCTCCAGGTCGAGGCCGCCCAGCGCAACACCGCGGTCCCGGTCGGCGCCCTGGGCGCCAACGTCGTCGGCTCCGGACTGATCGACGCGCAGGCGGCGATCGCCTCCGTGCCTCCGACCTCGCCTTTGGACGTGACGGTCACCGGCCCGCCTCCGAGCAACGACGCAACGCCGACCCTGACGATCAGCGGCAACCGCCACCTTAAGACTCTCGCCTGCTCGATCGACGGCGGCGCGGCGACCCCGTGCTCGAGCCCGTTCACGACGCCGGCGCTGACCGACGGCCAGCACACGCTGGCGGTCAACGCGACCGATTACTTCGCCAACGCAGGCAACGGCTCGGCGTCGTTCACGATCGACACCACGGCCGCGTTGAAGATCGCCAAGGGGCCGAAGAAGAAGTCGACCAAGGCGAAGGCGAAGTTCAAGATCGACGCCGAGGCGGGCGCCACGCTCACCTGCAAGCTCGACAAGGCGGCCGCCAAGCCGTGCGCCGCGGACCCAAAGTTCAAGGTCAAGCCCGGCAAGCACAAGCTCACGGTCACCGCCACCGACGCGGTCGGCAACGTCAGCTCGGATACCTACAAGTGGAAGGTCAAGAAGAAGAGCTGACCCGTTCGGGCGCGTACGTTCGGCGCGTCTCGTCGACCGCCTCGCGGTAGACGTCGGCGAGGGTCGCCCCGCCCTCGAGCATCGCGCGGCCCCGCTGGGCCCCGTTCTCGGCCGGCAGCTCGACCTCGAGGCCGAGCTGGTCGCGCGCCGGAGCCGTCCATTCGACCAGTCGCTCGATCGCGGCCACTGTCGGGATCACCTCGCGTGCGGCGAAATCGATCTGGGTGCCGTCGCGCCCGTGGCGGATCGCCTGCCACAGGTTCTCCTCGATCTCGCGCTGGCGCAGCGGCGTTCCCAGGACGCCGTCGTCGTAGTCGAGCGCCGACTGGGCGATGCAGGCCGTGATCAGCGCCGCGAGCCCGAACGCCTCGTCGCCGCGCGTCTGCGCGTCGCAGATCCGCAGCTCGACCGTGCCGAAGGCGTGGTGCGGGCGCACGCTCCACCACAGCTGGGTCGACTCGACGATCCGGCCGGTGGCGGCCAGCAGCTCGATGAAGTCGGCGTAGCTGGCCCAGTCGCCGAACGGCTCGTGGACGCCGCAGCGCGGGAACGTGCGGGTGAAGATCTCGGTCCGTACCGAGTGCAGGCCGGTGTCGTGGCCGTCCAGGAACGGCGAGTTGGCCGACTGCGCGAGCAGCGGCGGCAGCAGCGCCCGTAGGTGGTCGCAGACCGCGATCGCGCGGTCCGCACCGCGGACGCCGACGTGGACGTGCTGGCTCCAGGAGTTGTTGCGCTGCGCAACCCAGCGCAGCTCCTGGCGCAGGCGGTTGTAGTGCTCGGTCTCGATGATCCGCTGGTCGAGGTAGTTGGCCCACGGGTGGGTGCCGGTTGCGCCCAGCGCGACCCCCAACCGCTCCACGTGCTCGAACAGCCGGCGGCGGCGGTCCGACTGCAGCTCGACCGCCTCGGCGAAGCTCTCGGCGCGGCCCGAGCGGATCTCGATCTCGGTGTCGATCAGCTCGCCGGCGACGGACTCGGCGAGGATCGGGTCCGAGGCGCACGAGTCGCGCAGCTCCTCGAACCGGTGGACGAGCTCGAGGCTCTCGGGGTCGACGATCGCGAACTCCTCCTCGAGCCCGATGGTGAAGTCCTGCGAGGCCTCGAACGTCTCTCGCGCCCGCTCCAGGTCGAGGCTTGAGTCGAGGGCCTCCTGCCCGCTCGGGGTCATCGCTCAGGCGAGGTAGAAGTAGAGCGCGTACAGCAGGTCGACCGCGGGGCTGGAGGTGTGGACGGTGACCTCCGGCGGCACCTGCAGCAGCTGCTCGGAGTAGTTGAAGATGATCTTCACGCCGGCCTCGACGAGTTGGTCGGCAACCTCCTGGGCGGCGCTCGCCGGCACCGCGAGCACGCCCACCACGACCTCCTCCTCGCTGACCACCTGTTCCAGGTCGGCAAGGGCCCGAACCGGGACGCCCCCGTGCTCGGCCCCGACCAGCTCGGGGTCGGCGTCGAAGATCGCCACGATCCGGAAGCCGTGGTCGGCGAAGATGTCGGAGCTGGCGATCGCCTGGCCCAGGTTGCCGGCCCCGAACAGGGCGATGTTGTGCTGGCCCGAGGTGTGCAGGATCTTGCGGATCTCGCCGACCAGCGACTCGACCCGGTAGCCAACGCCGCGCTTGCCGAACTTGCCGAACCCGGAGAGGTCGCGGCGGATCTGGGTCGAGTTGATGTGCGTGTACTCGGCCAGCTCCTGCGAGGAGATCGTCTCGCGCCCCATCTTGCGCGCCTGAATCAGCACCTGCAGATAGCGCGACAGGCGCGCGGCGACCCCGAGCGAGAGTCGGTCGCCCTCGCCGATGCCGGCGCTGGAGACCTCTGTGGCGGCGGCGCCGCCGTTGGCTTCGGGCTCGGTCACGGCGAGACAGTATGAAGCGCGACGGAAAATGCGTCGGCATCGAACTCGAGTTCGCTGACCACCCGGCCGCCCACCTCGACCACCGGGATCCGCTCCAGCATCGCCGCCAGCAGGCCGTCGTCGGAATCGATGTCGACCTCGCGCAGGCTGATCCCGTCGAAACCCAGAATCGCCTCGCGCGCCTCGTCGCACAGGTGGCACCCGGGTCGCGAGTACAGCGTCACCTCAGTGACATCGGGCGCCTCAACGGCGGCGCGGCTCGGCTTCGCTTCGCTTCGCCTCACATCAGGCGCCTCAACGGCGGCGCGGCTCGGCTTCGCTTCGCTTCGCCTCACACCAGGCGCCTCAACGGCGGCGCGGCTCGGCTTCGCTTCGCTTCGCCTCACTGGGCGTCCCATTCCAGATAGTCGGGATAGGGGGCCGCCTGCAGGTAGCGGGCAGCCGAGGCGATCATCGCCGCGTTGTCGGTGCAGAGCTCGCGGGCGACCAGCTTCAGCGCCAGGCCCTCGCCCTCGCACAGCTCGGTGACCCGCGAGCGCAGCAGCCCGTTTGCCGCCACCCCGCCGCCGAGCGCGACCGCCTGCCACGCCGCGGCGGGGTCTCGATGGCGGCGGCTGCCGCCCCGGACCACGCGGCGCAGCTTCGCGACCAGTTGCTCGACCACCGCCGCCTGGAAGCTGGCGGCAAGGTCGGCGCGCCGCGCGTCGACCTCGTCGCCAAGGTCCCGGACCGCGTATAGCAGCGCTGTCTTCAGGCCACTGAAGCTGAAGTCCGGGCGCGGGTCGTTGGTCATTGCAACCGGGAACGCGAACGCCTCGGCATCGCCGTCGCGCGCCTCGCGCTCGATCGCGGGGCCGCCGGGATAGCCGAGTCCCAGCACCCTGGCCGCCTTGTCCAGCGCCTCGCCGGCGGCGTCGTCAAGCGTCTGGCCCAGCAGCTCGTAGCGCTCGGGCGTGCGTACCCCGGCGAGCAGCGTGTGGCCGCCGCTGGCGACCAGGCACAGGAAGGGCGGCTCGAGCGGCTCCGGCTCGAGGAAGTTGGCGGCGACGTGGCCGTGCAGGTGATCGACCCCGCAGAGCGGCTTGCCCGTCGCCGCGGCAAGAGCCTTGGCGGTGTTGACGCCTACCAGCAGCGCGCCGATCAGGCCCGGCCCGCGGGTGACCGCCAGCGAATCAACCTCGGCCAGGCCCACCCCGGCGTTCGAGAGCGCCGCGTCGACCACCGGGTTGACCAGCTCGACGTGGTGGCGCGAGGCGACCTCGGGGACGATGCCGCCGAAGCGCTCGTGCGCCGCGGCCTGCGACGAAATCACATTGGAGCGGATCACGGCACCGTCGACGACCGCCGCACAGGTGTCGTCGCACGAGGTTTCCAGCGCGAGGATCAGGCTCAAGAATCCTCGCCGCGCACGCCCGCAGACGAAGCCGAGAACGTGGCGCGAGTTGTTCCCTCGAGCCACATGATCAGAGCGTCCTCACCGTTGTCGTGGTAGTAGCGGCGGCGGTGGCCGGCGGGGCGGAAGCCGAAGCGCTCGTACATCTGGATCGCGGCGGAGTTCGAGGTCCGGACCTCGAGCGTCACCCTGGCGTCGGCGCCGGCGGCCTCGAACAGCCTGCGCATCAGCTCCGTGGCGATCCGCTCGCGGCGGCGCTCCGGCGCCACGGCGATGTTCATCAGGTGCCAGACGTCGGCGTAGCGCGAGCAGACCAGGTAGCCGACCAGCCCGCCGCGGTCGTCGGTGATCGCAAGGCAGATGCCCGAGGGCTTCGAGAGCTCGAGCACGAACATCGCCAGCGACCAAGGGGTCTGAAACGAGCGCCGCTCGATCGCCAGCACCGACGGCAGGTCGCCGTAGACCAGGCGACGTACCGCGACCGCCGGCTCAGCCGGCCCCGGGGTGGTGATCTCGTTGCTCACGCCATACCTCTGCGTCCGGTCGTCTCAGATAGGCCGGGGTGACGTCGGTCGCCGGCCCCGCCTCGAACCCGGCGGCCAGCTCGCATATGTGGCGGGCGGCCATCCGGTGAGCCGGGTCCGCGTCGGGGAGCACCTCCACGCCCGCGGACTCGAGCTGCTGGCGAAATCGTAGCGAGCCGTCACCCGCAGCCAGCGGGGTCCCGGAGGCCGCTGAGAGGTGCGCACCGACCGCCTCGGGCGGGCAGACGAACGGTGCCACGACCTCGTCGGCGCCGACGTAGAGCGCCCCGAAGACCTCGCCACGGCGCGCGTCGAGGAGCGGCAGCCGGGGGCGATCGGCGGTGTCGATCCCCCGGGCGAGCGCCGCGAGCGAGCCGACGCCGGCCAACGGCAGGCCGCGGCCCTGGGCCAGGGCGCGCGCGGTCGCGACGCCGACCCGCAGCCCGGTGAACGTCCCCGGGCCGATCCCGACCGCCAGCGAGCTGATCCACTCCCAGCCCCCCGCGTGCTCGACGGCGGCGCCGACCTCGGCGAGCAGCGCCGGGGCGTGGCGCGGGCGGCCGCGCTCGTCGGGGCCGACCCGGCGCTCGCAGATCAACTCACCGTCATCGGTGACCGCGACGGCGGTGTCGGCGGTCGCCGTATCGATGCCGAGGATCATGCGCAGGAGACTAGGATCAACGCATGGGCCGCATCCTGATCGCAGTCGCTGCGACCGCGCTCGCGGTCAGCGGCGCCGCCTTCGCCGGCTGCAACAGCGACGACGTCGACAAGGCGGCGAGCTCGGTCAAGGAGCAGGCGCAGGACAGCGCTCACGACATCAGCCAGCAGGCGCAGGAGACCGGGCAGGACATCTCCGAGCAGGCTCAGCAAACCGCCGAGGACATCAAGGATCAAGCGGACGAGATCACCGGCGGCGGCGACGATTCGTCGACCTCGACGACGTCGACGACCAGCAGCTCGGACCCCTACGACAACTGATCCGGCCGCGGGCCGATCTCGATCAGGCGCCGGTCGCCGCCGGCATGGCGGATCGTGACCGACGGTCCTAACCGCACCCCGTCGGGAAGCTCCAGGTCCGCGGCCCGCTCCGGCCACTCGACGAACGCGATCGCATCCGGGGTCAGATAGTCGTCGAGCAGGCCCGGCTCCTCGCCGGCCATGCCCTCGAGCCGGTAGAGGTCGAGGTGTGAGACCATCAGCGCGCCGCCGCGGTAACGGCGCCCGAGCGTGAACGTGGGCGAGACAACCGGCTCGCTGACCCCGAGCGCGCGGCAGGCACCGCGGACGAAGGTGGTCTTGCCGGCGCCGAGCTCGCCGCTGACCAGGACCGCGTCGCCGGGCCGCAGCCGCGCCGCCAGCTCGGCCCCGGCCCGCTCGGTGGCCTCGGGCCCGTCGGAGTCGGCGGCGGTCAAGCGAACAGGTCGAGCTGGGTGTCCGGGTCCGGGGCCAGCGGCTCGCCGGCCTCCTCCGGGGGCCCGGGCCCGTCGAGCTGTGGCAATGGCTCGGCCAGCAGGCCGGGCAGCTTGGCGAAGTCCTCGCGCAGGGTCTCGACCAGCGAGGGCGTCCGCAGCGCGGCCGCCGGGTGCAGGAGCGGGAACACGAACACGGTCCGCCCGCCCAGCTCGTGCACCTGGGGCGTGCCCCGGACCCGGGTGATCCCGGTCTGGCTGCCGGTGATCCTCTTGGTCGCGAAGTTGCCCAGGGTGGCGATCACCCGTGGCTCGATCAGGTCGATCTGGCGCTCGAGATAGGGCCAGCACGCGTCGATCTCCTCGGGCTGCGGGTCGCGATTGCCCGGGGGGCGGCTCTTCAAGATGTTGGCGATGAAGGCGTCCTCGCGGCTCATCCCGATCCCCTCGAGCAGCTGGTTGAGCAGCTGGCCGGCGCGGCCGACGAACGGCACGCCCTGGCGGTCCTCCTCGGCGCCGGGCGCCTCGCCGATGAACATCAGGTCGGCGTCGGCGTTGCCGGCCCCGAAGACAGCCCGGGTGCGGCCCTCGTGCAGGGGGCAGCGGGTGCACTCGCCGACCTCCCGGTAGAGCTCGACCAGCCGCTCGCGCCTCTGCTCGGCGGCGGCGCTCATCCGCCCCCTCCCCCGCGGGCTCGCCTGCGGCGTGCCGTGAAGTCCGCCTTGGTCCGTTCGCGGAGCTGCTTGTTGCGGGTCTCCTGGGCGCGAGCCGAGCCCGGTGTCTTCACCAGCCCGAACGGCGGCGCCTGGGCCGAGAGCACGCGCTCGGCGGCCGCCGCGCCACAGGCGGCGCACTCGGCGGTCTCGGTGCCGACCGCGACCAGCGCCTCGAAGCGCTCCCCGCATTCACCGCAGCGGAACTCGTAGATCGGCACGTTCCGATCGTATCCGCCGCTACCATTCGGCTCGCGCTGCGACCCCGCACGTTGGGGCGTGGACGAGCCGGAATCGACCGGCACAACCCCCAAAAAAAGACTCAGACGCCGTCTGGTATCTCCGAATGCGGGAACTGGAACGGGAAGACCCGACTCCAAGCGCGATCGCGCACCACGCCGCCCTTCCGGCGCTCGCCGTGGTGGGCGCGGGGCGTGTCGGCGGCTCGATCGCCGCCGCCGCCGAGCGCGCCGGGCTCGCGGCGACGCTCGCCGGGCGCGATCAGCTCGGTCCGATCGCCGACGCCGAGGCTGTGCTTCTCTGCGTCCCCGATCAGGCGATCACCGAAGCCGCCGCGGAGCTGGTTGCCCGCGGTGCGGCGCCGCGCTTCGCCGGCCACGCGAGCGGGGCGTCGACCCTCGACGTGTTGGGACCCCTGGTCGCGGCGGGCGCCGTCCCCTTCTCGCTGCACCCGTTGCAAACCGTCCCGGACCGATCGACCGACTTCACCGGTTGCCCGGCCGCGATCGCCGGCTCGACCCCCCAGGCCCTGGAGTTCGCCCGGACACTGACCGAGCGGCTGGGGATGCGGCCGTTCGAGGTCGCCGACGAGCACCGCGCGGCCTACCACGCCGCCGCCTGCATCGCCTCCAACTTCCTCGTCGCGCTTGAGGAGTCGGCCAGCGCGCTGCTCGGGGCCGCCGGGGTCGAGGACGCCCGCGAGCTGCTTTCGCCCCTGGTCCTGCGCACCGCCGCCAACTGGTCGGAGCGCGGCGCCGAGGCGCTGACGGGCCCGATCGCCCGCGGTGACGACGCGACCGTCGCTCGCCACGTCGAGGCCCTGCGCGAGACCGCGCCGGATCTGGTCGGGCTCTATGAGGCGCTCGCCGAGCGCACCCGCTCACTCGCCCGGGAGGACGGTCGATGAGACTGGTTCGAACCGTTGCCGAGCTGCGCGCGGCGCTCGCGCCCGACCGCGATCGCGGCCGCTCGATCGGCCTCGTGCCAACCATGGGGGCCCTGCACGAAGGGCATCTGGCGCTGCTGGCGGCCGCCCGCGAACGCTGCGAGGTGGTGGTGATGTCGCTGTTCGTGAACCCGGCCCAGTTCGGCCCCGGCGAGGACCTCGACGCCTACCCGCGCGACGAGCGGCGCGACCTGACGCTCGCCGAGGCCTCCGGCGTCGACCTCGTCTACGCCCCGGGTGCCGACGAGGTCTATCCCGCCGGCTTCGCGACCTCCGTCGAGGTCACGGGCCGGCTGGCCGAGGTGCTCGACGGCGACCCCGGCCGCCGCGGAACCGCCCACTTCAGCGGCGTCACCACGGTGGTCGCCAAGCTCTTCAATGCGGTTGGGCCACAGATCGCGTTCTTCGGCCAGAAGGACGCCCAGCAGGCGATCGTCATCCGGCGGATGGCCCGCGATCTCGACTTCCCGGTCGAGATCGTGGTCGTGCCCACCGTCCGCGACGCCGACGGACTCGCGCTGAGCTCGCGCAACGCCTACCTCGACCCGGACGAGCGGCAGCGGGCGGCGGCTCTGAGCCGCGGCCTGAAGGCCGGCGAGGCGGCGGTCGCCGCCGGCGAGACCAGCGCCGACGCCGTGCTCGGCGCCGTCCGCGCCCAGCTCGACGCGGCCGGGATCGAGCCCGAGTACGTCGAGGCACGCGATGCCGAGGATCTGACTCGGGTGACCAGCTTCAACGGGCGCCCGGTGCTGGTCGCCGTCGCCGCGCGGGTCGGCCCGGCGCGGCTGATCGACAACGTGGTGATCGGGGGACCCGGCGGCTCGACGCCGCCGGCCGACTGAGAGGAACGATGAACAGGCAGATGCTGAAATCGAAGATCCACCGGGCGACGGTGACCGGGTGCGACCCGGACTCCGGCGGCTCGATCACGATCGGCCCGGAGCTGATGGCCCAGGCCGACCTGCTGGTCAACGAGCAGGTCCACGTCTGGGACATCGACAACGGCGCCCGGTTCGTCACCTACGCGATCGAGGGCGAGCCCGGAGAGCATGAGATCAAGGTCAACGGCGCCGCGGCGCTACTGGTCAACGAGGGTGACAAGGTGATCGTCGCCTCGTTCGGCGCCTACGATGAGCGCGACCTGGAGGCCTACTCCCCGGTCGTCGTGCACGTCGATGAGCGCAACCGGGTGGCGCTGGTCGACTCGCACCCCGAGGTCTTGCTCGACTCGACCCTGGCCTCGGAGGCCGGGCTGTGAGCGCGCCGGAGCGGGCCCCGGTCACCCTGCCGCGGCTGGCCGAGATGAAGCTGAACGCGGAGCCGATCGTGATGGTGACCGCCTACGACTTCCCCTCCGCCGAGATCGCCGAGACGGCCGGCGTCGACCTCGTCCTGGTCGGCGACACGGCGGCGATGACCGTGCTCGGTCACCCGTCCACCACCCCGGTCAGCGTCGACGAGATGCTCGTGCTGACGAAGGCCGTCCGGCGCGGGCTGAAGGCGCCGATGCTCGTCGGCGACCTGCCGTTCGGCTCCTACGAGCTCTCCAACGAGCAGGCGGTCTCGACCGCGATGCGGTACGTCAAGGAGGCCGGTTGCGACGTGGTCAAGCTCGAGCGCGGCGGGGCCTCGGTCGAGCGTGCGCGGGCGATCGTCCGCGCCGGGATCCCGGTGATGGGGCACGTCGGCCTGACGCCGCAGACGGCGACCGCGCTCGGCGGCTTCAAAACCCAGGGCAAGACCGCCGACCAGGCGGTGAAGATCGCCGAGGAGGCGTTCGCCCTGCAGGCCGTGGGCTGCTTCGCGATCGTCTTCGAGGCCATCCCTGCGGAGCTCAGCGAGGTCCTGGTGCCGAAGCTCGCGATCCCGGTGATCGGGATCGGCGCCGGCCCGGCCACCGACGGCCAGGTGCTGGTCTGGCACGACCTGCTCGGGATCTACGGCGGCCACCGGGCGAAGTTCGTCAAGGCCTACGCCGAGCTGCGCGAGGAGATGGTGCGCGCGGTGTCGGACTACACGTCCGAGGTCCGCGAGCGCTCGTTCCCGGGCCCCGAGCATGTCTACTCGATCGACGCCGAGGAGCTGCATGCGTTCCGGCGCTACCTCGACCACGAGAGCCGCGCCGGCGATTCGGCGTTCGGCGGGGATTGGTCGGCGACCGAGATCTAGCGGTAACCGGGGCCTCCGGATGGTGTAAATCCTCGTAACTATCCGCACTTATGGGAGTGCGGGTGAGCTTCGCAGAAAGCGAGGTGGCGCAAATGGAGATGGTCAAGAGATTCGAGCCGCTGGCTCTGTTGCTGATGATCATCGGCGCGCTCAATTGGGCCGTCGTGTCGCTGTTCGACACCAACGTGATCACCGAGGTGTTCGGCACCGGGACCGTCACGGACGTCATCTACGTGCTGTTCGGCGTCTCGGCCCTGGTCTGGATCCCGAGGCTGATGGACTCGTTCCATCTCGGCCACGGGGCGCACCCGACCAGCGTCTGACGCAACTCGTACAGGTGGGAAAGCGCGGACCGGGCCCTGTCGCCCGGTCCGCGTCTTTGTAGGGTCGTGCGGTGAGCGTCCACACGACCGAGGTCCGGGTCTCGACCCGGGGCGACGCCGACATCCTCGACCTGACCGCCGCGCTGCACGAGGCGATCGCCGCCAGCGGGGTCACCGAGGGCCAGGCGAGCGCCTTCGTCCGCGGCTCGACCGCCGCGGTGACGACGATGGAGTACGAGCCGGGCGGCGTCCACGACCTGCGGGCGGCGCTCGAGCGCCTGATCCCAGAGCACGGCGACTACGAGCACAACCGCCTCAACCACGACTCCAACTCCCACGCCCACCAGCGGGCGTCGATCGTCGGCTCCTCGGAGGTGGTCCCGGTGAGCAATGGCCGCCCGGCGCTCGGCACGTGGCAGCAGCTCGTCCTGATCGACTTCGACGACCGCCCGCGAGAGCGCTCGGTCGTTTTCCAGGTGATCGACTAGCGGTCGAGCCGGGCGCGCACCGTCGCCGCCGACGGCGCGATCTCCGGCTCAAGACGCGCCAGCAGCTCGCCCCAGGCCGGGTCGGCGGCGATCGCCGCCGCGACCCGTTGGGCGCCCGCGTCGACGTCGCCGGAGGCCGCGATCCCTAGGCCGGCCCAGAAGCCGAGCTCGACGCTGCCCGGCGCCGCCGCCGCCGCGTCCGCGTACAGGCGCGCCGCATCGGCGTGCTCGCCGCGGCCGGCGAGCTCGTCGGCCCGATCGGCGAGCGCGTAGGCATCGTGGAGGTCGACCAGCCGGGAGAGCTCGACCAACGGCTCGGGCGAGTCCTCGACCCGCAGGTCGAGCTTCGAGCTCCAGGGCTCGCCCTCGGCCGCGACGACCAGGATCGCGGCCGACTGGCGCCCGCGAAGGTCGCCGCCGACGGCCTCACCGGCCTCGAGTGCGGCCAGCAGCCGCCGCTCGAGCGGACCCCGCGCCCGCTCGTACGCGGCCGCCATCGCCGGCCAGACCTCGGGCGAGCGCATCATGTTCGCCTGGGCGCTGAAGCCTTCGCCGCCAACGTCCCCGGCGTGGGCGATGCAGCCGGGCCCGGTGTGAACCGCGGTCTCCCCCACCCCGTCGACCACCGCGACCTGGCGGAAGCGCGAGGGCGCGTCCTCGGCCAGCTCGGCGGCCAGCGCCGCCGCGGGCCGCTCGCCGGCCGCCAGGCGCTCGAGCAACCGCGGTCCATAGGCGGGCTCGGCGATCGACTGCGTGGCGACCGCGCCGACGCCCGGCCGCGCCCAGGTGACGATCGAGCCGACCGAGAACCAGTGCGACTGCACCGCGACTCCGAGCTCGCCGGTGTCGGGATCGCGGGCGACGAGCGAGTAGGTCATGGACCCGCCGGCACGTGTGCCTTGATCGCGTCAACCCGGTAACCGCCGTCCTCGACGACCAGGTTCACCGTGACCTTGGCGCCGTCGTAGGGGCCGCCGCTCGGCGTGACGGTGATCCGGGTCGCGTCCTCGTCGGTACCGGGCGCCGCGGCGATCGCGCCGGCGAGGTCGGCGTGCTCGCGCTCGGCGATGCAGTTCGCCTCGCCGCCGTAGGAGGCGCGGATGTACGTCTCGGTGACGTATGTGCCGCACGCCTGCTCGGCGGTCCCATCCGCGGTCAGCACCGCCGTCGCGGCGGCCACCGCGTTGGGGGCGCCGGAGCCGCTGCCTGGCTGCGGCGTGGCCTCGCCGTCGCCGCCGCCCTCGCTGGACTGGGTCGACGTTGTCGTGGCCGCCGGCGCTTGCGCGGTCTCAGTCGTGGTCGACCCCGTGCGCACGGTCACCGTTGCGGGCGCGGTCGTCTCGCCGCCGCCGCCGCAGCCGGCAGGCGGGATCGCGAGGACACCGATCAGGAGCAACGCGCGCCGCACCTGGGCGAGGCTACCCGCCGGCGGACGGCTTGAACTCGATCTGGCGGATCACCTTCGCCGGGGCCCCGGCGGCGATCGTCCCCGCCGGAATGTCGTGGGTGACGACGGAATTGGCGCCGATCACCGCCCGGTCCCCGATCTCGACCCCGCCGGTGACCACGCAGTTGACCCCGAACCAGACGTTGTCGCCGATCCGCACCGGCCCGCGGGGAACGAAGCCCTGCCAGGTGATCGGCTTGTCCGGGTCGTCGTAGCGGTGGTCGGAATCGCCGACGAAGCAGCCGTTGGCGAACATCACGTGGTCGCCGATCTCGATCCGTTCGACCGCCGCCAGCATCGTGCCCCGGTTCAGGAAGCAGCCCTCGCCGATCTCGATCTCGGCCTCGGGGCCAAGCGTCAGCCAGCAGCCCGGCTCGAGCAGGGTCGAATTGCCGATCCGCAGCCGGCCCGAGTCGAGCGCCTCCAGGACCTCGCCCTCGACCGGGTAGCGGATGAAGGCGCCGGCGCGGGCCATGTGGCGATTGATTCGCCAGCGCCGGCGCAGGCGCCGATTGCGCTCATACCAGCGTCGCTTGATCCACCAGGTTCGCCAGGCCGCGCGCTCGCCCATACCGCCGTCACCTTGCCACACGGGTCACTGCAGCGGTTCGGCAGGACGCCGGGCGCCCGGGTCGAACAACCTTGCGTGCCTCCGCTTCCCCCCGACGACGCCGCCTCCGCCACCCCCGGCCGCCTCAGCCGTGAGCTCGTCGGCCTGGTCCGCGCCGTGGCGAGCGCCGAGGCCGAACGCGAGGCGCGGGTGGAGCGCAAGCTCGCCGAACTCGACGAGAAGCTCGCCGAGCTGCAGCGGGTCCGCACCCTGATCGCCGGCGGCGCCTCGCACCGCGAGGCGCGCCTGCGGGCGCTCGAGGACATGGTCGAGGCGATGGCCGCCGAGCGCTCGCGGATGCTCACCCCGAGGCCGCTCGACCTGCCCAAGGAATCCCGGTTCGACCCCTCGGTGGTCGATATGCACCCGCGCGACCGCGAGCCGACCTCCTAGCCGCTCAGCGGATCACGTAAGGGCCAGTCGTCGCGGTCGCGGAGTGGCGAAAGAAGCTCGTCGCTCGCCGTACGTTCACGCAGGGCGGGGTTTGCCTCGAGCGCCGCCGTGATCTCGCGCATGGCGGCGTCGTGCTCGCCGGCCTGCGCCAAGCAGCAGCCGAGCCGGTAGCGAACGAAGGGGCTCTCGCGGTGCTCATCCGCTTCGTTCTCGAGGATCGCCACGGCCGCTGCCCAGTCGCCGCGCGCCATCGGCTCAGCGGCGAGGTAGATCGGCTCCCATGGAAGCGGGTGGTAGGGCCGGTCGCGCCAGCCGCCGACGGCGAGCACGATCGTCCCGTCCTCGGTCGCCTTGCCGCTCCGTCGGACCGTCGGATCGGGCAGAAAGGCCGCAGCACCCCGGCGGCAGTCAACCTCCTCCTCGCCCACGGTCAGCGTCATCCGCCCGGCGAGCACGACGTACAGCTCCTCCTGGCCCGGGCTCTCGACGTGGTCTTCGATCACCTGGTCTCCGGCACTCGCAGCGCGGTAGGCGTTGACGCCAAAGGCCCCGACGCCGAGCTGGCGCCGCACGGGGACCCAGTCGAGCTCACCGCCGCCGATCGCCACCGTCGGCGCCTCGCCGATCGAGATCATCCGGTAGCTCGGGGCCGCGGCCATCGGCACAATCTACGTACCCGCGGTCGCGGCCTCGGGGGGCTCCGCGAACGCGATCGCGTTTCCATCCGGGTCGGGGACGGTCACGTGGCGAACGCCGTTCGAGTAGGTCTCGATCGGCCCGTGCTCGATCCGCTGGGCAGCGAGCCCTTCGAGGAGGGCGTCGAGTCCGGCGACGGCGAGTGTGATCCGGCCGGCGCCCGCCTGCGCCGCGTTCGGCTCGATGAACAGCCAGGCGTGCTCGTCGACCTCCCAGAGCACCTCGTCCCCGACGCGCATGTCCGGCGGTCGCCCGAAGAACCGTGTGTACCAATCGACGCCGGCGTCGAGATCGGAGACCGGGACGCCTGCATAGAGGTCGGTGATCGCGCCCATCTCACGCGGTGGTATAGCGCTTGGACCTGCGCAGCTAGGCCGCGACGGGCTCGCGCTTGCGCTTCGTACGCCGCGGCTTTGGCGCCGGCTCGACCGGCTCGACCAAGTCGCGCAGGAAGCGGCCCGTATAGGAGGCCGGCGAGCCCGCGACCTGCTCCGGGGTGCCGGTGGCGATGATCTCGCCGCCGGCGTCGCCGCCCTCGGGGCCAAGGTCGATCAGGTGGTCGGCGGACTTGATCACGTCGAGGTTGTGCTCGATCACGACCACCGTGTTGCCCTGCTCGACCAGGCGGCCGAGGACCTCGAGCAGCCGCTCGACATCGGCGAAGTGCAGGCCCGTGGTCGGCTCGTCGAGGATGTACAGGGTGGCCCCGGTGGCGATCTTCGAGAGCTCGGTGGCCAGCTTGACCCGCTGCGCCTCTCCTCCCGAGAGCTGGGTCGCAGGCTGACCGAGGCGGACGTAGTCGAGGCCGACGTCGTGGAGGGTGCGCAGCCGGCGGGCGATCTTCGGCACCGGCTCGAAGAACTCGAGCGCCTGGCCGACCGACATCTCGAGCACGTCGGCGATCGACTTGCCCTTGTAGCGGATCTCGAGCGTCTCGCGGTTGTAGCGACGCCCGTGACACTGCTCGCAGGGGACGTAGACGTCGGGCAGGAAGTGCATCTCGATCTTGATCTGACCGTCGCCGCGGCAGACCTCGCAACGACCGCCCTTGACGTTGAAGCTGAAGCGACCCGGCTTGTAGCCGCGAGCCCGTGCCTCGCGGGTACCGGAGAACAGCTTGCGGATGTGATCGAACAGGCCGGTGTAGGTCGCCGGATTGGAGCGCGGCGTACGCCCGATCGGCGACTGGTCGATGTTGATGATCTTGTCGACCTGCTCGATGCCGTCGATCCGGTCGTGGGCCCCGGGGCGCATCCGCGCCCGGTGCAGGCGGTTGGCGACCGCGCGATAGAGGATCTCGTTGACCAGGGTCGACTTCCCGGAGCCGGAGACGCCGGTGACCGCGGTGAACGTGCCGACCGGGAAGCTCACGTCGACGTTCTTGAGGTTGTGCTGGCGGGCGCCGTGAACGACGAGCTCGCCGTTCGCGCTGCGGCGCTCGTCCGGCAGCGGGATCTCGCGCTCGCCGGCGAGGAACTGGCCGGTCAGCGATCCCGGCTGGCGCTCGACCTGCTTCGGGGTGCCCTCGGCGACCACCTCCCCCCCGTGCTCGCCGGCGCCGGGGCCCATGTCGACGACGTGGTCGGCCGCCCGGATCGTGCCCTCGTCGTGCTCGACCACGATCACCGTGTTGCCGATCTCGCGGAGACGCTCGAGCGTGCCGATCAGCTTCTGGTTGTCGCGCTGGTGGAGACCGATCGAGGGCTCGTCGAGGATGTAGAGGACGCCGACCAGGCTCGAACCGATCTGGGTCGCAAGCCGGATCCGCTGGGCCTCGCCGCCGGACAGGGTGGTCGCCGAGCGGTCCAGCGACAGGTAGCCGATCCCGACCGAGTCGAGGAAGCGCAGGCGCTCGCCGATCTCGCGGACGACGAGCCGGGCGATCGCGCGCTCGGTCTCGGTCAGCTCGAGTGCCTCGATCCACGAGAGCGCGGCCTTGGCCGAGAACAGCGTGTACTCGTGGATGTTGAGGCCGCCAACGGTGACCGCGAGGCTCTCGGGTCGCAGCCGGGCGCCGTGGCAGGCGGGGCAGGGCTGCAGCGCCATCAGCGCCTCGACGCGGTCGCGCGTGTTCTCTGAGTCGGTGTTCTCATAGCGGCGCTGGAGGCTGTGCAGCATGCCGTCGAACCGGACCGTGTACTTGCGCTGACGCCCGAAGCGGTTGCGGTAGGAGATCGTGTGCTTTTGATCGCCGGTGCCCTCGAGCAACAGTTCCCGAGCGGAGTCGGGAAGCTCGCGCCAGGCGACATCGGTGTCGATCCCGTTTGCTTCGGCGACCGCCTCGAGCAGGCGCCGGTGGTAGATCGACGCAGCCTTCGTCCACGGCTCGAGCGCGCCCTCGGTGATCGACAGCGTCGGGTCGGGAACGATCAGCTCGGGGTCGATCACCCGCTGGAAGCCGAGGCCGAGACAGCGCGGGCAGCAGCCGTGCGGCGAGTTGAAGGAGAAGATCCGCGGCTCCAGCTCGGGCATCGAGGTACCGCACTTGAGGCAGGCGAACTTCTCGCTGAAGACCAGGACCTCCCCTCGTTTTCCGGCACTCGGGCCGGACAACACCTCGGCCCCGGGACCCTCGGCCGCCCCTTCGTCACCCGAGCTGCGGTCGAGGATCTCGATCTCGATGATCCCCTCGGCAAGCTGCGAGGCGGCCTCCAGCGACTCGGCCAGGCGCTTGCGCAGCCCCTCCTTCATCACCAGCCGGTCGACGACGATCGAGAGGTCGTGCTTGTACTTCTTGTCGAGGTCGATCTCCTCGTCGAGGCGGCGAAGCTCGCCGTCGATCACGGCCCGCGCGTACCCCTGTGCCCGCATCCCCTCGAGCAGCTTGCCGTACTCGCCCTTGCGGCCCCGGACGATCGGGGCGCAGACCATGAACCGGGTCCCCTCCGGCAGCGTCATCGCGTGATCGGTGATCTGTTCGATCGACTGTCCCGCGATCGGCTCGCCGCAGTTGTGGCAATGCGGCTTGCCGATCCGCGCCCAGAGCAGACGCAGGTAGTCGTAGATCTCGGTCACCGTGCCGACGGTCGAGCGCGGGTTGCGAGAGGTCGTCTTCTGGTCGATCGAGATCGCCGGCGACAGGCCCTCGATCGAATCGACATCGGGCTTCTCCATCTGGCCCAGGAACTGGCGCGCGTATGAGGACAGCGACTCGACGTAGCGACGCTGGCCCTCGGCGTAGATCGTGTCGAAGGCGAGGCTCGACTTGCCCGAGCCCGAGAGCCCGGTGACCACGACCAGCGCGTCCCGCGGCAGGACGACGTCGATGCCCTTCAGGTTGTGGGCGCGGGCACCTGAGATGACGATCTGATCAGACCGCGACATTGGCCCCCGATTGTACGAGGGCGAACGGATGTTCCCCTCGGACCCGGACGGCTACTTGCCGGCCAGCTGCATCACGTCGTCGACGACCGAATCCGCGTCGGCGAGGCTGTAGTTGCCCACCAGGTGGTCCTTGATCGCCTCGCGCGAGGCCCCGTCAAGGGCCATGTTCATCGCCACCAGGCGGGCGGCGGCGGGATCGTCGGTGCCGGCGCCGTTGGCGCTGGGCTCGGCCTTGATTTGCGGCGGGGTGCCCTCGTCGGGCGGCGGGGTCGGCTCGGGAATCAGCGGCGGTTCGGGCTCGGGCGCCGGCGCCGGCGCCGGTGCGGGGGGCGGCGGGGCCGGCTCGGGGGCGGGCGGCGGGGCGTCGGGCATCTCAGCGCCGATGCCGAGCTTTGACTGCAGCTCGTCGAACGCGCTGCGGGCCGCGGCAAGCCGCTCCTCCGACTCCGCGCTGGCCTGTTCGCGGATCCGCTTCGCGTCGGCCTCGGCCTGGTTGACGATCTCGGCCGCCTTCGCCTCGGCGTCCGTGATCAGGGCGCGGACCTTCTCCGCAACGTCGTGAACGAGCTGCTCTGCATCCATGCGGCGAGGTTACCCGTTCGGGGTCGCCGGCCCCGCGGTTCAGGCGCGCAGGGACTCGAGGTCGCGGCGCAGCTCCTTGAGCTCGTCGCGCAGCCGGGCGGCCTCCTCGAAGCGCAGCTCCTCGGCCGCCAGCTGCATCTCCTCCTCGAGCTCGACGACCACCTTCTCGAGCTGGTCGCGGGTCATCGGCTCGCCATCGCCGCTGCGCACGCGTCGGCGCCGGTTCGGGGTCGCCCTCGACTCCATCGAGAGGAACTCGGCGATGTCGGAGATCCCCTTCTTCACCGTCTCCGGGGTGATCCCGTGCTCGCGGTTGTAGGCGAGCTGGATCTCGCGCCGACGATCGGTCTCCGCGATCGCGTTGCGCATCGCGTCGGTCTCCCTGTCCGCGTACATCAGCACCCGGCCGTCGACGTTGCGAGCCGCACGGCCGATCGTCTGGACCAGCGAGGTCTCGCCGCGCAAAAAGCCCTCCTTGTCGGCGTCGAGGATCGCGACCAGGGTCACCTCGGGAAGGTCGAGCCCCTCGCGCAGCAGGTTGACGCCGACGAGGACGTCGTACTCCCCCAGCCGCAGGTCGCGAATGATCTGGATCCGCTCCAGGGTGTCGACCTCGGAGTGCAGGTACCGGACCCGGAAGCCGTGCTCGAGCAGGTAGCCGGTCAGGTCCTCGGCCATCTTCTTGGTCAGGGTCGTGACCAGGGTGCGCTCGGACCGATCGACCCGGCGGCGGACCTCGTTCATCAGGTCATCGATCTGGTTGCGGGTCTCGCGGACCTCGATCTCGGGATCGACGATCCCGGTCGGGCGGACGATCTGCTCGACGATCCGCTTCGCCGTGGTGCGCTCGAACTCGCCCGGCGTTGCCGAGACCATCACCAGCTGGCCGACCCGGGGCAGAAACTCGTCGAACTTCAGCGGCCGGTTGTCGAGCGCCGACGGCAGCCGGAAGCCGAAGTCGACCAGGGTCTGCTTGCGCGAACGGTCGCCCTCGTACATGCCGCCGATCTGGGGAACGGTCTGGTGTGACTCGTCGACGAAGGTGACGAAGTCGTCGGGGAAGTAGTCGATCAGCGTGTGCGGCGGCGAGCCCGGCTCACGGCCGTCGAAGATCCGCGAGTAGTTCTCGATCCCCGAGGTGAAGCCGAGCTCCTTCAGCATCTCGATGTCGTATTGGGTGCGCTGCATCAGCCGGTGCGCCTCGAGCTCCTTGCCGCGCTCCTGAAACCAGGCCAGCCGCTCGTCGAGCTCGGCCTTGATCTCGACCACGGCGCGCTCGAGCGTCTCCTCCTCGGTCGCGTAGTGCGAGGCCGGCCAGACGGCAACGTGCTCGATCTCGTCGTAGATCTCGCCGGTCAGCGGGTCGAAGTGGTGGATCGACTCGATCTCGTCGCCGAACAGGTTGATCCGGTAGGCCGACTCCGCATACGCGGGGAAGATCTCCAGCATCTCCCCCTTCGCCCGGAAGGTGCCGCGGGTGAGGGCGGTCTCGTTGCGCGTGTACTGCATCCCGACGAGCTTGCGGAACAGGTCGTGGCGGTCGACCCACTCGCCGACCTTGAACAGCTGCATCTGGCGCCGGTAGAGCTCCGGCGAGCCGATCCCGAAGATGCACGAGACCGAGGCGACGATGACGACGTCGCGGCGCGCGAGCAGCGACGCTGTGGCGGCATGGCGAAGGCGGTCGATCTCGTCGTTGATCGACGAGTCCTTCTCGATGTAGAGGTCCTGCTGGGGGACGTAGGCCTCGGGCTGGTAGTAGTCGTAGTAGCTGACGAAGTACTCGACCACGTTGTCGGGGAAGAACTCGCGGAACTCGTTGCACAGCTGCGCGGCCAGCGTCTTGTTGTGCGCGATCACCAGCGCCGGGCGCTGGACGCGCTCGATCACGCCGGCCATCGTGAACGTCTTCCCGGTCCCGGTCCCGCCGAGCAGGGTGACGAACTCCTCGCCGGCGGTCAGGCCCTCGGCGATCGATTCGATCGCCTTCGGCTGGTCGGCGGTGGGCGTATAGGCGGGGTTGAGCCGGAACTCGGGCATCCGCGAACGACGATAGCGGCCGCATCAGGCGCAGCCCGGGGGCGCTCAGGGAGTGAGGCCGATGCGCGGAGTGCTCGGAAGCGCGGGCGGCGGCGGCGGGCGCTTGCGCTTCGACGTCGCCGAGCTGATTGCGAATTCAGGCTGGCGCACCGGCTCGCTCGCCCGCGGGGACCCGTCGCGCTCCTCGATCTGCTCCAGCTTCGCGAGCAGGTTTTCGGCCATCCGGATCGAGGCCGCGTCGATCAGGCGGCCGTCGAGTGAGACCGCGCCCTTGCCCTCGGCGGCAGCCTCGTTCATCGCCGCGATGATCCGCCGGGTCTTGTCGACGAGCTCGTCGTCGGGTGTGAAAACCTCGTTCGCGAGCTCGATCTGCGACGGGTGAATCGCCCACTTGCCCTCGTAGCCGAGCGCCGCCGCGCGTCGGGCCGAGGCGAGGTAGCCCTCGGGGTCGGTGAAGTCCCCGTAGGGGCCGTCGATCGGACGCAGGCCGTGGGCGCGGCAGGTGACCGCGATCCGCGCGAGCGGGTAATGCCACTGATCGCCCCAATGGCGTTCGCGCTCACCGCCGCCGTCGGCGTGGGCGAGCACCGAGTAGGACTCGTCGGATCCCCCGATCGAGGTCGTCCGCGCCTGGACCGAGGCCGCGTAGTCGGCAACTCCGAAGATCATCGCCTCCATCCGCTCCGGGCAGGCGCGGGCGATCTCGTCGACGTTGACCATCCCGATCGCGGTCTCGATCAGAACCGTGAGCCCGATCGTCCGCCGCAGGCCGACGGCGGGCTCGATCTGGGAGAGCAGGGTGGCGACCAGGTGCACGTCGCCGGCTCCGCTGGCCTTCGGGATCACGATCGCGTCGATCTGATCGCCCGGCCCGTTCGACCACGTCGATGATGTCGCGATAGCAATAGTGGGTGTCGAGGCCGTTGATCCGCACCGAGACCGACGGTCCCGACCAGTCGAGATCGCCGAGGGCGTCGATCACGTTCACGCGTGCCTGCTCTTTGTCGTCGGGCGCGACCGAGTCCTCGAGATCGAGCATGACCATGTCCGCCCCCAACTCGGGCGCCTTCTCGAGCATCGTCACGTTGCTGCCGGGCACCGCGAGCTCGCTGCGGTGCAGGCGCGTCTTCTTCGGGCTCACGGCGTCCTCCTCGGCTCGGGACCGGCGAAAGGCGGCAGTAGAGCGGCGATCGGACGAGAAATCAAGCTCACCCCACGGAATTCGTCCGAATCGACGGGTTCTCTCTATATATAGATAAATCCCGTACCGACACGGGAAATCTTAGTTTGCATTCCAACTGTTGCTGGGGCAAGCTGCGCGCTCTCCTCCCGGGAAGGTGGCAAGTCGATGGACGAGACGATGCTGAAGCTCGCGCGGTTCGACCCACCCGAGCGGCTGCTCTGCGGGCCGGGGCCGACGAACGTCGCCCCCTCGGTGCTCGCGGCGATGCAGAGGCCGATGCTCGGGCACCTCGACCCGGCCACGCACGACCTGCTGCTCGAGGTGATCGAGCTCCTGCGCGCCGTCTACCGGGCGCCCGAAGGGCTGGTGCTAGCGCTGCAGGCGACGGGGAGCTCGGGGATGGAGACCGGGATCGCGAACCTGGTTGAGCCGGGCGAGACGGTGATCGTCGGCAACTGCGGCTTCTTCGGCGGCCGGATCGCCGAGACGGCTCGTCGAGCCGGCGCCGAGGTGATCGAGGTCAAGGCCCCCGCGGGCGAGGTCGTGCCGACGGGGCGGATGCTCGAGGCGCTCGAGCGCCATCCGAGTGCCCGGTTGGTCGCGATCGTCCACGCCGAGACCTCGACGGGCGTCGAGCAACCGATCGCCGAGCTGGCGGAGGCGCTGCCGGCGGCCGGGCCGCTGCTGATGGTCGACTGCGTCACCTCGCTCGGCGGGGTGCCGGTCGATTTCGCCGGGTGGGGCATCGACTACGCCTATTCGTGCACGCAGAAGTGCCTCGCCGCACCGCCGGGCATGTCGCCGATCGCGGTCTCCGAGCGCGCCCTGGCGCGGGTCGCCGCGCGCACCCACCCGGTGCCGTTCTGCTTCGACCTCGGGCTGCTCGAGGGCTATTGGGCAAAGCGCCCGGCCGTCTATCACCACACGGCGCCGATCCTCAACATCTACGCCCTGAACGAGGCCCTGCGCCTGGTGCTGACGGAGGGCCTCGAACGCCGATGTCGCCGCCACGCCGAAGCGGGCGAGCACCTGCGCCGCGGGATCGAGGCGCGCGGATTCGAGCTGTTCGCGGATCGCCGCCACCGGCTCGCCCCGCTGACCGCCGTCCGGCTCGGAGACGAGGTCGACGGCAAGGCCGTGCAGTCCCGGCTCTTGCGCGAGCGGGGAATCGAGATCGGGGGCGGGCTCGGGCCACAGGCGCCGCCGATGTGGCGGATTGGCCTCATGGGTGAGAACGCGACGATCGGGACCGCCGATCGGCTGCTCGAAGCGCTGGACGGTGCGCTCGCCGAGCCGGAGGTAGCCGTCGGCGCACTCGCATGAGCCGGGCTTCGCGGGCGGGCAGCGCGTATCGTCCCGCTCCGTGAGCCGCTCGATCGTCCTCGGCCTCGTCGGCGATTCCGGCACCGGCAAGACGACCCTCACGCGGGGGCTCGTGAGGGTGCTGGGCGAGGAGCATGTCAGCCACCTGTCCGGCGACGACTACCACCGCCACGAGCGCGCGCGGCGCGCCGAGCTCGGCGTGACGCCGCTCGATCCGGCCGCCAATCACCTCGACATCCTCGCCCAGCATCTGACCCACCTGCGGCGCTGGGAGCCGGTGCTGAAACCGGTCTACGACCATGGCCGCGGAGCGTTCGCCCCGGCCGTCTACCTGCGGCCGGCCCGTTTTTTGATCGCTGAAGGGCTGCTCAACTTCCACAGTGAGACCCTGCGCAGCGCCCACGAGATCCGCGTCTTCCTGGCCCCGCAGGAGGAGCTGCACCGAGCGTGGAAGGTGAAGCGGGACTGCACCCGGCGCGGCTACACGACGAGCCAGGCGCTGGCCGAGATCGATCGCCGCCAGGGCGACGCGCGCGCCTACATCCAGCCCCAGCGCGATCACGCGGACATCGTCGTCGCTTTCAGTGGCGAGGCGGGAAAGGGAGCGGCACACCTCGACGTCGACCTGATCCTCCGCGACACCCTGCCCCACCCGGACCTCTCGCCGCTGATCGACGGCGGAGCCGGCGGACCGACCTTGCTCGAGCGCGAGCACGAGCGCCTGCTGCGGATTCCGGGGGACCTCGATCCGGAGCATGCCGCGGCGCTCGAAGAGGCCGTCTGGGAGCGGATCAGCTTCGCCAACCACCTCCGCATCCGCCGGCTGGGCGAGTTCACCGTGGGCACCGATCTCCTGCGCTCGGACTCACTGGCGCTCGTGCAGTTGATCCTCCTCTACCACCTGGTCCGGGCCCGGGCGACGATCAACACCGGAAACGAGCCGCCCCGAGCGGCCCCTCGTCGTGACACGGGAGCGGATTCGGCCCTGCATCACTAGCTGGACACCGCCGGGCACCGTTTGTGCACATAGACGATCATGCATGGTTGCGGGTGCTCATATGGCTATTACCCTCACCCAGCTCACCGCGTTCATGGCCGTCGTCCGCTGCGGCTCGGTGACCGCCGCGGCCCGTGAGCTCGTCGTCACTCAGCCGTCGGTGTCGGCCGCGGTCGGCGCGCTCGAGCGCGAGCTCGGGGTCGAGCTGACCGAGCGCGCCGGCCGCACCCTGAAGCCGACGCCGGCGGGCCTCGCCTTCGCCCGTTACGCCGCGGACGTCCTCGGCCTGCTCGAGCAAGGCGGGCGGGCGGCGCGCGAAGCCGCGGCGGCCGAGCGCCGTTCGCTGCGTATCAGCGCCGTGACCACGGCCGGGGAGCATCTCGCCCCACAGCTGATCCAGGCGTTCGGAGAGCGCCATCCCGAGCTCGAGCTCAGCCTCTACGTCGACAACCGCGAGCAGGTCTTCGGGCACCTCGTCAATCGGGTCGCCGACGTGGCGATCACCGGGCGGATCCCCGACGACGGGCGCTTCGTCGGCCATGCCTTCGCCGAGAACCCGATCGCGCTCGTCACGGCTCCCGACGACCCGCTGTCGAAGCGCCGCTCGGTCGCCGTCGCCGAGCTCGGCTCGCGCTCGTGGATGGTGCGCGAGCCCGGTTCCGGGACCCGCGCGCTCTCGGAGGAGTATCTGGCGGCCAACGGGCTCGAACCCAGCCTGCTCACGCTCGGCTCCAACGGGGCGATCAAACAGGCCGCGCAGGCCGGGTTGGGGATCGCGCTGCAGTCGCGAACCGCGGTCGAGCTCGAGCTCGAGCTCGGGATGCTGGCGACGATCACCCCCCGCGGCGGCCTGCCGATGCGCCACTGGCACGTCGTCCACGCCGCGACCGGACCGGTCCGCGACGAGGTCGAGTCCTTCATGCGCTTCTGCGACTCGGCCGCGGCGCGACTGGCGCTCGAACGCCGGCCCGCAAGGGGCCCGCGACCCGCTCGGTGAGAGCGCCGGCGACTGAAGGCATACTCGGTCCCATGCACGGCGGGAGAGGGCAGCTCGTGTCCGCGACCCTGATCTTGGTGGCCCTGGGCGCGGCGCTGGCGTTGTCCGGCCCCGGGGGCGGCTCGGGGTCGGAGCCGGCGACGACCGCCGCCGCGAACCCCTCCCCCGACGCGCTCGATCCGGACGAACTGACCCGGATCAGCGTCGCGGCGACCCCGCGCGTCGCGCGCGAGGTCGAGAGGGTGCGAGAGCTGCGCTTCGACCGGCTGCCGAAGCCCGAGGTCGTGACCAGCGCCTTCCTCAACCGCCTCGGCCAGCGCCAGGCCACCCATCAGGCCGGTGGCCTCGGGATCGGCGACGACGATGCCTTCGGCGCGATCACCGGGTTGTTGGAGCCCGGCGAGGACGTGGCCGCGATCTACGACTCCACCGGTGATCTGGCCGCTGCTGCCTACGACCCGAAATCGAAGCGGCTGTACATCGTCTCCGACGCCGTGGTCGCAAACCAGGCGCTGGTCGAGTTCGTCCTCGCCCACGAGCTCGACCACGCGCTCGAGGATCAGCGCTTTGGCCTCGGCGGCGGCGACGCCGCGAAGCTCGATGACGACGCCGCCCTCGCTCGCCAGGCGATGGACGAGGGCTCGGCGACCGACCTGATGATCGAGTTCGCGGCCCGCTACCTGAACCCCCTCGACCTGCTCGCCGCCACCGACACGATCGACTCGGGCACCGGGGATGTGCCGAAGGCCTACGTCGACCAGCTCACCTGGAGCTACCTCGGCGGCCGCCGGTTCATTCAGGAGCTGCGCGACCTCGCGGGAAGCTGGAAGCTCGTCAACTACGCGTTCGAGTCGCGGCCCCCGGCGACCACCGAGCAGGTTCTGCACCCGCGCAAGTACGTGCAGGACGAGCGCCCGGACCCGGTCCGGATCAACCCGCAGGTGCTGCGCCGCGACGGCTGGCGGCCCGCCGACCGCAACGTGCTCGGCGAGCTGCCGACCTCGATCCTGCTCGAGACCGGGGTCGACAAGGAGACGGCCGAAGCGGCGGCGGCGGGCTGGGACGGGGACCGCTACGAGCTCTGGCGCCGCGACGTCGCACCGGGCGACTGCGAGTACCCGTGTCGCTCGGACCTGGCCCTGGTCATCAAGTGGCGATTCGACTCCCAGGACCAGGCGCTGCCCTTCGAGGAGGCCGTTCGCCGGTACCTGACCGAGGGCCTCGATGGCGAAAAGCTCGGCGGTCCGGCCTGGCGCCTCGACGGTGGCTACGCCTCGGTCGGGACCGCGGGCGCGGTCACCGCGCTCGCCTTCGCGCCCGACGAGGAGCTGGCCCGCCAGGTCGCCGGTTCGCAGATCCCCTGACTCTGAGACGATCCGGCCGATGGGCCGCTCGCGAATCCTGCTCGGGATCTTCTGGCTGTTCGCCGGGACGATGCACTTCGTCCGCCCGCGCGACTACGAGGCGATCGTCCCCGCCTACGTCCCGATCGAGCCCGACGAGGCGGTCCGCTGGAGCGGCTACGCCGAGCTCGCCGGGGGCGCGCTGGTGCTGCCCGCGGCAACCCGCAGGCTCGGGCGCTGGTGGCTTCTGGGCGTCCTGATCGCCGTCTTCCCGGCCAACGTTCACATGGCCCTCGACCCCGATGACGTCGCCAGGCGGGGCGTGCCGGCCGACCGGATGCCGCGCTGGCTGCTGTTCGCCCGGCTGCCGATCCAGCCGCTGTTCGCGCTCTGGGCCTGGCGGGCGACCGAGTAGTCAGGGGATCAGGCCGCCGAGCTGGTCGAGCAGGTTCCCGGCGTCGTCGAAGACCGACTGGGCGCCGCCGATCAGGTCGATCAGCTGCTCGACCGGGAGCCGCTGGGCGAGCTCGCGCAGGCCGCTGGCGAGAAGCGGGCTGAGCTCGCCGTCGTCGACCGCGTCGTCGATCGCCCGCACGGCGCCCGCCCGCACCGCGGCGTCGAGGGTCGCGTCGTCGATGCCGTGCTCGGCGGCGAACTCCTGCCGCGACTCCTCGGTCGCCAGGGCGACCACCAGCTCCTCGCGGCTGACCCCGAGCTCGCAGGCGGCTCCGTCGACGGCGGAGAGGAAGAACTGCTGCGCCTCCTCCTCGAGTCCGTGCGGTGGCTGCACGTCTCGTGACGCGCACGGGTCGGCGACCGGAGTCGGCTCGTAGTCCGCGCCGCCGGCGGCCAGATAGACGCAGACCAGCAACAAGGACGCGACCACCGCGCCGATCACCAGCATCCTGCCCTCCGACACACTCACAGCAGGCGCCTCAACGGCGGCGCGGCTCGGCTCGCTGCGCTCCGCCTCACAGCTCAATCCTCCGGCGGGCGATCGCGATCGGGATCAGGGCAGCAAGCGCGAACGCGGCGGCGATCAGGAACGAGGCGCTGAACGCGTGGGTGGCGGCCTTGTCGACCTCGGACTCGATCCGGGTCCGCAGGGCGATCGTCGCGGCGCGCTCCTGTGGGTCCTCGGGCAGCGGGTCGAAGGCCGGCCCGACGACCGGCACCTTGTCGCCCTCCGCCGCGATCTGGTCGGCGATCCGGTTCGCCAGGTCGAACTTCGAGCTCGGCGAGATCTCCGCGTCGAGCAGGGCCGCGACGCCCGCCTGCTCGGCGTTGGCGCGCTCGGTCTCCAGGTCGGCGGTGAACACGGGGGTCAGCACCAACAGTCCGGCGACGACGCCGGCGTGGCGGGCGGCGATCGTCCAGCCGCCGTGGATCGCCTGCGGCGAGCGGCCCGCGAGCGCCGCCTCGGTCAGCGCCGACAGGGTCAGCGCCAGGCCGGCGCCGACCAGCGCCTGCGGCGGCAGGGTGAGCGCGATCGAGGCGTCCGGCAGCAGGCCGAGCCCGGCGAGCCCGCCGGCGATCAGGATCACCCCCGCTCCGGCGCGCGCCGCCACCGACTCGACCCGGGAGGTGAGCGGGGCGCTCGCCAGCGCGCAGACGGGCATCACGGTGACCGCCGCGGCCGCGGCGATCGGGCTCAGCCGCCAGCCCTCGATCAGCAGCAGAACGATCAAGAACAGCGCCGCGGCGAGCGCCGCGGAGACCAGCGCCAGGGCGACGTTGGCGGCCACGTGCGGCCGGCCCGCGGGCTCTACCTCGGCGGCGATCCGCTCGCGCGAGCGCTCCAGCGCCGCGGGCCCGGTGAGGACGACGGCGCAGGCCGCCGCCACCGGGACCTGGACGAAGAAGATCGACTGCCACGAGACGAGCTCGGTCAGCAGCCCGCCGAGCGCCGGCCCGAGAGCCGCGCCGATCGCCCCCGAGGCAGCCCACACGGTCGCCGCGCGCTGCTCCGAGCCGACCACCGATGGCAGCAGCTCGAGCGAGGCGCAGACCGCCGCGGCGCCGCCGATCGCCTGCGCGCAGCGGGCCGCGATCAGCAGCCCGATCGACCCGGCCAGGCCGCAGATCAGGCTCGCCGAGCCGAACAGCAGCATCCCGCCGAGCGCCACCCGCGCCGGGCCCAGCCGGCGCGCGAGGCGCGCGGCCGGCAGCGCGGCGAGCGCCAGCACCAGGTTGAACGCGACCAGGACCCAGGTCACCGCGGTCACCGAGACGTCGAGCTCGCGATAGATCTCGGGAAGCGCCAGGACGACGACCGAGGAATCGGCGAGCACCATGGCGACGCCAACCGCGAGCGCCGCTCTCAACCGCTCGCGGCCCGGCTGGCGCGGAACCGACCCGACGCTGGGTTGGAAGCTCATCCGGCGACCTCGATCCAGTCCCAGGCCCGCCCGCAGAGCTCGCGCGCCTCAGCCGACCGGACCCGGATCAGCCGGGTCTGGGACGGATCGGTCGAGCTGACCACGAGCGGCCCGACCTCCCCGGCGTCGCCGGCGCTGCCAGGGTGCAGGTCGGCGCCGCCGATCCGCACCTCGACCGTGTGCGCGCCGGGCTCGAGCTCCGCAGATCCGAGCCGCACGTAGCCGCCGTCGTTGTTGAGCTCGCCGCGGATCTCACCGGCCGAGCGGCCGTCGACGATCAGCTCCGTTTGCGGGCGCAGCGAGCCCCCGAGCCAGAACTCGTACGTCGCCGGGCGCTCGACCGAGACCCGGGTCGAGATCGTTCCCGGGCTGCGGGGAACCGGCGCGTAGCGGGTCGCCGGCGTCGACCACGAACGCGGGTACTCGGTCGCCGAGAGCGGCACGATCACCGGCCGCTCGCCCGCCGCCGCGACCAGGCCGCCGTCCGTCTGGCGAGCCAGCGCCAGGACTTGGTCACAGCGCGGCACCGCGTAGGGGTCGTGGCGGTCGCCCAACCCGAGCCGCGGCAGCACCGCAACCGGGCGCGCGGGCCGCTGCCACGCCTCGTAGTACTCGCCCCTCCAGATCAGCCGATACGGCGCCGGTGGCCTGCTCTGCGTCGGGGAGCGCCGCAGGACGAGCGTCCGGTAGACGGCGAGCGCCGCCGGGTCGATCCGGTCGGTGTCCGCGGACTCGCCCTTGGGGACGGTCGTGCCGTCGCGCAGGGGGATCGTGCGGCGGCGAAGCTCGGAGATGCCCTCGGGGTCTGAGTCGCGGAGGAAGTGACGCACGCCGTAGGGCTCATACTCGGTCATCAGGGTCGGTCCCTGCCCGGCTACCCGGTCGCCGATTCGCTCGAGATCGGCGAACTGGCCGTGGGGAGCGAGGCTGACACCCCCGTACCCGAGCGCGTTCGACCACACCACCCCGACCGCCAACAGAGCCCCGGCGGCGATCGCCAGCGGCCGCAGGCCCCTGGCGAGCATCCAGCCGGCGCCCAGCATCGCCGCGAACGGGATCGCCGGCGAGGCCGTCGCCAGCGCCTTGCCACCGACCCACGGCGAGCCAACCGCGACCAGCACCGCGCAGCCGGCCAGCGTGCCGGCGACGTAGAGCGTCGGCGCGACGCGGCGGCTGCTCACCGACCAGATCAGGCCGGCGACCGCGGCGGCGATCGCGATCGCGATCAACAGGTAGGTGACCAGCTCGTCGTCGGGCACCAGGCGGAAGTCGCCCGCCGGCCAGATCCCCGCGACCTGGGCCGCCTTCAGCGGCTCGATCAGGTTGCCTCGCGCGCCGCCGTCCGTGAGCGGGGACGAGGTCGGCGGCAGCAGCGACCCGGAGATGATCACCGGGAGGCTGAGGATCGCGATTGCGCCGCCGACGGCCGCCAGCCTGGCCGCGGCGATCGCGGCGCCGGCCCGCCGCCAGAGCAGCACTGCGATCCCGACCAACGGGAGCGCGAGCCAGACCAGGCCGCCCGTGCTGAGCACGCCGAGCAGTGCAGCGGCCACCACCGCGGGCCAGAGCGCGGCGCGCAGCTCGGCCGGGCGCTCGGCGAGTCGGGCGGCGACGCAGGCGAAGGTGGCGATGATCGCCGCCCCGGCGACCTCCTTGATCCCGCCCCACAGGTAGTAGCCGAACAGCAGCGCCGGCTGCGCGGCGATCACCGCGGTGGCGGCGCGCAGGCCGTGGCGCTCGGCGAGCGGGCTCGCGAGCGACCACAGGGCCAGCGCCAGCAGCGCCGCGGTGAACGCGATGTAGGGCTGGATCAGCCACGCCGGGTCGGTCGGCAACAGCGCCGCGGCGACCCCGAAGGGGACGAAGGAACCGACCGGATAGCCGTCGCCGAGGTTGAAGTGCAGGGTCGCCTCATAGGTGGAGGGCGCCAGCCCGTCGAGGTCGCGTCCGTGCTCCATCAGCCGGTCGGTGAGCGTGAGCCAGGTCGCGGTGTCGTCGAGCTTGATGAAGCCCGCGATCGTCGGCTCGCCCGAGAGCACGATCGGCGCCGCGTAGACGGCGAGCACCGCGACTCCCGCGGCCAAGCCCCAGCCCTCGAGCTGACGCCGCCCACGGCCGACCAGCAACCCGGCGAGCGCCAGGACGACGACCGCCGGAGCCGTTAGCTCGGCCGTCCCGTCGGCCAGGGTCAGGAACTGGCCGGCGACGACGACCACGCAGAAGCCGCCGGCGAACACCAGCGGAACCGGCAGCCGGCCGCCCGCGACGCGGTCGACCAGCAGCCCGCAGCCTCCGCAGAGCGCCGCCAGCACCAGCGGGAACAGCAGCCACGCGACCAGCAGGTCCAACTAGGCCCGCCCCACCGACGTCAGAGCCCGAGCTCGTCCGCGTAGTTGTCCGCGTACTGCTCGCGCTTCTCGAGCACCTCCTCGACGTAGGCGCGGGTCTCGGGAAAGGCGATGTCGCCGAGCTCCAGGCCCGCGCCGCCCCAGCCGTCTACGTTGCCGCTGCCGGCGTTGTAGGCGGCGAGGGCCGCGATCTCGTTGCCGTCGTACTGGTCGAGCAGCTGGCGCAGGTGGTAGGAGCCGTAGCTGATGTTGATCTGCGGGTCCTCGAGGTCGTCGACCGTGAACGCGGTGCCGCCGCTCGCGTCGGCGATCGCCTGGGCGGTGTCGGGCGTGACCTGCATCAGTCCACGGGCGTCGGCGCCCGATCGCGCGTGCTGGTCGAATCCCGACTCGACGTTGATCACCGCGGCGATCAGCGCCGGATCGAGGTCCTTCTCCTCCGCCTGCTGGCGGATGATGTCGTCGTGGCGCAGCGGCAGCGTCACCTCGCGAATCGCGTCGCCGAGGTTGAGCTTGGTCAGGACCAGGGCCATCGCAACTCCGAGCGCGGCGAAGATCAGGACCAGCTTGACCCCCCTGCCGCTCATCGGGCCGGATGGTCGCCCGCGAGCTCGGCGACGAGCGCCTCGGCCTGGTCGGCGAGCTGGTCGAGCCCGGCGTCGTTGCGGATCACGTGCGTGGCCCGCTCGGCCTTCTCGTCCTGCGAGAGCTGGCGCCCGGAGCGGCCCTCGAGCTCGATTGTGCCCCGCGCTCCGGCCCGCTCCAGCCGAACCTCCTCGGGCGCGGTCACGGCGATCGTCGCGTCGAAGACGGACTCCATCCCGGTCTCGAACAGCAGCGGGACCTCGATCACCGCGAGCGGCGTCCCCGGGTCGAGCGCGTCCCGCCAGGCGAGGATTCGCTCGCCGACCAACGGGTGCAGGGTGCTCTCCAGCCAGCCCAGCTCATCGGGCCGCTCGAAGACGATCGCGCCGACGCGGGCGCGGTCGACGACCCCGTCGGGAGCCACCTCCTCACCCCAGCGACCGACCAGGAGATCGCGCACCCGGGAAGTGTCAAGCAGCTGATGGACGACCGCATCGGCGGAGAGCGTCGCGGCGCCCGCGCGCTCGAGCGCGGCGAGCGCCTCGCTCTTGCCGGCGGCGATCGCGCCGGTCAGTCCGACGACGGGGGTCCGGCGGGCTTCTTCGGGCGCGGCAGCCACCGCGCTCGCCTCAGGAGGCTTGCTCGGGCTCGGGCTCGGCGGGCGCAGGAGCCTCGGGCTCCGGCGCCGCCTCGGCCTCAGGCTCGGGCGCGGGCTCGGGCTCGGCGGGCACCTCTGCCTCGGCAGGCGCCTCGGGCGCCGGCGCCACCTCGGCCTCGGGCTCCGGAGCGGCGGCGGGCTCGGCGGGCGGCGCGGGCTCCGAGAAGACCTCCTCGGAGAGCCCAAGCTCGGCCGTCTCGCTGCCCGCCTCGGCCACCGGCTGCGCGTCGGGCTGCAGCTCCGGCGGGATCAGGTCGCGTAGCGGAAGGTTGTCGTTGCGGGCGGCGCGCTTGACGCTGAGCGAGATCCGGCGGCGCTCCTCGTCGATCTCGAGGATCCGCACCCAGACCTCCTGGCCCGGCTGCACGACCTCGCCGGGGGTCTCGACGTGGTGCTCCGCCAGCTCGGAGATGTGGACCAGGCCCTCGACCCCGGGGACGATCTCGACGAAGGCGCCGAAGGCGACGACCTTGGTCACCTTGCCCTCGAGGATGTCGTTCGGCTTGTACTCGTTGAGGACCGTCTGCCACGGGTCCTCCTGGGTCTGCTTGAGACCGAGCGAGATCCGCTGGCGGTCGCGGTCGATGTCGAGCACCTTGACCCGCACCGTCTCGCCGATCGACAGCACCTCGGACGGGTGGTTGACGTGGCTCCAGGAGAGCTCCGAGATGTGGATCAGGCCGTCGATGCCCTCGAGGTCGACGAAGGCGCCGAAGTCGACGATGTTGGAGATCTTGCCCTCGACGACCTGGCCGGGCTCGAGGCGCCCGAGGATCTGCTCGCGGACCTCCTTGCGCTCCTCCTCGAGCACCGCGCGGCGCGAGAGGACCACGTTGTTGCGCGAGCGGTTGAGCTCGATCACCTTGCACTCGAGCGTCTGGCCCTTGAACTCGTCGAGGTTGTGGACGCGGCGGATGTCGACCAGCGAGGCGGGCAGGAAGCCGCGCACCCCGAGGTCGAGGATCAGGCCGCCCTTGACGACCTCGATCACGCTGCCCTCGACCGGCTCGCCGGTATCGGCGGCGACCTCGATCTTGCGCCAAGCCTTCTCGAACCGGGCGCGCTTCTTGGACAGGACCAGGCGGCCCTCCTGGTCCTCCTTGGTGAGCACCAGGGCGTCGACCTGCTCGCCGAGCGAGACCTCTTCCGACGGGTCGACCGAGCGGCGGATCGAGAGTTCGTTCGCCGGGATGACGCCCTCCGACTTGTAGCCGATGTCGACCAGGACCTCGTCCTTGTCGATCCGCACCACCTCGCCGGCGACCACGTCACCCTCCTCGAACGGGCGGATCGTGGCGTCGTAATTGGGGACGAGCTTGCCGTCGACCTCGATCAGCAGATCGGCGGAGCCGCCGTTGGCCGCCGCGGGGGGAGGGCCGGCGGGCGCTTCGCTGGCAGCCTCGGTCGTTGTGTCGGTCGCGGACACGACCGGCGATGATAGGGAATAGCGCTTGTTACGCGTGCTCGGCTAGCGGGATTGGCCGAAGATCCGCAGTAGGTACAGGAACAGGTTGATGAAGTCCAGGTAGAGCGCCAGGGCGCCGAGGATCGAGGCGCGCTGCTCGGCGTCGCCCTCCAGGCCCGCATGGGCGTAGCCCCTGATCTTCTGCATGTCGTAGGCGGTCAGGCCGCAGAAGATCGCGACGCCGGCGTAGGTGGTGATCCAGTAGAGCGCCTCGCTGGCGACGAAGACGTTGACGATCGTCGCCAGGATCAGGCCGACCAGCGCCATCAGCAGCACCGTGCCCATGGTCGAGAGGTCGCGCTTGGTGACGTACCCCCAGGCGCCGACCGCGCCGAACATCGCCGCGGTGATCGCGAACGTGGTGAAGATCGACTGGGTCGTGTAGAGCTCGAAGATGAACGCGAACAGGACCCCGACGCTGGCCGCGTAGAGGAAGAACAGGCCGAGCGCGACCGCGGGCGAGATTCGCTCGATCGCCGCCGAGATCGCGATCACAAGGCCGAGCTGGAGCACGATCAGGCCGATCATGATCCAGGGGCTCTCGGTGATCGTCGTCAGCAGATCCTCGTTCGAGCCGATCGCGCCGGCGACCAGCGCGGTCAGCAGCAGGCCGGCGAACATCCAGCCGAAGACCTTGGTCAAAAAGCCCTGGGCATCGGTGGTCGCGATCGTGGGGGCAGTGGCGGCGTATTCCATGGCGCGGAACGTATACCGTGATTCTCTCGTCCCGATCGTGTTCCAGGACCACAACGGGAGACCAACCGCTGCCGTTCGGCGGCGATGAAGGAGCAATCGATGCGTTTCAAGCGATACCTGATCCTGGCGGCGATGCTGGTCTGCGTCGGCGTCTTCTTCGCCGGCCTGACGATCGCCCAGGCACGCTCTGGCGACGATCATGACGGCACTGACGAGCACGGCCAGGTTCAGAATTGCCAGATCGGCTCGGATGAGGACAACGGCGACGATCACGGCGACAAGCGCAGCCGCGGCGACGACGAGATCGAGGGCAGCGACGCCGACGACGAGATCGAGGGCAACGACGGCGACGATCAGCTCGACGGCAACGACGGCGACGACGACCTCTGCGGTGACCAGGGCGACGACGTGATCAACGGCGGCGGCGGCGATGACGACATCGACGGCGGCGGTGGCAACGACGACGTCAACGGGAACGGCGGCAACGACGAGATCTTCGCCACCGGTCAAGGAGCCGATGACATCAACTGCGGTGCCGGTAAGCACGACGTTGTTCACAGCAGCCACAACGACGATGTGGCGGCGAGCTGCGAGGTCGTCCGCTAGCCACGCGCCGGGCCGTCGGCGCCCGGACTCAGGCCCGTCCGAAGCCCCGCTGGCCGGCGGGGCTTCGGCGTTTCATCAGGCGGTACCCTCGGCGGCCGATGCCACGACGGGCGACCAAGCGGGGCTCAGAGCGCACGCCGCTGGGCGGCGACTACGACGTGCTCGTGTGCGGCGCCAGCTTCGCCGGGCTCTCGGTGGCGCGCGAGCTGGCCGGCAGCGGCGCCCGCGTCCTGGTCATCGACCGCTACGAGATCGGCGAGCGTCAGACCTCCGCCTGCGCGGCGCCGACCGAGTGGCTGACGGCGATGGGCGTCGAGGCCTCGATCCGCCAGACCTTCGACACGCTGGTCATCCACACCCCCCACGCGGACGTCGACTTCCGCCTGCCGTGGACCTTCTCCACCTTCGACTACCGCGAGCTCTGCGGGCTGCTCTGGGACCAGTGCGAGGCGGAGTTCGAGACCGCCAAGGTTGAGGGTCGCACCGGGCTCACCGTGCACACCGACCGCGGTGACCTGACCGCGCCGCTGCTCGTCGACGCCCTGGGCTGGAAGCGTGTCCTGGACGGCAACGCCTACCAGCCCCCCGACGCGCCGCTGTCGCGCGGGCTCGAGGTCCATCCACACGACTCCAGCGAGCGGCTCGAGATCTGGATCGACCGCGGCTACGTCCCGGCGGGCTACGGCTGGAGCTTCCCGGCCGACGACGAGCTCAGGATCGGAGTCGGCTCGTTCGACCCCCGCTTCCACGTCAAGGAGCCGACCGTTCGACTGGCCACCGACGTCGAGTCCGAGGCGGTCCGCTTCCAGGGCAACTGGATCCCGCACAAGCTGCGCCCGGCCACCGTCGGGGACGTCTTCTTCGCCGGGGACTCGGCCGGCCACTGCCTGCCGCTGACCGCCGAGGGGATCCGGACCGCGTTCTACTTCGGGATCGCCTGCGGGCGCGAGCTGCGCGCGGTGGTCGAGGGGCGCTCGACGCGCGAGCGGGCGCTGGCCCGCTACGCCGAGTTCTCCGACGCGCACGGGTCGAAGTTCAACTGGATGCTGCGCACCCAGCGGCTGGTCCCGCGGGTCCCTCCGCGGCTCCTCGGCCTTGCGTTGCGGCGCATGGAGTCCGAGCGTTTCGTGAACTGGTCGTTCGGCCACTACCTGCGGATCGCGCCACCGACGTTCGCCGGGACCCTCAACGGACGATCAGGAAGGTCCCCGCGAGCAGCAGCGCCACCCCAGCTAGCCGCGCCGCGGTAATCGGCTGCTCTTCCAGCCCGAGCACCCCGAGTCGGTCGATGATCACCGACATCGTCAGCTGGCCGGTGATCGTCGCCGCGGCCACCCCTCCGGCGCCGATCGAGCCGACCGTGCTGAGCGCGGCGAACACGTAGGCGGCGCCGAGCACGCCGCCGAGCAGGTAGTACCAGCGCACGTCGAAGGTCGACCCGAGGCCGCCGGCGTTGCCGCTGAGGGCGACGATCGCCGCCAGCAGCAGCGTCCCGACCGCGAACGAGACCAGCGCCGCCGGCAGGCTGCCGGTCGCCTTGCCGAGTCCGGCGTTGATCGCCGGCTGCATCGCGATCAGGCCCCCGGTGAGGGCCATCAGCAGCACTGCGACGCCACGATCCATGCGCGGACTGTAAATCCCGCGTGACGGTCGGCGCCGGTTCGTGTTCAAGGACAGCAAGCGTTGAATCCCACCGCAGGAGGAATGTGATGACCACGACCCCGACCACGCGCGCCCGCGGCGCGCTGCTCGCGATCGCCGCCCTGGCGCTCGCGGCGATCGCGGTTGCCGTGCCGGCGCTCTCGTCGGCGCACGGCGGCCACGGACACGGCGGCCGCCACCACGCCGACGTCGGCACGATCAAGTCGTTCGACCCCGCCACCGGCCTACTGGTGATCACGCCGACCAGCGGCGACGATGTCTCCGGCACGGTCGACGACCGCACCAAGATCAAGTGCGAGGACGAGGACGACGACAATCAGGCGCGATGACCAGAACGACGACAACGGCGACGACGGGTCCGGCCACGACGCCGACGACGACAACGGCGACGGCCACGGTGGTCACGGCCAAGGCAAGCGCGATCGCGGCGGTCACCGGGGCAACTGCTCGCCCGACGCCCTGGTGGCAGGCGCCACCGTGGAGGAGGCCGAGCTGGAGATCACCGCGACCGGCCTGGTGTTCGAGGAGGTCGAGCTGCGGTAATTGGGAACCGAGGGCAGGCGCGCCCCCGCGGCTCGGTTCGATCCGAGCCGCGGGGCGCCGCCGGCCGTAGTACCGGGCGTGAGCAAGGAGCGCATGAGTCAAGGATCGAGACTGCAACCTCTGGCCAGGGCGGTGCTGCGTACGCAGAGCGACGAGCGCCTCGTCACCCTGGCGCGCCGCGGCATGGACGCCGCCTTCGAGGAGATCGTCCGCCGCTACCGCCCCGCGCTGGTCCCGTTTGCCGCCGCCTACGGCCCGCCCGACCCCGAGGACGTGGTTCAGGAGAGCCTTGCCCGCGCCTGGCAGGCGCTGCGGGACTCGACCGAGGAGATGCACGTGAAGCCCTGGCTCTACACAATCGTTCGCAACCGGGCGCTCAACGCCCGCCGCGACGCCCGCCCGACCGAGCCGCTCGCCGACCAGGCCGAGACGGTCGCCGGGCCCGCCGAGATCGCGCTCACCAACGATGAGCTCGACCGCTCGGTGGCCGCGATCGTCGCCCTGCCCGAGGCCCAGCGCCAGGCGCTGGTCCGCAGCGCGCTCGAGGGCCACACCCACGAACAGATCGCGGCCACGCTCGGATCCAGCCCGGGCGCCGTCCGCCAGCTGATCTACCGGGCTCGGCTCACCGTCCGCCACGGCGTCGGCCTGGTGATCCCGCTGCCGCTCGTCCAGGCCCTCGTCCAGGCGAGCTCCGACGGCGCCGCGGCCGCCGGGGCCGGGGTGGCGGTCGGAGGCGGTGCGGCGGTCGCCGGCGGCAGCTCGCTGGCGGCCAAGGCGCTAGTTATCGCGGCCGCGGGGGCGATCGCCGCCGGCTCGGGGATCGCGATCGAGCGATCGCGCGACCACCACGACCCCAACCGCGATCATCCGGCGGCGGTTCAGAGCGATCCGGCCGATACGGACTTTCCGGCGGCGACGGGCGCGACGCCGACGCCGTCCGAGAGCGACTCGGGCCAGGGGAGCTCGGACGACCGCAGCGGCGAGGCCGGGGACGACGGTCACGGCTCGGGGCCGAGCGGCGGCTCGAGCGAGCACGGCTCCGGTGGATCTCAGGGGTCCGGCGGCGAGGGCTCGGGCGCCGGCGCGGATGACTCCGGCGCCTCCGAATCGTCAGGCCCCGGGCCGGGCCCCAACCCGTCGGGCGAAGACTCGTCCGGCGAAGACTCGTCGGGCGAAGACTCGTCGGAGGAGGGCTCGTCGGGCTCTGGGTCCGGTTCCAACTCGGGCCACGGGTCGGGGTCGTCGGGCTCTGGGTCCGGTTCGAACTCGGGCCACGGGTCGGGGTCGTCGGGCTCTGGCTCCAGCGGATCCTCCGACGATGCGTCGGTCGCACCGGAGCCGCCGCAGACCACGGAGGCCGAGACCGAGTCCGAGGACCACTCCGGCTCCTCCGACTCCTCGGGATCCGACGACTCGGTGGATTCGTCGGGCTCCGACCATTCCGGCCACGGCTAGCGGCCCGCTTTCTTCGGCTTTCGGCTAGATCCCCACATCCCCCAGCCGATGCGGTGAAGGGGCGGCTGCGGGCCGCCCTGTCGCTTGCCAGGGGCCTACTTGGCCGCGAGCCAGTCGGCGCCAACGCCGACGTCGACCGCCAGCGGCGGGTCGAGCTCGAACGCCCCGACCATCTCGCGGCGGGCGATCTCGGCCGCGGCGCCCATCTCCCCCTCCGGCCCCTCGAACAGCAGCTCGTCGTGAATCTGGAGCACCAGCTCCGTCTCCAGGCCCGCCTCGGCGGTCGCGCGGTGGCAATTGACCATCGCCACCTTGATGATGTCGGCGGCGGTCCCCTGGATCACCGTGTTGACCGCGAGTCGCTCACCCAGCTGACGGCGCTGGCGGTTGCCGGAGCGGATCTCGGGCACGTTTCGGCGCCGGCCCATCAGGGTGCGGACGAAGCCGGTCTCCGAGGCCTCGGCGATCGTCGCGTCGATGAACCGGCGTACCGCCGGGAAGCGCTCGAAGTAGCGGTCGATGTAGGTGGCGGCCTCCTCGCGCTCGATGTTGAGCCGGTCCGCGAGGCCGAAGGCCGAGAGCCCGTAGGCGATCCCGTAGTTGACCATCTTCGCCTTCGAGCGCTCCGCCGGGGTGATCGCCTCGGGATCGGCGCCGATGATCCCGGCCGCGGTCGCGCTGTGCACGTCCTCGCCCGAGGCGAAGATCTCGCGCAGCACGTCCTCGCCGGCGACGTGGGCGAGGACCCGCAGCTCGACCTGGTTGTAGTCGCACGACAGCAGCCGGTTGCCGGGCCCGGCGACGAAGCAGGCGCGGACCGGACGGCCGACCTCGGAGCGGATCGGGATGTTCTGCAGGTTCGGGTTGGTGCTCGACAGGCGGCCGGTCGCCGCGGTCACCTGGCTGAACGTCGTGTGCAGGCGGCCGTCGTCGTCGACCAGGCCGGGGAGCGAGTCGAGGTAGGTGCTCTTCAGCTTCGTCAGCTCGCGCCAGCGCTCGACCCGCTCGACGATCGGGTGCTCGTCGCGCAGCTGTCCCAGCACCCGGGCATCGGTCGAGAAGCCGGTCTTGCCGCGGCGCTTCTTGGTCAGCCCGAGGTCGTCGAAGAACACCTGCGCGAGCTGCTGGGGCGAGCCGATCGTGAATTCGCGGCCCGCGTCCTCGTAGATCTGGCGCTCGAGCTCGGCGATCTGCTCCTCCATCCCGGCGCCGATCTCGGCCAGCCGCTCGGTGTCGAGCCTGAGCCCGATCCGCTCCATCTCGGCGAGCACCTCGATCAACGGCATCTCGACCTCGTTCAGCAGCGTCTCGACCCCGAACTCGACCACCCGCTCGCGCTGGCGATCGGCAAGTTCGCCGGTGAGCCGTGCATCGACCGCGGGATCGCCGGCCGCGTCGCCCTCCTCGGCGGCGAGGCTGAGCTGGCCGTCGTCGGCCCCAGCGGGCGCGGCCGCCAGGCCCGCGTCCGCGGCGAGCTCGTGGAGGTCGTAGGTCCGGCGCGCCGGGTCGATCAGATAGGCGGCGACCATCGTGTCGTGGGCGAGGTCGAGGCCCTCCGGGCGCGCCGCCGACAGCAGGCTGCGGGGCCCGTGGCCGCCGAGCTCCTTGATGTCGTGACCGACGATCGGGTGCGGGCGCAGGTCGCCTGCGAGCGCCGCCAGGTCCGAGGCGTCGCCGGCGACGGCCTTGGCGCCGTCGCTCCCGGCCCAGCGGCCGCCGCCGATCGCGATCGCGATCGGGCCCTCGGCGAGGTCGGCGGGCGTGCCCTCCTGGGCCTCGACCTCGATCGTCTCCTCGACCATGCGGCCCGGGACCACCTCGTCCCACTCGTCGTCGAGCCGTTGGATCACGGCGCGCAGCTCGAACTGGTTCGCCGCGTCGCGGAGCTTCGAGCGGTCGGGCGAGCCGCGAAGTTCGCCGGTGATCACCAGCGGCACCTCCACGTCCTCGACCATGGTCGCCAGCTGCTTCGACACCCGGGCATCGTCGGCGTGCTCGGTCAGGTTCTGCTTGCGCTTCGCGCCCGAGATCTCGTCGACCGAGCCGAGCACCCCCTCGAGATCGCCGAACTGCTGCAGCAGCTGGGCGGCGGTCTTGTCGCCGATCCCGGGGACGCCGGGGATGTTGTCGGAGGTGTCGCCCTTGAGCCCGATGAAGTCGGTGACCAGCTCGGGCGGGACGCCGTAGCGCTCGACGACGCCGTCGCGGTCGTAGATCTTGGTGTCGGTGACCCCGCGCGAGGTGGTCATCACCCGGACCCCGTCGCGGACCAGCTGGTAGACGTCGCGGTCGCCGGAGACGATCATCACCGGCACGCCGGCGTCCGAGGCCTGGCGGGCGAGGGTGGCGATCACGTCGTCGGCCTCGTAGCCCTCGACATCGACGTTCTTGAACCCGAACGCATCGGCGAGCGGGGCGAGGTGCGGCCACTGCTCCTTGAGCAGATCGGGCCGCGACTTGCGCTGCGACTTGTACTCGGCGTAGACCTTCTCGCGCCCCGACCAACCCCGGTCCCAGGCGACGATCACCGCCTTCGGCGAGTGGTCGATCAGGATCTTGGCCATCATCGAGGCGAACCCGTAGATCGCGTTGGTGGGTCTCCCATCAGCGGTCGCGATCGATTCCGGGAGCGCGAAGAACGCCCGGTAGGCGAGCGAGTTCCCGTCGATCAGGAACACCTCCTCCCCCTTGCCGTTGGAGCCCTTCTTCGGCATCCCATCGATCTTATGGGGCCGCTTTCTCGAGTAGCGCGAGCAGGCCGCGGTCGTCTCGGAACGCCTGCCGGCCGCGGTGGTAGATGTAGCCGTCGGTCTCGGCGATCAGCCGCTCGGCTCGCCCCAGGAAGTCGACGCGGTGGCGCCCCGGCACCCACAACCCCACACCAGCGTGTACACGGCCCCCTACCGCGCCAAAACACGCCCCTTAGACTCCGCCGCTCATGGCTTCCGTCTCCGCCCAGTTCTCGGTCACCGTGCGCGTCGAGCTCGACGCGCGCTCGGAGCCGCTCGGGAAGCTGACCGCGTCGATCGCCGAGGCCGGCGGGGCACTGCAGGGGGTCGACCTCGTTCCCGGTGCCGGCGCCGAGGGCAAGCGCGTGCGCGAGTTCACGATCGACGCCCGCGACCAGGCGCACTGGGAGGAGATCCTGCGCGCGATCGGCTCGACCCGCGGCGCGCGGGTGATCGAATACGTCGATCGCACCCTGGCGATGCACCGCGGCGGCAAGATCGAGCAACACAACAAGTACCCGCTGAAGACCCGCGACGACCTCTCGATGGCCTACACGCCCGGCGTCGCCCGGGTCTGCATGGAGATCGCCGAGGACCGCAAGAAGGCGTTCGATTTCACGATCAAGAAGAACACGGTCGCGGTCGTCTCCGACGGCTCGGCGGTCCTCGGGCTCGGCGACATCGGCCCCGAGGCGGCGATGCCGGTGATGGAGGGCAAGGCGATGCTGTTCAAGGAGTTCGCCGGGATCGATGCCTTCCCGATCTGCCTCGACACCAACGACCCGGACAAGATCATCGAGGCCGTCCGGCTGATGGCCCCGACGTTCGGCGGAATCAATCTCGAGGACATCTCCGCCCCGCGCTGCTTCGAGATCGAGGAGACGCTCAAGGCCGAGCTCGACATCCCGGTCTTCCACGACGACCAGCACGGGACCGCGGTGGTGACGATGGCGGCGCTGTTCAACGCCCTGAAGATCGTCGGCAAGCCGATCTCCGAGCTGACGGTGCTGATGACCGGGCTCGGCGCCGCGGGCGTCGCGGTGACCAAGATGATGCTCGCCTCCGGAGTCACCAAGATCATCGGCTGCGACCGCAAGGGCGCGCTTTCGACGACCCGCGAGGACTACGAGCAGATGACCGAGATCAAGCGCTGGTACTGCGAGAACTCCAACCCCGAGCACCGGCTCGGCACGCCGACCGAGGTGATCGACGGCGTCGACCTGTTCGTCGGCCTCTCCGGCCCCGGCGTGATCGAGGCCTCGGAGCTGGCGCGGATGGCCGACGACGCGATCGTCTTCGCGATGGCCAACCCGACCCCCGAGGTGATGCCCGAGGAGGCCGAGCCCTACGTCCGGATCATGGCCACCGGACGCTCGGACTACCCGAACCAGATCAACAACGTGCTCGCCTTCCCCGGCATCTTCCGCGGCGCGTTGGACGCCGGCGCCCCGCGGATCACCGAGGAGATGAAGCTCGCCGCCGCCCAGGCGATCGCCGACGTGGTCGCCGAGGAGGACCTGTCCGAGGACTACATCATCCCCTCGGTGTTCGACCGAGACGTCGCCCCCGCGGTCGCCAAGGCGGTAGTCGAGGAGGCCCGCCGGGACGGGATCGCGCGCGTCTCGGAGGAGACCGGCACCTTCTCGACGATCGAGTGAAGGCGGTCTGATGCGCGTTCTCGTCACCGGCGCCACCGGCCTGATCGGCTCCGCCGTCTGCGACGCGCTGCTCGCCCGCGGCGACGAGGTCGCCGGGCTGACCCGCGATCCGGCGAAGGCGCGCAGCACGAACCCGACCGTCTCGTGGCACGCCTGGGACCCGGCAAACGAGCGCCCGCCCGAGGCGTCTCTGGCGGGCGTCGACGCGGTCGTCAACCTGGTCGGCGAGGAAATCAACCAGCGGCTGACCGACGCCGCCAAGCAGCGGATCCGCGACAGCCGCGTCCGGGCGACCAAGAACCTGGTCGACGCGATCCTGGCCACGCAGCCGGCGCCGCGCACGCTCGTCAGCCAGGCGGCGATCGGGATCTACGGCGACCACGGCGAGGCGATCGTCGACGAGTCCACCCCGCCCGCGGCGGGCTTCCTACCGCAGGTGGTCGTCGACTGGGAGGCCGAGGCCCGCAGGGCCGAGGCCGGCGGCGTCCGGACCGTGATCCTGCGGACCGGCCTCGTCCTCGATCCGGACGGCGGCCTGCTGAAGCAACTCGCGACCCCGTTCAAGCTCGGTGCCGGCGGGCCGCTGGCGGGTGGCGCCTTCTACATGCCCTGGATCCACCGCGACGACGAGATCGGGCTGATCCTCTGGGCGCTCGACAACCGGTCCGTCAGCGGGACCGTGAACGCGACCGCGCCGAAGCCGGTCACCAACCGCGAGTTCTCGAAGGCCTACGGGCGGGCGCTGCGGCGTCCGTCGTTCATGGCGGTCCCCCGGTTCGCGATCGCGGCGCTGCGCGGTGAGGAGCTGACCGAGCAGATCACCGGCAGCTACCGGGTGATCCCCCGCCGCGCGCTCGACCTCGGCTACGAGTTCCGGTTCACCGAGGTCGAGCCGGCGCTCGCGGACCTGGTCGGGCGCTGACGCTCAGCGAGCGGCGCTGATTCCGGCCACCGGGTCGAGCCGCCCACCGGGCTCGAACCGGTACCCGGTCATCCGGTCGAGCGTCGTCTCGCCGAGGCTGTTGATCACGTACGAGCCGAGCACGGAGTCGGGCTCCTCGATGCCGAAGAAGGCGTCGAGCACCGAGATCCGGTCGGTTGGGTCCGAGGCCTGGTCGATCGAGTCGAGGATCACCGTCATCCCCGCATAACCGTAGGCCGCGTAGCGTCCGGGCTTGCGGCCGTAGCGATCCTCGAAGGCGGTCGCGAACCGCTGACCGGCGGGCGGTAGCTGTGAGGGGTCGAGGGCGGCTGAGGTGGCGTACGTCCCGGTCGGCTCGGATACGCCCGGGGCGAGCTCGGCGTCGGTGACCATCAGCCCGGGCGCGGTCTGGGACAGCGAGGCGGGCTGGCGATCGGGGCCGCCACCGTAATAGAGCAAGTCGATCTGCCGGTTGGTGACCACCGCACCGCGCAGCGACTGCTCGAACGCCTCGACCATCGCGTCGCCGAACGCGCTCCCGTCGCTGAGCGTCGCCACGCGGCGAGCACCGAGGCGCTCGGCCCACGTGGCCCCGGCCGCCGCCTGCGCGCGGTCGCTGGGGATCACCCGCCCGAACGTCCGCCGACCGTTGGGCTGGGTCGCCGGGACGTCGTCGGAGCTCGGCGTCGGCGCGACCAGGTCGCCGGCCCCGCTCGCCGGCGAGACCTGGAGCACGTTGGCGGCGTTGGTGACCGGCAGCGACGCGCGGGTTGCGCCGGACTCCAGGTCGCCGAGGAAGGCGATCGTGGTCGAGTCCTGGGTCGCGGTGCGCGCGTTGGCGGCCGCCTGGACGGGCGACCAGCGGGCCCGGTCGCCGGACCCGGTGGTGTCGTCCAGGAAGGTCGCCTCGACGCGGGCACCGGCCACCTCGCCGCCGACGTCGTCGAGCGCCATCCGGGCGGCGTCGGCGACGTCGCGGCCGTCGGCACCGCTCGGTCCACGCAGCGGCATGCTCACGTAGACCGCGAGCTGGGCCGCTCCGCCGACGTCGCCCGACCCCGGCGAACAGCCGCCGGCGACGGCCGCCGCCAGCACGATCGCGGTAGCGGCAGCGAGCGTTCGCATTCCCTCAGCCGAAGAAGACCTCGGCCTCGCGGTACAGCGACTCCGGGACCAGCTTCAGCTCGGCGGTCGCCTCGGCGAGGTCGACGAGGACGATGTCGGTCGCCCTCAGAGCGGTCATCTTCCCCCACTCCCCCTCGCTGGCGGCGTCGATCGCGTGCAGGCCGAAGCGGGTCGCGAGCACCCTGTCGAAGGCGGTCGGGGTGCCGCCGCGCTGCACGTGTCCGAGCACCGTCGCGCGCGCCTCGTGGCCGGTCCGGCCCTCGATCTCACCCTCGAGCCACTGGCCGATCCCGCCCAGGCGGACGTGGCCGAAGGCGTCCGTCGGCGCGTCCGCGGGGACCGGCATGCCGCCCGCGGGCTCGGCCCCCTCGGAGACGACGACGATCGGCGAGTACTGGCTCTCGAACCGGCGCAGGATGTAGCCGCAGACCTGTTCGAGGTCGAACGGGCGCTCCGGGATCAGGATCACATTGGCGCCACCGGCGAGGCCCGCGTGCATCGCGATCCAGCCGGCGTGTCGGCCCATCACCTCGACGATCAGCGTCCGCTTGTGGCTCTCCGCAGTCGTGTGCAGGCGGTCGATCGAGCTCATCGCGATGTTGACCGCCGTGTCGAACCCGAACGTGTAGTCGGTCGCCCCGAGGTCGTTGTCGATCGTCTTCGGCACCCCGACGACCCGCAGGCCCTCGCCGTGCAGCCGCTGCGCGGCGCCGAGCGTGTCCTCGCCGCCGATCGCGATCAGGCCGTCGACCCCGTCGCGCTCGAGGTTCGCGCCGATTCGCTGCGGCCCCGAGTCCTCGTTGAACGGGTTGGTGCGCGAGGAACCGAGGATCGTGCCGCCGCGCGGCAGGATGCCGCGCACCTCGGGGACGCCGAGCGGTCGCGAGTCGCCCTCTAGCGGGCCCCGCCAGCCGTCCCGGTAGCCGACGAACTCGTGCCCGTACTCGGCCACCCCCTTGCGCACGATCGCCCGGATGACCGCGTTCAACCCGGGGCAGTCTCCGCCTCCGGTGAGTACTCCGAGTCGCACGCGAAACACGATACCCGCGGCCGATCGGCCTAGTCCGCGAGCGCCTCCCTGCGGATGTCGAAGAAGCGCGCGGTCAGCGCCGCTGGATCGTCGGCGCCGACCAGCTCGTCGTAGTCGAGCTCCGCACCGTCGAAGCCGGTCGCGTTCCAGATCCCGCCGCGCGTCTGCGGCTGCCACGGGCCGACGTACACATAGGGCGCCGTGTGCTGCTCGTCCCCAGGCGAGGCGCCGAAGTTGGCCCGCCGCCCGAGCGACTCCGCGCCGGCCTCGATCGCGAGGTCGAAGTGCTCGGGCCAGAGGCTGATCGGCGACGCTTCGTCGGCGGGCGAAAGCGTCGCGATCAGCGCCGAGAGCGCGCCCGCGGCGAACTCGTAGTACTCGCCCAGGATCGCGGCCGATTCCGGGTCGACGGCGAGCGCCGCGTCGTCCTGCGGCATCCCGTTGGGAAACAGGTGATCGCCGACGAACGCCGCCGCCTGCGCGATCGACTCGATCGCCGCTCGGCGCTCCTCGCCGTCATCGGAGACGACGATCTCGGGGCCGTCGACCCGCACCTGCAGCTCGCGCCCCCCGAACTCGAACGGCGGCGTGCCGAAACCACCGGGAGTCTGCGTGAGCGCGATCTCGTTGTCCGGCTTGCGCGCCGGGGCGACGACCAGCTCGGCGATTCGGTGGAGTGCCTCGCGAGTTTCCGCGAACGCGTCGGGCAGTGGTCGTAGCCCCATCAGACGAGCTCCGCGTCGGCCATCACCTCGACCATAGCCGGGCCTGGGTGCGCGAAGGCTCGCGCAACCGTTTCCTCGAGCTGGGCTGCCTCGGTCACCCGGATTCCCAATGCCCCGCACAGCTCCGCGTACTCGGAGAAGTTCGGGTTGTGGAGCTGGGTCTGCCAGACGTCCCAGGCGCCGGCACGCTGCTCCTTCGAGATCTTGCCGAGTTGGCCGTTGTTGACCAGCACGTGGGTGATGTTCATCTCGTGCTTGACCGCGGTCAGCAGCTCGCCCATGTACTGGCCGAAGCCGCCGTCGCCGGTGACCGCCAGGATCGGACGCTCGCCGCCGGTCGCCGCCCAGGCTCCCATCGCCGCCGGGTAGCCGAACCCGATCGAGCCCAGATAGCCGGACATCAGCACCCGCTGGCTCCCCTTGGTCTCGAAGTAGCGGCCGAACGAGTAGGTGTTGTTGCCGACGTCGACCGCGATCACCGCGTCATCTGGCGTCAGCCGGGTGAGTACCTCGAAGATCGCCGCCGAGGCGACCCCGGAGCCGCGATCGTCGCCGACCCGGCTCGCCTTCTCGGCCGCCCAGATCGCGCGCCGGTCGGCGACGTCGCCACGCTGGTCGGTGGCCGCGAGCTCGGCGTCGGCGAGCCGCTCGGCCAGCAGCCGCGCGGTCACCCCGACCTCGCCCCAGACCGGGACCTCGACCGCGTGGAACTTGCCGAGCTGCATCGGGTCGAGGTCGACCTGGATGATCGGGTGGCCCGGGTAGATCCCGGTGTGGTTGGCGAACGAGGCGCCGAAGACGAGCAGCAGGTCGGCCTCGTTCATCACCCAGCTGGCGACCGGGGTGCCGCTGCGCCCGAGGACGCCGCAGGCGAGGTCGTGGTCGTCGGGCATCTGGCCCTTCGCCTTGAAGGTCGTGATCACCGGGGCGCCGAGCCGCTCGGCGAGCGCAATCACGTCGTCCATCCGCTCCCGCGCGCCATAGCCGACGATGATCACCGGCCGCTTGGCGCCGGCCAGGCGCTCGGTTGCGGCGGCCAGCGAGTCCTCGGCGGGCACGATCTGCTCGTCGCCGACCCGGCCCGCGGGACCCGAGGCCTCCGCCTCGCCCGCCGGGATCGTTTGTACGTCGTCGGGAAAGATCAGATGGGTGGGAGTGCTGCGGACGATCGCGTTCTTGATCGCCAGGTTCATCAGCTCGGCGTGCTTGGACGACGGCAGCACCGTCTGGCTCCAGCCGGCCACCGACCCGAAGGCGGCGGCCAGGTCAACCTCCTGAAAGGCGCCCGGGCCCAGCACCTGCTCCTCGACCTGGCCGGTGAGCGCGAGGACCGGGGCGCGATCCATCCGCGCATCCCACATGCCGGTGAGCAGGTTGGTCGCCCCCGGGCCGGCGATCGTCAGGCAGGCCGCCGGGCGGCCGGTGAGCTTGCCGTAGGCCGAGGCGGCGAAGGCGGCGGCACCCTCGTGTCGGATGCCGATGTAGGTCAGGTTGCCCGCCGCCTCCTGGCGACGGATCGCGTCAGCGAGCCCGAGGTTCGAGTGGCCGACCATCCCGAACACGTGGCGGATCCCCCAGTTGACCATCGTCTCGGCCATCACGTCGGAGACCGTGGGCTCGTGCGCGGTCGGCGGCGCAACGCCGACGTAGACGCCGTCGTCGCGGATTTCGAGCGGGAAGCAGGTCGCCTCGTCGACGAACTCGCCGGGCGAGCTGCCGGTCAACGGGTCGTAGTCGAAGCCGTGCCACGGGCAGCGCAGGAGGCCGTTCTCGATCGAGCCCTCGCCCAACGGACCGCCCTGATGGGGACAGCGGTTGTCGAGCGCCGCCCAGCAGCCGTCGAAGTGGACCAGCGCTAGCTCGCGCAGCCCGGCGTGGACGGTTGCCACCCGGCCCTCGGGCAGGTCTTCCTCGGCGAGCACTCGGTGCCACTCGAGCTCCCGCCCGTTCCCATCGCTCATACGTCCTCCTCGCGTTGCAGCCGACTCCTTCGAGGGCTGTGTCACGCACGGGCGGTGTGCGTTACGCGCGGACCCAGTCGAGCAACGGCTTCGCCCAGCGGTCGAGGATGCCGTTGAAGATGATGAACAGGAAGATCAGCGCCCCGATCGTTCCGCCGAGCGAGAAGGCGTAGCCGATCATCAGGGCGATCAGGCCGACGACGGTGAAGACGAGCAATCGCACGGCGGGCAGCCTACACCGACATGCGGTTGCGGCAGTCGCCGATGAACTCGCTCACGGCCGCGGCGGGGTCGGTGGCCTCGTCGACCGCGCGCACCAAGCGGGTGCCGATGATCACCCCGTCGGCGATCGCCCCGACCTCGGCGGCCTGCTCGGGGGTGCCGATCCCGAAGCCGACGGCGACCGGGACCTCGGCGTCGGCCTTGGTGCCGGCGACCAGCTCGGTGAGCGCCTCCGGGAGCCGCTCGCGCTCCCCGGTGGTCCGGGTGTCGGAGACGACGTAGACGAAGCCCTCGGCCTCGGCGCAGATCCGGGCCCGGCGCTCGGGCGGCGTGGTCGGCGCGACCAGCGGGATCAGCGCCAGCCCGGCGGCGCGCAGCTCGGCGGCGATCTCGCCGCCCTCCTCGAGCGGCAGGTCGGGGACGATCGCCCCCGCGGCACCGGCATCGGCCAGCTCGCGGGCGAAGCGCTGCGGCCCGCGGGCACAGATCATGTTGGCGTAGGCCATCGGCACCACCGGCAGCCGCTCGGCGATCAGCTCGCAGTCGGCGAGCACCGATTCCAGCGTCGCCCCCGCGGCCAGCGCCCGGGTTCCCGCCGCGTGGATCACCGGGCCGTCGGCGAGCGGGTCCGAGTAGGGGACGCCGAGCTCGACCAGGTCGGCGCCCGCGTCCGCGTACGCCGCGGCGACCGCGGCCGAGGTGGCGGCATCGGGAAAGCCGCCCATCATGTACGGCATCAGGGCGGCGCGGCCGTCCTGCTTTGCGTCCGCGAAGGCCGCGGCGATCGAATCAGCCATCACCGAGCCGCTCGACGACCTCGGCCAGGTCCTTGTCGCCACGGCCGCTCAAGGTCAGGACGTCGTAGGGCCGTCCTTGGGCTGACCCGCGCACCCCCGCAGGCGAAGCCGAGGAGGTGGCGCGGTGTGTATTCGCGGTCGCGGGGTTGCGCAGCAACCACGCGATCGCGTGGCTGGGCTCGAGCGCCGGGATGATCCCCTCGAGCCGGGCGAGCTCGCGGAACGCGCGCAGAGCCTCGTCGTCGGTGACCGCCTCGTAGCGGACCCGGCCGCTGTCGCGAAGGAAGGCGTGTTGAGGCCCGACGCCGGGATAGTCGAGCCCGGCCGAGACCGAATGTGCCTCGAGGATCTGGCCGTCATCGTCGGCGAGCACCGCCGAGAGCGCCCCGTGCAGGACCCCGGTCCGCCCGGCGGTCAGCGAGGCACCTGTGCGGCCGCTGTCGATCCCCTCCCCAGCCGCCTCGACCCCGATCAGCTCGACCCCGGCGTCGTCGAGGAAGGGGACGAAGGTGCCGATCGAGTTCGAGCCGCCGCCGACGCAGGCGATCACCCGCGCCGGCAGGGCGCTTTCGGCGGCCAGCGCCTGCTCGCGCGCCTCGGAGCCGATCACCAGCTGCAGGTCGCGGACGAGCGCCGGGTACGGCGCCGGGCCGACCGCCGAGCCGATGATGTAGTGGGTGCTGGCGACGTTGGTGACCCAGTCGCGAATCGCGGCGCTGACGGCTTCCTTGAGCGTCCGCGCCCCGGCCTCGACCGGGGCGACCTCGGCTCCAAGCAGGCGCATGCGCTCCACGTTGGGCGCCTGGCGGCGCATGTCCTCGGTCCCCATGTAGACGACGCACTCCAGCCCCAGCAGCGCGCAGGCGGTCGCCGAGGCGACGCCGTGCTGGCCGGCCCCGGTCTCGGCGATCACCCGCGTCTTGCCCATCCGCCGGGCGAGCAGCGCCTGGCCGACCGCGTTGTTGATCTTGTGAGCGCCGGTGTGGGCGAGGTCCTCGCGCTTCAGGTACACGCGACGGCCGATCCGCTCCGAGAGCCGCTCGGCCAGATAGAGCGGCGTCGGGCGGCCGACGAAGTCGCGCAACAGGCCGTTCAGCTCGGCCCCGAACCCGGGATCGTCGCGGGCCTCGGCCCAGGCAAGGGTGAGCTCGTCGAGCGCCGCGATCAGCACCTCGGGCACGAACCGCCCGCCGTACGGGCCGAAGCGCTCGTCGATGCCGACCGAGGCGCCCACCCCACCGGCCGCGCCGCTCATCGGGCGGCCTCGGGAGCGGGAGCCCGGATCCCAGCCGCCTCGGCGAACGCGGCCATCGCCGCGTGGTCCTTGACCCCCGGCGACGACTCGATCCCGCTGGCGACGTCGACGGCAAACGGGTGGGCGACCTCGATCGCCCCGGCGACGTTGTCCGCGGTCAACCCGCCGGCGAGGATCATCGGGATCTCCGGAGGGCGCCCCGCGGTCAGCTCCCAGTCGAAGCTGGCGCCGGTGCCGCCGGGCCGTCCGGGCCGATGTGCATCGAAGAGGTGGAAGTCCGTGCGAAACGCCTCGCTGGCCTGGATGTCGGCGGCGCTGCGGACCCGCAGAGCCTTGATCACCTTGCAACCGGTGCGTCGCGCCGCCTCCTGGCAGAAGGCCGGCCCCTCGTCGCCGTGCAGCTGCAGGGCACCGAGTTGGCCGTCCTCGGCCGCGGCCACGACCACGTCGAGTGGCGCGTTCACGAACACGCCGACGATCAGCGCCTGGCGGCGCAGCTCGGCGCTGATCGCGACCGCGGTCTGCGGATCGCAACGCCGCGGGCTCTGCGCCCAGTAGTTGAGCCCGATCGCCCAGGCGCCGAGGCGCACCGCCTCGCGCGCGTCCTCGATTCTGGTGATGCCGCAGAACTTGACTCGCATGGGGTCGGAGTAGCGTAGGGACTGGATGATCGGGTCAGGACCAGGGGGGCTCGCATCGCCCCCAGCGGGCCTCGAGGACGACGTTCAACGGATCGGGCGGGAGCTCGACGCGCGCTTCCCCGGCGCATCGCGCCATCCGATGCGCTCGCTCGACCAGAAGGCGATGCAGCTGACATCCCGTGATCAAGAGCTGGCGGCCGCGTTGTTCCGGCTCGTGGACGTGACCCCGGCCTGCCGCTCGGTCGACGAGCTCGGCGCGCACCTGGTGGCCTACCTCGACGAGGTGGGGGAGCGCCCGCCGTCGATCGAGGCGGCGATGCGAGTCGCCGGAACCGGGGCCGGGCGGCGGGCGCTGGGCGCGGCGACCGCGGCCGGGGTGCGCCACATGGCGCACAGGTTCATCGTCGGCGAGACCCCCGCCGCGGCGCTCGGGACCCTTGCGGACCTGTGGCGCGACGGGATCGCCAACTCGGTCGACCTGCTCGGGGAGGCGACCGTGACCACGGCCGAGGCCGATCGGTACGCGGCCCGCTGCGAGGAGGCGCTCTCGACGCTCGCGGAGGCCGCCGCTCGCTGGCCGGCGCGCGTGTGGCTGGAACGCGACTCGGCCGGGGCGCTGCCCAGGGTCAATCTCTCGGTCAAGGTGACCGCGCTGACGCCGCTGATCCGGCCCGAGGCGCCGGAGGTGGGTCGCGACGACGCCGCCGAGCGCCTGCGCCCGCTGCTGCGGCTGGCCCGCGACGTCGGCGCCCACCTGCACGTCGACATGGAGTCACTCGACGCCCACGAGACGATCGCCGAACTGGTGCTCGGATTGCTCGGCGAGCCGGAGTTCTCCACCGGGCCGTCGGCCGGCGTCGTCCTGCAGGCTTACCTGCGCGACTCCCCCGCCCACTTCGACCGCCTGTTGGAGTGGTCCCAGGCAACCGCGCGCGAGCTGCCGCTGGTCGTCCGCCTCGTCAAGGGCGCCTACTGGGATCACGAGGTGGTCGAGGCGCGAAGCCACGGCTGGACGCCGCCGGTGTTCGAGGACAAGGCGGCATGCGATCGCAACTTCGAGCAGCTGACCCGGCGCCTGCTGGATGCGCGGCCGCAGATGCGGGTCGCGATCGCCTCGCACAACCTGCGCTCGGTCTCGCACGCGATCGCCTACAACCGGCTGACGGGCGGCGGCGACGACGAGCTCGAGCTCCAGGTGCTCCGCGGCCTCGGCGACGAGCTCGCCGAGGCGCTGCGATCTGAGCGCCTCCGCGTCCGCGCCTATTGCCCCGTCGGCGACCTGGTCGCCGGGATGGCATACCTGGTGCGGCGGCTGCTGGAGAACAGCGCCAACGACTCCTTCCTGCACGCCCAGCAGAGCGGCGCGCCACTCGACGAGCTGTTGGCGGCGCCGTGAGGCGGAGCGCAGCGAGCCGAGCCGAGCCGCCTTTGAGGCGCCTCCCGTGAGTGACTGGCGTAACGAACCGACGCTCGAGCTGCGCCGTGGTGACGTGCGCGACCAGCTCCTGGCGGCGCTCGCCGACCTCGATCGCCGGCTACCGGTCGAGGTCCCGATCCTGATCGGCGGCGATCGCGGCTCCACGGCCGGGCTCGAGTCGACCGACCCGGGCGCACCCGGCCGCCTGGTCGCCAGCGCCGGCCTCGCCGGCGGGGCCGAGGCGCGGGACGCCGTCGAGGCCGCGACCGCCGGCGCCGCAGAGTGGCGGCAGCGCAGCGGCGCCGAGCGGGGCGGGACCCTGCGCGCGGCCGCGGCGCGGCTGCGCGAGCGGCGGCCCGAGCTCGCCGCGGTACAGGTACGCGAGTGCGCGAAGCCGTGGCGCGAAGCCGACGCAGACGTCTGCGAGGCGATCGACTTCCTCGAGTACTACGCCGGCGGAGCTGCGGGACTGGACGCCGCGCCGCCGCTCGCCCCTGCGCCCGGCGAGCGCAACACGATGCGCTACGAGCCGCTCGGGGTGGCGGCGGTGATCGCGCCGTGGAACTTTCCGCTCGCGATCCCCGCAGGGATGACTGCGGCGGCGCTCGCGGCCGGCAACGCGGTCGTGCTCAAGCCCGCCGAGCAATCGCCGGGCTGCGCGCTGGCGCTGGTCGAGGCGCTGCACGCGGCCGGCGTGCCATCGGCGGCGCTGGCGCTGCTCCCAGGAGCCGGAGAGGCGGGAGCGGCGCTCGTAGCCAACCCGCGGGTGGACGTGATCGCGTTTACGGGCTCGGGCGCGGTCGGGCTCGAGATCGTCCGCTCGGCCGCCGAGGTGCGCCCGGGCCAGAACCACGTGAAGCGGGTGATCGCCGAGATGGGCGGCAAGAACTGCGTGATCGTTGACGCCGACGCCGACCTCGACGACGCGGTGCCCGCGATCGTCGACTCGGCCTTCGGGTTCGCCGGCCAGAAGTGCTCGGCAGCGTCCCGGGTGCTCGCCCACGAGGCGATCGCCGACCAGCTCGCCGAGCGGCTTGCCGGTGCCACCGACGCGCTGATCGTCGGCCGGGCGGAGAGCTTTGCGACCGACGTCCCGCCGCTGATCGAGGCCGAGGCGCGCGACCGAGTGGCCGTCTACCGCGACCGGGCCGCGACCCGGGGGCGGCTGTTGACCGAGCCGCGCGACGTCCCCGCCGAGGGCTGGTTCTCCGCGCCGGCGATCGCCACCGACCTACCCGGGGACGATCCGGCCCTGCGCGAGGAGATCTTCGGGCCGCTGCTCTGCCTGGAGCCGGTGCGCAACGTCGACGAGGCGCTGGCGACTATCGACGCGCTGCCCTTCGCGCTCACCGCCGGACTCTTCTCTCGCGACCCGCGAACGATCGAGCGGGTCGCCGAATCGATTCCGGCCGGGAACCTCTACGTCAACCGCTCGACCACCGGAGCGATGGTGGCCCGGCAGCCGTTCGGCGGCGGCCGGCTCTCGGGGATCGGCGCCCAGGCCGGCGGCCCCGACTACCTGCGCCAGTTCACCCGCACGCGCGTCGTCAGCGAGAACACCATGCGCCACGGCCTCTCCACGCACGCGGCGCCGAACGACGAACGGGCCGGCACACACTAGGCGCCTCAACAGCGGCTCGGCTTCGCTTCGCTCCGCCTCTACTAGGCGCCTCAACAGCGGCGCGGCTCGGCTTCGCTTCGCTCCGCCTCACAGGCCGGCCCGTTCGTGGGTTCCCTGGGATGGGCTCTGGGTCGCTCAGCCGCTCACGTGCGCCGGGCGCTCGGCGAGCTCGACGGTCACGTTGCGGGTGTCCCCGCCGCGCAGCAGCGTCAGCTGCAGCGAGTCGCCGGGCTGCTTCGCATCGACCGCGGCGATTACGTCGTCCATGCCGGAGACGGGGTTACCGTCGACCGCGGTGATCACGTCGCCTCCGGCGCGGACCCGCGCGCCGCCAACGGTCACGGTCGCATCACCCGCCTGGATCCCGGCCTTGTCGGCGGGGCTGTTGGGGACGACCGCCTGCACGAGGGCGCCGCTGTTGGCGTCGAGGTTGAGCACGTCGGCGATCTCGGGCGTCAGGTCGCCGCCGCTGATCCCCATGTAGGCATGCTCGACCGATCCGTTGGAGATCAGCTGCTGGGCGATCTCCTGGGCGGTGTCGATCGGGACCGCGAAGCCGATCCCGACGTTGCCCTCGCTCTGGCCGCCGGACTCGATCTGCGAGTTGATCCCGATCACCTTGCCCTCGGCGTCGAGCAGTGGACCGCCCGAGTTGCCGGGGTTGATCGGCGCGTCGGTCTGGATCGCGTTCTCGATCGTGAACCCGTTCGGGGCGTCGATCTGGCGCTGGACCGCGGAGACGATCCCGGCGGTCGCGGTGCGGTCGAGCCCGAACGGGTTGCCGATCGCGACCACCGGATCGCCGACCTTGACCCCGGAGGAGGAGCCGAGCTCCAGCGGCTGCAGCTGGTCGGAGTTGTCGACCTTGAGCACCGCGACGTCGGTCGAGGGATCGGCGCCGACGACGGTTGCGTCCATCGTCTGGCCGTCCTCGCCGCCGACGCGGACGGTGATGTTGTCGGAGCCGGCGACCACGTGGTTGTTGGTCAGGATGTGGCCGTCGTTGTCGATTACGAATCCAGAGCCGGTCGCGGTCCCGCCCTGCGACTGGCCGAACGGGTTGAACGGCGTCGGCTGGGCCTTCTGCTGGGCGGTGATGTAGACGACGCCCGGCGAGTCCTGGCTGTAGATCTGGTTCACCGTCAGCGCCTTGCCGGCGGCGTCGGATGCAAGCGCGGTCTCGGGCGCCGACGCCGGGACGGTGGTGGTCGTGGTGGTCGATTCGCCTCCCGCGTCGACCAGGCCGGTCCCGAGCGCGACCAGGCCGAGGACGGCGACGACGAGGCCCCCGGCGAGCGCCGAGGCAAACGGTGTCTTGAGCAGCTTCTTCATGCGCCCGAGGTTGCCCGGGCGTTCCTAAAGGCCCCTAACGCAAACCGTAAGCGCGGCTAAGAACTCGCGGCTCAGCCCTCTGAGGCGCGGTCCATGTAGTGCTCGCGGGTGCGCTCCTCGTCCATCGTCAGCTCGCGAACCGCCTCCTCGGGGTCGCCGGAGCGCATCAGGGTCTCGCCGATCAGGACCGCGTCGCAGCCGATCCGCTCCAGCTCGAGCAGCTGCTCGGCGCGGTCGTAACCTGACTCGGCGACCACCGTCTTGCCGGCGGGCACGTCGGTGATCAGCTCGTTCGTGGTCTTGAGATTCACGGTCAGATCGGCGAGGTTGCGGTTGTTGATCCCGATCACGTCGACGTCGAGGTCGAGTGCCCGCTCGAGGTCCGTCTCGTCGTGGACCTCGACCACGCAGTCGAGGTCGAGCAGCTTCGCCTCCTCGTAGAGCGTCGCCAGATCAGGATCCTCGAGCGCGGCGACGATCAGCAGCACCGCGTCGGCGCCGTTGACCGCCGCCTCATAGAGCTGGTAGGGGTCGACGATGAAATCCTTGCGCAGGATCGGTAGCCCGCAGGCGGCACGGGCAGCCCTGCAGGTCGTCGAGCGTGCCACCGAAATGCCGCTCGTCGGTGAGCACCGAGAGCGCTGCCGCCCCGCCGCGCTCATAGGCCGAGACCACGCCGGCGACCGTTGCTCCGCCGGCGATCTCGCCCGAGCTCGGCGAGCGACGCTTGAACTCGGCGATCAGCGAAAGGCCCGGGCGGACCAGCGCCTCGCTGAACGGCCGCGAGCCTGAAAGCGTGCCGACGGCGTTGCGCAGGTCCTCCGCCGGCACCTGCTGTTTGCGCCTGGCGACGTCCTCCCTTGCTGCCCCCACGAGCTCGTCGAGCTTGCTCATGCGCCAAGCAGGGTAATCGTCAGGCCGCCAGCTCGCTGCTGAGGCGGGTCAGCCGCTCCAGGACCCCGAGCGCCGCGCCGGAGTCGATCGCCTCGCGCGCGCGGTCGACGCCGGCGGCCAGGTCGTGCGCCGTCGCCGCCGGCGAGGATCGCCGCTCCGGCGTTGAGGACGACGACGTCCCGCGGCGGGCCGGGCTCGCCGCCGAGCACGGCACGGACCACGGCGGCATTCTCGTCCGGCTCGCCACCGGCGATCGAGCCGAGCTCGACCCGCGCGATCCCGAGGTCCTCGGGGGTCACGAACCACTCCTCCGTACGGCCCTCGGAGACCTCGATCACCCGGGTGCGGTCGGCGACACTGATCTCGTCGACGCCGTCGTCGGAGCAGACGACCAGGGCTCGCTCGCAGCCGAGCCCGACGAGCGCCTCGGCGATCGTCTCCTGATAGCGGCGGTCCGAGACCCCGAGCAGCTGGCGCTCGGCCCCCGCAGGGTTGGTGAGCGGGCCGAGGAAGTTGAAGATCGTCCGCACCCCGAGCTCCTTGCGGACACCGACCACGTGCTTCATCGCCGCGTGGTGGCGAGGCGCGAACATGAATCCGAAGCCGATCTCGTCGACGCAGCGGGCGACCGCCTCGGGCTCGAGATCGATCTCGACCCCGAGCGCCTCGAGCAGGTCGGCGGAACCCGAGCGGCTCGTGTTGGAGCGGTTGCCGTGCTTGGCGACCGCGCAGCCGGCCCCGGCGGCGACCAGCGCCGCCGCGGTCGAGATGTTGAAGGTCGACGGCCCACCCCCGGTGCCGGCCGTGTCGACCAGGTCGTCACGGCGGGTCTCGACCGAGGCCGCCAGGCGGCGCATCGTCCGCGCCAGCCCGACCAGCTCCGCGACCGTCTCGCCCTTCGCCCGCAGCGCGATCAGGAAGGCGGCCGTCTGGACCTCGCCGGCGCGGCCCTCCATCACCTCGTCGAGCACCGCCGAGGCATGGTCCGATGTCAGGTGGCTGCCCGAGGCGACCTCGTCGATCGCGCGGGTGAGGATCTCGTTGGGCATCAGCGCAGGAAGTTACGCAGCAACATCTTGCCGTCCGGGGTCAGCACCGACTCGGGATGGAACTGGACGCCCTCGGCGGGCAGCTCGCGATGGCGGACCCCCATCACCACGTCGCCGTAGGTCGCGGTCAGCTCGAGGACGTCGGGCAGATCGGGATCGGCGACCAGCGAGTGGTAGCGGCCACCGACCAGCGGGTCCGGGAGCCCCGCCAGCACCCCGGCGCCGTTGTGGGAGATCTCGGCCTCCTTGCCGTGGATCGGCTCGCCGCGGATCGTCCGCCCGCCGAACGCCTCGACCATCGATTGGTGGCCGAGGCAGACGCCGAGGGTCGGGATCCCCGCCTCGGGAAATGCGCGCGAGGCCTCGACCGAGATCCCGGCCTCGGCCGGGGTGCACGGCCCCGGCGAGATCACCAGCCGGTCGGGGCGGCGCCCGAGCAGCTCGGCGACCGTCGCCTTGTCGTTGCGGACCACCTCGACCTCGGCCCCGAGCTCGCCCAGGTACTGGACGAGGTTGTAGGTGAACGAGTCGTAGTTGTCGATCGCGAGAACGTTCATCCCCACTCCGCCTGACCTTCGGCAAGCGCAACGGCCTCGAACATCGCCTTCGCCTTGCTGACGCTCTCGCGGTACTCGTAGTCGGGCTTCGCGTCAGCGACCGTGCCGCCGCCGGCCTGAACATGGACCAGCCCGTCCTTGACCACCGCCGTGCGGATGTGGATCGCCGTGTCGAGGTCGCCGGTGAAGCTCAGGTAGCCGATCGCGCCGCCGTACGAGCAGCGTTTGTGCGGCTCGAGCTCGTCGATGATCTGCATCGCCCGCACCTTCGGCGCGCCCGACAGCGTCCCGGCCGGCAGCGTCGAGCGCAGCACGTCCATCGCCGTGACCCCGTCGCGCAGCGTTCCCGAGACCTGGCTGACGATGTGGAAGACGTGCGAGTAGGTCTCGACCGCCATGTACTCGTCGACGCTGACGGTGCCGTACTCGCAGACGCGGCCGAGGTCGTTGCGGCCCAGGTCGACCAGCATCACGTGCTCGGCGCGCTCCTTGGGATCGTCGAGCAGCGCCTTCGCCTGGGCGCGATCCTCCTCCTCGTTCGACCCGCGCGGATAGGTGCCGGCGATCGGCCGGGTCTCGGCGCGGCGCCCGAGGACCTTGACCAGCGGCTCGGGCGAGGCGCCGGCGATCTCGAACTCGCCGAAGTCGAGGAAGTACATGTAGGGGGAGGGGTTGACCGTGCGCAGGCCGCGGTAGATCGAGAACGCCTCGACCGCGGCGGGCGCGGAGAAGCGCTGCGACGGCACGACCTGGAAGGCGTCGCCGGCGTGCGTGTACTCGACGATCCGCGCCACGTTCGCCTCGAAGTGCTCGCGGTTGAGGTTCGATACCCACGGCCCGTCGACCCCCTCCGGCTCGAACGACTCGGGCGCCGGCGCCGGCGCGGATGCCGGGTCGGGCCGCGGCCGCGGCGGGGGCACCGGGCCGCGCAGCGCCGCACGGGCCTCGTCGATCAGCTCCAGCGCCAGGTCGTACGCATCCTCGACCGCCGCCTCGCCGTCGAAGAACGCGTAGGCGAGCACGGTCACCTCATGTCTTTGGTGGTCGAAGGCGAGCATCAGCTCGCAGACCATCAGCGCCAGGTCCGGAAGTCCGAGCGGGTCGGGGTTCGGCTCGCCGAGCGGCTCCACGGTGCGCACCAGGTCGTAGCCGAAGAAGCCAACCGCGCCGCCGGCAAACGGCGGCAGCCGCTCGGGCTCGGCGACCTCGAACGCGGCCAGGGCCTCGGCGACCGCTCCGTACGGATCGGCGACCGCGCTCTTGACCACCTCGCCCCCCTCGGTCCGGGTCATCGTGCCCTGTTCCCAGCGCAGCTCCAATCGCGGGCGAAAGCCGAGGAACGAGTAGCGCCCCAACCGTCCCTGCTCGGCCGACTCGAGCAGGAACGACGGCCCCGGGAACGCATCGCGCAACTTCAGGAACGCCGAGACCGGCGTCTCGCAGTCGTCGACGAACCGGTACGAGACCGGGACGACGTTCGCCTCTCGGGCGAGCTCGCGGGCGCGGTCGAGGCTCGGCTCGAGCGCTGGGCCCGCCTCAGCGGCGACGGCCATTGAGGACCTCCATCGCGGCGGAGAGCGGCAGGTCGCGCGACAGCATCAGCACCTCGAGGTGGTAGAGGACGTCAGCGGCCTCCTCGGCGAGCCGCTCGTCCGACTCGCCGGCGGCCGCGCGGGCGACCTCGTCGGCCTCCTCGCGCACCTTGTCGCCGATCCGCTCGGGATCGGCGAGCAGCTCGACCGTGTACGAGCCCTCCGGCCGCTCGCGGGCGCGCTCGGTGAGCGTGCGCTCGAGCGTCGGCAGCGCCTCGTAGGAGACCGGCACGAGCTCGCCCTCGAGGTCCCGGTAAAAGCAGGAGCGGTTGCCGGTGTGGCAGGCGGGCCCGGCCGGGTCGACGAGGGCCAGCAGCGCGTCCTGATCGCAGTCGTAGCGCAGCCGGCGCAGCCGAAGCACGTTGCCCGAGGTCTCCCCCTTGCGCCAAAGCTCCTGGCGCGAGCGGCTGAAGAAGTGGACCTCGCGTGTCTCGAGCGTCAGCCGCAGCGCCTCGGCGTTCATGTAGGCGAGGGTCAGCACCTCCCCGGTGCTGTGGTCCTGAGCCACGCAGGGGACCAGGCCGTCGTCGTCGAAGCGGACCGCGTCTGCCATCGGGCAATCGTAGGGGTAGGGCTAGTCGATGCCGAGGCGGTCCAGCAGGCCCTCGTCGCGGCGCCACTGCTCGCGCACCCGCACGTTGAGATCGAGGAAGACCTGGGCGCCGAGCTCGCGCTCGAGCTCCTTGCGGGCGGCGGTGCCGATCTCGCGGATCATCCGCCCGCCCTTGCCGATCAGGATCGACTTCTGCGATTCGGTCTCGGCCCAGACCTGCGCGCGGACCTCGATCAGGCCGTCCTCGCGCTCGGCGACGTCCTGGACGGCGACCTCGACCGCGTGCGGGAGCTCCTCGCGGGTGCGGCGCAGGACCTGCTCGCGGATCAGCTCGGCCAGGTGGACCTCGCTCGGCTGGTCGGTGCGGTCCTCCGGCGGGTAGAGCAGCGGGCCCTCCGGCACAAGCTCGGCAAGCCGCTCGATCAGGGCCTCCATGCCCGTCCCCCGCTTTGCCGAGACCGGGAAGAGCTCGTCGACGATCGGCAGCTCCGCGGCGGCCGCGAGCACCGCGGTGGTCTCCCCCGCGCTCAGCCGGTCGATCTTGTTGACGGCGCAGATCACGGGCACGCCGGGGCGCGCTTCGAGCATGTGCGAGGCGATGAAGCGATCGCCAGGGCCGACGCCCTGCTCACCGTTGACCAAGAACAGGACCGCGTCGGCGCCCTCGAGCTCGTGCTCGACCCGGCGCTGCATGCGCTCGGTGAGGACGTCGCGCGGGCGCTGGACGCCGGGCAGGTCGACGAGCACGAGCTGCCAGCCCTGCTCGAGGTCGGTGGCGACGCCCCGGCTGGCGCGACGGGTTGTCTGCGGGCGGTCGGAGACGATCGCGACCTTGGAGCCGACGATCGCGTTGACGATCGTCGACTTGCCGACGTTGGGGCGGCCGGCGAGGCCGATGAAGCCGGCGCGGGTCACAACGCCTCAAGTATCCGCGCTTGCAGGGCGAGCATCTCGCCGTCGTCGGTCTCGTGGTCGTGGCCGCAGAGATGGAGGACGCCATGGACCGCCGCCTCGGTCAGGTCGGCGGTGTGCTCCGGACAGATCACGACGTCGCCGAGCTCGCGCGGCCCCGCCGCCGGCGCCGGCTCCGTCGATCGGAAACGAGAGCACGTCGGTGGGCTCGTCGCGGTCGCGATGGGCGCGGTTGAGCTCACGGATGCGATCCTCGCCCACCAGCTCGACCGAGATGTGACCATCGCGTACCCCCGCCGCCGCCAGCGTCGCCTCGACCGCGGCGCGCAGCTCAGCGGGGACGTCGAGCTCGAGCGTCAATCCGGCTTGGCCCGCTCCGTGTACTCGCCGTAGGCGGCGACTATCCGCTGCACCAGCTGATGGCGGACCACGTCCTCGCCGCCGAAGCGGACGAAGGCGATGTCATCGACCGCGGAGAGGATCTCGCTGACGACGACGAGGCCGGAGCGCTGATCGCGCGGCAGGTCGATCTGGGTGATGTCCCCGGTGACCACCATCTTCGAGCCGAAGCCGAGACGCGTGAGGAACATCTTCATCTGCTCGGGGCTCGTGTTCTGCGCCTCGTCGAGGATCACGAACGAGTCGTTCAGCGTGTTGTGGGTGAGCATCAGGTCGTCGGTCACATAGAGGGAGTCGGGGGCCGCAACCTGAATGCAGACGGTCTCGGCCTCGCCGGCGGGCTCGATCGAATCGATGAACCGCATCGGCCGCCCGCTGCCGTGGCGCCGATACAGCTGCCGCTTGCGCTCGAGGCGGAACGGCTCGATGGTCGCGGGCAGGCGAATGTCGAGGATGTAGGCATCGGAGCGGTGGTGGACCGGCCGACCGTTCGCGAGGCCAGGTTTGCGCCCAGCCGCGGGCCGGCAGTGCCAGTAGGCGACGCCGCCGAGCGAACGGACCAAGAAGACGACGTCGTCTCGGAGGACGTCGGAACAGGTCGTGTACTGGATCCGGCAGCTGCGACCCTGCTGGGTGACCGGCCCGCCGTCGGTGTCCAGCAGACCTTGGAGGACCGCGATCCGCACGTCGCTGCGGTTGAGCAGATAGTCGAGCGGCACGAACTTCGTCACCGACGTCGCCCCGGCGAGCATCAGATCGCGCAGGACAGCGGTCACCGGATTGGCGACGACAACGCCGCCGCGGTGGCCGTCGCGGTTGCGAAGCACGTAGTCGACTGTGCCCTTCGGTCGCACCTCGATCCCCTCGAGCGCATTCTCGAGCGCCGCTGCGAGCTCGGGATCGCGGGTGGAGAAACTCGGGGTGGTGGTGGTCGTCAGACAGCCGTCGCCGAGCAGCAGGCCGAGCGCGTAGGGATCCATCGGCACCTCGCGCGCCGGGAACTCGGCCGGTGCGCTGAGCAATGGCAGCTCGTAGCGGCGCTGGTGTGCGGAGCGCAGATCGCCCGCCATCTCCTGCGTTTGGAGGACGCGCCCCGGCTTACCGCGGCGGCGGTCGCTGGCCGTGTACACGTGCCACAGGTGTTCGCCGCAGCAGAGCGTCGAGGCCCCGTCCTGTGCCTGAACCCGGAAAACCTCCTTGTGGCCCTGGGGATAGACCCCGATCACGGGCGTCGGTTGCCCGTCGGACGCGGTCACGAGATCGCCGACCCGCAGTTCCCCGATCGACCTGAAGCCGTCCGGCGTCAGCACCTGGCTCGACACCGGCTGGGCGCGGCCCCGCATAAAAGCCAGCGGCGCGACCTCGATCACGCCGCGGTCGAAGTAGGTGAGCACCTTCTCGGGGTCGAGCATGTCGTAGAGCGCGTCGAACAGCGGCCGCAGGTATGGGTCGACCTTGGCCTGGATGTCGCCCGGAAGGAAACCGAGCCGCTCGCCGGCCTCGACCGCGGGCCGGGTGAGGATGATCCGGCTGACCTTGCGCGCCTCGAGCGCGGCGACCGCGCTGGCGACCGCGAGGAAGGTCTTGCCGGTGCCGGCCGGCCCGATCCCGAAGGTGACCGTGTGCTGGCGGATCGAGTCGGTGTAGCGCTTCTGGTTGACCGTCTTCGGCGCCACCTTGGTCGCCCGGTGGCTCCAGACCACGTCCTCGAGGATCTCGACCGGCTTCGCCTCGGCCTCGATCGCCCCGGTCACGGTCTCGATCGTCCCCGGCGCGAGGTCGTGGCCGCGCTCGACCAGACCGACCAGCTCGTCGACCATCGTCGCCGCGCGGCGAACGTCGGCGTCGTCACCGTCGAGGGTGAGCACGTTGCCGCGCAAGAACAACTCGCAGCCGAGCCGCTCCTCGAGCTCGCGCAGAACGGTGTCCTGCGAGCCCGCGAGCTCCGCGGCGACCGTGTTGTCGAGGGTCAGCTGGCGCCGGGCCAAGGGGCTATCCCGCGAGCCGCTCGCGCACCAGGGCGCTGACCCGCTTGCCATCCGCGCGGCCGTCGACCTTCGGCATCAGCGCGCCCATCACCTTGCCCATCTCGCCGGGCTCCGAGGCGCCGCTGGCGGCGATCGCCTCGTCGACCAGCGCCGCAAGCTCGTCGTCGGGCATCTCGGCCGGCAGGTAGCGCTCGATCTCGCGCGCCTCGGCCTCCTCGGCCTCGGCTCGCTCGCCGTTGCCGCCGTCGCGATACGCCTCGGCCGCCTCCAGGCGGCGCTTGCGCTCGCGGCGCAGAACCGCGACCTCGTCGTCGCCGCCGTCCTTGAGGTCCTTCTGCAGCGCGTCGGCGACCAGGCGCAGCGCGCTGACGCGCTCGCGCTCGCCGGCCTTCATCGCCGACCTGGTGTCCGCCTGAACCTGTTCGAGGATCGCCATCGGGCTAAGGGTAGCCCGGCTCAGAGGTCCACCCGCTCGACCTCACCGAGCGGCAGCTGCAGGAAGCGCGTCCCCAGCTCGCGGAACGCATCGGGGTCGCCGGTGCAGATGAACCGGTAGGCGCCCTCGTCGGCGCCGGGCGTCTCCAGGCGGCGCGATTCGAGGATCCGCTGGGCGGTCGCGGCGAGCGCGTGACCGGCGGTCACCAGTCGCACCTCGCGGCCGAGGAAGCGCTGGAGCATCGGGCGCACCAGCGGGTAGTGGGTGCATCCGAGGATCACGGTGTCGACGTCGGCACGCTTCAACGGCGCGCAGTAGGAGCGCACCGTCTCGACCACCGCCTCGGAGAACGGGAAGCCGCGCTGGATGATCGCCGCCAGGTCCGGGCGCCGCGACCTGGGTCACGGTCAGCTCGCGGTGCTGGGCACCGAGCGCCCGCAGGTAGGCGCCGCCCGCGACGGTCGCCGGGGTGGCGAGTACCCCGACCCGGCCGCGTCTCGGTGATCGCGGCGGCGATCTCGGCCTCGGGCTCGATCACCGCGACCACCTCCACCCTGCGCTCGGCCGCCAGTTCCCGGGCAGCCTCCAGACCCGCGGAGGCCGCCGAGTTGCAGGCGATCACGATCAGCTTCGCCCCCCGGTCGAGTAGGTAGGCGGTGTTGCGCTCGGCGCACTCGCGCAGCTCGGCATCGGTCTTCGCCCCGTACGGAAAGCGGGCGTCGTCGCCGAGGTACAGGTAGTCCTCCTCGGGCAGCGAGACGAGGCACTCGTGCAGCACGGTCAACCCGCCGACCCCGGAGTCGAAGACGGCGATCGGCAGCTCGGGACTGGGTCCGGCGTCGCTCACGACCGGGATTCTCGCCGCTTGCGAGACTGCGCGTATGGCCCCGGCAGACGACGGATCGAAGCTTTCGCTGTGGTCCGAGGACTCGGTGCTGTCGATCTGCCTCGAAGGGATCGGTGCTCTCGATCGGCTCGGTCGGCTCGGCGCTCTCGATCTGCTCGGTCGGCTCCGGCGCCTCGGCGTTCTCGGTCGCCTCCGTCGCCTCGTTCGGCTCGGCGATGTCGGCCGCCTCGCGCTCGTCGGTGATGTCCGCTGGCGAGCGCGGCGCGGTCATGGGCGATCCCAGCCCCCGCGCCGGCCTGCTCGCCGCCGCTGCCCTGGCGGTCGCCGCGGTCCTCGTCGCTACGCGGTCCTGAGGCCTACAGGAAGGGCTTCGCGGCCATCACGTAGATCGTCAGGATCACGATCAGGCCGGCGACCGGGCCCATGCGGGCGCTGCGGCCGGAGCTCTGGTTGAACTCCGCGCCGAGCTCGACCTCGCCGCGTCGGGCCGGCGGCCTCGATGTCGCGCTTGGCGGCCCGCAGCGCGCGGGTGTCGTTGGGGATGAAGAAGCCGTGCACGAGGCCGAGCAGGACGATGATCGCGATCAGGCCCCAGATCGACGAAGAAGTCGCTGAACTCCCAGCGGCTCGCCAGGCGAGATAGAGGCCGGTGAGCAGGATCACGACCCCGCCGAGCGTGATCATCGAGCGCGAGATCGTGATCTGCGCCTCGAGCACCGCCGGGATCGCGCGCGGGTACTTGCGCTGCGCGACCGCGATGTAGATGCCGAAGGCGAAGGTCGGGCCGAAGGCGAGCACGACCGAGCTCACGTGCAGCCAGACGACGACGTCGTAGAAGGTGACGGCAAGGGTCTGCATTTGCCCACCCTATTCGGGATCGCCGTCGGAATTCCGCTATTCGCCGGCTCGGCGAGAGCAGCCCGGCCCAGTCGCCCTCGATCCGGCTCGACTCGACCCGCAGGCCGGCGGCGCCGATGGCTGCCGAGACGCGGTCGACCTCGGTCGCCAACAGGCCTGAGCAGACCAGGGTCCGCGGCGGCTCGGCGAGGCGCTCGCGACGATCTCGAGCAGTGGCGCGGTCAGGTTGGCGACGACGACCGGTGCCGCCGGGGGCGGCTGATCGCGCAGGTTGAGCCGCCCGAGCTCGAGCTCGACCCCGTTGACGGCCGCGTTCTCGCCCGCCGCCTCGATCGCGGCAGCCTCGCTGTCGACGGCGACCACCGGCGACCAGCCGAGCTTCGCCGCGCAGATCGCCAGCACCCCGGACCCGGTGCCGAGATCGACGAGCGGCCCCGAGGCCTCACCCGCGTCGGCCAGCTCGAGCAGGAACTCGAGGCAGACCTTCGTCGTCGCGTGCGCGCCGGTGCCGAACGCCTGTCCAGGATCGATGACCACATCGATCCCGGCCACCTCCTCGGCTTCGCCTGCGGGGGTGCCGGGGTCCGCCGAAGGATGGGGCTCCCAGGAAGGCCGGACGACGATTCGCCCGCCGCCGATCGCGATCGGGCGGTGGAAGTCGCGCCAGCGGTCCGCCCAGTCGTCGGGGATCTCGGTCGAGCTGATCTCGACCAGCCCCTCCCCCGCCGCCGCCTCGAGGTCCGGCAGCTCGGGCAATTCGCCCGGGCGGCCCGTAGACGCGTACTCGACCCAGTCGCCGCCGCGCTCCTCCTCGACCCCGCCCGGGACCAGCTCGAGCAGGTCGGCGAGCACCCGCTCGGCGAGCTCGGGCCGGCAGCGCACCGCGAGGCGGATCATTGCGCCGAGCGAGTCGTGCAGCTGCTCGGCCAGGTGGCGCTGCTTGCGCGAGAGCTTGCGCGGGATCTCGACGTCGATCAGCACGTACTGGGAACCCCGCTTGCCGTTGCGAAGGGAGGGCAGGCCAAGGCCCTTGAGCCGCTCCGTGTCGCCGGGCTGGGCCCCGGCGGGGATCTTCAGCTCGCGCTCGCCATCCAGCGTCGCGACCGTCATCGCGCCGCCGACGATCGCCAGTGTCGCCGGCACCTTGACCACCGAGACCAGGTCCTCGCCGCGGCGCTCGAAGCGCTCGTCGTCGGCCACCGAGACCAGCACGTACAGGTCTCCGTGCTGGCCGCCGGGCTCGCCGGCATGGCCGGCGCGGCGATCCGGATCCGCTGACCGGACTCGATCCCGGCGGGGATGTCGACGTCGAAGGTGCGGTCGCGGCGCTCGCGCCCGGCTCCGTCGCAGCGCTCGCAGGGCTGCTCGGCGATCTTGCCCGCGCCGCGGCAGGTCGGGCAGGTCCCGGTCTGGACCAGCTGGCCGAAGGCGGTGCGGCGCACCTGCTGGACCTGGCCGGCGCCGCCGCAGGTGTCGCAGGTGCGGATCGGGGTCCCCGGCTCGGCGCCGTTGCCGTGGCAGCGCTCGCAGGCCGCGACCGACTCGAACGCGACCTCGCGCTTGGTCCCGGTGACCACCTCGTCGAGCGTCACCTCGACCTCGACCGCGATGTCGGCTCCGCCCGCCGGGCCCGCGGCCCGGCCGCCGCCGAACAGGTCGCCGAACGGCGACCCCCCGCCGAACAGCGCGGAGAGGATGTCCTCGATCCCGCCCGCGGCGTGCGGCGACCAGCCGCCACGACGCAGGCCCTCGTGTCCGAAGGCGTCGTAGGTGCGCCGCCGCTCCGGGTCGGAGAGCACCTCGTAGGCCTCCGCCGCCTGCTTGAACTTCTCCTCCGCGTCAGGGTCGTGACTGTTGACGTCCGGATGCAGCTCGCGGGCCAGGCGCCGGAACGCCTTCTTGATCTCGGCCTCGCCCGCGCCGCGGTCGACCCCGAGCACCTCGTAGTAGTCGGCGGGCACGACGAGCGGCTCAGTCGTAGACCGACTCGAAGAAGCGCGAGAGCTCGCCTGCCGCCTCGCGCACCGAGGCGATCGCGGTCGCGTAGTCCATCCGCGTCGGACCGACGACGCCCACCGTGCCCAGGTTGCGGTAGCCGAGCCCGTAGTTGGCGCCGACGACGCTCACCGAGCGCAGCTCGGGCGCCGGGTTCTCGCCGCCGATCCACATGAACACCGAGCGCTCGTCGAGCGTCGAGCGCAGCACCTCGAGCAGGCTCGCGCGGCGCTCCAGGGCCCGCATCAGCGAGTCGGCGCGGGGCAGGTCGGGCGCGTGCTCCGCCGACAGCAGCCGCGCCGCGCCCTCGACGTACAGGTCGGAGGCGGCCTCCCCCTCGAGCCCGGTGAACGCGTCCGTGAGCTCGGCCAGGAAGGCGTGCTCGGCCGGCCCGAGCTCGGGGTCGGCCGAGACGGTCGCCGGCCATCCGCGCGCCGAGGGCGAGCCCGCGAGAGGCGCTCGTTGAGAAAGCTCGACGCCCACTCGACCAGACCCGGATCGACCGCCGAGCCGAAGTTGAACATGCGCTTGATCACCGCCCCGTTGGAGGCGATCACGACCACCATCACCGCGCCGGGTTGCAGCTGCAGGGCCTCGACCCGGTGGATACGCGCCGCCGACGGCGGTGGCGCGGTCGCGACCGCGAGCAGGTCGGTCATCCGCGACAGGGTCGAGGCGGTCTCCCGCAGGGCCTCCTCGACCTCGCGGCGCATCCGCGAGAGGTCGAGCAGCCCGCTCCCCGGGGCCGTGACGGCGCCGGCGACTGACCAGAGAGTCGGCGTAGAAGCGGTAGCCGGAGTCGGTCGGCACCCGGCCGGCGGAGGTGTGCGGATGGCTCAGGTAGCCCTCGCGCTCGAGCGCCGCGAGCTCGGCCCGCACCGTCGACGGACCCCAGTCGAAGTCCGGGTCGTCGGCGATCGCCGCCGAGCCCACGGGCTTGCCGGTGTCGAGGTAGCCGGCGACGACGATGCTGAGGATCCGCTGCTGGCGCTCGCTGAGCATGCCCCGATTCTAGGATCGGGGCCGGTGATCGACCCATACACGCTTCCCGACGACCTTCCGGCCCCCGTCGACGACGGCGCTGCCGACCATCTGCCGGGCCGGGCTCTGCCCCGCGCCCTGGCGCTGCCGGCGACCGACGGCAGCGAGGTCGTGCTCGGCTCGCTCGCCGGCCGCACGGTCGTCTACGCCTACCCGCGCACCGGGGTGCCCGGCAAGCCGTCGCTGGTCGACGACTGGGATCTGATCCCCGGCGCCCGGGGATGCACGCCCGAGGCGTGCGGCTTTCGCGACCACCATGCCGAGATGCTCGCGGCCGGGGTCGGCGCCGTGTTCGGGCTCTCGACCCAGGACCCCGAATACCAGCGCGAGTTCGCCGAGCGGCTTCACCTGCCGTTCGCGATCCTCTCCGATGCCGACCTCGAGCTGACCGCCGCGTTGCACCTGCCGACCTTCGCGGTCGCCGGCCATACCCTGATCAGGCGGCTGACGCTGCTGCTTCGCGACGGCGTCGTCGAGCGCACCTGGTACCCGGTCTTCCCGCCGGACCGCCACGCCGGCGAGGTGCTGGCGTGGCTGCAGCAGAACCCGGCCTAGTCGTCGAGCTCGAGTTCGGCCTCGGCGTTGCGGATGATCGCGTTGCCGCTCTGCTCGGCGATCACCTCGACCGCGACCCGATGGCCGTCGACCTCGCGGATCGTCCCCGAGACGACGATCTCCTGCTCGGGAATGCCCATGCCGCGGAACTGGACGCGGAGGCGCTTCAGCGCGCGCGGGTCGCCACCGGCCAGCGCGTTGCAGCCGCGCGCCACCTGGGCCATCGAGTAGAGGCCATGGAGGATGTTCTGCGGCAGCCCGACGGCCTTCGCGAACTCTGGGTCGATGTGGATCGGGTTGAAGTCGCCGGATGCCCCCGCATAGCGGTGCGGCAGGTACTTGTCCGGCGTCACGCGCAGCTCTGGGATCGCTGCCCCGGGTTCGATCGTCGCCTCGGACACGCTCACACCCCCCTGACGATGTCGGTCCAGGTGCCGCGCACGACCTCGGCATCGTCCTGGTTGGTGGACACGGGACTCGAACACGTAGAAGCCCATGCCGCCGCGCTCGTAGATCTCGGACACTTCGACCCGGGTGGTGATCACGTCCCCGGCGCAGACCGGCTCGCCCCAGGCGAACTCCTGGCCGCCATGGACCATCGCGGGCAGGTTGATGCCGACGTCGGGATCGATCACCCCGGCGCCGACCGCCCGGGCCGAGTAGACGACGCAGAACATCGGCGGCGCGACGAGGTCGCGATAGCCGGCGGCGAGCGCCGCCTCGCGGTCGTGGTGAACCGGGTTGTCGGCGCCGATCGCGCTCGCGTACTCGCGGATCTTCTCCGCCCCGACCTCGTAGGTCGCGGGCGGGTAGGTCTTGCCGATCGCCTCGGTCTTCACCGACATCGCGGCGGCAGTTTATTCAGCGCGGGTCGCGGCGATCGCCGTGGCGCGGCTCCCGTAGAGGTGGAAGCGGACCACCTCGCCGTCGACGAACTGGAACAGCCAGAACAGGGTCATCTCCACCGGCACGCCGCTGCCGGCGCCGACCGCCTGCTGGAGGATCTCGACGATCAGGTGATCGCCGGGCAACTCCTCCACGGAGACGATCTCGGCGGTGACCGTGTGCCACGCCTCGCTCCAGTTGGTGATCATCTGCCAGGTAGCCGTCGTGGCCGCGGTAGGTGCCGGCGTTCATCAGGTCCGGCGCCGACGTGGCACTCGACGTCGTCGGAGAAGATCGCCAGGGCGGGCTCGGCGTCGCCGCGGTTGAAGGCCGCGACCCCGGCCCTCAGCAGCTCGAGCCTGGCGTCCGCGGGCTGCGAGGCGTCAGCCGAGCCGCGCCGCCGTTGAGGCGCCTTATTACTCATCGACCTGGAGCACCGCGAGGAACGCCTCCTGCGGGACCTCGACCGAGCCGACCTGCTTCATCCGCTTCTTGCCCTTCTTCTGCTTCTCGAGCAGCTTGCGCTTGCGGGTCACGTCGCCACCGTAGAGCTTCGCGGTCACGTCCTTGCGCAGCGCCTTGACCGTCTCGCGGGCGAGCACGCGGGAGCCGACGGCGGCCTGGACGGGGACGTCGAACTGCTGGCGCGGGATCGTCTTGCGCAGGCGCTCGACCAGCAGCTTGCCGGCGTCGTAGGCGGCGTCGCGATGGACGATCTGCGAGAGCGCGTCGACGCGGTCGCCGGCGAGCAGGACGTCGACCCGGACCAGGTCCGACTCCCGGTTGCCGATCGGCTCGTAGTCGAGCGAGGCGTATCCGGCCGTGCGCGACTTCAGCTGGTCGAAGAAGTCGAGCACGATCTCGGCCAGCGGCAGGTCGTAGTGCAGCTGCACCCGCTCCGGCGAGAGGTAGTGCATGTCGACATGGGTGCCGCGCTTTCGCTGGCAGAGCTCCATCACCGTGCCGACGTCGCTCGAACGGGTGATCACCGAGGCGCGGATGTAGGGCTCGGCGATCGCCTCGATCACGCCCGGGTCGGGGAGTTCCGCCGGCGAATGCACCTCGACCACCTCGCCGCTGGTGAGCGTGACCACGTAGCTGACGTTTGGCGTGGTCGAGATCAGCTCGAGGTCGTACTCGCGCTCGAGCCGCTCGCGGACGATGTCCATGTGCAGGAGGCCGAGGAAGCCGCAGCGAAAGCCGAACCCCAGCGCCTGCGACGTCTCGGGCTCATACGACAGCGCGGCGTCGTTGAGCGCCAGGCGCTCGAGCGCATCGCGGAGGTCCTCGTAGCGATCGGTCTCGATCGGATACAGCCCGGCGAAGACCATCGGCTGCACCTCGCGATATCCCGGCAGCGCCTCGGCGGCGGGCCGCGCCTTCGAGGTCAGGGTGTCGCCGACGCGCAGCTTGGAGACGTCCTTGAGCCCCGAGATCACGTAGCCGACGTCGCCGGTCGAGATCCCGGCGACGGGCCGCATCGCCGGCGAGAAGAAGCCGATCTCGTCGATCTCGGCCTCGGTCCCGGCCTGCATCGCGACGATCGGCTCGCCCTTGCGGAACTCGCCGTCGAACATCCGCAGGTAGGCGACGACGCCCCGGTACTGATCGAACTCCGAGTCGAAGATCAGCGCCTCGCGGTGGCGCCTCGCGGGTCGCCCTGCGGGGGCGGGATCTGGGCGACGACCGCCTCCAGCACCTCGCGGATGCCCTCGCCGGTCTTCGCCGAGATCCGCAGCACGTCGCCCGGGTCGCAACCGATCAGGTCGACGATCTCGCCGATCACCCGCTCGGGCTCGGCGCCGGGCAGATCGACCTTGTTCAGCACCGGGACGATCTCGAGCCCGGCCTCGACCGCGGCGTAGGTGTTGGCGACGGTCTGCGCCTCGACCCCCTGGGCCGCGTCGACGACCAGCAGCGCCCCCTCGCAGGCGGCGAGGCTGCGGGAGACCTCATAGGAGAAGTCGACGTGACCGGGGGTGTCGATCAGGTGCAGGTGGTAGGTCTCGCCGTCGACGGCGGCGTAGTCGACCCGGACCGCCTGCGCCTTGATCGTGATCCCGCGCTCGCGCTCGAGGTCCATCGAGTCGAGCAGCTGGGGCATGTGGTCGCGCGAGGCGACCGTGCCGGTGAGCTCGAGGATGCGATCGGCCAGGGTCGACTTCCCGTGGTCGATGTGGGCGATGATCGAGAAGTTTCGGATCCGGTCCATTTGGCCGCACGAGTATGGCGGGGTAGTCTTGGGGTGATGGCGCGGCGGGGCGACATCGAGGCGGTTCGCAGGGTCCTCTACGACCGCAAGAGGGTGCGCAAGATGCTGGATCAGGCTCGCCGCATCGACGCGCTGATGAACACGGATCCGCGTGCGTCGCTTGCGCCGGACGACCCGCGCGTGGTCGCCGGCGGCGGGCCGGCATGGATCGTCCCGACGACGGGCGAGCTCGATCCCGCGGTCGCCGAGGCGGCGATGCGCTGCAGGCGGCTCGCCGACCTGCTCCGCGATGCGCGCCGCGAGCTCAAGGACGTCGACTTCGACCACGACGACAAGCGCGAACTTCGCCGGGCCCTGGACGCGCATGCGAGCGCCTGGGTCGCGCGCGGGGACGCGTGGGCGGCGGTCGGCGTCGAGACGGTCGATCTGGACGCCGCCGTGGACCGGATCAACCGCCACGACATCGACGCGGCGCGCAGCTATCACAAGGTCCTCGACTACCTCGACCGCAAGGTCCTGAACAGCCTGCAATGAGCGCCGGGGGCGGAGACGGACATTGGCTCGACCGCCTCGCCGTGGCCCACACCCGCCGCCACGCCTTCAAGACGACGCTCGCGGCGACGGCGCTGACGCTGCCGCTGCTGCGGGCCCGCCCCGCGGCGGCGGCCGTTGACACCAGCCTCTGTTCTCGCGGCTGCATTTACACGGCGCACCGGACCACGAACGCGGACCTCAGCGGCTGCGCCGACTACTACGGCACGTTCGGGTTCAACGGGGTCGCCGAGTTCCTGATGTTCGGCGCCTACGTCGGCGCGGCCAAGGGCGTCGCAAGCGCCTCCCTCAACTCCAGCTGCCGCGACCGGGCGCTGCTCCAGGCGAAGTACACCGTCGAGCTCAGCTGCGATCGCCCCAACTGCCCCGGCTTCGATCCCGCGAGCGCGTACGGGCCGTGCAAGGACTGCGCCTCGATCAACGGCTGTCAGTGCTGCCCCGACCCCGCGGCGCCGACCGGCTACGCGTACTGCTCGAGCCTCTCCAACGACTGCTGCAGCCCCAACGGCGGCTGCAAGACGTGCGGGACCTGAGCGCTTAGCGCGGCGCGTCGAGCGAGCGCCAATCCTTGAGCAGCGGCATCGGGTCGCGCGCCTCGCCCCCGTAGCCGCGGCCGTCGCGGACCTCGAAGTGCAGGTGGTCGCCCCAGCAGGAGCCGGTGCAGCCCTCGTGGCCGAGCAGCTGTCCGGCGTGGACGCGCTCGCCGGCGTTGACGACGGCGGGAGCGATCATGTGCATGTAGACGTAGGTGCGGTCGCGCTTGGCGTCATAGAGGTAGACGTAGTTGCCCTGGCCGCCGTCGTTGCCGGTCTCGGCGACGACGGCGTCGGTGACCGCGATCTCGGGCGTGCCGGGCTTCGCGAACATGTCCTGGCCGGCGTGGATGTGATCGCTGCGGGCGGCGCCGAAGGCGTTCTCGGCGGTGCCGTAGTCGATCGGCCCGACCAGGGGCACGAACGGGCCCTCGGCGGCGCGGACGCGGCGGCGCTCCTCGCGGCCGGTCTGCCTCGCCCACTCGGCGACCCGCTTCACCGCCACGCTCGCCTTCACGGGCTCGTCGGCGGCGTGGCCGCGGTCGGCGCCCATCGCGGGGCCGGCGCACAGCGCCCCGGCCGCCACGGTGGCGGCGATCGCAATCGCTCGTCTGCTCGGTCGCATGGCGTGCATGCGTGATCACCTCTTTCGTGTCCAGCCACGCGTCATTCGGGCGCGGCGCGGGCGGAGCGGAAGCTGCGCCCCCCTTGGGGTGCGGGTGCGCCCGCGCCGGCGGTCAGCCGGTCTTGATGGCGGGCGCTTGGTGGATCAACACCGTGAAGCCGCAGAGATACCGGAGGTGTGACCGGTGTCACACATCATTTGCTTGCAATTGAGCTTGCATCAGGCGCGCTCGAGGAAGCTGAGGCTGAAGACGCCGATCCTGATCTCGTCGCCGTCGGCGAGCGCTTCCTCTTCGATCCGGCGGCCGTTGACGTAGGTCCCGTTGCGCGAGCCGAGGTCCTCGATCCAGTAACCGTCCCCGTGGCGGACCAGGCGGGCGTGCTCGCGCGAGACCGAGAGATCGTCGAGGAAGACGTCGGCGTCGGGCCGGCGGCCGATGGTGACGACAACCTCCTCGACCGGGAACGCCTCCCCCGCCCGCGGGCTGCCGGGCAGGATCACCAGGCCGCGGATCAGGTCGTCCTCTTCGATCCTACCGCGCTCCTCGGGCTCGTCGAACTCGTCGAACTCTTCCGGCTCGTCGGGCTGCTCCGCGACCGCTGCGGGGGGCGCGCCGTCGCGCCGCAACAGCGACCAGATCCGGCTCGCCTCCGGGATCCGCAGCAGCGTGACCGCCCCGGCGTAGACCAGCCCCCCGATCAACAGGCCGGCGCCGAGGGAGATGATCTGGCCGGCCAAACCGCGGCCGAGCTGCTCGTCGAGCACGTCCCAGATCCCCCAGCTGACCCCGGCGAGCGCCGCCGAGGCGATCAGGACCCGGACCGTCGTCCAGGCCAGGCGCCCGAGCTCGAGCCGGCCAAGCACGCCCCGCAGGATCACGGCCTGGGCGACGACGCTCGCCGCGGTCGCGATCGCGGTGCCGGCGACGATCCCGCCGACCCCGAACGGGCCGTAGAGGGCGAACGCCGCCGCCGCGGTCAGCACCAGGTTGCCGGCCGCGATCGCGGTCGGCACCCAGGGCCGCTGGAGGCTGAAGAAGGTCCTGGTCAGCAGCAGGAAGAGACCGTTGAAGGGCAGCGAGAAAGCGAACCAGAAGAGCGCGGTCGAGACCAGCTCGGTGGCCGCTGGGCCGAAGTCGCCGCGCTGGTAGACGAGCCGGATCATCGGCTCCGAGAGGACCAGGATCGCCGCCGTCGCGGGGACCAACAGCAGCACGATCAAGCGCATCCCGCTGGCCATCGTCGAGCGCAGCCGATCGAGGTCGCCGCGGGCCGCGAACCGAGCCAGGGTCGGGAACAGCACCGTCGCCACCGCGACCGAGAACACGCCCTGCGGCAGCATGTAGATCCGAAACGCCTTGTCGATCGCGGCCGGGGCCTGCTCGGAGACCAAGAAGCCCGCGGTCGAGTTGATCAGCAGGTTGAAATTGATCAGCCCGAGGCTGATCGTGACCGGCAGCATCAGCAGCAGCACCCGGCGCACGTCGACCTCGCGCAGCGCGCGCATCGGGCGGGTCGAGAACGGCGCCTTCAGGGCGCGGCGCAACCCGTACGGTGTGTTGCGGAGGTCGACCAGCGGGATCAGCAGCTGGATCAGGGTCCCGACCAGGACGCCGATCGCGTAGGCGTAGATCTCGTCGCCCTTCGGGAACGCCGGGGCGAGGCCGACGAGGACGACGATGATCGACACGTTCCAGAAGAACGGCGCCACCGCGAATGCGCCGAAGCGGTCGTAGCTGTTGAGGATCCCGACCACCATCCCGCTGGCGCCGAGCAGGACCAGGATCGGGAACAGGATCCGCGAGAGGCTGACGGTGAGGTCGGCGATCGCCTCGTCGGAGGCGGGGACGAAGAGTGGCATCAGGACCGGCGCGATCAGGATGAACAGCGCGGTCAGCGCCCCGAGCACGAGGATGACGACGTAGATCAGGTTGGTGGCCAGGCGAAAGGCCTCGGCGCGGTCGCCGCGCTCGAGCTTCTCGGTGAACACGGGCACGAACGCCGCCTGGATCGCGGCGTCGGCGAACAGGCTGCGGACGAGGTTCGGGACCTGGAAGGCGATCGTGAACGCCGACATCGCGCCGCTGACCCCGAAGTAGGAGGCGGCGAAAATCTCGCGGACCAGGCCGGCGATCCGCGAGAGGCCGGTGGCGAACGAGAAGAACGCGGTCGAGCGGGCGAGGCGCCCGGCCCGCGGGCTCGGCGCGACGATCTCCTCGCTGGGCAGGATCTCGGCCTCGGCGAGGTCGGCGAGCTCGCCGGGCGAGCGCTGCGGCTCCTTCGGGTCGTTCACGGGGTGCCCGCTATCATCCGCCGTCGCCGAATGGCCAACATCGCCTCACAGAAGAAGCGCAACGCCCGCTCGCTGCGCGAGCGGACCGAGAACCGCCGTATGACCAGCGCCGTGAAGACCCACTTCAGGCGGCTCGAGTCGGCGGTCGGCGCGGGCGACTCCGCGGTCGCCGACGCGGAGCACAAGGCGCTCTGCTCGCGGATCGACACCGCGGTGCGCAAGGGCGCCCTGCACCGCAACTCCGGGGCCCGCAAGAAGGCCCGCGCGGCCCGCGTCCGGGCCGGCTCCTGACTCACGCCCCTGAGGCACGTCGCACGGCCAGCGTGAGCGCGACGCGCTCTGGATAGTCCGCGCCGCCACGCGTCCACCACTCCAGGTCGGCAACCGCGCAGGTCGCCGCCCGCAACTGCTCGGCGGTGCGGCCCTCGAGCCGGCGCAGCAGCATCTTCGCCGCGTAGGGGTGCATCGGCAACGCCCCCTCGACCTCGCGGCGGGCCATCCCCTGGTCGAGCAGCTCGAGCGCGGCGTTCGCCTCGCGCAGCCGCTTCGCCGCCTGGTAGATCAGCGGCGTCACCGACTCACCCTGCTCGGCGAGCCGCTCGGCCGCCCGCAGCGCCGCGGCCGGATCGCGGTCGATGATCGCGTCCGAGAGCGCCCACGCGACCTCCTCGGAGGTGTCGGCGATCATCTCCTCGAGGTCGGCGACCTCGACCGTGCCTCCCGGGCCGGCCCACGTAGCCAGCCGGTCGAGCTCGACCGCCAGCCGCACCGTCCCCTCCCCCAGCCGCTCGACCAGCAACCGGGCCGCGGCGGGATCGAGTTCGAAGCCGCGGGCGGCGGCCTCGGCGACCAGCCACCGGGGTAGGTCGCGGGCCTTGGGGGCTTCGTAGGAGATCACCCTGCCGCCGCAGGTCTCGACCGCGTCGGCGAGCTTCTTCGGCGCCCGCAGCTTCGGCGGCGCCTCGCGGGCGATGAGCACGAGCGTCAGGTCCGGCGGCAGCGCGGCGAGCGCCTCAGCGACGGGGGCGGCCTGCTTGGCCGACCAGCGTTCGACCCCGTCCGCGAGCAGGTAGCGGCGCGACGCGGTCAGCGAGAGCGTCGGAATCGCCGCCACCAGCCCCTCGGCGTCGGGCCCCGCGGCCGAGCCCGGCGCGGGCCCGAACGACTCCAGCGCGCCCGGGCCGCCCTCGGCCTCGGCCCGGTCGCGCAGGCGGGCGAGCGCGGCGTCGAGCTTGGCGAAGTCGGTGCCGGCGATCAGGTACGCGGGCTCGAGGCCGGTCTTGTCGCTCCGATCAGCCAACCGGCCGAGTGTATTCGGCGTTCCGGCCGCAGCTCAGATGATGTCGAGCAGGATCGTGATCCCGCCTAGGGCGATCGCCCCGGTGGTCAGCCACAGCATCCAATCCCCGCGGCGACCGGTGGCCGCGAACGCAAACGCCGCGATCGCAGCGCACAGCGCGAGCACGCCGCTGGCGATGCCGAGCATGATCGTCAGCGTCTGCGCGCCCGAGGAGCCGTCGAAGAACTCGGTGCAGCCCTTCTCCGCCTTGCAGGCCGCCTCACCGGCCGGGATCCCGATCACGTCGATGCTGCGGGCCGCGATCACGGTGCCGGCGAACAGGAGCGCGATCGCGAGCACGATCGCCAGGGCCCGCCAACCGCCGGTGGCGGGCTCTTCCTCGGCCGGCGTCGGGGTCGGCGGGGCGTCGCTCGCTTCCATCTCGCGCGGCACCCTACACGATCGGGTGCCGGTGCGACCGACCAGCCGCCGCGGCTGACAGAGATCGTGATCTCGCCGTCGAGGTCGGTGCGCAGGAGACGGAACGCCGGCGGCCGCCAGGCTCGCCAGCGTGCTCGGCGACGGGTGCCCGTACGGGTTCTCGGCCCCGACCGAGATCACCGCGAGCTCGGGCGTGGACTCGGTCAGCAGCGCCCGGAGCCCAGCGTCCTCGCTGCCATGGTGGGCGATCTTGAGCACGTCGACGTCGCCGGGGTGCACGGGGGCGAGCTCGGCCTCGGCATCGCCGGTGAGCAGGATCCGGAAGCGATGCCAGCGCGCGAGCAGGACGAGTGACGCGGCGTTCGGCTGCGCCGCGGAGTCGAGCTCGCCGCGGCGCGCTGACGGCGGCCAGAGGACGCGTAGCCGCAGCCCCGCGGAGCGAAGCGTCGAGCCGGCGGCGACCCGCTGCGGCCGCCCGTCGGCGGCGGCGGCCGCTGCCCGCACGGCCGAGTCGGCACGGGCGACCACCAGGTGGGTCGCTCCGATCCCTTGGAGAACCGCCGGCGCGCCGCCGGTGTGGTCGCTGTCGGAGTGAGTGAGCACGAGCGCCGCCAACTCGTCGATGCCACGGCGGTCGAGCTCGCCGGCGACGCCGGCGGCGGCCGGGCCCGCGTCGACCAGGATCGGATCACCGCCGCGCGGCGCCAGCAGGATCGCGTCGCCCTGGCCGACGTCGAGCACCGTGATCGCGAGGCCGCCGCCCGGCGCCGACCGGGTCGCGGGCGCGGTCAATACGAGGACCGCGGCGATCATCGCCACCGTTGCGAGACCCGCGAGCGCCGCTGGCGCCCGCATCGGCGGCGCCGCCGGGCGCAGCCCCTGGCGGCGGGCGGCGAGCCGCAGGCCGATCGCCAGCGCCGACCCAAGCGTCGCGTAGACGCCGGCCAGGGCCCACGGGCCGCCCAACCCGACGCTCGGCTGCGCCCACGCCGGAGCGGCGAACCAGGCGGCGACCTGGTCGATGTAGCCGGCGAGCAGCCCGGCGAGCCAGGTCAGAGGCTCGACCGGCGCCGAGCTGACTTGGCCGACGGCCGCCGCCAGCATCCCCAGCCACATCACCGGCGCCTCGGCCGGGACCGCGAGCAGATTCGCAGGCAGCGCGAGGACCGAGACGGTGCCGAAGTGGAGGGCCATCAACGGCGCCGTCGCCAGCGTCGCCGCGACGGTCAGCGCCGCTGCCTCGGAGAGCGCCCGACGGCGCGCGCCGGGCTGCGGCCCGCCGAACAGTCGGGCCAGCGGCGCCGCCGCCGCCAGGATCCCGAGCACCGCGGCGAAGCTCAGCTGCCAGCCGATGTCGCCGGTCGCTCGCGGGTTGAGCGCCAGGGTTGCGGCGGCGGCCAGCAACAGTGCGTACCACCGTGATCGCGGCCGGCCCGCGAGCGCGGCGACGATCGCCGGCGGCGCCCATCACCCCGGCGCGCTGGATCGACGGCCCGGCGCCGGTGACCAGGACGTAGACGGCGATCAGCGCCAACGTGGCCGCCAATCGGGCCCTGGCGCCGACCCCGAACAGGGCGAGCGCGGCCGCCGCCAGGACCGCGAGCAGGACCACGTTCTGACCCGAGACGGCAAGTAAGTGAGCGAGCCCGGAGCGCTTGAACCGCTCGCGGGTCGGCTCGTCGATGCGGTCGTCCTGGCCGAGGACGAACCCGCGCAGCAGGGCCGCGGCGGGCGGCGGCGTCCCGGCGCCGAGCGCCACCTCGGCCCGCGTACGCACCCGGTCGAGGGCGCCCAGCACCCCACCGCGCACCGCCGGCGTCGGCTCGATCGAGTCGGCGACCAGGATCCGATCGATTCCCTGGCGTTCGAGGTAGGCGCGCTCGAAGTCGCTCGGCGCGCGGATCGTGCCGCTCGCCGCGACTCCCGCGCCGACCTCGAGCCCGGCGCCATCGTCGGGCGCCTCGACCAGCAGCCGCCCGGCGGGTGTCTCGAGCCGGACCTGGAGCCCGCCCGGCGCCCGGTGCGGAACCGCGCCGACGAAACCCTCGACCTCAGCCCGGGTCCCGGGCGCGAGCGTGAGCGCGCCGGCGTCGATCGCCGCCAGCCGCGCCGAGCCGGCCGCGAGGCCGGCGACGGCCGCCGCGCCGGCGACCACGACCAGCCAGAGCGCGCCGGCGCCCCCGATCCGGTCGGCGCCGCCGCGTGGGGTCCGCGGCGCGACGATCGCCAGCCCGACGCCGGCGGCGACCGCGAGCGCCCCCGCGGTCGCGTCGGCTGGCGCCGTCGGCGATGCGGCGAGCCCCGCCGTCGCGCCGGTGAGCGCCGCGAACCTGGCGGCAAGCGCGAGCCGCGGCCCGATCCGCGGGCGCGCGGTCGGCCGGTCAGGGCTGCAGCCGGTCGCGCAGCGCCCCCATCGTCGCCGGGCCGATGCCACTGATCTGGTCGAGCTCGTCGACCGACGAGAGGCCGCCGTGCTGGTCGCGGTACTCGATGATGTCCCCCGCGGTCACCGGGCCGATCCCCTCGATCGTGTCGAGCTGCTCGGCGGTCGCCGTGCCGAGGCTGATCGGGCCGTCCTCCGGGGCCGCGACCGCGGCGGAGGCGGCCGCGCCGGGGTCCGGTGCCCGGGCCGGCATCACCACCTGCTGGCCGTCGGCGAGCTTGGCCGCCAGGTTGATCGCGTCGGGCGCCGCGCCGGCGGTCGGCCCGCCGGCGCGCTTGACGGCGTCGGTGACCCGCGAACCGGCGGGCAGCCCGTAGACGCCGGCGCTGGCGCACCTCGCCCGCTACGTGGACGACCAGCGATCCGCCGCCGCGATCGAGCGAGAACGAGCCCCCGTTGGCCGCGGCGGCGACGCCTCCGAAACCGGCCGATTGGCCCTGCTCGGAGCGCAGCCAGCGGGCGCCGAGCAACAGCAGCGCCACGGCGATCGCGGCGTAGACGGCAAGCTGGGCGCGGCTGAGCTCGGGCACTGCGCGATCGTCCCCGGCGGCGGCGCGCGGGTGGCGCGCTCACCGTGCCGAGACCGCTACGCGATCCGAAAACCCCGGAGCCCCTCGGGCTGTTCCTCGAACAACTCGATCCGCTCAACCTCGGCCCGGGCCGGCCCGCGGCGGCAGAAGGCGACCATCGCCTCGACTCCCTCGGGCGGCCCTTCGAACACGGCCTCGACGGTCCCGTCGGGCCGGTTGCCGACCGAGCCGCTGACTCCGGCCGCCTCCGCCTGGCGCCGGGTCGAGTCGCGAAAGAAGACTCCCTGGACGTGCCCGTGGACGATCACCCGGCGCCGGATCGCCGGGCCGCGTGATTCAGCCGTCGTAGTCCTCGTCGTCGTAGCCGCTCGCCTGGGTCGCGAGCCGGCGGCTGTAGAGCTCTTCGGCCGAGACGGCGGGCGACTGGACCGAGACCAGCGCCAGCGGCTGGTCGCCGTCGTTGGCGACCGCGTGGTCGGTCGCCGGCGGGATCAAGACCAGGTCGCCGGCCGCGAGCCGCTGGGTGTCGCCGGTTGCCGACATCGTCCCGGTGCCGCTGACGACGACGTAGACCTGCTCGGCCTCCTCGTGGGAGCGCAACTCCTCGGCGACCCCCGGGGGTACCTCCAGCCAGTTGACCGACAGGTTGCGCGAGCCGAGCTCGCCCGCGTCCATGAGGATGTGCGGGCGCAGCCCGTGGACCTCGGTCACCGCTGCATCGGAGAGGCGCCTGACGAGCACGCGCGGGGTTCTACCAGAGAACAACTCGCGCCACGTCCTCGGCTGCGCCCGCGGGTGTGCGCGGCCGCGGCGGTCTAGCGGACGACGAAATTGACCAATTTGCCGGCGACCACGATCTCCTTGACCACCTGCTTGCCGTCGATGTGCCGCGCGACGTTCTCGCTCGCCCGGGCGAGCTCCAGCAACTCGCCCTCCGATGCGCCCGCCGGTGCGACCAGCTGGTCGCGGCGCTTGCCGTTCACCTGCACCACCAGCGTGAACTGCTCATGGGTCAGCAGCGCCGGGTCGGCGCGCGGCCAGGGCTGCTCCCAGACCCGCTCGCCGGTCAGCTGGTCGTAGACCTCGGAGCCCAGATGGGGGGCGAAGGGAAAGATCAGCGAGGCCGCCGTCGCGGTCGCAAAGCGAAGCGCCGCCTCGCCGGCCGGCTCGCCGTAGAGCTCATCCTTTAGCCGGTAGGCGTCGTTGACGAGCTCGATCACGGCCGAGATCGCGGTGTGCAGCTGGAAGGCGGCGATGTCGTGGCCGACCTTGTCGATCGCCCAGTGCGCCTTGGCGAGCAGCTCGTGGGCCGGGCCGTCACCGGGCTCGTCGCCGCCCTGGTCGGCCGCGGTCCGTTCGGCGACCTCGTTGCCGAGCCGCCACAGCCGGACGAGGAAGCGGTGGATGCCCTCGACCCCCTCCGGGACCCAGTCGCCGCCGCGCTCTGGCGGGCCGAGGAAGCAGACGTAGGTGCGGGCGGTGTCGGCGCCGTAGCGCTCGACGGTCTCGACCGCGCTCACCGTGTTGCCCTTCGACGAGGACATCTTCGCCCCGTCCTTGGTGATCATCCCCTGGGTGAACAGGCTTGCGAACGGCTCCTGGACCCCGAGCATCCCCATATCCGCGAGCGCCTTGGTGAAGAAGCGCGCGTACATCAGGTGCAGGATCGCGTGCTCGACCCCACCGATGTAGTTGTCGACGGGCATCCAGAAGTCGGCGACCTCGCGGCCGAAGGGCAGCTCGTCGTTGTGCGCGTCGAGGTAGCGCAGGAAGTACCACGACGAGTCGACGAAGGTGTCCATGGTGTCGGTCTCGCGCCGCCCCGGCCCGCCGCACTTCGGGCACTCGGTGGTGACCCAGTCGGTGACCGCCGCCAGCGGGCTCTGGCCCTTGGGCGCGTAGTCCTCGACCTCGGGCAGCTCGACCGGCAGCTGGTCGTCGGGGACCTCGACCATGCCGCAGTTGTCGCAGTAGACGATCGGGATCGGGCAGCCCCAGTAGCGCTGGCGCGAGAGCAGCCAATCGCGCAGCCGGTAGTTGACCGCCGGCTCGCCCTTGCCCTCCTCGCTCAGCCAGGCGACGATTTGCTCGTATGCCTCGCGGTTGTTGAGCCCATCGAAGCGGCCGCTGTTGACCAGCGGGCCGTCGCCGACGTAGGGCTCGGCCTGGACGTCCTCGCCGCCGGCGACCACCTCGCGGATCTCGAGCCCGAACTTGGTCGCGAACGCGTGGTCGCGCTCGTCGTGCGCCGGGACCGCCATCAGCGCTCCGGTGCCGTAGCCCATGACCACGTAGTCGGAGACGAAGACCGGGATCTGCTCGCCGTTGACCGGGTTGGTGACCGTGCGCCCCAGCGCCACCCCGGTCTTCTCGCGGTGGGCGTCCTCGCGCTCGAGGTCGTCGTGGCCGGCGGCGGTCGCGCGCTCGACGTACTCGCGCACCTCCGGTGAGTCGTTGAGCTTGAGCACGTCGGGGTGCTCGGGCGCGATCACGAAGAACGTTGCGCCGAACAGGGTGTCGGGCCGGGTCGTGAACACCTCGTAGGCGAGGTCGAGCTCCTCGCAGCGAAACTCGACTCGGGCGCCCTCCGAGCGGCCGATCCAGTTCTCCTGCATCGTGACCACGTGTGGCGGCCAGTCGATCTCGGCCAGGCCCTCGATCAGCCGGTCGGCGTAGTCGGTGATCTTGAAGAACCACTGCTCGAGCTCGCGGCGCTCGACCACCGTCCCGCAGCGCTCGCAGCGGCCGTCGATGACCTGTTCGTTGGCGAGCACGGTGGCGTCCTTCGGACACCAGTTGACCGCCGCCTCGCGCCGATACGCGAGCCCGCGCTCGAACAGGCGCAGGAAGATCCACTGGGTCCAGCGGTAGTACGCCGGGTCGTGGCTGGAGATCTCGCGCGACCAATCGATCGACACGCCCCAGGCGCGAAACTGCTCGCGGTAGGCCGCGATCGAGTCCTCGGTCGCCTTGCGCGGGTGAATGCCGGTCTTGATCGCGTTGTTCTCGGCCGGCAGGCCGAAGGCGTCGTAGCCCATCGGATGGATGACCTGAAAGCCGTTGCGTCGCCGGAAGTGCGCGAGCGCGTCGCCGATCGAGTAGTTCTTCAGGTGGCCGACGTGCGGCTCCCCCGACGGGTAGGGCAGCATCTCGAGCACGTAGGACTTCGGCTTCGACGGATCGAAGCCGGGCTGACCCGGGTTCGGCACCTCCCAGGTGCGCTCGTCGGCCCAGACCTGCTGCCAGCGACGCTCGATCGCGTGCGGCTCGTATCGCTCCGCGGAGGCTTCCACGGCCCCGATATTACGAGCGCACCGGTCGCTTAGACTCGGGCGACCACGACGAGGGAGGTTTGCGATGGGACGCCTGATCAGGCTCGACCGCAGCGGCCACACGACGCTGGCGCGGTGGGAGGACGGCGACGCGACCGCCTCGGACGCGGCCGGACGCGCCTTCCGCGAGCAGCTCGAGCTCGGCATGGTCGCCTCGGTCAGCTACGACGACGGCACCGCCGAGATCGTCCGCGAGCTGCCGCTCGACGCCGAGCTGGTTGTCCTGCGGCGCCCGATCGCGGGCGGCTAGGCGACCGGCTCGATGGAGGCCGCAACGGCCGCCGGCCGGCGGGCCGGCGGGCTCGAGGAAGCATCGCGCCTGTCCTGGCGCGAAGACGTCAGCGAGCGAACCCTGCGCCGCGACGAGCGCCGCTGGACGCTGTGGACCGCGTGGATCGTGTTCGCCTTCGTCGCCCCGGGCGCGTTGCTGATCGCGATCGAGCCGCTCACCTTCCCGGCGGCCCTGATCTGCTGGGGACACGCCTGGGCGATCCCCTGGCTGCAGGCGCGCCGCGGGGCACGCCAAGCGGTCCCGATCGGCGGCGGGCGCAGCGCGGCGGCGAGCCCGGATGCGGACCGCGGCGCCGAGCGGGTCGCGCTCGGCCTGCTCGGCGACCTGGTCGGGCATCGCGAGCGTGAGCTGCTCGCCGCCACCGGGCTGGCGATGCAACGCGGGGCGCTCGGCGTCTGGCTGGTCGGCGAGCAGGGCGCACTGCTGCTGCGCTCGCGCGGGCGCCGGGTCGACTGCTGGTGCGTGCGGGTCGCCGACGTCGCCGGCCTTCCCGCCGGCGACCGGGTCGCCCACCTGCTGCTCGCCCTGCGCGAGGACGAGCTCGGCTTCGCCAAGGTCGCCAACCTCGGGTTCTCGGGCGCGCGGTGGCGGGTCGGGCGCCAGCTCGACGAGCGCAGCCGGCCGGCGCTCGCGGTTGCGCGCGCGGCGCTGCGCTCGGGCTAGGCGACCAGCGCCAGCTCGCGGTCGGTCGCGACCTCGGCGGCGAGCGCCTCGAGCACCTCGTCGACGCGCGCGTCGTGGTCGCCGGAGAGCAGCGCACCATCGGCGTCGAAGGCCTCGTGCGCCCTGGAGAGCGGTAGGTCGAGGTCGATCACCCGGGCGCCGGCGGAGCCCAGCACCTTGCGCAGCTCGGTCTGTGCCCAGACGGCGCCGAAGCTGCCCGTGGTGGCGCCGATCACCGCCGCGGGCTTGCCCTGCAACGGGGTCGTGGCGCGCGGGCGCGAGGCCCAGTCGACCGCGTTCTTGAGCACCCCGGGGATCGACGAGTTGTACTCGGGGGTGGCGAACAGCAGGCCGTCGGCGTCGGCGATCAGCTGCCGCAGCTCGGCGACCGGTGCCGGCGGAGTCTGGGTGTCGTCGTCCTCGTCGTACGGAGGGATCGACTTCAGCCCGTCCCAGATCTCGAGCTCGACGCCGGCCGGCGCCCGCTCCGCGACGTGGCGGAGCAGGCGCGCGTTGTGCGAGTCGCGGCGGACGCTGCCGGGGATCGCGAGGATCCGCATCGCGATCAGCCCTCGGTCCGCAGCAGCTCGAGCTCGACGACGAGGCGCACGTCGTTGGCGAGTGCCTGCTCGCCGCCGGGCAGCTCCATCTGCCAGACCATGCCGAAGGCGGTGCGGTCGACGGTCGTCTCGAGCGACAGCGAGAGCTTTTCCAACCCCGGCGCGAACTCGACCGGGCCGCGCACGCGACCGCTGGCCTCGACCGGCAGGGTGACCCCGGCGCATCGAGAGCTCGCCGGCGACGGTCAGCCGCTCGGAGTCGCCGCTGATCGCGGTCGAGCGGAAGCGGACCTCGGGGTTGCGCGAGACGTCGAAGAAGTCCGGCGACAGCAGGTGCGGCCGGATGTTCTCGTCATCGACCGAGATGCCGTCGACGCGAACCGTGCCCTCGAGTACGGCGCCCTCGTCGTCGGCGACCAGGGTCGCGTCGATCGGCGTGAACCCGCCGCGAAAGACGGATAGGCCGCCGTGCTCGACCTCGAAGCTGGCGCTCGAGTGTGCGTCGTCGACGGTCCAGGTGCCCTGCGGGACGATCGTGGATGTTGCGGTGGTCATCGAAAGCTCCTTTGTTATTGCAACTGTTGTTGTAGCAACAATCTTACAGGAAATAGTTGCCTTGTCAACGATCACCGGCTAAACTGTCCGTGCGATGGCCGAATCCCCCGCAAAAGCGCAGATTTCAGCGGACCAGCTCGCCGCCTGGTACGCGTTCCTGCGCGCCCACTCGTCGATGCTGCGACGGATCAGCAACGACCTCGACGAGGCCGGTCTGCCGCCGCTGAGCTGGTACGACGTGCTCGCGTCGCTTCGCGACGCCCCCGAGCAGAGCCTGCGCCAGGTCGAGCTGGCCGAGCGGGTGCTGCTCTCCAACAGCGGCCTCAGCAGGCTGATCGACCGGATCGAGAGGCGCGGGTTGGTCGAGCGCACCTCGTGCCCGACCGACCGGCGCAGCTTCTACGTCACGCTCACCGGCGCCGGCGCCGAGATGCTGGACCGGATGTGGCCGGTGTACGCGCGCGGGGTCGCCGAGGACTTCCTCCCCGCGCTCGGCGACAACCCGTGCGAGGTGCGGGCGATGCTGGAGACGATCGGCGCCGCCTGCGAGGTGGCGCGGGTCGCCGAAGAGGTCGCGGCCGACGCGGCGGCAGAGCCGGCCGGCGCCTAGCCGGGCAGCGCCAGGCTCGGCTCGAGCTCACCGAGGCGCTTCGCCGAGCGGCGGTTCTCGGCCGGGTCCGTGGTGAAGTACCAGCGCGGCTCCTTGAAGCCGGGGATGCCGGTGCGAAGGCGGTGCGCCAGTTACCGCTCGGCGAACAGCTCGCGGGCGCGGGCGGCGATCAGGTCGGGGCGCTCGTCGGCGATGAAGTGGCTGGCCTCGCGGACGAGCTCGACGGTCATCGAGTCGGCGTGCGGCTCGTAGCCGGCGAGCAGGTCGACCCCGATCGCTGGGTCGTCGGTGCCGAAGACGACGTGGGTCGGGACGGTGAGCCGCCGGCCGAGGTAGCGGCCGCGGATCACCGGCAGCAGTTCGCGCAGGGCGAAGGTGCGGTAGACCTGGACGCAGGCGCGGGCACGGGCCGGCTGGGCGAGGTTGTCGGCGAACGCGTCGAGTGTGGGGCGATCCCAGGCGTCCTGGTCGGTGGTCCCGGCGCGCAGAGCGCCGCGGACGAAGGCGCGGCCGCGGTGCAGCAGATAGCCGAGCAGCGGGAAAATGATCAGCTGCTGGTACCAGAAGCGGGGTAGCTGACGCCAGCCGCCGCCGACCGTCTGCCAGGGGTGGACGATGTTGAGGGCGAGGTAGCACGAGAAGCGCTCCGGGGCGCGCAGGCAGAGGAGGAAGCCGATCCAGCCGCCCCAGTCGTGGCCCACGAGCTTGACGCGCTCGAGCCCGAGGGCGTCGAGAACGGCGAGCACGTCGTCGGCGAGCTGCTCCTTCTCGTAGCCGCGCGGCGGCGCGTCGCTCCAGCCGAAGCCGCGTAGGTCGAGCGCGAGGACGCGATGATCGGCGGCCAGCGCAGGGATCAGGTGGCGCCACTCGTACCAGTGCTGCGGCCAGCCGTGCAGCAGCAGGACCGGGTCGCCGTCGGCCGGGCCGGCCTCGGCGATGTGGAAGACGATCCCGTTCGCGCCGATGTAGCGGTGGCGGACGCCGTCGACGTGGGGCGGGTCGGACACGGCGGCGAAACCTAGCGAGGTGGAGGGCTCAGAAGGGCCAGATCAGGGCGCCGCGCTCGTCGAACTCGGCGCCGGGCAGCCAGGCGACCTCCCAGGCGTTGCCCTCGGGGTCGGCGAAGTAGGTGGAGCGCCCGCCCCAGTCGCGGTCGATGGGCTCGGCGAGCAGGGTGGCGCCGGCTGCGCGCGCGGCGTCGAGCGCCTGGTCGACCTGGTCGCGCTCTTCGACGTTGATCGACAGGCTGAAGCCCTTGAAGGCGACCGGTTCCGGAACGGGCGCGCCGCCCGCCTCGGCCGCGAGATGAGCAAGGTCGTAGAGGCAGAGGACGGCGCCGCCGAGCGGGAAGGCGGCGAAGTCGCCGCCGGGCTGGGTGTTGGTGGTCCAGCCGAGGCGCTCGTAGAAGGCGCGGAGGGTGGCGACGTCGCGGGCGCCGAGGGTGACGACGGAGAGGCGGGCGGGGGCGGTCATGCGCGGCGCTCCTTGGCTTCGGTGATCGGGACGACCCTGGCCGGCTCGGGCGCCGGCAGGTCGAGTTGGGCGTGCGGTGGGCCCAGTCTCGCGTACGGGCGCCCGCGGCGGGTGATCAGGAAGGCCTCGCCGGCCGCGGCGCGCTCCATGTACCAGCCGAGGCGCTCGCGGTACTCGTGCGCGCCGAGGGTCGTGGTCTGAGGAGTGGAGCTAGTCGGGCTCGAACCGACGACCTCTTGCATGCCATGCAAGCGCTCTCCCAGCTGAGCTATAGCCCCAGAGAGTTCGTAATCGACCGCCCAGTGTAGACAGGCCCGCTGCCCGTTTCTCGTCGGATTAAGGCGGAGCGTGATCTGGCGGGAGCCGCCCACAACGTCGATCGGCAGCAGGTAGCAACGGTCGAGTTCCGAGCAGTACGCGGCGATCGCGTCCACCTCATCGGCGGTGTACGGCTTGCGAATGAATCCGTTCGGACCGCGCCGCGTGGACTCGTTCCTGACAGTAACGACGTCGCGGTAAAGCGGCGCGGACTTGCATTGGATCCTCAGAAAGCGGTCGGCGATCTCGATCACGAGGTCGTATCGCTCGTGCTCCGTGACCGGGCGCAACACCGGTATGCCCAGGCTGGCGATCTCCGCCTGGATCTTCAGCTCCGCGACGTTGCCCTTCAGGTTCGGGTCGTGATCGGACACGAACATATGTTCGCACTCCTTTCGGACGGACCGGTTGTCGGTTAGGGTCGGTCCGACGTGGGATCTCAAACGCATCGCCTTCTCTTCCTGGGCGTCTGTCTGCTGACCATCGCCGGTCTGGCCGCGACGGCGATCGGGTCTCCGTCCGCGGCGCCCCGCGGCGGCGACGCCGGCACTCGGATCGTCTGGTCGCGGATCGACGCGAAGCAGACCCGCCAGCAGCTCGTCTCCGCGCGCCCCGACGGCAAACGGCTGCTCGAGCTCACCCACCCCGCAAAGCACAGCAACGACATCGACGCCCAGATCTCGCCCGACGGTACGGAGGTCGCCTTCGAGCGCGACATCGGCAAAAACAGGACCCAGCTGATGCTCGTCGACTCAGACGGCCACTACGAGCGCGCGCTGGACCTCGGCTGCTCCGACCCCTGCGCGGTCGACCTGACGCCGACCTGGTTCAACGACGGTAGCCGGCTCTTCTTCACCCGGGTCGTCGGGCCGTTCGACGCTCCGAACCACTCGGCCCGATCGGCCGCGCTGCAGACCATGCTTCCCGATGGAACCGACATTCAGCGCTTCTCGGATCCGGGCATCGACGGCACGTTCGAGGACTACCACGCCCACTACTCGCCCGACGGCAGCTACATCCTCTTCACCCGGGTGCGGGACAAGCCACTCGACCTCGCCGCGTTCCGGATGAACGCCGACGGCAGCGACGTCCGCCAACTGACCCCATGGGGCCTCGGCGGCGACCTCTCCGACATCTCGCCGGCAACCAGCGGCCCGACGAAGGACCTGGTCGTGTTCGAGACCTACGGTATGGGCGCTCCGGAGGGCAAGAGCCAGAACATCGCCACCCTGCCGGCGACCTGCGGCTCGCTCAGTGACTGCCGCAAGAAGATCCACTATCTGACCGACTACGACGGCGGACGGTCGGCGGCCTTCAACCCGGCCTGGTCGCCGAACGGGCGAAAGATCGCCTATACGAAGTTCAAGGGCGACGACCAAAACTGCTGCGTCGGCGACATCTACACGATGCGCGCCGACGGCACCCACCGCAAGGCGGTCAGCAAGTCGCCGCTGTTCGAGTACCGGCCGGACTGGGGCGTCGCACCCTGAGGACCTGAGTCAACCGAGCTTCTGCGCGCAGCTATTCAGCCTCTACGTCGAGCACCAGGCGGTCAAACCGCCGGTCCCGGACCCTGAAGTCGAACGGCGAGCGCTCCTCGAGCTCGCGCAGCAGCTCGACCGGCTCGGCAAGTCGCATCTCCAGCGTCGCCCGGCCCCGCGCAAAGCGGCGCACCGAGATCTCCGACGTCGCCGCGATCGCCCCGGCCGCGTCCTCGAACCCGACCAGCTGCGAAAAGTCCTCCAGCGGCCCGACCTCGACCTGTACCAGGCCCTCGAAGATCGCATCGGCCTCAGCGCTCGGCGAGTGACCGTTGGACGCCGCCTCCGCCTCGGCGCCGACTCGCTCGATCGCTCCCTCCAGCGACTCCAGCAGCCGCCCGCGCGCCGCCGTCGGCGCCTCGCTCAGCTCGCTCAGCCGCCCCGAGAGCTCGGCCGCGTCGCGCAGCGCCCGCATCCGGATCCGCGTCGCCTGACCGCGAGCCTGGGGACCGACCGCCTCCAGCCGCTCGACCCGGCCCAGCGCCGCCGCCAGCGCGGCGCGCGTCTCGGCGAGCTCGCGCCCGCGAGCCACCACCGCGTCGGAGAGCAGGTCGCAGACCACCTCGAGCTGCGCAATCCGCGCCCGGTGGCGCTCGAGCTCATCGCCCTGGCGCGCCAGCGCCGCGGAGCCTTCCGCGAGCGCCGCGTCGCGGGCGGCGACCGCCGCATCCACGTCGCGCCGCCGGTAGCCGAACAGCGACCTCTTGAACGCCTTCACCGCCCCCGCACGCTAGCCGCGGCGTCGGACGGAGCGTCTCTAGTCCGCGGCGCCCTCGAGTTCCAGCGGCAGCCGCCCCGCCTCGCCCCAGAGCCGCTCGAGCCGGTAGCGGTCGCGCATCTCCGGAATCTGGACGTGGAGCACGCAGTCCAGGTAGTCGAACAGCACCCATTCCGCCTCGCGCTCGCCCTCCGCCCGCGCCGGGAGCAGTCCGTGCTCGCGCTTCATCCGCAGCTGGACCTCGTCGACGATCGCCTTCGCCTGGCGCTCGTTGCGGGCGGTGGCGATCACCAGGTAGTCGGCGTAGGAGACCAGCTCGCGCACGTCCAGGGCGACGATCCGCTCACCCTTCTTGTCGTCGACGATCGTCGCGATCAGCCGCGCGAGCTCCGCCGAGTCACGCGGCTGCGAGCGCTCCGCCACCGCCGCCTTGCCGGTCATGCCGGCACCGCCTCTCGATAGAGGCCCCGGGCCGCGATCAGCTCGAGCACCGGGTCCGGGACCAGATACCGCACCGGGCGTCCGGCGGCGATCCGGCGCCGGATCCTGGTCGACGAGATCGCCAGCTCGGGCATCCTGATCGTCTCCGCCCGCCCGGCGGCGCCGAGCCGCTCGAGCGCCGCCTCGGCCTCGTCGAGCGCCGTCCCGGGCCGCCCCGCGATTCCGAGGCTCGCCAGCTCGAGCACCCGCTCCGGTTTGCGCCACGACTCCAGGTGCGCGGCGACATCGGCACCCATCAGAAAGTGGATCCGGTCGTCGGGGCGCAGCTCGCTCAACCGTTCGAGCGTACGAAAGGTGTAGGACGGGCCGTCGTGCGCGACCTCGATGCTCGCTCGCCTCCAGCAGCTCGTCGCCGGCTGCGGTCAGCCGGGTCATCTCGAGCCGGACCTGCGGCCCCGGCTCGGGCTCGATCCGCTTGTGCGGAGCCTCGCCGGTCGGGATCAGCAAGACCTCGTCAAGGCCGAGCTGCGCGGCGGCCTCCTGGGCGAGCACGAGATGGCCGATGTGGGGCGGGTTGAAGGAGCCGCCGAGGACACCGTAGGCGCGACCGGTGACGGCGCTACCCCCGCACCTGGCCGTCGCCGCGGACGACGTACTTGGTCGTCGTCAGCTCGCGCAGGCCGATCGGGCCGCGCGCGTGAAGCTTCTGGGTCGAGTTGCCGATCTCCGCGCCCATGCCGAACACGTAGCCATCGGTGTAGCGGGTCGAGGCGTTGACGAACACGACCGCCGCGTCGACGCCGTCGGAGAACGCCTCGGCGGCATCCTCGTCGCCGGTCACGATCGCCTCGGTGTGCCCGGTGCCGTGGCGGTTGACGTGCTCGATCCCGTCGGCGAGCGAATCGACGACCCCGACCGCCATCTTCATCCCGTGGTACTCGGTGTCCCAGTCGGCGTCGTCGGCCGGGCCGACCGCGACCTCGCCGGCCGCCGCCCGTGCCCGCTCGTCGCCGACCAGCTCGACCCCGGCGCCGGCCAGGTCGGCGAGCACGCCCGGCAGGAAGTCGGGCGCCACGGCGGCGTCGACCAGCAGCGTCTCGGCGGCGTTGCAGACCCCGGGCCGGTCGACCTTCGAGTTGTACGCGATCCGGCGCGCCATCTCCAGGTCGGCCGCCGAGTGCACGTAGACGTGGCAGTTGCCGCCGGCGGCGTAGAGCACCGGGACGGTGGCGACCTCCTTCAAGGCCTGCTTCAGCCCCTCGCCGCCGCGCGGGATCACCAGCTCGACCAGCCCCTCCGCGGTCGCCAGCTCCTCGAGCTCCGATCGATCGCCGGCCAGCAGCTCGACCGCTCCCTCGGGCAGTCCCGCCTGGACCACCGCCTCGCGCACCAGCCCGGCGAGCGCCGCGTTCGAGCGCTCGGCGTAGCTGGAGCCGCGCAGGACGATCGCGTTGCCGCTCTTCAGGCAGAGGGCCGCGCAGTCGACCGTCACGTTCGGGCGGGCCTCGTAGATCACCGCGACGACGCCCAGTGGCACCCGGACCTTGCGCAGGTCGAGGCCGTCCTGGATCTCCCGCCGCTCGAGCTCCTCGCCGACCGGGTCGGGCAGGGCGACGATCTCGCGCACGCCCTCGGCCATCGCCTCGATCCGCTCCGGGGTCAGCGCCAGCCGGTCGCGCAGAGCCTCGGTCAGCGCGGCGGCGCGCTCGTCGTCGAGGTCGAGCGCGTTCGCGCTCAGGACCTCTTCCGCCCGCTCGCCCAGCAGCTCGGCGAGCCGCTCGAGCGCGCGATTCTTGGTCTCGGTGTCGGCGGTCGCCAGCGCCCGGGCAGCGCGCTTGGCGCTCTCGCACGCATCGGTGACGCTCAGGCTCGCGATTGCCATGGCAAAAGGGTACCGGCGCCCACCCCGGTCACCTGGCCGCGGCGTTACCCGGAGCGGGCGACCAGACGGGCGGCCTTCGAGGTCAGGTACGGGCCGTAGAGAAAGCCGACCCGCTTGCCGTAGCCGAAGCTGGTCACCGAGACGAGCTGGCCCAGATCGTTGATCCAGCCGCCGCCGCTGGCGCCCTCCTTCATGTCGCAGGCCATCCCGATCGGCGGCGGGCCGCCCGGGATCGGGCGCGGGTCATCGCCGGCGTACGGGCCGCGGCAGGTCCACATCCGCTGCGCGTGGGCGAAGTTGGACGGGTAGCCGTAGGAGTTGTAGATCTGCTCGCGCGCGGTGTCGGTGGCCAGCGGCCGGCCGCCGACCACGTTCTCGATCGCCTGTCCGCGCCGCGGCCGCATGGTCAGCGTCGCGTAGTCGTAGTCGAAGTTCTCGTGCTTGATCCATTCCCTGGTCGTCCGCGAGGTGCTCGCGGTCCAGCGCCCGAAGGGTCGCGCCCGCGCGGTGTATGCCGGTACGAAGGCGAGCCGCTTGGCGACGGCGCCGTTGCGAGGCTCGTAGACGCAGTGGCCGGCGGTCATCACCACCGAGCGGCTCGGCGTATCGACCACGGTCGCCGAGCACTCGAACCCTCCGAACCCCGGCAGGAAGCCGAACAGCTTGCCGTGCGTGTTCAGCGGCGCAACGGTCGGGTCGGGGACCTCGAAGCTCTCGAACGGCGGCGGCGTCGGTCCGACCTTGAGCACCGGCTCGCCGCCGGCGCCGCGCTCGACCGTCAGCGGCCGCGCCCGCGCCATCCGCTCCGGCGTCCAGAAGCGCGCGGCCGAGTTACCGTGGGCGCGGTGGACGACGGTCGCGCCGGCCGGCTGCGCCGCCGCACCCGCCAGCAGGCAGCCGAACGTGGCCGCCACCAACGCCGGCCGCAGCCGGGTCACGCGAGCACGAACCGATCGCGATGCACGGCCTCCTCGGAGGCGTTTGGCAACACCTCGAGCACCTGCGCCGACTGCATCCCCTGGATCCTCACGAGCTCGGCCGAAGAGTAGTTGACGATCCCCTTGCCCACCGGGGCGCCGTCGCAGACGACGTCGACCGCGTCGCCGGCCGCGAACTCGCCGTCGACGCCGACGATCCCCACCGGCAGCAGGCTCGAGCCGCTCTCGCGCAAGACGCGCGCCGCACCCTCGTCGACCGCGACCACACCGCGGGCGGGCTTGGCGTAGCGCAGCCAGAGCTTGAACGACGGGGTGCGTTCGGGGTGCGGCTCGAACCGGGTGCCGACGTCCTCGCCCCGCGCCGCGGCGAGCAGTGACCCCGGCGCCGTGCCGTCGCAGATCACCGCCGGGATTCCCGCCGCCGACGCCATTCCGGCGGCCGAGACCTTGCTGCGCATGCCGCCGGACCCGTACAAAGAGGTGCGATCGCCGATCGCGTAGGCATCGAGCTCGGCGAAGTCGTCGACCTTCGCCACCCGCTCCGCCGCCGGGTCGCGCGCCGGGTCGGCCGTGTGCAGCCCGTCGGTGTCGGTGAGCAGGACCAGCAGGCGCGCCTTGAGCAGCAGCGCCAGCTGGGCGGAGAGGAAGTCGTTGTCGCCGAAGGTGATCTCGTCGGTCGCGGTGGTGTCGTTCTCGTTCACGACCGGCACCGCCCGCCACTGGAGCAGGCGCCTGCAGCGCCTGGCGGGCGTTCAAGTAGTGCATCCGCACCGAGAGGTCGAACGAGGTCAACAGCACCTGCGCGGCGTGCACGTCGCGCTCGGCCAGCCGCGACTCGTAGGCGCGAAACAGGCTGCCCTGGCCGACCGCCGAGGCGGCCTGCAGCTCGTCGACCGTCCGCGGGCGCTCGACCAGCTCCATCAGCCGCCAGCCGAGCGCGATCGCCCCCGAGGTGACCAGGGCGACGTCCTCGCCCGCATGGTGCAGCTCGGCGACCTGGGCGCAGACGCTGTCGAGCACGCTCGCGCGCACCTCGCCGCGCTCGTCGGCGACGATCGAAGAGCCGAGCTTCACAACCGTGGTCATCGGCGTGAGTCTAGGTCGCGCCGCCGCTCATCCCGGGTCGAGCTCGAACTCCTCGTCGCCGATCCGGACCTCGTCGCCGGGCGTGAAGCCGGCCTTCTCGAGCGCCGCGATCACGCCGATCTCGCGCAACCGCTGCTCGAGGTAGGCGAGCGCCTCGAGGTTGGAGAGGTCGTGGCGGGCGACCAGCACCTCCACCCCGCGTCCGTGGACCCGGAACGCCTCGTCCTCGCGCACGACCTCGAAGCCGCCGTCGCCGGCCGGCGCGTAGACCATGTGCTCGAGCTCGAACCCCGGCTCCTCGGAGGTTCCGGTCGTGGGCGACTGCTCGGGGACGGCGGCGAAGATCGCCCTGGTCAGCGCGGCGAGCCCGGCGCCGGTCGCCGATGACGCCGTGAGCACACCGAGCGTCGAGCCGCCGAGGCGCTCGCGCCACGCCGCCGCCTCGCGCTCCGCGTCGGCCTCCGGCACCAGGTCGGACTTCGAGAGCACGACCAGCTCCGGCAGCCGCTCGAGCCCGCCGCCGTGAGCGCCGAGCTCGGCGCGCACCGTTCGGTAGGCGGTCTCGGGGTCCGGCTCGCCGCGATCGCCGCCCCCGAGCGCGACCAGGTGGACGAGCACCCGGCAGCGCTCGACGTGGGCGAGGAACTCGTGGCCGAGCCCCACCCCGGCGGCCGCGCCCTCGATCAGCCCGGGGATGTCGGCCAGCACGAGCTGGCGCTCGCCGTCGTCGATCGTCCCCAGGATCGGTTCCAGGGTGGTGAACGGGTAGTCGGCCACCTTCGGCGTCGCCCGCGTGAGCCGGGCGAGCAGCGACGACTTGCCGGCGTTCGGGAGCCCGACCAGGCCGGCGTCGGCGAGCAGCTTCAGCCGCAGCTCGACCCAGCCCGACTCGCCCTCGAGCCCGCGCTCGGCGAACCGAGGCGTCTGGCGGGTCGAGCTCGCGAACCGCTTGTTGCCGTGGCCGCCCGCCCCGCCGGCGCGCGATCACCGCCCGCTGGCCGGGCTCGACCAGGTCGTAACGGCGCCCGTCGATGCCCTCGACTTGGGTTCCAGGCGGCACCGGCACGACCGCGTCCTCTCCGCGGCGCCCGTGGCGCTGGCCGCCCTCGCCGTGGCCGCCGCGGCCGGCGCGCTGATGCGGCGAGAAGCGCAGGGCCGCGAGGTCGCGCCGGGACGCGTCGCAGACCAGGACGACGTCGCCGCCGCGGCCCCCGTCGCCCCCATCGGGCCCGCCGCGCGGCACGTGGGCCTCGCGGCGAAACGAGATCACCCCGTGGCCGCCGGAGCCCGCCTCGACGTGGATCTTCGCCCGGTCGTGCAGCATCGATTGAACGGTAGAGGTGTTGGAATCAACCCGAATCGGAGAAACCCTGGAAGGAATTCAGTTGAGAGAGAGCACCCACCGATCGCGCCTGGGCGCGCCCACGCGCAATCGCTGGCCGCAACCTTGACCGCGGTCGTTGCGCTGACCGGCATGGTCGCCGCCACCGGCGCCGAGGCGAAGGCGAAGAAGCCCAAGGGCGTCGAGGTCGACGTCATGACCCGCAACCTGTTCCTGGGCGCCGACCTCGGTCCGGCGCTGAATGCGACTTCGTTCAACGCCTTCACGGCGGCGAACGGCGCGATCCTGCGCGAGGTCGACCACACCAACTTCCCCCTGCGCGCCAAGGGCCTGGCGGCCGAGATCAAGAAGAAGAAGCCGGACCTGGTCGGCCTTCAGGAGGGCGCTTGGTGGCGTACCGGCCCCGCGCCGACACTCGCCGCAGCCCTACACCCAGGGACCCGACACCGGGCAGTACACGGCGACGACCAGCAAGTACGACTTCGTCCAGCTGCTTCTCGACGAGCTCAACAGCGACACGAGCAAGAAGTACAAGGGCTACGAGCTGGCGGTGGTCGGCCCGGAGTTCGACTTCGAGGCGCCGACCGACTACGACAACGACCAGTCGACCGGGCTGTTCGGCGGCGAGATCATGGGCCGGTTGACGATGCGCGACGCGATCCTGGTCCGCAAGGGCGGCGACGTGAAGGTCAAGAACCCGCAGACGGGCCACTACTCGCACATCTTCACGCCGAACATCTCGGGCATCCAGGTCCCGGTCACGCGTGGCTGGGTCTCGGTCGACGTGACCGCAACCGCCGGTGAGGGCAAGGACAAGCTGAAGCGCAAGTTCCACTTCGTGAACACGCACTTCGAGGCGTTCGACGACGAGACCCAGCATCCCAGCATCCGCGCCCAGCAGGCACAGGAGCTGCTCGCCGGCCCCGCGTCGAACCCGAAGACGATCATCCTCGGCGACTTCAACTCCAACAACCCGCCGGTCAAGCCCGGTGACGAGCAGGCCTACGACACCCTGGTCGCGGGCGGGTTCGAGGAGCGGTCGATCACCGACCCGGTCACCTGCTGCATCAACGACCTGTTCGCGCCCACGAACACGTTCGACCACAAGGTCGACCACGTGATGACCAACATGGGCAAGAAGGTGAAGCTGGTCAGCTCCTCGGCGACCGGTACCACCCCGTCGAACGGGATCTACGACTCGGACCACGCCGGGGTCTTCAGCTCGCTGAAGCTGAAGTAGCCGGACAGAGCGGATGCGGCGGCGCGGCTCGGAGGGCCGCGTCGCTCGCCGCCGCTCAGCGGCGCAGGGTGGCGAACGCGTGCAGGAGCTCCTCCCGCGCCTCGGCCGAGATCGTCTCCTCGGGAATCCGGCCGAGCGCCGTCAGCGTCGTCCGCATCTGATCGAGGTAGATCCCGCACGGGGGGCAGACGTCCAGATGGGCCTCGAAGCGCTCCACCTCGGCAGCGTCGAGCCGCCCCTCGAGGTAATTGGTGACCAGCTCTACGAGTTCGGAACAGCTCATCGTCTCGCCGAGTGCCTGTCCGCTCATGCCATCGCTCCCAGTGCCTGGCCGGCGTCCATGTGCGCCTCGAGCGCCGCGCGCACCTTGGAGCGCGCTCGGTGCAGGAGCACTCGCTGGTTGGTCTCACTGAGGTCGAGTACGTTGCGCGCCTCCTCGGACGAGTAGCCCTGGAGGTCGCGGAGCACGATCACGTCGCGCTGGCGCGGCGGCAGTTCGGCGATCGCCCCCAGCAGCACCGAGCGCACCTCGTCGTTCTCGATCTTCGCCTCGACCCCCTCCCACTCGGCCGGCGGGCGCGCCCACCAGCCGGGCCGTGCGCCGTCGCGGCCCTGGAAGCGATCGGCGTCGACGGCGGGCTCGTCGCGCCCCTCCTCGGCGCGCCGGCGCAGCGACGAGAACGGCAGCGTCCGCTTCTCGCGCTTGCCGCGCGTGCGCGCCTTGTTGAGCAGGATCTGGAAGATCCAGGTGCGCAGCGCGGACCGTCCCTCGAACCGGTCGATTCCCTCGATCACCCCGATCCAGGTGTCCTGAACCACCTCCTCGGCGATCGCGCGGCTCGGCACGTGCATCAGCGCAACCCGCATCAGGGCCGGGCTGAGCTCGTCGACGAGCTCCGCGAACGCCCGCTGGTCGCCGGCGCGGAGCGCCTCGACCAACTCCGCGTCGTCTACCGCCCCCGCTTCCACGCGCCAAGCCTATCCAGGGGGCACCAGCCGCGAATGTCGACTTGTAGTCGGTATGCGGCTACAAGTCGACACGGCGGCGGCCCAGATCGCGGGGCGCCAGCATGGCGTGATCACGTACAAGCAATTGCGGGGTGTCGGCATCAGCCAAGCGGCGATCCAACGTCGCGTTGCGGCAGGACGACTGTTCCGCGTGCACCGCGGCGTCTACGCGGTCGGCCATAACGGGCTCAGCAACCACGGCCGCTGGAAGGCCGCGACTCTTGCTTGTGGCGAGCGGGCAGTGCTGAGCCATCGCAGCGCAGCCGAGCTGTGGGGGCTGCTGAAGGCCTCCGATTCCGATCCCCACGTGACCGTGCGCTCATCCAGTGGCCGGCCGCATAGACCTGGAATCGTCCTCTGCCGCTCGTCGACCTTGACCCGCGCTGAAACGACCGCGCGCGACAACATTCCGGTCACCCGCCCTCACCGCACACTCTTGGACATCCGCGGCGTTGTCAGACCCGGCCTCCTTCGTCACGCGATCCGAGAGGCCGAGATCCAGGACCTCCCGATCGACGTCGATGCGTTAATCGGCGACCGTGCCGCGAGCGGTCTCGAGCTCGAATTCCTCGGCTTCTGCCGACGTCACCGGCTGCCCGAGCCGGAGGTCAACGTCCGTGTAGGCCGATACCGAGTGGACTTTCTCTGGCGAGCCGAACGGCTGGTGGTCGAGACCGACAGTCGCCGCTATCACCGCGGCGTCCTCGCGCAGCAAGAGGATCTCGAGCGCGACCGCTATTTGAACCAGCGCGGGTTCGTTGTCCTGCGATTCACCGGCGACGAGCTCGAGCGATCACCCAATTGGGCGGCCTCAGAGATACGCCGACGCCTGAAAGCAGTGCGACCTGTCGACTTGTAGTCGGTATGCGGCTACAAGTCGACACGGCCCTACGGGGTTGCTGGGGGCGCGAAAGGCCTACTCCGACGGGGTCACGGTGACCGTGCGGCCCTTGTGGCCGGCGCTGAACTCGACCACGCCGGCGCGGGTGGCGAAGATCGTGTGGTCGCGGCCGAGGCCGGTGCCGTCGCCGGGGCGGAAGCGGGTGCCGCGCTGGCGGACCAGGATCTCGCCGCCGGCCACCTTCTGGCCGGCGAAGATCTTCACGCCGAGCATCTTCGGGTTCGAATCGCGTCCGTTGCGGCTCGAGCCAAGTCCCTTCTTGTGCGCCATCTCGCCTAGGCCTCCTCGTCGGTCTTCTTCGCCGCCGGCTTGCGGGCGGCGGGCTTCCTCGCGGCAGGCTTCTTCGGGGCCGTGGGCTTCTTCGCAGCGGCGGGCTTCTTCGCCGTCGTCGAGGCCTTCGCCGCCGCGGGCTTCCTCGCGGCCGGCTTCTTTGCCGCAGGCTTCTCGGCAGCCGTCTCCGTCGGCGCTGCGTCCTGCTCGTCGGCCTCGTCCTTCTTCGGCGCCGCCGGCTTGCGCGTCAGCAGCTTCACCTCGGTGACCTCGAGCCGGGTCAGCTCGGAGCGATGGCCGGCGCGCTTGCGATAGCCCTTCTTGGCCCGGTACTTGAACACCCGGATCTTCTCGCCGCGCTCGTGCCCCGCGACCGTCGCCTCGACCTTCACCTTGTCGAGTTTGTCCGCCTCGAGCACGACGTCGCCGTCGCCGCGGAACATCACCGCGCGCAGGTTGACCTTCGCGCCCTCGTCGGCGCGCAGGCGGTCGACGACCAGCGTCCCGCCCTTCTCGGCGCGGTACTGCTTGCCGCCGCTCTCGATGATCGCGTAGGTATCAGCCATTTCGGTTCAGTCCTCAGCCCTCGTCACCCGAGCCGCCGTTGCGGGCCCGGCTGCGGCGCCTGCCGCCGCGGCGGCCTCGGCGCCTCGAAGAGGGAGCGGGCGATTCTAGCTTCTCGATCTTCTCGCCGTTCTCGTCCAGCAGGGCCGCAGTGGCGGCCGAACGGGCGACGCTCTCGATCGCGACCATGCGCCGCTCGCCGACGTGCGGTCCCCCGCCGCTAACGCTGACGATGTAGGAGTCCACCCGGGCGATCGCGTCGTCGGCGTCGTACATGTGCGGCTCCTCGATCGTCACCAGCACCTCCTCGCCGACCCGGAACGGCAGCGCTCGCTCCTCGATCTCGGCGCGGCTGCCGCTGTCGACGACCTCGTAGGTCTCGATCGCCAGCGCCTCGCCACCCTCGAAGTGGAAGTGCTTGCCGGTCGTCTGCTCGAGCTCGACCAGGCCGCTGCCATCGGCGACCAGCTCCGCGGCGACCGCCGGGTTGACGCGGACCAGGAACGCCTCCGGCTCGGGCTCCGCGGCGGCAAGCTTGCGCAGCTGGCGAATCACCTCGATCGCCATCGTCTCGGCCGACCGGACCACGCCCTCGCCGTCGCAGGTCGGGCAACGGTGGGTGAGGATCTCGCGGACCCCGTCGGTGACGTTCTGACGCGTCATCTCGACCAGGCCGAGCGGCGACACCTCCATCACGTAGCTCTTCGTCTTGTCGGCGTCGAGCGCCTTCTTCAGCGTCTTCAGGACCTGGTCGCGGTTCTTGGCCTTCGCCATGTCGATGAAGTCGATGACGATGATCCCGCCGATGTCGCGCAGCCGCATCTGGCGCACGACCTCGTCCGCGGCCTCGACGTTGACCTTGGTGATCGTGTCCTCGAGGCGGCCCTTCCCGCGGCCCGTGAACGAGCCGGTGTTGACGTCGATAACCGTCAGCGCCTCGGCGTAGTCGATCATCAGGTACCCGCCCGAGGGCAGGTCCGCCCGCCGGGTCAGTACCTGGTCGAACGCCTCGGCGGCGCCCTCGCGCTCGAGCAGCGGCTCCGGGCCCTCGTAGAGCTCGACGAACTCGACCAGCTCCGGCGCCGTGCGCTGGAAGAAGCTGGTCACCCGCTGGTGCTGCTTGGGGTCGTCGATCACCGCGCCGTCGAACTCCTTGGTGAGCACGTCGCGCAGGACCCGGATCGAGAGGTCGGCCTCCTGGAAGACCAGGTTCGGCGCCTTGACCTCCTCGGCGCGGCGGACCATCACCTCGTGCAGCTTGTGCAGGTAGTCGAGGTCGCGCTCGAAGTCCCCCTTGCGGGCCCCCTGGGCCGCGGTTCGCACGATCACCCCGCCGTCGCCCGTGTGCAGCTTCTGCAGCAGCTTGCGCTGACGGTCACGCTCGGCGTCAGGCAGCCGCCGCGAGGCGCCGACCCCGGCGCCGTTGGGCATGTAGACCAGGTAACGCCCGGCGATCGAGAGCTGCATCGACAGCCGCGCGCCCTTCGACTTCAGGGGGTCCTTGACCACCTGGACCAGGACCTCCTGCTTGGGCTTGATCAGCTCGTCGATCCGGCGCCCGCGGCCGTGGCCGCGGCGCGGCACCTTCTGGCCGTCGGGCATCACGATCTCGTCGACGTGCAGGAAGCCGTTGCGCTCCAGCCCGATGTCGACGAACGCCGCCTCCATCCCGGGGAGCACGTTGTCGACCACGCCCTTGTAGATGTTGCCGACGATCGATCGCGAGCTGCGCCTCTCGACGTACAGCTCGCCGACCTTCATCCCGGCGTTCCTGTTCTTGGCGGACCCGCTGGCGGACTGGCGCGCGGATCCCTTGCCTTCGAGCACCGCGACCCGGGTCTCACCGGCGTCGACGGAGACGAGAATTCTCTTCTTCAGTTCAAATCACCTCAAAACGGAGTTGTGCCCCGTTTTGAGGAGAGCTGCGCTTGGACGTAGATGCTCTGCAGCAGTCCGAGCGCCAAGAAGGTGACGATCACGGACGAGCCGCCGGAGCTCATCAACGGCAATGGAATGCCGGTGATCGGCATGATGCCCACGTTCATGCCGACATTGACGAAGACCTGAAACATCAGCATCGCGGCGATTCCGCCGGCGATCATGCTGCCGTAGAGGTTCTTCGAGAGAGTCATTGTGCGCAGCGCCCTCCATATCAACAGGGCGTATAGCGAAAGTAGAAACGCGGCCCCGGCGAAGCCGAAGCGTTCGCCGACGACGGCGAAGATGAAGTCTGTGTGGCGTTCCGGAAGGAAGCCGTTGTTTGTCTGGGTTGCGTCATCGCCGCGTCCGGTCTTACCCCCCGAGCCTACGGCGATCAGAGCTTGATTGATCTGATAGCTGGAGTCCGCGGGGTCATCACTGGGGTGCAGGAACGCGGTCAGGCGATCCTGCTGGTACGGAGCGAGGATAGGGACCCCGACGGCCGGAGCGATCACGAGCACGGTCGCGATCAGCGCCAGGGCGCCGCCGATCAGGGCCACGAAGTGGCTCCAAGGCACCCCGGCGATGAACAGGACGGCCAGCGTGATCACGCCGTAGACGAGCGCCGTGCCGAGGTCAGGCTGCAAGAACACGAGCGCCGCGGGGAACAGCCCCAGGGCGAGGATCCGCAGCGTCCGGCGGACCTCGGTCACCTGGCGCGAGCGGTCGATCACGAACGCCGCCAGGGTGATCACCAGCAGCACCTTGCCGAGCTCCGACGGCTGGAAGGTGAAGAACGGCAGCTCGATCCAGCGCCGCGAGCCGCGGGTTGCCTCGCCGAGCATCAGGACGAGGATGATCAGGCCGATCATCCCGGTGTAGATGCCGACCCGCAGCTCGCGGAAGCGCGAGTAGTCGATCCGGGCGACGGCGAACATCAGCGCGATCCCGACGACCGCGTAGATCGACTGGCGGACGACGTAGTAGTAGGGATTGCCGGGCACGTCGTTGGAGGTCGCGACGCCGAGCGTGTAGATGCTGAAGGCGATCAGCGCGATCCCCGCGAACAGCATCACCGGGTCGAGGCGGGTGAAACCGGCCCGCTCGATCAGGCCGGCGCGATCGGTCTCGAACCGCTGCGTGCGTGGACGTCGGTAGGCCTCCATCAGCTCACTCCACCGCCGCCGCCGAGCTGACGCTTTCGATCTTGCTCGGGTCCACATGCAGCAGCTGGTTCAAGATCAGCTTCGCGACCGGCGCCGCCGCGTCGGCGCCGAAGCCACCGCGCTCGATCGTCACCGCGACCACGTACTTGGGGTCGTCGTAGGGCGCCAGGGCCATGTACCAGGACTGGTCCTGGCCCGGGATCGCCGTCTCGGCGGTACCGGTCTTGCCGGCGATGTCGACCGGGTAGCCGCCAAAGACCTTGTAGGAGGTCCCGTCCGGCTCCATCGCCGCCGCGTGCAGGCCGTCCATGATCGTCCGCTGCGCCGCCGGGTCGATGTCCACGTGGTCGCGGATCGCCGGGTCGACCTCCTGCAGCGTCTGGCCCTGCGGGTCGTCGACGCGCATGCCGACGTGCGGGCGGACCAGGTCGCCGCCGTTGGCGATCGCCGCGTAGGCAACCGCCATCTGCAGCGGGTCCGCCTGCAGGTCCCCCTGGCCGACCGCGAGGTTGACGTTGTCGCCGATCGTCCACTCCTTGTCGGTGACCTCGCCCTTGTCGAGGCAGACCTCCTTGCCGCAGGGCGAGTCGGGCGCGGTGTTCGCCTTGTACGCCCGGTTGCGCTCGTCGGGGGTCGGGACCCGGCCGGAGCCCTCGCCGCCGATGTCGAGCCCGGTCGGCTGGCCGAGCCCCAGCGCCCGCGCCCACTGCTGGATCGGGCCGCCGTCGCCCTGCTTCTCGTTCATGCGGGCGCCGAGCGTGTAGAAGAAGACGTCGGAGCTCACCGTCAGCGCCCGCCGAAGGTCGATCGGGCCGTTGATCGCATCCCCCGCGTTGTGGAGCACCAGGCCGGCGCCGAGGTCGAAGTCGCCGGTGTCGTTGATGATCTCGTTCAGGCCGAGGGCGCCCGAGTCGAGCGCGGCCAGGGCGGTGATCGGCTTGAAGATCGAGCCCGTCGCGTAGAAGCCGTTGGTCGCCCGGTCGAACAGCGGCGCGCCGTTGGCCTCCGAGTTGAGCGCGTTGTAGGTCGCCTGCGGCACCCGGGGCTTGGCGAACGTCGCCGGGTCGTAGCCGGGGCTCGAGCCGAGCCCGTAGAGCTGGCCGTTCTTGATGTTCATCGCCACGAAACCACCGGGCAGGCCGATCGACGAGATCCCCTGCTCGCCGGCCTGCTGCACCTTGTCGTTGATCGTCAGCACCAGGTCGTTGCCGGTCGTCGGCTCGCGGGAGGACAGCTGCCCGCCGGTCGGCTGGCCCGAGGCGTCGACCTGCACCCGGCTCTCGCCGTCGGTGCCGCGCAGGAAGCTGTCGTAGGAATACTCGACCCCGTCCTTGCCGACCTGGTCGCCCGGGTTGAGCGTCTCGTAGCGCGGGTCCTCCAGCTGGGTCGAGTCGACCTCGCCCGCGTAGCCGAGCAGGTGGGCGGCGAGCGTGCCCTGCGGGTAGTGGCGAACGTAGACGCGCTCGACCGAGATCCCGGGGAATCGCTCCTGGTTCTCGCGCAGGAAGTAGACGGTGTCGTAGGGAACGTCGCGGCGCAGCACGGCGGGGCAGCCGGCGCACTCCTTGGCCTCGGCGCGGATCTTGTTGCGGATCTGGCTCGGGCGCAGCCCGGCGACCTCGCCGACCCGCTCGAACAGGCGCTGGCGGCGCTCCGCCGAGCGCGGCAGGTCGCTCTCCTTCACCTGCAGCTCGAGCGCCGTGCGGTTGTCGACCAGGACCTGGCCGTGACGGTCGGTGATCTCGCCGCGCGGCGCCTGGACGGTGAACACGCGCACCTGGTTGTTCTGCGCCTCGGCGACGTAGCTGTCGCCGGAGAGCACCTGCAGGTACCAGAGGCGCAGGAAGATGATCGAGAACAGGACCAGCCCGATCCCGCCGAGAATCGCCACCCGAAGCGGGAACTGCGACGGCAGCGGGGGGCGCCGCCAGTCGGAGCCGAACATCAGCTGACCCCCCCGTGCACGGGATGACGGCCGGGGCGCCGGCGCGGTGAGCCCGAATGCTCGACGCTGCGGCTGCGCCGCGAACCGCGGCGCCGCAGCCGGGCGGGCGTCAGCCGGCGGCCCGAGGGCTTGTAGTCGATCAGCGCCGGGCCGAGCGCGCGGCGGACGAGCGGGTAGACGGCGAAGCCGAGCGCGGCGCCGAGCAGCCCCTGGACGAAGATCTCGCGGACGACCAGCAGGCTGACCGGCGCGTCGACGCCGAGCATCAGCTCGATCGCCGCGAAGCCGGCGGCCCCGAGCATCGTGAAGGCGCCGGCGAGCAGCGCCGCGACGAGCCCGGACTTGATCTCGAAGCCCTCGCGGTAGCGGCCCGCCAGGTAGCCGATCGACAACAGCACAAGCGAGGAAACACCGAGCGTCTGCAAAAGCAGCGAGTCGATCAGCACGCCGGCGGCGAAGCCGCAGACGGCGCCGACGACCCCGCCGCCGAGCAGGCCGAGCGCGACGATCACGACCGGGACCAGGTAAGGGGTCGCGCCGAGGATCGACAGGTAGGAGAAGAACGAGACCTGGAGGATCACCGCGACGATCACGATCAGCGCGATCCGAACGGTGATCCAGGGGGTGACGATCATCCGGGCACCCCCGGGCGCTCGGGCCCGCCGGTCAGCACCTGGACGTACTCGAGCTGGCGCAGGTCGGCGAACGGGGTCACGTGCACGCGCTGGAACTGCTGCTGCTCGCCCGACTCGGCCTGGCTCACCTGGCCGATCGGGATACCCGGCGGATACGCCGAGGAGACGGCGCCGTTCGACCACCCGGCTGTCGCCAGGATCTGGTTCTCCTGGATCGGCTCGTCGGTGTCGATGAAGTCGAGCAGCAGGTCCTCGGGGTCGCCTACCTCGGGCTCGACGATCCCGGTCGGGCCGGACGGCAGCACCTGCGCCGAGACCGCGTTGTCGTGATCGGTGATCAGCTGCACCTGGGCGCTGTTGGGGGTCAGGTCGGTGATCCGGCCGACGAGGCCGTCACCGTTGACGACCGCGTCGTTGCGCTCGATCCCCGAGCTCGAGCCCTGGTCGATCGTCACCACCGAAAACCACACCGACGGCGAGCGCTCGATCACCCGGGAGGTCACCAGGTCGTACTCGGCCAGGCCCGGGGTCTTGTCCGAGAGGCTGAGCAGCTTGCGGAACTGCTCGTTGTCGTTCTCGGCGCCCTCGGCGGCGACCACCTCGGCGCGCAGCTTCTCGACCTCGGCCTTGAGCGCGTCGTTCTCGCCGCGCGCGTCGAAGGTCTCGTCGAACCAGTTGACCAGGTCCCGGGCGGGCTTCAGGGCGCGCTCGGCGACCTCGCCGACCGGGGCGAAGACGGTTGCGATCCCGCGCTGGACCGAGTGCAGCGGACCGCTGTCGGCCTCGGAGAAGTGGCTCGACAACAGCACCAACGAGAGCACGATCAGCGCCACCAGGACAGCCCGGCGCCTTCTCACCTGCTTTCGATACATCAGGAAATGCCCATGACAAGGTCGGCCCGGCGGCGGAATCCAGCCGTGGCCCGCGGCCGAGTGTAGCGCTTGAAATGCAGGCCTCAAGCGGGAATCGAGGGCTCTGAAAAAGCCTAACCGTAATTCTTCACCTTAGGGTTTTTCGGATACTTCCGGTGGTTGCAGCGAGAACGGGTCGCGAACCATCCTGAGCCCTCGCTCGTATGACCCTGCATGAAGACTTTCCTTGCTCTCCTGGTATTCGCCGGATTCGCTGCCCTGCCGACCACCGCCGCGGCCCGGAGTCCGGTGAAGATCACCGGGGACGACATCGCCAGCTACGCCTTCGACCCCGCGACCATCCACGTGGGCAAGGGCGGCAAGGTGCGCTGGAAGTGGGACTCCAACGCCCCCCACAACGTCACCTTCAAGAACGGCGAGGCCTCCGACACCGGCGCCGCGGAGAGCTACAGCCTGAAGTTCAAGCAGGCCGGCACCTTCAAGTACCGGTGCACGATCCACGGCTTCAAGGGCAAGGTCATCGTCGGCTGAGCAGGCTCGGGACAAGTTCGAGCAGCGTCCCGACCGGCAGCCCGACGACGTTCGAGAAGTCACCCTCGATCGCGTTGACCAGGATCGATCCCAGGCCCTGGATCGCGTAGGCGCCGGCCCGGTCTCGCCACTCGCCGGATTCGACATAGACCGCGATCGTCGCCGCGTCGAGGTCGGCGAAAGTGACCGCGGTGCGGGCGACGGCGGAGCGCTCGACCGGGACCCCGCCCTCGACCGCCTCGCCGAGCGCGACCACCCCGCTGAGCACCTCGTGGGTGCGGCCGGAAAGCGCCTCGAGGCGCTCGCGCGCGCCGGCCTCGTCGCCGGCCTTGCCCAGCAGGCGACCGTCGAGGGCGACATCGGTGTCGACCCCGAGCACGATCGCGCCCCTCTTGGCCTCTGAGGCCGCCAGCTCCCGCCCGGCGCGGGCCTTGCGCCGGGCGTTCTCGAGCACCACGGCGGCCGGCTCGCCGTCGCTCAGCTCGTCGATGACGGGGACGACGGCCTCGAACGGGATCCGCAGCCGCTCGAGGATCTCGCGCCGCCGCGGCGACGCGGACGCCAGGATCAGCGGCGGGCCGGCGTCAGGCGCCGAACCAGATCCCGATCTCGCGCTCGGCGGACTCATCGGAGTCGGAGCCGTGGACCAGGTTGAACGTGACCTCGAGGCCGTAGTCGCCGCGGATCGAGCCCGTCGCGGCCTCGATCGGGTTGGTGGCACCGATCAGCTGGCGGGCGGCCGCGACCGCCTCGTGGCCCTCGAGCACCGCGGCGACCAGCGGGCCACCGGTGATGAACGAGACCAGCTCGCCGAAGAACGGCTTCTCGGAGTGCTCGGCGTAGTGGGCGTTGGCGATCCCCTCGTCGGCCGTCAACAGCCGCATCTGGGTGATCCGCAGGCCCTTGCGCTCGAACCGCGCCAGGACCTCGCCGGTGAGCCCGCGCTCGAAGGCGTCGGGCTTGATCAGGATCAGGGTGCGTGAATCGGCTGCCATCGGCGCGGCAGACTACCTGACGGGCGCCGCTACTCGCCGCTGCCCGAGCCACTCGCCCGCGAGCGGCTGCTGCGCGCCGGCTTCGGCTGCGACTCTCCGTCGGCGCTCGGCGGCGGCTTCGAGGTCGAGCCGGAGTCGTTGGCGCTCGCGCGGGTGCGGCCGGACGAGCTCGAGCGGCCGCTGGAGCGCGCCGGGGCCTGGGAACGGCTCCCGGAGGATGAACGCCGCTTCGGCGCCGCTTCGGCGCCCTCCGCCGCCGGCTTCGAGCGCCGCTTGCCAGAGGGTCGGCGCTCGGGCGGCTCCGGGCGGCGCTGCGGCGTCTCGCAGTACGGGCAGATCGACCAGCGGGGGTCGATCGGCTTTCCGCACGACTCGCATGGATCCTTGATCCGGGCGCGGCAGTTGGGGCAGCGCAGGAAGGTGCGCTCGACCGGGTGCTCGCAGTTCGGGCAAGACGATTCCTCGAGCTGGCGCACGCGCAGCTCCGAGGCGCGGATCTCGATCTCGCGCTCGCGCTTGTCGGCCAGGAACTCGGGCGGGCGGAGGATCGAGTAGACGATCGTGCCGACGAACGGAAACAGCGAGGCGGCGGTCGCACAGGCGATCAGCACCGGGTCCTCGATCCGGCGCCTGGCGTCGAAGAACGTCCACGCGACCAGGGCCAGCCAGAGGACGACCAGGAACAGGATCAGTAGGTTGACGGCCAGGTTGAGGCCGTCGTTGGTGATGCCGAAGAGCGCTACGGTCATTGAGGCAGGGCAGTGTAGTCGGGGGTCTTCAGAGGAACAGGCGCCCGAACAGGTAGCCGAGGCCGAAGAAGACCAGGATCACAACCGCGACCACGGCCGCCACCAACCCCATCATGTGGAGAAGTTCTGAGCGCGCGCCCCTATCCAATGGAGACAGAAGGTAAACCGAATCGGCCCCGGCTGCGGTACTGGAGCGCGTTCTGGGCGGTCGCGACCATCAGCGCGCTGAGCGCCCCGGCGGCGCTCGCGTGGCCCGGCGCCGAGTTGGGCGCGGAACCGGCGAAGCCGCCGATCCACGCCGACCACATCTCCTACGGCGACTCCCGCAAGGCCCAGATGGCGGGCTACTCGAACCGCCATTACGGCAAGCGCGAGTGGCGGCTGCGCAACCCGAAGGTGATCGTCCTGCACTTCACCGCCACCGACAGCTACGACTCGGTCTGGAGCACCTTCGACTCCAACGCCGCCAACCGAGGCGAGAAGCCCGGCGTCTGCTCCCAGTACGTGATCGAGCAGAGCGGCACGATCGACGAGCTCGTCCGGCCCTCGATCCGCTGTCGCCACGCGATCGGCCTCAACCACGTCGCGATCGGGATCGAGATGGTCCAGGCGACCGGCCGCGGCTCGCACTGGGCCGACCAGCAGATCCTCGCCCGGCGAAAGCAGGTCGGCGCGGCGCTCAGGCTGGTCCGCTGGCTGCAGGCCCGCTACGGCATCCCCACCGGCGAGGTGATCGGCCATTCGATGGCCAACGACGACCCCCACTTCAAGGACCTCGAGGGCTGGGTCAACGACCACACGGACTGGCTCAAGCGCGACGTGAAGGAGTTCCGCGGCCGGCTCTAGGCCGCGTAGCGCAGCAGGTAGTGCGAGCCGGTGACGAGGGCGATCCCGCCCTGGCGGCTCGCGACCGCGCGTGCCCGGCTCACGGCCTCGGCCGGGTCGGCGACCTCCTCGACCCAGCCCACACCCGCCTCGCGGGCTACGGCCGCCAGCTCGCTCGCCGCCAGCGCCCGCGCGCCGGGCCTTCCGGCCGCCGCCAGCACGTCGGCCGGCACCTCGGTCGCAACCACCCCGGCCAGCACCGACGCCAGCGCACCGACCAGCTCGGCCGCGTCCTTGTCGGCCAGCACGGCGAGCGCCGCGACGACCGGCCTGCCCGCCGCCACCGCGGGCAGCGCCTCGGCGAGCGCCGCCGCCCCGGCGGGGTTGTGGGCGGCGTCGACCACGGTCACCGGGTCGCCGTCGATCACCTCCATGCGCCCGTGCAGATCAAGCCCCGCGGCCACCGCCAGCGCCCGCTCGGGGTCGAGCTCGCCCAGGAACGCCTCGGCCGCGGCGAGCGCAACGGCAAAGTTCCGGCGCAAATAGGGCGCCGCGGTCGGCAGGCTGATCTGCGGCGCCAGGTCCCGGACGGTGACCAGTTTCGCGCTGCGCTCGGCGGCGACCCGGGCGGCCAGCGCCTCCACGTCGGGTGCCAGCGGGCCGGTTACAAGCGTGGTGTGGTCGCCTAGCACCGCGAGCTTCTCGGCCGCGATTTCGACCTCGGTATCGCCCAGGTACTCGGTGTGCTCGAGCCCAACCGAGGTCAGCACCGTGACCCGCGAGGGCAGCACGTTGGTTGCGTCCAGGCGCCCGCCGAGCCCCGCCTCGATCACTCCGGCCTCGACCCCGGCGGCGGCCAGGGCGACGAAGGCCGCCGCCGTGTCGGCCTCGAACTGGGTCACCGAGTCGCCCTCGTCGAGCGCCCGGTCGACCACCTCGACCGACTGCGCGACCCGCTGCACGGCCGCCGCGAAGGCGTCCGGTTCGACCTCGGCGCCGCCGATCCGGACACGCTGGCGCCAGCGCTCGTCATGCGGTGACAGGTAGGCGCCGCTGTGGACTCCGTGCGCCTCGAGCAGTGCGGCAACCATCTCGGTGACCGACGACTTGCCGTTGGTGCCGACCACGTGCACCGAGGCGAACCGGTGCTGGGGCATCCCGAGCACGGCGACCAGGCGCCGGATCCGCTCGAGCCCGAACCGCATCCCGAGCGGCTGCAGCGAGCCCAGGTAGGCCTCGGCCTGCTCAGCCGTCCAGGGAACCTCGTTCACCCATCGAGCTCCGCGAGTTCGTCCTCGTAGCCGCCCAGCTTCCGGCGCTCGTCCTCGACCACCTCGGGCGGCGCCTTGGCGACGAAGCCCTCGTTGCCGAGCTTGCGCTCGAGGCGCTCGATCTCGCCGCGCAGCCGTTCGCGCTCGGCCTCGATCCGCGCGTTGGCCTGCTCGGCGTCGATCTCCTCCGAGGCGAGCACCTGGACCGAGCCGATCGTCGCGATCACCTCCGCGTCGCGCTCCGCCGGCCTCAGCCGCGCGAGCCTGAAGACGAACTCGCCCACCTCGCCCTCGGCCCGCGACTCGAGCATCGCCCCCGCGGGCACCCCGACCAGGTCGCGCCAGCGGCGCACCCTGCGGACCAGCTCGATCTCGGCCTCGACCGCGAGCGCGGTCGCCGAATCGACCAGCGACGGGTCGCGCGCCGGCGCCGGCGAGGTGATCAGCGGCCCTTCGCGGTCCGGGAGGTAGCCCCAGATCTCCTCGGTCACGAACGGCATCACCGGGTGGGCGAGTCTCAGCACCTGGTCGAGCACATGGAGCAGGTTCGCGGCCGCGTCGGCGTCGCCGTCGTAGAGGCGGGGCTTGACGATCTCCAGGTACCAGTCGCAGAACTCCGACCACAGGAACGAGTAGAAGCCGAGCACCGCGTGGGCGAAGTCGTACTCCTCGATCTGCGCGGTGAAGTCGCGAATCGCGCGGTCAAGCTTGAACAGGATCCAGCGATCCTCGGGCCGCTCAAAGCGCGGCTCGGGCCGCGCATCGCCGGCGGTGAGGAGGATCAGCCGCGAGGCGTTCCACATCTTGGTCGCCAGGTCGCGGCCCTGCTGGATGCGCTCCGGCGAGTAGCGAACGTCCTGGGTCGAGGAGACGGCGAGCAGCCCGAAGCGCAGCGCGTCGGCGCCGTGGACCTCGATCTCGTCCAGCGGATCGACCCCGGTGCCGAGCGATTTCGACATTCGCCGCCCATCGGGCGCCTGGACGACCGGGTGCACGTAGACGTCGCGAAACGGGATGTCGCCGGCGAACTCGATCCCCATCATCACCATCCGCGCGACCCAGAGGAAGATGATCTCGCGCGCCGTAGTCAGGAAGCTGGTCGGATAAAAGGCCCGCAAATGAGGGGTTTCGTCGGGCCAACCGAGGGTCGCGAACGGCCACAGGGCGGAGCTGAACCAGGTGTCGAGGACGTCGGTCTCCTGGGTCAGCGAGTCGGGAGCGAGACCGCGCTCGGCGGCCGCCTCGCGGGCCAGCTCGGCCGACTCGGCGACGATCTCCTCGCCGCCGGGGCCGTACCAGACCGGGATCTGGTGTCCCCACCACAGCTGGCGCGAGACGCACCACGGCCGGATCTCGCGCATCCAGTTCAGATAGACGCGCTTGTAGTTGTCGGGGACGATCCGGACCTCGTCGCGTTCGACCACATCGATCGCGGGCGCCGCGAGCTCGTCCATGCGGCAGAACCACTGCAGCGAGATCAGCGGCTCGATCCGCTCGCCGGAGCGCTCCGAGAACGGGACCGAGTGGGAGTAGTCGCGCTCGCCGCGCAGGCTGCCCTCCTCGCCGAGCGCCGCGACCACGGCCGCGAGCGCCTCGGACGTGGTCATGCCCTCGAACCTCTCCCCCGCCTCGGCGGTCATCCGCCCGTCCTCGCCGATCACCGTGATCTCGTCGAGCCCGTGCGCGCGGCCGATCTCGAAGTCGTTGGGGTCGTGGCCGGGCGTGATCTTCAGCGCCCCGGTCCCGAACTCGACGTCGACGTGCTCGTCGGCGATGATCGGGATCAATCGGCCAACGAGGGGCAGGCGCACCCGCCCGCCGATCAGGCGCTGGTAGCGCTCATCCGCCGGGCTGACGGCCACCGCGGTGTCGGCGAGCATCGTCTCGGGGCGCACCGTGGCCACGGTCAGGACCTCGTCGGTGCCCTCGACCGGGTAGTCGATCTCGTAGAGCTTGTCGTTGACCTCGCGGTTGACCACCTCGAGGTCAGAGATCGCCGAGCGCGAGCCGGGGTCCCAGTTGACCATGTAGTTGTCGCGGTAGATCAGCCCCCGCTTGTAGAGGTCGACGAAGACCCTGTAGACCGCGCGCACGTAGCCCTCGTCGAGGGTGAAACGCTCGCGCTCGTAGTCGCACGAGGCGCCGAGCCGCTTGTACTGCTCGACGATCTCCCCCCCGTAGCGCTCGCGCCACTCCCAGACGCGCTCGACGAACGCCTCACGGCCGAGCTGATGGCGGTCGGTCCCCTGGGCGCGCAGCTCCTTCTCGACCACCGCCTGGGTCGCGATCCCGGCGTGGTCGGTGCCGAGGATCCAGAGCGCGTTGCGGCCCTGCATGCGGCGCAGGCGGACCAGCGCGTCCTGGACCGAGCCGTTGAGCGCGTGGCCCATGTGCAGCGCCCCGGTCACGTTCGGCGGCGGGATCGCGATCGAGAAGTTCTCCGCCGGCGTGCCCTCGGCGGGCGGATCGAAGGCGCCGCTGGCCTCCCAAGCGGCAAAGATCCGCTGCTCGGTCGCGGCCGGCTCCCAGCGGGTGGTCGACTCGAGCTTCTCTCTGCGCGCCTCGTCCATCGAAGCGGCGATCTTAGTTGGCCCCCTGCGGGCGGCCGACGATCAGCGCTGCAGCTCGAACGCGCCGGCGTCCGGGTCGTGGCGGTCGAGGTTGCGCTGATCGCGGCGCGGTGCATCGTGCCCGGCGGCACCGACCGCCGGGCTGCCCGGCAGCAGGGCGACGGTCGCGGTCGGGCCCCCGTTCGGGCCGAGCGTCGCGATCCGCGGCCGCGGGCGGACCAGGTCGCCACGTGCCCTGATCCCGATACAGCCGCTCGCCGAGCCGATCACGTTGCCGCCGCCGGAGTCGATCGCGTTGCCGCCGCAGTCCGGGCTCGCCGACCCGGAGCGGTTGCGGGCGATCAGCGAGTTCTCGATCGCCGCGGTCGCACCCGGATCGAGCGCGATCCCGCCCCCGGGCCCCGCCGCGGCGGCGTTGAAGGCGACGGTGACCGCGTTCAGCTCCGCGCTTGCGGCCGTTCCGAGGAAGACGCCGCCGCCCCCGCCGAGCGCCGAGTTCTCCGCCACGGTCGAGTTCGACGCCTCGAGGGACCCGGCGCCGTCGATCGCGACGCCACCGCCGTCGGCGCTGGAGAAATTGCGAGCGACCGTCGACTGGCGCAGGGAGACGGTCGCGTCGAGCGCCGTGATCCCGCCGAACTCGCCCGAGTTGGCGCTCACCGCGCTGCGCCCGAGGCTCAACGAGCCGTTGCCGACCGCGATCCCGCCGACGTTGCCGAGCACCCGCGATCGCAGCAGGATGCCCGAGTCGTCGAGCGTGATCCCGGCCCCGCCCGAGCTTTCGACCCGGGAGCGGATCAGCGAGACGTCGCCCTGTTCGGACTCGGCCAGACCGACGCCGGCGCTGCCGCTCACCCGCGCCAGGGTGAGCACGATCCCGCCGTCGCCGCTCTCGACTGCGCCGCCGGCGCCGCTGTCGGTCAGCGTCGTCTCCTCGAGGCCGATCGAGCCGTCGCCCTCCTCGGTCAGGCCGGCGGCGCCGCTGGAGGCGATCCGGTCCTTGATCAGCGAGATCCCTCCCGAGCCCCGCTCGACCGCCGCCTCGGCGCGCGATCCAGTGACCCGGCTGCGGTAGATGCTGAGCTCGCCGTCGCCCTCCTCGCTGGCGCCGGCGCCGTTGGTACGCAGCCGCGAGCGGCGCACGAACAGGCCCCCGGAGCCCTGCTCGGCGACCGCCGGGCCGTCGTTGCCGGAGACGACCCCGTCGACCACCGCGAGATCGCCGTCGTCGCGCTCGTCGACGCCGGCGAGACCGTTGTCGGTGATCTCGCCGTGGTACAGGGCCAGGCTGCCCGGCCCGTAGCCCCGCAGCCCGGTGCCGGTGTTGGAGGCGATCACCGTGTGGGCAGCCCGCACGCCGCCGCCGCCCCGATCGATGATCGCATCGCCGACGTTGCCGACCAGCTCACTGTCGCGGACCGTCATCCCATCGTCGCCGACCAGCTCGACCGCGCTCTCGGGGCCCGCGTTGGCGATCAGCCCGCAGTCGCGCAGCGCCAGCCTGCCGGCGACGACCCGGATCGCGGCCCCCTGGTCGCCGCCGCTGCCCTGCGCGAGCCCGCCGGTGACCTCGAGGCCCTCGAGCGTCGCCGGCGCGTAGAGGTCGAAGGCTCGGTCGATCGCCGCGGCGTCGATCGTCGCCCGCCCGCGCCCGGTGGCGACGATCCGCAGCGGCTCGGTGACATCGAGGTCGCCGCTCGCGGCCCGATCCTCGTCCGCCCCGCCGATCGCGAGCCGGTAGTCGGTCCGCGGGTGGAGCAGGATCACGTCCTCGTGCGGGTCGGCGTTCGCCGCCCGGATCGCCTCTCGCAGCGTGCAGGAACCCGCGCTACAGGACCCCGGCGGGGTGTCGGCCGCGGTCGATACGTCGTACTCGGCGCCGGCGGCCGCGGCCGGCGCGGCGAGCGCCAGCGAGCAGTCCGGCGAGGACCAGCGCCCTCAGGCCGACTCGACCTCGCCCAGCTCGCCGGACTCGTCGGGCTCGTCGGGCACCGCCTGAGTGACCAGGGTCGGTCGCAGGCCCTGCTCGATCGTCTCCTTGGTGACCACGCACTTGGACACGTCGCGTCGCGACGGCAGCTCGAACTGGACGTCCATCAGCGTCTCCTCGAGGATCGAGCGCAGGCCGCGGGCGCCGGTCTCGCGCTCGAGGGCCTTGTCGGCGATCGCCGACAGCGAGTCCTCTTGGAACTGGAGCTCGATCTCGTCGAACTCGAAGAAGCGCTGGAACTGGCGGGTGAGCGCGTTGCGCGGCTCGGTCAGGATCGTGATCAGGTCGTCGCGGGTCAGCTGGTGGATCGCGGCGACCACCGGCAGGCGGCCGATGAACTCGGGGATCAACCCGTACTCGATCAGGTCCTCGGGCAGCACCTTCTCGAACATCTCGCCGGTGTCCTTGTCGGCCTTCGAGGCGACCTCGGCGCCGAACCCGACTCCGTGACGGCCGATCCGCCGCTCGATCACGTGGTCGAGGCTGGCGAACGAGCCGCCGCAGACGAACAGGATGTTGGTCGTGTCGATCGTCAGGAACTCCTGGTGGGGGTGCTTGCGCCCGCCCTGCGGGGGCACCGAGGCCGTGGTCCCCTCGAGGATCTTCAACAGCGCCTGCTGGACGCCCTCGCCGGAGACGTCGCGGGTGATCGACGGGTTGTCGGCCTTGCGCGCGATCTTGTCGATCTCGTCGATGTAGATGATCCCCGTCTCGGCCTTCTTGACATCGAAATCGGCCGCCTGGATCAGCTTCAGGAGGATGTTCTCGACGTCCTCGCCCACGTAGCCGGCCTCGGTCAGCGCGGTCGCATCGGCGATCGCGAAGGGGACGTTGAGGATCCGGGCAAGGGTCTGGGCGAGCAGGGTCTTGCCGCAGCCGGTCGGCCCGAGCAGCATGATGTTCGACTTCTGCAGCTCGATCTCGCCGTCGCCTGCGGTCTGCATCATCTGCACCCGCTTGTAGTGGTTGTAGACGGCGACCGAGAGCACCCGCTTGGCGTTCTCCTGGCCGACCACGTACTCGTGCAGCACGTCGTAGATCTCGGCCGGCTTCGGCAGGCTCTCGAGCTCGAAGCTCGGCGGGGCGGTCAGCTCCTCGTCGATGATCTCGTTGCAGAGATCGATGCACTCGTCGCAGATGTAGACCCCAGGCCCGGCGATCAGCTTCTTGACCTGCCGCTGCGACTTGCCGCAGAAGCTGCAGAGGAGCTGCTCGTTGGAGTCGGTCGGGCGTGCCACAGCGCTTTTCTCCCTTCGGCGATTACGTCCCGAGGCGCCACGGTCAGGTTACGACACGATCGCCTTCGGCTCGACCCGGTGTTGTTACGCGGCGGTTGCCCCAGTCCCTGCCCACGAGGGCGCGCTTGCAGGCGATATAGGATCGCGCGGTGCGAAGCTGGCTTGGTGCCCGCGCGCGTCAGGGGGTGACGGCCTACCGGCAGGTCAACGCCCGCGTGGACGCGTTCTGGGGTACCGGCGAGGCCACCGAGGCGGAGATCGCGGATCGGTTCCCGACCTGGGTGGCGAGGGTGATCGTCGCGGTCACGATCTTCGGCGCAGTCGTCTCCTACCAGGCCAGCCGCGCCGCGGGAGCCGCCGACGGTGCCGATCAGCAGGCTCTGCGCGAATCCAACTACGAGGAGCTCGACCGGACCACGATCCGCTCCACGGTCGCCTATCAGCTGCGGATGCTGGGGGAGTTCGAGCAGTCCTGGTACGAGGACAGCCTGCTGGGCGGCGAGCTGCAGGCCGACCCGGGGTCGCAGGAGCTGAAGCTCGCCCAGCTGCGGGCATTGCGCAGCCACCAGCTCGTCCAGGGCTACGTGTTCGGCGGGCTGAGGTTCGACGAACAGGGCAACCCGACCTTCGACCCCGACGAGGTCAGCGCCAGCGCGGCCGCCCATGACCCAACCCTGAACGAGCTGCGCCCCGAGAAGTCGGCCGAGACCGCCGACCAAGAGCACGATCGCGCGGTGGCGCTGGTCCGCGCAGCGGCGCTGCTCGCGGCGGCTCTGTTCCTCCTCACCCTGGCGACCCTGACCGCGCGGCGGCTCGGGGTCAGGATCGCGATCCTCGGCGGGGTCGCGATCGTCCTCGGCGTGATCCAGTTCCTGATCGCATGACCGGCTCGCGGCGGCCGCCAAGCAAGCACGATCGCGACCCGCGGTCGAAGCGGATCGCGTTCTGCGCGGTGCTGACGACGATGCTCGCCGCGGTAATCGGCTACGCCCAGAGCGAGGCGGGCAAGGACTCGGGCGCCAGCTCGACCGCCGCCCAGCAGCTGTCGGCGGCGGCGGTCGCCGAGGCGGATCGGTCGATCGAGCAGGTTTACCTGCAGCTCGAGTACTACGTCCGCCAGCAGCTACACCTGCGCAGCGCGGCGCTCGACCAAGAGCTGGAGCGGTTCTCATCGCTCCCGGACGGCGAGCTTCGCCTCGACCAGCGCAACCAGGAGGCGCTGGCGCGGGTCGCGCTTCGCCGCGCCGCGCTGATCGGTCGGTCGAAGACCAGCGCCGCCACCCCGATCACCGATGCGAGCGTCGACGGCCCGAACAAGGACCCGCTGTTTCCGGCGCGCTACTTCGCCGCCAATCGCCGCAGCGCTGTCGCGCTCGTCGCCCGTAGCGACGCGGCCACCGCCTACGCCGACGACCGCGGCTCGCAGGTCGCCGCCTACGTCGCCATCCTGGCCATCCTCGCGGTCGCCGTCTACCTGTACGGCTTCTCGCTCTCCGAGCACGGGACACCGAACCGGCCGCTGCTGGCGACCGCGGCCACGGCGCTCGCGTTGTTCGGCCTCGGGTGGGGCATCCACACCGCGCTACAAACCCCCTCGCGGCCCGACGACCGCGCCGCCGAGGCGTACGCGGAAGGCGAGGTGCTGGCCGAATCCGGCCAGTGGGCCGCGGCGACGAAGGCGTATGACCGGGCGATCGCCCTGCGCCCGGACTTCGGGCTCGCCTACAAACACCGGGCGCTGGCCCGCTTCTTCGCCGACTCCCCCCAGGCGCACGAGTCGATGACCGGAAACCTGAGCTCGCCGGAGGCGTTCGAAGGGATGATCTCCGACATCGAGCGGGCCCGCGACCTCGGGCTCGCGGACGCCTCGGTGATCAACAACCAGGGCTTCGCCTACCTGCTGCTCGGGATCCAGCATCGCGACCCGGACCGCATCCGATCCGGCATCGAGCTGCTCAGGCAGGCCGACGAACTGAACCCCAACCAGGTCGACCTGGGCCCCCCGATCGGGTATCTGGTCCTCGGTCAGCCCGAGCTGGCGGCAGCCGGCTTCGAGCGCTCGGCGCACGAGACCGTCTTCGGCGCCGACGGCCGGCCTCGCGACCCGGCCGAGGTCCAATCGTTGCTCGGCGGCTCGCTGACCGACCTCGAGGTCGTCGCCGCCAGCTACCCGGAGCTCGCCGACGAGGTGGTCGCCGCGAAGGAGCAGCTGATCGGCAGGGTCAGCGAGCAGACGGCCGCTGCGGCGGCAGACGACACCGAGGCGGGCGCCGCGCCCGCGGTCGACAGCCTCGAAGCCTTCGCCTGGGCCGGGGGCGTCGAAGCCAGCGTCGACCTCGACCAGCTGCAGCCGGACCGCCATCGGACCTGGGTCGAGTGGTACCGCAAGGACCCCGACCTGGGCTGGTTCGTGATGCCGGCCGCGTCCGGAAGCCCGGCTAACGAGGCCGACCTCGCGCCGGCGACCGAGAACTACCTCCTGCGCTGGCAGCGGAGCGGCTCGACCTGGTTCGCCGACAGCGACTATCTGCGGTCCGGCGCCCAGGCGGTCTGCCTGCCGCCGGCGCAATACAAGGTCGAGCTCTACGTCGACGGCCGGCTCGCCGACACCGACACGTACGACGCCTCGCTGCCAGCGCTCGACCCGGCCCAGGATCAGGTGATCGGCTCCCGCATCTGCCGGCCCGATTCCTGGCAACCCTCCGACGAGGCGCTCCCCGGGCTCGTCAACGGCTTCGTCGACCCGACCGGGGCCCGGGGCATCTACGTGATCCGGCTCGCGAACAGCGACGGGCTCGGCAGTCAGGTCTCCTCGACCACCCCGCCCGGCAAGGCGCTCGACCGGATCCTGCCCCAGTTCAGGAACCTGCTTCCCGGCACACCATCGTCGCCCGAGGAGCTGAGCGTCCCCTTCCTCGGCGCCAGCGAGGAGGTCGTCCGCCAGTACTCCTACCCGGGCGGCAAGCTGCGGGTCGGCGCCAGCCGCCAGCCCGACGGATCGGTGTTTGTCGGCCTCGTCTTCGGTCCCGACAACTGGTGGGCGTCGAGCGACGAGCCGGTCCAGATCTTCCACGCGATCAACGATTGGTGATGGACGAGGAAGCGCCCGCGCGCGAAGACCTGTTCGTCTCCTACTCGCGCCGCGACGAGGCGCTTGTCCGCAGGCTTGTTGACATGCTCGACCAGCGTGGGCGCCGCTGCTGGGTCGATTGGGAGGGCATCCCCCCGAGCGCCGAATGGATGCGCGAGGTCACCGCCGCGATCGACCGGTCGCAAGCCTTCGTCTTCGCTCTCAGCCCGGACTCTGCCGCATCGACGGTCTGTCGCCAAGAGCTCGATCGAGCGGCGGCGGTCAACAAGCGGATCATCCCGATCGTCGTCCGCGATACCGACCCGGGCGAGATCCCGGAGGTGATCGCGCGTCACAACTGGCTCTTCTTCCGCAAGGACGACGATCCTGACCGCGCGCTCGAGCTGCTCGACAGGACGCTCGACACCGATCCGGCGTGGGCGGCTACCCACACCCGCCTGCTCGTCCGCGCGGTCGAGTGGGAGGACTCCGGTCACAACCCGAGCTACTTCCTGCGCGGTCAGGACCTGAAGGCCGCCGAGCAGTGGCTGACCGAGGCGGGGCCGGAGAAGGACCCGCAACCGACCCCGCTGCACACCGAGTACGTGATCGCCAGCCGCAGCGCGGCGACCCGCAGCCAACGGATCCGGACCGCGGTGCTCGGGGTTGGCCTCGTGGTGGCGGTTGCGCTCGCGGCGCTGGCGCTGGTGCAGCGGGGCCGCGCCCAGGACCAGGCCGACGTTGCACGCTCGCGTGAGCTGGCGTCGCGGTCGCTGCTCGACAGCTCGACCGATCCGCCGCAGGCGCTCTCGGAGGCCGTGGCGGCCGGCGAGATCCGCGAGACCGCCGAGGCCGAGCAGGCGCTTCGTCTGGGGCTCGAGGGGACCTCGTCCCTCGAGCTCGTATTGCACGGCGAGTCCGCATTCGAGGATGTCGAGTTCTCAGGGGACGGCTCCCTGCTGGCGGCGGCCGGCGACGACGGCAACGTCCATATCTGGACTGCGAGCGATGGGCGTGAGGGGGCCGTGCTCCAGTCCTCGGCCCCGCGCGTGCTCGACCTCGCGTTCGCCCACGCCACGGGCATGATCGCGCTCGCGGCAGGCGGACGGATCGAGCTCTGGGACCCGATAGCGGGGCGCCGTCTGCGCACCGTCGGGGTCCCATCCGACCGGATCCGCGGCGTCGCCCTGAGCCCGGACGGCAAGCTGGTCGCCGGGGCGTCGTCGGCCGGCAGCGCGGTCGTCTGGCGGACCGCCGACGGCCGCGAGATGTCGCGCTACTCGGCGCCTCGCGGGCAGGTCTTCAGCGTTGACTTCGACCCCTCCGGCACCCTGGTCGCATCCGCCGGCGACGACGGGAAAGCACGAGTCTTCAAAGCCGCCACCGGGCGCGGGATCGCGACCTTCGATGTCGCTGCGGCGGCCAAGCTCAGGGACGAGGACGTGAACGACGCTCAGTTCGCCGGCGGCAACAGCCTGGTCGTGACCGCGAGCCACGACGGATCGGCCAGGATCTGGGGCGTCCGCTCAGAGCGGTTGATCAACACGATCGACGCCTCCACCGACGAGCTGCGCCGTGCGCAGCTCAGCCGCTCGGGACTGCGGCTGCTGACCGCCGGATTCGACGGCGTCGCCCGGGTTTGGGCAACGCCCGCCGACGGGACTCAACTGCGACCATCCGGAATCGGCGGTCCGGCGCTGACGACGCTGGCCGGTCACTCGAGCGGCATCCTCGGCGCCGCCCTGAGCCCGAACGGCAAACGTGTGGCGACCGCGAGCGCCGACGGCACCGTCGGCGTCTGGGCGTCTGAGGCCGACGACTCGATCCGCCATTACGACGAGCACCGTTACGGCGTGCGCCAGGTCCAGTTCAGCCCCGAGGGCACCGACGTGGTCAGCGCCGCGGCGGACGGCACCGCCCGGATCTGGGATGCGACCACGGCGCGCACCGTGCGGGTGCTCCCGGTCAGGACCCCGTACGTCGTCGACGCGAACTGGAGCGCCGACGCGAAGCGCATCGCGGTCGCCGGTTGGAACAGCCAGGCGAGCGTCTGGGACACCGGCTCAGGCCACGTGGTGCGCGGCTTCATCGTCCCCCACGCCAAGCACGACCACGACCCGTTCGACTACTCGCTCACCGACCCCCCGGCCGCGCGCCTGACCCCGGACGGATCATCGCTGGTGGCGCCGGTGGCCGACGGCAGGATCATCGTTTGGGACGTCCACTCCGGCGAGGTCGAGCGGGTGATCCACACCTCGCACCAGCCCGTCTCGCTCGACCTCAGTCCGGACGGCACCGAGATCGCGGTCGCCGGCTCCGATCACGAGATCCCGATCATCGAGCTGGCGACCGGGAAGACCATCCGCACCCTGTCAGGCCACGACGACAGCGTCGCCACGGTCGAGTTCAGCCCTGACGGGCAGGAGCTCGTCAGCGCCTCGCTGGACGGCACCGCCAGGATCTGGGACCTCGGCGATGGAGCCACCCTGGCTGTGCTGAGCGGGCACACGGACGAGGTTCACGACGCAGCCTTCAGCCCGGACGCGAGCCGGGTGGTCACCGGCGGGTCAGACCGGACCGTCAGAGTCTGGGACGCCGCCACGGGCCGGCAACTAGAGGTCCTGAACGGCAGCCGCGATTGGGTGCAGAGCGTCGACTTCTCCGCCGACGGAACGCTGATCGCCAGCGGCGGACTCGACCGCAGCGGCCGCGTCTACCGCTGCGACCTCTGCGTCCCGTTCGCCGATCTGATGGCGCTCGCCGGCGACCGCTTGGACCGGATCGGCACCGAATGACCGCGGCGGCTCAACGGTGCCCGCTCGCCGCCGAGCCGTGCTTGTGGTTGCCGTCGGAGTCGCGGAAGGCATCGGCCCGCGCGATCAGCGCCGCCAGGCCCGGCGGCAGCGAATGAGACTCGCAGTTGACCTCGCGTCCGCCCTGATGCGCTTTCGACTCCGAGGCGCCGGTTGCCGACCGCGGCTTGTCGACGCAACGATCGAAACCTGACCCCCCGTCGACCCGGTCGTTGCCTCCTCGGCCCTCGAGGGTGTCGGCGCCCGCGAACCCCTTGATCTTGTCGTTTCCGCCCTCCCCGATCAGGATGTCGTGCCCGTTCGATCCAAACAGCTTGTCGGCGAACTCGGTCCCGCCGATCAGCTCGAGGCTCGCGACCGAGTCGGTATCGCTTCCCTGCTCAACCATGCGCTTCTTCGCGGGCCGGTCCAGCCTCGCCGTGATCGGGCCCGGCGAATCGACCGAGTAGGTGACGTAGTCCTGGCCCCTGCCGCCGTCAAGCGCGTCGCTGCCAGGCCCGCCATCGAAGAGGTCGTCCCCGCCGCCACCGGCGATCGTGTCGTTGCCCAGGTCGCCGAGCAGGAAGTTCGTCTCCCGGTTGCCGATCAGGGTGTCGTCCTTGGGCGAGCCAATGATCGCCTCGACGCCGGTCAGATGGTCGTCAGAGTTGTCGGACTGGTCGTGGACCGTGCCGCTCACGACGTCCGCCTGGATCGGCCCGGCGCCGCTGAGCGAGTTCTCGCCGGTCAGTTGCGTCGACAGCGGGATCGGCTGATAGGCAACCCAATCCAGCGCCTCCCTACCGTCGATAGTGTCGCTGCCCGGGCCGCCGAGGAAGAGGTTCTCGCCTGCGTCACCGATCAGGGTGTCGTCGTACCTGGTCCCGAGGACCGTCTGGATCCCGGTCAGCGAGTCGGTGTCGCCGCCCGTCCGGGCCGCATGCGCCGCCAGATCGACGCTCACACCCTCGGTCGCATCGCTGAACGTAAGCGTGTTGAAGGCGCCCTCGCCGCCGTTCACCGAGTCGTCGCCGGCCCCGCCGTCGAGCACGTCGCCCGCACCCTTGCCGTACAGGCGGTCGTTTCCGGCCTCGCCCGAGAGGCTGTTTCGGTTCTCGTCGCCGATCAGGACATCGCCGAAGTCCGAGCCGTGGAGCGCCTCGACGTTCAGGTAGTGGTCGGCGCCCTCACCCGGGCCGCCGCCGGCCCCGGCGGCGAGGCTGGCGTGAACGGCGGCTGGGGCGAGCAGGTAGAGAACCTGGTCCGTCGGATCGTTCGGGTCTGCCGCATTCCCGCCACCATCGACGATGTCGTCGCCGCCAGCTGGCACGAACGCATTTGCCTTGCCGTCTCCGCGGAGGCTGTCGTCGTAGCTCGATCCGACGACATTCTGGATGTCGGCCAGCGCGTCCGAGCCCGAGCCACCGGTGGAGGTGCCCGCCATCAGGTCGACGTTCACGGCCGCCGTCTCGGGGGAGTAGCTGACCAGGTTGGGCGCCGGCCCGACCCCGTCGATCCGGTCGTTGCCCTTCAACGGCGTGATCGTGTTCGCCTCCTGGTTACCCGAAATCTCGTCCGCCTGCTCGGAACCGATCACCCCCTCGACGTTGGCGATCGAATCGGTCCCAGCCGCGCCGGACGCCACCCCGGTCGTCAGGTTGACCTGGACGCCTCCGGGTCCGGGCGCCGCCGAGTAGTCGACCGCGTCGCCAATCGCACCCCGTCCGTCGATCACGTCGTCAGCGCCCCGGCCGGCGATCGTGTTGATGCCGCCGTCGCCGAACAGCTGGTCGGGGAAGTCGGTCCCGATCAGGCTCTCGTCGTCGATCAGCGTGTCCTGCGGCTCGCCGGTTACGGTCGCCGTCCCCGCCGCCAGGTCGGCCGTTACCGGGGCCGTGTCGCCGCTGAAGCTGACCGCGTCAGTGTCGGCGCCACCGTCCATCGTGTCCTGGCCCTCCTGGCCGACGAGCGTGTCCAGGCCCGGCCCGCCGCCCAAGGCATCGTTCTCGGTGCCTCCCAGGATCAGGTCGCTGCCCGTTGATCCGCCCACCTCGTCGTCGCCGGCCTCGCCGAGGATCACGTCGTTGCCGTCGCCGCCGAGCAGGACGTCGTCACCGAACTCGCCGAGGACCGCGTCATCTCCACCTTCGCCGTTCATTAGGTCGCCGCCGTCGGGGGGTGCGCCGCTGTCGTCGTTGCCGAACATCAGGTCGTCCCCGGTGCCGCCGGTAACCGTGTCGGCACCGGCACCGGCATACACGAGGTCGTCGCCGGCGTCGCCCGAGATCGTGTCGTCGTCGCCCTCGCCGAGGATCACGTCGTTGCCGTCGTTGCCGAAGATCAGGTCCAAGCCGTCGCCACCACAGATCGTGTCATCCGCACCCAGCCCGCGGATGAAATCGTCCCCGCCCAGCCCGGCGATCACATCCGCGCCCGCGGTCCCGTCGATCGCGCCGTTGCCGTTTCCCGCGGGGTCGACGATAGTCGCCGTGAGGCCGTCGCACTGCACCGCCGCAGCCGTCGCCGCAGAGACGAGCAGCGCCAGGGTCGAAGCGCCGACCGCGATCAACAAACGCTTGATCAGGGCGCGACCAGGGGTCATGGCGAGCTCACCTCGTAGCCATAGAGCGGCGCCATCCCGGACGTGGCCGCGTTGACAAGCAGCAGCCGCCCCGCCTGGCCGGCCGCCAGCGTGAGGCGGCCGTCGGCGCGCAGGACCGTGGGTTGGCCCGAGCCGGGAACGAGCACCGCGGCCGCGGTCCCGCCGTCCGGGACGTCCACGTCCACGCTGATCGGCGAGCCATCCGGATCGATCTCGACCGCGCGCACGCTCAGGTGCTCGACGGCAAGAGCCCGCAGCCCCGAGTCGGTGTGCGCCGCGTCCAGAGCGACCACGTCGTCCGGGGGCGGGCTTGAGCTGTGGAGCTGGACCGCGAACGTCTGCCCGGCCGCATAGGCGGCAGGGAAGCGGGCGTTCCAGGTCTCGAACTCGGCGAACAGGTCGAGGAAGTCGGCCGGGGCGCAGACCGCGATGCAGCGGCCGGCCGCCGGGGTTCCAACCGACGCCAGGGTCAGTGCGCGCAGCGGATCCTCGCCCTTGCGGTGTCGTCCGACCCGCTCCCAGACCTTGCGAACGACGTCCGGCGATCCGTGGTATTCGCCCAGGAACTGCCAGAAGAGCCAGGTGGCGTACTCGTTGTCCTGGGCGTCGAAGGCGCCGCCGAAGGCGTCCAGCGGCACCTCGGGCTCGACCAGGGCCCCAGAGTCGAGGAAGTCATAGCCGTCCGCGGCCGCGAACTGGGCGGGGTAGACCTGCCCCTCCATCCACACGGCGGTGCCCTCCTCGAGCCAGTTGGCGTCGTGGGCCGCGTCATATGCCCCCTGCACCGCGTGGAAGAACTCGTGCGCCGTGGTCAGCTCGAGCTCGTCGGGCGACGTGAACTGGGTCGAGGAGAAGTCGTCATCGAGGACGCAGTAGACGGCCGCCTGTTTGACTGGCGCCAGGTGGGGCTTGAAGTCGCGGGAGCAGTAGCCGCCCTCGCCGAACCGCCCGATGTCGGCCAGGTAGATATCGAGGCCACGGTTGGGACCCTGTCCCTTCTTGGCCCCCTGGTCAGGCACCGGGGCGCGATAGCCCATCACTTCGACCTCGGCTCGCCAGACCTCCTTCAGGGCCTTGACCGTGGCCTTGACCTGGGCGGGAACTCCGCGCTTGGCTTCAGGTGGGGCATCGACCCCCTTGGTAACCCAGTGGACGCAGACCGTGCGTACGCGATCAGCCTTGCGGGCAAAGCAGGTATGGCGGGCATCTCCGGGCTGGGCGTAGCCATCTCCGATCGCGTCGTCCGGGCCGTCCGTCGGGCGGACGTGCGCTGGGAGGCCCTGAGCTCGCTCGCCGATCGCGGGCGGGGCGCCGATCATGAGCACGGCGAACGCGGCGGCCGGCGCCACCAACCGCAGGCAGCGAACCACCAGATTCCCCCGTTGGACCCGGGTTGGCCGGGGCTCCCCGGTCCACACCTCCATGCCCCCGCGAGCCTAACCGCAATTAGCGCCGTGTCAATGGCGACACGAGCGACTGTCCGTCGAACGCGACCGGCTAGTGGTTCTCGATCACGCGGTCGACGATGTGGTACGCCATCGCCTCTTCCGCGGACATGAAGTAGTCGCGCTCGGTGTCCTTGGTGACCTTCTCGAACGGCTGCTTGGTGTGCTTGGCGATGATCTCGTCGAGGCGCCGGCGGACGTCGATGATCTCCTTGGCGTGGATCTCGATGTCGGTCGCCTGACCCTGGAAGCCGGCCGAAACCTGGTGGATGAGGATCTTCGAGTTCGGGGTCGCCATCCGCTTGCCCTCCGCCCCACCGGCGAGCAGCAGCGCGCCCATGCTCATCGCGACGCCGACGCAGATCGTCTGCACGTCGGGCTTGATGTACTGCATCGTGTCGTAGATCGCCAGGCCCGCATACACGGATCCGCCCGGCGAGTTGACGTAGATCGAGATGTCCTTGTCCGGGTCCTCGGACTCGAGGTGGATCAGCTGGGCGACGATCAGGTTGGCGATGTCCTCGGTCACCGGGGTGCCGAGGAAGATGATCCGCTCGTTGAGCAGCCGCGAGTAGATGTCGAAGGCGCGCTCGCCGCGCGACGTCTGCTCGACCACCATCGGGACCAGGGGGCTCATCGGGCGTGAGTGTATAGAAGCCGTCTGGACAGCTTTTTCGGCGAACGGCCCGAGGCGCCGCCGGACCTGAGACCCTGCGCCCGGCATGGACCCGTTCGCGGCCGACGACCTGATCCTCGCCTACGCGTTGCTGCAGGCGGTCGTCGCGCTGCTGATCGTCCGCTTCTGCGACCTCTACGAGCGCGAGCCGATCTCGATCGTCGCCCTGCTCTTCCTCTGGGGGGCGATCTTCGCGGCGATCCTCGCCTCGGCCGGCAACTCGGCGCTCGAGGGCCAGCTGCCGCGCGACGTCGACACCGTCTTCGGGCCGGCGATCTCGGCGCCGCTGGTCGAGGAGCTCGCCAAGGGGCTGGCGCTGGTGATCGCGGTGCTCGCCTCGCGCTGGGCGGGGCGCCGCTTCGGCGTCTTCGAGTTCGACGGGGTCACCGACGGGATCGTCTACGGGGCGGCGGTCGGGATCGGCTTCGCGTTCACCGAGGACCTCTACTACTTCTTCCGCGACGCGCAGGCGCATGGGGTCGCCGACGCGCTCAACGTGTTCGTCGACCGGCGCGACTTCTTCGGCCCGGCGATGCTGCGCCACGGGATCTGGACCGCGACCTTCGGCGCCGGGCTCGGCGCCGCCACCTGGGCGCGCTCGTGGTGGGGGCGGATCGGCTGGCCGCTGCTCGGGCTCGCCGCGGCGATGCTGATGCACGCGATCAACAACGGGCTCGAGCCGATCCTGCTCTCGATCAAGTACGGCTTCCAGACCACCTACGAGTACCTGGCGGTCGGCGTCCCGGTCTCGCTCGCCGACCGCATGGACGCCTCGGCCGAGACCGCGACCGACGCGCTCAGGTGGATCTCGTGGGCCTACGTGGTGGTCTTCTTCGGCGCGATCGCGCTCTGGCTGCGCTACCAGCGCGGCGTGATCCGCGCCGAGCTGGCCGGCGAGGTCGACGACGGCCTGATCGGCTCCGAGCAGGCGGCGACCGCCGCCAGCTTCACCCGCCGCAGCCGCCGCGAGCTCGCCCAGGTGCGCGCCGGGGACCTCGAGGGTGCGCACACCACCAGCGCCCTGTGCCGAGAGCTCGCCGAGCTGGCGTTCACCAAGCGCCGCTTTCGGGGCATCGACGACCCGCGCAACCTGATCGAGCACCACCGCGAGCGGGTCCGCGACCTGGTCGCCGACGGCTGAAGGCGCCGGCGGCGGCTCAGCTCTGGTCGGAGAAGTTGACCTGGCCGGCGAGGTCGCGCTTCTTCGGCGGCGGGCAGTCGCCGGGCGAGCCGCCGTTGTACCCCTGGGCGAAGAACTCCTGGCGCAGCGCCGAATTGCCGTGCGCGCCGGGCGCGTTGATCGCCACGTCCTCGGAGTCGCCGCTGATATTGACCAGGCCGAGGATCTCGCCGATGTCGCCCTCCTCCAGCAGCCCGCGGTCGTAGATCGACTTCGCCCAGACCCCGGCCAGGCAGTCGGCCTGCAGCTCGAGCTGAGCCGACAGCAACGGGCTGTTGAACAACCCGAGCAGATCCTGGACTCGGTGGCCGTTCTCGTGCGCGATCACGACCGCGTCGGCGGCGTCGCCGAACGGCTCGGCGGTCTGCTCGAACCAGTCGACCGGCAGGTACATCGCCTGATCGGCGGTGCAGTACAGGGGCCCGGTGTTGACGCTCGCCTTGAAGCCGCAGGCGGTCTGCGTCTTGCCGGTGAAGATCACCTCCTGCGCCGGGGAGTACTGAAAGCCCGCGTCGTTGAACTGCTTCTGCCAGTAGGCGCCGACGTCGCCGTTGACGGTGTGGATCCACTCCGGCAGCGTCAGACCGGCCGAACCCCGGATCGCCGGCACGCTGGGCTGGCCCTCGGCCCGGGCGAGCTCCTGGAACTCGTCCAGCGCGGCGGCGCCCTGTGGGGTCTCGGTCGCCGCGGGATCGCCGTCGCCGACGTCGGCGGTGGTGGTCGAGTTCAGCGCCAGGTCGGTGCCCGAGTCGCCGTCGCCGTTGTCGTCGCCGCCACAGCCCGCGAACACGCCGAGGGCCAGCACCAGCGCCAGCACCGATGCCAGAAAGGAGCGCATCGCTGAATGATATTCACCGGCTGAGTTCGGCCCCGCGTGTACGCTCGCCGCGTGCAAGGAGACCGGACCGCGACCAGCCCGTTCGCGGGCCGCAGCCGGACCTCGTGGGCCCTGCGGCGGCTGTGGCGCGCCCGCCTGCGGCCGCTGTGGCGCGACCTGCGCGCGCCGCTGATCATCTGCGCCGGGCTGGCGGTGATCGTGCTCGGCACGATCGGCTTCGACCAGGATGGCGACACCGGCTGGGAGGCGTTCTTTCACTCCTTCCAGCTGTTCACACTCGGCGCCGGCAACGTCGACAGCGAGGCCCCGCTGGTCCTCAACATCGCCCGGGTGCTGGGGCCGCTGCTGGTCGGGGTCGCGGCGATCCGCGGACTGCTGTTGCTCTCGCGCGAGCAGCTGCGCCTGATCGGATTTCGGCTCTTCCGCCGCAACCACATCGTCGTCGCCGGACTCGGCGAGGTCGGCTTCCGGCTCGCCGCCCATCTGAACGAGCTCGGGGCACGGGTGATCGCGATCGAGAGCGACCCGGCCGCCGAGGCGATCGAGGGATGCCACGAGCGCGGGATCAGCGTCCTGATCGGCGACGCCGGCGATCCCGACCTGCTGCGGGCCGCCTGCGTGCACCGTGCGCACCATCTGATCGCCGCGCCCGGCACCGACGGGGTCGCGATCGACGTCGTCGCCGCGGCGACCGAGATCACCGGTGCGCGCGAGGGCGAGCCCCTGCGGGTCCTCGCGCGGATCGAGGACCGCGCGCTCTGGCAGGCGCTGCAGGCCCGGTCGCTGATCCGCGGCGACGCGCCCGGCGTCCGCGTCGAGCTGTTCAACCTCTACGAGGCGGCCGGACGCCTGCTGCTCGAGACCTTCCCCCCGTTCACGGCCGCCGCGGCCGGCGAGCGCCAGGGCCCGAGCGTCCTGTTCGTCGCCGACGAGGCAATCGCCGAGATCCTGATCGTCAACACCGCCCGCCTGTGGCGCAACTCGCGAGCCCACGAGCGGTCGCGGATCGAGCTCACTCTGGCCGGGCCGCAGGCCGAGGCCGCGTGCGATCGAATCCGCGGGCGGCACCCGACGATCGACTCGGTCTCCCACCTCGACGCCTGGCAGGTAGATCTTGCCGCGCCCGAGCTGCGCGCCTCGCGGCTCGCTCGGGAGGCCGAGGCGATCTACGTCGCCCTGGACGACGAGGTCGCCGGCGTCGCCACGGCACTGCAGCTGGTCGCTGCGGCCGAGGGCGCCGACCAGGTCGTGCTCGCGGTCGACGACGAGCGCCGCGGGGCGGCCAAGATCGTCGCCCGCGACCGCGACGCGCTCGAGCTGTTCGCGATCCTGCCGCTGGTGCTCAGCGAGCGCTTCCTGACCAGCGGCCTGACGGAGACCCTGGCCAGGGCGATGCACGACAGCTACGAGCGCGACCAGATCGCCAAGGGCGCCAGCGGCGTCAACGTGACCTCCTGGGACGAGATCGACGACGACGCGAGATCGTCCAACCGCGATTTCGCCGCGGCGATCCCGGGCAAGCTCGGCGAGCTCGGCTTCGTCGTCGTTCCCGAGGCCCTCGCCGATGCCGCCGCCTCGCAGGCGGTCTTCGACCAGCGCCTGGACGGGCGGCTCGAGCCGATGGCCGAAGCCGAGCACGAGCGCTGGATGACCGAACGGCTCAGCTGCGGCTGGGTCTACGGGGATCCTCGCGATGACGCCGCCAAACACCACCCCTGCCTGGTCCCCTACGCGCAGCTCTCCGAGGAGGAAAAGGACAAGGACCGGACCGCGATCCGCGACCTGCCCGTGATGCTCGCCAAAGCCGGCTTCGCGATCGAGCCGGCGCCCGGCTACTCGCCCGACAGGTAGCGCTCGCGCTCCTGGTCGGTGAGCTCGCGGGTGACCCGCGAGTCCGCCAGCCCCAGCAACTCCTCGGCCGAGCGCCCGCAGACGTCACATTCATAGACCGAGGTCTGCGGTGCGTCGGTCTGCGCCACCGCGCCCGCGACCAGGCTGCCGAGGGGGCTCAGTGCCACCTTCCAGTTCGCCCCCTGCACGCGGCTGAGCTCGTCGCCGCTGGTCGCATCCCAGACCCGCAGCTCGCCGCCGGCGCTCGAGGTCGCGAGCAGGCTGCCGTCGCCGTTGAACGCCGCCGCCCGGACCGCCTGACCGTCGTTGGCGATCACCAGCAGCTGCTCGCCGCTGTCGGCGTCCCAGATCCGGGCGGTGCCATCCTCGCTCGCGGTCACGATCCTGTCGCCGGCGGTGTCGTAGGCGACGCTCGAGATCTGGTCGGTGTGGCCCTTCAGCTCCAGTGCCAGCTTGCCGCTGTCGGCGTCGTAGACGCCGACCGCGGGATCGGCGGTGACGACCGCCGCCCGAGTGCCGTCGGGGCTGATCGCCGCATCGAAGAGGCGGTTGGAGGGCATCAGGTGGGCGCCGACCAGCTGGTGGTCGGGCATGCTCCAGAATCTGACCCCGCCGACGAGGTCGGCCGTCATCAGGCGCTCGCCGTCGGCGCTCCAGGCGAGCTTGGTGACCAGGGTCTCGCCGGGGATCTGAAACGGCTCTCCGATCTGCGCCTGGTCGGCAAGCGAATAGACCCTGACCTCGCCGTCGAAGGAGACCGTCGCCACCTGCGGCGCCGCCGGGTTTGCGGTGGCGCCGCTGATCTGCCCCTCGGTCCCGATCGACGCCAGCCGTTCGCCGCTGTGGGAGGCGAGCAGCAGCGCGCGGCTGTCGACGACCAGCAGCCCGTGACCGTTGCCGGAGAACTCGAGGCTGGTCACCGGCCCGGCGTTGTCGAGCGTGAACAGGAGCTGGCCGAAGTCCCAGACCCGCGCGCTGCCGTCGACGCCGGCTGTGACGATCCGCTGTCCGTCAGCGCTCGCGGTCAGGTCGTAGACGGACCCCGAGTGGCCGCGATAGGCGCCGATCCGGGCTCGGCTGTCGATGTCCCAGGCGTCGACCTGGCCGCCGCCCCCGGCGGTGACCACGGCCCGCGCGCCGGGGACGAACGCGACCCGAAGGACGACGGCGGCGCTGTCGCGGGCGACCAGCGGCGGCCCGATCGGCTGGCCGCTACGCGCGTCCCAAAGCGAGGCGGACCCGTCGTGATTGGCGGTGGCGATGTAGCGGCCATCGGGGCTCATTGCGGCGTCGGAGCTGGGCCCGCCCTGGCCGCTCAGCACCAGGTCCCGGCTGCCGTCCTCGGCGCCCCAGAGGACCGTTTGGCGGTCGTCGTTGGTCGCCGTCAGCACCCCGCTGCCGTCGGCAGTGAAGGCGACCGAGGTGACCCGCTTGTCGAAATCGCCGAGCTGGACCGGGTGGCCGCCGTCGAGGTCCGCCACTCCGGCGCCACCGCCGAGGCTGCCGACCGCGAGCCGGTCGGCGCTGGGACTGACATCGAGTGCCGTGACCGGCGTATCGAAGACCGAGAACGCGTCCACCTCCTGCTCGCGCGCAAGGTCGAAGACGTAGATCCCGGTGCCGGACCCGACCACCAGCCGCCTCGAGTCGGCGGTGAAATCGACCCCGCCGACCGCGCCCTGGCGCTTGAAGCGCGCGACCTCGTCGCCGGTCTCGGCGTCGTAGACGGTCGCGGTGCCGCCCGCATCCCCGGTCGCGATCAGCCTCTCGTCGGGGCTCAACGCCACCGCGTTCATGACCACCCCAGTCGGAGCATCGAAGCGCTGGCGGATATGCGAGGCGAGCAGCGCGCGTTCGAGCGTCTGCACGCTGCGGGGGCTTTCGTCGGTGCCGACCGCGTCCCGCGCGAGCAGCAGGCTGAGCTCGGGATCGACCTCGAGGTTGGCGATCGAGGCGGTGGCGAGCTCGCCGGCGCGGGCGGCATCGCGCTGCTCTCGGGCCTGGTTGCGCTGAGCGAGCGCGACGACGCCGAGGACCGCCGAGACCAGGACCGCGACCCCGGCACCGGCGAGAACCAGCCCCTGGCGCCGGCGCGATGCCTGGCGCCCCTCGGCCACCCATTCGGCCTGCACCGCGGTCGGCGCCGGCTCGGCGCCCGCCTGTGCGGTCAGCCAGCGCTCGGCCTCGGCGAGTTCGGCCCCGCGGGCCAGCAGGCTGCGCTCGTGTCCACCGCTCGCCCAGGCCTCGGCCTGGCGCTGCCAGCGGGCGTGCTCGCGAACCGCCTCCTGGTCGGTCTCGATCGCCTCCAGCAGACTCGCGAGCGAGGCATCGAAATCGTCCTCGAAGCCGCCCACCTGCGGCACCCAGTTGAGATCGGCGACCGCCGGCGGGGCGTCGGCGTCGTCGATACCGCGATGGGCTACCGGGACGATCCGCTTGTTGCGCTCGACGGCGTGGTCGAGCTCGGCGCGGCAGTTGGCCGAGCGCACGGCGCCCGGGCTGAGGACGAACAGGAATACGCCGCTGTCCAGCACCCCCTCGCGCAGCGCCTGCTGCCAACGGTCCGCGGGCGGGATGTCGTCGAGGTCGACCCAGACGTCCTTGCCCGCGTCCTCGAGCGCCTTCGCCAGTCGCTTGACGAACTCCCCCGAATCCGCGCGCGAATAGGAGATGAAGGCGTCGTGCACCGTCTACTGATCGAGCGAGGTCGCGGACAGGTCCCAGCTGCCGTTGAAGAGGTTGACGACACCGTTGACGTCCGCGGACGCGATATTGGCGCTTCGGGGCCAGGTCCAGGGCACGGCCGGAGCCTGCGCGGAGACCATCCTGTCGATCTCGCCCCAGGCCTGAGCGCGTTCCTGCGCGCCGGTGAGCAGCGCCGCCTCATCCATCGCGCGATTGATCGCCGGGTCGTCGAGCTGGGAGGTGTTGGCGTTGTTCTCGGGAACGATGTACCGGCCGTTGAAGAGCGGGTTGAGGATCGTCTGAGCGTCATTGAAGTCCTTGCCCCACACCAGGCTCGGACAGACCTCGACCCGAGCTTTGGGAACGGTGCAGAACCGCGTGAGCATGACGTTCGCACTGACCAGTTGCAGGTCGACGTCGAAACCGAGCTTCTTCAGCGTGTCGGTGAAGATCTGGGCGACGTTCGGGGAGGTGCCGGAGTTGGCGGAGAGGACAAGGACGTGCGCGTCCCCCTCGTAGCGCCCGCTCTCATAGCCCGCGCGGCGCATGTAATCGGCCGCGAGCTCGAGGTCGCCCTCCGGGTTGGCGAGGAAGTCGAGGTCCGGCCCGTCGATGCCGCCGGCCTCTTCGAAGCCGGGAATGTCCGGAGGGATGTAGTGCGACGCGACCTCGCCCAGCAGCTCGCCGCCACGCTGATCGCGGAGCTCATCGCGGTTGGTCGCCGCAAGCACGGCACGGCGTACGTTGAGATCGTCGAACGGCGGAATCGCGGTGTTGAGGCTGATGTAGCTGACCCCGCCTCCGCTGGCCAGCCCGAACTGGTCGGGTCGCTCGTCGACCGTGTCCTTGAGCACGTTTGGCGGGGCGTTGAAATCGCCGTTGATCTCGCTCTCACCGTTGAGGATCTTGCGGCTCGCGATCGCCGTGTCCGCGTATCCCTCCCGGATCGTGACCGAGTTCACGAACGCCGGGCGAAAGTCGGTTTCCGGATCCCAGTTCGGGTTGCGCACGAGCGAGATCTGCTTGCCGGGCGTGTACCCGATCGCTTCGCCGGCGCTGTTGTTCTCGATCATGTAGGGGCCGGTGGCGACGACGTGGTCGGCGTAGGTCGAGGGGTTGTCGGCGTCGAACTCGCGCGCGTATTCCTCCGGCACGGGAGCGCTGATCGGCAGCGAGAGCGACTGGGCGGCGGTGGCCGCCGTCGGCCGGTCGAGCCTCAGCACCAGCGTCCTGTCATCGGGCGTCTCTATCCCGCTGATGTCAGGGGCGACGCTCGGATTGCGGCGCGCCTGCTCGACGGCCCGCTCGAAGCCGATCAAGTCGGCGAGATAGATCTGCTCGTAGCCGTTGGCGACCCCGGGCAGCAGTCCCCGCTCGATCGCGTACTTGACGTCGGCGGAGGTCACCTCTCGATCGACGGGCGGGCTGAACCGAACCCCCGGGCGCAGCGTGAAGGTGACGGTCTTACCGTCATCGGCGAACACCGGCGCCTCGGCGGCGAGGTCCGGGCTCGGCTCGACCGTGTCGTCGGGGGCCCAGCCCAGCAACGTGCGCTGGGTGGCGTTGGTGACCATGTAGCCGAACTGGTAGTAGACGGCGCCCGGGTCGACGTAGTCGACGTCCGAGGACGCGAGCACGCTCAGGTCTCCGCCGGCCTCGGCATCGGAGGGCGGCGCGGTTTCGCCCGCCAGTTCCTTGACCAGGCTCGGCGTTTCAGCCTGGTCCTCGGATGAGGACCCACCACATCCGACACCAACCACCGACACGACCGCGAGCAACGACCCGAGGCGAACGAGACCGGATCCCATACTCAGCTACCGGGCGTCCACAGCTCGCCCGGACTGGCGGCCGGGTCGCCGGACGCGTCTGCGTCCCGCTCGTCCTTGTCCGGCGTCCAGATCTGCTCGCGCGCCTGGGCGCGGTCCATCGGGATCGGCTTGGCCGCCTCGGCGACTGCGTCGGCCGCCTTGCGCATCCGAATCTCGTCGCGCAGCAGGCCGTCGCGCCCGGACTCGCGCAGGCGCTCGAGCAGCTGCTCGGGGGCGTTGTCGCCCTCGCCGGGGCCGATCGCCTCGATCAGGTCGTCGTCGGTGGGCTCGATCCCCTCGGCGTCGGCGACCGCGGCAAGCGCCGCCTCGCGGCGCAGGGCTCGCTCGGCGTCCTCCTCGGCGTCGTCGATCAGTTCGTGGCGGGTTTTTGCCCTGCATCTGGGCGTAGGCCTGGGGATCGATCCCCCGCGCGGCCAGCTGGCGCTCGATCCGCTCCCACATCTCGTGGGCGCGCGCGTGGACGAGGTCATGGGGGACCTCGAGCTTCGCGTTCGCGGCGACCGCGTCGACCGCCGCCTCGCGAAACTCGGCCTCGGCCTGGCGCTCGAGGCCCTCGGAGAGACGGCGGCGAAGCTCGTCGCGAAGCTCGGCGATCGTCTCGAACTCCGAGGCCTCGGTGGCGAAATCGTCGTCGAGCTCCGGAAGCTGCTTCTCGCGCACCTCCTTGACCTTGACCTCGAAGCTGGCGGTCTTGCCGGCGAGGTCCTCAGGCCGGTGGTCGTCCGGGAAGCTGACCTCGATCCGCGCGCTCGTCTCCGGCGGCGGCGCCGGTGAGCGCGGTGTCGAACTCGGGCAGCAGGCTCTCCCCTCCGAGCTCGATCGCGAAGTCGCGAGACTCAGAGCCCTCGAACGGCTCGCCGTCGATCGTCCCCGAGAAGTCGACGACGACCGCGTCGCCGGCCGCGGCGGCGCGCTCGACCGGCGTCAGGCTCGCGAAGCCCTCGCGCAGGCGGTCGAGCTCGGCCTCGATCGCGTCGTCGGGGACCTCGGCCTCGGCGCGCCCGACCTCGAGACCCTGCCACTCGCCCAGCTCGGCCTTCGGTCGCACCCCGACCTCGATCGTGAAGCTCAGCTCCTCGCCGTCGGCGGGCAGATCGTCGACGTCGAGCTTCGGGTCGCCGACCGCGGCGACGCCGGACTCCAGCAGCGCCCGCTCGTACCACTCCGGCAGCCCGGTTCGCAGCGCCTCCTCCATCACCGCCTCGCGTCCAAGCCGCTGGATCACCAGCTGCGGCGGCACCTTGCCCTTGCGAAAGCCCGGCATCTTGATCTCGCTCGCGAGCCGGGTCGCGGCGTCGTCGACCCGCGCGGCCAGATCGCCGGGCCCGATCGTGGCCTCGATCTTGACCCGCGACTCCGGGAGCTCTGTGACGGTCGTCTTCAAGGGCTGCCAGCTTAGTGGCCGCTAGCGTTCAGCCCGTGGACCCCGGCAGAACGGCGATCGGGACCTGGAGCGGCGGACGCTTCATGCACTTCGGAGAGCCGATCGACGACGAGCGGCTGAGCTCGGTCCTGCGCCCGGGGGGCGGGATCGACACCGTGATCACCGCCGACGTCTACGGGGCCGGCGAGGCGGACGAGATGTTGGGCCGCGCGCTCGAGGGCCTCCCCCGCGATTCCTACTCCCTGGTCGGCGCGGTCGGCCACGACTTCGTTGAGGGTGAGCGCGACGGCCCGCGCGGCTTCCCTCGGTTCACCGACCCCGCCCTGCGCGGCCCGGGCGAGTACGCGGACTACCTGCTCCGGGCGACCGAGGCGAGCCTCGAGCGCCTCGGCGTCGACCGCCTCGACCTGCTCCTGCTCCACAACCCCGATCGCACCGGCTTCACCTCGGAGGACGTATGGGACGGGATGGCGGCGCTTCGAGACGCCGACCTGACCCGGATGATCGGGGTGGCGCCGGGGCCGGCGAACGGCTTCACCCTCGACCTGCTCGACTGCTTCGAGCGTTTCGGCGAGCGGATCGACTGGGCGATGGTGATCCTCAACCCGCTCGAGCCCTGGCCGGGCGAGCTCTGCCTCGACGCGGCGGCCGAGCACGGCATCCGCGTGCTCACCCGGGTGGTCGACTACGGCGGCCTGTTCTGGGACGACGTCGCGGCGGGCCACGCGTTCGCCGACTCCGACCATCGGCGCTTTCGCCCCGACGGCTGGGTCGAGGCGGGCCAGGAGCGGCTTGAGCGGATGCGACCGATCGGCGTCGCCCACGACCTCACCCCGATTCAGCTCGCCTGCCAGTGGAACCTCGCCCACGCCGCGGTCGAGTGCACGGCGCCGACCCTGATCCAGGAGGCGGGCGACGGCGCCCGCGCGATCGAGGACAAGCGGGCGGAGCTGGCGGCGCTGCCGGAGCAGCGGCTCGGGCCCGACGAGGCGGCCGAGATCCGCGCGATCGGCGACAACAGCGGCTCGATGGCGCTCAAGGGCGCCAGCCCCGAGCACGAGGGCGCCGAGCGCCCCGACCGCTGGCCGCTGAACGACGAGCTGGTCGAGGCGGGCAGGCGCTGGAACGTCGACCCCGACCGCGACCTGCGCCGAACCGCCTCGGTCGCATGAGGCCGGCCGAGCGGCTGGCGGCCTGGGTGCTGACCGGACCGGTGGGCCGCTTCGGTGCCTTCTTCGGCGACCTCGGCGTCTACTGGTGGCGCCGGGCGCGGGGCCGCCGGGCTTCGACCGGGCAGCGCTGATCCTCCAGCCCGGCCCTCCTTCCTCGTCGCCCAAGCTCCAACGCGTGTGGTGTAAACGAGGAAGGGGGCAGGCTCAGTGGTCGGCGGCGTAGCCGAGGATCGAGCGGTCGATCAGCCACTCAACCGGGGCGCGGTCGTCGGTGTAGACGTCGCCCCCGGGCAGCCTGGGGCCGATCCGTGCCGCGTCGATCAGCGCCAGCTTGGCGAGGTTGCCGTGCAGATCGGCGCGCGCCGCGCGCCGCAGTCGCTCGGCCGATGCCGGCGCCTCGGTGGCGATCATCAGCGTGTTGGTGCTCTCGACCGGGTCGCGCAGCACGGTCGGGAAGACCGCGCCCATGGTCGCGCCGATCACCCGCTCGAACTCGTCGTTGCCCTCGGCGTGGCCGACGTTGACGACCACCATCCCGCCGGGAGCCAGCCGGTCGCGGACCAGCTCGAAGAACTCCTTGGTCGCCAGGTAGAAGGGGATGTACGGCTGGCGGTAGGCGTCGACGACGATCATCTGATACCCGCCGTCGGACTGGCGTAGCCACGGCCGTGCGTCGCCCTCGTCGACGGTCAGGTTGGGGTTCGAGCCCATGTCGAAGTAGCGGTAGCCGACCTCGGTCACCTTCGGATCGAGCTCGACCCCGTCGACCTGGGTCCCCGGCCAGAAGTGGCCGTACTCGCGGGCGATCGTGCCGCCGGCGTTTCCGAGCACGGCGATCCGCGCGGGCGCGCGCTCGGAGGCGAGGAAGGGGAGATCGAGGAAGCTGTCCCAGTAGTCGGCGGTCAGATAGCCGTGCTGGGGCAGGATCGAGTGCACCGCCTGACCCTCGTTGAGCTCCAGGACCCGGTCGCCGTCGGGCTGTTCGAGCACCCGGATGTACTGATGGGCGGACTCGGCCTCGTAAAGGACGCGGCCGTCACCGGTCGCCTTCACCGTCCCGACCGGGATCGCGAGCGCCGCCGCGAGCAGCGCCGGGACGAGGGCGAACCGCCACCCCAGCCCGACCGCCGCGACCACGGCCAGCGCGAGAGCGAAGATCAGGAAGGTGCGCTGCGTACCGGCGAACGGGACCAAGACCAGCGCCGCCAGCATCGTCCCGGTCAGCGAGCCGACGGTCGAGATCGCGTACAGGCGCCCCGAGACCCGGCCGGCGTGCTCGACGTCGTCGACCGCCAGCCGCAGCGCCCACGGCGCGCAGCTGCCGAGCAGGACCACCGGGATCGCGATCAGGAAGAGGACCGCGAACAGCGAGCCGACGAAGGCGCCCGCCTCGATCTGGTCGAGGGCGTCGACCGAGAGGTCGAAGAAGGGCCGCGCGATCAGCGGCACGATCGCCAGCAGGACCGCCGCGGCGAGCACCACCAGGCAGAGGCTGCGCAGGTCGGGGCGGCGATCGGCGAGCCGGCCGCCGAGCCAGTAGCCGGCCGAGAGCGCCACCAGCACGACCCCGATCGTGTTCGCCCAGACGATCGTCGAGGCGCCGAAGAACGGGGCCATCAGCCGCGCCGCGGCGATCTCGGCGCCGAGGCTGGCGGTTCCGACGACGAAGACCAGGACGTAGAGGTGGCGGTGGCTCAAGTGGGGTGGCTTCCAAGGATCCGCTCGCGTAGCCGCTCGCCCTGCCCGGCGGCGACCGCCCGCGAGGCGCGCGCCGGGTCGAGGTCGAAGCCGTTGGCGTCGGCGAGGTCGAGCAGTTCCTGCTTCTCGGCGCTGCGGTTGGCGGCCCGGAAGAACAGCCAGGTGAACAGGCCGAGGGTGACGAATCCGGTCCAGATCATCATCACGTTGCCGGCCGCGCCCTGGTCGGCGAGCGGGCTGATCCCCCACTTCGCCTCGCCGGGCGCGTAGTCCGGATACAGGACGGTGCCCGACCAGATCAGCACGTTGGCCAGCACCGCCTCGAGCAGCCGCACGCGATCACGTAGATCAGCATCGCCCCGTCGCCGAACCAAGACGGCTTCGGCAGCGGGCCGACCAGCGGCATCCACATCGCCAGCCCGAAGCTGAAGAAGCAGGCGTGCTGGGCGAAGTGCAGCAGCGAACTGTCGAGCACGCCGTCGTAGAGCACCGAGAGGTGCCAGACGTAGAGGTTGAGCGCCCAGATCGGCAGCGCGATCAGCGGGTTGCCGAACGCGCGCAGCCAGGCGAACGGGCGCCGCGCCAGCATCGGTTGCAGGATCGGACCGGTGAGCCCGAGCGCGACCAGCAGGCCGGCGAGGTCGCCGACCAGCAGGTGCTGGACCATGTGGGCGACGACTACCTCCTCGGCGACGTTGCCGAGCGGCGGCAGGTCGGAGACCAGCAGCACGAACATCCCGCCGCCGAAGCAGAGCTGGCGCCAGAGCGCCACCGGCTTGCCCCGTGCCGCGAGCGTCTGCACCCGCTTCGCATAGCCCGCCGCGACCGCGATCAGCAGCAGCGGCGCGAGCACGTCGATCACCGCGTCCACGCCAGGAACGCTAGCGCCGCTGGAGCTAGATCCAGCGGATCCGGCGGAAGAAGACGATCAGGGCGACGATCGATAGCGCCATCAGTCCCAGGGCGACCCAGTAGCCCCAGGGCTCGTCGAGCTCGGGCATGTGGGTGAAGTTCATCCCCCAGACCGAGGCGAGGAACGTCGGCACCGCGATCAGCGCCGCCGCCGCCGAGATCTGGCGCACGATCTCGTTCTGGCGCACGCCGAGCAGGGCCAGGTTCGCCTCCAGGATCGAGGTCAGCAGCTCGCGCTGGGCGGTGACCTGCTCGTCGACGCGGCGGGCGTGGTCGGCGACGTCGCGGAAGTAGCGGCGCAGCTGCTCGTCCATGTTCGGAAACCCGCCCCGCTCGAGCGCCTCCAGCGGCGCCAGCAGCGGCGCGACCGCGTGATGGAACTCGATCACCTCGCGCTTGAGGAAGTAGATCCGCTGGGTCGAGTCCGTGTGCTCGCCGAAGATCTCGGTCTCGACCTCGGTGATGTCGTTGTCGATCCCCTCGACCACCGGCTGGTAGTCGTCGACGATCTTGTCGAGGATCGCCCAGACCCCGGCCCGCGGGCCCTCGGCGAGCAGCTCCGGATGGGCCTCGGCCTGGCGGCGCGCCCCCTTGAGCTCGCTTGCGGCGCCGTGGCGGACCGCGATCAGATAGGTGGAGGAGACGAACAGCATGATCTCGCCGAACTCGACCTCCTCCTTGGCGTCGTCGTAGCGCGCCGGGCGCAGGACGATGAAGTAGGAGTCGTCGTAGTCCTCGATCTTCGGTCGCTGGTGGGCGCGGTAGGCGTCCTCGAGCGCCAGCTCGTGCAGGTCGAAGCGCCGGCCGATGTCGCGCAGCTCCTCGGCGGTCGGCTCGTACAGCCCCAGCCAGATGAAGTCGCCGCCGCCGACATCGCAGTTCGCGACCTCGTCGAGCGGAAGCTGGCCCTCGTGCTGGCGGACGCCCTCGCGGTAGTGCGCGCAATCGACGATCACGCGGGAGTGTTCAGCCTCGGGCCGCCGCCTCCTGCGCGGAGACGGCGGCTTGCAGGCCGAATTTAGGAACCGCTACTGGGCGGGCGGAGCGGGGGGCGCGGGGGGTGCCGGAGGGGCCGATCCGCCGGCGGGTGCCGCCGGCGCGGCCGGCTCCGCCGGGGCCGCGGCGTTGCCGCCCCCGTCGGTGAAGGAGAAGCTCGGCACCTCGCGGTCGCCCACGTCCTCGATCTCGAAGAACTCGCGCGCCGTGAAACCGCCGGAGTTGGCGATGATCGAGTTCGGGAAGACCTGGATCTTCGTGTTGTAGGCCTGGACGTTCGAGTTGTAGATCCGGCGCGAGGCCTGGATCTCGTCCTCGAGCTCGGAGAGGTTGCGCGTCAGCTGCTGGAAGTTCTCGGTCGCACGCAGCTGCGGGGTACTGCTCGGCGACCACACGCAGCCCGCCGAGCGCCTGGCTCAGCATGCCCTCGGCGGCGCTCGCCTGCGCCGGGCCCGAGGCCTGCATCGCGGCGGCCCGCGCCTGGGTCACCTTCTCGAAGGTCTCGCGCTCGTGGGTCGCGTAGCCCTTGACCGCCTCGACCAGGTTGGGGACCAGATCGTGACGACGCTTGAGCTGAACGTCGATCCCAGACCAGGCCTCGTCGACCCGGTTGCGCGACCCGATCATCGAGTTGCGGATCAGGACATACGTCAGCCCGAGCAGCAACAGGACGACGATGACGATGATGGCTACGACCATTTGACCTTCAGACCTCTCCTTCGAAGTGGTTTCGAGTCGTGATTATGTCAGCGCTCCGAGCCGGCGCAGCGCCGACTCGACCAGGTCGGCCGGCAGCCCGCCCTCGCCGCGGCCGTCGAGCCGCCCGAGCTCGTACGCGAGCCCTGGCGCATCGGCCGAGGCGATCGCCGCCTCGATCGCCTCCGCGTATTCGGGATCGTCGCGGTCGGCTCCGGCGAGCGCCAGCTCGCGCAGCCTCGCGATCGCGCTCTCGCGCGGGGCGGTCGGTGCCGGCGCGACGGGCACTCCCGCCTCGACTCGCCGCGGCGGCTGACCGCTCGGGGTGTACGTCTGGGCGAGCGCCCCCTGCCTCCGGAGGCGCTCGATGTGCTGATAGACGGCGTTGCGACTGACGCCGATGTCGGTCGCGATCTGCTTCGCACCCATGCCCTGCTCGAGCCGGTCGAGGACCTCGTGCTGGCGCTTGGTCAGCGTCGCGCGGGGGCTGTTCGGGTCGACGTGCATGAGGTTGGCAGCCTACTGGACTGTCAACCTCTTTGTCAAGTTGGCAGCGCAACGCCCTCGTGGCGCAGCAGCCACGCCTTCATCTCCGGGCCGCCGCCGTAATTGCCGAGCACGTTGCCGGCGCGCAGCACCCGGTGGCAGGGGACGACGATCGGGATCGGGTTGTGCCCGAGCGCCGTACCCGCGGCGCGGAAGGCGCGCGGGTTGCCGGCCCGTGCCGCGACCTCGCCGTAGCTGGCGGTCTCGCCGTAGGCGAGCCTCGCGGTCTCGTGCAGGACGCGGCTGGAGAACTCCGAGCGGACCAGCGTCCAGTCGAGGTCGAGGTCGAACTCGCGGCGATCTCCGGCGAAGTACTGGTCGAGCTCGCGGCGCGCCTCGTCGAGGCGTCCCGGCAGCTCGAGCATCCGCGGCGACAGCGAACCGGCGAGCCAGGTCAGAAACGAATCCCGCTCGTCGCTCGGCAGGCCGACGGCGACGATCCCGCGCTCGGTCGCGGCCACCCAGCCGGCGCCCAGCGGCGAGTCGAAGCCCGCGTATGCGACCTCGGCCAGGCCCTCGCGCTCGGCCCGCTGGGCCACTCGCGCGGCCGCCCGCGCGACCACCTCGTCGTCGATCCCGGCGCCCAGCGCGTCGCGGACCCGGTTCGCGTCGATCCTGTTCATCGCCCCTCCTCGTCTCGGTCGATCTCCTGGCGCAGCGCGGCCAGGCCGTCGGCGACCCGTCGCCGGGCGGCCTCCTCGCTGCAGTCGAGCGCGGTCGCGATCTCGCGGTAGGCGAGGTCACCGGCGTAGCGGAGCGCCACGGCCGCCCGCTGCGCCTCGCCCAGCCTCGCGACCGCGCGCCAGACCTCGCCGTCGAGGTCCCCAAGGCCTCCGCCGGCCACCGGCGCCGCCCGCTCGGGAAGTTCGCCGCGCGGCTCGGGTCGGCGGGCCCGTGCCCGGTGGTGGTCGATCGCCTTGCGGCGGGCGATCGTCATCACCCAGGCGCGCGGGTGGGCGCCGTCCATGCCCTCGTAGGCGCGCAGGGCCGCGATCAGGGTCTCCTGGAAGCAGTCCTCGGCGTCGTGCTCGCCGACCATCGCCCGCAGAAAGGCGAGCACCGGGCGGCTATGCGCGTCGAGGAAGCGCTGGAAGGGCTCCCGCGCGGGGGCCGGTCGTGTGGCTGTGGCGCTCACTGTCTCGACTATTGAAACGGTCCGGCGAGCGTATTCGTGAGACGGCGTGTTATCTCCCCAGGGTTAGGAACCGACGGAAGGAGCGGCGGATGACCAGGAAGTTGATCGGCGGACTGGCGGCGGTGGCCGCGCTGGCGGCCGCTGCCGTGATCGGGAGCTCGGGGCTGACCACGGCGTCCGAAACGCGGCCCGCCTACTCGAGCATGACCATCGACCTCGGCAAGGGCGCTCGCGCCCATGCGCGCAAGGCCGCGCCGTCGTCGAAGAAGCCGAAGCTCGTCTACCTGCAGGGCACCACGACGACGATCAACCCCGCCGACGTCAGCGCCGGCGGCCTTGGCCCCTACATCGACATCGGCCTGACCGGCTGCTCGAAGGTGGTCGACGGCGGGGTCGTGCCGAAGCAGACCAACGACGTCTTCGTCCAGGGCTCCTACGTCGAGTCGCCGAGCGAGTACCACGTCCTGATCGGAATCGACGACGCGGCGCTGGCGACCCGGGCACCGTTCACGATCACCTCCAACCTGACCTGCCTCAAGGGCGTCAAGTAGCCCGGGTCACCCGACCCTGGCCGGCGGCACGGGGCCTAGGTTCGCATCGCGGCGTCGAGCCCCTGGATTCGCTCGCGCTCCCCGGTCGGCAGGCTGACGTAGACGGCGCCGTCGCGGGCGAGCCGCGCACCCGGATCCATCACGATCACGCCGGTCGGACGCCCGTCCGCGTCGAAGGTCCAGACGTCGCCCTCGGCCGTGCGCTCGCGCGAGGCGTCGGGCTCCTGGCTGATCCGCGCGTAGAGGACGTCGCTGGGGGGGTCGTAGGCGACCTGGGCGAACGAGTAGCGGCCGGCCCTCACCGGGGCTCGCCCGTCGGCGGTCCGGGCGTGACGATCCCGGACTCGTAGGCGAGGACAACGGCCTGCACCCGGTCGCGCAGGCCGAGCTTCAACAGCACCCGGGCGACATGGGTCTTGACCGTCGCGCTCAACACCAGTGATGAGCGGCGGCCGGACCGCCGCCCTGGAGCAGCGCGATCGCATGTGGGATCGCGCGCTCCAGGGCGGCGCCGGCCTGTTCGATCGCCGGCGGGTTGCCGGGGAAGTTGACGATCAGGCTGGTGCCCCTGGTGCCGGCGAGGGCGCGGGAGGTCATCCACATCGGGGTGTGCTGCTTGGAGGCGTCGCGCATCGCCTCGCCGAAGCCCGGCGCCTCGCGCTCGATCACGTCGCGGGTCGCCTCCGGGGTCAGGTCGTCGGCCGAGAAGCCGGTGCCGCCAGTGGTCAGGACCAGCGCGCAGCCGACCTCGTCGCAGAAGTAGCGCAGCCGCTCGGCGATCAGGTCGCGGTCGTCGGCGATCAGCTCGGAGCCGACCACCACGCCACCCAGGCGCTCGGCAAAGGCGGCCAGCGCCGGGCCGCTCTCGTCCTCGGCCTCGTCGCGGGTGCTGGAGATCGTCAGGACCGCGGTCGCGAACCCGGTCTCAACCATCCCGGGTCCACTCGCCGCTGCGCCCGCCGCTCTTGAAGACCAACTCGATCGACTCGATCGTCACCCCACGCTCCAGCCCCTTGACCATGTCGTAGACGGTCAGCGCGGCGACCGCGCAGGCGGTCATCGCCTCCATCTCGACCCCGGTGCGGGCGGTGATCCCCGCCTCGGCGGCGAGCCTCACCAGGCCCGCCTCGGCGTCGACGGTGCCCTCGACGTCGATGAAGTCGAGCACCAGCGGGTGGGCGAGCGGGATCAGCTCGCCGGTCCGCTTCGCCGCCCCGATTCCGGCGATCCGCGCGGTCCCCAGCACGTCGCCCTTCGGCGCGTCGCCGCGGGCGAGCGCCGCCGCCGTCTCGGGCGACATCCGCAGTCGCGCCTCGGCGCGGGCCCGGCGCTGCGTCTCCTGCTTGTCGCCGACGTCGACCATGCGGGCGTTGCCGGCGTCGTCGAGGTGGGTGAGCTTGGCGGTCTCCCGCTCGACGGGAGGCGCCGCGCCCTCGACCCACTCCGATTCGGAGCCCTCGACCTCGCGCTTCCAGACCGGGGCCTCGGCCTTGATCCGGTCGATCAGCTCGCGCGCGCCGGCGAACGCCTGCTCACGGTGCGCGGCGGATACCGCGACGATCACGCTCGGTTCGCCCAGCGGGACCGAGCCGACGCGGTGCTCGGCGGCCGCCGCCTCGAGCCCGTGGCTGGCGACGCACTCGGCTACCAGCTCGCCGATCCGCTGCTCGGCCATCTCGGCGTAGGCCTCGTACTCGAGCCGCTCGACCTCGCGGGTCACCCCGCAGAAGACGACGACGGCGCCCGCTCCGGGGCGCCCGACCGAGTCGGCGAGCGTGATCAGCGACAGCGGCCGGTCGGTCACCCGCGCAACCGCCGGGGCCGTCGCTCCGCCGCTGACCGGCGGAATCAGGGCGAGCTCGTCGCCGGCGGCGATCGCCGTCCCCTCGGCCGCGTACTCGCGATTGACCGCGACCCGGACCGGCATCGCCCCGATCAGCCCCTCGAGCCCCGGCTCGCGCCCGGCCGCGGCGAGCGCGTCGGCGACCGTCGCGCCCTCCGGCAACTCGAGCGCCAGCCGGTCACAACCGGCGCGCTCACGCAGAATCGCGAACAGTCGAACCTCGACCTCCATGGGTGGATCGTAGGTCGTATAGGGTCGAGCGGAAGTGAGTGGGGCACCGATGCCAATCACCGGGCGCTGCTTGTGCGGGGCCGTGACCTACAGCGCCGAGGCCGAGCCGGTGATCCAGGCCGCCTGCCACTGCACCGACTGTCAGCGCCAGACGGGCAACCCGTTCTCGGTCTTCGTCGGCGTACCGCTGGCCGCCCTCAGCGCCGAAGGTGACACGCTCTCGATGTTCGCGACCACCGGACAGGACCACGGCGGCGAGACGCAGCGGTACTTCTGCTCGGCCTGCGGCTCGCCCGTCTACAGCATCGCCGCGGTGCTGCCGGAGCTCGCCTTCATCAAGGCCGGCTCGCTCGACGACGGCTCGTGGCTCGAGCCGTCGGTGGAGGCGTGGACGAGCTCGGCGCAGCCCTGGTCGCCGCGCTTCGAAGGTGCCGCGCAGCTCGAGCGCGGGCCGCAGTAACGCCTGGCTAGCGCAGCAGCTCGAACTCGACCCTGGTGCCCGCTGGGTGTGGGCGGTCCGAAGGCGGGATCACCGCGAGCGCATCGGCCCCCAGCATCGAGGTCAGCACATGGGAGCCCTGCGCCTTCGTCGGCCGGGCGTGCCAGCCGTCGTCGCGCAGCTCGAGCCGGCAGCGGACCATCTGGGTGCGCTCGGGAAGCGCCGGGTGCTCGGTGTCGAGGACCGCGGTCGCCCGGCGTGGTTCGTCGGCGCTCCCCAGCATCGCCCGGATCGCCGGGCGGGCGAACAGCAGGAAGGTGACCATCGCCGAGACCGGGTTGCCGGGTAGGCCAAAGACGAGCGCGCCGCTCGGTCCGACGCCGAAGTACGTGGGGCCGCCGGGACGCAGGGCGACGCGCCAGAAGACCTGCTCGACCCCGAGCCCGGCGGCGGCCGGGCGGACGTGGTCGTGCTCGCCGACCGAGACGCCGCCGCAGACGATCGCCAGGTCGCCGCGCAGCGCCTCGCCGAGCGCCTCGGCGGTGGCGGCGCGATCGTCGGCGACGATCCGGGCCGCGGTCAGCTCGGCGCCCGCGCGCTCGACCAGGCCGCCGACCGAGAACGCGTTCGAGTTGCGGATCGCGCCCGCGCGCAGCGGCTCGCCGGGCTCCTGCAACTCATCGCCGGTGGTCAGGACGGCGGCCCGCGGCCGGATCGCGCAGCTGACCTCGGCGCGGCCCACCGAGGCCAGCACCCCGGCCTCGGCCGGGCCAATCTCGGCCCCGGCGGCGAGCACGGTCTCCCCCGCCCCGATGTCCTCTCCGGCGCGGCGGATGTCCGTGCCGGGGTTGACCGCCGTCCGGACCTCGACCGTCTCCCGCCCGCCGTCGGTGTCCTCGACCCTGGCGACGGCATCGGCGCCCTCGGGAAGCATCGCCCCGGTGGAAATCGCGATCGCCTCGCCCGCACCGAGCGCCCGCCCGGCGGGATGGCCGGCGCGCGACTCGCCGACCACCGTCAGCCGGGCCTCGCCGCCCTCGGTGTCGGCCGCCCGCAGCGCGTAGCCGTCCATCGCCGAGTTGTCGAACCCGGGCACCGAATCGGCGCTGGTCACGTCCTCGGCCAGCACCCGGCCGAGCGCCGCGGCGACCGCGACCGGCTCGGTTCCCAGCGGCGCGGCGCGCTCCAGCACCCGCCTCCGGGCCTCGTCGATCTCGATCGGCCTTTCGTCGTCCACGCGGGCTTGAGGCTAATACGGTGCGAGACTGGGTATGTGAAACGCCCGGTGACTGTCGGTGCCGTGCTAGCTGGGGGGACGAGCCGTCGCATGGGCGAGCCCAAGGCGATGGTCGAGCTCGCCAGCCGCCCGTTGGTCTCGCGGGTCGTCGCCACCGTTGGCTCGGCGGGGCTTGACCCGGTGGTGGTGGCGAAGCCCGACTCGCCGTTGCCGAAGCTCGACTGCCGGGTGCTCGCCGAGCCCTCGGAGCCCAGCCACCCGCTGAACGGGGTGGTCACCGCGCTCGGCGCCAGCGCCGGGCGGGGCGTGGTCGCGATCGCCTGCGACATGCCGCTGGTCCCGGCGAAGCTGCTCACCTGGCTCGCCCAGCTCGAGCAGCGGGTCGCCGTCTGCGAGGTCGGCGGGCGGATCGAGCCGCTCCTTGGCCGTTACTCGCCGGAGGTCTCGGAGCAGCTCGCCGAGTCGCTGGCAGCCGGCGCCGCAATGCGCGACGCGGTCGCGGCGCTGGACCCGTTCGTGATCGAGGAGGAGCGGGTGGCGCGGTTCGGCGACCCGGCGCGGATCTTCTTCAACGTCAACTCGCCCGAGGATCTGGCTGCGGCGGAGGAGCTGCTGGGGCATACGGGCCGGTTCTCGCTGCCGCTGCCGGCGCGACGGTGACCCGGGCGTCGTCTGAGCCCTCAGTCGCGCGGCGGGATCGCCTGCAGCGCCCAGGCGTTGCCGTCGGGATCCTGGAAGAAGGCGAAGTCGCCCCACGGCTGGCTGTCGACCTCGGTCACCTCGATCCCGGCGTCGAGCAGTTGCCGGCGGGCGGCCTCGGCGTCATCGACCACCATCTGCATCCCCCTCACCGACCCGGGCTCGGCCGGCGTGATGCCCTCGCCGATGCAGATCGAGCACGCCGACCCCGGCGGCGTCAGCTGCACGAAGCGCAGGTCCTCGCTGACCCGGTGGTCGTGATCGGCGTTGAACCCGGCACGCTCGTAGAACTCCTTCGCCCGGTCGACGTCGGTCACCGGGATCGCAATCAACTCGATCTTGAAGTCCATGAGACTGAGTTAGGCGCCGGCGGCGACCGGCTGCTGCGAGTCGGCCGGCTCCGTCGGCGCGACCGCCTCGACGCGGACCGGGATCCCGTTCAGGTGCGCCATCCCGGCGAGGCGCTCGAGGTCGGCCGGATCGGAGGAGGCGAGCAGGTTGACGTTGGCGCCGCCGGCCGCGGCGGCGACGCTCCACTCGCCGGTGTGGCCCCAACCGTGGGGGACGGCGATCGTGCCGCGCTTGACCTCGTCGGTGAGCATCGCCTCGACCTCGATCGAGCCGTGGGGCGAGCTGATCCGGCACGGCTCGCCGTCGGTCACGCCCAGGCCCTCGGCGTCGTCGGGGTGGATGCGGGCGGCGTGGGTGCGCCCGCCGCGCATCAGCAGCGGCGCGTTGTGCATCCACGAGTTGTGCGATCGCAGTTCGCGCAGGCCGATCAGCCGCAGCGGGAAGTCGGGGTCGTGGCCGTTGCGGGCCACCATCCGCGCCGCGTCCTCGACGATCTCGGGCGAGTCGAGGCGGACCCGCTTCGACTTGTGGCGGATCTGGCCCTCGATCACGTCCGGGGCGAGGTGCTCGGCGAGCACGATCCCGTGCGGCTCCGACGCCAGCTTCTTGAGGTTCAGGCCGCCGCGTCGCAATCCGAACAGGTCGCCCTTCGGCCCGGTGCGCAGCAGCAGGTCGACCAGCCGCCGGGGCGAGAAGCGGATCCCGACCTTGCCCAGCAGCCGGGTCGCGTAGACGCTCGACGGCACGACCCCGATTCGCCGCGAGATCTCCTCGATCACCTCCCACTCCTGGCGCGCCTCGCCGCGCGGCTCGACCACCGCCTCGGTCATCTGGATGAACGGGGTGCTGAACAGCGCCAGGAACGGCAGCGGGAAGTCCTCGCGCTCATACATCGTCGTCGCCGGAAGCACGAAGTCGCAATGGCGCGAGGTGTCGGTGACGTAGAGGTCGATCGCCACCGACAGCTCGACCCCCTCGATCGCCGCCTCGAGCTCGTCGCCGTTGGGGACCGAGAGCACCGGGTTGCCGGCCGAGAAGAACATCGCCCGGATCTGCCCCGGGCCGGGAGTGGTCATCTCCTTGGCCATCACCGAGGCCGGCAGCGAGCCCAGCACCTCGGGCAGGTCGCCGACCCGCGAGCGGACCTTGGAGTAGGTGCCGAGCCCGGCGAGATCGGCGATCCGGCTGAAGTCGATCGGCGGGTCGCCGAACATCGCCCCGCCCTCGCGGTCGAGGTTGCCGGTGACCAGGTTGAGCGCGTCGAGCAGGAACGCGACCAGGGTGCCGTTGCGCCCCAGGCAGGAGCCGGTGCGCCCGTAGACGGCGGCGTGGTCGGCGGCGGCGAGGTCGCGGGCGAGCTCGCGGACCACCTCGGCGGGCACCCCGCTGCGCGGCGCCGTCGCCTCGGGCGTGTGCTCCGCCACCAGCCCGCGCAGCGTCTCGACGCCGGTCGACTGGCGCTCGATCGCCGCCCGGTCCTCGAGGCCCTCGGCGAAGATCACCTCGAGCATCGCCAGCAGCATCCAGGCGTCGCCGTCGGGGTCGATCGGCAGGTGCTCGAAGGCCCGCGCGGTCTCCGAGCGGCGCGGGTCGACGACCACCACCCTGCCGCCGCGGTCGGTGATCGCGTGCAGCTGGTCCTTGATCCGCGGCGCGGTCAGCACGCTGCCGTGCGAGACCAGCGGGTTGGCGCCGACCACGAGCAGGAGGTCGGTCCGCGCCAGGTCGGGGATCGGGACGATGAACGGGGAGCCGTAGAGGAAGGCGCTGGCCGCGAAGCGGTTGGAGACGTCCTGCGAGGAGGCGGTGTAGGAGTGCGGCGAGCCGAGCGCGTCGAGGAAGCCCTTGACCCAGAGCGGGTGCGAGTAGGAGAAGGCGCCGGGGTTTCCCATGTACCAGCCGATCGAGTCGCCGCCGTGGCGCTCCCGGATCGCCCCCAGCCGCTCGCCGATCTCGTCCAGCGCCTCGGGCCAGGTGACCCGCTCGAAGCTGCCGTCGGGCTTGCGGCGCAGCGGGTGCAGGACGCGATCCGGATCGTTCTGGACCTCCGCCATCGCGATCCCCTTCGGACAGGCGAAGCCGGCGGAGAGCGGGTGGTCGGGGTCGGGCCTGACCTTCTCGAGCCGGCCGTCGGTGACGGTCGCGACCATCCCGCAGAGCGGCTCGCAGACCCGGCAGTAGGTGATCTTCTCCTCGGTGGCCATGCCGACGCCGATTGTCACACAATCAGGAGGCGGCTTCGCCGACCCGCTCGGCTGCGGCGGCGAGCTCCTCGAGCGTGGCTCCCGTCGCCCCGCCGATCCAGCAGGCGACCGGGGCTGCGATTCGCTCCGAGGAGTGGGCGGCAACCCCGGCCAGGTCGAGGATCGCGTTGACCTCGTCGTCGGTCGGCGGCTCGGCACCGACCTCGGCGGCGAAGGCGTCGATCCACTCGCGTGCGTTCATCTCTCTCCTCGCTTGCCTATGTAATGCTTAGGTAGATGAGCGACCTCAGCCTCGGCGAAGCGGCCCGCGCGCTCGGCGTCAGCGTCGACACCCTGCGGCGCTGGGACCGCGACGGCAAGATCGAGACGACCCGCGACGAGGGTAACCGCCGCCGCGTCCCCGCGGCCGAGGTCGAGCGGCTGCGGTCCGCCCCGGAGCGCCACCGGACCGGCGACTCGCTCTCGACCCGCAACCGCTTCCCCGGCGTGATCACCTCGGTCGAGGTCGACGGGGTGATGGCGTTGGTCGAGATCGAGGCCGGGCCGCACCGCGTCACGGCGGCGATCACGCGCGACTCGGTCGAGGAGCTTGGGCTCGCCGAAGGCGTCGAGGCAACCGCGCTGGTCAAGGCGACCTCGGTGATGGTCGAGCGCGGTTCGAGGGAAAGCGGATGAGGCGGATCGCCGCCGCCGCGGCGGCGCTAGCGCTGCTCGCCGCCGGCTGCGGCGACGATGCGCAGAGCGCCAGCACGAGCGCGTCGGAGGGCGACCAGCTCGTGATCTCGGCCGCCTCCTCGCTCGAGCCCGCGTTCACCGCGTACGCCGAGGCCGCTGGGATCAACGCCAAGCAGTCGTTCGCCGGCTCGGACGACCTCGCCGCCCAGATCCGCCAGGGGGTCACCCCCGACGTCTACGCCGCGGCCAACACCAGCCTGCCCGACGACCTCTACAAGGACGGACTCGTCGAAAAGCCGGTCGTGTTCGCGACCAACACCCTGGTCCTCGCGGTGCCGAAGGGCTCGGACATCGACTCGATCGACGATCTGACCGGCGACGTCACCCTGGCGATCGGCGACGAGGGCGTCCCGGTCGGCGACTACACGCGCGAGGTTCTCGACCGGCTGCCGGCCGCCCAGGCCGCGGCGATCCTCGACAACGTCCGCTCGCTCGAGCCCGACGTCGCCGGGATCGTCGGCAAGCTCACCCAGGGCGCCGTCGACGCCGGCTTCGTCTACATCACCGACGTGGTCGCGACCGACGGCGCGCTCGAGGCGATCGACCTGCCGGCCGACCTGCAGCCCGACGTCGCCTACGGCGCGGCGGTGGTCAGCGGGGCCGAGAACCCCGACGGCGCTCAGCAGTTCATCGACGGCCTGCTCGACGGGCAGGGCGCCGACGCGCTCGAGGCCGCCGGGTTCGGGCCCGCGCCGCCGGCGAACTAGGGCGCCGATGGGTCGGCGCGGCCCATTTGACCTCGCCCTGGTCGCGGCGCTGGCGCTGGCGCTGGCCTTCCTCGTCCTGCCGATCGTCGCGATCTTCGCCAACACGGCGCCCGGCGACCTGATCGACAGCCTCGGCTCACAGGCATCGCGCGACGCCCTCTGGCTCAGTCTGAAGACCACCCTCGCGGCGCTGGCGATCATCATCGTCGTCGGCACCCCGGCCGCCTATCTGCTGGCAACGCGAGACTTCCGCGGCAAGGCGCTCGTGGTGACGGCGATCGAGCTGCCGCTGGTGCTCCCACCGGCGGTCGCCGGGATCGGACTGCTGGCCGCCTTCGGGCCGAAGGGGATCTTCGGCTCGGCGCTCGACGACGCCGGTATCGAGCTCGTCCTGCAGACCGCCGGGGTGATCGTCGCGCTGACCTTCGTCGCCGCCCCCTTCTACCTGCGCCAGGCGCAGGCGGCGTTCGAAGCGGTCGACGGCGACCTGCTCGACGCCGCCCGGACGCTGGGCGCCGGCGAGGCCCGCAGCTTCTGGCGCGTGGCGATCCCGTGCGCCGGGGCCGGGATCAGCACCGGGGTGGCGCTCGCCTGGGGACGGGCGCTGGGCGAGTTCGGGGCCACGCTGATGTTCGCCGGCTCCTTCCAGGGGATCACCCAGACGGCGCCGCTGGCGATCTTCGCCAGCTTCTCGACCGACTTCCCGGCGGCGCTGGCGCTCTCGGCGGTGCTGGTCGCGGTCTCGGGCGCCCTGCTGCTCTCGGTCAAGCTGCTCGGCCGCGCGCCGTTGCTCGGCGGGGCACAGGGATAGATGCTGCGGGCCGCGATCGCCAGCCGGCTGCGCGAGTTCGAGCTCGAGTTCGATTTCGCGGTCGACCCCGGCACCTGCCTCGCCCTGGTCGGGCCGTCGGGCGCGGGCAAGAGCACCGCCCTGCGCGCGATCGCCGGCCTTCATCGCCCCGATCGCGGCACCGTCGCGCTCGGCGATCGCACCTGGCTGGACGTCGGCGCGCGGATCGACCTGGCACCGGAGCGACGCGACTGCGGCTTCCTGTTCCAGGACTACGCCCTGTTCCCGCATCTGAGCGCGTGGCGGAACGTCGCCTTCGGCCTCGACCAGGTGGCGCGTCGTGAGCGCCGCGAGCGCGCGGTCGGGCTGCTGGCGAAGTTCGGGGCCGAAGAGCTCGCCGACGAGCATCCGGCGCGGCTGTCGGGCGGCGAGCGCCAACGGGTCGCCCTTGCCAGGGCACTGGCGCGCGACCCGGCGGTGCTGCTGCTCGACGAGCCGCTGGCGGCGCTCGACACGCGGACCGCCGCGGGGGCCGCGCGCGAGCTCGGCTCCACCCTCTCGCAGCTGGCCTCGGCGACCGTCCTCGTCACCCATGACTTTGCCGAGGCGGCGCTGCTCGCCCAGCGGATCGCGGTCGTCGACCGGGGCCGGATCGTGCAGCAGGGGGCGGCCGCAGAGCTCAGCGCGCGTCCCGCCTCGGCCTTCGTCGCCGACTTCACCGGCGCCACCGTGTTGCTGGGCACCGCACGCGACGGGGGCTCGGGGACGACCTGGGTCGACCTCGACGGCGGTGGGCGCGTCGCCAGCGCCGAACCCGCGTCGGGAGCCGTCGGCGTCGCGGTGTATCCGTGGGAGGTCACGCTCGAGCCCGCCGGGACCGAGGCGCATGGCTCAGCGCTCAACCGGCTCGACGCCCGGGTCGTCTCGGTGACCGAGGTCGGCACCCGGGCCCGGGTCGGCCTGCTCGCATCGCAACCGCTGGTCGCCGAACTGACGGGCGAGTCCGTCGCCCGGCTCGGGCTCGCTCCAGGCGTCCCGGTGGTCGCGACCTGGAAGGCGACCGCGACCCGGCTTGTCGCCCGCTGACCTCCGGTGAACACGGGCCCGCCCGGCTAGGGGCCGGCGGTTCAGCCGCCGATCGCGGACATCGTCCGCGGCGGGGGCACGAAGCCGGGCTCGTTCACGTGGTGCTTGAGCTCCTTGCGCCAGACGGCGTCGCGGATGATCCGCTCGAGCTCGGCGTCGTCGGCGCCGGCGCGAAGCGGCTCGCGCAGGTCGGTCTCGCGGATCGAGAACAGGCAGGTGCGCAGCTCGCCCTCGGCGGTCAGGCGGATCCGGTTGCAGTCGGCGCAGAACGGCTCGGAGACCGGGTTGATGAACCCGATCTCGCCCGTGCCGTCGGCGAACCGGTAGACGCGGGCGGTCGCGTGGGGCTCGCGCGGCAGTTGCTCGAGCGGATAGACCGCGTCGATCAGCGCGCGCACCTCGTCTCCGGTCAGCACCTGGTCCGGGCTCCAGGCACGATCGCCGTCCAGCGGCATGAACTCGATGAACCGCACCTGGTAGTCGGTCGAGCGGGCCAACCCGGCGAAGCTCAGCGCCTCCGCCTCGGTGAAGTCGCGCATCGCCACTGCGTTGACCTTGATCGGCCGCACCCGCTTGTGGGCGGCGATCGCTTGCAACCCTCGCAGCACCTGGGGCAGCGCGTCGCGGCGGGTGATCTCGTGGAAACGGTCGCGGGCCAGCGAGTCGATCGAGACGTTGACCCGGTCGATCCCGGCCTCGACCAGGGCGTCGGCGTCGCGCTCCAGCAGGTAGCCGTTGGTGGTGACCGCAAGGTCGTGGAGCCCGTCGATCGCCCGCAGCATCGTGACCAGGCGCGGGAAGTCGCGGCGCGCCAGCGGCTCGCCGCCGGTCAGCCGCACGTCGGTGATCCCGAGCCCCGCCAGCACCCGGACCAGGCGCTCGATCTCCTCGAAGCTCAGCAGCTGGTCGCGGTCGAGCCAGCGCATCCCCTCGGCCGGCATGCAGTAGCGACAGCGGAAGTTGCAGCGGTCGGTGACCGAGACCCGCAGGTCCGTGATCGCTCTGCCATGGGCGTCGCGCAGCGGCTCCATCACCAGCGAGGATAGGGCCGAAGTCGTTTACGGTTCCACCCGATGCGTGCATGGAGGCCGATCGCGCTCGCAGCGCTGCTGCTGTTCGTGGGCGCGCTCGCGGCCTCGCCGGCGGCGGCGAAGCGCGACATGCGCTGCAACGGCGCCGCCCCGCTCTGCGACCGGCCCTTCAACCAGGTCGTCCTCCCCGGCGCCCACAACGCGATGTCGGCCGGGTCGCTGGGCTGGAAGATCCCGAACCAGTCGGTGGCGATCCCCGACCAGCTCGAGACCGGGATCCGGGCGCTGCTGATCGACACCCATTACGGGAGCCTGCAGGCCGACGGCACAGTGCTCACCGACGACGACGGCTCGGTGACGACCGGCGAGCGCGGCCTCTACCTCTGCCACGTCCTCTGCCAGATCGGAGCCTCGCCCCTGGTCGGCGTCCTGCGCTCGATCCGCAAGTTCATCCGCCAGCGCCCCAACAACGTGCTCGCGATCATCAACGAGGACAAGATCACCCCCGAGGACTTCGCCGCGGCGATGGACGAGAGCGGCCTCGTCGACTACGTCTACTCGGGCGCGCCCGGTCCGCGCTGGCCGACCCTGAAGCGGATGATCCGCACCCACCAGCAGATCGTCGTGCTCGCCGAGCGCGACGCCGGCACCGCCTACCCCTGGTACCACAACGCCTACGACGGGATCGTCCAGGAGACGCCCTACACCTTCAACCCGATCACGATGCTCACCGACCCGGGCAACTGGCCGGCGAGCTGCGAGCCGAACCGCGGCGGCACCACGGGCTCGCTGTTCTTGATCAACCACTGGTCGCCCTCGACCCCGCCGCCGGAGACCAACTTCGCCAACTCCGAGGCGGTCAACGCGACCGACGTGATCGCCGGCCGCGCCCGCCAGTGCATCGCCCAGCGCGGGCTCACCCCCTCGATCGTCGCGGTCGACCAGTTCGCGATCGGCGGGCTGTTCGCCGCGGTCCGGCAGTTGAACGGCGTCCGGCGCTGAGATACGTTGCCGGGGTGCCGCATGCGCTCAGCTCCGGCCTCCCCAAGGACTTCCTCCGGCCCTGCTTGCTGTTGCTGCTGCGCGAGGGCGAGGCGCACGGGTACGAGCTGCTGGAGAGCGTCTGCACCTTCGGCTTCGATCACTCGGATCCCGGCGCCCTCTACCGGTCGCTGCGCCGACTGGAGAACGACGGCCTCGTCCAGTCGGGGTGGCGCGAATCAGCCTCCGGGCCGCGCAAGCGCGTCTACTCGCTGACCGACGCCGGGGTCGCCGAACTCGACCACCGCGCCTCCGACCTGGCCGAGGGCGAGCGACGCATCGACGCGTTCCTGAGCCGTTATCTGCAGGCGAGGCGGCTGCCGACCGGCAGCGCCAAGCGCCGCGCGGTGACCGGCCGGATGGCGGCTCATCGGGCCGCGGCCGACGGTCGCGCCGCTATGTGACCCGGACACTTTGCTGAACGCACTTACGCTCTTTGCAACTCGCGAATAGCGTCGCGCCGAGTTCTGGAAGCGGCCGTTTGGATGCCGGTTCCGGGGGACGACGAGGAGCGAAGAGAAGCGTGTGCCTGGCGATTCCGGGTCAAGTGCTTGAGGTGGTCGATGAGGCCAATCGCCTGGCACTCGTAGACGTCGCCGGGGTCCGCCGCAACGTCAACATCGGCCTTCTCGACGAGGACGGCCAGGCGGCCGAGCCGGGCGACTGGGTCCTGATCCACGTCGGCTTCGCGATCTCGAAGGTCGACGAGGAGGAGGCGCGGGCGACCAGGCGGATGCTCGAGGGCATGGGCGCCGACTACGAGGCCGAGCTCGAGGAGCTGAAGGCGAGCGTGATCGAGTGACCGACTGCGCGGACGATCACTGCATTACCTGCGGCGACGTGGCGGAGCCGATGCGGGTGCTGAAGATCGACCCGGCCCGTGGGCTGGCGCTCTGCGCGGACGAGCGAGACGAGCACCACACCGTCGAGATCGCGCTCGTCCAGCCGGTCGCGGTCGACGACGAGCTGCTGGTCCACGCGGGGACGGCGATCGCATGAGGTTCGTGGACGAGTTCCGCGACGCGGAGCTGGCCCCGGCGCTGGCCGGCGAGATCCTCTCCCTGGTCGACCCGGATCGCCACTACAAGCTGATGGAGGTTTGCGGCGGTCACACCCATTCGATCTACAAGTACGGGATCGACGACCTGCTCCCCGACAACGTGGAGCTGGTCCACGGGCCGGGCTGCCCGGTCTGCGTGATCCCGATGGGCCGTGTCGACGACGGCATCGCGCTCGCCCGCACCGAAGGCGTGATCCTGACCTGCTTCGGCGACATGATGCGCGTCCCGGGGTCCGAGAGCACGTTCCTCGAGGCGAAGGCGGCGGGCGCCGACATCCGCATGGTCTACTCGCCGCTCGACGCGCTGCGGATCGCCAAGCAGAACCCCGACCGCACGGTCGTCTTCTTCGCGATCGGGTTCGAGACCACCGCGCCGTCGACCGCGCTGACCCTGAAGCGGGCGAAGGCGGAGGGCGTCACCAACTTCCTCTGCATGTGCAGCCACGTGACCATCGTGCCGCCGCTTCGCGCCCTGCTCGAGTCGCCCGACCTGTGCCTCGACGGGTTCATCGGGCCGGGTCACGTCTCGACGATCGTCGGCGTGCGCCCGTTCGAGTTCATCTGCGCCGACTACGGCAAGCCGCTGGTCACCGCCGGCTTCGAGCCGCTCGACATCCTGCAGTCGATCCGGATGATCCTCGCTCAGCTCAAAGACGGCCGCTGCGAGCTCGAGAACCAGTACAAGCGCGTCGTCCCCTACGACGGCAACCCGGCGGCGCTGGCGGTGCTGTCGGACGTCTTCGAGCTGCGCCCGCACTTCGAGTGGCGCGGGCTCGGGTTCATCTCGCAGAGCGCCCTGCGGCTCTCCGACGCCTACGCCGACTTCGACGCCGAGCTTCGCTACGCGGTCCCCGGCGTCCGGGTCGCCGACCCGAAGGCCTGCCAGTGCGGTGAGGTGCTCAAGGGCGTGATCAAGCCCTGGGAGTGCAAGGTCTTCGGCACCGCGTGCACCCCCGAGCACGCGATCGGGACCTGCATGGTCTCTCCTGAGGGCGCCTGCGCCGCGTATTACAACTACGGCCGCCTGGCCCGCCGCCAGGAGGTGGTGGCCTGATGCCGGCCGAGGCGAAAACGGTCGACCGCGAGCAGCGGATCAACGAGATCATCGCGACCACGCGCGCCAAGCGCCCGCGGTTCAAGGACGAGCGGATCACGATGGCCCACGGGGCCGGCGGCAAGGCCACCCAGACGCTGATCGAGGGCCTGTTCGCCCCCGCCTTCGGGTCCCAGCAGCTCGAGGAGCTGGGCGACTCGGCCGCGCTCGACGTCGAGGGGGTCGGCCTCGCGTTCACGACCGACACCTACGTGGTCAAGCCGCTTCGCTTCCCGGGCGGCTCGATCGGCGAGCTGGCCGTCAACGGGACCGTCAACGACCTCGCCGCCGCCGGCGCGAAGGCGCTGGCGATCAGCCTCGCGCTGGTGCTCGAGGAGGGGCTCGACTCCTCCGTCCTGCGGGCCGAGGTCGAGGCGATCGCCGCCGCCGCGGCCGCCGCCGGGGTCGAGGTCGTCACCGGGGACACCAAGGTCGTCGAGCGCGGACACGCCGACGGGATGTACGTCTGCACCAGCGGCGTCGGCCGGCGTGACCCGCGCGCCGCGCTGGCGACCGGCTCGCTGCGGCCAGGCGACCGGGTGATCGTCTCGCGGACGATCGGCGAACACGGGACCGCGATCATGCTCGCCCGCGGCGAGCTCGGGCTCGAGTCCGACGTCGTCTCCGACACCCGCTCGCTGTGGCCGGCGGTCAACGCGCTGCTGGACGCCGCCGGGCCCCAGCTGCGGACGATGCGCGACGCCACCCGCGGCGGCGTCGCCACGGTCCTCAACGAGCTCGCCCGCGCCTCGTCGGTCGGGATCACCGTCGACGAGGCCTCGATCCCGGTCCTTCCCGAGGTCGCGGGCGCCGCGGAATTGCTTGGAATCGACCCGATGTACGTGGCGAACGAGGGTGTCCTCGTCGCCTTCGTCGGGCCGGATGGCATGGATGCCGCGTTGGAAGCGCTGCGATCGGTGCCCGGCTGCGAGGCCGCGACCGCGATCGCCGAGGTCCGGGCCGAACCGCCCGGGATGGTTCTTGTCGACACCGCGTTCGGGGGCCGGCGGGTGATGGACCTGCTCGCCGGCGACCCGCTTCCGAGGATCTGCTGACCGTCATACCGTCAACGAGGAGAGTTCAGATGGCACTGAGCACAGAGATCGTTCCGGATCAGGCGAAGACCGAAGCCGTCGAGGCGCACGTGATCTGGATGACGACGGGACTCTCCTGCGATGGGGACTCGGTGGCGATGACCTCGGCCGTCAACCCGAGCCTCGAGGACATCATCACCCAGTCGATCCCCGGGATGCCGAAGGTGATCGTCCACAACCCGGTGCTCGCCTACGAGAACGGGCCCGAGTTCATCGAGTGGTGGTGGCGCGCCGAGCGCGGCGAGCTCGACCCGTTCGTGCTCTGCGTCGAGGGCTCGATCCCGAACGAGAAGCTCTCCGGCGAGGGCCACTGGGCGGCGATCGGCGACGACCCCGAGACCGGGCAGCCGATCACCACCTCCGAGTGGCTCGACCGGCTGGCGCCGAAGGCCGCGGCCGTGGTCGCGATCGGCACCTGCGCCACCTACGGCGGGATCCCGGCGATGAAGAACAACCCGACCGGGGCGATGGGCGTGGCGGACCACCTCGGCTGGGACTGGAAGTCGTCGGCCGGCCTGCCGGTGGTCAACATCCCCGGCTGCCCGGCGCAGCCCGACAACATGACCGAGGTGCTGCTCTACCTGGCGCTGCACCTGGCCGGCCGCGCCCCCGTTCCCGACCTCGACGAGCAGCTGCGCCCGCGCTGGCTGTTCGGCCGCACGGTCCGTGAGGGCTGCAACCGCGCCGGCTTCTCCGAGGAGGGTCAGTTCGCGACCGAATACGGCGACGACCCGCGCTGCCTGGTGAAGCTCGGCTGCAAGGGCCCGGTGGTCAAGTGCAACGTCCCGGTCCGCGGCTGGGTCGACGGCTACGGCGGCTGCCCGAACGTCGGCGGCATCTGCATGGCCTGCACGATGCCCGGCTTCCCCGACAAGTTCATGCCGTTCATGGACGAGGACCCCAACGGCCGGATGGCGGCGGCGCTCGAGCAATTCACGTTCGGGCGGATGTTCCGTTACTTCCGTCACCGCAACATCGAGCGCAAGTTCGACGTCGAACCCGAGTGGCGCAAGCCCGCCACCAGCCTGCAGACCGGCTACTCGCCGCGCAACTACTCGTAGGAAAGAGAGGAACCAGAAATGGCGACAGTGGAGACACCGCGCGGCGACTCGAAGGTCATGGTCAAGGAGATGTCGTGGGATCCGATCACCCGGATCGTCGGCAGCCTCGGCATCCACACGGAGATCGACTTCTCCAATCACGAGGTCCTGAAGTGCTACTCGACCTCGATGATCTTCAGGGGATTCGACATCTTCATGAAGGGGATCGACCCGCGAGACGCGCACTTCATCACCAGCCGGATCTGCGGCATCTGCGGTGACAACCACTGCACCTGCTCGTGCCTGAACCAGAACATGGCGTACGGCGTCAAGCCGCCGCCGCTCGGAGATCTGGCGTTCAACCTCGCTGAGACCGCGGACTACATGTTCGACCACGCGATCTTCAACGACTGCATGGCGAACGTCGACTTCTGCGAGCAGATGGTCAAGGAGACCAATCCGAGCCTGCTGGCGAAGGCCGAGCAGGACCTAGCGCCGAACTCCGACGTGCACGGCTACCGGACGATCGCCGACATCATGCGCTCGCTGAACCCGTTCACCGGTGAGTTCTACCTCGAGACCCTGCAGGTGGCCCGCTGGACGCGGGAGATGTACTGCCTGTTCGGCGGCCGTCACACGCACCCGTCGACGATCATGCCGGGGGGCTGCAGCGCCCACATCACCCATCAGACGCTGACCGACTACTACGTGCGCCTGATGCGGTACTTCGACTACGTCAAGAGGGTCGTGCCGATGCACGACGACCTCTATGACTTCTTCCTCCGGGAGCTGCCCGGCTACGACATGGTCGGCTACCGGGACACGAACCTCGTCAACTGGGGCTGCTTCGACGACCCGGACTACGTCGACTACAACTACGCGAACATGAACGAGTGGGGCAACAAGCGCTACATCACCCCGGGTGTGGCGTTCGATGGCGAGCTGATCACCACCGACCTGGTCGAGATCAACCTGATGATCCGGATCCTGCTCGGCTCGTCGTACTTCGACGACTGGACCGAGACCGAGCAGCCGTTCGTGACCAAGGACCCGCTCGGCAACCCGGTCGACCCGCGCCACCCGTGGAACAAGGTGACGATCCCGAGGCCGCAGAAGCGCGACTTCGCCGACAAGTACAGCTGGGTGGTCTCGCCGCGGATGTACGACAAGCGCAACGACAAGTACGTCTGCTGCGACACCGGCGGCGGGCCGTTCGCGCGCCAGTGGTGCACGGCCAAGGCCGGCCTGGTCGACTTCGGCTACGCGAAGGCGACCGGCGAGTCGATCCAGATGGTGCTGCCGAAGACCGCCAACTCCGCCGAGATGGAGCTCGAGTGGAAGGTGCCGGAGAAGTCGAACGCGATCGAGCGTGATCGCGCCCGCTCCTACCACCAGGCGTACTCGGCGCTGATCGGCCTGCACTGCCTCGAGCGCGCCTTCACCGAGGTGAGGGCCGGGCGGACCAAGAGTTGGAACAACTTCAAGGTCCCCCAGGAGGCCGTCAGCTGCGGCTTCCACGAGGCCGCGCGCGGGGTGCTGTCCCACCACATGGTGATCCAGGGCGGCAAGATCGCCAACTACCAGCCCTATCCGCCGACGCCGTGGAACGCGAGCGTCCGCGACGTCTACGGAACTCCGGGCCCCTACGAGGACGCGGTGCAGAACACCCCGATCTTCGAGGAGAACGGCCCGGAGAATTTCAAGGGCGTCGACATCATGCGCGCGGTTCGCAGCTTCGACCCGTGCCTGCCGTGCGGCGTGCACATGTACACCGGCGGCGGCCGCGTGCGCAAGGTGCAACACACGCCGACCGGCATGTGCTGAGGCCGGCGAGCGCATGGACGCCAGTGGATCGAACGGCGGGCCCGCCACGGCGGGCCCGCAGCGGGCCTCTCCTGACGATCTGATCGAGCGCGTTCAGATGCTGACCGCCGAGATCGACCGGCTCGGCAACCCGGCGGCGTCGCGGGCGGCCGACGAGCTGGTCGCCGCCGTGGTCGAGATGTACGGCCAGGGGCTCGAGCGGATCTTCGCGGCGATCGGCGAGAGCGCCGACGGCGAGCGCCTTGGTCAGCAGCTCGCCGACGACGGGGTGGTCGCCAGCCTGATGCTGATCCACGACCTGTACCCGGTGCCGCTCGACGAGCGGGTCGCCGAGGCGCTCGACTCGGTCCGCCCGTACATGGAGTCGCATGGCGGCGACGTCGAGCTGCTGGGGATCGAGCAGGGGGTCGCGCGGATCCGCCTCGAGGGCAGCTGCGAGGGCTGCCCGGCCTCGGCCTCGACGCTCGAGCTCGCGATCAAGTCCGCGCTCGACGAGGCGGCGCCCGACCTCGAGGGCCTGGTGGTCGAGGGCGCGGTCGCCGCGACCGCGACCGAGCCCGGGCCGGGCGCGGTCGAGTTGCCGGTGGTCCAGGTCGCCACCGGCGCCGCCGAGGTGGCGCCATCGTGGTTCGACCTCGCGGGGGTCGACGGGCTTGGCGAGGACGAGCTGAAGGCGGTACAGGTCCAGGGTCGTCAGCTGATCGTCGCCCGGGCCGAGGGCAACCTGCTCGCCTTCCTCGACGCCTGCGCGGGCTGCGGCGCATCGCTCGCCGGCGCCGAGCTGATCGACGCGACGCTGCGCTGCCCCGATTGCGAGCGGCGCTTCTTCCTGCCACGCGCCGGCCGCTCGCTCGACGACGACCGCCTGTTGCTCGACCCGGTGCCGCGCTGCTGCGCCGGCGCCGCGTGCGGCGCCGACGGGTGGCGCCGAGCCGCGCCGCCGTTGAGGCGCTGCCGTGAGGCGGCGGCCGACAGGCCGGCGCCGAGCCGCGCCGCCGTTGAGGCGCCTGCCGTGAGTCTTGACGAGAAGGTCTCGGCAAGGCGCCAGGCCGAGGTGATCTCGAGCCTGCGGCGGCTGGCGCGGCCGCGCGACCAGAACGGCAATGGCGACGCCCCGGGCGCCGGCCCGGTCGAGCTCTGCGACCTGTGCGGCAAGGAGCTCGACCCCGACCACCGCCACCTTCTGCACTTGGTCGACCGTCGCATCCTCTGTTCCTGCGAGGCCTGCCTGGCGCTGCGCGGCGGCGACCCCGAGCTGCGCCCGACCGGCACGCGCCGAGTGTGGCTGGAGGGGTTCACGCTGCCCGACGAGATCTGGGGCGCCTTCGAGATCCCGATCGGGATCGCCTTCTTCCTCGACTCGAGCGCCGCGGGCGGCGTCGTCGCCCTATACCCGAGCCCCGCCGGGGCGACCGAGTCCGGGCTCCCGCCCGAGGCGTGGAGCGAGCTGCGCCGCCTCAACCCGGCGCTGATGAGCCTCGAGCCGGACGCCGAGGCGCTGATCATCAACCGGATCGCCGACCCGCCCGAGTTCGCGATCGCGCCGATCGACGAGTGCTACCGGCTGGTCGGGATGATCAAGCTCAACTGGGACGGGATCTCGGGCGGCGACGGCCCCGAACGCGCGATCCGAGAGTTCTTCCGGGAGCTCGAGGAGTTGGCGACATGACTGAGCCCGAGGCAGGCAACGGAACCCCGGCAGCGGCGGTCGAGCCGTCGCCGTTTGCGGGCGCACCCGATCCCGACTTCGAACTGCTGTCGGCGCACGTGGTCGAGCGCTCGTCGGCGCCGACGATCGGCTTCCGGGTCCGCGTCGACGACCAATCGGGCCTGCCGGTGTTCACGATCGCACTGACCGCGGTGATCACGATCGAGCCCTCGAAGCGGCCCTACGACCCGGAGAGCCGCGAGCGGCTGGTCGAGCTGTTCGGGGAGCCCGAGCGCTGGGCCTCGACGACGACCAACTTCCGCTGGGCGCAGGCCGACGCGCTGGTGCCGGCGTTCGAGGGCTCGACCGAGTTCGAGCTCGTCGTCCCCTGCACCTACGACCTCGAGCTCGCCGCCGCCAAGTACTTCCATGGGATCGAGGGTGGCGACGCGCCGCTGCGCTTCCACTTCAACGGCACCGTCTTCTACGAGGCGGGCGACGGGAGGATGCAGATCGTCCAGGTCCCCTGGGACCGCTCGCCGCGCTTCCGCATGCCGATCGAGACCTGGAGGCAGGCGATCGACTCGGTCTACCCGTTCCGCGCCTGGGTCCCGGTCCACGCCGACACCCTGCGCCGGCTCGAGCGGCGCAAGGCCGAGCTCGGCCTGCCGACCTTCGACGCCGTCGTCGACGAGCTGCTCGGCGAGCAGGAGGGAGCCCCGTGAACGCTCAGCTCGAGAGCCTGGTCAGCTCGCTGCTCTACGAGGGCTACGCGCTCTACCCGTACACCCCGGGGGCGACCAAGAACTCGACCCCGACCCCGTTCGGGATCGTCTACCCGCCCGGCTACGCCACCGAGAACCCGGCGACCTTCGACCACCTGCGGCTCGAGTGCGTGCTCGAGGCGCAGCCGGAGGTCGTGGTGCGCGCCACGGTGCGGTTCCTGCAGGCGTCGGGCGAGCGCCACCAGGCCGTCGAGCGGCGGCTGGAGCTGGGGCCGGTCGCGGTCGGAGAGCTGGGCCAGGGATCCGGAACCGAGTTCGAGCTCGAGGGCGAGCCGCAGCTGTGCGGCCGGGCGCGCCTGCGCGCCGAAGCGCTCGCCGACGGGCGCTGGCGGGTGCGCGCCTGCGTCCACAACACGACCGCCGTCGATCCCGGGCCTCGACCGTGCCGCGGCGCTCGTCCGCAGCCTGGTCTCGACCCATGTCGTGGTCGAGGCCGAGGGCGGGCGCTTCGTCTCGCCGCTGGAACGCGACGGGGCGGCCGGCGAAGCCGTTGCGGCCTGCGCGAGCATCAACACCTTTCCGGTCCTCGCGTCGCCCGGCGACGACGCGATCCTGGCGGCCGCGATCGTTCTCCCCGACCATCCGCGGATCGCCCCCGAGAGCCTCGGCAACCTGTTCGACAACACCGAGATCGAGGAGGCGCTGCTGCTCCACGTGCAGGCGCTGTCGGACTCCGAGCGAGATCAGATCGCCGCCCAGGACCCCGCGGTGCGGGCGATGATCGAGCGCGCCGCGGCCGCCGCGCCGGACGAGGTCTCCTCGTTGCACGGGATGATGAGGCCGAGCACCGAGCTGCCCGCCGACCCGGGCCCTGCGTCGGAGCCCGGGCACCCGAACCCGGGCGAGCCCCAGCTCGAGATCGACGGCAAGACCTTCCGCAAGGGCGCCAAGGTGGTCCTGCGCCCGGGCACCGACCGCGACGTCTACGACCGCATGCTCGACGGCCGCCGGGCGACGATCGAGCGCCTCTACGTCGACTACGACGACGGTGCCCACGTCGCGGTGACGATCGACGACGACCCCGGCCAGGAGCTGTTTCGCGAGACCGGGCGCTACCTGTTCTTCAAGGCGGCCGAGCTCGAGGCGGTGGCGGAATGAATGCAGAGGCCATGCGAGAGCGCCAGATCCTGGTCGCCGGGATCGGCAACGCCTGGATGGCTGACGACGGCTTCGGCGGCCACGTCGCCCAGGCGCTCGAGCAGCAGGAGCTGCCGGCCGGGGTGACCGTGGCGGACTTCGGCAGTGGCGGCCTCGACCTGGCCTACGAGGTGATGCGCGGCTACGACGCGCTCGTGCTCGTCGACGTCAGCCGCCAAGGCGGCGAGCCCGGGACCCTGTACGTGATCGAGCCGCAACCGTCCGAGATCGAGCCGATCTCCGACGGCGAGGTGGTCAGCCCGCACGGGATGGACCCGAAGACGGTGCTGCGGTTCGTGAAGACGGTCGGCGGCTGGCCCGGCAAGGTCGTGGTCGTGGCCTGCGAGCCGGCCTCGGTCGAGGAGATGGGCCTCGACCTGTCGCCCGAGGTCCAGGGCGCGGTCGAGGGAGCCACGCGCGTCGTGATCGAGACGATCGCCGAGCTGCAGACGGACGAGGCCTACGCCGAGGCGGGCTGATGCACGAGCTCTCGATCTCGAGCGCGATCGTCGACACCGCCCTGCGCCACGCGGGCGGGCGGCCGGTGACCGCGGTCCAGATGCGCGTCGGCGCGCTGCGCCAGGTGGTCCCCGAGTCGCTCGACTTCTACTTCGAGATCGTCGCCCGCGACACGCCCTGCGAGGGCGCGACCCTGGAGCTCGAGATCGTGCCCGCGTTGATGAGCTGCCAGGTCTGCGGCTGCGAGTGGGACCCGGCGCCGGAGCCCGAGCTGGGTCATGAGCCGCTGACCGCGGTCCTGCCCACGTTCCGCTGTCCCGGTTGCGAGCTCGCCGGGGCCCAGGTCGTCCGCGGGCGACGAGCTCGAGGTCGAGTCGATCGAGGTCGCGGACGAGGCCCCCGCGCCAGCCTAGAAAGGAGACCGATGCACCGGACGAAGATCAGGGTCGCCGAGGACGCGCTCGACGCGAACCAGACGATCGCCAACGCCAACCGCCACGACTTCGACCACGCAGGGGTCGCCGTCGTCAACATGATGTCGGCGCCCGGGGCGGGCAAGACGACGCTGCTCGAGCGGGGCCTCGACGGCCTCGAGGGCGTCCGCGCCGGAGTGCTCGAGGGCGATGTCCAGGGGACCATGGACGCCGACCGGATCGCCGCGATCCACGTCCCCGTGGTGCAGCTCAACACCGACTCCGGGTTCGGCGGCGAGTGCCACCTGGACGCCAACATGGTCCGCTCGGCGATCGGCGACCTGCCGCTGGACGAGCTCGACCTGCTGATGATCGAGAACGTCGGCAACCTCGTCTGCCCGGCCGAGTTCAAGGTCGGCGAGGACGCCAGGATCATGGTCACCTCGGTCACCGAGGGCGAGGACAAGCCGCTCAAGTACCCGCTCATGTTCCGCGCCTGCGAGCTGGTGATCATCAACAAGCTCGACCTGCTCCCCCACGTCGACTTCGACCTCGACCGGATGCTGGCCAACATCGACGCCGTCAACCCGGGCGTCGAGACGATGCTGGTCAGCGCCACCAGCGGTCGCGGTGTCGACGAGTGGCGCGAGTGGCTGACCGCGGTCCCGGCGCGGGTGGCGGCGGGGGCCTCGGTCTAGGAGCGCGATGGCGGCGGCCACCCTCGAGGGGCTCGGCGGCCGGATCGGCGAGCTCGCGCGCCGGCGCAGCGAGGCCAACGCCGCGTACTTCGAGGCCTCGGCGGCCGAGCTCGCCGTCTGCTGTCATCGGATGGCCGAGCGCTTCGCGCGCGGCGGTCGCCTGGTCGCGCTCGGCCATTCGCCGTCGGCGCGCTCCGACGTCCGCCACGTCGCGGTCGAGTTCGTCCACCCGGTGATCGTCGGCAAGCGCGCCCTGCCGGCGATCGGGCTGACCGCCGACGGTGGCTCGCTGCCCACCCAGATCGAGGCGGTGGTCGAGGCCGACGACATCGCGGTCGGCTTCGGGATCGGCGAGCCGGACGCCGGCGAGACGGTCGAGGGGCTGGCGGCGGCGCGGGCGCTCGGCGCAATGACGATCGCCTTCGCGCCGGGGGGCGCCGAGTGGCAGTTCGAGCCGCCGACGGCGGACCCGTTCGTGCGCCAGGAGCTGGTCGAGACCCTCTACCACGTGCTCTGGGAGCTGGTCCATGTGTTCTTCGACCACCGCGGCCTGCTCTCCGGCCGCGAGGCCCGCGCCGGGCATGACGCGGGCGCCTCGAGCTTCCTCTATCCCTTCCTGGCGGAGTCGGAGATCGATGCCAGCGCGGTGACCGAGGACGTCCGCCGCTCGGTGCTGATGAAGTCGGCCGAGATCGGGGAGCTGCGCGAGCAGACGCTGGCCGAGAACGCCGTCGAGCTCGCCGAGGCCGCGATCGAGTTGCGCTCACGGCTCGACGCGGGCGGTCGGCTGCTCGCCTGCGGCAACGGCGGCTCGGCGACCGACGCGATGGACCTGGTCGCGGACCTGGTCTCGCCCCCGCGCCCCGACTGGCCGATCCGCCGGGCGATCGACCTGACCGCCGACCCCTCGATCCTGACCGCGATCGCCAACGACGTCGGCGTCGAGAAGATCTTCCAGCGCCAGGTGATCGCCTACGGGCGCGAGGGCGATGCGCTGGTCGTGCTCTCGACCAGCGGCAACTCCGCCAACCTGATCGCGGCCCTCGAGGAGGCCAGGTCGCGCGGGCTGCTGACCGTGGCGATGGTCGGCTACGACGGCGGCCGGGTGGCGGCCGAGCGGCTCGCCGACCGGGTCGTGGTCACCCGCTCGCAGAACATCCCCCGGATCCAGGAGGCGCAGGCGAGCGCCTACCACGCGCTGCGCGAGCTGATCGAAGAGGCCGAGGTGTGAGCGCGGCGACCGAGGCGTGCATTCGCGTCCGTGCCCGGGTCGACGGCACCGTCCAGGGGGTCGGCTTTCGCCCCCATGTCTTCCGGCTTGCGACCGAGCTCGGCCTGGCGGGCTTCGTCCTCAACGACTCGCGCGGGGTGCTGCTCGAGATCGAGGGCGATCCCGGTGCGGTCGAGGCGTTCGTCGAGCGGCTGCGCGCCGAGGCGCCGCCGCTGGCACGGATCGAGGCGGTCGCCAGCGATCGCATCGGCGTCATCGGAGAGCAGGGCTTTCGGATCCTGGCCTCCGACTCGGCCGCCGGTCCCGACGTCCCGGTGTCGCCGGACATGGCCACCTGCGCCGACTGCCTCGCCGAGCTCTTCGACCCCACCGACCGCCGCCACCGCTACCCGTTCATCAACTGCACCAACTGCGGGCCCCGGTTCACGATCGTGCTCGGCGTCCCCTACGACCGGCCGTCGACGACGATGGCCGGCTTCGAGATGTGCGGGCGCTGCCGGGCCGAGTACGAGGACCCGCTCGACCGACGCTTCCACGCCCAGCCCAACGCTTGCCCCGACTGCGGCCCTCGCGCCCGGCTGGTCGACGCCTACGGCGGCGAGCGTTGCCCCGGGGCTCGAGCCGATCGACGCCGCGGCGGCAATGTTGCGCGAGGGCGCGATCGTCTCCGTCAAGGGCCTCGGCGGCTACCACCTGGCCTGCCTCGCCGACGACGAGCGCGCCGTCTGGACGCTGCGCTCTCGCAAGCACCGCGACCAAAGGCCGTTCGCGCTGCTGGTCGCGACGCTCGACGACGCCCGCCGGCTGGTCGAGCTGAGTCCCGCCGAGGAGGCGCTGCTGTCCGGCGCCGAGCGGCCGATCGTGATCGCCCGACGACAGCGGCGAGCCGCGGTCGCACCGGACGTCGCGCCCGGCTCACGCGACCTCGGCGTGATGCTGCCCTACTCCCCCCTCCACCACCTCCTCGCGCGCTCAGCCGGCGCACCGCTGGTGATGACCTCGGGCAACCTCTCCGACGAGCCGATCGCGTTCGAGGACGCCGACGCCTTCCAGCGCCTCGCCGGAATCGCCGACGCCTTCCTCGTCCACGACCGCCCGATCCACATCCGCACCGACGACTCGGTCGTCCGGGCGCTTGACCCGTCCGTGCGCGAGGCCCCGCTGATGCTTCGCCGCTCCCGCGGGTACGTGCCCGGGGCCCTCGGCCTGCCGCTGGAGGCGCCACGGCCCGTGCTGGGTTGCGGCGCCGAGCTGAAGAGCACCTTCTGCCTTGCCCGCGGGCCGCGGGCCTGGGTCGGCCACCACATCGGCGACCTGAAGAACTTCGAGACCCTGCGCTCGTTCGAGGACGGCGTCGAGCACTTCCAGCGTCTGTTCGCGGTCTCCCCCGCGCTCGTCGCCCACGACCTGCACCCTGACTACCTCGCGACCCGGTACGCGATCGAGCGCGAGGGGGTCGAGCTGGTCGGCGTCCAGCACCACCACGCCCACCTCGCCGCCACCCTGGCCGAGCACGGCGTCACCGAACCCGCGATCGGCGCGATCTTCGACGGCGCCGGGCACGGCGGCGACGGGACCGTCTGGGGCGGTGAGATCCTCGCCGGCGACCTGCGTTCGTTCGAACGCGCCGGGCTGCTGTTCCCGGTCCGGCTGCCGGGCGGCGACGCCGCGGCGACCCGAGCCGTGGCGGATGGCCTGCGCCTGGCTGGCGGCCGCATACGAGACCGCCGCGTCGCCGATCCCGCCCGCACTCGAGGGCGAGATCGACCCACTTGCCTGGGAGGGAGTCTGCCGGCTGGTCGAGACCGGAACCAACTCGCCGCTGACGACCAGCGCGGGGCGGCTGTTCGACGCGGTCGCCGCGCTCTGCGGCGTGCGGGCCACGGTCGAGCACGAGGGCCAGGCGGCGGCGGAGCTCGAGGGGATCGCCGATCCGGCGATCGCCGAGGCCTACGAGATCGGCGCGCTGGAGGATGGCGGCGACCCCGCGGTGCTCGACCCGCGCGGGGCGATTCGGGCGATCTGCGCCGACCTCGCGGCCGGGGTCGAGCGCTCGCTGATCGCGGCGCGCTTCCACAACGGCCTCGCGGCCGCGCTCGCCGACGCCTGCGCCCGCGAGGCGGAGCGTCGCGACCTGAGCCGCGTCGTGCTCGCCGGCGGCGTGTTCCAGAACCGGCTGCTAGCGGTGCGCACGGTCGGGCACCTGCGCGCCGCCGGGCTCGAGCCGCTGCTTCCCGAGCGCCTGCCGCCGAACGACGGCCAGATCTCATACGGCCAGGTCGCCGTCGCCGTCGCCCGCGCGCTCGCCTGAACGGCACTGATCCAACCGCGGGGCAGCTGCGCAGTAACTGCCAGAAGCGCCGTCATCACCACTCGACGGGGCCGGAGGTCCCGGTGGCGGCGACGACACGGAAGGAGTCAGCAATGGAGAGCCTGAGCAGGCGGAAGTTGCTCGGATCGGCCGGCGCAGCTGCGGGGACCGCGGTGATCGCAACCGCCCCGGCCGCGGCCGCGGCGGCGCTCGAGGGCGGCGAGGTCACCGACCCCAGCGGGCCGCCCCCCGAGGAGGCCGTGATCGCGGTCGTCCGCGACGCGGACCGCGGCGAGGTCACGGTGATGCGCGGGACGTCCGAGGTCACCTACCGAGACAAGGCATTGGTCAAGCGGCTGCTGAAGGCGGCCCCGGAGAGCGAGGAGTAACGGATGTCCTCCCATCGCGAAGCGCCCGAGATCAGCAAGGACCCGGTCGCTGACAACACCGACACGTACGCGTTCGTGAGTCCGGACAAGCCGGACACGGTCACGATGATCACCAACTACATCCCGCTGGAGAACCCGCCGGGAGGTCCGAACTTCTTCGAGTTCGGCGACGACGTCCAATACTCGATCTACATCGACAACGACGGCGACGGGCTGCCGAACATCGAGTACCGGTTCAAGTTCCAGACCAAGCTCCGCAGCGAGAAGACGTTCCTCTACAACACCGGGCCGATCACCGGGATCGACTCGGCGAACTGGAACCGGCGTCAGTTCTACGACGTCAGCAGGGTCGACTACAAGTCGAAGCGCAACGGCAGCGAGCCGAAGCCGAAGCTGCTCGGCAAGAACCTGCCCTGCCCGCCGTGCAACATCGGCCCGCGGTCGACGCCCAACTACCAGGCGGCGCTCGCCGAGCCGGCCGTGCGCTCTCTGAAAGGCGGCGTCGACGTGTTCTGCGGCCAGCGCAACGAGGGGTTCTACGTCGACCTCGGGTCGATCTTCGACCTCGGCGACCTGCGCCCGCTGCAGAACCTGCACCTGATCGCCACCGATCCGGCGATGGGCGTCGACGCGACCGCGACCCTGAACGTGCACACGATCGCGGTCCGGGTCCCGATCGGGATGCTGACCCGCGACGGCTCCGTGCCCACCGACCCGATGGGCAAGAAGGCGGTGCTCGGGATCTGGGGCGCGGCGAGCCGGCGCAAGACGCGCCTGCTCGACCCGGCCAAGGACGAGCGCTCCGAGTCGGGGCCGTGGGTCCAGGTCTCGCGGCTGGGCAACCCGCTGTTCAACGAGGTCGTCGTGCCGATGGGCCAGAAGGACAAGTGGAACGCCCTCGACCCGGCCGCGGACAGCAAGTTCGCCAAGTACGTCGAGCGCCCGGAGCTGCAGAAGCTCCTCCCGGTGCTCTACCCGGGCGTGTTCCCGAACCTGGCGGCGCTGACCAAGCCGCGGGCGGACCTGGTGGCGATCCTGCTCACCGGGATCCCGGCCGGGATCGTCGATGGGTTCCAGAACTACACCGGCACGGTGCAGGCGGACATGCTGCGGCTCAATGTCGCGATCCCGCCGACCACCACCGCCCCGAAGCCGCTCGGGCTCGTGGCCGGCGATCCAGCCGGGTTCCCGAACGGGCGCCGGGTGTTCGACGACGTCGTCAACATCGAGCTCAACGCGGTCGCCGGGCTCACCTATCCGCTCGTCGACAAGTCGTACACGCCCGATGCGGCGGCGGGGATGCTGACCCAGGGGCTGACCCCGGGGCCGGACCGCTACCAGTCGACGTTCCCCTATCTGGGAACACCGCACGACGGCTTCAGCACGCCGTCCTAGGAGCGCGGCGATGACCCACACGCATACCCACACCCACGACTACGCCGATCGGACCCACCCCGAGGCAGTGGTGCTCGACATCGGCGGCGAATACGGGGCGCTGGTCGTCGAAACCGACGCCGACATGCACGGGGTCGAGGTCGAGATCAGCCCCACCGGGGCCGAGCGCGACGGGCGCCACAAGCAGGTGCTCGAGCGCAGCGCGGGCGAGCGTCCCGCGTACACGCTCGTCTTCGACCAGCTCGCCCAGGGCAGCTACACGCTCTGGGTCGACGACGACCAGCGCGCCCGCGACGTCGCAGTGCGCGCCTGCGAGGTCACCGAGCTCGACTGGCGCCAAGCGGCCGCCTGAGCCGCCTCGCCCCGAGCGCCGTCCACCGCGGGCCGACCTCTCCCGGGCCCGCGGTGGGCGGTCGTAGAATCGGCGGGGAAATGACCGCCTCGCCTTACGCGCGCGCGGCGAGCTTCGCCGACCTGGAGGGAGCGATCGCGGTGGTGCGCGAGTCCGGCTCGCGGCTGACGTCGGCACGCCGCCAGCTGCTCGAGGCGCTGTTCGCCGCCGACGGGCCGGTCGGCGCCGAGCGGCTCGCGCGCACGGGCGGCGAGGACGCCGGCGACCTGGCCTCGGTCTATCGCAACCTCGAGCTGCTCGAGGAACTCGGGATCGTGCGCCACTTCCACCTCGGCCACGGGCCCGGCCTCTATGCGCTCGCCGGCGGGCGGGAGCGCGAGTACCTGGTCTGCGAACGCTGCGGCGAGGTCCGCATCGTCGAGGTCTCCGAGCTCGACCCGGTGCGCGAGCGAATCCGCGCCGACCACGGGTTCGAGGTCCGCTTCACCCACTTCCCGCTCACCGGCCTGTGCGCGCCCTGCGCGCGGGCGGTCGACGAGGACGGCGAGGCCGCATCGATCCGCGACCACCATGCGCAGGCGCACGGCCGCCCGCACGAACACGCGCACAGCCACGGGGACCGCGTCCACAGCCACCCCCACAGCGACCACGGGCACGAGCACGACGACTAGGCGGGCTCGGTCTCCTTCAGGTGCGCCGACCACTTCTCCTCGATGTGGCCGAAGTGCCAGACCGCGAGCGCGATCACCCAGGTGATCACGAAGGTGGCGACGATCGCGTAGCCGACGTAGTTGAGGTCGAGGTTGGCGACGTTCTCCCAGGGAAAGCCGGTGAGGCTGAGCTTCTCGGTGAACACGGCGATCAGCTCGATCATCCCGATCACCAGCGCGACGACGACCGAGAGCGCGGTGACGGTGATGTTGTAGAAGATCTTTCGCACCGGCTGTGAGAAGGCCCAGCCGTAGGCGAAGTTCATGAACGCCCCGTCGAGCGTGTCGAGCAGCGACATCCCGGCGGCGAACAGGATCGGCAGGCAGAGGATCGCGTACCAGGGCAGGCCGCCGATCGCCGCCGAGCCGGCGGCCGCCAGCAGCGCGATCTCGGTCGCGGTATCGAAGCCGAGTCCGAACAGGACCCCGAGCGGGTACATCTGCCACGACTTGGTGATCGTGTTCGTCGCCCTCGAGTAGAAGCGGTTCATGAACCCGCGGTTGTTGAGCTGCTCCTCCAGCTCCGCCTCGGCGTAGTGGCCCCGGCGCATGCGGCGGAAGATCTTCACGATCGAGATCAGGACCAGCAGGTTGAGGATCCCGATGATCATCAGAAAGGTCCCGGAAACCGATGGCCCGACCAGCCCGGTGAGCTGATGCAGGGCCGAGCCGTCGTCGTCGACGGCGCCGCTGAGCCCGTGGATGCCGATCGCGAACAGGGCCGCGAGCACGAAGACGATCGTCGAGTGGCCGAGCGAGAAGAAGAAGCCGACCCCCAGCGGGCGCTGGCCGTCGGTCATCAGCTTGCGGGTGGTGTTGTCGATTGCGCCGATGTGGTCGGCGTCGAAGGCATGGCGCAGGCCGAGCGTGTAGGCGGTGATCCCGATCCCGACCCCGAGCACGCCGGCCGAACCGCCGAGCTCGAAGTGCTGCGGGACCACGAACAGGAACAGGAGGCCGAAGCCGAGCACGTGCAGGGCGAGGATCGCCGCCCCGAAGCCCGCTGCCCGGCGCCACTCGGCCGGCGTCAGCGCCCCTTTGAACCGATTCCACCTGGTTGCCGGGCCGCCGATCTTGATCGCGCTCGCTGCCATCGCTCTCCTCCTTGTATTGCGATTCACTCCTAACTGCGAGTAAGTCGCAATACCGGATCAGTTCTATTCGATTTCGTTCCTGAGCGCAAGCCGAGCGAGCGTGGGAGGATCGGGCGGATGGACCGACCCGATCTCGACCGGCTGCTGGCGACGCCGATCGCCTTCGGCGGCGCCCAGCGGCCCTTCGGCGAGCTCACCCCGGCCGAGGTCGAGGCCCGCGCCGCCGAGCTCGGCGAGGCGACCGGCTTCGGCCATCGCAGCCGGGTCGGCGCCGTCGCCGCGGCCTGGCGCCGGCTCGGCGACCTGATGGCCGAGCGCGGCGCGGCAACCGTCGCCGAGCTCGAGCCGACCGAGCTCGAGCCGCTGCTGGAGCCGCTCTGGATCGTGCCGCCGGGCGGCAGCCTGTTGCCCTAGCGGCGTGGGTGGCGCGCCACCCGCACCAGCATGCGGGTCGTCTTGTCCCCCTTGACATCTCCGTGCTCGACCGACTCGACGAAGGCCGGCCGCCCGCTCGTCACGCCCGGCCCAGCGCGCAGCTCGATCACTCCGCGCTCCCCCCGGCCGAGCCGGTACCGCGTGGCCCGGGCACGGTCGAGCCCGGGCAGCGAGCCGGCCGAGACGATCCGCCCCCGGCACGGGTGGTGCAGCGCACGCGGGCACGAGGCCGGGACCGACAGCGTCGGGCCGCTCAGGGTCACCCGGCCGCCGCCGAGGCGCACGTGCGGCCCCTCGCCGATCGCGCTCTGCTGGACGTTCTCGCAGCCGTCGCTCCTGTCGTGGAAGAGGGGATCGGTGAGGTCGGCGATCTCGGTGTCGGTGCCGGCGCCGCAGAAGACGAGGTCGACGAGCGAGTCCGGATCATCGCTCGTGGCCTCTCCGCTCTTCGCGTCGACGACGTCCTCACCGCCCGCGCTGCGCAGGTCGTCCTGGCCGCCACCACCGATCAGCAGGTCGGGGCCCGCACCGCTGCGCAGGACATCCCTGCCGGCAAGGCCGATCAGGGTCACCGGCCGGGTTCCCGAGCCGGAGACCGTGATCCGGTCGTCCTTGGCCGTGCCCTCGATGCCCTCCAACTCCTGGGGCGCGCTCCCCGACGGCGCAGTGAACCCGGTGATCACGCCCGTCTGCGCGCTCACCCCGGCGAAGTTGCGGTAACTGAGCAGATCAACGCCGGTGTCGGGAAAAATCTCGTCAGCGATCACGGGCCCGTCGTCGTCGAAGATCGTGTCGTCTCCGGATCCGGCGTCGGCGCTGTCGCCGCCAAGGCCGATGCGCAGCGTGTCGCCGCCGGCTCCCCCCCGCTGTCGATCGTCGCGAGCCTCCGGCGCGGCGGTGGTCTCGTCGCCGTCCAGCAGGCGATCGTCTCCGTCATCGCCGACGAGCAGGTCGCGGCCACCATCACCGACCAGCGTGTCGTCATCGGGGCCGGCGCCGAGCGAGTCGTCGCCCTCATTTCCGTCAAGGATGTCGCGACCGAGACCGCCCTCGAGCTCGTCGGGACCGGGGCCGCCGCCGAGGTGATCGTCTCCCCCCCGGCCGATGGCGTGGATCGAGATCGCGCTCGAGAGGCCGACCGTCGTCAGCGTGTCGTCGCCCGAGTCGAGGGAGACGGTCACCGACGTCGGGCTGGCCTGAAGCGGCACTGAGCGCACGCACGTGGTTTGGAACCGCCCGCTCGCGGAATCCAAAACGGGTGGGTCGCAGTTGCTGCCCCGGGACAGGTGCAGGCCGGTGGTCGAGATCACGAGCCAGCGCAGGCCGGACTGAGCGAAGCCGACGGTGATGCTCTCGTCCGCGGCGCCGAGATCGTCGATCTGCAGGCCGCCGGTGCTCGACGAGACCTCCGGGACGCGCTCCTCCGCGCCAGCCGGCGCGGCGGCCAGCGCCAGTAGCGCCATCGATGCGCATGCCGCGGGCACCGCCGCGCCGAAACCGCGGACCCGTCGGCGAAGCTGGCCCGCGCGCCTCATCGTCGTGCGAGTCTCACGCGTCGCAGCGTCGTCTTCATGCCCCGGACGTCGCCCGGCTCGACCGCCCGGATCACGGCCCCGTGGCCCGGGCGCAGCCCGGGCGCGGGGGTGAAGCGCAGCGTCCGATCGTGCCCGGCCGCGATCGAGTACGGATGCTCCGGCGCGCCCTCCAGGCCGGCCTCCGACCGGGCCGCGACGATGTTCCCCGCACAGGGATGGCCGAGCGCCGCCGGGCAGGTCGCCTGGACCGCGAGCGTCCCGTGCCGGAGGCTCGGCCGGCTGCCGGCCGCGATCGCGACGTTGGGCCCCTCGCCGATGGCGCCTCGAGCGACCGTCTCGCAGCTCGAGGCGATCGGATCGGTGAGGTCGACACTTGCCTTGTCGTCGATTCCGGGACCGCAGTCGATCAGCGCATCGGCGACCGCGACCGACTCGCCGTCCTTCGCGTCGATTTTGTCGTCGCCGTCGCCCCCCTGGAAGCTGTCCGGCCCGTCCCCTCCAGAGAGCGTGTCGCCGTCGGGGCCACCGTCGATCGCATCGGCACCGCGACCGGCGTCGACATCATCGCGGCCGGACCCGGCCGCGATCGCATCCGCGCCGTCGGAGGTGCTGGCGGTGTCGTCGCCGGGGCCGAGGTCGGCCGAGTCATTTGCCGAGCGCGTCTGCAGCGTGTCAGCACCGCCCTTGAGGGTCACCGCGGTCGCCTCGGTGATCGCGGCCGTCGTCTCGACCGTGTCGTCGCCTCCCGCGAGGGTCACGGTGACCCGCCTGACGCTGACGAAGCATCTGGCGACCAGCGTCACTCCGCCGCCGCTGGATGCGGCCGACTCGCAGTTGGACCCGGCGCTGAGCCCGCGAGGCGCGCTGACGAAATAGAACTCCGTCGCGCCCGCCGGCCGCCGATCGATCTGGAGCCTCTCGTCGATCGTGCCGAGGTCGCCGATCCCGAGTCCGTCGGAGCCGGACGTGACCAACGGGCGCACGTCCGCGATGCCCGGCCCGGTCGGAGCGGCCGCCGGGCTGTCGGCCGCCACGAGGACGAGGATCGCAATTCCGGACGCGATCCACTTCGACCTCACGCTCACCGCCGATGTCCTCCCCTCTGGCTGCTCAGGGCCGCCGTCGCCACCCTACCCGGGGGCGGTGGCGGCGCGCAAGGCATTCAGCCCCGCGCGACCTTGCGCAGGAACGGCATCAGCTTGCCGACGAAGGCGTTCTTCGGGTAGGCCGAGTTGGGGTCGTTGTGCGCGTAGGTGGTCGAGCGGTTGGTAAGGCTGAGGTGGTTGCGCGGGATCCCGGACTGCGCCGCCAGGGCCGCGGTCGCGTCGAGCACCCGCTGGCCGCCGAGCGCGGCGCCGAAGGCGACCATGCGGAGGTCCTTGGGCAGATCGGCGCCGTGGATCGCGTCGACGTCGAGCACGTTCTGGGCCGGGTTGGCGATCCCGTTGCCGACCGCGCCGGCGTCGATCGTCAGCCGCAGCGGGTGATACCAGGCGGTCCCGTCGAGGCCGAGCAGTCCGGTGCCGGAGAACATGTCGGCGTAGCGCTGGAGCGGGGTCAGCTCGCCCGCGGGGTCCCAGCCGCGCGGGTCACCGCTGGCGGCCAGGTGGCCCATGTGCGCCTGGGCGGCGGCGAGGCTCGGGGGCGAGGTCTCGGTGTCGAGCGCGTAGCCGTAGCTGCCCTCGTTGGTCGACGGCACCGGGGGCTTCAGGTTCGCGGGCAGCAGCGACCAGGTCTGCAGCGCGCCGGTCCCGTTGGGGTCGAGGTGCACGCCGGTCGAGCCGACGACGTTGAAGAGGCCGGCGAGCGGGGCCGGGATGCCGCCGAAGGCGAGCCAGGGCGTGCCCGCGTTCAAGTTGTTGAGCCGGGTGGTGGCGTCCGCCTCCGAGGTCGGCGTCGTGCCCGACGAGCCGTCGATGAAGACCAGGCCGCCGAGCCCCTCGGCGCCCGCGTGGCCGTCGAAGTCCCAGGTCGCGTAGGCGGTCGTGATCGAGCCACCGAGCGAGTGGCCGCCGACGACGACCTTGCCGCCCATCTTCTCGGCCTTGAGCACGACCTGGCGCAGGTCGGAGATCTCGACCTTCATCCCCCAGCCGCGCGCGAACGGCACCGAGGAGTCCTGCACCGGCTGGTAGTGGGTGGTGACGCTCGGGTCGGTGAGGTAGCCGAGGTAGTAGTTGAAGAGCTCGTCCGGGGTCGCCTTGCCCTGCTTCGCCAGGTCGACCTCCGACTGATCCTCGAGCAGGTTCTCGCGGCGCTCGACGGCCCAGACCTGCCACCCGTCGGCCTTCTTGGCGATCAGGCTGGCGAGCGGCTTGAAGTAGGCGGCGCTCGCCGAGGTGCCCGGGTTGAGGACGAGCACGTTCGGGGCCTTCTTCGGACCCACCTTGAGGATCCCGACCCGGTCGAGCTCGTTCGGCGTCGCCGGGTCGTCGTAGCCGGCGATGCGCTGGAACTTGACCGCCGCCGAGGCGCCGCTCGCGGTGACCAGCGCGGTCAGCACGCCAACGAGCGTCAGCGCGAGCACGATCGAGAGCTTCCTCCTGGCCACCATCCTTGGGATCAACAACGTTATCGGTCAGGAGTTGCGCCTTGTCCCGTGGGCACCGGCCGAGTACGTTTCTCACAGACACCAGCTCGGGGAGGAGCAGCGATGCGTAGGTTCGCGCGGATCGGGTGGGTCGTCGCCCTTTTGGCGGTGCTCGCGTGCGGTGTTCAGGCGGCGAGCGCGAGCAAGGGCAAGCACAAGCGCAAGCCGGACCTGTACGTCCGCGGTGCGGGGCTTCTCCCTACGGAGGAGGAGCACGCGCTCCGCGGCGAGCACAACGTGCTGCGATTCGAAGCCCAGACCCAAAACCGAGGGCGCGGCGCGGCCAAGCCCTCCAAGACCGAGATCGTCTTCGTCCCCATGCAGTCCGACGGCGACAGCGCCGACGGCAAGCCGATCCACGCGTTCTCGCTGGACGTGCCCAGGATCCGGGGCGCCTCCTCGGTCAAGTACTACTCCGACTACGGCGAGGCGAAGTCGCCGCCGCTGACGTTGAACGGGAACCCGCTCGGCACCTACCGGGCCGTGTGGTGCGCCGACGCCGAGAACAAGATCAAGGAGAGCAACGAGCGCAACAACTGCGTCGTTCCCGGGGGCATCCTCCAGCGGCTCTACCTCGGCAAGCGCCGCTGGTCCGGCACGGTCTCCGGCACGGGAGCGGTCGGCCAGGATCCGACCAGTGCGCACGAGGACTGGTCCTCGACCGGAGCGAGCCTCGAGCTCGAGCGCGTCGGGCTCGGGGGTGTCTTCTACTACCGCTTCAACGGGACCGTGAGCTGGGCGATGCTGGGCGGCACCGACTCGCACGGCTGCTCCTACAGCGGCAGCGGGACGGATTTCATCCAGGGCGGGCCCGGGAACGGAGAGTTCCAGATCGACTACGTCGACGGTGGATACTCCGGCATCCTCTACTCGGACCTGGAGGACACCTACACGGTCTCGATCCAGTGCCCCACGAGCAGCGACAGTGACCTCGGACCGTTCTTCGGCATGTTCCTCAACACGGGGTACGACGGTCAGGTGCGCCCGCTCCCGTTCGGCACCGAGGTGCTCGCGGGAAGCGGCTACGACGACGTCGACCGGGCGACCTGGACCTGGGAGTTCCGCTGACCTGAGCCCCAGGCCGCGTCGTCCGCACCGAGACGCAGGTGTGGTGCTCTCGACGCTGTTCGAGCGCCGCGTAATCGCGCCCGACTGGGCCGGGTCAGCGGCCCTTTCGCTTCAGCTTTGCGGTCGTCGTCTCGGTGTTCGACGCGCCGCCTGTCGGCGTGAACGTGATCGCGAGCTTCACCTTCACCGCACCGGTGTCGGCGAGCTTCTCCTTCGCCTTGCCGCGCGCGACTACCTTCAGGACCAGCTCGCCCGCGGCGGTCGCGTCGCGCTTCTGTGGCTTCGCTTTCTTCGAGCTCAGCTCAACCGTGCCGGCACTCGGCAGCTCGACCGGGAGCTTCGCCGTGCCCTTCTTCATGTTGCGCTTCAGCTTGCCGATGGTGAAGTCGTTCGGAGGCGGGTTCGCCGGGGGATTTGGCGGAGGGTTTTGAGGCGGGGGGCACGGCGGCAGCGCGGTGCCGGGCTCGCCGAACCGCTGGACGCGCTGGTTCGTCTGCTCGGCCACGTAGATCGCGCCCCGGCAATCGGTGGCGACGTCGACCGCGTGGTTCAACTGGCCGACGCCGTTGCCGGGCAAGGCGGCCTTGCAGCTGGTCGTGCAGACCTCGAACCCGGTGCCGCCGGTCGTAAGCACGTCGAAGCCAAACGCGTTCACGAACGACGGCACCGCGGTGAAGGTCGAGACCCGGGAGCCGTTGAACTCCGCCACGCGGACGGTGCCGTCCGCGGCGACGTCGACGCCCTCGGGATCGGTCAGCTGACCGGGGCCACCGCCGGCCGCCGCTCCGCCCTGGCAGCTGATCGTGCACACCTCGAAGCCGGTTGAGCCGCCCGGGATCACGTCGGCGCCAAAGGCCCGCAGGAACGCCGGCTGGGGTCCAAAGACCGAGACCCGGCGATTGTTGAACTCGCTCACGTAGAGGTTGCCGGCGCCGTCGAGGTCGATGGTGCCCGGGTTGTTGAGCTGCCCCGCGCCCGGGCCGCTCACGCCCGCCTTACAGCCGGTGGCCGTGGTGCAGACCTGGAACCCCCCGGCCACGTCCGGATCGACGTCGAACCCGAAGGCGCGCAGAAACACGGGCTGCGAGGTGAACACGGCGATCCGCTGGTTGCCGTTGTCGGCGACGTAGATCTCGCCCGCCGGCGCGACCTCGACATCGCCTGGGGCGAAGAACTCGCCCGCCCCGCCTCCGGACGCGCCGGTTTGGCAACCGCTATCGGTGGTGCAGACCTCAAAGCCCGCTGAGCCGCCCGGGATCACGTCCTTGCCGAACGCACTCACGAAGGTCGCATCGGCGTTGAAGACGGCAACGCGGTTGTCGAAGCCGTCGGCGACGTAAATGCGCCCGGATCCGTCGACCGTGATCCCCTGGGGCGCGCCGAACTGCCCGGCGCTGTCGCCGCTGACACCGGCCTTGCAGCCGGTGGCAGTAGTGCAGACCTCGAGACCGGCCGGGCCGCCCGGGATCACATCCCAGCCGAAGGCGCGCGCGAAGGTCCCGTCCGCGTTAAAGATCGAAACGCGGGCGTTGGTGTACTCGCTGACGTACACGCTCCCGTTTGCGTCGACCGCGATTCCGGTTGGGTCGTGGAGTTGACCCGCGGCTCCCCCCGCCGTCCCGAGCCCGTACTGGCTCAGCGGCACCGGGTCCGCGACCGCCGTCGCCGGTGCGAACAATGCGAATAACGAAGCGACCGCGCCGAGCGCCGAGCACAGACGTCGTCCTTGACCCATGAATCCTCCCCTTGGGGTCCGCCGGTCAACCTATCGCTGGCCCGAGCCGCGGTCAAGCCGCGTGGACGCTCAGACGACCGGTGTCTCCAGCCGCCCGAGGCCGTCGGCGTCGAGCGCGACCACGTTGCCGGCTTGATCGAGTCCGGGGTCTCCCCCGCCGCGAGCCGCTCGAGCAGGCAGTCGCCGGTCAGGGTCCCGGAACCGAGGGCGCCCCGCCGATCGGCGGGGAGCCCTCCCCTTGCTCGTCCGCGGGCCTGTGCGCTACCTGCGCAGCGAGTCGCCCAGCTTGCTGTGCGCGGCCTTCTTCACCTTGCCCTTGGCCTTCGTCATCTCCGGGGCGGGGGATGAACTTGAGGCTGTAGAGCAGGTCGATCCGGCGAGCACATCCCCGCAGGTGTAGGGGCTGTCGGCGGGCCGATTGAGGTTGGCGCCGAAGGTCACGGCGTCAGCGCCGGGAACGAACGCGAGCGCCCCGACAGCGACGGTGATGCAGCACCCGATGCCACGCATCGAGCCGAGTAGACCACCCCGAGCTTCGGCTGGCAACGCCGTACCATGTAAATCGGATCGGATTTCAGAGTTTTAGACCTTCAGGAGGAACCAAATGGCGCTCACGATCGGCGACACCGCCCCGGACTTCCAGGCCGAGACCACCGAGGGCCCGATCAGCTTTCACGACTGGATCGGCGACGGCTGGGCGGTGCTCTTCTCCCACCCCCGAGACTTCACCCCCGTGTGCACGACCGAGCTCGGCTACATGGCGTCGATCAAGCCGGAGTTCGACAAGCGCGGCGTCAAGATCGCCGGCCTCTCGGTCGACCCGCTCGCCAACCACGAGCAGTGGGCCGCCGACATCGCCGAGACCCAGGGCACGGCGCCGAACTACCCGCTGATCGCCGACATCGACTTCGCGATCGCCAAGGCCTACGGGATGCTCCCGCCCGACACCGAGGGCGATCCGACCGAGCGCACGCCGGCCCAGAACGCGACCCTGCGCAACGTCTTCGTCGTCGGCCCCGACAAGAAGATCAAGCTGGTGCTGATCTATCCGATGACCACCGGGCGCAACTTCGACGAGGTCCTGCGGGTGATCGACTCGCTACAGCTGACCGCCAACAACCAGGTCGCCACCCCGGCGCAGTGGCAGCAGGGTGACGACGTGATCATCGCCGGCTCGGTCTCCGACGACGAGGCCAAGGAGCGCTACCCCGACGGCTGGGAGTCGCCGAAGCCGTACATCCGCATCGTCCCCTCGCCATAGGGCCAGCCACATAACGGGCGATCCCGCCACTCGAGGGCGCTTTGGGGCCCGATTCGTCCCCGCGCTCCAATGGATACGGCGTCATCGATCTCGTCGGCGCCGACCATGTCCACGGGAACGTTCATCGTGCCGTGGAGGCCCAGCTTGAGGCTTTGGGCTAAGGGGTGGACGATGGGACTCGAACCCACGACCGCCTGGACCACAACCAGGAGCTCTACCAACTGAGCTACGTCCACCGCGCTCGGGTCAATCTAGCGGGCGTGCGACGCCCCCGGGAGGACTCGAACCTCCGGCCTGCTGCTTAGAAGGCAGCTGCTCTATCCAGCTGAGCTACGGGGGCCAGTGTCCTGTTTACCGCATTGGGATGCGGTTCCTGCCTCCGCAGGGTTCGGCCCCTGAGCCGCCACGAGAGGCGCTGAGGGAGCGCCAGTGCCAATTAGTGCCCATTCAAGGGCTTCGTCGAACGCCGCGAGGTGGCCGTGGGCCGAGAAACGCGGCGCGAGGACCTCCTCGCGCTGCTTCCTCTTGCGGACAACGACCTGCCCTGTTCCTGGGCGAGCCATCAGGCCACCACCGCCTCGTGGATCGCCTGGAGCTCGATGTCGCGCAGGACGTGCAGGAGGCAGACCTGCTCGGCGAGGTAACCCGCGGGGGTCGAGAGCAAGGGGCACGAGCGGGTCCGACCAACCCCACCTGATTTGGCTCCACTTGCGATCCGTGCCGGTGACGGGATACTGCGCGGGCGATGTCGGAGGAGAACGTGGAGCGCTTGCGAGCCATGTACGAGGCGTTCAACCGCCGCGACTGGGATGGGTTGTTTCGCCACACCGATCCCGAATTCGCTTTTACTTACAGGAACCCGGGCCGGACGCCTGACGCCGGGACTCGCCGGGGTCGCGAAGAGGTTGTGGCTTTTGCCGAGGAGTACGGCGGTCCTTTCGACAGGCTGATCTGGAAGCCAAAGGAGTTCTTCGACGGTGAAGATCGGGTCGTGGCCTTGGTCAGCGTTCACATGCGTCCCCGGGGTGGCGACGTCGACCTGGCGTTCCCCCAGGGACATCTCTGGACGATTCACGGTGGCGTCTTTCTCTCGCTTGAAAGCTTTCCCGAGCCGCAGAGAGCCCTCGAAGCCGCCGGGCTGTCGGAGTAGGCGATGTCGCAGGAGAACGTAGAGATCGCACTCGCGGCCGCTGAAGCGTGGAATCGCGGCGACCGCGAAGCCTTGGTGGCCCTGTTCGACGAGGAAGCGGAGTTCTATCCCTTCCGCGCTCAGTTGGAGGGCGAGGCCTACGGGGGTCATGACGGGCTGGAGCGGTTTATCCGCGAGGTGGCGGAGGACTTTGACAACGTGCGGTTCGAGATCGACGAGGCGCGAGGCGCGAGCGAGCAGGTCGTCGGCATCGGCCGCTTTCGGGCTCGCGGGCGGGCGAGCGGCGTCGACCTCAACGTCCCGCTTGGTGTTCTTACGAAGGTGCGGGAGGGGAAGATCATCCACATGCGCTTCTTCTCGGAGCCAGCGGATGCCCTCGAAGCCGCCGGGCTGTCGGAGTAGGCGATGTCGCAGGAGAACGTGGAGATCGTGCGGGAGTCCTTGACCGTCACCGCCTATCTCGCCGCCATCCGAGATGGCGACTTTGGGCCGCTGCTCGTCTGTGCAAGTCCTCGGAGATTCTCGGCGCGGAATGCGCCCGAGTGCCCTAACTCAGCCTAAGTGAGCCCAATTGAGCGGTTTTCACACCGGACAGTGAGCGCGTCGCACGGGAGAGCGGGTCCAGGTGGCCCGCTTTCCCGCTTATCCAGCTGAGCTACGGGGGCCGAGGGTCAGATTAGACCGCGGGGTCCCCGTCTCTGCCGCCATGGCGCCCGCCGCCACCGCCATGGCGCCCCTGGCCCTGCCCGCGGCCTCCGCCGCCGCGATGGCGTCCCTGCCCCTGGCCGTGCTTGCCGCGCTCGGCGTCCTCGGCCTCCGGCGGCGCAGCCTCGGCGGCCGTTGGCGCTGAGGCGGCGGCCGGCGCCGTGTCGTCGTCGCCCGGGTCCTTGATCGCCTCGACCGCGGCCTTCGCCTTGTCGGTGAGGCTCCCCGAGCCCTTCGCGATGTCCTTCAGCTCCTCGGCGTCCTCCTTCACGCTCTCGGTGCCGCCGCGCTGCTCGACCAGATCCTTGGCCTTGTCGGTGAGCTTCTTCAGGTCCATCGCTTCCTCCTAGGTCGTCTCCCCGATCAGCACATTACCCGCGATTCCGTCCGCTCATTATGCGAACATATGTTCGCCCATGACCCACCCGCCATACCTCCGCGAGAAGGCCCGCTGGCTCCGCACCGAGCGGAAGCTCTCGCTCGACGAGATCGCCGCACGGCTCGCGCTCAACAAGACGACGGTGTGGTACTGGATCGAGGACCTGCCCGACCCCGAGATCAAGCACCGCGACTCCGTGGGCCGGCGCCGCGGTCGCGAACAAGCTGCAATCGCCAATCGCGAGCGCGCTGCAGCCGCCCGCGCACTTGCGTACCGCCAAGGCCGCGATGAGTTCGCGCTCTTGGATGCCGAGCCCGGCTTTCGCGACTTCATCTGTATGTACATCGGAGAGGGGTACAAACGCAACCGCAACACAGTCTCACTCGGGAACTCCGACCCGCGGGTCGTCGCCCTCGCCGACTTCTGGATCCGACGATTCGCGGTAAACAAGGTGACGTACCAGTTTCAACACCACGCCGACCAGGACCCCGAGTACCTGATCCGCTTCTGGTCCGGCTATCTCAACGTAGACCCGGTGCTCTTCACGTACCAGAGAAAGTCCAACAGCGGGCAGTTGAGCGGTCGCCAGTGGCGATGCCGCTGGGGAGTTCTGACCGTCCGCGCACACGACACGCAGCTCCGCGCCCGACTCCAAGGATGGATCGATCGCGTCCATGAGGCCTGGGTAGAATCGCGTTACCCCGGGGTGTAGCTCAGCCTGGTAGAGCGCCCGCTTTGGGGGCGGGAGGATTCGCTGGTTCAAATCCAGTCACCCCGACTCAGAGGTCCAGTGCCAGCGATGCGATGCCTCGCCCTCCCAGCCACCCTCGCGACCGTCCTCATTTTCGCCGCGTGCGGCGGCGGCGACGACAGCAGCACCTCTACGACCGGTGCGTCGGGTGCCTCCGGCGCGCAGGGAGACACCGGGATGACCGCGTCGGAATTCATCGCCGCCTCGATCCCCGATCAGCTCGAGGCCGTTCAGGGGATCGTCGACGCCACCCCGGCGTGCGCGGGCGTCGATGACGCCGCCGGCGGCGACTTCCAAGTCAACGTCGCGATCGACGCCGCGAGCTCGACTCCGGAGACGCCGATCGACGAGATCGTCGCCGACAACTGCGAGAAGGCGAACGGCTAGTCCAGGACGACCGGGTCGTCCACGGCGGCGACCGACTCGAGGCGCGCGACCAGGTCCTTGACCCGCCGGACCTCGGTCGCCAGGTGCTCGCTGGGCCTCGGCAGCGTGCATGAGCACGGCCCGGCATCCGCGTTGGGCGCCGTCAGCAGTCCGTGGAAAGCCGCGAATCGGTCGCGGGCTTTGCCCTACCGGAGCAGTGCAAAGGCACGCATCTGCCACTTGGACCCGCCTGCGGCCCGCGCCGCGTCGGGTAGCCTTGCGCGCCCGATGGCCGAGGTCCGCCCGCTCAACGCCCTCCACTACAACCTCGCCGCCGTCCCCTCGCTCGCCGACGTCGTCGCCCCGCCCTACGACGTGGTCGACGCCGACCGCCGCACCGAATTGCTCGCTCGTTCCCCGTTCAACGTCGTCGAGATCGACCTGCCGGTCGCGCCCGCCGACGGCGATCCGTACGAGCACGCCGCCGAGACGCTCGAGGAGTGGACGCTGCAGGGCATCCTCAGCCACGACCGCGAGCCGGCCCTCTGGGCGCTGACCCAGGAGTACGAGGCGCCCGACGGCGCGCGCGCCGTGCGCCGCGGGCTGCTCTGCCGGGTCCGGGTGACGCCCTACGGGCCCGGCCTCGTCCGTCCCCACGAACGCACCCAGCCGGGCCCCAAGCAGGACCGCCTTCGGCTGACCGAGGCGACCCGCCACAACCTCTCGCCGATCTTCTCCCTGCACGAGGGCGACGCCTGGCGCCACCTGGAGGGATACACCCGCGACGAGCCCTGGGGCGAGGTCACCGACGACGACGCCACCGTGCACCGGATCTGGCGGATCGACGACGCCGACGCCCACCGCGCCGTCGCCGCCGAGCTCGCCGAATCCGAACTGCTGATCGCCGACGGCCACCACCGCTACGAGACCGCGCGAACCTACGCCGACGCGATCGGCGGCGACGGGCCGCACCGGTACACGCTGATGGCGCTCGTCTCGCTCGCCGACCCCGGGCTGACCGTATTCGGCTATCACCGCCTGCTCTCCAACCTCGGCGACCCCGGGTCCCAGGGCGCCCTGCGCGACGCGCTCCTCGCCAACTTCGAGGCGACCGAGGTGCCGCTCGACCAGCTCGATCCCGCCGGCGAGGAGGGGATCGGCGTCTTCGGCTACGTCGACGCCCACCACCGCAAGGGCTATCGCCTGCGGCTCAAGGACCCCTCGGTCCTCGACGCCGCGATGCCCGACGCCTCGCCCGCCTTTCGGCGCCTCGACGCCGCGATCCTCGAGTCGGTGCTGCTGCGCGACGCGCTCGGGATGACCGCCGACGACATCGAGGCCAAGCGCGGGATCAGTTACACGGCGTCGGCCGAGCGGGCGCTCGCCTTGCTCGACGACGGCGCCCACGCCGCCTTCCTGATGCGCCCGACCCCCGTCGACCAGGTGCGCGAGGTCGCCGCCGCCGGCGAGACGATGCCGCCGAAGTCGACCTACTTCTTCCCCAAGCTGCTCACCGGCCTGGTCTTCAACCCACTGGAGTAACTAACGTCGGGGCTGACGTGACCCGGATCTACACCAAGAAGGGCGACGACGGCACCACCTCGCTCTGGTACGGCGGCCGGGTGGCGAAGTCCGACCCCCGGACCGAGGCCTACGGCGCCCTCGACGAGGCCGCCTCGGCGCTCGGCGTCGCCCGCTCGCTCTGCGGGGCCGACGAGGCCGAGCTCGCCGCCGACATCCTTCGCCTGCAGGACGACCTGTTCATCGCCGGCGCCGAGCTGGCGACCGCGCCCGAGGCCTCCGAACGCCTCGTCGACGGGGTCAGCCGCGTGACGCCCGAGATGGCGGCCGAGCTCGAGGAGCTGATCGACCGCTACATGGCTCGGGTGGAGCTGCCGCCGAAGTTCGTGATCCCGGGCGGCACCCAGCTGTCGGCCAACCTCGACCTCGCCCGCGCGATCCTGCGCCGCGGCGAGCGCCGCGTATCGGCCCTCGACGGCGGCAACGGCGTCCTGCGCCGCGAACTGCTCGCCTTCCTCAACCGGGCCTCGGACGCCGCCTACGCGATGGCGCGGTTCGCCGACGCCGACGCCCCGGAGCTGTTCGCGGGCCGCGAGCGCGACGAGCCGAAGGCCTGAAGTGAGGGTCGTCGCCCGCCGCCGCGACGGCTTTCGCCACGAGGTCGAGACCGACAGCGGCCACACGATCGTGATCGACGAGCCGGTCGAGTCGGGCGGCACCGACGCCGGTCCCTCCCCCACCCGCGTGGCCGCAGCCGGGCTCGCGGCCTGTACCGCGATCACCTGCGAGATGTACGCAATCCGCAAGGGCTGGGAGCTGGGCGCGGTCGAGTGTGAGGTCGAGGTCACCGAGGGGCGCGGCTCGACCTTCGAGGAGATCAACCTCACCCTGCGGGTCCCGGGGCCGCTCGACGACGAGCAGCGCGACCGCCTGCTGGTGATCGCCGGCAAGTGCCCGGTCCACCGCGCCCTCTCGGGCGAGAGCGAGGTCGCGATCCACGACCGGATCGAGAGCGGGTGAGCGGGTGGACCTGGGCCTGAGCGGCCGCGCCTGCGCGATCACCGGCGCCAGCCGCGGGATCGGCCGCGCCACGGCTCGGATGCTGGTCGCCGAGGGTGCCTCGGTGCTGCTGATCGCCCGCGGCGCCGACGACCTCGCCGAGGCCGCGGCGGAGTGCCGCGGGGCCGCCGCCGGCGACGCCGGGATCGCCGAGCTGGCGCTCGACGTGATCGAGCAGGACGCCGGCGAGCGGATCCTGACCGCCGGCGAGGAGGCGTTCGGCAAGCTCGACGTGCTGGTCAACAACGCCGGCACCGCGCGGTGGCGCGACCTCGACGACGTCCCCGAGGCCGACTGGTACGCGGCCTGGGAGCTGAACGTGATGGCGCCGCTGCGGGCGATGCGCGCCGCCGCCCCGCCGATGGCCGAACGCGGCTGGGGGCGGATCGTCAACGTCTCCTCGACCGCCGCCAAGCGCCCTTCGGCGAGCATGCCCGAGTACTCGGTCGCGAAGGCTGCCGAGCTCTCGCTCTCGCGCCTGTTCGCCGACCGCTACGCCTCCCGCGGCGTGCTCGTCAACGCGGTCTGCCCTGGGCCGGCGAAGTCGGAGCTGTGGATGGACGCGGGCGGGCTGCTCGACCAGTCGAAGGAGCACGGCGGCCATCGCAGCCGCGAGGCCGCGCTCGAGGCGGCCGGCTCCAAGCGGCCGATCGGCCGCCTCGCCGACAGCGACGAGGTCGCCGCTGCGATCGCCTTCCTCGCCTCCGAGCGCGCCTCCTACGTCGCCGGCGCCGCCTGGTCGGTCGACGGCGGAACCGTCCAGGTGATCATCTGAGCACCGCACTCGACGCCCTGCGCGCGGCGCTGCTATCGCCCGAGGAGGCCGAGGCGTTGCAGGCGCACGGGAGCACCGAGGCCGCGGTGCTGGTGCCGCTGTTCGGCTATCCCGGCGATCCCGGCCTGGTGTTCACCGAGCGCCGCGCCGACCTACGCCGCCACGCCGGCGAGATCTCGTTCCCGGGCGGGCGCCGCGATCCCGACGAGTCGCTGCTCGAGACCGCGCTGCGCGAGGCGGAGGAGGAGATCGCCCTCGGCCGCGCCGAGGTCGACGTGCTCGGCGCCCTGCCGCCGATCGGCACCTTCATCACCGGCTACAAGGTGCACCCGTTCGTCGGCCTGATCGGCGACCTGCGCGGGTTCGAGCCGAACCCGGACGAGGTCGCGACCGTGCTCGCGTTCAGCGTCGAGCAGCTGCGCGAGAGCTTCGCGATGCGTCGCCTGGTCCGCCGCGGGGTCCCGATCCGCACCCCAACGTATCTGATCGGCGAGCACCTGATCTGGGGTGCGACGGCGCGGATCCTCGGCGAGCTGCTTCAGCGGCTGTCGCGGTTGTAATGGCGGAAGAGCCTTTTTGCAACGCCCTCGATCGACTCCTCGCCGTAGGCCATCGAGGGCTGCTCGCGGGTCAGGATCGCCACGGACAGCCGGCGCGGCGCGCGGCGTAGCTGCATCACCTGGTTCACCCGCCAGCTTGGCGCCCCTGACCAGCCGCCCTTGAAGTGCAGCTTCCAGCCGTCGGGCGCAACCGGCGGGATACCCCAGCGCTGCCAACCGACGACCTGGGTCAGCAGGTGCATCGCGTAATCGCGATGGCGCTTCGGGATCAGGCTCTGCAGCTCGTACATGAACCGGGCCTGGCTGCCGGCCGTGATCGTCGTCAGCCCCGAGGTCGGTTGGGTGCTGAAGTGGTCGAGTCCGGCGAGGTCGGCAACCCGGTAGAGCGCCCGCTCGCCGACCCTGTTGTAGACGGCGCTGGCCGCGGCGTTGTCGGAGACCTTGATCATCGGACCAAGCAGGTGGCGCTCGGATTCGGTCAGCGCGTCGTTGCGGACCCGCTTCTGGCGCAGCAGGGTGACCATGAACAGGACCTTGACCACGCTGGCGGAGTTGTGCACGCGGTCGGGATGAAAGCCGTGCATGCGCCCGTTTTCGTCGACGACCGCGAAAGAGATCCGCCCCGCACGGTGTTCCGCAAACCGCTTCGCCGCCGCGACTCGCTTCGCCCACGGATAGTGATCGGGCGGCCCCTCCGCGGACGCGGTTGCGGCCAGCGCGGCGACCGCCAGCGCAGCGACCACGACTCGGATCGGCGGTCTGCGGCGAGCCATCCACTGCATCCTGGCGAACCGGCGCATCCGCGTGCGCAGGGGATGTTGAGCTGGGGTTATGGCTGAGCCGAGCCGCTTCAGTAAGCCGGCTCAGCCGACCAGCTCACGGGCGGCGTCGACCATCCCCTGCAGCCACGAATCCGTGACGCGCTCGGCGGCGACGACCTCGAACGGGATCCGCCAGCGCTCGTTGGCCGATCGCAGCGCCCCGAAGGCGGCCGCGGCGGCATCCGGCTCGAGCGCGTCGTTGAGCTCGTAGACCAGCGCCCGGACCGGGGTGTCGACGATCTCTTCCAGCAGACGCTCGAGCCGTGGGCCGTGCAGCTCGGGCTCCGCCACGGTCCCGAACATCCAGTAGATCAGCGACACCCCTTCGATCGCGTCGAGAACGGTCGCGATCCGGCCCGGGTCGGCGACCTGCGCCTCGATCCCGGCGGCCTCGATCGCCGCCGCGCCGGCCTCGCTGCGACTCGTTCCTCGAACCACCCAGCCGGCGTCCTGGAGCGCCGCGCCAAGCTCGCGGCCGCAGCAGCCGCAGCCGACGATCAGCGCCCGCGCCACGAGCCGACCACCTAGACGCCGTACTCGTCCTCGAGCTCGTCGAGGCGGCCGTCGATGTTGCGCCTCGCCCGCTCACGCACCGCCTCGTCCTCGCGCGCCATCGCGTTCGCGTCGTCCTCCGTCAGCTCCTTCGCCCCACGGCGGCGGCGGTACTCGTTCTGCGCCTCGAGCATCTGCTGGACGTCATCGATCTCCAACTGCGCCTCGAGCTCGTGCGAACGGGTCGGCTTCCAGTCGACCAGGTCGGCGCCGCTGCCCGGATACGCGCGGGCGATCAGGACCAGGCAGATGACGATGAACCCGATCATCCCCAGGCTCAGAAAGACGAAGTCCACGCGTCCACCTTAGACCCCGGGTAGCTGGCATGATCGCGCCCTTGCCCGAGGCCCTGATCATCGACGCGGTGCGCACGCCGATGGGCCGTTACCGCGGCGCGCTCGCCGGCGTGCGGCCCGACGACCTCGCTGCGCGGGTGATCGAGGCGGCGGTCGAGCGCGCCGGGATCGACCCCGCCGAAGTCACCGACGTCTACTGGGGCGCCGCCAACCAGGCGGGCGAGGACAACCGCGACGTCGCCCGGATGGCATCGCTGCTGGCCGGGCTGCCGGTCGAGGTTCCGGGGGTGACCGTCAACCGGCTCTGCGCCTCGGGCCTGGAGGCCGCCAACCAGGCCTCGCGGGCGCTGCGGCTCGGCGAGGCCGACCTCTACCTGGCCGGCGGCTCGGAGTCGATGAGCCGCGCCCCCTGGGTGATGGCCAAGCCCGAGGCCGGCCTGGCGCGCGGCGCGCAGACGCTGCACGACACGGCGCTCGGCTGGCGGCTGATCAACCCGCGGATGGCCGAGGTCTACTCGACCGAGGCGATGGGCGAGACGGCTGAGAACGTCGCCGAGCGTTACCAGATCTCGCGCGCCGACCAGGACGCGTTCGCGCTGCGCAGCCACCAGCGCGCCGTCGCCGCGCAATCTGAGGGCCTGTTCGATTCGCAGCTGATCGCGGTCGAGGCGCCCGGCTCGAGGCGCGGCGAGACGGTCAGCGTCGAGGCCGACGAGGGGCCCCGCGCCGATACCACGCTCGAGAAGCTGGCGGCCCTGAAGCCCGCCTTCCGCGACGGCGGCACGGTGACCGCCGGCAACGCTTCGACCCTGAACGACGGCGCCGCCTGCCTGGTGATGGCGTCCGAGGGCAAGGCCGCGAAGCTCGGCGCCGAGCCGCTCGCCCGCGTCGTCGCCACCGGCGTCGCCGGCGTCGACCCGGCCTACATGGGGATCGGGCCGATCGACGCGATCCGCCGCGCGGTCGCCGCCGCCGGGCTCGAGCTCGACCAGATCGACCTGATCGAGATCAACGAGGCGTTCGCCGCCCAGGTGCTCGCCTGCGGCCGCGAGCTCGGCCTCGACCAGGAGAAGCTGAACGTCAACGGCGGCGCGATCGCCCTCGGTCACCCGCTCGGCTGCTCGGGCGCCCGGCTGCTAACCGCCCTCGCCTGGGAGCTGCGCCGACGCGGCGCCCGCTACGGCGTCGCCTCGCTGTGCGTGGGAGTGGGCCAGGGACTGGCGACCGTGATCGAAAATGTAGGTCGCTAACCCTTCGTTCGTCGGTTCCTTTAGTTCCGCGCCTTGCGGCGAACCTTCTGCTTGTCGGCGTTGACGTTCATTTCGCTTCCGTGATCATCTCGCAAGCCGACAGCTGCAGTCAACAACCCGGTGGGACCCGATGCCTAGCCGGCGTGCAGCATGCGTCGGGGGGCTGATCGATCAGGCGGACCGGCGAGCCGCCGGCACGTATACGAGCCAGCTGACAAGCCCGAGTGCGGCCGCCACGAAGAGTGGCAACGCGAGGCTTGCCTTCAGCAGCAGGGCTCCCGCCAACGCCCCCGCGAGCATCGCCAGGACCGCCATGGCCCTCCGTACCGAGCCCTTTCCCGAGCCCCCCGCGGGCGGCGAATCAGCCGCGAGCCCGGTCAGCGTCATCGTCAGCACGGTGGTGGTCAGGTCGGGCACGCCGAGGCGGCGCACGGTCGCGTTTCGAACGCCCATCGCCAGGGCGAGAGACGCAATGACGAGATAGCCGGAGAACGTGTTTGGCCGGACATCTATGGCCGCGGCCAGGACAGCCGCGACACAGATCAGCGAAACCTCGACGCCGAGGGCGCGGGCCACGTGGTTGGGTTGGCGTTCCGCCATCCGGGCGGCAAGGATGCCGCCTCCGCCCGCCCCGACGAGGAAGGCGGCGAGCGAGACCAGCGGCGCGATAACCGGAAGGCCCCCGCTTCCCGCGATCCCGAAGCCGAGAAAGACGATGTTCCCGGTCATGTTTGCGGTGAATACGCGACCCAGCCCAAGGTAACTGACGGCATCGACCAAGCCGGTCGTAAAGGTCAAAACGAGCAGTGCTCGGACAAGCGGGTGCTGGACGCTGGTCGCAGCTGGCCGGCTCTCCGATCGCCGGTCCAGCTCAGTCGGCTTCAGTGACCCTGACGCTTCACTCATAAGCACCTCCTCCGGCGCGATCAGCCGCGCTGGTGGCACGCGGTCGTGCGATTGATAGCGGGGGCCGCGAACCTCGCGTAGGATCGAACGGAGGAGATCGAGCTTCCATGGCCTACGTCGCATCTCCAGATCGCTACGAGGGCAAGCTGCAGTACCGGCGGGCGGGCCGCTCAGGCCTCGACCTGCCCGTGCTCTCACTCGGGTACTGGCACAACTTCGGCAACGACCGCCCCTTCGAGCGACAGCGTGCCATCTCGCGGCGCGCCTTTGACCTCGGTATCACCCATCACGACCTGGCGAACAACTACGGCCCCCCGTACGGGGCGGCGGAGATCAACTTCGGTCGCCTCATGAGGGAGGACTTCCGTCCCTATCGCGACGAGCTCCTGATCTCGACCAAGGCCGGCTGGGACATGTGGCCAGGCCCTTACGGACAGGGCGGCGGGTCGCGAAAGTACGTGCTCGCGTCGCTGGACCAGTCGCTGCAACGAATGGGGTTGGACTACGTCGACATCTTCTACTCCCACCGGCTCGACGCATCGACGCCGCTGGAGGAGACGATGGGGGCGCTCGATTCGGCGGTGCGGCAGGGCAAGGCGCTTTACGTCGGCATCTCTTCGTACGACGCCGAGCACACGCGGGAGGCTCACGCGATCCTCAGCGATCTCGGTACGCCGCTGCTCATTCACCAGCCCTCGTACTCGATGCTGAACCGTTGGACCGAGACCGAGGGCCTGCTCGATGCGGCCGACGAGCTCGGGATCGGGGTGATCGGATTCACTGCCTTGGCCCAGGGCTTGCTGACCGACCGCTACCTCGATGGCGTTCCGGAGGACTCCCGTGCCGGGAGGGGGAACGAGATGTTCGACAAGTCCTGGCTGAACGACGAGATGATCAGCGAACTGCGGGCATTGCACGAGATCGCGGCTCGGCGAGGCCAGAGCCTCGCCCAGCTTGCCCTGGCATGGGGGCTACGCGACGAGCGCGTGACCTCGCTAGTCATCGGCGCGTCCTCGGTGGAGCAGCTCGAGCAAAACGTCTCCACCCTCGACAACCTCGCGCTTTCGACGGAAGAGCTCGCGGAGATAGATCGGCATCTCAGGGCCGATGAGCATGTCGATCTCTGGGAAGAGGCCCGCACCGGTGAGCTTTGAAGCCTTGCGGCGATGCTGGGGACGACGTTCTGCCTCGTCCTGGTCCAGGCGCTAGAGAAGGGGATCGAGCCCAAGCTTGTATCCGAGCGGATCGGAGAGCTTCGCGGAAAAGAGGGCACTCGAGGGGCACTCGCCGGGACTGACGCCGAGCGCCAAGAGATCGAAGACGAGGAGCTAACTCAGCAGCTCGCGGATCCCCGACCTGAGCGACGCGCTACGAGAGGCCACGCCCCGCAACCGTGTCGGAGGCCGTCGCACATGCATTCGAGAGCGCGGAAGCCCTGCACGTGGAGGGCTCGAGCGTGGTAGCGAGAGACATAGCGGGGGTGGGATTTGAACCCACGACCTCCGGGTTATGAGATGCCTTGATGCTCGTCGGCTAGGGCCGTACGCGCTCAAGCGATGTGCGTTCTGCTCGGTTAGCTGAGATTCGCTCGGTTTGGTACCCCGTGATACCTCGGCTTGAAGTGCTGCTTTGACGCGCAGCTGATCCCCTAGCCGCGCCCCGGCGTCCCGACCTTCACCGGACCGCCCCGCGCGCGATCACCGGCATCTCCGCCTCGACGATCCCGCCGCGAGCCGCGTAGAGCAGGTCGTGAAGGTTGACGCAGGTGCAGGCGTGGTTGGGGATCAGCGCGAGCCGCTCGCCGACCGCCGGCGCCTTCGCGCCCGCGCCGACCACCCCGTGGCCGTGCTCCTCACTCAGCTGCTCGATCGCGAGTCCCTCGCGGCCGACGACCTCGGCGTGGCCACCGGCGCCCGGCGGCGGCCCGGCCTCGCTCAGCGTCTTCGCCCCGGCGTCGACGATGAACCGGCCTGCGACCGCGGTCGAGACGACCGTCGTCTGCACATGAAGCGCGCAGTCGGAGAGCTCGAACTCCCCGATCGCCTCGTGGCGGTCGAGCAACGCGTAGTTGCCCGGGCGGATCTCGGTCATCGGGGTCTCGTGCGCATGGAACAGGGTCGCGGTCGAGCCGCCGGAGATCCGCGCGCACGCGAGCCCGGCCTGGTCGAACATCGCGCGGGCGCGCTCCAGGGTCGCGTCGACCTCGCCGATCCCGGCCGCGACCCGATCGCCGTCGTGGCGCAGATGCCCCGGGTAGCAGGACAGCCCGGCCAACCGCAGCCCGCCACCGAACCCGTCGATCGCCCTGCCGAGCTCGAGCGCGCGCTCGGGGTCGAGCCCGGTGCGCGCGAGCCCGACGTCGAGCTCGACCAGCGCCTCCGCCTCGGTCCCGCGGGCTCGCAGCGCCTCGGCGATCGGCTCCGCCGCCGCGGCCGAGTCGAGCGCGATCGTCAGCGGCACCTGACCGGCGACCTCCGCGGCCCGTGCGACCTTCTCGGCCCCGACGACCGGGTAGTGGAGCACCAGGGGCACCTCGAGCGCGGCGGCGAAGATCTCTGCCTCGGTCGACTTCGCGGTCGTCAGCCCGGCCGCACCGGCGGCGAGCTGCAGCTCGGCGATCTCGCGCGTCTTGTGGGTCTTCGAGTGCGGGTAGAGGTCGAGGCCGTGGGCGGCGGCGTACTCGGCCGCCCGTCCGAGATTGCGCTCAAGCCGGTCGAGGTCGACGACCAGCGCCGGCGTCTCGAGCTCGGCAACTGGGCGGCCGACCGCCGACCCGAGCCTGGCCGTGGCGGTGCTCATGCGACCCGCTCGAGGTCGCGGCCGAAGCTCAGCCGGGCGCCGTCCTCGAGGTCGAACATGTATAGCTGGGAGGGGTCGATCGCGAGCTCGATCGAGCCTCCCGGGGCGATCGCGATCCGCTCGTAGATCCGGGCCGTGAACCGCGCCCGGCGGTCGTCGGCGAGCAAGCGGCCCTCGTCGGCGCCGCTCTCGCCGCCGATCGCCGCCTTCACGTCCTCGGTGGCCACCTTCGGTGCGTCGACCGTGAACAGGAGGTTGAACTCGGCCCCGAGCGCCTCGATCACGTCCACCTTCACGGTCATCCGCGGCCAGCTCGGGTCGCCGCCCGCCTCGGCCACCATAAAGCTGGTCGGCCGGATCCCGAGCGCCACTCGGCGCTCGCCGAGGTCCTCGGCGCCCGGGAAACTGAGCGTCGTCTCGCCGAACCGGACCACGCCGCGCGCGACGCTGGCTTCGACCAGGTTCATCGCCGGCGAGCCGATGAACGCGCCGACGAACAGGTTCGCCGGGTTTTCGAACAGGCGCTGCGGCACGTCGCACTGCTGGATCACCCCCTCGCGCAGGACCGCGACCCGCTGGCCCAGGGTCATGGCCTCGACCTGATCGTGGGTGACGTAGATGGTGGTCGTCGGCAGCCGTTCGTGCAGCCGCGCGAGCTCGCCGCGCATGCTCGTGCGCAGCTTCGCGTCGAGGTTCGAGAGCGGCTCGTCCATGAGGAACGCCCGCGGCTCGCGGACCAGCGCCCGCCCCATCGCTACGCGCTGACGCTGTCCGCCCGACAACGCCGCGGGCTTTCGGTCCATGAGCTCGCCGAGCCCGAGCATCGCCGCCATCCGGTCGACCCGCTCGGCGATCTCGGGCTTCGGCACCTTGCGACGCCGCAGCCCGAAGGCCAGGTTCTCGCGCACGGTCTTGTGCGGATAGAGCGCATAGCTCTGAAAGACCATCGCCAAGTCGCGGTCGGGGGGCTCGAGCGTGGTCACGTCGTCGTCGCCGATCCAGACGCGGCCCTTGGTCACCCGCTCGAGCCCGGCGATCACCCGCAGCAGGGTCGACTTGCCGCAGCCTGAGGGGCCGACGAGGACGATGAACTCGCCGTCGGCGACCTCGAGTGAGACGTCGTCGACCGCGAGCACGTCGCCGTCGTAGACCTTGGTCACCCGGTCGACCGTCACCCCCGGCATCGGCCTACTCCGCCCTCAGCACGGCGACGCAGTCGATCTCGACCTTGATCCCGGGGAGGTGGGCCCCAACCGTGGTCCGCGCCGGCAGCGGGTCGGAGAAGAAGCTCCCGTAGACGGCGTTCATCGCCTCGAAGTCGTCGAGGTCGGCGAGGAAGACGCCGCAGCGGACGACCTCGTCGTAGCTCGCCCCGGCCGCGGCCAGCACGGCGCCGAGGTTCTCCATCACCAGCCGCGTCTCGTCCTCGATCGTCCCTGTCTCGAGCTCGCCGTCGCGGACCGGGCCCTGGCCGGAGACGTAGACGAACCGTCCTTCGGCGATCACCCCCGGCGAGTAGGCCCCCGCCGGCGTCGTTCCCTGGACTCCCTGCTTCATCTGGCTCCTATCCCTTGACCGCGCTCGAGGTCAGCGAGGCGATGAACGAGCGCTGCGCGAACAAGAACGCGAGCAGCACCGGGACCACCGTGATCACGTTGCCCGCCATCACCGCCCCGAAGTCCTGGGTGTGCTGGCCCTGGAACGTGGTCAGTCCGAGCGGCAGGGTGGCGTTCTCGTCCGAGTTGATCGCGATCAGCGGCCAGAGCAGGTCGTTCCACATCAGCAGGAAGGTAAGCGCCGCCAGGGTCGCGAGCGCCGGCTTGGCCAACGGCACCGCGACGTGGAGCAGGACGCCGAGGCGCGAGCAGCCGTCGATCCGCGCCGCCTCCTCGACCTCGCGCGGGAGGTTGACGAAGAACTGGCGCATCAAGAAGACGCCGAGCGGGAGCACGAGCTGCGGCACGATCAGGGCACCGAGCGTGTCGACGAGCCCGAGCTTGTCCATGACGATGAAGGTCGGGATCATCGTCAGCTGGAACGGGATGATCAGGGTCAGCAGGATGAGCAGGAAGAGCACGGTCGAGCCGCGGAACCGCAGCCGCGCGAAGGCGTAGCCGGCAAGCGTGCAGAAGACCAGGTTCGAGGCCACGGTCACCAGCGCGACGATCGTCGAGTTGAGGAACCAGCGCGGGAAGTGGGAGTCCCCGAGGACCGTGCTCCAGCCGTCGAGGTGCAGCGAGTCGGGGATGATCGTCGGCGGGAACTGGTTGATCTGGGCGTTCGACATGAACGAGCTCAGGATCATCCAGATCAGCGGCAGGGCGAAGAGGATCGCGGCCGGCGCCAGCACCAGGTGCCAGGGGTTGAACGGCAGCCGGGCGCTCATGCGTGCCTCGTGCGGACCCGGTTGTAGACGAGCTGCGCGCCGACGAGCAGGATCAAGAACAGCGCGACGACGTACGCGACGGCGGCCGCGTAGCCGGCGTGGAAGAGCTCGAAGGCCTGGTTGTAGACGTAGTAGACGACCACCACCGTCGAATCCAACGGCCCGCCGCGGGTGGTCGCGTAGACGAGATCGAAGAGCTGCAGTGAGAGCAGCGTCTGCCAGACGACAAGGAAGATCGTCACCGGCAGCAGCTGCGGCAGGATCACGTGCCAGAGCGTCGCCCAGCGGCGCGCGCCGTCGACCGAGGCGGCGTCGACCAGCTCGCGGGGAACGTCCTGGAGCGCCGCGAGGTAGATCACCAGCGGGAACCCGATCCCGCCCCAGATCCCGATCAGGACGATCACGAACATCGCCTGGTCGGGATCGCCGAGAAAGCCCTGGCGCGGCAGGCCGAGCGCGTCGAGGAGCGCGTTGGCGACCCCGAAGCGCTCGTCGAAGATGAACGAGAACAGCACCCCCTGGGCGGCCACCGAGGCGATGAACGGGGCGAGGAACGCGGTCCGGTAGATGCCGATCCAGCGCATCCGGCGATTGAGCGCCATCGCCAGGAACAGCCCGAGGCCGGTCGAGATCGGGACGAAGAGGGCCGTGTAGACGATCGTGTGCACGACCGCGTCGCGGACCCCGGGATCCTTGAACAGCGCGTCGTAGTTCGACAGCCCCACCCACTGCGCCGGCGCGATCAGGTCGGCGGAGTTGAACGACAGCAGCAGCGACCAGCCGATCGGCACGATCGACAGCCCGACGATGATCACCACCGCCGGGAGGACGAACGCCCAGGCGGTCGGGCTGTCCCCCAGGACCCGCTGGGCGAGGGTCCTTTGCGGCGCGGCCGGCTCGGCGCTCATCTCATCCGCTGGTCACGGCCCCGGGACCTGGAGCTCGCTGTTCGCCGTGTCGACGGCCTCGCTCAGCGCCTCGCTCGGCTCGGCCTCGCCGTAGAGGACCGAGGCGATCGCCTTGCCCATCGCCTGCGAGATCTGCGGATACTCGGGGACCGTCGCCCTGGTCCGGGCCAGGTCCGTGTTCTCGATGAACTTGTCGAGCCCCGGGAGGCTCTTCTCGTAGTCGGCGTAGCCGTCGGCGTCCTGGACGTCGTTGGTCAACGGCAGGCTCCCCGCCTCGGTGATCCAGCGCAGCTGCTGCGCGGGCTCCGAGAACCAGTCCATGAACTCGAGCGCCGCCGCGACCCGCTCGTCGCCGTTGTCGAAGATCGCCCAGGTATCCGGGCCGGCGATCGTCGTGTGCTCATCGCCGAACGACGGCATCGAGGCCACCCCGTAGTCGACCTTGGCGTCGACGTATTCGGGCAGCGTGTACGGGCCGGCGACGTTCATCGCCATCTTGCCGCTGGCGAACAGCTGCTGCATGCGCTCGCTGCCGGCGGTGCTGTCGATGTAGACGGAGTCGTCGGCGGCGGCCTGGGCGACCACGTCGAGCGCCGCCTCCCCGCTGGCACCGTCGAAGCCGACGCTCTCGCCGTCCTCGCTGACGATGTCGCCGCCCTGCTGCCAGATCAGCGGCCAGATGCGCCAGGTCGTGTCCTCGTCGCCGGTGCCCGGCCAGCCGAAGCCGACGATCCCGGCGTCCGGGTCGTTGAGCTCGGCCGCCGTGCTCAGGAAGTCGTCCCAGGTCCAATCGTCGGTCGGATACGGGACGCCGGCGTCGTCGAAGATCTTCTTGTTGTAGACGACGGCGAGGTTGTCGATGAAGGCCGGAACCGCGCGCGGCTGTGTCGTCGACGGTGACCGCCTCCTTGCCGGCGTCGACGAACCGGTCCCAGTCGAGATCGCCGTCGTCGATCGCGGTCGACAGATCGAGGAGCTGGTCGCCCTGCGCGAGGTTGGCGAGGTCGGAGCCGTAGATGTAGGCGATGTCGGGATAGTTGTCGGCCTGCAGGCCGGCGGTCACCTTCTGCAGCATCCGGTCGGAGTTGACCCCGCCGGCGTCCTTGGAGACGACCACGTCCGGATGGGTGCCGTTGAAGTCGTCGATCATCGTCTGCAGCAGCTCGGCCGGGCCCTGCGTCTGCCCATGCCAGAACTCGATCTCGACCGGCTCGCCGCCGTCGCTCGCCGAGGTGCTGTCGCCCGAGTCGTCGCCGCCGCCGCAACCGGCGATCGCGCCCCCAAGCAGCACCAGCGCCGCCAGCCCCGTCCCGAACCGGGTTCCGAACATCGACCTCACGCTGACTCCTCTCATCGTGGTTCACGCATCCGATTCACATCCCGAGCAGCTCGCCCCCGTCGACGACGATGTCCTCGAGCATCACGTGCTCGCTCCCGGGCGCGAGCAGGAAGCTGACCACGGCGGCGACGTCCTCCGGCCGGGCGACCCGGCCGTTGGGGATCCGCGGGCGCATCGCCTCGATCGAGCCGTGCGCGAGGTCGTCGACCGAGCTGTGGTCGGCGGCCAGCGCGCGCATCATCGGCGTGTCGGTGGCCCCCGGCGAGACCGTGTTCACCCGCACTCCGAGCGGCCCGACCTCCATCCCGAGCACCCGCAGCGCCTGGCGCATGCCGGCCTTCGAGCTGCAGTAGGAGGTCTGACGCATGCGCGGCATCCGGGCGGCGATCGAGGCCACCGCGACGATCGCGCCGTGGCCGCGCTCGGCCATCATCCGGGCATAGGCCTGGGCGACGAAGAAAACGCCCTCGGTGTTGACCTCGAAGATCCGCGCGAACTCCTCGCGCCCGACCTCGAGCGCCGGCGCCGGCGCGAACAGGCCGGCGGCGATCACGACCCGCTCGGCATCGGCGGTCGCCGCGACCAGCTCGTCGACCGAGGCGCCGTCGGTGACGTCGACCGCGAGCGCCTCGACCTTGGCCTCGTCGTCGGCGAGCTCGCCCGCCAGCTCGCGGGCCCCAGCGAGCTTGATGTCAGCGAGCACCAGCCTCGTGGTCCAGTCCTCGGCCGCCAGCCGCCGCGCGATCCCGGCGCCGATCCCCTGCGCGGCGCCGACCACGACCGTGGTCCCGGCCGGGCTCTCGCCGCTGCCGGCGGCGCTCGCAGCGGCAGCGGTGCCGGCGGCCTCGGCGCTCACGAGCGCGCTCCGGTCGCGGCGCCGGCGCCGATCCCCTCGGGGAGGGCGTCGCCGTGGGCCTCGATCAGGTCGTCGACCAGCGCCTCGATCTGCTCGATCCGCAGCGACGCGGCGGTGTTCGGGTCGAGTAGCGCCGCCTGCAGGACCCGGTCGCGCCGGCCCTCGAGCGCCGCGCTCACGGTCAGCTCGCCGACGTTGAGAAAGGTCCGGTTGAGCGCCGCCAGCTGCGGCGGCAGCTCGCCGATGTGCAGCGGGCGCAGGCCGCTCGAGTCGACCGCGCACGGAACCTCGACGCAGGCGCCGCGGGGCAGGTTCTCGATCAGGCCGGTGTTCTCGACGTTGCCGTAGACCACCCGCGGGTCGCCGGTGACGATCGAGTGAATGATCTGCGGCGCGTACTCGATTGAGGGCTCGATCGGCAGCGGCTCGCCGCTGGCCAGCCGCTCGCGGTTGAGCTCGTACTCGGCCAGGTTCTCCTCGCTCTCCTCCAGGTAGCTCGACTCGGCGATTCGCATCCGCTCGATCTCGTAATCGTGGCGCATGAACCAGGGCAGGTACTCGGCCGAGTGGCGGCTCGACTCGGTCGGAAAGAAGCCGAAGGCGCGGTAGATCTGCATCCGCACCCGGTGCAGCAGCTCGGGATCGCGCTCGATCGCCTCGTCGAGCGCCGGGTAGAGGCTCTCGCCGTCGCGCTCGAAGCGCAGGATGAAGGCCTGGTGGTTGACCCCGGCGCCGAGAAAGGTGACCTCGTCGAAGGGGACGTCGACGATCTCGGCCAGCTGGCGGGTGGTGTTCTGGACCGAGTGGCAGAGCCCGACCACCTTCTGCAGCGGCGAGCCGCTGTAGGTGGCCCAGCAGAGCATCGCCATCGGGTTGGTGTAGTTGAGCAGCCAGGCGTCGGGGCAGACCTCGGACATGTCGTTGCCGATCCCCTGCATCACCGGAATCGTCCGCAGGGCGCGGAAGATGCCGCCGATCCCGAGCGTGTCGCCGACCGTCTGGCGCAGGCCGTGGCGCTTCGGGATCTCGTGATCGATCAGGGTCGCCGCGTGGCCGCCGACCTGGATCATGTTGATCGCGAAGTCGGCCCCCTCGAGCGCCGAGCGGCGGTCCGCGTGGGCCTCGATCGCCGGCGTCGCCCCCGCCTCGCCCGCGGTCACCCTGGCGACGCCCTCGGCGGTCTCGAGCCGCTCCGCGTCGATGTCGTGCAGCGAGATCGTCGCCTGGCGCAGCTCCGGATAGCTGAGCACGTCGCCGATCAGCATCCGAGTGAAGGTCGCGCTACCGGCTCCGATGAAGGCAATCTTCGGTGTCGAGTTCATATATAAGAACGACCGTCTCTCCTTGCGAACCACGATAACATTCCGTTCCGGGTCATGCAAACGACCTCCTCGCAGACCGTCTCCTCGCTCGCCGACCTGGCCGAGTTGCCGCTCGCCGAGTACGCCCCGGCGAGCAAGCTGGCGCTCGAGCGCACCCGGGTCGAGCGCCCCCGCTTTGCGGTGATCGACTTCCACGCCCACCTCGGCCGCTGGCTCAACCCCGACGGCGACTGGGTCGCCGCCGACCTCGCCGGGCGCCGCCACGATGCCTGGGCGGTCGAGCCCGAGGCCTACCTCGAGCTCTGCGACCGGCATTCGATCGAGGCCTCGATCAACCTCGACGGCGGCTGGGACGCCGAGCTCGAGGCGAACCTCGACCGGCTCGACCGCGCCCACCCCGGCCGCTTTTTCACCTTCTGCCAACTCGACTGGACGTCGGCCGCGGCGGGCGACGACTTCGGCGAGCGGCTGGCGGAGTCGCTGCGTCGCTCCGCGGACGCCGGGGCCCGCGGGCTCAAGGTCTGGAAGACGCTAGGGCTCGGCTTCCGCGACGCCGCCGGCGAGCTGCTGCTGCCCGACGACGAGCGCGCCGCGCCGGCGTTCGCCGCCGCCGGCGAGCTCGGCCTCCCAGTGCTGATCCACACCGCCGACCCGCCGGCCTTCTTCGACCCGGTCGACCGCCACAACGAGCGGCTCGAGGAGCTGGTCGCCCACCCCGAGTGGTCGTTCTGCGGGCCCGCCTTCCCCTCGCACGGGCGGCTGATGGAGTCCTTCGAGGCGCTGGTCGCCGCGCATCCGGACACGACCTTCGTCGGTGCCCACCTGGCCGGCAACGCCGAGGACCTCGCCTGGCTCGGCTCGCTGCTCGACCGGCTCCCGAACCTGCACGTCGACATCTCGGCCCGGATCTCCGACCTCGGGCGCCAGCCGCGGACGGCGCGGCGGTGGATTGAAGCCCACCGCGAGCGGATCCTCTTCGGCTCCGACCTGCTGCCGCCGACCGACGCCGGGATCGAGAAGATCTTCCGCTTCCTCGAGGCCGAGGACGAGGCCTACGAGTACGCCGGCGACGAGGCCCCGCCCCCCGCCGGGCGCTGGGCGATCTCGGCCCTGGGGCTCTCGGATGAGAGCCTGCGGGCGATCTACGCCGACAACGCCCGGCGGATCCTGAGCGAACCCGAGAGGAGCAGCGATGGCGAACAGGCTTGAGGGCAAGGTCGCGGTGGTCACCGGGGCCGGCTCGGGGATCGGGCGCGCCGGGGCGACCGCGATGGCGGCCGAGGGCGCCCGGGTGGTGATCGCCGAGATCGACCCCGAGCGCGGCGAGCGGGTCGCGGCGCGGATCGCGGCCGACGGCGGCGAGGCGGTCGCCGACCTCGTCGACGTCACCGATGCGGCGGCGGTGGAAGCGCTGGTGGCGCGGACGGTCGAGCGCTGGGGCTCGCTCGACGCGCTTTTTCACTGCGCCGTCGACGTGCCCTTCGTCAACAACCAGGACCGGCGGATCACCGAGCTGCCCGACGAGGTCTGGAAGCGGATGCTCGACCTGGTCCTGACCGGGACCTTCAACTGCGCGAAGCACGCCGGCCGCCGGATGATCGAGCAGGGGTCGGGCTCGATCATCCTCACCGCAACCACCGACGCTTTGATCGGTTGCGCCGGGCTCGACGCCTACACCGCGGCCAAGGGCGGCGTCGTCGCGCTGACGCGCTCGTTCGCCGCCGGGATCGCGCGCGACGGGGTGCGCGTAAACGCGATCTGCCCCAGCTTCGTCTCCAGCGAGCCGCAACAGGAGTGGTTGGTGAACGAGGACTCGGCCCGGGCGGTCGACGCGCTGCACCTGCTGCCGGTGCCGAGCCCGGAGCAGATCGCGCCGCTGGCCGTGTACCTCGCTTCCGACGAGGCGGCGGCGATGACCGGGTCGGTGATCCCGATCGACAGCGGCTACATGGCATTCAAGGCCAACCTCGACATCGTCGACGCGATGCGGGTCGAGGGCGAGGAGGGCTGATGGGGAGGGCGGCCACGGCTCCGCGATCCGCCAACGGCGGCCGGGTCAAGTCGGCGGACCGGGTGATGGCGGTGCTCGACCTGGTCGCCGAACGCGGCGCGCTGCCGTTCTCGGAAATCTCCGAATCGCTGGCGCTGCCGAAGAGCTCCGCCCACTCGCTGCTGCGGACGATGGAGGCGCGCGGCTTCCTCTCGATCGATGAAAAGCGCCGCTACCGGCTCGGCAGCCGGATCTGGGAGCTCGCCCAGGCCTTCCACGAGGTCGACGACCTGCGGACGCTGATGAAACCGCTGATGGACGAGGTGGTCGAGCGCACCGGCGAGACCGTGCAGCTGGCGATCCTCGAGGGGGTCTCGGCGGTCTATCTGGCGCTCTCGGAGTCGCCGCACCCGATGAAGCTGACCTCGCGCGCCGGCGCCCGGCTTCCCGCCTACACGAGCGCAATCGGCAAATCGCTGCTCGCCTCGCTCGATCCGCAGGAGGCGGCGCGGCGGCTCGATGGCGCCGAGCTCGACAGGCTCACCGACCACACGATCGTCTCGGTCTCGGCGCTGCTCGAGGAGCTCGAGCGCACCCGCGAGCGCGGCTACGGGGTCGACGACGAGGAGTTCGCGATCGGCCTGCGCTGCATCGCGGTGCCGATCCGCGACCTCGACGACAAGGTGGTCGCGGCGATATCGGTCTCAATGCCGACCCCGCGCTACAGCCGCAAGGCGGCCGCCAACGCCCGCGCCGCGCTCGCCGAGGCGGCGGAGAAGGCGACCGCGGTACTGGGGCGCTGGCAGGGATGAGGCGGGCGCTCGGTTGTCTGGTGCTCGCTGGGGTGCTGTGCGCGCCGGGGGCGGCCGGCGCCGCGTCGATCGAGCCGCCGCCCGATGCGCGCTGGCAGTACCAGCTACAGGCGATCGCCAAGGGCGGCTTCGACACGGGCCGGGTCGACGTTGGCATCTGCGGGCGTCCGCGAGGCGGCGGCGAGTGCCTGCGCCCGGTGGTCTACGACTTCGACCTCTACCGCGACGGCCGCGGTGGCGCCGTCGACCGACGCCCGAACCGCCGCGGGGTGCGGGCGGTGCACGCGAGCGGGGGCTACGCGGTCTGCTATGTCGACGCCGGCGGGATCGAGAACTACCGCCCCGACTGGGAGCGGTTCAAGCGCTGGCATCGCGAGCACGGCAAGTCGCTGCTCGGCAGGCCGTTCTCGAAGCGGTTCCCGGAGGAGCGCTGGGCCAACGTCGGCGGCAAGAAGCAGCGGCGCTTCCTGCTGCGGATGATGGAGCGGCGGACGCAGAAGTGCGCGCGGGCGGGGTTCGACGCGGTCGAGTACGACGTCGTCACCGCGCACGAGAGCGGCCGCAAGACGACCGGCTGGAACGTCTCATATAAGGACCAGCTCGCCTACAACCGTGGCCTGGCGCGGATCGCCCACCGCCACCGGCTCGCGGTCGGGCTCAAGAACGATCTCGGCCAGATCAAGGACCTCCAACGCGACTTCGACTTCGCGATCAACGAGGAGTGCTTCACCTACAAAGAGTGCGGGAGGCTGAAGCCGTTCGTGGACGCCGGCAAGCCGGTCTTCCACGTCGAGTACACCAACAGCCGCGCCGAGTTCTGTGCCACGAGCGAGGCGCTCGGCTTCAAGTCGATCCGCAAGGGCCCCAACTTCGGCCTGCGGCCGCGTCCGTTCAAGCCCTGCTCCTAGCGGCGGGCGCCGGCAGCACCCGCTCGACCAGCCCGCCGCGGGCGCGACTCGATCCCGGGCCCGAGGTCCTTGCGGTAGGCGAGCAGCGCCAGGCTGGTGACGATCATCAAATCGGCCGCGTTCAGCTGCTCGCCGCCGTCCACAATCGCCCCGGTAGCGGGGCGCTTGGTACCCCCGTGGTACCCGAATAGCGGGGGTGGGATTTGAACCCACGACCTCCGGGTTATGAGCCCGGCTACAGAGCCCGTGTTGACGTTAGGCCGCTAAGTCCATTGGAACATCGGTGTGCGTGGGAGTGGGTCAGGGACTGGCGACCGTGATCGAGAACCCGTCGGTTGGATAGCCTCGGGCGCGTGGCAGTGACCGAGCTCGTATCCGTCGACGGGGCGATCGGCCCGACCGCCGAGGCGACGATCCCGCTCCAGGACGACGGGCTGTACCGCGGCGACGGCGTGTTCGAGGTGATCCGCCTCTATGGCGGCCGCCCGTTCGCCCATCGCGAGCACCTGGACCGGCTCGAGCGCTCGGCGGCGGCGATCTCGCTGCCGGCCCAGCGCGCCGAGCTCGAGCCCGAGATCGAGGCGCTGCTCGAGGCCGCTGGGCCGGTCGACGCGCAGCTGCGACTGATCGTCACCCGCGGTGGTCGCCGTCTGGCAATGGTCGAGCCGCTGGTCGAGCACACCGAGACCGTCAGCCTGGCGACGATCAGCTACGCGACCACCCTGATCCTCAACGGCGTCAAGTCGCTCTCCTACGCAGCGAACATGCAGGCGACTCGGATCGCCAAGGGCGGTGGCGCCGACGAGGCCCTGCTCGTGCGCCCGGACGGCCTCGTGCTCGAGGCGCCGACGTCGGCCATCTTCTGGGTCTCGGACGGAGAGCTGCGGACCCCGGCGCTGCACGTCGGCATCCTCGACTCGATCACGCGCAGCGCGGTGATGGAGGCCCTGCGCGTGACCGCCGGCGAATTCCCGATCACCGACCTGCTCGGCGCCTCGGAGGCGTTCCTGGCCTCGACCGTCCGCGAGGTCCAGCCCGTCTCGGCGATCGACTCGACGCGGTTCGAGACCGGGCCGATGGCGGCCCGGGCGCGGGAGGCGCTGATCGCCGCCGTCGCCGCCGAGCTCGGAGCGGAGGCTGTCTCGTGATCGACCTCTCCGACGAGCAGCGCCTGATCCAGGACACTGCCCGCGAGTTCGTCGATAACGAGGTGATCCCGCGGGCGCGCGACTCCGATCGGGCGCAGAAGTTCGACATCGACCTGGCACGCCGGCTGGGCGAGATGGGCTACCTGGGCGCGCCGGTGTCGGAGGACTACGGCGGCCGCGGGCTCGACTTCATCGGCTACGGGCTGATCGTCGAGGAGGTCGGTCGCGGCGACTCGGCGATGCGGACCGTGGTCAGCGTCCAGACCTCGCTCGTCTGCGGGTCGATCGAGCGCTGGGGGTCGGAGGAGCAGAAGCAGCGCTGGTTGCCGCGGCTGACCTCGGGCGAGGCGTTCGGGTGCTTCGGCCTGACCGAGCCCGACACCGGCTCCGACGCCGCCAACCTGCGCACCCGGGCCGAGAAGATCGACGGCGGCTGGCGGATCAACGGCGGCAAGATGTGGATTTCGCTCGGCAACGTCGCCGAGGTGGCGTTGATCTTCGCCCAGACCAACCCGGCCAAGAAGCACAAGGGCCTGGCCTGTTTCTTGGTCCCGACCGAATCCGAGGGCTTCACCACCCAGGAGATCCACGGCAAGCTCGGGCTGCGCGCCTCCGACACCGCCGAGATCGCGCTCGACGGGGTCGAGGTCTCCGACGACGCGCTGATGGGCGAGGTCGGCGACGGCTTCAAGGTCGCGATGTCGGCGCTCGACTCGGGCCGCTACTCGGTCGCCGCGGGCTGCGTCGGGATCATCGAGGGCTGTGTGCAGGCGTCGGTCGCATACGCCAAGGAGCGCAAGCAGTTCGACGTCCCGATCGCCAGCTTCCAGCTGGTTCAGGAGATGATCGCCGACATGGTGGTGCGCCGCGACGCCGCCCGGATGCTGGTCCGCCGCGCCGGGCTGCTCAAGGACGCCGGCAAGCCGTCGACGATCGAGACATCGGTCGCGAAGCTGTACGCGACCGAGTCGGCGGTCGAGGCGGCCAACCTGGCGATCCAGGTACACGGTGGCTCCGGGTACGTCGACGACTACCCGGTCGAGCGCTACCTGCGCGACGCCCGCGTGACCACCCTCTACGAGGGCACCTCTCAGATCCAGAAGCTGATCATCGGCCGCGACGCGACCGGGATCAACGCGCTGGTCCCGCCGACCGCCTGAGGCGCCGGTGGCCCCGCTGGTCGATACCCGGATTGAGGATCACGTCGCGATCTGCGTCCTCAACCGGCCCGAGGCGCGCAACGCCCTATCGCCCGAGCTGATGGAGGACCTCGCCGGCCAGGTCGCGCGCTTCGACGCCGACTCCGAGGTCCGCTGCATCGTGATCGCCGGCTCCGACGAGGTGTTCGCCGCCGGCGCGGACATCACCGCGCTCGCCGAGCGACAGTTCCACGAGGCGCTCTTTCACCCCGCCGCAGCCTTCTGGCGGGCGCTCGCCGACACCCGTACGCCGATGGTCGCCGCGGTCTCCGGCTTCGCCCTCGGCGGTGGCTGTGAGCTGGCCCTGATCTGCGACCTGATCGTCGCCTCGGAGACGGCCGAGTTCGGCCTCCCCGAGGTCACGCTCGGGATCATCCCGGGCGGGGGCGGCACCCAGCGGATCGCCCGAGCGATCGGCAAGCAGCGGGCGATGGAGCTGGTGCTCACCGGCCGGCGCTTCGACGCGCACGAGGCCGAGCGGATGGGGATCGTCAACCAGGTCACCGGCGGGCGCGACTGGATGGAGGCCGCCCTCGAGCTGGCGCACAGGATCGCCAAGCGGCCGCCGATCGCGGCCAAGCTCGGCAAGCAGGCGGTCCTGGCCGCCGAGGAGACCTCGCTCAGCGCCGGCCTCGACCAGGAGCGCCGCCTTTACGAGCTGGCGATGGCGACCGAGGACCGGGTCGAGGGCACGCGCGCGTTCCTGGAGAAGCGAAAGCCCGAGTTCCGGGGGCGATGAGGTGGCGAACGTCTACGAGCCCGCTTGGGACGACGAATCCGAGCGCGAGGGCTTCTCCTATCGCGACTGCTGGCTCGGCGAGCAGGCCGGCTCGGAGCGCCTCGGCGCGAGCCTGTATGAGATCGGGCCCGAGCAGGCCACCTTCCCCTACCACTGGCACACCGCGAACGAGGAGCTGGTGCTGGTCCTCGAGGGAACCGTGACGCTCCGTCAGCCCGGTGGCGTGCGCGAGGTCGCCGCCGGGGAGGTGGTCGCGTTCCCGCGCGGCGAGCGCGGCGCGCACCAGCTCCTCAACCGCGGGACGGAGCGCGCTCGCTTCATCGTGCTGAGCGAGATGAACTGGCCCGACCCGTGCGTGTATCCGGACTCGGGCAAGGTGAGCGTCAGCCTGGTGGAGCCCGGCGAGGGCGAGCCCCGAAAGCGGACCTTCTTCGAGGCGACGGCCGTCGATTACTGGGACGGCGAGGAGACGCCATCGTGACCAGCTTCCTCGACCCTGAGTTCGAGGCGCCCGTCGAGCGCGACGGGTTCCGCAGCCGCCGGGCCCGCCTCGGCCGCCAGGCCGGCTGCGAGCACCTCGGCCTGAGCCTGTTCGAGCTGGAGCCGGGGAGCGCCGCCTTCCCCCTCCACTACCACTTCGGCAACGAGGAGATGCTGATCGTGCTCAGCGGCGAGGTCCGCCTCCGAACCGCCGACGGCGAGCGGGGGCTCGCCGCGGGCGAGGTGGTCGCCCTGCCGCTCGGCGCGGCCGGCGCGCACCAGGTGATCAATCGCGGCGAGGGCCCGGCGCGGATCCTGATCGCCAGCGAGATGAACGCGCCCGACATCGTCGTGCGCCTCGACTCGCGGAAGGTCAGCGCGGCCGGCTTCCCGCCCGGAGCGCTCGGCGACGGCTACCACGAGATCTTCCATCGCCGCGACGCGACCGACTTCTGGGACGGCGAGCCGCCACCCCCGCCGCCGTCGTGAACGGCCGGGTCGGCGTCGCCGGCGCCGGGACGATGGGTGCCGGGATCGCGCAGCTAGCCGCTCTCGGCGGCTACGACACCCTGCTTCACGACCCCCAGCCCGAGGCGCTCGAGCGCGGGCTCGAGCGCCTGCAAGCGGACCTCGAGCGCGGGGCCGAGCGCGAGCGCTGGACCGCCGCCGAGGCCGAATCGGCGGCCGGGCGGGTGCGCCCGGCCGCGACGCTGGAAGACCTGGGCGGGGCCGGGTTCGTGGTCGAGGCGGCGCCGGAGGACCTGGCGCTCAAGCGCGTACTGTTCGCCGCGCTCGAGGATGCCTGCGCCGGCGACGCGGTGCTCGCCACCAACACCTCCTCGCTCTCGGTCAGCGCGATCGCCGCCGAGGCCGGCCGCCCGGAGCGGATCTGCGGGATGCACTTCTTCAACCCGCCGGCGCTGATGAAGCTGGTCGAGGTGGTCGCCGGCGAGTCGACCGCCGAGTCGGCGTTGGCCGCGACGGTCGAGCTGGCCGAGCGGATGGGCCGTACCCCGGTCCGCTGCGTCGACGCCCCCGGCTTCATCGTCAACCGCTGCAACCGCCCGTTCTCGCTCGAGTCCCTGCGGATGCTCGGCGAGGGCGTGGCCACCCACGATCAGGTCGACCGCGTCGTGCGCGAGGACGGCGGGTACCCGATGGGGCCGTTCGAGCTCCTCGACCTGATCGGCGTCGACGTCAACTACAACGTCGCCCGCTCGTTCTACGCGCAGCGGCCTGAGCCGCGCTGGGAGCCGCACCCGATCCAGGAGCGGATGGTCGCCGAGGGTCGGCTGGGGCGCAAGAGCGGCGCCGGGTTCTATGCCTACGAGGACGGACAGCGGGTCGATCCGCCCCCGGCGGAGATCTCCGGCGAGCTGCGCCGGACCGTGCTCGACCGGGTCGTCGCCGGACTCGTCAACGAGGGCTGCTTTGCGGCCGGCGAGGGGGTCGCCGAACCCGGGGACATCGACGCCGCGATGCGCCTCGGACTCAACCACCCCCGCGGGCCGTTCGAGTGGCTGGACGAGCGCGGACCCGAGCGGGTGCTAGCGACCCTCGACGCGCTCGGGAACGAGCTCGGCCCCGATCGGTACCGCCCCGCCCCCCTCCTGCGCCGGATTGCCGCCGGCGACGGCGGCGCGGCGGCCTAGGAGCCGCAGCGGGTTGCGCCCCTCGGCGGCCAGGTAGGAGCCGAGCAGGATCAGCGCCAGCCCGGCGAGCGTGGCGACTGTGATCTGCTCATCGAGCAGCACGGCGCCGTAGACCACGGCGAACCCGGGCGCCAGGTAGGTCACGGTCCAGGCGCGCGACGGGCCGATCGTCGCGAACAGCTCGTAGAGGATCACGAACGCGAAGCCCGTGCCGACGACGCCGAGCAGGCTGACCGCGCCGACCGGCCCGAGCCCGGGGACCGAGTCGGGGAGGCCGATCACCGCGACCGGCGCGAGCAGCAGCGTGCTGCCGGTGAGGACCCAGGCTGCGACTCCGATCGGGGGAAGGTCGGCCACCCGGCTCTTGGCGAGCAGCCCGCCGACGGCATAGCCGAGCCCAGCCAGAACGATCGCCAGCCCGCCCAGCAGCTGCGCTCCGGATCCGCCGAGATCGACGCCGAGCAGCACGACCACGCCGGTGACGCCGAGGGCGATGCCGACCAGGCGGCTCCCCTGCGAGCGCTCCTCGTCGTCGACCCAGATCGCAAGCAGGGCCGTGAACAGCGGCGTCGAGGTGACCAGGATGCCGGCCAGCGACGAGGAGATCGCCTGCTCGCCGGCGGCGATCAACAGGAACGGGCCGGCGACCTGGACCGCCGCGAGCAATGCCACCGTCCCGACCAGACCCCCGAATCCGCCCAGGGCGCGGCGCCTGGCGGCCAGGGCGAGCAACACCCCCGCCGCAAGCGCCACCCGGAGAAAGGCCACCATCGCGGGCGAGAAGTCGCGGATCCCGATCTTGATCAGCATGTAGCTGGCGCCCCAGATCGCGCCCAGGGTCAGCAGCAGTGTCCAGGCGCGGCGGTTCACCCGACCGAGGGTAGCCGCGGGGTTTAGGGGCGCTCGACCTCGCCGTAGTTGATGCCGCCGTACTCGAAGGCCGGGAACACCGGCCACTGGCGCTTCCAGCGCGGCATCTCCGAGGACGGGAAGACGTTCGCGAACCGCGGGTCGCGCGGGTTCGGGTCGGCGAGCGCCTTCTCCTTGACCATCGAGTCGTACTGGTCGATCGAATCCTCGAGCGTGTTCGAGTTCAGGATCACCTCGCGGCCGAAGTACCGCGCGGTCCGCCGGACGCCCGGGATCTTCGACAGGTGCGGATGCCAGTTGTCGGCGGCGACGCCGTTCTCCGACGAGACCCAGACGCCGTCCGGGGTGTTGATGCACAGCGAGTGGTTGCCGTCGGTGTGGCCGGGGGTCGAGACCAGGGCGCAGCCCTTGCCAAGCTCGACGTCGCCGTCGATCAGAACGACGTTCTCGGTCGGCACGTCGGTGACCCCGTCGCCCACGTACCACGCCCACTGCATTGGGTGGATCGAGGCGAACGTGTCCCACTCGCGCCGCTGGGTGATCAGCTTCGCGTTCGGGAACAGCGCCGGGCGCGGCGCGGATTCGCCCGCGATCGGCTCGGTGGTCCCGAGGACGAAGCGGACGTCCTGGACGTGCAGGTGATCGAAGCTGATGAAGTCGATGTCCTCGGGGCGCAACCCGATCCTGGCGACCGCCTGATCGGGCTCGTTCCAGATCTTCGCGATCACCTTGTAGGCGAGGAAGTCGGCGACCGAGTCCGGCAGCGGCATGCGCATCATCTGCTCGTAGAAGGGCGCCTCCTGGGGACCTTCGGTGACCGTCGGCTCGTAGGCGAGCGTGCGCAGCCGACCCTCGAAATCCTCGAACTGAACCACCTGCAGGCGGTTGAGGATGTTGATGTAGGGATTCGCTCCCTTGGCCGCCCCGCCGAAGGCGAACTTGAGCGGGTAGGGCGCCGAGGCGATGTCGACCGTGCGCACGGAGCGCACCCGGTTCTCGGCGGTCGCGAACCGCGCCCGGAACTCGGCCGCCGCCTCGCGGATCGCCGCCGGGCGGTCGCCGCGCGGCCAGGTCTCGTTCGCCGCGTCGAACTCGTGGAAGAGCCGCAGCCCGAGCGCGTCGGGATCCGTCCTCGGGGTCTCCACCATGGCCACGGGGCCAGTGTACGCTCGGCTCGGCATGGAGGCGTTCGCTATTCGCAGGGTCGGGATGGCGGCCGCGGTGGCCGCGGGCAGTGCACTCGTCAGCCTGGCGTTGCTGGCGGTCTCAACCGTCCGCTCAGGCGCAGATCCGGCCGAGCTGACGCCGGACCTGGTCACGCTCGCGATCCAGCAGGAGGACGTGGTGATGCAGATCGAGGACGACCGCGTCCTGCTGCGGCTGACCAACGAGATCGGCAACCACGGCAACGGCCCGCTCGAGGTCTTCCCCAGTTCGGGCTCGCTCAACTGCGACGGCGACGGCGACCCCAACAACGACCGCGATGCCTCCCAGCGGGTGTTCAGCGACTCGAACGGCAGCGGCGCCTTCGAGCGCGGCGTCGACCCGGTCGCCTACGAGCGGCTGTTCGGCTGCATGCGTTACCACCCCGCCCACAACCACTGGCACGTGCTCGACTTCGCCTCCTACGAGCTTCGACGCGAGCCGAGCGGCACCCTGTTCGCGCACTCGCGCAAGGTCGGCTTCTGCCTCACCGACGCGCGGATCGCCTTCCCGGGCCCGGTCACCCCGACGACCTCGACCTACCCGATCAACCCGCCGGGCGCGGTCGGCTGCGACGCGGTCTCGACCCAGGGGATCTCTCCCGGCTGGGCGGACGCCTACGTGCTCGCGTTGCCGGGCCAGGACATCAACGTCACCGGCGTGCCGCGCGGCCACTACTGCCTGACCACCCGGGCCGACCCGACCGGCGTCCTCGACGAGACCGACGAGGACAACAACGTCCGCCGCGTGCGGCTGATGCTGCGGCCCTCGAAGCTGGTCGTCCGCAAGCTCGAGGGGCGCTGCCGGATCTGATGTCGCAGGCGAACGTCGACACCGTGCGGGCGATCTTTGCCCCGCTGCGGGGAGTGAACCTGGCGGCGATCGACTGGAGCGCCGCCGCGGTCCGTGACGCGATCGGCGCCGCCTACTCGCCGGACCTGGAGCTGACCACCCTGCAATCCGGCCTCGCCACCGGCATCGACGGCTCCTATCGCGGCGCCGACGGCTTCGGCGAGTATCTGTCCGACTGGCTCGACCCGTTCAGCGAGTACTACGTCGACAACCTCGACTACATCGAGGCAGGCGACTGCGTGCTGGTCCCCAGCCATCAGTGGGGCACCGGCGCCGCCAGCGGGGTCAGCGTCGAGCTTGAGGTGACCACGGTGTACGAGCTGCGAGACGGCGCGATCGTCCGCGTGCACCAGTACGACACCCTCGACGAGGCGCGAGCCGACGCCGAGTCGCTGAGTTAGGCGCTAGGCCGACGGGTTCGGCGCCACCTCGACCGGCTCCCCCGCAGGCAGCCAGTGGGCCTCGGGCGAGGGCGGGGTGTCGCGCAGGTACCACTCTGCGTCCAGGGCGCCCATGCAGCCGGTGCCGGCCGCGGTCACGGCCTGGCGGTAGATGCGATCGACGAGGTCGCCGACCGCGAACACGCCGCCGAGCTTGGTCCGCGTCGACCTGTCATCGGTGAGCACGTAGCCGTCCTCGTCGGTCGGAATCTGGCCGGCGACCAGCTCGGAGCGCGGGATGTGGCCGATGGCGACGAAGGCGCCGCCGACCTCGAGCTCCTCGGTCTCGCCGGTGTCGACGTTGCGAACCCTGACCGCGCGCAGCTTGCCGTCCTCGCCGGCGATGAACTCCTCCGGCACGAACGGCGTCTTGAAGCTGATGTTGCCCTGCTCGCGGGCGCGGTCGAGCATGATCTTCGAGGCGCGGAATTCGTCGCGGCGGTTGACGATGGTCAGCTCCGAGGCGTACTTGGAGATGAAGATCGAGTCCTCCATCGCCGAGTCGCCGCCGCCGACCACGATCACCTTCGCGCCCTTGAAGAAGGCGCCGTCGCAGACACCGCAGGTCGACACGCCGCGGCCGGAGAGCTCGAGCTCCCCGGGCAGGCCGAGGCGGCGCGGCTCGGCGCCCATCGCCAGGATCAGGGTCTTGCCGGCGTACTCCTCATCCCCGAGGAAGACGCGCTGCACACCGCCGTCAGAGAGCTCGACCCGGTCGGCGTCGTCGGTGACGAAGCGGGTCCCGAACTTCTCCGCCTGGGCGCGGAACTGATTCATCATCTCCGGGCCCATGATCCCCTCGGGGTAACCGGGGTAGTTCTCGACGTCGGTCGTGTTCTGCAGCTGACCGCCCCACTGGAAGCCCTCGATCACGAGCGGCTCCAGGTTGGCGCGCGCCGCGTACAGGGCCGCCGTGTAGCCGGCGGGTCCGCCGCCGAGGATGATCACGTTCTCAGTCTTCTTTTCGCTCATGTCCATTAGTCCATTCGCAAGCCGTTTTATATCACTTACTTTACTTTATGAAGTAACGGCGGGGCCGGGTAATGACTCGGCGATCCCGGTACCCACCCCCGGGCCCGCGCGGGTCTCCTCCCAGCGGTGGACAGTCTTTCGAAGCTGAAGGAAGGCGACGATCCCGGGCGGGATCGGGAGCCAGAAGGCGAGCACCCTGTAGAGCAGGATCGCGCTGAAGATCCCGTGCACATCGAACAGCGCGAAGGCGCCGAGCATGCCCGCGTCGACGCCACCGACGCCGCCGGGGAGTGGAATCAGGTTGGCGAACATGCCGACGAAGAACGCCTGCACGACCACGGCCAGCGGCACGGAGACGCCGAAAGCCTTGAACGAGGCCCAGAGGATGCCGATCTGGGCGGCCCAGAAACCGACCGCGCCGAGCACGGCGAGGCCGCCGCGGGACGGCTCGCGGAGGAAGGCGAGCGCCTCTCGGGTCCCGGTCGCGGCGGTCGCCGGCACGGTCGCCAGGCGGCGCAGCAGCCTCCCCCACCAGTTCTGCTGGGCGGCGGACGAAAAGCGACGCTCGAGGTCGCCGGGAATCAGCGCCATCAGCAGAAAGCCGATGATCACCGCGCCGGCGATCGCCGCCGGGACGATCGTCATCCCCGGGGGCGCCGGGACCGAGAACACGCCGGTGCGCATGAGGATGCCGTTGAGGAGCAGGGTGAGCATGTAGACGGCGTACAGCAGGACCAGGAAGGCGACCATCCGCGCCGCCGTCTCCTTGCGCGGCATCCCCGCCTTGCGCAGCGCCCAGTAGGTGAGCACGATGCCGCCGGCGCCGCCGGCCGAGAACAGCCGGGTCGCGGCGAGGCCGGCCATCGTGATGTCGTACGAGTCCTTCCACCGCAGCGCCACACGCTCGCCGACCACACCGCGAAAGAGCGCCACGTAGGCACCGAACATCGTGACCGCGAACATCAGCGCGACCGCGATCCACGCCGGCTTCGCGTCGCTCAGCTTCGCGGTGGCGTTCTGGTCCTCGAGCAGCTTCGGCAGCAGGACGTAGATGCCGAGGATGAAGATGAAGACGATGATCGCCGACTGGGCGATCCGCTTCGGGTTCTCGAAGAACGAGGGCTCGTAATTCTCCTCGTCCTCGAGCTCATCCCCCCTTTGGACATCGGTCGGGTCGATGCTCTCCATCCGGGGGCTAATCCTCGCAGGCTCGCCCGTCGACTCGCCCCAGGCTCAGGCCGCGATCCGCTCCAGGCGTCGCAGCAGCCCGTTGACCGCCTCGACCGCCGGCTCGGCGAGCGGCTCACCGCGGCGGATGAGGACGACCAGGGCGGCGCCGGCGACCAGGTCGGTGACGTAGTGCTCGCCGAGGTAGACGAGCGCGAAGGCGAGCGTCCCCGCGTAGGCCCAGCCGAGCGCGCCGGGACCGCGTCCCGCCTCGTGCAGGTGGATCGCGGCCATCAGCGAGGTGGCGAAGTGAAGCGACGGCATCGCCGCCCAGGGATTGCTGTTGAAGGAGTCGTACAGGGGCTCCCATGCCTGGCGCCATACCTGCTCGCCGGCGTCGGCCATGATCCTGCGCACGGGCTGGTCGATGTAGCCCTGATCGGAGGACCACCACGGCGGCGCTGTCGGAACGGCGAAGTAGCCGGCGCAGCCGAGGTCGTATGTGGCCGCGACCTGGCGCGCCGCCCGCGGAAAGCGCGCCGGGTGGACCGCCTGGACGTAGAGAAGGGCGGCGTGTGGCTCCATGAACCAGACCCAGTGGACGACCGACAGCAGGCGGTCGAGCGCGGTCACCGTCCCGGGGCGGCTGAACGCCCGCTGCAGGCGCACGGTCGGGAGCTGGCCGAGGCCGATCAGGCGGTCGGTGACGATCGGGTAACGGATCCGCAATCGCCGGCGCAGCGCCTCGGGGTCGTCGTAGGGCAGCTCGTGGGCCATCACGAACCCCCACATCTGCATCGCGAACAGGGCGGCGTCGCGTCCGCGGGTGCGCGGCCGCAGCACGGCGAGCGCCATCGGGCCGCCGATCAGCGTCCCGAGCGTGACCGCGGCGGGTATCCGGCGGCGGCGTCGCAGCAGCGGCACGACAACCGATGCGGCCAGGGCGGTGGCCGCGGCGGCGCGGATCACCGTCCGCTGCGCGGGCGACTGGCGGCGCGAGGAGCGAAGGGGGCGCAAGGCGGGCGAGTGTAATCGTCCAGTTGGCGATTAGAATGGCGCCGCCTTGAGCCGCCGGACGATCCTGCTCGCCGCCCTCACCGCTGTGCTCGCCCTTGCGGGCGGCGTTACGCCTGCGTACGGGATCGACCTGGCGCCACCGGCCCCCCACTCGCCGAACGCCGACGCGATCCATTCCAGCTACGTGGTGATGATCGTGGTCACGTTCGCGGTGATCGCCCTGGTCAACGCGGCGCTGATCGTCGCCGTGGTCCGCTTCCGCGAGAAGCGCGGCCGTGAGCCGGCCAGGTTCACCGCCGGGCGCGGCGCGTTCCGGATCCTGATCGGCGCGCTGGCGGTGCTCGCCGCCGCGATCTTCGTCTTCGGCGTGATCAAGACCGACGACGCCCGCCAGATCGAGTCCAACGGGCCGAACGGGCTCACCGGCGACCAGACCGCGCAGGTCGGGATCAAGGGCCTGCCGCCGTTCACGACCGCGGCCGACGAGGAGTCGGCGACCGGCAGCGAGCCGGTCAGCGGGTCGGAGCCAACCGAGACGGCGCCGCTGCAGATCGACGCGATCGCCCAGCAGTGGCTGTGGCGGTTCGAGTATCCCGGCGGCCGGCCCGGCCAGCGCACCTTCACCTACGGCGAGCTCGTCGTCCCGGTCGACACCGCGGTGGTCCTCAACGTCACCTCGACCGACGTCCTGCACAGTTGGCACGTCCCCGCGCTCGGCGGCCAGGTGCAGGCCTCGCCCGGCGAGGTCGTCCAGACCTGGTTCAAGGCGGACACGGTCGGCCGCTACTCGGGCTCGTCGACGATCTTCTCCGGGACCAGCTTCCCGGCGATGCGTTCCTGGGTGCGGGTCGTGACCGTTCCGGAGTACCTCGCCTACATCAAGCAGCTCGACGCCGATCTCGCCGAGGCGCAGGGAATCGTCAGCGCGGTGCAGAGGGAGCAGGACTCGAAGTGACCCCGCCGGCCGCCGCCCGCACCGCCCGCCCGGAGATCGTCAGCCGTGAGCTGAAGGCGCCGCGCCAGGCTTGGATCGAGCGCGCGACCAGCGCCGACCACAAGACGGTGTCGCTGATGTACATCGCCACCGCGCTCACCTTCCTCGCCCTCGCCGTGACCCAGTTCGCGCTCATGCGGGCGCAGCTGATCGTTCCCGAGAACACGCTGATCAAGCCCGAGATCTTCAACCGGCTGATGACCGGCGCGTCGGTCAGCTTCGTGATCCTGGGCTGCATGCCGCTGTTGCTGGGCCTGATCGGCTACGTCGTGCCCCTGCAGATCGGCGCCCGCAACGTCGCCCTGCCGCGCCTCAATCAGTTCTCCTACTACCTCTACCTGGCCGGCGGCGTGACGATCCTCGGCAGCTTCCTCTACAGCGCTCCGGAGACCGGCACCGCCGCGCTGCCGCCGCTCTCCTCGATCGTCTACTCGCCCTCCAACGGCGCCGACGCCTGGATCGCCGGAACCGCGCTGGCCACCCTCGGCTTCACCTGCTTTGCGATCAACATGATCGCCACCGTGCGCAAGCTGCGCGCGCCGGGGCTGGCCTGGCGACGGGCGCCGCTATTCACCTGGGCGGCGGCCGTGATCAGCTACGTGCTGCTGCTGGTCGGCCCGGCGATGATCGCGGCGCTGACGATGCTCGAGATCGACCGGCGCTTCAGCGGCGTCTTCTTCGACTCGCAGGAGGGCGGGGCTCCGCTGCTGTACGAGCACCTCTCCTACGTCTACCTCACCGGCCTCTACCTGAGCATCTTCCTGGCGGCCGCCGGCGCGATCTCCGAGATCCTGCCGACCTTCGCCCGCAAGCCGATCTTCAGCCGCCGCGCCGTCGCCTCGTCGTTCGTCGCGATCGCGGTGCTCGGCCTGCTGGCCTGGATGCAGAACATGTACATCGCCCCCCTCAACGAGGGCTGGACGATCATGGCGATGGCCTTCGCGCTCGCGCTGATCGTCCCGATCGGGGTCCTGTTCTACAGCTGGATCGCGACGATCTGGGGCGGCGCGCTGGAGCTGCGGGCGGCCACCTGGTACGCGCTCGCCGCGATCATGACGATCTCGTTCGGGCTCGCCGGCGAGCTCAGCTACTCGGTGATCCCGGTCGGCTGGGCGCTCGACTACACGACCGCGAGCCAGGGCGACACGCTCTACGTCCTGGTCGGCGCCGGCGTGATCGGCGGCTTCGCCGGCCTCCACTACTGGTTCCCGAAGATGTCCGGGCGGCTGTTGGGCGAGGGCCTGGGCAAGGCGGCGCTGCTGCTGATCTTCATCGGGCTGAACGTCTACGTGACCGCGATGTTCCTGGCCGGGCTCGAGGGCCAGCCGGTGGACATCTGGAAGTACTACGAGGACACCGGCGTCGACGGCTACAACCTGATCGCTTCGATCGGCGCCTTCGTCTTGGTGCTCGGGATCCTGATCGAGCTCGGCAACGCGGCCCACAGCTGGAACAACGGGCTTCCGGCGCGCGGGCATGACCCGTGGCAGGGCTCGACCCTGGAGTGGTTCGCGCTCTCGCCGCCGCCGGCGCACAACTTCGACGCCGTCCCGGACGTGCGCAGTGGCGAGCCGCTGCACGACATCCGCGGGTCGATCGCCACCCGCGAGCAGGCGTTCGAGGCGCCCGCGGGGCTGGAGCCGATCGCCGCCGCCGAGCCCGAGCCGGCACCCGACGCGGAGCCCGAAGCGCCGGCGCAGGCGGAGCTCTCCGGGCCGCCCTCAGACCCCGACGACTCGGGAACCGCCCCGGTAGCCTGAGCGCGATGAGTGCAGTCGCCGCTCGTGGCGAAGCGGACGAGCTTTCCCGTTTCCGCCGCCTCGTCACCTTCACCATCGCCGCCACCTTCGCGCTGATCCTGATCGGCGGGATCGTGCGCGTGTCCGACTCCGGGCTCGGTTGCGGTGCCGAGGGCAGCGGCACCCACGGCTGGCCGCTGTGCGAGGGCGGGGTGCTGCCCGCCGACACGTCCGAGTCGATCGTCGAGTTCAGCCACCGGATCGCGGCGACGGTGGTCGTCGTGCTGATCGCGCTGCTGATCGTGAAGGCGTTCCGGCGCCTGCGCGCGTATCGGATGCTGACCCGCGGCTCGGTCGCCGCCGGCATCCTGGTACTCGCCCAGGCGGCCCTCGGCGGCCTCACGGTCGAGAAGGGCCTCGAGGACGAGCTGGTCGCTGCGCACCTCGGCCTCGCGATGCTTCTGGTGGGCCTGCTGTTCGTGCTCCGGCGATCGTCCGAGCGGACGGCCCCGCCGCCGGCCGAGTCGGTGCGCGGCCTGCGCCCACTGAGCTTCGTCACCGCCGGCCTCGTGCTGGCGACGATCGTCGCCGGCGGCTACGTCGCCGGGACCGAGTACCACGGCACCCCGGAGCAGGACGTCGTCGTCGGCGCCCACACCGCCTGCGGGACGGGCTGGTCATCCGCGCAGTTCCCCGGCTGCAATGGCCAGGGCGCGCTCTCCTTCGGCCAGTCGCGGCTCGCCGACATCCAGCTCACCCACCGCCTGTTCATGTACCTGACCGCGATCTCGGTGCTGGCGATGGCCGCCCTGGCGCTGCGCCGCCGCGCGCCCAGCCGCGCCTTCTGGATCGCGGCGCTGATCCTGATCGGCCAGATCGCGCTCGGCGCGATCAACGTCTGGGCCGGCAAGCACGCAGGCCTGGTGATCGCCCACCTGGCGCTGGGGACGACGCTGTGGGCGACGGTCGTCTACGCGACCGCCACGCTGCTGGCGGTCTCCGCCCCGTCGCCTGAACGCCTGCCCAGCGCCACCGGAGCCGCGACGGCCTGATGGAGAGCGCGACGACAACGATCGGCCTGGCCCGTGAGCGCTCGTTCGCGGACGTGGTCCGCGACTACGTCACCCTGACCAAGCCGCGGATCATCTCGCTGCTGCTGCTGACCACGGTGGCGACGATGATCGTCGCCAAGGGCGGTTTCCCGTCGATCTCGACGCTCGTCTGGACCATGCTCGGCGGCTACCTGGCCGCCGGCGGGGCCGGGGCGGTCAACCACTACATCGACCGCGAGCGCGACGCGCGCATGGCCCGCACCGCTACACGGCCGATCGCGGAGGGTCGGATCTCACCCGCGCACGGGCTCGCCTTCGGCATCTGCCTGGGCGTGGCGGCGACGATCGAGCTGGCGGTGGCCGTGAACGTGCTCTCAGCCGCGCTGGCGCTGGCCGGCTTTTTGGGCTATGTCTTCGTCTACACCCTGTGGCTGAAGCCGCTGACGCCGCAGAACATCGTTATCGGCGGCGCCGCCGGCGCGGTGCCGCCGCTGGTTGGCTGGGCGGCGGCGACCGGCTCGCTGGCCCCGGAGGCGCTGTATCCGTTCGGGATCGTCTTCCTGTGGACGCCGCCGCACTTCTGGGCGCTGTCGCTGTTGATCAAGGACGATTACGCGCGCACGGGGGTGCCGATGCTGCCGGTGGTCGCCGGCGAGGCAGCCACCCGCCACCGGATCGTCGTCTACACCCTGATCCTGTTCTGCTTCACGCTGCTGCCCGTCGCCACCGGCTTTTTGGGAGCGATCTACGCGGCGGCGGCGGTCGGCCTGGGCGCCGCGTTCATCGTCCTCGCGGTGCGGCTGCGACGCCAGCCCAGCCGGGCGGCGGCGCTGCGCCTGTATCTCTACTCGCTGGCCTACCTGGCCCTGCTGTTCTGCGCGATGGCCGTGGATCGATTGGTCTGATAGAACGGACCGCTGTGGATCGAACCCGCGTCTCATCGACCCTCGGATCCGGCCTGATCGCCGCATCGCTCGCGCTGGCCGTCTTCGGACTCGTGTTCGTGATCGCGATCATCTACATCGGCTGAGCGATGGACGACGACCGCCGAAACGGAGAGCCGCTTGAGCTCGTCTACCTGCCGGATTCGTCCTGGCAGCCGGCGCTGGTCGCCTTCGGGCTCGCCGCAGTGCTCGCCTCGCTCTTCACCTGGTGGCCCTACGGCGTGATCGGCGCCGTCGTCGCTCTGTTCGCCCTGCGCTCCTGGATCAAGGACGCCCGCGAGGACTTCTCCAAGCTGCCCCGCAAGCAGAGGATCGCGACGGCGGTGATTCCGGCCGTGCCGCTACGGCGGCCGCCATCGTCTTCGCAGTCGGACCCCTAGGGCGTCCTAGACGCCCTGCTCAGCCTCGGGCGAGACGGTGCTCGCGGTGGCGCCCTCCGAGGTCCAGACGCGGACGATGTCGCGCATCGACAGCACCCCGACCAACCGGCCGCCGTCGACGACCACGAGATGGCGGATGTGGCGGCGGGACATCTCGACCGCCGCGCGCTCCAGGCTCCAGTCGGGCGCGGCCGAGATCACGGTCCCGGTCATGTGGTCGCCGACCTTCTCGGCGTCCGGGTCCTCGCCGCGGCCGAGCGAGTTGAGGATGTCGCGCTCGGAGACCATTCCCGGGCCAGGCAGCTCCTCGTCGATCACGACCGCGGCACCGACCGCCTTCTCGGTCATCCGCTGGGCGGCCTCACGCAGCGTGTGGCCCGGCCCCACGGTCAGCACGACGCTCGACATCCCCTCGCGAACTTCCATGTGCAGATCGGCTCGAACCCTAACGGATGTACCTGCCGCCGGGCGCCGGGCGCCGGCGGCCCGCGCCTGTCGGACAGATAGGATTCCCGCGTGCGTTCAGTCCCTTCCCGCAGTCGCCGGCGGATTGTTCCCGTTCGCCTCGGCATCGTCACCGCCGCGCTCGGCATGGCCCTGGTGGCGTCCGGCTGCGACGTCTCCGAGGACGCCGACCTCGAACGCGGCCGCGCCCTGTTCCAGCAGAACTGCGGCACCTGCCACGCGCTCGCCCAGGCCGGCACCAGCGCCAACATCGGCCCGAACCTCGACGCGGCCTTCGCCCAGGCGCGCGCCGCCGGCATGGACAACGACACGATCGAGGGCGTCGTCCAGACCCAGATCGAGTCGCCGCGAGCGACCGACAAGGGCGTCGACAACTACGACCGCGTCTACATGCCGCCCGAGATCGTCACCGGCCAGGACGCCGAGGACGTCGCCACCTACGTCGCCAGCGTCGCCGGCGTGCCCGGCGCGAAGCCGCCGCAGCTGCCGCCCGACCAGCTGTTCACCCAGAAGTGCGGCATCTGCCACACGCTCGCCGCCGCCGGCACCAACTCCGCCACCGGCCCGAACCTCGACGACGCGCTCAAGGGCCAGGACGCGAAGTTCATCGAGCAGTCGATCGTCGACCCGAACGCCGACATCGCCCAGGGCTTCAACCCCGGCGTCATGCCCCAGGACTTCGGCACCACGCTCAGCGCCAAGGACCTACAGGGTCTCGTCCAGTACCTGCTGGACAACGTCCAGGGCACCCAGAAATAGGACGCTACTCGGCGCCCTCGGCGGCCCGCGTCAACTGACGGCGCCGCCACCAGACGCCGATCGCGACCCCGACCTCGAACCCGAGCAGGATCGCTGCCCATCCGGGCCCGGCGACGACGCTGAGCACGAACACGGGCACGAGCGCGATCCCGACCCCGACCACCACCCGGAACATCGCCGCCTCGGAGACAGGCAGGTTGCCGTCGGGCGGGGCGTCGGTCATCGGCTCAACCTAGCGGGCCGACGGAGTAGGTTGCGCGGAAAGGCAGCGACGAGGAGGACAGCAGGATGAGGAGAGCATCGATCGCGATCGTGGCCGCGAGCGTCGTGGCGGTCGCCGTCTCGTCCCCGGCCGGAGCCGGCACCGCGACCGTCTACGCGCCGAAGGACTGCGTCAAGCCGAAGGTCGAGCCGCACCGGATAACGCTCACCTGCGGCGACGCCTCTGTCGCCCTCAGGCACATCGACTGGAGCGACTGGAACGGCCCCAAGGCGAAGGGCATCGGCGAGTTGTTCGTCAACGACTGCGACCCGAACTGCAGCGAGGGCACCGTCCACAGCTACGGGGCCAAGGTCAAGCTCTTGAACATCCGCACGACCACCTGTGGCGGCCGGTCGCTGCCAATGTATCGCCGCGCACACATCCGCTTCATCGGCGAGGGCCCGCCCCACGCGGGCAGCCTGAACAGCTTCAAGCTGTTCTGCAACGCCTAGAGCGCGTCCGCAGACGCTCCCGCGGGCGGCCGGACCCTGAGGGGTCCGGCCGCTTCGCGAGCCCTGGTCAGTCGACCACCGCTTGCTGGGACTTGTCGCGCAGGCAGACGAAGATCGTGCCCGCCGTGCCCTCGGAGCGCTGCTTGACCACCGCGCGGTAGACGCCGGACTTGAGCGGGTCGACGATCACGGCCCACTTGCCGGCGCTGTCGGTATGGGTCTTGCCGAGCAGCTTGCGGCCACCGCTGCGCTTCTTCTTGAACAGCTTCACGAGCCGGTTCTGGACGCAGGCCTCGTTCGACGACTTGACCTTGCCGTGGAAGGCGGGAAAGTGCTGGCGCATGATGATCTGGCTGTCGATCTCGACCGTGTTGGTCGCCGGCGCCGTGGTCACCGCCAGGCTGAAGGCTGCGAATGCGAAAACAGCCGTCAGTGCGAGCTTCGGAGTGAGCGTTGTGCCCATTCTCGGTCCTCTCTTTGTCGGGTCCGGCTCCGGACCCTACCGCGCGCCGCGTCTGGAGGGTGTAGAACGCTGGAACCGCCTGAACGGGGTGCTGACTGGCGCACCACAGGCGGGCTGGCGACCTCGGACAGTCGTCCACCGGCTGCGCCGATCTTCGCGGCGCGGGCGCCGTTGAGGTTTGGCGCGAAGGGACGGACCGATTCCGATGCTCTGCCGCGACGGTCCGTCCCTCCGTCATTGCACTAACGGCGCCGCGGCTGCGGATTTTGCGACAGCGCACGCTTTCTAGAGCAGATACACGGCCGTGAAGACGATCAGCCACATGATGTCGACGAAGTGCCAGTAGATGCCGGGCACCTCGACGCCCAGGTGATCCTTCGCCTCGGGGCCGAAGTGGCCACGCCAGGCGCGGATGTTGGCGAAGCTGAGCAGCACCAGGCCGACGAACACGTGGGCGCCGTGCAGGCCGGTGAGGCCGTAGAAGATCGAGCCGAAGGCGCCGTCGCGGCCCGAGAAGCCGATGTGGATGTACTCGTTGATCTGGATGAAGAGGAAGGTCGCGCCCAGCAGCCAGGTCATCATCAGGCCCATCTGCATCCCGCGGCGGTTGCCCTTGCGGGTCGCCTCCAGGGCCCAGTGGACGGTGAAGCTCGACGAGACCAGGATCGCCGTGTTGACGGCCGCCACCGAGACCGGCAGATCGACCCCCTCGGGCGGCCACGGGCCCTCGTTGGAGACCACGCGGAGGAAGAAGTACGAGGCGAAGAACGCCCCGAACAGCATGATCTCCGAGATGATGAACAGCAGGATGCCGAGCGTCTGGCGGTCGATCCGCGAGCTCTGATGGGCCTCCGGCGGGCCGTGATGCTCGTCGTGCTCCGGGGCTCCGGCGGCGCCGGGGACGGGAATCGAAGCGCTCTCCATCAGACCGTCGCCCCCTGGGCCTCGTAGTGCTCGACCGGCAGGTCGGTGACCTCCTTGACGCGGTCGATCAGACCCTCCTCGAGCCACTTCGACTGCTCCCCTGCCAGGGTCGAGATCAGGATCCCGTCGATTCGGTAGTGGTCGATCGCGTTGGTAATCGCTGCGAACGGCTCCGGGCTCATCGGCTGGCCGGTGGCGTCGATCTCGTCGCGATACAGGTCGGCGAGCGTGTTGGCGAGCCGCTCGCAGACCTCCTCGCGCGTGAGTGCGCCCGACCGCGGGCAGATCACCGTGTAGCGGTGCGGCTTCTCGGCGGCAAGCTGCTTCAGCCGGCGGACCAGGTCGGGGCTGTTGATCGTCTGCGTTCCGACCACCAGCGTGTGGACGACGTCCCAGCGCACCGCGTCGTCGTCGACGCGCACCGGGATGTGGGTGACCGGGACCTCGATCTGCGACTTTGCCCACTCGACCAGGTCCTTGCGGGTGAGGCCGAAACGGGTCTCATAGAGCGCCGAGAGCAGCACTTCGTCGGGCTGGAAGGCGCGGACCGCGTCGTCGAGCGCCAGCGAGGGCGCGGGGTCCATCACCGCGCCCGTCGCCTCGATCCCGAACGCGTCGAACACCTGCTGGGTCACCTCGACCCGGCTCTGGGCCGCCTCGCGGATCTCGTCCCGGTCGACGATCTGGCCGACCGAGGGCAAGTTCTGCGGCGCAGCGACCGCGACATGGTCGGCACCGGCCTCGACCCGCTCGCGGACCGCCTCCAGCAGCTTGCGCCCGCCGGCGACCTCGTTGACGAAGGCGAGCACGGTGCCGCCGTCGCTCCAGTCGACCGTGCTGCGCGGGTCGTCGATCGGGTAAGCCGCGTGTTCGGCGTCGGTCACGGCGGGCCCCCTGCGGGTTCGGGTTCAGCCCCGGCCGCGGCTCCGACCGTGGCCGGCTCCTGCTCGGCGACGTCGGCCTCGGACGGGCCCATGATCGCGTGGCGGGCGCCCGGGACGCCGTACTCGTACGGGCCGCCGACCACCCGCGGGATCTCGTCGAAGTTGAAGATCGGCGGCGGCGACGAGACCTGCCACTCGATCGTCTTCGCCCGCCACGGGTTTGCGGTCGCCTTCGGGCCCCAGCGCCAGCTGACGATCATGTTGTAGAGGAAGATCAGCTGCGCGATCCCGAGGATGAACGACGAGATCGAGATCACCAGGTTCCAGTCGCCGAACTGGGCTGCGTAGTCGGCAACCCGGCGCGGCATCCCCTCCATTCCGATCCAGTGCATGGGCACGAACGTGCCGAGCATGCCGACCAGGGTGAGGTAGAAGTGGACGCGGCCGAGCTTCTCGTCGTACATGCGCCCGGTCATCTTCGGGAACCAGTGGTAGATCCCGGCGAAGATCGTGAACACCGAGCCGCCGAAGAGCACGAAGTGGATGTGGGCGACGATGAAGTAGGTGTCGGAGACGTGGATGTCGATCGGCACCATGCCCAGCATCACACCCGAGATCCCGCCGATCACGAAGGTGACGATGAAGCCGAGGCTGAACAGCATCGCGGTCGATTTCAGGTGCAGCTTGGAATCGAACAGGGTCGCCAGCCAGCTGAAGATCTTGATCCCGGTCGGGACCGCGATCAGCAGCGTGGTGATCATCATCGGCACCCGCAGCCAGGCGAACATGCCGCTGACGAACATGTGGTGCGCCCAGACGGTGTAGGAGAGGACGACGATCCCGAGCAGCGCCAAGGCCATCAGCCGGTAGCCGAAGATCGGTTTACGGGCGTGGGTTGAGATCACCTCGGAGACGATCCCGAACCCGGGCAGCATCATGATGTAGACGGCCGGGTGCGAGTAGAACCAGAAGATGTGCTGGTAGCTGAGCACGTCGCCGCCGAACGTCGCCTGGAAGAAGTTGGTGTGCAGCGCGCGGTCGAAGAGGACCATGAACTGGACCCCGGCGATGAACGGGGTCGCGGCGACCACCAGCAGCGAGGTCGAGAGGTTCGCCCAGACCAGCAGCGGCATCCGCCAGAAGGTCATCCCCGGCGCTCGCATGGTGATGATCGTGACCAGGAAGTTGAGCGCCGTGGCGATCGACGACGCGCCCGCGAACTGGACGCCGAGGTTGAAGAACGACTGCCCCAGCGGCGCTCCGGTCGACAGCGGCGCGTATCCGGTCCAGCCGGCGTCGAAGGCGCCGCCGGGGACCACGAAGCTCGCCAGGAACAGCAGGCCGGCCATCGGCAGCATCCAGAACGAGAGCGCGTTGAGGCGCGGGAACGCCATGTCCGGCGCGCCGATCATCAGCGGCAGGACGTAGTTCGCGATCCCGGCGAAGACCGGAATCACGAAGACGAAGATCATCAGCGCCGCGTGGGTCGAGAACAGCCCGTTGTAGAGGCCCGGGTCGACGATCTGGGTGCCCGGCTGGGCGAGCTCGGCGCGGATCAGCATCGCGATCAGCCCGCCGCAGAGGAAGAAGAAGAAGGTCGTGCAGATGTACTGGATCCCGATCACCTTGTGATCGGTGTTGAACTTGAAGTAGTCGCGCCACGACTTCGCCCCGTGCTGTGAGTGGTCCTCGGGGATCGTCGGCGCGCCGATCGCCCAGCGGAACCAGTAGTCGAAGGCGCCGAGCCCGATCAGGAAGCCGAGCGGGCCGGTGATCGCGGGCACGATCAGGTGCGGGTAGCCGGTCGGCTCGGTCTGGAAGATCTCCAGCCCCGAGATCGCGCGCAGGGCGACGACCAGCCCGAAGCCGAAGCCCGCGCCGAGAAGGAATCCCAGCCCCGCCCGGGGCATCCCTGGTCTCTTCAGTGCCGCTACCACTCTCGCCTTACCTCCGTAAGCCTATGTCCCGTCAGCCCGAGGCCGTGGCCCCGCCGCCGCTTGCCGCTGCCTGGGTCCGAGCCTGCTCGTCGAGCCAAGCCGTGAACTCGTCCGGCGATTCGACCACCACCGTCGCCCGCATGGTCGAGTGCCCGGTCCCGCAGAGCTCGGTGCAGACCACGGCGTACGTCCCCTCCTTGTCCGGGGTGACGACGAACTGGTTGTCGACCCCCTCCTCGGACGGGTCCTGCGCCGGCACCGCATCGCGCTTGATCCCCCACTCCGGAACCCAGAAGGAGTGCAACACGTCGAGCGCGACGATGGTCACGTCGAGCTGGCGGTCGACCGGCACGTGCAGCTCGTTGGCGGTCACCGGGACCGCCGACGCCCCGGTGCCGACCATCTTCTCGGGGTACTGGAAGGTCCACTTGAACTGCTGGCCGGTCACGGTCAGCGGCATCGCATCGGCCTCCTTGGCCTCGATGTCGTCGAGCACCACCCAGCTGTAGCCGGCGCCGAACAGGACGATGATCGTCGGGATCACCGTCCAGGCGATCTCGAGCTTGGTGTTGCCGTGGATCGGCTTGCCGTCGCCCTCGTCGCCGGGCTTGACCCGGAACTTCCAGATCGCGTAGGTGAACATCACCAGCACGATCGAGAACACCACCGACGAGAGCACGATCATGACGTCGAACAGGGTGTCGATCGGACCGCGCTGCTCCGACGCCGCCGGCCCGAACCAGTCGAACTGAAGCAGGAAGACGGACATCACTGCCGCCAGCGCCACCATCGCCGCGGCCAGCCGTACATAGGTCACCCGGGTCACTGGGCGCGATTCTATTGATCGCGGGGGCGCCGTCGGCCGCCCGTCGCCGAGCTAGTTTCAGGCGTCTCAATCGAGCGCCGGGCGCGGCAGCCCATCGAGCCGGCCGGCGGCCGCGTCGAGCACGGCTCCGGCGACCCCGTCCCAGCTCCACAGGCGCTCGACCGTATCCCGCAGCGCCGCCCGCGACGCCTCCCGTTCGTCCGGGCCGAGCTCCAGCCAGGCGTTCAAGCGCGCGGCGATCGACTCGACCGCGTGGTCGTCAAGCTCGAACGAAACCAGCCCCCGCGCCGCTTCGGGCAGCTCGTCCGCCAGCGCCCGGCTGACCTCGAGCGCGCCCGAATGCGCCGCCGAGACCGGCAACGCCCCGGCCGCCGCCGCCTCGGCGGCGACCATCCCGAAAGCCTCGGGGAAGGTGCTCGGAAAGACGAGCGCGTCCGACGCCGCCACCGGCCCGGCGACCTCCTCGTGCTCGAGCCGGCCGGCGAAGCGGATCCCCGGCGCGGCCTCGCGCGCCCACGCCTCGTACCCGTCCGGCAGCCGCTCGAGAAACGCCGACAGCATCGAGAGCCGCGCGTCCTCGCCGCCCTCGAGGCCGCGCCCGCGCTCCGCCAGCTCTCGCAATCGACCCAGGTCGCCGGCCGCGAACCCGTCGACGACCCCGATCAGGGTCTCCTCCAGGCTGCCGAAGCCGACCACCAGCAACCGCGCCTCGCGATGGCGCTCCCAGACCAGCGGCCAGGCGGCGAGCAGCAGGTCGACCCCCTTGGAGACGATCAGCTTGCCGACGAAGATCACCCGCGCGCCCTCCCCCGCCCCGTACCACCCCACGGTCCGCAGGGCGCGCTCCTCGTCGCGGCCCCAGGTGGACGACGACTCCGTCGTCGCCCGCCCGCCGGGCTTGAACAGCTCGACGTCCACCCCGGGCGGCCCCAGCCTGACCTTCGCGTTCGTCTGCGGATCGTCGACGGCGAGCCGCAGCCGCTGGGCGATGTGCCCAGACCCGACCAGGATCCCATTCGCCCCCGCCACCGCCTCGCGCGCGAACGGCGCCCAGCGCTCGAGCTCGGGCAGCACCGTGTAGGAGAGGTCGGACCCGTGCACCTTGAGCGCGTAGCGCAGGCCCGCGCGCGCCAGGATCACCGGGCCCATGATCAGATGGTTCGCGAGCGCGGCGTCGACTCCGCCGAGCTCGTCGACCAGCTCGCGCACGGCCTCGACGTTGGCGCCGATGTAGGCGTCGAGCTCGGCGTCGGTGAGCTCGGCGAACGTCTTCACCTCGAAGCCCTCGTACTCGTCGTGGACGAAGACCGGTAGCAGCCCGCCGATCTCGGGGACGTGGAAGGTAACCGAGCCCGCCGTCCCGGCGCCGAGGTCGGGCGGGTCGCGGTCCTGGCACAGCAGATGGACCTCGTGCCCGCGCGCCGCCAGGGCGCGGGCGAGGCTGGCGTTGTAGACGTTCGAGCCGGTCCCGCGCAGCAGGTAGCCGTGGAAGATCAGGACGCGCACCGCGGCCAGGCTACGCCGCGCGACGGCGGGGGCAGGTACTAGGCTTCGCGCCGATGCAGAATCCGCGTCAGATCTATCGCCTGCGCGCCCGGGCCTCGGGGCGCGAAGCGTTCGCACCGGCCGAGCCCGGCGGCGTCTACATCGATCGCGAGACCGGCGAGGAGATGGAGCCGGTGACCCGCACCCTGCCGCTCGCCCCCTCGGACTCCGCGCTGCTGCGCACGCCCGAGAACCTGCGCAGCTGCCGGCGCTGCGATCAGCTGATCGGCGTCGACGTCAGCGACTGCCCCTACTGCGGCCTGCGCCAGCCTCCGCTGGCCTAGCCGTGAGCGGCTAGAGCCAAGTCCGGCAAGGAAGCAGGGAGCGACGCGTGCTCCGCACGCGAGCGACCGATGACGCCGGCGGACGCCGGCTATAGCCGCTCACTTAGGGACGTAGAAGCCCCAGTACAACAGGCGGGCGCCCTTGTAGTCGCAGCCGTACTCGCGGGTCGAGCCGACCTTCTGCTGCGGCTTGCCGTTCTTGATCTGGTTCGGGTCGTTGGCGCCGCATTGGCCGGCGTCACGACTCGAGCGCCAGAGGTTGCCGTCGCCGCTCAGCCCGACGCCGAACGCGGGCGCCCAGGTAGGGATCGTCAGCGCCAGGAACTCGCCCTTGCGGATCTTCAGCGGATCGCTGAGCGTGAATGTCTGGTTCGTGCCGAGCACCGAGTTGAGCCCGACCACCGGGCTCTGCGCCTTGAGCTTGTAGTCGCGGGCGTCCTTGCGCTTGAGGACCGAGATCCGCGCCGTCGGCGCGACCCCGAACTGTCCCGACTCGTAGAAGTCGCCGAAGAAGTCGAACTCCGAACTCTTCGGCTTCGAGAGGTCGAGCGCCCAGGCGACCAGCTTGCCGTCCTCGCGCGCCTTGAAGATCCCCCGGCTGCCGTCGGCGAGCAGCTGGATGCCGCTGACGCTGCCGACCGCCTCGCAGGACTCGTTCGGCCCGTTCTTGGGACAGGAAGGCTCCGGCGAGCGATTGGTCTTGCCGAGGGTCTTCGCCGCCGTCGCCCCGGCGCCAGTGATCCCGGCCGTGAGCATGCAGGCGATGCCCAGGATCGAGACGAGGGCAAGGGACGCCAGGCGGCGTGAGCGTGTCGTTTGGGCGGCCATGTTCTGTGGCTAACACCGGCCGGGGGAGCGGGTTTCGGTCCTCCAGTCGGCAGTAGCTTAGGCCGCTGCGGCCCCGGCGGTAGATTCCCCCGCCTTGGCTGCAATCGAGGTAACAGGACTCGAACGCGAGTTCTCAGGGGGTATCAAGGCCGTCAACGGCGTCGACCTGGTGGTCGAGGAGGGCGAGATCTACGCATTCCTCGGCCCCAACGGCGCCGGCAAGACGACCACGGTGCGCATGCTGACCACGCTGCTGCGGCCGACCGGCGGTACCGCACTGGTCGCCGGCCACGATGTGGTCGCCGAGGCCGCAGAGGTGCGCCGCTCGATCGGGGTCGCCCTGCAGGAGGCGGCGCTGGACCCACTGATGACCGGGCGGGAGCTGATCCAGCTACAGGCGACGCTCCACGGGCTGATCGGCCGCGAGGCCGAGCGCCGCGGTGACGCGCTGATCGCGCGGGTCGGGCTCACCCAGGCTGCGGACCGCCGCGTCGGCACCTACTCCGGTGGGATGCGCCGCCGCCTCGACCTCGCCTCGGCGCTGGTCCACGAGCCCGCGGTGCTGTTCCTCGACGAGCCGACCACCGGACTCGACCCGGTGAGCCGCAAGGCGATCTGGGAGGAGGTCGCAGCGCTCAACGACGAGGGCGCGACGGTCTTTCTCACCACCCAGTACCTGGAGGAGGCCGACCAGCTCGCCGACCGGGTCGGGATCATCCGCGGCGGGCGGATCGTCGCCGAGGGCACGCCGGCGTCGCTGAAGGCCGAGGTCGGCAAGCCGCATCTGGAGCTCGGCATCCTCGACGGCGCGATCGAGGAGGCCGAACGGGTCTGCGAGGCGTTCGGCAGGCTGCTGCCGAAAAAGGACGGCAAGCTGCTGGTCGAGCTCGGCGGCGGCGCCAACGACGTCGCCAAGGTGGTCCGCGCGCTCGATGACGCCGGGGTCATGTTCGAATCGCTGGAGCTGGTCGAGCCGACCCTCGACGACGTCTTCGTCGCCAAGACCGGCGAGCACCTCGAGGGCGACACCGAGGAATGATCGCCCGCATGGTCACCAACCTCCGGGTGATCGCCGCGCTCGGCGCGCGCTCGGTCAAACAGACTTTCAGGCGTCCCCAGCTGGTCGCGCCGATCGTCGTCTTCCCCACCCTGCTGCTCGCGGTCCAGACCGGCGGCGCCGGGCGGGCGGTCGATCTGCCGGGCTTCCCGCAGGTCGACAACTTCCTCAGCTTCATGCTCGCCGGGGCGATGCTGCAGTCCTGCCTGCTGGCCGGCAACACCGGCGGGATCGCGCTTGCCGTCGACTTGGAGATGGGGTTCACCGACCGCCTCTTCGCCGCTCCGATCTCGCGTTACGCGATCGTCCTCGGCCGCCTCGCCGGGACGGCGGCGCTGGGCGCGGCGGCGGCGCTGTGGTTCATCGCCATCGGCCTCGTCTTCGGGGCCTCGTTCGAGCTCGGCATCCCCGGGATGCTGCTGATGATCGTGCTTTCGTCACTGGCCGCGGTGGTGTTCGGGGGGATCAGCGCCTCGATCGCGCTCTACACCGGCACCGCGTCGGTCGTCCAGGGCCTGTTCCCGCTGATCTTCGTCGTCCTCTTCCTCTCCAGCGCCTTCTTTCCCACCAACCTGCTGCTCGAGCCGGCGTCCTCGGTGGCCGAGTACAACCCGCTCTCGTTCATCGTCGAGGGCATCCGCGAGCCGGTGATCGGCTCGCTCACGTTCGAGACCGTGGCCAAGGCATTCGGGGCGATCGCGCTGGTCGGAGCCCTGTCCTTCGGGCTGAGCGCGATCGCGCTGCGCCGCCGGCTGAGGACGGGCTAGCGATGCGGAGCGAAGCGAAGCAGAGCCGCGCCGTCGCCGTTGTTGAGGCGGCTGACTGATGGGCCTGGCCGCGAACCTGGCGACGGTCCGGGTCCTGATCCGCCGCGCCCGCAACGAGATCATCCGCGTCCCGGGGGCGGCGATCCCCGGCGTCCTCGCACCGACGATCTTCTTCCTCGGCCTGACCGCGGTCTTCGGGAGCCTGACGTTGCTGCCCGGCTTCGACACCCACAGCTATCAGAGCTTCATCATCCCGGTCAGCCTGCTGCAGGGGGCGGGCTTCACCGGCGCGGCGACCGGGGTCAACCTGGCGCGAGACATCGAGCAGGGATGGTTCGACCGCCTACTTGCATCGCCCGCGCCACGCCCGGCGCTGCTCGCCGGCCTCGTGCTCTCGGCCAGCTTCCGGTCGCTGATCCCGGCGACGGTGCTGCTGCTCGTCGGCTTCTCGATCGGAGTCGAATGGCCGGGGCTCGGCGGCCTGGTGCTCGCCCTGCTGTGCGTGATGGGGACCGGCACGATCGCCGCCTGTTGGGGCGTGACCCTGGCCCTGCGCTACCGCACCCAGAGCGCCGCGCCGCTGATGCAGGCGGGGATGTTCGTGCTCGTGCTGTTCACGACCGCCTACGCGCCGATCGAGCTGCTGCAGGGCTGGCTCGCCGAGATCGCCCGGATCAACCCGCTGACCCAGGTCGTCGACGCCGCCCGCCAGGGCTTCGTCGGCGACCAGATCACCTGGGCGGGCACCTGGCCGGCGATCGCCGCGCTCGCCGGCCTGCTGGCGGTGCTCAGCTACTTCGCCCTGCGCGGGATGGCGCGGACCTCGTACTAGTGAGGCGGAGCGAAGCGGAGCCGAGCCGCGCCGCCGTTGAGGCGCCTGATTCATCTTGAGCGAGCTCGCCGACCGCTGCCGCGCCGTGCTCGAGGCCTCGCACGCCGAGGGCGAGCGCCGGGGCGTCCCCTACTCGTACACCCGCCCGAGCCCGAGCCGCTACCCGTGGCAGTGGTATTGGGACTCGTGCTTCGCGGCGGTCGTCTGGCGGCGCTTCGAGCCACAGCGCTCGCGCCTCGAGCTCGAGAGCCTGCTGAACGCGATGCGGCCCGACGGCTTCATCGGCCACGTGACGTTCTGGGACCAGCCGCTGACCTGGCGGCGGCTCGTCTATTACAACGTCACCTCCCGCCACGCCGAGATGACCGGCACGATCCAGCCGCCGCTGCTCGCCTGGGCATGGCGGATCGCGGTCGGCGACCCGGCCGACGAGCCGCGGATCGCCACCCATCACGCCTGGCTGCGCGACAACCGCGACCTCGACGGCGACGGGCTGCTGTGGCTGGTGCAGCCCGACGAGTCGGGCCTCGACTCCTCGCCGAAGTTCGACCCGATCTGGGGGATGCTCAAGCACGGTGGCTACGGCTTTCCGCTGCTGGTAGCGCGCAACCGCCACCTGGGCTGGGACGCGCGGCGGATCCGCGACCGCGGCTGGCCGGTCGTCTGCGAGGTGATGACGAACGTGCTCTGGTGCCTGGCCCGGGTGGCCGCCGGCGAGCACTCGATCACCCCGGCGATCGTCGACCGGCTCTGGGACGAGCGCACCGGCCTGTTCCTTGACGAGGTGCAGCCGGGCGGCGCCCGCCCGAACGTCTCCACCTGGGCGGCGCTGTCGCCACTGGCGCTGCCCGACCTGCCCGAGGAGATCGGCCGCCGCCTGGTCGAAGAGCACCTGCTCGACCCGAAGCGCTACTGGCTCACCAACCCCCCGCCCTCGGTCTCGGCCGCCGAGCCGAGCTTCGAGCCCAACCGGGGCCCAGGCTGGAAGCTCCGCTACTGGCGCGGCCCAACCTGGGTGAACGCGGCGTGGCTGCTGTGGCAGGGGATGCGCCGACTCGGTTATGAGGCCGAGGCCGCGCTGATGGCCGCACGGCTCTCGGGCCTGGTCCTGCGCGAGGGCCTGCGCGAGTACTACGACCCGAACACCGGCGAGGGCCTCGGAGCGACCGAATTCGCCTGGACGAGCCTGATCCTGGAAATGGCCGAACCCGACTAGAGGCCTGATGTGGGTTGGCCGCGCGTACGGGGGCGCACGGGACCGAGCAGTTACTTGTAGCGGTAGGTGATCCGGCCGCGGTCGAGGTCGTACGGCGAGAGCTCGATCTTCACCCGGTCGCCCGGGAGGATGCGGATGTAGTGGCGGCGCATCTTGCCCGAGATGTGCCCGAGGACCTCGTGGTCGTTGTCGAGCTTGACCTTGAACATCGTGTTGGGCAGGGCCTCGGTTACCTCGCCCTCCATCTCGATCTTTTCTTCTTTACCCAAAGCGGGATGAGGGTAGCGGCTACTTCCCCTCGAAAGTGGCTTTCCCAGGCCCGTCCGCAAGGAAGGAGCGAACAGCGCCCTGCAGGTCCTCGGTCTCGAACAGCTCGGCGAACTGCTCTGGGGTGATCTCGTCGGCGTGCGCAACGCCGCCGTCGGAGACCGCCTTGACGATCCGCTTGGTCGCCGCGTGGGCCTTGGTCGGGCCGCTCGCCAGCTGGTGGGCGAACTTCATCCCCTTCTCGTGCACGGTGCCGTCGGGGACGACCCGGTTGATCACACCCCAGCGCTCGAGCACCTCGGCGTCGTAGAGGCCGCGGGTCATGACGAACTCCCGCGCCCGCGCGGGGCCGGCCCGGTCGGCCATCCGCTGGGTCCCGCCCGCACCGGGCGTCAGCCCGACGACCGCCTCGACCAGCCCGAACTTGGACGACTCCTCGGCCCAGAACAGGTCGCAGCCGAGCGCGATCTCGAGCCCCGCGGTCAGGCAGAGGCCGTGGATCAGTGCCAGGGTCGGGATCTCGAGCGCCTCGAGCCTCTTGACGCCCTCGATCAGCGGCCCGGCCATCGCCGTGGCGCTCTCGCCGGCACCGGCGTCGACGATCTTCTGGAAACCGTGCACGTCGACGCCGCCGCTGAAGATGTCGCCCTCGGCGCACCAGACGAGCGCCCGGGCGTCGGACGCGTCGACCTGGTCGAGGCAGTCCATCGCCTCGTCGAAGGCGGTCTCCGTGAACAGGTTGAGCGGCGGGTTGGAGAGCACCATCTTCGCCACCGCTCCGTCGAACTCGACGTTGATCGTCCGCTCGGCCATCTAGCTGTCTCCTCTGATCTTCCGCGCCGTCGCCGCGATCTCGTCGGGGTCGCCGGGGCTCGGGACCCACGGCAACTCCAGCGGGTCGTCCGCGAACCGCGGGACGACGTGGAGGTGGAAATGGAAAACGGTCTGCCAGGCGGCCGCCCCGCAGGCGTTGATCACGTTGAAGCCGTCGGGGTTCAGGGTCTCGCGCATCCGCGCGGCCAGCCGCCGGGCGGCGACCATCGTCTGCTCGAGCGCCTCGTCGGGCATCTCCATCAGGTCCGCGTGGTGCTCGCGCGGAATCACCAGCGCGTGACCGGCGGTCGCCGGGTTGATGTCCAGGAAGGAGACCGTGTGCTCGTCGGAGTCGACGATCTCGGCCGGCGCCTGGCCGGTGACGATCGCGCAGAAGATGCAGTCGCTCACGGCCATCGGGGCGCGAACCCTATGCATTCGCGGCGGCGCGGGTTACGATCGCGGGGCCGCTAGCCGAGCCCGCGGGCGTAGGCGACGGCGTCGTCGGCGCTGCTCACCTCGCCACTAAACACCGCCGCCTCGATCTCGCCCAAGAGCCGGCCGAGCTCCGGCCCCTCGGGGATGCCGAGCGCGGCCGCCAGCTCGTCCCCCGCGATCGGGACCGGCGGCGGGCCGCCGCGATGCCAGGCGAGCGCCTCGGGCAGCACCTCGCGGGCGAGCTCGAGGTGGGCCTCGATCATCTCCGCGCTCGCGGTCGACCCGCTGCCGCGGGCCGCGAGCCGGTCGGCGACCGTCAGCAGGGTGACATCGGCGGCAACGGGCTCGGTCAGCTTCAGGTAGTCGTACAGGCGCCGGCGCGACAGCGGTCGCTCGTGGGTCATGAACCCGAGGTGCAGATGGTGCGCGGTGAGCGCCTCGAGGTGGCGCGACAGCCGCCGGCTCGCCTTCAGCCGGGCGCACGCCTCGCGCACCACAAGCGCGCCCTCGCGGTCGTGGCCGATGAACGATACGAAGCCGCCGGGCTGCTCCTTGCGGGTCGCCGGCTTGCCGGAGTCGTGGAGCAGGGCGCCGAAGCGCAGGGCGTCGCCGCGGCTGAGCTCGTCGGCGAGCGGCTCGGCCAGCAACGCGGCGACCTCGGCGGCGCTCTCGCCGGCGTAGCGCTGCAAATCGGCCTCGACTTCGAGAAGGTTGGCGAGCACCTCGAGCGTGTGGCCGTGCACGTCGAGGTGGTGGTTGGGATTCTGGCCGACGCCGCGCAGCGCGTCGAGCTCGGGCAGCACCGCGGCGGTTGCGCCGAGCTCGTCGAGCAGCTCGAGGCCGCGCAGCGGTCGCGGGCCGCAGACGAGCAGCCGCAGCTCGGCGAGTTGGCGCTCGCCCGCCGGCTCGCCCGCCCGCTCGGCGCAGGCGCGCGCGAGCCGGACGGTTTCGGGGTCGAGGTCGAAGCCAAGGCCGCCGGCCAGCCGCGCCGCGCGCAGGATCCGCAGCGGATCGTCGGCAAAACTGCGCTCGGAGACGGCGCGCAGCAGCCCGGCGGCGAGGTCGGCGGCGCCTGCGAACGGGTCGAGCGGCGCGGCCTCGGGGTCGCCGAGCGAGACCGCGATCGCGTTGACGGTGAAGTCGCGCTGGCCGAGGTCAGCCTCGATCGAATCGCCGCGCAGGGCGCTGACGTCGACGTGCCAGGAGCGGTCGCGCGCCAGCGCCCGCCAGGCTCCGAACTCGGCCGAGAGCTCGAACGCGGGCCCGCCCGCGGCGGCCGCGATTTGCTTCGCCGCCTGGGCGGGATCGCCGGCGACCGCGAGGTCCAGGTCAAGCACCTCGCCGCCCGAGAGCGCGTCGCGAACCGCGCCGCCGACCACCCAGGCGGCCTCGTCGCCGGCGAGCGCCTCGCGCGCGACGGTTACCGGCGGCGTGCCGTGCAGGGCCGCGGCAGCCGTGCTCATCGTGCCCCGACGAGTTGCCGCGGCACCCGCGGCGAGATCCCGCAGGTGATCTCGTAGTTGATCGTCCCGATCCGGTCGGCGAGCTCCTCGCAGAGAATCCGCTCGCCGCCCTGGGCGCCGATCAGGACCGCCTCCGCCCCCGGCTCGACCGCCGGCTCGGGGCCGAGGTCGATGGTGACGTTGTCCATCGACACGGTCCCGACGAGCGGGTACCGGCGGCCGCCGACCAGCACCTCGGCGTTGTTGGACAGCGCCCGGCGCACCCCGTCGCCGTAGCCGATCGGCAGCACCCCGACGGCGGTCGCCGCGGGCGCCGACCAGCTGCGCCCGTAGCCGGCGCTGTCGCCGGCGTCGAAGCGCTTCACGTCGGCAACGTAGGAGCGCAGCTCGAGCGCCGGGTCGAGCCCCTGCTCGGCCGGATCGCGCCCGAACGGATCGAGGCCGTAGATCGCGACGCCGCAGCGGACCATGTCGAGGTGGGCGCGCGGCTCGCGCAGGGTCGCGGCGCTGTTGGCCGCGTGCAGCATCAGCCCGCCGAATTCCTCGCGAAGTGGCTCGGCGACCGCCAGGAAGGCGTCGAGCTGCTCGCCGAAGAAGCCGTCGCCGCGCTCGTCGGCGGTCGCGAAGTGGGTCCAGAAGCCGACCAGGTCGACGTCCGGCGAGGCGGCGGCCGAGCGGGCGAGGTCGGCGACCGCGGTGGCGTCGCGCTCGCCCAGGCGACCCATGCCGCTGTCGTACTTGACGTGCACCTGCGGGCGGACGCCGAGCTCGCGGCCCCGGGTCGCGACCAGTTCGAGGAAGCCCCGGCGCCAGACGGCGATGTCCGCGCCGGCGCCGAGCGCCTGGTCGAGCTCCTGCTCGTCCATCGCTCCGAGCACGAGCAGGCGCGCACGCTCGGCGAGTTCGCCGCGGAGCTCGACGGCCTCCGCCGCCGCGGCGACCGCGAGCCAGGTTGCCCCGCCGGCGAGCGCCGCTGCCGCGCAGGGAACCGCGCCGTGGCCGTAACCGTCGGCCTTGACCACCGCGCAGAGCGCGGTGTCGCCGTTCAGCTCGGAGGCCAGGCGGCGGCAGTTGCGCTCCACCGCGCCGGCGTCGATCACCGCGCTCGCCCTCATCCGTCGCCCTCGCCTCCCGGCGCCAGGCCGGCCGGGATCGCGTCGATCACGTCGGTGGCGATCACCGACTCGGTCAGGCCGACCCGCCGCGCCGCGACCCGCCCGGCGCGGGTGTGTGCGTGGACCGCCGCCGCGGCCGCCGTACGCGCGTCGAGGCCGCGGGCGATCAGCGCCGCGATCATCCCGCTGAGCACGTCCCCGGTCCCGGCGGTGGCGAGCGCAGGGCTGGCGAGTCCGTTGACCGCAGGGCCACGCTCCGGGTCGGCGACGATCGTGTCGTCGCCCTTGAGCACGACCACCGCCCGTGCGAGCGCCGCCGCCTGATTCGCCCGCGCCAGGCGGTGGGCCCCGACCTCGTCGGAGTCGGTCTCCAGCAGCCGCGCCAGCTCGCCGGCGTGCGGGGTGAGGACCGTGGGCGCCGAGCGCTCGGCGAGCGGCTCGAGCCGGCCGGCGAGCGCGTTGAGCCCGTCGGCGTCGATCACCAGCGGTGCCTCGATCCGCCGCGCCAGCTCGACCACCAGATCGGCGGTCGTCTCGGCGCGGCCGATCCCGGGCCCGACGACCACGGCCGCGGCCCGCGCGGCGGCCGCCGCGATCGGCTCGGCCGCCGCCGCGGTCAGCGCGCCGTCGGCGCTCGGACAGCCGATCGACATCACCTCGGTCAGCTTGACCTCGAAGATCGACTCGAGCTCGACGGGCACGGCCACCGTCGCGTAGCCCGCCCCGGCCCGGGCCGCGGCCATCGCCGACATGCACGGGGCGCCGGTAAGCCCCCGCGAGCCGCCGGCGACCAGCACCTGGCCGGAGCTGAACTTGGTGGAGTCCGGGCCGCGACCGGCGAGCAGCCGCAGCACTGACAGCTGGATCAACCCACCCGGCGCCTGCGGCGGCGCTCCCGTGGGAATGCCGATCGGCGCCACCTCGAGCTCGCCGGTGTGGCGCTTGCCGGGGGCGATCCAGTGGCCGAGCTTGGCCGCGTGGAAGCTGACCGTGACGTCGGCCTCGACCGCGGCGCCCTCGACCTCGCCGTTGGAGGCGTCGACTCCGGAGGCGATGTCGGCGGCGACCACCGGCGCCGCGGCGGCGTTGATCGCCGCGATCGCGCCCGCGGCAGGTTCGCGGGGGACGCCCTCGAAGCCGGTGCCGAAGATCGCGTCGACGATCGCGCCGGAGCCGGCCAGCGCGTCGTCCGCCTCGCCGGCGCCGAGCTCGCGCGCCGCCCGCTCGAGCCGCTCGAGGTTGGCGGCCGCGTCGCCCGACAGCTCCGACGCCGGCCACAGAAGCAGAACGTCGACCCGATGGCCGGCCGCTGCCAGGTGGCGGGCGGCGACCAGCCCGTCACCGCCGTTGTTGCCCTTGCCGCAGACGACCCGGATCGGGCCATCGCCCGCGACCCGCTCCGCCGCCGCGGCGACCGCCGCCCCGGCGGCCTCCATCAGGTCCAGCGACGGGCGGCCGCGCTCCTCGATCGCCCAGGCGTCGACCGCCCGCATCGTCTCGGCGTCGTGAAGCGGCTCCAGCCAGCTCTCCATCTCGCGCAGGCTACTCGCGCCCGCCGCCGCCCTAGGGCGCGTGTTTGCAGCTCACCACGGCGGCTGCGAGCTCGCGCGAGTGCGTAAGCGAGACCGACAGCTCGAGGCCCTCGCGGGCCGCGAGCTCGGCCGCGTCACCGTGCAGGACCAGGCGCGGGGGTCCGTCGCCGCCGCCCTCGACCTCGACCTCGTGCAACCGCAGGCCGCCCAGCCCGAGCGCCTTCAGCGCCGCCTCCTTGGCGGCGAAGCGCGCGGCCAGGTGGCGGCCCGGGCGGGGATGGCGCCGGGCGTACTCGAGCTCGGCGTCGCTGAACACGCGCTGGGCGAGCCGCGGACGGCGCTCGATGGCGCGCTCGAGGCGCTCGATCTCGATCAGGTCGATGCCGATCCCGGGGACGGAGCCCATCGGCGGGAACGCTACCGCGGGGCGAGCTCGACCGAGACGCGGCTGTGCATGAGCCCGTCGGTGACCTGGCCGCCGACGATCAGGGTCGAGAAGGCGTCGATGTAGGGGCGGATCGCGTCGTAGTCGAGGTCGCCGTCGGAGCCCTGCTCGGCGACCTGGAAGAACGAAGGCAGGTCCAGGTACAGCAGCGGCGCCAGGTCGTCGCCGAGCGTCGTCAGCGCGTCCTCGAAGGCCTGGTCGTCGCCCAGGGTCTGGTCCGGGTTCAGCGCCTGGTCCGCGGTCGCCCCGATCACGGCGACCAGCTCGTCGCCGATCACCCCCGCCTCGGCGCCGCCGCCGACGCCGGGCAGGCCGATCGAGAAGCCGTAGTCGGCGCCCTGGGGCGGGCCGCTGGAGGGCAGGCCCGAGCGCTGTTCGGCCAGCCGCTGGAGGGCGTCGAGCAGGGCCCGCGGGCCCTGCGGGTCGCTGGTCTGGGCGATCAGCCCGGCGCTGAAGCCGGGCACGCCGGTGCCCTCGACGAAGGCCGCCGCGTCGCCGAGCCAGCTGAACACGTCGCCGGAGAGGTCGATGCCGAGCTCCCGCTGTACCTGGCGCTCGATCATCCCGGCGCCGGGCAGGCCGCTCGAGGAGAGCTGGTCGACGATCCGCTCGAGCCTGCTACCGAGACCGGGCAGCGCGGCGGCGAACCAGGAGCCGGCCGGCAGGTCGGTCAGCAGCGCCGAACCCGAGCCGAGTTCGTCCCCGCTGTCGTCCTCGGCCGCGATATCGACCGCGGCTGAATCGGCGTCGGCGGTGACCGTGGCGGCGACCGGCTGCGAGAGCGGTCCGCCGAGCAGCGGGGCGGCAATCTGGGCCTCGGCCGGCCCGATGTCCTGGGACGCGGCCAGCGCCTCGATCGCCGCCGCAGGCTCGAAGTACAAGGTCGCCAGCGGGTCGTCGGGAAGCGCGTCGATGCGGTCGGTGTACTCCGCGCTGGCGGCCAGCGACTCGCCCTGCGAGGCGTCGACGGCGACCTTGAACGCGGTCTCGGTGCCCAGTACCAGCGCGGTGTCGTCGACCACCCCGATCGCGTAGGGGTCGGTGAAGGAGTACTGCGTGCCCTCGTAGCTGCGCTCCTCCTCGGTCGCCGCGTCCTGGTCGAGCACGTTGCCCAGGAAGTCGCGCGCCTGGTCCGCGTCGTCGACCGCGATCATCGCCGCGAAGTCCGGCGCCATGACCTCGCCGTCCTTGGGGAACGAGCTCACGAACACGGCGCCCTCATCGCCGAGCCAGGGTTCGACGTCGTCGGCGTAGTCGGCGTCTACCCCGTTGGAGCTGAACAGCGCGTCGACCTGAGGGGTGATCAGCGAGCCGATGTCGTCGATCCCGGCGATCCGCTCGGCGAACGAGTCGATCGCGTCGCGCTGATCGCCCTCGGGCCGGATCGTGCCGTCGACGAACACCGGCGCGTCCGGCGGCGTCAGCGAGGCGAGCCCGGCCGAGCTCGCGTCGTCACCACCGCAGCCGCTGGCCGCGGCGCCGACCGCGACCACCAGCGCCGCCAATGCTTGTCGCACTCCCTTGCGCAAGGGTCGGCACTGTAGCGAGCGGCGCTCGCTACTCGACCGTGACCGTCTTCGCGAGGTTGCGCGGCTGATCGACGTTGAGCCCGTTGAGGCGGGCGATGTGGTACGCGAGCAGCTGCAGCGGCACGACCGCGAGGATCGGCTGCAGGATCCAGTCCGTCCTGGGCACGAACAGGGTCTGATCGGCCTCCTCGGCGACCTGGTCGGCTCCCTCGGTGGCGACCGCGATCACGTCGGCTCCGCGGGCGCGGACCTCGGCCACGTTGGAGAGCACCTTGTCGAGCACCGGGCTGTCGGTCGCGACGGTGACCACCGGGGTGTCCTCGTCGAGCAGGGCGATCGGCCCGTGTTTCATCTCGCCGGCCGCGTAGGCGTCGGTCGGGATGTAGGAGATCTCCTTCAGCTTCAGCGCCCCCTCGAGGCAGATCGGCAGGCCGATGTTGCGGCCCAGATAGAGGAAGAAGCGCTGCTCGTAGTGGCTGCGCGCGATCGCCCGGACCCGCGAGTCGACCTCGACGATCGTCCGCTGGATCAGGTGCGGGAGGTTCTTCAGCTCGGTGATCAGCTCGGTGATCCGGGCGGCGTCGAGCGAGCCGCGCTCCTGGGCGAGCCAGAGCGCAAATAGGTACATCGCGGCGACCTGGCTGACGAAGGTCTTGGTCGCCGCCACGCCTACTTCGATCCCGGCCCGGGTGAACAGCACCGTGTCCGCGTCGCGGGTCGCCTGGCTGCCCATCACGTTGGTGATCGCGACCACGCTGGCGCCGCGCTCGCGCGCCAGCCGCATCGCCGCCAGGGTGTCGGCGGTCTCGCCCGACTGGGTGATCCCGATCACCAGGTCGTCGGAGTCGATCACCGGATCGCGGTAGCGGAACTCCGAGGCGACGTCCATCTCGACCGGCACCCGCGCCCATTGCTCGATCGCGTAGCGGCCGACGAGCCCGGCGTGGTAGGAGGTCCCGCAGGCGACGATCACGACGCGGCGCAGGCGCTGGGCCAGGCCGTCGGGCAACTCGAGCTCGGAGAGGTCGACCCGGTCGAGGTCGGGCAGCCGGTCGGCGATCGTCTCGGCGACCGCGTCGGGCTGCTCATGGATCTCCTTCATCATGAAGGTCGGATAGCCGCCCTTCTCGGCCGCCTCCGCGTCCCAGGTCACCTCCTCGACCTCGCGCTCGACCGGCGTCCCGTCGGCCTCGGAGATCGAGGCGCCGTCGGGCGTCACGGTGACGATCTCGCCGTTCTTGAGCCCGAGCACGTGGCGGGTCTCGGCCAGGAAGGCCGGGATCGCCGAGGCGACGAAGCTCTCGTCCTCGCCGAGGCCGACGATCAGCGGGCACTCCTGGCGCGCCGCGACCAGCGTGTCGGGGTGCTCGGCGTGCATGGCGACGAACGCATAGTGGCCGCGCAGGTCCGAGAACGCGGCCCGGACGGCGTCGGTCAGGTCGCCGTCGTAGTGCTTCTCGATCAGGTGGGCGACGATCTCGGCGTCGGTCTCGGAGCTGAACACGTGCCCCCCCTCGGAGAGCTGGCGCCGCAGCTCCGAGTGGTTCTCGACGATTCCGTTGAGGACGATGTGGACGCTGTCGGAGCAGTCGCCGTGCGGGTGCGCGTTCTCCTCCGTCACCCGCCCGTGGGTGGCCCAGCGCGTGTGGCCAAGGCCGATCGTCGCCGGCGGCGCCACCACCGCGACCGCCCCGGCATCGGTGTCGGTGACCAGGCGGTCGGCGTCGAGGCCGACCGCCGCGCGCAGGTTCGAGAGGTTGCCGACCGCCCGCACGGTGTCGATATGGCCGTCCTCGAGCAGCGAGATGCCGGCCGAGTCGTAACCGCGGTACTCGAGCTTCTCGAGCCCCGCGATCAACAGGTCACGGCACGGTCGCTGGCCGACGTATCCGACGATTCCGCACATGGGGAGGGCAGTCAGGGTAGCGCCGGGCAGGCGGCCATACCAGGGGTTTTGCTAGCCGAGCTCGGCCTGGACGATCTCGACCAGACGCGCGCAGACCCGCTCGGCCTCGTCCTGCTCGGGGGCCTCGACCATCACCCGGACGAGCGGCTCGGTCCCCGACGGGCGGACCAGGACCCGGCCGCGTCCCTCGAGTTCGCCACCCGCCGCCTCGACCGCCTCCCAGACTGCCGCGGCGTCCTCGATCGCCTCGCGGTCGGCGACCACGACGTTCTCGAGCACCTGCGGCAGCCGGGTCATCGGCCGCGCCTCGGCGAGCGGCCGGCCGGCCAGCGCCCCGAGCGTCAGCAGCGCGGCCGCGATCCCGTCGCCTGTGGGCGCGTATTCGTTCCAGATCAAGTGCCCGGACTGCTCGCCGCCCAACGACCAATCCCGCTTCGAGAGCTCGGCCGAGACGCTGCGGTCGCCGACCGCGGTCGTCGCCACCTCGATCCCGGCCGCGGCCATCGCGTTGTGGAACCCGTAGTTGCTCATCACGGTGACCGCGACGCCGCCGCCGAGCCGCCCCGTATCGGCGAAGTGAAGCGCCGCGATCGCGATCAACTCGTCGCCGTCGCGCACCGTCCCGGTCGAATCCACCGCGACCACCCGGTCGCCGTCGCCGTCGAAGGCGAAGCCGACCTTGGCGCCAGAGTCCGCGACCCGTTCGGCGAGGCGCTCGGGGTGGGTCGAACCGCAGCCCTCGTTGATGTTGCGGCCGTCGGGCTCGGCGGCGATCACCTCGACCTCGGCGCCCAGCCGGCGGAAGATCTCGGGCGCCGCGAGGTGGGTGGCGCCGTTGGCGCAGTCGAGCACCACCTCGACCCCGCCAAGGTCGAGCGGGAAGGCGCGCTCGAGCTCACGCAGGTAGTCGTCGAGGCCGCCCTCGAGCCTCCGGATGCGGCCGATCGTGGCACTGGTCGGCGCGTCGACCGGCGCCGAGCCGCTGACCGAGCCCTCGATCCGGCCCTCGGCCTGCTCGTCGAGCTTGCGACCGTCGGCGCCGAAGAACTTGATCCCGTTGTCGGCCCAGGGGTTGTGGGAGGCGGAGATCACCACGGCCAGGTCCAGCCCCAGCCGGCGGACGAGGATCGAGGCGGCGGGCGTCGGCAGCACCCCGGCGACGATCGCGTCGCCGCCCTCGCCGGCGACCCCCGAGGCCAGCGCCGCCTCGAGCATCGGACCCGACTCGCGGGTGTCGCGCACGATCAGGACCTGCGGGCGATTCGATGCGGACTCAAAGGTCCCCGCGCGCCCCAGGGCGACCGCCAACTCGGCGGTCAGCAGTTGGCCGGCGACCCCGCGGACACCGTCGGTACCGAACAACTTGCGCGCCAAGGCCGGCTCAGCGCTTCGAGAACTGCGGCCGCTTGCGGGCCTTCTTGAGCCCCGCCTTGCGGCGCTCCTTCTTGCGCGCGTCGCGGGTCAACAGGCCGCGGCGCTTCAGCTCCGGGCGCAGCTCGGGGTCGATGTCGGTCAGCGCCCGGGCGATCCCGTGGCGCACGGCACCGGCCTGGCCGGCGATCCCGCCGCCGTGGACTCGGACCTGGACGTCGACGCTCGACTCGTAGCCGGCGGTGAGCAGGGGTGAGCGGGCCATCGTTCGCAGCGCCTGGCGCGGGAAGTACTCGTCGAGCGGCTTGCCGTTGACGACGCAGTCGCCGCCGCCGGGCCGCAGGATCACGCGGGCGATCGAGCTCTTGCGCTTGCCGGTCGCCTGGATCCGCGCGTCGGAAGCGAGCTCGACCTTGGGGCCCGAGCGGGCGACCGGCTCGTCGCCGGCCTCGGCCTCGGCCTCGCGGCGGGCGCGCTCCTCCTCCTCGGCCTCCAGACGGGCGCGCTCCTCGGCCGAGAGCTCGCGCTCTGGCTCGAGTGCGATCGGCTCCAGGTCGGCGCCGGGCGCCTGCTCGGCGGCCTTCGGCTTCTCGCCCTTGGGGGGCGCTGGCGCTTCGGCCGGCTCCGGCTCCGCCTGCTCGGCCACGGGAGCGTCCTCGGCGGCGGGCTCCCCTGCCTCCTCCTCCGGCGCCTCCTCAGCGGGGGCGGCGTCGGCGGGAGGATCCTGAGGAACATCCGCAGCGGAGCGAGGACGTTCCGAGGGCTCCTGCCCGTCGGCGTCGCCCCCCTCTACGGGCTCGTCCGGGATCTGCTCGTTGTCTTCGGTCAAGTCTCGATCTCCATCGGCTTCGGCTGCTGGGCGGCGTGCGGGTGGTCGGGCCCGGCGTAGACCTTCAGCTTGCGCAACTGCTGCCGGGCGAGCCGGTTTCGCGGCAGCATCCCGTGCACAGCCTTGCGGATCACTTCCTCCGGGCGGCGCTCGAGCATCTCGTTCAGGGTCCGCGAGCGGATTCCGCCCGGGTAGCCACTGTGGCGCCAGTAGAGCTTGTCGGTGCGCTTCTTGCCGGTGACCACGATCTTCTCCGCGTTGACGACGACGACGAAGTCGCCGGTGTCGCAGTGCGGCGTGTACTCGGGCTTGCGCTTGCCCCGCAGGGCGTTGGCAATCTGGGTCGCCAACCGGCCCAGGGTCTTACCCTCGGCGTCGACCACGTACCAGTCGCGCTGGCGGTCGGTGGGCTTGGCGACGTAGGTCTTCATCGTGCGAAAAGCCGCCCCGACGCGGACGCTTCGGGCACGGCCGGGTGATGTTAGCCATTGTGAAGCCCAATGCGAACTTCCGGCGGGCCGTCGGCGGAGCGCTCCGGGGGCCGGGCTATAGTGCGGCCCGTTTGAGCTCGAAGGCGCCGCTCTCGGTCCCAATCGCAGTCGCGTTGCTGTCAGCCTGCGCGGGGGTCGCCTCGGCGGCCTCGGGCGGCGGTGGCGTCGCCACCCCTGACCCGCCGGTGCTCAGGGGCGTGATCTGCCTCGAGCGCTGCGCCGACGTCCGCGTCGCCACGGTCGGCTCCAAGGTCCAGCTCAGCGGCCGCGACCTCGACGGCGTCGACGAGGTCCGCTTCGCAGGCTCGGGCGCCGGCCGCGTGACCACGGCTCCAGCCTCGGTCAGCTCAACCACTGTGGTCGCCAAGGTGCCCAAGGGCGCCGCCAGCGGGACCGTCCAGGTCGACGCCTACGGAACCGAGGCCGAGACGCCCGCCGACGAGCCGCTGAAAATCGTCGGCGCCGACCAGATCCCAGAGGGCGGCCAGTTCAAGCTCAGCTCGGCCGAGGCGGCGCCCCACGCGACCTTCTACGACGGCCTCCGCGCGCCGCAGGTGAACTACATCTTCCGCGGCGGCCAGGCCACCGACGTGCGGATCGAGGTCGTCGACCGCGAGACCAAGGAGGTCGTCGACACCTTCATCCAGCCGGACGCCGAGCCGAACACCCGCAACACGGCGAAGTGGGACGGGCTGACCAGCGACGGTTCGGCGGCGCCCGGCGCCGACTACAAGTTCGAGCTCGGCAACGCCGCCGGCGGCGGCACGGTCGCGACCGAGGACTCTGGCTTCGGTTATCACTACTACCGGTTCCCGCTCCAGGCCCACCACACCTACGGCGACGGCTATGGCGCCGGGCGCGGCCACGAGGGCCAGGACGTGTTCGCCAAGTGCGGCACGCCGATCCACGCGGCCCGCGGCGGCCGGGTGCAGCGGGTCGCGGTCCAGTCAGCGGCCGGCAACTACATCGTCATCGACGGTAAGGGAACCGGCGTCGACACCTTCTACGCGCACATGGTTCGCCGCTCGCCGCTGCGCGCCGGCGCGCGGGTGCGGACCGGCCAGGTGATCGGCAACGTCGGCCAGACGGGCAACGCCTCGGGATGCCATCTGCACTTCGAGATCTGGACCGCGCCCGGCTGGTACGAGGGCGGCCACGCGATGCCCTCGGTCGGGCGCCTGCTGCAGACCTGGGACTCCTGGAGCTGACCGGCATGCGCCGCCCTTCGCTCGCGATCGTCGCGGCGCTCGCCGCGTGCCTCACCGCGACCGCGGCGGCCGGCCCGACCGGGGCCGGGTTCGAGCTTGGCAAGGCGCGGGTGAAGCCGTCGGCCGTCTACTTCGACGGTGAGCGTGAGGCGACCGCACGCTTCGCCTTCAAAGCGCGCCGGCGACTCGACCTGGTGATCCGGATCGTCCACGCCGGCAGCGACCGCGGCGTGCGCCGCTACGTCGCCCACGGTCTCGCCCCGGGGAAGTTCCACGAGCGCAGCTGGGATGGCCGGCGCGCCAACCGGCGGGTGCCTGGCGATGGCGCCTACGAGGTGCGGGTCGGCCCACCGGGCCACCACGGGGCGGCGATCGGCCGCTTCCGGTTTCACGACCACGTCTTTCCGGTGCAGGGCGCGCACACCTACGGCGACCGGTTCGGCGCCCCGCGCAGCGGCGGGCGGGTGCACGAGGGCCAGGACCTGCCCGCCGATTGCGGCACGCCGCTGGTCGCGGCGCGCGGCGGCAAGGTGGCGGCGACCGGCTACAGCGACGCGCTCTACGGCTACTACGTACTGATCGACGGGCTGGCCACCGACACCGACTACTTCTACGCCCACCTGCAGTCACCGACCCCGCTGCATCAGGGCGAGCGGGTGCGGACCGGCGAGCGGATCGGCGAGGTCGGCAAGACCGGCAACGCGCGCGGCGAGTTCTGCCAGCTGCACTTCGAGCTCTGGCCGAACGGCTACCACCAGGGTGGCCCCGTCGACCCGCTCGCGGACCTGCGCCGCTGGGACGGCTACTCCTGATCAGCCGCTAGCTTGGCGACGATGAGCACCGACGTTCCAGGGGGCGAGGAGCACGCGGTCGCGGCAGCCGAGACGCGCCAGTACGGGCGCTCGGCGACCCTGCTGACCGCCGCCCTGGGGACCGCGGGGCTGCTCGCCTACGCCTTCTTCGCCGTCTCGTCGCATGTGCTCGACAGCCACGACTACGGGACGATCGTCGTCCTGTGGTCGGTGAACTTCATCGTCGCCGCCACCCTGTTTCGGCCGATCGAGCAGCTGCTCTCGCGCAACCTGGCCGAACACGAGGAGCTCGGCGAGGGCTCCGGGCACGTACTGCGGATCGCTGCCCTGATCCAGGGGGCGGTGATCACGGTCGCGGTGATCGTGATGCTCGCCCTGCGCGGACCGATCACCGACGAGCTGCTCGACGGCTCGAAGCTCCTGTACTGGGTGCTGGTGGTCGGGATCGCCGGCTTCGGCGCCGCCTATTACGCCCGCGGCTTCCTCGCCGGCCGTCGCCAGTTCGGCTTCTATGCCGCGCTGCTCGTGCTCGAGGGGGGCTCGCGGCTGATGTTCCCGGTCGCGGTCGCAGTCGGGATCGCCGAGGGCATCGACGCCGTCGCGCTCGGGATCGCGGTCGCGCCGCTCGCCTGCCTGGTGGTGCTGCCCTTCGCCTTCGTCAGCCGCCCGGCCCGCCGGCGCGCCGCCGGCCCGGCCGACGCCGGGCTCGAGTTCACGCTCGCGCGCGGCGGCGCCTTCGCCGCCGCGGTGTTGCTGATGATGCTCTCGGAGCAAGTCCTGGTCAGCTCCGGGGCGCTTTTCGTCCGCGGGGCGCTCGACGCGGACGCCGCCGGCAAGATGTTCAACATTCTGATGGTCGCCCGCGCCCCGCTGCTGCTGTTCCAGGCGGTCGCCGCCAGCCTCCTTCCCCACCTCACCCGCCTGCGGACGCGCGGCGACGCGACCGGCGAGGACGCCTTCCGGATGTCGATCAACAACACCCTGCTGATCATCGCCGGCTTCGCCGCGGCGGTCACCGTCGGCGTGCTGGCGATCGGGCCGCAGGTGATGCAGATCGCCTTCGGTGATGACCACACCTACGACCGCGCCGGCCTGGCGATCGTCGCGGTCGGCATGGGCCTCTACCTGTCGGCCGTCACCCTGAATCAGGCGGCGCTCGCCCAGGGCCAGGCGCGCCGGGCGGCGGTCTGCTGGGTCGCCTGCGCGGTCGGCTTCGTCGTCTTCAACCTGATCCAGCCCCTCGATCCGTACCGCACGGTCGAGGTCGGCTTCACCGCCGCCGCGGCCCTGCTCTCGGGTCTGCTCTACCTGCTCTACCGAAGCCCGCACCCGGTCGCCGCCGACGCCGTGACCCCCGGCTCGGCGCACGAGCTCGAGGCGCAGCTGGCCGCCGTCGACGAGATCGGCTAGCCGGCAAGCGAGCCGCGCTGCTCATGATCCTCGCCGCCTCCCTGCTCGCGCCCGCCCGGCCAGGCGAGCGCCGGAGTCGAGGTCGCTACTCCCACTCGATCGTCGCCGGCGGCTTCGAGCTGATGTCGAGCGCGACCCGGTTGACCTGGGCAACCTCGTTGATGATCCGGTTGGAGACCCGCTCCAACAGGTCGTAGGGAAGCCGGGCCCAATCGGCGGTCATCGCATCCTGGGAGGTGACCGCGCGGATCACGATCGGGTAGGCATAGGTGCGCCCGTCGCCTTGGACGCCGACCGAGCGGACCACCGGCAGGACGCAGAACGACTGCCACAGGTCGCGGTACAGGCTCGCGGCCTTGATCTCCTCCTGGAGGATCGCGTCGGCCTCGCGCAGGATGTCGAGCCGCTCGCGGTTGACCTCGCCACCGACGATCCGGATCGCCAGGCCCGGGCCCGGGAACGGCTGGCGCCAGACGACCCGCTCGGAGAGGCCGAGCTCGGCGGCGACGGCGCGGACCTCGTCCTTGAACAGCATCCGCAGCGGCTCGACCAGGTCGAAGCCGAGGTCCTCGGGCAGGCCGCCGACGTTGTGGTGGGACTTGATCGTGTCGGCCTCGCGTCCATCGCCGCCGGACTCGATCACGTCGGAGTAAAGCGTCCCCTGGACCAGGTAGCCGACCCCGTCGAGCTTCGCCGCCTCGTCCTCGAACACGCGGATGAACTCCTCGCCGATGATCTTGCGCTTGCGCTCCGGGTCGTCGACCCCGGCGAGCTTGTCGAGGAAGCGCTGCTCGGCGTCGACCTTGATCAGGTTCACCCCCAGCTCCTCCATCGCCGCGACCACCTGGTCGGCCTCGTTGAGGCGCATCAGGCCGTGGTCGACGAGCACGCAGGTGAGCTGGTCGCCGATCGCCCGGTGCACGAGCGCCGCCGCGGTCGCCGAGTCGACCCCGCCGGAGAGCCCGCAGAGGACCCCGGCATCACCGACCTGGGCGCGGATCAGCTCGATCTGCTCGTCGATCACCGACGCCGGCGACCAGTCCGCCTGACAGCCGGCGATCTCGGTCAGGAAGCGCTCCAGGATCTGCTGGCCGTATGGGGTGTGGACGACCTCCGGGTGGAACTGGATGCCGTAGAGGCCGCGCTCGGTGTCCTCGAGCGCGGCGACCGGCGACCCGGGGCTTGACCCGAGCGGGTCGAAACCCGCCGGCGCCTCGAGGACGACATCGCGATGGCTCATCCAGCACTGCTGCTCGGGCGGCAACCCGGCGAGCAGACGCCCGCCATCGCCGGTCAGGGTGAGCTCGGTGCGGCCGAACTCGCCGGCGTCGGCGCCCTCGACCTTGCCGCCGAGCTCGAGCACCATCGCCTGCATCCCGTAACAGATGCCGAGCACCGGGATTCCGAGCTCGAGCAGCTCCTTGCGCAGCCGGGGCGCGCCCTGCGAGTAGACCGACGCGGGGCCGCCGGAGAGCACCAGGGCGGCGGGCTTGCGCTCGCGGATCACCTCGAGCTCGAGGTCGTGCGCGAGCAGCTCGGCGTAGACGCCGCACTCGCGGATCCGCCGGGCGATCAGCTGCGAATACTGACCGCCGAAGTCGAGCACCAAGACCTCCTCGTGGGCGGTCTCGGGTGGGGCGATCTCGACCGCCTCGTCGACCCCCGGCGCAGCCGGCAGCGCCGGGTCGCCGACCGCCAGCTCACGCATCCGCGGTAGCGACTCCGTTCGATACCCGGGCCTTGCCGTTCGAGCCCATGCCGACCTGCTGGGAGCGCTGCAGCTGCTTGCCCTCGGTCTGCAACGCCGGCGCGACCATCACCTCGGCCCGCTGGAAGTCGCGGATGTCCTCGTAGCCGCAGGTTGCCATCGACGTCTTCAGGGCCCCGATCAGGTTGAAGGTGCCGTCGTTCTCGTGCGCGGGCCCCATCAGGATCTCCTCCAGGGTCCCGTCCTGCTGGGTCTTGACCCGGGTGCCGCGCGGCAGCGAGGGATGGAACGTCGCCATCCCCCAGTGGTAGCCGCGCCCCGGCGCCTGCTTTGCGCGGGCGAGCGGCGAGCCGACCATCACGGCATCGGCGCCCACGGCGATCGCCTTCGAGATGTCGCCGCCGGTGCGCATGCCGCCGTCGGCGATCACGTTGCAGTACTCGCCGGTCTCGAGCATGTGCTGGGCGCGGGCGGCCGCCACGTCGGCGATCGCCGTCGCCTGCGGGACGCCGAGACCAAGCACCCCCCGGGTGGTGCAGGCGGCCCCGGGGCCGACGCCGACCAGGACGCCGACCGCGCCGGTGCGCATCAGGTGCAGACCGGTCGAGTAGGAGGCGCAGCCGCCCATCACGCAGGGCACCGGCACCTCGGCGGTGAACTCCTTCAGGTTCAGCGGCTCGGCCTTGGTCGAGACGTGCTCGGCCGAGATCACCGTGCCCTGGATCACCAGGATGTCGAGCCCGGCCTCGATCGCGACCTCGTAGAACTCGGCCACCCGCTGCGGGGTCAGGGAGCCCGCGGCGACCGCGCCGGCCTCCTTGATCTCCTCGACCCGCTGGGCGATCAGCTCCGGCTTCACCGGCTCCTCGTAGATCTGTTGCATCAGGTGGGTCGCCTGCTCGGGCGGGGTCGCGGCGATCTCCTTCAGCTTCGCGTCCGCGTCCTCGTAGCGGCTCCAGATCCCCTCGAGGTTGAGCACCCCGAGCCCACCGAGCGCACCGAGCTCGGCAGCGGTCTGGGGGCTGACCACGCCGTCCATCGCCGAGGCGAGCAACGGCAGCTCGAACCGGTACGGGCCGAGGGTCCAGGAGATGTCGACATCGTCGGGGTCACGGGTGCGCCGTGACGGCACGATCGCGATGTCGTCGAACCCGTAGGCCCGCCTGCCCTTCTTGCCGCGTCCGATCTCTACTTCCATCTAGATCACTGACCTCCGGTTGGTGTGCGCCCAGGGGCGCGCGGCGGCAAGCCGGGCGTGGTCGGGCGACGAGGCGCGTGCCGGTGGGCACGCGCGAGGAGTACGGGCGCGATCCGGCGCCGCTGTCCGCGCGTCATCTGGGTGTGCGCCAATCGGGGTCATTGATCTAACTCCAAACCTAGGGGTGTTTGCGGACGAAAAAAGCCCCTCGAGAGGGGCCTCAAAAGCCGCTGTTTGCGGCGCTCCGGCCCCGCTTTCGCTGCTCATCGTGAGGCCCTGGCGATGATAACAGCGGTCAACCGGCGCGCCGGGCGTCCTGGAGTGGACGTCTCAGGCGACCCTTGCCGGGACCGCGAGCTCGCTGACCTCGACCCGTGCGAGCAGCCGGTCGACCTCGCGGCGGTCAAGCGTCCCGGCGCCGAAATGCTGGGTCGACTCCGCCCCGCAGGCGACGCCGAAGGCCAGACAGTCGCGCGGGCTGGCGTCTTCGAAGCGCGCCGCGACGTAGCCGGCCAGGAAGCAGTCTCCGGACCCGACGGTGGTCACCGGCTCGAGCTGGTCGATGCGCGCCTCGTAGCTGCGCCGCTCCGCACCCTCGCCGACGATCGCCACGCAGCCCGTCTCTGACGTGATCATCGCCTCGCCGGCGCCCATCTCGAGCAGGATCGAAAGGCCGCTGCGGAAGTCGTCGATATCGTTGAACTCGTGGCCAACCGCCTCCTCGGCCTCGCCGACGTTGGGGGCCACCACCGCCGGCTCTGCCCGCAGCCCGGCCCGCATCTGCTCGCCGTCAGCGTCGAGCACGGTGAGGACTCCGGCGCCGCGCAGCTCGCCGATCAGACGCGCGTAGATGTCCTCCGGCGCGCCCGGGGGAACGCTGCCGGCGAGCACGCAGACCGATGATCCGGGCGCCAGGTAGAGCAACTTCTCGACGAACCGCTCGACCTCCTCGTCGGTGACCTCAGGCCCGCGGTCGTTGATCTCGGTCTGCTCGCCCGTGGTCGGATCGATCACCGCAAGGTTGGTCCGGGTCTCGCCCGAGATCCGCGTGAAGGCGGTCAGCACCGACTCCTCCCGGAGCTGTTCCAGCAGCCGGGTTCCCGACCCACCGCCCGCCATCCCGGCGGCGATCACCGGCCTGCCGAGCAGCCGCAGCGCGCGGGCGACGTTGACGCCCTTGCCGCCCGCCATCGTCCGCGCCTCGACCGCGCGGTGGCGCTGGCCGATGCGAAAGTTCGGCACGGCCACCGTGCGGTCGATGGCGGCGTTGAGTGTGACGGTCAGGATCACGTGCGCTCGGCGCAAAGGCTAGTCGCTTTCCGGGGACCGGCCCGAGAGCTCAGGCGGTACCAGGCTCGGTCGGCCTCGATCGCCTCGAGGGCGCGCTGTTTGGCGGACCCGTCCACGCGGCGGTCGAGACTAGTCGCTGACAACGCGCTTGATCGCGGTCGAGAGCCGTTCGAAGTAGTCGCTGTAGGTCCAGGCGTCGGCGCGCTCCCGCGCCGCGTCACGAAGCCTGCGCCGGCGGCCCGGGTCGCCGAGCAGCGCCCCGACCGCGCGCCGCAGGGCATCGGGGTCGGCGGGCGCGACCAGCTCGGCGGTCTCGCCTTCGACCACGTACCCATCCAGGGCCGGCACCCGGCTGGCGACCACGGGCACCCCCGCCTCGACCGCCGCCATCAGACGCACCTGCCCGGCGCTCATCTCGCGCTCCAGGATCGCGATCACGTATACCGCCGCCGCGCGCAGCCGCCGGTCGTGCTCGTCCCACGGCAGCTCGACCGCCACCTCGGCGCCGACCGGTGCCGCCAGCTCGCGGACCCGGGCGGCGTCCGAGGGCGAGCAGGCGACCACCAGCTCCCAGTCCGGACTCGCCGCCGCGAACACCGTCTCCCAGTCGCAGGCGGTCCTTCCGGAACAGAACACCGCTCGCGATCCCTCCTCGATCGCCGCCGGCTCGCCGTGCCCGCCTTCGCGAAAGGCCCAGGGCACGTGCACGAGCCGCGACCGATCAAGCCCGTAGTGGGCCGCGTACTCGTCGCCCTCCCAGGCGCTCATCACCTGGGCTGCGCTCATCCCGCGGCGCAGTGCGGGAACCTCGACCGCCCGCCACCAGAGGTGGTAGAGCATCCGCCGCCAGCCGGTGCCCGGCAGCGGCCGCCGGATCAGCTCGAGCACGAACACCCGCCGCCGGGCGGGTGGCAGCCCGCATACGAGCAGCGCCGGCAGCGATCCGCGCTCGCGTCGGATCACCGCGATGCCGCCGCCCCGGCGCGCGATCCAGCCGAGCGCCAGCCCGCGGACCAGCGACGAGCGGCAGGCCAGCGCCGCGAGCGGGCTCCGAAGCCTCGCCCGCAGCAACTCGTCGTGGCTGACGAAGCCCGCGCCGAGGCGCCCGGCGTAGAACTCCGGCACCCCGATCATCGGCGTCGTGCAACCAGCGCGACCAGGAGGAGTGCGATCACGGCGACGACGCCGGTCGCCAGCGCCCAGGCCATCGCCCGGCCGCCCGGGACCGCCGCGTCGTAGCGCTCGAGCAGGCCCGCCGCCGCAGCGGAGCTGGCGGCGACCAGGGCCGTGCGCCCCGCCGCCCGACGGTCGACCTCGAGCACCACGCTGCCGAGTCGCTCCCCCTCCTCCACCGGGCCGTCGACCTCCGCCGGCGCCCTGATCCGAGTCTGCACCGATTGGCCCTCACGAACCGTGGCGCTCAGCTTCTCGGACGGCTCGAGCTCGACCGAGACCTCGCGGTCGGCGATCGCGACGCTCGCCAGCGGCGTGCCCGGGCGCACCGGGCTCCGCTCGTGGTACCGCGAGAAGCCGTAGTCGAGCAGCGCCAGGCTGGCCGAGTCGCGCTCGGACTCGGTCGGGGCGCCGAGCACCGCCGAAACCAACTCGACGCCCTTTTGCTCACCGGAGGCGACGAGCACGTTGCCGGCGTCGATCGTGTAGCCAGTCTTCACCCCGTTCACGTACGGGACGGTCTGCACGAGCAGGTTGCGGTTGACCAGGTTGCGGGGATGGGCGCCGCTCTCGGTCGTGTACGAAGCGGTGTCGAAGATCTTGCGGAAGAGGGCGTCGCGGCGCAGTTCGATCGCCAGCGACACCAGGTCCTCGGCGCTCGAGTAGTTGCCCGCCTCGTCGAGCCCGATCGGGTTCGCATAGGAGGTGTCGTCGAGCCCGAGCCGTGCGGCGTCGTCGTTCATCTCGCTGACGAATCCGGCCTCCGAGCCCCCCGCCGCCTGCGCCAGGGTCTCGGCGGCGTCGTTGCCCGAGACCAGCAGCAGCCCGTAGAGCAGGTCACGAACCTTGATCTCCTCCCCCGCCTCGAGCCCCATCAGCGATTCGGCGGGCAGCGCGTCGTAGGGCGGAGCGACCACCGTCTGGTCGAGTTTCAGCTCGTGGTGGGCAACGTAGGCGGTCATCAGCTTCGTGGTCGAGGCGATCGACATCGAGGTCTTCGCCCGGTGGGCGGCGAGCACCTCGCCGTCGTCGGCGTCGACCAGGATCCAGGCGCGTGCCGGCAGGTCCTTTGGCGGCTCGTCTGCCCTCGCCGCCGCCGGGGCGATCAACAACATTGCGGCCAGCGCCGCGAGCGCGAGCCGGCTCAGCCGCCCTGGGTGAGCTTCCTGCAACCGTCCTTGACCAAGTCGACGCAGTTGTCGACCTGGAGCGCCTGGGGGTCGAGGTTCGGGTTCAACTCGACCAGCGTCTCCAGCGGGATGCAGGTCTTGTCGGCGATCCCGCTGAGCCCGGTCACATCCTCGGCCTTGACCACGTAGTAGCCGTCCTTGACCGCCTGGTCGGCGGCGGGGGTGCAGACCTCGCCGGTCGTCGACTGCTGGTGCGAATCCTTCTCGTCGGAGTCGTTGGAGAGCGTGCCGCTGATCACCAGGATGATCGCCGCCACGACCACGACCAGGACGAGTGGCGCCAGCACCCTCGCCGTCCAACTGGTCGGCTTGCGATCGTCCGCCCTCGGCATAAGGGCCGGAATCGTAGGAGGTTGCAGGTATTTGGGAGCCCCGCACGCTGCTCAGCGGGCGGCGCTTTGCGAGGCGTTCCAGAGCCGGCGACGAAGCTCCTCGGCCGCGCCGGCCGGATCCGGCGCGCCGGCGATCGAGCGCGAGGCCGGCACCAGCACCGACGCCGGGTCGTCTGAGAACGCGGGCCCAAGGGCCTCGGCGCTCCCTCCTTGCGCTCCGACACCGGGGGTGAGCATGATCGAATCCGGCATCAGCTCACGCATCCGGGCCAGGTGCTGGGGCTCGGTCGCCCCGACCACCGCGCCCATGCCGCTGAGGCCGGATTCCCCGGCCAGACGGGGCGCCCGCGATGCGACCAGCCGCGCGAGGTGCTCGTGGACCGGGCCGTCAGGCGTCGGCAGATCGAGGACGTCGGCGGCCCCGGGATTCGAGGTCCGCACAAGGGCGAACAGGCCACGCCCCGAGCGCTCGGCCGACGCCACCAGTGGCTCGAGCGCGTCGGCGCCCAGCAGCGGGTTGACCGTCGCCGCGTCGGCGCCCAGGCGGTCGAAGATCGCCTCGGCGTAGACCGCCGCCGTGTGCGGGACGTCGCCGCGCTTGCCGTCGGCGACCACCAGCAGCCCGGCCTCATGGGCAGCGGCCAGGACCGCTTCGAGGGCCTCCCACCCCGGCGCGCCGAGGCGCTCGAAGCAGGCGAGCTGGGGCTTGACCGCGACGCAGACGCCGCCCGCCGCCTCGATCAGCGCCCGGCAGCTATCGGCGACCGCCCCGGCCTCGGACCCTTCCGGGTCGAGGCCGAGGCAGACCTGGCTGCGGCGCTCGCGGACGAGCGCGGCCAGGCGGTCGGCGAAGGTTGCGGCCAGGCCTCTAGCCGCCCTTGACCTTGGACTTGAGGCCGGCGCCGGCGGAGAACTTCGGGACCTTGCCGCCGGCGATCGTGATCCGCTCGCCGGTGCGCGGGTTGACGCCCTGGCGTGGGCCGCGCTCGGCAACGCTGAACTTGCCGAATCCGGTGAAGCTGATCTCCCCGCCCCCTGCGAGCGTGCGGGTGATCCCGTCGAGGACGGCCTCGACGGCGTCAGCCGCGGCCTTCTTGCTGTCGAAGTTGCCCGCGATGCTGTCGACGAAGTCGGACTTGGTCAATTTCTTCCTCCTGGCTTGTGCGTGGGGTCTGTGATCGCCGCGCAGGGTAACAGTGCCTCTCGACGGCTTGAGATCGCGGGATCCGGTGGCTCGGTCCCTTCGGCGTCTCACTGACCTGCCGTCGAGGAACGAGCGCGGTCTCGAAGTCGCACATCCCTGGCTAGCATCCGGCGGGTGAGCAAGGCAGCTCGGGCCGAGCTCGGCGAGCAGATCGCGACCCACCCGCTCTGGTTGGCGCACGCTGCGGCGCTCGCGCGCCCGAACGGGTGAGCCCGATGGAGATCACCGAGCTCGCGCTGAGCCCCGACCCCGACGAGGCGCTCGCCGATGGCGAGGATGCGCTCGAGGGCGGGCCGCCACCCCGGTTCGAGTTCTCCGAGGGACTGCGCGAGCGAACCGCGCGCGGCGTGCTCGTCAACGCCGCCTTCCAGGCCGGCTTCGCGACCCTGAACGTGGTTCAGCGCTTCGCGGTGGCCGCCTTTCTCACGGTCGACGAGTTCGGCATCTGGGGGCTTGTGCTCACCACCCTGATCACGCTCTCGTTCATCAAGCAGATCGGGATCAGCGACAAGTACATCCAGCAGGACGATCCCGACCAGGAGGTCGCCTTCCAGAGGGCGTTCACGCTCGAGCTGCTCTACACGCTCTGCTTCTCGGCCTTCGTCGCTCTGGTCCTGCCTCTCTACGCGCTCGCCTTCGACCAGCCGGACATGCTCCTGCCCAGCCTGGTACTGACCCTGTCGCTGCTCGGCACCGCCCTGTGCGCGCCGCTGTGGGTCCCGTTTCGAAAGATGCAGTTCGCGCGACAGCGAACGCTCGAGGCGATCAACCCGGTCGTCTCGACCGTGGTCATGGTCAGCCTCGCGGCGGCCGGCGCCGGATATTGGGCGCTGATCGCGGGTCTGCTGAGCGGCGTGTACTGCGCGGCCGTCGTCGCCTGGGTCACCTGCCCGTACAAGCTCCGCCTGCGCTTCGACCGCAAGACGCTGAGGGAGTACGTCGGCTTCTCGGCCCCGGTGCTGCTCGCCGGCGGCGCCGGCCTGGTCGTGGTCCAGGGGACGATGCTGGTCGCCACCCACACGGTCGGGCTCGCCGGGGTCGGCGCGATCACCCTGGCAGGCTCGCTGATCGTCTTCGGTCAGCGAGTCGACGCGCTCGTCAGCCGCACGATCTACCCGGCGATCTGCGCGGTCAAGGACCGCACCGATCTGCTGTTCGAGACCTTCGTCAAGTCCAACCGCCTAGTGCTGGTCTGGGCGATCCCGTTTGGGTTCGGGATGGTGCTGTTCGCGCCCGCCCTGGTCGAGTTCGTGCTCGGCGAGAAGTGGCAGCCGGCCGTAAGCCTGCTGCAGATCCTCGGCCTGGCGGTCGGGATCGGGCAGTTTGCGTTCAACTGGAACCTGTTCTTCCAGGCCAAGGGTGAAACGAAGCCGCTGGCGATCAGCGGGCTGGTCGCGCTGGCGACCTTCGCGGTGGCGACGGTGCCGCTGATGATCGCCTTCGACCTCGACGGCTATATCGCCGGGACAGTCATCGGGCTGCTCGCCCAGCTGATCACCCGGGCGGTCTACCTCGGCCGGATCTTCGACGACTTCAGCCCACTCCATCACCTGATCCGCGCGTTGGTGCCGGTCGTTCCGCCCGTGCTCGCGGTGCTCGCGCTGCGGCTCGGCTTCGGGTCCCCGGAGAGTCTGGGCGCGGCGGCCGGCCAGTTCGCGGTCTACGTCGCGGCATCGATCGCATGCACGGCGATCGCCGAGCGCCGGCTCCTGCGCGAGATCGTCGGCTACCTGCGCGGCACGCCCGACGCCGCGCCCGCCGCGCCGCAAGCGCCGGTCCCCGTCTGAGCGCTCACGGGACCAGGCCCTCGACGTAGGGAACCTCGAGCACCTTCTCGTGCATCACCGGGCCGTGGCCGAAATAGCGGTCCTCGCCGAACAGCTCGCCGTGGTCCGAGGTCACGATCACCCAAGTGTTCGAGGGCAGTTGGTCGAACAGCCGGGCGATCACCGAGTCGATGTAGGTGACGGTGTCGATCTGGCGGCCATGCAGCTCGCGCATCCGCGCCTGGTCGAAGAACTCGCTCGGCTCGGTCGGGGTATCGTCGTCGAGCTTCTTGAGCACCCCGTGCACCCCGGAGATCCGGGGCCATTGCGCGGGGTCCTCATTGGGCAGTGCATACGGGTAGTGAGTTTCGCCCACGTTGAGCAGCCAGAAGCTCGGCCGGTCGTCGCTGCACTCCAGCTTCGGCAGCATCGCCGCCATGTCGTTGTGCGTCGGCATCAGCTCGAAGACGTCGAAGTCGCGGTTGATCGCCGTGTGCGGATTGAGCACCGGCATCGAGACCATCGCCCCGGTCCGGTAGCCAAGCGTGTTGCGCAGGTACGTGGGCATGAAGATCGACGGCAGGACCTGCTTGAACTCCATCCCCTCGATCCCGAGCCGCTCGCCGTACCGGCGGAAGTCCTCCTTGTAGTACTCCGACGCGTAGACCTCCGGCGGGCTCGTATGGGGCAGTAGCCCCATCAGCAGGTTGTAGTGGGATGGGGCGGTCCAGGTCGCATAGCTCCAGCGCCGCTCGACCGCGCCGAGTTGCGCCAGGCTAGGCGGCGCGGCCTCGATCCAGGAGTCGTAGCGGAGGCTGTCGAGGACGACGATCACCAGGTTCCGGGGCTGCTCGGGACCCTGCATCGCGCCCCAGACTAGCCACCTAAGCTTCGCCGGCGGTGCGGCCGAACGTGATCCTGATCGTCCTCGACACGGCGCGAGCGGACGCGCTCGAGCCCTATGGCGCGCCCGCGGGCTCGACCCCGGCGATCGCCGACCTCGCTCGGCGTGGCGCCGCGCTCTCACGGGTCCAGGCGACGGCGTCCTGGACGCTGCCGTCGCACGTATCGATGTTCACGGGCCTGCTGCCCCGGGCGGCCGGGATCCTCGGTCCGGCCGAACGCAGCCAGTCGGCCGCCAAGCAGGTCATGGACGCACACTCCGAGCGGCTTCTACCCGCGGTCCTGCGGGCCGCCGGCTACACCACCACGGCGGTCAGCACGAACCTCTGGATCAGCGAGCTCTCCGGCTTCGACGCCGGCTTCGACAGCTTCAGCTTCGTCGACTCGGGCCGCCACGCCCACCTGCACCGCGAGGATCTGCGAGCACGCCTGCGGTGGGATCTCGAGGGCCTGCGCGCCAGCGTCGACGACGGCGCCGGGAAGGCCCGCCGCATCCTCCGCGAGCGGCTGAACGGCGCGGGCTCGGACCCGTTCTTCTGGTTCGTGAACCTGGTCGAGTGTCACTCCCCGTATCTCCCGCCGCGGCCGTGGAACGACCTCGGGCCGCTCGAGCGGGTTCGTGCCGCCGAAGATGCGCGTCGCCACCTGACGATGGGCGCGATCTGGCGCGCCTGCGCCGGCGGCTTCGACGTCCCCGGCGAAGCGCTCGAGCGAATGCGGCACCTGTACGCGTCGGCGGTGCGTTTGATGGACGGCTGGCTCGCCGACCTGCTCGGCGACCTCGACGACGCCGGGCGCCTGGACGAGACCTTGGTACTGGTCACTTCCGATCACGGGGAGAACCTCGGCGAGGCAGGGCTGATGGGCCATTGCTTCTCGCTCGACCAGCGACTCACCCACGTGCCCGTGGTCGCCGCCGGCCCGGATGCGCCCGGGGCGGGCAGCATCGTCAGCCTCGCCCAGCTTCCTGGGCTGATCACCCAGGCGGCGGGGATCACCGACCCCCCGTGGCCGGCCGACCAGGCGCCGGAGGGGGTGGCCGTCGCCCAGTTCGCGCCCCCGGCGCCGGCAACCGATCCGCGCTGGATCGCCGCCTGCCATGAATGGGGCCTGGACCCCGAACCGGCGATCGAGCGCATCGGACATCCGCTCGCCACCGCGACCGACGGTGCGATCAAGCTGCAGCTGCGCGGCGACCGCGAGCAGCTCTACGACCTGAGGGCCGACCCGCTCGAGCTCAAGCCGCGGGATCCGACGGACGCTGACCGCGTCGCCCATCCAGCGCTCTGGCGCGCTCTCCAGGACCACGAGCGCCGCCAGCCGGTGGTCTCGGTTGAGAACGGCGGCGCGCCGCAGACCGAGATCACCACCGAGGAACGCCGCCAGCTGGAGGACCGGATGCGGTTGCTCGGCTACATGTGACGCAGCCGCGCGAGGCGCCGGCGAACGCCCGCCCCCTGGACCCCATGGCGCAAACGATCCGGCGAAAAAGCCGGGAGCCTCCTGTACTTTGGCCCCCGATGTCCGCGGTCGTCAGCGAGTCCGAACCCGTTCGCCACTGATGCCCGAGCTCAGCATCGTGGTCTCGACCTTCGGCAACTACGAAGGGCTCGCACGGGTCCTCGACGGCTACGAGGCCCAGACGGCGCCGGAGGACAGCTTCGAGGTAGTGGTGGTGATCGACGCAGCGGACCCCGATCCCGGCGCAGCCGAGGCTGCGATCGGCCGGCGTGGGTATCCCGTGCGGGTGCTGCGCGGCCAGACCCCCGGCGTTTCGGCGAACCGCAACTCCGGCTGGCGGGCAGCGGCTCAGCTGGTGCTGTTCACGGACAACGACACCATCCCCGAGCCGGGGCTGGTCTCCGAACACCTCGCCTGGCATCGCCGTGAGCCGGCCGACGAGGTCGCGGTGCTCGGGCACGTTCGCTGGGCCGACGAGGTCGACGTGACGCCGTTCATGGACTGGCTCGACCACGGGATCCAGTTCGACTTTCCGGCCATCGATGGGATCGAAGCGGGCTGGGGGCGCTTCTACAGCGCCAACGTCTCGGTCAAGCGCGCGATGGTCGAGCGGGTCGGCGGTTTCGACGAGATCCACTTCCCGTACGGCTACGAGGACCTCGACTTCGCCTACCGAGCCGACGCCCAGGGTCTGCGGGTGCTCTACAACCGGGAGGCGGTCGTACAGCATCTGCGCGAGTACGACCTCTCCTTCTACGAGCGGCGGATGCGCCGGATCGCGTTCGCCGAGCGCCAGTTCGTCCGCCTCCATCCCGACGTCCCGCCGTTCTTCTTCAACCTCTATCGCTCTGCCCTCGACAGCGCGCCCGCGAGCGGCCGGGGCCGCCGCCTATCGCGCTGGCTGCCGCGCTCGTTCCCGCTGCTGGGCGAGCGCGCGTGGACCAGCGCCGACCTGTACTACCGCCAACGCCTCGCCCCGCACTTCCTCGAGGCCTGGGAGGAGGCGCGAGTGGCCGACCCCGACTCCCCCCGAGGACCGATGGTGTCCGAGCTGGGGGCGCCCCGGAACTAGGGGCCGTAGCGCTCGATGACAGCGGCCGGGGCCCCGACGGCGAGCGCATGGTCCGGGACGTCCTTGGTAACCACCGCGTTGGCGCCGACGAAGCTGTGGGCGCCGAGCGAGGCGATCACCGTCGCCTTCGCCATCACCCCGACGTCGTCGCCGATCACCAGCGGCCGGAGGTCGTAGCCCTGGGCGAGCACCGGGACGTCCGGCTCCCGGAAGCGGTGGTTACCGTCGACGATCGTCACCGCGTGCGCGAAGATGCACCGCCTTCCGATCTCGATCGAGCTTCCGCACTGGATCACGACGCCGTAGGTGAAGTGGCTGGCGTCGCCGATCCGCACCGTGGCGCCGGAGCCAACCTCGATCCGGACGTCGCGCCGAAACTCGACCGCCTCCCCGACGATCAGGGTCCCGCCGTCCGGGGCCCGGAAGGTAAAGCCCGGGCCGAGGTACGTGTGGCGGCCGAAACGCACGGTCGCGTGCGGGTTGCGCAGCCGTACTGCCAGCTTGCGCAGGCCGGACCTCAGCCGTGGGCCGTGCACGTAGGCGAGGCTCCGCGCCCGGGACATCGCGCGATGACCGGGGTCCTCGGGAATCAAGCGTGGCGCGCGTGGACGACGACGTGCGGAACCTGGTCGCGGCGCTCGCGGAACCGGATCCCGAACCGGCCGTGCTGACGAACGTCGTCGAACCCGGCGCAACGGACCATCGACAGCCAGGTCTTCGGCGCCGGACGCCACCAGGTCGACCACGGCGTCTCAGCGCGAAACTCCGCGCCGCCCCACGGCGACCAAGCCAACCGGCGGCTGTACTCGTCGGCGAGGATCAGCTGCCCCTGGCAGAGGCCGGCCATCCGCTCCAGCGCGAGCATCGGATCTCGCAGGTGGATCAGAACCGAGCCGCAGAAGACGAGGTCGAAGGTCCCTCCGAGGTCGTCGGCGAACGCTTCGTAGATCGAGCATCCGACGCGCTCGACCGAGCTCCCGAGCGCCGCCTTGGCGAGCGCGAAGCCCTCGCCCCGGCGATCGTCGGCATCTGGACGCCGGCGCGGTGGCCAGTCAAGTTGTTGGACGCGATCGACGTCGAGCGCGGTGACATCGGCACCTCGCCGCTCGAGCTCGAACGCCCAGAAGCCCTCGAACGTGCCCACGTCGAGGACCCGCTTACCGCTCAGATCCGCGGGGAGCCCGTAGCGATCGACGTAGGGGCGCAGATCGAACATGCCGGGGGTGACGAGCCCGGGCGCCAGCTCCTGGGTGTGGTACCAGTCGATTTCGCCGAACCGTGCCCGCAGCTCGGAGAGCGCGTTGTCCCGCGGCTCAGCGGCGGTCTGCGAACCATTTTTCACGTGCGAAACGCTAGCGCGGCCCAGCCGGGGCGCGAGCCGGTTGGCCGCTCGCGCGCCGCCTGACGCCGGCCATGTGGATTGTGAGGTACCTGGCTTGGAGCTCCGCCCGCGGCGCGAACCGGGCCGGGCGCCAGCGCGCCAGCGGCTTCAGCCAGACCAGCCGCACGGCCGAGCCCGCCGCATTCAGCGCGGCGTACGCCCGGGTCGCGGCGCGGCCCCGGCGCCGGGTCATCCAGGCGTTCGCCGCGGCCATCTGGCGTTCGGTGCGCTGATCGTCGAAGGCCTGTGCGGCCGCCGCGCTGAGCTCGTGCCCGACCCGCGCCTCGGGCACGTAGCGCGTCCTCCACCCGGCGCGCGACAGGCGCCAACAGAGGTCGATGTCCTCGGCGTACATCCACTGCGCCGGGTCGAAGCCGCCCACCCTGTCGAAGGCGTCGCGACGCAGCAGCACAAACGCGCCGTGGGCCCAGTCGACGGCGCGCTCACGCTCCGGATACCAGCGTCCCTCGAGACAGAGGCGATCGCCGAGGCGCGGGACGATCGCGCCGAGCCCGAGGTTGAAGGCCAGCCCGAGCCCGAGCGAGGGGAACGAGTGCACCGAGTGCTGAGTCGAGCCGTCCGGAAGCACCAACCGCGGGGCGAGCGCCGCGTCCCGCGGGTTCGCGGCTCCGGCTGCAAGCAGCCGTTCGAGCGCCCCGGGCCGAAGCTCCACATCCGCGTTCGACGCGGCCAGCCAACGAGTCTCGGACCCCCGCGCAACCGCGTTCACGGCCGGGCCGAATCCGAGGTTCCGCTCGCTGCGGATCAGCTCGGCCCACCGATGACGGTCGGCAACCATCTCAGCCGAGCCGTCCTCGGATCGGTTGTCGATCACTACGACCCGAGCGCGGCCGGCATCGACGTCGGCGCGCATCGACTCGAGACATCTGTGGAGAAGCTCGCGCGTGTTCCACGACACCACAGCGATGGTCACCTCGGGCTCGGCGCTCACGCGGCGACCTCCGTGATCCTCGCTCGGACCGCCTCGTTGAACCGGCCCTCCGTCTTCAGGGCCGCGGTCGCGAGGCCGCCTGCGCGCAACCGGAGGCGCAGCTGCCGGTCGCCGGCAAGCCGGGCCACGGCGGCGGCGAGGGCGCTGGGCTCGCCAGCCGAGGCGACGAGACAATTCTCGCCGTCCGCCAGGTACTCGGCCGAGCCGCCGGTCGCGGTCGCGATCACCGGCGTTCCGACCGTCATCGCCTCCAGCGGCACGAGCCCGAACGGCTCCGGCCAGACGACCGGAAAGACGAGCACGTCGGCGGTGGCAAGCTCCGCCTGGACCCGATCCCGTGTGACCCGGGCGAAACCGACCCGCTCGCCGACCCCCTGCTCCCGCGCGAGCCGCCGGAGCTGCCGAAGATGCTCGGGATCGCCATCGCCGATGCACCGCAGCGAACAGCCCGGCAGCTCGGCGAGCGCGCGAATCGCGCTCGCCAGGCCCTTGCGCGGGTCGATCCGGCCGAGGCAGATCAATCGGCCCTCCCACTCGTGCTCCGGCGCGGCCGCGAACCGTCCAGCCTCCACCCCGCCGTGGGCGACGGTGCTCTCACCCACGTCGATGCCGCTGTCGAGCGCCCGGCGGCGCAGGTACTCGCTTACGAACAGCCAGCGCGCCGCGCGGCCGATCTCGATTCCAGTGGGCACGCGGCTGAGCTGCGCGGCGACCGGGGCCAGGCCGCGGCGTCCGAACGCGCGCTCCCAGCCGTCGACGTCGCGCGCATAGGCCATCCATTCGTCGACCACGATCCCGGCGGCGGGCAGGCCGAGCCGCCGTGCCTGATCGAGCAGCGACAGCGACATCCCTCCCATCGCCCACCAGGCGATCGCGGCGGGACGAAACTCGTCGACCTGGCGTCCGAGCACGGCGAGGTTGTGGCGCTCGATCGCGAGCCGTTCGTGGAGCGAGAGCCGCGGGAACTCGTGGTCGCGCCAGTACCAGCGCAGCTCGCGATGGACGTCGGGGTCCTCGGGAATCGTGGGGTCGGGATCCGGCCGGCGGTGATCGGTAGTCAGCACGCGTACCTCGTCGCCGGCGTCGCGCAGGTGGCGCACCGAGGATCGCCACATCAGCTCGTAGCCGCCGAGGTGATGCGGCGGGAACATGTTCCCGACCGTGAGCACGCGCATCGAGCGGCCAGAATACGGGCGCGCTGGGCCGCCGGCGTCAGAACACCGGAGTCCGAGCGCGCAGACTGCCGAGCGCCAGCGACAGCAGCCCGACCCCGTCCGCCGCCGCCTCGGCGCCCGCCACCACCGGTGCCCGCCGGCCCCAGGGCAGCGCGGCGCGGCCAAGCATCCACAGCCAGGGGCACACGGCCAGCAGCCAGATCGGTCGTCGGCGGGCGATCGCGATCGCCCCCGCGGTCACCGCCGCGTCGCAGGCGGCCGAGCGCCGGGACAGGAACAGGCGACCGAAGAACGCCGTCCGCCTCAGCTCCGGCATCTGGCGGGCGATCAGCGGGAAGTAGACGAGCCTCAGCCGCTCGGCCACGAAGGCGCCGGCGCCGCGCTCGAACACCGCGTGGTGGACGAGCGCATCGGGGCAGAAGGTCGATTGGACACCCGAGCGTCGCAGCCGCCAGCCCAGCCAGGCGTCCTCCGCCAGGGGCTTTCCGACCCGGGCGCCGAGCCAGTCCTCGAACCCTCCCACCCGGTCGAAGGCGGCGCGCCGAACGAAAAGGCTCGCGCATTCGTAGAGCCCGGCCTCGCGGGTCACCCAGACCGTGCGGCCAAAGGGGGCCGCGGGGGCCGCGGGATCGGCGTGGACCGCGCCCTGAACCAGTTCCGCCCCGGCGAGCGCGGCGACCCCGGCCCGCAGCCACCCGGCGGTCGGCACGCAGTCCGCATCCGTGAACGCGAGCAACTCGCCACCGGCCACGCGGACGCCGGCGTTGCGGGCCGGCCCGGGACCGACGCCCGCCTCCGAGACGACCGTCACCTCGAGTGCGGCGGCACCGGCGACCGCGGCGGTCGCGTCCCGCGAGCCGTCGTCGACGACGACCACCTCGAACGCCTGGTCGATGTCCTGCTCGGCGAGCGCCGCCAGCGTCGCCCCCAGGGTGGTTGCCGCGTTGCGCGCGGCGATGATCACGCTGATCACGGCCAAGGTGCCACACGCTAGCGGCGCCGCGGCTACCGTTCGCCACGCCGATGAGCGAGATGCGGGAGTTCTGGGACGCGCGCGCCGACGAGGACGCCTACTACTTCGTCGATAACCGGCTCGAGTACGGCGCGCCGGACCTCGAGCGGTTTTGGTCGAGCGGACCCGAGCTGCTCGAGCAGATCCTCGACTCGCTCGGCGCGGCGATCGAGCCGGGCGACGATGCGGTCGAGATCGGCTGCGGCGTCGGCCGGATCACGCGCGCCCTGGCGGCGCAGGCGACGTCGGTGCGGGCGATCGACGTCTCGGAGCGCATGCTGGCGCTCGCTCGCGAGCACAACTCCGAGCTCGACAACGTCACGTGGATCCTCGGGGACGGCACCTCACTGGCGCCGATCGAGGACGCGAGCGCCGACGTCTGCTTCTCCCACGTGGTCTTCCAGCACATCCCCGACCCGGCCGTGACCCTCGGCTACGTGCGCGAGATGGGCCGCATCCTGCACCCGGGGGGCTGGTCGGGCTTCCAGATCTCCAATGCCCCCGAGATCCACCGTCGGCCGTCGGTGGTCGGCCGCGCCCGCGGCTGGTGGCGCGATCTCCGGGGCCGAGGGCCGCGGGGTCAGGACGATCGTGCATGGCGCGGCTCGGCGATCGAGCTCACGGAGCTCGAGCGGACCGCCAACCAGGCCGAGCTCGAGGTCGAGCGCTTGGTCGGAGTCGGAACGCAGTTCTGCTTCGTGCTCCTGCGTCGACGGGCCGCTCAGGAAGCGGCCAGCTCGTAGACCGCCTCGTAGCGCTCGACGACCTCGGCCCAATCCCACAACCGGGCGTGCTTCCGGCAGCGCTCCGCGGTCTTCGGGTCGGCGGCAAGCTTGATCGCCTCGATCAGCGCCCGCGCCATGTCGTCCGCATCGCCCGGCTCGAACAGACGGCCGACGCGCTCGTCGGTGACGATCTCGACGCAGCCGCCCGCCCGCGACGCGACGACCGGCGTTCCCGCAGCCAGCGACTCGATCAGAACCAGCCCGAAGGCCTCGTCGTCGGACGGCAGCACGGTCACCGACGACGAGCGATAGGTGACGGCGAGCTCCTCGGTCGATGCTGGGACGTCGATCCGAACCCCCTCGACCGCCGTCGGCGCCGAGCCGCCGCCGGCGAGCACCAGCTCGAGTTCGCCGAGCTGCTCTCGCAGGCGCCCGAATGCCTCGAACAGCAGCTCGCCGCGCTTGCGGGGATCTTCGAGCGCCGCCGGACAGAGAAGGGTCGGGACAGCCGGGCGGCTGATCGGCCCGTCATAGTCCGAGCCGATCACGCCGCCGGGCAGGATCACCGGCTCGGCCAGTGCGAAGCGGTGCATCGGCTCGGCCGCCGCGGGGCTGAGGACGCTGACCGCGGCCGCGCCGGTCGCGGCGGAGCTGAGCATCTCGAGCCGCTGACGGCGCCGGACCAGGTACTCACGATTGAGCACACCGTGGATCGACAACACGTACGGCGTCCCGGTCATCCGCTGAGCGTGGCGGGCAACCCAGCCGTCGACCGGGTAGAGGGCGTGGACCAGCTCGTACTCGCCGCGGACCAAGTCGGCGAACAGCGCCGGAGCCGCGTCGATGTGCTCGTCGTACCAGCTCAATCCCGGCAGGCGCGGAACTCGGCGGGTACGGATCACCCGCACGCCATCCTCGATTGACTCGGCGCGCCCGCCCGGATGACTGGCGATCAGCGTGACCTCGTGGTCGCGGTCGGCGAGCGATACGGCGAGATCGTGGGCGAGCCGCTCGGAGCCACGGCGGACCTCCGGCCAGTAGGTCGGGTGGCAAAGGGCGATCCGCATCAGACGACCAGGACCCGGTGGCGGAGGGCCGACGGCAGCCTGGCGAGCACCTCGGTCGTATCGACCGCAGCGAAGATCGGCAGGGTGACGACCCCGCGGGCCAAGCGCCGTGGGCGCGGCTCGCGCCAGTTGAGCCTCCCGGCCGCATAGGGCACGACCGCCGCGGCCGCCAGCGCCGGAGAGCGGCGCGCCGCGGCGAGCGCCAGACCGGCGAAGCCGATCGCCACGCCCATGTGGTCGGGGGTCCAGAAATGACGCCGATAGAGCGAGTCCTGGAGGCGCGGATGGCGAGCGAGGACCGACGCCAGGTCCGGCCATCGCCGCGCCTCGCGCACGGCGCGCGGGAAGGTCCGCGAGACGACCGCATGCCAAACGAGCGCCCGGTCCGCGAACTTCGCAATCGCCCCGGCCTCGAGGGCTCGCCAGGCGAGGTCGGTGTCCTCGCCGCCGAACTCGTACCGCTCGTCGAACCCGTCGAGGCGCTCGAGCAGCGCTCGCGGGTAGGCGATGTTGCAGGTCTCGAACCACCCGGTCGGACCCTCAACGCTGACGCTCCTCGCCAACCCGTGCAGCAGATGCACCTCCTCGGGATCGGGCTCCGTGCGCCCCTGCACGAACGTGGACTCCCCGTCCGCCGCGGCGAGCAGCGTCGCGAGCCAGTCGGGCGCTGGCCGACAGTCGTCATCGGTGAACGCGACCAGCGGTGCTCGCGTGGCCCGCCAGCCCAAGTTCCGCTTCGCCGCCGGCCCCGCGACTCCCGGTCTGGTCAGCGACCGGATCGCCATCCCCTCGGGCGGCTGGGCGAATGGCGGCTGGGCGTCCCCATCCCGAACCACGATCACCTCGTGGCGCTCCGGGTCGAGTTGGCCGGCCAGCGATTCGAGCACGAAGCCGAGCCGAGTCTCCCGGCCGCGGGTCGGGATCACGACCGCGATCTCGGGTGCGGAAGTGGCCACGGCGCAGGCAATTTACTGCTACCCATTGGCGCCGATGTCGATTGCCGTCGTCGTCGCGACTCACGACCGCCCCCGCCGACTGGCGCTGATGCTAAGCGCGCTGCGCGCCCAGGCGCGGCCCGCCGACGAGGTGATCGTCGTCGATGACGGCTCGGGGCCCGAGACCGCGGCGGTTCTCGCCGAGGAGGTCGCGTACGGCGGGCTGCCGCTGCAGGTGATCCGGCGCGAAACGCCGGGGGGCCCGGCGACCGCCCGTGACCAGGGCTGGCGTTCCTCGAGCTCGGCGCTGATCGCGTTCACCGACGACGACTGCGCCCCGGCCCCGGACTGGCTGGCCGAGCTCGAGCGCGCTGCCGGCGATCGAGCCGACCTCTTCGTCCAGGGGATGACCCTCCCCGATCCCGCCGAGATCGGCGATTACGGCCCGTTCTCTCGCTCGATCTGGGTGCGGGAGTTGGACGTCGCCTTCAACACCTGCAACATCGCCTATCCGCGGGCGCTGTTGAAGCGAATCGACGGGTTCGACACCGACACGTTCGGTCGCGCGCCCGGTGGCGAGGACTGCGATCTCGGCTGGCGCGCGATCGAGGCCGGCGCGGAGCCCCGGTTCGCCGCCGAGGCGCTGGTCCACCACGCGGTCGACGACGTCGGGGCGCTCGGCAAGCTGCGGGTCGCCGCCCGCTGGACGACGCCGATGACCGCATACGCCCGCCACCCTCGGCTGCGGCGCTCGACCTTCCGCTTCGGGATCTTCTGGAAGGACATCCACTGGCTGTTCGTCAGGGCGCTGATCGGCGCGCTCCTGCCGAGTCGCTGGCACGTGCTGCGCGGGTGGCTGATCTACCCGTACCTGCAGGACATCTGGGCCCGCGGCCGGGTCGAGGGTGGCGGCCTGCTGCTGGCCCCGTACTTCGTCCTCCACGACGCGGTCGAGATCGCCGCCGTCGCGCGGGCCGCGCTCCGCACCCGGACCCCGATGCTCTGAGCCGAACCTGCGGACCGCGGTCCGGGCGCCGCTACGCTGGCGCTTGGATGCCCGCGCTCGAGTCGCGACTGCCAATTCCGGGCGGGGCCCGCCCGGCCTCTGTGCAGCATCTCGGCATGCTGTTGCCGCTGATCGCGGTCGCGGCCGCAGTGGTGAACCGGTGAGCGCCTCCGCGCGACGGGTGGTGGTCTGCTTTCACGAGCCCAATCTCGGCGGCGCGACCCGATCGGTCGAGCGAATCGTGCCCCTGCTGGAGCGGGAGGGCTGGGCGTTCTCGTTCTGGGTTCCGCGGCCGAGCGAGCTGTACGACGACTTCGCGGCCCGGGGCTGGGACGTGGACGGCGCCCGGCGCTGCATCGAGTACAGCGCCCGCGCCTGGCGACTGCCTCCGGGGCCCGCGGGTCGGATCGCCGGCGTCCCGGGCTACCTGCGTCGCTTCAGCAGCTTTCTCGAGCAGCGTCAACCGGCGCTCGTGCACTCGAACTCGGTGCTGACCCTGGCCGAGGCGCTGATCTCACGCCGGCACGGCTACCCGGTGATGCTGCACGCGCACGAGATGCTGCCGATGGACCTCCGCGGGCGGCTGCTGCGGCGGACCGTCTGGCGTCACCTCGACCTGATCGTCGCGGTCTCGCAGGCGAGCGCGGCCCGGCTCGCGTACCGCGGCAGGTTGCCGGAGATCGTCCACGAGGCGGCGCCGGTGCCCGAGGCCGCGGTCACCCTGAGGGCCGCTCCAAAGCAGTTCCGGATCGGAACCGTGGCTGTCGTTTCGACCCGCAAGGGAAGCGATCTGTTCGTCGAGGCGGCGCGGCTGCTGCGCCAGCGCTCGGGCAACGGCCACTACTCGTTCGAGATGGTCGGCGCTGCGAGCGATGCGATCGAGCGCGAGTGGGCGCTCGACCTGATCCGCGAGGCGCAGAAAATCGGGATCTCACACATCCCGCAAACCGACGTCTTCGAGCGCCTGCGCGAGTGGGACGTGTTCGTGCTCCCCTCGCGCGCCGATCCGTTCCCGATCGCGATGCTCGAGGCGATGGGCTCGGGGCTTCCGGTGATCGGGGCGCGGCGCGACGGGATCGCCGAGCAGGTGGCGCCCGGTGCCGGCCTGCTGGTCGAGCCCGAGGATCCGCGCGCGCTAGCGGACGCGATCGCCTGGGTGTCCTCGCAGTCGATCGAGGTGCGTTCGAGGATCGGCGAGCGCGCCCGTCGGCTGGTCGCCCAGAACTTCACTCTCGAACACCAGGCGATCGCCCTGGGCCGCGCCTACGAGGCTACGCTCGAGGCCGCCGCCGCGCAAACCGGATCCTTGCCGGTCAGCCGCCGCGGGATCTGAGCGTGGTCGGTCACATCCGCTCGGGCGCGCTGACGCCGAGCAGGTTCAGGGCGGCAGCGATCGTCCGCTTCGCCGCCACGCAGATGCCCAGCCGCGCCGCCTCGACGCCGGGCTCCGGGGCGCCGACGACGCGGCAGTCGCGATAGAAGGCGTGGAAGTCCGCGGCGACCGCGGTCGAGTACGCGCACAGCCGGTGCGGAGCGCGGCGCTCGGCAGACAGGGCGACCTCGACCGGCAGCTCCAGCAGCCGTCGGACCAGCGCTCGCTCGGCGGGCTCGGCCGCGGCGGCGGCGGCCTCGTCGGCGCCGGCGGCGGCGATGATCTCGTCCTCGGAACCGGCGGAGCCCTCGGCAGCGGCCTTGCGCAGGATGCTGGAGATCCGCGCGTGTGCGTATTGGACGTAGTAGACGGGGTTCTCCTGCGAGGTCGAACGCGCCAGCTCGAGGTCGATGTCGATCGCGGTGTCGTTGGAACGCTGGACCATGAAGAAGCGGGTGGCGTCGACGCCGATGTCGTCGATCAGCTCGTCGAGGGTGACGAAGTCGCCGCTGCGCTTGCCCATCCGCTTGCGCTCGCCGCCCTCGACGATGTTGACCAGCTGCATGATCGGCGCCTCGAAGCGATCGGGGTCGTAGCCGAGCGCCGCCAGCGCCGCGCGCATCCGCGGCACGTAGCCGTGGTGGTCGGCGCCGAGCACGTTGATCAGCCGCTGGTGGCCGCGCTCGAGCTTGTCGAGGTGGTAGGCGATGTCCGGAGCGAAGTAGGTCGGCTCGCCGTCGGCGCGGATCAGCACTCGGTCCTTGTCGTCGCCGAAATCGGTGGTCCGCAGCCAGATCGCACCCTCGGACTCATAGACGTGGCCGTGGTCCCGGAGCTCCTCGATCGCGTGATCAACGGCGCCGGAGTCACGCAGGGAGCGCTCCGACGACCAGGTGTCGTAGTCGACGCCGAAGCGCTCCAGGGTCGCCTCGATCCGCGCCCGCATCGCCTCGGTCGCCAGCCGGGCGAGCGCTTCGAGGTCGGATGGATCGGCACCGCCGGCCTTGAGCTTTTCCGCCAGCTCGCCGACGTACGCGCCCGCGTAGCCCTCCTCCCGCGGCTCCTGACCCTGCATCCGGGCCGCAACCGAGGCCGTAAACAGCTCGACCTGTGTGCCGGCGTCGTTGAGGTAGTACTCGCGCTCAACCTCGTTGCCCGTCGCCTCGAGCAGGCGCGCCAGCGCGTCGCCGAAGGCCGCGCCGCGGCCGCTCGCGGCGGTCACCGGGCCGGTCGGGTTGGCGCTCACGAACTCGACCAGGGTGCTCTCCGGGGCCTCGACCCTGGTCCGTCCGAGCGCCTCGCCGGCGGCCAGCATCCCGGCGGTCGCGTCGCGATACCAGCCGTCGGAGAGAAAGAGGTTCAAAAAGCCCGGTCCCGCGACCTCGATCCGCTCGGCGCTCTCGCCGAGGTCGGCCTCGAGGAGCGAGCGAAGGCGCTCGGCCACATCACGAGGCGGAGCCCCGGCGGTCGGCGCCAGCAGCAGCGCAACGTTGGTCGAGTAGTCGCCGAGCTCAGCCTTCGGCGGTCGCTCGAGGCTGAGCTTGGGCCCGGGGTCGCCGTCGACCTCGGCCGCGGCGGCCAGGACCGCCGAGCGCAGCCCCTCGAGCGGGTCGGAGGTCGGTCGCGTTGCCACGCCTCGATACTAGGGTGGCCGCCCCACACTAAGCTGGCTCGCCAATGCGCGCTTTGGTCACCGGGGGGGCAGGCTTTATCGGATCCCATGTCGTCGACGGGCTGCTCGGGCGGGGCGATCAGGTCGTCGTCCTCGACGACCTCTCGAGCGGCAAGCGCGAGAACCTGGACGCCGCCCTGGAAGCGGGGGCGTCGTTGATCGAGGGCAGCATCACCGACGACGACGCGGTCGCCGAGGCGTTCGAGCGCGCCGAACCGGATGCCGTTCTCCACCTGGCCGCGCAGATCGACGTCCGCCGCTCGGTCGCCGACCCCGCCTACGACCTCGGGATCAACGTCGGCGGGACCCTGAAGCTGCTCGAGGCGGCTCGCCAACGGCAGGCCGCGGTCGTGTTCGCATCGACGGGCGGCGCGATCTACGGCGAGGGCGACGGGCGCGAGCTGCCGTTCACCGAGGACGCCGAGTGTCGGCCCGATGCGCCCTACGGTCAGTCGAAGTTCGCCGCCGAGGGCTACCTGGGCCTCTACCGTCGCCTCTACGGGCTGCAGACAACCGTCCTGCGGCTGGGCAACGTCTTCGGGCCGCGTCAGGACCCGCGCCTGGAGGCCGGCGTGGTCGCGATCTTCTGCGGCGCGCTCACCGGCGGCGAGCGCCCGACGGTGTTCGGAGACGGCGAGCAGACCCGCGACTACATCTACGTCGGCGACGTCGCCGACGCCTTTATGGCGGCGACCGCCGGCGGCGAGACCGGTCCCTACAACATCGGCACGGGCGTCGAGACCAGCGTGCTCGAGCTCGGGCGGGCGATCGCCGCTGCCGCGGGCACCGAGTTCGACCCCGAGTTCGCCGAGCCGCGCCTGGGCGAGGTGCGGCGGACGGTGATCAACCCGAGCGCCGCGGCGGCCGGGCTCGGCTGGAGCGCCGCGACGTCGCTCTCCGAGGGCCTCGACCGCACCCTGGCCGCGGTCGCGTCGGCCTGAGCGAGCCGACGATGCACGCCTCGCCGGCGATCGACGTCGTGATCGTCTCCTATCGCTGCGAGGACCTGCTGCGCCAGTGCCTCGGCGCTTTGCGCGCCAACCCGCCCGATGGCGGTCTCAACGTCCACGTGGTCGACAACGCATCGGGCGACGGCACGGCCGAGATGGTCCGCCGCGAGTTTCCCGACGTCGAGCTGACCGAGAATGCCACCAACCTCGGCTTCAGCCGCGCCAACAACCCGGCGCTCGCCGACGGGGCGGCCCCCTACGCCCTGGTCCTCAACCCCGATACGCGGATTACCCCGGGCTCGCTCGACGCACTGATCGAGGTGCTCGAGGCCAACCCCGAGGTCGGGATGGCGGGGCCGCGGCTCGAGCTCGAGGACGGCAGCTTCGACCACGCATCGCGGCGCTCGTTTCCGACGCCCGTCTCGGCGCTCGGGCACTTCACCGGGCTCGGTCGGCGCGAGCGGGCGAGCGGAGCGCTGGCCGATTACCGCGCGCCCGAGGTTGATCGCGGCCCGGTCGACGCGATCAACGGCGCCTTCATGCTGATCCGACGCCAGGCGCTCGACCAGGTCGGCGGGTTCGACAACCGCTACTGGATGTACATGGAGGATCTCGACCTCTGCTACCGCTTCGCCCAGGCCGGCTGGACGACCTGGTTCGAGCCTTCGGTGACCGTGATCCATGTCAAGGCGGGAACCAGTGGCGAGCACCGCTCGCTGCGGCTCAACTATGCCTTCCACTACGGCATGTTTCGCTTCTACCGCGACCACTACGCGGGCCTCAACAACCCGCTGATGAACGCCGCGGTCTATGCGGGGATCGGGGTCAAGTTCTGCGCTGCCGCGACCCGCAGTGCCCTCGCCAGGATCATTCGTCCTCGCTAGCGAGCGCCGCCCCGATCCGCTGCACCGTCGTCGGATGGGTGCCGAAGATCGCTCCCAGCCACCCGGGCGGGTCGGGGTCGGAGAGGTTGGTGGTCGCAAGCTGCACCTGGAGGTCGATCAGAGCCCGCGGGTCGTGCGTGAGCTCGAGCGCGAACTGGTCGGCCGACGCCTCGACCTTGCGCGAGAGCTGGTTGCCGGGGATGTTGAGCACGAACGCGGCCGCGGTGAGCGCGACCAGGTAGATCGGGACCGCCAGCGGGCTGGCCGGGTCGACGCCTCGGCGGCGGGCGATCGCCAGCGCCATCTCGCGGGCGAACAGGAGGCCGAACGGGGCGACGATCGCGACGTAGATCAGCCCGCGGCGGATGTCGTCGTGGGCGACGTGGCCAAGCTCGTGAGCGACCACCGAGCGCAGCTCCGGGCGGGCCGCCTGGTCGAGCAGGTTGTCGTAGAGGACGACGCGCTTGCTGGAGCCGATCCCGTCGACGAACGCGTTCAACGAGGTGCTGCGGCGGCTGGCGTCGATCCGGTAGACCTCGCCGATGTCGACCCCGGCCTCGCGGCCGAGCTCGAGCACGTCGGCGCGCGCCTTGCTGCCGGCCGGCAGCGGCTCGAACTTGTTGTAGATCGGCGCCAGGACCACCGGCGCGATCCAGGTGAAGACGACCGCCAGGCCGGTCGTCAGCGCCGCGCCGGGGATCCACCAGCGGCGCGGGAAGCGCCTCACCAGCAGGATCAGCAGGACACCGCCGCCGGCGGTCAGCAGCGCGGTGATCCCCGCCGACCGGGCGACGTCCCAGAGCCACGACCCGGTCGCCTGGGTCGAGAGCCCGACGTCGACCGCACGCTGGTGGGAGACGTAGCCAAGCGGCAGATTCGCGAGCGTGGTCAGCAATGCGACACCCGCTCCGGCGACGGCGCCGCCCAGGACCGGGCGCGGCGCGAGCCGCTCGAGCGCGCGGCGCAGCGGCGCCGGGCGGCCCGACGCGACGACGACCAGGATCGCCACCTCGACGCCGAGCCCGGCGAGCAGCAACCAGCGCTGCGGGCCGCGGAAGTCGTGCGCGCGCTCGAGCTGGGCAGCGCTGAAGTAGTCGCCCTCGGCCACCGGAACCGGATCCGGCGGCTGGTCGCGCGGAGCGAGCAGCCAGACCGCGGCCTCGGCGACGATCACCATCACCACCGCGGCGCCGCCCACCCGGATGGCGGTCGACCGTGACCAGGGAGGCGTAGCCGACCCGCGCCGCCGTTGAGGCGCCAGTCTGAACCCCGCCGGCTTCATCGCGGCCTACGATAGTCCGCCTCGTCTGGGGGCCCGCATGCGTCTCGCCCTGATCAGTGACATCCATTCGAATCTGCCCGCCCTCGAGGCGGTGCTCGCCGACCTCGAATCGGCGCGGATCGACGAGGTCTGGTGCCTGGGCGACGTGGTCGGCTACGGCGCCCAGCCCGACGAATGCGCGGCCCTGGTCCGCGAGCGTTGCTCGATCTGCCTGGTCGGAAACCACGACCTGGCAGCGCTCGGGGAGCTCGACATCTCGACCTTCTCGCCCGCTGCGGCCGCCGCCGTGCGGTGGACACGCGAGCGGATGAGCGATGAGTCGCGGAGCTTTCTGGCGTCGCTGGAGCCTGCCGACGAGAACCTCGAGGTCGGCCTGTATCACGCCTCGCCGCGCGACCCGATCTGGGAGTACGTGCTCTGGCCCGACCAGGCGGCCGAGTGCATCCGCGCCCAGGCCCGGCGGGTGAGCCTGGTCGGTCACTCACATGTGGCGCTCTTCTTCACGCTCGGCGACGAGCAGGACGACGACGCGCGCGGTGCTCAGGCGGGCGCCGGGACGAGCCTCGAGATCGACGCCGGGCGCTGGCTGATCAACCCCGGCAGCGTCGGGCAGCCGCGCGATGGTGACCCGCGCGCCGCCTGGCTCGAACTCGACACCGAGTCCTGGCAGGCGACCTTCCACCGGGTCGGCTACGACATCGAGCGTGCCGCGGAGGCGATCCTGGCCACCGATCTGCCCGAACACCTCGCCCGGCGGCTGTACGTGGGGCAATGAGGCCGAGCGAAGCGAAGCCGAGTCGCAACGCCGTTGAGGCGCCCGGGGGCGGGCGCTCAAGCCCGCCAAACCCAATTACTAGACTCGCCGCGATGCCCGGTCGCGCCCCGATCTGCCTGCTCTCGTGCGTGCTCGCACTAGCCCTCGCCGGCTGCGGCTCGGGCTCCGACGGCTCGATCCCGCCCAGGAACGCCGCGACGCTGCTCACGGACCTGGCGGCGATCCAGAGCGCGATCAGCGATGGGAACTGCGATCTGGCGCAAAGCCAGGCCGATGAGTTCGTCAGCCAGGTGGCGCAATTGCCCGACGACGTCGAGCAGAAGGTCGCCGAGGAGCTCAACAAGGCAGCCCTCAATCTGAAGTCCCTTTCCAGCGACCCCTCCGAGTGCACCGACACGGGCGCCTCAGGCCTGGCCGGCGAGCAGTCGACCACCTCGTCCGAGGCGAGCACGACCGCGGCCGAGCCGACCACGACCGAGGAACCGACCACGACCGAGGAGCCCGCAACCACCCAGGAGCCGCCGCAGCAGCCGCCGCAGCAGCAGCCGACCCCGGCCCCCAGCGGAGGCGGGACCGGCGGCAGCGGCGGGCCGGCGAGCGGCGGCGTCACCGGGGGTGGGAACGCCGGATGAACGCGACGATCATCTCCGACCGTTACGAGCTCGGCGACCGCCTTGGGTCGGGCGGCATGTCAACGGTCTACCGGGCCACCGACCGGGTGCTCGAGCGCACCGTCGCGGTCAAGATCCTGGCCGAGCACCTCTCCGACGACGACAAGTTCGTCGCCCGCTTCCGCCGCGAGGCGCTCGCCGTCGCGAAGCTGATCCACCCGAACATCGTCCAGGTCTACGACACCGGGGTGGACGCCGACCGCCACTACATCGTCATGGAGTACGTCGAGGGCAAGTCGGTCGCCCAGCTGCTGCAGACCAAGGGCCGTCTGGGCGCCGACTCGACCGCCGAGATCGGGATCCAGGCCTGCGCCGGGCTCGAGTACGCGCACCGCCAGGGGATCATCCACCGCGACGTCAAGCCCGGGAACCTGATGGTGATCGGCGGCCCGGCCGGGCGCCGGCGGCGCGACAGCTCCGCCCACGAGCCGCCGACCGGGGAGATGACGATCAAGCTCACCGACTTCGGGATCGCCCGCGCAACGGCCCAGTCACGGCTCACCCAGGTCGGCTCGGTGGTCGGCACCGCCGCCTACCTGGCGCCGGAACAAGCACGAGGAGAAGAGGCAACGCCGGCGGCCGACGTCTACGCGCTCGGGGTGTGCCTGTATCAGCTGCTCACCGGGCGGCTGCCGTGGGAGGGGTCGACCCTGGCCGAGCTCGCGATCAGGCGTGAGAACGAGAGCCCGCTGCCGCCGACCTCCTACGACCCCGACGTCCCCGAGACGCTCTCGCAGGCCGTCCTGCGCTCGCTCGAGGGCGAGGCCGGCGCCCGCTACTCGTCGGCGCGCGACCTCTCGCGGGCGCTGGACGCCGGCCTGCACGGCCAGGAGCCACCGCCGCCCTCCGATGAGCTGCCGACCGACATGCTCTCGGCCGGGCCGAGCACCGCCGCCACCAGGCGGATGCAGAGCCCCGAGCCGCTCACCCCGGTCGTCCCCGCGCCGGTCGCGCCGCCGCCCCGCCGGCGCCCACCCGCGTCCACACCCCGCCCCGCAGCCGCAACGGCGGCGGCGCGCAAGCGATCCGCCGGCTCCCGGTTCGCCCGGGCGCTGGGGATCATGCTGCTGATCGCGGTCCTGGCGGCGGTGATCGCCACGGCCGTGCTCGTGCTCACCGACGCGGGCCAGGGCACCGACATCGGTCAGACGATCAAGGACAACCTCAACGACCAGATCCAGGCGATCGAGGACTTCATCCGCGAAAATACGCAGTAGCGCGGGAGGCGAGCGCGGCGGCCCCTAGTCGCCTCGGCTATGCGAGGCGCGGGTTCGCCGCTACGGGCAGGACATCGCCACGACCTCGTTCGTCCCCGGCCGAGCGATCAGGTAGTGGTCGGCGGCGATGTCGCTGGAGTTGGCGCAGGCCAGTCGCAGGGTCTCGGTGAAGTGGAGCTGCGAGACGCAGTCGACGATGTCGTCCGGGCGCGCCGCCTTCACCATTTCGCATTGCGAGTCGAGCGCCCGGTAGATCTCCTGGTGCGGCTCAGCCGCCTCGCTGATCCCCGAGGCGTCCTTGAACCTCTGCCAGCCGCCCAGCGTGGTCAGGCCGTAAACGGCGGCCGCCGCGACGGCGGCCGCGAGCAGCCAGTGCAATGCGCGTTGGCGCCGCATGAATTTGAAGATGGCAGGCGGATCGGCGGCAAGTCAAAGACCCTGGACCGGTGTTCGATCACAGTGACCACGGAGTTGCACCGCCACGCACGGCGGCGCTGAAATCGCGGTAGGAACCGGCGGCGATCGCTTCGCGCGCGCCGCCGACCAGCGACTGCAGGAAGGCGAGGTTGTGCAGGGTCAACAGGCGGGCCGCTGTCGGGGCCTCGGCGCGGGTCAGGTAGTGCAGGTACGCGCGCGTGTGCACGGCGCAGGTCGGGCACGGGCAGCCCTCGACCAGCGGTTTGGTGTCGGTGGCCAGAGCGGCCTTGGTCAGGTCGAAGCGAAAGCGCCCGTCGGGCCGCGGCGCCAGCGCCATTCCGTGGCGGGCGAGCCGGGTGGGCACGGCGCAGTCGAAGACGTCGATCCCGAGCTCGATCCCGGCCAGCAGGTCGTCGGGCTCGCCGATCCCGAGCAGGTGCTTGGCTGCGTTCGCCGGCAGCATCGGCGCCACCATCGCCAGCACCGAGTGCATCTCGGCCTTGTCGCGTCCGAGGGTGCCGCCGATCGCCAACCCGTCGACCGCGGCGCCCGCGACCGTCTCGGCCGACTCGCGGCGCAGGTCCTCGTGGACGCCGCCCTGGACGATCCCGAACACCGCCTGGTCGGCCGGGCCGTGATCGGTGTGCCAGTCGAGGCAGCGGTCGAGCCAGCGATGGGTGCGCGCGGTCGAGCGCGCGGTGTAGTCGCGGTCGGCGTGAAACGGGGTGCACTCGTCGAAGACCAGGGCGATGTCGGAACCGAGCGCCGCCTGCATCGCCATCGACTCCTCCGGCCCCATGAACCGCTCGCTGCCGTCGATGTAGGAGCGAAACGAGACCCCGCGCTCGGCGATCTCGACCACCCCGCCGCTCGGCCCGGCGGCACCGCGGCGGCCCTTGATCTCGTCGGCGACCTTGCCGTGGGCGAGCGAGAAGACCTGGAAGCCGCCGGAGTCGGTGATCAGCGCCCGCTCCCAGCCGATGAACCGGTGCAGGCCGCCGAGCTCGGCGATTCGCTCAGCGCCGGGCGACAGGAACAGATGGAAGGTGTTGCCGAGGATCAGCTCGAAGCCGAGCCCGGCGACGTCGCCGACGTCGAGCGTCCGCACGGCGCCCCGGGTCGCCAGCGGAATGAAGGCCGGGGTCGAGACCGGGCCGTGCGCGGTCAGCAGCCGCCCGGCGCGGGCCGCTCCGTCGCGCGCGTCGATCTCGAAGGAAAGCCGCTGCGGGTCGCTTCTCACGACTGCGTCAGCAGGGAGCGCCCGGTCATCGCCGCGGGCTGCGGGATCCCGAGCAGCTCGAGCACGGTCGGTGCGACATCGGCGAGCACACCGCCGGAGTCGAGCCCGACCCCCTGCGCGGTCAGGATCAGGGGTACCGGGTTGAGCGAGTGGGCCGTACTCGGCGAGCCGTCGGGCTCGAGCATGTTGTCGGCGTTGCCGTGGTCGGCGGTGACCAAACAGACGCCGTCCGTCGCGGCGACCGCCTCGACCACCTGGCCCAGGCACGCGTCGACGGCCTCGACCGCGGCGATCGCAGCCGGGATCGAGCCGGTGTGGCCGACCATGTCCGCGTTCGCGAAGTTGATCACCCCGAACCTGAAGCCCTCTTCCGCCCACCTGCCGGCGAACGCGTCGGCGGCCGCGGCGGCGCTCATCTGGGGCTTGTGGTCGTAGGTCGGCACATCGCGAGGCGATGCGACCAGCTCGCGCTCCTCTCCCTCCCACTCCGCCTCACGACCGCCGTTGAAGAAGTAGGTGACGTGGGCGTACTTCTCGGTCTCGGCCACGTGCAGCTGCCGGGCGCCGTGCTCCGCCAGGACCTCGGCCAAGGTGGTCTCCGGCACGGCGGGGGCGAAGGCGACGGGGTAGGGCCAGCCGCTTCGGTACTCGGTCAGGGTCGTGATCGAGACCTCCGGCGCGTCGCCGCGCTCGAAGCCGTCGAAGTCGCGCTCACCGAGCGCCATCGTCAGCTCGCGGGCGCGGTCGGGGCGGAAGTTGAAATGGACGATGGCGTCCCCGTCGGCGACGCCGTCGTAGTCGCCGATCACCGTTGGACGGATGAACTCGTCGGTCTCGTCGCGACCGTAGGCCTCGGCGACCGCCTCGGCGGCGGTCGGCGCCCGCAGCCCCTCGGCATGCACGATCGCGTCGTAGGCGAGCTTCACCCGGTCCCAGCGCCGGTCGCGGTCCATGGCGTAATAGCGGCCTCCGACCGTGCCGATGCGCCCCGCGCGGCGTAGCCAGCGCTCCAGCTCCTCGAGGTACGCGGGGGAGGCGGTCGGCGGGGTATCGCGCCCATCGGTGAACGCGTGTACGACCAGGTCGGGCACCCCCTGCTGGGCCGCGAGCTCGATCAGGGCCTCGATGTGGGCCCAACCGGAATGGACGCCGCCGTCCGAGACCAGGCCCATCAGGTGCAGGCGCCCGCGCGGGCCGCGACGCGCTGCCTCGCAAGCGGCGAGCAGGACGGGGTTTTCGAACAGGCTTCCGTCGGCGACCGCGTCGTCGATCCGGGCCAGGTCCTGCTTGACGACCGCCCCGGCGCCGAGGTTGAGGTGGCCGACCTCGGAGTTCCCCATCTGCCCATCGGGGAGGCCGACGTCGCGACCGCCGGCCGACAGCTGGGTGTGCGGGTTGTCCTGCCAGAGACGATCGAAGACGGGGGTGCTGGCCTGGGAGATGGCGTTCCCCGGCCCGTCCGGCGCCATTCCCCAGCCGTCGAGGACGATCAGCGCCACCGAGCCGACCGGTTTCGTCGCGCTCACGGCTGGGCCGCCCGGCAGATCGCGGCGAAGTCGCCGGGGTCGAGCGAGGCGCCGCCGACCAGGCCGCCGTCGACGTCCTCGAGCGCGAACAGCTCGGCGGCGTTGTCCGGCTTGACCGAGCCGCCGTAGAGAACCCGGACGGCCGCGGCGGCCGGCTCGGAGCGGGCGGCGACCAACCCGCGGACGAACGAGCACGCCTCCTGGGCCTGCTCGGGGGTCGCCGTGCGACCGGTACCGATCGCCCAGATCGGCTCGTAGGCGATCACGACGCGACCGAGGTCGCCCTCGGCGACCTCCGCCAGGTCGGCCTCGAGCTGGCGGCGCAGGACCGCCTCGGTCTCGCCGGCGTCGCGCTCGGCCTCGGTCTCGCCGCAGCAGAGGACCGCCAGCAGGTCGGCGGCGAGCAGCGCCGGCACCTTGCGGGCGAGCGCCTCGTCGGTCTCGCCGAACAGCTGGCGGCGCTCGGAGTGGCCGACGATCGCGCCGTCGGCGCCGACGTCGACCAGCATCGGGATCGAAATCTCGCCGGTGAAGGCGCCGGACTCGGCCTCGTGGACGTTCTGGGCGCAGACACCGATCGGCGAGCCGGCGGCGGATTCGACGGTCGCGCCGAGCGCCGTGAACGGCGGGCAGACGACCGCGTCGGTCGCGTCCGGGATCCCGGCGCCGAGCAGCGCCGCGACGAAGGCCTCGGCCTCGCCAACCGTCTTGTTCATCTTCCAGTTCGCGGCGACCAGGGGTCGTCGGGAGGCGGCGCGAAGCGGCGCCGACCCCCGCCGATGTTGAGGCGGCTTGTTGTCAGGCATCCTTGAGGACCTCCACTCCGGGCAGGTGCTTGCCCTCCATCAGTTCCAGCGACGCGCCGCCGCCGGTCGAGAGCCAGTCGACATCATCGCCGAGCCCGAAGGCCGCCAGCGCCGCCGCCGAGTCGCCGCCGCCGACGACGGTGAACCCGGGCGCCGCGGCGACCGCCTCGGCGACCCCGCGGGTGCCGGCGGCGAACGGCTCCAACTCGAAGGCGCCCATCGGCCCGTTCCAGAAGACGGTCCCGGCGTCGGCGATCACGCCGGCGTACTCGGCGACCGTCTTCGGGCCGACGTCGAGGCCCATCCAACCGTCGGGGACCGAGATCCCGTCGAGCTCTCGGACCTCGGTCGCGGCGTCGAACTCGCGCCCAAGCACCAGGTCGACGGGCAGGTGCAGCTCGCAGTTGGAGACCTCCGAGCGCTCCAGCACCCGCTCGGCAAGGCCGACACCCTCGTCCTCGACCAGCGAGTCACCGGTGTCGAGGCCGCGGGCGCGAAAAAAGCTGAAGCACATCGCGCCGCCGATCAGGATGCTGTCGGCGGTCTCGAGGAAGCGCTCGATGACCCCGATCTTGTCGGTCACCTTGGCGCCCCCGAGGACAACGCACAGCGGCCGGCGCGGATGGTCGCGCAGCGCGGTCAGCTCGCGCACCTCGCGCTCGAGCAGCAGCCCCGCGTAGCCGGGCAGGCGCTCGGCGATCCCGTGGGTGGTCGCGTGGGCGCGGTGGGCGGCGCCGAAGGCGTCGTTGACGTAGACCTCGGCCAGCGCCGCGAGCGAACTCGCGAGCTCGGGGTCGTCGGATTTCTCGCCGGGCTCGTAGCGGCTGTTTTCGAGCATCAGCACCTCACCGGCGCCGAGTCGTCCCGCGGCGGCCTCGACCTCCGGGCCGACGACGCCCGGCGCGAGCGCCACCTCGGCACCGAGCAGCTCGCCGAGCCGCGCCGCGACCGGCGCCATCGACAGCTCCGGGTCGCGGTCCTTGGGCCGTCCCAGATGCGAGACGAGGATGATCGCCGCGCCGCGCTCGCGCAGCAGCTCGATCGTCGGCAGCGCCGCCCGGATCCGGGTGTCGTCGGCAACCGCTCGGCCGTCTTCGGAGTCGGCCAGGGGAACGTTGAAGTCGACCCGGGCGAGGACCCGCGCGCCCTCAACCGGGGCATCGCGGACGCTCGCCTTCGAGAACGTCCCTAGGTCCTCCACCGCCCGACCGCTCAGGCGGCCGCCGGCTGGCGCGCGAGCACCTTCCCGGCGAGCTCGACGCAGCGGTTCGAGTAGCCCCACTCGTTGTCGTACCAGGAGAGGACCTTGGCGAAGTTGCCGTCCATGACCGTGGTCTGATCGGAGTCGAAGATCGACGAGTGCGGGTCCTTGACGATGTCCGTCGAGACGAGCGGCGCCTCCGAGTACAGGAGGATCCCGGCCATCGGGCCATCCGAGGCCTCGCGGATCGCGGCGTTGATCTCGTCGGCGCTGGTCTCGGTGGCGAGCTCGCAGGTGAGATCGACCAGCGACCCGGTGATCACCGGCGCGCGCACCGACATACCGTTGAGCTTGCCGTTGAGGTCCGGAAGCACCAGGCCCACGGCCTTCGCGGCGCCGGTCGAGGTCGGGATCAGGTTGACGGCGGCGGCGCGGGCGCGGCGCGGATCCTTGTGCGGGCTGTCCTGGATCCGCTGGTCCTGTGTGTAGGCGTGGATCGTGGTCATCAGCCCGCGCTCGATCCCGAACCTCTCGTGCAGCACCTTGGCGACCGGCGCCAGGCAGTTGGTCGTGCAGGAGGCGTTGGAGATGATGTTGTGGTTCTCGGGGTCGTAGGCATCGTCGAAGTTGACGCCGAGGGCCACGGTCACGTCCGGGTCGGTCGCCGGGGCCGAGATGATCACCTTCTTGGCGCCGGCCTCGAGGTGCTTGGCGGCGCCGTCGCGCTTCGTGAACAGGCCGGTCGACTCGACCACCACGTCGACCCCGAGGTCGGACCAGGGCAGGTCGCCGGGATCGCGCTCGGCGAGCACCTTGACCCGGTTACCGTCGACGGTGATCGAGTCGTCGTCGTACTCGACCGTGCCGGGGAAGCGGCCGTAGGTGGAGTCGTACTTGAGCAGGTGGCCGAGCGAGGGAGCGTCGAAGACGTCGTTGACGGCGACGAACTCGAGCTCGGCGCCGCTCTCGTAGGCGGCCCGAAAGAGGTTTCGCCCGATCCTCCCGAAGCCGTTGATTCCAACCTTCACCTTCGCCATCGACGCGTTCTCCCTCGAAGTCGTTCTTTTTCAGTTGTTCTGTACGGCGATCTCGACCCGGTTGCCGTCCGGGTCGCGCAGGTAGGCCGAGTAATAGGTTGCACCGTACTCGGGGCGCTGGCCCGGCGCGCCGTCGTCGGTGCCGCCGGCGTCCACCCCGGCCTGCCATGCCGCCTTCACCGCCGGGATCGCGTTGGCGCTGAAGCAGACGTGCCCGCCCAGCGGCCCGCCGCTGTGATGCCGGTTAGAGGCATAGAACACCGGCTTGACGATGCCCCAGGCGATCTGGACGTCGGAGTCGATCTGGCGGCGCCAGCCGAGCGCGCCGAGCACGGCGTCGTAGAAGCGACCCGACGCGCCAAGCTCGGCGACGTCTACGGAAACGTGGTGGATCATCCGCAGGATTTAACCAGCGCGGGCCAGCTCAACCGCGCCTTGGGGTCCAGCGGAAGAACTTGACCGCCAGCACCAGGCCGACCGCGCCCCAAGCGGCCACGATGGCGAGGTCGCCCCACTCGAAGCCGCCGCCCGTCGTCGCCGGGTTCCAGGAGGCGAAGAACGCCTCGAAGAAGTGCCGGATCGGGAATACGCCGGAGACGTTGAGCACCGCGTCGGGGACCTCCGTCTCCGGGATCAGGACGCCCGAGAGGAAGTACAGGGGGAAGATGACCACGTTGGTGATCGCCGGGGCCGCGTCCTCGCTCGGGATGATCGCGGTCAGGGCGACGCCGAGAGCGCAGAAGCTTGCGGCGCCGATCGCCAGCGTGACCAGGACGGCCGGTAGGTGCTCCCAGGGGATGTTCACCCCGTACACCAGCCGTCCGATCGCCGGGACGATGAACAGCATCAGCAGCGAGATCACGATCGCGTTGCCGATCCGGCCGGCGAAGAAGACCCATGGCGGCAGCGGGGTGCCGCGGCCGCGTTTCAGGATTCCGCTCTCGCGCTCGGTCGTCAGCCGGATGGCCACGCTCTGCATCGTCGCCGAGACGATCGCCAGGGTCAGGATCGCCGGCACGTAGTAGGTGGTCGTCTTCAGGTTGTCGAGCTGCTCGAGCGTGTCGTCGCCGAAGATCAGCTCGAAGATCAACAGGAACATCAGTGGGAAGGCAACGGTGAAGAAGACCGCGGCGGGGTTGCGCCAGAACGACTTTTGGTCGTAGCGGAACTGGTGCAGGGCCAGCGCCGGGCCGCTCATCCTGCCTCGGCCTCCTGCAGCTCGTGTTCGTCGGCCGCGGTCAGCTCGAGGTAGATGTCCTCGAGCGTCGGGCGGTGGACCTGCAGTCCCTCGAGCGCGACGCCCGCGTCCAGCGCCCACGTCGTCAGCCGGTTGAGCACCTCGACCGGGTCATGGGTCGTGAGCGCCAGCTGGCCGTCGTCCGCCACGGTCGCTCGCAGCTCGGGCGGCAGCCGCTCCGCCGAGACGTCGGCGGGCAGCCGGAAGCCGATCGTCGTCGGCCGCGACTCGCGGTCGCCGAGCTCGTCCGGCCGGCCCTCGGCGACGATCTCGCCGCGGGCGATGATCGCCACCCGGTCGGCGAGCCGCTGGGCCTCGTCCATGTAGTGGGTGGTCAGGAAGATCGTCTTGCCGAGCGCCCGCAGGCCGCCGATCACATCCCACGCCTGGCGGCGCGCCGAGGGGTCGAAACCGGTGGTCGGCTCGTCGAGAAACAGCAGGTCGGGGTCGCCGATCAGCGCCACGCCGACGTCGAGCCGGCGGAGCTGTCCGCCGGACAGGTGGCCGGCGCGGGTGTCCGCCTTCTCAGCCAGCCCGACGTGCTCGATCGTCTCCCCGACGGCGAGCGGCTCGCGGTAGTAACCCGCGTAGAGCTCCAGCGTCTCGCGGACGGTGAGCTCGGCGCGCATCCGGCACTGTTGGAGGACGATCCCGATCCGCTCGCGCCACTGGCGCCCGGCCGTCCCGGGATCCTCGCCCAGCACGGTGACCTCGCCGGCGCTGCGCGGCCGATAGCCCTCGAGGATCTCGGTGGTGGTGGTCTTGCCGGCCCCGTTCGGGCCGAGGAAGGCAAACACCTCGCCTGCCCGCACCTCGAGGTCGACGCCCCTGACCGCCTCGAACTCGTCGTAGGACTTGCGAAGGCCCGCGACCGAGATGACGGGGTCGCTCACGCTTCGGTCCGCCTCACGGCGCCGATTCTACGGCTCAGTGCTCGGCGATCTTCGTGAACGCCCGCCAGCCGCCCACGGCCCGCCGACGGACCGGCCGATCGCGGTCACCGTCGCCGGCAGCATGCCCTGTGCTAGTCAACCGGCTGATGAGCAGGCCCACGGTCAGCGTCGTCGTACCGTTCCTCGGCGATCGGGAGGAGGCAGAGATCGTGCTCGGCTGGCTGCGGGGACTGCGCACCGCGGCCGGCGATCAGCTGCTGATCGCCGACAACAGCCCCGAGCCGGTGGTCGGGGCGCTCGCCGCGCCCGAGGTCACCGTCGTCGGCGCCGCCGATCGCCGCTCCGCCTCGCACGCGCGAAACGCGGGGGCGGCGGCGGCGAGCGGCGAGTGGCTGCTGTTCCTGGACGCTGACTGCGTGCCACCCCCGGACCTGCTCGACGCCTACTTCGCCACGCCGGTCTCTGAGCGCTGCGCGGTCGTCGCCGGCGAGATCGTCGGCGCGCCGGATCAGGGCGCGGCGTTGGCGCGCTGGGCGAGATCGCGCCGCGGCAACTGGGCCGAGCACCACCAGACCTGGGGACCGCACCCCGCGGCCGTGACCGCCAACATGCTCATCCGCCGCGCCGCCTTCGAGCAACTCGGCGGCTTCCGGCTCGGGGGCGGCGGCGACGTCGACTTCAGCTGGCGAGCCCAGGAGAACGGGTGGGAGCTCCTGTATCGCCCCGAGGTCGTGGTCGCTCACCGCGATCGCGAGAGCTTCCGCGAGCTCGCCGACCAGGCCATCGCCTACGGGGGCCACCAGCGCCACCTGCGCTCGCTCTACGGGCCGTCGGTCCCGCGGCCGGCGGTCGCCCGGCCGCTCGCCCGCGCCGCCGGCGGCACCGTGATCGCGGCGCTGCGCGGCCGCGGGGAAGAGGCCCGGCTCAAGCTCGTCGACGGCGCCTGGACGACGCTCGTCGGATTGGGCTGGCTGACCCGGGGAGCGCGGGCGCGCAAGGGCGACTGAGCCCGGCTACAGAACCCAGACCCGGTGGCGCAGGTCGCCGCGCCCGGTCGTGTAGAGGCTCAGGAAGTCGAACAGGACCAGGTACGGGGTCACGGCGACGCCGGCCCCGGCCCGCCGAGCGCGCCAGATCAGCAGCCGGGCGTACGGGACCGCGAGCAACGCGAGCCAGCGACGGCGGCGCGCCGCGACCACCCCGGCGAGCGCGACCAGCAGCCGCAGGTGCGCCTGATTGCGCACGAAGCCGCCGTCGAGAGCGCTCGCCCGCAGTTGCGGATGGCGACGGAAGATGAGCACGCCGTCCGCGCCCAGGAGTGCCGTGCGCAGATGGCGGGCCGGCCCCAGATCCTCGACCGCGTGGTAGACGAGTGCCCCGGGGACGAACTCGCGCTCGGCCCCGATGCCCAGCGCTCGCCAGCCGAGGTCGGTGTCCTCGCCGAGCGGCTCGGGGAAGGTCTCGTCGAAGCCGTCGAGGCGCTCGAGCAGCTCGCGCGGGTAGACGATGTTGCAGGTCTCGAACCACAGCGGTCCGGAGCCGTCGACATCGCGTGTGACGCTGAACGGGCCCAGGCGCTGAAGCTCGCGCGGGTTCGGGGACGTGCGCCCCTGGACGATCGCCCCGGGCTTCGCCGCGCCCGCCTCCAGGCAACGTTCGAGCCAGTCCGGCGCGGCCTCGCAATCGTCGTCGGTGAACGCGACCAGCGGGCCGCTCGCGGCCCGCCAGCCGTCGTTGCGGGCGCGGGCCGGGCCCCCGGGCTCGCCGCGGGTGAGCACGGTGAACGCGAATGGAAGCTCCCCGTCAACGCTTGCCAGCATCTCCGCGGTGCCGTCCGCCGAGCCGTCGTCGACGACGACGACCTCGAACTCCGCCGGGTCGAGCGTCTGCGCGCTAAGCGAGCCGAGCAGCGCACACATCCGGTCGCGGCGTGCGTGGGTCGCGACGACGACGCTGATCGCCGGCCGGTCGGCGGCCATCACCCCGCCCGGTTGAGCTGGCGGTGGATCTCGCGGGCCAGCTTGCCGGGGATCCCCGGCACCGCCTCGAGCTCCTCGCGCGAGGCCGCCACCAGGCGCTCGGGCGAGCCGAAGTGCTCGAGCAGCGCCCGCTTGCGCTTTGGCCCGACCCCGGGCAACTCGTCGAGCAGCGAGCCGGTCATCGACTTGTCGCGACGACTGCGGTGGTGATCGAGCGCGAACCGGTGCGCCTCGTCGCGCACCCGCTGGAGTAAGCGCAGGCCCTCGGAGTCAGGGTCGATCTCGACCGGATCGGAGCGGCCCGGGACGTACACCTGCTCGAGCCGCTTGGCGAGCCCGATCACCGCCGTACCGCGCTCGACCAGCGGCTCGAGGACCCTCATCCCGGCCGAGAGCTGCCCCTTGCCGCCGTCGATCACGATCAGGTCGGGGACCGCAGCGAAACTCTCGTCGCGCGCATCGTCGTGGGGCGAGCGGTCGGACTGCTCGAGCAGCTGCGAAACCCGGCGCGAGAGGATCTCCTCCATCGAGGAGAAGTCGTCGGGCCCGGCGCTGCGATCACCCCGGACCCGGAACCGCCGGTATTCGGCCTTGCGCGGGGCGCCGCCCTTGAAGACGACCATCGAGGCGACCGTGTGGCTGCCCATCAGGTTGGAGATGTCGAAGCCCTCGATCCGCACCGGCAGCGTCTCGAGGTCGAGCGAGTCCTGGAGCGCCGACAGCGCGTCGACGCGCTGGGCCCGGCGGCGCTCCTGCTTGAGCCGGTCCTGGGCCAGCGCGAGGATCGCGTTGCGCTCGGCCAGCTCGCGCAGACGCCGCTTCGAGCCGCGCTCGGCGACCCGGACCTCGACCGTGCCGCCGCGTCGCCTGGTCAGCGCCTCGGCGACCAGGCTCGCCCGCTCGGCCAGCGCCGGGCCGACGACGACCAGCCGGGGCACCGAGGGCGCCGCCGAGTAGTACTGCGCCAGGAACTCCTCGGTCACCTCGGCCTCGCCGCCCTCGGCCTCGTTCGCGAGATAGAAGCCGTGACGCTCGGCGAGCACCCCGTCGCGCACCTGGAACACCTGGGCGTTGGCCTCCGACCCCTCGAGCGCGACCGCGATCAGGTCGGCGGAGTCGAAGGCCTCGCCGGCAACCGAGCGGCGCTCCATCAGCGAGCGCACCGCCTCGAGCCGGTCGCGAAAGACCGCGGCGCGCTCGTACTCTTCGGCCGCCGCGGCCTCGGACATCTTGCGCTCCAGGTCGCGCTCGACGTCGCGGTAGCGGCCGGAGAGGAAGTCGACGATCGCGTCGATCCCGCGCCGGTACTCCTCGCGGTCGACGTAGCCGACGCAGGGGGCCGCGCAGCGCTTGATGTAATAGTCGAGGCAGGGCACCCCCGAGCGCCGGCCCGGCTCGGGCCCCTCGCAGGTGCGGAACTGGAACAGCCGCCCGAGCAGGTCCAGGGTCTCCCGGACCCGCTTCGCCGACGAGTAGGGGCCGAAGTAGATCCGCTGCGAGCGATGGCGCTCGCGGGTGAAGTAGACGCGCGGGAACTCCTCGTCGAGGCTGATCCCGATGTAGGGGTAGGACTTGTCGTCGCGCAGGCGGATGTTGAACCGCGGCCGATGGCGCTTGATGAACTGCTGCTCGGCGAGCAGCGCCTCGGCCTCGGTCTCGGTGACCAGGAAGTCGATCGACGCGATCCGGTCGATGAACCCGAAGCTCCCGCGCGAGGTCTTGCCGGCGAAGTGGCCGGCCACCCGCTTGCGAATCGAGGTCGCCTTGCCCACGTACATGACCAGGCCGCGCTCGTCCTTGAACAGGTAGACGCCCGGCTGGTCGGGCAGGCGTTTGCGCTGTTCGGCAACGGAATCCACGCTTCAAGGGTACGGTTCGCACCCGCGCCAATCCCACCCCAGGAGCACCGATGAGCCAGACGACGACCATCCCCTCTCCGCCCGAGCTCGAGACGCTCTCGATCGAGATCGACGGCGAGATCGGCACCCTGACCCTGAACCGGCCCGACTCGCTCAACGCGATGAGCCCGGAGCTGATCTTCGAGCTCACCGTCGCCTCCGGCTGGCTCGCCGACCAAGCGCCGCTGCGCGGGCTGATCGTCACCGGGGCCGGCGAGCGCGCCTTCTCCTCCGGTGGCGACGTGAACTGGTTCAAGGGCGGCGTCGACGACCCCGAGATCGACCTGCCGGCCAACGTCCGCCGCGGCGCCGAGGTTCTGCACCAGGCGATCGTCGACTTCCGCCGCATTCCCTATCCGGTGATCGGCGCGGTCAACGGGGTCGCCGCCGGGGCGGGCTTTTCGCTGGCGCTGATGTGCGATATCCGGATCGCCTCGACCAACGCCGCCTTCGTCTGCGCCTACGGGCGGATCGGGGCCTCGCCCGACGGCGGGATGACCTACTTTTTGCCCCGCGTCATCGGACCCGACAAGGCCTTACAGCTGCTGCTCAACGACCCGCTGCTGTCGGCCGAGCAGGCGCTGGAGATGGGGATCGTCTCCAAGGTCGTCGGTCCGGACGAGCTGCTCGACGCGGCGCGCGCCAAGGCCGAGAAGCTGGCCGGGATGGCGCCGCACTACGTGCGGATGGCGAAGCTGCTGATCGGCCAGAGCCTCGACAACTCGCTCACCGACCACCTGCAGGTCGAGCGCCACGGGATCGCCGACTCGATGGGCACCGAGGACCTGCGCGAGGGCGTGACCGCGTTCTTCGAGGGCCGCGAGGCGAAGTTCACGGGCGCTTGAAGCGGGCGCTGATCAGCGGCATCTCCGGCCAGGACGGACCAGCAGCGTCGTCATCGCCGGGCCGCGGTCCGCGCTACTCGCGCAGGGCCCGGCCGACCGACTCGGCGACGCAGACCGGCTTCTCGCCGCCCTCGCGCTCGAGCGTGAACTTGGTCACCACCTGGGCCCAGCCGTCGCCGAGCTCGTCGACCGAGAGCACCTCGGCCGTCGCCCGGACCTTGGAGCCGGCGGGGACCGGGGCCGGGAAGCGGACCTTGTTCCAGCCGTAGTTGATCCCCATCTTCACCCCCTGCTGGCTGATCAGCTGCAGCCGTAGGCCGTCGATCAGCGACAGGGTCAGGTTGCCGTGCGCGACCGTGGTCCCGAACGGGCTCTCGCGCTCGGCGCGCTCGACGTCGACGTGGATCCATTGGTCGTCGCGGGAGATCTCGGCGAACTTGTTGATGTCCTCCTGGGTGACCTCGACCCAGTCCGACGGGCCGATCGGCTTGCCGATCAGCTCGCGGAGCTCGTCAAGGCCGGAGATCGTCAGCGGTGGCATGGCCAGAGCGTAAGCGTTTCAGTCGACCAGCCGCACCTCCAGCGCCGGCGCGCCCGCGGCGACGAGCGTCGCCCCGGCGCCGTGGATCAGCCCGAGGATCCGAGCGACGTAGGCCTGGGTCTCGGGGATCGAGGGGACGCAGCCGCACGGCTCGACCGCGCCGGGGCCGGCGTTGTAGGCGGCGAGGGCCAGCGACGGGTCGCCGAACCGCTCCAGCAGGTCCGCCATCAGGTGCGCCTGGGCGTCGATCGCCGCCGCGGCGTCGAACGGGTCGTCGAGCCCGTAGGAAGCCGCCGTCGCCGGCATGAACTGGGCGATCCCAGCGGCCCCTGCCGGGCTGACCGCGAACGGGTTGAAGTTGCTCTCCGCCATCAGCTGCGCGGCGAGCAGCGCCCCGGAGACGTTCCAGCGCTGGGCGGCGGCCGCGATCGCGGCGCGAAACTCACCCGGGACGAACGACGGCAGGCTGACCTCGCCCGAGTCGCCGTCGGCGGCGCCGGCCTCGCCGTCGCCCGTTCCGACCTGGTCGCCGGCCGTCGAGCACGGCTCCGGGCCCTCGATGTAGCCCCAGTGCCAGGGCTCCCAGCTGTAGCGCAACAGGAAGCCGAACCTGGGCGCGTTCGCCGCCAGCCACCCGTAGGCCGAGGCCGGGCCGAGGTCGAGCTCGGTGGCGCAGCGATGCAGCGACGTGCCCGGCGGGGCGACCCACCGCGGGTCGGGGTTCTGGGCCCAGAGGATCGCCTGCTCGGCGTCGGAACGAAAGCCGTCATTGACCAGCAGCGAGATCCGATCGGCCGCCGCCGCGGCTGCCATCCGGTCGAAGGCGGCGGCGACGTCGGGTCGCATGCCCTCGCCCTGGCGGTACTCGAGCGGCCCGGAGTAGCCGCCCCCGGTCGCGTACGCCGGGCCGCTCGTCGCGCCGGCCGCCGGCGTCGCGGGGACCGCCTCGGCCTCGGCGTGGACGGCCACCGGCAGCTTCGGCAGGTCCCCCGGGGTGTCGAGCTCGGCGCCGAGCTCGGCCCGGACCCGCAGCGGCGCGAACGACGAGCGGTCGGGGAACTCGACCTGCAGCCGCCCCTGGCCGACCCCGTTTCGCCGCGCCGCCTCCTGCGCCGCCTCGGTCGCGCGCCGCAGGTACTCGCCCTTGCTCAGGTGGCCGGGGTCGGGGCGCCCGTCGGGGCGCCGCGCGGGGACGAACAGCCGCCCGAAGTCGTCGCGCATCTCGCGCGCAGCCGAGAGCGCGGCCAGGTCGGCCGCCCGCTGTGTGCGCGACTTGCCGGTCACCGCGCCACCAAGCGCCGCCAGCGCCAGGCTGGCGCAGGCGAGCGCGACCACTCCGCCGAGAACCAGCGGCAGCGCCTGGCCGGACTCGGTCGCCAGCCGCGAGCGCAGCCGATGGCGGTTGCGCGGGGGCGACGCCGGGCCGACGCCGAGCAGGCCGCGGGCGAGCCTCGCCGAACGGCGCGCTGACTCCCCGCCGGGATCGATCCCCGCCAGCGCGCGTCGGGCGGCGACTCGTCCCGGAGCCCGGGACAGCACCCGGACCCTGACCCCGGCCGTCAGCAGCTCGCCGACCGCGAGCGCGGCCAGCGGGCGCTGGGCCGGGAGCTCCGCACACAGCAGGGCGCCGTCGATCGCGAGCCCGGGATCGGCGAGCCCCTCAGCGACCAGGCGCGGCTCGACCACGACCAGAACGGCCTCGGCCTCGGCGGCCAGCGCGGCGACCTCGCGCGCGGCCTCGGTCCAGCCCTCCTCGGCGATCCCCACCCAGGCGATCCGCCCGCGGGCCGCGCAGCGCACGCCGGCATCGCGCAGCCGCGCCTCCAGCCGGCGGGCCGTCTCGGCGGCCAGCATCGTCGGCCCGCGGCCTCGCGGGCGGCCGACCTCGACCAGGACGACGGGCGCCGACCGCTCGACCGCGAGCGCAACCGCGACCGCGGCGACGCCGGCCAGCGGCTCGCCGGCCCCCGGCAGCCCGGCGGCAAGCACGATCGCCGCCATCAGCCGGCGCTCCCGTCGGCCGGCCGTTGAACCCAGGCGGTCGAGCTGACCTCGAGCGCGCGACCGACCGCGGCCAGCGGCGACGGCGGGCTCAGCCGCACGGTCAGCCGCCCGCCCTGGGAGTCGAGCTCGACCCGGTCGCGAGCCCAGCCCGGCAGCGCCGCCTCGACCGCGGGCTCGGCCGGTCGGTCGGAGGCGAGTGCCAGGGCGCCGGCCTCGGCGGCACCGTCGGCGAGCGTCAGGGCATAGCCCGCGGCGAGCAGCTGCAGGCAGAGGACGGCCGCGAGGAAGACGAACGGCAGCGCGGCGACGAGCTCGACCGATGCCTGGCCGCGCTGCGACATCACCCCTCGCCCGCGCCCAGCTCGGTCGCCGCTCTCAGGCGAAGGGCCGGGACGCCGGGGACCAGCCCCGGGGCCTCGACCCGGACCTCGACCGGGCCGGCCGCGTCGACCTCGGCGTCGTCCGCGAGCCAGCCGGGCAGGGCGCTGCGCGCCGCGGCCTCGGCGTCGCCGCCGACCTCGGCCGCCCGGGCGCCCGCCCGGGCGGCTGCGGCGGCGCTCCAGAGCGCGTAACCGGCGACCGCCAGCTGGCCGACCAGGGCCAAGACCGCGAGCAATACGGGGATCGCGACGACCAGCTCGACCGCCGCCTGACCGCTCTGCCTCGCCGCTCGGGACATGCGCACGAAGCTAGGTCGCGCCGGCGCGCGAGTCAGCTCACGAGTGTGGCGAGAGCGGGCCGGGGTTGTGCGAACTCAGCGCCGGGCGGTCAGTAACTGGCCCGCGCGTCGCCGACGACCTTGATGATCGAGATCACCGAGAAGGCGATCACCCCGAGCCAGACCAGCAGCCCGGCGCCGGTGGCGGTCATCTCGCTGGCTCCGGCGATCATCAGCACGATCGCCCCCAGCGAGCCGACCAGCAGCGCCCGCTGGCCGTCGGTGAGCGCGAGGTAGTTGAGCCGGTACTGGCGATAGAGCTGGTAGCCGGCGGCCGCGATCAGGGCGAGGAAGGTGAGTGAGATCACCGCCAGGATCGCCTGGGCCGCGTTGCCGCCCCCGGGGAGGACGTCGATGATCAGCGCCAGCAGGGCGATGATCGCGATATTGCGGGCGGCGCGCATCGCCTAAGGCTACGCCCGCGGGCGCGCTACTTGCTCGTCATCACGATCAGCGCGACCACCACCGCGCGCGGCGGTCGCCGCCAAACCGAGCACGGCGAGCACGGCGAAGACCGTCGCCTCCGGCGCTTTGCCGTCGCGGTTGGCCTCGGCGAACTTGGTCGCACCGAGGATCGCCAGTGAGAAGACGATCATCGTCCCGACCCCGGCGACAAACCCCGCGACCATCGTCTCCCAGAGCGCCTGGTGTCGACGATCGTCGCGATCACGCCGCCACCGGTTCTCCGTGGCGGATCCGCCGCGAGAACGCCATTGCCAGCGAGACCGAGGCCGACCGCCGAGACGATCAGCGGGCCGACCGCACCGGGGAAGATCTCGACGAAGCCGTAGACAGCAGCCCCGATCAGCGCGGCCGCGGGCAGCGTCAGCAGCCAGGCGGTGACGATGTTGCCCGCCACACCCCAGCGAACCGCCGACAAGCCGCTTGCCGGCGCCCGAGCCCATCACGCCGCCGGCGATCACCTGCGTGGTCGAGAGCGGGAAGCCGAAGTGCGAGGAGGCGAGGATCACCGCGGCGCCCGCCCCCTGTGCCGAGAAGCCCTGGGCGGCGTCCATCTTGATGATCTTCGTCCCCATCGTCTTGATGATCCGCCAGCCGCCGGTGTAGGTGCCGAGCGCGATCGCCGATAGCCGAAGCGAGCACGACCCAGGTCGGCACCTCGAACCCGGTCTCGGGGAGGTTGCCGTTGGCGACCAGCGCCAGGGTGATCACCCCCATCGTCTTCTGGGCGTCGTTGGTGCCGTGGGCGAGCGCCAGCAGCCCGCCGGAGAGCACCTGCCCGTAGCGGAACCCGCGGGTCACCGGCCCGGGTCGCTGGCGGCCGACGATCCGGTAGCGAAGACGATCCCGACCGCGCCGACGACGAAGGCGAGCAGCGGCGCGATCACCGCCGGGATCAGCACCTTGCCGAGGATCCCCTCGCCGAAGATCGCGTCGGCGCCGGCGGCGACGAAGGTCGCCCCGACGACGCCGCCGATCAGCGCGTGCGAGCTCGACGACGGCAGGCCGAAGTACCAGGTGACCAGGTTCCAGGCGATCGCCCCGATCAGGCCGGCGAAGATCACCGTCGGCGTGATCGCGCCGGCGTCGACGACGTCCTTGGCGATCGTCGCGGCGACCTCGAGCGAGATCAGGGCGCCGACGAAGTTGAGGATCGCGGCGTAGCCGACCGCGACCTGGGGCGACATCGCCCGGGTCGAGATCGAGGTCGCGACGACGTTGGCGGTGTCGTGGAAGCCGTTGGTGACGTCGAAGGCGAGCGCGGTGGCGACGACGATCGCCAGGATCAGGTCCGACTCGCTCATCGCCCGGCCGAAGAACGCATCAAGCGTTCTTGATCACGACGCCCTCGAGGATGTGGGCGACCGACTCGGTGGCGTCGACGGCGCGCTCGAGCCGCAGGAAGATGTCGCGCCAGCGGATCACGAACATCGGGTCGATCCCGTTCGCGAACAGCGAAGCGACCGCGTCGCGATACAGCCGGTCGCCCTCGTTCTCGAGCCGGTGGATCTCGATCCAGTACTTCTCCAGGTCCTTGAACCCGCGCAGGTTCTCGAGCGCCCCGGCGAGCTGCTCGCACGACTTGACCAGCACGTCGGCGATCGCCAGCGACTGCTCCATCGACGCCTCGATCCGGTACAGGCCCATGAAGTCGGCGGTCTCGTCGATGTGGTCGACGATGTCGTCGATCTGGGTCGCGAGCCCGTAGATGTCGCCGGCGTCGATCGGGGTGACGAAGGTCGTGTTGACCCGGCGGACGATCTCGTGGGTGATCTTGTCGCCCTCCTGCTCGGCGAGCAGGATCTCGCGAGCGATCCCGGCCTCCTCGGGCCAGCCCTCCAGCATCTGCTTGAGCAGCTCGGCGGCGTGCAGGGTGTTGCGTCCGGCCTGGTTGAAGAGGTCGAAGAAGACGCGGTCGCGCGGAACCAACGAGGGGAACTGCACGGGCGCGAATCTACCGGTCCGCGATCACGTCGGCGATCCGCTGCGCCGCCCGTCCGTCCCATTTCTGCGGAGCATGCGGACGCTCCGCAGGGGCGCTCGCGAGCAGCGCCGGGATCTCGGCGATCCGCTCCGGCGCCAGCCCGAGCAGCGTGTTGGTCCCGGCGCGCACGGTCACCGGGCGCTCGGTGTTGTCGCGCAGGGTGAAGCAGGGGACGCCCAGGTACGTCGTCTCCTCCTGGATCCCGCCCGAGTCGGTGAGCACCGCCGCCGCGTCGGCCTCGAGCGAGAGGAAGTCCAGGTAGCCGATCGGATCGGTGAGCACCAGCCCGTTCGCGCCGCGCTCGCCGAGCATCTTGCGGGTTCGCGGGTGGATCGGGAAGACGACCGGCAGCTCGGCCGCGACCCGCTCCAGCGCCGCGATCGCGTCGACGAGCAGCGGCCCGTCGACGAGCGCCGGCCGGTGCAGGGTGACGAGCAGGTAGGAGCCCGGCTCGACCCCGGCAGCCGTGGCCGCGCCGCGTTCGCGAATCCGGCCCTCGAGCGCGACCAGGGTGTCGATCATCGTGTTGCCGACGAACTCGAAGCGGCTCTCGTCGACGCCCTCGGCGCGCAGATTGTCCTCGGCCTCTGGCGAGTGCAGGAAGAGCAGCTCGGAGAGATGGTCGGTGACCACCCGGTTGACCTCCTCGGGCATCGTCCGGTCGAAGCTGCGCAGCCCCGACTCGACGTGGCCGATCGGGATCCCCAGGCGCGCCGCGCACAGCGCCGCGGCCAGGGTCGAGTTGACGTCGCCGGGCACCAGGACCAGGTCGGGCCGCTCCTCGCGCAGCACCGGCTCGAGCCGCTCCAGCACCCGCGCCGTCTGCTCGCCGTGGCTGCCGGAGCCGACCCCGAGCATGTGGTCGGGCTCGGGCACGCCGAGCTCCTCGAAGAAGATGTCGGACATCGCCCGGTCGTAGTGCTGGCCGGTGTGGACGACAACCGACGATTCGGGCCCGAAGCGGTCGCGGGCCGCCGCGATCACGGGCGCCATCTTGACCAGGTTCGGGCGCGTGCCGAGGAGGTGGACGATGCGCATGGGGGCCATGGTCGCGCTTCTAGGCGACGGTGCGATCGATGAACTCGATCTGGTCGCCGACCGCGCGCTCGAACGGCTCACCGACGTAGATGTCGAAGTGACCGCCCGGGTACTCGATCAGCTCGCCGCGCGGCGCCGCCGCGGCAGCCCGGCGCGCCGGGGCCGGCGGCGTGACCACATCGTCGGTCATCACCTGGACCAGCAACGGCGCGGTCAGCCGTTTCGCCTTCGCGTGCGGGCGCTGGGCCGGGAGGCTGAGCGTCCCGCGCGGCAGGAAGCGGTTCGGCCACTGATATTCCGGCGGAAAGAGCGCCAGATAGCCCGGCTCGGCGTCGGGGCTGCACATCGCCGCGGTGCTACCCGGCGGGCCGACGACGGCGATCGGATACGGCTCGCCGCCGCGCAGGGCCGCGAACGCGTCGCGCAGCCCGGCGGCCGTGAGCCGGTTGTTGTGGGCGAACCCGGCCGAGCGCAGGGCCGCGACCCCGCTCATGAACGGCGACTGCGCGATCACGGCCGCGATCCGGTGGTCGACGGCGGCGATCTCGACCACGTGGCCGCCCGAGAACGAGGTTCCCCAGGCGACGATCCGGTTCGCGTCGACGCCGTCGAGCCCGCGGGCATGGGCGATCGCGGCGCGCCAGTCGTCGCGCTGGCGGCCGATGTCGATCAGCAGGCGTGGCTCGCCCCCGGAGTCGCCGTGGTGGCGGTAGTCGAAGACCAGCGCCGCGTGACCGGCGGCTGCAAAGCGCTCCGCGTAGGCGTCCAGGCGGGCCTCCTTGACGCCGCCGAAGCCGTGGGCGAGGACGACGCAGGCGCTGTCGCCGTCGGCCGCGTCCGGCCGGTACAGCCAGCCCGCGCACTCGGCGTCGCCGGACCGGAAGCGGACGTCCTCGCGGTCCAAGGTCACATCAGGCGCCTCAACGGCGGCGCGGCTCGGCTTCGCTTCGCTCCGCCTCACTCGACCGCGTCGATCTTGCCCGCGAGCTCGAAATCCGCCTCGGTCAGGCCGCCGGCCGCGTGGTTGGTGATCGAGACCTTGACCTCGCTCCACGAGATCTCGAGGTCGGGGTGGTGGTTCATCGACTCGGCGGGCTCGGTCAGCCGGCGGACGAACTCGACCGAGCCCATGAAGTCGCCGTGATCGAAGGTCTTGGTGATCTGGTCGCCGTCACGCGACCACCCCTGCAGCTCGCCGAGCTTCGACTCGATCTCCTCGTCTGAGAGCAGCTCCGCCATGGGCCGACACTATGCTCGAAAACGATGCGGATCGCGAGCCTGGTCCCCTCGGCCACCGAGGCGCTGTTCGCGCTCGGGCTCGGCGACTCGGTCGTCGCGGTTACCCACGAGTGCGACCACCCGCCGGCGGCGCTCGACCTGCCGAAGCTGACCTCGAGCGTGATTGAGGAAGGCCTGGCGCCGGCCGAGATCGACTCCCGGGTGCGCGAGGTCACCGCCCGCGGCGAATCGCTGTACCGACTCGACGAGGCGGTGCTCGCCGAGCTCGCTCCGGAGCTGATCGTCACCCAGGCGTTGTGCGCGGTGTGCGCCGTCTCCTACGACGACGTGCGCGCGGTCGCCGCCCGGCTGCCGGGAGCGCCGCGGGTGGTCTCGCTCGACCCCGAGAACCTCGAGCAGGTGCTCGGCGACATCACCACGCTCGCCTGGGCGACCGGCAACCCGCGACTCGGCGAGCAGTTGTTGAAACGGCTGCGTGGGCGCCTCGCAGCCGTGAGCGCCGCGGTCGCCGGAGCGCCGCGCCCGCGGGTGGCGGCGCTCGAGTGGCTCGACCCCGTCTACATCGGCGGCCACTGGGTCCCGGAGATGATCGCGGCCGCTGGCGGTGAGGATGCGCTCGGGCGGGCGGGCGAGAAGTCGCGCGTCGTCGGCTGGGACGAGGTCGCCGCCGCGATGCCGGAGGTCGTCATCGCGATGCCGTGCGGGCTCTACGCGCCCGAGTCGGCGGCCCAGGCGCGCGATCACGCCGATCGCCTGGCCGGGCTCGGCGCCCGGCAGGTGGTGGCTGTCGACGCCGCCTCGTCGTTCTCGCGGCCCGGCCCGCGCCTGGTCGACGGCGTCGAGCTGCTCGCGCACCTGCTCCACCCCGAGGCCGTCGAGCCGCCCGGGGAGGTGGCGTTCGAGCTCGTCGCCTAGCCGTGCGGGGCGGGCAGGGCGTTCGAGTCGGCGGCGATCAGCGCCCCGACGACGGCGATCACGCACAGGGCCGCCATCGCCACGAGCTCGACCGTGCGCGCGTTCGGGATCCGGCGACGGTCGAGCTGGTTGACCATCAAGGCGGCGATTGCACCGCCGATCAGGCCGCCGATGTGAGCGCCGATGCTGATGCTGTTGTTGCCGAAGGTGAACGCCAGGTTGAGCAGGATGAAGAAGCCGATCTGGGTCGCGAGGTCGTCGAGGCCGCGGCTGCGCGCGATCAGGAAGGCGGCGGCCATCAGCCCGAAGATCCCGCCCGAGGCGCCGACCGTGAGCTGGTTGGGGTCGAGGACCATGACCAGGAACGAGCCCGAGAGCACCGCGACCGCGTAGATGCCGAGGAAGCGGGCGGTGCCGATCGCCGGCTCCAGCAGGTTGCCGAGGATGTAGAGCGCGAACATGTTCAGCCCCAGGTGGATGATCCCGGCGTGCAGGAAGGCCGAGGTGACGAGCCGGTAGGGCTGGCCCTCGGCGACGCCGACCAGGTGGCCGGAGGCGTCGATGCCGCTGGCGAACAGGGCGCCGCGCGCGGTCAGCGTGCCGCCGCCGCTGCCGAACGTGCCGCCGCTGGCGATCTCGCCGATGAAGGCGATCACGCACAGCGCGACCAGCGCGTAGGTCGCCTGGGCGTCGCCGCGGCCGGGGATGCCGACCGGGTTGCGCACCTGGGTGCGCTGGCGCGCGCACTCGGGACAGCGCATCCCGACCGGAGTCGAGGTCATGCAGTCGGGGCAGATCGGCCGTCCGCAGTTGGAGCAGGAAACGTTCGTCTCCCGCGAGGGATGTCGGTAGCAGGTCGCCACTCGGGCGCCGGACGATAACTAGAGGGGTGCGCTGAGGATCGGCTGCGTGGTGGGCTGGCTGCTCCCACCGCGTGGCTCGCGGGTGACGAAGACGGCGCTGCCGCCGTTCAGCGGACCCGGGATGGCGGCCTCCGCGGTCCCGTCCATGCTGAGCACGAAGGTGCTGCGCGGCTCCATCACCCCCGCCCGCTGGACCCAGACCTCATAGACCTGGTCCTGGTTGATCGCCGGCAGCTCGTGGACGTGCAGGGTCGCGCTGTCGCCGTTGCGCTCCAGCGTCGCCGAGACGGGCGCGGCGCCGTTCATCGGCTCGGCCTTGACCAGCTCGCCACTCGCGCGCGCCGTCGTCCGACCCGCGCAGCGCGTAGCCGACCCCGAAGCCGGCGACGAGGATGATCAGCACCGCGATCCCGGTCGCCGGGCGCAGCATGAGACCACGGAGCCCGGCCCACCACGGCTCACGGGACCCCTCCGCCGGAGCGCGACCGGCGGCCGGCGCGGCCTCGGCGCGAACCTGTTCCATCAGGTTCTGGCGCAGGCTCGGCGGCGGCGTCAGCTGCTCGACCGCGGCCGGCAGCACGTCGATCGCCGGGCTCAGCCAGCGCAGCCGAGCCGTGCACGAGTCGCAGGCGGCGAGATGACGCTCGAGCGCGACCGCGTCGTCGCCGTCCAGCGCGCCGAGCGCGTAGGCCGCGAGATCGTCACGGAATCCGTCGCACCCGTTCAGCTGCTCGCTCATGGCATCACCTCCGACAGCCCCTCGATCCCCATCCGCTCGGCGAGCGTAACCCGGATCTTCTCCAAACCCAGGCGCATCCGTCCCTTGACCGTCCCCAGCGGCATGCCGAGCATCTCGGCGATCTCCGACTGGGTGAAGCCGCCGAAGTAGGCGAGGCCGATCACCTCGCTCTGTTCGTCGGGCAGCTCGCGCAGCGCCCCGCGCACCCGGCGCGAGGTCTCGCGCCGGATCGCCTCGGACTCGGTGAGCTCGCCGGCGGTCTGGCTCTCGAGCACGGCGTCGTCGTCGAGGTCGAGCTTCGGGGCCGAGCCGGAGGAGCGGCGCAGGGCGTCGATCGCCCGGTTGCGGGTGATGCCGAGGGTCCACGAGCGGACGCTGCCGCGGGCGGCGTCGAAGCGCGCCCCGCTGCGCCAGACCGAGATGAAGGCCTCCTGGGTGACGTCCTCGGCGATCGTCCGGTCGCCGACGATCCGGTGGGCGAGCGAATAGGCGGCGCCCCCGTGGCGGTCGTAGAGGACCGCGAAGGCGTCGGGGTTGCGATCCTCGACCAGGGTCATCAGATCCTCGTCGGCCAATCGTTGCAGGGCCTCAGGTGTGAGCTTTTCTGCCACCGGTGATGAATACGCGAGACGGTCCGGATCGGATCATCGGTCGCGCTCGCTCCGATAGTTTCACGCCCGATGGCGACTTCAACCCCGGCGAGGCTCTACTGCACGCTGGTCGGCGCCGTGCTGGTGATCGTCGGGATCATCGGCTTCTTCTACAGCTCCAGCTTCGAGACCGGGGCGGTCAACGTGGCCGCCAACACCGACGACATCTTCGGCATCCTCGGCGTCAACGGCTGGCACAACCTCGTCCACATCGCGCTCGGCCTGCTCGCGCTGGCGGTGGCCGGCTCTCCGTACGGCGCTCGCTCCTACTGCCTCGGGATCGGGCTCGTCTACGTCGTGCTCGCCGTCTGGGGCTTCATCGACTCCGACAACATCCTGCTCGGGCTGATCCCGGTCAACAACGAGGACAACTTCCTGCACCTGACCCTCGGCCTGGTCGGCCTCGCAGCCGGCGCGGCTACGCCAAGCGTCGCGCCGCGCGAGCGCCCGCCGCGCAAGGCGGCGCCGGCGAAGGGCTGAGCGTCAGCGGCGCTTGGGGTACTTGCACTTCATCGAACCGGCGAAGATCACGCCGCTTGTGTAGTCGGCGTTCGGCGCCGGGTCCAACCCGACCGAGATCGCCTTGCCCTTGGGCGAGAAGTTGATCGCGCCCCCGCCGACGATCCCGGGCGGGGTCCCGGGAATCGGGTACGCGTTGCTGTAGCTGGCGGCAGGACTCTTGCTGAACGCGTAAGCGGTCGGATCGGCTCCGTAGAACAGCGGGTAGCTGAAGCCGAACCCCTGCCAGGTGTTGTTCGGGATGAAGACGGCGACCGTCCAGTTCGCCTGCTTAGGCACCGAGAAGGCCGTGAACCGTGACTTGGTCGGGCCGGCGGCCTTGTGCAGCTTGCACTGGGCCTTGTCGATCGTCGCCAGCTCGTTCATGTCGCTGTCGTAGATCGTCAGCGTCGCACTCGCGGGGGCGGCGGCGATCGCCATCCCCAAGATCGCGATCGTGATCAGCCTCCCCATCCACCCCCACCCTACTTCAGGTCAGCTGGAGCCGGAGGTCTAGGTCAGGTCGCGCAGGAAGCGCTCGGCGCTCGCGCGGACACCGTGCGGGCGCCGCCGTCGGCGGGCCTCGACCACGACCAGAGCGGCCGCCGCGGCGCCACCGACCGCGACCGCGGCCACCGGGCGGACCCAGTTGCGCGGGTCGCGCAGGGCCTCGAGCTCGCCCTCGGAGAGCTCGTCGGCCCAGCTCGACAGCTCGGCGGCGGCCTGCTCGGCGATCGACGAGAGCGTCGTTTCCACCCGCGTCGAGAGCGTCTCCGGCGGGTCGACCGGGCGCAGGGCGTCGCTGAGCAGCCGCTCGAGGTTGAGCTCGCCGGCGTGCTCACTCATCGGCCATCAGCTCCTCGAGCTGCTTGATCGCCCGATGGATCAGGACCTTGGTCGCCCCGTCCGAGCGCCCCAGCGCCCGGGCGATCTCGCGGTTGTCCATGCCGAGCGCGAAGCGCATGATCAGGGCCTCGCGACGGTCGTCCGGAAGGTCGTCGAGGCGCGCGATCACCTGGCGCAGCTCCTCGCGGCCCTCGACCACCCGCTCCGTCTCGTGCGGGTGCGCCGGCGGCTCGACCGCGTCGATGTTCGCCTCCGGCCTGCGGGCGCGGTCGCGGTAGTAGTTCGACGCCAGGTTGTGGGCGATCCGGATCAGCCACGGCCGCAGCGGCCGCCCGTTCGACTCGCGCCGGGCGCGCTCGAAGTGGCGATAGGCCTGTAGGAACGCCTGCTCGGTCAGGTCCTCGGCGTCGTGGTGGTTGCCCACCTTGTAGTACGCGTAGGAATAGACGTCGCGCAGATGTGTGCGGTAGAGCTCCGAGAAGGCGCGATCCAGGTCGGCCTTCGACTCCGGCGGGTGCGCGGCGAGCGCGTCGGCCCCCTTGTCCTCCTCCTCGGTCACGCGGCAAGCCTAGAGCGCCCCGCATCTCAGGCCGCCTTCCTGGCGCGCTCCGCACGGCGCAGCCCGGCGACCCACTCGCCGGCGTCGATCTCGCCCGCGATCAGCGACGCCAGGCCCTCCAGGCTGGGCGCCTCGATCCCGGCCCCGGCGACGGTCTCGGCGATCAGCGGGACCGAGTCGAGCGCCTCCGAGGCCTGTCCGATTCGGCCAGGGATCCGGTCGGCGGCGACCCCGGCGCCGAGCAGCTCGCCCGCCTGGCGGTTGCGGCTCTTGGGCGCCAGCACAGTCGCGGTCAGGTCGCCGACCCCGGCGAGCCCGGAGAAGGTCTCCAACCGTCCGCCACGGGCGAGCGCGAACTCGACGCACTCGCGCCAGACCCCGGCGGCGGCGATCCCGGCGGCGTTGAGGCCGAAGCGCTCGCCGGCGGCGGCGGCGAGCGCGGCGGCGTTCTTGGCCGCGCCGGCGACCTCGACCCCGGTGACGTCGTCGCTGCGCTCGCAGACCAGCCCGGCGCGGTCGAAGACCTCGCCCAGCATCGTCCGCAGGTCGGCGTCAGCGCTGCCCAGGACGAGAGCCGCCATCCCGGCGGTCGCCTCGCGGGCGTGCGCGGGGCCGCCCAGGCAGGCGATCGCCCGGGCGCGGATGCGCTCGGCGACATATTCGCTCGGCAGCGCCCCCATCGGCTGCACGAAGCCCTTCGAGAGCAGCAGCACCGAGGCGCGCGCGCCGATCCGGTCGGCGAGCGAGCCGACCACGTTGGGAAGCGAGGCGGAGGGGACGGCGAGGCAGATCAGGTCGCAGCCGGCGAGCTCGATCTCGGTCGAGCGCTTCACGGTCAGGCCGTCTGGGAGCTTCACCCCGGGCAGGTACTCCTCGTTCGAGCGGTTCTTGTTGATCTTGCGCGCCTTCTCCTCGGTGCGGGTGCCGAGCTCGACCTCGAGCCCGCCGCGGGCGAGCAGCACGGCGACCGCGGTGCCCCAGCTGCCGGCGCCGATCACCGCCGCCTTGCGCAGCGGGGGCAGCCCACCGAGCCACTCCCACTGCAACTCGATGTTGGGCCAGATCCGGTCGGTGACCGTGGCGGCGAGCGCCGGGGACGGCCGCTCGGTGCGCGGGAAGGTGAGCGGCTTGCCGGCCCGCAGGCGGACCTTGCGCGGGCGGATGCGCCAGCCGCGGCGCACCTCCTCGGACCCCTGGACGGCGACCGGCAGGACCGCGGCGCCGGTCTCCAGCGCCAGGCGGCCGACGCCGCGCTTCGGGCGGCCGAGCGAGCCGGTGCGGATCCGGGTGCCCTCGGGGAAGATGACCACGGTGCCGGCGCGGTCGACGATCAGGCGGGCGGTCTCGATCGCGGTCTCGTCCGACTGGCCGCGGCGGATCGGGAAGGCGCCCAGTCGCGACAGGACCCAGCCCTGCCAGCGCTTCTCGAACAGCTCGACCTTGGCGACGAACTGCATCCGGCGGCGCCACGGCAGCAGGGCGCCGATCACGAACGGGTCGAGGAAGCTGCGGTGGTTGGAGGCGACGATCAGCCCGCCCTTGAACTTGGTGTGCTCGCGGCCGGAGCGCTGGAGGCGGAAGTAGACGAGCAAGACCGGGACCAGGATCGCCCTGGCGATGTAGTAGAGGACCCGGCTGGTGCCCTTCTCGCGCGCGAAGCGGTGATAGCGCTCGAAGCGCTCGTCGGTGATCACGGCGTCGTCGCGCGGCGGCGCCGAGCGCTTGGGGGCCTGATCCATGCCTGTGCCTACACGCGCACGGCGCGTGCGTTACTGGCGGGCGTTGTCGTGCGCGCTACCAGGCGCTTTCGATCAGCTCGCGGATCTCTCGGGCGCCGGGAACGTCGGGGGTCATCTGGAGCTCCGGGCGGGCGATGATCGCCTTCACCGCAGGCTCGATCCCGTCGCGTTCGGCGCCCAGCTCCGAGAGCCGGCGCGGGCCGCCACCGAGCTCGGTAACCCGGGCGGCGAGCTCGGCCTGCTTGACGCCCAGCGCCCTGCCCAGGGCGGTCATCTGCGGGCCGGCGCGCGAGCGCAGCATCTCCAGGGTGCGGGGCAGCATCGCCGCGTTGGTCTCCGCGTGCGGGATCCGCAGCTCGCGGACCAGGGTCTGGCAGACGACGTGGTGAAGGCTGAACAGGGCCGAGTCGAGCGCGTAGGCGCAGAGGATCGAGCCCAGCGCGAGGGCGGAGCCGTCGCGCTTGGCCCGCTCGGTGTCGAGCGCCCGGGCGATCAGCTTCGCGCCGCGCAGCGCCGTCATTTCCGAAACCGGGTTGGCCAGCGGTGTGTAGAGCGAGTCGCCCCCGTGCGCGAGGGCGTTCATCGCGCTCGCCCGCAGGCGGTCGTCGGCCAGGCCGACCATCAGCGGCGGGTCGGCGAGCACCACCGCTGGGCGGATCAGACCGCCCGGCGCCTCGTGGCCCTGCGGCAGCCGGTGGATCCGCGTCATCTCGGCGCCGGAGAGCGTGGTCGGCAGGGCCGCGACGCGGCTGCCCTTGACCGCCGCGACCGCCTTGGCGACGTCGATCACCCGCCCGCCGCCCAGGGCGACCAGGTCGCCGTCGCCGGCGTCGGCGATCACTCGGGCGGCGACCTCGTTGACGGGGCCACCCGGGATGTGGTGAAAGCACGCGGAGTCCTCGGCCAGCTCGACCGGCGCGGCTCCCATCGCCCGCTCGGTGGTCAGCAGCTCGTAGCCCTGGAACCCGTGGCCGCGAAGGATCTCGGGCGACTCGCCGACCACCCCGTCGCGGAAGTGGATCGTGCGCTCTCCGTCGCGCCAGGTGAAATCCTTCTCACTCACAAGCCCGGAGTGGGACTCGAACCCACACAACCGGCTTTACAAGAGCCGTGCTCTACCAATTGAAGCTATCCGGGCAACTCGTACTCAGAGGCCCAATCTACGCGCTGGGCTGGGCAGTTAGGTGGTTTTGGGCCGGCCGATGCAGCGAGTTGCATCCAACCGGTCGTATGGGCCCGTTCGATGAATCTCGATCGCCGCGGAAATAGATTCGCCGCGGCTCCGTGCGGGAACCGCGGCGAATGGAGAGGACGCGAGGAGCCAGGCCGGCTCTAAACCAGGACCTCGCGTCCCGAGATGTGCGCGGCGACCTTGCGCTTGACGCGCTGGAGAGCGTTGTCGACGGTCTTCGTGTCGCACTCGAGGCGCTCGCCGATCTGCTCGTAGGAGTAGCCGTCGAGGTACAGCGAGAGCACCCGGCTCTCGAGCTCGGAGAGCACGCTCGACAGGCACGAGACCAGCGCCTGCAGCTCTTCGGTGGCGATCGCGCGCTCCGACGGCTCGTCGGAGATCGGGCCCGGGAGGATGTCCTCCAGGGTCGTCTCCGCGTCGCCGGCGGCCGGCGTCTGGGCGAAGGAGACGTACTGGTTGAGCGGTGCGTGCTTGTTGCGGCTCGCCGTCTTCACCGCGGTGATGATCTGGCGGGTGATGCAGAGCTCGGCGAAATTGCGGAAGCTCGACTCGCGATCGGTGCGGAAATCGCGGATCGCCTTGTAGAGCCCAACCAGGCCCTCCTGGATCAGGTCCTCGGAGTCTCCTCCGAGCAGGAAGTACGACGACGCCTTCAGGCGGACGAAACCGCGATAACGCTTGACGATCCGGTCGTAAGCGTCGGCGCTCCCCTTCTTCGCGAGAGCAACGAGGTACGTATCCTCAAGCTCTGGTTGAGAGTCAGGGCGCCGGCCTGCATGCCCGCGCGCAACTGCTGTCTGTTGGGTAGGTACGGCCACTGGTCCTCCATCTCGGTTGGAACCCGTGGCGCCCGTACCTCCCCTGGTGGGCGCCCCTCTCCTGTGGGCGAACGGTCAATCCTCGACCTTTAGTTCACCCTTATCTGCGGGGCAGTCTATGCGCGCCGACATAGTTCTGTCAACCTCGACGAGCTTTTCCGCAAGATCCGTTGCAGATTTCGGGCACCGTCCTGAGCGGTTGCTAGACAGCTCCGGCGCTCAGACCCGACCGCGTTGGCGCACCGCCTCGAACAGCAGCGCCGCGGCCGCGGCCGAGACGTTCAGCGAGGCCACCCTCCCCCGCACCGGGATCGAGACGAGGCCGTCGCAGCGCTCGGCGACCAGCCGCCGCAGGCCCTTGCCCTCGCTGCCCAGCACCAACACCAGCTTGCCGGTCAGGTCGGTCTGCGTGTACGGGGCCTCGGCGTTCGCCTCCGCCCCGTAGATCCACGCGCCGGCGTCCTTGGCGCGCGACAGCCACTCGGCGAGATTGGTGACCCGGGCGATCGCCAGGTGCTCGACCGCGCCGGCCGACGCCTTGGCCGCGGCGGGGGTGACGGACGCCGCCCGCCGCCCCGGGATCACCAACCCATCCACCCCGGCCGCCTCGGCCGAGCGGGCAACGGCGCCGAGGTTGTGCGGGTCCTGGACCTGGTCGAGGGCGACGATCAACGCTTCCGGGCGCTCGAGCAGCACCTCCGCATCGACGTACGGGTACGGATCGACCTCGGCGACGATCCCCTGGTGCTCGGCCGAGCCGGCGAGCCGATTGAGCTCGGCGGCGTCGGTGTCGGTCGATGTCCAGACTCGGCGCACCCGTCGGCGCCCACGCTTCGCCTCGGCCACCGCGCGGCGTCCGTAGACGATTTCGGCCGAATCCGCGATCAGATCCTCCGCAGCCGGCCGCCGTCGGGCGTGTCGCGGACCTCCCAGCCGAGCTCGCCGAGCCGGTCGCGGATCTCGTCGGCGCGGGCGAAATCGCGCTTGGCACGGGCCTGATCGCGCGCGGCGAGCAGTTGCTCGGCCTCGCCACCGGCCTCGGCCTCGGCCTCGAGCAGCGACTCGAGCCCGAGCAGCGGCAGCAGCTCGGACAGCGCCCCGTGGGCGCCGGGCAGCGGGCGGCGGTTGCCCTCGGCGACGATCTCGAACACCGCCGCCCAGGCCTTTGGCGTGTTGAAGTCGTCCGCGAGCGCGTCGAGGAACGCCTCGTGGCGCTCGGTCACGAACGGGTCCGGGTCGCCGTCCACGGCGGGCTCGGCGAGGAAGTTGCGCAGCCGCCCGACCCGGGCGCCCGCCTGCTCGAGCGCCTGCTCGGAGAACTCCAGCGGCTGGCGGTAGTGGCCGGAGCTGAGGAAGGCGACCACGGCCTGCGGCCCGAACCGGTCGATCGCCTCGGAGAGCTGGAAGATGTTGCCGAGCGACTTCGACATCTTCTCGGCGTCGGTGCGGACCATCCCGTTGTGCATCCAGATCCGCGCCAGCGGCACCCCCCGCGCGGCCTCGGTCTGCGCGATCTCGTTCTCGTGGTGGGGGAAGACCAGGTCCGAGCCGCCGCTGTGGATCTCGAAGTCGGCTCCGAGCAGCTTCTCGGCCATCGCCGAGCACTCGATGTGCCAGCCGGGCCGGCCATCGCCCCACGGCGACGGCCAGGCGGTGTCCTCGCCGTCCTTGCGCGACTTCCAGAGCGCGAAGTCGAGCGGGCTCTCCTTCAGCTGCTCCGAACCCGCCTCTTCGCCCTGGTCCATCTCGTCGGGGTCGCGGTTGGAGAGCTTGCCGTAGCCGTCGAAGCTGCGGACCCGGAAGTAGACGTCCCCCCCGGACTCGTACGCGTGCCCGCCCTCGATCAGGGCCTCGATCAGCTCGACGATCTCGAGGATCGTCGCCGTCGCCAGCGGCTCGGCGTCCGGGCGCCCGATCCCGAGCCGGTCGGTGTCCTCGGTGTAGGCCTCGATCATCCGCCGCGCGTGTTCTGCCGACGGCACCCCGGCCTCGCGCGCGGCGTCGTAGATCTTGTCGTTGACATCGGTGACGTTGATGACCACCGTCGGCTCGTAGCCCTCGTGGGCGAGAAACCGCGCCAGCAGCATCGGGATCACGTACGGGCGGGCGTTGCCGACGTGGATCCGCGAGTACACGGTCGGCCCGCAGGAGTAGATGCCGACCTTCGGCGGCTGGCGCGGGATCAGCGGCGCGGGCACGCCGCTGAGCGTGTCGCGGATCGTCACCTCGCGCATCTCAGGCCCGATCGAGCGAGACCGCGAGCTCGGGCGACGAGGCGAGCGTCTGGAAGACGACGCAGTAACGCTCGGTCAGGCGCTGCAGGGTCTCGAGCTGCTCGTCGTCGGCGTCGGTCTCGAGCTCGAACCGCAGGCGGATGCGCTGGAACCCGACCGCGACCTGCTTGTCGATCGCCATCGTCCCGCGCCAGTCGAGGTCGCCTTCGGCATGGACGGTGCCGGTCACCGCGACACCGATCGCCGTCGCCACCGAGCGCATCGTCACCCCGGCGCAGGCCACCAGCGCCTGCAGCAGCATGTCGCCCGAGCACGCGAGGGTCCCGTCGCCCCCGGTGTCCGGGTGCAGGCCGGCCTCGACCAGGGCGCGGCCCGTATCGACCGAACAGGCGATGCCCTCCTCCAGCGAGCCGTCGGCATGCAGCGTGATCGAGGCCGCGTTCGGAGTCTCGCGGAAGCGCTCCTTGATCGGGGCCTGGAGCTCGCGCAGGCCCTCCTGGGTGATCTTCGCCTTGGCCATCGCCCGCGATGCTATTCCGAAGATGTCCGAGGAGATCGAGGCCATGGTGCGCGGCGATCTCGCGCTGGCGCCCGTTTCGCCGAGCTCAGCGGCTGAAATCCGCGCTATTTGCGGGGGCTTAGGGGCCACGCCGTGGCGGCGGCCGCGGCGGCCGCTAACGTGCGCCGCCGATGGCTACGCGAGGTGCGGGGCGTGGGACGGCCTCGCTGCACGAACAGCGGTCACGTCGGGTCCGAAACGCCTTCTCGGAGCTTCCCGACCGCTACCTGGGAGCGCCGCCGGACTTCGACGCGACCTTTCAGATCCGGCTCGGCGACGTCGGACGCATCTGGGAGGCGCGGCTGCGCGGCGACCGCTGCGAGGTGCGGCCGTCGCCGACCCGCGAGCCCGACGTCGTCATCGGCACCGACGGCGCCACCTGGCTCGGGCTGCGCGAGGGACGGCTGTCGGGCCTGGACGCCTTCTCCCAGCGCCGCCTCTACGCGCGGGGCGACCTCGACCTGGCGCTTGGCTTCGAGGGCATGTTCCGGCTCCCGGGCGGCCGCGACCCGTTGCTGCGGATCACCGACGCCCAGACCTCGCACGGGCGGCTGAAGACGCTGATCGCCGGCGACGGCGACGGCGACGAGCAGGTGATCTGCCTGCACGGGCTCGGCTCCAACAAGGCGTCGTTTTTCGAAACGGTCGCCGCCCTCGCAGGCCGCTACACCGTCCACGCCCTCGACCTGCCGGGGTTCGGGGCCTCCGACAAGCCCGCCCTGGGCGCCTACAACGCACCCTGGTTCGCCGCCGCCGTGGTCGGCTACATGGACGCGATGGCGATCGAGCGCGCCCACCTGATCGGCAACTCGATGGGTGGGCGCGTGGCGATCGAGGTCGGCTTCCGGGCGCCCGAGCGGGTCCAATCGCTGAGCCTGCTGGCGCCGGCGCTCGCCTTCCGCCGTCGCCAGCTGGCGCCGCTGGTCAGGCTGCTGCGCCCGGAGCTGGCGGTGATCCCCCACGCCCTGCGCGAGCGCGTCGTCCGCGACCAGTTCTGGGGCCTGTTCGCCCGCCCCGAGCGCCTCGACCCGGCGGCGGCCGACGTCGCCGTCGACGAGTTCTGTCGCCTCTACCGGTCGCGCTCGGCGCGGGTCGCCTTCTTCGCCGCCGCCCGCAACATCTACCTGGACGAGCCCTATGGCGAGGACGGCTTCTACGCACGGCTCTCCCGGCTCGCGCCCCCCGCCCTGTTCATCTGGGGCGACCAGGACCGGATCATCCCGGCGGGTTTCTCGCGCCACGTCGAGGAGGCGCTGCCGAGCGCCGAGCAGGTGATCCTGCCCGAATGCGGCCACGTGCCCCAGGTCGAGCTCGCGGACCAGACCAACGCGCTGATCGCCGAGCGGATCGCGACGGCGGCGGTGGTGGCCGCACCCGTGGGCGGCGCCGTGCGCAGGGCCCTGCGCCGCGCCGGCTGAGCGCTCGGCAAATCCGCACGGCCGTTGGGTGCACGGCGGTTCACTGAACCGGGCTAAGATCGACCGCGATGGCTGACCCGAGCGCGATCGGCGAGCAGGCGAGGCGCAACGGCGGCTCGCACGCCAACGGCTCCGGCTCGGGCCTGAGCGAGCGCCTGGCGCCGCTCGGCGACGCGGGCGGCACCGTCACCCGCGCCGCGGGCGACCTGCTCGGCGCCGGGCGCAGGATCACCGGCCGCGTACTCGGCGCCGCCGCGAAGCGCGCGCAGGCGGCGCTGACCGCCGATCTCGACGACCGCGATCCCGACTACATCCGCGAGAACCTGCCGCTCTCGTGGCTGATGGCGACCCTGTGGTACCGCGCCGAGGTCCGCAACATGGGCAACGTGCCGGAAAACGGGCCGGTGTTGCTGGTCGGCAATCACACCGGCGGCAACATGTCGCCCGAGGTGATCGTGCTGCCGCTCGCCTTCACCACCTACTTCGGCGTCGAGCGGCCCTTCTACCAACTCGCCCACAACCTCGTGCTCGCCTCGCCGTTCGGGCCCTTCCTGCGCCGCTACGGCGCGATGGCCGCCTCGCACAAGCACGCCGAGGAGGCGCTCGATGCCGGCGCCGCGGTGCTCGTCTTCCCCGGCGGCGACTGGGAGGTCCACCGTCCCTCTTGGGAGGGCAACAAGATCGACCTGGCGGGACGCAAGGGCTTCATCAAGCTGGCGCTCAACGCCGGCGTGCCGATCGTCCCGGTGGTCACGATCGGCGGCCAGGAGACCGCGCTCTTCCTCAGCCGTGGCGCCTGGCTGGCGAAACTGACCGGGGTCGACCGGACCCTGCGGCTGAAGGTGCTGCCGATCTCGCTCTCGCTGCCCTGGATCCTCAACGTCGGCGACCTGATGGGCCATTTGCCGCTGCCGGCGAAGATCACGATCGAGGTCGGACAGCCGATCGACCTGGTCGAGGAGTTCGGGCCCGAGCCCGACCTGGACGAGGTCTACCAGCACGTCACCGGCGTGATGCAGGAAACCCTCGACGGGCTCGCCGCCGAGCGGCGCTTTCCGGTGATCGGCTAGCGGATGAGACTCGGCGAGTCGATCGTCGTCGCGGCGCCCCCAAAGCTGGTCTGGGACTACATCGCCGATCCCGCCAACGCACTCCATTATCTCTCCGGGATCACCCGCTGGGAGGTCGAGGGCGACCAGCGGTCAGGGCTCGGCGCGCGCTACCGGATGCTGATGCGGGTCGGCGCGGCCGAGATGGGCGGCCTGGTCGAGATCGTCGAGTTCTCCGAGCCGCGCGATATGGCCTGGTCATCGGTCACCGGGGTCGATCAGCGCGGCCGCTGGCGCCTGCGCAAGGCCGGCGGCGGTCGCACCCGGGTCGAGTTCCGCTTCGCCTACGGCGTCGCCGGCGCCGGGATCACCGGCTACATCTCCGAGCGCGTCGCCGCGCCCTCGGTCCGCAGCCATCTGCGCCGCTCGCTGACCGAGCTCAAGCGCCAGGTCGAGCAGGAGCAGCGCCGCGTCGAGGCGTCGCGGCGCCAGGCCGAGCGCGAAGCGGCCTCCGCGGCCTAGCAGCGGGTCCTACGCGAGTTCGCGCTTGAGCACCTTGCCGGTCGCGTTTCGCGGCAGCGAGTCGAGGAACTCGACCTCGCGCGGGACCTTGTAGCGGGCGAGGTTCTGCTTCACGTACCCCTTGACCTCGTCCTCGTCGAGCGCGTCGCGGTCGACGCAGACGACGAACGCCTTCAGCCGCTGGCCGAACTCCTCGTCGTCGACCCCGATCACCGCCACCTCCTTGACCGAGTCGTGGCCGGCGAGCAGATCCTCGACCTCGCGCGGGAAGACGTTCTCGCCGCCGGAGACGATCATCTCGTCGTCGCGACCGTCGATGAACAGCCGCCCCTCGGAGTCGAAGTGACCGACGTCGCCCGAGGACAGCAGGCCCTCGTAGACGTCCTTTCCGCCGCCGCCGGTGTAGCCCTCGAAGGCCATCTCGTTGCCGACGAACACGCGCCCGGTCTCGCCCGGCGACAGCTCGGACTTGCCCTCGCTGTCGACGATCTTGACCACCGTGCCGCGCGGCGGCAGCCCTGCGGTCCCCGGTGCCGCGCGCAGGTCCTCCGGCGTCGCAATCGTCGCCCAGGCGACCTCGGTCGAACCGTAGAGGTTGTAGAGGTTGTCGCCGAAGCGGTCCATCCATTCCTGGGCGAGCGGGCCCGGCAGGGCCGAGCCGCTGGCCGCCGTTACCCGCAGGCTCGGGAGCCGGTAGCGGGCGAGGACCGCTTCCGGAAGCTGGAGGATGCGCTGCAGCATCACCGGGACGACGGCCAGGGCCGTCGCCTGGTGCTCGGCAACCGCCTTCAGCGTCTCCTCGGGATCGAACTTGCGTCGCACGATGTAGGTCGAGTTCAGCGACAGCCCGAGCATGAAATGGGCGAACCCCCAGGAGTGAAACAGCGGCGCCGCGATCACCGTCTTCTCGCCCGCGCGCAGGGGGATCCGGGAGAACATCGCCGCCAGCGGGCTGAGCGTGTCGGGCTGCCCGCGCTGGGCCCCCTTCGGCGTCCCGGTGGTCCCCGAGGTGAGGATGATGAACCGGCTCGGCTCGTCCGGAGGCGTGAGGTCCTCGTCGGAGGCCGACTCGATCAGCTGATCGGTGGTCGCGTCGCCCTCCGAGCCGCCCTCGCTCCAGGAGATGAACCGCCGGACGCCCTCCTTCGCCTCGCCGAGGAGCTCCGAGAACTCCTCGTCATAGATCAGCGCCGCCGGGTCCTCGCGCTCCATCACGTCCTCGAGCTGCGGGCCGGAGAAGGCGGTGTTCATGTAGAGCCCGTTGGCGCCCAGCTTCGAGGCGGCGAGGGTGGCATCGATGAAGCCGCGATGGTTGCGGGCCATGATCGCGATCCCGTCACCGGGCCTGACCCCCTGGTCGGCGAGCGCCCGGGCGAGCGCGTTCGAGCGCCGATGCATCTCAGCGAAGGTCAGCGAGCCGAGCTCGTCGATCAGCATCTGGTCGCCGGGATGGGTGATCGCGGCGCCCGCGACGCCCGCGGCCGGCGAGGCTCCCCAGCGGGCCAGCTGGCGGGCCACGCGGGCGAGCTTGTCCGGCCGGATCGGCCTGATCACACCGGCCTCGGCGAGCGTCCTCAGGTTGAACGGAACGTCGGGGAGCGTTCCCAGTGATCCGATCTTGACCTTGCGGGCAAGCCCGAGTGGGTTGACGAACTCCATCGAGGGAAATCTATTCCGAACCGCCACCGACCAGCGCCACCGCGACGCAGGCGATGCCCTCGCCGCGGCCGGTGAACCCCATGCCCTCGTTGGTGGTCGCCTTGACGCTCGCTGGCGCCCCGATCGCGGCGCTCAGGTTGCGCTCCATCTCGGCGCGGTAGGGGCCAAGCCGCGGCGCCTCGCAGATCACCGTCGCATCGACGTTGGCGACCGCGCCGTCGAGCATCGCGACCACCGTCCGCAGAAGGTCGATCGAGTCGGCGTCGCGCCACTGTTCGTCGTCGGGCGGGAAGTGGGTGCCGAGGTCGCCGAGCCCCGCTGCCCCGAGCAGGGCGTCGATCACGGCGTGGGTGACGACGTCGGCGTCGGAATGGCCCTCGAGCCCCGCGTCGTGGTCGATCTCGACCCCGCCAAGGACGAGCCGCCGCCCGGCGGCGAAGCGATGGCTGTCGTAGCCGATCCCGACCCGGGCGCTCGGAGCGCCTTTCATCCGAGTGGCTCCAGGCGGCGCTCGCGGCGGTCGAAGACGCAGATCTGCTCGACTCCCCAGCCGCGCATCACCTCGACCGCCCGCTCGTACTGGTAGCCGACATCCTCGGGCACGTGCGCATCCGAGGAGAGCGCGAAGGCGGCGCCGGCGTCGACGCACATCTCCGCGAACGCCTCGGCCGGGTAGAGCTCGTCGACCGGCTTGCGCCAGCCGGCGGTCGAGACCTCGACCGCGATGCCGGTCTCGGCGATCGCCTCGACCGCGGGCTCGTAGTGAAAGCGCGGGTCGAGCGCGGGGCGCGGGCGGCCGTGGCCCCAGTACTTGACCAGGTCGGGGTGGGCGACGATGTCGTAGAGCCCCGTGCGGGCGAGCTCGGCGATCGTCTCGAAGTAGCGTCGCCACAGGCGGTCGGGATCGCCGTCACGGCTCCAGACGTCGAAGTCGGGATCGTCGACCGCCGCCGTGCCGAGGAAGTGGACCGAGCCGACGACGTAGTCGAGCTCGTGCGCGTCGAGCAGCGAGGCGATCCGCTCCTCGCGCCCGGGGACGAAGTCCATCTCGATCCCAAGCCGCAGCGGTGTCGAGCGCACGAACTCGCAGTATGCCGCGAGATCGTCGTGGGCGTTGGCGCGCCAGAAAGGGTGGTCCCAGATCTCGAGCGCGGCGGTGAACCGGTGGATGTGCTCGGAGGCGCCAAGCTCGCCGACCCCCGCCTCGCTCGCCGCCTCCAGGTAACGGTCGACGTTCTCGGCGGTGAAGTAGGCATCCGCGGTTGCATCGACTTCGTCGGGCCGCAGGTGGACGTGATAATCCGTCAGCACCTCGCCTACGCTACCCAGCGATGGTTCACATGCGGATCGTCGTGCCCGCGTATCAGGCCGAGCACGTCCTCGACCTGCTCGAGCACAGCCCGTCGGCGTGCAACCTGATCTATCTCGAGCGCGCCGCCCGCAAGCCTGCCGGCGACGTGATCCTCTGCGACGTCGCCCGCGAGGACGCGAGCGTGATCGTCTCCGACCTGCGCGAGTTGAACGTCGACACCGAGGGCTCGATCGCGATCGAGAACATCGACTCGACGATCTCCAGCGTCGCCGCCGCCGCCGAGCAGGCCGCCCAAGGACGTCCCGGGGACGCGGTGGTCTGGGAGGAGGTCGAGTCGCGGACCTCGGAGAACATCGAGATGAACGCGAGCTTCCTCGCCTTCATGGCGCTCGCCTGCCTGATCGCCTCGGTCGGGATCTTCCTCGACTCGCCGATCCTGATCGTCGGCGCGATGATCGTCGGCCCCGAATTCGGGCCGCTGGCCGGGCTCTGCGTGGCGCTCGTCCAGCGTCGCCGCGACGTCGCCCGGCGCTCGCTGCGGGCGCTGGCGGTCGGGTTTCCGGTCGGGATCACCGCCGCCTGCCTGTTCGCGCTCGCGATCCGCGCCACCGACCTGACGCCGGAGGGGTTCGTCGTCGGCAACCACCCGTTGACCGAGTTCATCTCCGAGCCGGACGCGTTCTCGTTCATCGTCGCCTTCGTCGCCGGGATCGCCGGGATGCTGTCACTGACCTCGGCCAAGTCCGGCGCCCTGATCGGGGTCCTGGTCTCGGTGACCACGATCCCCGCCGCCGCCAACATCGGCGTCGCCTTCGCCTTCGGAGAGTGGCACGAGTGGCGCGGCGCGATGCTGCAGCTGGCGGTCAACCTGACCGCGATCGTGATCGCCGGCGTGGCGACGCTGTACGTCCAGCGGCGGCTCTACATGCGCCGCCGGGTCGCCCATCTGCACGGCGAGGCGCGCGAGGCAGCCGGCCTGCCGATGGGCCGCAGCCGGCGGATCGGCAGCGCCACCTACGAGGCCCCACCAAACCCGGAATGAGCAGAACGGCCAGCGATCTGCTCACGCTCGCGGCGGCGTTCGCGGTCACGACCGCGCTCGCCGCCCTGCTGGGCGCCGCCAACTTCGGCACCGCGCTGACCTTCGGCGAGCTTGCGTTCAGCGCGACGCTGATCTGGGTCCTGCTGCGGCGCTGAGCAGCAACAGCTCGGCGAGCTGAACGTCGGCCTCGTAGGTGATCTTCGGGTTCGGGCCCGGGGTCGCCTCGACCAGCACCAGGCCGCCGTTCTGTTCGACCAGCATCGCGTCATCGGTCGCCGCGGCCAGCCGGGCGGGCTCGCCCTCGTGCGCGTTGCGCAGCGACGGCGCGCGGAAGACCTGGGGCGTCTGGGCTGCCCAGAGGGTGTGCCGGCGCTCGGTGGCGGCTATCGACCGGCCGTCGGTGACCCGTTTGACGGTATCGCTGATCGGCGTCGCCGCGATCACCCCGGAGGCGTCCGGTTCGGCGCCAAGGCGGGCGACAAGGGAGTCGACGAGGGGTCCCGTGGTCAGCGGCCGGGCGGCGTCGTGGACGACGATCACCCCGGCCTCGGCGGGGACCTCGGCGAGCGCGTGGCCGACCGAGGCCGCGCGCGTCACGCCGCCGGTGACGACGATCGGGTGAAACGAGTCACGCTCGCCGGGGCGGCCGGCGGCGACCCCCGCGAGCCGCTCGAGCTCGCGCTCGTGGCCGGGCGGGGCAGCGATCACGACCACGCTGACCGATTCGGCGGCCCGCATCGCGTCGAGCGACCAGGCGACCAGCGGGCGGCCGCCCACCTCGACCAACGCCTTCGGGCCGCCGGCTCCGAGCCTCTCTCCGGAGCCGGCGGCCGCGATCAGCGCGGCTGCGTGCTGCTGGCCGCCGCTAGGCGGTTGCGGTGGCGCCGAAGCGCTCCTCCAGCAGCCCGTCGATGTACTCCTCCGCGCCCTCCTCGTCCTTGTCGAGCGCGTACATGAACTCCGAGGCGAGGATCTTCTTCGCCCGGGTGTACATCTGCTTCTCCCCCGTCGACAGCCCCTTCTCCCACTCGCGGATCGCCAGATTACGAACCACTTCGGCGAGCTCGTAGACGTCGCCGGTCTTGATCTTCTCGCGGTTGTACTTGAAGCGGCGGTTCCAGTTCTTCGGCATCTCCGAAACCTCGCCGGTGAGCACGTCGATCACCCGTCGCACCGCGTCCTCGTCGATCACCCGTCGGAGCCCGGCCCGATGCGCGTTCTCGCACGGGACCATGACCGTCATGTCGTTGTGCAGGATCTTGATCGTCAGGTAGTCCTTGGACTCACCCATCATGTCGCGCGACTCCCGCTTCAGCACAACGCCCGCGCCGTGGTGCGGGTAGACGACGTTGTCACCGACCTGGAACTCGCATTCCTGGGGGCCAAGGTCCTCGAGGTCCTCGATGACCGGCTCCTCAACTGCTGTTTCTGTGATGTCCGCCTCCTAAATAGAGACGGCCGCTCGCGCGGCCGTCTGGTTCATCGATAACGGTCGACGATGTCGACCTCCTGAAGCCTGCGAATGCCCTCGCGGATCTCCTTCGCGCGGGACTCCCCGACCCCCTCGACGGCCTCCAGATCAGCGTCGGAGGCCGCCAGCAGCGACTCGAGGTCGCCGAAGTGGTTGACCACCTTCTGCGCGACCAGCCGCGGCAGCCGTGGGACGCCGAGCAGGGCGCGGTAGCCGCGCGGGGCGACGGCGAAGTCGAGCGTGTTGGTCTTGCGGTCGTAGCCCAGCAGCTCGGCAAGCCGGCCGAAGTCGAGCAGCTCCGTGTGGTCCATCTCGGCGAGCTCACCGAGGATCCGCTCGATATTGGGCTCGGAGTCGACCACGCTGTAGTCGCGCACCAGCGCCGAGCGCTCGGCCATCACCCCGACAACCGAGTCCTCGAGCTGCATCTCGATCAGCCTGCCCTCGGTGCCGAGCTCGATGATGTACCGCTCGACCTCGGTCGCCATCCGGGTGACGAGCTCGGCGCGCTGCATCATCGAGAGCACGTCGTGCAGGACCACCCCGCCGACGAACTCCAGCGCGGTCACCCGGCCGGCGATCTGATCGAGCCGGGCACGGTACTTCTCCAGCGTCGCCAGGCCCTGGTTGGCCTTCGAGAGCACGGTCGGGATGTCCTCGAGGATGTACTTGATCCCGTCGACGTACAGCGAGACGACGTCACGGCGCTGCGAGATCGCGATCACCAGCGCCTCGGTCTGCTTCGAGACGCGCTCGGCGGTCCGGTGGCGGGTCCCGGTCTCCATCGAGAGGATGGTCGGGTCCGGCATCAGCTGCACGTTTGCCCACAGGATCCTGTCGGCCGATCGCGGCAGCACGATCGCCCCGTCCATCTTCGCCACTTGGTACAGCAGGCCGGGGGTGTAGTCGACGTCGAGGCGCAGCCCACCGGAGAACAGGTAGGAGACCTCGTCGGCCTCGGCGACCATGATCAACCCGCCCGTGCGGGCGTGGATGATGTTGTCGATCCCCTCCCGAAGCGGTGTGCCCGGGGCGACCATGTCGAGGGCCCGCAGCAGGCGAGGGTCCTGTCGAGCCTCCAGCTCGCTGAGCTCATCCCCTGGGTGCTGCACTTGCTCATGATGGCAAAAGGCCTGCTGGCAGCGCATCCACGTTAATTCCGTGTGGAGAACTCGGAATGGGCCTTGTCAAGCGGCACGTGTCGCCGGCTCGCAAGCACGGCGCCCAAGCGCGGCGCGGATCGCCGCCCGCAGGCTCGCCTGCGGCTCCACCCCGGCCGGCGGATCGGGGGCCACCGGGGCGATCACCGGCGCGAGCCCGAACTTGACCGCCTCGGCTGCGCGCCGGTCGGCATGCCCGACCGGGCGCAGCTCGCCGGTCAGGCCGACCTCGCCGAAGCAGGCCAGCGGCCGCCCCTCGGCGTCGCCGAGCGGCTCGCCGCGCTGGGCGGAGACGAGCGCCAAGGCGACGGCGAGGTCGGCACCGGGCTCGTCGACGCGGATCCCCCCGGCGACGTTGACGAACACGTCGGCGCCGGCCAGCGAGGGGCCGCCGTGGCGGGCGAGGACCGCGATCACCATCGCCAGCCGGTTGCGGTCGATCCCGTTGGCGACCCGGCGCGGCGGCACGATCTCCGTCGGCGCGACCAGGGCCTGGACCTCGACCAGCAGCGGCCTCGTTCCCTCCATCGAGCTGAGCACGACCGAGCCGGGCGCGGCGCTCGCCTCGGCGACGAACCGCGCCGACGGATCGACGACCTCGACCAGGCCGCCGGATCGCATCTCGAAGACGCCGACCTCGCTGGTGGCGCCGAAACGGTTCTTGAGCGCCCGCAGGGTGCGGAAGCTGCGCTCGCGTTCACCCTCGAAGAAGAGCACGCAGTCGACCAGGTGCTCGAGCACCCGCGGCCCGGCAACCGCACCCTCCTTGGTCACGTGCCCGACCAGGATCACGGCGCAATCGATCCGCTTCGCCACCTCCATCACCCGGGTCGCCGCCTCGCGCACCTGGCCAACCGAGCCGGGCGCGCCGCTCATGCCGTCGGTGTGCAGGGTTTGGATCGAGTCGATTACGCACGCCTGCGGCCGCTCGGCCTCGAGCGTCGCGGTCACCGCCTCGAGCGAGGTCTCGGCGAGCGCCGGGACCGCGAGCGCCGCCGCGCCGAGGCGCTGCGCGCGCAGCTTCACCTGCGCGGTCGACTCCTCGCCGGAGATGTACAGCACCCGGTGTCCGGCGCCGCCGAGGTTGCCGAGCGCCATCCCGGTCAGGGTCGACTTGCCGATCCCCGGCGAGCCGCCGAGCAGGACCAGCGACCCGGGCACCAGGCCGCCGCCGAGGACGCGGTCGAGCTCGTCGATCGAGGTCCGCAGGCGGTCGACCGCCGGCGCGGAGACGTCGCGCAACGGCGTCGGGCGCCCGGCGGGCGCGGATCCCTTCGCCCGTCCTGAGCCCTTCGCCGGCTCGGCCTTCGGCGCCTCGACCAGCGTGTTCCACTCGCCGCAGCCGGCGCAGCGCCCCGACCAGGTCAGCGACTCATGGCCGCAGGACTGGCAGAAGAAAGAGGTCGTGGCACGGGCCATCCGCCGATCGTACGCACGGCCCAAGACGACTCAAGGCGCCTTTGTGCCGTTGGCCGGGAGTACGATCGCCGCCATGCGGGCCTCGATCGCGGCGATCGCGCTGACGCTCGTGCTCGCCGGCTGCGGCGGCGACTCCGCCTCCGACGACGGGCGGGCGCAGGCGATCGACGCCGCGACCGCGGCGTTCGCCCAGGCGCAGGCGGCCGGGACAAACCTGTCGAACGGGCCATGCATCGCCGACCCGCTGGCGGATCAGCCGGACTGGGTGGTCGACATCGCCCACGATCCGCGTTCCGAGGCCGACGACGAGCCCGACAACCAGTGCTCGGCCTACCGCGACGGCGAGGCCTCGCACTTCGTCGAGCTGGGCCTGGACGGAGAGCTGATCCGGGCGCAGTAGAGGCGTACGATCGCCGCGGCTAGCAAGGAGCGCCGGATGGTCGTCTTGACTCGGATCGGGGGTGATGTCGGTTATCACCGCGACGGGGCTGTTTGCGCCAACGGCGGCTGAGAAGCCGAAGCCCGACCTGGTCGTGAAGACGATCCCACTTCACGGGCACGTGTTCGCAGAGGACGCTCAGGTGCTGCCGGCGATCCTGGTGGCGGCCTCGGAACGGTAGGCGCTGCTCAGAGTGCTGCTGTTTCGTCGCTCACGCTGCTTGCCCAGGCGCTTCTTGGTGCGCTGATAGCGCTCTGAGTAGGCGCGGTGGCTGAGGGCGTGCATCGTCGCCTCGAGCAAAGCCCAGCGCAGGTAGGTCGGACCGTGCTTTGTGATCGGCCCGCGGCGGTCCTTGTCTCCCGACTGGTTGACGCGAGGACAGAGGCCGGTGTAGCCGGCGAGTTTCTGCGGGCTCGCGAAGCGCTCGATCTGCCCGATCTCGGCGGCGATCGTGAACGCCAAGACCCAGCCGATCCCAGGGGCGCTCATCAGCAACGGGATGTAGGGGTGGTCGGCATGGCCTTCGCGCAGGCGCTTGTTCGCGTCGGCGATCTGAGCCTCGAGGTCATCGATCACTCCAGCGACGCGGCGACGTTGCCTCGCCAGGGCTCGGGAACGTCGAGGCGGCCGAGCAGCTTTCGGCCCTCGACCCCGAATAGGTCGGTGACCGGGCAGGGTCGGCCGAAGTTGATCAGGGTCGAGTGGATGCGGTTCTTCAGCGCCCGAAGCGCTGCTTCTGAGCTATTCCGACACCCCGGCAGCCTCGAGTGCTTCGCGCGGCTCGCTATATGAGACCAGGCTGGTCACCCGCCCCTCGCGGATGCCGAACACCGAAGCATGAGGCCATTCGGTGACGGCGCCAGACGTCCGACCGCGACCGCGCCACCTGGCGACCGCTACGACCTGGTCTCCGGCGTCGATCAGCCGCTCTGCTTCCAGGGTTAGGCCCTCATAGCCCTCAAGCCAGGTCTTCATGACATCGCCCAAGGCCCGTAGTCCCACCGTCTCCTTCTCCATCCCCACCCCGTCGAGCCAGACGATCCGGACCTGCGGATCGAAGAGCTCTGGCACCCAGAAATTGCCCTGCTCGGTTGCCGAATACAGCCGTCTGACGATCTCCACGTTCTCCTGCGACATCTCCCCGGAGTATCTCGCTCAGCCCTCGGGAGGGCCAGTGCCAGGGCCGCCACCTATCCACAGATAAACCGGAGGGACTCGCTCTGCCGGTGATCGAGGTCGCGGCGTGACTGCTCAGCTACTCCGTAAGCCCGTCGCCTTCGAGGGTATGCGCCTTGAGGATCCGAGACACCTCCGCTTGGGAGATGCCGACCCGCTCCGCGATTTCGCCCTCGGTCAAGTCCACGACGCGCAGTTCCAACACCAGCAGCTCGGTCTCCCGCAGCGAGTAGTAGTCGGCGAACTGCCGGCAGCGCCCGTCGGCGCCGAACCGCATCACGAAGCAATTGTCATAAACGCGATCGATCGGGCCGCCCGGCTCCACGAAGTACGTGCTGGTCCCGGTGGCGATGGCGACCTCGCCGTCGACGGCGACCACCCGGTAGTGGGCGTCGTAGGCGCCCTCCACGTCGCGGATCGCGAGCCACGAGGCGACGATCGCCTCCCGCCCCCGGAGGGGCTCTCGGCCGGGGTAGTAGCGGTACTCGGCGTCCTCGCTGAACAGGGCGCCGATCCGGTCGCGGTCATACGACTTCCAGGCGTCGATGTAGGCCGCCAGCCAGCGGTTGACGTCCTCCCGGTTCATCGTCTTCTCGTTCTCCTGCGACATCGCCCGCGCAGTATCTCGCTCAGCCCTCGCGGGCCGGCCAGGCCAGGGCCTGCCAGGCCGTACGTCCTCGCGCCACGGCTCGTTCAAGCTCGGCTACTGCGAGATCCCGGAGCTGAAGGGACACGGGGGCGACCAGCAACGCGATCGAAGACGCACCGCCCGGCGACCGAGCTGGAACCTGACCGGCGCGAGACTGACCGCAACCGGCGCACGCGCCGGCGCTAGAGCGGCCGGCAGTGGTGGAAGTCGAGGTTGCGCACCGGCCGGTAGGCGAGCTGCTCGCCGATCGCGGCCTGGCGGGAAAGGCGGCGCGCCTTCTTCAGGTGCTGGCGCTTGAGCGCGATCGCCGAGCGCACCCCGTCCCCGGTCGCCTCCCGCTCGCGGCGCAGCCACTTGCCGATTCGGCGGTGGTCGGCGAACGGCCGCGGCAGGTGCGCGATCTGGCGATAGCCGGCGCGAAGATCGCGATACGCGTGCATGAAGTGGCGCCCGGCCCGGCGCGCGCTCGGGCGCCGGCGCTGGAGCAGCCTGACGCCGTGCGCCACCCGGCGCTTGGCCGCGTTGCGGGCCGGCTGGCAGATGTTGTCGGCGTGCTTGACGAACTTCGCCCGGCCGCCCGGGCTCGCCCCGCCTGTGGTCGCGTCGGCAGCGGCAGCGGCCGCGACCACGGCGACGGCGCCGACCAGCGCGATGCAAGCGAGCCTTCCGAGCACCCCCCGCCCCCCGGTCGGCTTATTCCGAGTCCGCAGCCGAGGCCTCGGGCTCCGGCGCGCCGGGGTCCGGCTCGTCGTCATCGCCCTGCTTGGCGCCGACCGCAATCGGCTCCTTGTCGGCCTCCGCGTCTTCCTTCTTCTTGCGCGGCTTGCGCGGTTTGACCAGCTTCAGCGACAGGGGGTGTTCCTCCTGGTCGGCTGATTCGTCGTGGTCGACGAGCACCGTGGTCCCGGGGATGATCGAGTCCGGGCCCTGGCGCAGGACCTCGTCGGCGAGCGGATCCTCGATGTACTTCTGGATCGCGCGGCGCAGCGGCCTCGCGCCCATCGCCGGGTCCCAGCCCTTCTCGGCGATCAGATCCTTCGCGGACTCGGTGAGGTTGAGCTGCAGGTCGTGTTCGGCCACCTGTACCTGGACGCGGGCGATCAGCAGGTCGATGATCTCGCGGACCTCCTCGCGCGAGAGCTTGTGGAAGACGATCACCTCATCGATCCGGTTCAGGAACTCGGGCCGGAAGACCTTCTTCAGCTCGCCCATGATCCGGTCCTTCATGTCCTTGTATGAGGCCCCGCTCTCGTCGTCGGAGATCGAGAAGCCGAAGGAGACGTTCTTGGCGATGTCCTTGGCGCCGATGTTCGAGGTCATGATCACGATCGTGTTGCGGAAGTCGACCGTGCGTCCCTGGGCATCGGTCAGCCGCCCGTCCTCGAGGATCTGCAGGAGGATGTTGAAGACGTCGGGGTGGGCCTTCTCGATTTCGTCGAGCAGCAACACCGAGTAGGGCTTGCGGCGCACGGCCTCGGTCAGCTGGCCGCCCTCGTCGTAGCCGACGTAGCCGGGCGGTGAGCCGACCAGCCGCGAGACCGCGTGCTTCTCCATGTACTCGGACATGTCGATGCGGACCATCGAGTCCTCGTCGCCGAACAGGAACTCGGCCAGGGTGCGGGCGAGCTCGGTCTTGCCGACGCCCGAGGGGCCGAGGAAGATGAACGAGCCGGCGGGGCGCTTGGGATCCTTGATCCCGGCGCGGGAGCGGCGGATCGCCTTCGAGACGGCCTCGATCGCGACGTGCTGGCCGATTACCCGCTTGTGCAGCTCCTCCTCCATCCGGATCAGCTTGCGGGTCTCGGCCTCGGTCAGCTTGAAGACCGGGATCCCGGTCCACATCGAGACGATGTCGGCGATCTCCTCCTCGCCGACCGCCGGGCGCTCGGAGGCCTCGCCCGAGTCCCACTGGTCCTCGAGCTCGCGCTTCTTGTTCGTCATCTGGCGCTCGGTGTCGCGCAGGTTGGCGGCCTTCTCGAACTCCTGGGCCTCGATCGCCGCCTCCTTGGCGCGTCGCGTCTCCTCGATCTCCTCCTCGAGGTCGCGGTACACGGGCGGCTGGCTCATCGAGCGGATCCGCATCCGCGAGGCGGCCTCGTCGATCAGGTCGATCGCCTTGTCGGGCAGGAAGCGGTCGGAGATGTAGCGGCTGGCGAGCTCCGCGGCGGCCTCGAGCGCGTCGTCGGTGATCTGCACCTTGTGGTGGTCCTCGTAGCGCTCGCGCAAGCCCTCGAGGATCTTCACCGTGTCTTCGATCGAGGGCTCGTCGACCTTGATCTGCTGGAAGCGCCGCTCGAGCGCCGAGTCGCGCTCCAGGTACTTGCGGTACTCGTCCAGCGTCGTCGCGCCGATCGTCTGCAGCTCGCCGCGGGCCAGGGCCGGCTTCAGGATCGAGGCGGCGTCGATCGCGCCCTCGGCGGCGCCGGCGCCGACGAGGTTGTGAAGCTCGTCGATGAACAGGACGATGTCGCCGCGCTGGGTGATCTCCTTCATCACCTTCTTCAGCCGCTCCTCGAACTCGCCGCGGTACTTCGAGCCGGCGACGAGGGCGGCCAGGTCGAGCGTGTAGATCTGCTTGTTCTTGAGCAGCTCGGGGACCTCGCCGCGGGTGATCCGCGAGGCGAGCCCTTCGACGATCGCGGTCTTGCCGACTCCCGGCTCGCCGAGCAGCACCGGGTTGTTCTTCTGGCGGCGGGAGAGGATCTGCATGATCCGCTCGACCTCGGTCTCGCGGCCGATCACCGGGTCGAGCTTGCCCTCGGAGGCGAGCTTGGTCAGGTTGCGACCGAACTGGTCGAGCAGCTTCGACGACTTCTTGCCCTCGCCCGAGCCGCCGCCGGAGCCGCCCTGGCGCCGGCCGCCGGGCCCGGAGAGCATCCGGATCACTTCGTTGCGGATCTTCTCCGAGTCGGCGTCGAAGTCGAGCAGGATGCGGGCGGCGACGCCCTCGTTCTCACGCACGAGGCCGAGCAGGATGTGCTCGGTGCCGATGTAGTTGTGGCCGAGCGAGAGCGCCTCGCGCAGGGCGAGCTCGAGCACCTTCTTGGCGCGCGGCGTGAACGGGATCTGGCCTGAGGTGACCTCCTCGCCGGAGCCGACGATCCGGACCACCTGGGCGCGGACGCGCTCGACGGTGATGTCGAGCGACTCGAGCACTCGCGCGGCGAGGCCCTCCTCCTCGCGCAGCAGCCCGAGCAGGATGTGCTCGGTGCCGATGTAGTTGTGCTTCAGCGTGCGGGCCTCCTCCTGTGCCAGGACGACGACCTGCCGGGCCCGTTCTGTGAATCGCTCGAACAACTCTCTGCCTTGCTTCCCTATCTGTATCCCTGATTTCTAGCCGCCGCGGGGGACGCGACAGCGCCGGGGGCTCCATCCACTTGATCGGCGTATCTGTGCCGCGGGATTAGAACCTCCGGTTGTGTCGACGACAGCGAGGGGGCCAGTATATCGGGGTCACCTCCCCCGCCACGCGGGCCTCAGGCACGAAACCCGGTAGCCAGGCCGCAAGTTGCGCGGTCGCTAGATTGCGGTCGATGAGTGCGGGGGATGTGCGCGGCGCGGCGTTGATCGAGTTCGCCGACGGCAACGGATTGCAATTCGCGCGCAGCGCCGAGCTGCCGAGCAACGGCGGCCTGCTCGGGCGCAGCGGACTCAGCCAGCGGGGAGCGGCGACCGGCGAGCTGCCCGGCGGCGAGCAGGGGACGATCGCCTACCTCACCTACACGTATCGCTCCGACGACACCACCCACACGGTCGAGCGCACGGCCGTCGTCCTCAGGGTTCCCGAGTCGATCGGCTTCGCGCCCTACCTGGGCAGCGCCAGCACCGGGGCGCCCGGCACCAAGTCCGTCCCCCTCGACGGCGGCGACAGCCTGCGGGCCGACGACGGCGTCAACGACGAGTGGCTGACCGAGCTGCTGTCGCCGGCGTTCACCGAGTGGCTCAACCGCAGCTCCGACGACTTCTCCTGGGAGCTCGCGGGCGGGGTCCTCTGCGCCTCGCGCGACGGGTTCGTCAACGACCAGAACCAGCTCGCTCGCCTGTGCACCGACGCGGCCCATATCGCCGCCACCGTGCGCGAGGAGTGCCTGGAGGAGGTCGACACCGGGGAGGCCGCGCGGACCGCCTCGAAGCCGAAGGCACCCGACGGCCGGGCGCGGTTCGCCGCGGCGGTCCTCGACCGAACGACGTTCGACAAGCCGCCGGCCGACGTCGCCGCAGCGCGCGGGCAGTTCCGCCAACTGACCGTCCGCCACCCGTCGACTTACCTGGTCAGCCTGGCGCGCACGCTCGGCTGGATGCTGGCCGCGAACCTGATCGGCGGCGGCATCTACGGCCTGCTCCTCAACCTGCCCAACCCCGGCCGCGCAGTGCTGATCTTCCAAATCGTCCTGTTCGTGCTGATCGGCTACTTCGTCCTCCGCAACCAGATCAACGGCACCAGCGCCAAGCTCGCCGAGGAGGGCTTCTGGCGCGAGTACGCCCGCACCCGCGACCTGCGGTTCGAGGAGCCGGCGGCGTTTGCCGCTCAGCATGCCAAGGCCGGGCTGCCGGGGACCCCGGTCCGGGTGCTGACCGGCGCCTTCGACGGCGTCTCGGGGTCGCTGCTGGTCACCGGAGACGGGCTCAAGCGCGGCGCCTCGATCGCCCTGGTCGGCGGCCCCGACGGCCCGATCGCGACCGCCGACCTCGATTTCTCGGCGCCCGGCGCCTCGGCCGCGGCGCTCGACGACTACGCCAAGCGGCTGGCGGCACAGCTGAGGACGAGCCCCTAGTCCCTCGTCAAGGCGCGGCCGGGGCGACCGCGACCTCGGTCGCCTGAATCTGGTGCTGGCCGTATGAGCCGGGGTAGACGGGGCCCGCGGCCGCGATCAGGTCGCCGGGGCCTGGCAGCGGGTGCGGGCGCAGATCGCGGGCGACGTCGATCACCGAGATCCCGGGCGCGGTGATCGATGCGTCGCTGAGCAGGACGAAGTGGGCGTCGCCATCGCCGTCGGGGTCGACCCGCTCGACGTAGATGATCCGGCCCGAGGCCTCAGCGCAGTTGTCGCCGGCGGGCGGGCAGGCCGGCGGCGATGCCCCGAGCGCGATCGCCGACGCCAGGCTCGCGGCGAGTGTCAGCGCATCGCCGGGAACAGGACCACCTCGCGCAGGCTGGTGGCGCCGGTGAGCAGCATCACCAGGCGGTCGATGCCGAGGCCGACGCCGCCGGTGGGCGGCATCCCGTACTCGAGCGCCTGGATGTAGGACTCGTCGAACGGCTGAGCCTCCTCGTCGCCGCGGCGCAGCTCCTCGGCCTGCTGCTCAAACCGCCGGCGCTGGTCGTCCGGGTCGTTGAGCTCGCTGAAGGCGTTGGCGATCTCGAACCCGCCGACGTAGGCCTCCCAGCGCTCGACCAGGCCCTCCTCGGTGCGATGGCGCTTCGCGAACGGCGACATCTCGACCGGGTAATCCATGATCAGCGTCGGCTGGATCAGGGTCGGCTCGACCCGCTTGGAGAGCAGCCCGTCGACCAGCTTGCCCCAGCCCGTCCTCGGGGCTCGCCTCTGAGTCCATCGCCGCGGCCAGCGCGTCGCGGGTCGGGTGCTCGAGCACGTCGATCCCGGTCTGCTCGCGGATCGCGTCGCGCAGCGTCAACCGCCGCCACGGCGGCGCCAGCTCGATCGCGACCCCGTCTCGCTCGACCTTGGTCGAGCCGTTGACGCGCTCGGCCACCTGGGCGACCAGGGTCTCGAGCCGGGCGGCGGCGTCCTCGTAGTCGGCGTAGGCCTCATACCACTCGAGCATCGTGAACTCGGGGTTGTGCTTGAACGAGACGCCCTCGTTGCGGAAGTCCTTGCCGAGTTCGTAGACGCGGTCGATGCCGCCGACCACGCAGCGCTTCAGGTAGAGCTCGGTCGCGATCCGCAGGTAGAGGTCCCGGTCGAGCGCGTTGTGGTGGGTGGTGAACGGACGCGCCAGCGCCCCACCGTAGAGCGGCTGCAAGACCGGCGTCTCGACCTCGACGAAGCCCTCGGAATCCAGGTACTCGCGGGTCGCGGCGATCGTCTCGCCGCGCTTTCGGAACAGCTCGCGGGCCTCGGGATTGGCGATCAGGTCGAGCTCGCGGTGGCGGTAGCGCAGCTCGGTGTCGGCGAGCCCGTGGAACTTGTCGGGCGGCGGCCGCAAACTCTTGGCGAGCAGCGTCCAGCCGGTCGCCTTCAGCGACAGCTCGCCGCGGCGGGTCTTGAAGGCGGTCCCGTCGACGCCGACGATGTCGCCCAGATCGAGGCCGACCAGGCGGTCGAACTCGTGCTCGCCGAGCACGTCGCGCCGCGCGTGGACCTGGACCTTGCCGGTCGCGTCGACGAGATCGATGAACGCCGCCTTGCCCTGGCCGCGCCGGGCGCTGATCCGGCCCGCTACCCGGTAGGACTCGTCGGTCTCCTCGCCGTCGGCGAGCCCCTCGTGGGCGGCGCGGACGACGCCGATCTCGGTCCGGCCGTCGTAGTCATGCGGGAACGGCTCGACGCCGTCGGCGCGCAGACGCTCGAGCTTCGCGCGCCGCTCGGCGATCACCTGGGGCTGTGGGTCACTGGGCTCTGCCACGCGGGCGAGCCTAGTCGCTAAGCCGCTTCGATCTTGGTGATCTTCAGCTTCTTCTTCGGGCCGCGCGGGACGTCGACGGTGACGATCTCGCCGCGCTTGTGGCCGAGGAGCGCCTTGCCGATCGGCGACTCGTGCGAAAGCTTGTGCTCGGCCGGGTCGGCCTCGGTCGGGCCGACGATCTGGAACTTGCGCGAGTCGCCCGACTTCTGATCCTTGACGTGGACGATCACGCCGACGCCGACCTTCTCGGTATCGATGTGGCGCTCGTCGACGACGCTGGCACGGCGCAGACGCTCCTCGAGCTGGGCGATCCGCTGCTCCAGCAGCGCCTGCTCGTTCTTGGCGTCGTCGTACTCGGAGTTCTCGGCGATGTCGCCGAACTCGCGCGCTTCCTTGATCCGCGCCGCAACTTCGCGCCGCTTGGTGGTCGACAGAAAGTCGATCTCCGACTTGAGCTTCACGAGCCCTTCCTGGGTGATCAGCGCTTCACGAGCCACTTTCGTGTCCTCTTCCTCGTCGCTTTCCCGCTTGAACAAGCGGGTTTCCCGGCATAGAAACGCCCGGGCGTCCCGGGCAGCGGCGCGAGATTATAGCGAGGCGCCCATGCGGCCCGAAATCGATTCGCTCGTCTGTGCAGGAGGACCTTCGCGAAGCAGTTCGCGCACCTGGTCGAGGCTCTCGGTGCGCTGGAAGCGATCCGCGTCCTCGCCCTCGTAGCCAAGCCGCTCCACGTACCAGGGGTAGAACTTGCGCAGGTTGCGAGCCGCGCGCTCGGGACCCCAGTGCTCGGCGGCGCGGTCGAGCACCCAGAGCAGCTCGGCCTCGATCTCCTCCGGCCCCGGCTGCGAGCCCGACGCGCCGGTGAGCTGCTCGAAGATCCACGGGTTGCCGAGCGAGCCGCGGGCGATCATCACCGCGTCGGCTCTCGACTCCTCGTAGGCGGCGCGGGCGAGCTCGGCGGTCCGCAGCCCACCCGAGACGATCACCGGGACCGGCGTGCCGGCCCGCGCCAGGCGCTCACGCAGCTCGCCGACCAGCCCGTACTCGGGCCGGCCGCGGTGAAACTGGTTCGCCGGGCGCGGGTGCAGGGCGACCGCGGCGACGCCCGCGTCGGTCACCAGCCGCTCGGCGAGATCGACCCCGGAGCGATCGCCGGGCTCGATCCCGGAGCGCACCTTGACGGTCACCGGCAGGCCGGAGCCCTCGGCCGCGGCGCGGGCGACCGCGACCGCCAGATCCGGGTCGCGGATCAGGGCGGCCCCGGCCCCGGTCTTGAGCACCTTCGGCACCGGGCAGCCCATATTCAGATCGATCAGGGCCGGGCCGGCCTGAGCGACCACCGCAGCCGCCTCGCGCATCACCTCGGGGTCGGAGCCGAAGAGCTGGATCGAGACCGGTCCCTCGTCGGGATGCAGGCGCAGCATCTCCTCGATCGTGCGCCGGTTGCGGTGCGCGACCGCGAAGCTCGAGACCATCTCCGAGACCGCGAGCCCGGCGCCGTGGCGGCGCGCCTGCAGGCGGACGAACCAATTGCCGATGCCCGCCAGCGGGGCCAGGAACACGCGGTTGGGCAGCTCGACGCCGGCGATCCGGATCGGGTCGGTGAGGCCCGGCCGGCTCATTGGTTCAGTTCCCAGATCAGCCGCAGGCCGGTGAGCGTCAGCAGGTCGTCGACTTCGTCGATCGTCTCGCAATAGGGGACGATCGCGTGCGCGAGGCCGCCGGTCGCGATCAGCGCCGGGGCGCCGCCGAGCTCGCTCACCATCCTGCGGGCGAGCCCGTCGATCATCCCGGCGTAGCCGAAGATCACCCCGGACTGGATCGCGGCGCGGGTCGACTTGCCGATCGCGTCGTCGGGCTGGTCGAGCTCGATCCGGCCGATCCGGGCGCCGCGCTCGGTGAGCGCGGTGAGCGAGATCTCGACCCCGGGGGCGATCGCGCCGCCCAGGTACTCGCCGTCGGCCGAGACCGCGTCGCAGTTGATCCCGGTGCCGAAGTCGACGACCAGGCAGGCACCGCCGAAACGGTCATACGCGGCGACGGCGTTGACCAGCCGGTCGGCGCCGACCTCGTAGGGGTTGTCGATCAGGATCGGCATCCCCGTCTTTACCCCCGGGGCGATCGGCAGATAGGGAGCGTCGAAGTAGCGGGCGGCCATCGCCTCGTACTGGCCGCCCAGCGGGGGCACGACCGAGGAGACCGAGAGCGCGTCGACCTCGCCCGCATCGATCCCGCTCAGCGCCAGCAGCCCGGCGATCCGCTCGGCGATCTCGTCGCCGGTCGCGCCCGAGACGGTGCGAAAGCGCCAGTGCTCGGCCAGCTCGGCGCCGCGAAAGGCGCCCAGGTGGGTCTGGGTGTTGCCGACGTCGACCGCGAGCAGCATCGCCTGATTATGCCCGCGGACAGGATGCGCCAATGCAAGCCAAGCTCTACGTGATTTCTGGCTCGCACCCCTCGCGGACGGCGATGATCATGCTCGACCTGAAGGGGATCCCTTACAAGCGGGTCGATCTGATGCGGTGATCGAGCCGCTGCAGGTCAAGTCGCCGGCCTGAGCTCGCCGACGCGGACCACTCGCTCACCGTCACCCAGCCTCGTCAGCGCCTCGCTGAGCCGAGTGCCATCGGGCAGCGCGAGCTCGGCGTCGAGCTCCAGCAGCGGCACCAGCACGAACCGCCTCGTGGCCACCTCGCGGTGCGGCAGCGTCAACCGGTCGCTGGCCATCTCGACCCCGTCGATCAGCAGCAGGTCGACGTCAAGCGGGCGGGGGCCGTGGCGCGGCCCGCCGAACATTCGGCCCTGCTCGACCTCGACCGCCTTGCAGGCGTCGAGCAGCGCCTCGGGCTCGAGCTCGGTCGAGATCCGGACCGCGGCGTTGAGGAAGTCGGGCTGGTCGAGGATCTCGCCGACCGGCTCGGTCTCGTAGACCGACGAGGCGGCCTCGACCTTCACCCCGTGCGCGGCAAGACCGTCGAGCGCCGCGCGCAGGTGGGCGAGTCGATCGCCGACGTTCGACCCCAGTCCGAGGTAGCCGCCGGTCACGGCGTCGCCTCGGGACCGTCCTCCTCCCGATCGCCGAGGTCGGCCTCGGCGCGCTCGCGGACCACCTCGACCCCGACCTCCTCGATCGCCAGCGGGATCGGCGGCTCGGGCTTCGCCGCCCGCACCCGGACCAGGTCGCTGCCGAAGCGCTCCATCAAGCGCTCGCCGATCACGCTCGCCAACCGCTCCAGGGTGCGGTAGCTGCGCTCGGTCGCGGCGAGGGCGACGATGTCGGCGACCTCGGAGTAGTCGATCGTGTCCTCGAGCCTGTCGGTGAGCACCGCGTCGCAGTCGGGGACGTCGAAGGAGATGTCGATCACCAGCCGCTGGCCGACCTCCTGCTCGGCCTCGGTGACCCCATGATGGGTGTAGATCGAGAGCCCGCGCAGCTCGACCTGCACCGACGACTCAGCTCCCTCGCGATGGGCTTCCATGCGGCGCTAACGCTATCCCGCGGCGGGCTCGCGCCGCCAGTCCACGCGTCCCAGGATCGCCGTCGCCGCGTCGAGCGCCTGGCGGGCCTCGGCCACGTCGTGGACGCGAAAGACGTCGGCGCCCGCCGCCAGGGCGAGGACGTTGGAGGCGATCGTGCCGCCGAGCCGCTCGCCGACCCCGCGCCCGGTGACCGCCCCGAGGAAGCGCTTGCGCGAGCTGCCGACCACGATCGGGCGGCCGAGCTCGGTCAGCTCGCCGAGCCGTCGCAGCAGCTCCAGGTTGTGATCGACGGTCTTGCCGAAGCCGATTCCCGGGTCGAGCCAGATTCTTTCCTCGTCAATCCCGGCGGCGACCGCTGCCTCGGTCCGCTCGGCGAGGAAGGCGCGAACTTCGTCGACCACGTCCCCGTAGCGGGGATCGTCCTGCATCGTCCGCGGGTCGCCGAGCATGTGCATCAGCACGACGGCGCATCCGCGCTCCGCGCACAGGCCCGCGAGCTCGGGATCGGCGCGCAGCGCGGTGACGTCGTTGACGATCGCCGCGCCGGCGTCGAGCGCCGCGGCAGCGACCGCGGCCTTCGACGTGTCGACCGAGATCGGCGGCCCGCCGCGGTCGCCGGCGAGCGCCTCGACCACCGGCGCAACCCGCTCGAGCTCAGCCTCGGCGCTGACCGCCTCGGCCCCCGGACGGGTCGACTCGCCGCCGACGTCGAGGATGTCGGCCCCCTGCGCCGCCAGCTCGCGGCCGTGGGCGATCGCGCTCTCGGCCTCCAGGTAGAGGCCGCCGTCGGAGAACGAGTCGGGGGTCACGTTGACGATCCCCATCACCTGCGGCGCGCTCGCGGTCACGGCCGCAGTATCGCCGCGGCGTGAAAACGACGAGGGGCGGGCCGAAGCCCGCCCCTCGACGGCTGATTGAGCGCGGAGTCCTAGAGCGCTATGCAGCGACGGTGGGAGAGGAAGTACCTGATCGTCCCGTTGATGTGGTTGAGCGTGATTACGACCTGGTTGCGGCACTGGAACCGGCTGCCATTCCTCGTCACGTTGACGAAGATCTTGCCGACCGCCTTGTGGTGGGTGACTAGGCGGACGTTGCTCGCGCCGTAGCCCGTGCAGCCCCTGGTCTGCTGGCACTTCTTCTTCGCCGCGAAACGGGCGGCGTTCTGCGCCGTGCCCCGGTCGAGGTTGTTGGCGACGGCAATCCCGGCCAGACCGAGGCACAGGACCGCTGCAACCGCGACGGCAAGCCAGACGCGAAAGCCTCTGGTCCCCCCTGCTCGCTTCATCATCTAGTTCCTTTCGGTACAGAGTGGTATGGGAACGGCGGCCAATCTATCGCTCGGACCGGCCCCAAAGCAAGCGTTTTCGCCGAATCGGCTAGTCGGTGGGCTCGGCGCGCATCTCGGCTGAGCCGCCGGCGAACCCGGGGCGAGGTTGCGAGATCGGGCGCGGTCCCTCGCGGCCGGCGCTGCGTTCGGGCTCCTCGGCCGCGGGCGGGGGCGGCTCGGGCTCGGAGTCCTCGGTGCCGAAGACCTCCTCGGCGGAGACGCCGTCGAGCAGCTTCGCGAACTGCTCGGCGTCGATCGTCTCGCGTTCGAGCAGCAGGTTCGAGATCCGGTCGAGGTCGTCGCGATGCTCGACCAGGATGTCCTTCGCGGTCTGGTGGGCCTCCTCGACGATCCGGCGGATCTCGTCGTCGATCTCGCGCGCGATCTCGTCCGAATAGTCGGGCTCGGACGAGAACTCGCGGCCCAGGAACGGCATCGAGCGGTCGTGCCCGAAGACCCGCGGGCCGAGGCGCTCCGACATCCCGTAACGCATCACCATCTGCTTGGCCGTCTCGGTCACCTTCTCGAGATCGTTGGAGGCGCCGGTGGTGATCTCGCCGAAGACGATCTCCTCGGCGGCGCGGCCGCCGAGCGTCATCGCCATCGTGTCCGAAAGCTCCGCCCGGGTGGTCAGGAACTTGTCCTCGCCGGGAAGCGAGATCGTGTAGCCGAGCGCCTGGCCGCGGCCGATGATCGAGACCTTGTGGACCGGGTCGCAGTTCGGCAGCACGTGGCCGATGATCGCGTGGCCCATCTCGTGGAAGGCGGTCACCAGGCGCTCCTTCTCCGACATCACCCGGGTCTTCTTCTCGGGGCCGGCGATCACCCGCATGATCCCCTCCTCGAGCTCCACCTGGGTGATCTCGCGCTTGCCCGAGCGCGCCGTCAGCAGCGCCGACTCGTTGATCAGGTTGGCGAGGTCGGCGCCGGTGAAGCCGGGCGTCTGGCCGGCCAGCGAGTCGAGGTCGATCTCCTTCGCCAGCGGCTTGCCGCGGGTGTGGACCTCGAGGATCTTCTTGCGGCCGCGGCGATCGGGGCGGTCGACGACGATCTGGCGGTCGAAACGGCCGGGGCGCAGCAGCGCCGGGTCGAGGATGTCGGGCCGGTTGGTGGCCGCGATCAGGATGATGTTGTCCTTCATCTCGAACCCGTCCATCTCGACCAGGAGCTGGTTCAGGGTCTGCTCGCGCTCGTCGTGGCCGCCGCCCATGCCGGCGCCGCGGTGACGGCCGACGGCGTCGATCTCGTCCATGAAGATGATGCAGGGGGAGTTCTGCTTCGCCTGCTCGAACAGATCGCGGACGCGGCTGGCGCCGACGCCGACGAACATCTCGACGAAGTCCGATCCCGAGATCGAGAAGAACGGCACCCCTGCCTCGCCGGCGACCGCGCGCGCGAGCAGCGTCTTGCCGGTCCCGGGCGGGCCGTAGAGCAGCACGCCCTTCGGGATCCTGGCGCCGAGCGACTGGAACTTCTTCGGGTTTTCCAGGAACTCCTTGATCTCGTGCAGCTCCTGGACGGCCTCGTCGGCCCCGGCGACGTCGCGGAAGGTGATCTTGGGGGCGTCGACCGACATCCGCTTGGCGCGCGACTTGCCGAAGCTCATCACCCGTGAGCCGCCGCCTTGCATCTGGTTCATCAGGAAGAGCCAGAAACCGAAGAAGAGGACGAAGGGCAGGATGTAGGTGAGGATCGAAAGGAAGCTGGAGCCGCCGGTGCCCTCGATGTTGGTCTCGATCTCCGGGTGGCGGGCGAGCTGGTTGACGACCGCGGCCTGCAGGTCGGGCGGGTAGCCGGTCGTGTACTCGTCGCCGTCGGCCTCGACCACCTTCACGCTCTCGGTCTTCTGCTCGAAGGTGACCGACTCGATCGAGGTCGGGTTCTTCTCGATGTCGCTGCGCAGCTCGTTGAAGGTCGGCGCCTTCTGCTGGCTCGGCGGATTGATCAGTTTTTGGGCGAAGAACGCGAGCACGATCACGATTAGGATCGGGAACGCGGCGCTTCTGAAGAACCGTCTCATCGTCTCTACCTAGGGGTTCGGCCCCTGCGTGGGCTCAGATCAGCGTACCAGGGGTAATTAGGCGGTTTTTCGACCCTGTCACTGCTGCAACGCGGCTACATAGCGCAGGTTGCGGTACCGCTGGCCGTGATCGAGTCCGTAGCCGATCGCAAACCGGTTCGGGATCTCGAAACCGACGTAACGGATCGGCAGATCGACCCGACGGCGCTCGGGCTTGGTCAGCAGGGCGCAGACCTCGAGCGAGCCCGGATCGCGGGCGCGCAGGTTCTTGAGCAGATAGTGCAGGGTGAGGCCGGAGTCGACGATGTCCTCGACCAGGAGCACGTCGCGGCCGGCGATCGAGGCGTCGAGGTCCTTGAGGATCCTCACCACGCCCGAGGAATCGGTCGAAGAGCCGTAGCTGGAGACGGCCATGAAGTCGACCTCGCAGGGGATCTCTAGCTCGCGCATCAGGTCGGCGAGGAAGAGCACCGCGCCCTTCAGCACCCCGATCATCACCAGGTCGCGACCGGCGTAGTCGCGGTTGATCTCGGCGCCGAGCTCGGAGACGCGGCGCTGCAGCTCCTCGGCGCCGACCAGGGTCTCGCCGATCGCGGGGTCGTCCACCCGCGGCAGGCTACCCAGCCAGGTGCTTCGCCGTGAGCACCGCGACCCGGTCGGCCTGCGGGCCGAGGCGGAAGTCGTCGGAGACGGCGACGCCGGCGACCCAGGCGACGGTGCCGTCGACCGTGACCACCGGCAGCGAATCACGGATCGAGCGCGGCACCTTGGAGTCCGTGAACAGGTCGCCGAGCGTCTTCGTGCCCCGCATCCCGAGCGGCCGGATGCGGTCGCCGTGGCGCCAGGTGCGGACCTCGAGCGGGCCGCCGAGCGTCCCCGCGTCGAGCGTCGCCAGATCGGGCCCGGCGGGCTGCACCGGCCCCGGATGGAGCTCGGCCCGCACCTCCCAGGCGCCGACCCGGGCGAGGCCGGGAAGCTCGAGTCTGACCGGGGACGGCGCCGGCGCCGCCTCGAGGAGCGGGGCGCGGAAGCTGACCCGCCCCGCCTCGCAGACCGCGGCGAGGCCGCCGCCAAGGTCGATCGTGCCACCCTGCGGCCGGGCCGCAAGCCGCTCGATCTCGGCCACCCGTGCGCGTCCCAGCGGCACCTGCCGGCCCGCGGCACGCTCCGCCAGCGCCCGCAGCGCGAGCCGCCTCAGGCCTGGCTCCCAGCCCTCGATCGCGCTCGCCGGGATCGCCAGATCGCCGGCGCCGGCGCCGGCCTCGGCGAGCGCCTCGAGCACGATCCGCTCCAGCAGCGCCGCCTCCTCGGCAAGCTCGGCGCGGGTCTCGGCGATGTTCGGCTCGGCCCCGGGGTTTACGTCGCGCAACACCGGCAGCACCTCGGCTCGGATCCGGTTCCGCGCGAAGCGCGGATCGCCGTTGGTCTCGTCGTCGGCGAACGGCAGGCCGGCGGCGGCGGCCAGCTCGCGGATCCGCTCGCGGCCGAGCCCCAACAGCGGGCGGATCACGCGGCCGTTGCGCGGCCCGAGGCCGAGCAGCGCCCGCGAGCCGGGCGACGAGGCCAGCCTGTAGATCGCCGTCTCGGCGACGTCGGTGCGGGTGTGGCCGGTGACGATCACCGCGGCGCCGGTGCGTTCGCGCAGCCGCTGGGCCGCGTCGTAGCGGAAGGTGCGCGCGGCGGCCTGGAGGTTGCCGGCGGGAAGCTTTCCGGGGCGTTCGACGTGGAGGTCGATTCGCAGCGCCGCGCACAGCCGCCTGGCGGCCGCCTCGCCTTCGGCGGCGCCCTCGCGCAATGCGTAGTTGACATGCGACGCGTGGACGCGCTCGGCGCCCAGCACCCTGGTCAGCCCGGCCGCGGCGCAGGCCGAGTCGGCACCACCCGAAACCATCACCACCGCCTCGGTGCCGGCCTCGATCAGACCGCTGGCTCGGACCGCCTCGGCAAGCTCGTCGAGCGCCTCCTCCTTGGTGCTCACTGCACGATCACCTAATGATCGTACGACGCGGAGGCCGGTATTCCTGCCTGCGTTAGTCGGGATCGTTGGCGCGGACGACGAACAGCTCGACCGGCTGTGGGAAGCCCTTGAGCTCGACGCGGCCGATCGGGTCGAAGCTCAGATAGGCCGAGTCGCCGATCGCGTCGACGACCGCGGCAGTCACCATCACCTCGCCGCCGAGCGCCCTGGCGACCACCCGGTGGGTGAGGTTGACCTCGGTCCCGAAGTAGTCGCCGTCGCGATACACGGCGCGGCCGTAGTGAATGCCGACCCGCGGCTGCGGGCGCTCACGGAACAGGGTCAAAAAGCCGACCGCCCATTCGGTCAGGGTGACCGGGTCGGGCGAGACGATCATCACCTCGTCGCCGATCGTCTTCACGATCAGCGCCTCCGCCGGCAGCGTCGCCTCGGTCGTCTCGACGAAGCGCTCGACCAGGTCGAGCGCCTCCTCGTCGCCCTCCTCCTCGGTGTAGCGGGCGAAGCCGGTCAGGTCGACGAAGCAGAACGCCATCGTCACCCGCCCCATCTGGCGCAGGCCGCCGAAGTCGACCTCCATGTGCCCGACCACGTCCTGCTCGATGTAGAACTGCAGGTAGCGCTGGTGGATGTACTCCATCAGCGGCGAGGTGAGCGGCAGCAGGTCGCGGGCCAGCCCCTCCATCTCGTCGGCCATCTCCAGCGCCCCCACGCCCTGGCGGATCAGCGGCTCGTGGACGTAGAGGTGGAAGAGGCGGACCTCGGCCTCGGCGATCTTGCGGATCGACTGCGCGTAGACACGGACGAGCTGCAGCAGCGCGACGAGCGGAAATCCGGCCCGCAGCACGGCCGCCATCTGCTCGATCGCGAGCACGTCCTGCTCGCTCAGCGTCCCCTCGAGCGCGGTCGGCGTCCCCAGCAGGGTCATCACCCGCTCGATCAGCTCCTCCTCCAGGCCGGTGCGCTCAGCCGCCTCGGCGCGGCTGACCTCCTGCTCGCGGCGGCCCGGCAGCAGGTCCTCGACGTAGCCGAAGGCGAGCCTGCCGTCGCGGACCGCGCGGCGCAGCTCATCGAGCGAGTGACCGCGCTCCCGCATGCGGGCGACGACCCGCGCCTGCGCCGCGGCCGCGTGCGTCCAGCGGTCGCCCTTGACCGGGATCACCTTCGCCGCCGCCCACCGCTTCAGCGTCGAGGCCGAGACTCCGGCGATCCGGGCGGCCTGATTGAGCGAGATCGCTTCCTCGGGCACAGGACGATCCTATGACCAGTCCGGTGGGCGGATGTGTGACCGGTGGCGGTCCTCAGATGTCGGCGACGGGGTCGAATCGGCCCCGTCGCCGCTGCGGGCTTGGCGGCCCGCTTCGCCGGCCGTCGGCGCCCGAGGCGCCTCGCGGGCCTGCTCGCTGCGGTCCCAGTCGCCGGGGGACCTTCGCGGCGCGACCCACTGCTGGCCTGTTGCCTTCTTGGTGGGTTTGACACTACGCCCGCGGGCGGGGCAAGTCAACGACCGGTGGGTCAGGCGGCGATCAGTTCCGGGAAGTCGCGTTCGACCGTGCGCCGGTAGGCGTCGAACAGAAACCGGGTCGCCGGCAGATAGAGCAGCGCGGTGCGCGACTCGCCGTCGCAACGGACCTCGCGCCGGGCGAGCGCGACGGCGAGGCTCTCGCGCCCCTGGAGGCACCGGTTGGCGACCTCCGAGGTCATCCGCAGGGTCAGCTTCGGCTTCCAGCCCGGATCGGGGTCGAACGACCAGGTGATGTTGTGGTCACCCTGATCGCCGGCGACGTTGAGCGCCAGCCCCAGGTCGGTGAACTCGAACCGCATCCGCAGCCGGGTCGCGCCGACCAGCGGCCCGACCCGGTCGTCGGCATCGACCTCGGCGAGCGCGAGCTCGAGCGCCTCGCGCAGCTCCACCCGCCTCGCGGTCTTGGTCGCCATCGCAGGACCCTATTGCCCGCTCAGAAATGGCGCCTCAACGGCGGCGCGGCTCGGCTTCGCTTCGCTCCGCCAAGAAACGGCGCCTCAACGGCGGCGCGGCTCGGCTTCGCTTCGCTCCGCCTCACAGGAATGTCGAACCCCGCTTGACGAGATTGTCGTAGACCTTGTCCTGGATCGTCTCGCGCACCTGCTCGGTCAGATCGAGCACGAGCCGCCGGTCGTCGACGGCCTGCGGGCCGTGGGCTGCGACCGCGATCGGCTCGCAGAACTCGATCCGCCAGCGCGACGGAAGCGGCACCAGTCCCAGCGGCCCGAGCCAGGGGAAGGTCGGTGTGATCGGGACGAACGGCGCCCCGACGGCCCGCGCCAGCGCCTCACTCTCGGCGAGCTTCGGGTAGATCTCCTCCGAACCCACCACCGCGCAGGGGATGATCGGCGCCCCGGTCCGCAGCGCCACCTCGACGAACCCGCCGCGGCCGAAGCGCTGCAGCCGGTAGCGCTCCGAGAACGGCTTGCCGGTCCCCTTGACGCCTTCGGGGAAGGCCATCACCAGCTCGTCCGCATCGAGCAGCCGGACGGCGTTGTGGGGGCTCGCCGGCACGCCGCCGACCCGGCGCATGAACGCTGACAGGAAGGGCAGCTCGAACGCCCAGTCGAGGACCATGAACCGCGGCCACCGCGGCAGCGGGTGCTCCTTCATCAGCGCCATCGTGATCATCGTCGCGTCGAACGGAAACAGCGAGCCGGCGTGGTTGGCGACGATCAGCCCGCGCCCGTGCGCGGGCACGTTGCGGACCCCGTCGGTCTCGACCCGCCACCACGATCGGTAGAGGAACTCGAACAGCGGGAAGACCGCCTCGGCGAACTCCTCGTCGAAGCCCCACTCGTCCTCGTGGTACTCGCCCTGCAGGCGGCGCACGATCGTCTCCAGCGCCGAGCGAATCCGGGCCGGCAGCGAGGCAGCCGCGCGCTGGGCGGCCGCCAACGGGTCGAGTCCGTCCTCGACCCCGACCCGGACGCCGCGCAGGAAGTCGGCGATCGCCTCGGGGCCGAGCTCGTGCTCGGTCGCCTCGCTCATATCAGGCGCCTCAACGGCGGCGCGGCTCGGCGCCGGCCTGTCGGCCGCCGCCTCACGCGATGCCCCCCAGCCTCGCCAGCCGCCCCGCGAGCGCCCCCGGATGCAGGCGCGCGCCGACGCGCGCCGCATCGGACTTGGCCGCCAGGTCGCGAATCGCGCCCTCGGCGTCGTAGCTGGGCTCGAAGCCGATCTCCTCGCGCAGCCGCCGGGTGTCTACGCCGCGGCCGAAGCGCAGCAGGCGGACCCCGTCGCCGACCAGGGTCCCGGCGCCCAGGCGCCCTCCCAACCGGCGGATCGCGGGCTCGAACAGCGGCGCCGCCAGGGGCAGCGCCAGGCGGCCCAGCAGTCGCAGCGCATGGCTGAGCGAGATCGCCCCTTCCGGGGCGACGTTGACCGCACCGCGGACCGGGTTCGCGACCGCCGCCGCGAGCGCCGCGGTCGCGTCGTCGGCGTGCACCAGCTGCAGCCGCGGGTCGAATCCGAGCTGGACCGGGACCACCGGGAGGGTCAGGTAGCGGACCAGCGGCGCGTCGAGCGCCGGCCCGATCTCCGGCTGGTAGCGCAGCATGCAGCAGCGCAGCCGCGGCTGGCGCCGGGCGAAGTTCTCGAAGTACTCCTCGAGCTCGGAGATGTCGCGCTGGAACCGGGTTCGCAGCGGCTGGGCCCGGGCGAGGTCCTCCGTGTAGAACGAGGGCACAGCGCCCTCGCAGCCGTAGATCGCGGCCGACCCGCGGACGACCACCGTCCGCAGCGACTCGGTCCGCTCGCAGGCGGCCAGCAGCTGCAGCGTCCCGATCACGTTGATCTCGTGCAGGGCGCGCTGCGGGCGCCCCGGCTCGGGATACCAGAGGATCCCGCAGTGCACGACCGTGTCGACCTCGGTGGTCGGCAGGACGCGCGACAGCGCCGGGTTGCGGACGTCGACCTCGATGAACTCGGTCCGGGTCAGCTCGGCGGGCGGCGGCAGGCTGTCGATGCCGACGATGTACGAGACCCGCGGGTCGCGTTCGAGTCGCCGGGCGAGCTCGGCACCCCAATGGCTGGCGACGCCGGTGATCGCGACCCGGCGGCTCGCGGACATCTAATCCTCGACTTCAGGTTCAGGCGAGGAGCTGCCGCCGTCCTCACCCTCCACCCCGGGTCCAGGCTCGCCGCGGTGGGCTCCGAGGTTCTCCTCCAGCTCCGCCAGGCGGCGCTCGAGCCGCTCGAGCCGCCGCCCGACCTCGCCGGTCGCCTCCTGGCCGCGGCGCGCCAACTCCGCCCCAGCCTCCTGACCGCGGCGCGCCAGCTCGTCGCGGGCCTCCTGACCCCGGCGGACGACCTCGTCGACCAGCTCACCGGCCCGCTCGCGGCCCTCGGCCGCCGATCCGGCCGTCGCGCGCATCGTCCGCTCGACCGCGGCGCGCAGGGCGTCGGCGACGCCGCTCTCGCCCGCGTCGTCGGCGGGATCCGGGGTTGCTGGCGCTCCGTCTTCCATCCGGCTTCTCAGCATAATCCGCGGCCTTGAAACCCGGCTCAAGCGCCTACCTGCGCCCGACCGCGCCGATCGCCTCCGACGTCCTCCTGCCCGCCGATCCCGGGCTGGCGATGGCGCTCGCGACGCGGCTGACCACCAGGCCCCGGATGGCCAACCACCACCACGGGCTCTGGGGCTACTCGGGCACCACGGCCGCCGGCCTCGAGCTGACCGTGCAGGCGACCGGAATCGGCGGCCCGAGCGCCACGGCGGTCCTCGGCGAGCTCGCCGCGCTCGGCGCCAGGAGACTGATCCGGATCGGCCGCTGCGTCGCCGTCGACTCGGCGCTGGCGCCCGGGGACACGGTGCTCGCCGTCGGCGCCCTGGGCGCCGACGGGACCACGGCCGCTCTCGGCGGCTCGCTGACGGCGCCCGATCGCACGCTCGCCGCCGCGTTGCAGGCCGAGGTCGCCGACGCCCGCCCGGTCGCGGTCGCCAGCCACGATCTGGGCGCCGGGGCGCCGGTGGCGAGCGTCGAGGGCTGGGTTGAGCAGGGGATCGCCGCCGTCGACCGCGAGACCGCGCCACTGTTCGCGGCAGGCGCCGCGCTCGGACTCCAACTCGCCGCCGGGCTGGTCGTCGACGAGGGCGACGCGACCGAGCGGGCCGCCGAGGTCGAGGCTGCGCTGCTCGCGATCGGCGAGGCCGCCGCGCGCGCGTTTAGCGACTAGTTATCACTGGGCCTGGGAGGCGTCGCGATCGCGGCGGCGCAGGTCGTCGCCGAGCTCGTCGATGCGGTCCTCGAGCGCCTCGAGGCGGTTGGAAAGCGAGCGCAGGCGCTGCTCGAGCCGCTCAACATCGGCGGCCGAGGCAAGGCTGAGCGCGCCGATCGCCGAGCGCTGCGCCGAGGCGGCCTTTTCACCGGCGCCCAGGGCCCGTGAAAGGGCCGAATTGAAGACCGGATTCTCGATCAGGGCCTGGGCGAGCTCGCCCACGGCCTCCTCGCCACGGGCCCGAATTCCGCTGCGGTCGTCGGATGCCTCCATCGGGCGCGGAGGGTACCTGCTCCCCAGCCTTCAAGCCGCGCCTGCAAGCTGCCGATCAATGAGCGAATGATGTCGTTGGCGAACCTGCGCTTCGCGCGTTGACCTTGGGTACCGTTGCCCTGCCGGTTGTACGTTGCAAACGCAGGCACGAACAACTAGCTTTCGGCCCGCTCAGGAGGGGGCAGCGCCGGGGCCAGGCAGGGCGCGCGTCCGGCGCCGAAGCGGTGTGAGGGTTTGAGGGAATGAGAAGGAAGCTTCTACTAGCGATCAGTTTGGCCGTTCTCGGCTGCTGCATCGTCGTCGGCACGGCCGGCGCCGGCAGCGTCGTCGGGATCGGTCAATCCGGCGTTGAGATCAACATTCCCAACGGCGGCGACCTCGACCAGGTCCAGGTCCTCCCCCAGTGCTCGAACACCGCCGACGACGACGGCGACGGTGTCGTCGACCTCGGCGACCCCGACTGCACCGGGCCGCTTGACTCGAGCGAGGCGGGCACCGCGGGCACGGCGGCGCCGCCGGCCACGACCCCGGCGCCGCCGACCAACGGCGACGGCTCCAACAACGGCGGCGACACGACCTCGAACGAGACGACGACCACCGACGACGCCTCGACCACCGTCGGCCCCAGCGGGGACGAGGGCCGCAGTTCCGGCGAGGTCACTGAGCCCGGGATCTACAAGCCCCCCCACCACCACCACCCCGACGCCGACCAGGCCTCCGGCGGCACCCGCGCCCCCGCCGACCCCGACGCCGACCGAAACCCCGACGGCACCCCCACCGACACCAACCCCACGGTGACGATCGCCGACTTCGGCGCCGCCCCGATCGGGGTCCCCAACTTCGTCATCGACTCGTTCGCGATCCCGCCGTTTCTGCTGCCGATCTATCAGGCCTGCGGGACCGAGTACGGGATCCCCTGGCAGGTGCTGGCCTCGATCAACCGGATCGAGACCGCCTTCGGGACCAACCTCAACGTCTCCACCGCCGGCGCCCTGGGCTGGATGCAGTTCATGCCCGCCACCTGGCAGACCTACGGCGTGGACGCCAACTCCGACGGGCGCAAGGACCCCTACAACCCCGTCGACGCGATCTGCGCCGCGGCGCGCTATCTGAAGGCCGCCGGCGGCCAGTCCGACCTGCGCGGCGCGATCTTCGCCTACAACCACGCCGACTGGTACGTCGACGAGGTCCTCCTTTACGCCAACCAATACGGAAAGCTCCCCGACAGCCTGATCAGCTCGCTCACCGGGCTGACCGAGGGCGCGCACTTCCCGGTCGCCGCCAACGCGCGCTACGCCGACGACATCTCCGAGCGCCGCGCGCTTGAGCGCTCGAAGCCCTCCAAGCGCGCCGCCGGCAACGCCGCCGAGGTGATCTCGTCCTCGGCGACCCGGCGCGGGATCAACATCTACGCGCGCTCCGGCGCCCCGGTGGTCGCCGTCAACGACGGCGAGATCACCGACCTCGGCCACTCAAAGCGCCTCGGCGACTACATCGTCTTGCAAGACGCCTACGGCAACCGCTTCACCTACGCCGAGCTGGGCTCGCTGGCCGACGCCTATCCGGTGCCCAAGCAAGACAAGCTCTCGGCGCGCGACTTCAAGCTCGTCAGCCCGGCCGCCGACCGCGCCCCCGAGCGCCCCGCCAGCGCCGGGCGCCAGCCCCCAGACACCGCCGCCGACCCCGCCAAGGCCAAGCCCGACCGCGCCTCTGACTCGGGCGCCTCGGCCGCCGCCGGCGCCCCCGCCAACACCGAGGACACCCGCGCCCGCCTTTACGCCTACCCCGAGCGCCGCGAAAACCAACGGCGCGCCGGGCTCTCGGGCCAGCTCGACAGCCTCCTGGCCCAGCGGATGCCCGGCTATGAGCAGTTCAAGGGCTATCTGGCCAACGTGATGCGCTTCGACCCCGAAAAGATGGCGCTGCGCCCGCTGCAAAAGGGCTCTCAGGTGACCGCGGGCACGGTCTTGGGGCGGATCGCCAAGACGACCACGCTCGCCCCCCACGTCCACTTCGAGATCCGCCCGGCGGGTCGCGGGGCGCCGAAGATCGACCCGAAGCCGATCCTCGACGGCTGGAAGCTGTTGGAGGCGACCGCGATCTATCGCGCCGCCGGCAAGGACCCGTTCGCCGACTCCGCCGCCTCGGCGAGCCAGGTCTTGCTGATGAGCAAGGCCCAGCTGATCGAGCGGGTGCTAAACGACCCCAGCCTCGAGATCTATGCCTGCGGGCGCACCGACATCCAGACCGGCCAGATCGACCGCCGGGTGCTGGCGATGCTCGAGTACCTGGTCGCGCGCGGCTATGACCTGACGATCACCTCGCTCAAGTGCGGCCACTCGATCCTGACCACCTCGGGCAACGTCTCTGAGCACTCGACCGGCGACGCCGTCGACATCGCCCAGATCAACGGGATCCCGGTCTTGGGCCACCAGGGCCCGGGCTCGATCTCCGAGGCCCTGGTCCGCGACCTGCTGCAGCTGCAGGGCGCGATGAAGCCCCACCAGATCATCAGCCTGATGGACTACTTCGGCGCCGACAACACCTTCGCGATGGCCGACCACGACGACCACGTCCACGTCGGCTATTACGCCGAGGGCGGCCCCGGCGAGGGCAGCGTCTCCGAGCAGTTCTCGGCGATGCTCAAGCCCGAGCAGTGGCAGCGGTTGATCGAGCGCCTCGGCGAGATCGACAACCCGGCCGTGCCCACCCATCCCTCCGACGCGGCGCTGCCGGCGGGGGATGGGGACAAGCGCGGCAAGCGGGCTTCCGGCGCCCACCTCTCCGAGTAGCCTGCAGTCACGGCGCTGCTACTTCCCTTCGTCCAACTCGAGCTGGCCGGGACGATCGGGCTCGAGGACGGCCGCTATTTGGGCCGCGACCCCGAACGGGTACTGGTCGTGCGGATCGCCGGCGCCCCGCCGCAGCCGCGCCGCCGGCTGGGGCGTCCCAAGCCCCGCGACTCCGATCCCGAGGACCAGACGCCGATCCCGGTGACGACGGTGACCGTCGTCCGGCCCGACGAGCTCAGCGATCAGCAGGTGGCGCGGGATTGGCTGGCGACGGTGCGCGAGGACCCGGACGCGATTGGAGCCGAGCTCGATCAGGCGGTGCGCCTGGTCAACCTCGCCGTCCACGCCCATCGTGCCGCCGCCCTGGATCCGGCGATCGCCGACGTCACCGCGGCGGGCGCGCTCGCGGTCCGGGTCGGCTTTGGGACCGGCGACGATCTGGCCGAGGGTAACTACGAGGAGGCGATCGAGGTGCCGCTGTCGGAGCGGCGACGGCGGGTCGAGGTCCTGCGCCCGCAGGAGCGCGTCGCCGAGGTGCTGGGGCGGCGCGGCGGGGTCGCGGCCTGCGAGCTGCTGCTGATCCGGGCCCGCGCGGACCTGGACGCCGGACGCGGCCGCGAGGCGACGCTGCAGCTGCGAATCGGGGTCGAGGCGATGCTGGCCGAGCGCGAGGCGCTCGCAGCGCCCGACCAAGACGAGGACTTCGCCGCGCTCGAGGACCGCTGCGAGCTGACCGCCACGGCCGCCGACGAGGCGCTGCGCGGCGAACTCTCGGAGAAGCGCGCCGCCGGGGTCACCGAGACGCTGCGAATCGCCGAGCGCGTCCTGCGCCGTAAGCGCGCGCTCGGCTAGAGGGCGGCGACGACCGCCTCGAGCTCGGCGACCACGTCGCCGTCGAGCTTCACCGCGGCCTCGCCGTCGTAGGGGGTCGGGCCCTTGGTGACGATCGCGAGCTTGCCGCCGGAGCCAAGCGTCAGCTCCGGCAGGCCGGCGACCGGGTAGACCTCGAGCGACGAGCCGACGCAGAGCAGCAGGTCGGCGGCGGCGCACAGCCGCTGCGCCTCCGCGATCGCGTCCTCGGGCAGCAGCTCGCCGAACAGGACCACGTCGGGCTTCACCTTGCCCATGCAGCAGGCGCAGGTCGCGACCCCGTCGGTGTCGAACAGCTCGCCGACGTTCTCTAGCGGGTAGCTGGTCCGGCAGGTCGTGCAGCTGGAGGTGGCGATCGAGCCGTGCACCTCGATCACCTTCTCCGAGCCCGCCTTCAAGTGCAGGCGGTCGATGTTCTGGGTGACGATCGCGTCCAGGTTGCCGCGCTCCTCGAGCTCGGCGAGCGCCGCGTGCGCCGGGTTGGGGAGCTTGTCGTCGAGCTCCGCGAAGCGCGGCCGGTAGAAGCTCCAGAAGCGCTTGGTGTCGCGATGGAAGGAGTCGATGTGCGCGACCTCCATCGGGTCGACCGTCTCCCACAGCCCGGAGCCCGGGCTGCGGAAGTCGGGGATCCCCGACGGCACCGAGATCCCGGCGCCCGTGAGCGCGACGACCGAGTCCGCCTCGCGGATCAGCGAGGCGAGTTCGTTCTGCCGCTCCGAACAAGGCGCCTCAACGGCGGCGCGGCTCGGCTCCGCTTCGCTCCGCCTCACAGGGCTACTTGCCCTGCCACTTCGGCGTGCGCTTGCCGAGGAAGGCGCCGATGCCCTCCCTGGCGTCCTCGCTGGTGAACGCGGTCGCGAAGCCCCGCTTCTCGTTCTCGATCCCCTCGTCGAGGTCGGGGTCGTCGGAGGCGATCTTCACCTGCTCGACCGCGACCGGCGCCTGGCCGGCGAGGCGCCGCGCCCAGGAGAGCGCGGTGTCGAACAACTCATGGTCGGGGACGACCCGGTTGGCGAGCCCGTACGCCTCGGCCTCGCCGGCCGAGATCGCTTCGCCGATCAGGTTCATCTCCAGTGCCTTCTCGTTGCCAACCAGGCGGGGCAGCCGCTGGGTGCCTCCGAAGCCGGGGATGATCCCGAGCTTGATCTCCGGCTGACCGAAGACCGCCGACTCGGCCGCGATCCGGAAGTTGCACGCCATCGCCAGCTCGCAACCGCCGCCGAAGGCGAGCGAGTTGACGGCCGCGATCGTCGTCACCCTGCTCAGACCCATGTCGCGCAGCAGCGCGTGGCCCGAGTGGATCAGGTCCTCGCCCCCGCCCTCGTCCATCTGCGTGAACGCCTTGATGTCGGCGCCGGCCGAGAACACGACCGGGATCGAGGAGGCGATCACCAGAGCGCCGATCTCATCCGAGGCCTTGACCCGCTCCCAGACCGTGCCCAGGTCCTTGATCACCTGCGGCGAGATCGCGTTCATCGGCGGGTTGGCGAGCCACGCGATCGCGACGTCGCCGCGCGTCTCCAGCTTCACGGTGTCGGTCTGATCGCCCTCGTCGGCCTGCGGATATGCGTAGAAGCCCTGGCCGCTCTTCATTCCCAGGCGCCCCTGGGCGACCAGACGCTTGAGCACCACCGGCGGCGCGAAGCGCTCGCCGTGCTCGGCCTCGGCCGCCTCGAGCTTCTCGAGCACGACGTCGAGCCCGAGCATGTCTGCACCCATGAACGGCGGGAAGATCCCCCGGCGCGGATCCATCCCGGCCCCGGCCATCATCCCCAGATCGATGTCGCGGACCGTGCAGACGCCCTCCTGGAGTACGAGGCAGGACTCGACCACCGCCTTCAGCTTCAGCAGCTCGGCGAGCGCCTCGCCGTCGGGTTCGGCATCGCCGTCCACCTGCGGCTCACCGTTCTCGTAGAAGCCGCTGCCGCCGGTCTTCGCGCCGAGCTTGCCGTCGGCGACCAGCTTGCGCATCCCCTCGTGGACGTAGAACGAGTCGCCGTAGGACTCGCGCAGGTGCTCGGCGACGTGGAAGATCGTGTCGAGCCCGAGCAGGTCGCCGAGGAAGAACGGTCCCATCGGCGCGACGTTGGCAGCCGTGATCGCCTCGTCGATCCTCTTGATCGACAGGCCCTGCTCCTCCTGGGCCCGCCAGATCTCGCCGACCGCCGAGTTGAGGATCCGATTGACGACGAACCCCGGCACCTCGCGGCACGTGATCGGCTGCTTGCGGATCGCCTGGGCGAAGTTGTAGGCGGCCTGGACGACCTCGGGATCGGTGTCCTCGCCCTCGATGATCTCGACCAGCGGCATCACCGATGCCGGGTAGAAGAAGTGGAAACCGACGACCTTCTCGGGCCGCAGCGTCGCGTCGCCCATCTCGGTGATCGACAGCGACGAGGTGTTCGAGGCGAGGATCGCGCTGCCGGGTGTGACCGCGTCGAGCTCGGAGTAGACGGCCCGCTTGATCTCCAGCTTCTCCGGGGCCGCCTCGATCACGAAGTCGACGTCGCCGAACGAGTCGTAGGTGGTCGTGCCCTCGATCAGGCCCATTACCTCCTCGAGCCTCGCTGAGGCCTGCTCCTGGGTGAGCTTCTCCTTCGAGACCAGCCGGTCGAGCTGACCCTTGGTCACCTCGCGGGCCTTGTCGAGGCCGTGGTCGACGAACTTCTGGTCGATGTCCTTGAGGACGACGGGGATGTCGGACGAGGCGATCGCCTGCGCGATCTCGCCGCCCATCGTGCCGGCGCCGACGACGGCGGCCTTGGAGACGAACATTCGGTTTCAGATCCTCCGAGCTTCGGGATAGGTAAGAGCCGGCGAGAGGCTAGATGATTGACCCTGCACCAGTGTGCACGCGGGTCACCCGCGGGTGCGATGGAGTGGGGTCACTCATCTTGATGATCGACGAGATCTTCGACCTCGAGCCGAAAGCGCGCCAGCGACCGCCGCAGCGAGGCGCGCATCTGCCCGCGGACGAAGATCCGGTCGGTGAGCCAGGAGAACGGGCCGCCGGTCGCCAGCCGGTAGTCGAGCTCCAGGGTCACCCTCGTGCCGCCGCCCTCGACCGCGAACCGGGTGGTCAGCTCGCCGCCCGACTCGGGGTCGGAGTACTCGACCCGGTGCAGGGTCCGCGGCTCGTGGGCGAGCACCTTCTCGGCGACCTTGCCGCGGCCGGCCGGGACCGAGCTCCAGACCAGCGCGCCGTCCATCTGCGGATAGCCCTCGGCGGACTCGACCCGCGCGAACCCGTCCACCCAGGCGGGCCAGCCACTGGGCTCGAAGTAGTAGTCCCAGGCCTCCTTCAGCGAAGCGCCGACCAGAACCGATTCGGTGGTCGCCATCGGCGCAGGGTACGGCTCGGGGCGGCGTGCTACTGTTTACTAGATGGTTAACAATGACTCGCGATAACGCGTTCAAGGCGCTCGCCCACCCGATCCGCCGCGGGATCGTCGAGCGGCTGGCCGATGGCTCGGCCAGCGTCGGCGAGGCGACCGGAGGCTTCGGGGTCTCGAAGCCGGCGATCTCCAAGCACCTGAAGGTGCTCGAGGAGTCAGGGGTCGTCACCCGGGTAATCGAGGGTCGCACGCACCGGCTGTCGCTCGACCCGAGCGTGCTGACCGGCGCCGCAGAGTGGATGGACGAGCAGCGCTCCCGCTGGGAGCGCCTCTTCGACGTCGTCGACGACTACCTGAAGGAGGACCCGAAATGAACACACCCCCGATCGTCTCGCCCCAGGAGTGGGCCAGCGCGCGCGAGCAGCTGCTGGTCAAGGAGAAGGAGGTGACCCGGGCGCGCGACGCTCTGGCCGCCGAGCGCCGGCGGATGCCGTGGATGGCCGTCGAGAAGGAGTACCGGTTCGAGGGTCCCGACGGACCGCTGAGCCTGGCCGACGCGTTCGAGGGCCGGCGCCAGCTGATCGTCTATCGCGCCTTCTACGGGCCGGAGGTCACCACCTATGCCGAGGGCGGCTCCTACCCGCGGCGAGGCTGCGTCGGCTGCTCGTTCGGCGCTGACCAGGTCGCCAACCCGGCGCACCTGAACGCGCGCGACACGACGCTGGCCTACGTCTCGCGCGCCCCACAGGCCGAGATCCAGGGCCTGAAGCAACGCCACGGGTGGGAGCACATTCCCTGGTACACGGTCACCGATGACTTCGACAAGGACTTCGGGGTCGACGAGTGGCACGGGCACAACGCGTTCATCCGCGACGACGACCGGATCTTCCGCACGTACTTCATCGACGCTCGTGGGGACGAGCAGCTCGGCACCACCTGGAGCTACCTCGACATCACCGCGCTCGGACGCCAGGAGAAGTGGGAGGACTCACCCGAGGGATATCCCCAGACGGACCCCTATCAGTGGTGGAACTACAACGACGCCTACGGAGACGCGGCGTGATCGCCCACGTCTCCGGCGTGCCGGTCGAGGAGCTCGCCCCGCTCGCCGGCAGCGGCGCGATGCTGGTCGTCGCCCGCCTCTGCCTGGCGGTCCTCCTGCGGCGCAAGGCGGCCCGATGAGCGGCGCCCGGCCGACGCTGACGATCGAGCGCACCTACGACGCTCCCGCGCAGCGGGTGTTCGAGGCGTTCACGAGCGAGGAGGTGATGCGGCGTTGGTGGCACGCCGGGTCCGATTGGCAGACGCCGGAGGCGAGCGTCGACCTGCGGATCGGAGGCGAGGTCCGGGTGCTGATGCGAAACCCCCACCGCGAGGTCGACTACGGCGGTGGCGGGGTCTACACGGAGATCGACCCGCCCTCGCGGCTCGCGTTCACCTGGATCTGGGACGACGACCGCGACCAGGTCGAGCAGCTGATCGTGATCGACTTCGAGGAGTCGGGCGGGACGACCAACGTCCGCTTCAGGCACGAGAACCTTTGGAACGAGGAGGCCGTGCGCGATCACGAGCAGGGCTGGAACCTCTGCTTCGACAACCTCGAGCGGGTCCTGGCTGAGCGTTAGGCGGACGGGGCCGGGCCCAGAAGCCCGGCCCCGTCCTGCCACTGCCGCGCACCCCCGGAGGCGAAGCCGAGGAGGTGGCGCGATTTGTTCAGGGAATCGCGACCTGCGTCTCGCAGTTGACGCCGGTGTCAACCCCCTGGTCGCCGCGGCACTCGTCGGTCTCGCTGCCGCCGTCGAGGGCATCGTCGCCCCCGCCGCCGCTGAGCGAGTCGTCGCCGACCCCGCCCGAGACCGCGTCGGTGCCGACGTCGCCACGGAGGATGTCGCCACCTTCGGCTCCGTCGATCACGTCGCTGCCCTGGCCGCCGTCGATCGTGTTCGAGATCGCGTTGCCGATCAGGGTGTCCTCGAACGGCGTCCCGAGGATGCCCTCGACGCTCGCGGTGACGTTGTCGCCCTCGCACTGCTGCGGGCAGTTGCGCCCGTCGTTGGCGACGTCGTCGAGCGTCACCCGCGCCGAGGACTCGTACAGCTCGTAGCTGACCTCGTCGCTGCCCTCGCCGCCGGCGAACACGTCACCGCCGGTCGAGTCGTAGCTGGCGACCAGCGAGTCGCTGCCCTCGCCGCCGTCGACGGCATCGCTGCCCCCGCCGTCGGAGAGCTGGTCGTTGCCCTTGCCTCCGTCGACCTGGTCGTCGCCGTCGCCGGCGTCGACGCGGTCCCGATCGTCACCGCCGGCGATCTCGTCGGCTCCCTTGCCGGCGTCGATCTCGTCGGCCCCTGGGCCGCCGTCGACGGTGTCGTTGCCCTCGCCGCCGTCGAGGCTGTCGCCGTCGTCGCCGCCGACCACGGCGTCGTCATCGTCGCCACCGTCGAGGTAGTCGGTCGCCCCGGCCCCGTCGAGCTGGTCGTTGCCGTCGTCGCCGTCGAGCGAGTCGCGGTCGTCGCCACCGGTCAGGGTGTCGTCGCCGACCCCGCCGTCGACGTAGTTGCGGCCGTCGCCACCGTCGATCTCGTCATCGCCGGCGCCGCCGTCGATCTCGTCGTAGGTGGAACCGCCGCGAACGCGGTCGTTGCCCTCGTCGGCGTCGATCTCGCTGCGGGTCCCCGTGGCGACGCAGATCAGGTCGTTGCCCGACCCGGCGCGAACCTCGTGGTACTTGCCGTCGACGTAGATCACGTCGGCCTTGGCCGTCCCCTTGACGGTCTCCTTCTTCTTGCTGGCGATCGTCGGCTTCTTGCCGAAGCACTTCGGCGAGGCGGCGCCCGCGGGGGCCGCCCCGGCGAGGGCCACGACGACGGCGAGCGCCGCCGCAAAGGCGATCGTGAACCGCGTGTACGCATGGTTGATCCTGGTCATCGCTAACTCCTTTCGCCCGCCGCGCCGGCGGGTCGATCTCGTTGCCGTCCCAGCTTCGGCGCCGCGCGGCGCCGCTCCCAGGGGCACTGGGTGTGAGCAGCGCGCACCGAGGTGTCGGGTTCCGCCACCTAGGGGTGAACGTGGCCGCGGGAAGGGCTAAGTTGCCTCGCAATGGAGAGTCCGGCCGCAGCCCACTCGGCCACCCCGGCTGAACTCGCGCAGCGACTCGAAGCCGAGCGTCGCGGGCTGCCGTTCCTGCTCTGGCGCGATCCGGACGGCCAGCGGATCCTGTCGCTGGAGCAGGGGCGCGAGCGGGTCACCGTCGGCCGCGGGCCCGAGGTCGACATCGCCCTGGAGGCCGACGAGCAGGTCTCGCGCCTGCACGCCGAGATCGAGCGGATCGGTGGCGAGTGGACGGTGTCCGACGACGGGCTCTCGCGCAACGGCTCGTTCCTGAACGGCGACCGGGTCGGCGGCCGGCGCCGGCTCGCCGACGCCGACGAGCTGCGCTTCGGGGCGACGGTGGTCGTCTTCCGCGCGCCGGAACGCTCGGCGAGCTCGGCGACGGCCGCCGCGCCCGAGAAGGCCGAGCTGCCGCAGCTGAGCGATACCCAGCGCCGCATCCTGGTCGCGCTCTGCAGGCCGTTTCGCGATGGCAGCCAGTACGCGACGCCGGCGACCAACCAACAGGTCGCCGACGAGGTCTTCCTCTCGGTCGACGCCGTCAAGGGCCACATGCGGGCGCTGTTCGAGAAGTTCGGGATCGGCGCCCTGCCGCAGAACCAAAAGCGCGTGCGGCTGGTCGAGCTGGCGTTGCGAAACGGTGTGATCTCGGTCCGCGACCTCGGCGACTGATGGCAGACGGCAGCGGGTCCGCCGGCCCGGCGATCGGCGCCGAATTCGCCGGGCACCGGATCGAGGCGGTGATCGGCGAGGGCGGCATGGGGGTCGTCTACCGGGCCCGCAACCTCGCGCTCGATCGGCTGCGCGCGCTCAAGGTGCTCGCCCCCGGGCTGTCGGCCGACGCCCGCTTTCGCGAGCGCTTCCGGCGCGAGTCGCGCCTGGCCGCCTCGATCGAGCACCCGAACGTGATCCCCGTCCACCAGGCGGGCGAGGAGGACGGTCACCTGTTCCTGGCGATGCGGCTGGTAGAGGGCCGCGACCTGCGCCAGCAGGTCGTCGTCGACGGTCCGCTCGAGCCGACCGAGGCCGCCGGAGTCGTCGGCGCGGTCGCCGGCGGGCTCGACGCGGCGCATGCGGCCGGCCTCATCCATCGCGACGTGAAGCCCGCCAACGTGCTCGTCGGCGGCGGCGAGGACGAGGGACGCGTGTACTTGACCGACTTCGGGATCAGCCGCACGACCAGCGGTGGGCAGACCGTGACCGGCACCGGGGAGCTGGTCGGGACCGCGGACTTCGTCGCCCCGGAGCAGATCGCCGGCGACGCCGTCGACCACCGGGCCGACATCTACGCGCTCGGCGCGGTCCTCTTCTACACGCTCACCGGCAGCGCGCCGTTCCCGCGCGACAACGAGCTCGCGACCCTGTTCGCGCACGCGAATGCCCCACGGCCGCGGCCCTCTGACGTGCGGCCCGAGCTCTCGATGCGGTTCGACCCGCTGGTCGCGCGCGCGATGGCGGTCGACCCCGAGCAGCGCTTCCAGAGCGCCGGGGAGCTCGGACGCGCGCTCGACGCGGTCCTCGACGGCGAGCGGACGCTGCCGCTCGGCGTTCCCGCTGCCGCGCCCCCACCCAGCACCGTCGATGCCGAGCCGGTCCCGCCCCCGCCGTCCGGGCGCCGCCGCTGGCCGTGGGCGCTCGCGGGCCTGGTGCTGGTCGGCGCCCTGGCCGCGGTCGCCATCGCGCTGCTCGGCGGTGGCGGCGACGAGCAGGCCCCGCCGCTGACCGCCGGGGCACCGATCGCCGTCGGCAGGGGGCCGACCGCGATCGCCGTCGGCCCGGAGCGCGTCTGGGTCGCCTCCCGCGACGGCGACGAGGTCGACGCGATCGACCAGGTCACCAACCAGGTCGCGTTCGAGGTCGCGGTCCCGGCGCCGGTCTCGCTCGCGGTCGGCTTCGGCTCGGTCTGGGCGATCAGCAAGCGCGCCGACGCGCTCTATCGCCTCGACCCGATCGAGGGCGTCGAGCCGCGCGAGATCCCGCTCGGAGACGGCGCCGACCCCACCGACGTCGCCGTCGACGAGCACTGGGTCTGGGTCGCCGAGGCCGGCACCCAGAGCGTCGTCCGGATCAACCCCGACGCCAACGTGTCCGCGGGTAACGTGCCGCTGGGCACCGAGCCGCGGGCCCTGGCGACTGGCGACGGCAACGTCTGGGTGACCAACATCCGTGCCGCCTCGGTCTCGCGGATCGACCCAGACGGTCCCGAGCGGGTCGGCAGCTCGATCGCGGTCGGCGAGCTTCCCAACGACATCGCGGTCGGCGAGGGCTCGGTCTGGGTGACCTCCAACCTGAATGGGACCGTCTACGAGATCGACCCGGCGACCGGCGACGTCCAGGGTCATCCGATCGAGGTCGGCGATCTGCCGCGCGGGATCAAGGCGGGGCTCGGCTACGTGTGGGTGGCGCTCGGCGGCGAGGGCTCGGTGGCGCGAATCGATCCGGCCAACGGCGAGCCGGCCGGCGGCCCGGTCGAGGTCGGCAACGACCCGGCGGATGTCTCGCTGGCGACCGACGCGGTCTGGGCCGTCAGCGAGGCCGACGCGACGGCGACCAAGATCACCCCGTAGAACTCCGTCCTTGCCCGCCCGCCTCCGACATCTCGGACCCGCTCTGGTGCTAGCGCTGGCCGCGATCGCGGCGCTCCCGGCCTCCGCTCAGACGCGCTCCGGCCGCAGCGCGGTGGACGCCGCCAGCAGCGGGGTCGACTCGGAGCTGCGCAAGACCGTCCCGATCACCCGCCACCCGCGGGCCAAACCGCGGGTGGTGCTCTCGATCGGCCCCGGCAAGCTCGCGGGCCTGCGCCGCCGCGACCGGCTCGAGTTGCTCTCCGAGGTCCAGGTCACGGTCGACTGCGACAAGCCCTCGGCCCGCTGTGCCGGGCGCCCGTACGACTTCGACCCGAAGCTGGTGGTCTCGCTGGAGATCGCGCACCGCGCCTCGCCCAGCGCCCGCTCGCGGGTGATCGCGCGACGGTCGCTGATCTGCCGCCAGCGGCTTCCCAACCGCCAACATCACTGTCCGGTCGTCTTCGATAAGACGACCCGGATCGGCGACCACTTCCCCTGCCGGCTCGACCGCTGCTTCGCCAACGTCGTCGTCTCGGCCTCGAGCCCGCAGGCGCGCGGCGGCGAGCGGATGATCATCGGCGCCAACAAGCCGAATGGGCGAATCGTCCAGAACAAGGGCCGGCTGGGGGCGATCCGGCTGGCGCCCGGGGAGACCGCCGAGCGGTTGACGACCCACAACCTGCGCCGCAACTCGCTGCGCCTGCGGCCCAGGCGCAAGGTGGTGCTCTCACAGAAGGTCGAAGGCCTCGAGCGCGGCGACGTTCTCGCGGTCACCGCCTCGATCCGCTCGGACGTCCGCCATCTGGGCTACAACGCGCTGGTCGGCGGCGAGCTGGTCGTCGCCCGCGGGCCGCAGGCGGCGAGCCCGACCCGGCTGGTGCGCCGCTCGGTCTGGCAGCACGGGATGATCAGCCCCACCAACGGCACCAACTGCACCCCCGCGCAGTCGCCGTGCGCGACCCGCAAGGTCGGGGTGGTCAAGGTGCGCCACGACGTCGCCGGCGGCTCCGGCGGGCCGACGCCGCTGTTCGTCAACCTGGTCATCCGCACGAAGCAGAAGCGGGTCGGCCGCGAGCACGGAGCGCGCCTGCGGTTGCGCGGCGGACGGCTCGAGGTGCGGCGCTACTCGCCGTAGAGCTCGCGCTTGATCAGGCTCACCGAGCGGATCACCGAGTCCAGGAACGGCTCCAGCTCGGCCTGCAGGCGGGCGCGCTCGCGGCGCCCGGCGGCAGTGATCGAGTAGTAGCGGCGGGTGCGCCGGTCGGGATGCTCCCAGCTGCCCTTGATCTTGCCGTCGGCCTCGAGCTGGCGCAGGAGCGGATAGATCGTGTTCGGGTTGACCGAGATCACGCCCTCGGTGATCCGCTCGATCTCCTCGATCAGCCGGTTGCCGTACTGGGGCTCGGCCTCGCACAGGTGCAGGACCAGCAGCGGGAACAGGTCGCGACGGCGGATCTCGCCGCCGAAGACGTCCATCGAACGGCCCCCGCGGCGACCGCGCGGCGCCTCCGCCCCGCGCTCGCGCGCCGAGCGGGCCGCCTCGGCGACCGCGTCCGCGACCGGCTTGCGACGGCGCTCGGCCATCGCGCGAGCCTACCTAGAGGCGTATTGCGTGCGTGACCAGGCTCACTGACGCGGGCGGGGCGCGGGTTTAGGTTGAGTTAGTTCCAGCTGCCACGAGGAGAGATCAATGGCGAACATGACCGTCAACCAGCGCGCCCAGTACGAGCGCGCTGAGCTCAGCGTCGCGACCACCGGCGTCCAGGTTCGCAGCGGCCGCGCGCTTACCGTCTACACGGTGACCGGCGTCGCGATCATCGGCCTGCTCGGCTACGCGAGCGTCGCCCTTATCGACGGTTGGGCGCGGGCGATCGTCCTCGGCTTCATCATGCTGACGGTGGTCGGGGCGATGATCGCCGTGAGCCCCAACCGCCGCGCCTAGACGGCGGCGGCGGCGGTCTCGGACTCCTTCGCTGCGGCCTCGTTCTGCGTCTTGACCGCCTCGGGGATGGGCTCGTTGACGTTGCGGCCCATCAACACCTCCTTGGCGATCACCAGGCGCTGGATCTGCGACGTGCCCTCGTAGAGCTGCATGATCTTCGCGTCGCGCATCAGCTTCTCGACCGGGTACTCCTTGATAAAGCCGTAGCCGCCGTAGACCTGGACGGCGTCGACGGTGATCTCCATCGCCGAGTCGGCGGCGAAACGCTTGGCGTGCGAGCAGGCGAGCGTGTTGCGGATCCCCTGGTCGAGCAGGGCCGCTGACTGCCAGGTGAGCAGGCGGCCAGCCTCGACCTTGGTCGCCATGTCGGCGATCATGAACGAGACCGCCTGGTGCATCGCGATCGGGACCCCGAACTGGACCCGCTCCTTGGAGTACTCGCAGGCGAACTCGAACGCGGCGCGGCCGATCCCGACCGCCATCGCGGCGACGCCGGGGCGGGTGCGGTCGAGGGTCATCATCGCCAGCTTGAACCCCTTGTTCTCCTCGCCGAGCAGGTTGTCCGCCGGGATCTCGGTCTCGTTGAAGACCACCGTCGCCGTGTTCGAGGCGCGCTGGCCCATCTTGTCTTCCTTCTTGTCGATCATGATCGTGTCGTCACGGGGGACGACGAAGGCGGAGATGCCACGATGGCCGGCGTCCTTGTCGGTCTTCGCGTAGACCGTGTACCAGTCGGCGTACTGGCCGTTGGTGATGAAGCACTTGGAGCCGTTGATCACCCACTTGTCGCCGACCTTCTTCGCGGTCGTCTTCATTCCCGAGACGTCCGACCCGGCGTCGGGCTCGGTGAGGCAGAAGGAGGCCAGCTTCGGCTCCTCGGTAAGCATCCCGAGGTACTCCTTCTTGATCTCGTCGGAGCCGCCGAGGGCGACCGGGGTCATCGCCAGGCCGTTGGCGGCCAGCGAGGTGCCGATCCCGGAGCAGCCCCAGCCGAACTCCTCCTCGATCAGGCAGCCGGAGAGGAAGTCGAGCCCGGGCCCGCCGTACTCCTCGGGCACGTGGGTGTTCATCAACCCGACCTCCCAGGCCTTGTCGATGATCTCCTGGGGCCAGGTGCCGTCCTTGTCGTAGTCCCAGGCGACCTTGCGGATCTCCCTCTCGGCGAAGTTATGCGCCAGCTCGCGGAGGTCCTTCTGCTCGTCGCTCAGCGTGAAATCCACTGTTCCAGGTGCTCCTTCTGTGCGGGGGAAAGATCGACTGACTGATCAGTCAGTCAGCAAAATCGTAGCTGATCTAGGCTGTAGTGGTGGCGCTCGAACCGGCGGTCTCCAACGGTGACGTCATCCTGATCATCGTCTTGGTCACGATCCCGATCGCGGCGATCGCCTTCATCGCCAACGCCGGCAATGCATTCAAGTCGATCGGCAAGGGCGGGCTCTCGGTGGAGTTTGAGTCCGACCTGTCGCAGGGGATGCGCGACTCCGGCGCCGAGGCCGAGGCCACGGGCGTGCGCGAGGACGAGTTGCGCCAGATGCTCGAGGCGAAGGCGTACCGCCAGCAGGCACGCGGCGAGCAGCCGTTGGACGTCGACGCCGAGCTGCAGCGGCTGCTGACCGAGAAGCCGGAGGCACCTAGCGGCGGCGACCCGGCGCTGCGCGAGGAGGTGCGTCAGCTGGTCGTCGCCCGCAACGAGCGCCGCGCCCGCCAGGGCAAGGAGCCGCTCGACGTCGACGCCGAGGTCGAGCGACAGCTCGCCGAACTCGAGAACCTCGGCCAGTAATAGGCTTCGGGGCGTGACCGAGGAGAATCCAGTCGTCGACCTCGATGACCTGCTGGTCAGGCCCGGGACCTACTTCAACCCGCAGACCGAGGTCGTGGTCGTGGTCGACGACTCGACCTCGATCGATCAGGAGGTGTTCAACATGGAGGCCTTCGAGGGCGCCGACTGGGTCCGCGTCTCGGACGAGGTCCCGGTCGACTCCGACGCCCTCGACACCGCGATGGAGCGCTTCCAGAGCATGCGCCACGCCCCGGTCGGGGTCTCGGCCCAGGCGACCGAGCTGGAGCCCGACGCGGACGAGCTGGTCGAGGAAGAGGAGGAACTGGAACCCGATCCGGACTTCGACGAGGGCGAGGACGAAACGTGAGCTACTCGATCGCCAAGCGCGAGGACGCCGTCGACTTCATGGCCGAGTACCCGGGCTTCGGCGAGATGCGCCACTACTCGGCGGCGCTCGGCACCGAACAGGTCTCGTTCTCGTGGCGGACGATGCCGCCGGACACCGGCGGGCGGGGCAGCTACGGCCACCGCCATCCGGGCCAGGAGGAGGTCTATTTCGTGATCTCCGGGACGCTCACCTTCAAGGTCGGCGACGAGGTCTTCGAGGCCGGCCCACAGACCGCCGTGCGGATGAGCGGCGACGACTTCTACTCGGTCCACAACGACACCGGAGCCGACGCCGAGCTGCTGATCTTCTCGACCCGGCTCGACGAGCCGCCGACCGAGCAGCAGGAAGACTTCTGGCCCAACTGAATCAGGCTCCTCAACGGCGGCGCGGCTCGGCCACGCCTCGCAGTGCGCCGCGCAGCGAGCGCCTCGACGCGGAGCTCCCCGACGTCGCGCGCCACGGCGAGTTCGCGATCGCCCACTTCGCCGACCCGCGGGTCAGGCCCTGGCACGGCGGCGGGCCGCGTGACCCGGAGCGCATGCTGCGCACCCAGCGCGCCCAGGCGATCGAGTTCGGCTGCTGTCTGTGGTGGTGGCGCGAGCGCTCCAGCGGGGATCTGGTCGGCTACGCCGGCCTCAACCGCGACCTGGTCGACGGCGAGCCGGTGGTCGAGGTCGGCTGGTCGATCACCCCGAGCCGCTGGGGCGACGGCTTCGCGCCGGAGGCCGGCCGGATCGCCATCGACTGGGGCTTCGAGCGCGTCGGCCTTGAACGGATCGTCTCGTTCACGCTCACCGACAACGAGCGCTCGCGGCGGGTGATGGAGAAGCTCGGGATGAGCTACGTGCGCGAGTTCGAGCGCGCCGGCCTGCCCCACCTGCTCTACGAACTCGAGAAAGGCGCCTCAACGGCGGCGCACCCTCGGCTACGCCTCGGAGCCGGATAGATTCCCGGGCCGTGCTCGAGCCCGGCGACACCGCTCCCGACTTCACCCTCGACGACCAGAACGGCGAGCCGGTGACGCTCTCCGACCTGCGCGGCGAGACCGTCGTCCTCTACTTCTACCCGCGCGCCGACACACCCGGCTGCACGACCCAGGCCTGCGGGATACGAGACCGCCGCGCCGACTACGCGGCCGCCGGGGTGCGGGTGCTCGGCGTGTCGCCCGACGAGGTCGCGGCGGTGAAGAGGTTCGCCGACAAGTTCGACCTCGACTTCACCCTGCTCGCCGACCCCGACCACGCGGTCGCCGAGCGATATGGGACCTGGGTCGAGAAGTCGATGTACGGCAAGAAGTACATGGGCGTCCAGCGCGCGACCTTCATCATCGGCGCCGACGGCGCGATCGCGCATGTGATCCCGAAGGCGTCGCCGAAGACGCACGACGACGAGGTCCTGAAGCTGCTCGCGGCCTAAGCCGCCGCTAGGCGTAGAAGAAGGCGATCCCGAGGATCCCGTAGAGGCCGAGCAGCTGCACGCCCTCGAACCAGTTCGAGGTCCCGTCGCGGGTGGCGACGTTGGCGATCAGGATCGCGAACAGGACCGCGCCGAGCTCGAACCCGTTGAAGACCAGCGGCATCGGCCCGGGGCCGATGACCAGCGATGCAAGCACCAGCGCCGGGGCGACGAACAGGGCGATCTGGGCGCTGGAGCCGATCGCGATGTTGACCGCCAGATCCATCTTGTCCTTGCGCGCGACCAGAACCGCGACCCAGTGCTCGGCCGCGTTGCCGACGATTGCGACCACGATCACGCCGATGAAGAACTCGGACAGGCCGATTGCCTCCGACGCCTCGGAGATCGAGCCGACCAGGATCTCCGACATCAGACCGACCGCGACCCCGGCGATCAGCAGGGCGAGCACCGAGCGCCGCACGCTCCAGCCAAAGCCCTCCTCGTGCTCCTCGGCGTAGGGCGGGTTGAAGAGGTCGCGGTGCGTGCGCAGCGAGAACAGCAGCCCGGCGAGGTAGGTGCCGATCAGGACCAAGGCGACGGCGATCGAGAGGTGCTCGACGGTTGAGCCGTAGTCGACGATCTCGGCGGCCGGCGACGGTAGGCCGCGCCCCTCGACCAGCTCGAAGATCGCCGGCATCACCATTGCCGCCCCGGCCAGGAACAGCATCGAGGCCTGGACGCTCGCCGCCTGTGGGTTGAAGCGCTGCTGGTCGCGCCCGAGCCCGCCGACGAACATCGAGGCCCCGAGCACGAGCAGGATGTTGCCGATGATCGAGCCGACGATCGAGGCCTTGACGACCTCATGTAGGCCCTCGCCGAGCGCGAACAGGGCGATGATCAGCTCCGGCGCGTTGCCGAAGGTGACGTTCAGCAGGCCGCCGATCCCGGGGCCGGCTCGGGCGGCCAGCTCCTCGGTCGCGAGCCCCATCAGCGCCGCGGTCGGGATGATCCCGAGCGCGGCGACGATGAAGATCGCGCCCGCCGGCGCATCGGCGAACTCGAGCACGACCGCGGCGGGGATGAACGGGACCAGCAGGTACGGCCAGCCCTGCGGTCCGAGCAAGAAGCGCCTCACGCCGCCAGCCTAGTCAGAACGCACGACGGGCCCCGGTGGCGGCTGCGCACCGGGGCCCGTCGTCATCGCTTGCGCGCTCAGCCGCCGAGCTGGCTGGCGCAGTCGTTGATCTCGGCGGGCGTCGTCGCCTGCTGGATGCACTGCTCGAAATCGCCGCCGCCCGAGCTCGAGCCGGTGGATCCGCCGCCGAGCGAGTCGGCGCCCAGACCGCCGAGCGTGCTCGGGTCGATGCCGAGGTCGCCGAACAGCTGGTCGATCGACTTCGCGTTCGACGGAGCCTGGATCGTCTGGGTCTCGTTGAGCCCGTCGATCTCGACCGCGAACGAGATCTGGATGTTCGAGACCGGGACCGCGCCCGCGGGGGCGATCTGCGACGGATCGATCGTCAGGTTGACGTCGAACTTGCGCAGCACGTGATCGTCGGCGCCCGAGTAGACGTCGATCGAGGCATCGGTGACCGCGCTCGAGACCGCGCCCAGCTGCGCCGGGTCGAACCCGCCCGCGTCCGCGCCGGGGACCGAGGAGGCCAGGTTGCCGATGTCGGTGAGGACCTGCTCGATGTTCGCATCACCCGAGATGTGGATCGTCGAGGTTCCGCCGACGTCCTCGGTGCCGTCGTTGGTCAGGTTGGTGATCCAGGACGAGGGGTCGAAGTCGCACGCCGAGGCGTCGCCGCCGGCCTGCTCGATCGCCGCCTGGCACTGCTCCTGGAACGTCCCCTGTGAGCCGCTGGCGCTCGTCTGCGCGGCCTGCTGCTCGAACGCGTCACTGAGCTGCGTGAATTGGTCCGTGCCGATCTCGTATGCCTGATCCTTGTACTCGACGTAGGCGTTGTCGCCGGTGACCACCAGGCCGCCGGAGAAGTCGATCGACTGGCCGGCGCCTGAACCCGACAGCGACGCCGTCAGGTCGAGCTGCGGGATCGCGTTCTCGTTGTCCGAATCCTTCTGGAACGGGCCGCTGAGGCTGGCTTCGAAGTTGCCCCCCTGATCGCCCTCGGCGCTCACTGACGCGGTCAGCGAGAGGTCGCCGCTGTTGACGGCGGTGTCGTTGTTGAAGGTCTCGTCGAGGACGGTCTGCGGGTCCTCGCTGGAGGAGTCGTCTCCGCCGCAACCGGCGATCGCCGCCGGGATCGGCAGCGCCAGTGCGCTGACGACGAGCAGGGTTCTGATCCGGGTCAAAGTCTGGGTCTCCTTGTTCTCGTGATCTGGGTGACGGCGCAGCGTAGCGACTACGTCTGAAGCCGCATCGGGTTGCGCCGTCTACGCTGGCGGGCCGATGTCGCCACCCCGCACGATCCTCTACACGGGCAAGGGAGGCGTGGGCAAGACCAGCGTCGCCGCCGCCACCGCGCGCCGCTGCGCGGCCGCCGGGCTGCGCACCGTGGTGCTCTCGACCGACCCCGCCCACAGCCTCTCGGACTCGCTCGACGCCGAGCTCGGGCCGGACCCGACGCCCGTCTGCGACCTCCTCTGGGGCCAGGAAGTCCAGGCCGAGCGCGAGCTGGAGGCCAACTGGGGCGCGGTCCAACGCTGGCTCGGTGCCCTGCTCGCCGACCGCGGGGTGATGGACATCGCCGCCGAGGAGCTGACGGTGCCGCCGGGCATGGACGAGCTCTTCAGCCTGCTGCAGATCAAGACCCACCACCGCTCGGGCGAGTTCGACGCGGTGATCGTTGACTGCGCCCCGACCGGCGAGACACTGCGCCTGCTCGGCTTCCCCGACATCGCCCACTGGTGGCTGGAGAAGGTGTTTCCTTGGGAGCGGCGGCTGGTCAGCGCGGCGAAGCCGATCGCGCGGATGATCGACGTCGAGATCCCCGGCGAGGAGGTGCTCGGCGAGGTCCAGGCCCTGGTCCGCCAGATGATCGACATGAACGAGATCCTCCGCGACCGCGAGCACGCCTCGATTCGGCTGGTGATGACCCCGGACCGGATGGTGGTCAAGGAAGCGCAGCGCACCTTCACCTACCTGAGCCTGTACGGCTACCTGACCGACGCCGTGGTCGTCAATCGGGTGTTCCCCGACGAGGTCGCCGGCGGCTACTTCGGCGAGTGGCGCGAGCGCCAGCGCGAGCAGCTGAGCGAGGTCCGGGCCGGATTCGCGCCGCTGCCGGTGCTGACCGCGCGCTACTTCGACGAGGAGGTGATCGGCACCGCGATGCTCGACCGCCTCGGCACCGAGCTGTTCGATGACCTCGACCCGGCGGCGGTCATGCACGCCGGCCTCGCGCACGAGGTCGAGTCGTCGAACGGGTCGGCGGTGATGCGGATCCAGGTCCCGTTCGGCGAGCGCGGGGAGATCGGGTTGAAGAAGGTCGGCCCCGAGCTGATCGTCTCGGTCGGGCCCAGGAAGCGAACTATCATCCTCCCGGCAGCCCTCGCGCGCCGCAGCCCGACCGGCGCCAGGCTCGCCGACGGCTCGCTCGAGATCACCTTCGAGACCACGACCGCCGCCACCGCCGATGGCCACGCCTGAACCGACCCACCACTGCGTCGAGCTCTGCCCGATCTGCCGCGGCGCCGAGGTCCTGCGGGCGACCTCGAGCCCCGAGCTGCGCGGCCAGTGGCAGACGGTCCAGCGCGAGGCCCTGGTGACGATGCGCGCGATGATCGACCACTACCTCGAGCGACTCGACGAATACGAGGGCCGCACCGGCCCCGTGGTCGAAGACATCCCGATCGAGTAGCTCGGCGATCGAGATGCATCCAACCGGTCCAGATCACCGGTTCGATGCGACTCGACCCCGACGCTTATCCTGAGCAGGCAGTGAACTGCCCCGCATGCGGCACCTCGAACCCCGACCGCGCGCGCTTCTGCATGTCGTGCGGCGCCGGGCTGTCGCCGGGCTGTCCGAGCTGCGGCGCCGAGAACCCGCCCGGGGCGAAGTTCTGCATCGAGTGCGGGACGACGCTTGGCGGCGCTGCCGCCGCGCCGCCCGCCGGCCAGGCCACCGAGCAGCTGCCCGAGGAGCGGCGCAAGGCGACGATCATCTTCGCCGACCTCTCCGGCTACACGGCGGTCTCCGAGCGCCTCGACCCGGAGCGGATCAAGTCGATGGTCGACCGGGCCCTGCGGCGGCTGGGCGACGAGATCGAGCGCTTCGGAGGGACGATCGACAAGTTCATCGGCGACAACGTGATGGGCGTCTTCGGCGCCCCGACCGCCCACGAGGACGACCCCGAGCGCGCGGTCCGCGCCGGCCTCGGAATGCAGGCCGCGATGGCCGAGGTCAACGAGCGGATCGCCGCCGACATCGAGGCCGAGTTCAAGCTCCGCGTCGGGATCAACTCCGGCGATGTGCTCGCCGGCCAGGTCGGCGACGGCTACACCGTGATCGGCGACCCGGTCAACGTCGCCGCCCGCCTGCAGGCGGCCGCCGAGCCGGGCACGGTTGTCGTCGGTGAGATCACCCACCGGCTGACCCGCTCTGCGATCGAGTACGTCGAGCTTCCGCCACTGGAGCTCAAGGGCAAGGCCGAGCCGGTCCCTGCGTGGGAGGCGGTGCGGGCGGTGGTCGGAGGCCGGAGCCCACGGGCGACCGGGAGCTCGACGCCGCTGATCGGCCGCGCTGACGAGACCGAGCTGCTGCTGTCGCTCTACGAGCGCGTGGTCAGCGAGGGGCGCCCGCATCTGGTCACGGTTATCGGCCAGGCCGGGGTCGGCAAGTCGCGCCTGCTGCGCGAGCTCGCCCTGCAGCTCGGCGACCGCCCGACGCCGCCCGCGGTGCGCCTCGGCAGCTGCCCCGCCTACGGCGCCGGGCTCGCCTATTGGGCGCTCGGCGAGATCGTCCGCGGGACCTTCGAGATCGTCGACACCGACGACACCGGCGCCGCCTGGCGCAAGTTGAGCGGCGGGGTCGAGGAGCTGGTCGCGGGCTCCGAGACCGAGGAGCCGGCGGAGCGACTGGCGGCCGCGCTCGGGCGGCCGCTCGGGATCGAGCGACCGGGCGAGCCGAGCGCAGCCGAGGTCGAGGACCCGCAGCAGATGCGCGAGCGCCTGTTCTCGGCCGTGCGCACGGTGGTCGAGGCGGGCGGCGCCCGCCAGCCACTGGTCTTCGCGGTCGAGGACATCCATTGGGCCGACGAGGGCATGCTCGACCTGATCGAGCACCTCGCCCGCTGGTCGCGGGGGCCGGTGCTGATCCTGTGCATGGCCCGCGACGAGCTGCTCGACCGGCGGCCCGGCTGGGGAGGCGGCCGGCTGAACGCGACCACGATCAGCCTCGACCCGCTGCCCCGCGAGCAGGCGCGCGAGCTGGTGACGACGCTGCTCGCCTCGTCCACGGGCGAGGGCGCCGAGCTCGCCGAGCAGGTCGCCGCGCGGTCGGGCGGCAACCCGCTGTTCGCCGAGGAGATGGTCAACCGGATCGTCGAGGAGGGCGCCGGCGAGGCCGAGGAGCTGCCCGAGACCGTGCACTCGGTGCTCGCCGCCCGGCTCGACTCGCTGGCGCGCGAGGAGCGCCGCGCGCTGCAGGAGGCGTCGGTCGTCGGCCAGACCTTCTGGGAGGGCGCCGTCGGTCCGCCCGGCCACCCGCCGGGCGAGCTGCGGGCGACGCTCGAGTCACTGCGCGCCAAGGACCTGATCGTGGCGACCGCCGGCAGCCGGTTGGCCGGCGAGCGCGAGTACGCGTTCAAGCACGTGCTGATCCGCGACGTCGCCTACTCGACCCTGCCGAAGGCCGTGCGGGCGCGCAAGCACGCCGAGGTCGGGGCGTTCATCACCGAGCGCGCCGCCGACCGGTCCGAGGGCGTGGTCGCGATGGTCGCCGAGCACTACGCGCGCGCCGCCAGCCTCGGCGCCGCCGCCGACCTCGAGCCGGGCGAGCTGGAGGAGTACGAGGCCCGGGCGCTGGCGGGCCTGGAGGCGGCCGGCGATGCCTCCGCTGCGCTCTACTCGAACTCCGAGGCCCAGGGGCACTACGAGACGGCGCTCTCGCTGGAGCGCCTCGATCCGGCGACCGCGGCGCGGATCGGCGAGAAGCTCGGCGACGTCGCGCTACGCCTCGGCCGGGTCGACCGCGCCGTGCGCGCCTGGGAGCGCTGCATGGAGTACTACCGCGGCGAGGAGGACCTGGCCCGGGTCGGCGACCTGCACCGCAAGATCGGCGCCGGCCTCTGGCACAAGGGCGACCGCGAGGGCTCGATCGAGCACTACCAGCGCGGCATCGACCTGCTCAAGGACGGGCCGCCGTCGCTGGAGCTGGTCCGCCTGTACGAGGAGGCGGCGTCGCTGTACATGCACACCGGCGACAACATGCTCGCGATCTACGCCTCCGAGAAGGCGCTGCGGCTCGCCGAGCGGCTCGGTGAGGCGGCTGCCGCGAGCCGCGCGCATGGGATCTTCGGCCGGGTCTTCGGCAGGATCGGCGACTCCGAGCGCGCCCGCGAGAACCTCGAGCGCTCGGTCGAGTTGGCGCGCGAGTCCGACCCCGGCGAGGCGATCCGCGCGCTGCTCGCGCTGGGCTACCACCTGGAGATCTCCGAGGCCGACTACGACGGCGCCGGCGAGGCATACGGCGAGGCGCTGGCGATCGCGCTGCGAACCGGCGACCTGCCCTCGCAGGTCGAGCTGCACTCGGCGCTCGCCCAGGTGGCCGCCTACCGCGGCGACTGGCAGGCGGCCGAGCAGGCGACCGACGCGTCGCAGGCGCTGGCCGAGCGCGAGGGCCTGACCGGCAAGCTTTGCTTCCCCTACTCGATGCGCGGGGTGTTGCTGTGGCACGCGGGCGAGCTCGACGAGGCGGTCGAGCTGCTCGAGCGCGCGGTGGAATCCGCCGAGCAGGTCGGTCGCTCGGAGGTCGCCTTCGAGTCACTGCACGGGCTCGCGGTCGCGTTGCGCGACCGCGGCGACTACGCCGACGCCGACCAGGCGCTCGCCCGGGCGCTCGACCTCTGCGAGCGCGCCGGCCTGGTCGCCCAGTCGGTCGAGGCGACGGCGACCCGGGCGGTCACCCTGGCGCTATCGGGCAAGCACGACGCCGCCCGCGAGACCGCCGAGGAGGCGGCCGGGCTGGCCGAGCGGCTGCGCTACCCGGTCGGCTCCGCCGCCGCGCTCGAGGCCCGCGGCGCTGCCAACCAGGACGCCGGCCTACTCACGGAGGCCCGCGACGCTTGGGCGGCCCTGGGCCGCCCGGTCGACGCCGAGCGCTGCGGCGCGCTCGCCGCCCGCTAGGCCAATCCCTCCTTCTCGTATTCGCGAAGGAACCCCTCGAATAGGCGTTTGTGGCCCTGCTCGTCGCGAAGGATCGCGATCAGCATGTCCTGGGTCACCGGATCGGCGCCGTCGGTCTCCTCGATGATCCGGCTGTAGAACTCGATCGCGCCCTGCTCGGCCTCGATCACGCCCTTGATCACGTGGACGACGTCCACCTGGTCGTCGGGCGGCTGCAGGTAGGTCTGCTCGGCGCTGAACTCGAGCGAGCCGGGGACGACGCCGTACAGCTCCTTGATCCGGGCCGCGAACTGCTTGGCGTGACCGAGCTCCTCCTGGATGTCGGCCTCCAGCGACTCGCGGATCTCCATCGCCCGCACGCCGTCGGGGTTGATCGAGTTGGCGATGTAGCTCATCACCGTCTCGACCTCCATCCAGTAGGCCTTCGTCAGCAGCTCGATCACCCGCTCGCGCTGATCGGAATGTTCCGAGGCCATGATGTCCATGCTCGAGGTGGACGTGCTCATCTCGTTTCGACTCCTTAGCTCGAGGTTGCCTCAAGATTCCCGTTGGCGCGGCTCCGAAACCGCGGCGCGCAGGGCGAGCGCGAGCTCGAATCGCCGCTCGGGGTCGGTGAGCTGGTCGCCGAAGAGATCGTACAGGCGGGCAAGCCGGTAGCGAACCGTCTGCGGATGCACGTGTAGCTCGGCGGCGACCTGGGCGACCTCGCCCTGGTGGTCAAGCCAGGAGCGCAGGGTCCGCGACAGCCGCTCGCGCGAGGCCCGAGTCTCGCCGTCGAGCGGCGCCAGCCGGCGCGCGGAGAGATCCCCGAGGATCAGCTCGTCCCCGTGCGCGACCAGGGCGCCGAGGTGATCGTCGGCGAGCGTGAAGCCCCGCGCCGCGATCGCCCCTGACTCGATCAGCCGCAGCGTCGCCCGGGCGCGGTCGGCGCTGATCGCCGCCCCAAGCAGCTCGACCGCCGGGCCGAGGACGACGCTGCCGGCGGCGCCGGGCCGGGCGAGGCGGCCGAGTCGCTCGCGCAGACCGGGGGCGTCGGGGTCGGCGAGCAGCGCCAGCCCGGGCCCGCCGTCGTCGCCGGGCTCGGCGACGACGCTGCCGGCGGGAAGCCGAGCCCGCAGCCGGCGGCCGCCCCCGTCCCAGGCCAGGGCCGCGATCCTCTGCGGCGGCTCCCAACCGGCCTCGGCGGCGGCCGCGCGGATCAACGCCTCGTCGGGCTCGGGCTGCAGCAGCAGGGTCGCGACCCGCCGGCGCAGCCGCTCGCTCTCGCCCGCGGCGGCCGACTGTGCCTGGGCGTAGCCCTCGGCGGAGAGCGCAGAGAGCGCGTCGATGTAGGCGAACACAGCCTCGGCGAGCAGCGCCAGCGTGCGCCGATCGACCCCGGCCTCGATCGCGATCGCCGAGACGCGCCGCCACGAGACCCGCGCGCCGAGCCGGTAGGCGCCGAGCAGGGCGTCGAGGGTGCGCCGCTCCTGGTGTTCTCCGCGCCCAAGCGCCCGATAGACGGCGTCGCTGTCGCGCCGGTCGAGGTCCGGATCGACGAGCAGGTCGGCGAATTGGGCCAGGGCCGCCTCGACGCCGCCGCGGATCCCGGTGCCGAAGCGCCCGCGCAGCGGCCGGCGGTAGGCGGGAACGCGCTCGCGGATCGCCTCGATCACCTCGTCGCTGAGCGCCGGAACGTGCGGGCGGAGCAGCTCGCCGATCTTCGCCGGCAGCCCGCGCCAGGGCTCATCGAGCGCGATTTCTTGTTCGTTCATAACAAGATTTTACGCCCCGAACGTGAGGGAGGGTAAAGAAACTGTGCACCAGGCGGCCTACGGTGTGCCCATGAGCCGACTTCAGCGCTACTCGAACATGACCGCCGTCGCCCTCCCCTTCGTCGCCTTCCTGGCGGCGATCGTGCTGCTGTGGAACCGCGGGGTCGGCTGGACCGACCTCTCGATCCTCGCCGGGATGTATCTGGTCAGCGCCCTGGGGATCACGATCGGCTACCACCGGCTGCTCACCCACCGCGCCTTCCAGACCTACAAGCCGGTCGAGTACGCGCTCGCCGCGGCCGGGTCGATGGCGGTCCAGGGGCCGGTGATCGACTGGGTCGCCGACCACCGCAAGCATCACGCCCACACCGACGAGGAGGGCGACCCGCACTCGCCCCACGTCGGCCACGGCTCCGGCCTCGCCGGCCTCTGGCACGCCCACATCGGCTGGCTGTTCGACGCCAACGGCCAGGCGGACCGGCGCAAGTACGCCCCCGACCTCATGGACGATGGCGGCATGCGACTGCTCAACCGTCGCTTCCTGAGCCTGGTCACGCTCTCGCTCGCGCTCCCGTTCGCGCTCGGCTGGCTACTCACCGGCACCCTGATCGGCGGGCTCACCGGGCTGCTGTGGGGCGGACTGGTGCGGATCTTCTTCGTCCACCACGTGACCTGGTCGATCAACTCGATCTGCCACTTCCACGGCCGCCGCCGCTTCGCCACCGACGATCACTCGACCAACGTCTGGTGGCTCTCGCTGGCCTCGCTGGGCGAGGCCTGGCACCACAACCACCACGCGTTCCCCCGCTCCGCCGTCCACGGCCTGCGCCGCTGGGAGCTCGACCCCTCCGGGGCGATCATCGGCGGCATGCAGCGGCTCGGGCTGGCCTGGAACGTGGTCCGGATCATCGCCCGAGCGCCAAGCCGAGCGGCTGGCGTAGCGCGAAGCCGGGTTTGGCTGGGTAGGGGTGGCGTTTGTTCTGTTCGACCGACGGTTGTCGACTTAGCGTCCTCATAGGTCCGTAACCCCGCAACCGTCGCCGCGTAGGCCCGAGCACGCCCCCCTCTGCCTCGTAGACGCCCCGCAACCCCGACGGCGCTCATACAATCGCGCCATGGCCTTCTGGATCCTCACCGGGGACCTGACGAACTTCCGGATCAACGTCGAGCGGGGGTTCGACGTGATCGGGTTCAAGGAGCGGCGGCGAAACCAGGCGCTCGAGTTCGAGCCGGGTGACGAGGTCGCCTTCTACGTCACCGGCGTGCAGGCGTTCGGCGCCATCGCCCGGGTCCGCTCGTCGATGTTCGAGGACCGGACGCCGATTTGGCCGCAGGGGAAGAAGAAGCACCCCGAGGACTACCCGTGGCGGGTCGAGGCCGAGGCGGTGGCCGTCCTCGACGAGGCCGACTTCGTCCCGGCCGAATCGCTGCTCGGAGGGCTCGAGCACCTCGGCAAGTGGCCGGCCGAGCATTGGCACCTGGCCTTTCAGGGCCAGCTGCGCACCGTCTCGGACGCCGACGCGAGGCTGCTCCGCCAGCGGATCGCCGGCGCGCCGGCTGCGGCCCGGTGATCCACGAGCGCCACTTCACGCTCGACCAGGCGACCGCGCTGTTGCCCCGGATCGAGCCGGCGCTGCGCCGCCTGCAGGATGCCGGGGCGCGGCTCACCGACGCTGAGCTGCACGAGCTGCTCAGCGAGGCGGCGCCGACGAACGGCGGCGGCGAGCCGGGCAAGGCGGTGGGCGAGGCCTTCGTCGAGCTGCGCGAGTTGGTAGCGGGCCTGCAGTCGCTGGGGATCGTGATCCGCGACGTCGACCGCGGGCTGATCGACTTCCCCTCGATCCTCGACGGGCGCGAGGTCTATCTGTGCTGGCAGCTCGACGAGGACCAGATCGGCTACTGGCACGAGCTGGAGGCGGGCTTCGGTGGCCGCCGGCCGCTCGACTGACCCGGTTCGCCGGCCGCTGACGCCCGGCGGACGCACCGTCGGCGCCGGGGCGATCGCGGTCGGCGCCAGCATGCTCCTGCCCTGGTACGGGATCGCGTTCACGAACGGCCTCTCGGTCACCGGCTTCGACAGCTTCGGCTTCGGCGACGCGGCGCTGATCGTCACCGTCGGCGCCGCCGTCGTCCTGGTCGTCGCCGAGGCCGGCGGCACCGTCCTTCCCCGCCCGCTGCGGACGGCCGAGCTGGTGATCGCGGCAGGAACGTGGGCGGCGCTGCTGTGCGCCTACCTGATGATCGACCGCCCCGACGAGCTTGCCGGCAGCCCCAGGATCGGCCTGCGGCTGGGCGTCTTCGTCGCGCTCGGCGGTTCGGTGGCGATCGTCCTCGGCGGGCTGCGGATGCGCGCCGAGCGCGCCGGCTGACTCGGGGAAAACGAACGGGGCGCCCGCCCGGCGCCCCGTCGCTTTCGTCACATGGGAGGTGTGGTCTTTGCCGCCGCCCCGAACAGGTTGGGGCGGGGATGCGTATCCCCAATCGACCGTCGGTCGCCGGCGCTTGAGCCGCGAACCGCAACGTCCACAAAAGAGCCGGAGCACCGTTCCTGGCGCTCCGGCTCTGGCATCGGAGGTGCCCCCGCGGTAAGCCTCTCGGCCACCAGTGGGGTACATATGGGGTTATGGGGTGCAGTTGGAGTGACGGCCCCGAAAGGCCGGGTCCTCCAACTCTGCCATCGGTCTGTACCCAGGCGTCCGCAAGCTCACTCCAGCCGACTGGACGTTTGTTCTACCGTCCGATCAGCCCGCGCCCGGCAGCGACCGGATGAGCTCGCGGTCGTGTTCGTAGTCGAGCAGCGCCAGCGCGGCGTCGAGATCGAGCCAGCGCAACTCGTCCACCTCGTCGCCGGGCTCGAACTCGCCGCCCAGCGGCCGCATCATCCACCATCGGACCAGCTTCGGCCGTCCCTTGCGGTCTCGGTATCGCGCCGACGGCAGCTCGCGCCCGAGCTCACAGCGCAACCCGGTCTCTTCCTCCACCTCGCGCACCGCCGCGGCGCTGAACTCCTCGCCGGGCTCGAGCTTTCCCTTGGGCAGCGACCAGTCGTCGTAGCGCGGGCGGTGGACGACGGCAACCCGCGACTCGCCGTCCTGATCTCTGATCACCACGCCTCCGGCCGCGGCGACGACCCCGTCGCTCATCCGCCGTCCGGCTCGGCGGCGAAGCCGTGCTCGCGGACCGCGGCAACGACCCGCTCGCCGTGCTCGACGCCGTCGGTCTGCAGCACCAGCCTGATCCCGGTCTCGCGGACATGCAGGTCGACGCCCTCGCGGAGGTGGGCGACGTCGAGCACATTGGCGCCCGCCTCGGCGACCGATTCCAGCAGCCGCGCGAGCTCGCCAGGCTGATCCGAGACCACGGTCGAGAACACCAACCTGCGGCCCGCTGCCGTCTCGCCCATGCGGATGCACTCGGTCAGCCGAGTGGCGTCGACGTTGCCGCCGGAGAGCACCGCGCAGACCTCGCCGCCGGGCGACGCGTCGACCCGCCCGCTGAGCAGGGCCGCGACCGAGGCCGCGCCGGCACCCTCGACCACCAGCTTCGAGCGCTCGAGCAGCAGAACCACCGCCTCCGCCACCTCGTCGTCGGTGACCGAGACGAGCTCGTCGACGTGGGCCTCGAGCAGCGGACCGGTGACCACGCCCGGGGTCTTGATCGCGATCCCGTCGCAGATCGTGCCGGCGGCGCGGCGCTCGGCGACTACGCCGATCACGCGGACGGACGCCAATCGCTGCTTGATCGCGATCGCGATCCCCGCGGCGAGCCCGCCGCCGCCGATCGGGACGACGACCGTCGATACCTCGGGGCGCTGGGCGGCGATCTCGAGCCCGACCGTACCCTGGCCGGCGATCACGGCCGGGTCGTCGAAGGGCGGGATCAACACCATCCGCTCGCGCTCCGCGAGCTCGCCGGCAAGCGCCGCCGCGTCGTCGTAGCCGCCCTCGACGAACCGCACCTCGGCGCCGTAGCCGCGCACTGCCTCGACCTTGGCGAGCGGCGCGTTGGCCGGCATCACCACCAGGGCGCGGGCGTCGCGGCTGCGCGCCGCGACCGCGACCGCCTGCGCGTGATTGCCGGCGCTTGCGGCGATCAGGCCGCGCTCGAGCTCGGCCGGGTCGAGAGCGGCGACCTTGTTGATCGCGCCGCGGACCTTGAACGAGCCGGTTCGCTGAAGGTTCTCGGCCTTCAGCCCGACGGCGGTCCCGACCCGGTTGGAGATCTCGCGGGCGGCGAGCACCGGCGTTTCCCTGATGTGGCCGGCGATCGTCTCGGTGGCAGCCTCGATCGCCTCGATCCCAAGCGCCGTCGTCGGCCCCGCTGTCATGCCAGCAAGGCTAGATGTAGTCCTCTAGCTCGGGACGCCCGGGGCATCGAGCGGCCCGGTGAGCGGTGGCCCGTCGATCGGCCTGGTTAGCGACTCGCGGCGGTAGTCGCGGTACTCGCGCCAGGCGATCTGCAGGGTGGCGGCGATCGGGATCGCCAGCACCGCGCCGAGCACCCCGAACAGGGTCGAGCCGAAGAGGACGGCGACCAGGACGATGAACGGCTCCACCTGAACCGCCCGCTTCTGGATCTGTGGCTGGATCAGATAGTTCTCGATCTGCTGGTAGAGGATCGCCCAGACGACCCAGATGATCAGCGCGACCGGGAAGTTGACGAACAGCATCACGACCGCGATGAAGACCGCGGCGATCGTCGCGCCGACGACCGGGATCAGGTCGAAGAAGGCGACGATCAGGGCCAGCGGGCCGGCGAACGGCGCCCCGAGGAGCTTGAGCACGATGAACGCGCTGACCCCTGCCAGGGTTGCCTGGACCAGGGCTCCGGCGACGTAGTTGCCGATCGCGTCGGCGACGTCGCGCAGCGCCCGTTCGATGCGGTCTCGCCGGTCCGGGGTCTGGGAGTTCACGAACGCCTCGGCCCAGCGCGGCCCACCCCCGACCATGAACACGCTGAGGATCAGGATCGTCACCGTGGCGAAAATCGAGTTGACCACCCCGACGCCAATGTCCTGGAGCACCCCGGCGGCGTCGCCGATCTTGCTCGGCAGGTCGTCGGCCACGCTCTGCAGCTCGCCGGTGATGTCGTACTTGTCGTTGAGATCGTTGAGGGTCTGGTTGTCGTTGACGTAGTCGGTGACGTCCTGGGCGTACTGCGGGACGTTGTCGGCGAAGTCCTCGATCTGGCTGACGAGCGACGGGATGATCAGCGCCCCGAGACCGATCGGGATCATCACCAGGGCCGTGTAGGAGAGCGCGATCGCCAGGCCGCGCTTCATGTGGCGGGCGAGCACGTTGACCGGGCCCGACATCGCGATCGCGATGAACGCCGCGATCACCAGCCAGGTGAGCGGCTTCTGCAGGAGCACGATCAGGTACAGCGCGAGCGCGACGCTGACCACGATCAGCACCGTCCGCAGTGCCGCGCGCCCAAGCGGGTCCCGCGGTGTCATCACCGCCATCACGCCCACCCCTTCAACGGGCGCGGCGCCTTTCCTCGCCGCGGCAGCTCGCTTGCGCGGGCGGCCGCCACCCGCCGGCCAGCTAGGTTTGCTCCGTGCTCTCCTCGCTGCTCGACCGCTCGATGAACTGGACCGTGGTTCCCGGCTACTCGCGGTTCGGCTACGCGGTCCGCAGCCGTTCCTGGCCCGACCAGGACTCGCAGGCGCGCCTCGACGGCTGGTCGTTCCTGGTCACCGGCGCGAGTGCCGGGATCGGCGCCGCGACCTGCGAGCTGCTCGCCCGCCGCGGCGCCACCGTGCACATGCTCGTCCGCGACCGCGGCCGCGGCGAGGACGCCCGCGCCCGGATCTCGGAGCGCACCGGCTCCGACGACCTCGTGCTCGAGCTCTGCGACGTCTCCAGCATGGCCGCGGTGCGCGAGTTCGCGGCCCGCTTCACCGCCGAGCATCCCGAGCTGCACGCGCTGATCAACAACGCCGGGGTGATGCCCCCGGAGCGCACCCATACCACCGAGGGCCTGGAGCTCGGCTTCGCCACCAACGTCCTCGGCCCGTTCCTGCTCACCGGGCTGCTGCTCGAGACGCTGCGGCGCGGGGCGCCGTCGCGGATCGTCAACGTCTCCTCCGGGGGCATGTACACGCGGCGGCTGGAGGTCGACGACCTGCAGCTCGAAGGCCACGACTACGACCCGCCGGGCTTCTACGCGCACACCAAGCGCTGCGAGGTGATCCTCACCGAACTCTGGGCCGAGCGCCTGCGCGGCTCCGGGATCAGCGCCCACTCGATGCATCCGGGCTGGGCCGACACGCCCGGGGTGCAGGACTCGCTGCCGCGGTTTCGCAAGCTGATGCGTCCCCTGCTGCGCGACGCCGAGCAGGCCGCCGACACGGTCGTCTGGCTTTCGACGGCGCCCGAACCGGGCAACCGCCCGGGTCTGTTCTGGCACGACCGAGAGCCGCGCGCCGTGCACCGGGTGCCGTGGACGCGGGAGTCGGCGGCCGATCGCCGCCGGCTCTGGGACCAGTGCGAGCGGCTCAGCGGCTGGTCGGCGGGCGCGGGACTAGAGTCCCTCTCGGGGCAGACGACGAGGAGGAGGAGCGAATGAGCGAGCGCACCCAGTACGAGCCGGGGACCCCGAGCTGGGTCGACAACGCTTCGCCGGACCCCGGCGCGTCGGCGAGCTTCTACTCCGGACTGTTCGGCTGGCAGACGGAGGACGTGATGCCGGACGGCGAGGAGGCCGAGTACCACATGGCGATGCTGCGCGGCAAGCGGGTCGCGGCCTGCGGGTCGCAGCCGATGGAGGGCGTGCCGCCGGTCTGGAACACCTACGTCACCGTCGAGGATGCCGACGCCACCGCCGAGTCCGTGAAGGACGCGGGCGGCACGGTGATCAGCGAGCCGTTCGACATCTTCGACTCCGGGCGGATGGCCGTGTTCACCGATCCGGCCGGCGCGTTCTTCATGTGCTGGCAGCCAAAGGAGATGATCGGCTCCGAGCTCGTCAACGAGCCCGGAACGTTCTCGTGGAGCGAACTGATCACCCGCGATATCGAGGGCTCGAAGGAGTTCTACGGCACGGTCTTCGGCTGGAAGACGACCTCGATGCCGTTTGGCGGCGGCGAGTACACGATCTGGCACAACACCGACGGCGAGCCGGTGTCGGCGTCCCCCGAGGAGGGCGGCACGAGCATCGGCGGGATGATGTCCAACCCGAACGTGCCCGAGGGCGCGCCGCCGTTCTGGAACGTCTATTTCAACGTCGCCGACTGTGACGCGACCGTCGCCAAGTCGGGGGAACTCGGTGGCTCGGTGATCGCGCCCGCCTTCGACGCCGAGGGCGTCGGGCGGATCGCCGTGCTCACCGATCCGCAGGGCGCCGCGTTCTCGGTGATCACGCCGGTGCCGACGGACTGAAAAAGGGGGGCGGCGCCGTCACGGCGCCGCCCCCTCGGTACTTGGAGTCGCTCGGGCTTAGATCGTGCGCACGTTGACCGCGCGCGGGCCCTTGTCGCTCTCCTCGGACTCGAACTCCACCTTGGCGCCGTCGGCCAGGGCGCCTCCGCCCTCGACCTGGCTCTGGTGAACGAACAGGTCCCGGCCGGCGTCATCGGGAGTGATGAAGCCGAAGCCCTTCTCGTGGTTGAACCACTTGACTGTGCCTGATGCCATTGTCCCTCCAGGGGAAACTCAGGTGCTCGCGGTACGAAGGAACCCTGGACGGACGCCTGCGAACTGCTACGCACGTTTTGAAGTGGCGGGAGCGTAGCCGCTTTAGGCGCTCACGGGTACCCCGGCCTCGAGCTGGACGTGCGCGCGGCTGTCCGAACCGCGGATCAACACCAGGGTCGCGACCAGCCCGAGCATCGCCAGCAGCGAGCCGACCATGAACGCGTCGCTGTAGCCCTGGGTCAGCGCCGCCAGGCTCGGGGCGCCGCCCGACGCCGCGGCGGCGTCATCGATCTGCGGGAAGGCGACGGTCGAGAGCAAGGCGAGGCCGAGCGCCCCGCCCACCTGCTGCGAGGTGTTGATCAGCCCGCTCGCCAGCCCCGCCTCGCGATCGCGGACGCCCGAGACCGCCGCGATCGTCTGCGGCACGAACGAGAAGCCCAGGCCCACCGCCGCGAGCAGCATCGGTCCGAGCAGGTCGCTGACGAAGCCGCCGTCGGCCGAGATCTGGCCGAACCACAACAGGCCGGCCGAGATCAGCGCCATCCCGGCCGCCAGCACCGGCTTGAAACCGATCCGGGTCACCAGCTGCGAGGCGACGCCCGCGGCGACGATGATCGAGACCGCCAGCGGCAGATACGAGATCCCCGCCTTGATCGCGCTGTATCCGAGCACGTTCTGCATGTAAAGCGAGATGAAGAAGAACATCGAGAACAGCGAGGCACCGGTCAGGACCCCGACCACGTTGGCGCCGGTGAGCGTCCGTAGGCGGAAGATCGAGAACGGGACCAGGGGCGCGTCCGAGCGCCGCTCGATCGCGTAGAAGGCCGCGAACAGGGCGGCGGCGGCGGCCAGCAGGCCGACCGTCTGGACCGAGCCCCAGCCGGCGCCGGGCGCCTCGACCAGGCCGTAGACCAGGGCCGCGAGGCCGGCGGTGACCGTGATCGCGCCGCCGAAGTCGAAGGCGCGGCTCTCGGAATCCGAGCGGCTCTCGGCGATCAGCGAGGGCGCCAGCGCGGCCGCCGCGATGCCGATCGGCACGTTCACCCACAGAACCCACTCCCAGCCCAGGTACTCGGTCAGCACGCCGCCGAGCAGCACGCCCGCGGCGCCGCCGGCACCGGCGACCGCGCCCCAGACGCCGAGCGCCTTGTTGCGCTCGGAGCCGTCGCGGAAGGTGGTGGTGACGATCGAGAGCGCGGCCGGCGAGAGGATCGCCGCGCCGAGCCCTTGGACGGCGCGGGCCGCGATCAGCATCGTGTCGCTGGAGGCTAGGCCGCCGGCCAGCGACGCGAGCGCGAACAGGACCAGGCCCGACATGAACACCCGCCGACGTCCGAGCAGGTCCGCGAGCCGCCCGCCGAGCAGCAGGAAGCCGCCGAAGGTGAGCACGTAGGCGTTGACGACCCAGGAGAGGTTGTCCTGGGAGAAGGAGAGCGCGTCGCCGATCGTCGGCAGGGCAACGTTGACGATCGAGGCATCGAGGACGACGACGAACTGCGCCACGGCCAACAGCGCCAGCGCGATCCACCTTCTGCGTTCGAATTCCTGTGCTGTGGTCATCTGCCTGGCCCTCCTGTCGTCCCCTATGTGTGTGATAATTCGGAACCTGAGTTCCGGTTTCGCTTAACTATACGGAACCACGATTCCGCTTGTTGTGACCTCCATCACTGAAAAGACGAACGAGCCCGCGGCAAATCGACAGCCGCGCGCCGACGCGGTCCGCAACCGCGCCCGGGTGCTCGAGGCCGCGCACCGCCAGTTCGCCGGCAGCGGGCTCGAGGCGCAGATCGACGAGATCGCTCGCGACGCCGGGGTCGGGGTCGGCACCGTCTACCGCCACTTCCCGACCAAGGAGGACCTGCTGCAGGCGCTCGCCGACGCCCGCTTCGAGGGGCTCGCCGAGGCCGCCCGCGATTCGCTCGAGGTCGAGGACCCGTGGGACGGCTTCGTCCAGTTCATGACCTACTCCGCGCGGGTGATGGCCGAGGACCGGGCGCTGTCGGAAGCGATGGACCAGCGTCCGGGGCTCTGCGGCGCAGCCGCCGACAAGGCTGAGATCCTCGCGATCACCGGCGAGGTCGTTGCCCGGGCACAGGAAAGCGGTCAGCTGCGGCCCGACATCGTCGCCGAGGACGTGCCGAGCCTGATCTGCGGGCTGGGGCGCTCGGCACGCGCCAACGACGGGCGCCCGACGATGCCCTGGGACAGGCACCTCAGCATCATCCTCGCCGGACTACGCAACTAAAGCGTCCGCAGCGGATAGGTTGGGCGCCGTGCCCGACCCGATTTCGCCCACCGAGGCCGCCGGTCTGTTTCAGCCGGCCGACGCGCTCGGCATCCCGCTGGGCACCGGCCAGCCGCCGGCGTTGATGGCGGCGCTCGGCGACCGCGACGACTGGACCGACCTGCGGATCTACGGCGCCCTGGTGCTCGCCTGGTCGGAGGTCTACATGCACCCCAACGTCCACTACCTCTCGGGTTTCTTCGGCCCGGTCGACCGGGCGCTGCGCGACCAGGGCGCCAACATCAGCTTCGCCCCGGCCGACTTCCGCCGCTTCGAGCCGTTGATGCAGGCGCAGGCGCCGCGGGTGATGGCGACGGTGGCGGCGCCGCCGGACGACGCCGGCTGGTGCAGCCTCTCGCTGCACGCCGGCGCCAACATCAAGGAGATGGAGCGCGCCGGCTCGGACCATGAGCGGCTGCTGATCGTCGAGGTGTCGCCGAACTTCCCGCGCACCAGCGGGCTGCCGCCCGAGCACCGCCATGCCCTGCACGTCGATCAGATCGACGTGCTGGTCGAATCCGATGCCGAGCCCTTCGCCCTGCCGTCGCCGGACCCGACCGAGGTCGACGAGGCGATCGCCGCCCACGCGCGCCGCTTCATCCCCGACGGCGCCACCCTGCAGACCGGGATCGGGACGATCCCATCGGCGATCGTCGGCCGGCTCGGCGACGGCGACGGCGGCGACTACGGGGTCCACTCGGAGATGTTCACCGACGGCCTCATGCGCCTGCACCAAGCCGGCAAGGTGACCAACCGCAAGGGCCAGTTCGACGGCGTCTCGGTCGCCACCTTCGCCGGCGGCTCCGCCGACCTGTACGAGTGGCTGGACGGCAACGACCAGGTCGCCTTCCTGCCGGTGGAGGTGGTCAACTCGCCGGAGCTGATCGGGCGCAACCGGACCATGGTGACGATCAACGCCGCGCTCGCGGTCGACATCCACGGCCAGGTGATCGCCGACACGATCCTCGGCAGCCAGTACTCGGGGATCGGCGGCCACGAGGACTTCATCGCCGGGCCGGCGCTCTCGCTCGAGGACCGCTCGCTGCTCTGCCTGCCGTCGACGTTCACCCGCGACGCCGAGCTGCGCTCGAGGATCGTTCCCTACTTCGAGCCCGGCGCCGTCGTCACCACGCCCCGCCATCAGGTCGACGTGATCGTCACCGAGCACGGGGCCGCCGAGCTTCAGGGGCTGACCGTCCACCAGCGCGGCGAGGCCCTGGCCGAGGTCGCCCACCCGGACTTTCGCGACGAGCTGCGCGAGGCCGCCGCGCGCGCCTCGCACGGCCGCTCCGTGGTCGGCTGACGCGCCGTGCTCGAGGCCGCGTTCTGGGGGCTGGTCGGCGGGATCGCGCTGGTCGTCGGCGCGGCGATCGCACTGGTCCCGAGACGACCGATCTCCGACCGCAAGATCGCCTTCGTGATCGCGTTCGGGTCGGGGGTCCTGATCAGCGCGATCTCACTCGACCTGACCACCGAGGCGCTCGACCTGGGCGGCGGCGATGCGACCGCGCTGGGGCTGGCCGCCGGTGCCCTCGTCTATTTCCTCGGCGACCGCACCCTCGGTCGCGGCGGCGGCGAGGACGACCCGCAGGGGATCGTCCTCGGCGCGCTGCTCGACGGGATCCCCGAGTCGGCGGCGATCGGCCTGACGCTGGTCACCGGTGGCGGCGTCAGCGTCTCGTTCGTGGTCGCCGTCTTCATCTCCAATCTGCCGGAGTCGATCTCGGCCTCGACCGGGCTGCAGAAGGCGGGTCACCCGAGGGGCTGGATCTTCCGCCTCTGGCTCGGGATCGCCATCGTCTCGGCAATCGCGGCCGGGCTCGGGTACGGACTGCTCGGCGACGCGACCGGGAACACGCTCGGGTTCATCAACGCCTTCGCCGCCGGCGCGATCCTCTGCATGCTCGCCGACACGATGATGCCGAAGGCGTTCCGCCAGGGCGGCACCAAGGTCGGCCTGGTGACCGTCCTCGGGTTCGCGCTCGCGGCGCTGTTGTCTACGGCCTGAGGCGTGCCGAGGGTCAGGCGCGATGACCCTCGTGACGCCTCTAGCTCGAGGCGGAGTCCGCGGTCTCGCTCTCGTCCGCGACCGGGTCGGGGTCGCGCGAGGGCTCGGAGTGCGCGGCGCGGTCCTCGTAGGCGGCGCGGACGTTGGCGTCGGTGTCCATCAGCACCTTGTCGGCCTTCAGCGCCCGGCTGATCGCCTCGCGGCCGCCGCGCGGCAGCAGGGTCATCAGCTTGTAGATGCCGACCGACTCGCGCGGGACCCAGACGTCGAACTTCGGCCGCTCGAGCGCGCCGACGATCGCCTCAGCGACGTCCTCGGGCTCCAGCACCTTGATCGCCCGGGTCTCGGTCAGGCCCGAGCCGAGCTCGGTGTTGACGACCGCCGGCATCACGCAGGAGATCTCGATCTCGGTCTCGATCAGCTCCGCGCGGACAGCCTCGGAGACCCCGACCACGAAGTGCTTGGTGCCGCAGTAGGTGGCGCCGCCGGGGAAGCCGCCCTTGCCCGCCTGCGAGGCGATGTTGACCAGGTGGCCGCTGTTGCGGCGCTGCATGCGCGGCAGCGCCAGCTTCATTCCGTACATGACCCCGTGCACGTTGATGTCGACCAGCCGGTGCGCGGTCTCGTCGTCCTCCTCGACGAACTTGCCCAGCGGCATGATCCCGGCGTTGTTGACCAGCACGTCGAGCGAGCCGAGCCGCTCCTCGACCTGGTCGAGGAAGCCCTCGAACGAATCGCGGCGGGTGACGTCGAGCTCCAGCGCCAGCGTCTCGCCGCCGATCTCGGCCGCGGTCTGCTCGGCGAGCTCGCGGTCGAGGTCGCCGATCGCGACCTTGGCGCCCTTCAGCACCAGCGCCCTCGCGGTCGCCTTGCCGATCCCTCGGGCGCCGCCGGTGATCGCAACGACCTTGCCCCTCAGCGAACGCGGTGCGCGTGCCATCTCAAACTCTCCTCCTGGTAGGTGGTCCCGCGCAGCCTACACGTAGGTTTCAGGGTGAAGCGATGGCCACCACCGAGACCGAAACGCCCGCCTACGGGCTGCCCGAGACCGACGCCCGACCCGAGCCGGCCTCGTCCAATCCCTTGGCGCGGGTGCTCGAGGACGTCCGCAGCGAGCGGCGGGCGCGAGTCCCGTTTCCCCCCGGCGACACCAACTTCGACTTCGCCCGCACCAGGCAAATGGCCCACGACCCGCTGCCGATCCTGCTGCGGGCCTACGAGCGCTACGGCCCGATCTTCAGCCTCCGGCTGCTGCACGGGAAGGTCGTCTTCATGCTCGGGCCGGAGGCGAACACCTACGTCACCGTCACCCATCCGCAGAACTTCCACTGGCGCGAGGGCAGCTTCGGGGACCTGATCCCGCTGCTCGGCGACGGCCTGCTGACGATCGACGGCGGCTACCACGACCGCGCCCGGCGGATCATGATGCCCGCCTTTCACCGCGAGCAGATCGAGGCCGCGGTGGCGACGATGACCGGCGAAACGGCGGCCGCACTGAAGACGATGCGCCCCGGGGCGGTCGTCGACGTCTACGCCTGGATGCGCAGCTTGGCGATGCGGATCGCGATGCGGGCGCTCCTCGGCCTCGACCCCGACGACGCCGGTCGTGGCCAGGCCGCGGCCGAGCACTTCGAGCGCGCGCTCAGCTTCTACGGCACCGATTACCACCTGCGGCTGCTGCGCGGCCCAGGCTCGCCTTGGAGGCGGTTGACCAGCTCGCGCAAGGTGCTCGACCGGATCGTCGCCGACGAGATCAACGGCCGCCGCGCGGCCCCCGACCCGGGCCGCACCGACGTCCTCAGCCTGCTGCTGGTCGCCCGCGACGAGGACGGCAGCAGCCTCTCCGACGAGGAGGTTCGCGACCAGCTGATGACCCTGATGTTCGCCGGCCACGACACCTCGACCTCAACCGTCTCCTTCCTCCTCTACGAGCTCGCTCGCAATCCGGAGGCGCTGGCGAAACTGCAGGCCGAGCAAGACGAGGTGCTGGGCGACGCGCCGCCGACCCCCGCGCAGCTGGCCGGCGAGCTTCCGTACCTGGAGATGGTTGTCGACGAGGTCCTGCGCCTCTACCCGCCCGCCTGGATCGGGCCCCGGCGAGCGGTTCGCGACTTCGAGTTCGGCGGCTGCACGGTGCCCGCGGGGGCGCACGTCAACTACGTCTCCTGGGCCAGCCACCGGCTGCCAGAGGTCTTCCCCGACCCGGAGGCGTTCATCCCCGAGCGCTTCACTCGCGAACGTAAGACGGCGCTGCCGCGCGGTGCCTACGTCCCCTTCGGGGGTGGCTCGCGGATCTGCATCGGCAAGCGCTTCGGCCAGACCGAGGTGAAGCTGGTGGCGACGATGGCGCTTCGGCGCCTGAGCTTCGAGCGGATGCCGGGACGGACGATGACCATCCGCCAGATGCCGACCCTGTCCCCCGACGGCGGCCTCGAGATGCGCGTTCGCGAGCGCTGAGCTACGATCCCAAGCTCATTCTCTACTGAATTACTAGAGAAAGGAGCCGGGATGCTGAACGGAAACGGGTCGGTGGACACGTCCACCCACAGGCTGGTCGCGGTGATCGTGCCGCGGGAGGCGAACGCTCAGGCCGCCGAGCCGCCGACCGAGGAGCTGCGGGCGGAGCCGCCGACGACCGAGACCGAGTTGCCCCGGCTCGATCCGTAGCGACCCTGGGCGCTAGCGCAGGACCTCGACCGCGATCTCGCGCAGACAGTCGACAGCGGTGTCCTTGAGGTCGCCGCCGTCGCAGGTGTCGTCGCCGGGGCCGCCGTCGAGCGTGTCGAATCCATCGCCGCCGTAGAGGTCGTCGTCGCCGAGCCCACCGTGGAGGTCGTCGTCGTTGCCGTCGCCGAAGATCTTGTCGTTGCCGCCGAGGCCGAAGAGCTTGTCGTCACCCGAGAGGCGCTCGCCGCCGCGGATGAAGTCGTCCGCCTCGGAGCCGTAGATGACGTCATCGTTGCCGCCGCCGTCCATCAGCGCCGGGGCGACGTCAGGGGTCGCGGTGCTGAGCGTGTCGTCGTGGGTGAAGCCGAGCAGGGTGTCGGCGCCGCCGGCGATGATCACGTCGTCGTTGAAGCCGCCGTCGAGGATGTCGATCCCGTCGTCGATGATCTCGCCACCCTGCTGGCCGTAGCCGATGATCTTGTCGTCGCCGGCCGAGCCCAGCACCTTGTCGTTGCCGGGCCCGGGATCGATGAAGTCGTTCTCCTCCTCGCCGTAGATGACGTCGTCGCCGGGGCCGCCGTAGAGGTGGTCGGCGCTGCGCCCGCCGCAGAGGATGTCGTTGCCCTGGCCGCCCTCGACCGTGTCGTTGTCACGGCCGCCGTTGAGTAGGTCGCTGCCGCCGCGGCCGATCAGGTGGTCCTTGCCGCGCAGGCCGGTGACGCTGTCGTGGCCGTTGCTGCCGACCCAGTTGTTCTTGCCGTCGTCGAGCCGCTCGTCGCCCTTGAGGCAGATCGGCGCCTCCTGGGCGGCCGCGAGCCCGGGCAGAACAGACAGCGCCACCACGGCGCAGAGCGCAAGGGCGAGCGTGTTCACGCGAGTGCGCATCGCATTACCTATCGGGAGAACCCGAGATCTCTTGAATCGTCACGCGCCCGTCGGACGCCTGTTATCGAGGCCGCCTAGCGGAGCGTGTAACGCCGCAGCAGCCGCGGTGAGCTGCCGTGGCCCTCGATCGACCGCTTGTGCTCGCAATCGTGGGCCTTGTCGTCGAGCGAGCCGCCGTCGCAGGAGTCGCGGCCGCGGCCGCCGTCGAGGAAGTCGACCCCGTCGCCGCCGTCGAGATCGTCGTCGCCGGCCTGGCCGTAGAGCTCGTCGTCGTTGCCCTGGCCGACCATTTTGTCGTTGCCGCCGGCGCCGTGGAGCTTGTCGGCGCCGTTCTCGCCGCCGAACATGGCGTCGGCCCTGTCGGATCCGTAGATCCTGTCGTCGTTGCCGCCGCCGTCCATGCGCGCCGGAGCGATGTCGGGGGTCTTGGTCTTGAGGATGTCGTCGTGGGTGAAGCCGAGCAGGGTGTCGGCGCCGCCGGCGATGATCACGTCGTCGTTGAAGCCGCCGTCGAGGATGTCGATCCCGTCGTCGATGATCTCGCCACCCTGCTGGCCGTAGCCGATGATCTTGTCGTCGCCGGCCGAGCCCAGCACCTTGTCGTTGCCCGGGGCCGGGATCGATGAAGTCGTTCTCCTCCTCGCCGTAGATGACGTCGTCGCCGGGGCCGCCGTAAAGGTGGTCGGCGCTGCGCCCGCCGCAGACGATGTCGTCACCGGAGCCGCCCCTGACGATGTCGTTGTCGCGCCCGCCGTTGAGCAGATCCGGACCCCCGCGGCCGTTCAGCTTGTCCTTGCCGCGCAGGCCGGTGACGCTGTCGTGGCGGTTGGTCCCGGTCCAGTTGTCCTTGTGGTCGCTGAGCTTCTTGTCGCCCTTCAGGCACTGCGGCGCCTCCTGTGCCGCTGCGGGCACGGCTGCGATCGCCAGCGCAACCAGCGCCAGCGCCGTTGAGCCTGAGACCCCCCCGGCCCGGAATCTCGTCGACAACTCCATCCCTGCGCGGGCTAGGGTAGCGAAGCGCGGCGCAGACGAAGGCCGGTTCCTGATCTGATCCCGGGGGATGACCCCCGGGCACAGCCAGGACCAGGAGCGTTTCCAGCCGCCGGGCGGCGAGGAGCAATGGTCGGACTCGTTCTACTTCGGTGGCGGCGACGCCGACACCACCCTCTACACCCGTATCGGCCGGCGCCCGAACGAGGGCGTGGTCGAGGGCGCGCTGGGGATCTGGGCGCCCGACGGGCGCTTCGTGCTCGCCTTCGGCCGCGCCCCCGATTCCGAAACGATCAGCGCCGGCCCGGTCGCCTATGAATGCGGGCTCCCGTTCGAGCTCTGGCGCCTGCGGATCGAAGGGCGCGGGCGGGCCTACGGCCGGGCCGAGGACCTTGCCCTGGCGCCGGACGCTTACCAGGAGGTCGAGCTCGGCGGTGAGCTGCGCTTCGCGCCCTGGATCGACCCGGTCGGCTTCGAGGCCGGGCTCACCGGCGCCGTCGCCTCCCGCCACTACGAGCAGCCGGGTTCGCTGGCGGGGGTGATCGAGCTCGCTGGTGAGCGGATCCCGATCGCCGGCCGCGGCATGCGCGATCACTCCTGGGGCGTGCGCGACTGGCAGGGTGTCCCCTACTGGCGCTGGTTCGGGATCGTCGTCGACCCCGACAACTTCCTGATGATCAACAACGTCGGCACCGCCGACGGCGGCGAGACCTGCGGCGGGCTGGTGATGCGCGACGGCACCGCCGCCGCGGTCGCCTCGTGCGAGACGGCCTCCGAGCTCGACCCCGAGCTCGGCTGCCAGCGGCGCTTTCACGCCCGCGCCACCGACGAGCTCGGGCGCGAGGTCGAGCTGGAGGGCGAGGCGATCAGCGTCGCCCCGCTTCGCCAGCGCCGCGATGGGCACCTGACGGTGGTCAACGAGGGACGGACCAGGCTGCGCTGGGGCGACGCCGAGGGCCTCGGGATCAGCGAGTACCTCTTCCAGCGCTCCTGAGCACGGCGCGAACATGCCGTCACGGGCGTAGTCTCCGGCGCAGCATGGGCAGCACGAACGGCGCGCAACGTGAGCCTTCGGTCGGCATCGTTGGAGCCGGCTTCGGGGGCGTCGGCATGGGGATCAAGCTGCGCCAGGCCGGGATCGAGTCGTTTGAGATCTTCGAGCGCGGCGACACGGTCGGCGGCGTCTGGCGGGCGAACACCTACCCCGGCGCGGCCTGCGACGTGCCCTCGCACCTGTACTCGTTCTCGTTTGCCCCGGGCCACCGCTGGTCGCGCCGCTACGCGCCGCAGCGCGAGATCCTCTCCTACCTGGGCGAGTGCGCCGCCGACTACGGGATCGAGCCGCATCTGTCGCTGCGGACCGAGATCGTCGACGCCTCGTTCGACTCCGAGGCCGGCCGCTGGACGGTCCGCACCGACGGCGGCGAGGAGCGCCAGTTCGACTTCCTGGTCACCGCCTGCGGGCAGCTGACCCGGCCGGCGATCCCGAACGTCGGTGGCCTCGACGAGTTCGAGGGCCCCGTCTTCCACTCGGCCGAATGGGACCACGACGTCGACCTGACCGGCAAGCGGGTGGCGGTGATCGGCACCGGCGCGAGCGCGATCCAGTTCGTGCCCGAGGTCGCCAAGGTGGCCGCCGCGACCGCGATCTTCCAGCGCTCGGCGCCGTGGATCGTGCCGAAGCTGGACCGCACCTATCCGCGCTGGGAGCAGGCGGTGTTTCGCCGCTTCCCCGCGCGGGTGGCCGCCAGCCGGGCCGGCTTCTTCGCCTTCTTCGAGACCGCCACGTACGCGTTCACCGGCAAGGCCTGGGTGTTCAAGCCGTTCCGCCGGATCGCCGACTGGGAGCGCCGGCGCCGGCTCGGCCATGACCCCGAGCTGCTGGCGAAGGCGACGCCCGACTACGAGCTCGGCTGCAAGCGGGTCCTGTTCACCAGCGACTGGTATCCGACCCTGACCCGCGACGACGTCGAGCTGCACGCCGGCGGGGTCGAGCGGGTCACGGCGACCGGCGTCGTCGGGCGCGACGGCAGCGAGTTCGAGGCCGACGCGATCATCTTCGGCACCGGCTTCGAGAGCCACAACTTCGTCGCCCCGATGGACGTCCACGGGCTCGAGGGCCGCGAGCTGAACGGGGTCTGGGCCGATCGCCCCGAGGCCTTCCTCGGGACCACGGTCTCGGGCTTCCCGAACCTGTTCATCCTCTACGGCCCGAACACCAACCACGGCTCGGGCTCGGTCCCGTACACGCTCGAGTCGCAGTTCAACTACGTGCTCGACGCGATCGGGCGGCTGCGGGCAGGCGGCTATCGCTGGATCGACCTGCGCCCCGAGGTGCAGGAGGCGTGGGCGCGCGAGATGGCGGAGCGCAGCGCCGACACGGTCTGGGCCTCGGGCGGCTGCACCAGCTGGTATCTGAACGGCAAGGGCGAGAACACCAACAACTGGCCCGGCCCGTGGCTCGAGTACCGGCGACGGACCAAGCGGATCAACCCCGGCGACTACCGGGTCGCGATCTAGGCACCGAAACGCGAGCCCACCAACCCCCCGCTCGACCCCGGGCGCACGCCTACGCCTTCCGCAACACCCCCGCCGCGGCGCCGGCCGTCTCGCCGGACAGCCATGCGCCGGCCAGCGGGTCGCCCTCGACCGCCGCCCGCATCTCCGCCAGCGCGGGGGCCCGGAGCTGGGCCTTGACCCGCGCGTAGGTCTCGCCCGGCAGCGCCGCCAACCGCCCGGCGACCTCGAGCGCCGCGGGCAGGACGTCGTCGGCCTCGGCCATCTCGTCGATCAGGCCCAGCGCCAGCGCCGCGTCCGCGCCGACCAGCTCGGCCTCGAGCACCAGCCGACGGGCCGCCGGCGGGCTCAGCTCGGCCCGGACAGCCGCGAGCGCCGCGCCCGGGTAGGGCGCGCCCACCTTGACCTCGGTGAGCCCGTAGCTGGCGTGCAGCGAGCCGACCCGGTGGTCGGCGCACAGGGCGAGGATCAGGCCGCCGGCGACCGCGTGGCCATTGACGGCGGCGACCACCGGGCAGAGCAGCCCGTACCAGTCGAAGAACAGGCGGTTGATGCCGTCGACCATCCCCCGCTGCTCGGCCTCGGACAGGGTCGGCGCCAGTTTCAGGTCGACGCCGCCGGAGAAGAACTCGCCCACGCCCGTGATCACGACCGCGGCCGGACCCAACTCGCGCAGTCGTGCGACCACCTCGGCGCCGGCGGCGAGCAAAACCGGGTCGAGCGCGTTCGCCGGTGGGCGCTGGATCCGCACCACGGTGAGCTCGCCGACCGTCTCGATCGCGAGCAGGTCGTCCATCGCAGCGAGCCTAACGGTGCCCGCCGTCGCCTCCATGCTGACCGCCGCCGTGGCGGCGCGGTGGCTCGGGCGGGGTGAAGTCCAGGGTCACGGTCGCCGGTCGCCTGGTGGTGAGCGCCGGCGTGTCGACGATCAGCAGCCGCGCCGCCTCGTCGTAGTCGAAGTCGGTGATCGTGCGGCGCGCGGACGCGCTCGCGACCGTGATCTGGGTCGGGCGGTCGACGCCGGACACGCGGATGCTGTAACGACGCGCGGCCGGGTCGCCCGGGTAGTCACCACGCGGCTTGCCGACGGTCAGGGTCGAGGTCTGCGAGGCCTCGGTCCAGCGCATCGGCGTGCGCGCCGCGATCCCCTTCTGGTAGCCGAAGCCGACCCCCTCGTCCTCATACAGGGTGAAGCCGCCGTCGTCGCCGGCGTAGACGTTGAGGATCAGCGGATCGGGGGTGCCGGGGCCGACATGCTCGACGTACTCCTCGCGAGGGACGATCGAGCCCGCGCGGGCGAACAGCGGCATCCGGTCCAGCGGCACGGTCAGGCGCTCAACCCGCGAGCCCCTGTGGACGTCGCCGGTGAACAGGTCGACCCACCGACCCGGCGGAAACCAGACCCGTTTGTGAGCCGGCGAGCCCGGGCTACCGACCGGGGCCGCGAGCAGCTCGTCGCCGAGCATGTACTGGCGGTCGAACTTGTAGGCCTCGGCGATCTTCGGCCAGTCCAGGTACATCGCGCGCGCCATCGGTAGCCCGGTGTCGTAGGACTGGCGGGCGACCGTGTACAGGTACGGGACCAGCGACTCGCGCAGGCGCAGGAAGAGCGCCGCGATCTCGCCGGTCCGGCCGCCGTACTCCCACGGTAGTCGCGGCGCGTGGTTGGAGTGCAGGCGGAGGATCGGCTGCACCAGCCCCGACTGGATCCAGCGCAGGTAGAGGTCATTGGCCAGCTCGTTGGCATGGAAGCTGCCGATGTCGTGGGAGACGTACGGGAGCCCGATCCCGGCGCCCTCGGCGGCGGTGAACCGGGTCTGGAAGTCGAGCATCGCCCAGGTGCCGAAGGTGTCGCCGGTGAAGTGGATCGCGTCGCGATGCTCGGCCCAGGCGCCGGCGGTCGCCGCGCCGCTGTAGTCGAACATCGAGGAGCCGATCCGCGACAGCGGCAGCCATCGGGTGCCGCGGGCCCGCTGGCGCTGGGCGTACAGGGTGTTGATCCAGGTGTCGGGCGTCAGCCCCGGGGCATCGGCGCGGCTCTCGTCGCAGCAGTAGTCGAGCCACCAGTTGTCGACCCCGGCGAGCTCGAACGGCTCGTGCAGGGCGAAGTACGAGGCTGCGTCGTCTCGCTGGGCCCAGTCCCAGACCCCGCAGGCGGCCGTCTGGTCGCGGATGAACGCCCGGCAGCGGTCGCCGCCGTCGATCAGGCCGCCCGCCCGCTGGTCGGTGGCCGCGTAGCGCGGGTCGTTGGTCGGGATCGACGGGTGCACGTTGAGGGTCACGTCGAGGCCCTCGGAGTGGGCCCAGTTGAGGAACCGGCTCGGGTTCTCGAAGTAGTTGGGCGTCCACTGCCAGCCGTCCCAGTCGCTCGGCCACTTGTAGTCGGTGTCGACGACCAGGACGTCGAGCGGCACCCGGTTGGCGCGGAACTCGGCGACCAGGTCGTGGTAGTCGGACTCGCTGTAGCCCTGGTAGCGCGAGAACCAGTTGCCGAACGCCTTGCGCGGCAGCAGCGGGGCCGGGCCGGTGAGGTTGCGGAAGTCGCCCAGTGCCCGCACGTAGTCGTCGCCGTAGGCGAACAGGTAGCCGTCCTGGTACGGCCCGTCGTGCTCCGGGCGGGGGGCGAACCAGCCGTCGGTGAGCAGCGGCGAGCTGGTGTCGTCGAGCAGGTACCAGCCGTCGCGCGAGAGCAGCCCGTCGTGCAACGGCACCGGCCCGCTCTGGCTGTCGAGCCCTCGATACCAGCCGCCGAGGTTGCCCGAGGTCGCCGGGGCCGGATCGGGATCGGGGTTCGGGGGCGTCACGATCGGTGCCGGCGAGGCCGAGGTGACGGGCGCCGGCGCCGGGAAGCCGGGTCGCACCCGCCCGCGACCGCGGATGTTGAGGCGGAGGTTGTGGGGCGAGAACGGGCCGCCGCCGATCCGGTAGCGGAGCACCATCCCGCCGGTGCGGATCACCCGGACGTCGTCCTTGACCCGGGTCGAGTAGCGCGGCGGCTTCGCCCCGCGGGCCGGGACGGTCAAGGTTGGGCGGTCCTCGAAGTTGCCGTCGGCCGCGTACTCGAGCCTGATCAGGGTCGGCGACAGGACCTCGAAGCGGGCCGCGCCGTCGCGAACCTCGGGAGCGCGGGTCGCCTGGGCGGCCGGCGCCCAGAGGCCGAGCGCGACCGCGGGTAGCGCGCAGCACCCCAGCTTCAACGACGTCGGCAACCTCCCCATGCGATGGCGAAAGCTAGATGATCATCGAGCTAACGACTGCGCAGGAGGCGCCCGACCGCGCCCATCATCTCCGCGGTGCGCTCGTCGCGATCGGCCTCCGTCGCGCCGACCACGCAATGGCGCGCATGGTCGTCGAGCACGCCGAGCGCCACCTTGTCGAGCGCCGCCTGCACCGCCGATACCTGGGTGAGGATGTCGATGCAGTAGCGCTCCTCGTCGACCATCCGCTCGAGCCCGCCGATCTGGCCCGAGATCCGCCGCAGCCGCCGCAGCAATTGCTCCTTGTCGTCGATATAGCCTGGGTACCCCATGGGGGTATTGTAGATCAGCGCCCGGCGAGCGTCCGGATCGCCCGCAGATGAAACTCGGCCATCTCGGCGAGGTCGTCGAGGCCGATCGACTCGTCGTCGGCGTGGGCCGCGCTCAGATAGGCGACCGGGTCGCCGTGCAGGACCGGGGCGAAGCCGTAGGCGACGGTCTCGAACGCGTCGCGGACCCAGTGCGAATCGGTGAACCCGGTCGAGATCAGCGGCAGCAGGGTCGCGTCCGCGCGCTCGGCGACGTAGCTCTCGAGCTCGGCGTACAGCGGCGTGTCGAGCGGCGACTCGGTGCCGCCGGCAAGGGGCTCGAGCAGCTCGAGCTCGTACGCGATCCCGTCGCCGAGCGCGGTGGCGACATGGGCGCGGATCTCGGCCTCGCCCTGTCCCGGCAGCGCCCGGCAGTCGCAGATCACGTCCGCGAATGGCGGGATCACGTTTGCGGGCTCGCCCGCCTCGGTCCCGGTCGGGGTCACGGTCAGCCGCGACATCGCCGGCAGGGTTTCGGCGAGCACCGGGTGCAGCCGGCCCGCCCACTCGAGCCGCTCGGCGTCGGGACCGGGCGGCGCGCCGAGCGCGTCGAGGGCCCGGGCGACCGCGGGGATCAGCTCGATCGCCGCCGGGTTGTCGACCAGGCTGCGAACCGCGAGCGCCGCGTTGGCGACCGCGTTGTCGGGCCCGGGTACCGAGGCGTGGCCAGCGGTCCCCCGGACGCGCAGGCGCAGCGAGGTGACCTGCTTCTCTCCGACCGAGACGGTGACCACCCGCCGCCCGTCGGCCAGCTCGAGCAGGGCGCCGCCGCCCTCGTCGAGGGCGTAGTCGCAGCACAGGTCGGGACGCTCGCGAACCAGCCACGACATGCCGACGTCGGAGACGTTGCGCTCCTCGTCCGCCTCGGCGACCAGGAGCACGTCCCCGGTCGGCGACTCGCCGGAGCGGGCGTAGGCGGCGAAGGCGACGGCGCGCGCCGCGAGCTCGTTCTTCATGTCGGTCGCGCCGCGGCCGATCAGCCGGCCGTCGCGGACGGCCCCCTCGAACGGGTCGACGCTCCAGCCGTCCGGCGGCGCCGGGACGACGTCGGTGTGGGCCATCAGCATCAGCGACGGCCCCTCCCCCGAGCCGGCGATCCGCGCCACCAGGTTGAGCCGCCGCGGGTCGGGCCCGACCAGCTCCGCCGCCACCCCCGCCTCGCCGAGGAAGGCGGCGAGCAGCTCGGCCGCCGGGGTCTCGTCCCCGGGCGGGTTGGAGGTGTCGAGGCGGATCAGAGCCCGGGCCAGCTCGACCACCTGGTCGCGCAGCGTCTCGTCGCTCATCGTTCGCGGGCGAGGCGCTCGGCGAGCTCGACCGGGAACCGCTCCTGCATCGACCCGTCGCGGCGCTCGCCCGGACGGCCGGCGACCAGGCAGTTGAAGACGGCTTCATGGGCGGCCTCAAAGGCGGCGGCGAAGTACGGGTCGAGGTCGTCGTTGGAGAACGTGAACGGCTCGCCGGTCGAGAAGGCAAGCCCGATCTCGCCGGAGCCCTCGGAGCCGTAGGAGCCGGCGCGGGCGAGGCCGAGCAGCGGCCGCAGTGCCATCCGGCGCAGCTGGTGCGGGGCCATCGGCGCGTCGGTCGCGCAGACGGCGATGCAGGAACCCGCAGGGGTGCCCGTGTAGGCGGCGGGCTCGAGCGAGGCGCCGAGCAGGTCGAGGCGCTCGCGGTCGCCGAAGTTGCAGAGCAGCAGCACGCCGACGTGGTGGGAGCCAACCACGCGCGAGGCGGTGCCGATCCCGCCGGGGAAGTCGAAGGTGCTCATCCCCGTACCGGCCCCGACCGTGCCCTCGGCGACCTCGGCGCCCAGTTCGGCGATCGCGGCCTCGACGTCGGCGGTGGTCACGGTCCGCGAGTCGGCCATCCAGCCGTCGTCGCACTCGCCGACCACGGGCAGAACGATGTCCTCGGGGCCGCGCCCGGAGGCGAGCACGGCGGCGTGGTGAACCGCGCCGACCGCGTGCGAGCCGCACAGATACAGCGGCGTCGCCATCCCGCCGCGCTCGTCGATCTCGATCTTCCCGGTCAGCTCGCCCATCCCGTTGACGACCGCGGTCCCGGCGGGCGCCGGCAGCGACGGCGGCTCGACCACGGTCACCCCGGTGCGCTCACCGCTCGCCGCCTGCGAATGGCCCACCCGGACGCCGGGGACGTCGGTGATCGCGTTGCGCGGGCCCGGCTCCATCCGGCCGACCGGGCCGGCGATCCCGCGCCACCTGCGAGGCGTGGCCGAGTCGCGCCGTGGTTGAGGCGCCGTATTCGGCTCAGCCATGTGCCTCGCCGGCGTGCTCGGGATCGTGGAGCAGGCAGGCGGCGAGCTGGTCTGGGGCGCCGGCGGCGATCAGCGACGGGTCGATCTTGTCGCAGGGCGCGAAGCGGCGCGGGCAGCGCGGGTGGAAGCGACATCCCGTCGGCACATCGGTGGCGTCGGGAAGCTCGCCGCCGAGCAGCTCGCGCCGGCCGCCGCCACCGGCCGCCGGGACCGGCACCGCGTCAACCAGCGCCTGGGTGTAGGGATGCTGCGGGTGCTCGATCACGTCGGTGGCCCGTCCCTGCTCGACCACCCGGCCCAGGTACATGACCGCGAGCCGGTCGCATAGCGACCAGGCGAGGCTGAGGTCGTGGGTGATGAACAGCAGCGCCAGCTCGCGGCGCTTCTGGAGCTCGACCAGGACGGCGAGGATCTGCGCGCGGACCGAGGCGTCGAGCATCGAGACCGGCTCGTCGCAGATCAGCCCCTCGGGCTCCAGCACCAGCGCCGCGGCGATCGCGGCCCGCTGGCGCTGGCCGCCGGAGAGCTGGTGGGGGTAGCGATCGAGGAAGCGCTCCGGGTCGAGGCCGACGTCGGTCAGCGCCCGGCGGACGCGATCATCGCGCTCGTCCCCGGCGACCTTCTGGACCACCAGCGGCTCGGAGACGATCGCCCTCACCCGCTGGCGCGGGTTGAGCGTCTGGTAGGGGTCCTGGAAGATCATCTGCACCCGGCGGCGCAGCTCGGCCCTCACCTGGCGGCCGTCGACCCCGGCGCCGTCCAGGGCGACGGTGCCGCCGACCGCCGGCTGCAGGCCGAGCAGCGTCCGGGCCAGGGTCGACTTGCCGCAGCCCGACTCGCCGACGACGCCGAGGATCTCGCCGCGGCGCCAGTCGAGCGAGACGCCGTCGAGGGCCCGGGCGACGGTGCCCCGCGAGCCGAACTGGACCTCGACGTCGCGGGCCTCGAGCAGGCTGTCGGTCATCCGCACCGTCTCCGCGGTCGCCGGCTTGACCTCCGGCCACTCGCTCCAGGGCGAGTAGTGGCAGGCGGCGCCGTGGCCGGGGGCCACCTCGCGCAGCGGAGGATCCTGATCGCAGCGCTCGGCGGCGTAGGGGCAGCGGGGCGCAAAGCGGCAGCCCTCAGGCAGCTCCCCGGGGTCGGGTGGGCCACCGGGGATCGGCGCCGCCAGCGCGCGGTCGCCGCCGATCACCGGCAGCGTGTCGAGCAGTCGCTTCGTGTACGGGTGCTGGGGCGACCCGAAGACCGACTCCACCGACCCCTGCTCGACCACCCGTCCCGCGTACATGACGCAGATCCGGTCGCAGGTCTCGGCCAGCGCGCCGAGGTCGTGCGAGATCAGGATCAGGGCCAGGCCGAGCTGCTCGCGAAGCCGCTCGAGCAGCTGCAGGACCTGCGCCTGCATGACCACGTCGAGCGCCGTCGTCGGCTCGTCGGCGATCACCAGCGAGGGCCGGCAGGCGAGCGCCAGGGCGATCATCACCCGCTGGCGCTGGCCGCCGGAGAGCTGGTGGGCGTAGCGGCGCCCGAGGCCCGGCGTGATCCCCACGGTCGTCAGCAGCTCGTCGATCCGCTCGCCCAGGGCGGCCTTCGACGCGACCCGCTCGTGCAGCTGAATTGCCTCGGCGATCTGGTCGTCGACCCGCTGCACCGGGTCGAGCGAGTTCATCGCGCCCTGGAAGACGAGCGAGATGTGACGCCAGCGGACCAGGCCCATTCCGCGCTCGGTGCGCCGGCCGATGTTGATCGGCTCGACCCCGGGCGGCCGCAGGGTGATCGACCCCGACTGCTCGAGCGCCGGCGGCAGCAGCTTCATCATCGCCAGCGCCGTCGTCGTCTTGCCGCACCCGGACTCGCCCGCGAGGCCGACCGCCTCGCCCGCTGCGATCTCGAGGTCGACCCCGTCGACGATCGCGTGCGAGCGATAGCGGACGTGCAGGTCACGGACCTCGAGCAGTTTCTCGCCGCTCGTCACCGCTCGTCCCTTAGCCGCGGGTTGACGTACTCCTCGAGCAGGTACCCGAGCATCGCGACCGCGAGCACGACGATCGTGATGCAGAGGCCGGGCGGGACGACGTACCACCACGCACCCTGGCTCGGGGCGCCGGACTCGAAGGCGTTCTCGAGCATCGTCCCCCACGAGATCCGGGTCGGGTCGCCGAGGCCGAGGAACGAAAGCGCCGCCTCGGAGAGGATCGCGACCGCGACGATCAGCACCGTGTTGGCGAAGATCAGCGGCAGCGTGTTCGGGAGGATGTGGGTCTTGATGATGTAGGTGTCGCCGGCTCCGAGCGCCCGGGCCCGCTCGACGAACGCGCGCTCTCGCAGGGTGAGCACCTGGGCGCGGACGATCCGCCCGGTCCCCGCCCAGGACGTCAGCCCGATCACCGCGATCAGGACGATCAGCGACGGGTTCAGCAGCCGCGCCAGGACGATCATCAGCGGCAGCGTGGGAATGACCAGGAACCAGTTCTCGAGCGAGTCGAGGATCTTGTCGGTCCAGCCGCCGAAGTAGCCGCCGGTCAGCCCGACGACCGAGCCGACGACCGCGGAGATGATCGCCGCCGCGAAGCCGACGACGATCGAGACCCGGGCGCCGACCAGGATCTGCGAGAAGACGTCGGCTCCGTTCTCGGTCGTTCCGAGGATGTGTGACCAGCTCGGCGGCTGCAGCACGTCCAGGCTCGACGCATTCGGGTCGTACGGTGCGAGCACCGAGCCGAACACGGCGACGAACACCGCCAGGGAGAGGATCGCGACCCCGAAGCGCCCGCGCCAGTTGCCGAGCAGCATCCGGCGGATGCTCGGCTCGCGATCGTCGCCGAACTCGGGCTGCGCGAAGACCTCGACCGCGGCGCCGGCCTGCTCACCGCCCATGATCGCCTCCCAAGCTCATCGTGACTGCACCCTCGGGTCGAGGTAGAAGTAGAGGCAGTCGGCGATCAGGTTGGCGAGGATCACGCCGACCGAGAAGACCAGGAAGGTGCCCTCGAGGACCGGGAAGTCCTTGTCGTTGATCGCCTGGAAGCTGAGCTCGCCGAGCCCAGGCCAGGAGAAGATCGTCTCGATCGTGATCGCACCGCCGGCGACGGCGCCGAACTGGATCGCCGAGATCGTCACCAGCGGCAGCAGCGCGTTGGGGACCGCGTGGCTGCGCACCACCCGGTCCCAGGGCAGGCCGGTTGCGCGCTTCACGGTGACGAAGTCCTCGGTCAGCACGTCGACCATCGACGAGCGCATGATCAGGAAGTACTGGCCCAGCAACATCAGGGTCATCGCCGTCGCCGGCAGGATCAGGTGGTCGAGGACGTCGGTCGCCTGCGCCCACCAGCTGTTGAACTCCACCCCCGGCGACATCTGCAACCCGGCCGGGAAGATCGGTATCCAGACCGCGAAGACGAGGATCAGGATGATCCCGATCCAGTACTCGGGCGCCGCGTAGGTGAACAGGCTGAAGCTGAGCAGGCCGTCGTCGGTCCGCTTGCCGCGCCGAGTCGCGGCGATCACCCCCAGCCAGCTGCCGAGCAGCGTCGCCGCCAGCGTGCCGACCCCGACGAGCAGCAGGGTCCAGGGCAGCGCGTCCTTGATCTCGTCCCAGACCGGCTGGCGCGAGCGCTGGCTGACCCCGAGGTCGAGCCGCACCGTGTCGCCCATGTAGTCGACGAACTGGCCGGCGAGCGGCTTGTCGAGTCCGTAGTCGGCCTTCAGTTTCTCGATCTCGGCCGGGGTCGAACCCGGCAGCCGCGCCAGCTGCGTCGTCGGGTCGCCCATCACCCGGAAGAGGAAGAAGTTGAAGACGAGCACGAACAGCAGGGTCAGCAGTGCCGCCGCCACCTTCCCCGCGAGCCAGCGAGCCGACACGCGTTACTCCGGGAGCTCGAGCGGTTCGCGTTCGCGCTTGCGGCTCTGGCGCGCGCCCAGCATCCAGCCGCCGACCCCGAAGACGATCGCGGCGACGACCGCGAGGCCGGGCGACTGGCCTCCGCCGTCGCCCGAGCCCGACCCGGCGGCCGGAGTCATCGTCAGTAGCGGCGCGTAGCCGACCTGCTCGCAGATGATGTCGCCGGTCTCGCCCTCCGGGCAGGAGAGCGTGACGTTGTCGATCGCGTCGGTTCGATACGCCTGCAGGTTGGCGTCGTAGGTGAGCACGATGTAGGGCAGGTCGCGCTGGGTGATCGCGACCATCCGCTTGATGATCTCCTTGCGCTGGGCGACGTCGAAGGTCCCCGCCTGCTCCGCGAACAGCTTGTCGTATGCGGGGTTGTCGTAGAAGGAGTCCGAGAGCCCGCCGATCTCGGTGCTGAGGAAGAGGCTGAGCAGGAAGCTCGGGTCATAGGGGTCGCCGCCCCAGCCCCAGATGAAGGTGTCGAAGTCGGGTGCCGGCTTGCCGTCGACCTTGCGGATCGTCAGGTCGGTGAGCTTGTCGACGCTGACCACCTGGACGTTGAACTGGACGCCGATCTCCTTCGCCTCCTCGGCGACGAGCTTCGCTGCCTGGATGTTGTACGTCGACTCCGAGCGCACGTAGAGGTCGAACTCGAGCCGCTCGCCGTCCTTCTCGCGGACCCCGTCATCGCCCATCACCCAGCCCGCGTCGTCGAGGATCTGGTTGCCCATCTCGGGGTCGTACGGGTAGTCCTGCTCGGGGATCTCGTAGAAGGACTTGTAGAACTCGGGCAGGATCCCGTGGGCGGGGAACGAGGTGTCGCGGGCGGCGATCGTGTTGATCCGCTCGCGGTCGATCGCGTAGGCGATCGCCTGGCGCACGTCGCGGTCCTGGACCGCCGGGTTGAACTGCGCGTCTGGGCACTTGTCGGCCGGGCAGAGGTTGAAGGCGAGCTCGGTGTAGGACGGCGATGCGCTGGCGACCGTCTCGATGTTCGGCTCGTCGCCGAGCCGGGCGAAGTTGCTCGAGCTGACCTCGACCACGGCGTCGACCTCGCCCAGCTGCAGCGCGCGCTCGACCGCGTCCTGGGTCCCGTACTTGATGTATTGGACCTGGTCGAAGGCGGGCTCGGGACCGCGGAACTCCGGGTTTCGCTCCATCCGGATGATCCGCCCGTGCTCGTACTCGGTGACGATGTACGGGCCGCTTCCGACCAGCGGCAGGTCCGGCTTGTAGGTCCCGGTCAGGTCCTTGAGCGGCACCTCGCCCCAGATGTGCTTCGGCAGGATGTAGATGAACAGCCCGCCGATGATCCGCGCGTCGGGCTTCGAGGTGTGGATCACGACCGTGTACGGGTCGGGCGTGTCGATCCGAGTCACGTTGCTGGTGTAGTTGGTGAACAGGTCTCCCTCGGACCCCAGCGTCTCCAGCGACCACTTGACGTCGGCCGAGGTGATCGGCTTGCCGTCCGACCACTTCGCGTCGGGGTCGAGCTTGAAGGTGATCGTCTTCTTGTCGTCCGAGACGGTCCAGCTCTTCGCGATCCCGGGCGCCGGCGAGAGGTCCTTGGGGTTGAAGTTGACGAGCAGGTCCCAGTTCATCGCCCAGACGTTGTAGTCCTCCTCGTCGAGGCCGACGAACGGGTTCAGCGTCTGCGGGTCCTGCGCCCAGCCGATCCGCAGGACGCTGTCGTCGCTGGAGGGCTCGTCCTGCGCCATCGCCGGGATCGCGGCGCCGATCACCGCCACCGCAACCGCGAACGCCAGCACCAGCCGTCTCATGTAAGGCGCCTCAACGGCGGCGCGCCTCGGCTTCGCTTCGCTCCGCCTCACAGAACCGCAGCCTCCATGATCTCGAGCGTCTTCGCATCGCCGTCGATCCGCGCGGCCACCCCAAGCGGCATCGTCGCCAGGTGCTTGCCGTGGCCGAGCGGGACGTTGGCGATCGCCGGGATCCCGAGCGGGCCGATCAGCTCGTCGAGCAGCTCCTCGATCGACAGCGTCGATTCAGAGCCCTCCGGCGGCGTACGGCTGAACAGGTTGACGTCGGTACCGAACACGAACCCGGCGACGTTGTCGAGCTTGCCGGCGCGGATCAGGTGGGTGAGCAGCGTGTCGATCAGGTACTCGTCGGTGTTCAGGTCCTCGACCATTAGCACACAACCGTCGGTCTGAACCTCGAACGGGGTACCGATGCTGGCGCTGAGCAGGGTCAGACAGCCGCCGGCCAGTGGCGCCTCAGCACTGCCGCCACCGACGGTGAGCACATATGGATCCTCGGGATCCTCGAACACGCGGCCCAGGGGCTCGGGCTTGAAGGCCCGGTGGAACCACTCCTCGGTCTCCTTGGTGAGCCCCTTCCTGCGGCGCGTGAAGCGCGAGAAGGTCGGACCGTAGAAGGTCACCCAGCCGGCGTGGGCGGCGAGCGCAAGGTGGAGCGCCGTGATGTCCGAGAACCCGCAGACGATTCGCGGGTCGCCGACCGCGTCCCAGTCGATCAGGTCGTGCAAGCGCGCGGCGCCGTAGCCGCCACACATCAGATGGACCATGTCGATCCCGGGCTCCGAAAGCGCCCACTGCAGGTCGGCGGCGCGCTCGGCGTCGGTGCCGGCGAGGTAACCGTGGACCTTGCGCACGTGCTCGCCGAACACGACCTCATGCCCGCGGGCCTCGAAGTAGGCCTGGGCCTGCTCGGACTCGGAGCGGATCTGCGGCGGGCTCGACGGGGCGACGACGGCGATCCGCGCCTTCTCCGGCAGCGCCGGCGGCTTGATCCGCTCGGTCATGCTCGCCGACCGAGCGAGCCGAGCACCAGCTCCACGTGCAGGTCCGCCACCTGTTCTAGCGACAGAGGCCCGGATGGGTCGAACCACAGCGCCACCCCCGTGCACTGCAGCAGGATCGCGCAGGTCGCCACATGCGGATGGGAGCAGCGCAGCGAGCCGTCGGCAATTCCCGCCTCGATCAGGTCGCCGAAGACCCGCTCGTAAGCGTCGCGGCGGGCGATCAGCGCCGCCCGCGCGTCTCCGCTGAGCGCCCTGATTTCGGAGTCGGTGACGAACGCCTCCATCCGGTGCAGTCCGTGGAAGACGACGTGCTCGCGAACCGCGGCGGCGAGCTTCAGCGCCGGGCGATCCTGGCCGGAGATCGCGGTCTCGACCCGCTCGGTGAGCTGGTCCATGAAGTCGTCCTGGAGCTGGACCAGGATCGCCTCCTTGCTCGGATACCAGTGGTAGATCGCCGCCGGCTGCACCCGAGCCGCCGAGGCCAGCGCGCGCATCGAGGTCGCGTGGTAGCCGCGCTGGCCGAAGAGCTCGATCGCCGCCGAGTGGATCGCCTCGCGGGTGGCCGCTCCGCGTCGGGGGCTGATCACGGCGGCCTCGGTCACAGGTTCAGAAGCTCCCGGGTCTCATCCTGGGTCGCGACCTCGCGGCCGAGGGTCCTGGTCAGCCCGACCGCCATCTCGACCAGGGCGGCGTTCGACGGCGCCAGCTCGCCCCTGGCGATGTAGGCGACATCCTCGAGTCCGGTGCGGATCCCCGGCGCTCCGTTGAGCAGCGCGAGGGCGAGCATCCGCTGGTGGTGACGGCCGATGCAGGTCACGGTCCAGAAGGTCTCGGGCGGCAGCGGGCGCCGCATCGCGTCGAGCGCCTCGGGGCTGGCGTCGATCCCGCCCGGCACCCCGAAGACGAGGTTGATCCGCATCGGCGCCTCGAGCACCCCCTGCTCGATCCAGCGCACCGCGCTGACCACGTGGCCGACGTCGAAGCACTCGACCTCGAGCGCGATCCCCATCGAGGTCGCGCGCTCGACGATCCCGCGCCCCGCCGGCGGCGGGGTGATGAAGGTCTCGTCGCCGAAGTTCATCGAGCCTGACTCGACCCCAGAGATGTCGGGCTTCGCCTCCAGTCCCGTGGTCCGCTCCTCGATCGTCATGTCGTTGGCACCGCCGGTCGAGACCATCGTCAGGATCTGAGAGCCGGCGCGGATTCGGTCGATCGCGTCGACGAACAGCTCCGGACGGCCGCTCGGGGTACCGTCGTCCTCGCGCACGTGCAGGTGGGCGACCGTCGCCCCGGCCTCGGCGGCGCCGATCGTCGACTCGGCGATCTCCTGCGTCGTGTAGGGGATGTTCGGGTTGTTGTCGCGAAACACGTCCGCGCCGGTGATCGCGCAGGTGAGCACGACCGGGTCGGCGTTCCAGGCCTTGCTCGGGCTCATCTCAGCCGTCCTCCAATCCGATCGCCCGCCGCAGCGGCCCCGAGCCGCGCGCCAGCTCGAGCGCCAGCGCGCCGCGGTCTGGGGCCCGGCCGGAGCCGATCACCATCCGCGCGCCGCTGCCGATCCCGTCAGCGGCCAGGGCCGCGGCCGAGAAGCTGGTCGCCATCGAGAACAGCAGCACCGTCCCGTCGTCGGCGGTCAGCAGCATCGCCGCCGGCTCGCAGCCGGTGGCGTTGACCACGACCACGGTCAGGTCGGCGGGCGGCGCCCCGGCCGCCCGCACCGTCTCCAGCGCCGCCAGCGGGTCACGCAGGTCGGCGGCCACCGCGATGTCGCACAGCCCGGCCTCGGCGACCCGTTCGACCGCCACCGGGTCGACGTCTACGGCCACAAGTACCGACGCCGCGTCCTGGGCCGCCGCCAGCGCAAGCTTGCCCGCGTGCCCGGCGCCGAGCACGCAGACCGTCCCGCCCTCGGGGGTGAGCTCGGCGACCTGGTTGGCGGCCGCGCAGACGTCGAGGATCTCGACCGCGCGCTCGAACGGGATGTCGGCGGGCATCGGCGCCCAGCCGGCGCGCTCGAACACGTAGGCGGTGCCGTCGACCTCGACCTGGGCGGAGTCGGGGTCGAGGCCGGTGACCGCGTCCAGGCGCAGGGGGGTCAGGGTCAGCGAACCGAGGGTCGCGACCCGTTCGCCGTCGGCTGGCGGTGCCTCGAAGCCGTCGCCGGCGGCGGTCACCGAGCCGACCAGGATGCCGCCGGAATCGGTGCCGGGGTTGTGCATCTTGCCGCGCGCGGCAACGATCTCGAGGATCCGCGCCGCCATCGCCTCCGGGTCGCCAGCGGCGCGCTCGCGGATCTCGCGGTGCGAGGTCGAGTCGAGGCACAGGCGCTCGACCGCAAGCTCGAGCTCGAACGGGCGCACCGGCGGTCCGGGGTCCAGGCGCAGCGCCGGCTGCGGGAGCGAGCCGCGCGGCTCCAGCACCCGGTCCGCCCCCAGGCGCTCCGCGATCTCACCCACCGTCTCCGTCTTCATGAACGCTCGTTGAGAACCTATTCGGCCCCCGGCGCGACGGTCAATCCGCGCTTCGGCCAAGCCTGGGGACGGCGATGTGACTGAACGTCCGTTCACGGCGACGTAGGCTGGCAGCCGTGAGCCTCGCGATGCCCGTCGTCTGGAGCGACCGCCACCAAGAGCACCGGCCCGAGGGCGAGATCTGGGTCGGCGTCCGCACTCCGGGCACCGAGCTTCCCGAGCGTGCCGAGCGGATCCGCGAGGCGCTCGCCGCCGTCGGAGCGCGCTTCGTCGACGCCGAGCCGCACCCCGACGAGGCGGTGCTCGAGGTCCACGAGCGCGAGCTCCTCGACCACCTCGCCCGCGCCTGGGAGGGCTGGCTGGCGGCCGGGCTCGATCGTGACCCCGGCCAGGACCGGGTCGTCCCCTACATCGTCCCCCACCCCGGGATGCTCTGCGGCCGCGAGCCGGCGATCCCGGCCGCCGCCACCGCGCGCGCCGGGCGCTTCGCCTACGACACGATGACCCTGATCGGGCCCGGGACGTGGGACGCGGCGCGGGGCGCGGTGGACGCGGCGCTGACCGCCGCCGACCTGGTCGCCGCGGGCGAGCCGGCCGCCTACGCCTGCACGCGACCGCCGGGCCACCACGCCGCCCGCGGCTGCTTCGGCGGCTCCTGCTACCTCAACAACACCGCGGTCGCCGCAGCCGCTCTGCGGCGGTCGATCGGCGGCCCGGTGGCGATCCTCGACCTCGACGCCCACCACGGCAACGGCACCCAGCAGATCTTCTACGGCGATCCCGCGGTGCTGGTCGGATCGGCCCACGTCGACCCGGGCGCCGGCTGGTTTCCGCACTTCCTCGGCTTCGCGGCCGAGGCGGGCTCGGGCGCCGGCGAGGGCGCCAATCGCAACCTCTGCCTGGCACCGGGGTCCGGCGACGACGAGTGGCTGGCCGCGGTCAGTGAGCTGGCGACCTGGGCTCGTGCCGGCGGTGCCGCGGCGCTGGTCGTCGCGCTCGGCGTCGACGCCGCCGGCGGCGACCCCGAGGCCCCGCTGGCGGTCAGCGGCGACGGCTTTCGCGCCGCGGGGCGCGAGCTCGGCGCCCTCGGGTTGCCGACCGTGCTCGTCCAGGAGGGGGGCTATGACCTCGAGGCGATCGGCCCGCTGGTGAGCGAGGCGCTCAGCGGCCTCGAGCTCGGTCGCGGCTGAGGGTCAGCCGCAGACCGGCCAGGGACCGGTGCCGAGGTCCAGGACCTAGCCGGTGACGGTGACGCTGCCCTTCATGTCCGAGTGGATCGTGCACTTGTAGTTGAAGGTGCCGGTCTTGTTGAAGGCGTGCTTGTACTTACCCGACTTCTTGATCCCGCTGTCGAAGCCCTTGCCCTTGACGTCGTGCTTGCCCTCGACGAACTTCCAGACCACCTTCTGGCCCTTGCGGATCGTCACCGAGCCCGGCGCGAACTCGTAGTTGACCGCGGTCACCTTCGCCCCGACCGACGACGCGTCGGCCGCCGGGACGGCCGCGAACGCGGTCGCCGCGGCCAGGATCGCCCCTCCGAACATCACCCTGCGCTTCATGCCCAATCCGTCCCTTCCCGTGTTCAGTGCTTTCAGCTCTTCTTCTTCGCCTTCACTCGGATCGACCCGCGCATGAACGGGTGGATCCGACAGAAGTACCCGTACGTCCCCGGCTTGGTCAGCGGCGGGGTGGTGTAGGTGTTCGAGCCCGTGGTCACCTCGGTGCTGAGCCCGGTCCCGTAGCCGAGCTGGCCGGAATCGAACTTGATCGGCCCCGCCGCCAGCGGATAGCCGATCCCCGCGCCGCGGTTGCACGGCAACGCGCACGAGGTGACGCTGTGCCAGACCTGCGCCGTGTCGGGAGTGCCGTCGAGCGCGTCGAGGTTGGTGAACGTGACCGACTGCCCGGGCCGGATCACCGGCGGACGGATCTCGTTCTTCGGGTAGCCCTTGTTGGCCGAGTAGCCGCCCCTCGAGAAGTTGAAGCTCTCGATCTTGATCCCGTTCGGACCAACCCGCTTGCCCTTGCTCTTGATCGCGCCGGGCTTCGGTAGGTCGAGGTCCTTGTTCGCCTTCGCGTCGATGTTCTCGGGCAGCCGTCCGTGGGTCAGGATGCCGCCCTCGTCGTACATCGCCCGGACCGCCGCATCGTCATCGAACGGGTCCTTGGCGTTGGGGTCGGCGAAGTCGCTGACCGCGAGCGGCAGGATGCCCATCGACTCGTACCACGAGGCCTGTCTGACGTCGTAGGTGACGTTGATCGAGACCGTATCGCCGGCCTTCAGGCTGACCCGCCAGTCGGGCCTGGTCGCCTCCATGCTCACGTCCCAGCTGACCGCGCCGGCCGGCTCGAAGTAGTGGGCGTCGGAGCGGAACAGCGGTCTGACCTCGGACGGGTCGTCGCCGTCGACCGAGCCCGCGTCGGCGCCGTCACGTGCGACCTGGAGGTCGACGCTCATGCCGCCAGGGTGCAGGTGGCCGGCGCCGAAGACCAGCGTCCTGGGCTGGTTCAGGGTCCAGCTGCGGGCGGGCGAGATGTCCTCGCGCTCCTCGTAGCCGGGTGCCGAGGGATCGGTGGGGACCTCGTCGGGGAAGGTGTAGAGCCCGTCGCCGTTGGTGTCGAAGCCACGCTCGGCGTCGAACACCGGGTAGATGTGGGGGGCGCCGGCGACGTCGAGCCACTGGATCTTGGCCTCATGCATCGCGAGTCCCGAGGCGCTGGTGGCCGGCACCCAGTCGATCTGCCAGGTGATGTAGACCTGGCGACCCTCGGCCGAGCCGAGCTCGTGGATCATGTAGTTGAGGCCCCAGTTCGCGTCGCCGCCGCTGCGCAGGCCGTAGCCCTGCGGCATCTTCGCGATCGTCTTCTCCTCGCCCGAGGCGAAGGTCGGGCCGCCGTTGGGCGACAGCCAGACGACGTGGTGCAGGTGCAGGTCCCAGACGCTCGGGGTCGTGGTCGACTGGTCGGCCTTCAGCTCGAGCATGCTGGGCTGGAAGCGGGTGACGAAGCCCTTCTCGGTCGAGCCGGCCTGGAACGGGCTCGTGTCACCGGGGCCGCTGGCGACCTCGGCGTGCGGGCAGGTCTTGGTCTGGCCAAAGAGGTTCAGGTTCTGGCCCGGATAGATCGTGATCGGATCGGTCCGGCAGTTGTAGGTGGTCATGTCCGGGTAGCTGGCCGACGGGAGGATCTCGTCGTCGGCGGCGGCCGGTGAGGCGACCACGAGCAGCGCGGAGGCGCAGGCGATAGCGGTCGCGGCGAGGCGGCGTCCGTGCGCGCTTCTATGTGAGGACCGCTTCAGCAACGTCCACCTCCCTGCGGGATTCATTCTTCGACGCTAACCCCGGGACCGGCGAAATGTAGCGCCGTGCCCAGGTAGTATCGGCGTGAATATATCAGAGATGAATACTGCGAGAAGAGAAAAAGACCGACCTCGCGTCCTCCGCCTACCTGGTGATGGCGATGATCCGCGACGGCTTCGACACCGGCTATGCGATCAAGCAGTTCATCGAGCGCGCGGCCGCCTTCTTCTGGTCGGTCAGCTACGGCCAGATCTACCCGGAGCTGCGCCGGCTCGAGGGCGCCGGCATGGTCGTCGGCCACGACGTCACCGAGAGCGGCCGCCGCCGGCGCGAGTACTCGCTGACCGCGGACGGGAAGGCCGAGCTCGAGCGTTGGCTCGCCGATCCGGCCGAGCCCACTTGGTGGATGCGCAACGAGGGCATGCTGCGGGTGATGCTGGTCGACTGGAGCGACGCCGAGATTCTGAGCAAGAACCTCGACGAGATGCGGCGGATGAGCGTCGCGCGGCTGGAGACCGTCCGCGCGCTCGAGCCACCCCGCGAGCGCGGCCGCCGGCTGCAGGAGCTCGGCGTCCGCCTGCTCGAGGAGACGATCCGCTGGTGCGACGAGACCGAGGCGGATCTGGGTTCCTCGAAGCGCGACTGACGCCGTTCGGGCGGTGGTATGTTCGCCGCCCTTAGCCCGCCGACGGCGATCTGATCCGCTCGAGCGGGCGCTAGCGCCTATGCGACTACTCGGCGCTACGGACCAGGCGCTGGAGAAGCTCGCCACCGTGCACTCGAGCTTCGCGATGGAGGCGAGCCGGCGCGACGAGCTGATCCGCGGCGACGCCGCCCTGCTCGCGGTGCTCTCCGAGCTGCTCGAGCAGGAAGGGTGAGGTTCAGCCGCTGATCGCCTCGACCCGGGCGGGCACGTACTTGTGCCACGGGGTCCCGGCGAGCCAGTCGCGGTGGTGCAGCGAGGTGAGCTCGTTGGCGGCGACGCCGGCTGTCCGCGCGGCGCCTCCCGCGTCCGGATAGTCGAGCCCGAGCCCGTTGGGCAGCGAGACGTGACCGGGCGCCAGCATCTCCGAGACCTCGACCACGACCTCCGCCGCTCCCGCCTCGGTCGTCACCCGGGCGCGGGCGCCGGTCGCCAGGCCGAGCCGCTCGGCGTCGGCGGGCCCGACCCGCAGGGCGCCCTCGCCATCGCGCTTGCGCCAGGCCGGGTCGCGGATGATCGTGTTGGCGGTGTAGGAGCGCCGCTCCCCGGCCGAGAGCACCAGCGGGAACTCGTCCGTGACCCAGCTCGAGGGCTCGTCGCGAAGGCTGCGGAGCTTGTCGATCAGCTCCGGGATCTCGACCGTGAACCGGCGGTCCGGGCGGCGGACGTAATTCCAGGCGTCCTCGTACGTGTCGACCGTGAACACGGTCCCGCGGCCGCTGAGGATCGCCTCGAATAGCTGCTCACCGAGCTCCAGTCCCTCGCCCTCGAAGCCGGCGCGCCTGACCGCGTCTGCCTGCGTCATCGCGCACAGATGGGCGAGCCCCCACAGGGCAGCGGTCCCCTCCGCGCCGTCGGGCAGCGTCGGGCCGAGGCTCTCGTAGAGCAGATATGGAGCGAGCGCCATCAGCCGCGGATCCCTGCCGGCAGCGGCGAAGAACTCGCCCGCCAGCGCCTCGCGCCCGGCCGCCGCTGCCTCGCGCAGCGGCTCCAGCACCGAGCCGTCGACGGGAGCGAGGCGGCGGATCAGCTGCCCGTAGATCTCGGGCTCGGGGCGGGTGCCATCGAGCGGCTCCAGCAGCGGCCTGCGCAGGTGGAACGTGTTGCGGGGGAACTCGGAGTTGAAGAAGGTCGCCTCCCACTTCTCGTACTGGGTGGCGGCCGGAAGCACGTAGTCGGCGCAGCGGGCGGTCTCGGTCATCGCCACCTCGACCACGACCGAGAGCTCGAGCGCGGCCATCGCCTCGCGGAACCGCTGGGAGTCGGCCAGCGAGTGCGCCGGGTTGACGCTGTCGATCCAGATCGCCCGGAAGCGGTCGGGGTGGTCGGTGAGGATCTCCTCGGCGATCGAGTTGCAGGGGATCAGCCCGGCGATGATCCGCGCCCCGGTGACCGGGGTGCGCTTCGAGCCTGAGCCGCCGGGGCTGGAGCTGCCGGCGATCGGGGCGAAGGTCGAGTGTGGCGCCATCGCCCCCGGCTTGGCGAAGTTTCCGGTCAGGATCCAGCTGAGCTTGTTCAGGTACGAGGAGAGGGTGCTGTTGGGCGCCTGCTGGATCCCGAGGTCCTCGTAGGTGGCGACCGACTCCGCGGCGGCGATCCGCCGCGCGGCGGTGCGGATCAGCCCCTCGTCGATCCCGCAGCGCTCGGCGTACTCGGCGACCGGAACCTCCTCCAGCGCCGCCAGCACCGGCTCGATCCCGGTCGTGTGCTCGGCCAGGAAGGCGGCGTCGGTAAGGCTCTCCTGGACCAATACCGCGTCGAGCGCCGCCAGGCACCAGGCGTCGGTGCCGGGCCTGACCCGCAGGTGGATGTCGGCCATCGCCGCGGTCTCAGAGCGGCGCGGGTCGATCACGATCATCGCTCGCTCGGGGTCGGCGGCGATCGCCTTCAGGGTCAGGCGGGCGCGGGGGAAGCTGTGCGACATCCACGGGTTCTTGCCGACGAAGACGATCACCTCGGAGCGCTCGAAGTCGCCCTTGGTGTGGGCGCCGTAGAGCCGGCCGTCGACGAACATCTCGCCGGTCTTTTCCTGGGCGAGGGCGTTCGAGTAGTACCTGGCGCCGACCGCGGCCTGCAGGGCGGCGCCGTAGACCCGGCCCAGGTGGTTGCCCTGGCCGGCGCCGCCATAGAACAGGATCCGCTCGCCCCCATGCTCGTCGCGGACCTGGGCCAGGCGCGCGGCGATCTCGTCCAGCGCCTGATCCCAGGAGATCTCCTCGTAGCTGCCGTCGTCGCGGCGGCGTAGCGGCGAGGTCAGGCGGTCGGTGCGGCTCTGGTAGTGGTCGAGCCGCTGCGCCTTCTCACACGCGTATCCCTCCGAGCCCGGATGCGAGCGGTCGCCGCGGATCTTGGCCAGGCTGCGGCCCTCGACCTGGACCTCGATCCCACAGTTGCACTCGCAGAGGATGCAGGCGCTCGGCTGCCACTCGGACATCGCCGCCGCAGCATACTATGACAGTCGTCATAGTGCGGTCCGCCGGCGCTCCCACCAGCCCCAGGCGGCCATCACCGCGCCGGCGTACAGCCAGCCGAGCAGGACGTCGAAGAAGTAGTGCTCGCCGGTCGCGATCAGGGTCAGCCCCATCGCCAGCGGATAGAGCGCCAGCAGCGGCCGCAGCCAGGGGCGCACCCGTCCCCACAGGAACATCGCCACCAGCGCGGTGAAGCCGGCGTGCAGCGAAGGCACCGCGGCGACCAGGTTGACCGTCTCCTGGCCACGCGAGAACAGGCCAGCGGTGCCGCCGCCGATCACCTCCCAGCCCTCCGAGGTGGTGCGGCTGATCCCGGTCAGAAGGCCGTCCTGGGCCGCCATCCACGGCGGTGCCGCGGGGAAGGCGAGGTAGGTGGCGACGCCGGCGACCGCCAGCGTCACCAGGCGCTTGGCGAAGGCCAGGAAGGCGAGCCGGTCGCGGATCCAGAGCATGCCCGCGACCGCGAACGGGACGATGAAGTACGAGGTGTAGACGAGCGTGAAGGCGACGTCCCAGCCGTTGACGACGGCGGGGTCGTTGAGGTGGACCTGCAGCCACTGGGTCGGCGTCTCGCCGAAGAACAGGAAGCGGTCGAAATCGATCATCGGGTGCACGTGGACGCCGATCCCGAACGAGTCGGCCGCGCCGCGGGTGAGGTCGTAGGCGGCGAGCACGAGCACGATCGGCAGCCAGTCGCGGACGATCTGCACGATCTGGCTCGGCGGGCGTCCCAGCGATGCACAGGCGAGCGCCCCGCAGGTCCAGGCGATCACCGCCTCGCGCTGGGTCGGGATCCCGTAGTGGGCGATCCAGGCGATCAGCGAGGCGAAGTAGATGACCAGCGCCGCGCGCCGGACGGCGGTCCAGTGCTCGAACCGGAAGCTGGCGCTGGCTTGTGCGAGCTCGCTCGCGCTCACCCGACAAATCTATGCGGGATCATCCGTTCGTGGCCTACGACGAGGACCTGGTCAACCGGATCCGCGAGCTGATCGGCAGCGAACGCGACCTGGAAGAGCAGGCGATGTTCGGCGGCCTCGCCTTCCTGATCGGCGGGCGGATGTCGGTCGCCGTCAGCGGCCAGGGCGGCCTCATGGTCCGAGTCGAACCCGAGCAGACCGAGGCCCTGCTGCGCAAGCCACACGCGGGCGAATTCGTGATGCGCGGGCGGCCGATGGCCGGCTGGCTGCGCGTCGAAGCCGAGGGCGTGCGCACCAAGCGCCAGCTCGAGCCGTGGGTCAAGCGCGGGGTCGCCTACGCGCGCTGTCTGGGGCCCAAGTGACCGGCCGCGGCAATCGGCGCTCAGCCTGCGCCGCGAGATCAGGCGCCGACCGGTTCGAACACGAACGGCAGCTCGCGCTCGATCTCACGCAGCCCCGGGGCCGCGGCGTCGCGCGCCGACGGCGTCAGGTCCAGCCCTGCCGGCCACTCGATCGCCACCTCGGGATCCCTGAACGAGATCCCGCGCTCGAGCTCGTCACGGTAGTACGGCGTCTGCTTGTAGATCACGTCAGCAAGTTCGCTGAGCACGCAGAAACCGTGTGCGAACCCGACCGGGCAGTAGAGCTGATGCAGGTTCTCATCGGTGAGCTCGAAGCCCTCCCACTCACCGTAGGTCGGCGAGCCGCGCCGGACGTCGACGACGACGTCGAAGATCGCGCCGCGAGCGCAGCGCACGAGCTTCGCCGCCCCGTCGCCAACCTGAAAGTGCATTCCCCGGACGATCCCCCGCCGCGACCGGGAGTGGTTGTCCTGGACGAACTCCTCTGGGATGCCGAGAGCCTGGTACTCGCTGCGCCTGTAGGACTCGTGAAAGAAGCCGCGCTCGTCCCCGTAGATCACCGGCTGGACGAGAATCGGCCCGTCCAAGCGAGTCTCCAGTCGCTCCATCGTCGGTCCCGTCCGCCCTCAGAGAACTGAGCTGAACCGCTCGATTCGCGGCTCGAGCTCGTGCATCAGCTCGAGCCAGCGAATGTTGTAATAGCGGGGATCCGTGAGTCGCGAGCGGTCGGTGAGGTCGATCGAAGTAAGCATGTGGGACACGGCCTCGACGACCGACCTGCACGGGAGTGAATCCAAGCCGTTCCGTCAGCTTTGCGTTTGAACACTCGTAGTCACGTGTGAGGTTGGGAGCCGGTACCTCCTCCAGGCTCACCGTTCGCCCGAGCAACTGCACGGACCCGGCGACGAGCATCGCCAACTCGCGGATCTGGTAGTTCGAGTGCAGGACGTTGAACACCTCCCCGCGCGCCACCTCCGCGGGCGCCTCGAGCGCGGCAACCATCGCGTCCGCCACGTCGCGGACGTCGACCAGCGGACGCCACATCCAGCCGCCGCCATGTAGGCGGAGGCGCTCCTCGAGCAGCGCGTCCTTGACGAAGGTGTTGACCACCAGGTCGTAGCGCATCCGCGGGCTGAAGCCATAAACCGTCCCGTTGCGCAGGATGACCGGGCAAAGGCCCTCGTCGATCAGGTCGAGCAGGGCCTGCTCCCCGTACGCCTTCGAGGTCGCGTAGGCCCCCGACGGGCGGACCGCGGCGGTCTCCCCGTGCGTGCCGGGCGGCAAGCCGTCATAAAGCGAGCATGACGAGGCGAACACGATGCGCTCGATCTCCCGCTCGACGCACGCACGGCCGAGAGCTTCGGTCGCCACGGCGTTCATCTGCCAATTGGCCTCGGGGTCGTACTCGGCGGTCGGATCGTTGGAGAGGCCGGCCAGGTGGATGACGCCGTCGACGCCGTCGAGCGCCTCGGCGGGGATCTCGCGGACATCGCCGACCAAGAGCTCGATCCGCCCTGCGAACGACTCCAGGGGCCCCTCGCCCCAGTAGAGACGGTCGAGGATGCGGACGTTGTAGCCACGGTCGAGCAGTTGGCCCGTGAGCACGCAACCGATGTAGCCGCCGCCGCCCGTGATGAGCACGGTTTGGCCCTTCTGGGGCGGGTTCGGGGCGAGCCCATTCGTGCGCCCAAGCCGCTGGGGGAGCTCCACCGGGGCGCTCTCCTTGCCGTTGCCGTGGTGACCGTTTGTTGAGACGCTCATTGCTGAAAAACGCTCGGGGGAGTGCGTTTCTTGCTCTATGCCGCTCGCGCGCGTCCGGCCGCCGGCACGGCGGCAAGGCCCACGCTGCCCATATACGCCTCCAGCGCCGCCCTCCAGGAGCGCAGCGGCGGCAGCCCCGCCCGCTCGGCGCGTGCACACGAGAGCACGCCGTTGAGCGGGCGCGCGACGCCGCCTGGCACGGGCAGAGTCTCGATCGGCTTGACCGGAACCTCGATACCGGCGGTCTGCATGATCGCGAGCGTGAACTCGTGCCACGAGCAGGCGCCGGAGTTCGTGATGTGAAGCAGGCCGCCGATGTCACGTTCCACTGCGTCGATCAGCGCCGCCGCGAGGTCGGCGGTGTAAGTCGGGGTCAGGCGTTGATCCGTCACGACCTCGAGCGCTCCCTTGTCGTGCGCTCGCGCGACCATCCGCTGGACGAAGTTGCCGCCCTTCGACTCGTTGCCGCCGCTGCCGTACAGGCCCGATGTGCGCACCACGAGCGCGTCGGCGTAGGCGAGCGCCGCGTGCTCGCCGGCCAGCTTCGAGATCGCGTAGACGCTGCCTGGCTGGGGCAGATCGGCCTCGGTGTTCGGCTCCTCACCGTCTCCGCCGAACACGTAGTTGGTGCTCAGATGGACGAGCCGGGCGCCGCTGCCCGCGCACAACTCGGCGATCCGTTTCACCGCCCGGGCGTTGACCTCGAACGAGCGATCCTCCTCACCCTCGCAGACGCCGACGTTGTGAAAGGCAGCGCAGTTGAAGACGATCGCCGGCCGTACGCGCGCGAACGCCTCCTCGAGGGCCGACTGATCCGTGACGTCGAGTTGCTCGCGTGTCGGGGCGTGGAACCCGCAGCGCTGCTGCAGCTGCTCGCCGAGGTCGGAGGCCAGCTGTCCGCCCCCGCCCGTGACCAGCACGTCGGCGCCGTCGAGCCCCGCTCGGGGATTCACCGGTCGACCGCTTCCGGGCTTCTCAGCTCGGTCGACGAGAGCCGGTCGGGGCGCTGCTCCTGATGCACCGAAAACGTGCTCGGAGGGCCATGCGGCACCGGTGCCCGGCCGAGCAGCGTCTTCACAGCGGCGCGGTTGGCCTGGCGGCGGCGCCGGCCGAGCTCGCCGCGGGCCCGCGTAGACGGATCGGAGCGCGTGCCGGAGGAAGACAGCGGTGGTGTAGAGCGCGCGATGGGCGGGCGAGAAGTGCTTGCGGGCATAGAGCAGGCGGGTGTACGCGGAGAGGCTCTCGATGCTCGGCTTGACGCCCGCCTTGCCCGCGTGGTGGACGATCGTCATCGACGGCAGGTGTCGCACCTCCCAGCCCGCGGTCTTCACCCGTCGGCAGAGGTCGGTCTCGTCCGAGTACATGAAGAAGCGCTCGTCGAAGAAGCCGGCGCTCTCGATCGCCTCGCGCCGCGCGAGCATGAACGAGCCGCTGGTCCAGTCGCACTTGACCTCGCGGTCGTACATCTCAAGGTCGAGCTCGCGCTCCCCGAGCCAGCGGGGTCGGCCCGGCAGACGCTCGGCCGAGAACGCCTCACCGAGCGCGCGGAAGAAGTTGGGAAAGCGTCGGATCGTGGTGTCGAGGTGACCGTCGGCGTCGACCTGGCGGGCGCCGACCAGGCCCACGCGCGGGCGCGCATCCATCGCGTCGACCAAGCCCTCGAAGGTTCCGTCGACGACCTCCGTGTCGGGATTGAGGAACAGCACGTAGCGTGCGTCCGAGGCCATCAACGCGCGGTTGTTCGCGTGGCCGAAGCCGAGATTCGAGCAGCGCACGACGCGTGCCTGCGGGAAGTCGGCGGCGACCAACTCGCCGGTCCCGTCCGTGGACTGGTTGTCGACCACGATCACGTCGGCGCGCAGGTTGCCCAGGTGGGCGAAGACGCTCAGCAGGCACGGTGCGAGCCAACACGCCTCGTTGGTGGACACGATTATTACCGCGAGGTCGATCGGAAAGTTCTCCATACCGGGGAACAAACGCGGCGACCGCAGACGCGCTTCCGCGTGGGTGCCGGCGTACGCGTACGCGTGCTCTTCCATCGTTAGCCGGAGCGCACCGCGGGCGAGCCCGAGGGCGCCGGATCGTGGTCGCCGTTGGCGCTTTCCTCGGCGTGTGCGGCGTCACCGTTTGTGCTCGTCTCCGTGCGCGGCGGCAAGGTCGTGTCAGCGTCCGGACGGCGCGTCTGGGCGCCCACCGCGGTCGAGCCCAAGCGCGCCGGCTCGCGGTCGTCGTTGGCGCTCGCCTCGGCATGTGGAGTGTCACCGTTTGTGATCGTCTCTGCGCGCGGGGGGAAGGTCGTCTGAGCATCCGGACGGGGAGTCTCGGAGCCCACCGCGGTCGAAGCAAGGCGCGCCGGCTGGGGGTCGTCGTTGGCGCTCGCCTCGGCATGTGCGGCGTCACCATTTGTGATCGTCTCTGTGCGCAGGGGCAAGGTCGTCTGAGCATCCGGACGGCGTGTCTCGGAGCCCACCGCGGTCGAGCCCAAGCGCGCCGCCTCGCGATCGTCGTTCGCGCTTGCCTCGGCAGCTGCTGGGTAGCGCTCTGTGTTCGCCGGCAAACCCGCAGCTGAGGTCGCTTCGTTGTCGACCGACAGCTCCAGGACCCCCTGGCCGGGAGGCGCGCCGGCCGCCGCCCGGTCGCGCGCCGCTGCGGCACGCCAGCTACGGGCGATCGCGGGGACGATCAGGATCGCAGCGCAGCCGGCGAGGAAGACGAACAAGGCGACGCCGAAGGCGACCAGGCGCTGAGGGCCGCGGACCGCCTCGCGCACCTGGGGCGTACCGAGCCCGTTAACCCGCAGCCGGCGCGCTTCGTCGATGTCCTCGGTTGCCGCCTTGGATGCCAGATACGTTCGTAGGCCGACCACCGCAGCATTCGCGAGCTTGACCGCGTCCTTCGCCTCGGGAGCCTGGGCCTCGAGCTCGATCATCGGTAGCACCCCGTCCACGTTCGTCGCGACGCGCGCGGTCAGCAGGTGAGCGTCCGGGCTTCCCGCGGAACTCGCGATCAGCGCTGGTACCTCGCCGTCGGACTCCACGCCGGCGTGCAGCTGACCGGGGCGCAGGCCCGCCTCCCGGGCGATGATCGCCTTCACCTTGCCCTCGACCATCAGGTTGGCGAGCAGGTTGGCGCGTAGCGCCGAGCGTGTCCGAGCCTCGCGGCTTAACGTCGACGACTTGCGAGTCGGGCGTGTCGACGAGGATCCTGTTGGTGGCGATGCCGACCTCGTACTTGCGACTCTGCGGAGGGAACGAGAACGTATAGGTCAGCGCCAGCCCGACCAGGACACTGACGATCGCGAGCGCACCGACGAGGACGCGGTGTCGCCACAGTTCGCGGAGGATCGTGACAGCTTCCATCGGTGGATCGTTGTGCGGCGCGGACGGGTGTCGCCCGCGACTGATGAACGCCAGGTCGCCCAGCTTTCTTTTGGGGCTTGAGATCGTTGTCGGCGTTGTCGCGCAAATCCGGGCACCGCGGGGCCGTTCATAGCCCAGCGTGTCCGAGCGGACGATCAACCTCACCTTTCACGGCATCGGCAAGCCCGGTCGGCCCCTGGAGCAAGACGAGCACCAGGTCTGGCTCGACCCCGAGCAATTCGAGATGGTGCTCGACTCCGTCGTCGGGCGCCCGAACTGCCGGCTCACTTTCGATGATGGCAACGCCTCCGACGTGCAGCACGCGCTTCCCGAGCTGCGCCGCCGCAACCTGACCGCGACCTTCTTCGTCGTCGCCGGCCGGCTGGGTGATCCCGGATTCCTGGATGAGGACGACGTCCGCGTCCTCGCCGATGCCGGGATGGAGATCGGATGCCACGGCATGCGCCACCGCCCCTGGCGCGAACTCGACGACGCCGAGCTCGCCGAGGAGCTGGTCGAAGCGCGATGCGTGCTCGAGCGAGTGATCGATCGCCCGGTGACGGATGCCTCCTGCCCGTTCGGCTCCTACGACCGCCGAGTGCTGCGTTTCCTGCGCCGCCATGGGTATCGCCGCGCGTATACGAGCGACGCCGGGACGACCGATCCGGGCGCCTGGATTCAGTCGCGCAACACGGTGCGGCCGGGCAACGCGACCGGGCTGGTCGACCGGGTGCTCGCCACCGAGCGGTCGGCCTACTCGGTAGTGCGCCGACGCGTCCTCCAGGCGGTCAAGCGGTGGCGGTGATGGTGGCGACCGCGGTTCGCGTGGCCCCGATCGACGACGCCGACCTGCGCGGGGTTGCCACGTTCCTGCACGCCAACCTGAACTCCCGCGTCTCGGTCGACCACTGGGCGCGCGCGGCCGATGTCCCGTGGGATATCGAGCGCCCGAACGCGGGCTTCATGCTGCTCGACGATGGCGAGATCGTCGGCGTCCAGCTCGCCTTCTATTCGGAGCGGTGGATCGACGGCCGGCGCGAACGGTTCTGCAACCTCGGCGCCTGGTGCGTGCTGCCCGGCTACCGCTTCCATAGCCTCCGGTTGCTGAGGGCCACGCTCGGACAGGAGGGCTATCACTTCACCGACCTGTCCCCGAGCGGCAACGTGGTCGACGTCAACTCGCGGCTCAACTTCCGGTTTCTCGACACCTCGACGGTGCTGGCGCCGAATCTCCCCTGGCCCAGCTGGCCCGGCCGCAGCACGATCAGCTCCGATCCCGCGCTGATCGAGCGCACGCTCACGGGACCCGACCTACAGCTCTACCGCGATCACGCGGCGGCCGGGGCCGCCCGTCACCTGGTCCTGATCCAGGACGGCGAATCGTGCTACGTCATCTTCCGCCGGGACCGGTGGAAGCGGCTGCGCCTGTTCGTGAGCATCCTGCACGTCAGCCACCCGACGCTGTTTCGCGCGCTCGCCCGGCCACTCGCCCGCCACCTGCTGCTGCATCACGGGGCGGCCGCCTCGCTGGTCGAGCCCCGGGTCGTCGGGTATCGCCCCCGCCCCGGGTTCGCGATCCAATCGCCGCGGCGGAAGATGTTTCGCAGCGCCGATCTCGATCCCGCCCACGTCGACTACCTCTACAGCGAGCTGGTGTGCGTCTCGTGGTGACCACGCCAACCCAGCTGCACCACCTGGTCGTCGCGAGCGCCCGTCACCGCGGCGAGGCACCGGCCCTCACCTTCAAGGATTCCACGGTGAGCTACGCCGAGCTCGCGCAGAAGCTGCTCGGGTTCGGTGCCGGGTTGCGGCGGCTGGGCCTCGGGCGCGGCGAGCGGGTCGCCGTCTACCTGGACAAGCGAATCGAGACGGTCGTCTCGTTCTTCGGCACCTCGGCCGCCGGCGGCGTCTTCGTGCCCGTGAACCCGCTGCTGCGACCGCATCAGGTCGGCTACATCCTCGGCGACTGTCGCGTCCGCATCTTGGTCACCTCGCCCGAGCGGCTGGAGTTGCTTCGCGACGAGCTCGGCGATGGCTCCTCGGTAGAGCACGTCGTCGTGGTCGGCGGGGTCCCCGAGCGAGCGCCAGAGCTGCCGTGCGCCCTCCACGACTGGGAAGAGCTGAGCGGCGGCGATTCCCCATCCGAGGTCGGCGGCATCGACCTAGACGTCGCCGCGATCCTCTACACGTCGGGAAGCACCGGCCAGCCCAAGGGGGTCGTGCTCTCGCATCGCAACCTGCTCGTCGGCGGCGCAGAGCGTGAGCCAGTACCTCGGCAACCACGAGGACGACTGCATCCTCGCGGTGCTGCCGCTCAGCTTCGACGCCGGCCTGAGCCAGCTGACGACCGGCTTCGCGGTTGGCGCCCATGTCGTCCTGATGAACTACCTGCTCCCCGCCGACGTCGTCCGCCTCTGCGCGCAGCACGGGGTGACCGGGCTGACCTGCGTACCGCCCCTGTGGAGCCAGCTCGCCGAACAGGAGTGGCCGGCCGCCGCGACGGCGGGGATGCGCTACTTCGCCAGCACCGGTGGCAGGATGCCGCTCCCCACGCTCACCGCCCTGCGCGCGATCTTCCCCGAGGCCGAGCCGTACCTGATGTACGGGCTGACCGAGGCGTTTCGCTCGACCTATCTGGACCCGGATCAGGTCGACGCCCGCCCCGATTCGATCGGCAAGGCGATCCCCAACGCCGAGATCCTGGTCCTGCGCGAGGACGGATCCGAATGCGATCCGGGCGAGGAGGGCGAGCTGGTGCATCGCGGCGCGCTGGTCGCGATGGGCTACTGGAACGACCCCGAGCGCACCGCGGCGCGCTTTCGGCCGCTCCCGGGCCGAGACGAGTCGATCTGCGCGACCGAGACGGCGGTCTTCTCCGGTGATCTCGTCAAGCGAGACGACGAGGGCTTCCTCTACTTCGTCGCGCGCAAGGACGAGATGATCAAGACCTCGGGGTACAGGGTGAGCCCGACCGAGATCGAGCAGGTCGCCTACGACACGGGCCTGGTCGGCGACGCGGTCGCGCTCGGCATCGACGACGAGCGCCTCGGACAGCACATCGTGCTCGCCGCGAGCCCTGCGAACGGTCGGCTCGAGCCGGACCAGCTGCTCGCCGAGCTGCGCCGAGACCTGCCGCGCTACATGGTGCCGCAGCGCATCGTGATCCGGCCATCGCTCCCACGCTCACCCAACAACAAGCTCGATCGCAACCTGCTTCGAGAGGAGTTGTCCAGTTGAAGCTGCCGTCCTACAGAACCCTCGTCCTTTTGCTCAGCCTGCCGGTGACGCTGAAGACCTACTTCGATCGCGAAACGGGCAGCGAGTACGGGGTCGGCCTGCGCCGCAAACTCATCCTGCTGGTGCGGGTGTTCCGCAACACCAAGCGCATCACCTCGGGTTCGAACTTCGTTGAGCACCTGGTGATGGCCACGGCGATCCTGCGGGTCCCCAAGGACGTCGAGGGCTGCATCGTCGAGTGCGGCTCGTATAAGGGCGCCAGCGCGGCGAGCCTCTCGCTGATCGCCGAGTTGTGCGGTCGGCAGGCTGATGGTGTTCGACTCCTTCGCAGGCTTGCCCGAGCCATGCCGACGCGGATCGAACCCACCGCCTGGTCCATGCCGGCGAGCTTCATACGTACGAGAAGGGCGCCTGGGCCGGCACCCTCGACGAGGTCAAGGCGAACATCGCGCGCTACGGAGCGATCGATCGCTGCACCTTCCACGTCGGCTACTTCGATGCGACCCTCCCTGGACTTCGCCGAGCCTTGCGTGTTCGTGTTCGCGGACGTCGACCTGCGCAGCTCGCTCGAGGACTGCGTTGAGCACCTGTGGCCGCTGCTCGCGGAGGGCCGGTCGTTTTTCACTCACGAGGCCCCGCATCCCGAGATCGCCGAGCTCTTCTACGACAAGGAGTGGTGGGCGCGTCTGGAGTGCGAGCCGCCTGGGCTGGTCGGAGCCGGCACCGGCCTGGGGCTGATCCCGGAGCCCGAGGGCTTCGCCAGTGCGCTCGGCTACACGGTCAAGTCCCCGGAGCTGGTCGCGCTCGCGCTGCGCCCCCAGGTGGGCGCGGAGGCGGTGGTTCGATGACCGAGCTCGAACTCGCAGGCGCCGTCCCGGCGATGACGTGCCGGGAGGTGGGCGGGGTCCGGCTCGAGCGCCTCGCCGAGCGCGTTGGCTCGACACCCTTCTTCGCCTACGACCGGTCGCTGCTCAGCGAGCGCGTCGACCTCTTGAGGACGACGCTGCCGGCGGGGCTCGATCTCTCCTATGCGGTCAAGGCAAACCCGATGCCGGCGGTGGTCCAGCACCTGGGCGGGCTGGTCGACTCGTTCGACGTCGCCTCCGCGGGCGAGATGAAGGTCGCGCTCGACACGCCGCTGCCGGCGGCCCAGGTGAGCTTCGCCGGCCCGGGGAAGACGCCGGCCGAGCTCAGCCAGGCGATCGCCGCGGGCGTAACGGTGGTGCTCGAGTCCGAGACCGAGGCGGGACGGGCGGCGGCAATCGGCGAGCGTCTCGGCGTCCGGCCCCGGGTCGCGATCCGCGTCAACCCCGACTTTCGGGTCAAGGGATCGGGGATGCGGATGGGCGGCGGGGCGCAGCAGTTCGGCGTCGACGCGGAAAGGGCGCCCGCGCTGCTCGAGACCCTGGCGACGGCCGACCTCGACCTGATCGGCTTCCACATTTTCGCCGGGTCCCAGAACCTGGACGCGGAGACTCTCTGCGAGGCGCAGCGGGCGACGGTGGCGCTGGCGTTGCGGCTCGCCGAGGTGGCTCCGGTCCCGGTGCGGTACCTGAACCTCGGCGGCGGCTTCGGGATCCCGTACTCGGATCGTGACCGGGCCCTCGACCTCGAGCCGATCGGCGAGAACCTGGCCGGCCTGCTGACGGATGCGATCCGGCCCAATCTCGGAGACGCGCGGGTCGTGATCGAGCTCGGCCGCTACATCGTCGGCGAGTGCGGGTTCTACGTGACCCGGATCATCGATCGCAAGCGGTCACGCGACAAGACCTTCCTCGTCGTCGACGGCGGCCTCCACCACCAGCTCGCGGCGTCGGGCAACTTCGGCCAGGTGATTCGCCGCAACTATCCGATCGCGATCGGCGGCACAGTCGAGGGCGAGAGCGAGGTGGTCAGCGTGGTCGGCTGCCTCTGCACCCCGCTCGATCTGCTCGCCGACCAAGTCACTCTCCCGCGGGCTGAGATCGGCGACCTCGTGGTGATCTTCCAGGCGGGCGCCTACGGGCTCACCGCGAGCCCGACCGCGTTCCTCGGCCACCCGGCACCGGTCGAGGTGCTGGTCTAGTGACGGCGCTCCTCCTGCTCGGGCTGGGCGTCGGGCTGCCCGGTCTCGCCGCGGCGGGCCACCTGGGCCTGCTGGGTTTCGCGTCCCTCTTCTACCGTGACCGCTGGCCGCAGGCCCGGCGCAGGCTCCGGTTCCTCGTCCTCGTGCCGGCCCACAACGAGGCGGTCGTGATCGGCCGCTGCCTCGAGGCGATCGATGCCGACCGGCGCCCGGGCGACCTCGTCCTGGTGGTCGCCGACCGCTGCACCGACGCGACCGAGGCGATCGCCCGCCGGCACGGGGCGTCGGTGCTCGCGCGCGGGCCCGGGGACCAGCCCGGCCGAGCCGCGGCGCGCCAAGCGGGCCTCGACCACGCGCGGGGACTGGAGTGGGACGCGGTCGTGATGCTCGACGCCGATTCGGTGATCTCGCCGGGCTTCTTCGACGCCTGCGAACGCCCCTTGGCTGCCGGGGCCCCCGCGGTCCAGGCGCGCAGCGAGAGCAGCCCCGGCAGCACGCTGGCCACCGAGGCGTCGCTCGCCGCGTTCGCGCTCCAGGGGATCACGCTGCCGCGCGGCCGCGACCGGTTGGGGCTTTCGGCGCGGTTGCGGGGGACGGGGATGGCGATCCGGCGGCGGGTCGCACTCGCCCACCGGTTCACCGCGCCGGCCTCGGAGGACCTCTTTTACACCCTCGACCTGCTGCTCGACGGGGTCCGTTGCCGGCACGTCGACGCGGCCCGGCTGCGCTCCGAGGGCGCCAGCGGATGGGGCACGTTCGGCGGCCAGAAGGAGCGCTACGAGGCCGGCCGGATGGCGGCGGCCCGCGCCTATGTGCCGGCGCTGCTGAGCCGGGCGTGGAAGCACCGCGACCGGGCAGCGCTCGAGTCGGCATGGTTTCTTGCCACGCCGCCGCTGGCGCTCGCAGTCCTCTCGCTGCTGGCCGGCCTTGCGCTCGCCGTGGTGGCCGGGGCGTGGCCGCTGGCGGCGGTCTTCGGGGGCGGCCTGCTCGCGCTCGCGCTGGTGATCGTCACCGGCCTCCTCCAGGCCGGGGCCGGCTCGCGTACCTGGCTGGCGCTGCTCGCCGCGCCCTGGTACCTGGCCTGGAAGCTGGTCGTGCAGGTGCGCGCGCTGGTCAGCGTGCTGCGGCGCGACGACTACTACCCTCCCACGGCCCGAACCTGAGGGCTGAGGGCGGGGCCCCGCGCGGGGCTTGGACGAGGTGGCTATAGTGGGGGCTCGGTCAACGTCGTATGGCGCGGCAATTGGCTCGGGCGTGGAGCGGAGCACGCGACCACCGAGCCGAGGGGTCGAAACCGTTGACCGCACCCGTTAGATCCCTGGGGCTGCAGCGAAGAGTGCAAACGAACCCACGGTTTGTGGGACAGGAGGCGCGCGGTGTCGAACTGGATCGTCATAGCCGTAATTGTTGCTGCACGTACCTCGCCGGCGGAGCGGCGCCGGCGTCTGCGCACGACCGCGACCACGACGGCCTCCCCGACAACTGGGAGCGTAGTACCACATCTCGACCTCGAAGAAGTCGGCGAAGAAGGATCCCGACCACGACGGCCTGCGCAACACAGCGCGAGTACCGCGAGCGCACCAACCCGCGCAAGCGCGACACCGACGGCGACGGCTACGACGACCGCGCCGAGTTGGGCGCCGGCACCAACCCGACGAAGGCTGCCGATCGCCCGTTCCCGAACCGTGCGACGACCGGCGTGCCCTCGGGCTGGACCCCGGCCCAGACCCGGAGCACGACGCTGACGGTGCGCAAGCCGGGCGCGGTGATCGAGGACGTGTTGCTCCAGGACGGCGCCGATCTGATCGTCGAGGCCCCCAACGTCACCGTTCGCCGCGTCAAGCTCGAGGGCGGCACGATCAACAACGTCGACGGGTCGGACTGCAACAACGGGCTCCTGATCGAGGACACGACGATCGAGCCGCGCGCCGGCGAGGACTCCAGCGACGACACCGAGGGCGTGATCAGCTACGGCGGCTACACCGCCCGCGGCGTGCAGATCTGGCATCGGTCCGAGGGGTTCCGAGTCGGGGGCAACGACGACGGCTGTGGCCCGGTCCGGATCGAGAAGTCGTTCGCGGCGGTCACCCCGCCGCACCCTGTGGCGACTGGCACGGGGACGGCCTGCAGGGTTTCGGTGGCCTGCAGTGACGCTGCGCAACACCACGCTTGACCTGGACATCACCGGCTGCGGCGGGACCGCCCCGTTCTTCTATCCCTCGGGTCAGGACAACACCAGCGTCGACATCGACGGACTGCTGGTCAAGGGCGGCGGCGCACCGTTCCGCCTCGGGACGCCGGGACGGTGTCGAACCTGAGGGTCGCTAACGGATCCTGGGTGTACTTCCCAGTCGATGTCAACTGCTCGGCGCTCAGGCACTGGGACGCGCGCGTCGTCGATATCACCCCCGACTACCAGGTCGCCCGAACCGTGCACGAGCTGCGCTGCAGCGGCGAGGGCAACTAGCTAGACCGGCTTCCTCGCTTGCCCGTCGCCGCGGACGTGGCGCCCAGCGAACGCCGCCGCGAGGCCGGGCGCGGGGATGAGAGCGAGCGCGACACACCAGAGGCCGAACAGCGCCACGGCGGCCGCCACCGTGGTCTCCGGGCTTCCGCCGGCGCCGAGCACCCGGGCCGTCACGGGCCTGACACGGTCGACGACGAATACCTGCGAGGCGGGTACATCGGCGGACCCGATGGTCGCGTCGAGGGCATCGATCGCCGCCCGCGCCAACGCCGCGGCCGCGGCCGGCTCCGGGGCCTGCGCCTTGATCGAGATCAGCGGGGCAAGCGCGTCGGTGCGCAGTTTCAGGACGTAGGGCTCGGTGACGCCGGCCACCTCCGCTGCTGTCTCGGGCAGCGACGCAGGCACGATCGGCGCCACGAGCTGTGAGTCGACCACAGCGAGCTCGTTCGCCGGAACTCCGATTCGATCGGCGATCCGACGCCTCGCCGGCTCGGTCTCCAACAGCTTGGCCAGAAAGTTCGCTCGCTCGGACATGCTCTCGGCCAGCGCCGGAAACGCATCGATGAGCTGCGACCGGGACGTGTCCAGCAGCACCTGGGCCTGCGCGACGCCGTGGGCCTCGCCCGGTCCGCCGGTGAGCTTGACCGTGGCCACGATCGACAGCACCACGCCGACCCCAACCAGGACGCGCCGCCGCCAGAGCACCCGCAGGAGGCGTTGGATCTCCATGCCTGGCCGGTCAGCCCCCGGCGGGGTGATCGGAAAGCTCGGTCGTCTGCCAGCTCTCCCTGAGGCGGGCGAAGAAGATCACGGTCGCGCAGGCGATCGAGAACGTGAGCAGAAACGCCAGGGCCGCCACCTGCCACTCGATGCCCCCGTTGATCACCTGGCCGCGAGCCTTGCCGAGCTGAACCAGGCGGACCCGATCCTTCTCCGGCGTCCGCTCCTCGAGGGCGAGATCGCCGAGGTAATGGCGCAGCTCAGCCACCGTCCCATTGGCCAGATCCGCCGCGGTGTCGGCGCTCGGCGCCTGGGAGTAGATGTCCATCACCGGCACCGTCGGGTTGGCCTGGATGCTGAGCCTGTACTGGTCGGTCGACTTGAGGATGTCGGTCGGATGCTTCTGGTTTTCCGACCCGGCGACGACTCGTGGCTGGTCCGGGGTCAGAGGCGGGGTGACCTCGAGAGCACCGGGCGGCACGTGGCTTCGCTCCTCGATCGCGCTCCGCACGCGGCCCTCTGCGATCACGTTCCCGAGGACGATCGCGCGCTGCCGCAATGCCTCCAGGCTGTAGGTGTCCTGGCGGAGGTCGAAGATCGACGACCTGGGCGTGTCGACAACGACGTGCGTCGTGGCCGTCGCGATCTCCAGCGCTCGCGGCTTCAGACGCGGCGGAATCACGCCGACCTGCGCAACGCTCCAGATCGCCATCAGGAGTGCAAGCCCGGCGCCGGCGATGACCCATGGCCACATCTGCGCCAGGGTCCGGATGTGCCGCTCGAGCCTCATCCACCCATTAACGGCGGCGCGGGGCTGGGATTTGCGGGCGACGTCCGGAAATCGTGGGCCGGGCGCGCTCAGCGCAGCCTGGACTCGACGAAGTCGGTCAGGCTCGCCACCGTCTCGAATGCCTCGGCGGTCACGTCCTCGTCCTCGACGGTGATCCCGAAGCGCTGCTCGAGCACGACGATGAGCTCGAGCACGGCCATCGAGTCGAGCTCCGGCAGCGCCCCTAGCAGAGGCGTGTCGGCGTCGATCGAGGCCTGGCGGTCGAGCTCGAGCGTCTCGATCACGGCCGCCTTGACGTCGGCGATCTCGACCCTACGGTTCACGCTCCTGACTCCGTCCGTCCACTCAGCTTCAACGCAGCGACGCTAGCGGCTCTTCCGCGGCGCGCGGCGGCGGCTCGGGCGGCGGCGCCGCACGCGGGGCGGTAGAGCGGCGCCACGAGTTGAGCTTCGCGCCGTCTATCAGCGGCGACGACCACGGCGACGAGCCCGGTCATGTAGAGGAATACGTAGGGAACGTGCGGAAACGCGAGCACGTCGAATAAGAACGCGAGCACGGCGAAGGCGACCGCTATCGCTGCGCCCACCAGGCCCATGGAGGCGGACGTCGGGTCGCGAGAGGCGATCGCTCGTCGCGTCGTCGCGAGCACCGCAAGCGGGACCAGCAGGAACGCCAGCAGCCCGAGCACCCCGGTCTCGATCGTCCGCTGCAGGATCTCGGAGTCCAGGATCCGGTAGCTCTCATGGTTGTAGCTGCCCCAGCCGCGCCCGAACGCCAAATCGGTCCAGACGTCCGGGCGGATGGCGTCGTAGTCGGCCGCACGGTCGCTGACTGTCGGCAATGCCTCCGCGTCGGAGCGGGTGAACTGGTCGACGACCGAGCCCACGGCGCCCGGGGAGAGGACCATCACGGTGACCACGACGATCATCCCCAGGGGCGCGAACCGCAGCAGCGCTTGGCGGCGGAAGTACACGAGGGCCAACACCGCAGCCGCTGGGGCGACGATCGCGCCCTTTCGGTAGGTCGAGAAGATGGCCGCCATCAGCAGGCAGGCCGCGAGCGCGTACAGGATCCGCATCCCCCAGCGGCGGGCGTCGGCGAACCGGACGAGAGCGATCGGTAACGCCAGAGTCAGCATCGCCACCGCTTCGAGCGGCACCTCGGCGGGGCCTCGGACCAGGCGTCTCCCCATGCTGTCCAGGGCGCCGCCGTCCACCTGCCCGCTGAAGGTGAATAACCCGGGGGACAGGTTGTCGGTGAGGTTCCAGAACAGGTTCTGCGAGTACCGGTACTCATAGATCATCCCGAGCGCGCAGATCACGGCCAGCAGCAGGGTGTAGGTGAGGAAGGCCGGCACCTCACGCCGCCGGACCGCGCTGGCCGTGAGCGCGAACACGGCGACGTACGAGACGATCAGCGGCAGCTTCTTCAGCGACAGACTGAGCTCGAGCGTCTGGTTGAGGTAGTGGGCGTCGAGCACGACGCTGAGCAACGCGCAGCCCAGGAACGCACCGAGCGCGACATGGATCCAGGTCAGCCCGAGCCAGGGCACGTTCCGGGCGCGCCCGATCAGGGCTAGCGCCCAGGCGATCGCGACGACCGGCAGCACCAGCCGATCGAGGGTCAGGTCGATCGGAAGCGAGGCGGCGAGCTCGAGCGAGTTGAAGGGGACGAGCCATACGACCGCGATAAACAGTGCAAGCGTCCACGGCAGTAGGCGACTCGTCCGGGGCCAGTTGTCATCGTCCGCTCCCGACGGCTCCAACGCCGACTGCGGCGCTCGCAGCCGCTCGATCCAGCCCGGGCGCGGCCGGCCGCCGTTCGCGGTGCCGTTGAGATCGCCGCCGGTTGTCTCATGGCCGGTCGGGCCGGAGGCCCGTACGCGGCCGCGCAGGCCGATCAGCCCGAAGAGAGCGCCAGCGGTGAGACCGAAAGCGACGAGGAATGTCAGGCCCGCGATCGCCAGCGAGGCGCTCCCGTTGACGACCCCGGCGCGCGGCTCTTCCAGCTGGCGCAGGCGGATGAGCTTGGCCGGGGAGGTGCCCTGTCGCCGTGCCAGGTCGCGCATGTAGTCGGAAAGGCTGGCCGTCGAGGCGTTCGCGAGGCAGACCGCCTCAGCCGTGGACGGCGCCTGAGCGTAGATCGCGATGATCGGGGCGGCCGCGCCCTTCGGAGGCGCAATCGGCATGCTCTGCACCTCAAGCCGGTAGGGCGCCCGTGACCCGACGATCTCGCTCGCGCGCCTCTCGCTATCCGGCTCGGTCAGCGCCAGCGGCACGTTGGCCGTCATCCATCCGAGACCGGAGATCTCGCTCTCGGGCACTTCGCAGCGCTGAGCGACGCGATCGAGGACCGGACGCGTGACCATCACGCGCCCCAGCATCTCGGCGTGCTTGACGCCCGTTTGGACGGCATAGGACAGATCGCGCCGCCGGAAGAGGATCGATTCCCTGGGAGCGTCGACCAGCACGTGCGTCTCCGCGGTGGCGATCTGCAGCCCGCCCGAACCGCCGTTCGGAGGGAACGGCCCGATGCCGCTGTTGAAGCCGGCGCAAAGCGCGCCAATCAGGCCGCTGACAGCGACCACGGCCACGTAGAGCCGTCTGCGTGCACGTGGATGCGCCGCCATCTCCATACCAACGCAGCGCGCGGCCCCGCCCTTCCTCGACGCGGATCGCGCCGTTGGCGGCGTGCGGAAGGGCCGCCGGGGCCTCGGCGTTACTGGGGCATGAGGACGCAAGCGCCGATCAGGCTCGCGGTCGTCGGGCTCGGCAAGATGGGCCTCTCGCACCTGGCGATCGCCAACATGCACCCCGAGGTCGAGATCGCGGCGGTCTGCGACCCGGCGAGCTACGTCGCGAGCGTGCTGCGAAGAAGCACACCGGCCTCCCCACCCACGGCAGCTACGAAGCGATGCTGCGCGACGTCGATCTCGACGCGGTCCTGATCGCGACCCCGTCCAAGACCCACATCGACCTCGTGCGCCCCGCGATCGAGCGTGGCCTGCACGTCTTCTGCGAGAAGCCGCTCACGCTCAGCGCGGCGGACGCCGAGGAACTGGCCGAGGCGGCACGACGGGCCGGCGTCGTCACGCAGGTCGGCTATCACAACCGTTTCGTGAGCAGCTTCCGCGAGGTCAAGGACCTGCTCGACGCGGGAGCGATCGGCACCGTCAGCAGCGTCCTCGGCGAGGCCTACGGCCCGGTTGTCCTGCGGCGAAAGGGCGGCACCTGGCGCAGCCACAAGGACGGAGGGCGGCGGCAGCCTCTACGACTACGCGGCCCACCCGATCAACCTGATCAACTGGTATCTCGGCGAGCCGATCGGGGTCGGCGGCACGATCCTCAAGTCAATCTTCTCCCGAGAGATCGACGACGAGGTCGTCAGCACCCTGTTCCACGACGGGGCCCCTCGGCGCGGATCGCCGTCAACTGGTCGGACGAGTCATGCCGGAAGATGACCACCCGGATCACCGCCTGGGGGACGGGCGGGCGGATCTACGCCGACCGCCAGGAATGTCAGGTCTACCTGCGGGGCACGGCGCCGATCCCCGCCGGCTATCAGCAGGGCTGGAACGTCGCGCTACACGACCGAGCTCACCGAGCCGGTCGACTTCTACCTGCGCGGCGAGGAGTACAGCGCCCAGATCGACCATTTCGTCGAGCGGATCAGCACCGGCGAGGTCGACGGGCTGAACGGGTTCGAGAGCGCAGCGGTCACCGACCGCGTCATCGCGATGATCCTCGACGACGCCGGCAAGGGAGCATCGACGCGGACCGGCGAAACGGTCGAGCAGCCCCGCCGCAAGCGCTCGCGGCGTTTCCGCCTGCCCGCGGCGACCCCAAGCCGGTCCCCGCGCTCGACCAGACCGAGACGCGGTGGCGAAGGCGCAGATGGACAGGCTGCTGTTCGGCGACAACCAGTTCTTCGGCGTCAACCACATGTCCGAGGAGCGGGCGCGCGCGCAGGCGATGCGCTTCCAGTCGCTCGACGCCGTCGTCGACGTTCTCGACTCGGCCTACGACGTGGGGATCCGCAGCTTCATGTGCACCACCCACGACCGCATCGGCGCGGTGTGCGACCACGTGCGCGCCCACCCGGAGCGCTACGCGACTTCTCCTTCTATCCCTGCATGCCCTACGCGCACAAGTACGCGAACGCGATCACCGAGAACGGCATGCTCGGCGCGGTGCGGCGCTTTCTGCCGGACGAGGGGCTGCTCGACGCCACCATCCGCGGCGGGACCTCGATCGCCAAGCGGGACATCGAGGGCCTCACCACGCTGCTCATCGACGCCGAGATGAAGATGTTCGACGGCCTGCGGACCCCGGTCGTCTTCCTGCAGAACGTCGTCGTCGACCTGCTCCTGGGCCTCGGTTTCGAGCACGCCTTTGGCATCTTTGCCGCGCACGTCCGCGAGCGCTACGACGCCGAGCCGGCCTTCATCACGATGAACCTGCCGGCGTTGCTGCCGGTGCTCGAGCGACAGGGAATCGAGAACCCGATCGTGTGCTCGAACATCAACAAGATCGGCTTTCGGATGTGCGGCGGCGCCGCCGCCTACCGCGTGGCCCTGCAGGAGCGCCGGTTCCGCGCGGTCGCGATGTCGGTCTTCGCCTCCGGGGCGATCCCGGCGCGGGAGGCGCTCGAATGGGTCTGCGCCCAGCCGAACGTCGAATCGATCGTCTTCGGGGCCTCGAGCCGGGCGCAACATCGAGAGCACCCGCGAGCTGGTGGCCGAGCACTGGGGTGAGCTCCATCTGAGCACGCTGCTGGTCGCATCGACCGGGGGGCACCTGAAGCAGCTGCACCGGCTGCACCGGCGCCTCGTCGGGATCGAGGGTCCGTATCGGTGGGCCACCTTCGACACGCCCCAGAGCCGCTCGCTGCTCGCGGGCGAGACCGTCGACTTCGTGCACTTCGTCGGCGGCCGCGACCCGGTCAACCTGTTGCGCAACCTGCCGGCTGCGCAGCGCATCCTTGCCGACCGCGAGCATCGAGACGGTGGTCAGCACCGGGTCCTCGATGGCGCTGCCCTTCTTCGGGCTCGCGCGCGCCCGGGGGCGCGAATGCCACTACATCGAGAGCGCCGCCCGCAGCGAAGGGCCGTCGGTGACGGGCCGCGTGATCGGCCGCATCCCCGGTGTGTGGCGCTACGCGCAGTACCCGAGCTGGGCCCGCAGCGGATGGCATCACCGGGGCTCCGTCTTCGACTCGTTCGCGCCGGTCGCCGAACCGGAGTGCCAACCCGGCGCGCTGGCGCCGCGTCGTGGTCACGCTGGGCACCTACCGCGGATACGGCTTCACCCGGCTGATGCGGCGCCTGCAGTCGATCCTCCCGCCCGAAGCGGAGGTGCTGTGGCAAACCGGCGACACCGACATCGGCGGTCTCGGGATCGACGGCCACTGCGCGATCCCCGAGCGCGACCTCAGCGAGGCGATGCGCGAGGCAGACGTCGTCGTCGCCCACGCCGGGGTCGGTGCCGCGCTCGCCGCACTCGAGGCCGGCAAGTGCCCGGTGCTCGTGCCGCGACGCCACGTCCTCGGCGAGCACGTCGACGACCACCAGACCCAGATCGCCACCGAGCTCGGCGACCGCGGCCTCTCGGTCTCGGTCGAGGCGGACGATCTGACGCTCGACGACCTGCTCGCCGGCGCGACGGGTGCTGTGAGGACCCTTGCGGTCGAGCCGCCGTTCGTCACCGGCAACGCCGCGTCGGGAACCGGTCCCGTGCAAGAGCCGACGGAGCCCGAGCGTTACTTGATCACGAGGTAACTCTCCGGCCGCGCGGCTGCGGGCCCGGACATCCCGAGGAGGTTCCAGTGCGCGTTCTCGTCACCGGTCACAACGGCTACATCGGCTCGGTGCTGGTGCCCAGGTTCGAGCAGGCCGGCCATGAGATCTTCGGCATCGATTCGGACCTGTTCGCTACCTGCACCTTCGGCCCCGACGTGCCCGAGGTCGCCGGCACACGGATGGATGTCCGCGACATCGAGAGCGAGGACCTCGTGGGCTTCGATGCGGTCGTCCACCTCGCCGCCGTCTGCAACGACCCGGTCGGCAACCTCAACCCGCAGGGGACGTATGAGATCAACCATCTCGCGTCCGTGCGGGTCGCCGAGAAGGCCAAGGAGGCGGGGGTCTCGCGGTTCCTCTTCTCATCCTCGTGCAGCCTCTACGGCAAGGCCGGCGACGAGATGCTGGACGAGGGTGCGGAGTTCGCCCCGGTGACCCCGTACGGACAGTCGAAGGTGCTCGCCGAGCGCGACATCGCCGCGCTGGCCGACAGCTCGTTCAGCCCGACCTACCTGCGCAACGCGACGGCCTACGGAGTTTCACCCCGGCTGCGGGTAGACGTCGTCGTCAACAACCTGGTCGGATACGCGCACACCACTGGCGAGGTCTTGATCCAGAGCGACGGTACCCCGTGGCGACCGCTGGTCCACGTCGATGACATCGCCAGCGCCTTCCTCGCTGTGCTCGAGGCACCGCGCGAGCTGGTCCACGACGAGGCGTTCAACGTCGGCGCGAGTGCCGAGAACTACCGGATCCGCGACGTCGCAGAGATCGTCGAGAAAGCCGTCCCCGGCGCGCACGCTTCGTTTGCAGACGGTGGCGGGCCGGACAAGCGCTCCTACCAGGTCGACTGCTCCAAGATCGCGCGGGTGCTGCCCGGGTGCGCGCCCAACTGGACCGTGCGCCGGGGCGTGGAGGAGCTGTCCGACGCGTATCAGCGCAACGGGCTCACCTTTGAGGAGTTCACCGGGACGCGGTATCTGAGGATCAACCGCGTCAGCGAGCTGCAGGCGGCGGGCCGGCTCGACGAGGGCCTGCGCTGGCGGCAGCCGGTGGGCGCGCGCTGACGGAGTGACGGTCGGAATGGCCGCCCGCCGCCTTCCGGTCTCGATCATCTGCGTCTTCAACGACCCGGAGGTCCGGCGCGCCTGCCTTGATCGCTCGATCTCCGAGCATCGCGACGAGGCGACGGTCGAGTACCTCCCGATCGACAACGTCGACGGCTCCTTCGCGACCGCGGGAGCGGCGCTCAATCACGGTGCGTCCCTGGCCCGTCACGAGTACGTTGCATTCGTCCACCAGGACGTCTACCTGCACTCGCTGAGCGCACTAGAGACGGCCGCCGGCGCGCTCGCGGATGACCCCGGGATCGGGATGTTGGGCGCGGTCGGAATGGACGCGTCGGGGAAGGTGGTGGGCCGGATCCGCGACCGCGCCACCCTTCCGGGCGAGCACGTCGACCGGCCGAGCGACGTCACCAGCCTCGACGAGGTCATGTTCATGGCTCCACGCGCCTTGGTCCGGCGCGAGCCACTCTCCGAGGCCGCCGAGCTGGCCTGGCACGCCTACGCGATCGAGTACGGACTCCGGCTCAGGTCGCTCGGCCTGCGACTCTGCGCGACCGACATTCCCCTGACCCACAACAGCGCCACAGTCAACCTCGACCGGCTCGACGTCGCCTACGAGGCGGTGGCCGCAAAGTACCCCGAGGCGGTACCGCTGCGCGCCACCTGCGGGACCATCGACGCGCCGTCGCGCCCGCGGCGCGGCGCGGGAATGCTGAGGCCACACCGATGGCGCTATCGCTGGCTGCGCGAGTCGATCGTCGTTCATGCGGCGCGCCGGATCGCCGGCGGGGGCCGGTGCGTGCTCGGCGACATCCGCCTCGACATCGACGAGGTGTTGGCGAGCGATCCGGGCACCGCGGTGCGCGTCGTCAACCTTGAGCACGGACACGAGTTCGCCGGCGGAGACTCCAGCCTTGATTTGGTTCGTGGCGGGCGCCCGATCAGCTTCGACGCTCGGCCGATGCCGGAGCTGATCGATGCCGTCGCCGCACTCCTCCCCGGCGGTTCGATGCTGGTCACCGACCTGCGCCTCGCCGACCTGAAGGAGCTGGCGCCGCACCTGCCGCCAGGCCCACGAGTCCTCGGGTTCCGACGTGAGATCGGGCTCTGGATTCTGCTCGGGGCCGCAGCACGGGCACGGCCGCGGGAGTGGCACGCTCCGGAGGCGCGCCCGCTCGGAATGCCGGCCCCTGCCGCATGACGCCGTGGCGGGGCAGGCCCCGCGCGGCAACGAGCGTCAGGCGCAAGTTCGTGGACGGCCGGTCCGTTAATCAACGGGGTCGAACACCATCGCATGCCGGCTTCCGCAGTCAAGCAGCCGTCTCCCTCCCGGCGACACGCGCTCGGTCTACGGCCCGGCGAGCTGGTCCGCGTCCGCTCAGCGATCGAGATCGCGCCCACGCTCGACCCGGACGGCTCGCTCGACGGGATGCCGTTCATGCCCGAGATGCTGCAGTACTGCGGCCGCACCTTCCGCGTCTCGACGCGAGCCGACAAGACCTGCGCCGGCGACGGCCTCGTTCGACGGATGCACCACGCCGTCCACCTCGCTGGCATACGGTGCGACGGTGGCGCTCACGGCGGCTGCCAGGCCGCCTGCCTGCTGTTCTGGAAGGAGGCCTGGCTGGAGCGAGTCGAGGACGGGACCGAGTCGGCGCAGGTGCCGACCGGCGACCACTCGCCGCTCCGCGAGACCCTGCTGGCCGCGACCACGAGGCGTCCGAGGACGGCTCGCTTTACCGCTGCCAAGCGACGGAGATTCCCCGGGCGTCGACGCCATTGCGATTTAGAGAGGTCGACCAGTACGTGCGAGATGTGCGCAACTGGAGCCTCCGGAAGATCCTCCGCGGGCTCCTCGTCGAGCTGTTCAATCTCTGGCAGTCGTTCTCCCGCCGGCATCTCCCGCGCGTCCTGCGGATCGCCGACGGATGGCCGTATCCCTTCGTCCGCGGCCCGCATCCCGTTGCAAAGGGGAGCACGCCCGTAGCGAGGCTCGACCTGCGTCCCGGCGAGCTGGTGCGGATCAAGAGCAAGGATGAGATCGAGGCGACGCTCGACCGGGAGAACAGAAACCGCGGTCTGTACTTCGACGGCGAGATGGCGACCTACTGTGGCCGCACAGCGCGCGTCCTCGGACGGGTGAACGACTGGTGGACGAGCACACCGGGAAGCTGATCGAGATCAAGTCGGACTGCATCATCCTCGAGGGGGTGGTCTGCGCAGCGGACTACCACCGCTTCTGCCCGCGGGGCATCTACTCATATTGGCGCGAGATCTGGCTCGAGCGGGTCGACAACTCAACTGGAAACGGAAGTCGACCTCACACCGAGAGCGGGCGCGGAATCGAGCCACCGCAGTTTGCCCGTGTGCATGCACGCGGCCAGACCGTCGGCCTGAAGTACGAGTGGATGGAGCACCGGCGCTCACGCCCTGATGGCGTAGACGTTGAGTCGATTTTCCAGATCCCTGTGGTTGGAAATCGCGAGTAGCGGCCGCGACGGCGCATGCTCCGTCTTCACGATAAGGCGAAACCCGCTGGCTTCCAGAGTGCCGAGCATCGTCCCGAGCCGCCGCTCCTGGTCGGCGAGCGAGTGGTACTCGAGCACGATCCGCTCGACATTGTGGAGAACGTCCGCGCAGTCGAGCACGACGTCGATCTCCGCGCCCTCGATGTCCAGCTTGAGCAGGTCGATCTTTTCCGTTAGGCAGTCGCGAAGCCGCACAGCGGGCACCACCAACCCTCCGGGGCCGATGTGCCCGGCATCACCGCCGTCGGGCGCGAACTCCACCGTTCCGCGCCGCGCGCAAACCGCGGCCTGGACGATCTCGACCCCGTTCGCGGATCCCGCCGCACTCAGGTTCCGAGCGAGGATGCCGGCGATCTCGGGATCGGCCTCAAATGCCGTTATTGCGGCATCGGGAGCGATCGACTTCCAATACAGAACAGACATGCCGATGTTTGCGCCGCAATCGAGGATCCGCGGTACTGCTACATCGAACTGCGCTTCGTATGCCCCGTGGCGGTAGATGTCGTTGTACTGCGACAGGAACGAAGCAGCATCCACCAAGGACATGGGAAACCCCATGAGGGTCGTGCTGGTTGGCGTCCTACGTGGCATGCCCGCGAGGCGATCGAGCTCTCGGCTGCGGTCCAGAGAAACGCCGTCTCGGACGAGCCTGACGAACCACCGAGCGCGCCGTCGGACTTCTGCTGGTATTGAGGCCAACACAACTCAGTATCTCACGATGCTGCGTGTGGGGCGGCCGAAAACGATCGACTTCGGTGTGCGGGCCAGTCTTCAACACGCGATGCTCATCGAGCGTGTCTTGTAGAGTGGGCCTCGCTTGACGCCGCGCCCGCGACACGTACTCAAATGACTGACGAGCCGCTCGTCAGCGTCGTCACCCCGGTTTTCAACGACGCCGAATACCTCGCTGAGTGCGTTACCAGCGTACTCAACCAGACGTATACGAACTGGGACTACGCGATCATCGACAATGCCAGTACCGATGAGACGCCCGCCATCGCTGCAAGGTTCGCGGCCACCGACTCGCGGATCAGACACGTTCGGTTCGAAGAGCATGTCAACTCGAATGAGAATCATAATCGCGCGTTTCGAGCAATTAACTCCGCGAGCGACTTTTGCAAAGTGGTGAGCGCCGACGACTGGATCTTTCCCGAGTGTCTTAGCCGAATGGTGGCTGCTGCCACAGAGTCCGAGACCATCGGGCTGGTGATCGGGTATCGCCTTGCGGATTATTTAGTCGATCTTGTGGGGCTACCGTACTGGCAGAGCGTCGCGCCGGGTAAGGACATCATTCGCCAGTTTCTCCTCGGCGGGCCCGTGATTCTCGGTGGGCCGACGGCTCACCTCTTTCGATCTGACCTCGTGCGGGAGCGCCAGTCGTTCTTCGACACTCGGCTCTGGTCTGCCGATAACGAGGCTGCGTTGTGGACGCTCAGCAGGTCCGACCTCGGCTTTGTCCATCAAGTGCTCACGTTCCAGCGGAGCCAGGCCGGGAGGGTCTTCGACTGGGCCGTTAACACGCAGATCTATGAACCGGAATTCATCTGGTTTCACCTTCGCTATGGCCCAGGGACTCTCGAGCCGGACGAATATCGGCAACAGCTGCGGTTGAAACTGAAGCGCTACATGTGGTGGCATGTTCGTCAGTTCCCACGTCCGTCACGATTCCGAACACCGGAGTTCTTCGCGGCGCACCGACAACGCCACGCAGATGATCCTCGACGAGGCGGGCGATGATGTCGAAGTTCGCGCGGCCATGTACTTCGTTCGCACTCTGCTAGCCCGGGAGATGTTACGAACGCGGCTGAGGCGACCTGAGACGCCGCCGCCCCGTCCGGGCGAAGTGAGCCTGTGAGACTACGTTAACGCCGGGGCCCTTCAGCGCTGCACGGAGACCGCGCATGGATAGACGAACGCTGTCGAAGAGATAGCTCCTATGCCATAGCCACAAGCCCACGAGATAGACAGCCGACGCGAGCAGTCCTCCTACCAACCCTCCAAGCACCGTCGCGCCAATCGCCGAGGCGACGGGCCAGCCCATCGACGCCCCGAGCCCAGCAAGAATGGTTGGCGGGAGGAGGCGAGACTTGATCTTGAACTCAGCATGCTTCCGGGCATACAGGATCAACACCGTCGCTTCCCCGACTCCCGAGGCCATCCACCCGAAGCCGACCGCGGGCACACCAATCACCAGCAAAAGAGGAACCAAGACAACCACCATCAAAGGAATCCCCGCGAGCGTTGCACGAAGTACGGCGGTAGCCTCGCCGATCGCCCAGAGATAGCCAACCAGAGCAACCGAAATAGGTCCCATGACCATGAGGTGAAGACTGGCCGGGGGTATCACCGCAACCACGTCCTGCCATTGGTGACCCAGAAGAGCCGGCACCCAGGCGGGCGTGGCGGCGACAAGCGGAGCGAGAATAAAGCCACAAGCGACTGCGGCGACCGCTACCACCCGTTCGATCGTAGGGCCGACGGTCTCGCCCGCTTCAACCAGTCGCGACATGCCCGGAAACGAGACACGCCACATCGACATGAAAAGGAAGAAGCGGAATCTGGAGGATCCGATGGGCGACGCTCCATATCCCAGCGCGGAAACCCCCGCCACTGCGCCGACAATGACATAGATCCCCTGGTCACGAACGAGATCCGCGAAGCCCGAGGCCTGAAAACGGAGTCCGAACCCCAGAATGGGGCGTATCCTTGCCCACGACGGAGACGGGATCAACCGAGCAGGCGGGATCAAGAATAGGAGTACGCTGCTGCCCACCAAGGCGCGAACGACATTCGCACTGGCAAGGCCCCAGACTCCCAGCCTGCAGTCACCGTAACTATCGCCCATCCGAAATAACATGCCGTTTCGAAGATTTCGGCACCTGCGATCGGCCTGTAATTGAGCTGCCGCTCCGCCAAAATGACAGCTGGCACGCGAAATGCCATCAGCGGGAGGGCCATCAGCATGAGTGCCGTTATTTGTCCCCACTCCCCGAACGGAAACAGGATCACGCCGACACCTACTGCGAGCGCGGTGTTGAGCCCCAGCTGAAAGGCAAGGACCGCCTTTAGATCAGCTCGGGTCGGAACGTGGGCCCCCCGAATCAACGCCGCCCCGATACCCCCCTCGGCCGCGAAGCTCGCAAACGTCAGGAAGGTCATTCCGACTGCAACGACCCCAAAGTCATGCGGCGTCAGCAGCCGCGCCAACACGAAAATGCCGAGGACGCCCAAGATCCGAACCCCGACTCCCCGCAGCACGACGACCGCCGCACCCGCTACCGCGCGCTGCCGAACCTCCCGCGGGTCCAGGACCTCCTCTTCGATTGGGGCGTGCCCAGCGCCGCTGGGCGGGCTTCTCTCGCCGTCCCTGTCAGAAGGTTGGATCGCCGGCGGCTTGCCGTTACGCGCAGGCGGGGCCGGTTCAGTTGTAACCCGTCGGCTCACCGGGCCCGTTCCAGGGCTTCCGCGTAGGAGGCGACCCGCAAGGCAGCGACCATGTCCTGCGAGGCCCTTCCCATGGCCTGAAGTCGTGCATCGGGGGTCGCTTGCCTGTTCAGGACTATCTCGAGCACTCCAGCGAACTGCCTGACATCGTGACTATCGATCCGAAAGCCGTTCACGCCCTCGTCGAGTTGCTCCTCCATCCCGCCGGCGTCGTTCCTCAGCACGATATGGCCCATGGCCATACCCTCACTCACATACACAGGGAGAGCCTCATTGAACGAACAACAAATCACGGCATTGCAATCCCGTGTGAACTCGAGAGCCCTCTCGTACGCGACACTGGGCCGCGCCTGCAGTCGATCTCCCAGCGTGGACGAGCCGATCGGACGAATCTGCTCCCCAATGAGTCGTCTGTCATCCCGACCAGCGTCACTGTAAACTGTCGGTAAGTTTAGGTTGATTTCGTAGTACGACTTCATGAACTCATGAAAAGCCGCCAAAGCCACCATGTGACCCTTCCGTCCATCTGTCGGCTTCCCGAAAGAAGAAACCTCACACTCTCGTAGGCACGCGCCGGTCGTCTGTTGTTTAGCTGGCACCGATGGACATCCTGTGAGGCAATAGCCGAGTCGTGTCAGCGTTGAACAACGCGTCGTATTGCGCCTTGACGTTGTGAGATGGGACCAAGATCGTCAACCGCCTCTGGGGCATCAGTCGGCGAACGCGAATTGGGTCTCGCGCCGAGTAAAAACGGCGCCGCACCGGTAGCTGGTGGACGTCCTCGTGGATGTACCAGTAGGCGTGGGCAAGCTTGCCTCTCTCCAGCGAGTCGAGGGCGAAATCCAGATAGCTCCTCGAGATCGCGACGGTGTTCATGAGAACGAAGTCGTCCTTGCGCAGAGCGAGCTGCAAACCGACGAGAGTCGGGCCCATGACGGCCGCGGCACGCTCGACCCTGACACCGCACGCGTGGGCCCGTTCGCGCAGCTCCGGGGGGATGACGGCAGATAGGAGCCGCACGGTGCCAGGTCTCCCTGCGAATTCCTCGACCACGTCCATGAGGACGTGTGGAGCACCACTGTTGTTCATCGGCGGTGAAAGAAAGATGGAGACATCGTCTCCATCGCGCGAAAACCGCCGGATCGTGGCGTGGACGGCATCGCGGCCCAGTTGCAGGGACTCTTCGATGCCTTTCTCGCGAGCTTTCGCCAGTAGCGTCGGTGGCATTTTGAGCGACTCTCGTTGATTGATCCCTGATCAGGTAGCCGCGGTCCCGTAAGTCGAGGTCCGGCGCTCGATGGCGATCCACCGCACTAACGATCCGAAGACCATTGTGCTTCCGAATGATGGCGGCCGTCGAATTGTAGCCGAGGCCCGGCTGCATTACGCCGGGTGCAGCCAGTTCAC
>CAWGDM010000002.1:190000-429799 GCA_963821345.1 uncultured Solirubrobacterales bacterium | reverse complement strand
ATGCCGGTGCTCGGCGCGCTGCTGCCCGGCTCCCACGGTTAGAGTCCCGCCCGATGCAGGTCATCGCCTTGTCATGGGCATCTGGCGTCGGCCTCTTGGTCGTGATCGTGGCGGTCGGCGTGGTCATCGCCTGGCTGGTCGGCCGCCGTGCGGTCAAGGAGGACACAGCGGAGCGCGAGGAGGTGGCGGAGTCCGACGTGATCTGTCCGACCTGCGGCGAGCGCTTCCTTTCGGAATCTGATCTTGCGCGCCACGTCGCCCAATACCACCCGTCCAGTTAGCCGATCGCGCCGACACGTCGGCGGAGTCTCGACGGCCGTTTGTCTTCCGGCGGGATCCGTTGATTCACGCAGCATGTGTTCCCCTGTGCCGCGATTGCGACCACCAACTCATCCTCCGATCCCATGAGAGGATGAACAGCATGCGACGACATCGTTCCTATGCGATCGCGGCGCTTACGGCGCTGGCCGCTTTCGCTCTGCTCGCATCCGGATGTGGTGACGACAACGAGACAACGACGACCACATCCGCCTTGGAGAGCGAGCAGCAGAGCATCGATGCGGCCATCAAGTCGTGCAAGGACCAGGCAGAACAACTCGGCGGCGCTGCAGGGACCGCCCTGGCGAGCGCCTGCACTTCCGTTGGCAACACGGCCAAGCAGATTCTGAACACGGGCGGCGAGGACGTAGAGCAGGCGCTCTCGGACGCAGCGGGCTCCTGCAAGAACGAGGTCGGCCAACTCCCCTCGGGCCAGGCTCAGGATGCGCTCTCGCAGCTTTGCGACGCGATGGCGACAGCGGCGACCCCGGGGCCCACCGAGTAGAGGATCGCGGGGGACGGCGGTTGCCCCGGGACCTGACGGCGTTTTGCTCCGCCCAGTGCTTCGGTAGATCAACCGGAACCGTCGAGAAGGCGATCGCGATCTCCGCTGCGCGACGCATCCGGTAGGGGCTCAACCACCAGCATCAGATCCTCGAGGGCGCCGACCCGGAGGGCCTCTCCGACGTCCGCCCCGGCCTCGCACCTCGCCTCCCAGAGCTCACCATGCACCCGCACCTGGCCACTCGGCCGACACCGCACCACGACCTCTGCGGTCTTACCGACCATCGTCTCGGGGCCGGCTTTTGGCCGCCACCGCCGCGCCAGCCGCCGGCCCCATACGACCTCGCCTACCTCGGCGATCGCGCCGAAGAACACAACCATCGGGCTGCTGCGCGAGCGGGTCGAGTGCGACCCGGACGAGGACGCTCCCACAGTCGATCGCGACCGGCGCCCGCCAAGTTACGATGCCGCGATGCGCCGGATCACGCCGCTGATCGCCGTCGCCGCGGCCGTGGTGCTCGGCTCGTGCGGCGGGGACCCGGCTGTCCCAAACGTTGAGGGTCAGACCAAAGACTCCGCGATTCTCGAGCTGAAGAACGCCGGGTACTTCATTGAGGTAAAGGGTCCGGACCACGACAGGTTGGCGACCGTGGTTGGGCAGGATCCCCGCGCGGGAGACGAGCTGGCCGAAGACGAGATCGTCACCATCATCCTGCAATCCCCTTAGGGGCCAGCCGACCGGCGCGCGCCAAGTGAAATACGGTGCCGGCGTCCTGTTGGGAGCTGCCCGCAGGAACCTGGTCGGGGCTCAGTACTCCTCGTTAAAGGACACGTCGTCGGCCGCGTTCCTCTCGGCGTCCTCGGCAAAGTTCAGCTCGCTCCTGGTCCGCTTAGCGGCCCGCTCGGGACCTACCGCCCTCGGGCCTGCTCCAGGTTCGACCCGTGGAGGCCGGAGACCCAATCCGCATCCAGACGCGTGTCGACCGGTTCCTCTCCTCGCCGGAGCGCGTCGATGTAGGCATGATCGGCGGCCAGCCGGGCCGCCACCTCGGGACACTCGGCAACGGTGCCGTGGCCGGGGACCACGACATCGACGTGGCCGGCGGCCTCGTCCAGCCGGGCGAGTGCCGTCTCGTAGGCGCCGAGCTGATCGTCTTGGCGAGAGTCGAACATCGGGATCAGGACGTCGGAGAGCATGTCGCCCGCGAGCAGGACGCCACGGTCCGCGAGGAGGACCGCGGCGTGGCCGACAGCGTGCGCCTGATGCTCGATGATCTCGCCCGGCACCGGTCCGCCGTCCGCGGGCAGCGGGGTGACCAGCGCGACCAGGTCGAGAGGGATGCCGGACCCGCCCTCCTCCTCCGCCCCCGCCTGCTGCGACTCTCGGGTTTCACGGGCGACGTGGGCGCCGACGGCGGTGGCGTAGCGCGGCACGTCGCCGAACCGGGGATGCCAGAGCAGGTGGTCCCAGTGGGGATGGGTGGAGAACCCGGCGACCACCGGGATGCCGAGCCGGTCCACGTCATCGGCGAGTTGGTTCAACTCGGAGCCATCGATGCCGGGATCGATCAGGATCAACCCATCCTCGCCGCGCACCACGATGGAATTGGTCCAGACCCACTCGCTCTGCCGGACCCAGACGCCGTCGGCCACCTGATTCAGCGTGCCCATCTCCACTCCAATCGGTTGGTTACGGTGCTGAGACTGCGATCCACAGCCAAATTCATCGCTTTCAGCGTCCGCTGGGCGCGATCTTGTGGTTGAGGTGAAGGACGTTGTCGCCGACGTTCAGGTCATCCGCTGACCGGCCGTCCGGCCGCGGACGCGCGGGTGGCGTCCGTTCGGACGAGCGTCCCGCGTTGTGGGCTATAGGGGGTGGTCCGGGACGTTGGTACGAGTTGCGCTTCGGACGGAAAGCGATACTTCGGAAGGCCCCGGTGAGACGGCCCTGTTCCGGTTCAAGGTCGTTCCGCCTCTGTGTCACTCCTCGAAGCTGGTCAGGTCAACGGCCTCGATCCCGTTCGCCTCGCAATAGGTCTCGTAACGCTCCAGCGACGTCTGCCAGTTCTCCCTGGCGATGATCTCCCCGTCCTCGTCGAGGAAGAGCAGCTCGCCGATGATCACGAAGAAGACCTCGGCATTCTCGTCGCCGACGCTCTCGGGGGTGTGCGACGACGAAGCGGTCTCGTAGACCGTGTCGCCGGCCTCCGAGATCCAGTCGTGCTCGAGGTAGCGCCAGGCTCCCTTCATCGTGTGCCCGATCACGGTGCCGGTGTGGTAGTGGGTGGGGAGCCTGAGGCCGGGAGGAAAGCGCATCGCGACGACGATCTCGCCGTGGATCGGCTCGATCTTGAAGTACTTGAGCTCGACCTCCTCGCTGTAGGGGTGAACGGAACCCACGGCACCGAGTCGCGCTTCACGTTTGCGGTCACGATCTCCTTGTGGGCGATGGCCACTGCTGCCTCCTTGCTTCGGTTTGCCGTTGTGCGGCCAACCATATGCGTACCACCCGCCGAGGGCAGGATGCGGGGCAGGTGCGCGTGCTCTGGCGTGACGATCCGCATCGGGGGTGGATAGCGGCGATCATGGATGGATGCCGGAGCTCCCCGAGGTCGAAACCGTCCGCCGCCAGCTCGAGCCCGAGGCCGTCGGGCGGACGATCGAGGGCGCCGAGATCCTCGACGAGCGCTGGACGCGGCCGGAGCTGCCGGCCGCGGTCGAGCGGGCGTTGGAGGGCCGGCGGATCACGGCGGTCGGGCGGCGCGGCAAGTACCTGGTCGTCGTGCTCGACGACGGCGTCTCGCTGGTCATGCATCTGCGGATGACCGGCAACCTGCTGCTGAGGCCGGCCGGATCGGACGCGGTCGGCGACCTGATGGCGAGCGACCGGCTCGGCGGCCCGCGCCTGTACGAGACGCACCCCGACTCCCGCCACCTGCGCGCCAGGCTGGTGCTCGATGACGGCTCGGAGCTCTGGTTCACCGACCCACGGCGCTTTGGCCACGCCGTCGTCCTGTCGGAGTCCGAGCTCGACCCCTACTTCGCCTCCCGGCTCGGGGTCGAGCCGCTGGGCGGCGACCTGACGCCGCAGCTGCTGCTCGAGCTCGCGGCCGGCCGGCGGGCACCGCTGAAGTCGTTTCTGCTCAACCAGGCCCAGGTCGCGGGGATCGGCAACATCTACGCCGACGAGGCGCTCTTCCGCGCCCACCTGCACCCGCTCTCGCCCGCCGGCTCGATGCGCCTCGAGCACGCCGAGGAGCTGCGCGACGGGATCGTCGATGCGCTCGAGGCCGGCCTTGCGCATGGCGGCTCGTCGATCGACGACTACCGCGACGCCCGCGGTGAGCGCGGCTCGATGCAGGACGAGTTCCTGGTCCACACGCGCGAGGGCGAGCCCTGCCCGCGCTGCGGCGAGACGATTCGCAGGGTCGTCGTCTCCGGCCGCTCGACGTACTTCTGCCCGGGCTGCCAGACAGCGCCTGCGGGCGCGGCCGCGGCGGGGACGGCGATGAGCGAGGCGGAACCGCCGCCCGAGGGCTTTCTGATCGGCCACTGGACCGATGCCGAGGGCGAGACCGGGTGCACGGCGGTGATCGCTCCGCCGGATTCCCGCGGCGGCGTCGACGTGCGCGGCGGCGGGCCCGGGCACCCGCGAGACGGACGTGATCGCACCGCTGGCGGGGACGACCGATGTCACCGCCGTCTGCCTCAGCGGCGGCAGCGCCTTCGGGCTGGCCGCCGCGGACGGCGTCGTGCGCTGGTGCGAGCGGGCCGGCCGGGGCCACTGGACGCCGGCGGGTCTGGTGCCGATCGTGCCAGCCGCGGTGATCTACGACCTGGCGACCGGCGACCCGTCCGCGCGGCCCGGCCCCGAGGCCGGCTACGCCGCCTGCGAGGCGGCGTCGGGCGAGGTGCCGGCGCGCGGCCCGGTCGGCGCCGGCGCCGGCGCGGCGGTGGGAAGATCGCCGGGCGCGAGCTGCGGCACGCAACCCGGGGTCGGCTACGCCGCCGCGCGAACGGGGCTCGGCCACCGGGTCGCGGCGCTCGCGGTCGTCAACGCGTTCGGCGACGTGATCGGGGCCGACGGGCAGGTGCTCGCCGGGCTGCGCCAGCCGGGCGCGTCCACAGCCGACGTGATCGCCGGGATGGCGGAGGCCCCCGACTGGCGCGGTCTAGAGGAGCGAAACACGACCCTGGTCTGCGTGATGACCGACGCGCCGCTCGACAAGCCGACCTGCACGCGGGTCGCGCGGATGGCGAGTGCCGGGGTCGCGCGGGCCGTCGAGCCGGTGTTCTCCGACGTCGATGGTGACGTCGCATTCTGCGTCGCCTCGGGACTACCGGTCGGCACCGACCCGGACGCGAACCGGTTCATCGCGCTCTCGGTCGGGACGGTCGCGGCGACGGTGACCGCGGCGGCGATCCGCGACTCGGCGCCGTCCGCCTTGTAGGGCAAGCTTGGCCCGGTGCCGGGCAAGTTCAAGACCGAGGCCGTCGTCCTGCGCAGCATCCGCTACGGCGAGGCTGATCGGATCCTGCATCTCTACAGCGCCTCGAAGGGCAGGATCGGGGCGATCGCGAAGGGTTCGCGCAAGCCGCGCTCGCGATTCGGCGGGCGCCTGGAGCCGTTCTTCCGCCTCGATCTGATCCTGCACGAGGGTCGCGGCGATCTCGCGACCGTAACCGCCGCCGACACGGTTGCCGCGCACGCGAACCTGCGCGGCGACGGCGCCGCGCTGGGCGCCGCGGCGCGGGGGTGCGACGCGGTCCTGCGCCTGTGCGACTCGCAGGACCCCAATCCGGCCGCCTACAACCTGCTCTGCCGCTACCTGGCGATCCTCGACGGCTCCGAGTCGGTCGACGGGCGGGGGAGCGCCGACGGAGCGGCCGGGCTGTCGACGGCGCTCGCCTTCCGGCTGAAGCTGGCGCTGGCGACCGGGTTCGCACCCGAGCTCTCGGCGTGCGCGCGCTGCGGCGAGGCGGGCGAGCTGGTCGGCTTCTCGGGTGACGCGGGCGGGGTGGTCTGCGACGCCTGCGAGCGCGGCAGCTTCCCGCTCTCCGGCGAGGCTCACGAGTTCATGGTCGAGGCGCTCGGGCGCCCGCTGGCCCAGGCACCCGACGCCGGCGAGCGCGCCCTGCGCCAGGCCGAGCGGGCCGTCAACGAGACGCTCGAGCATCACGCGCACGTTCAGCTTCGCGCCGCCGCCTGAGCGGTTGATCCGCCAGGATCGTCCGATCGACTCCGACGACGAGGAGACCAGGGAGCAGTACAACCTGCTCGAGGCGATGGGCGGCCCACAGGGGATCGCCGACTCGAGCATCCCCTCGCTGGCGTTCGTGATCGCCTACACCGTCGGCGGCAACGACCTGTCGCTGGCGATCAAGGTGGCGATCGGGTTCGGGGCCGCGATCACCGTGTTCCGGATCGCCCGGCGCGAGCCGCTGCAGTTCGCGATCGCCGGCTTCGCCGGCGTGGCGCTGTCGGCGTTCATCGCCGACCGGACCGGCAAGGCGTCGGACTTCTTCCTCCCGGGGTTGTTCCTGAACGCGGCCTACGCCGGCGTCTACCTGGTCTCGATCGCGATCCGCCGTCCGCTGATCGGGGTGATCCTGGCGCCGGTGTTCGGCGACGGGCGCGGGTGGCGCGACGATCCCGAGCGGCTGCGCGTCTACACCCGGGCGAGCTGGATCTGGGTCGGGGTGTTCACGGCCAGGCTCGCGGTGCAGCTGCCGCTCTACCTCGCCGACGCCCTGCTGGCGCTGGGGATCGCGCGCACGGCGATGGGGCTGCCGATCTTCATGGTGGCCATCTGGCTCACATACCTGGTCGTCAGGCCTCGTCAAACGTGAGCCTGCCTGAGCCTATGCTTGAACCGCCTTGTCCGGATCGCGATCCCAGCCGCCCGCTGAGCTGCCGCTAGAGCAGCGGGTGCGGGCGTGGGAGGGGGAGTTCCTGTGGGAGCTGGCGACCCCGTCGTACCCGGCCAAGCGGCGCGCGCCCGAGCCCGACAGCGCGGTTCGAACGCCGTTTCAACGCGACCGCGACCGGATCGCGCACTCGAAGGCGTTTCGGCGGCTGAAACACAAGACGCAGGTGTTCATCGCGCCCGAGGGCGACCATTACCGGACCCGGCTCACGCACACGCTCGAGACCTGCTTCATCGCTCGCACGGTGGCCAGGGCGCCTGGGGCTGAACGAGGACCTGACCGAGGCGATCGGGCTCGGCCACGACCTCGGCCACCCGCCGTTCGGCCACATCGGCGAGGAGGCGCTCGACCAGGCGCTGCGCGAGCGCGGCGCCGACGGCTTCCAGCACAACCGCCACTCGCTGCGGGTGGTCGATCAACTGGAGCGAGACGGGCGCGGCCTCAACCTCACCGAACCGGTGCGCGACGGGATCCTCAACCACACCGGGCCGACGAAGCCGGCGACGCTCGAGGGTCAGATCGTGCGCTTGGTCGACCGGGTCGCCTACATCAACCACGACATCGACGACGCGGTGCGGGCCGGGATCCTCGAGATCGGCGCGTTGCCGGCGGCTCAGATCGAGCTGCTCGGGCCGACCGGCGCGGCGCGGATCGACACCCTGGTCCGCGACATCGTCGAGACCTCGGCGCAGCGGGGCGAGATCGCGCAGTCCGACGAGATCGGCGGGGCGATGCTGAGATTGCGCAAGTTCATGTTCGACAACGTCTATCTGGGGCCGGAGGCCCGCAGCGAGCACGACCGGGTGCACCGGACGCTGCAGGGGCTGTTCGACCACTACCTGGACGGCGTCGAGCCCGACGAGGCGGAGCTGCGGCGGGTCACCGACTACATCGCCGGGATGACCGACCGGTTCGCGATCGCCACCTTCCGCCGCGTCGCCCTGCCCGAGGAGTCGAAACTCTGATGGCGCTGTTCACGGCGGGATCGGTGGAGCGGGTGAAGGAGGCGTCCGACATCGTCGAGGTGATCTCGGCGCATACCGACCTGAAGCGGTCCGGGACTCGCTACACGGGGCTGTGCCCGTTTCACGACGAGCGCTCGCCGTCGTTCTCCGTCGATCCGACCGAGAAGCTCTACCACTGCTTCGGCTGCGGGGTGGGGGGCGACGTGATCAAGTTCGTCGAGGAGAAGGAGGGCCTGGCGTTCCCCGACGCGGTGGAGGCGCTGGCCGATCGCTACGGGGTCGAGCTCGAGCGCGAGGCCGAGGATCCGCGGGCGGAGGAGCAGCGCCGAAAGCGGGCCCGGCTGACCGAGCTGCTCGAGCGCACGGCGGGCTTCTACGCGACGTTCCTGCGCGACGCGCCACAGGCGGCGAAGGCGCGCAAGTACCTGCAGTCGAGGGGGTTGTCGGCGCAGGCGCTGGAGGAGTTCGGGGTCGGCTGCGCGCCCGGGACGTGGGACACGATCCTGCTGCGCGGCCAGCAGGCGGGCTACTCGGTCGCCGAGATCGAGGCGGCAGGGCTGGTGCTCAAGAGCCAGAAGGGCAGTGGGCATTACGACCGCTTCCGCTCGCGGATCGTGTTCCCGATCCGCGACGCGCGCGGCCGGGTGCAGGGGTTCGGGGCGCGGGCGCTGCTGCGCGACCAGAAGCCGAAGTACGTGAACTCGCCCGAGGGCGAGCTGTACTCGAAGCGGCGCACGCTGTACGGGATCGAGCGGGCGCGGGGGCAGATCGTGAAGAGCGCCCGGGCGGTTGTGGTCGAGGGCTACACGGACGTGATCGCCTGCCACCAGGCGGGGATCACGGATGGGGTGGCGATCATGGGCACGGCGATCACGCCCGAGCAGGTGAAGCTCCTATCGGCGTACGCCGAGGAGGCGGTCCTGGCGCTGGACGCCGACCGGGCCGGGCGCGAGGCGATGCTGCGGGCGCAGGCCGTGGGCGGGAAGCGGCTGCGGCTGCGGGTCGCGCGGATGCCCGCCGGCAAGGACCCGGCCGACCTGCTCGCGGGCGGGGACGGGGCGGACGCCGCCGCCTTTCGAGAGGCGATCGACAAGGCCGAGGACCTGCCGGTGTTCCACGTCCACACGCTGCTCGACGGCGGCGACCTGTCGACGCCGTCGGGGCGCGACCGGGCGCTGGACGAGGTGGTGGCGGTGATCTCGACGCTGCCGGACTCGATCACGCGCGAGGAGCTGATGCGCGAGGTCGCCGACCGGCTCGACGCCGATCCGGGCCTGGTCGCGAGGCGGACGACGGCGGCCGGGCGTGGTGGGGGAGCTGCGGCGGGCGACGGCGGTCAACTCGGAGCCGGCCGGCGAGGGCGCCGCGGCGCGCGAGCCGGCTCGGGTGTTGAACGCACGCGAGCTGCGCGAGCTGGCGCTGCTGGCGATGTGCGTGAAGTTGCCGGCCGAGGGGAGCGAGTTCGTCGAGCGGCTGACCGATGAGCACTTCTCGCGGCCGGTCGCGGCGCGGGCGCGCCGCTGGATCGCCGGCCATCTGGAGGACCCGCTCGCCGACCTGCGGCGCGACGACGAGGAGCTGTTCTCCTACGTCACCGACGTGAAGATGCGCTCCGAGGAGGAGCCGGCGAGCGCCGAGGCGATGGAGCTCAGCTTCCTCGAGCTCGAGCGCGCGAGACTCGACGACGAGATCGCCACCGCACAGGCCGACGGCGCGCCCCCGGTAGAGCTCCAGCGCCGCCGCGCCGAGCTCACCGAGCGCATCGCCCGCGCCCAGTCGTAGTGGGTGCGGGCGCTAGCCTGTCCGCATCGATCCCGGGTAGCTCAATTGGCAGAGCATTCGGCTGTTAACCGAAGGGTTGTCGGTTCGAGTCCGACCCCGGGAGCTCTCACGATCCCGCGAGCGCCTCGACCAGCTCGGCGCCGCGATCGGCGCCGTCGTAGCGGCTGGTCCAGGCGGCAATCTCGCCGGCGCGCGCGCGTAGTGACGCGTCGCCAAGCGCCTTGCGGACCGCGATCCGCAGCGACGCCGGCGTCATCAGTCGCCACGGCAGCATCAGGCCCGTCCCCGACCAGGCGACCCGGGCGCCGTTCTCGGCCATGTCACCCACCGCCGGGCAGCAGAGCGCCGGTGTGCCGGCGGCGAGTGCCCGCGCCACGGTGCCGTGGCCTCCGTGGCAGATCACCAGATCCGCCGCCGCCATCGCCTGCGTGTAGCTGAGCCAATCGACCACCCTCGCGTTCGCCGGCGTCGGCGGCAGGGCCCGGGTCGGTGCGTGGCGATTGGTCGTCGCCAGCACCCGCACCGGCTCATCGGCGAGCCCCTCGAGCGCGGCGGCCACCAGGCGGCATTCGGGGTCCTGGGCGGTCGAGGGCGCCACCAGCACCAGCGGTCCATCGCCGTCGGGCAGCTCGACATCTGGGTACGGCAGCTCGAAGCCCATCGGCCCGGTGACGTGCACGTGGGCGGGCCAATGCCGCGGATACTCGAGCTGCGGGAAGGTCGCCACCAGCGCCAGCTGCTCGGAGATCCCACCGTGAAGGCGCTCCGTCGGCGCCAGCCCGACCATCTCGCGCGACCGATTCAACTCCTCGCGCCCGCGCTTCAGCCCGCTGACCAGCACCGGCAGCGCCCCCCGCCACAGCGCCCGCCCGACCCCGGTTCGCGACGGTAGGGCGCCGAAGGCGAAGAACGGCAGCCCCGGCTCGTGCACCGGGTACACGTGCGGGATCAATGTCGCCCGCCGCAAACCCGCCCGTTCGGCGGCCAGCGCCGGCGCAAGGGTGAGGATGTCGGACACCACCACGTCGAAGCGCTCGGACTCGAGCATCGGCAACAGCGCCAGGGCCGCGTCCGCTGCCGACGCCCCCTCGTCCGAGTCCGGCGGCGGCGGCGGAAACGTCTTGTACTCCTGCGCCGCCGTGAACCCCAGCCCCGAGCCCTCGACCGCCTCGCGCCATTGCTCCCAGGTCTCGACCGTGACCTCGTTGCCGCGCGCCGCCAGCGCCCGAGCCAGCGCGATCGCCGGAAACGCATGCCCCGGGTCGCCGAAGGCTGCGACCAGCGCCCTGCAAGATCCGTTTCCCGCTCCGGCGCTGGGTTTGACGGGGGCGTTCATCTCGCCGACCATTGTGCGAGATGGGACGCCAATCTCGTGATCCCGCCCGCCGCCTGCGGGTCGCCGTCGAGCGCCTTCCCCGCCGCACGAAGGAGGCGATGCTGCGCGGCATCGACACCAACCGGATCATCGTCGGCGCCTACGTCGACAGCCGGTCCGGCGGCATTTGCCCGATGCTCGCCGCGCACCGCAACGGCGGCCGCACCGATGTCGCCGCCTTCGCCCGGGCCTGGGACGAGTACACCAATCCCCGCCGCCCCCGCCGGGCCACCCGCCGCGAGGTCGCCAAGCTCCGTTCCCTGCTGGGGGACAGCCTCGACCTCGACACCTCGCTCGATCACGTCTCGATCGCCGAGCTCGCCGCACAGATCCGCGCCGAGCGCCGCCAGCGCGCCGGCCACGTCGAACCCGGCGCGCCCACCGTCGTTCCACCGGAGCCCGACGACGCCTCGATCAAGGTCCGCCGCCGCGCCCCGGAGCGCGACCTGCTGGCCGCGACCGAGCGCGAGCTCGCCGGCAGCTAAAGCGACTCGCCCGGCCGGGTGAAGACGAGCTCGGGCACCAGGCAGTAACGCGACGTCCGCAGCAGGAAGCGCACCGACTCCGCCATGTCCTCGGGCCTGATCATCTCCTCGGCCGGCACCTGGCCCTTGACGAACTCGGTCATCGGCGTGTCGACGAAGCCCGGACAGAGCGCGGTCACCTGGATGCCGTCGTTCTCGTGCTCCTGCTGCGTCGCCTGGCTGAACCCGACCACGCCCGCCTTGGTCGCCGAGTAGACCGAGAGCCAGCCCGTGCCCTTCTTGCCCGCGATCGACGCGGTGTTGACGATCAGCGCCTTGCCGTGCTCGGCGCCAGCCTCCTTCAGCATCGGCAGCGCCTCGCGGGTGGCGATGATCAGCCCGCGCAGGTTCGTCCCCAGTTGGATGTCGAGCTTCTTCGCGCTGATCTCCGACATCACCTCGCCGATCCCGACCCCGGCGTTGTTGACCAAGACATCGAGCCGCCCCCAGCGCTCGCGATGCGACTCGACCAGGGCGACGATCTGCTCTTCGTCGGTCATCATCGCCGGCATCGAGTGCACGTCCAATCCCTCGTCGCGCAGCCCCTTGGCCGCGTCCTCGAGCTTCTCCGGACGGCGCGCCGAGACCGTCACCCCGTAGCCGTCCTCGCCGAGCGCCCGGGCGATTGCCAGACCGATCCCGCTCGAGCCACCCGTGATCAGCGCCGCACGTTCCGCCACCTGGTCCTCCTCGTCCGAGTTTGCCCTCGCGGGCCGGCAGCGCGCCACCCTATCGGGAGCCAGAAGCGCCTCGCTTAGCCGACGATTAGTCGCCGTCCCTATATTGGCGCCGGTGGGACGACTTCGATTCCTGGCGCTCGTTGCGCTGGCGCTCGCCGGTGCACTCGTTGTGCTCGCCGGCTGCGGCGGCGGCGACGACTCCTCGACCGCCGCCGACGCCGGCCAGCCGGCGCCCGATGCCTCGCAATTCCCGGCCCCCGGCGACGGCACGATCGAGGACCTGGTCGCCGCCAACAACCCCACCCAGGACCTGGTCGTCGCCTCGGCCGGCAGCGACTTCACGGTCGGCGACAACCGCCTCGGCTTCGCCGTCTTTGAGCCCGACCGCACCCAGATCACCGACGCCGACGTCGCCATCTACGCGGCCCACGGTCCAGACGGCAAGGTCGAGGGCCCGTTTCCCGCCCGGGTCGAGAGTCTCGAGACCCAGCCGGCGTTCACCGCGCAGACGACCTCCGGTGATCCCGACGCGGCCAAGGCCGTCTACGTCACCGACCTGTCGCTCGACCAGCCCGGTGAGTGGCGCCTGGTCGCGATGGTCGATCAGGACGGCACCATGCAGGCGGTCCGGATCCCGAGCATCGTCGTCAAGACCTCCGCCCAGGACAGGGTGCCCGCGGTCGGCGAGAAGGCGCCCGTGATCCACACCCCGACCGTCGACGACGTCGCCGATATCACCGAGATCGATACCCGCGTGCCTCCCGACGACATGCACGACGTCGACTTCGCCGCCGTCGACGGCAAGAAGCCGACCGTGCTCCTGTTCGCGACCCCGGCGCTCTGCCAGAGCCGCGTCTGCGGTCCCGTGGTCGACGTCGCCGAGCAGGTCAAGAACGAGCGCCCCGACGACGCGAACTACATCCACATGGAGATCTGGAACGACAACGACCCGAACAAGGGCGCCCGCCAGCAGGTGCTCGACTACGGCCTGCGAACCGAGCCCTGGCTGTTCGTGGTCAATTCGGACGGCACGATCTCGACCCGAATCGAGGGCGCCTTCAGCGTTGCCGAGCTCAACGCGGCGCTCGACAAGGCCACCTAGCCGATCGGCGCCGCGCACCGCGGCCATTGTCCTATCCGACGCTTGTCCCGGCCAAGCGGCGTTCGTACCGCCGGCTGTCGAAACGACGGCGATCGCAGATCACCGCTGCGTACAAGTAGGTTTCGAGGCGATGACGGGCGAACCGACGATCGCGGTTGTCACCGGCGCCTCCAGCGGGATCGGCGAGGCAACGGCGCGCCGCCTGGCCCACGATCCCAGCCAGGGGCTGGTCTTGGTCGCACGCCGCGTCCTGACCACCACAACCGGGGCCGACGCCGCCGACGCGGCGAAGGGGCCCTGAGATGCCCGCGCACGACTACCTGATCGTCGGCGCCGGCTCGGCCGGCTGCGTGCTCGCCAACCGGCTCAGCGAGGACCCCGGCAACCGGGTGCTGCTGATCGAGGCCGGTGGGCGCGACCGCCACCCCGACATCAAGATCCCGGCCGCGTTCCCGAACCAGTTCCACGGCAAGTTCGACTGGGACTTCGCGACCGAGCCCGAGCCGGCGGTCGACGGGCGCTCGCTCTACATCCCGCGCGGCAAGTCGCTCGGCGGTTCGAGCTCGATGAACGCGATGCTCTACGTCCGCGGCCGCCCGCTCGACTACGACCTCTGGGTCGAGCAGGGCGCGCCGGGATGGGGCTGGGACGACGTGCTGCCCTACTTCATCCGCTCCGAGGACAACGCCCGCGGCCGCTCGGAGTTCCACGGCGCCGGCGGCGAGATGACGATCTCCGAGCAGCGCTCGCCGCGGCCGCTCGACCGCAAGCTGATCGACGCCAGCGTCGCGCTCGGCATCCCGCGGACCAACGACTACAACGGCCCCGAGCAGGACGGCGTCTCGATGTTCCAGGTGTTCCAGAGGGACGGCCGGCGCTGGAGCGCGGCCGACGCCTTCCTGCGCCCGGCCCTGCGGCGCCCCAACCTGGAGCTGATCACCGACGCGCAGGTGCTCGGGATCGAGCTCGACGGCGCGCGGGCCACGGGTGTCCGCTACCGGGCCAAGCGCGGCGGCGAGCAGGTCGCGCGCGCCGACGGCGAGGTGATCCTCACGGCCGGAGCGATCGGCTCACCGCAGATCCTGTTGCTGTCCGGGATCGGCGCGGCCGACGAGCTGCGCGAGGCCGGGGTCGAACCGCGCCACGAGCTGCCCGGGGTCGGGCGCAACCTCCAGGACCATCCGTATCTGACGATGTTGTTCGAGGTTTCCGAGGGCCGAACGCTGTACGGCGCGGACAAGCCGCGCTACCTGCTCGAGTGGCTGCTGCGGCGGACCGGCCCCCTGACCTCGACCGCCGCCGAGGTGGTGGCCTTCGTCCGCACCCGAGCGGGCCTGCCGGCCGCCGACATCCAGTTCCACATGGGGGCGCTGTTCTTCGAAAAGCACGGCCAGGAGGAGTTCGACGGCGACGCGATCACGATCGCGCCGGTATTGGTCAGCCCGAAGGCGCGGGGGCGGGTATGGCTGCGCTCGGCTGACCCGACCGCGAAGCCGCGGATCGTCACGAACTCGCTGTCGGAGCCCGACGACGTCGCCTCGATGGTCGCGGGGATGAAGATGGCGCGCGAGATCGCGGCGCAGTCGCCGCTGGCCGAGGTCGTCGTCCGCGAGCTGCGGCCCGGGGCCGACGCGCAGACGCCGGAGCAGATCGAGGCGGCGCTGCGCGAGCGCCTCGAGCTGATCTACCACCCGGCCGGCACCTGCCGGATGAGCGACACCGAGGACGGTGCCGTGGTCGACTCGCAGCTTCGCGTCCACGGAATCGAGGGCCTGCGGGTCGCGGACGCCTCGATCTTTCCGCTGATCCCGGGCGGCAACACGAACGCGCCGACGATCATGGTCGCCGAGCGCGCCGCGGACCTGATCCGCGGCCGCGCCGGCGCCCGGGCTTAGGCCGCGCGCACGAACGCGATCCGCACAGCGCCGAACTGATCGAGCCCGTTGCCGTTGGTGTCGCCCGGCCAGGATCTGACCGAGGTCGGGTTGTCGGCAAGCGCGAGGGCAAGGCGTGCGTGGATCCGGTGCATGTGCGTCTCCTTGTCGGTCCGGTGTCCGCGAGGGGACACGGACCTCGAGGCCACAGGAATGGCAGGGGGGAGGGCGCCCCCGGCGAACGCCATACTCGCGTCATTCGGGCCGGTAGCTCAGCTGGTAGAGCAGCGGACTCATAATCCGTAGGGCGGAGGTTCGATCCCTCCCCGGCCCACTAGGAATCAAGCCAGATGCGGCCCTCTCCGGAGGGTCGCTCTGCGTTTGGGGGCAACCTTTTGGGCAACCCTTTGTGCGAGCACCGCGAGGAACCTGGCAACGGTCGCCGGGATCAGCAACGACAAGGCTGCGGCGGCCCACGGCAAGCCGACCGAAGCCCTTCAACGCTCCGACCCCAAGGCCACCCTCGCCGCCCTGAGGCGCATGCGGCTAATCGACGAGAGCGACGCCGAGCCGATCGACGCCGAGGTAGTCGAGGACGCCTCCTAGCGTGCGCCGCGGCGAGCGGTCTACTCCGACAGCCCGGCGGCTTCGAGGGCGCTGCGCTTATCGAGGAAGCTTTGCGCCTCGCTGATCAGCCCACCCTTGAACGAAACCAGGTGGCACCACGGCCAGTCCACTTCGGGCGCGTCCCGCGGGACAGCGTGCCAGCGCGTGATCCCCAGCGCCCTGTCGTCGAGGTCGATGATCTCCTCGACTTCTACCGAGATCTCCTCGTAGATCCATAGCTTGCTCAACCACCGCCGCACGTTCTCCTTGCCCTTGTGTCTGCCTCCGCCGGGAAACCGCGCGTCGCTGATCCAAACGATGTCCTCAGTCGCGAACTCCAGGAAACCCTCAATCCCCCTGGCAGTCGCCTGTGCGTAGGCCATCCGAAGCACCTCGACGTTCTCCTTCTCCTGCGACATCGCCTACTCCTGCAGCCCGGCGGCTTCGAGGGCTTGGTCGCGAGTCGCGTACTCGCGACCGCGGGTGACCCTTCCGTCCTTCAACGAGTAGACGATCGCAAGGCGCATATCTACGGTGGCCTCACTGTCCGTCATGCGTCCGATCACATGGACCACAGCTACGACCTTGCTGTCGGCATCGATCAGCTCCTCAGGCTCCGCGCTCAGGTCATCGAACGTTTCGTACCACTGCTCGTAGTAGTGGCGGAGCGCCCGAGGCCCCTTGATGATGCCGACATCATCCGGGGCGCCCTCGATGGCTCGCCAGTCGACCTCCGGGTCCCAGAATTCCGCGGCGGCATCCAGGCCCTTATCGAAGGCCCTAAAGAGCCGTTGCACGACCTCCACGTTCTCCTGCGACATCGCTTACTCCGACAGCCCGGCGGCTTCGAGGGCTTCGTCCTCGCGGGTGTATGCCCGACCGCGAACAAGCTTGGCGTCACGAATCGTCCATACGTGCCAAAAGTCCCAGCTTGTCGCGGCTCCGCTTGCCTTCCCCCGACCCCGAGCGGTGAGCGAGACGAGTACTCGGTCCCCACCGTCCCTCGCGTCGTTGACGTCCACGCGCGCATCATCGAACTCGTCTCGGAGCCAAGCTGCGAACTGCGCGAAGCCTTGAGGCCCGTGATAGACGTCGCGACTCCCCGGGAGCGCTCCGGTGGGGACGAACTCGCAATCCGGGGCAAAGTCGGTCAGGGCGGCGTCAGCGTCCCCCCGGTTGAAGGCGGCGAAGGCGCGACGCACCAGCTCCACGTTTTCCTGCGACATCGCCTACTCAGTATCTCGCCCCGTGGGGAAGACCGAGCCGAGGACGAAGAGGTTCTCCCCGGGCTTCGGCATAGGCGGGATCGGGACGTGCGTGCTCGGGTCGCGCTTGAGAACCGTGCGCAGGTAGTCCTGCTCGAGGAAGAGAGTGACGCGGACGCCGCGCCAGCTCGCAGCGAGGATCGCCGTGGCGATCGCCTCGGAGTCGAGTTCTTGCACGGCAATGTCGAGCCTGGTCCGAGCGCCGCCGATGAAATCGACGATCACGGCCTCCAGATCGTCTGCGGCGCCGAGCCCCGGCGGGCCGACGTAGGGGACCTTAGGGCAGAGGCGGCGCCTTGACCGATCGGCCGGGGCGGTTCAGGCTGCGTCATTCGAACCCACACAGCATGAAAGGAGCCCGTGGGATGTCGACGGACGCGCTCGTTCTGGACCGCCCTGGCCCAGTTTCAATCACGACGGTGGATCAGGAGCTTCACCGACTCTTCTTACCACCCGGGCGCAGCTACGTCGTCCTAGCGAAGGGACAACTCTTCGCCAGGCAGGCACCCAGCGTCAGTCTCCGGCTCGAAGGCTTCGGTGTGACCGACGAGGCGAGGTTCTCCCACCTGGCGCCCGGAGAGGAGTTCTCCGACGAAATCGGCGAGGCCGACCCGTTGGTCCGAAGCGGCCAAGCCTCGTTCTCGCTCGCGATAGTTGCGGCGCTGCCCGATGACCCGGATCTGTTCGTGGTCGCGAGGATCTTCGGCTCGGCATCCGGTGGGCGGGCCGACCTGCGCAACGTCAAGATCATCGCTCTCGCCGTCGACAGCATCACGATGTCCACCGACTGAATTGTTCGCAGGTCGCCCGAGTTAGAAGTTGCGCTTTTCGTCCAGAGCGCAACATTCGCGCTTGATCGCTGCGCGTCTGGCGCTTCCTCAGCGTGCAAGGCCGGCGCCTTTCACCCACGCGGGAAGGGCGTCAAGCAGTGCTATGTCCCGTTCGATGTCTGATCCCGGTTCTCGACCCAATAGGCGGTGCCCACAGTCATGCACCCGGTCGATGTGACTCGCCGCCGAATGGCGTGATGAGAAGATGGCTTGGTGGCCTCGTTTCGGCGGCGAGTCCGAGGCGTTGCATGCTCCGCCGCCGCGCTCGAGACCGTGATCGAACCCTTACCGCAAGCAGCTACGGGCTGCTTGACCCGCGACCAATAGGAGAGATCGTCAGATGCCAGAGGAACTCGTTGGAGCCGTTGAGGAGCTCGGACCCGGATCGGTCCGGGGAGTCGGAGACTGGGCGGTGCTCAACGTGAACGGCGAGCGCTACGCCGTCTCACGGCGCTGCCGCCACCTGCGCTCCGATCTCGCGAACGGCGAGATCGACGAGGACGGTTGCCTCGTCTGCCCTTGGCACCAATCCCGCTACGCCCCTACAACCGGCCGGATGGTCGTCGGGCCACACGGGGGATACGAGAAGGTGCCAGGGCTCGACAGCGCGTTCATCCAGCTAACCAAGCTGTGGCCGCTACGTCGAGCTGAGGTCATCGAGCGCGGCGGCAAGGTCTACGTGCGCAACTGATTGCGGTTTCCATGCAAAGCGACACTGGGCCACCAGGTATTAGTTCAGGGGTGTTCGGTTTGCAATCCTTCATCGCCTATCCCCCAGCAATTGACCCGGAGAGGAGAAGAGGGTCCTCCAAACCAGACACCCCTGCTTAGTGCCTGAATCCGAGTATCACTCGTTGCTCACCCAATCGCGATAGGAGGCCCGATGATCGGCGTGCTAGTGACCTTCACGCAGACCGACAAGTTCGATCGCTCAAGTCTCGCGAAGATTGCCGACGAAGCCCGAGGAATGTTCGAAGGCATGCCCGGCCTTCGTTTCAAGAGCTTCACGCTCGACGATGACGGCCTTCAGGCAAGGAACTTCTACGTGTGGGACGACGAGGCGAAAGCCCGTGCGTTCTTCACGGAGGAGCTCGTCGATATGGTGACGGGGATTTATGGTGTCGCGCCCAAGATCGAATACCTCGACATAGTGGGGTTCGTCGACAACTCTGGCACCTGATTCTCGTCGAGCGGAGCGGGAGCGACTCGTCCCACAGACGACCCGCCGCCGCTACTGCTGGCAGACCTTCGCCCACGTGCCGGTGACCTTTTGACTCCTCGTGGCGAGGCGGCGTTCCGGAGCACTGGCGCTCTGCCGGACCCAGGACACCGCGAAACTCGGCTGCGAAACACAAACGACCCAAGGGTGCCCAGACGCCAGCCCACGCGATCGTCAACTACCTGTACGCGATCCTTGAAACCGAGGCGACGATCGCCGCCAACCGCATGGGCTTTGACCCGTCGCTCGGCCTGATGCACAGCGACAAGCGTTACCGGCCGTCGCTGGCTAGTGATCTGATGGAGCCCGCACGGCCGGCGGCAGACGCGATCGCGCTGGATCTGATCGAGAGGCGCGAGTTCGCGAGAGGCGATGTCTTCGAGACGCGGCAGGGAACGTGTCGGCTGGGGACGTCGTTAGCTCGGGAGCTCGCGAGCCATTCGGAGGACTTGGCGCAGGCCGTGGGCCTCACGCGGAGCGATTAGCGCGCAACCTTCTTTGATCCCCGGAGCATCCGACCCGCTTACCTGGCGGCGCCATCGCGCGGCCGTAACGCGGCCGTCGTGGCCGGCAGACCGGACAAGATCGTCGAATAGGCTCGGCCGCGTGCGCGTGATTCCGAACATTCTCTGGCTCGTCCTCTGCGGCTTTTGGATGGCGATCGCCTACCTCGTCGCCGCCCTAATCATGTTCATCCTCATCATCACCATCCCGTTTGGCCTACAGGCCGTGAAGCTCGCGATGTTTGCCCTGTGGCCGTTCGGCCGAACGCTGGTCAAACGGCCCGACGCCGGGGCGCCCTCGGTGATCGGCAACGTGATCTGGCTCGTCCTCGCCGGATGGTGGCTTGCGCTGGGACACCTGGTCACCGGGATCCTGCTTTGTGTGACCATCATCGGCATTCCGCTTGGCGTCGGAAACTTCAAGCTAATCCCGGTATCGCTGTGGCCGTTCGGTCGCGAGATCGTCCCCATCGACTTTGCAGCCGACGGCGATGCGGTCAGCATCTCGACCGAGCGCTAAACGCTCCTGCAAAACTCGATTTCAGGGCGGAACCCTCGCCTCACCGCCGCGCAAGGCCCCCAGGTGGTCGAAGTCGTGAGGTCAGCCCGGGGGATCGGCTGCCGACAGCCCGGCGGCTTCGAGAGCCTCGGCAGGATCGAGGTACGCGTGGATGTATGCGATCCGCTGCTCGTTCACCCGGCAGACGAAGCCCCAGCGATACTCGAGGTGGAGGCCGCTCGCCCGCGCTTCTCCGGTAAATCGAAAGATCATCACTACGGTGTCGCCGCCAGCGTCGAGAACCTCCTCCAGCTGGACCCTCGCATCTTTGCCCAGCACGTCCATGACCTCCCGGAAGCGTTCCACGAGCGCCGATGGCCCAACGGTGGACCGCGCCTCCGGCCACCTGCTGTCGTCGTGGTATTCGACCTCCGGGTCGAGCAGGTTCTGGTCGGCGACGCCTTCCCAGCCCGCTTCGTTCCAAGCCTCCGCCATGCGACGAACGATCTCCACCTTCTCCTGCGACATCGTTCACTCCGACAGCCCGGCGGCTTCGAGAGCCTACCGAGGGCTACCGAGCAGACACCGGGCGACGGGTGCCCGCGCCCGGTGCGGTCGCTCGGCCTCTATACCCCTTCGTCAGCGGACGAGGGAGAACGTATTCAGCGACTTCGTTCCGGACTCGTTCAGGTTTTCGAACACCCACTTTCCGGCGACCCCATTGAAGTCACCGGAGCCGCCGGTGACGTTGAGCCTGGAGTCGTGGGGCCGAATGTTGCCCCGGTACTTGATGTCGCCAGAGCCACCGATCTCACCGTTGAGGTGAATGACCCCACGGCACCTCAATGTCTCATGTGGCCGGATCTGGCACCGAGCATGGTCACTACCGACCCGGTCGTCGTGATTGAGCGGATCGTAGAGCCCTCCCCTGATCGTGAACACGCGTTCGTTCGACAGTATGTGGAAACGCGCGTTTTCGAAAACCGTGAAATGGGGATCGAACGAGGCGGAGGCCGGAACGGCGAGCGCGGCGGAGCCGAGTGCCGCGAGAACCGCGGCCGGGACGACCTTGCGCATGTCAGCCCTCTCTTTCCGAGTGGTGCAGGTGAGCCGACCCTAACCGGCGCTTCCGAGGGGGTCAAGCCGTCGGATGTTCTCCTGCGACATCGCCTACTCCCGCACCCCGGCGGCTTTGAGGGCTTCCTCGACAGTCGAAAAGTCTTGGGTTCTCGCCACCTTCCCGGCTTTGATCTCGAAGAGCTCGGCAAGCAATTCGTCGACCGGAACGCCCCCCACGGTCCCGCGCTGGCGTCCCAACACCAAGACGCGGCTCCCGCAGTCCCGTATTTCGTCGACCCGGACCTGAAAGTCCGGAGCCATCTCGAACATTTCCTCCGCCATTCGCCGGATGCCGGCGTGTCCGCGGTATGGCCCGACGATCTGCGACCGGCGGTTGCGGGCCTCGGCATCCGGGTGGTGCGCGGCCACGAACGTGTCGATATCTCTCGCCTCGAGGGCCTCGTTGAGTCTCCGCACCAATTCCACGTTCTCCTCCGACATCGCCTACTCCGACAGTCCGGCGGCTTCGAGGGCGTCGGCCCGATGTTCGTACTCATCTATGCGCAGAACCTTGCCGTCGCGCAGCGTGTAGACCTCATAGAAGTGGGTTTCGACTTCGACTCCGCTCGCTCGACCACGGCCGTGGAATCGAACCGTCACGAACACCCGGTCTCCGCGCCCGATCACGTCCTCGAGGGTTGTATCGGCCCTCTCCCAGGCTTCGTTCCAGCGTTTGTAGTTCGCCAGCACGGCGTCGTTGCCGTACAAGGCACCGTCCTCCAAGCTGATCACCACTATGTGGGGGTCGTGGAACCCTGCGATGCGATCGTAGTCGCCACGCGAGTAGGCATCCCAGGCCTCGCGCACGATCTCCACGTTCTCCTGCGACATCGCCCGCGCAGTATCCCGCCACCGGGCCGGATCGCAAGCGAAGCCCGATTTTCAGGCTGGCCGGGGCGGGCCCGAGCGTGTCGCCCAGAACCCGTAGTGAAGCGGCGGGCATTCTCAAGGAACCGCGGCGCGTACCGCTCGGCGACCGTCGCGGGAATCGGCAGTCCCAGACGCCTGGCACCTCTATGCGCTGCGTCGACGGGAAGCGGCCTCGAGCGCTGGCGCTGGGGAGTTGCCGAGCCAGCGATCGGGAACGCATTCGGTGAATGCTGGGCTCGAATGAATTTCCACCCGTGGCCACTGGATACAGACGGGACCAGCAACCACGGAGGGCGACCACGAGGTGGGGCCGAAGACCTCTAAGCCGCCGGGCTGTCGAACTAGCTCGGAAGTTCCGCTTGGCGCCCGCCCCGGCTTCGCGCCGTTGAGGTTTGGTCAGGAGGGACGGACCGAATTCCGACGCTCGCACCCCCCGGTGACGGTCCGTCCCTCCGTCGTTGCATCAACGCGCGCCACGGGTGCGTTCTTCTGCCGGCGACGGAAACGGAAAATCGGCAAGGAGACGGACCGTACGGGGGGTCCAAAGTGATCCGTCTCCCCGACGGGTACGCGCCCGGGCCGGTGGCACACCGACTGTCGTTTGGGGCGGGTTCCCGCCTGCTGATCTATCAACGACCGCTGAGGGCCGTTTTTTGCTGCAAAGGGGGCGAAAAGACCGCCCTACTCCGACAGCCCGGCGGCTTCGAGGGCCTGTTCTGTGGTCGAGTACGAGTGGCGCTCGGCGATCAGCTTGTCGCGGACCGTCCAGAGCTCCAGCCATATGGACGTCAATCTCTTGTTGTCCGCCCTTCGGCACCGCATGCTGCGTGCTCACGACGACTACGTGATCGCCCGCGTCGACGAACTCCTCGGCCTCAACGCGAAGACTCTCGAACTGCGCGAAAAGGTCCTCGTTGTACTCCCGGACCGCGTCTCTGCCGCGATAGACACCGGCCTGGGGTGAGTCGCGCGTAGGTGTGGAACTCGATCTCTGGGTGGAGGTAGCGAGTAGGCGGCGTCAAGATCGCCCCGAACGTAGGCCTCGAAGGCCCGGCGCACGATCTCCACGTTCTCCTGCGACATCCCCTACTGCGACAGCCCGGCGGCTTCGAGGGCTTCCTTCTCGTCTTGGTAGGGCTCCAAGCGGATCACCTTGTCACCCCGCACCGTGAAAAGGAGAAAGACCTTGGTAGCGACCTCGATGCCGCTCCCGGTGCCGCGTACCCGCCAATCGCAGGTCACGAGGATTCGTTCGCCGTTCTCGCGGAACTCGGTGGGCTCGCCTCGCTGTTCGACCGTGTCGGGGGTCAGCCAGTTCCTGATCGCCTCTTTTCCCCGCAGCGTTTCGGCGCCGCCGAGCCTGCGGATTTCCGCGTCCTCAGCCCACCTCTCCAGCACTCGCTCATAGTCGCCCTCGTTGAAGGCCGCCAAGCCCGCCTTGATCCGCTCGATATCAGCCTGCGACATCGCCCACGCAGTATGTCGCGGCCCCGGGGAGGGTCGCTCTTCCTTCGGGCATCTCAGAGTCGCCGAGTGGCTGAAAAGCGGCTCTCAATCGCCTTCCGGTCTAACGCCGCCGACCGTTACAGCAGGGCTGTAAGCAACCTCGACTCGCATCCCATCGGGATCGAAGACGAACATCTCGTAGTAGCCCGGCATGTCTCGATCCTCCTCGGGCGGGAAGTGGATCCGTGCGCCGATGTCGAGACAGCGTCTGTAAGCGGCATCGACGTCCTCGCGGGCGTCGACGTAAAAGGCAATGTGCTCCATACCGACCTCGTAGTAACGGTATTCACCGCCGTCCGCCTGTCGGAATGCAATGAACTGGTCGCCCCAACGAAGGTAGATGACGTCTTCGGTGCCCCTGTAGGTCCGGTAGACATTCTCGTCTCCCTCCCCATCCGTAACCGGACGGACGTGGGAGCCGAGCCCAAGCGGGCCGAGTATCGCGCGGTAGAACTCGAGCGAGCGTTCGATGTCGCCAACGGCGAGGTCGACGTGGTGAATCATTAGTGCCGGCATTCTGTCCTCCTCGCCTCCGACCCTATCGCCGAGGGAAAGCGCCCGCCGGTCATTCGGACGTCGGCCCGCCGGAGGCTCAAGACGTTCTACCCGCCGGAGGCATCAGGCTTCTTAGACCACGCCGTCGGTTCACTGTCCCAGCGACCGGCGCCCAACCTTCACAAGATCTTGATGCCGGGCGGGGCGATCTTGACGATCGCTTGACGGAATCGGTTCCAGACTGTGGTGTATGGAATTGCGCCACCACCATCTGCCCCACGGGCTCGATGCGTCGCCGACCCGGCGCTCGGAAAAGAGGCTGCGGTTGGGTCGCGGCCTCGTCTGCCGTATGAAGCGCTTCGGCCTCGACCGAGCGCTGTCGCGAGGCGAGGACCCCAGTGCCGACCCTCTCCTGGGCCAGCGCGCTGAGCAGCTGCACTCGGCGCGGATGCGCCGTCGCCTGGCGGCCGACCTGCGCGACCTGGTCGAGCGGGCCGATCACCCTGCCGGCCTGAGCTCAATCGTGCCGGTGGCGCCCGCGGTGAAGTCCTCTCGCGACCCCATCCTCGGGATCGCCGAGCACCTTGAGAGCGACCGAGCGGTCGGCGTTCGCGGCGTCGCGATGCTCCATCTCATGCTTCGCGACAGCACCTCTGCGTTCTGGTCGGGGACCTCGACGGAGCTGGAGGACGCGCTCAAGGAAGTGACGATGGGGCTAGGGGGTTGAGGCGTAGCTTCGGACGAAGGAGAATCGAGTCATGGCCGAACGTCCCGAGGAATATCCGGAGAATATGGCCAGCAAAGACATGCGGATCGGGGTCGCTGTTGTGGGTGCTTGCGCCGCCGTGGCGCTCCTCATTGCGATCATCGTGAGCCTGTGAACTGACCTGGGGGGCGTGTGCCTTTGGCCGCGCCCTCTTTCGCACCGTTGGTCGACGCGGTGGGGCGGCTTTTGCCCGCTATCCGGGAGAAAACCGCCCCGCCTCGGCGGAGCGCCGAGGACGAATAGGCCCCTACGGTGGGGACCGCGCACCCAGTAGCGTCGTGACCCGTGCGGATCGATCACGTGATCTACGCGGCCGCGGACCTCGATGCAGCGGCCGCCCGGATCGAAAGTGAGCTCGGGCTGGTGGCCGGTGGCGGTGGACGCCACGAAGGACTCGGGACGGTCAACCGGATCGTGCCGCTGGGCGGTGGCTATCTCGAGCTGCTGGCAGTGGCCGATCGGGAAGAGGCCGAAGGGTCGGACTTTGGTTGTGGCTTGCTGAGACGCCTCGCCCGCGGCGACGGCCTGCTCGGCTGGGCCGTTGCGGTCGATGGCGTCGCGCCCGTTGCGCGGCGACTGGGAACGGGGATCACCACGATCAGGCGGGCAGGGGTCAGCGCCCACTTGACCGGCTTGGCTCAGGCGATGCACGAGCCGTTCCTGCCGTTCTTCATCAGCCGCGATCCTGGAGCTCTCGATCCGGGCCTGGACGGCGATGGCGGAGGCATCACCTGGATCGAGCTCGCCGGCGACGCCGCCCGGCTGGAGCGGTGGCTGGACTTCGCCCCTTTGCCCGTTAGGGTCGTGCAGGGGCCACCTGCGGTGCGAGCGCTCGGGATCGGCGAGCGTGAGTTCCGGTAGATCGCGCGCCTTCTGCGTGCGTTTGCGCATCGGCCCTCGCGGAGCCCAACTTGACAACGGCGACGGCGGGTGGATGATCGGGGGGAAGCCGACCACAGGTTGGCAAGGAGAGGAGAGGCGAATGGCTGATGCCGCACTGTTCATCGGATGGGGCCAGGTGGTGCGCGGACGCGAGAAGCGCGCCGTCCAGGTTTTCAACGAGAGCGTTGAGTACTGGGGAGGGCTCCAGGGCGACGGCAAGATCGAGGACTTCGAGGTGGTGCTCCTGACGCCCCACGGCGGCGACCTGCAGGGCTTCGCCCTGCTGCGCGGCAGCGAGGAGCAGATCGGCAAGCTACGCGCCGACGAAGAGTTCGGGCGCCGGATCACGCGGGCCGACCTGATCGTCGAGTCCCAAGGTGTCATCGACGCGGCGATCGGCGACGGCATCGCCCGTGGCATGACCCAGTACCAGGGCGAGATCGGGGACCTGGACTAGCCCGTCGCCCGGTCGGGTTTCTTTAGCCGGGGCTCCCTGGCCGGAGAGGAGTGTGGGCCGCGCGGCATCGCTTTCCGTGCGAAGCGGTGAGAGCGACCCTCCCCTCGCCGCCGCGAGATACTGCGTGGGCGATGTCGCAGGAGAACGTCGAGATCGTCAGGCAGGCGGTTCAAGCCTTCAACGAGCGGGATCTGGCGGCCTTGGAACAATCGTTCACCCCGGACGTCGAGTGGGAGCCCGGAGGTCCTGCCGCCGTCGAACGGCTCCTCTACCGAGGGCGTGACGAGGTCTCCAGCGGGTTTGCTGCGACCTGGGAGGCCTGGGAGGTGTTTCGCGTGGAGGAGAGCGAGGTCCGCGATCTGGGTGACTCGGTTGTGTGGCTGGGCCGCGCCCGACTGAAGGGGGGCACCAGCCAGGTCGACTTCGGCCAGCCGTTCGCCATCCACTTCCGGGTGCGAGGCGGGAAGATCACCCGGTTTCGCGGCTTCGTCAACTGGCAGGAAGCCCTCGAAGCCGCCGGGCTGTCGGAGTAGTCCTCTCGTCGCCGTCAGAGGCCTTCGCGTCGGATCACAGCCCGTTCTTGGTCCGCGGTTAGCCGCTTGCTCGCCAAACGAGCCGGAAGCCCGTGCGGGCGCCCTGCAGTGAATCCTGCGAACCGGCGCTTGACGGGAAACTGACTCGGACCCGAAAGCGATAGCGCTCGCTCGGTCGCCAGCGCCCGAGCCGGCGCTCGCCAAGCCCGGTCAGAGGCCCGTCGTAGAGGGTCTCATAGCTTCGGCTACCGCCTCCGATCACTCTGATCCGCACCGCCAGTCCGTCGGCGAGCACGCCGCCGTTGGGTCCGGGATTCATCTCGATGCGGTCAGCGGCGAGCGTCACCCGACTACGCGACGTGACGCCGACGGTGATCCGACCCCGTCGCCGGTCGCCCGGTGCCAGATTCGTCCCCTTGACCACCGCTCGGCCATCGCGCGAGTTGTGGATCTCAAGCGCCTTCGAGGCCCGTGTCAGCTCGATCCAAGGGCCGTCGGCCCCGCTTGGCTTGCGGGCGCCGATCGCCGCGATCGCGACACTCGCCGCCATCAGTACCACCAGTGCGGCCAGCAGGCGGGCGACGGACCAGACGGTCACGGCGACTCGTCCCTGAGCGCGAGGTAGGAATACGCGTTGGCGTTGGCGTTGGCGTCGGTGTTTGCCCCGACCTGAAAGCCGTCGGCCTGCAGCGCGGTGATCGCGTTCGAGTCGTTTGCAGCGGCGTTGAATCGAAGCGACGCGGTGCCGGCGAGCGCGGATGGACGCCAGACACCCGCCCGCGAGGTCGTTGTGCTGCTCGAACGTACCAGCGCCAGCGCGGGCGCAAACCCGGTCCCGGTGAGGTTGCGGTTGGCGACCCCGTTGCCGGTGTAGGAGCCGCTCTTAGCGAGGCCGGGCACATCGTTCCAGCTCACGTAGTGATAGACGACCCCATTCGTGTTGGTCGACCCGCTATTGCCCACGGTAAAGCCGTCGGCGCCGAGCGCGGTGATCGAGTTCGCGATCCCGGTGCCCGTGTCGAAGGCGAAGCCGGTCGTCATGCCCGAGAGGCGAAGCGCGGGCGCCACCGCGGTCGCGCCGAGCACCATCACAGACTCGGGCGAGTAGCCCAGACCCGTGATCGAGCGGCTCGCGGCGCCGTTTCCCGTATAGCTGGCAACGGTCATCGTCCCCTGGGCCTTGCTGATCGCTACCCAGTTATAGGTGGTGCCGTTGGTGTTGACCCGAGCATTCGTTCCGACCTGGAACCCGGTGGCCTGCAGCGCCTGGATCATGTTGGTCGAGTTGGCGACCGCGCCGGCGAGCGGCTTCGAAGAGTCGCCGCTCATCGTCGATGACCTGGCGACCGCAGTCTGCGCGTTATTGCCCTTGACGATCACGAGATCGGGCTGGAAGGCGACCGCGATGTTGCGGTTGTCGATGCCGGTGCCGGTGTAGGAGCCCGAGGCGACCCGCATGCGCTCGAACGACGGCGCCGCGGTGAACTGGTTGTTCGGATTCGACTTCTGGGCGGTGAAGGCAGCGTCGGAAAGACGCGGGCCCGCGGTCAGGACGGCAAGCGCGATCAGAGCCGCCGCCAAACGCGGGGAGATGTGCAGGCGTCGGCTCACGCCCTCTGCTCTGGCTGGGCCGCCGGCGCGTCGCGCCGGGCGACCTCCTCGCCCGCCTCGCGCCAGAGTCCGGCGAGCAGCGCGATGGCAATGAGCAGCGCCGGGATCCCGACCAGCGCCATCCGCACCTCGCGGACCCCGAGCGCGGCGAAGGCGTAGCCGACGTACGGCACGCCGGCGACGGCACGCGCCTGCTCTTGGCCGGTCAGCGTGAAGCGCCAGGGGTCGCGGGACTCGTTCGCGTCGCCCTTCGTGCGCAGCACGGGGCGGCCGCGCTTGTCGTGATCGATCGCGACGATCCGGTGGGTGACCAGCCCGTCCGGGCCCGAGGCGGGTGGCGGCTGGTAGGTGATCACGTCTCCGACGCGGAGCTGGCTGGTCGGCACCACCTCGGAGAAGATCACCGAGCCACGGTCATAGGTGCCGCTCATCGAGTCGCCGGTGATCACGTAGCGCTCGAGTCCGAAGACGGAGGGCAGCAGCATGATCGCGGCGACGGCCGCGGCGAGCGCCAGCGCCATGGTGCCCGCCCACGAAACCAGGCGGAAGCCGGGCTTGGGCGCCCGGCTTCCGCTGTTTTCGTGTGGCAGACCACGTGTTGCGTCTGCACTCATGGCCGTGCGGCTCCCCTTGGCCCCTCGGAGGAGGTCAGGCCCTTACTGGACCGCGTCCCATTGGAACGTCGCCGTCGAGCTGTCGCCCTGGTAGACGTTGCCCGCCGAGCTGTCGAACGTGACCGTGAACTGGTAGCGGTGCTTTTCGTTGACCGCGTAGGTCCCGAGCGCGTTCGAAGCGGTCATCGCCGCCAGCGTTCCCGAGTAGACGTTCGGGTCGCCGACGTCGCAGGTCGGCGTGCCGGACGAGAAGTCGCCGCAGTTCTTGACGACGAGGTTGAGCTTTTGCGACATCGGGTTGGCGCCATCGGAGTCGTTGAGCGCCGAACGGCTGAGCGTGAAGGTGCCGCCGAGCGAGCCGGTGTTCTGAATGTCGACGGTGCCGGTGGCCGTGTCGCCGGGCTTCATGTTGCTCGCCGTCAGGATTGCCGCCCCGTCGAGCGAGTTGGACATGCTCAGCGTCCCGGAGCTGAACGTGTTGGAGGGGTTTGCGGTCTGGGCCGTGAAGCTGGCGCCCGATCCGACCGCGACTCCGGCCGCGGCCAGAACGACTACGAGGACGCCGAGCGTGCGCTTCGGCCGCGCGGCGAGTGCGTGCAAGCGATCCATTGAGTGCTTTCCTTTCCCATTTGCGTGGTCTGGCCCCCCTGTGCGGTGGAGTCATCGTTCGAATGCTCCGGGGGCCGCCTCGCATCCACCCAGACGGCGGACGCGGCTTTCGCATCCAATCGGCGGATGCGGGCCCCGCCTTTAGGGCTTGCACGCAGTTCTTCGGGGATCGAACACCGGGTTTCAGAACGTTCACATCGCGCGCGTTGCGCGGACAAAGCCCGAGTCGTCTGTCTGGAAACGGGGGACCGGGCTTGCCGCGCAGCAAAGGAAGGCGGCCGCGCACGCCCAGACGGGGGGCACACAGGGCGTTGGCGCGGCCGCCGGTGGCGAGCATGAGGGACGCCGTACGCAGCCCCCCTGTCGCGTGGCGATCGTAGGCGGTTTGAGCACGTCCTCGGAGGTTCTCGGCACTTATTTGGTACTGCCCCGCCGAGCCAGTGGCTCAGGCGTCAAGGCTTCCTCCGCGTGCAAGCGATACTTCGCAGTGCCCGTGGATAGTGCAAAGGCGTAATGACCGAGGCGAACATCGACCTGGTGAAGGAGGGCTTCGCCGCGTACAACCGGGGCGATCTTGACGCCGTGATGGCGACCTGCGACCCAAGGTTGAGTTCAAGACACTGCTCCTTGGGACCCACAGCGGCCGGGACGCCATTCGAGTCCTCTACGAGGAAAACCGGCAGACGCTTGCCGGTTATCGACTCGATCCTGAAGAGATCGTGGACGTCGGGCCCGACCAGGTACTCGCGGTCGTTCGACTGGGCGGGGCAGGGCCGGTCAGCAACATCGCCCTCCGAGACCCGATGGCGTTCCTGATCACGATCAAGGATGGGCAGGTGCGCAGGCAGCAAACCTTCCGCAACAAGGAGGAAGCCCTGGTGGCTGCTCGCTACGAGACGTAGCGCGAGGACGAAAAGCGAGAGTTCCGTAGCGGTTTGGACGAGAGGCAGGACCCTCGCGCTTTGCGCGGATGGCGGAACTTATTCGGGGATACTCGGGCGGGCAAGGTCGTTCGACTCGGGCTCTACTGGGACAGCGCGAAGGCCCTCGAAGCCGCGGGCCTGTCGGATTCCGCATTTGGGCTTAGTCTGCTCGTTGCCAACCAGCCCTTGGAAAGGGGGGAGATGGACGCAAAGCTCGAGGTGGTCGTCATCCCGGTGTCGGATGTCGACCGCGCTAAGCAGTTTTACGAAGACCTGGGTTGGCGCATGGACATCGACCTCGCCGTCAGCGAGAGCGTCCGCGTGGTCCAGTTCACGCCGCCGGGCTCGGCCTGTTCGATTCACATCGGGGAGGGGATCACCCCGGCCGCTCCCGGATCGGCGCAGAACATGTACCTGGTCGTCGAGGACATCGAGGCATACCGAGCCGAGCTGGCGGATCGCGGTGTTGACGCCGGCGAGCCGTATCACCGCGAGGACGGCGAGGTCGTCAGCGGCCGAGATCCCGACCGGACCAGCTATGGCACGTACGCCTCGTTCAGCGACCCGGATGGCAATACCTGGCTGGTTCAAGAGATCACTGAACGGCTCCCGGGGCGGGTGTGACGATGGAGATCGCTGCGCTCGCAGAGCTTCTACACGAAACGTCGGGGCGCCACGGCGCGTTTGAGGCCGTCGCCCCGCCGCACGACTGGTGGGACTGGTATGCGGCCTACATGGACGCGCGACAGAACGGCAGCACGCCGGACGACGCCTCGACCGCCGCCGACCGCTACATGGCGGAGGTCAAACACATCGTCGCGCCGCCGGCGTGATGCGTTAGTCGGCTCGATGCCACGACCAACTGATCGTGACGTCCGATGAGCGCCAGCACTGACTACGACGTGATCGTCATCGGCGGCGGCTCGCCGGGCGAGCACTGCGCCGGCGCGCTCGCCGAGGGGGGCCTGCGGGTCGCCCTGGTCGAGCGCGAGCTGGTCGGCGGTGAGTGCTCCTATTGGGCCTGCATCCCGTCGAAGACGCTGCTGCGCCCCGGCGAGGCCGTGCACGCCGCGCGCGAGGCGGCGGCGAGCGCGGAGGTCGACGTCGAGGCGTCGCTCGCCTGGCGGGACTTCATGGTCTCCGACTACTCCGACGCCGGCCAGGAGCACTGGCTCGCCGAGGCGGGGATCGACCTGCTGCGCGGCAGCGGCCGACTGGCCGGAACCGGGGTCGTCGAGGTGGACGGCGCCCGCCACACCGCCGACCACATCGTCCTCGCCGCGGGCGCCGATCCGATCATCCCTCCGGTCCCGGGCCTGGGCGACCTGGAGGGGGTATGGACGAACCGCGAGGTGACGGGGATGACGGCCGTGCCGCGCCGTCTGCTCATTTTGGGTGGCGGCCCCGTCGGGGTCGAGATGGCCCAGGCCGTTCACCGCCTCGGCGGCGAAGTGGCCCTCGTCGACGGTGCCGCGCACATCCTCCCCCGTGAGCCGGCCCCGCTCGGGCAGGCGCTCGGCGATGTCCTGCGCGGCGACGGCGTCGAGCTCGTGCTCGGAACGCACGCCTCCGCGGCCAGGCGTGACCGTCAGGACTTCGTGCTCGAGTTCGAAAACCGGGACGAGCTGCGAGGTGACCGGCTGTTGGTCGCCACCGGTCGGCGCCCGCGCGTCGAGGAGATCGGCTTGGAGACCGTCGGGATCGAGGCGGACCCCCAGGGGGTCCCGGTCGACGCGAACCTTCGCGCCGGCGAGGGCCTTTGGGCAATCGGCGACATCACCGGGATCTGGCCGCTGACGCACACGGGCAAATACCAAGGCGACGTCGTCGCCGCCAACATCCTCGGCGAGCCGCGGGAGGCGAACTATGAGGCCGTGCCGCGCGCCGTTTACACGGACCCCCAGGCTGCCGCAGTTGGCGCGACCGAGGCCGAGTTCGCAGCCACAGTCCCGATCTCCCAGCTGCCGAAGATGGAGACATATACGCGCGCCTACGCCGAATCCAATGGCTTCCTCACGCTGCTCAGCGACGGCGAGCGGCTGACCGGCGCCTACGCGCTTGGCCCCGAGGCGGGCGAGTGGCTGCAGCAGGCGACGCTGGCGATCCGCGCCGAGGTTCCGCTCCCGGTGCTTCGGGACACGATCCAGCCGTTTCCCACGTTCTCGGAAATCTACGTCGCCGCGCTGAAGGCGCTCGCCGGCCAGGTTCAGCCGGACACCGCTTGAGAGAGGAGTCCAGTCATGAGTTCCAAGATCCAACCCGGGGCCGCGTTCCCCGACTACGAGCTGCCGGACCACGAGAGCGTTTCGCGCAAGCTCAGCGAGCTGCAGGGCGACGATCCGATGATCCTGACGCTCGCGCGCGGCCACTACTGCCCGAAGGAGCACCAGCAGCACCTCGAGCTCGCGGCGCTGTACCCGAAAATCGCCGTGGCCTACACCCGGGTGGCCACGATCTCAACCGACGCCCACCACGAGTCCCAGGAATTTCGCGCGTCGGTCGGCGCCCAGTGGCCGTTCCTCTCCGACCCGGAGCGCACAGTCCAGAAGGACCTCGACATCCAGGAATACACCGACCCCGAGCACGACCCGATGATTCCGCACACGCTCGTGCTCAAGCCCGGGCTGGTCATCCACAGCGTCTATAACGGCTATTGGTTCTGGGGCCGCCCGTCGACACACGACCTCTGGCATGACCTGCGATCCGTCAGCCGCGAGATCCGCCCCGACTGGGACCTGAGCGCGCCCGGGCTTCGCCAAGCATGGGACGAGGGCGACCTCTCGCCGTTTCATGGTTGGAACAAACGTGGCACGGGAAGCCGAGACGGGGCATCGCGCCGTCGAGGCTGAACGAACCGCCGGCTAGGTTGTCGCGGTCGCGAGGCGTCGATCCTGCTCGAAGGCCTTGAGCTCGGACAGCAAACGCATCGTCAGCTGCAGCGGCGCACCGGCGCCGGACGCCGACTCGAGATCGTGCCACCACGCCTCGATTCGCAAATCGAGCGTCGGGGCCTTGTGCAGGTCGATCGCCGCCTCGCCTTTGTCGTTATAGAGCCGGCGCATGTCGGCGAGGTTCACCAGCTTGTCAGCCACGTAGATGCTCGCGGCCGGCGCCCCGGCGTCCTCGACCTGGCGGCGCAGCAGGGCCTTGCGCTCGACCCAATCGTCGATCAGCGGGTCCTCGGTCAGCGCCTCGACCAGGCCCGCGACCTCCGCACCGAAGGCGCCCGAGATCTCCGCTACCGACAGCGGGGAGTGTTCGACCACGTCGTGAAGGATCGCCGCCACGATCGACGGCTCGTCGGCACCGGTGGCTTCGAGCACGCGCGCGACCGCGAGCGGATGGTCGATATACGGGCGCCCGTTCGGACTTCTCTGGTCCGCGTGCGCCGCTCTGGCTACCTCTTCGGCGCGCTCGCGCGCCGATGTTCCTGTCGTGAGCACCGTCGGCTCCTACCCCTTGATGCGATCCGAGGCGTGCAGTTTGTCACCTCAGCGTTTTGCCCACTTTGCGGAAACTTTCCTCGCGGTCCTTGTGACCGCCGATGGTCAAAGGCGCTCCGGCGCACAAGCCCGAGCTCCCGCCGGATGCGCACGTCGGGAGCACGGACCTCACGGATGCGGCGGCCGCCAGCCGCCGCTGCCGAGCACTGAGCGGAGGAGAACGCGTTATGCGTTGGCTCAGTGCAGGCAACCGGCAGCTTAGGTCGGGGCGATCGGCGCGATGTGAAGGTTTTGAAACCCGGTGGTCGGCTGCGCTGGCGAGCGGGGGTCTACGTGACCTCGGCCGCTCCGGCCCCGTCATTCCGCGCTTCGATCGCCTTGACGGTCTTTCCCAGTGCCTTTCCCAAGTAGCTCTTGCCGATGACTCCGAGTCCGAGCCCGAGCGCGCGTCCCTTGAAGTTCTTGCCATCGCGCACCACGACGACGTCGATTTCGGTCGTACCGTCGGGCTGCGGCGTGAGGGTGTAGGTGTGACCCGAGGCGCCTCCCCAGATGTTGGAGTCGGTGGTCGTCATCACGACGCGATTCGGATTGGACCAGTCGTAATCCAGGCGTTCCCAGATGCCGCCCGAGCCCTCCGTTACGTCGGCGTGATCCGGCCCCTGGTCATGCACCTTCAGGTAATCGTCGGCGCTGTTTGGAAACAGCTCCGAGCGGCCCGGCCCGAAGTCAGTGAGCCCGGCGACAAACTGCTCGGGCGTCGCGGTCGTCGTCTGATGGAGGTGGATGGTTGCCATGTGCATTCCTTCCTTTGGTGGCCGCGGGCGTGGCGACGGCGTTCATCGTCGTTTCATTGTCGACGTCCTATGGTCGCCTCGGAAGACGACCCCGGCGACGGCAGGAGGCACTATGTCCACCAGGCCCAAGGGAAGGCTCTTTGCGTTGGCCGCGATCGGCGCACTCGCGGCATCGGGCGGCGCGATCGCCGCGACGGGCGGCGGCGCAAGCGACCCTGCGAAGCCAAAGCCGATCCCCTCCAAGCCGATCCCCTACGAGATCAACGATCTCTTCATCGAGACGAACGCGACCGACGGAGACATCGGACTGCAACTGCTTGCCGACGTCGACGAATGGGACAAGTTCACGCTTCGCGATCCGAAGGGGCGAAAGGTGATGATGCAGGCGCGAACCAAGGGGCGGCTTGCCGGCTGGGGACTCACGGAGCTCTTCTGGGAGACGGCAGAGCCCACGTTCTCGGAGGTGTCGTTGAGGAAGTTCGAGAAGCGGTTCCCGGCAGGGAAGTACACGTTCAGCGGGCGGGCCGTTGACGGCCGCAAGATCGTCGGCTCCGATCGGCTGACGCACATGATCCCCGACGGGCCGGTAGTCACCAGCCCGACGAAGGGCGAGGCCGTGAACGCGAACGCCCTAAGGGTGAGCTGGGAGCCGGTGACGACGCCGAACGGAGTCGACATCGTCAGCTACCAAGTGATCGTGCTTCAGGAGCCGGTGGAGCGCGTGACCCTCAACCTCAACGCCGATGTCACGAGCGTCGCCATTCCGGCCGAGGCGCTGACGCCCGGTGCGCCCGAGACCAAGGTCGAGGTGCTGGCGCGCGAGAAGAGTGGCAACCAGACGATCACCGAGGTGCCGTTCTCGGTCAAGTGAAACGCGAGCCCTTATCCGTAGAACGGAGGCCCGTCGTGAGGTAGGGGACGGGCCGCTCGCCCGGCTCAGGAGCCGCCGGTGAACGACGTGAACGCGCCGAGCGACGGTTTCGCTGAGCCGTCCTGGGCCAGGAGCCCGGAGGTCGAGCACCACAGGCAGAAGCTGTCGGACGTGTCCTGCCAGCTGAACCAGTCGACGGTCTCGATGTTGTACGGGACGCGCTTGCTCTCGAAGTAGGCGTAGATCTCCTGCAGCAGCGAGGCCTGGCCCTCGGCCCCGAGGTTGAAGTTGTGGCCGCCGTCTGCCGACCCGGCGCCGATCTCGGTCACGTACATCGGGATACCTCGGTCGCCGCCCTTGCGGGTCGCGCGTCGGTACATCTTCACCTGGGACCGGACTTTGCCGATCGTGGTTCCGTACGGGTGCGGCGCGATCGCGTCGAACAGCTTGCGGACTTCGTTGAGGCGGTAGAGATCCGCGAGGAATCCCGAGGCCGGTACGGCGCGCTCGGAACCGGCGAGCTCGGCCATCCCGCCGAGCAGCACTCGGGCGGACGGGTCGGCCTCGCGGATCGCGCGCGAGGCGCGGGCGAGCAGGCGCTTGTAGCGCTTCGGCTTTGGCTTGGGGGCGAAGAAGACCTCCGAGTTCTGCTCATTCCACACCTGCCAGACGTCGATCGGCATTCGCGGCACGTTCGGGTTCTGCTCCCAGAGGCTGCCGTGTGGGCCGTAGCGAGCGACCGCGCCACGGACGAATCGTGCCCAGGCCTCGAGGGCCGCCTTCGATCGTGGGGCGTAGGGGGCGCACTGCGTGCCGCTGCACTGGCGTCCGTCGAGGCCCCGCGCCACCCATGGAGGCGTGCCGTAGAGGAAGGGCAGGATCCGGATCCCGTTGCGCGCCGCGTCCAGCACCAGCGGATCGAAGATCGGCCAGTAGAAGTCATCGGGCGCCTCCGAGCTGTCGATCGTCGCCCAATCGATCCGCAGGCGCGCGACGCCGACGCCGGCCCCGGCCATGCGCTCGAAGCTCGCCGGATCGAGTTTGTTCTGCGGGACGACGCCGAAGAACTCGGGTGGCGCCTGCGCCGAAGCGGTCGCACAGGCTGTTGCAAGCGTCGCTGCGACCGCCGCGACGACGGCCGCGTAACGCGCCCTACCTAGACTCACCTTGTTTCGACCTTTGTGCATCGTTCCTTCGCCTCGACCTCGCTACCCACTGCGGGTCGCGGTCACGCCCGTACGCTCGCGTGCGCCATGTCGGTGGGCGGGTCGCAGGCCTCGACGGCGGCCTGCCGCGCACCGATGTTCAGCAGCTTCGGGTCGGTGTCCGGCTGAGCGAGCGCAACAGGGTACTAGCGAACGAGTCGGACGTCGGATACGACAGACGCGACGAGAACCGAACCCGCTCTGGCGGCGAGCGGCGCTCCGCGTTCGGACTCGGCCCGGACCGCGGGCCGTTTCTCGCCTGCCCGGCCGGGTACTGACAGGCCATGGCACTGAAAGTGATGCGCGACCAGGTCGACGGCTGGGACGTGGTCCGCGGAGACGAGGCGCTGAGCAACTTCCCCGACCGCGAGAGCGCCGAGGCCGCGGCGCGGATGCGGGCCGAGGAAGACCACGATCGCGAGCCGGTCGAGGTCGACATCGAGCATGTGCACGAGATCGACGACACCCGCCAGGGGATGCGGCCGGCCTTCATCGGACTGGTCGCGCTGCTGGCGGTGGTCACGATCCTGGTCGTGATCATCTCGCTGACCGACTCGCTGACCGGGTTCGGCAGCTAGCGCCCACCTCTGCGCGGGACGCGCAAAGAAGATAGAAAAGGCGCGTGGGATTCCTCTCCCCGACCCCGCCGCCGTTCGATCTCGACGAGTGGCGGGCCAAGCCGCACCTTTCTCGGATCAAGCCCTTGGCCCAGGACTGGGCCGTGAACGGCTTCGGCACCCCCGAGGCCGTCTACCTGCTCTACATCGTCAAGCTGATCGTGTTCGCGGCTGGCGGCTTCGCGCTGATCGGGGCGACCACCCCAGGGCTCGGCGGGCTCGGCGACCTCTCGGACTGGTGGACGCAGCCGATCGTGTTCCAGAAGGTGGTCGTCTGGCTCGTGCTCTGGGAGGCGATCGGGCTCGGCTGCGGCTCGATGCCGCTCACCTTCCGCTTTCTGCCGCCGATCGGCGGCATCCTCTACTGGCTGCGACCGGGCACGGTGCGGTTGCCTCCGTGGCCCGACAAGGTGCCGCTGACCGCGGGCACCACGCGCACACCGGTGGACGTCCTGCTCTACGCCGGCGTCCTCGCCTCGTGCGTCTACCTGCTGTTCTCCAACGGCGAGGCCGTCGCCGGCGCGAGCGCCGGGCGCCTCGAGCCGGTGGCAGTCGCGGTGCTGCTGGGCTTCCTCGTCCTGTTGGGCCTGCGCGACAAGGTCTCGTTCCTGGCCGCGCGGCCGGAGGTTTACGGACCGCTGCTGATCATCTTCCTGTTCCCGCTCACCAACCTGATCATCGGCGCCCAGATCGTCTTCCTCTGCATCTGGCTCGGCGCCGCGAGCTCGAAGCTCAACCGCCACTTCCCGTTCGTGGTCTCGGTGATGATCAGCAACACACCCTGGAACCGCTCGCGGAAGATGAAGGCGCAGCTGTACGCCGGCTACCCCGAGGACCTGCGGCCGGGTTGGCGGGCGCAAATGGCGGCCCACCTGGGGACCGCGATCGAGTTCGGGCTGCCGATCACCCTGTTTCTGACCAGCGGCGGGACGATCGGGACGATCGCGGTGATCGGGATGATCATCTTCCACGTCCACATCACCTCGACCTTCCCGCTCGCGGTGCCGCTGGAATGGAACCTGTTCATGATCTTCGGGATCCTGTTCCTGTTCGGCCACTACGGGGATGTGCCGTTCTCGAGCTTCGACAGCCCGCTGCTGCTGATCATCCTGTTGTCGACCAGCGTCGCGCTCCCGATCATCGGCAACTTCTGGCCGGACAAGGTCTCGTTCCTGCCCGCGATGCGCTACTACGCCGGCAACTGGGCGACCAGCCAGTGGTGCTTTCGCAAGGACACCGGCGCCGAGGCGAAGCTCGACGCGATGATCCTGAAGCCGGCGCAGATCGTGGTCGAGCAGCTGACCAAGCTCTACGGGCCCGAGCTCGCGGAGTATCTGCTCAACAAGGGGCTCGCCTTCCGCGCCATGCACTCGCACGGCCGGGCGCTGCTGGGGCTGCTGCCGCGGGCAACCGACGGCGACCCGGAGGCGTTCAACATTCGCGAGGGCGAGCTGATCTCCGGGGTTGTCAACGGCTGGAACTTCGGCGACGGCCACCTGCACAGCCACCAGCTGCTGGAGGCGGTTCAGGAGCGCTGCCACTTCGAGCCCGGTGAGCTGCGGGTGATCACGCTCGAGTCGCAGCCCGCGCACATCCAGCGCCAGCACTACGCGATCTACGACGCCGCCGACGGGCTGATCGAGGAGGGCTGGGTCAACGTCGCCGACATGGTCCGCCACGGACCGTGGCTGGAGGAGTCCTTCGACTTCCCGGTCGAGGTCACCAGACTCGCGCCCGGCTCCCACCCCGGCGTGAGCACGGCAACGGTCGTCGGCTCGGGTCCCAACGGGCTCGCCGCGGCCGCCGCTCTGGCGTCACGGGGGGTGGGGGTGAGGGTGTTGGAGGCGGCGCCGACGATCGGCGGTGGCACGCGGACCAGCGAGCTCACGCTGCCGGGGCTGCTGCACGACGACTGCTCGGCGGTGCACGCGATGGCGGTCGGCGCGCCGGCGCTGCGCGAGCACCACCTGGACCGCCACGGGCTCCGGTGGTGCTGGCCAGATGTCGATCTCGCCCATCCGCTCGACGACGGCAGCGCGGCGGTGATGCTGCGCTCGATCGACGAGACCGCCGCCGGCCTGGGATCCGACGGCGCCGCCTGGAAGCGGCTCTTCGGTCGTCCCTCTGCCGGTTTCGAGGCGCTCGGCGAGGACATCATGCGTCCGTTCCTGCATCTGCCGCGCCACCCGCTGCGCCTGGTGCGGTTCGGGATCCCGGCGGCGACGCCGGCGACCGTGCTCGCGCGCTCTTTTTTGACCGAGCAGGGGCGAGCGCTGTTCGGCGGCGTCGCCGCGCATGCGTTCGCGCCGCTCAATCGACCGATGAGCTCCGTCGGTCGGGATGGCGCTGATCTGCTCCTGTCACGCCTACGGCTGGCCGGTTGCCCGCGGCGGCTCGCAGGCGATCGCCGACGCCCTTGCGGCGGTGATCCGCGAGGCGGGCGGGACGATCGAGACCGGCAGCACGGTCGGCTCGCTGACCGAGCTCGAGGGCGCCGACGCGGTGATCTGCGACCTGATCCCGTCGGCGGTCGCCGAGATCGCGGGCGACCGGCTGCCTCGCAGGATCGAACGCGCCTACCGCCGCTACCGCCACGGGCCCGGCGCGTTCAAGCTCGACCTTGCGGTCGAGGGCGGGGTCCCGTGGACCGCCGAGGCGGCTCGCCGCGCGGGGACCGTGCACGCCGTCGGCTCCTTCGACGAGATCGCCGCCGCCGAGCGCGAGGTGAACGCCGGGCGGATGCCCCAGCGCCCGTTCGTGCTCGTCTGCCAGCAGTACCTGGCCGACCCGTCGCGCTCGCAGGGCGACCTGCACCCGCTTTGGGCCTACGCCCATGTCCCGGCGGGCTACGACCGCGACGCGACCGAGGTGATCCTGGCGCAGATAGAGCGCTTCGCGCCCGGATTCCGCGAGCGGATCCGCGCCACCGCCACCCGCGATCCGGCCGCGCTTGCCGCCTACAACCCCAACTATGTCGGCGGCGACATCATCGCGGGGGCCAACACGCCGAAGCAGATCCTGTTCCGACCTCGGTTCGCGCTCGACCCGTACGCGACCGGGATCCCCGGCGTGTTCATCTGCTCGGCGGCAACGCCGCCCGGGGCCGGCGCCCACGGGATGAACGGCTACAACGCGGCCCACTCGGCCCTGCGCCACCTGGGGGTCTGAGCGCTTGGACCACAAGCGCACCACGGTCGATCAGTTCACCCGCCAAGCCGCCGGCTTCTCGTCGGCGGCGGCGATGAACGACGAGCAGGCGATGCGGATGCTGCTCGACGCCGCAGGCACCGGCGCACAGGACTCCGTCCTCGACGTCGCCTGCGGGCCGGGGATTGTCGCGGCGGCGTTCGCCGGCGAAGCGGGCCGAGTCGTCGGCATCGACCTGACGCCCGAGATGCTCGCGCTGGCCCGCCGGCGCTGCGCCGAGCAGGGACTCGAGAACGTCAGCTTCGAGCTCGGCGACGTCACCCGGCTGCCCTACGACGACGGCGAGTTCGAGCGCGTGGTCTGCCGCTACGCGCTCCATCACGTCGCCGACCCGCGGGCCGTGGTCGCCGAGATGGCCCGGGTTTGCGCCCCCGGCGGGCGGGTGGTGGTCGCGGACATGATCGTCGGCGACGATCACGACGCGGCCGCGCGCTTCAACGAGGCCGAGCGAACCCGCGACCCCTCGCACGCGCGCTCGATGCCCGAGAGCGAGCTGCTGGAGCTGCTGCGCAGCGCCGGGCTCGCGGCGCGGCCGCTGGGCCACTACCGGTTGCCGATGGAGCTCGAGGCGCTGCTCGAGCGCTCGGCCGCCCCCGACCCCGACGCGGTCAGGGCGCTGTTCGACGCGGCGATCGACGACGGCCGCGAGATGGGGATCGGCGAGCGCCGCGAGGGGGGACGGGTCAGGTTCGAGTTCCCGATCGCGATCGTCGCCGGCGATCAGAGCTCGAGCTCGTAATAGAGCATCGGCGGGCCGTCGGGCAGGCCCTCGCGGTTGGTGAAGCCGAAGCTCTCGTACAGGCCGCGGGCGGCCTCGTCCTCGGTCGACGTGTTCAGGTCGATGATCCCGGCGCCGGCCTCGTGGGCGCCCGTGATCGCCGCCTCGAGCATTGCGCGGCCGAGCCCCTCGCCACGGCGATCCGGGGCGACGTAGAGCTCGGCGAGGTAGGCGTCGGGACGCGAGAACCAGATCGAGGTGCGGAAGATCAGGACCGCGACCCCGCAGGGCTCGTCGCCGGCTAACCAGACGAGCACCTGGCCGGAGTCGATCATCGGCGCCAGACGCTCGGTGAGCGCCTCGACCCCCGGTGTCCGGGTGTCGTACTCGCGGTTGAAGGCGTCGAGCAGCCGCGCGGCGACGGCGGCGTCGGCCGGCCGTGCGCGGCGGACGGCGCCCATCTAGGCGAGCCGCTCGGCGAGCCAGGCGACCAGCGGCGCGTAGCGGGGAGTGAGGTGGCCGTGCTTGCCCTGGAAGAGCTCGAACCGGTGCTCGATCCCGGCCGCCTCGAGCTGCGAGTGGATCAGCGCCGTGCCCGCGTGCAGGTTGTACTCGTCCTGAAGGCCGCACTCGAGCGAGATCGCCCGCATCGAGCGCAGGTCCTCGATGTGGTCGGGGAGCATCCGCACCGGGTCCCACGCGAGCCACCGCTCCCAGACCTCCTCCCGCAGGGCGCAGTCGTCGGCCGCGAACGGCAGCTCGGGCGAGCCGTCGTCGCCGGGCGAGTAGCAGGCCGCCATCGCGATCGCGTTGACCGCGGCGAACACGGCGGGGGAGGGGTCGGGGTCGCCGAGCATCTCCTCCCAGAAGTCCTCGATCGAGTCATATTCGCGCAGCTTCGCCCAGGCGATCGGGAACTCGGGCATGTAGCAGTACTCGAACGCAGCGTCGCCGGAGACGTCCCCGAGCCCGCCCCAAAGGTCGGGGCGCAGCATTGGTAGGACCAGCGCGCCGTAGCCACCCGAGGACTTGCCCTGGACGGCGCGGCCGTCGCGCTCGGCGATCGTGTTGAAGCGGCCGTCGACGAACGGGACGAGCTCGTCACAGAGGTAGGCCATGTAGTCGCCGGTCCCGGCGGAGTCAATGAACTGCGAGCCGCCGTAGGCGGTCCAGCAGTCCGCCAGCGGCATGACCACCGGGCGACACTCGCCGGCGGCGATCAGCCGGTCGACGTCCTCGATGAAGGTGCTCGAGTAGGGGCTGCGGTTGCGCCACATGTCGATCTGGCCGGTCATCCCCTGGATGCCCCAGACCGCGGGGTAGGGCCCGTCGTCGGGCCAGCCGGGTGGCGTGTAGACGTAGAGCGGGCGGGTCGCCGGGTCGCCGAGCGGGTTGGCGGCCAGCGCCTCGCTGGTGAACTCGAGCTCGTGCACGGTGCCGGCGAGGTCGCGCCCCCAGGGGTCGTGGGCCGGCGATCGGATCACGCGCCCATCATCGCAGCGGCGGCCGCAACGATCATCGGCGGCTGCCTGGACCGGGCGCCTGGGACTCCGTGTCAGTCACCTGTGGACCCCCCGGGCGTAACCTTGGCGCGCGGGGTGGGATAGTGAACCGTGATGATCGGCGAGGCCGAGCCGCTTCCGGGCAACGCGGTCGACGCGGTCGTCCGGCTGCTGTTCGAGCTCGGTGACGAGGCGGCGGAGTCGGACCCGCTTGATGACCGCATCTGCGAGGCGATCTGCCGGCTGACCTCGCTCGAGCGCGCGGTGCTGCTGCTCTACGACCCCGCACGGCGCTTGGTCGTCCCTGCCGGTAGTCACGGCGTCGCGCCCGAAATCCTCGCCCACGTCTACGGCAGCCTCGAGGAGACCCCGATCGCCCAGCGGGCGCTGGGCGAGGAGGCGGTGATCGTCGTCGACTCGCTGCCCGGACACGTCCCCGACCGCTACTCCGAGGTCCCGACCGTGACCGCGATCTCGTGCACCCCGGTGGCGGCGGCCGGGCGCTGGCTGGGGGTGATCTTCGCCGACCGAAACGGCGCGCCGCTCGACCTCGGGCCGGAGGAGCTGCAGACGATGCGGGCGCTGGGCCGGACCGCGGCGCTGGCGACGACGGTCCGCGGGGCGGTCGCCCAGCACGAGCGCGACACCCTGCTGCTCGAGCGCGTCGAGCTGGCCCGCGAGGTGCACGAGAGCGTCATGCAGCGCCTGTTCGGCGTCTCGATGGTGCTCGGTTCCGGCCGCGAGCTGAGCGCCGCCGATGCGGAGCGCTCCGCGGCCGAGGTCGAGGCCGCCCTGGGTGAGCTCCGCGACGCGCTCGAGCGCTCGCTGGAGCCGACCGGCGAGCCCACGGTGACCACGCTCCGCGCCGAGCTCGGGCGGCTCGGGCGGCAATACAAGGCGGTGCCGATCAGCGTCCGGTGGGAGCCGGGGGCCGAGGTTCCCGAGGGCCTGGAGCCACTCGCCGTCTCGGTGCTCGGGGAGGCGCTGCGCAACGCCGAGAAGCACGCCAGCCCGAGCGAGGTGCGGATCGCGATCACCAGCGTCGACGGCGCCTTCGCCCTCGAGGTCAAAAACGACGGCATCACCAACGGCGGCCAGGGCGCCGGCTCGGGGCTCGGGCTGCGGCTCGCCGCCTACGAATCGATGCAGCGGGGCGGGATGCTCGAGTACGGCGCCGAGGCCCGGGAGTGGCGGGTTCGCCTGGTGTTGCCGGCGAGCGAGGTCGAGGGATTTGTCGGCGGGGTGGGCGCCGATGGCTGAACAGGCGCTGCGGGTGCTGATCGTCGACGACCATGCAGTCGTCCAGTGGGGCTTCAAGGTGATGCTCGGCCGCCAGCGCTGGGTCGAGCGCTGCGTGGTCGCCTCCGATCCGGACACGGCGCTGACCCTGGTCGCCCGCCACAAGCCGCACGTCGCCCTGGTCGACCTGTTCCTGGGCGAGCGCTCCGGCGCCGAGCTGTGCGAGGCGATCCGCACGGCGTCGCCGCGCACCCGGGTGTTGCTGATCTCGGGCATCGGCTGGATCTCGCCGCAGGCGGCGCGCACCGCGGGAGCATCGGGCTTCGTCTCCAAGGACTGGAGCGCCGACGAGGTGGCGATGGCCGTGCGCATGGTCGGCCGCGGGATGACCGTCTTCGGCCGCCAGGAGGAGGCGCCGGCGGCGCCACTGACCGAGCGCGAACGCGAGGTGCTGTCGCTGATCGCCTCGGGCCGCACCAACCGCGAGATCGCCGAGCGGCTGAGCCTCTCGCCGCACACGGTCAAGGAGCACGCGAGCGCCGTCTATCGCAAGCTCGGGGTCAAGAACCGCGCCGAGGCGACCCGGCGAGCCGAACGACTCGGCCTCAGCCGGTGAGCACACCCGCGGACAGCCGGACCCCCGCTGCGTCGAGATTTATCCCCCCCGAATGGGGGGTTGTAAGGCTTTAGGCCTTAACCCCGGCCGCGTCAGCGGCTAGGTGTGTCGTGATGAGCGAAGAGACGAACGAGCTTGCTGTCCTCTTTCCCGGCCAGGGGGTCGACGATCCCGGCGCCGCCGAGCTGGTCCAGGAGGTGCGCCCCGACCTCCACGAGCTGGCCGCCGAGCTGGTCGGCGACGATCCGCTGCGGCGGGTCGCCGACGGGACCCGGTTCGCCCAGCCGGCGATCTACTGCGCCTCGATCGCGAGCTTCGAGCGCGCGGGGCGCCCGGTCGCTCGCGCCTACGCCGGGCACTCGCTGGGCGAGGTCGCGGCGCTGGCGGCAGCCGGGGCTGTCGACGACCTCGACGGCCTGCGGATCGCGGCCGAGCGCGGAAGATTGATGGACGACGCCGCCGCCGCGGCCGAGCCCGGCGGCATGCTGGCGGTCGGCGGCGAGCGCGGCCAGGCGCTGGCCCTGGCCCAGGACACCGGCCTGACCCTCGCCAACGAGAACGCCCCGGGCCAGTACGTGCTCAGCGGCCCCGAGGCCGGCCTGGAGGCCGCCCGCGAGCGGGCCAAGGAGCTGGGCCTGCGGGCAAAGCGGCTCGCGATCGCCGGCGCCTTCCACTCCGCCGACATGCTGCCGGCGGTCGAGCTGTTCGCCGAACGGCTGACCGAGATCGAGTTTCATCGCACCCCGTCGCCGGTGATCTCCGGCGCCACCGCATCGCCGTTCGCCGCCGACCCGCGCGAGCAGCTGGTCGCCTCGCTGACCAGCCCGGTGCGCTGGGTCGAGGTGATGGAGCTGCTGCAGGCGACCGGCGTGCGCCGCTTCCTCGACGTCGGCCCCGGGCGGGTGCTGGCGAAACTGGTCCCGCGGATCCTCGACGAGGCCGAGGTCGTCCGCGCCGAGGGGACGAGGACGGAGGCGGTCCGTGGCTAGCGCGCTCGAAACGCCCGCGGCGCTCGCCGGGCTGCAGCGGCGCCCGACCGCCCGCGCCGGGATCGCCGCGATCGGCTCCGCGCTGCCCGACGGCGTGGTCAGCAGCGAGGCGATCGCCGAGCGGCTCGGGGTCGAGCCCGACTGGGTCGCCTCGCGCACCGGGATCGTCGAGCGCCGCCACGCACTGCCCGACGTCACCCTGACCGACGTTGCCTCCGATGCCGCGTCGATCGCGCTCGAGCGGGCCGGCGTCGACGCTGCCGACCTCGACCTGATCCTGGTCGCCACCTCGACCGCCGACGAGCGGGTGCCGACCGCCGCGCCGCTGGTCGCGGAGCGCTTGGGCGCCGACCGCGCCGGGGCGATCGACATCGGCGCCGCCTGCACCGGCTTCGTCTCGGCGCTCGGCCTGGCCGCCGCGGCAACCGAATCCGGCCGCGCCGGCGCGACCCTGGTGATCGGCGCCGAGTTGATGAGCCGGGTGCTCGACCTCGACGACCCGCGTACCGCTGGGTTGTTCGGCGACGGTGCCGGGGCGGCGGTTGTCGTCCCCGGGGGCGCGGCCGAGATCGGCCCGATCCGGCTGCGCGCCGACGGCGCCGGATCGCGCGCGGTGACCGCCTCGCACACCGAGAACGTCGTCCGCATGGACGGCCGCGCGACCTTCCGCGCCGCGGTTGTCTCACTGACCGAGATCACGACCGAGGTCGTGGGGGAGGCCGGGCTCTCGCTCGACCAGGTCGACCTGTTCGTCTACCACCAGGCCAACCGCAGGATCCTGACCGCGGTCGGCGACCGGCTCGACCTGGCGCCCGACAAGGTGGTCGACTCGATCGCGACCCATGGCAACACCTCGGCGGCGAGTATCCCGTTGGCGCTCGACGTGGCCCTCGCCGACGGCCGGATCGGGCCTGGATCGACGATCTTCCTGGGCGCCTTCGGCGCCGGGCTCACCTGGGGCGGGGGGCTACTGAAATGGGGCGACCGCTGAACCGCGGCGCCCCCACCGGTGTGCGGGAGACCGTCCAAGAGGCCGACGGGGTTGACTCCGAGCCCCGTCGGCTGGACGGTTGCGCGCTGGTCACCGGCGCCTCGCGAGGGATCGGGGCGGCGATCGCCGCCGAGCTCGCCGCCGCGGGCTGGCCGGTGGCCGTCAACTACCGGGCCGACCGCGAGGGCGCCGAGGGCGTGGTCGCGAGGATCGGCGAGGCCGGGGGCATCGCGCGCCCGATCGGCGCCGACGTCAGCGACCGCGATGCGGTCGACGGCCTGTTCAGCGCCGTCGAGGCCGAGCTCGGCAAGGTCGCGGTGCTGGTCAACAACGCCGGCACGACCGCCGACGGGCTCTCGATGCGGCTCGGCGACGACGACTGGGACCGCGTCCTGGAGACGAACCTGAGCGCGGCCTTCCGGCTGACCAGGCGCGCGGTCGGGCCGATGATGCGAGCCCGCTTCGGCCGGATCGTCAACGTCGCCTCGGTGGTCGGGGTGCGCGCCAACGCCGGCCAGGCCAACTACGCCGCCTCGAAGGCCGGACTGATCGCCTTCACCCGCACGGTCGCGGTCGAGGTCGCGCGACGCGGGGTGACCGTGAACGCCGTCGCTCCGGGACTGATCGCGACCGAGATGACCGCGGGGATCGACAGCGGGCTCGCCGAGGCGATCCCGGCTCGCCGCGCCGGGACGCCGGGGGAGGTCGCCGCCTGTGTCGGCTTCCTGGTCTCGCCCGCGGCGTCGTACGTGACCGGAACGACACTGACCGTCGATGGCGGAATGACCGCCTGAGCAACAGATAGGAGCGAAACGAAGTGCCAGAGACCGAGAAAGCAACCAAGGAGCAGATCGAGGCCCGCGTGATCGACGCGCTGGTCGAGTTCGGCGAGGAGCGCGACAGCGTCTCGGCGAGCTCGCGGTTCGCCGACCTCGACGTGGACTCGCTCGACCTGGTCGAACTCGCGCAGATCGTCGAGGACGAGTACGGCGTCGAGGTCCAGGACGCCGACCTCGACAAGGTCGAGACCGTCTCGGACGTCGTCGAGCTGGTCTCGCAAAGGCTCGCGTGAACGATGTCGTGATCACCGGGCTGGGGGCGGTCACGCCCCTGGGCGTCGGCGCCCCGGCGCTGATCGAGCGTTGGAGCGCCGGCGAGTCGGGGATCGCCGACGGCGCCGGGCGCTGCGACGACTTCGAGCCGACCGACTTCCTCACCCGCCGCGAGGCGCGGCGCGCAGACCGCTTCACCCAGTTCGCGCTCGCCGCCGGCGACGAGGCGCTGGCCCAGGCCGGATGGGACGAGGAGCTTCCCTACGACGGGACCGAGATCGGTTGCGTGATCGGCACCGGGATCGGCGGGATCGCGACGATCGAGGACCAGCACTCGGTGATGCTCGACCGCGGCCCCGGGGCGATGTCGCCGCTCTGCGTGCCGCAGATGATGCCCAACGCGGCCGCCGCCGCGATGGCGATGCGCCACGGTCTCAAGGGCGAGTGCTACGGCACCGTTTCGGCCTGCGCCGCCGGCGCCCAGGCGATCGGCGCCGGGATGCGGATGGTCGAGCGCGGCGACGTCGCCGCCTGTGTGGTCGGCGGCGCCGAGGCCGGCGTGACGCCGCTGTCGGTGGCCGCGTTCGCGGGGATGGGGGCGACCTCGGAGTGCGGCATCTCGCGCCCCTTCGACCGCCGCCGCGACGGCTTCGTGATCGGCGAGGGCGCCGGCGTGCTGGTGCTCGAGGACGCCGAGCGCGCCGCCGAGCGCGACGCACCGGTCCTGGGCCGGCTGACCGGCTACGGCGCCACTGCTGACGCCTTCCACCTCACCGCCCCGGACCCCGAGGGCGACGGCGCCGCCCGGGCGATGCAGGCGGCGCTGCGCGACGCCGGGATCGAGCCCGGCGAGGTCGACTACGTCAACGCCCACGGCACCTCGACCCCGCTCAACGACCGCTCCGAGACGGTGGCGATCAAGCGCGTGTTCGGCGATCGCGCCGGGTCGATCCCGATCTCGTCGCTGAAGTCGTCGATCGGCCACCTGCTCGGCGCCGCCGGGGCGGTCGAGGCGGTGGCGCTGACCGAGTCGCTGGCTGACGAGGTCGCTCCGCCGACGATCAACCTCGAGCAGCCCGACGACGACCTCGACCTCGACTACGTCCCCGGCGAGGCGCGGGCGCTGCAGCGCAACGGCCGCTCGCCGGTCGGGATCTCCAACTCGTTCGGCTTCGGCGGCCACAACGTCGTCCTCTGCATCGAGGTGGCTGACTGACGATGAGCGCGGGCGCAAACGTCACCCTGCCGGTCCCCCAGCCGGCCGCCGGGCGCCCGACGCCCCGGGAGCGGCTCGAGGCGCTCTGCGACCCGGGCAGCTTCCGGCCCCTGCGCAGCGCCGTGCTCTCCGCCCGGGTCGGTGAGCGCGCTCGCCCGGGCGACGGCGTGCTCGCCGGCGCGGGTACCGCCGCCGGCCGGCCGCTGTTCTGCTTTGCCGAGGACCCCGCGTTCATGGGCGGCTCGCTGGGCGAGATGCACGCCGAGACGATCGTCCGGGTGATGCGGCTCGCGGGCCAAGCTGGCGCGCCGATCCTCGGCTTCGTCGAGTCCGGCGGCGCCCGGTTGCAGGAGGGCCACGCGGCGCTCGCCGGCTACGGCCGGATCTTCCGCGAGAGCGTCGCGCTCTCGACCCGCGTGCCGCAGCTGTCGATCGTCACCGGGATCTCGGCCGGGGGCGGCTCCTACGCCCCCGCGCTGACCGACTTTCTGCTGATGACCGAGCGGGCGCGGATGTTCCTGACCGGGCCCAAGGTCGTCTACGAGGCGCTCGGAGAAGAGGTCTCGATGGAGGACCTCGGGGGGCCGGCCGTACATGGGCGCAACGGCGTCTGCCAGCTGCACGCGGACGATGACGCCGACGGCGCCCGACTGGCACGCGAGCTGCTCGGCTATCTGCCGTCGGCGATCGGCGGGCCGGCGCCGCGGGCGGCGGCGATCGCCCCCGGCGGCGATCCGGCCGCCGGCGTCCCCGGCGAAGCCCGACGCGTCTACGACGTCCGCGAGGTGATCGCCGGGCTCGTCGACGGCGGCGACTCGCTCGAGCTCGGCGCCGGATGGGCTCGCAACATGGTCACTTCGCTGGCGCGGATCGACGGCCGGCCGGTCGGCGTGATCGCGAACCAGCCGTGGCGCCTGGGCGGCGTGATCGACGCCGCGGCGGCCGAGAAGGGCGCGCTGTTCGTCGCCACCTGCGACCGCTTCCGGCTGCCGTTGGTGGTGCTCGTCGACACGCCGGGGTTCATGCCCGGGCGCCGCCAGGAGGAGGCGGGCGTGATCCGCCACGGCGCCGCGCTACTGCGCGCCTTCGCCGCTGCGACCGTGCCGAAGCTGACCGTGGTCCTGCGCAAGGCCTTCGGCGGCGCGGTGATCACGATGAACTCGAAGGAACTCGGGGCCGACATGGTCTTCGCCTGGCCCGGCGCCCAGATCGGGATCATGGCGGCCGAGCAGGCGGTCGGGATCGCCCACCGCCGGCGACTCACCGACGATCAGGGGGGCGACCTGCGCGACCGGCTCGCGGCCGCCTACGCCGCCGAGCACCTGACCGCCGACGCGGCGGCGGCGAGCGGCTTCGTCGACGAGGTGGTCGAGCCCGAGGCCACCCATGACCGGCTCGCCTGGGCACTGGCGACCCTGGGGCAACGATGAGCGCGCTCGAGCCGCTGGAGCGGATCTCCGAGCCGCCGGCGCGGACCCGGTGGCGTGCGGACGGCGCGATCGGCTCCTATGCGGCGCTGGGCGACAGCTTCACCGCCGGTACCGGATGCGGCCCGGGAGAGTGCTGGGCCGACCGGCTTGCCACCCGCCTCGCGGCCGGCTGCCCGGGGTTCGAGTACCGCAATCTCGCGGTCGAGGGCGCGACCAGCGAGCAGGTTCTCGACCAGCTCCCCCCGGCGCTGGGCTTCGCGCCCGACCTGGCGACGATCGTCTGCGGCGCCAACGACGTTCTGTTTTCGGTGCGTCCGGACGTCGAGGCCTACGCGCGGCGCCTGGCGGTGATCTTCAAGGTGATCGGCGAGTCGCTGCCCGAGGCTCGGATGCTGACCGCGACCGCGCCCGAGCGCTGGGACTTCCTCGAGCTCGGCCCCCGGACGCGCAGCCGGCTGGAGCGCGGGCTCGTCGCCTTCAACCAGGCCACCCGCGAGGTGGCGCTGGAGTTCGCCGTGCCCTGCCTCGAGGTCGCTCGGCACCCCGGCCTGGCGGAGCCCGAGAACTTCATCGGCGACGGCCTCCACCCGTCGGCGGATGGGCACGACCACGCCGCCACCGGCTTTGCCCGCCTGCTGGGCCTGAACGCGCACCGCGGGAGACGCCGGTGAGCGACCCGCTCGCGCTCGACTTCGACCGGCTCGAGATCGGCGCCCGGCTGCGCACCCGAGGGCGAACGATCACCGAGGCGGACCTGGTCTCGTTCGCCGCCCTGACCGGCGACTGGCATCCCCAGCACGCCGACGCGACCTGGGCCGCGGAGAGCGCCTTCGGCGAGCGGATCGCCCACGGCATGCTGGTGCTCTCCTACGCGATCGGGCTGTTGCCGATCGACCCCGAGCGGGTGATGGCCCTGCGGGGGCTGCGGAGCGTCGTCTTCAAGCGCCCGGTGCCGATCGGCGCGACGATCCACGCCGAGGCCGAGATCGCGGGCCTGCGGCCGCTCGATCCCGAACACGGCCTGGTCGAGCTCGCGCTGCGGGTCCGCGACGCGGACGACAAGCTGGTCGCACGGGCGACGATCGACGCGCTCTGGCGCCGCCGGCAACTGCCGACCGCGGCGCCGGGCGCCGAGGTCTCGCCCGCGAACGGTGACGGCGTGCTGCTCTGATGCTCGACGGCAAACGCCTGCTGGTCACCGGCGTGCTCACGCGCCACAGCATCGCCTTTGCGGTCGCCCGCGAAGCCCAGCTCGCGGGCGCCGAGGTGGTGTTGACCGGTTTCGGGCGCGGCCGCCGGTTGACCGAGCGGTCCGCCGCCCGGCTGCCGGAGCCACCCGAGGTGCTCGAGCTCGACGTCAACTCCGAGGACGACCTCGCCGCTGCGGCCGCGGAGCTGGAGCAGCGCTGGGGCGCCGTCGACGGTGTCCTGCACGCGATCGCGCACGCGCCCGATGACGCGCTCGGCGGCTCGTTCATGGAGACCGGGTACGAGAGCGCGGCGCAGGCGTTCCAGACCAGCGCCTACTCGCTGCAGGCGCTCGCCCGCCATCTGGCGCCGCTGCTGGAGGACGACGGCGGGGGTGCGATCGTCGGGCTCGACTTCGATGCGACCGTCGCCTGGCCCGCCTACGACTGGATGGGCGTCGCCAAGGCGGCGCTCGAGTCGACGTCTCGCTACCTCGCGCGCGACCTCGGCCCGCGCGGCGTCCGCGTCAACCTCGTCTCCGCCGGCCCGGTCGAGACCGCCGCCGCCGGGGGGATCCCGGGCTTCACCGAGCTCGCCGCCGCCTGGAAGCTGGGGGCGCCGCTGGGCTGGGACGCCACCGATCCGACGCCGGTCGCGCGCGCCGTCTGCTTCCTGCTCTCCGACTGGTCGCAGGCGATCAGCGGTGAGATCCTGCACGTCGACGGCGGCTTTCACGCGATCGGCGCCGCGATGCCGGATGGCGTGACCGAGGCGGGCCAGCAGTAGCGATAGGTTCCGGGCTGTGATCCACCGCAGCCCGGCCGCCGAGGTCGCGATCCCGGCCTCTGACGTGACCTCGTTCGTGCTCGAATCGGCGGCCGAGCACGCCGACAAGCCGGCGTTGATCGACGGCCCGTCGGGGCGGGCGATCACCTACGGCGAGCTGGCGAGCGGGATTCGCTCGCTGGCGGCCGGGCTGGCGGAGCGCGGCTTCGGCCCCGGCGACGTGCTCGCCGTCTACATGCCGAACGTCCCCGAGTACGCGATCGCCTTCCACGGCGCCGCCTCGGCCGGCGGCAAGGCGACCACCGTCAATCCCTTGTACACGGCCAACGAGCTCGCCCATCAGCTCAGCGACTCCGGCGCCAAGCTGTTGCTCACGGTCCCGCCGTGTCTCGACGCGGCGCTGGAGGCCGCCGAGCGGGCCGGGATCGGCGATCAGGTGTACGTGCTCGGCGAGGGCGAGGGCGCGACCCCATTCTCCGCCCTGCTCGGCGACCCGGACGCGGCGCCGACGGTCGAGATCGACCCCGACGGCGTCGCAGTACTGCCCTACTCGAGCGGCACGACCGGGTTGCCGAAGGGCGTGATGCTCGCCCACCGCAACCTGGTTGCGAACCTGGCCCAGCTCCAGGAGAGCTTCGCGATCGAGGAGGGCGACGTGCTGGTTGCCTGTCTGCCGTTCTTCCACATCTACGGGATGCAGGTGATCATGAACCAGGGCCTGCGGGCCGGAGCGACGATCGTCACGATGCCGCGCTTCGACCTCGACCAGTTCCTGGGGTTGATCGAGACCCACGGCATCACCCGCGTGTACGTCGTGCCGCCGATCGCCCTGGCGCTCGCCAAGCACCCCGCGGTCGACGAGCGCGACCTCTCCTCGGTGACGACGGTGATGTCCGGTGCAGCGCCGCTGGGCGGCGAGCTCGCCGAGCGGGTCTCCGAGCGCCTCGACTGCAAGGTGATCCAGGGCTACGGGCTGACCGAGACCAGCCCGGTGACCCACGTGATCCGTCCCGACGGCCACAACAAGCCGGGCTCGATCGGCCCGCCGCTTGCGAACACCGAGTGCCGCCTGGTCGACCCCGAGACCGGCGAGGACGTCGGCCCGGGGGAGAGGGGCGAGCTGTGGATCCGCGGCCCCCAGGTGATGACGGGCTACCTCAACAACAAGGAGGCGACCGCGGCCACCGTCGACGGCGAGGGATGGCTGCATACCGGCGACGTCGCCGTCGTCGACGAGGACGGCTTCTTCGAGATCGTCGACCGGCTCAAGGAGCTGATCAAGTACAAGGGCTTCCAGGTCGCGCCGGCCGAGCTCGAGGCGCTGATCATCAACCACCCCGAGGTCGCCGACGTCGCCGTGATCGGCGTCCCCGACGAGGAGGCCGGCGAGCTGCCAAAAGCCTTCGTCGTCGCCGCGGTCGACGAGCTCGACGCGGACGGGCTGATGGAGTGGGTCGCGGGCCAGGTCTCGCCGCAGAAGAGGGTGCGGCTGGTCGAGGTGATCGACGAGATCCCGAAGTCGCCCTCGGGGAAGATCCTGCGCCGGGTGCTCAAGGACCGCGCTCCGGCGTAGCTAGCCGCGCCGCCGGGCGAGCCACGCAAACCCGGCGGCCATCGCCAGGTTGCCCGCACCGGCGAACCAGAGCCCGGCGCGGGCGCCTGGGCGCGAGAAGGCCGCCGAACGCGACCAGACGACGTCGGTGACCAGCTCGGTGCCCCGCAACCAGGCGAGCGCCCACCAGTCCTCGGGCCTGTCGCGTCGCTCGGCCACCAGATGTGCTGCGGCGAAGGTGAGCCAGATCGGACCGCAGCGCCGAAACAGCTCCCGCGCGTCGGGCGAGGGCTCGTCATGGCCGAGCACCCGGAGGGTCGCGTCGGGGGCGAGCAGGGCGCCCGATCCGAGCGCCAGGTCGAAACCGATCATGTTGCGGTTGGTCATCCGCGCGAGGCCCTCGACGTCCACGGCAGCGATCCAAGCACATCGGGGGACCGTCTTGCATCAGATCTAGACGCCCGAACGGTGCCGCGGCGCGGCTTCGCCCTTTGGGCTCCGCCTTGCAGGCGCGAAAAGGAAACGCGCCCGGTGAGGCGAAACAACCGGCGTGACCAAGACCGCCACCAAGTCCCGTTCCGCCGCCCGCACCCGCTCCGCCTCCAACGGCAGTGCGCGCCGCACGCCGACCCGCCCGAACGGCAAGGCGCTGTCCGTCTACATCACCGAACGCTTCGACGAGTTCTCGCGCTCGCAGAAGGACGTCGCCCGCTACATCGTCGACCACCTCGACGAGGCCGCCTTCCAGACCGCCGAGGAGCTCGCCCGCCGCGCCGACACCTCGTCGTCGACGGTCGTCCGCTTCTCGCAGGCGCTCGGCTTCGAGGGATATCCCGAGCTTCAGCAGGCCGCGATCGAGGAATACCGCAGCCGCGGGCCGGCCGAGAACGGCAGCTCGACCGCGCCCCTGTTCGATTTCGACCACTCCGAGTTCGAGGCCTCGCTGGCCGCCGACCACGCGAACGTCGAGGAGACGGTCCGCAACCTGACCCGCGAGCAGGTCGAGGCCTGCGTCACCGCGCTCGGGTCGGCGCACCGGGTGATGATCGTCGGCATGGACCAGCTCGCCTTCTTCGCCAGCTACCTGCGCCATCTGCTGGCGCTGCTCGACATCCGCGCCGAGGTCGTCGCCAGCCCGCGCCAGGACTCGATCACGAGGCTGTCGCGCGTCGACGAGGACTCGCTGGTGATCGCCTTCTCGGCCGGCCGCGCGCATCCGATCGTGGTCCGGGCGATGAAGCTCGCCAAGCACCGTGGCGCCTCGACGATGGCGATCACGGACGCGACCCTTTCGGACATCGGCGAGCACTCCGACCTGACCCTGTACTACTCGTCGAACGGTCCCTCGTTCACGCGCTCCAACACCTCGCTGCTGGCGATCGTCCAGGCGCTCGCCCACGGTGTTTACGCCCGCGACAAGGGCGCCTACAAGGACCGCATCCGCGCCTTCAAGCTGAAGTAACCAAGCCGCGATCTTTACCCGGCAATCCGTACGCACCGGGAATGATCAACGCCAAGATCGCGGGTTTGCGGCAGTACGCGTCGAGGGTCTGGGAGATTCCTCCCATGCAACGGATCCTGCAGCTGCTAATCAAACGCTGATATTTGGACCTGAGGCGCTACGGTCGTCGGTGCCGCAGGCCTCGCAGCCCGGCACATCCATGCCGAGCTCGCCGCCCGAACTCCGCCCGCCCAGCCGCCGCATCGCCGCGGCCGTGACCGCGCTTGCGGGCAGCCTGGCGATCGCGCTCGCGTCCGGGCCGAGCACGCAGGCCCAGAGCGAGCAGCTCGATCAGGTGCGCGCTCAGCAGGAGCAGATCCGCGATCGGCTGGCCGAGCAGAACGCGGCGGTCGACGACCTGCTGGGACAGGTCGGGGCCCTGCGCGAGCGCGAGGACCGGGTCTCGGCCGAGCTCGCCGAGCAGGAGGCCAAGCTGGCCGCGGCCCGCGACGAGCTGGCGAGCGGCCGCGAGGCGCTGGCCGAGACGAAGCGCAATCTGCACCGGGCCCTGGGCGAGCTTCGGCGCCTGCTGGTCTCGATCTACCGCCACGGCGAGCCCGACACGGTCACGATGCTGCTCAACTCCGACGACTTCGACGAGCTCGCCGCGACCTCGACCTACCTCGAGCGGATTCAGGACTACCAGGCGGGCGTGATCGTCAGGGTCCGCGACCTGCGCGCGGCGGCCAACTCCTACGTCGACAAGATGGAAGCCTCGGTCGCTCGGATCGAGGACGCCCGGGCGGCGATCGCCAAGCGCCAGCAGGCGCTCGCCGCATCGCGGGCTTCGCTCGAGGCTCAGGAGGCGGCGCTCAACGCCGCGCAGGCGCAGCGGCGCGAGCAGCTCGACAAGCTCAAGGGCCAGGAGAACAGCCTGGTCGAGGCGCTGCAGGCCCCGGCCCCTGCGCCGGCGGGCGCCGCTGCACCGTCGTCACCGGCTCCGGTCGAGAACGTCCCGGCGCCTAACGGGTCGACCGCCTCGATCAACTCGGACGGCACCGCGACGGCTCCGGCCAGCGCTCCGCAGGCGGTGAAGGACGTGATCGCCGCGGGCAACCAGATCACGAATACGCCGTATGTGTACGGCGGCGGTCACGGTTCCTTCGAGTCCAGCGGCTATGACTGCTCGGGCTCGGTCAGCTTCGCGTTGCACGGCGGCGGCTTCCTCTCGTCGCCGCTCGATTCGACGGGCTTCATGACCTGGGGCGATCCAGGGCCGGGCCAATGGATCACCGTCTACTCGAATCCGGGCCACGCGTACATGGTGGTCGCCGGCATTCGCTTCGACACTTCCGGGGCGCCGCCCCGCTGGCAGGCATCGCTGCGCGACAACACCGGCTACGTCGCCACCCACCCGCCGGGCTACTAGATCTAGCGATGGCAGCGCTCGGGGACCGGACGCGCGGGTTCTTCGAGGCCTACGGGCGCGGCGACCTGACCGCGGTCCGCGCCGCGCTCGCCGACGACCTGGTCGCCTACGTGACCAACGCCGAGGGTGGGGCGGACGTGGTCAAGGGCGCCGACGCGTACATGGGACGGCTGCCGAACCTGCGGGACGCGGGCGGCAGCGCCACGGTCACCCAGGTGCTGGAGATCGACGAGCAGCGGGTGATGACGATGGTCGAGATCCGCGCCAGCCGCGAGGGCCGGGGCGACCTGCACAACTTCGCGGCCTTCCTCGCTCGGATCGCCGACGGGCGGATCGCCGAGCTGTGGATGGTCGAGGCGCAGCCCGCCCACAGCGACGAGTTCTGGTCCTGAGCCCGCGTCAGTCGGCGTCGGCGGCGACCGCGGACCAGAAGCGCACGTACTCCCGCGCGTGGCCGATCCCGGCCGCGAGCGCCAGGCGCTGGCCCGGCGGGCAGTCGATCCGCTCGAGCTCGGCCTCGAGCGCCTCGAAGCGGTGCAGGTTCTCGCGGTGGATCTCGAGCTGCGCCGCGGCGAGCTTCGCCGGATCGGCGCCGAGGAAGAGCTGCAGCAGGCCGGCGTCGCGGATCTCGTAGAGGTCCGTGGTCGGTGACTCGCGCCATGCGGCAAGCGCGTCGCGCCCGGACGCGGTCAGCGAGTACAGACGCCGCCGCCGGCCGCCGCTCTCGCGCTGCTCGTCCAGGTAGCCGGCCTCGGCCAGGCGCGCCGGCTCGGAGTAGAGCTGGGTGTGCGGCAGCGACCAGAACCTGCCGACTCCGCTCGCGGCTGCCTGCTTGAGGTCGTAGGGGGTCGCGGTCCCGAGCAGATCGACCAGCCCGAGGACGACGTAGGAGGTGGGCGTGAGGCGGACGCTTGACACGGGTACCCATCCTACGATACTCTTGGGATGGTTCTGAAAGAACTATTGCGAGGAGACGCGATGAGCGCACCAACGACCACCCGCACGACCGCCCCGACGCTGGGCTTCGATTCGCTCGAGGACGAGGTCCGCATCGACGAACTGCCGCTGAGCGGAGCGGTTCCCGCATGGCTTACCGGGTCGCTGCTGCGCACCGGCCCGGCGAAGTGGGACGTCGGCGAGCGGACGATGCGCCACTGGTTCGACGGCTTCGCGATGCTGCACCGGTTCGGGATCGGCGACGGGCGCGTCTCCTACGCGAGCCGCTTCCTCGAGAGCAAGGCCTATCGGGCGGCCAAGGAGACCGGCGAGATCACCTACTCCGAGTTCGCCACCGACCCCTGTCGGTCGCTGTTCCAGCGGGTCATCGCAATGTTCTCGCCGAAGCTCTCCGACAACGCCAACGTCAACCTCATCGAGCTGGGGGAGCGATTCGTCGCGATGACCGAGACCCCGATCCCGATCCAGTTCGACGCCGAGACGCTCGAGACCGCCGGGGTCGCCTACGACGTCCCGGGGATGCTGACCACCGCACATCCGCATCTGGACCGAGCGAGCAAGGGGATGCTCAACTACTCGGCCGCGCTCGGGCCGCGCAACGAGTACCGCTTCTTCCGGCTCGCGCCGGACGCCGAGGCGCCCGAGGTGATCGCCCGCCTGCGCACCCGCGAGCCCGCCTACATGCACTCGTTCGGGCTCAGCGAGCGCTGGATCGTGCTGGCCGAGTTCCCGTTCGTGGTCAACCCGCTGCGGATCGCGTTCAGCGGCCGGCCCTACATCGAGAACTACCGCTGGAAGCCCGAGCTCGGCACCCGGTTCACGCTCTTCGACCGGACCACCGGCCAGGCGTCGGGCCCGTTCGCAACCGACCCGTTCTTCGGTTTTCACCACATCAACGCCTATGACGACGGCGACGAGGTGGTCGTCGACATCTCCCTGTTCGACGACGCGTCGATCGTCGAGGACCTCTACCTCGAGCGACTGCGCGCCGGCAAGCCGACCGCGGCACCCGAGGTGCGGCGATTCAGGATCGCCCCCGGGAGCGGCGCGGTCGCCCACGAGCGCCTGGTCGAGACCGGCTTCGACCTCCCGCGGATCAACTACGGCCGCTGCAACGAACGCCCGTACCGCTACGCCTGGGGCGTCGGCTGGGGCGATTCGGGTTGGCTGGAGACGATCGTCAAGGCCGACGTCGAGCGCCGCGAGACCGATGTCTGGGCCGAGCCCGGGCTCTATCCCGGCGAGCCGGTCTTCGTCGCCGAGCCGGGCGCCGAGGCCGAGGATGCAGGCGTCCTGCTCTCGGTCGTCCTCGACGCCAACCGCGGCGGCTCGTTCCTGCTCGTCCTCGACGCCGCCAGCCTCGAGGAGCGGGCCCGGGCGGAGGCGCCCCACCACATTCCCTTCGGCTTTCACGGCCAGTTCTCGCGGACGAGCGAGGCGTAGCCGAGCCGCGCCGCCGTTGAGGCGCCTTGTTTTGACGACGCGGACAATCGCGTGCCGCGATCTTGGACGGGCCGGGCCCGGCCGGCGCGGCGACGTCTCGTATCCTGCGTGGCGATGAGCGAGACGGGCACATTCCGGGTCAAGCGCGGGCTTGCCGAGATGCTGAAGGGTGGCGTGATCATGGACGTGGTCACGCCCGAGCAGGCGCGGGTCGCCGAGGACGCCGGGGCGGTGGCGGTGATGGCGCTCGAGCGCGTCCCCGCCGATATCCGCCGCGACGGCGGCGTCGCGCGGATGAGCGACCCGTCGATGATCAAGGGCATCCAGGAGGCGGTCTCGATCCCGGTGATGGCCAAGGCCCGGATCGGGCACTTCGCCGAGGCCCAGGTCCTGCAGGCGCTCGAGGTCGACTACATCGACGAGTCCGAGGTGCTGACCCCCGCGGACGAGGCAAACCACATCGATAAGCACGCGTTCGAGACCCCGTTCGTCTGCGGTGCGACCGACCTTGGCGAGGCGCTGCGGCGGCTCGGCGAGGGCGCGGCGATGATTCGCTCCAAGGGCGAAGCCGGGACCGGCAACATCGTCGAGGCGGTCCGCCACCTGCGCCAGATCGTCGGCGGGATCCGCCGCCTGGGAACGCTCGGGCCCGAGGAGCTGCCGGCGGCCGCCAAGGACCTGCGAGCTCCGATCGAGATCGTCGCCGAGGTCGCGGGCGCCGGGCGCTTGCCCGTGCCGATGTTCTGCGCCGGCGGGATCGCGACCCCCGCCGACGCGGCGCTGACGATGCAGCTCGGCGCCGAGGGCAACTTCGTCGGCTCCGGGATCTTCAAGGCCTCCGATCCCGAGCGCCGTGCCCGGGCGATCGTCGAGGCGACGACCCATTTCGCAGACCCCGAGCGGGTCGCGGCCGCTTCCGAGGGGTTGGGTGAGCCGATGCGCGGGGACGACATCGCCGAGCTCGCCGCCGAGGGCGAACTGCTTCAGCACCGCGGTGTCTGACGAGCCGCTCGCGGGGGGATCCTCCCGGCTGCGGGTCGGGGTGCTCGCCAGCCAGGGCGACTTCGCCACGCATGTGGCCGTCCTTCGCGGTCTCGGCGCCGAGGCGCGCGAGGTGCGCACCCCGGACGGACTCGCCGACCTCGATGCGCTGGTGATTCCAGGCGGCGAGTCGACGACGATCATCAAGGCGATCGACCGCGACGGGCTCGAGCCCGCGATCCGCACGCACGCCGAGGACGGACGCCCGATCCTGGGCACCTGCGCAGGGATGATCGCCTGCGACCGAGATCACCTGGGACTGGTCGACGTCGCCTGTCGCCGAAACGCGTTCGGGCGCCAGATCGCCAGCTTCGAGACCGACCTGACGATGGCCGGGATCGGCCCCGAGCCGCTGCGGGCGGTGTTCATCCGCGCGCCCTGGGTCGAGCCGGAGAGCGTCGGCGACGGGGTCGAGGTCCTGGCCGAGGTCGACGGTCACCCGGTCGCGGTACGCGAGGGTCAGATCGTGCTCTGCGCGTTTCACCCCGAGCTGACCGACGACTCGCGCGTTCATGCATTGTTGATGGCGATGGCGACCACCACGAAGGGGAAGCTGGAGGAGATTCGATGAGCGACCCGAGGGTCGAGAACCTGGCCGCGATCCTGGTCGGCTATTCGACCGAGGTCAAGGAGAGCGACACCTGCCTGATCGAGGGACCGTCGGCGGCCGAGCCGCTGATCACCGCGATCTACGAGCAGGTCCTGCGGGCGGGAGGCCAGCCGGTCGTCTCGCTGAGCTTCGAGGGCCAGCAGGCGGCGTACTTCAAGCATGCCTCCGACGCGCAGTTGGACTGGGTCTCGCCGGTCTCGCGCTGGGCGGCCGAGGAGTCGGACTGCCGGATCGCGGTCTGGGCCGACACCAACACCCGCGAGCTCTCCAACGTCGACCCGGAGCGCCAGACGCGCCGCCGGGCTGCGACCCGCGAGCTGATGCAGTCGATGATGCAGCGCGCCGCCGACGGCGAGCACCGCTGGGTGGGGACGATGTACCCGACCAACGCCCACGCGGCCGACGCCGAGATGAGCCTCGCCGACTTCGAGGACTTCTACTACCGGGCCTGCCTGGCCGACGACCCTGATCCGCTGGGCGCCTGGAAGCGCGCCTCGGAGGAGTGCCACCGGTTGGCGGAGTGGATCGAGGGGCGCGAGGAGGTGCGGATCACCGCCGAGGGCACCGACCTGAAGCTGGGGATCGCGGGGCGCCACTTCATCCCCTGCGACGGCGAGCACAACATGCCCGATGGCGAGTTCTTCACCGGGCCGGTCGAGGACTCGGTCGAGGGCGAGGTCACCTTCCACCTGCCGGCGACGATCGGCGGGCGCGAGGTCGCCGGCGTGCGACTGCGGTTCGAGGCCGGCAAGGTCGTCGAGGCGACGGCCGAGCGCGGCGAGCAGTACCTGATCAGCATGCTCGATACCGACGAGGGCGCGCGCCGCCTCGGCGAGCTCGGGATCGGGACCAACTTCGGGATCGAGCGCGGGACACGTTCGATCCTGCTGGACGAGAAGATCGGCGGCACCGTCCACCTGGCCGTCGGCGCCAGCTACCCGGAGTCCGGTGGGGTGAACGAGAGCGCAGTGCACACGGACCTGGTCTGCGACCTTCGCCGTGGTGGGCGGCTGGAGGTCGACGGCGAGATCTTGCAGGAGGACGGCAAGTTCGCCGTCTGATCAACGAGGAGGGAACAGATGAAGCGTTGGATTGCGGGCGCGGCGGCGATCGGGCTGCTCGCGGCCCTGACCGTCGGCTCAAGCGCCACGGCCGACCCGGCGACCGGCAAGACGGTGTTGAAGCCCGATGTCAACACGTTCGAGGGCTTCGCCGACATGACGATCACGGTTGGGGCCACCGGCGCCGCCGAGGACAAGCACCGTGGGGTCAACTTTCCGATCTCGGGGGTCGAGGTGCACGGGCCGAAGCTGACGATTCAGCACAAGGGTGGCCTGGTGTTCTCGCGCAACACCGCCGAGGGCGGGATCGTCAAGTTCACCCAGTTCGTCGTCGAGAGCGGCAAGAACAGGACGAAGCTGTTCGCGAAGTCCGATCACGCCGAAGTGCGGTTCATGGACCTCGACCTGTCCGACGCGACGATCAGCGGCACCGATACCAGCCTCAAGATCAAGGGCGCGGTGGCGACGCTGGCGAAGGCCGGAGCGGGCGTGCTCAGTGAGACCTTCGACTTCCCCTTCCAAAAGGGGATCCCGATGGGGACGATGACGATCAAGGCGGCGGCCGGCTGACCGCAACTTCGAGGGCGCTGGCCTGTTGATGAATCTGCGCGTCGTTCCCTGAGCCTTACCGCCAGGGTGCGAAGGGGGTTTTCGCAGACGGCGCTATCGATGGGATGCCGACGTTGTGCCGCGGCCGGGCCTCAAAGCCCGGTCGCGGCCATCGTTTTCCCGAGCGCTATCGCCCTTGCATGGAATGCCGTAGCTCATTCCGACGCGAGATACTGCGCGGGCGATGTCGCAGGAGAACGTGGAAATCGTTCGTCGCGTGGCGGACGCCTACAACCGCCGCGACGTGGGAGCGATGTTGGAAGAACTCCACCCCGAGATCGAGTGGTACCCCTGGTTGCAGGTCCAGCTCGGCGGGGGAGCCACCGTGTACCGGGGACACCAGGGCGTCCGCGAGGGAATCCGAGACGGGGAGGACGCTTTCTCTGAAATCCGGGCAGAGCCATCGGAGGTCCGGGACCTCGGCGAGCGAGTGCTCGCCATCGGTCACCTCCGGGCACGCGGCAAGGAGAGCGGCGCGATCACCGAATCGGCAATCGCTTGGATCGTGGAGTTCAACACTGGCAAGGTGATTCGGGTCCGCGAGTATCTCGACCCTAAGGAGGCCCTCGAAGCCGCCGGGCTGTCGGAGTAGCGCTGGGCGTTCCTAGAATCCAGATATGTCAGGCCACAGCAAATGGGCGTCGATCAAGCACAAGAAGGCCGCCACCGACGCCAAGCGCGGCCAGCTGTTCACGAAGCTGGCGCGAGCGATCGCGATCGCCGCTCGTGAGGGCGGCGGAGACCCGGACTCGAATTTCACCCTCGCCGCGGCGATCGAGAAGGCGAAGAGCTACTCGATGCCCAAGGACAACATCCAGCGGGCGATCGACCGCGGCACGGGCGCCGGCGGCGGCGACGAGCAGATCGAGCGGGTCGTCTATGAGGGCTATGGCCCTGGCGGCGCCGCGTTGCTGGTCGACGCGCTGACCGACAATCGCAACCGGACCGGGGCCGAGGTGCGAAACATCTTCGACAAGGCGGGCGGCAACCTCGGCGAGCCGGGCTCGGTCGCCTGGCAGTTCGAGAAGAAGGGGATGATCCTGGTCGACGCCGACCGCTTCTCCGAGGACGACCTGATGCCCGCGATCGACGCCGGGGCCGAGGACGTTGCCCCCGACGGCGACGTGGTCAAGGTACTGACGGAGCCGTCGGCCCTGACCGCGGTCCGCACGGCGCTCGAGGACGCGGGCGTCGAGGTCGAGTCCGCCGAGCTGGCGATGGAGCCGAACGCCGTGGTCGAGATCGAGGCCGAGCCCGAGGCACGGGCCCTGGTCCGGCTGATGGACGCGCTCGACGACCACGACGACGTCGAGGCCGTGCACGCGAACTTCGATATCCCGGAGCCCCTGCTCGAGCGGGTCGCCTAGCCAGGCCCGGAAAGAGGCATCCGGGGCCGCGTACAGAATCAGTACGAATGATCCTCGTCATGGGTATAGACCCGGGCGTGGCGAATACCGGGTTCGGCGTCGTTCGCGTCGCCGGCGGCCAGCTCACGGCCGTCGATGGGGGCGTGATCGAGGCTCCCGGCGACGCTCCGCTCGCCACCCGTCTGGCACGCATCCACGCCGAGCTCGAGCAGCTGATCGGCTGGCACGAGCCCGCCGCGGTCGCGCTCGAGGACCTCTACTTCGGCAAGAACGTGCGCTCGGCGATCGCCGTCGGCCAGGCGCGGGGCGTGGCGATGCTCGCCGCGGCCCAGCGCCAGATCCCGTGCTTCGACTACACCCCGCAGGCCGTGAAGATGGCCGTCTGCGGCACCGGCTCCGCGGCCAAGAAACAGGTTCAGGAGATGGTCGGCGCGCTGCTCGGCCTCGACCGGCCGCCGGAGTCCGACCACACCGCCGACGCGCTTGCGGTGGCGATCTGCCACGCCGGCTTCGTCCGCACCGCCGCGGCGCTCGAGCCCTCGCGCCAGGGCGCGGGCGCGGTGACCGCCTGATGATCGCCTCGGTCCGCGGCGAGGTTCTGGTCCGCCGCCCCGACCACGTGGTCGTCGAGTCCGCCGGGGTGGGCTACCGGCTCACGGTCTCGGCCGAGACGCTGAAGGCGGTCCCGGCGAGCGGCAAGGACGTGATGCTGCACAGCCATCTGGTCGCCCGCGACGACACCATGCAGCTGTTCGGCTTCGCCTCCGAGGAGGAGCGCGACCTGTTCCTGCACCTGACGTCCGTCTCCGGGGTCGGCCCCAAGGTCGCGATCGCGATCCTCTCCGGCGGTACCCCGCGCGAGCTGTTGCGGGCGATCGCAGCCGGGGACGCGAAGCGCTTCCAGGCGGTCCCCGGGATCGGCAAGCGGACCTCGGAGCGGGTGATCGTCGAGCTGCGCGAGAAGGTCGCCGGCGAGCTCGAAGAGGGGGTTCCGGCGCTCGCCTCCGGGCCCGACGATGACCCCCGCATCCTCGCCCGCGACGGCCTGGTCGGGCTCGGCTACACGATGGTCGAGGCCGAGAAGCTGCTCGAGTCGGCGGCGGGGGAGACCCCCGAGGAACTGATCGGCTCGGCCCTGCGCTCGGCCGGCAGCCGGGAAGCCGCCTGAGATGAGCGTCGCGCGCGACCCCAACTTCAGCGGCGATCTGGACGACCCGATCGCGGTCGAGCCGATCGCCGAGGCGCGAGCCGGCGGCGACGAGGATCTCGACCGCTCGCTGCGCCCGCGGCGGCTCGCCGACTTCGTCAACCAGGAGCAGGTCACCGTGCAGCTCGAGGTCTTCATCGAGGCGGCACGCGGCCGCGACGAGTCGCTCGACCACGTCCTGCTCGCCGGCCCGCCCGGACTGGGCAAGACCTCGCTGGCGCAGATCATCGCCGCCGAGCTCGAGGCGCCGTTCGTGCAGACCGCCGGGCCGGCGCTCGAGCGCAAGGCCGACATCGCCGCTTTCCTGACCGCGCTCGAGCCGGGCTCGGTCTTCTTCATCGACGAAATCCACCGGCTCAACCGCGCGATCGAGGAGACGCTCTACCCGGCGATGGAGGATCGGTCGCTGCCGATCGTGCTCGGCCAGGGCGCCGGGGCGCGGACCGTGACCCTCGACCTGCCGTCGTTCACCCTGGTCGGCGCGACCACCCGCGCCGGGCTGCTGACGACCCCGCTTCGGGACCGGTTCGGCGTCTCCCAGCGGCTCGAGCACTACGAGCCCGTCCACCTGGCGCAGATCGTTCGCCGCTCCGCCGGGATCCTCGAGGTGAAGATCGACGCCGAGGGCGAGCGGGTGATCGCCGAACGTTCGCGTGGTACGCCCCGGGTCGCCAATCGGCTGCTGAAGCGGGTTCGCGACTACGCCCAGGTGCGCGGCGAGGGCGCGATCACCGGCGATGTCGCCGCCGGCGCGCTCGACCTGCTCGAAGTCGACGCGGGCGGCCTCGACCGCCACGACCGCACGATCCTGGAGACGATTGCGGTCAAGTTCGCAGGCGGCCCGGTGGGGCTCTCGACCCTCGCCGCCGCGGTCGACGAGGAGCAGGAGACGATCGAGGACGTGTACGAGCCCTACCTGCTCCAGCAGGGTCTGATCAAGCGCACCCCGCGCGGCCGGGTGGTCACCGAGCGCGCCTTCGCCCACCTCGGTTTGCCGGTGCCCGAGAGCGCCGCGTCGCTGTTCTGACGCTCATCGGCGCTTTCAAGGGCGCTCGCTAGGCTTCAGCGCGTGCCCTTCTTCATCTGCCCGAACTGCGGCAACCGGGAGCTGTCCGGCGAGCGCCAGGGACTCAGCCCGCGGCCCAAGGCCTGCTCCAAGTGCGGCGCCCCGTTCCTGTTCGAGCTGCTCGATGACTACTACCCGGCGCCGGACGCCGCCTTCTTCATCTGCGACCAGCAGGCGCGGCTGCTCGACGTCGGGCGCAACGGCTTCGAGCTCACCGGGTTGCGCGACGAGCAGGTGATCGGGCGCCCGGTCCGCGAGGTGCTGGGCCTCGAGTGGATCGACGACGGTGACGGTGGCGAGACCGCCGACACCGACAGCGACGGGGTCACCGACCCGATCGAGACCACCCTGGAGTGGGGCGTGCGCTCGCTCGGCAAGCGGGTGGCGGTCAATGCCGAGGGCGACCTTCCGGCCGAGGCCGTGGTCGACCTCTTCCCGGCCTACGACGACGACGGTGGGCTGCTGCTGGTGCTCACCCCGCAGTAGGCCCCATCAATGGGCAAGCGCCGTAACAGCCTGATCATCCTTGCAATCGTGATCGCCCTGCTGGGGGTCTCGATCTGGGTGATCGTCACCAAGCCCCCGGTGCTCGGCCTCGACCTCGAGGGCGGCACCGAGCTCATCTACCAGGGGCGCCCGACCCCTCAGGTCCCGGACGTGACGCCCGAGGACATCGACCGGGCGATCGAGATCATCCGCCAGCGGGTCGACTCGCTCGGCGTCTCCGAGCCCGAGATCAACCGGGTTGGACAGGACCAGATCCAGGTCGACCTGCCGAACGTCTCCAACGCCCGGCGGGCGACCGACCAGATCGGGACCACGGCGCAGCTGTCGCTCTACGACTTCGAGCCCAACGTGATCCCGCCGGATCCAAACGTCCAGAACCCCGAGGACCGGCCCTACACCCGCCTGATCGACGCGGTCGAAGCCGCCGCCAAGCAGCCCGAGGTCTCGATCGAGCAGTGCCAGAAACAGGGCTGCACGACGAGCGGCGACACCTATTACCTGTTCGACAAGAACAGCCTGCAGCCGATCGGCTCGCCCTCGGAGGTGAAGGCCGACCTGTACGAGAACCTGCCCGCGGGGACGACGAAGGCGGACACCAAGGTGGTCGCGGTGCCGCGGGGGACGATCGTGGTCGAGGACAGGCCCGACGACGACCCGGCGACCGAGGACGTCGACGAGTCCGAGACCCAGCCGTCGAAGTTCTACGTCCTCCACGACAAGCCGGCGCTCAACGGCGATCAGATCACCGACCCCAAGCCAGGCACCGACCAGTTCAACCAGCCGACCGTCGACTTCAACTTCACCGACTCGGGCCGCGAGGCGTTCGCGACCGTGACCGCGGCGATCGCCCAGCGCGGCGCCGACGAGTGCGCGCAGGCCAACGGCGGCGCGCCGTGCGTCGGGATCTCCTCCAACGACGCATCGGGCTTCTCCGGCTCGTTCGCGATCATCCTCGACGGCGAGCTGGTCTCGAACCCGATCATCAACTTCGTCGACAACCCGAACGGGATCGACGGCCGGACCGGAGCGCAGATCTCGGGGGTGACGGCGCAGGAGGCCCAGGACCTGGCGGAGGTGCTGAAGATCGGCGCCCTGCCGATCAAGCTGGCGCTGATCAGCCAGTCGACCGTCTCGGCGACCCTGGGGCAGCAGGCCCTCGACCAGGGGCTGAAGGCGGGCCTGGTGGGGCTCGCCCTGGTGCTGATGTTCCTGATCTTCTACTACCGCTTCCTGGGCGTGATCGCGGCGCTCGGGCTGATCGTCTACGCGATCTACTACTTCGCGATGATCAAGGCGTTGCCGATCACGGTGACGCTGCCCGGGATCGCCGGCCTGATCCTGACGATCGGCGTCGCCGCCGACTCGAACATCGTCATCTTCGAGCGGATCAAGGAGGAGGTGCGCGCCGGCAGATCGATGCTCTCGGCGATCTCCGAGGGCTATCGCAAGGGGATCGCGACGATCATCGACGCGAACGTGATCACCCTGCTGACCGCGTTCATCCTCTTCGGGTTGGCGACGGCCGGGGTCAAGGGGTTCGCCTTCACGCTCGGGATCGGGACGATCGTCTCGCTGTTTACGGCGGTCCTGTTCACGCAGGCCGTGCTCGGGCTGCTCGCCCGTTCGCCGATCCTGCGTTCGCCCTCATTTTTGGGCGCCAGCGGCGAGGGCCGCCAGTGGAAGTTCGACTTCACCCGGGCCTCGAAGTACTTCTTCTCGCTCTCCGGGGTGATCCTGGCGATCGGGGCGATCGCCTTCGCCACCAAGCAGCTCAACCTCGGGATCGACTTCGAGTCCGGGACCCGGATCCAGGCCGCGCTGGCCGAGCCGGCGACCGTCGACGAGGTCCGCGAGCGCGCTCTCGGACGCCGGTGTCAACAACGCCGAGGCGGCGAAGATCCAGGAGGCCGAGAACCCGGACTTCGGCGAGAACGTGATCCAGATCGCGGCCGAGATCCCACCCGATCAGGTGCAGGCAGTGCGGCAGCAACTCGAGGACCAGTTCGGACTCGAGAGCGCTCAGAGCTTCGACTCCCAGGCCGTCGGCCCGACCTTCGGCAAACAGGTGGCCAACAAGGCGCTGATCGCGATCATCTTCAGCCTCCTGGTGATCTCGGCCTACGTCGCGATCCGGTTCGAGGCCAAGTACGCGGTCCCGGTGCTGATCGCCCTCGTCCACGACATCCTGATCACCGGCGGCATCTACGCCCTGGTCGGCCGGGAGGTGACGAGCGGGACGGTCGCCGCCTTCCTGACCATCCTTGGTTACTCGATGTACGACACGATCATCGTCTTCGACCGGGTGCGCGAGAACGTGCCACGGATGCCCCGCGCGGCGTTCTCGCAGATCGTCAACCGCTCGATGAGCGAGGTTTTGACCCGGTCGCTGATCACCGGCCTGTCGACCGTGTTCCTGATCGGCGTCCTGCTGGTCTTCGGCGGTGACACGCTCCAGGACTTCGCCTTCGCGATGATGGTCGGCGTCGCCTCCGGTACCTACTCGTCGATCTTCATCGCCGCCCCGGTGCTGACCGAGTGGAAGGAGCGCGAGCCCGCCTACCGCTCGCGCCGCGCGCGCCTGATCGAGGCGATGGGCAGGGTGCCCACCTTCCCGGAGGACAACGAGGTGGCGAAGATCGACGCCGTCGAGCGCCACCTGACCGGCGAGCCGGCCGAGCCGGCCGAGCCCGAGCCCGAGCAGGTCGCTGCCCCGGTCGCGGTCGCCGAGCCCCCGGTCGAGCGCGCGGCGCCGCCCGTGCCGACGCCCGAAGAGGCCGGCGACGGGGTCGCAGGCCGCCCGGAGGTCGACGCCGAGCGCGCGCGCAAGCGCGAGGAGCGCAAGGCACAGCGGGCGAAGAAGCAGTCCAAGCGCCGGCGCAAGCACGGGAGGTCGAGATAGTGAGGTACCACTAAATGGCGATCCTGGTCTGGGTCACAACCGGTGTCGCGCTGTGGCACTTCACCGTCTTCATCCCCGACCGTTTCTGGGGCGGGATCGTCGGCGGGCTGATCGGCGCCGTCCTCGGAGCGCTGATCACCGGGGCGATCGCCCAGATCCTGATCGGCGACACGATCGGCCAGACGGGTATCGAGACGGTGCTGTTCGCGATCCCGGGGACGGTGCTCGGGGTGGGTCTCGTGTACGTGCTCGGCGTCCGCCGCGAGGAAGCGGCGCTCGCCGAACCCGCGTAGCCGGCGCCTAAGCCCGCAATCTGGGCGCGTTCGCCGGGACGGTTCCGTCCCAGGCGCTTCCTAGCCTGGCAACGTGGCTCAATCCGCCCCCAGGGCGTTCTCGCTCGAGCCCTACGATTACCGCGAGGCGCGGGCGCTGATCGACGGGCTCGGGCTTGCCGAGCCGGTCGCGGTCACCCTGGTGCGCCGCGGGTTGCGCACCGTCGACGAGGCGCGGGCCTTCCTGGAGGCCGCAGACGACCACGATCCGTTCGCGTTCGAGGCGATGACGCAGGTCTGCGAGCGGATCCGGGCCGCGGCGCGGGCGGGACGCCGGATCACCGTGCACGGCGACTACGACGTCGACGGCGTCTGCTCGACCGCGATCCTGGTCCGCGCGATCCGCGAACTGGGCGGCGACTGCGACTGGCTGATCCCGGGCCGGCTCGAGGACGGCTACGGGCTGACCCTCGCCACGGTCGAGCGGCTGGCCCAGCGCGGGACCTCGCTGCTGGTCACCGCCGACTGCGGGATCGGCTCGGTGGCCGAGGTCCGGGCGGCGACGGACGCCGGGATCGAGGTGATCGTCACCGACCACCACCAGCCCGGCGAGAGCCTGCCGGAGTGCCCGATCCTGCACCCGGCGCTGGGCGGTTACCCGTTCGCCGAGCTGTGCGCCACCGGCGTGGCCTACAAGCTCGCCCACGCGCTGGCCGGTCCCGAGGCCGCGGCGGCCGAGCTCGACCTGGTCGCGCTGGCCACGGTCGCCGACATGGTGTCGCTGCGGGGCGAGAACCGGGCCCTGGTCAGGCGCGGGCTGGAGGTCGCGCGGCGGACCCGGCGCCCGGGCCTGCGGGCGCTGATCGCGGCCGCCGGCGTCGTCGCCGAGCGCCTCGACGAGGGCGACATCGCCTTCCGGCTGGCGCCGCGGATCAACGCGGCCGGTCGGCTCTACCGCGCCGACGCCGGGGTCGAGCTGATGCTGACCTCCGACCCCGAGCGGGCGGAGGCGATCGCCGCCGAGCTCGACCGCGCCAACTACGAGCGGCGCGAGGTCGAGCGCGAGGTCGCCGCCGAGGCGGAACGGAGCCGCTCGGAGCTGCCCGATGGGCTCGGCGAGGCACCCGGGCTGGTGCTCGCCGGCGAGGGTTGGCATCCGGGCGTCGTCGGGATCGTCGCCTCGCGGGTCGCGGACCGCCACGGCCGTCCCGCGATCCTGATCGCGCTCGCGCCCGACGGCAGCGGCCGGGGATCCGGTCGCAGCGTCCCGGGCTTCGACCTGCTGGCGGCGCTCGAGGCATGCGACGAGCACCTGACCCGCTACGGCGGCCACCGTGCCGCCGCCGGGCTCGAGATCGAGGCCGGGCGGGTCGATGACTTTCGCCGCGCGTTCGCCGCCCACTGCGAGGGTGCGATCGGCGCCGAGCCTCCGATGCGGACCGAGGTCGTCGACGCGGTCGTCGGCGGCGAGAGCCTTGGCCACGAGGTCGCCGAGCAGCTCCGGCGGCTGGGCCCGTTCGGCAACGGGAACCCCGGCGTCCGCCTGCTGGTCCCCTCGGCGACCGTCGGCGACGTCCGGCCGATGGGCGAGGGCGACCGCCATTGCCGGTTCATGGTCTGCAGCGGTTCGGCGCGCGCCCGCGGGGTGGCGTTTGGCATCAACGGGGCGCTTGACGCGGCGGCCGGCGCCGGGCCGCTCGACCTCTCGGTCGAGCTCGAGCTGAACGAGTTCAACGGCGCGGTCGAGCCCAGGGTCGTGCTCGGGCGCTTGTACCCGATCGAGGATTGCGCTCCGGATCAGACCGGCATTGACGCGAGCGAGTTCTGGCGGCGCTTCGACGCCGAGCTGGAGGCCGATCCCCGGGTGCAGCCCAAGGTCCCGCCGGGGCCGGGGCGCGAGCGGATCGAGCGTCCGGCCGCTTCCGGGGTCGCGACGATCGCGGCGCTCGCGTCCAGCGGCGAGACCGTGCTCGCCCTGTGCGCGGACGCGGTCCGCCGGCGCGAGCTGGTCGAACGCGCCGCCCGCCCGGCTCGCTTCGGTGGTGGCGAGCTGGCGATCGTCTCGGCGCGGCTGGGCGACGCGCAGGTCGCCGCCGCGCAGGCGCGGGTGAGCGTCGCCGGAGCCGGCGTCGTGCTCGCCGACTGGGCGGCGCTGGCGCGCGACCCGGCGCTTGCGGGACGCTTCGCGCACCTTGTGGTCGTCGACCCGCCGCCGTTCGCCGAGCTCGAGGCGCTGGCCGGCGGCGGCGAGGGCTGGCTGCACGCCGTCGACGGTCCGGCGGAGGCCGAGTTCGCGCTCCGCGTGCACGCCGACCAGTGGCCGTCGCGCAGCTCGCTGGCGGGGTTGTATCGCGAGCTCGGCGCCGTGGGCGGGTCGATCGACGCCGGGCGCGCGCGGCGGCTGCTCGCCGGCGGCGAGCGTGCCCACCCGCACGCCCCGGAGGTCGCAGCCCGTGCGGCCAGGGTGCTGGCCGAGCTCGAGCTCTTGCGCTGGGACGGCTCGGGCCCAAATCGTACCCTCGGCGTCGTATCCTCGTCGGGCACGGATCTGGAGCGATCCGAGGCCTTCGTGGTCTACCGCGACCGCTACGAGGAGGGTCGGCGATTCCTGAGCGAGCGAAGACAGAAGTAGCGGACGGCGAAGAAGGCGCGACCGCGCCGATCGACCGCCGCGGCCACATCCAGGTCGGCGCCAAGGACGCCCACGGCCCGGCGGCGCCGGTCAACGACGTCACCAAGGACCTGACCGCCGACGAGCGGGCGCTGCTCGGCGACCTGTTCGCGGTGATCGGCGAGCACTCGACCAACGGCGACGAGGCGATCGACCGCGGGGCGATCGAGCGCGCCTTCGCCTTCGCCTGCGAGCGCCACGCCGACCAGCGCCGCAAGTCGGGCGAGGACTTCATCACCCATCCGGTCGAGGTGGCGAAGATCTGCGCCGGCCTGCGGCTCGACACCGAGACGCTGGGCGCGGCGCTCCTGCACGACACGGTCGAGGACACCTCGGCGAGCCTCGAGCAGGTGCGCGAGCAGTTCGGCGACCAGGTGGCCGCGCTGGTCGACGGGGTGACGAAGCTGACCGAGATCACCTTCCAGAGCCGCGACGAGCATCAGGCCGAGAACTACCGCAAGATGATGGTCGCGATGGCCACGGATGTCCGGGTCATCCTGATCAAGCTCGCCGACCGCCTGCACAACATGCGCACGCTCGAGGCGCTGCCGAAGCAGAAGCAGATCGAGAAGGCGCGCGAGACGCTGGAGATCTACGCGCCGCTCGCCCACCGGCTCGGGATCCACGCGATCAAGTGGGAGCTCGAGGACCTCTCGTTCCAGCGCCTGCACCCTCGCAAGTACGAGGAGATCAAGAAGCTCGTCGCCCAACAGCGCACCGAGCGCGAGTCATACGTCACCGACGCCGGCGAGTTCCTTGCCACCGAGTTGCGCAAGGTCGGGATCGAGGCGCAGATCTCGGGCCGCGCCAAGCACTTCTACTCGATCTATTCGAAGATGAGCAAGAAGGGGCGCGAGTTCAACGAGATCTACGACCTGACCGCGATGCGGGTGCTGGTCGACTCGGTCAAGGACTGCTACGGCGCGATCGGGATCATCCACTCGATCTGGAAGCCGCTTCCGGGCCGGTTCAAGGACTTCATCGCGACCCCGAAGCTGAACCTCTACCAGGCGCTGCACACGACCGTGATCGGGCCCGAGGGCCGGCCGCTGGAGATCCAGATCCGCACCCCCGAGATGCACGAGACGGCCGAGTACGGGATCGCCGCCCACGTGCTCTACAAGGAGGGTCCCGGGGGCAAGGGCACCGAGCGCGAGAAGATGACTTGGCTGCGCCAGTTGCTCGAGAACGACGGCGCCGAGGACGCGACCGAGTTCCTGGAGTCGCTGAAGGTCGACCTGTTCGAGGACGAGGTGTTCGTGTTCACCCCGCGCGGCGAGGTCAAGAACCTGTCCGCCGGCTCGACCCCGCTCGACTTCGCCTACTCGGTCCACACCGACATCGGCCACCGCTGCGTCGGGGCGAAGGTGAACGGAAAGATCGTGCCGCTGCACTACCAGCTCAAGTCCGGCGACATCGTCGAGATCCTGACCTCGAAGCAGGACCGCGGCCCGTCGCGCGACTGGCTGGCGCTGGTGCGCACGAGCCGCGCCCGCAACAAGATCCGCGCCTCGCTGAAGCGCGAGCGCCGCGAGGACGCCGAGCACCGCGGCCGCGAGCAGCTGCAGGCGGCGCTGAAGAAGAACGGGCTGCCGCCGCAGAAGATCGCCGGCTCGCCGCTGATCGCCGACGTCACCCGTGAGATGGGCTTCCGCAAGGCCGACGACTTCTACATCGCTCTCGGCCAGGGCAAGATCTCGGCGAAGACGATCGCGCACAAGGTGATGCAACGGCTGAAGGCTGGCGAGGCGGTCGCCGGCGACGAGTCCGAGGCCCGCCTGGCCGGGGTGCTCGAGGGCCGCGACGAGCGCCAGCGCCGGACCCAGGACGCATCCAACTACGGGATCAAGGTCGAGGGCGTCGACGACGTCGTCGTCCGGCTCGCCAAGTGCTGCCGGCCGGTCCCGGGCGACGAGATCGTCGGCTACGTCTCGCTCGGCCGGGGGATCACCATCCACCGCGACGATTGCCGCAACGTCGAGGCCCTGATGAAGGCGCCGGAGCGGTTCACCGACGTCTCCTGGGCCGGCGACAACGCGACCTCCTACCGGGTCGAGCTCCAGGTCGACGCGTGGGACCGAACCCGCCTCCTCGAGGACCTCTCGAGGACCTTCTCGGAGGTCGGCGTCAACATCCTCGAGGCCAACTGCACGACCAAGCACCCGATGGTCCGCAACCGCTTCGTGGTCGAGGTCGGCGACTCGACCCAGCTCAAGCAATGCATCAGCAGGCTGCGCAGCCTCGACGCGGTCTTCGATGCGTATCGGGTGACGCCCACTGACTGAGCGACGGGCGGTCTCGGTGATCGTCCCGCTGAGGGGCGACGCCGGGTACGCAGAGCGCGCGGCCGAGGCGTTTCGCCCGCTCGAGCTCGGTCCCGACGACGAGCTGATCGTCGCCGACAATACGCCCGAGAACGTCGCCGCACCGGCGCTCGGCGGAGTCGCCCGGGTCGTGCACGCACCCGGGCAGAGCTCCTCGTACTTCGCTCGCAACGCCGCCGCCGCGGTCGCCGCGGGCGAGTGGCTGCTGTTTGTCGACGCCGACTGCGTGCCGGTCCCCGACCTGCTCGATCGCTACTTCGCCGCGCCGATCGGCGAGCGCGCCGGAGCGGTGGCCGGCGGCATCGTCGGCGTGGTCGAGCAGGAGTCGCTGTTGGCCCGCTACGCGCGCGACCGAAACTTCCTCGACCAGGCCGAGGGCATGCACGGCTCGGCGGGCGTCGCTGCCGCGACCGGGAACCTGCTGGTGCGACGCGCCACCTTCGACGAGCTCGAAGGCTTCGCCGACGGGATCCGCTCCGGGGGCGACGTCGATTTCTGCTGGCGGATGCGCGCGACGGGGTGGACTCTCGAGCAGCGCCCCGATGCCCGCGTCGAGCACCACCACCGCGAGGACCTGGCCTCGTTCCTGGGGATGGTGGCGCGCTACGGATCCGGTTCGGCCTGGCTCAACGAGCGCCACCCGGGTGTCGCACCGCGCTGGCCGCTGTCGCCGTGGGAGATCGGCCGCTCGGGGCTCGACGCCGTCCGGCACGCCGCCGTCGGCCGCCTTGACCAATCCGCCTTCCGGCTCGTCGACGCGCTCGGCCTGGTTGCCCACAACATCGGCTACCGGCGCTCGAACCTTGTCGCGTAGATGGCTGAACCGCTCGGCCAGCTCGACTTCGTCTACTTGCCGAGCTCCGACGTCGCCCGCGACCTTGCCTTCTACACCGACGTCCTCGGCGGCGAGGTGGTGTTCGCCATCGAGGCGTTCGGGACCCGGGTGGCGGAAGTCAGGGTGGCCGAGGGGCCGAGGCTCTTGCTCGCCGAGCATCTTGGGCCCGGCGAGCAACCGCTGCTCGTCCATCGCGTCGACGATCTCGACGCGAAGGTCGCCGAGCTCGAGGGCCGCGGGCTCGAGGTCGAAGCGCATTTCGAAATCCCGCATGGCCCCGGGGCGGCCCTGCGCACACCGGGCGGGCAGCGGATTGCGCTCTACGAGCTCACCAGGCCCGGCGCCGACGAGCGGCTCGCTGGGCGGCGCGACTTCTAGCGCGCCAGCGCCGCGACCGCCTCGCGGACCCTGACCGCGGTCTCGGCAACATGGTCGTCCGCCTCGTAGGTGGTCCGCGGCCAGAAGAAGCCTCGGAGGCCGTCCTTTTTCACCCTCGGCACCACGTGGGTGTGCAGGTGTGGGACGGACTGGCTGACGACGTTGTTGATCGCCACGAACGAGCCCTGCGCTTCCATTGCGTCGCGGACCGCGAGCGAGAGCATGCGGGCGTTGCGGAAGTAGGGCTCGACCAGCTCGTCGGGAAGGTCGCCGAGGGTCTCGTGGTGGGCGCGGGGGACGAGCAGCGAGTGCCCGTGGAACACCGGCCGGATGTCGAGGAAGGCGAGCGATATGTCGTCCTCGAAGACGATCTCCGCCGCCGTCTCGCCGGCGACGATGCTGCAGAACAGGCAGTCCGGGTCGCGCTCAGGCAACGATGGTCAGGGCGCCCGGGTCGATCGCCATCTCGAGCTCGGCGTGGTTGCCGATGTAGTCGCCGTCGACCTGGATCGGGAACGGGCGCGGCTCACCGGCCTCGTCGGTCGAGATCGAGGTCACCCGTGCCTCGGTGACGTCGTCGAAGTGATCGATCTGGCGATGGCGTGAGGCGCGCAGGCCCTCGGCGAGGACGCGGGCGATGACCGGGCCCATGTCGCGCTGCGCCGCGCGGCGCAGGCAGGCGACCGAGAGCGTCCCGTCGTCGATTGCGATCCCCTCGCAGACGCGGACCGGGCGATTGCCGAAGAATGTGAACGGGTCGGAGTTCTGGGCCAGCACCGTGACCCCCTCGCTCGACTCGCCGCCGGTCTCGAGCCGCATCCGGACCGGGTTGCGCAGGTACTCGCGATAGAAGGAGCTGACCGCGACCCAGGTGTAGAAGTACGGGCCCGCCTTGGCCTTCAGCTTCGGCTTGCGGTCGACGCGCATCGCCGCCGAGGCGTCGATCCCCGAGCCGCAGGAGAACACGAACCGCCTCCCGTTGGCGATTCCGAGGTCGATCCGGCGGGGCTGGAAGCGGTCGGCGAGGCTGAGCAGGTGCTCGGTCGCGTCGACGACGTCGTTCGGGATCCCGAGCGTGCGGGCGACGACGTTGGTCGAGCCGCCGGGCAGGATCGAGACCGGGACGTCGGTGCCGGCGAGGCCGTTGGCGATCTCGTTCAGGGTCCCGTCGCCGCCGAAGGCGACCACCAGGTCGTAGCCGCCGTCGATCGCCTCGCGGCCGATCTCGGTGGCGTGGTTTTGGGCCTCGGTTGAGACCGCCTCGACCTCGTAGCGCCCCTGGAGCGCGTAGACGACCAGGTTCTTGAGCCGATCCGAGACCGTGGTCGCGTACGGGTTGACGATGATCAGCATCCGCTTCTTGCGCGCCGAGGCCGGGCTCGAGCCGCCGTTGGCCGAGGGCTTGACCCGTTCTGCCCCGGGGACTGCGGTCGCCGCGCTCACGCCGTGATCGTAGGCGGGATCGCGATCTCGCCGTCGTCCCCGGTCGCCTCGAAGCGGACCACCTGGCCGTCGGCGACCTCGCGGACGAGCCCGGCGTCGATCAGCAGGTCGACGTGTCCGACCACCTCCGAGAGCGTGAGGAAGGCCTGGGTGACGGCGACGTTGCCCCACAGCCTCTGGGCGAGCTCGTAGGCCGTCCGCGGGGTCTCGTCGATCAGCCGGCGGAGCTTGTCGGCCCGGCGGCGGTGCATCGCGAAGCGCTCGTCGATCAGCGTCACGTGGTCGGTGATCGGCTCGCCGTGGCCGGGGAGCAGGAACTCGGCTGGCAGCTCGCGGGTGCGGCTGAGGGACTCGAGGTAGGTGACCAGCGACTTGGGCCGGCGGTCGGAGCCGTCGAGCGGGCGGGCGAGCAGCGGGTTCGAGGAGATGTGGGCGATCAGGTGGTCGGCGCAGATCAGGATCTGCCGATCGGCGTCCCAGAAGACGGTGTCCGATGGGCTGTGGCCGGGCCGGTGCTGGATCTCGAGGCTGCGATCGCGCAGCCTCAGCTGCTCACCGTCGCTGAGCGGCCGGGTGACCCGAGCCGCCGAGCCCCACGCCCGGAAGCTGGCCGAGACGCTGCGCAGGGCGGTGACGATGTCGTCGGGGATCCCGTAGCGGCGCATCAGCCCGCCGGCGAACTCGTCGTCGCGCTCGGTGTCGGTGCCGAAGCTCTCGACGAACGGCGCGAGCAGGTCGAGCGCCGCCACCTCGGCGCCCGAGTGGGCGGCGACGATCTCGACCAGGCCCAGGTGATCGATGTGCTGGTGGGTGATCACCACCAGCTCGATCTCCTCGATCGAGTGGCCGGCGTCGGCGAGCTGGTGCTGGAGCTCGTCGAGCGACTTGCCCGAGTTCGGGCCGGTGTCGACGAGCGTCAGCGGCGCGTCCTCGATCAGGTAGCAGTTGACGCGTCCGACCGCGAACGGGGTCGGGATCTGGAGGCGCCGGATCCCCGCCGCCTCCGCCGCGGCGAGCGCCTCCTCGGGGGTCCTCAGCAAGGCGCCTCAACCGCGGCGCGGCTCGGCTTCGCTTCGCTTCGCCTCACGAGCGAATGAAGTCGAGCATCTCGTCGCGCCTGCGCTCCATGTCCTCGCGCGAGACCAGCGACTCGAGGTTCAGCCTCAGCAGCGGCTCGGTATTCGAGGGGCGGACGTTGAAGTGCCAGTCGGGGTAGTCGACCGAGACACCGTCGAGCCAGCTGATCTCGGCGCCGGGGTGGGCGGCTGCGATCTCCTTCATCTTCGCCTCCTGGTCGGCGACCTCGGAGTTGATCTCGCCGGAGATGAAGTAGCGGTCGCGGAACTCACCGACCAGCTCGGACAGCGGCCTGCCCTCGACGCCGAGCAGCTCGAGCACGAACAGCGACGGCAGGGTGCCGGAGTCGGCACACCAGAACTCGCGGAAGTAGTAATGGCCCGAGACCTCGCCGCCGAAGGTGGCGTCGCGCTCGCGCATCGCCTGCTTGAAGAACGCGTGGCCGACCCGGTTGATGTGCGGGGTCCCGCCGGCGGCGGTGACCGTGTCGGGCACGGCGCGGCTGGCGCGGACGTCGTAGACGATCTGGGCGCCGGGCTGTTTGGACAGCACGAGCCGCGAGAGCAGCGCGGTGAGGAAGTCGCCGTCGACGAACTCGCCGGTGTCGTCGATGAAGAAACAGCGGTCGGCGTCGCCGTCCCAGGCGATGCCGAGGTCGGCGCCCTCGTCGAGCACCCGGTCGATGATGAACTGGCGGTTCTCGGGCAGCAGGGGATTCGGCTCGTGGTCCGGGAACTCGCCGTCGGGGACCCAGTAGGTCTCGATCAGGTCGAGCGGCAGGCGATCGAGCAGCGGGCCGACCATCGGTCCGGCCATCCCGTTGCCTCCGTCGACGACCACCTTCAGCGGCCTCACGTTGGCGACCTCGATCGAGCCGAGCGCGTGGCGCTGGAAGTCGTCGTAGATGTCGACCACCTCGACCTCACCGCCACCGGGAGCGTCGTCCATGCCGCCGAGCATCAGGTCGCGGATCTCGCCGATGCCGGCGTCGCCGGAGAGCGCCAGCGCGCCCTCGCGGACCAGCTTGACCCCGGTGTAGGCCTTCGGGTTGTGCGACGCGGTGACCATCGCGCCGCCGTCGAGCTCGCGCGAGCCAACGAGGAAATAGAGCATCTCGGTGCCGACCATGCCGGCGTCGACCACCGTCGCGCCCTCGGCGACGATCCCGTCGCGCAGCCGCCCGGCCATCTCGGGCGCCTGCAGGCGCATGTCGCGCCCGAGCCCGATCCGCAGCTCGGCGACCGGCTTGTCGCGCAGGCCGCCGAGCACCCGGGCGAAGCAGCGGCCGAGCTGGTAGTTGACCTCGCCGTCCATCTGCTCGCCGTAGAGGCCGCGGACGTCGTAGGCCTTGAAGATGGTGGGATCGACGTCAGTCAAAGGTGCCCTTCAGCGTCTCGTAGCTCTGCTCGAGCGACTGCGGCATCACCCGCGTGTCGCCGAGCACCGGCATGAAGTTGGTGTCGCCGCCCCAGCGCGGGACGACGTGCATGTGGATGTGGTGCTCGACGCCGGCGCCGGCGACCCGGCCCTGGTTGAAGCCGACGTTGTAGCCATGCGGCGCGTACTTGTCCTCCAGCACCGCGATCCCTCGCTGGGCGAGCCCCATCAACTCGGCGCTGGTCTCGGGATCGAGGTCGGCGATCGACCCGAGGTGCGCGTAGGGGGCGATCATCAGGTGACCGTTGGTGTACGGGAACAGGTTGAGGATCACGAAGCAGCGCTCACCGCGGTGGACGATCAGGTTGGCGGCGTCGTCATCCTCGGCGGGCTTGGTGCAGAAGATGCACTCCTGCTCTGAGTCCTTGGAGGCGTCCTTCACGTAGGCGAGACGCCATGGCGCCCAGATGCGCTGATTTGCCACACCGCGCATCGTATGCGTCAGGCACGGCATCCCGGCCACGCGTAGCGGCGGGCTTCGCAGTGGGGAGGTCCCCACCGTTTGCGGCGCGACCTCGGCCTTGCCGTCATGGCGGTAACCCCTGCCGCCTGGCCACCGAGGGCCGGATCCGAGACAACGTCCTCATCGAGGAGGGCCAAGAACACCTCAGCCCGATCAAGGTGGCATGTGTTTGCTCGCGGACCGCGCCGTTCCCGCCTTACCCCTCCCCCTGCAGGCGCCACGGATGCGCCAGCACGCGCCAGTCCCCAGAGGCGCGCGCCGGTCAGTCCCCGTTTGCGTGGACGTTCGTCGCCGCGAGAATCGTGTCCGCGACCAGCTGCGGGTCGTCGAACATCGGCACGTGCCCGACATCATCGAGCACGACGAACCGTGCCCGGGGGATCATGTCTGGAGGGCGAGCGTGTCCATGAGGCTGAGGCTAGTATCGGCCGGGTTGGCCCGCAGAGCACTAGTAACCGGCGCGACCGGGTTCGTCGGCAGCCACCTGGCCGCCGCGCTCGGGGACCAGGGATGGGAGGTTCGCGCCCTGGTACGAGACCGGTCGAGGGCTCGCGACCTGGCCGAGCGCGGCCTCGAGCTGCGCGAGGGTGACGTGCTGGACGCGGAGTCGCTGCGCGGGGTGGGGAAGGGGATCGAGGTCGCCTACTACCTGGTCCACGCGATGGGCCGCGGTCGCGAAGGCGATTTCGAGGAGCACGAGCGCCGCGCCGCCCGGAACTTCGCCGAGATGGCGACGCGCGAGGGCATCGGCCGGGTGGTGTACCTCGGGGGGCTCGGTGATCGCCCGCAGTCGAAGCACCTGCGCAGTCGCCACCGCACAGCCGAGATCCTCGCCGAGCTCGGGCCCCCGCTCACATACTTCCGGGCCGGGATGGTGGTCGGGGCGGGCAGCGAGTCCTATCGCACGCTGCGCTACTTGGTCCAGCGGCTGCCGGCGATGATCGCTCCGTCCTGGCTGGCAACCCCGACGCAGCCGATCGGTATCGACGACGTGATCGCCTATCTCGTCCGGGCCCCCGACGTCGCAGGGTCGGAGGGGCGGGAGGTGCAGATCGCGGGGCCCGATGTCCTCTCCTACGGAGAGATGCTCGATCGGATGGCCGACGCGCTCGGGATAAGGCGGCGCCCTCGGCTGCCGGTCCCGCTCCTCACCCCGTGGCTTTCCTCGCTGTGGATTGGCCTCGTCACCCCCGTCGACGCCGCGATCGCCCGCCCTCTGGTCGAGGGCCTCTCCACGCCAACGACTGTCACGGAGCCCTCGGGCATGGCCGAGTTCGCGGTCACGCCGATGCCTTTCATGGATGCGCTGCGCCAGGCGCTCGCCGAGGATCGCGAGCTCGGAACGGCCGCCCCTTCCGTGCAGTTGCGTCTGTTGCCGGACGAGCTCGACAATGTCCAGCGAACCGGCGCCGTTGGATCGGTTCAGGCGGGTGAGCTGATGGTCCCCGAGCCCGTATCGAGGGTCCTGAATCGGGACTTCCTCAGCCGAGCGGCGCGGGAGTACTGGCGCTTCATCACTCGGATCTCGCTTGGCCTGATCCGTGTGACCTACGCCGATGACCACCAGTCGATCGTGCTCGTGGCGCGAGGGCTGGTCCTGTTGCGCTTTCGCGCGCCGGACTATGAGCTGCTCGAGAGCCGCGGCTCGGTCACCTGGCCGATCGAGCGCGGGCTGCTCGTGTCCCGGGATGGCCGCGACCAGGGGTTCCTACGGCTGTCCGTAGCGCGGGTCGCCGAGCGGGCCGCCGACGATCGCTTCCCCCTCCGCGTGACGATGGAGGTTCGCAACTTCTACCCGTGGCTGCGGGGGAGCGGTCGCTTCGCCAAAGTCGGAGTCTGGCTCTACAGCCAGACGCAGCAGCGCATCCATCGCTCCGTCACGAGGGGCTTCTTGGGCTCGCTGGCGGACACTGCCGAGACGGAACTGAGCCCGTCGCCGGTACCCGCTGCTCGTCGGGCTCGGTGAGAAGCTCGATCCTCGCGCACGAGAGCGTCTAGGCAGCGCGAGCTCGAGCGCTCATCCCCGATAGCGCGCGAGGGCCTCCTCGCGAGCAAGGAGGTGATCGACGATCGGAGCTGGATAGTCGACGCCGATCCTGCACCCGGACCCTTGCTGGACCTGATCAGGCATCGTCCACGGCTCGCGTACGTACCGATCGGGGACAGTCCGCAGCTCGGGGACGTAGCGACGCACGTAGAGGTTGTGTGAGTCGAAGCGCTCTTGGTGGCGGGCCGGGTTGTAGATCCGTCGGAACGCCGGCTGCGGATCGACGCCGACCGACGCGATCCACTGCCAGTTGCCGTTGTTGTTCGCCTCGTCGCCGTCGATCAGCAGGCGCATGAAGTGCCGCTCGCCCCAGCGCCAATCGATGCCGAGATCCTTTGTCAAGAACGATCCGACGACCAACCGCGCCCGGTTGTGCATCCAGCCCTCGCGCCACAGCTGGCGCATGCCGGCATCGACGAGCGGGTAGCCGGTCTCGCCCGCGCACCACGCCTCGAACCGCCGGCGCGCATGGCTCCACCGGATTCGCCCCCGGTAGCGCTCCTGGAACTCCGAGCGGGCGTTGCGCGGGAAATGCAGGAGCACGTGGTGGTAGAAGTCACGCCAGCAGAGCTGCCGCCGGAAGGCGTCGGCTCCGCGACCGCGAGGCAGACGGTCCTCGATCTGGCGCGGCGAGAGGCAGCCGAAGTGAAGGTAGGGTGAGAGACGTGAGGTCCCGTCGGCGCCGAGGTCGTCACGCCCCTCGGCATAGGCGCGAATCGGGCCGTCCAGGAAGCGCTTCAGCGCCCGCCTCGCCTCCCGCTCGCCGCCTTGAGCCGGATCTTCTACCTCTTGGGCGAGCCCGAGGGCGGCAAGAGACGGGATGCGCCCCTTGCGCAGACGCGACGGGAGCGCGGGCAGTTGTCGCGGTGCTGCGAGCGTCAGGCGTCGATCAGCGGCGCTCCATCGGCGGTGAAACGGCGTGAATACGCGAAACGGCCCACCGGCCTGCGTTCGGAGCTGACCGACGTCAACGGCAGCCTGCCCGGGGTGAAGACGCAGACGCGCGTCCACTGCCTCGAGTGCCTGCCCAACTCGCGCATCACGGCGGCGCGCGAACGGGCCGACGTCCGCGCTGGCGTAGATCGCGCTTGCCCGGAGCTCGCCGGCAAGGCCGGGGAGCTCGCGCTCGGGGAGACCTCTGAGGACGACCAGGCGCGAGCCGCGCTTGTGCAGCGAGCGATCCAGATCCGCCAAGCACTCGAGCAGGAACTGGGTCCGAGGGCCCGATTGGTGCCGGCCCAGCAGCAGGCGCTCGTCGAAGCAGAACACCGGTACGACACGCGAGCACTCCGCCGCTGCTGCGCGAAGCGCCGGATGGTCGCGAACTCGAAGATCACCACGGAACCAGACGAGCGCGGTTTCGCCCACAAAGCAGATATATCCCACACGAGCCCCGGAGAGCATGCCTCGCTCGCTCACCGCCGTTTCCTCGCCGGACGTGTCTGCTCAGGTCGGCCCGCGCCACACCGACTTGCCCGAGCGGGAGCGATCGCCATTGTCGGGTTCGAGCGAGACGTCGTACGCCCGGTAACCGCTCGGATCAACCGGGAATCATCATCGACCTGGTGGAGCAGCTCGGCTGACCGACCCGACCCCGCCGACCAAATCTCACACCCGGAGCGCCCCAGACATCCGTAGTCGCCCCCGAGAAGAAGCGTGGGGCGCAACTGATGCTCCGGCCCTGAGAGATCGCGATAGTGGCCGGGCAGACAGGAGGCTTGTCATGTCCACCAAGCGCGTCGTCGTCGATCATTACGGCGGGCCCGAGGTCCTAAGGGTGGTGGAGTCGGACGATCCCCGGCCGGGGCCGGGCGAGGTGCTCGTCAAGGTTCTGGCGGCGGGGGTGTCGTTCACCGATTCCCAGCTGCGTGCCGGCACCTACCTCCCGGGCGCGCCGAAACCGCCGTTCACGCCCGGCTACGAGCTCGTCGGGGTCGTCGAGGAGCTCGGCCCGGGCTGTTCGAGGCTGCGCGTCGGCGACCGCATCGGCGCGCTGACGGTCTGGGGCGCGGACGCGGGCCGCGTCTGCGTGCCGGAGTCCGGCGCAGTCGGCGTTCCCGAGGACCTTGATCCGGGAGAGGTCCTGAGTCTCCTCTTTCCCTACATGACCGCTTACCAGGTGCTCCACGGCACGGCCAAGGCGCAGCGCGGAGAGACGGTGCTCGTCCACGGGGCGGCGGGTAGGGTCGGCGTTGCGGCCCTGGAGCTGGGAGCCGTGGCTGGGCTTCGCGTCTACGGGACCGCTTCCGCTCGCGACCGAGCCAAGGTCGAGGCGCTCGGCGCGGTGGCCATCGACTACCGCAACGAGGACTTCCTGGCCCGCGTGCGCGAGGAGGCCGGCGGCGTGGACATCGTCGTCGACAGCCTGGGTGGCCCGATCTCGCTGCGCTCGTTCCGCGCGCTGCGGCCCGGCGGCAGACTCGTCGTGTTCGGGCGCTACGACACGCTCAAAGACGGGCACAAGGACTGGCCGGCGGTGATCAAGTGGTATGCGGCGATCGCGGCCGTTTGGCTCTGGGACAAGCTGTCGCCCCGCCGGCGGGTCTACGCCTACCATGTCCAGAAGTACCGCGACAGGGCGACGAGGCGAACCGGAGCAGTCGGTGGGGAGCCGTTCGACGCGGAACAGTTCCGCGAGGACTTTGGCGTGCTGGTCGAGCTACTTCGCGAGGGCAAGATCCACCCGGTCGTGGCCGAGCGCCTGCCGCTCAGGGACGCGCGCCACGCGCACGAGCTGCTGGAGAGCTCAGCATCCAAGGGCAAGCTCGTCCTCGTCCCGTAGCGACGAGGACGCCATCCCCGCCTACGCCGACGGTCCGGCGCTGAGCGCTCGAGGCCCCCTTCGCGATCGGGGTCAAACCCGCGGCGGATGAGTCTCGACGTTCTCCTGCGACATCGCCTACTTCGACAGCCCGGCGGCTTCTAGGGCTTCGGCGGGGTCCAGATAGGTTCGGACCCGCGTCGTCTTGCCGCCCCTGTAGTCGCACAGAATGGCGAAGGACGAGTCGGTCGCGGCTCCGCTCAGGTTGCCGCGGGTGTGAAGCCGACCGATAGCGAGCACTCGATCGCCGAGGTCGCGGATGTCCGAGTACTCGACCGTGAGCTCGTCCAGGGCATCGTCAAGCTCCCGGAGCATCTCGCGCAGGCGCTCGTGTCCCTGGTACACGCCGTCGCCCGTCGTCAGCAGGATCGGCAGCGCCGACTGCCACTCCACCTCCGGGTCGAGCTCCGCCAACCACGCCTCGAAGTCTCGGCGGTTGAACGCATCGGTCCCCCTCTTAAAGACGTCGAGGTTCTCCCGCGACATCGCCTACCCCGACAGGTCAGCCGCCCGGAGGGCCGACTCCCAGCTCGAGAAGAGACGCTGCACAGCAATCCGTCCGTCCGCGAACTCGGAGACGACTGCTCCTATCTGCATTGTCATTGGGATAGCCGAGCCCTTGGTGCGACCGGTCAGCTCAAGCAGGGATACGACGGCGTCCCCGGCGTCGTGCAGCGCTTGGGCGTCGAAGCTGAAGTCGTCAAAGTTGTCTCGCCATTGCCGGTCAAGCCTTCGAAGCCCATCGTGGCCGTGGTACTCGGGGTCATCGAGCCACTCCGGAATCGAGTACAGGACCGTGTCGTCAGTGAAGTAGGGAAGGGTGGCGTCCACCCCTCCCGCCGCATAGGCGGCGTTGGCCCGCCGCACAATCTCCACGTTTTCCTTCGACATCGCCCGCGCAGTATCTCGCGACCCCGGGGGGAGGGTCGCTCTCACCGCTCCGGCATCTCAAAGATCGCCGAGTGGCTCAGTGCAACGAAAAGCGGTCGATCTCAGTTTGCTGGGGCCGAATTCGGGTACCTCACGATCAGGCGGGCTTACGCCTCGACGTTCGGCCCGGAGCGGGTTGAGCTGCGTTGCCCGACTTCCTCGTCCTACCCATTGCCTCGACGCACGACGAGCGAAGTCAGCGGTGAGGCGATCGGGGACCGTTACACCGATCCCCTAATTCGGGGACCGTTACACCCATCCCCTAATCGATCGGAGTTCACATGTCCATCGTCACCATCCTCGTGATCATCGTCCTCGTCTTGCTCGCCCTCTACCTCTTCCGCCGCATCGCCTAGAGACACAGTCGGTGCCGGGTCGGTGGGCATCTTGTGGCCCCACACCGGGCCGGATGCCGTGCGAACCGGACAGGACCATGGGCGTTCGCTGAGACGCTGCCACACCAACCGAAAGGAAGGAATCACAAATGAGCACAGTTGCAATCGTCTTGATCGTGATCGGCGCCGTGATCGTGATCGCGCTGGTCGCGGCGGCGATGCGAGCACGACGACATCGCGAGCTCGAGAACCGACGTCAGCTCGCGAGCGAGCATCGCGACGAGGCGGCTGCCCGCGGTCTAGCGGCCGACAAGGAGGCAGCGGCGGCCGATGAGCAGGCAGCACGCGCGCGCCGCGAGGCGGCCGAGGCGGAGGAACGATCGCGGGCGGCCGAGCGTGAACGCCAGACGGCGAGCGCGCACGAGGAGCACGCCACGCAGCTCGACCCCGACGCGGAGCCGGCGGAGGCCGAGCGATCCGAGACCGAACCGGAAACCGAAACCAGGCCCGCCGTTTAGCGCGGGACGCCACCCACCCCCGAGAGGACACAGATGACCGACAAGAACGTTGATGAGGCCAAGGGACGCGCGAAGGAAGCGGCCGGGGCCCTGACCGACGACAAGGATCTCAAGCGAGAGGGCAAGGCCGACCAGGCCAAGTCATCACTAAAGGATGCGGCCGACAAAGCGGCCGACACCGCAAAGTCGTTGCTCGGGCGCGACCGAAAGTAAGCGTTCGATCGCAGGCCGGCGGCGGGCGAGGATCCGCCGCCGGCCTTTCTTTGCGAGCACGATGCCGATCACTATGAGTAGTCACGCAAGCGGCATGCTTCGCGAGTGTGCGGGCTCAGAGTTAGTGAAAAACGGGGGGTAGGCTGATCAGCGATGGCGCGGCTGGTCCTTGGACCCCTGGTGCGATACGTCAGCGACACCGAGGCCACGGTCTGGGTCGAGACCGATGTCGCCTGTGAGGTTGAGGTCCTGGGCAAACGGGCGCCGACGTTTGCAGTCGCAGATCACCACTACGCGCTGCTCTGCATCGACGGGCTCGAGCCGGGCGGCGTCTTCGACTACGAGGTCGCGCTGGACGAAGAGACGCTCTGGCCACCCGCGGACTTTGACTTCCCACCCAGCGCCATCGGGACGCTGAAGCCCGGCGGCAAGATCGACCTGGTCTTCGCCTCCTGCCGAGTCTCACTCCCCCACGAACCTCCCTACACGCTGACCAAGGACGAGGATGAGCGCGGACGCGAGGTGGACGCGCTCTACGTCCTCGCTCGCCAGATGTTGCGCGGAGATCGCAGCGATTTCCCCGAGGCGATCCTGATGCTCGGCGACCAGGTCTATGCGGACGAGCTGGCGCCGACGGTCAAGGAGTGGATCGAGCAACGTCGAGGAGATCGTCGCGGGGAAGACGAGGTTCCGCTGGACGAGGTGGCCGACTTCGAGGAGTACACCCGCCTCTATCGCGAGGCCTGGGGCGAACCGGTGATCCGCTGGCTGCTCTCGACGGTGTCGAGCTCAATGGTCTTCGACGACCACGACATGCACGACGACTGGAACATCTCGCGCTCCTGGGTCGCCGACATGCGCCGCAAGCCGTGGTGGCAGGAGCGGATCGTGGGTGGGTTTATGAGCTACTGGATCTACCAGCACATCGGCAACCTCTCGCCGCGAGAGCTGGCCGAGAACGAGACCTACCAGGCGGTCACGGCCGCCGACGGTGACGCGACCCCCGTCCTGCGCGAGTTCGCGTCACGCGCCGACCGAGAGATCGAGGGCACGCGGTGGACCACCTATCGCGACATCGGTAAGACCCGGGTGATCATGATGGACTCACGGGCGGGCCGGGTCCTAAAGCCCGAGCGACGCTCGATCTTCGACGACGACGAGTGGGACTGGATCGTTGAGCACGCGAGTGGGGACTTCGACCACCTCGTGATCGGCTCCTCGCTGCCGTTCCTGCTCGGCCCGGGGATGCACTACCTGGAGGCATGGAGCGAGGCGGTGTGCGACGGAGCCTGGGGCCCGCTCGGTGCCTGGGTGGGAGAACGCCTGCGTCGGGACCTCGATCTCGAGCACTGGGCGGCCTTCCGGATCTCGTTCGATCGCCTCGCCGACCTGCTGCGGGAGGTCGGCTCGGGCAAGCGGGGTAAGGCGCCGGCGTCAATCGTGATCCTCGGCGGCGACGTGCATCACGCCTATCTGGCCGAGGTCGCGTTTCCACGCGCGGCGGAGGTTCGCAGCGCCGTCTATCAGGCCGTCTGCTCGCCGATGCGCAATCCACTCGGCGACTCCGAGAAGCGCGCGATCCGGTTCGGCGTCTCGAGGTTAGGTCATGCGATCGGTCGCGGGCTCGCCCGGCTCGCAGGAGTCTCCGACCCGGGATTGCGCTGGCGCTTCGTCGAGGGCCCGCTGTTCAACAACCAGATCGCGACCCTGAAGCTGCGCCGAGAAGCGGCCACGATGCGACTCGACAAGACAACCGCCGCGGATGACGAACTTGCGTTCGAGCGCGTCTTCGAACACCGGCTCGCCGGCTGAGCCCCGGCGCGACGCCGCTCTCCTCCTCGCTCCGGCCGGGCACATCTGATGGCGGGGGACGGCGACGCTGATCGCGGCACTACCGGCCACCGACCATGCGGCGCTCGGGCTCGCCGTCTACGCCGGGCTGCGCATGGGCGAGCTGCTGGCAATGGACTGGGAGGCGATCGACCTGGGCGCCCACACGCTTCGCGTCAGCCGCGCGTGGGACGGATCCTCGAAGCAGTTCCTCACCACCAAGTCGGAGGCGGGCCAGGATCGCATCGTGCCGATCGTGGATCGACTGGCGACCCTGCTCGCCGATCACGCCGTCTTGCACGATCACCGCACTACCGGGCTGCTGTTTCCGGGCGCGTGGGATCCAACCCGCCCGGCGTCGCCAAACGGGCTTCGCAAACGAGCGAGGGACGCTTGGGCTGAGGCCGGGTTTACGCCGCTCGGGTTGGACGGGAAACGGTGGCGATTTGCAGGCACTCAGCCGAGCGTGCGGCGGTTTGCCACACGGCGGCATCCTACGGATGGAAGCTAGAGCCAGCCGCGGCGCCGGAAGTAGGCGACCATCCCGAGCAGCAGGACGATCATCGCGGCGACGATCACGTAGAAGTCGGTCGTGTCGCCCTCGCCGGGGACGCCGACGTTCATGCCCCAGATGCTGGCGATCAGCGTCAGCGGCAGGACGATGACGCTGATCGAGGTCAGCACCCGGAGGATGTCGTTGACCCGGTGGGAGATGTAGGACTCGTTGGTCTCCTCGAGCGCCTCGGCGACCTCCTTGTAGTTCTCGAGCATGTCCCAGATCCGCTCGTGCGCGTCGCCGATGTCGTCGAAGTAGATCTCCAGCTCGCCGCCCTCGGGGGCGAGGAAGTCCTGATCGAGCTTCTCCAGGTCGCGCAGGACGGTGCGCTGCGGGCGGATCACCTTGCGGAAGTTGATGATCTCCTGCTTGGCGTTGGAGATGTCGCGGACGATGTCCTCGGAGCGCCCCTCGAAGATCTCGTCCTCGAGCGCGTCGAGCTTGTTGCCGATCTTGCGCAGCATCGGGAAGCAGTAGTCGAAGCCGTCGTCGATGATCCGGTAGAGCAGGTAGCCGGAGCCGCGCGAGAACAGCTGCTCGCGCAGTTCCTCCTTCTGGCGGCAGCGCTCGAACAGGTAGGAGATCGGCTGCAGCGGCGTGTTCGGGATCGTGACCAGGAAGTCGCGGCCGACGAAGATGTCGAGCTCGCCGGCGTTCAGCCGCTTCACCTGGCGGTCGAAGACCGGAAAGTGAAGGACGATGAACAGGTAGGACGGGTACTCGTCGATCTTCGGGCGCTGGTTTCGGGAGAGCACGTCCTCGAGGTCGAGGGCGTGGAACTCGAACTGCTCCTCCAGCCAGGCGCACTCGAGCGGCGTCGGGCGCTCGATGTTGACCCAGCGCAGGCCCGAGCCCTGGACGGTCTCGACCTGAAGCGCGCGCTCGCCGGGCTCAGGCGGCGCGACGAGCTCGCCGCGGTTGCGGCGCAGCCTGGGCTTGGGAAGGCTCGGCATCGTTGCTCGTCTCGCTCGTGGGCTCGTCCATCGCGATCTACGACAAGGGTACGCCACGCCTGGCGCGACCGCCGCAAGGGACGAACCAGGCGGCTCAACGGTGCCGCGGCTTCGGCTGGCGCCTCGCAGCGTGGCTGATAGAGTTCCGCCCACATAACCACTGCATCCAGAGGGGTGGAGGGACTGGCCCGATGAAACCCCGGCAACCACCGAAGGTCGCAAGACCGGAGGGCAGGTGCCAATTCCAGCAGGCAAGAAGCCTGGGAGATGTGAGTGGAAGTCCGGTTCCGGACCTCTGCTCGCAATAGCAGAGGTCTTTTTCGTCAGCGAACCGGAAGGAGTTTCATCACCATGACACCCACGACCCTCGCCTGTAAGGAGTGCGGTCACCAGTACCCGCTCGAGGCCCACTACGTCTGCGAGCAGTGCTTCGGGCCGCTCGAGGTCGCCTACGACCGCTCCGGACTCGACCCGGCCGAGGTGAAGCGCAAGATCCAGGCCGGGCCGGCCGACATCTGGCGCTACGCGGACTTCCTGCCGCTGGCCGAGCGCCCGCGCGATCCGCTGCAGCCGGGCTTGACCCCGCTGCTGCGCGCCGACCGCCTCGCCGAGCGGCTCGGGATCGGCGAGCTGTGGATCAAGAACGACGCCGCCAACCCGACCCACTCGTTCAAGGACCGGGTGGTCGCGGTGGCGCTGGCCAAGGCCCGCGAGCTGGGCTTCGAGACCGTCGCCTGCGCGTCGACCGGCAACCTCGCCAACGCGGTCGCGGCCCACGCCGCGGCGGCCGGGCTCGAATCGTACGTCTTCGTGCCCGCGGATCTCGAGGAGCAGAAGCTGCTCGCGACCGGGGTCTACGGGACGCGGCTGATCGGCGTCAACGGCAGCTACGACGATGTCAACCGGCTCTGCACCGAGCTGGCGGAAACGCGGCCGTGGGCGTTCGTGAACGTCAACCTGCGCCCGTTTTACGCCGAGGGCTCGAAGACGATCGCCTACGAGCTGGTCGAGCAGCTCGGCTGGGAGCTGCCCGACCGGGTCGTCTGCCCGATCGCCTCCGGCTCGCTGTTCACGAAGATCGCACGCGGGTTCGAGGAGTGGCTCGATCTCGGCCTCGTCTCCGGCGAGCTCCCGGTGTTCAGCGGCGCCCAGGCGGACGGCTGCGACCCGGTGGCCGAGGCGTTCGCTGCCGGCCACGAGGTCTGCAGGCCTCAGCGGCCGGAGACGATCGCCAAGAGCCTTGCGATCGGAAATCCGGCCGATGGCGTCTACGCGCTCGAACTGGCGCGGCGGACGGGCGGCTCGGTCGACTCGGTGTCGGACGCCGAGATCCGCGCCGGGATTCGCCTGCTCGCCGAGACCACCGGGATCTTCACCGAAACGGCCGGCGGGGTGACCACCGCGGTGCTGGCGAAGCTGGCCAAGTCCGGCGCTATCGGCGGCGATGAGCGGGTCGTTGCGGTGATCACGGGCGAGGGCCTGAAGACGCTCGACGCGGTCCGCGAGGGGCATGCGGTGACCGAGATCGAGCCGACTGTGGACGCGTTCGAGTCGGCGGTTGACGTCGCGGCGGCTACTGCGACGGCCTAGATCCGTCGCTACATTTCCCGGCGATGGCGATCACGGTCAAGATCCCGGCGCAACTGCGCGCGGCGACCGGCGGCGAGGAGGCACTCGAGGTCGAGGGCGAGACCGTCGGCGAGGCGTTGGACGCGGTCTTCGCCGCGCACGCTGACCTGCGCGAGCGGATCACCGAGGGCGGGACCCTGCGCCGCTTCGTCAACGTCTACGTCTCGGGCGAGGACATCCGCTTCCAGGACGGCCTCGAGACCGAGATCTCCGACGGCGACGAGGTGACGATCCTCCCCGCGGTAGCCGGCGGTGGCCGCTAGCGACCCTGCCGACGTCCCGGTCGCCATTCTCTGCGGCGGGCGCGGCACACGGCTGCAAGAGCAGACGCAAGCGATCCCCAAGGCGCTGGTCGAGATCGGCGGCATGCCGATCCTCTGGCACGTGATCCGCATCTACGCGGCCCAAGGTCACCGGCGCTTCCTACTGTTAACGGGCTACCTCGGCGAGCAGGTGGCCGGGTTCGTCGACGACGCGGGGCTGTGGCCCGAGGCGGTCGAGATCGAGTGCGTGGACACCGGCCTCGAGACCAACACAGGCGGCCGCGTGGCTGCGGTGGCCGACGACCTGTGCGGCGGGCGCTTCTGCCTCACCTACGCGGACGGCGTCGCCGACATCGACCTCGGCGCCCAAGCCAGCCAGCACGAGGGCAGCGACGCGGTCGCGACGATGACGGTCGTCCGCCCCTATAGCCAATGGGGGATCGCGTTGATCGACGGCGGCGAGCGGATCACGGGCTTCGACGAGAAGCCGCGACTCAACTACTGGATCAACGGCGGCTTCTTCGTCTGCGAGCCGGCTTTCCTGGACTCGATCGGAGCGGACTCTGTGCTGGAGGAGGAGCCGCTGCGAGCGGTGGCCGACGCCGGGCGCCTCGGCGCGTATCGCCACGACGGCTTCTGGGACTGCATGGACACCTACAAGGACGCGGTGACGCTGAACGACCTCTGGCAGGCCGGGCGGGCGCCGTGGGCGGTCTGGGAGCGGCGGGCGGCCGAGGTCTGATGGGGGTCTCAATGGTGACCGGGGCCCGCGGCTTCGTCGGCGCCTGGCTGGCCAAGGCGCTGGTTGAACGCGGCGAGACGGTTGTCTCGTTCGACCGCCGCCGGGTGACCGAGAAGCCCGCGGGGATCGGGATGTTGGGGATCGAGGATGAGCTGATCCAGGTCGAGGCCGACCTGACCGATGCCGACGATGTCGCCCGGGTCCTGTCCGACCACCGGGTGGAGACCGTCTTCCACCTGGCCGCCGTGCCGATCGTCGGCACCGTCGAGGCGTCCCCGGTCCGGGGCTTCGAGGCGAACGTACGCGGCACCTGGACGGTGCTCCAGGCCTGCCGCGAGCAGGACGTCAAAAGGGTCGTGGTCGCCTCCTCCGACAAGGCCTACGGGGCCCACGAGACGCTTCCGTATCGCGAGGACTTCAGCCTGCAGCCGACGGCGCCCTATGAGGCTTCGAAGGCGGCCGCCGACCTGATCGCGCGCAGCTACTGGCACTCCTACGGGCTGCCGGTCGCGATCACCCGGTTCGCGAACATCTACGGCGGCGGCGACCTCAACTTCTCGCGCCTGATCCCGGAGGCGGTCAGCGCGGCGATCCAGGGACGGGCGCCGGTGCTGCGCTCCGACGGCTCGCCGGAGCGCGACTTCCTCTACGTCGAGGACGCCGCCTCGGCCTACCTGGTGATCGCCGACGCGCTCGACCGCGACGACGTCCGCGGCGAGGCCTTCAACGCCGGCGGCGGTCGCCCGTATGCGGTCGGCGAGGTGGTCGCGATGATCGCTCGGCTCGCCGGCACCGGGGTCGAGCCCGAGATCCGCGGTACCGGTAACCCGGAGGGCGAGATCGACCGCCAGTACCTCGATCCGACCAAGCTCCGCGAGACGCTCGGCTGGACGCCGGCGGTCGGACTCGAGGAGGGCCTGCAGCGAACGATCGACTGGTACCGCGAGCACCCGGAGTCGCTCGCGCCCGCCGATTCGTCCTTGTCGGATTAGGGGTCTGTGTAGGATCGGCGGATGGCATCGACACGGCTGCTTGCAGCCCTTTTCAGCGCCCTCGTGATCGCCGTCGGGATCGCCGCGTGTGGCGGTAGCGATGCGACGACCACGGTCACCACTACCGCCGCCTCGAGCGACGCAACGGAGAGTCAAGGGGGAGCCGGAACGGAAACCGGGACAGGGGAGGCGGCCGACGAGCCAGTCGCGGAGCCGGACGCCAAGGCACAGCAGGACATCGACAAGATCAGCAGCGGCCTCGACCAGGAGCAGCAGCAGGCGGACGCCTCGAGCTCCGACGCGGTCGTGCCGGGGGACAACGCCGTTCAGTCGCTGAGCTATGCGCAGGCCCAGAAGGGGCTCTCGCACGCTCGCTACTGCGCTTCGGACGTGATCGCGGGGCCGAACACGTCGTGCTCGTTCGCCCTCAACGTCGCCTACGACTACTACAACTCCGGCTTCGCCCGGCGTTTCGTCAGCTACAGCCCGGTCACCGGCCGCTACTACCAGGTGCGGTGCCGCGGCCGCCACCCGACGATCTGCCACGCCGGCAACGGCGCGATCATCGCAATCGCCTAACCGTGATCGAGAAGCATCGAAGGCACCACAGCGGTGCCTTCGATGCGGCTCGACCTGAGGACGCGCCCGGCAGGATTCGAACCTGCGGCCTATCGCTCCGGAGGCGATCGCTCTATCCCCTGAGCTACGGGCGCCGGGGGAGCGGAGCTTAGCTCGCCCTAGATGCGAACGTATGTTCTGTCCGGGGGTCGACGTACCGTGGTCGGGTGCGCCAAGCCAAGCGCGGCCTGATCGGAGAGGCAGCAGTCCTCAACGCGTTCGTCCAGCGCGGATTCGACGTCTTGCTGCCGTTCGGCGAAGGTCTTCCGTTCGACCTCGTCGTGGTGATCGAGGAAGCGTTCCTGCGAATTCAATGCAAGACGGCCTGGCCGCACCGCGGGTGCCTGCTGTTCAACTCGCACGCGACCGACCACGGAAGCGGCGCGCGCTCGTATGTCGGACGCGCGGATCTCTTCGGCGTCTACTTCCCGCCTCGACAGGCTGTGTACCTCGTGCCAGTGAATATCTCTTCGCATGAAGGCCGATTGCGATTGGAACCCACCCGCAACAACCAGCGCCGCCGAGTCCGCTGGGCCGCGGATTACGCCATCGGGCAATGGAGCGCCGAGGCCTTGCACGACGTCGCGCTTGGCGAGTGGCCAGACCCAAACCTGCTGGCCGCCTGAACTACCGTTCACGTCATGGACATGGATGTCGTCTTTCTGGGCACCGGCAGCTCGGTGCCGACAGCGAGGCGGTCGACCGCCTGTCTGCTGGCGCGGGCCGGGGGAGACCGGATGCTGTTCGACTGCGGCGAGGGCTCGCAGCGCCAGATGCAGCGCTCGATCGGGCTGGTCCAGGCCGACGAGATCTACATCACCCACCTGCATGCCGACCACTACCTCGGGATCCCCGGCCTGCTGAAGACGTACGACCTCAACGGTCGCGATCGCGAGTTGCGGGTGATCGGGCCGCGGGGTCTGTTCGAGCTGTTCAAGGCGCTGCGGCGGATCTTCGGCCGGGTCGGCTACGAGATCGACCTGATCGAGGTCGAGGCGGGCGAGGCGATCCGCCACGACGGCTTCGAGGTGCGCCCGTTCGAGGTCGAGCACCGGGTTCGCGCCCTCGGTTACGCGCTGGTCGAGGACGAGCGGCCGGGCCGCTTCGACCCCGAGGCCGCCGGGCGCCTCGGTGTCGCTCCCGGCCCGGACTTCAAGCGGCTTCAGGACGGCGAGCCGGTCGACGGTGCGGACGGGACCGTCGACCCCGCCCAGGTGGTGGGCGAGGCGCGTCCCGGGCGCAAGGTGGTGATCAGCGGCGATACGACCCCCTGCGAGATGACCCGCGTCGCCGCGCACGAGGCGCAGTTGCTCGTCCACGACTCGAGCTTCGCCGACGACGAGGTCGAGCGCGCCGGCGAGACCGGGCACTCGACCGCCCGCCAGGCCGCCCAGCTGGCCGCCGAGGCCGGCGTCGACATGCTCGCCCTGGTCCACATCTCGTCGCGCTACGACGTGCGCTCGGTGCTCGCCGAGGCGCGCGAGGCATTCCCGCGGGCGATCGCGCCGCGCGACTTCGACCTGATCGAGATCCCGTTCCCCGAGCGCGGCGAGCCCCGCTTGATCGAGAACGGGGCCCGCCAGCCGCGCGAGCCGCGGGCGAGCGAGCCGAGCCCGGTCTCGTGATCCTCGACGACCGCCTCGCCCGTCACCTTCACGTCGAGTCGCTTCGCCACCGCGACCTGCACCCCGAGCACGAGCCGCACGTCCTCTTTCAGGCCTCGACGATCGGCGCCCTCCTCGAGGGCGCCTTCGAGGGCGACATCAGCTTCGAAGAGCTCGCCGAGCACGGCGACCTCGGGCTCGGCACCCTCAACGGACTGGACGGCGAGATGATCGCGATCGACGGGCGCTTCTATCGCGCCGACGTCGACGGGCTGGTCGAGGAGATCCCCGCCACCGACCGGACGCCGTTCGCGGCGATGGCCTGGTTCGAGCCCTCGCTCGAACGGGCGATCGAGGGGCCGATCAGCTTCGAGGACCTGCTCGCCGACCTGGATCTGGTCGCCGCCGACCCTGAGGCGAGCTGCGCCCTGCGCATCGACGGCAGCTTCGAGCTGATCCGGGCACGCTCGGTCCCCCGACAGCTGCCGCCGTACCGCCCGCTCGCCGAGGTGGTCGCCGACCAGCGCGTGTACGAGTTCACCGAGGTCGAGGGCAGCGTGGTTGGCTTCCGGTTCCCCGACTACGCGCGCGGGCTCGAGGCCGAGGGGTACCACCTGCACTTCATCGACGCGGACCGTGAGCGCGGCGGCCACGTGCTCGATTGTCGCCCGCGCGATGCGGTCGCCCGGCTCGACCTCTCCGGCGAGCTGCACGTCGAGCTGCCGCCCGGGATCGAGCTCGAATCGGCCGAGCTCGACGGCGCCACCGCCGCGGCGCTCAACCGGGTCGAGCACGCCGGCTGATCAGCCCAGCGGGGCTACCTGGTCGGCGATCGTGTACGCGAGTGGCCCGGCCTGGTCCTCCTGCAGGAAGTGCTTGGCCGGCAACCTGACCGCGTCCTCGACGCCCAGCACCCGCTGCACCCGAGCCATGTTGTCGAGGTCGAGCGCCGGGTCGTCCTCGCCCCAGATCACCCGCGCCGGGTAGGGGCGCGCGGCGAGGCCGTCGGCGAGCAGCCGGTCCTTTTCCTCGGTGAGCTCGAAGCCGCGCATGATCTTCAGGAAGGCACGGCCGCGGTCGACCCGCAGCAGGAGCTCGCGATAGGCGTAGATCTCGGCCGTGCTCATCGCCCGGCGGTCACCCAGTCCCTGAGCCCGGAACAGCGCCGCGAAGACCGGGCTCGGCGTCGCCCGCAGCCACAGCCACCCGATACCGGGGATCGCGAACGGCGCCATCGTCCACGGTCGCTTGAAGGTCGCCGGGCTGATGTCGGTGTTGAGCGCGGTCAGCGACAGCACCCGGTCGGGATGGCCGACGGCCCACTCGCAGCCGATCGGCCCGCCGATGTCGTGGACGACCAGATGACAGCGGTCGATCTCGAGCGCGTCGACGGCCTCGCCCAGCCAGCTCGCCAGCCCGGACCAGCGGTAGTCGAAGCCGGGGGGGCGGTCGGCAAGCCCGAGGCCCGGGAAGTCGAAGGCGATCGCCCGCAGCCCCTGGTCGGCGAGCTTCGGGATCACCTTGCGGTACAGGAACGAGCTCGCCGGGACCCCGTGGAGCAGAACCACGGCCGGCCCGTCCCCCTGCTCGCGGACGAAGCTGCGCACGCCGCCGGCCTCGAAGCGACGCCCGGCCGCGCTGTGGGCGTCGATCACCTCCGCGACTTCGGCGTTCACGGGCAGATCATTACCGCAATCTCGGCTCGAACCGAGCAACTTCGGCGGGCGGCGGGCTCAGGTGACCGCCGCGAGGAACTCCGCGAAGAGGTCCACGTAGCGATCGATATCGCGCTCCTGATGGGCGACCGAGACCGTCGGGCCCAGCCACCAACCGGATTCCCACAGCCCGCGGTTGGCCATGAAGACGCGGGTCAGCGCCCGCAGGTCGGGGTCGTCGACGGCGCGTGAGGAGGCGCCGTCGCTGGGCGGCGTCGGCGCGAAGAAGTAGAAGCCGTGTGCGCCGTGCTGCGCAACGCTCCACTGCACTCCCGCTGCGTCGATCGCCGTCCTCAGCCCAGTAGCCATACGGTCCCCGAGCACGGCCGTGCGGTCGAATGCCTCCTCCGTGAGGACGTCGAGCAGGGCGGCGCGCCCGGCTGCCATGGACAGGGCATTCGCAAACAGGGTCCCACCGGTCGCGACCTCGTCAACGAAGGCCCCTGACACCGTCCGCGACTCCTCCGGCGGCGCGATCAGCGAGGCGATCTGATCACGCATTCCGTAGGTCGCGAGAGGGACGCCGGCCGCAATCGCCTTGCCGAGAGTCAGGAAGTCTGGCTCCAGAGCCCAAGCCTGGGCCAGACCGCCGTACGCGCAGACGAGCGTATGGGTCTCGTCGAGAGCGAGCAGCGTGCCCGCGTCGCGCGTAGCCCGACGTAGCTTCTCGTGATATCCCGGCTGGGGGAGAAGAAACCCGGCGTTTGTCATCGCGGGTTCGGCGAGCACCACGGCGACGTCGCCGGGCTCAAGCGCGGCCTCGAGCGCTGCTGCGTCGTTGAACTGGACGATCCGGGCCTTGGCGGCGATTTCCGGAGGGAGACCACGGCTCTCCGGAACGACCGCCCCGCCCTCCTCCTGGATCACGAGCGTGGCGTCTCCCTCGCCGTGGTATTTGCCGTCGAACATCAGCACGATCTCCCGTCCCGTCAGCTCCCTGGCGAGCCGGATCACCTCGGTGTTCGCCTGCGTGGCGGAGAGGGTGAACTGCCACTTCGGCAGCCCGTAGCGTTCAGCCAGGTGCTCGGCAACCACGATCGCATCCTCGCCGGGGAGCAGAAACTGGCCGCCGAGCTTCATCCGACCGGCGACGGCGTCGACGACGGGGGCTGGCGCGTGGCCGCAGTAGGCGCTCATGTCGGCCACGTACATGTCGAGGTAGGTATGCCCGTCGACGTCGGTGAAGCACGAGCCCTCACCCTCGACCACCCATACCGGCGGGTGCTCATAGAGGTCGTCCATCCACGACATCGGGACGCCGCGGGGCATCGACCTCCTCGCCCGCTCCAGCAGGGCCATCGACCTCGGCCGCTCAGCGACGAACCGCGCGTTCTCGGCGTCGTTCAGAGCCTTGACCCGTTGGTCGTCTATGCCGCTCAGGTCGGCCAGGTGCATAGCTGTACCACGGCCCCGGGGAACAAATGGGAACAGCGGTCGAGCGTGATCGCGGCGTTACGCAGCTGAGGGCCGCATCGAGTCGGTTCGCATCCTAGTGGTGAGGCTGCGCCCGTTCGGCGTCGCGCAGGCGCTCGGCAACCACCGCAAGCACCTTCCGGGCGACGCTGGGCACGTCCTTGAGCAGGGTCGAGAACTCACGTGAGGTGAGGACCAGTAGACGCATGTCACTCTCGGCGGTGACGGTGGCCGTGCGCCGCGCGGGATTTGGCAGGAGAAGGGCCATCTCGCCAAAGCAATCCCCGGGGCCCACCATCGTGCCCCTGCGCCCGCGGATGGTTACGCGTGCCGTCCCCTCCTCGATCACGAAGCACTCGCGCCCCGGATCGCCCTGGCGCATCAGGACCCTGCCGGCGGGGACTTCGATCTCCACCGTCAGAGCGGCGATCCGGGCGAGCTCCCTTTTTCCACAGGTCGAGAAGAGCTCCACGTGCGAGAGCCGCTCGACCTTCGGATCGCGCGAGCGCCGGCGCGCCGGTCGCTTCATCGCGCCAAGTATCTCAAGTTGCGTGTCCTTGCGCGAGTCCTCGCCCCAATTTGCGGCTTACCTATGGGGGGTTCGGCTTGCTCAAGGGATTCCGAGTTCCGGGTTGATACGCTCAGCCGGTCGGTTCCTTTAACCAGGTCCAGAGAGGCCAGGAAGGGGCGCGCAATGGAAACTCAGCCCGAGAGGGTGGTCCTCGACCGCGACGATCTGCGCCGCACGCTTGTGCGGATCGCTCACGAGATCGTCGAGAAGAACCCCGGTCCGACCGCGGGCCCCCGCGAAGGCGAAGCCGAGCAGTCGCGCGGCCTTGCTCTGGTCGGGATCCACACCCGGGGCGCCGTGCTCGCTCGCCGCCTGCACGCGCTGGTCGGTGAGCTGAGCGGCTCCGAGGTGCCGCTCGGCGACCTCGACATCTCCTTCTATCGCGACGACCTCAACGGCCGCGCCCCGGGCTCGCAGCCGGTCGTCCACAGCTCGCACCTCGACTTCGACCTCGACGGGCGCACCGTCGTCCTCGTCGACGACGTGATGTTCACCGGGCGCACCGCGCGCGCCGCGATCGACGCTCTGTTCGACTACGGCCGCCCGGAGCGGGTCCAGCTGGCGGTGCTCGCCGACCGCGGACACCGCGAACTGCCGATCCGGCCCGACTACGTCGGCAAGAACCTGCCGACCGCCCGCGACGAGCGCGTCTACGTCCGGCTCGAGGAGACCGACGAGCTCGACGAGGTGGCAATCGAACGTGTAGAGGGGCGGGCGCCGGCCGGGGTGGAGGAGCGATGAGGCACCTGCTCTCGATCGAGGACCTCGAGCGCACCGACATCGAGCGGATCATGGACCGGGCGGCCAGTTTCGCCGAGGTCGGCCGCCGCGACATCAAGAAGGTCCCGACCCTGCGCGGGCGGACGATCGTCAGCCTCTTCTACGAGTCCTCGACCAGGACCAGCTCGTCGTTCGAGCTCGCCGCCAAGCGCCTGTCCGCGGACGTCGTCTCGGTCAAGTCGAGCGGCTCCTCGGTCGACAAGGGCGAGTCGCTGAAGGACACCGTCGCGACCCTGTCGGCCTACGCGCCGGAGGCGATCATCATCCGTCACCCGCACGCCGGCGCCGCGAAGCTGGTCAGCGGCTGGACCGACGCTTCGGTCATCAACGCCGGCGACGGCAAGCACGAGCACCCGAGCCAGGCTCTGCTCGACCTCTACACGCTGCTCGACCGCTTCGCCGGGCGCGAGGGGCTGCGGGCCGCTGATCTGGAGGGCAAGCGGATCTGGATCGTCGGCGACGTCCTGCACAGCCGCGTAGCCCGCTCCTGCGCGCTCTGCTTCCGCAAGATGGGCGCCGAGGTCACCGTCTGCGGGCCGCCAACCCTGATCCCGCGCGGGATCGCCGCGGCGCTAGACGTCGACGTCGCCTACACGCTCGAGGGCCTCGGTGAGGCGGACATCGTCTACGCGCTGCGGATGCAGCGCGAGCGGATGACCGACACCTTCGTCCCCTCGATCCGCGAGTACGCGATCAACTACCAGATCGACTCCCGGCGGCTGGGCCCCCGCCAGCTGCTGATGCACCCGGGCCCGGTCAACCGCGGGATCGAGCTTTCGCCCGAGGTGATCGACGGGCCGGCGTCGCTGATCACCTCGCAGGTCGAAAGCGGCCTGGTCGTCCGGATGGCGATCCTCTACGAGCTGCTGGCCGGCGGTGGCGAGCCGCGGGGCGCCGACGCCGACGCGGAGCTGCCCGCCCCGACCCCGATCGGCGAACCGGCATGAGCCGACCGATCTCGAGCCTCGACTGGCGCGGGTCCGAGGGTGAGCCTGCAGGCGCCCTGGTGATCCGCGGCGCCCGGGTGCTCGACCCGCGCGAGGGCATCGACCAGGCCCGCGACGTCGTCGTTCGCGACGGCGAGACCGCCGAGCTGGCCGACGTCGGCGCGGGCGAGGCCGAGGGCGCCGAGGTGATCGACGCCGATGGCCTGACCCTGTTTCCGGCCTTCTTCGACCCGCACGTGCACCTGCGCACACCTGGGCGCGAGGACAAGGAGGACGTCGAGACCGGCTCGCGCGCCGCGGCCGCCGGCGGCTACTGCGGGATCCTCGCGATGGCGAACACCGACCCGCCCGTCGACACCGCCTCGCAGATCGCGGCGTTGCGCGAGCAGGCCCGCGAGCAGGCCGCGGTCCCGACCGGGTTCATGGCGACGGTGACCAAGGGCATGCTCGGCGAGGAGCTGACCGAGCAGACGGACCTGGCCGATGGCGGCGCGGTTGGCCTCTCCGACGACGGGCTGCCGATCCGCAGCGCCCGCGTGATGCGCAGGGCGTTGCAATACCAGCACCTGGTCGGGCTGCCGATCGCCCTGCATGAGGAGGACCCCGAGCTCTCCGCGGGCGGCTCGATGCACGAGGGAGAGGTCTCGGCCGCGCTCGGGATCGCCGGCGTCCCCTCGGTCTCGGAGTCGACGATGATCGCCCGCGACTGCGCCCTCGCCGGCTTCGAGGAGGGGCGAATCCACGTCCAGCATCTGTCGGCGTTCGAGTCGGTCGCGGTGATCGAGCACGCCAAGGCCTACGGCGTCGAGGTCAGCTGCGAGGCCACCCCGCACCACCTGACGCTCACCGACGACCAGGTCCGCAGCCTCGACTCCCGCTTCAAGGTGAACCCACCGCTGCGCACCGAGGCCGACCGCCAGGCGCTGATCGAGGCGCTTCGCAGCGGCACGATCGACTGCATCGCCACCGATCACGCGCCGCACACCTCGATCGAGAAGGAGGTCCCGTTCGAGCAGGCCGCGATGGGGGTCACCGGCCTCGAGACCGCATTCGCCGTCCTGCACACCGAGCTCGTCGTCCCCGGGCTGCTCGAGCTAGGCACGCTGATCGAGCGACTCGCGGGCGGGGCCGAGCCGCTCGGGTTCGCCGCTCCTCGGATCGCGGTCGGCGCCGAGGCCAACCTGACCCTCTGCGACCTCGAGGCCGAGTGGGAGGCCGGGGCCGAGGGCTGGGAGAGCCGGTCGCAGAACTCGTGCTTCGCCGGGCGCCGGCTGACCGGCAGGGTGCTGGTCACGGTCGCCGCCGGCCGGGTCGCCTACCGGCAGCGCAGCTTCGCCCTGGGGGTTGCGTGAAGCTGGACCCGGAGCGGGCGGCGCTGGTCGTGATCGACGTTCAGGAGGCCTTTCGCAAGGCCGTGCCGAACTTCGACGAGGTCGCGTCGGCGAGCGCGACGCTGGTCCGTGGTGCGGCGGCGATCGGGATTCCGATCGTGATCACCGAGCAGTACCCGAGCGGGCTCGGGGCGACGGTCGCCGAGATCGCCGAGCATCTGCCCGAAGGCATCGAGCCGCTCGAGAAGGTCCGCTTCTCGGCCGCCGAGGTCGACGGCTTCGACCTCGGCGAACGCGACCAGGCGCTCGTCTGCGGGGTAGAGGCCCACGTGTGCGTCAACCAGACGGTCCTCGACCTGGTCGACGAGGATGTCGAGGTCCACGTCGCCGCCGACGCGGTCGGCTCGCGCACGCAGGCAAACCGCGACCTCGGCCTGGCGAAGATGGAGCGCGCCGGCGCCCTCGTGACCAGCGTCGAGATGGCGCTCTTCGAGCTGCTCGGCGGGGCCGACGCCGACGCCTTCAAGCAGGTACAGGGGCTGATCAAGTGACTGAGGGCTACGTGCTGCTCGAGGATGGCGCCCGCTTCGACGGCGAGCTCTGCGGCGCCGCGGCGCAGGCGCTCGGCGAGGTCGTCTTCAACACCTCGATGACCGGCTACCAGGAGGCGGTCACCGACCCCAGCTACGCCGGCCAGATCATCACCTTCACCTACCCGCTGATCGGCAACTACGGGGTCGGAGAGCCGGCGATGGAGTCCGACCGGATCCAGGCCCGGGCGGTGATCATGCGCGAGGCCAAGAACGGCGAGGACGCCGCCGACGCCGAGGGGGGCTGGATCGACTGGCTGCAGGCGTGCGGGGTGAGCGCGATCACCGGCGTCGACACCCGGTCGCTGGTCCGCCGGATCCGCGATCGCGGCGCGATGCGCGGCGGGATCTTCGACGCGGCGGTCTCGGAGGCCGAGGCCGCGGCGCGGATCGAGGTGGAGCCGTCGATGGCGGGCGCCGATTGGGCGCGCACCGTCTCCCCGGCCGAGCCGGTCGAACTCGACGGCGACGGGCCCCACGTGGTCGCGCTCGACACCGGGATCAAGCTCAGCATCATCCGCCAGTTTCGTGAGCGGAGCTGTCGCGTCACCCTGCTGCCCTGCGACACGCCCGCCGCCGCGGTGCTCGAGCGATCGCCAGATCTCGTCTTCCTCGCGAACGGCCCGGGCGATCCCGCCGCGCTCGACTACGTGGTCGACAACGTCCGCGAGCTGGTCGGCGAAAAGCCTGTGGTCGGGATCTGCCTCGGCCACCAGCTGCTTTGCCGGGCGGTCGGCCTGGAGACGTTCAAGCTCCCGTTCGGCCACCGGGGCGCCAACCACCCCGTCAAGGACCTCGAGACCGGCAAGATCGACATCACCTCCCAGAACCACGGCTTCGCCGTCCGCCCGCCGGGCGGCGGCGAGACGATCGAGACCGACGAGCCGGTGCGCTGGGAGACCGACTTCGGCGCCGCCGAGCTCACCCACCTGAACCTCTATGACCGCACCGTCGAGGGGCTGGCGCTGCGCGACGTCCCGGCCTGCACGGTCCAGTACCACCCCGAGGCCGGCCCGGGACCCCACGACGCGCGCTACCTGTTCGATCGCTTCCTGGAGCTGGCGGCGTGATCTGGCCTCCTGCACGCGAGCCGCTGATCGGGTCGGTCGTCAGGCTCGAGGCGCTGCGGCCCGAGCATCGGGGCGGCCTGGCCGAGGCCGCCGACGATCCCGAGATCTGGGCCTGGATGGATCGTCGAATCCCCGGCGAGGAGGGCGCATTCGATCGCTGGTTCGAGACCCGGTCGGCGGCCTCCGAGCGCGGCGACGAATGGTGCTTCGCGACGATCGCGGTCGCCGACGGCCGGCCGATCGGTAGCTCTTCCTATCTGGCCGCGCGCCCCGAGCATGACGGACTCGAGATCGGCTGGACGTGGCTGAACCCGTCCGCCTGGCGCACCGGCGCCAACATCGAGGCGAAACTGCTGATGCTCGAGCACGCCTTCGAGGCGCTCGGCTGCATGCGGGTCGAGTTCAAGACCGACGCGCGCAACGAGCGCTCGCGGGCGGCGCTCGAGGCCCTGCCGGCGACCTTCGAGGGGATCTTCCGCAATCACATGCTCGTCCCCGGGGTCGGCAGGCGCGACTCCGCCTACTACTCGATCACCGACGGCGGGTGGCCCGGGGTGCGCGGCAATCTCGAGAGGCGGCTCGAGCATGGCAGGGAGGAAGCCCGTGCCTAGGCGCGAGGACATCTCGAAGATCATGCTGATCGGCTCGGGGCCGATCGTGATCGGCCAGGCCGCCGAGTTCGACTACTCGGGGGTGCAGGCGTGCAAGGTGTTGCTCGAGGACGGGTTCGAGGTCGTGCTCGTGAACTCGAACCCGGCGACGATCATGACCGACCCCGAGTTCGCCCATCGGACCTACGTCGAGCCGCTGCTGCCCGCGAACGTGGCCCGGATCCTGGAGCGTGAGCGCCCGGACGCGCTGCTGCCGACGCTCGGCGGCCAGACGGCGCTCAACCTGGCCAAGTCGCTGCACGACGACGGGACGCTCGAGCGCCTCGGGGTCGAGCTGATCGGGGCCGACTACGAGGCGATCCACCGGGCCGAGGACCGCGAGGCGTTCCGCCAGACGATGGAGGGCGCCGGACTACGGGTCCCGTGGTCGGCGATCGTCGAGTCGGTGGGCGAGGTCGAGCGCGGGCTCGGCGCCGGCGAGATCCGGCTGCCGGCGATCGTCCGCCCGGCGTTCACGCTCGGCGGACAGGGCGGCGGGGTGGGGCGGACCGAGACCGAGCTGCTCGGGGTCGTCTCCGAGGGCCTCGCCGCCAGCCCGATCAACCAGGTCCTGGTCGAGGAGTCGGTGATCGGCTGGGGCGAGTTCGAGCTCGAGGTGATGCGCGACTGCAACGACAACGTGGTGATCATCTGCTCGATCGAGAACGTCGACCCGATGGGCGTCCACACGGGCGACTCGGTGACGATCGCCCCGGCGCAGACGCTCAGCGACCCTCTCTACCAGGAGCTTCGCGACCAGGCGATCCGCGTGATCCGCGCGGTCGGGGTCGAGACCGGGGGCTCGAACGTGCAATTCGCGGTCAACCCGGCGACCGGGGAGATCGTCGTGATCGAGATGAACCCGCGCGTCTCGCGCTCCTCGGCGCTCGCCTCGAAGGCGACCGGATTCCCAATCGCCAAGATCGCCGCCAAGCTCGCGGTCGGCTACGCGCTGGAGGAGATCGACAACGACATCACCCGGGTGACCCCGGCGTCCTTTGAACCGACGATCGACTACGTGGTCACCAAGGTGCCGCGATTCGCGTTCGAGAAGTTCCCCGGCGCCGAGGGCGAGCTGACCACCCACATGAAGTCGGTCGGCGAGGCGATGGCGATTGGGCGCACCTTCCGCGAGTCGTTCGCGAAGGCCATGCGCTCGCGCGAACTGGACGCCGAGGCCGAGCCGCCGGACGACGACGGGCAGCTGCTCGAGTTGCTCGAGACCCCTCGGGCAGACCGCTTCGACCTCGTGTTGGAGGCGTTCCGGCGCGGCCTGGAGGTCGACCAGGTTCACGACAGGACCGCGATCGACCTCTGGTTTTTGCGTGAGCTGCGGGCGCTGGCGACCGAGGGCGACGGGACCGCCGGCCTCGAGCGCACCTTCCGCTCCGTCGACACCTGCGCCGCCGAGTTCGAGGCCCGGACGCCCTACTACTACTCCGGCCACGAGCGCAGCACTCCGGCCACGTCCTCGGCTTCGCCTGCGGGCGTGCCGGGCGAGTTTTTGACGGGCGAGGTACGCCGGGGCGATCGCGAGTCGGTGGTGATCCTCGGCTCGGGTCCGAATCGGATCGGCCAGGGGATCGAGTTCGACTACTGCTGCGTCCACGCGGCGATGACCGTGCGCGAGTCAGGGCGCGACGCGGTGATGATCAACTGCAACCCGGAGACGGTCTCGACCGACTACGACACCTCCGACCGTCTGTACTTCGAGCCGCTGACCGCCGCCGACGTGCTCGCGGTGATCGAGGTTGAGCAGCCCGAGGGCGTGATCGTCCAGTTCGGGGGACAGACCCCGCTGCGGCTCGCCAAGTCGCTGCAGGACGCCGGCGTCACCCTGCTCGGCACCCCGGTCGACGCGATCGACTTGGCCGAGGACCGGGGCCGCTTCGGCGCCTTGCTACGGCGGCTCGAGATCGCCCACCCGCCCTACGGAACCGCCCACTCGGCCGAGGAGGCGGCGATGATCGCCGAGGACGTCGGCTTCCCGCTGCTGGTCCGGCCCTCCTACGTGCTTGGTGGCCGGGCGATGGAGATCTGCTACTCGGCCGAGGACCTGAGCCAGTACCTGGAGCGCCACGTGAAGGCTGACCAGGAGCACCCGCTGCTGCTCGATCGGTTCCTCGAGGACGCGATCGAGGTCGACGTCGACGCGCTCTGCGACGGCGAGACGAGCGTCGTCGCCGGGATCATGCAGCACGTCGAGGAGGCGGGCGTGCACTCCGGCGACTCGGCCTGCGTGATCCCGCCGATGAGCCTTGGCGAGGCGATGTTGAACGAGATCGGCGAGACCACGCGCCGGCTGGCGCTGGAGCTGGGGGTGATCGGCCTGATCAACATCCAGTACGCCGTCGCCGCCGGCCGCCTCTACGTGATCGAGGCCAACCCGCGCGCCTCGCGCACGGTTCCGTTCGTGTCCAAGGCGATCGGCGCGCCGCTGGCGAAGCTCGCCTGCCGGCTGATGCTGGGCGAGGCGCTGGCCGAGATCGAGCTTCCGACGATGCACAACGGCCACGTCTCGGTCAAGGAGGCGGTGTTGCCGTTCGCCCGCTTCGCCGGCGCCGACTCGGTGCTCGGGCCGGAGATGAAGTCGACCGGCGAGGTGATGGGGATCGCCGAGGACTTCCCGGCGGCGTTCGGCAAGGCGCAGGCCGCGGCCGGCGTCGCGCTGCCCGAGGCCGGCACGGTCTTCTTCAGCGTCACCGACGGCGACAAGGCGGCGGCCACCGGCCTGGCGATTCGCTTCCACGACCTCGGCTTCGAGCTGGTCGCGACCCGCGGCACCGCCCAGGCGATCCGCCGCATGGGGATCCCCGTGGAGGCGATCAACAAGATCGGCGAGGGGTCGCCGCACGTCGTCGACTACATCCGCAACGGCCAGGTGGACATGGTGATCAACACCCCGACCGGCAGCGGAGCGCGCTCGGACGGCTACGAGATCCGCTCGGCGGCGGTCCGCCAGGGGATCCCCTGCATCACCACGATGACCGGGGCGACCGCCGCCTCGCGGGCGATCGTCGCCGGCCGCGACGGCATCGGCGAGCCGATCTCGCTTCAGGAGCTGCACGGGATCTCGCCGGCGATTCGAGACCCGTCGCTGGGGGGCTGAGCCGATGGCCAACCCCGACCGGGTGCTGGCGCCGCTCGGCCGGCGCGCCTGCGAGGTGAGCGCCAACGTCGCCAGCGGCGGCTACCGGATCGTCTCGGCACTCGACCAGGCGGGGCCCGAGCCTCAGCCCGGGCAGTTCTACATGCTCGCCGCCGACGGCTGGGGCGGGGAGCAGGGACGCCCGTATCTGCCGCGCGCCTTCTCGGTCGCCGCCGCCGAGGCCATGACCGGCGGCGTGCGCCTCGACTTCTTGCTCGAGGCGGTCGGCCCGGGGACCGCCCGGCTCGGGGCCCTGGGGGCGGGCGAGCGGCTGCTGCTCACCGGCCCGCTCGGGCGCCCGTTCAGCGACCCGGCCGAGCTTGCCCCGGGCGCCGCCGGCGCGATCCTGGTCGGCGGCGGGATCGGGATCGCGCCGCTGGCGCTCCTGCGTCGGTCACTGGCCGCCCGCGGGATCCCGGCCCGGGCGCTGCTCGGCTGGCGTGATCGTGCCCACTCGGGCGGCCTCGAGCTGTTCGACTGCTCGGAGGTCAGAACCGCCTCCGAGGACGGCCACACCGGCCACCAGGGCTACGTCACCGACCTGCTCGTCGTGATGCTCGAGGGCGACGAGGCCGGCTCGGCGGCGGTCTACGCCTGCGGGCCCCCGGCGATGCTCGAGGCGGTGCGGGTCCTGTGCGCGGAACGCGAGCTGGCGGCCGAGCTGGCGATGGAGACGCCGATGGCCTGCGGCTTCGGCTCCTGCTTTGGCTGCGCGGTGCCGCTCGCGGGCGGCGGATACATGCGCCTCTGCGTCGACGGGCCGGTGGTCCGCGGCGATGCGGTCGAGTCGGCGCTGGTCGCGGGGTCGGGACACAAATGAGCCGCCTCAACAGCGGCGGGGGTTCGGCTATGCCTCACATGGCGGCCCCCGACCTGTCGCTCGATCTCTGCGGGATCCCGCTCGCGCACCCGGTGATCAACGGCTCCGGGACCTTCGACGCGATCGCGGCACGCCGCGCGTTCGGCCCGGAGCTTGACCGGCGCTTTCCGTTCAGCATGTACGTGTCGAAGACGATCACCCCCGAGCCGCGGGCCGGGAACCCGCCCCCGCGCCTGTACGAGACGGCGGCCGGAATGATCAACTCGATCGGGCTGCCGGGTAAGGGGCTTGACGGCTTTCTGACCGAGGACCTGCCGCAGCTCGCGCGGCTGGCGGTGCCGCTGTGCGTCTCGGTGATGGCGACCGACGCCGACGGCTTTGCCCGCCTGGTCGAGGGCATCGGGGGGCGCGACGAGGTCGCCGCGCTGGAGCTGAACGTCTCCTGTCCGAACGTGAAGTCGGGGCTGATCGTCGGCGAGCAGCCGACCGAGACCCTGGCGCTGTGCGAGCGGTTGCGCCCGCTGACCATGAAGCCGCTGATCGTCAAGCTGACCCCGAACTGCGCCGACCCCGCGGCGGTCGCCGCGGCCGCCGCCGAGGGCGGCGCTGACGCCGTCTCGCTGATCAACACGCTGCGCGCAACGGCCGTTGCGCCCGGCGGCCTCGAGTCCTGGCTCGGCGCCGGCCGCGGCGGGCTCTCCGGACCCGCGGTCAAGCCGGTGGCGCTCGACCAGGTCCGTCGAGTGGCGGCCGCGGTCTCGATCCCCGTGATCGGGATGGGCGGGATCGAGACCGGGGCCGACGCAGTGGCCTTTCTGGCGCTCGGAGCGACCGCGATCGCGGTCGGGACGGCGAGCTTTCGCGACCCGCTGGCGGCCGAGCGGGTCCGCTCCGAGCTCGTCTCCGAGCTCTCGGCCCGGGGACTCGGCGGCCTCCCGGGGGTCCAGGCTGCTTCGACCTCAACCTGAGGTCGAAGCGAATTTCCAACAAAAGGGGCGTTACCCCCTTGTGCGTCGCCGCCGCGCGGATATACTCGCCGCCGCCGATGGCCCCCGCCTCCGTCGACATGACATCCGCCGCTGTCCCCGAGAGGTCACGAGAGCAGCGGATGAAGGCCCTCCGGCGGGCGAACGAGATCCGCTCCGCGCGAGCTCAGCTGAAGCGCGACCTGAAAGCGGGCAAGGTGAAGATCGAGCAGTTGCTCCTCGACCCGCCCGACTACGTGCTCTCGGCCAAGGCCTTCGACATGATCCTGGCGGTCCCCAAGTACGGCCGAGTGAAGGCCAACAAGATCCTCAGCCAGTGCCGGATCTCGCCCTCGAAGACGATCGGTGGGCTCTCGGCCCGCCAGCGCGGCGAGCTGGTCCAGTTCCTGCGCCGCTAGATGATTGATTCCACGGCCCGGCGTGCGCGGGGGCGCGCGGGACCGAGCTGGGCGTGGCGATCGGGCGAAGCCCATGTCGGTGGACATGGGCGAGTCCCGAGCGGCGCGATCCAGCGACGGTATCCGGGAGTCATCCGCGTGCGTCGCGGCGTGGGATCACTCATCTAGGCCCGAGCCGCCGCCCGCACCCCTAGGCTGGCCGCGATGAGTCCGGCCAAGGTGTTCGTGATCACCGGTCCCAGCGGGGTGGGCAAGGGGACGCTGATCGGCCGCCTGCGCGAGCGAATCCCCGAGCTGGGCCTGTCGACGTCGGCGACCACCCGGGCCCCGCGAGTGGGCGAGGTCGACGGTCACGATTACCACTTCCTCACCCGCGACGAGTTCGCCGACCGCGCCGACGCGAACGAGTTCCTGGAGCACGCCGCATACAGCGGCAACCGCTACGGCACCCTGCGCTCGGAGGTCGAGCGACGGCTGGCGGCGGGCGAGTCGGTGGTGCTCGAGATCGAGGTCCAGGGGGCGCGCCAGGTTCGCGCCGCGATGCCGGAGGCGGTGCTGGTGTTCATCGCCCCGCCCGATCCGGCGGCGCTGCGCGAGCGGCTGCTGGGGAGGGGGACCGACGACGAGGACGCGATCACCGAGCGGCTGCGGACCGCCGAGCTCGAGCTCGACGCCCAGGAGGAGTTCGAGCACGTCGTCGTCAACGACGATCTCGACCAGGCGGCCGGCGAGCTGGGCGCGATCGTGGGAGCGGAGCTCAACTGAGCGGCTACACTGCTGCGCCTGATGATTAAGCCCCGCGTCGACGAACTCCTTGCGCGCACCGACAGCCACTACGCCGCCGTGCTGGTTGCGGCGAAGCGCGCCCGACAGCTCAACAGCTACTACCGGGCCCTGGGCGAGGGCAGCTACGAGGAGTTCACACCGCCGATGGTCGAGTCGCAGACCGGCAACTACCTGACGATCGCGCTCGAAGAGCTCGCGCAGGGCAAGCTCGAGTACCGCTACCGCAGCTAGCGCCTCGCAACCCGGCGCCCGAATCGGCGCCCCCAGCGGCGTAGCCTTGCGGGCATGGCTCGGATCCTGATCGGTGTCAGCGGCGGGATCGCCGCCTACAAGGCGCTCGAACTGGCCCGGCTGGCGACCAAGGCCGGCCACGGCGTGCGCGTGGTCATGACCCCGACCGCGCAGCGCTTCGTCGGCGCCGCCTCGTTCGAGGGCATCGTCGGCGCGCCGGTGCTCACCGACGAGTTCGAACGCGACCCGATGCGCGGGGCCTTCCCCGGCGACGAGCCGCCCGCTCACGATCCGATCGGCCACCTGGAGGTGGTCGCAAACGCGGATGCGTTCGTGGTCGCGCCGGCGTCGGCGAACACGATCGCGAAGCTGGCGGCCGGGATCTGCGACTCGATGCTGACCACGTCGTTCCTCGCCTGCACGGCACCGCGACTGGTCGCGCCCGCGATGAACGACCGCATGTACGCGGACGCCGCCACCCAGGCCAACCTCGCCATCCTGCGCGAGCGCGGGGTGACGCTGATCGATCCCGACACCGGCGCGCTCGCCTCGCGCGGGGAGTTCGGGGTCGGCAGGCTGGCGGCGCCCGAGCGGCTGCTGGCCGAGGTCGAGGCCGCGCTGCCCGCCCCGAGCGGCTCCTGGGACGGGCTGCGGGTCCTGGTCACCGCCGGCGGCACCCGCGAGCCGATCGACCCGGTGCGCTTCATCGGCAATCGCTCCAGTGGCCGCATGGGGATCGCCCTGGCCGCCGCGGCGGCGGGCCGCGGGGCGCGCGTGACCCTGATCGGCGCGAACCTGACGGTCGCACCGCCGGCCGGTGTGGAAGTGGTCGGGGTCGAGACGACCGCCGAGCTCGACGCCGAGGTGCGGGCGCGGTTCGAGGATGCCCACGTGCTGCTGATGGCCGCGGCGCCGGCCGACTTCCGCGCCGCCGACCGGGCCGAGACGAAGATCGCGCGCTCCGGCGACGCGGCCGCCGACGCTGCGCCTGGAGCCGACCGAGGACATCCTCGCCGGGGTCGCCGCCGCCCGGCGTGAGGGCCAGACGCTGATCGGGTTCGCCGCCGAGACCGGCGCCGAGGCGATCGACCGGGCGCGGGCGAAACTGGAGCGCAAGGCCGTCGACGCGATCGTCTTCAACGACGTCTCGCGCCCCGAGATCGGCTTCGACTCGTCCGACAACGAGGTGACGATCGTCGAGCGCGACGGAGAGCACCACGTGCCCCGGGCCGACAAAGCCGAGGTCGCCGAGGCGATCCTCGATCGGGTCGAGGCGATCCGCTCGGGCGTGGCCCGGGCCGGTTCCTAAACTGGGTGCAATGAACGCGAGCACCACCGCCGACACCTACAGGCTCTACCGCCAGGGGATCGAGCTGCTCGAGGACGGCAGCTTCGGTGAGGCGACCGTGCCGCTGGCCGAGGTCGCCCGCCGGGATCCCGACAAGACCTCGGTCCGCGAGGCGCTCGGGCGCGCTTACTTCCGCAACCGGCAGTTCGCCGAGGCGGCGACCGAGTTCGAGGCGGTGATCGAGTCGCATCCGGTCGACGACTACGCGCACTTCTGCCTCGGGCGCGCGCTCAGCATCACCGGCGAGCGCGAGCGTGCACGCCACCACCTGGCGCTGGCCTCGAACCTGCGCCCGGACCGGCGCGACTACCGCCTCTATCGCGACCGCCTGCGCCGGGCGTCCTAGCGTCGCCTTGCGGGCCCTCGTCCAGCGGGTCAGCCGGGCGGCCGTCCGCGTCGACGGCGCCGAGTTGGCGACGATCGGGCCCGGCCTGCTGGTGCTGCTCGGGGTGCACACGGCCGACGACGAGGCCGGGGCGGAGCGGCTCGCCGCCAAGGTCGCGGCACTGCGGGTGTTCGACGACGCCGAGGGGCGGATGAACGAGCCGCTCGGCGAGCGCGAGGTGCTGTGCGTGAGTCAGTTCACGCTCTACGGCGACGCCCGCCGCGGCAACCGCCCCAGCTACACGGACGCGGCGCGGCCCGGCCGTGCCGAGCCGCTGTACGAACTCTTCTGCGAGCGCCTCGGGGCCAAGCGCGGCGCCTTCGGCGCCCGGATGGAGGTCGAGCTGGTCAACGACGGCCCGGTCACCCTGCTGCTCGAGGCTCCCGCGGGCGCCTGACCGAGCCTGCCGCAGGCAGACGCGGGGCTATACTGATCGCACCTCCTCACGTACCCGAACCCTGTGAGCGGTGGGCCCGGGCCCGCCTTTTTTTTCGCAGTTTCGGCCTCGAGAGGGGGCAACGAACGAGGAGAAAGCGAAGAGAGTGAGCGACCTGCAAGAGCTTCAGAGCACGATCGAGACCCGGCTGGCGGAGACGGATCCGCGGCTCGAGCTGATCGCGCTCGAGCGCCCGGCCGCCGAGACGCTGCGGCTGTACATCGACCACCCCGACGGGGTCGACCTGGCGCTCTGCGAGCGGGTCACGGGCGAGCTTCGGGACCTGCTCGAGTCCTACGGACTGGAGGTCTCGTCGCCCGGGGCCGACCGCCCCTTGACCAAGCCCGAGCACTTCCGCCGCTTCGTCGGTCGCCGCGTCAAGGTGAAGACGGCCGAGGAGATCGGCGGGCGACGCAACTTCACCGGCACCCTGGCCGAAGCTGACGACGACGGCGTCCTGCTCGACGCGGACGGCGCCGACGTGCGCATCCCGCTGGCGGGAATCCGCCGCTCGAACCTGATCCCTGAGCTTGGAGGTAATGCGTGAGTCGCGAAATTCTGGAGGCGATTCACGGGCTCGCCCAGGAGAAGGGAATCGACGCGGACGTGCTCAAGGCGGCGCTCGAGGACGCGCTGCTCTCCGCCTACCGCAAGAGCCCCGGCGCGGCGCGTTACGCCCGGGTCGAGTTCGACAACGCCACCGGTGACTACCGGGTGTTCGAGCTGATCCTGCCGCCGGAGCTGGAGGAGAAGCTGCTCGCCGAGGTCGCCGAGGAGCAGGAGCCGACGGTCGATCCCGAGACCGGCGAGCTGCGTGAGCCCGAGGAGCCCGAGCTCGACCCCGAGATCCTGGCGCCCTACGAGGACCAGATCAAGTCCCGCGACGTCACCCCCGACGACTTCGGGCGGATCGCCGCCCAGACCGCCAAGCAGGTGATGCTGCAGCGGATCCGCGAGGCCGAGCGCCAGATGATGTACGACGAGTACCAGGACCGGGTCGGCGAGCTGATCACCGGGATCATCCAGCAGTCCGACAACCGCTACACGCTGGTCCAGCTGCGCGAGCGGGTCGAGGCGCTGCTGCCGCGCTCCGAGCAGGTCTGGAACGAGCGCTACGACCACGGGATGCGGGTCAAGGCCGTGATCACCGACGTCTCGGCCGAGGGCAAGGGCCCGAGCATCGTCGTCAGCCGCCGCAGCCCGGAGCTGATCAAGGAGCTGTTCGAGCTCGAGGTGCCGGAGATCGCCGACGGCCTGGTCGAGATCGTCGGCGTTGCCCGCGAGCCCGGCTATCGCTCGAAGATCGCGGTGATCTCACACGCCGACGGGGTCGATCCGGTCGGCGCGTGCGTCGGGCCGCGAGGCTCGCGAGTGCGGATGGTGGTCTCGGAGTTGCGTGGCGAGAAGATCGACATCATCCCCTACAACGAGGAGCCCGCCCGGTTCGTCGCCAAGGCGCTGTCGCCGGCCCGGGTCCGCGAGGTCCTGGTCGACGACGACACCAAGGAGGCGACGGTGATCGTCCCCGACGATCAGCTCTCGCTGGCGATCGGGCGCGAGGGCCAGAACGCTCGCCTGGCCGCGAAGCTGACCGGGTGGAAGGTCGACATCAAGTCGCAGACCGAGTTCGTCGAGGCCGACGAGATGGATTACGACGAGGGCGACGAGCAGGCCGACGGCCGCTGCGCGGCGGTGCTCAGCGCCGGCCGCCGCTGCCCGAACGCTGCGCTCGACGGCTCTCGCTTCTGCGGCCTGCCGCGCCACCAGGCGCTGGCCCGGTTCGAGACCAACCAGGTCGCGGTGCTGACACCGCTCTCCGATGACGAGGTCACCGTGCTCGCCGACTCGGATGCGGCCGAGGCGGATGTTGCGGCTCTGGTCGAGCGCGCCACGGCCGAGTTCTCCGAGGCGGAGGCTGAGAAGGTCGAGGAGGTCGTCGAGGAACTCGAGGAAGTCGAGAAGGAGGCCGTGGCCGAGGAGGCCGCCGAACCGGTCGCCGACGAGACCGAGCAGATCGCGGAAGCGGTCGAGGTGGCCGAGGAGACCGCCGACGAGCTCAAGGCCGAGGTCGAGGCGAGCGACGACGCCGAGGAAGCTGCGGAGGCGCAGGGATAGTTGGCCCGCAAGCGCGTCCATGAGATCGCCAAGGCGCGGGGCCTGACCAGCAAGGAGGTCCTCGCGGCGCTGAACGCCGCCGGGATCGAGGCCAAGGCCGCCGCCTCGAGCGTCGAGGAGGCCGATGCGTCGAAGGCGCTCGAGGCCGCCAACGGCGGCGCGGCCGCCGAGGCTCCGCCGAAGGCGAAGCCGGCAGCCAAGAAGGCGGCGCCGAAGAAGGCCGCCGATCAGGCGAAGCCGGTGCCCGCCGCGCCGTCGGCCGACAAGCCCGCCGCCGAGAAGCCGAAGCCGGTCCGTCCGGTGCAGCCGAGCGGTGACGCAGCAGCAGGGGGCGGGCGCAAGCGCCGCCGCGTGGTGATCGACTCACAGGCCTCGCGCCGCGACCAGCCCCAGAACGCCCCGCCGCGCCGCCCGCCGCGCCGCCGCGGAGGCCGCCGCCGCCGCCCGTTGCTCGAGGAGCCCGTCGCCGGGCCGATGGTCGAGGAGGTGCAGCCGGCGCTGAAGATCCCCTCGGGCGCGACCGTGCGCGAGGTGGCGGAGATCTTCGGGGTCGGCGGCGCCGACGTGATCAAGCAGCTGATGCAGCTCGGCGAGATGGCGACCCTGACGCAGACGCTCTCCGACGAGACGATCGAGGTGCTCGCCGGCGCCCTCGACCGCGACGTCGAGATCGTCACCGCGGCCGAGGAGCAGGTCGAGGCGCCGACCTACGACGACACGGCGGAGGACCTCGTCGACCGCCCGCCGGTGGTCACGATCATGGGCCATGTCGACCACGGCAAGACCTCGCTGCTGGACGCGATCCGCGAGACCGAGGTGGTCGCCGGCGAGGCCGGCGGGATCACCCAGCACATCGGCGCCTACCAGGTGAAGCAGGACGGCAAGACGATCAGCTTCATCGACACCCCGGGCCACGCCGCGTTCACCGCGATGCGCGCCCGCGGCGCCGACGTCACCGACATCGTCGTGGTCGTGGTCGCCGCGGACGACGGGGTGATGCCGCAGACGGTCGAGGCGATCGATCACGCGCGCGCCGCGGACGTCCCGATCCTGGTCGCGATCAACAAGATCGACCTCGAGGGGGCCAACCCCGACAAGGTCAAGGGCGAGCTCGCCACGCATGACCTCAGCCCCGAGGACTGGGGCGGGGAGACGATCTTCGTCAACGTCTCGGCGAAGACCCGCGAGAACCTCGACGAGCTGCTCGAGAACATCCTTTTGGTCGCCGAGGTCGAGGAGCTGAAGGCGAACCCCGACGCTTCCGCTTCGGGCACCGTGATCGAGTCGCATCTCGACCCCGGCCGCGGCCCGGTCGCGACGGTGCTGGTCCAGCGCGGGACGCTGAGGATCGGCGACTCCGTGGTCGCCGGCCCGCAGTGGGGCAAGGTGAAGGCGATGCAGGACCACACCGGGACCCGCCTCCAGGAGGCGCGGCCGGGTGATCCGGTCGAGGTGCTCGGCTTCGAGGGCGTCTGCGAGGCCGGCGAGCGGGTCGAGGTGGTCGAGAACGACCGCCGGGCGCGCCAGATGGCCGAGGAACGCGCCCACCGGCTGAAGACCGAGCAGCTCGCCCGCCGCCAGTCGCGCCGCCTGACGCTCGACGAGGTCTTCGCGAAGGCCAAGGAGGGCGAGATCAACGAGCTCAACATCGTCCTCAAGGGCGACGTATCGGGCTCGCTCGAGGCGCTCCAGGACGAGATCGCAAAGCTGCCTCAGGACGAGATCGCGGTCAACGTGATCCGCGCCGGCGCGGGCGGCATCAACGAGTCCGACGTGATGCTGGCCGCGGCGTCCGACGCGGTGATCATCGGCTTCAACGTCCGGCCGCTCGCCGACGCGCGCCGCGCCGCCGACCAGGAGGGCGTCGAGATCCGCACCTACTCGGTGATCTACAAGGTGACCGAGGAGCTGCGCGCCGCGATGGAGGGCATGCTCGAGCCCGAGGAGGTCGAGGAGGCGCTCGGCCAGGCCGAGGTGCTGGAGCTGTTCAAGGCCTCGAGGATCGGCACGATCGCCGGCTGCTCGGTCACCGACGGCAAGTTGATCCGCGGCGCCGAGGTCCGCCTGGTCCGCGACGGCACCGTCGCGTGGGCGGGGCGCATCGGCTCCCTGCGGCGGTTCAAGGACGACGTCAAGGAGGTCGAGGCGGGGCTCGAGTGCGGCGTCGTCCTCGAGGGCTTCCAGGACGTCAAGGTCGGCGACGTGATCGAGGCGTTCGAGACCAAGCAGGTCGAGAAGACCCTCGAGTAGGTGGGCACGACCTACATCTCGCTGACCGAGGTCCGGCTGGACCTCCGCCACGCCCAGAACCTGAAGGAGAAGCGCAAGGTGGTCAGCTCGCTGAAGGCGCAGTTGCGCCAGCGGTTCGTCGCCGCGGTGGCCGAGATCGAGGCCCACGACGACCGCCGGCGGGCGGTGCTGCTCTGCGCGCTGGTCGGCGGCGCCGAGGTCCGCGAGCGCTCCGCCGAGCTGGAGCGCTTCGTCGAGGCTCGCTGCCCCGACGGCTGCAGCTTCGAGCGCGACCTGCTGACCCTCGACGACGTTCGTGCGTAGCCGCTTGAGGCACCCCTGTTATGTTGGCCGCGTATGGCCGGTGGCGACCGCATGCGCCGTATCGACGAGGTCATGCGCAAGGTGATCGGCTCGGCGATCGCCGCCGAGCTCGAGGACCCGAGGATCGGATTCGTGACGGTGACAGCGGTGAAGACAAGCCCGGACCTGCGCTCGGCGCGCGTGTACGTGAGCGTGCTCGGCGACGAGTCCGAGCGCGAGGACACGCTCGCCGCGCTCGCCTCCTCGCACGGCAAGCTGCAGGCCGCGATCGCCCGCGAGGTCCGGATCAAGCACACCCCGACGCTGAAGTTCAGCTACGACGAGAGCCTCGAGCGCGGCGTCCGCCTCAGCCGGCTGCTCGAGGAGGGCGACGAGCATGAGTGAGCCCGCCGCGGCCCTGGCGTCGGACCTCGACCAGGTGGTCGACGAGCTGCGAGCGACGGATCGCTTCCTGCTGACCACGCACGAGGGCCCCGATGGCGACGCGCTCGGCTCGCTGCTGGCGATGCACCACATCCTCGGCCAGCTCGGCAAGGACTCGGTGATGTTCCTGGGGGCGAAGGAGTTCCCGCTCGCGGTCGAGTACCGCTTCCTGCCGCTCGAGGAGGTCTTCCACGAGCCGCCGGCCGACGTCGTCGACCGCACCCTGGTCTTCCTCGACTGCGGCAACATCGACCGGATGCCGGTCGAGTTCCTCCAGCGCGACGGCGCCCGGCGGCTGAACATCGACCACCATCACGACAACACCCGCTTCGGGACCGTCAACCTGGTTGACACGGGGGCCTCGTGCACGGCCGAAATCGTGCTCGCGATCGCCAAGCGGCTCGGCGCCGAGTTGACGCCGGAGATCGCCTCGGCGCTCTACGTCGGCCTGATCACCGACACCGGCAAGTTCATGTACGAGAACACGCGCCCGGCGTCGCATCGGATGGCGGCCGAGTTGATCGAGGCCGGGGTGGACGTCAACGACATCTACCGGCGCCTGTACGAGCGGGTCCCGATCGAGAAGTGGCGGCTGACCGGCCGGGCGCTGGAGAAGATCGAGCGCTTCGACGAGGGGCGCTTCGCGGCCACCTACATCAGCGCCGACGACTACGAGCTGGCCGGCGCCGGCGAGACCCTGACCGAGGGGATCATCGACTTCCTGCGCGCGCTCGAGGGGGTCGAGGTCGCGGCGATGGTCCGCGACAAGACCGACGGCGGGCGCACGGCGCGCAAGGTCAGCCTGCGCTCGACCGGCGGCGAGATCGACGTCTCGGCGATCGCGCGGGCACAGGGCGGCGGCGGACACCGCCGGGCCGCCGGGTTCGGCAGCGACCTGCCCTACCCGGAGTTGGTCCAGTTCCTGCTCGCCGAGGTCGCGGCCCAGCGCAAACAGTGAGCGCCGCGCCGGCGAGCGGCGCCGTCGTGCTCGCCGACAAGCCGGCCGGGATCACCTCGCATGACGTCGTCGCCCGCGCGCGCCGCGAGTTCGGCGCCAAGGCGGGCCACGCCGGCACCCTCGACCCGTTCGCGACCGGGCTGCTGATCGTGCTCCTCGGGCGCCCGGCGACCCGCGAGCAGCGCCGGTTCATGGCCCTGCCGAAGACCTACCGGGTCGAAGCCCGGTTCGGGGCCGTGTCGACGACGGGCGACCGCGACGGCGAGATCACCGAGACCGGCAGGGTGCCGGCCGAGCCCCCACGGCTGCCGACCGGCGAGATCCGCCAGCGCCCACCCGCCTACTCGGCGGTCAAGGTCGGCGGGGAGCGGGCCTACAAGCGGGCCCGCCGGGGCGAGGAGTTCGAGCTCGGAGAGCGGCTGGTCACCGTGCACCGGGCGGAGCTCCTGTCGAGCGCCGGCGACGAGGCGACCTACGAGATCGAGTGCTCGTCGGGCACCTACGTTCGCAGCCTGATCGCCGACCTCGGCGACGCCTACTGCACCGAACTGCGGCGCACGGCGATCGGGCCGTTCGCGGTCGCCGAGGCCGACGAGCGGGTCGCGATCCCGCTCGCCGAGGCCCTTGCCCGCCTGCCGTCTGGCTAACTGCCACAGTTCCCGCCGATGACGATCGCCGTGACGCCACTGCCCGACGCCGCCCAGCGCGCTCGCGAGGTCGCGATCGGCACCTTCGACGGCGTCCACGTCGGCCACCGCCGGGTGATCCGGGGTTCCGACACGGTGCTCACCTTCGAGCCCCATCCGCTGAGCGTCATCCACCCGGAGGCGGCGCCGAAGCTGATCATGCCGTTTGAGATCAAGCGCGACGTGATCGACGGCCTCGGGGTCTCGGAGCTGGTGATCATCCCCTTCGACCAGGGCTTCTCCGGGATCGAGGCGGAGGAGTTCTGCAACCGGATCCTGATCGAGACGCTCGGCGCGACCAGGGTCTCGGTGGGCGAGAACTTCCGCTTCGGGCGCAAGGCCATGGGAGATCCCGAGATGCTGCGTAGCCACCGGGAGTTCGAGACCGTGGTCGTGCCCCTGGTCGAGGTCGACGGAGAGACGGTCTCCTCGACCCGGATCCGAGCCCTGGTGGCCGCCGGCGACGTCGCCGGGGCGATGCGCTGCCTCGGCGCCCCGTTCCTGCTCGAGGGCACGGTCGTCGAGGGCGACAAGCGGGGGCGCACGCTCGGCTTCCCGACCGCCAACCTGGTGCCCTCGGAGGACTACGTCTATCCCGGCCACGGCGTCTACGCGGCGTTCGCCAACGGAATCCCGGCCGCGGTCAACGTCGGCGTGCGGCCGACCTTCGAGACCGGCCGCGGGGTCCTGATCGAGTCGTACCTGATCGATCACGAGGCCGATCTGTACGGCCAGACCCTGCGGATCGCGTTCATCGCCCGTCTGCGCGGCGAGCGCCGCTTCCCCGGGATCGAGGAGCTGGTCGCCCAGATGCATCGCGACGTCGACCAGGCGCGCCGCCTTTGCGCCGAGTTCACACCGCCGCGCTAACCTCTCCGACTCGCGACTGCGGAGCTCTACCTAGGGACTGGCGTTCCGGCGAAGCGCGAGCCAATTGATTATGGGTCTGACCAAGGAAAAGAAGCAGGAGCTGATCGGCAAGTACGGCCGCTCCGACGGTGACACCGGCTCGGCCGAGGTCCAGGTCGCCCTGCTCACCGAGCGCATCAACGAGCTCACCGAGCACCTGCGCAGCCACACCAAGGACCACCACTCGCGCCGCGGGCTGCTGATGCTGGTCGGCAAGCGCCGCCGCCTGCTGCGCTATCTCGAGAGCTCCGACGTGGAGCGCTACCGCGCCCTGGTCGCCGACCTCGGCCTGCGTCACTAGAGCGTTGGTCCAGCCGGGCGCCAGGGCACCCGACTTCACGCTTCCCAACCACCGCGGCGAGGCCGTCAGCCTGGCCGACTTCGCGGGCCGCAGGCTGGTGCTCGCCTTCTATCCGAACGACTTCAGCCCGGTCTGCTCGGACCAGCTCTCCGTCTACCAGGAGGTGCTCCCGCAGATCGCCGGCGCCGGTGCCGAGCTGGTCGGGATCTCGACCGACGGCAGCTGGTGCCACAACGCGTTTCGCAAGCACCTGGGCCTGGAGATCACGCTGCTCGCCGACTTCCACCCCAAGGGCGAGGTCTCGCGCGCCTACGGCGCCTATCTGGAGGACTGGGGAACCCCGAACCGCTCCCTGGTGCTGATCGACGAGCACGGGGTGGTCCGCTGGTCGCACGCCGAGGAGACGCCGCTGACGATCCCGGGTGCGAACTTGATCTTCGACGCGCTCGCAGGGCTCGAACCGTGAGGCGGAGTCCGAAGGACGAAGCCGAGCCGCGCCGCCGTTGAGGCGCCTAACGTGACTGAACTGACCAGCGCGGCGGTACCGCCGGTCGGCCCCGGCGATCACGTGCGCGGCGAGGGCGCCGAGCTGGTCGCGTATCTGGATCTTGGCTGCCCCGCCTGCGCTGCCGCCTGGGCGTGGATGTCGGCGCTGCCTGTGCGGTTGTGCGTGCGCCACTTCCCGCTCGCCTCGAAGCGACCGCGCTCGCCCGCATTGCACGCGGCGGCCGAGGCCGCACACGCCCAGGACCCGGCCGCGTTCTGGACCATGATCGACTCGATCTACGCCGACCACGGCCACCTCGACGACCCGCATCTGTGGAGCCGGGCGGAGGCGCTCGGCCTCGACCTGGCCCGCTTCGACGCCGATCGGCGCTCCGAGCCGGTCGCCGCGCGGGTCCGGGCCGACTTCGAGGGCGGGATCCGCGCCGGGGTGATGGAAACGCCGACGCTATTTGCGGACCGCGAGCCTTGTAAGATCGCCGACGTTAGAGAACGAAAAGTTCTGGAACGTTGGGCAGCCAACCGGGCTGCCGAAAGGAAAAGCTGAATACATGAGTATGTTCGACGTGACCCGCGTCTCGTGCGAGGTCGGAGGCAAAGAGATCTCCTTCGAGACCGGAAAGCTCGCCCGCCAGGCGGGCGGAGCAGTCGTCGTCCGCGCCGGGGACACGATGGTCCTCTGCACCGCGACGATGGGCAACCTGCGCGATGTCGACTTCCTGCCGCTGACGGTGGACGTCGAGGAGAAGCACTACGCCGCGGGCAAGATCCCGGGCTCGTTCTTCCGCCGCGAGGCGAGGGCGGGCGAGAAGGCGACGCTGACCGCGCGGATGATCGATCGCCCGATCCGGCCGCTGTTTCCGAAGGGCTGGCACTTCGAGACCCAGCTGGTCGCCCAGCCGATCTCGGTCGACCAGGTCAATCCCTACGACATCCTGGCGATGAACGGCGCCTCCGCGGCGCTCGCGATCTCGCCGGTTCCGGTGCAGACGCTGGTCGGCGCCGTGCGGGTCGGGAAGCTCGACGGCGACTTCGTCGTCAATCCTGACGAGGAGGCCCACCCCGAGCTCGAGATGGACCTGATCGTCTCCGGCTCCAAGGACGCGATCCTGATGGTCGAGTGCGGCGCCGACGGCGTCACCGAGGCCGAGGTCCTGGACGCGCTCGACATCGCCCACAGCGAGATCAAGACGCTGATCGGCGCGATGGAGGAACTGCAGTCGAAGGCCGGCAAGGACAAGGTCGAGGTCGAGGCCCCGACGATCGACGAGGGCCTGCTGGAGCAGGTCAGCTCGCGGTTCGGCTCGAAGCTCGACGAGGCGACCCAGGTGGCCGAGAAGCTCGCCCGCCAGGACGCGATCGACGCGGTCGGCGAGGAGGCCGTTGCCGCGCTCGCCCCGGCGAGCGGCGACGAGGAGGCCGACGCGGCGAAGGCCGCCGAGGTCAAGACCGCCTTCGCGAAGCTCGAGAAGGACATGATCCGGCGCCGGATCGCGGTCGACAAGAAGCGCCCCGACGGTCGTGCCCAGGACGAGATCCGGCCGATCGAGACCGAGGTCGACGTCGCCCCGCGCGTCCACGGCTCCGGCCTGTTCACCCGCGGGGAGACCCAGATCCTCTCCAGCGCGACGCTGGGGACGACGCGGATGGACATGAAGGTCGACAACCTGGGCCTGTCGGAGAAGAAGACCTTCTGGCACCACTACAACTTCCCGCCGTTCTCGGTCGGGGAGGCGGGGTTCATGCGCGGCCCCAAGCGCCGCGACATCGGCCACGGCGCGCTCGCCGAGCGCGCCCTGACGCCGAGCATCCCCGACAGCGAGGAGTTCCCCTATGTGATCCGGGTCGTCTCCGACACCCTGGAGTCGAACGGGTCCTCGTCGATGGGCTCGGTCTGCGCCTCGTCGATGGCGCTGCAGGCGGCCGGCGTCCCGGTCGCGTATCCGGTCGCCGGCGTCGCCATGGGCCTGATCAAGGAGGGCGACGACTACGTCGTGCTCACCGACATCGCCGGCGTCGAGGACCACCTTGGAGACATGGACTTCAAGGTCGCCGGCTCCAAGGACGGGATCACCGCCCTGCAGATGGACATCAAGATCTCGGGGGTCACCTTCGAGATCCTCACCGATGCGCTCGAGCAGGCTCGCAAGGGACGCCTGTTCATCCTCGACAAGATGGCCGAGGCGATCGACGGGCCGCGCGAGCAGCTCTCCGAGTTCGCTCCCGCGATCGAGTCGATCAGGATCGACCCCGAGAAGATCGGGGCCGTGATCGGCAAGGGCGGCGAGACGATCCGCGGCATGCAGGAGGAGTTCGAGGCCGAGATCGACATCGACGACGACGGCACGGTGCGGATCTACGCGCCGAGCCGTGCTCTGGTCGAGGCCTGTGTCGCGCGGATCGAGTCGATGACCCGCGAGGCCGAGGTCGGCGACCACTTCCCGCACGCGAAGGTCGTCAAGACGACCACCTTCGGCGCCTTCGTGGAGCTGGTCAAGGGCACCGACGGGCTGCTGCACATCTCGAACGTGAAGCCCGGCGAGCGGGTCGACACGGTCGAGAGCGTGCTCTCGCAGGGCGACGAGATCGACGTCACCGTCGCCGAGGTCGACAAGGAGCGCGGCCGGATCGGCCTGCGGCTCTCCGACGACCCGGCGATCGCCGGCAAGTCCCCGGACGAGCTGCAGAAGCTCGGTACCGGCGACCCGACGATGGGCGGCGGCGGTAACCGCGGCGGACGCGGGGGGCGTGACGGTAACCGCGGCGGGCGCGGCGGACGTGACGGAGGCAGGGGCGGACGCGAGGGAGGCCGCGGTGGCCGCCAGCGCGAGCGCCTCGACTGACCGTGGAGCTACCTGAGGGCATCGAGCTGACGACGCTCGACTCGGGCGTCCGGGTCGCGACCGAGGTCGTTCCCTCGGTTCGCTCGGTGGCCCTCGGCCTCTGGGTGAAAACCGGATCGCGTGACGAGACGCCGGCGCAGGCCGGCGTCTCGCATTTCCTCGAGCACCTGCTGTTCAAGGGAACCGAGCGCCATTCGGCGATCGAGATCTCGGAACTGTTCGACGGCATGGGGGCGGCCACCAACGCCGCGACCGGCAAGGAGACCACCCATCTGCACGCGCGCTTCCTCGACGAGCACACCGAGGAGGCGTTCGACCTGATGGCCGAGATGCTGCTGGCGCCGTCGCTACCGCCGGACGAGATCGACTCCGAGCGCGAGGTGGTGCTCGAGGAGATCGCGATGTACGAGGACGAGCCGCAGGACCGTGTCCACGATGTGCTCGCCGAGGCGATCTACGGCGACCACCCGCTCGGCCGCCGGGTCCTCGGCCGCGCCGAGGTGATCGGCGGCATCCCGGTGCCCGAGATCGCCGCCTACCACGACGCGCGCTATACGGCCGACAACATCGTCGTCGCCGCGGCCGGCCACGTCGAGCACGAGCGGATCGTGGAGCTCTCGGGCCGGCTCCTCGACCCGGCGCCCGCCAACGGCGGCGCCGGCCTGAGCGGCGCCGACGCGGTCGAGCAGGCGCGGCTGAGCTTCTACCCGAAGGAGACCGAGCAGTACCACATCTGCTTCGGCGGACCGGGGATCTCCCGCGGGGACGAGCGGCGCTTCGCGCTCGGGGTGCTTGACACGGTGTTCGGTGGGTCGGTGTCGTCGCGGCTGTTCCGCGAGGTTCGCGAGAAGCGCGGCCTCGCCTACTCGGTCGGCTCCTACACGCACGAGTTCGTCGACCGCGGCTTCGTCGCCATGTACGTCGGCACCCGGGGCGACAACGTCGCGGAGGCCTGCGAGATCATCGGCCGCGAGCTGGTCAAGCTGCGCGACGACGGCGTCGCCGCGGATGAGCTGGCCCGCGCCAAGGAGCACGTCAAGGGCCGCATGGTGCTCGGGCTCGAGTCGACCAGCGCGCGAATGGGCAGGCTGGCGCGCGGGGTGCTGTTCGACATCGAGCTGCTCTCCGTCGACGAGATGCTGGAGCGCGTCGACGCGGTGACCGGCGACGAGGTCGCCGAGCTCGCCCGCAGCCTCTACGACCCGGGAGCCCTGGCCGCGGCGTGCGTCGGGCCCGACGAGGATCGCTTCCGGGCCGCGGCGGGCTCGGTCTCCGAAGCCCTGGTGGCGTGATCCGGGTCGGCGTCTCGGGAGCCGCCGGGCGGATGGGCCAGGCCGTCTGCGAGGCGGTCGAGGGCGCCGATGACATGGAGCTCACCGCGCGCGCCGACCCGGCGCTCGACGCCGCGCTGGCCGACGTGCTCGGCGACTGCGACGTGGTCGTCGACTTCACCGTCCCGGAGACGGCGGTCGACAACGTCCGCGCCTGCCTCGACGCCGGCGTGCACGCGGTCGTCGGGACCACCGGTTTCGACCTCGACGAGCTGCGGGCAATCGCCGAGGCCGGCGACGCGAACGTGTTCGTGGCGCCCAACTTCGCAATCGGCGCGGTGCTGATGATGCGGCTCGCCGCCGAGGCCGCCCGCCACATGCCCGAGGTCGAGATCATCGAGCTGCACCACGACCGCAAGCTCGACTCCCCCTCGGGGACGGCGAAGCGGACCGCCGACCTGATCGCGGAGGCGGGGGGCAACGTCCACCAGCCGATCCACTCGGTGCGGCTGCCGGGCCTGGTCGCCCACCAGGAGGTGCTGCTCGGCGGTGAGGGCCAGACCCTGTCGATCCGCCACGATTCGATCGATCGCCGCTCGTTCATGCCCGGCGTGCTGCTCGCGGTGCGGCGGGTCTCGGAACTGCCCGACCGGGTTACGGTTGGGCTCGAACAACTGCTTTAAGGAGGCGCTGGATGGAAACCGCGACGATGGACGCGACCGCACAGGCCGAGCTGGTCCGCACGGGGGAGGCATCCCCGGCCGAGCTGGTCGAGGAGGCGATCGCCCGGGTCGAGGCGATCAACCCCGAGATCAACGCGGTCATCCACGAGCTCTTCGACGAGGGCCGCGCGGAGGCCGAGGGCGAGCTGCCCGACGGCCCGTTCAAGGGGGTGCCGTTCCTGTTCAAGGACCTCGGCGCCGCCTATGCCGGCCAGCCGCTCCACATGGGCATGCAGGCGCTCAAGGACGCCGACTTCCGCTGCCCGGTCGATACGACGCTGGCGCAGCGCTTCCGCGCCGCCGGCTTCGTCGTCATCGGCAAGACCAACCTCCCCGAGCTCGGCATCCTGCCGACGACCGAGCCGGTCGCCTACGGCGCGTCCCGCAACCCGTGGAACACCGAGCACACCACGGGCGGCTCCTCGGGCGGCTCGGGCGCCGCGGTGGCCGCGGGGATGGTCGCCGCCGCGCACGCAAACGACGGCGGCGGCTCGATCCGGATCCCCGCATCGATCAACGGGCTCGTCGGGCTCAAGCCCACCCGCCAGAGGATCTCCGAGGGACCGCTGGTGGGCGACAACATCACCGGGCTGACGGCCGAGCTCGCGGTCACGCGCTCGGTTCGCGACACGGCGGCGATCCTGGACGCGGTCCAGGGGCCGGCGCCGGGCGATCCGTATGTCGCCCCGGAGCCGCTGCGCCCATACGTCGAGGAGCTCACCGACGAGAGCACTCTGCGGGTCGGGTTCCTCGAGCAGCCGCCGGTGCCCGGCCTGGAGTCGCACCCCGACTGCGTCGCCGCGGTGCGCGAGGCCGCGCAGCTGCTCGAGGATCTGGGCCACGAGCTCAGCGCCTCGTCACCGATCGATGAGGGCGCGGCCGAGGCGCTCAACCTCGAGGACACCTTCCTGACCCGCTGGGCGGCCTCCCAGGAGGCGAGCCTGGCGACGTTCGGGATGCTGCTCGGCCGCGAGCTGACCGCCGACGACGTCGAGCCGCTCACCTGGGCGCTCGCCGAGGAGGGCCGGGCGCGAACCAGTGGCCGCTACCTGCTCGACCACGGTCTGCACCAGGTCGTCGCCCGGGGGATCGCCGGCTGGTTCGAGGGCGGCTTCGACATTCTGCTGACCCCGACGATGGCCGAGCCGCCGGTGCCGCTCGGCACCTACGACCAGTCGGGCCCGGACCCGATGGACGCCTTCCGGCGCGCGATCCCGGCGGGGGCGTTCACGGCGCTGTTCAACGCCACCGGCCAGCCCGCGATCTCGGTGCCGCTGTACTGGAACGACGACGGCCTGCCGATCGGGATCCAGATGGTGGCGCCGTTCGGGCGCGAGGATCTGTTGATCCGCGCCGCCGCCGGGCTCGAGCGGGCGAAGCCGTGGATCGAGCGAACCCCGCCGGTGTTCGCCGCAGCAGTACCCTGAGCCGATGAGCGAGATCCGCGGAGTGCTGACGGCGATGGTGACGCCGTTTGAATCCGACGGCGCGCTCGACCTCGACGCGGGACGGCGGCTCGCCCGCCGCCTGGTCGACGACGGCTGCCACGGCGTCGTCGTCGCCGGCACCACCGGCGAGGCATCGACGCTGACCGACGACGAGAAGGTGCGCCTGTTCGACGCGGTGCTCCAGGAGATCGGCGACGAGGCGACGGTGATCGCCGGGACCGGCTCAAACGACACCGCGCACTCGGTCAACCTGACCAGCAAGGCGCGCGGGGTGGGCGCCCATGCGGTGCTCGTGGTCACCCCGTACTACAACAAGCCCAACGAGGCCGGCCTGCGCGCGCATTTCGCCGCCGTCTCGGAGGCCGCCGGCGAGACGCCGGTGGTGCTCTACAACATCCCCTCACGCTGCGTGATCAACGTCGGCCCCGAGCTGCTTGCCGAGCTCGCCGCCGCGCACTCCAACGTGGTCGCGGTCAAGCAGGCCAACAACGACGAGCTCGGGCCGATCGAGGGGCTCGCGATCCTGGCCGGCAACGACGAGGTCTTCCTGCGCACGCTCGAGTTCGGCGGTGCCGGGGGGATCCTGGTCGCCTCCAACGTCGCCCCGCGGCGGCTGCGCGACCTTTACGACGCCGCCACCGGCGGGGACGCCGAGGGTGCGGCCGCGATCGACGCAGAGCTGCGCCCGCTGTACTCCGGCCTGACCGTTGCGCCGCCGGCGATCTCGACCAAGGAGGCGCTCGCGCAGCTCGGTGTGATCGCCGCCCACGTGCGGCTGCCGATGGTCGCAGCCTCGGACTCCGAGCGCGAGTCGATCAGGGCGACGCTCGCGGGCCAGGGCCTGCTGGCGGGGGCTCGGTAGTAAGTGGCTGACTCGGTGCGTCTGCTCCCGCTCGGGGGGCTGGGGGAGATCGGCAAGAACATGACCGTCGTCGAGCACGAGGGCCGGATCGTCGTCGTCGACACCGGGCTGATGTTCCCGACCGCGGAGATGCTCGGGATCGACCTGGTGTTGCCCGACTTCTCCTACCTGCGCGAGCGCGCCGAGGAGATCGAGGCGATCGTGCTCACCCACGGTCACGAGGACCACGTCGGCGCCCTGCCGTACGTCCTGCGCGAGATCGGCCTGCCGCCCGCGATCTACAGCGGCCCGCTGACCATCGGCCTGGTCCGGTCGAAACTCGAGGAGCACAAGATCCGCGACGCTCCGCTCGAGGTGCTCGAGATCGGCGAGCGGGTCCAGGCGGGGCCGTTCGAGCTCGAGATGGTGCACATGTCGCACTCGATCCCGGATGCGCGCGGGGTCGCGGTCACCACGTCGCTGGGCACGATCCTGCTGACCGGCGACTACAAGTTCGACCAGACACCGGTCGACGGTCGCCCCGCCGACGTCTCGCGGCTGGCCGAGTTCGGCCGCGAGGGCCTGCTCTGCCTGTTCGGCGACTCGACCAACGCCGACCGCCCCGGAGTGGCGCCGTCGGAGTCGGCCGTCGGCCCGGCGCTGCTCGATCGCTTCTCGCGGATCGACGGGCGGATCATCGTCACCTGCTTCGCCTCCAACGTGCACCGGGTCCAGCAGGTGATCGACGCGGCCGCGCAGCTCGACCGCAGGGTGGCACTGGTCGGGCGCTCGATGCGCAAGAACTTCAACATCGCCTCCAACCTCGGAATCGCCAACGCCCCGTCGGGCCTGCTGATCTCGCCGAAGGAGATCGAGGACTTTCCCGACGAGAAGGTGATCGCGATCTCGACCGGCAGTCAGGGCGAGCCGCTCTCGGCGCTGCGGCGGATGGCCTACAACGACCACCGCGACATCGAGCTGCACTCGGGCGACACGGTCGTCTTCTCGGCCAGCCCGATCCCCGGCAACGAGCGCTCGGTGAACGAGACGATCGACCGGATCTTCGAGATCGGCGCCCAGGTGGTGACGGCGGCCGACGCCCCGATCCACGCCTCCGGCCACGGGTGGCAGGAGGAGCTGAAGCTGATGCTCAACCTGACCAAGCCCCGCTATGTGCTGCCGGCCCACGGCGACCACCGGCGCCTGCGCCTGCACTCCGAACTCGCCGAGGCGGTCGGGGTCCCGGCCGAGAACGTGTTCCGCGGGCGCAACGGCGTGGCGCTCGAGTTCGACGGCAACGGCGCGCGGCTGAAGGAGCGCACGCGGGCGGGGATGATGTTCGTCGACGGCGTCGACATCGGCGACCCGGACGACGTCGCCCTGCGCGACCGCCGCACGCTCTCGGCCGACGGCGTCTTCATCGTCGTGGTCACGCTCTCCGCGGAGGAGGGCGATTCGGTCGCCGAACCGGAGGTGATCTTCCGCGGCGTTCCGTTTCTCGAGGACGCCGACGAGGACCTGCTCGACGATCTGCGCGAGGCGGTCGAGGACTCACTCGACCGGCTCGCCAAGGACGGAGTCACCGAGCCGGTGCTGCTGCAGGAGGATCTCCACGACGACATCGCCGAGTTCGTATACGACCGGCTGCGCCGGCGGCCGATGATCCTCCCGGTCGTGGTCGAGGTCTGACCGCTCTTTTCGGTCGCCGCCGGTGTCTACGGCTAAGGTATGAACATGGCAGGGAGACTCCGCACAGCTGTCGGGGTGGCGGTCGTGATCGCCGCCAACCTTGTGATCGCCGGCTCCGCTTCGGCGGAGCCGCTCGCCCGGGTGGCGAGCCGCGCGGACGCGCCCCTCGTCCAGCTGCGCGCGACGCGTGCGGCGACCGTCCCCGGCGGGGGCCTGATCCAGCACTACGCCCAGAGCGTGGGCGGCCTGCCGGTGTTCGGGGCCGAGGCGGTCGTCGTCGACCCCGAGGGCTCGCCGGCACGCGTGCTCTCCGACTCGACCGTGGACGGGCTCGACCCCCAGGACACCTCGGCGGCGATCTCGAAGGCCGCGGCGATCGCGGCCGCGAAGGCCGCCAACGGTGTCGACTCGATGCGGGCCCCGGCGACGGCTGAGCTCGGGATCACGCCCAGCGGGCGGCTCGCCTGGCGCGTCACCCTGCCCGCCGCCGACCCGCTCGGCGACTTCGACGTCACCGTCGATGCGCGCAGCGCCACGGTGCTGCGCTCGACCGACCTGTTGCGTTACGGCGCCGCCCGGATCTTCAACCCGAACCCGGTCGTCGAGCAGGGCAGCTACGACGGGCTCAAGGACAAGAACGACAAGGACTACGCGCTGCTGGACTCGCTGCAGGTGCCGGTCACGCTCGACCGCCTCACCGATCCCAACGGCTGCCTGAAGGGCACCTACGTCGACGCGCGGCTGAGCAAGAAGGGGAAGAAGGTCTGCGCCCCGAGCGCTGACTTCAGCGCGCTCAACCGCTCCGACAACGAGTTCGAGGCGGTGATGGCCTACTTCCACATCGACCGCACCCGCGCCTATGCCGACAGCCTCGGGCTCTCCAAGTCGCTGCGCTCGAAGCCCCAGAAGGTGCTCGCCGACGCGATCCCCGACGACAACTCGTTCTACTCGTCGGCGACCCATGAGCTCGTGCTCGGCACCGGCGGGATCGACGACGGCGAGGACGCCGATGTGATCATCCACGAGTACGGCCACTCGCTCCAGGATCAAGCGGCCCCGAAGTCGCTGCGCAAGCGCGAGGGCGCGACCATGGGCGAGGGCTTCGGCGACTACATGGCCGCCGCGATGTCCAACCTGCTCACCGGCGGCAGCAAGTTCGACACCTGCATCTTCGACTGGGACGGGATCCCCTACTCGCCGACCGGCACCTGCGGCCGGGTCGCCAACCTGACGATCGACGTCAAGAAGGCCGAGAACAAGTGCCAGAAGGAGATCCACTGCGTCGGCATGGTCTGGTCGTCGACGCTGTTCGAGCTGCGCACGCAGCTCGGCAATGACGTCAACGGCCAGTCGGTGATGGACCGGGTGGTGCTCGAGGCGAACTTCGCGAACACCGAGAAGACGAACTTCAAGCAGGGCGCCAAGAACCTGATCGCCGCTGATCAGCTCCTCTACGGCGGTGCCCACGTCGCCCAGATCCAGGCGACGATGAAGCAGCGCAAGTTCCTCTAGCGGCTGCCTGACCACACGATCTCGCCGCCTCGTGCGGCCGGTGGTAGCGTTGCCGCGACCGTGCAACGCCAACCAAGGAGTGGTCGTGATGACGGAAACGCTGACGGGGACTTGCCTGTGCGGCGGTGTTGAGTACGAGGTCCAGGATCCCGTGGCAATGGGTTACTGCCACTGCAGCCGCTGCCAGCGGTGGACGGGATCGAGCCTTGCTGGGGTGGTCGTGGCCAAGGAGAACTTCGGGTTCACCAGCGGCGAGGAATTGGTCAAGACCTACGAGAGCGAGCTCGCGCCCCGCAACTTCTGCAGCAACTGCGGCTCGAGCATCTTCGATGACCTCGGCGAGGTCTACTTCGTGGCCGCCGGGCTGATGGGCGACCTCGACATGAAGCCGAGTTTTCACCAGCAGGTCGCCTACAAGGCCAGCTGGCACGAGATCGGCGACGACGCGCCGCAGTTCGCCGAGATGCCGCCGGGCTGAAGCGAGCGCACAAGCGGTCGGACCGACCGCGGGTGGGCCACGAAAGAGAGGTGGCCCGCCGGGGTTCAGGGAGGGGAGACCCCGGCGGGCCTAATTGGCTCAGACTCAGAACTGGCCAATGGATGCCCGACGAGGCACTGTCGGGGGTGACCTCGTCGGGCGGTGTCTCGTCCGGATTCGAAAGCTATGAGGGTGTTGTAAAGCGCTGCTAAAGAATTTCGGCCGGCGCCGCAGCGGTCTCGAGCGCCGGCAGGATGACCGTGAACCGGGCGCCGCCGGTCGGCGCCGAGCCGACCTCTACCCGCCCGTGATGCGAGGCGGTGACCGCCTTGACGATCGCCAGCCCGAGCCCGGTCCCCGAGTCGGTCGCGAGGTCGGCGGGGCCCTCGCCGCGGACGAAGCGGGAGAAGATCTGATCGCCGAGGCCGTCCGGCAGCCCGGGGCCGTCGTCGGCGACCTCGAGCACCGCGTCGGCGCCGCTACCGGCGTGCACCGCAACCGAGATCGTGCTGCCGGGGGGCGTGTGGCGGACGCCGTTCTCGACCAGGTTGAGCACCAGGCGGTGCAGGTCGTCGGGGTTGCCCTCGACCGAGACCTCGCCGTTCGCGTCGAGCGCGACGGTGTGCTCCTCGGCGACCGGCCGCACTTCGGCGATCGCCTCGGCCGCGATCGTCGCCAAATCGCAGCGTCGCCGCGGCCCGACGCGGCCGGCGTCGGCGCGCGCCAGCAACAGCAGGTCGGCGACCAGGCGGCGCATCCGCCGCGAGGAGCCGAGCGCGCCGGCGACGATCTCCTCCTCGTCGGGATCGGCTCCGCGCGCGGCGAAGCTCGCCTCGAGCAGCTCGAGGTTGGCGAGGATGCTGGTCAGCGGGGTGCGCAGCTCGTGCGATGCGTCGGCGACGAAGTCGCGCTGCGCCTGGATCATCTGCTGGGTCTCCGAGCGGGCGGCGTCGAGTTCGCGCAGCATCTCGTCCAGGGTCCGCGCCAGCTCGGCCACCTCGTCGTCGGACTCCGGCATCGGCAGCCTACGCGACGGGTCGCGGGTGGTGGCGATCCCGCGCGCCGCGGCCGTCAGCGAGGAGATCGGGCGCATTGCGCGGCCGGCGACCGCGAGCCCCGCCAGCGCCGCCAGCGCGGTACCGCCGATCACGCCGCAGGCGAGGAACAGCCAGAGCTTGTTCAGGGTCGCCTCGAGCGGCTCGCGGCTGCGCGCGTACTGGATGTATTGAGGCGTGAGCGCGCTCTCGTTGAGGATCAGCGAGGCGACCTCGTAGCTGCCGACCTGGACGATCTCGTCCGGGCGCGGCGGGCCAAGGTCAGGCGCCCCGGTGGTCTCGGCGAGGGTGCCGTTGGGCCGCTGGAGGACGTTGCCCTGCGAGTCCACGAACCGCATCGCCGCGTCGCCGGTGGCGAGCGCGTTGAGCACGTTCTGCCCCGCCGGCGCCGAGATCCCGACCCCGCCGAGGTTGTATTGGTTGCGCAGCTGGCTGGCAGCGTTCTGAAGCTCCTGGTGGAAGTCGTCCTTGACCCGGTCGGTGGCCAGCCGGCCGACGACCAGCGCGAAGGCGACCAGGATCAGCAGCGTCAGCGCGGCGGAGACGCCGGCGAGGCGCCAGCGCACCGGCCAGCGGCGGAGCGACAGCGAGAGGCGCTGGCCCGCCTGCTCAACCATCGGCCGCAGCGGCGCGGACCACGTAACCGGCGCCCCGCTTGGTGTGCAGCAGGCGCGGTTCGCCGCCCTCTTCGAGCTTGCGGCGGAGGTTGGAGATGAAGACGTCGATCGTGTTCGTCATCGCCAGCGGGTCGTAGCCCCAGACCTCCTCCAGCAGTCGCTCGCGCGAGACCACCAGGCGCTGGTTTCGCATCAGGTACTCGAGCAGCTCGAACTCGCGGTTGGTGAGCTCGATCTGGCGGTCGCCGCGGCTGACCTCGCGCGTGTCCGGGTTCAGCCGCAGGTCGCCGACGACCAGCGCCGCACTCCCGCGGGGCGGCCGCCGGCGCATTAATGCCCGCATCCTCGCGAGCAGCTCCTGGCGCTCGAACGGCTTCGCCAGGTAGTCGTCGGCGCCGGAGTCGAGACCCTCGACCCGGTCGTCGAGCTGGGAGCGCGCGGTCAGGATCAGGATCGGGACGTCCGACTCGGCGCGCAGCCGTCGGCAGACCTCGACCCCGTCCAGGCCTGGCAGGCCCAGGTCGAGGACGACCAAGTCGGGGACGAACTCCTCGGCGGCACGCAGCGCCTCGACCCCGTCGGTCGAGGAACGGACCTCGTGGCCCTCCTGGCGCAGGGTGCGGCGCAGGACATCGGCGATCGCCTCGTCGTCCTCGACCACGAGGACGCGTCCGGGCTGCGGATCGTCACTCAGCATCACGCACAGAGGGTAAAGGCGAAACCCCCCGTTACCGCGGATATTTAGCGCCGGTTTACGCGCCTGGTCGGCGATCGTCACCAGCGCAGGGGTCCGCCCGTCCCCGTCGAAGTCCTCAGGCACGGAGCGGGCGTCCGCGCGCTCGTCGCTGAGCATGATCTTTCCCTGGACCAAGCAAACCCCCAGGCGCGACCGGCGCAAGCCGGCCGCCCGACGTCGCCCGGCACCCCGGGCTCGTCATGACCCGCGCGAGCTCGTCAACGGGCTCGAGCAGCGCCACTACGACGTGATCGGCCTCGCGTTGGTCGCCGCGGCCGTCTACATGGCCTTCGTCCTCTACGCCGGCTGGGACGGCGGCCGGGTGGGAGGCTGGCTCGCCGACGGCCTCGCCCAGGCGTTCGGCCAGGTCGCCTACGTGATTCCGCTGGCCCTCGGCGCTTGGGGCGGCTCGCTGATCGCGCGGCCGCTGATCGAGGCGCCCTCGGCCCTGAACGTCGGCGGCGTCCTGATCCTCGCCGCGCTGCTGCTCGCGTTCGCAGCCCAGACCGCCGGCGTCGGCCCGCAGCATCCGCAGCGCCACGACTACTTCGAGCAGCGGTTCATGGTCGAGCACGGCGGCGCGGTGGGGGAGGGCCTGTACTGGGCCTCGACGACGCTGTTCCAGCGGCTCGGCGCCCACATCCTCGTCGTCCTGATGTTCGTCTCCGGGGCACTGCTGCTGACCGGGACCACGGTCGCCTCGGTGGTCGGCGCGACCGGGCGGGCCGTGCGCCGCGCGGGCGCCGGGACCCGCGAGGTGGCCCGCACCGTCCGCACCCAGCGAGGCCGCGACGAGGCCGGGCCGTGGGGCGACGCCGACGGCGAGCAGATCGCGATCAGCCGCGCCCGCCAGACCGACACGTTCGAGACCGAGCGCTTGGTCGACGACGAGGCCGCGACGATCGCGGTCCACGAGCGCGACGATGGCGAGGAGGGCTGGGACGCTGACGACGACGAATTCGCCTGCGAGCCGGACGTCGTCGGACCCGCGCCGGGCCCGGAGGGCGAGACCACGGTTGTCGAGGAGAAGGGTCTCGGCGTCACCCCGCAGGGCAACACGCGGACCCGCCATGGGATCACCGAGTCCGACGAGATCGACTACAAGCTGCCGCCGACCAAGGCACTGGAGCGCGGCAAGGCCGACCCCGGCCCCGACATGCGCGACCGTGAGGCCACCGCCAGCGCGCTGTTGGAGTCGCTGCGTCACTTCGGAATCGAGGCGCGGCTGCTGGGCACGGTCAGCGGCCCGCACGTGAGCCGCTACGAGCTGCAGCTGGCCCCGGGTACGAAGGTCTCCAAGGTCGCTCAGCTCAAGGACGACCTGGCCTACGCGCTCGCCTCGACCGACATCCGGATCCTCGCCCCGATCCCGGGCAAGAAGGCGGTCGGGGTCGAGGTCCCGAACCAGCGCCGCCGCCTGGTCCGGCTCGGCGACCTTTACACCGAGCGGCCCAAGGGCGCATCGCCGCTGCTCGCCTGGCTCGGCAAGGACGTATCCGGGCAGTCGGTCAACGCCGACCTGGCGCTGATGCCGCACGTCCTGGTCGCCGGCACCACCGGCTCCGGGAAGTCGGGCTGCATCAACGCGATCCTCACCTCGATCCTGATGCACGCCTCGCCGAACGAGGTGCGGCTGGTGCTCGTCGACCCGAAGCGAGTCGAGCTCAACCACTACGAGCGGATCCCGCACCTACTGACGCCGGTGGTCACCAACCCGCGACTGGCGGCGAACGTGCTCGCCAACCTGATCGGCGAGATGGAGAGCCGCTACGCGGTGATGAGCGAGGCGCGAGCGCGCAACCTGGTCGAGCTCAACCGGGCGCGCCAGAAGGCCGGCCAGGCCACGCTTCCCCACATCCTCTGCGTGATCGATGAGCTCGCCGACCTGATGATGGTCGCCCCCGCCGAGGTCGAGGACTCGATCATCCGCCTGGCCCAGAAGGCGCGTGCGATCGGCATCCACCTGGTGCTCGCCACGCAGCGCCCGTCGACGGACGTGATCACCGGCACGATCAAGGTCAACATCCCGTCGCGGATCGCGTTTGCGGTCGCCTCGCAGGTCGACTCGCGCGTGATCCTCGACCAGGGCGGGGCCGAGACCCTGCTCGGCCAGGGCGACATGCTCTTCCGCCCGGTCGGGACCTCGAAGCTGAACCGGATCCAGGGCGCCTTCGTGACCGAGGACGAGATCGCGAAGGTCTGCAACTTCTGGTCGAAGCAGGGCGAGCCCGAGTTCGACGAGGAGCTGCTGGAGGCCAAGGAGCCCGAGATCGCCGACGGCGCCGACGGCGAGTTCTCGCCCGACGAGGACGACCTGCTCGCCGACGCGGCGCGGATCGTGGTCGAGTCCGAGACCGCCTCGGTCTCGATGATCCAGCGGCGCCTACGGGTCGGCTACACCCGCGCCGGGCGGCTGATCGACATGCTCGAGCGCCGCGGGATCATCTCCGGCTACGAGGGGTCCAAGCCCCGTCAGGTCCTGGTCTCGCAGTCCGAGCTGCCGCGCCTGCTCGAGCGGCTGGCGAGCGGTGTGATCGAGAGCGCCGGCGAGCCCGAGGGGTCGGGCACCGAGACCGACCTCGAGCCGGTCGAGGGCTGATCTCCGACCCGTAACCCGCTTCGGCGCCCCCGGACGCTTCAATACGCCGCGATGAGCGTGCGCGCGGGAATCCTGGTCACCGGAACCGAGGTGATCACCGCCCGGATCTCGGACCGCAACGGCCCGTGGGTCTCCGAGCGGCTGGCGGCCCTCGGGGTCGAGGTGGCTCAGATCCTGGTCGTCGGCGACCGGCCGGCCGATCTCGAGGCGGGCCTGCGGTTCATGGCCGCCGAGAGCTGTGACCTGATCGTCACCAGCGGCGGGCTCGGCCCGACCGCTGACGACCTGACCGCCGAGGTCGTCGCCCGCTTCGCGGGCGTCGAACTGGAGCTAGACGAGTCGATGGAGGAGAAGATCGCGGCGATCATCGCCGGCTTCGCGCGGCGGATGCGATTCGACCCCGAGGCGCTGCGGGCGGCCAACCGCAAGCAGGCGATGGTCCCCAAGGGGGCGACCGCGCTCGACCCCGCGGGCACCGCCCCGGGGTTGGTGGTGCCGGTGGGCGAAGGCCCGGTGGTGATCGTCCTGCCGGGCCCGCCGCGGGAGCTGCACGCGATGTGGGAGGCGGCGGTCGCCACCCCCGCGGTCCAGGGCGTGCTGGCGCGGGCCGCCCCCTACATCGTCCAGACGGTGCGGATGTTCGGGCTTCCGGAATCGGAGATCGCCAAGTCGCTGCGTGAGATCGAGGGTGACACCGACCTGTCGCCACTGGAGATCACTACCTGCCTGCGTCGGGGCGAGCTCGAGATCGACGTCCGCCACCGCCCCGGCGCCGACGCCGTCCGCGAGGCCGTCGTCCGAGGCCTGATCGAGCGCCACGACCGCTTCATCTTCAGCACCGACGGCTCGACCATCGACGAGCAGCTCGCCGCGCTGCTTCGCGACGGGAGGCGGATCGGGCTCGGCGAGTCCTGCACGGCAGGGCTGCTCGCCGCGCGGCTCGCTAATCCGCCCGGCGCCTCGCACTATCTGGCCGGCGGGGTGGTCGCCTACTCCAACGAGGCGAAGACCGACCTGCTCGGGGTCCCGGCGGAGCTGATCGAGCGCCACGGCGCCGTCTCGCCGGAGGTCGCCGAGGCGATGGCCGACGGCGCGATCTCGCGCTTTCGGGCCAACCTCGGGGTCGGGATCACCGGGATCGCCGGTCCGGATGGCGGCACCGAGGAGAAGCCGGTCGGTTACGTCTGCATCTGCGTCAAGGAGCCCGGCGGACCCGCGATCGCCCGCGACCCGGTGATCCCCGGCGACCGGGCCGATATCCGCGACCGCTCCTGCACCCTGGCGATGCACCTCGCCAGGCGCCTGCTGCGCGGCGAGGACTTCCCACTGTGAGGCGTAGCCGAACCCCGCCGTTGTTGAGGCGGCTGATCTAAGCCGGATGGAGCCGCAGCCGTTCCAGATCGCGGTCGCCGACGAGGTGCTCGACGACCTGCGAGACCGGATCGGGCGCAGCCGCTGGCCGGCCCAGCCGCCGGGCACCGGCTGGGAGCACGGCGGCGACTTCGACTACCTGCGCGAGCTCTGCGATCACTGGGCCTCGACCTACGACTGGCGCCAGGTCGAGCGGGCCCTGAACGGGCTTTCGAACTGGCGCTGGGACGGCATCCACGTGATCTGGGAGCGGGCGGCGCTCGACCGGCGCGGGGTGGTCGCACCCGACCGCCTGCCGGTGCTGCTGATCCACGGCTGGCCCGGGGCGCCGATCGAGTTTCTCGACCTGATCGCCGCGCTGGTCGACGCCGGCCACGACGTGGTCGTCCCCTCGTTGCCCGGCTTCGCCTTCTCCGACGCCCCGCAGCCCGCCCTCAACGTGGCCGGGATGGCCGCTCGGCTGGGCGCCCTGATGGGGGCGCTCGGCTACCGGCGCTACGCCGTCCAGGGCGGTGACTGGGGGGCGATCATCGGCGCTCGGATGGCGTTCGACGACCCGGCGGCCGTTGCCGCCCTGCACCTCAACGCCCCCGGGGTGTTGCCAACCCCGGCCGACCTGAGCGAGCCGCCGATGAGCGAGGCCGAGGTCGCCTTCGCCCAGGCAGGTCAGCGCTGGCGCCTGCGGGAGGGCTTTCATCTGCTCGTCCAGGGGGCGGCGCCCGACGCCCTGGCGCCCGGCCTGCACGATTCGCCGGCAGGGTTGGCGGCCTGGCTGGTCGACAAGTACCGGCGCTGGTCGGACTGCGGCGGCGAGGTCGAGCGCCGCTTCTCCAAGGACGAGCTCTGCGACTTCCTGACGATTTACTGGGCGACCGGGACGATCGCATCCTCGATGCGCCTCTACGCCGCCGAGGCACGCGACCGCTGGCGCTTGGCGGCCGGCGAGCGGATCGAGGTCCCCACGGCGGTCGCCGACTTCGCCGTCGAGCTGGTCCAGCCGCCACGCGAATGGAGCGAACGGATCCTCGCCGACCTGCGCCGCTGGACGACGTTCGACCGCGGTGGGCACTTCGCCGCCCTCGAGGAGCCCGACCTGCTCGCGGCGGACCTGATCGAGTTCCTGGCCGAGGTCTAGCGCCTCTCGGCGCATCCTGCGTTCCATTCGCGCCGACTGGGCGCGTAGGTTGGGCCGGTGGCCGAGCAGCGCCTCAAGAGCCCCAGGGCGCGGCTGTTCGTGGCCCTCGACCTCCCGGACGAGGTTCGAGCCCGGATCGCGGCATGGCAGGAGCAGGCGCTCTCCGACCCGGCGCTGCGACCGATGCGCCCCGACTCGCTGCACGTGACGCTCTGTTTTCTCTCCTATCACCCGGAGAAGGCGATCTCGCGGATCGCCGCGCTGCTCGCCTCGGTCGAGCCGCGCCCGATCGAGCTGCGCTTCGAGCCGCGACCGTCGCCGATCCCGAAGGGACGCCCGCGCCTGTACGCGATCGGGGGGCGCAGCGAGTCGGCCTCCGGCATTCAGGCCGAGGTCGCCGGCCTGCTCGCCCGCGAGCGCTTCTACGAGCCGGAGAAGCGGGGCTTCTGGCCGCACGTCACGGTCGCCCGGGTGCGCTCGGAGCGGCTGGCGCCGGAGCCCGGCCAGCGCCGTGGCAAGGGGCGCCCGCGACGGGTGTCCGACCTGCCCGCTGAGCTTCCCGCAGCCCTGACCGAGCCCTTCGGAGCCGTCCGAATGGCTCTTTACCGTTCCGATCTCAAGCCGCAAGGAGCCGAATACGTGCCCCTTGCCGGCGTCGACTTGCCGTCTCCGTAGTCAGCGGAGACGAGGACCAGAAGAGGTGATCAAGGTGGCGGATGCGAAGAAGGCGGAGCTGAAGGCGGCCGACAAGGAGGCGCAGGCGAAGAGCGCCGCGCTGGAGGCCGCCGTGACCCAGATCGAAAAGGACTTCGGCCAGGGCTCCGTGATGCGGCTCGGTGACAAGGCCCACATCCCGGTCGAGACGATCCCGACCGGGGCGCTGTCGCTCGACCTGGCGCTCGGGGTCGGCGGGGTGCCGCGGGGGCGGATCGTCGAGATCTTCGGCCCCGAGTCGTCCGGTAAGACGACGCTCGTCTACCACATCATCGCCGAGGCCCAGGCGCTCGGCGGAGTCTGCGCGTTCGTCGACGCCGAGCATGCGATCGACCCGATCTACGCCCAGAAGATCGGCGTGAACACCGACGAGCTGCTGGTCTCGCAGCCCGACTACGGCGAGCAGGCGCTGGAGATCGTCGACGTCCTGGTCCGCTCGGGGGCCGTCGACGTGGTCGCTGTCGACTCGGTCGCGGCGCTCACGCCGCGGGTCGAGCTCGAGGGCCAGATGGGCGAGCAGCAGGTCGGCCTGCAGGCGCGGATGATGTCGCAGGCGATGCGCAAGCTCGCCGGCAACCTCAACCGGGCGAAGACCGTCTGCCTGCTGACCAACCAGATCCGCGAGAAGATCGGGGTGATGTTCGGCAGCCCCGAGACCCAGCCTGGCGGCCGGGCGCTGAAGTTCTATTCCTCGCAACGGCTCGACATCCGCCGGATCGAGACCCTGAAGGAGGGCACCGAGGCGGTCGGCAACCGGGTTCGCGTGAAGGTGGTCAAGAACAAGGTCGCGTCGCCCTTCAGGCAGGCCGAGTTCGACATTACCTACGGCGAGGGGATCTCGCACGAGGGCTGTCTGCTCGATCTGGCGCTCGAGCACGACCTGGTGCAGAAGTCCGGATCGTTCTTCTCCTACGGCGAGCTGCGGCTCGGGCAGGGGCGCAACAACACCAAGCAGTACCTGGCCGAGAACGCCGACCTCGCCGCCGAGATCGAGGCGAAGGTGTTCGCCGAGCTCGGAGTCGAGCGGACCCCCGCTGCGCCGCGCGCCGTGCCGGAGCCGGACGCCGAGGCCGCCGCGGCGCCCGAGCCCGAGCGCAAGGCGGCCTAGGCGCGGCACGGCCCGGGGCGGGCGATGTCGCAGGAGGCCTTCGAGCGCGCGCTCGAGGCGCTCTCGCACCATGAGCGCACGACCGGCGAGCTGCGCGGCTGGCTGGCGGAGCGTAACTTCGCCGAGGCGGCGATCGAGGAGGCGCTCGAGCGTCTGGTCGAGGCCGAGGCGGTCGACGATCAGCGCTTTGCGCTCCGCTTCGCGGCCGACAAGCGCGAACTGCGCGGCTGGGGGCCGGACCGAATCCGCGAGGCGCTCGCCGCACGGGGGGTGGAGCGCGCGCTGATCGACGAGGCGCTGGCCGCCGAGAGCCCGGAGGTCGAGCTCGAGCGGGCGATCGAGCTGCTCGCCCGTCGAGGCGAGCGGCCGGTCGACGAGCGCTCGCGCGCCCGCGCGGTCGCCTACCTGGCGCGGCGCGGCTACGGCCCGGAGATCGCCCACGAGGCGGTCCAGGGGGCCGAGCGCCGGGCGGCATGATGGCCGCCCGGCTTGCCAGATCAGCGGTCCGCGACTACGATCGTCGATGCGGCCGGTGCCGCCTGAATCACGCAAGCGAAGAGCTGAAACCTCCCGTCAACTTGACCACTCAGACAACGAGGACGACTTCCGGGCGGGCCTGAGCCCGCACTCCCACGCGCGCGCGGCCGTCCGCGCGCCGAGCTCAACGATTCGCCAGCGGGCTTCGGGCCAGCCGCCGCGGCGAGCCCGACGAAGGGCCGCCGACAGCGGGTATCGACTGCGGCCCCACCGCTGGGCCACCGAGAGGAAGCGATGGCTCAACGCGCGCTCTGGCTACCGTGGCGACGCGAGCGAGGGGCGGAGCCGGTTGCGGCTGCGGCGACGCCTTCGAGCGCGAACGGGGCCGGCCCCACCGACGAGCTGCGGGCGCGTCGCGAGGAGATCGCGCGGATGGAGGAGCGGGCGCTGCGCGAGACCGAGTCACTGGCCGTCCAGCGTGGCGATGTCGAGCGCCGCACACAGGCGCTCGAGGACCGCGAGCGCAATCTTGCGAAGGAGGCCGACGAGCTCAAGCAAGCCAAGCGGGTGCAACGCCGCGAGCTCGAGCGCGTCTCGGGCCTGAGCGCCTCGCAGGCCAAGCAACTGCTGCTGGCCGAGGTCGAGCAGGAGGCCAAGCACCAGGCGGGGCTGCGCCTGCAGCAGATCGAAGAGGAGACCCGAATCGAGGCCGAGCGCCGCGCTCGCAGCATCCTCTCGGTCGCCATGCACCGGCTCGCGGCCAAGCACGCGAGCGAGTCGACCACGCGCCTGGTCGAGCTCCCCAACGACGAGATGAAGGGTCGGATCATCGGCCGCGAGGGCCGCAACATCCGCGCGCTCGAAAAGCTCACCGGGGTCGACGTGATCATCGACGAGACCCCCTCGGCCGTGATCCTCTCCAGCTTCGACGGCGTCCGGCGCGAGGTCGCCCGCGAAACGCTCGAGCGGCTGATCGCCGACGGGCGCATCCACCCGGCGCTGATCGAGGAGACCTACGAACACGTGCGCGACGAGGTCGACGCGCGAATCGTCGAGGAGGGCGAAAAGGCGGCGCTCGAGGCGCGCGTCAACGGGCTCGACCCCGAGCTGCTGCGGTTGCTGGGCCAGCTGCGCTTCCGCACCAGTTACGGCCAGAACGTCCTCGACCACCTGGTCGAGTGCTCGCACCTGGCGGCGCTGATGGCCGAGGAGCTCGGGGCGTCGGTCGAAACAGCCCGGCGGGCGGCGCTTCTGCACGACATCGGCAAGGCCGTCACCCACGAGGTCGAGGGCCCGCACGCGCTGGTCGGCGGCAAGATCGCCCGCCGGCGCGGCGAGTCGGAGGCGGTCGCGCACGCGATCGAGGCGCATCACGGCGAGGTCGAGCCGCGGACGGTCGAGGCGGTGATCGTGCAGGCGGCCGATGCGGTCTCGGGCGCCCGCCCGGGAGCCCGCGGAGATGCGCTCGAGCAGTACGTCGGCCGACTGCGCGACCTGGAGGAGATCGCGGAGCGCAACCCGGGCGTCGAGCGGGTGTTCGCGATGCGCGCCGGACGCGAGCTGCGGGTGATCGTCGATCCGGGCGAGGTCGACGACGAACGCGCGGCCCTGATCTCGCACGAAATCGCCGCCGCGGTCGAGAAGGAGGTCGAGTATCCGGGCCGGATCAAGATCACCGTGATCCGCGAGAGCAGGTCGACTTCTTACGCCAGCTGACGCCGGTAGGATGGCGCCCGCATGGACAACCAAACCGTCTTTTTCATCCTCGGCCCGGCGCTCGTAGCGGTCGCGCTGATCGTCTCGTTCGCCGGCCTGCGCTTCGACAAGTTCCCGGGCTCGAAGGGCCTGCTGGTCGGCGCCACGGTCGCGATCGCCGCCCTGGTCGTCGCGACGATGACCTTCGCCTGGCGCAACGCCGACGACGAGCAGAGCGCGCGCGACGCCGAGCTGGCCGCCGACACCAAGGCCAACGAGGCCGCGGGCAACACCACCGAGGCCAACGAGGAGGAGGGCAGCCAGGCGTCCGCGGGCACGACCTCGACCGAGGCGACGACCACCAGCGCGTCCGTCGACGGCGCCCAGGTGTTCGCGACCGAGGGCTGCACCGGCTGCCACACGCTCGCCGACGCCGGCTCGACCGCGACCACGGGCCCGGATCTCGACGCGGCGCTCAAGGGCAAGGACGAGGCGTTCATCCACGAATCGATCGTCGATCCGGGCGCCTTCGTCGAGAAGGGCTACCCGCCGAACGTGATGCCGACCAGCTACGGCACGTCGCTCAGCCCCGAGGAGCTCGACGCGCTGGTCTCCTACCTCTCGCAGGTCACCAGCGGCAAGGGTTGACACCGCCCGGCACCGATCGTCCTGCGCGCGAGGTGGCGGCGTCCTCACAACCCGTGGTTGGGCCACTCCGGCGTCTCGCCGCGCTTGAACGCCGAGGCGCCGATCGCGTGCGAGTCGCGGCGCCAGAACATCGACAGCGCCGCCTCGACCTCGTTTCTCAGCTGCTCCTCGTAGGTGCGCCCGACGTTGCGCATCACGGTCTCCTTGTCGGTGCGGATCGCCCCCTGGGGCAAAGCGACGATCTCGCGCGCGAGCTCGAGCGCCCTGGGCAGCGCCCGGCCCTCGTCGACGACCTCGTTCGCGAGCCCGATCCGCAGCGCCTCGTCCGCGTCCACCGGGCGCCCGGTGATGATCAGCTCGATCGCCTTCGCGTAGCCGACGATCAGCGGCAGGCGCACGGTCATCCCGTCCCCGGCGACGATGTTCCAGCGCCGCTCCAGCGCGCCGAAGACGGCGTTGCTGGCGACGATCCGGATGTCGGCCAGCAGCGCGTTCTCGAGCCCCGCGGCGACCGCCCAACCGTTGACGGCGGCGATCACCGGCTTGAACACGTCAACGCGGCGGGTGTAGCCGCAGTCGCCGGGCGAGTCGTAGACATGGGTGCGGAACTCGTCCCACTCCGGCCGCGGCCAGTCGGCCGCGTCCTGCAGGTCCCAGCCGGCGCAGAACGCGTCGCCGGCGCCCGTGATCACGAGCACGAAGGCGTCATCGTCGTCGCGGAATCGCCGCCAGGCGTGGTGAAGCTCGTCGTTCATCCGCCGCGAGACCGCGTTGCGCTGTTCCGGGCGGTCGTAGGTCAGCACCGCGACGTGGTCCGAGACCTCGTAGGTGATCTGCTCGTACTCCATTCGTCCTCCTAAGACACCTCTACGATTGGCCGCGTGAGCGGGAAGCGCTACCACGTAACCACGTTCGGGTGCCAGATGAACGAGCACGACTCTGAGCGAATGAAGGGGATGCTCGAGTCGCTCGGCTACGAGCAGGCGGCCGAGCGCGCCGAGGCCGACCTGATCCTGTTCAACACCTGCTCGATCCGCGAGGCCGCCGACTCGCGCTTCGTCGCCCATCTCGGCGAGGCGAAGCGGCTCAAGAGCCAGGATCCCGAGCGCGTGGTCGGCGTCGGTGGCTGCTGGGCGCAGTCGGTCAAGGACGAGGTCTTCGAGCGCTTCCCCTTCGTCGACGTCGCCTTCGGGCCCGGCCAGATCGCCCGCCTGGCCGAGTTCCTGGCCTCCGACTCGTTGACCGCCCAGGGCTACTTCGAGTTCGAGGACTTCGCCGGCCACCTGCCGATGAAGCGCGAGCGCGAGTTCCAGGCCTGGCTGCAGATCTCGCAGGGCTGCAACTGCCGCTGCTCGTACTGCATCGTGCCGTCGACGCGGGGGCGCGAGCAGAGTCGCGACCCGGCCGAGCTGGTCGCCGAGGTCGGGCGGCTGGCCGCCGACGGCGTCCGCGAGCTCACCCTGCTGGGCCAGAACGTCAACAGCTACGGGCGCGACCTGGGCGAGCGGCGGACGACGTTCGCGGAGCTGCTGGCGCTGCTCGACGCCGTCGACGGGATCGAGCGGATCCGCTACACCAGCCCGCACCCCAAGGACATGCGCGAGGACGTGATCCGCGCCCACGCCGAGCTGCCGTCCGTCTGCGAGCACATCCACCTGCCGCTGCAGTCGGGCTCCTCGCGGATCCTGAAGGCGATGCGGCGGACCTACGACCGCGAGCGCTACCTCGACCGGGTGGCGATGATCCGCGAGCAGGTCCCCGACTGCGCGCTGACCACCGACATCATCGTCGGCTTCCCGGGCGAGACCGACGAGGACTTCGAGCGCACGCTCGAGGTCGTCGAGCAGGTCCGCTACGACGGCGCGTTCACGTTCGTGTTCTCGCCGCGACGCGAGACCGAGGCCGCGACGCTGCCGGACCAGGTCTCGCACGCGGTCAAGCGCGAGCGCATGGAGCGGCTGGTCGAGGCCGTCCAACGGTGCGCGCGCGAGCGCGCCCAGCGCTTCGTCGGCCGCTCGATGGAGGTTCTGGTCGAGGGCAACGCCCGCCGCGACCCGACCCAGTTGCGCGGCCGCACGCGCCACAACAAGGCGGTCAACTTCGAGGGCACGGCAGCGCCCGGCGAGCTGGTCGAGGTCGAGATCCAGACCGCGACCTCGCAGACGCTGACCGGCCACGAGCGGCTGCTCAGCCGCGTCCCCTAGCGCCGACCCCCGATGCGGGTCCTGGCGATCTTCGGCCCGACCGCGGTCGGCAAGACCGGGGTCGCGATCGAGGTCGCCCGGCGGCTGCGCGAGCGCGGCGAGAGCCCGGTCGCCGTCTCGTGTGACTCGATCCAGGTCTACCGCGGGCTCGAGGTGCTCAGCGGCGCCGCCACGGAGCAGGAGCGGGCGGCGCTCGAGCACCGCTTGGTGGGGATCGTCGCGGTCGACGAGGAGTTCTCGGCGGGACGATACGCGGAGCTGGCCCACGCCGAGGTCGACGGGCTGCTCGCCGAGGGCGCGCGCCCGATCGTCGTCGGCGGCACGGGCCTGTATATGCGCGCCGCGCTCTCCGAGCTGGAACTGCGCCCGCCGGTTCCGACCGAGGTCCGCGCAGCGGTCGAGGCCGAGATGGCGAAGCGCGGCCCCGAGGCCCTCCATGCCGAACTGCCGCCCGAGTTGGCGTCGGGCGTGCATCCCAACGACCGCAAGCGGATCGTCCGGCTGACCGAGCTGACGCGGCTCGGGATCGTGCCCCACCCGAGCGCCGAGCGACTGTGGGGCGAATCGCTGCGGGTTCCGACCCTGCTCGTCGGGCTGACCGTCGACCCCGACGAGCTGCGGGCGCGGATCGACGCCAGGGTCGACGCCATGCTCGCGGCGGGCGCCGAGGCCGAGGTTCGGGCCGCCGAGCGGGCGGAAGCGTCGCGGACCGCCCGAGCCGCAATCGGGTTTGAGCAACTGCTCGCCGGCGATGTGGACGAGATGAGGCGAGCGCAATGGCGGTTCGCGCGCCGCCAGCTGACCTGGATGCGGCGGATGGAGGGCGTCGAGGTGATCGACCGCGGCGGGCGCGACGACGCCGCGGTGGCGGCGGAGATCGTCGCGATGCTCGGTTAGGGTCGTCGGCGATGAACGACTCCGCCCAGCGACTAGGCTCGCCGACCGTGCGGTTCGAGAAATGGCAGGCGCTGGGTAACGACTACATCGTGGTCGAGGCGCGCGACCTTCCCTGGGAGCTGACCCCCGAGCGGGTCGAGCGGATCTGCGCTCCGCACACCGGCGTCGGCTCGGACGGCATCCTGCTGCTGAGCGAGGCCGGCGATAATCGCCACGTCGCCGAACTGAGGATCTTCAACCCCGACGGATCCGAGGCGGAGCTGTCGGGCAACGGCGCCCGCGAGGCGGTCCTCTACCTGCGGGCGAGCGGCTGGACGGACGCCGACACGTTCACGATCCTGACCAAGGCGGGCGAGGTGACGCCGACGATCACCGGGCCGAACGAGGTCTCGATGGCGATCGGGCGCGCCTCGGTGACGTCGGCCTTCTATCCCGCGGGCCCGCCGGACGGCACCGGCACGGTCAGCTCGCGCGGGCGCGACTGGAGCTTCCAGCACGTCGACGTCGGCAACCCGCAGTGCGTGATCGAGGTCGGCGACGGGCTCGAGGAGCTCGACCTCGCGGCCCTGGGGCCGGCGATCGAGTCGAGCAGGCACTTCCCGCAGCGGACCAACGTCTCGTTCACGAGCGTCGATGGCTCGACCGTGCGGGCGCGGATCTTCGAGCGCGGGGTGGGGGAGACGCTCTCCTCCGGGACCGGCGCCAGCGGCGCGGCCGTCGCCGCCTTCCTCAACGGCGCCGCGAGCCCGATCACCGTGAAGCTGGACGGCGGCGAGCTCACGGTCGAGGTCACCGACGACCTCGACGTCACCCTGATCGGGAGCGCGTCGCGCGTCTACGCGGGCGAGCTCGACTCCGGGTTCGGCGCGTAGCTCGAATAGGACGACAAGGAGGGAAGTGGATGTACATCGCCGTTTTCGCCCGCCGCCTGCGCGAGGGCAAGACCTACGACGACTTCCTCGGCGCCTGGTATCCGGACAAGGGCTTCGGCGTCGGCGGCCGCGGCCCGTTCACCGGCCGCAGCATCGCCGACGAGCGCGAAATCCTGACGGTCGGGTTCATCGACCTGCCGGAAGGGGAGTCGCTGGACGCGGCGAGCAAGCGGATCGCAGCCCAGGAGGCCGTCCGCCATCAGCGCATCGATGAGGTGATCGAATCGACCTCGCTGCGAGGGCTGTACGAGCAGCTCGACGAGTTCGACTTCTCGACCGACGAATCGGTCGCCGCAGGCAGGGCTAGCCGCGGAGGCTGAAGCGGCGGCGCGCGGCGCGCGCTGTGGGCTTCGCCTCGACCGGCCGGTCGGCGTGCCGGTGCTGCGGGGCTGTGATCGCGAGGATGACGGAGCGCATGAGGGTCCTTTCGTTGGTGCCCATCCAGGCTGACAGCCGGCTACCGAACCGGATGTGGGGGCCGTCACGCAGCGTCCGTGACGTCGCTCACGGTGGCGCTCAGCGCCTGGCGACGAGCAGCTCGGCCAGGCGGGCGGCGACGAAGCCGAAGGCGAAGTAGAGCGCCGGCAGCCACAGGGCGACGCCGAACAGGGTGTCGGCGGAGTCCGCGTACTTGGCCAGGTCGAGCTCGACGATCACGATCTCGGCGACCGGGCCGGCGATCGCCGCGACCAGGCCGCAGATCACCGCCGGGCGCCCGCCGGCGAGCCCGCAGGCGATCAGCACGGCGAGCATCACGATCAGCGTGGTCGCCGGGCCCTCCGGCTGGTCGTAGAGCAGCGCCGTGACCGCGTACAGGGCAAGCACCGCTGCGATCGCGGCGATCCCCACCCGCGGGTCGAAGGCGGGGCGCGGCGGGCCCAGGCGCAGGCGCAACTCGCCCAGCGACGCGGTCGCCAGGCCGACCAGGATCGGGAACCACAGGGCGCTCTTCCAGATGAACGGGGTGGCGTCGTCCAAATAGGTGGTGGTCCCGGCCTGCACGTGACCGGCGTCGCCGATCAGGCCACCGAGGGCGCCGATCGCGAACAGCACGATGAGCTCTCGAGGGGTCAGCCGCATGCCGGGCGGGAGTATCGCCGCTCGGCTAGCCTCTCGCCTCCGATGGCCCTCACCGACCCATCCAGGCGCCTACAGGCGATCCCGCCGTACATGTTCGCCGAGCTCGAGCGCAAGGTGGCGGCGAAGAGGGAGGCGGGGATCGACGTGATCAGCCTCGGGATCGGCGATCCCGACCTGCCGACCTATCCGCACGTCGTCGAGGCGATGCAGGCCGCGGTCGCCGACCCAGGGACCCACCAATACCCGTCGAACCGCGGCCGGGCCGAGTTTCGCGAGGCGTTCGCAGGCTTTTACGAGCGCCGGTTCGGGGTCGCGATCGATTCCGAGACCGAGGTGATCCCGGCGATCGGCGCCAAGGAGTGCATCTACAACCTCTGCTTCGCCTTCCTCGACCCGGGGGACGTGGCGCTCGCCGCCGACCCGGGCTACCCGGTCTACACCGGCGGGCCGCTGCTCGCCGGCGCCGAGGCGGCGCTGATGCCGCTGGCCCCGGAGCTCGGCTTCGTCCCCGATCTCGACCGGCTCGAGCGCGAGGCGGGCGGGACCCTCGACCGGGCCCGACTGATGTTCCTCAACTACCCCAACAACCCGACCGGAGCCGTGGTCCCCGACGACTTCTTCGAGCGCGTCGTCGAGCTCGCCCGCGAACACCGGATCCTGGTCGTCCACGACAACGCCTACTCGGAGACCACCTACGACGGCTACGTCGCCCCGAGCTTCCTCGCCACCCCGGGCGCCAAGGAGGTCGGGGTCGAGGTCTTTTCATTGTCCAAGGGCTACAACATGACCGGCTGGCGCTGCGCGGCGATCCTCGGCAACGCCGAGGCGATCTCGTCCTACTGGCGGCTGAAGACAAACATCGACTCGGGCCTGTTCGAGGCCGTGCAGCTCGCCGGCGCCGCGGCGTTGGACGGCCCCCGGCAGCCGGTCGCCGAGATGAACGCGATCTACGCCCGCCGCCGCGACCTGGTGGTCGGCGCGCTGCGCGAGATCGGGGTCGAGGTCGAGGCGCCGAAGGGGACGATCTACGTCTGGGCGCCGGTGCCCGACGGCCACACCTCGACCTCGTTCGCCGAGTTGGTACTCGAGGAGGCCGCGGTGGTGGTCTCGCCGGGGTCGATGTACGGGCCGAGCGGCGAGGGCTTCTTCCGGATCTCGCTCACCACCCCCGACGAGCGGATCGCCGAAGCCGTCGAGCGTTTGCGAGAGCACCTCTAGGCGGATGTCCGAGCGCCGCCGGGTGCGTTCCGGCTCCGAGCTCGAGGGCCGCTACGGCTACTGCAGGGCGCTGCAGGTCGGCGACCGGGTGCTGGTCGCCGGCACCGCTCCGATCGAGCCGGACGGCGGCTGCGATCCCGACCCGGCCGCCCAGGCACGCCGCTGCTGCGAGATCATCGTCGATGCCCTCGGCGAGCTCGGCTGCTCGGCCGCCGACGTGGTCAGGAGCAGGATGTTCGTCACCGACGCCGAGCTCTCGCAGGTCGTCGGCGACGTCCACGCGGAGTTCTTCGGCGCCGCGGAGCCGGTGGCGACGATGGTGGTCGTCTCGGCGCTGCTCGACCCCCGCTGGCGGGTGGAGATCGAGGCCGAGGCACACCGCAAGAATTATTAGGACTTGCTAATAATTAGGGCCCTCGCGCAGGGGCTCTCTTTTCGGTGGGGAAGGGGGAGATTCAAGCCCTTGCCAACACTTACCGATCCAGATAATCGATGACCACTCTTGGGATAGCGCTCGCTCTTGCCTGCGCCGCGATGGCCAACCTCGGCATGCTCTGCAAGCACCGGGGCGCCTCCGAGGCGCCGGAGATCAGCCTCCGCAGCCCGGTGCGCAGCGTCGGGCATCTGTTTCGCTCGCGCTGGTGGACGATCGGCTTCGGCGTCGCCGCGGTCGCCTGGGTGCTGCACGTCGCGGCGATGGCGGTCGCGCCCCTGTCGCTGGTCCAGGCGGTGATCGCCGGCGGACTGGTGCTGATCGCCTACCCGGCAACCCGCTACTTCGACCACCAGCTCAACTCCCGGGAGTGGCTCGGCCTCGGCCTCGCCGCGGCTGGGCTCGGGTTCCTCGCGGTCACCGTCCCGCACGCGACCGAGAACGAGGGCTACTCGATCGCCACCCTGGCCGGATTCGAGACGGTGATGGTCGGCGCCGGATGTTTCCTGTTCGCCTCCGGGATCCTCCGCCGCGGGTCGATCTGCCACGGCGTCGTCCTCGGGCTCGCCTCGGGCCTGCTGATCGGCGTCTCCAACGTCGCGATCAAGGCGCTCACCGAGGGCATGGACATCGCCGGCATGCACGCGCTCGTCAGCCCGTGGACCGCCCTCGCGGTGATCGGCGGCCTCGGCGCCTTCTTCGCCCTCGCCCGCGGGATGCAGCTGGGTGAGGCGATCCCGGTGATCGCGACCGCTTCGGTCGCCTCCAACTGCGCCGCGATCCTCGGCGGGGTGATCGTCTTCGGCGACCCGATCGGCTCCGGGTTGGTCGAGGGCCTGGCGCGCGGGCTCGCGTTCGCCGCCGTGATCGCGGCGGCCGCACTGATGCCAGGACACGCCGGGTCTCGGACCTCGCCGGCCTGATTCGCGGATAGAGTCGGCGGGATGAGCGGTTTCATCTCGCGCGGGTTTGGCGGCCGCCCCCGGGTGCCGGACGAGCTCTCGGACCGGCTCCCTCCCGGCCAGTATCTCGAGCACGGCTATCCCGTGCTCACGGCGGGCCCCACTCCCGACGTCGGCACCGGTCCCGGCGAGTGGAGCCTGCGGATCGACGGCATGGTCGCGCAGGAGTGTGAGTGGAGCTGGGAGGAGCTGCACGCGCTGCCCTTCGAGGAGGTGCCGTGCGACATCCACTGCGTGACCAAGTGGTCGAAGCTCGGCACCAGCTTCCGAGGCGTCTCGGTTGACACCCTGTTCGAGCAGGCCGAGCCGCTCGACGCCTACGCGATGGCCTGGTCGTACGGCGGCTACACGACCAATCTCGAGGTCGAGGACCTGAGCGACGGCAAGGCCTGGGTGGTGACCGAGCACGAGGGCGAGCCCCTGCCGCGCACGCATGGCGGTCCGGCCCGCCTGCTCGTCCCGCATCTGTACTTCTGGAAGAGCGCGAAGTGGATCGCCGGCCTGCGCGTCATGGACCACGACGAGCCCGGGTTTTGGGAGGCCAACGGCTACCACAACCGCGGCGACCCCTGGAAGGAGGAGCGCTATTGGACCGACTGATGGCCGTCTCGCAGCGCGCCCCCGGCAAGTGGCAGATCGCCACGGTGACGGAGATCAGGACCGAGACCCCGCACGTGAAGACGTTTCGCTTCCAGCTGCCGATGTGGATGCCCCACCTCCCGGGACAGCACTACGACGTCCGGCTCACGGCGCCGGACGGATACACCGCCCAACGCTCGTACTCGATCGCCTCCTCGCCACTCGACCGCGGCGTCGTCGAGCTGACGATCGATCGCCTCGACGAGGGTGAGGTCTCGCCCTACTTTCACGACGTCGTGGTCGAGGGCGACCAGGTCGAGCTGCGCGGCCCGTTCGCGTCCTACTTCGTCTGGCGCGGGGAGTCACCGACGATCCTGATCGGCGGCGGCTCGGGCGTGGTGCCGCTGATGTGCATGCTGCGCCACCGCCGCCGGGCGATGCCCGAGGCCGAGATGCGGCTCCTGTACTCGGTGCGAGCCGCCGACGAGGTGATTTACGCCGATGAGCTCGCCGACGATGCGGAGCTCACTTTCACCCGCGGGTCGCCCGATGGGTGGGACGGTCACACCGGCCGCATCGACGCGGGGATGTTCGGCTCCCTCGACCCGATGGCGACCGCCTACGTCTGCGGCTCGAACGGGTTCGTCGAGGCGGCGGTGCAGCTGCTGCTCGACGGCGGCCTCGGCGCGGAGCGGATCCGGACCGAGCGCTTCGGGCCGACCGGGACGCTCGCCTAGACGGGGAGCTTGCCCTCGGCCTCGAGCGTCTCGCGCAGGCCGGTCTCCAGGCCGCGCGGCGAGTAGCCGAGATCGGCGATCGCCTTGTCCTGCTTGGCCCAGAAGGTGACCCCGTCGGCCGAGGAGATCAGCTCGCGCAGGTTCGGTGGCTGGCCCATCAGCTTGCCGACCAGCGGGCCGGCGGGGGCGAGCAGCTTCAGCATCCCGGTGGGCACCGCGCGGCTCGGCGGCTTCTTGCCGGCGACCCGGCCAACGGTCGAGATCAGCTCGCGCATCGTCGTGATCTCGGAGCCGAGCACGTAGGCCTCGCCCACTTGCCCCTTGTCGAGCGCCAGCAGGATGCCCGCGGCGACGTCCTCGACGTGGACCATGTTCATGCCCAGCTCGGGGAAGGCGATCATCGGCATCTTCCCGGCCAGGAACTGGTTGATCTGGGTGCCGATCGCGGAGTGGTCGTCGGGGCCGTAGACGCCGCCCGGCTGGACGATCACGCACGGCAGGCCATCGTCGGCGATCAGCCGCTTGGCGATCTGGTGCGCCTCGTACTTGGTCTGCTCGTAGTAGGAGGTGAAGTCGCGGCCGGGGTGCTCATAGGTCTCGTCGACGACCTCGCCGTGCGTGTTGCCGAACGCAGCGACGGTCGAGACATAGACGATCTTCGGTGTGTTCGCGGCCAGCGCGGCGGTCAGCACCCGCTCGGTGCCGAGCACGTTCGCCTCGTACATCGCCCGGTGCTCGGACTCGCGGATCCCGACCTCGTAGACCGCCGCTCCGTGGATCGCCGCCTCGCAACCCTCGAGCCCGGACGCGATCGCCGCCTCGTCACCGAGATCGCCGAGTACCAGTTCGCAGCCGAGCGCCTCCAGCGCGGCGCCCTTCGTGGTCGAGCGGACCAGCGCGCGCACGTCGTCGCCGCGAGCGCGGAGCTGCCGGGCCACATGACCCCCGATGAACCCGGTCGCACCGGTGAGGAATACCCTCATCTGGGTGCGCAGACTACCCGGGATCGCCCTTTTGACCGTTGCCGCGATCGTCCTCGGCGCGGTGGCGGCGACAGCCGCGGCCCCGGCGCGGACGCTGCCGGCGCGCAGCTTCGCCTTCGCGATCGGCAACGGCAACCTCTCCGGCGGCCCGGACGCGGTCGCCGAGCGGCTCGGTGCCTTCGACCTGGTGGTCGTCGACGGCGAGCTGGCGACGGCCGACGAGGTCGCGGCGCTGCGCGCCCGGGGGACCACCGTGCTCGCCTACCTCAGCGTCGGCACAATCGAGAGGTGGCGCGGCTGGTACCGAGAGCTGAAGCGCTACCGGCTGGGCCCCGACGCGAACTGGAAGGACGAGTGGTTCGCCGAGGTCTCGAAGCCCGCGTACAGGCGCGCGATCGTCGACGAGATCGCGCCGCCGATCATGGCGAAGGGCTTCGATGGGCTGTTCCTCGACAACGTCGACATGATCGAGACCCACAACCACATCGACCAGCGCCGGGGGATGCGCTCGCTGGTCGTCGCGCTGTCGACCGAGGCCCGTGCCGACGGCAAGCTGCTGTTTGCGCAAAACGGCGCCTGGGGGCTGCGAAAGCTCGGTCTCGTGCCGTACATCGACGGCTGGAACCGCGAGGACGTCAGCTGGACCTACGACTTCGACCGCCGTCGCTACGTCCGCCAACGGCCCGCCGCGCGCCGCGAGGCGCTGCGCGAGCTCGCCGACCTGCGCGCCCAGGGCCTGATCACGACGGCGGCCGACTACACCGCGCCGGGCGACTCCAAGGCGCTGCGCGAGTCGGTCGCCGACGCCTGCTCGGTGGGGGCGCTGCCGTACGTGGGCGACATCGGCCTGACCGCGAAGCGCCTGCCGGACCCGCCGCTGACCTGCCCCTGAGCGCTCGCGCGCTCAAGTCGGCCGCCCCCGCGGTCGATCTTCGGGGAGATGAAGGAGAGCGCCCCGCTGACCGCCTCACCGGCGCCCGAGCGACGCTGGGAGCCGCCGCTGCTCGAGCTCACCGGGCGCGCCGACGGTCCCGCACCCTGGGGCGAGTTCGCGGCGCTGTGCGTGCTGACCGTGGCGGCGATGTGGGGCTCGGCGGAGTTCGCCGTGCCTGGGGTGACCGCCGCGATCGCGATCGCCGGGCTGGCCTGCTTCTGGCTCCTGCTGCCGAAGGCCGAGGTGGTGATGAAGCTGCCCGCTTGGACGCTGGCGGCGCTGGTCGCGGCGTTCGTCGCCGGGCTTTTGCTGGCCGGGGCGCTGGCGTCGATCGACGCCGACCTGACCGCCGCCGGCTACTGGATCTGGTTCGTGCTCTGGCTGCAGCTGGGGCTCTGGCTGACCGGCCGCTTCGGTCGCCCGGGCTGAGGCGGAGCCTCGGTTGGGCGACGGATCGCAGCCCTACACTCAGGCTGTGTCCGCCCAAGGGCAACAGCTGTCGCAGCGCAACGGCGCCGATGCCGGTGTGCGCAACGCCCGCGCCCGCCAGCGAGCGGTCGCGATCGCGGTCACCCGCAGCGCGCCCGCGGACGGCGGCGATCCGCTGGCGGAGCTCAAGGAGCTGCTGCGGACGGCCGGCGTCGCGACCGCGAGCGAGATGGTCCAGCTGCGCGAGGCGCCGGATCCCGACCGCTACTTCGGGCGCGGCAAGCTCGCCGAGCTGAAGGCCGAGATCAAGCGCTCCGGCGCCAACCTGGTCGCCTGCGACGACGAGCTGGCCCCGCGCCAGGAGCGCAATCTGGAGGCGGCGCTCGACGTGCCGGTGATCGACCGCACCGCGATCATCCTCGACATCTTCGCCGACCACGCTCACTCGGCCGAGGGAAACCTGCAGGTCGAGCTGGCCCAGCTCGAATACAACCTCGCCCGCATGCGCGGCCTCTGGACCCACCTGGAGCGCCTCGGCGCCGGGATCGGGACCAGGGGCCCCGGTGAGTCGCAGATCGAGACCGATCGGCGCCTGGCCCGCGACCGGATCGCGGCGCTGCGGCGCCGGCTCGACCGGGTGGGGCGAAGCCGTGACGTGATGCGCGCGCGGCGCGAGTCGGCGGCGGTGCCGGCTGTCGCGCTCGCCGGCTACACCAACGCGGGCAAGTCGACGCTGCTGAACGCGCTCACCGGCGCCGGGGTAAGCGTGGGGGAGCGGCTCTTCCACACCCTCGACCCGACCACCCGCGCCTACGAGCACGACGGCCGCCGCTACCTGGTGACCGACACGGTCGGCTTCATCCGCAAGCTTCCCCACCAGTTGGTCGAGGCGTTCAAGGCGACCCTCGAGGAGACCCGGCTCGCCGACCTGATCGTGCACGTCGTCGACGGCTCGGATCCCGCTCCGGTCCGCGCCGACGCGATCGCCGCGGTCAACTCGGTCCTCGACGAGATCGGCGCCGGCGACCAGCCGCGCCTGCTGGTCCTCAACAAGCTTGACCTGCTCGACGAGCAAGAGCGCCGTGCGCTGCTGGTCGGCGACACCGAAGCGATCGGGGTCTCGGCGGCGACCGGCGAGGGCGTCGAGGAACTGCGCGGGCGGATCGAGGCGGCGTTCGAGGACACTTTGCGTGAGGTCGAGCTGCTGGTCCCGTTCGAGCAGGGCGGGAGGCTGTCGGAGCTCTACGAGCTCGCCGGCACGGTCGAACGCGAGGAGCGAGCCGACGGGGTCCACGTCTGCGCCCGGATCCCGGCCGCGGTCGCGCACCGGTTTGCGGAGTTTGCGGTCAGCGCCAACGGCGCCGGCGCCGACCCCTCCTGAGCGGCGGCTACGCTCGCCCGATGGAGCTCGAGCTCGGGTTCATCAGGTTGCGCCCGGACGCGCGGGCGCCGACCCGCGCCAACGAGAGCGACGCCGGCCTCGACCTGTACGCCTGCGAGGGGGCGCTGATCGGCCCCGGCGAGCGCGCCTCCGTGCCGACCGGGATCGCGGTGGAGATCCCCGAGGGCCGCGCCGGCCTCGTGCTTCCGCGCTCCGGCCTAGCCCTACGCCACGGGATCGCCCTGGTCAACGCACCGGGCCTGATCGACGCCGGCTACCGCGGCGAGCTGCGGGTCCTGCTGCTGAACACCGACCGGGTCGAGCCGTTCGAGGTCGGCCCCGGAGACCGGATCGCGCAGCTGCTGGTGACGCCGCTCGTCGCCGCGACCCCGGTCGAGCTCGCCGAGCTCAGCGGCTCCGTGCGCGGTGAGGGCGGTTTCGGTTCGTCGGGGCGCTGAGCGGCGCTCGGCCCAGCCGATTCGGACCCTGGAAGGCGCTTTGCGCTTCGACGGAGCGCAATCGCGCCGTCGGCGAGAGCGCTCAGCCGCGCCGCGCCGCCGCCACCGCGTTCGCGTGGCCGGCGCTTTCGAGCTCGTCGTCGAGCGGCTCGAGCTCGGGCGGCGAGCCGCTGGAGCGGGCGAGCGCCAGCGAGATCAGGTGGTCGGCGAGCGCCGCGTTCTTGGGCAGCAGCGGGCCGTGGATGTAGGTGCCGATCAGGTTGCCGTCACGGACGCCCTCGGCGCCGTCGGCACCGTTGTTGCCGTGGCCGTGGATCACCCGGCCGAGCGGCTCGATGCCCGACCCCAGGCGGGTGCGGCCGCCGTGGTTCTCGAACCCCGCGACCTCGAGCCGTCGCCCGTCGCCCAGGTCCGCCTCGATCACGATGTTGCCGATCAGTCGCGGCCCCGATTCGCGCACCGTTTCGAGCTCGACCAGGCCGAGGCCGGCGAGCCGCTCGTCACCGAGCTGGTAGCTGTTGCCGAGCAGCTGGTAGCCGCCGCAGACGCCGAGGACGACGGCGCCGTCACCGAGGGCGGCGGCGAGCGCGTCGCGCTTGCTGCGCAGCATGTCCTCGGCGACCAGCGCCTGGTCGCGGTCCTGGCCGCCACCGATGTAGATCAGGTCGTGGGCGTCGGGGTCGAAGCGCTCGCCCGGCCCCGCCGAGGCCTGCTCGAAGCCGATCCCGCGCCACTCGCAGCGGCGGCGCAGGAAGAGGATGTTGCCGCGGTCGGCGTAGATGTTCATCTGCTCGGGATAGAGCGCCAGCACGCGGAGGTTCATCGCCCGGCCTCCAGCACGCAGACGACCGAGCCGACGTGGTCGTCGGTCGGCGGGATCTCGATCCGCTCGCGCGCCTCGAGGCCGGCGGCCTGGCCCTCGCCCTCGAGCTCGGCGGGGGAGAGGGCGTCGAGGCGGACCTCGTCGACGGTCTCGGTCAGCTCGCCCGCGGGGGAGACGATCTGTCGCAGGCGGCGGATCTCCAGGGCCTCGCCGATTTGCCCGGCGGTGACGGGGAGGCTGGAGTAGATCCAGCCGTCGAGCTCGCGAACGTCGGGCAGAAGCGACACGGCCGCGTCACCCGCCGCCACGGGAAGGTCGTCGGCAAGCAGCGCCGCGGCGAAGGTGCCGCCGGGGTCCAGGTGGGCGGCGACGGCCGCCAGCAGGGACGCCCGTGCATCGCTGCCGCCGAGCAGGTGCAGGAACTGCATCGGGGCGAGGATCGCCCCGTAACTGCGGTCGAGCTCCAGGGCACGCGCGTCGGCGCGGACCGTGGCGACCTCGAGCCCGCCGGCATCGGCGCGGGTGGCGAGCTCGTCGAGCAGCGCCTGCGAGCTGTCGAGCGCGACGACCTCATGCCCCGCGTGGGCGAGCCGCAGGGCGACGCGCCCGGTCCCGGCTCCCAGCTCGAGCACCGGCCCGGCGGCGGCGGCCGCGAGCTCGTCCCAGATCGCCAGGTCGGCGGCGTAGGCGCCGCACTCGACGTCGTGCCAGATCGCCTCCGTGGCCGCCGCAGACGCGCTCACCGCCAGAACTCCTTCGCCAGCCCGCGCGATGCGAGCAGCGTCCGCAGCTCGATCAGCGCCGTGTACGTCGGCAGCGCGAACAGGGCCCCGTCGGCCGTCCGCACGGCGCGATCGAGCGAGCGCTCGATCGACTCGTCGACCTCGATCGCGGCGGGGTCGACGCCCGCGTACTTGAGCCGCACCGCGATCTCGGGCGCCCGCGTCCCCGAGCAGACCACCCGGCGGGCGGCCCCGGCGAGCAGCTCGAAGTCGGCGTCCCAGACCCAGGAGACGTCGCGGCCGTCGGCGATCTTGTCGTTGAGCGCGATCCACAGGTCGAGTTGCTGCGAGGCGTAGCCGAGCCGCGCCGCTGTTGAGGCGCCTCGTTCCGCGGCGGCCTCGAGCCGCAGCGTCCTCAGCACCTCGTTGGCGCCCGCGGGGTTCTTGATCAGCAGGATCGAGACCGGCGTGCCCTCGACCTCGATCGTCTCGACCCGGCCGAACACGGCCTCGACCCCGGCGAGTGCGGCGGTCGCCGTCTCGAGGGCGATCCCGAGCCGCAATGCGGTGGCGATCGCGCCGAGCGCGTTGTAGACGTTGTAGAGGCCCGGGAGCGGCAGCTCCAGCTCCACCTCGCCCTCGGGGGTGGCGATCAGGCTGCGCGAGCCGCGCATCCCGAGCAGCTCGATCCGGGTCGCCGCGACGTCCGGGCGCGGGCGGTCGGCGCCGCAGTTGGGGCACTCGTAGTGGCCGAGGTGACCGACGAACGCCCGGGCGTAGGCGTACGGGTGGCCGCAGCGGCGGCAGTGCTTGGCGTCAAAGGCGTGCTGGAGCTCCGCCAGCGCCTGGGTGTCGTCCTCGATCCCGAAGTAGGTCACCCCGTCGCGGCGGTTGAGCTCGCGGTCGCGGCCGAGGTCGGCGACCAGCGGATCGTCGGCGTTGAGGACGAAGCCGGTGCGCCCGCCCCGCTCGGCGGCCATCGCCGCCCACTCGTCGGCCAGGTGCTCGAGCTCTCCGTAGCGGTCGAGCTGGTCGCGAAACAGGTTGCCGAGCAGGATCAGGCGCGGGTCGAGCGCGGCGGCCATCCGTGGCAGCCAGGCCTCGTCGACCTCGAACAGGCCCTCGCTGCCGCGCTGCTCGAGCAGCGCGGTCGCCACGCCCCAGCTCATGTTCGATCCGGCGCGGTTGTGGACCGGCTCGCGGCCGGCGGCGCGCATCGCCGCCGCCAGCATCCCGGCGGTCGTCGTCTTGCCGTTGGTGGCGCTGACGATCGTCGTCCCGCCGGCCAGCTCCGAGCCGAGCCGGGTGACCGCATCGGGGGCGAGCCGCAGCAACAGCCGGCCCGGCAGCGTCGTTCCCCCGCCGCGCCCGCTGCGGCGGCTGAGCGCGCCGGTCGCGCGGGCGACGCCAAGCTTCGCCCGGAAGGCCGGGCTCCGGGAGCGCGCCGCGCTCATCCGGGGACGATCACGCGCAGGGCGCGGCCAAGCACCCGCACCGTCGCCGGCAGGTCGGCGACGTGGTCGCCGTCGGCGTAGACGGCGAACGGGCGGTCGGCCTCGATCACGACCTCGGCCGCCCGCGAGACGCTGACCTCGGGATTGTCGACGTGCTTGCCGTCGAAGACCTTCGGCAGGTTGGTGAGGAAGTGCAGCTTGCCGGCCATGCCGGTGGTGACCACGTCGAGCAGCCCGTCGTCGAGCTCCGCGTCGGGGGCGATGAACATGCCGCCGCCGTAGGCCTTGCTGTTGGCGACCGCGACCGAGTAGCCGGTCAGCTCATGGCGCTCCCCGTCGAGGGTGATCGTGAAGGTGGCCGGCTTCCACGCGATCAGCGCCCGCAGCGCCGCGTAGGCGTAGACCAGATTGCCCTTGATCAACCTCGCCTCGTTGGCGATCCGGTTGGCGTCGGAGTCGAACCCGCAGCTGGCGATGCAGAGGAAGCGGCTGTCGTTGACCTCGCCGACGTCGATCTCGCGGGTGGCGCCCGCGGCGAGGATGGAGACCGCCTCGTCGACGTCGTCGGGGATCCCGATCACGCGGGCGAAGTCGTTGCCGCGCCCGCCGGGGATCACGCCCATCGTCGCCCCGGTGCTCGCCAGGACGCCGCCGACCTGCCCGATCAGGCCGTCGCCGCTGATCACCACGGTGATCTCCCCGGCGCGCGCGGCCGTCGCCGCCTCCTCGCAGCCGTGCTCGATCCCGGTGGTCAGCACCGAGCGGTACTCGAGCCCTGCCGCGTGCATCGCCGCGGTGATCTGCGGCAGTCGTTCGCGGGCGCGACCCCCGCCAGCCGAGGGGTTGACGAGCAGTAGGTAGCTGGCTGCCATCGGCAGGTCAGCCTACCCGTGGCCCGCGCGGCCCAGAAACCAGGTGCCGCGACCGGCAACGCCGCTCTCCAGCCGCTCGATCCCGTGGCGCCGAAATCCGCGCGCGAGGACCGAGTCGGGCGTATAGAAAGGGGTCGCCGATCCACCCGTGGCGACCACGATCACGTGCCCGCCGGGCCGCAGCACGCGGGCGACCTCGGCGAAGAACGGCGGCACGTTGACCTGCGTGACCAGGTCGAAGGACTCGTCCTCGAACGGGAGCGCCGACGCGTCGGCGACCTTGAACGCCACCCGTCCCTCCGGGTCGAGGCCGACCTTCACCCGCGCGGCACGGATCATCTCCGGCGACAGGTCGACCCCGCGGATCCGCGCCGACCGGAACTCGCGGGCCAAGAACAGCGCGCCCTCGCCCGTCCCGGTGCCGAGATCGAGGATGCGCTCAGGGGCGGGGGAGACCCGGGTCGTCGCCGTGGCAAGCGGCTCGAGATGGTCGACCGAGCCCGCACCGGTCCGCTCGTCCCAGCCGCCGGCGGCGCGGTCGAAGAACCCCTGCATCGGGCGCTTGAGCACCGGCCACAGCCAGGGAGCGTGGGCGACGGTCGCGTTCAGCGTCCGCCCGATCACCCTCGTCCGGGTCGGTATCTGCGTGCGCTGCTCGGCCACCGGCCCATGATCGCAAGGGCGTTGGTGACCCCGCTCCCGCGCCGCGGGCTCGTCTAGCCTCCCCGCGGATGTCGAGCCAGGCTTCGAGTCGTTTCGCCGTGCTCGCGGCGCTGCTGGCCGCGGTCGCGGTCGGCGTCGGCTGCGGTGGTGGCGACGACTCCACCTCGACCTCGACCACCGCGAGTTCCGGAGACTGCGCCCAGGTCGACAAGCCGGCGCCGAAGAAGCAGCAGTTCAAGCAGCCCGGGCAGGTGCTCGAGCGCGGCGAGCCCGCGACGGCGACCGTCGAGACCAGCTGCGGCAGGTTCGTTATCGGCCTCGACACCGAGCGCTCGCCGCAGACCGCGAACTCGTTCGCCTTCCTTGCCGACCAGGGCTTCTACGACGGCACCTTCTTCCACCGGATCGTCCCCGGGTTCGTGATCCAGGGAGGCGATCCGCAGGGCACCGGAACCGGCGGGCCCGGATACACGGTCACCGAGCCGCCGCCTCAGGACACGACCTACAAGCGCGGCCTCGTCGCGATGGCGAAGTCGCCGGTCGAGCCGCCGGGCGCCTCGGGCAGCCAGTTCTTCGTCGTCACCGCCCCCGCCGACGCCGGCCTGCCTCCCGACTACGCGGTCCTCGGCAAGGTCACCGACGGCATGGACGTGGTCGCCGCGATCGGCGAGCTGGGCGACCAATCCGAGCAGCCGACCCAGGTCGTCACGATCGACAAGGTGACGATCGATGCCGGCTAGCGGGAGCACCCGATGACGAGGATCGAGATCGGCGATCAGGCGCCCGACTTCGCGCTCTCGGGGACCGGCGGCGAGACCTACCGGCTCAGCGACCACCGCGGCCGCTGGGTCGTGCTCGCCTTCTACCCCGGCGATTTCACCCCCGTCTGCACCCGCCAGTTCTGCTCCTACCGTGACGCGGCCGACCATCTGGACGACCTCGATGCCGAGGTGCTCGGGATCTCGCCGCAGTCGGTCGACTCACACGAGCGGTTCACGACCGAGCACAGGCTGACCGTGCCGCTGCTGGCCGATCCCGACCACGAGACCGCGCGCGCCTACGGGGTCGTCGGGCCCGGCGGGCTGGTGCGGCGCTCGATCTTCATCGTCGATCCCGAGGGGATCGTCCGCTACCGCCACGTCGCCCTGCTGGGGCTTCGCTACAAGGACGTCGAGCACCTCGCCTCGGCGCTCTCACTCGCCCGCGACGCAGTCGCGAAATGAGCGGCGCCGCGACCCGCGAGCCATTCCAATTCACGGTCGACGGGCCGGCGGGGACACTGCGTGGCCAGGCCGAGGGCGAGGGGCCGCCGATCGCCCTCCTGCACGGGCTGACCGCCTCGCGGCGCTACGTCGTCCACGGATCGCGGGTTCTGCCGCGGGCGGGATTCGAGACGATCGCCTACGACGCCCGTGGCCACGGGGAGTCCGATCCCGCGGCGCCCGGCAGCGGCTACGCCTACGCCGAGCTGGTCGCCGACCTGGCGGCGGTTGTCGACGAGCGTGCGGGCGGCCGCCGCTGCGTGCTCGCCGGACACTCGATGGGCGCCCACACGCTGGCCGCGCTGGCGCTCGCCGACCCGGACCGGATCGCCGCCCTGGTCGTCATCGGACCCGTGTTCATGGGCACCCCGGCCGCCGACGAGAGCCTCGCCTATTGGGACGGGTTGGCCGATGGGCTCGAGCGGGGTGGGGTGGAGGGATTCATCGAGGCCTATGACCGCGGCCTCGATCCGGTCTGGCGCGAGACGCTGCTGCGGATCGCCCGCGAGCGCCTCGGCCTGCACCGCCACCCACAGGCGGTCGCCGAGGCGCTGCGCCAGGTGCCGCGCTCGAGCCCGTTCGCCGACCTCGCCGAGCTCGAGTTCTGCGAGCTGCCCGCGCTCGTCGTCGCCAGCCATGACGAGGCGGATCCCGGGCACCCGTATGCCGTCGCCGAGGCCTGGGCCGAGCGTCTGCCCAACGCCGCGCTGATCAGCGAGGAGCCCGGCGAGTCGCCGCTCGCCTGGCAGGGCGGCAAGCTCTCGCGGGCGATCGCCGCCTTCTGCGAGCGGCCGGCGGTCGCCGAGCGGCTTGCGGCCTAGATGAGTGATTCATCTAGCCGCGGTCGACGAGGCGGTAGACGAGCCGCAGGCCCGACCAGGTCTCGTCGATCGCGCAGACCTTGTTGTCAACCAGCCCGCCGGCGATCCCTAGCTCGCGGACGACGTCCTCGCTCAGATCGGTGTCGACGCCCGAGGAACGCTTCGGCCAGGCGATCCAGAGGCCGCCGTCGGGAAAGACCGTCCTCGCGAGCCCGGCGAGGCGGCGCTCGAGCGCGGCGCGCCGGGTGAAGAAGGCGACCGCGACGTCGAGGCGACCCTGGGCGCGGTCCCGGATCGTGACCGCGTCGGGGAGCGGGCCGAGGGCGGCGGCGAAATCGTCGGGGGCGCCGGGGAAGGCGACCACGGCCCCCTCCTTGATCCCGAGCTTGCGCGGCAACGGGGTTTCCGAGTATCCGGCCACGGGGTCAATCTATGCTTTGGCTGTGGTCGACGACGGAGCAGCGATCCACTACAGCGCCGTCCGCCGGGGCACGCCCGTCTACGCCGCCGACGGGACCCGGGTGGGCACGGTCGCGCAGGTGGTGGACAATTACCGCGAGCACATCCTCGACGGGTTCGTGATCGAGACCGATTCGGGAGAGATGCGCTTCGTCGACGCCCCCGAGGTCGGGCGGACCGCCGAGCGCGGCATCACCCTGACGATCTCGCCGGGCGACGTCGCCGCGCTGCCGCCTCCCGAGACGGGCGCCGGGACGTTCAGCGCCAACACCGCCAGCGGGCGGATCTCACGACTCTTCGGCCGTGCCTGGAAACGCGATTAGCGGCGGATCGGCGGGGGTACCTAGAACGCCGATGGCGGACGAGGCAAAAGTTGAGTTCTCCCTACCTGCGTTGGCCGGCAACGTGTCGTTGGTTCGCCATGCCCTCGCCGGGCTGGCCGAGGCCCTCGAGATGGAGCCGGCCGAGATCGCCGACCTGAAGACGGTGGTCACCGAGGCGTGCATGAACGTCGTCGTCCACGCCTACAACGGCGACGGCGGGGTGCTCGAGGTCGATGCCTGGCCCGACGACGACAGCCTGATCGTCGCGGTGCGCGACTACGGGTCGGGGATCCGGCCGCTCGCGGACGTCGAGCGGCGCAGCCTGCGGCTCGGCCTGCCGCTGATCGCGGCGCTGACCAGCAGCTTCGAGGTCAGCGGTTCGCCCGGGAACGGGACCGAGGTGCGGATGACGATTCCCCTGGCGCCGTCGTCCGACGGCGCCGTCGGCGCCCCCGAGATCGGCGACGAGACCCGGATCAAGCTGCCGGCCGGCGAGCTGCTCGCCCCGATCCTTTCGCGGGTGATCTCGATGTTCGCGACCCGCGCCGACCTCTCGGTCGACGAGCTCTCCGACGCGGTGCTGCTCAGCGATGCGATCTCCGCCGGCGGCTCGGTCAGCTTCCCGGACGGCACCGCCCGGCTCACGGTGACCGAGGACGCGGGGTCGTTCCAGGTATCGATCGGCCCGCTGGAGCAGGGTGGCGGGCGCGGCCTGCTCGACTCGCTGCGGATTCCCGAGTTCGACGCGTCGCTGGAGGCGCTCGCCGAGGAGGTGCGGATCGACCCGGTCGCCGCGGGTGAGGTGCTCGTGATCCGGATCGGACGCGCGGGCGCGCCGGCGGTCTAGGCGTCGTCCTGGTCGATCGCCGCCTCGCGCAGCTTGGCGAGCGCCCGGCGGAGGATGCGCGAGACGTGCATCTGCGAGTAGCCGACCCGCTCGGCGATCGCCGATTGGGTCAGGTCCTCGGCGAAGCGCAGTTCGAGGACCTCGCGCTCGGTCTCGTCCAGGACGTCGCTGCCGACCTCGATCGTCGCCCGGTCCTCGACCAGCTCGAAGCCCGGGTCATCGCCGCCGATCCGCTCCGACATCGGCGCCTCGTCGCCGGGCTCGGAGCCGATCGTCGGGCGGTCGAGCGAGACCATCCGCCGCGCTGCTCCGGCCTCGAGCGTCTCGAGCACGTCCGATTCGGCCAACTCCAGGTGGGCGGCGATCTCGGCGACGGTCGGCGAGCGCTCGAGCTCGTGGCTGAGCTTGGCGATCGCGCCGTCGACCGCGCGGATGCTCTCCTGTAACCCGCGCGGCACCCGCAGCGTCCAGACGCGATCGCGGAAGTGGCGGCGCAGCTCGCCGAGGATGGTCGGGCCGGCGAAGGCCGCGAACGGCACGCCGCGCTCGGGATTGAAGCGCTCGAGCGCAGAGACCAGGCCGAGGCTGGCCACCTGGATCAGGTCGTCCGAGGGCTCGACGCCGCCGCTGTAGCGCATCGCGAGGCTGCGGGCGAAGGGCAGGAAACGCCGGACGAGCTCCTCGCGCGCATTCTCGTCGCGGGTCTCGGCGTAGGTGCGCAGCAGCTGATCCTCGGTCGCGAGCGCGTCACCGGGCCCGCCGGGCGGCGGCAGGTCCCCTGGGGATCTTCGGCGGTGCTCGCTCATCCAACGTGGCGCAAGATAAAGCGAGGGCCCAGGTGGGGGGTGACCTGGGCCCTCGAGGCGCCCCCCAACGCACGTCGCGGATGAAGGGCCTGAGGGCGCCGATACCCGGCGTCACGGATCGCAAACCTCGCATAACCGACGTAAACCCGGCGCCGGCTTAAGCTCGGCCGGTGGCCAGCTGGGCGACCGTCTGCGAGCTCACCAAACGCGTTCCAGAGGCCGAACAGGGAGCCTGGTCGGCACGCCGGCGAGGAGGTGCTGCGAGAGCGCCGGATCGGGTCCTGGTGCAAAAAGGCGCCGAAGCCGCTCGTGAACGAGCTCGAGGGCGCGCCCTGATCGGTTCCAGGGCCAGGTCGACATAAGCACGATTCTCGTGCGCACAATCGCGCCGTCGATCCGTTCACACAACCCCGACCGCCTCCGCCTCCCGCTCGTCCTCGTGGAGGTCGCCGAACAGGTGGAAGGCCGTCGCCGCGACCAGGATCCCCAGCGCCGTGCCGAGCCCGCGCTCGTCGGCGACCTCCAGCGGCCCGCTGCCGAGCTTGTCCGTGAGCAGGACGACGAACACGGTGATCGCGGTCGTGAACAGCGCGTACTCGATCGCCAGCAGCGCGAACGAGAGCGCCGCCGACAGGGTGAGCACCGCTGTCGTCAGCAGCAGCCCGTTGCCGAGCAACTCCGCCAGCGCGGTGGCGAGCACCAAGCCGACCACGGTCCCGGCGGCGCGCATCGCGATCCGCGCCGTGGTTTGGTCCGGGTCCGGCTTGAGCACGAACAGGATCGTCAACGGCACCCAGTACCCGTGCTCGTCGAACCCGGCGAGCCTGTAGATCGCGACCCCGACCGCGAGCGCGACGCCGAAGCGAATCGCGTGCCTGGTCGGCGCCCGCCGCCATCCCCGGCCGGCGCGCAGCTTCGCCGCCGTCCGCCGCCGCGCCGCCGCCCAGTTGAACGGCTCGATTGCCCGATCCCAGCCGAGCCAGGCGACCGCCGCGGTAAGCGCCTGCAGCAGGCAGCCGCCGAAGCCGAGCGCGAGCACGGTGAGCACATCGTCGACGCTCAGGAACAGGCCCTCGGCGATCAGGAACGCGAGCGCGCATGACAGGCCCGCGATCGCCATCCGCATCGAGACCGCGATCAGGTATCCGGCCGCGCAGCCGACCAGCCCCATGCCGAGGATCGCCGTCGGCACCGTCTGGCTGCAGAGCACCCCGAGCGCGGCGCAGGCGGCCAGCCACGGCGCCGTGCACAGCTGCCAGCGGACCCGCACCGAGGCCGGAGCGTCGAAGGCGACGAAGCCGGCGACCAGCGCCGCGGTCGCCAGGCCGCCGGCGAGCTCGTCGTCCAGGCCGAGGTCGGCGAGCAGGGCGAGCGCGACCGGCGTCGCGACCAGCAGCCCGCGCCGGATCGGCGGCCAGGGATCGTCCAGCAACCCCCAGTCGCCGGGCAACCGCGCCGCGATGCCCGTCGCCGTCAGGTCCCCTCCGTGACCGCCTCACGGCGGCCGTTGCCGAACAACCTGCGCAGCGCGCCACCGCCGCGGCGCTCGCGCTCGATCGTGCGCAGGTACGGGTAGAAGTCGATCTGGATCGTGTGGCGCTTCGAGGCCACGTAGCGCTTCGCCATCGCCTCGCGGTCGCGCTTGATCGCCCGCCGCATCGTCTCCTCGGAGGGCAGCTCGACCCTGCCCTCGAGCAGGTCGGCGATCCACTCTGACTGTGCCTCGGCGATCGGCATGATCGCGCCGAGCGGCTGCACGAGGCCGATGAAGTAGAGCCCAGGATGCTCGGGGCTGACCACTCGGCGGTAGAGGGGGATCTCGTTGTCGGGGGCCGAGAGCAGCTCCGGGTCCAGGAACGGGAAGCTGATCTTGTAGCCGGTGCAGTAGACGACCACGTCCACCTCCTCCTCCCCTCCGTCGGCGAAGCGCACCGTGCGGCCGCCGCTGAAGCTGTCGATGTTCGGCTTCACCGCGATCTCGCCGTGACCGATCCGGGGCAGCAGGTCGGCCGAGACCGTCGGATGCGCCTCGGCGATCCGGTGGTCGGGCTCGGGCAGCCCGAAGTCCATCGGGTCGCCGGTCGCCGTCTTCAGCGCCCGCCGGTACATCGCTCGGGTAACCGACAGCGGCAGGCGGCTGAGGACGGGGCTGCCGAGCTCGTCGGTCGGCTTGCCCTTCAGGTACTTCGGCAGGATCCAGGCGCCGCGACGCATCGCCAGCATCGTCCGCTCGGCGACCAGCGAGGACTCGACGGCAAGGTCGGTCGCCGAGTTGCCGATCCCCAGGACCAGCACCCGCTTGCCCTCGAAGATGTCAGGTGTCTTGTAGTCGTGGACGTGGATCTGCCGGCCGTCGAACGCGTCCTGTCCCGCGAACGCCGGCTCGGGCCAGCGGGCGTCCCAGTGGTGGCCGTTGGCGACCAGGACGCCGGTGTACACGTCGGAGCCCTCGGCGCCTCGATCGCGCTCGCGCCAATGGACGCGCCAGTCGCCGTCGCCCGTGGGTTCGACGCGGATGACCTCGGTTCGGAAACGGATCCGGTCGCGAAACCCGAAGTGGTCGACGTAGTCGTCGAAGTAGCGGGCGATCTGCCAGTGGCTCGGGTAGTCCGGATAGTCCTCGGGCATCGCGTAGTTGGCGTAGGCCATCATCCGGCGCGAGGTGTTGATGTGCAGCGAGCGGTAGGCGGACGACATCTCGTTGTCGTTCATGTAGCGCCAGTTGCCGCCCACCTCGGAGCCGGTCTCGTAGCAGTCGAACTCGATCCCGCGTGCGGCCAGCACCTGGCAAGAGGCGATTCCCGACGAGCCGGCGCCGATTACGCACACCCGCTCCCCCGCCGCCGCCATCTAGTTGACCGTCGGGTCGTCGGGCATCCGCGCGATCAGAGCGAACTGGCCGCCCTTGCGCGCGAGTACGTCCTGCCACAGCTCCTCGGGCCGCGCGGCGAACAGCTCGGCCGGCATCGGCGCCTCGACGATCCACGCCTCCTCCGCCAGCTCGCCCTCGAGCTGGCCCGCCCCCCAGCCGGAGTAGCCGGCGTAGACGCGCCCGCGGCGGACCAGGTCGCCGAGCTCGTCGTACTCGGTCTCGGCGGCGACGAAGCCGACATCGGCGGTCACGATCCACGCCGCGGCGAGGGGATCGACGAACTCGGCCAGCACGACCAGCGCCTGCGGTTGCACCGGCCCGCCGATGAACACCGGCTCGCCGTCGGCGACCTGGCTCAGCTCCGGCGCCACCTCCCCGACCTCGAGCTCCGAGGGGCGGTTGAGAACCACGCCCATCGCGCCCTCGGGACCGTGCTCGGTGATCAGGACCACCGCGCGGTCGAAGTTGGGGTCGGTGAGCGCCGGCGAGGCGATCAGCAGCCTGCCGCGCAACGACTCCTCCGCGCCCAGCGGCGCCTCTTCCGGCCCTGGCTCAGGCATCGGGCCAATTCTGCCCGGTCGCTAATCTCGACGCCGTCATGGTCAAGGATGTCAACGAAGCCGACTTCATCGCCGAGGTCGTCGAACGCTCGCGGGAGCTGCCCGTCGTGGTCGACTTCTGGGCCGAGTGGTGCGCGCCGTGCCGCCAGCTCGGACCGGCGCTCGAGGCCGCGATCGCCAAGCGCGACGGCAAGGTCGAGCTGGCAAAGGTCGACGTCGACGCCAACCAGTCGCTGTCGGCGAGCTTCGGCGTCCAGGGGATCCCGGCCGTCAAGGCATTCCGCGACGGCCAGGTGGTCGGCGAGTTCACCGGCGCGATCCCACCCGCCCAGATCGAGCGCTGGCTGGACACGCTGGTGCCGTCGCCCGCCGACGAGCTGGTCGCAATCGGCGACGAGGACTCGCTGCGCAAGGCACTCGAACTGGACCGGACGCACGGCGACGCCGCGGCCGCGCTCGGCAAGATCCTGCTCGGGCGCGGCGACACAGGGGAGGCGCTGGAGCTGCTGGAGCCGCTCCGGGGAGACTTTCGAGCCGAGGGCCTGGCCGCCCGCGCACGGCTCTCGCAGGCGAACGGAGCCGAGCCGCCGGACCCGCGGTTGGAGGCGGCGTTTGCGGCCTGGGACGCGGGCGACCACGCGACCGCGCTCGAGACCCTGCAGGAGCTGATCGCCGAAGCCGACGACGACGAGCGGCGCGACTCGATCCGCGCCGCGATGGTCGGGATCTTCGCCGAGCTCGGGGCCGATCACGAGCTCGCCCGCGAGCACCGCCGCCGACTCGCCGCGGCGCTCAACTGACCCGGCGCCCGCCGGGCGGTAGAAAGGCAGTCATGGACCCAGTCAACGGAGCCGACGTCCCGGTCGCCTTCGTCGCCGGGTTGGTCTCGTTCCTGTCCCCGTGCGTGCTGCCGCTCGTGCCCGGCTACCTCTCGGTGATCAGCGGGGTGAGCATGGACGAGATCGACGACGCGGACTGGCGCCGCGTCCTGGTCCCGAGCCTGCTGTTCATCGCCTCGTTCTCGGTCGTCTTCATCCTGCTTGGGCTGACCGCCAGCGCGCTCGGCGAGCGGTTGCGCGAAAACCAGGACGTGCTGACGAACATCGGCGCCGTGCTGCTGATCGTGATGGGCGTGCTGTTCATCGCCGCCACGTTCATCGACCGACTGAACCGCGAGTGGCACGTCGACGCGCTGCTGGCGCGGGCCGGCAAGGGTGGCCCGATCGTCGCCGGGGCGGCCTTCTCGATCGCCTGGACGCCCTGCACCGGGCCCGCGCTGGGCGGAATCCTCACCCTGGCCGGGATCCAGGGCGAGGCCGCGCACGGCGCCTTCCTGCTGTTCGTCTACTCGCTCGGGCTCGCGGTCCCGTTCCTGCTCACCGCGTTCGCCTTCTCGCGCGCGACCACCGCGTTCGCGGTGATCAAGCGCCACTACCGCGCAATCGTCGGCTTCGGCGGTGGGATCCTGATCGCGATGGGCATCCTGATCCTCACGGGGGGTTTCACCGAGCTCAACATCTGGGCCCAGAAGGTGACCTCCGAGCTCGGGCTCGACCTCTAGCGCCTGCGCTCAGCCGCCGCCGTAGGCGACCACGAGGTCCGTGAGCACGCCGGCGGCGAAGCCGCAGGCGAGCAGCGCGAGGCCGAGCTCGCGGTGTCCGTATCGCCGCATCCCATGCCAGATCTCGCCGATCACGTAGAGGATCGCGCCGCCGGCGACCGCGTAGAAGACGAGCTCGAGCGGCTCCGAGGTGACGTTGTAGCCGAGCATCGCGCCTAGGAACACCGGGGCGCCACCGATCAGGCCCGCGAGCCCGAGCCAGCGCCACGACGGCGTGACGCTGCCCAGCGGCCCGACGATCCCGAAGCCCTCGGTCGCGTTGTGGAGGGCGAAGCCGACGATCAGCACCGTCGCCAGGCCGATCTCACCGGTCCCGGCCGAGACGCCGATCGCCAGTCCCTCGGCGAAGTTGTGCAGCCCGATCGCCGCGGCGATCACCAGGCCCGTGCGCAGCGCGTCGGCCGCGAACTCGTCGGTTCGGGCGGCGAACGCGGCCTCGTCCTCGACCGTCAGCACCTCGCCCGAGCCGCCGGCGAGCGGGGGCAGCGGCCGCGCGGTGGGGCGCATCCGGCGCTCCAGCAGCCCGAGGCCGGCGCTGCCGGCGGCAAAGCCGCCGACCAGCAGCAGGGCCAGGCCGGCCGCGCGCCCGAACGACCCGGTGCCCTCCTCGAACGCCTCCACCGCCCCCTCGGAGATCTCGAAGCCGTGGGCGAGCACGTCGACGAGCAGGAAGACGAGGATCCCGACCGAGAACATCGCCAGGCAAACGCGCGTGCGCGAGCTGAGCAGCTGCAGGCGGGCCACCGGGAGGCCGAGGAAGATCGTGAAGCCGGCGAAGGCACCGAGCAGGGCGGTTTCGGCGAAGGACAAGGGGTCTCCGGTGAGTTAGGGGTACCTAATACCGCCGAAACGGTACCACCTAGCGCACGCCGAGGTCAAAGCCGAAGGCTCAGACCGGAGGCATGAGCGGTGGGTCGTCACCGCCGACGCCAACCTCGACCGGGGCGCCGATCGCCTCGACCTCCTCGAGCTCCTCGCCGTCGCCGTCGCGCGAGCAGACGATCCGGAACCGTCCGGTGCCCAGCTCGGGGTCGCCGACCAGCGGCAGCCCGCGAATCTCCTCCCAGCCCAGGCGCTCGATCTCGTAGGGATTCATCCGCACCTCCGACGCCGGCCACGGGCAGGTCGCGTTGTGCTGGTCGATCGCCTTCGAGATCGCCTCGAGATTCTGCGCCTCCGAGCCCACGCGTCCTAGTCCCCGTCGTTCTCGCTCGAGTGCTCGTGGTCGGCCTCGCCGTACTCGCCGCCCTCGAACCCCTCGGGCCGGCCGGCCATGTTGCTGGGGTCGGGCCCGGGGTCGCCGTGCGAGGCATGCTCGATCAGCTCCTCCTCGGCCTGCTCGAAGCCCTCGGACTCCCCTCCCCCGGCCTCCTCGACCGCGCGGCGCTCCTCGACGCGGCGCTGCTCCAGGTCGTGCGCCTCGAACTCGTCCGTGTCCTCCATCGGGTCTCCTTCGGGTCGGTGGCCCCGCCCGCCGACTTTAGCGACGGCGGGCGGGGCCCGTACGCGACCCGGGTCGGTGTTCTTCCGTGACGCCTATCACGGACTTAACGGGTCTGAGAAGATCAATGCATGAGCTCCGATCGCCTCAGCGGCCTCGACGCCTCGTTCCTGCACCTCGAGACGGGCCCGGCCCACATGCACGTCGCCTCGACCACGGTGTTCGAGGGCCCGGCCCCTGGCTACGACGAGATCTGCGACCACATCCGCTCGCGTCTGCACCTGGTGCCGCGGTTCCGCCAGAAGCTGCGCATGGTCCCCTACGGCCAGGGGCGGCCGAAGTGGGTCGATGACCCGCAGTTCAATCTCGAGTACCACATCCGCCACACCGCGCTCCCCGAGCCGGGCAGCGAGGCGCAGCTGCGGACCCTGGCCGCGCGCGTGTTCTCCCAGCGGCTCGACCGCTCGAAGCCCCTGTGGGAGATGTGGGTCGTCGACAAGGTCGAGGGCGGCCGTTTCGCCCTGGTCACCAAGAGCCACCACGCGCTCGTCGACGGTGTCTCCGGGGTCGACATCACCAACGTCCTCTTCGACACCAGCCCGGATCCGATGAACGTCCCCGAGGAGCCCTGGACGCCCCACCCCGAGCCCACCGACGCCCAGATGCTGGGCGAGGCGCTGATCGAGCGGGCGACGAGCCCGGCCGAGATCGTCCGCGGCGCGCGCGCCTTGTTCCGAGCTCCGCGGCGGATCGTCCGCTCGGCGCTCGACGCGGCCGAGGCGGCGGGGACGTTCGCCCGGGCGAGCTTTGCCGCCCCGAGCTCGCCGTTCAACGTCCAGATCGGCCCCTACCGCCGGTTCGCCTGGGTGCGTACCGACCTCGCGGAGCTGAAGCGGATCAAGAACGTCGCCGGCGGGACCGTCAACGACGTCGTCCTCGCCGCCACCGCCGGCGCCCTGGGCCGCTACCTGCGCCAGCGCGGCCACTCCACGCAGGAGCTCGAGCTGCGGGCGATGGTGCCGATCAGCGTCCGCGCCGACGACGAGCGCGGAGCGCTCGGCAACCGCGTCTCCTCCTACATGGCGCCGCTGCCCGTCTGGTGCGAGGACCCGGCCGAGCGCCTGCGACTGGTCGGCGCGACGATGGGCGACCTGAAGCAGTCCAAGCAGGCGGTCGGCGCCAGCCTGATGACCGAGCTCGCCGACTTCGCGCCGCCGACGATCGCCGGACAGGCGGCGCGCCTGCAATCACGCCAGAGGTTCTTCAACCTAGTGGTCACCAACATCCCGGGGCCGCAGTTCTCGCTCTACCTGCTGGGCCGCCGGCTCGAGGCGATCTTCCCGATGGTCCCGCTGGCCAAGCGCCAGGCGGTCTGCTTCGGGATCATGAGCTACGACGGCCAGGTCAACTTCGGCCTGATCGGCGACTACGACGCGCTCCCCGACCTCGAGGGACTGGCCGACGACCTGCGGGCCTCGATCGACGAGCTGGCGTCGCTGGCCCCGCCCGAGCCGGCTAAGAGGAAGCGCGCCCAGCGCTCAGCGCCGGCGCGAGCGCCGAGCGCCTGATTCCGCGCGCCAGCCACCTGCGGCGGTCACCGAGCTCGAGCAGCAGCTCGAGGTCCTCCTCGCGCCCCCGGTCGTAGGCCGAGCCGGTCGCCGGGTCCGCGCGACCCGGGTGCACGACCCACTCCGTGACCCCGGTTGGCGCCTCCGCGCCGGCGAGCCAGCGCTCGACCAACCGCGGCAGCGGCGGCTCTCGCTCGTCCAGGCGCCCGATCAGGCGGTCGGCGGTCCCCACGCCAAGCTTGCGGAGCAGCGCGCGATGGTCGTCGTCCACCGACCGCACGGGGACCCCGAGCCGGGCGGCCAGCGCGGCGACCTCGCCGGCAATCGCCGGCTCTGCATGCCAATGGTGGTGGCCATCGAGGTAGGCCGGCCGGCGCCCCACCAGGCGCTCGAAGGTTGCCGCCTGCTCGGACGGCGACGCCCCCGGCTCGAGGTGCAGGCCGAGTTCGACCCCGGTCGCGGCGATCGGTCGCGGGTCGGCGTCGCGCAACGCCATCACCGAGGCGCCGTCGATCGCCCCCGCGGCGGCCGCGGCGACGATCCCGGCGTCGTAGCCGGGTCCGTAACCGTAGTCGTCGGCGTGGATCACGAGCACGTATGGATCATCGCCGCTGGGTAAGCTGCCGCGTGCACAGAGCCCGGGCAGGGGGCGCGGGCAGACCCCACACAGAGTCCGGCGTCCCTCCGGCGCCGCAGAAAGGAATCGAGTTGAAGAAGGTCAAGACGCTGCGCGTCCTGGGCGCTCTCGCTGCGCTCACCGCGCTCACCGTCATCGGCGCCGGGGGCAGCAGTGCTGCCGCGGCCCCGAAGTCGGGTGCGACCGTGATCAAGATGGAGCGTGACGGCAAGACGCTGTTCTTCACCGCTCCGACGACGGTCGCGGCCGGCACCGAGTTGAAGATCAAGAACAAGACCAACCCCCGCCAGGTTGGCCCGCACACGTTCTCGCTCGTCCACGAGAAGGATCTGCCCCGCAAGAACCAGCTCAAGAAGTGCGGCAAGAAGGTGCAGCTGATCTGCGGCGAGATCGCCGCCTGGCATCAGGTCGATCTGCAGACCGGCGACATCGGCGAGAACCCGGTCGAGGTCGGCAAGCAGGGCTGGGACAAGGAAGGCAGCTACAAGCACAAGGGCGACTCGTGGATCAGCGTCGCGAAGGGCGAAAGCTTCTCGCGCACGGTGACCGCGAAGCCCGGCAAGGTGCTGCACTTCATGTGCGCCGTGCATCCGGAGATGCAGGGCGAGATCACCGTCACTGGCTAGCACCAGTCAACCCGTGAGTTCGTACGAGCACGGCCGGCGCGTTACGCGCCGCGCCGTGCTCACCGCTGGAGTCGCAGGTGCGCTGGCGCTGCTCGCGCCGGTGCGCCTGCGCCCCGGCGGCCTCCGCGTGCGCGAGCTCGCCAACGCCGCCGCGAAGCCGAAGTTCAAGACGCCGCTGCGGATCCCGCCGGTGCTCACGGGCCCCGAGCTCGAGATCGAGATGCGCGAGGCCAAGGTCGCGGTGATGCCGGGCCGCAAGACCAAGATGTGGACCTACGGCGGGAGCTTCCCGGGGCCGACGATCCGCCGCCCCGCCGGCGAGCAGACCCAGGTCACCTTCATCCACAACCTGCCGAAGAAGGCGGGCGAGCTGACCGTGCACCTGCACGGCGGCCACAACCGCTCCTCCGAGGACGGACAGCCCGGCGGGCTGACGAAAAAGCAGCCGCGGGCGCTGTACTGCGACATCTCGCCACGGCTGTCGAAGGCGGACTCGGGCAACGACCTGCTGATCGAGCCCGGGGCCCGGCGCACCTACACCTACGACCTGATCGAGGACGGCGGCCCCGAGCGCGCCGCCTTCCAGTGGTACCACGACCACCGGCTCGAGCGGACCGCGCCGAACGTCTGGCACGGCCTCGCTGGGATGATGATCATCGACGACGAGGTCGACGCGGCGCTGCCGCTGCCGACGGGCGAGCGCGACATCCCGCTGATGCTCGTCGATCGCACCCTCGACAAGCACAACCAGCTCACGAACCCGTTCGGCGGCGCCGGACACGCACCCAACGACGGGATCACCGGCAAGTACGCGCTCGTCAACGGCGTCCACATGCCCCACCTCGACGTCAGCGCCACCCGCTACCGGCTGCGAATCCTCAACGCCGCCCAGTTCAGCCTCTTCAACCTCGAGCTCTCCGACGGCTCGAAGCTGACCCAGATCGCCACCGAGAGCGGGCTGATGCCGGCCCCGGTCCAGCGGCGCCAGGCGCTGCTCTCACCGGCCGAGCGGGTCGAGCTGGTGATCGACTTCAGCCGCCTCGCCGGCAAACGGGTGGTCCTGCAGAGCGCGAAGAGCAAGGGCAGTGGGGGGATCGCGTCCAAGACCCACGTCGGGCCGCTGATCGAGTTCCGGGTCGGCGAGAGCGCCGACGACGCGACCTCCGTTCCCGAGCGCCTGCGGCCGCTACCCGGCTGGGTCGCCGACGCCCCGGCGAAGGCGCAGCGCAAGTGGGAGTTCACGGTCTCCTCCGGCTTCACGCCCACCTGGCTGGTCAACGGCAAGACCTTCGACCCGGCGCGGGTCGACGCCTCGCCGAAGCTCGACACGACCGAGGCCTGGGAGCTGCACAACCGGACCGCGGTCGCCCACGCGATCCACATGCATCACACCGACTGGTACATGCTCTCGCGCAACGGCAAGAAGCCCAAGGCCTGGGAGGATTGCCTGAAGGAGACCTTCCTGCTCCAGCCGGGCGATCGCGTCGTCGTCGCCGGGCACTTCAGTGACTTCACCGGCAAGTACGTGATCCACTGCCACATGCTCGACCACGAGGACCATGGCCTGATGTCGCAGTTCGAGGTCGTCCCGGGCTAGATCCCGAGGTCGCGCAGGAACTCCGGCTCGTGTTCCTCGATGTACACGAACAGCGGATGCGGCAGGTCCTTGTTGGTCGCCGACTCGGCCGGGTCCGGGGGCGCGTCGGGATCGGCGGCTGCCAGCGGCTCGTCGGCGTCCTGCCAGAAGCGATCGGCGGGGTTCCATCGCCGCCGCCGCGTCTCGCCCTCGAGCCCATCCGCGGCCAGCACCTCGCCGACCACCCGCTCCGCCTCGGCGGCCGCCTCGGCGGTCTGGGTGTAGACGTACATCCGCTCGCCGTCGCGGGTGACGATCACCCGGTCGCCGAGGCGCTCGGCGACCTCGTCGTCGAGGTCGAGCGTCCGCAGGCGCTCGGAGAGCTTCCCGTGCACCGACTCGTGGATGTCGACCTCGACCCTGAATTCGTCGCTGGCCATCGCGGGCGCGAGGCTAGCAGCCGGGGCTAACCTGACGGCGTGGACCAGGTGATCCAGGTGGTCGGGGCGCTGATGATCCTCGCCGGATTCGCGGGCGCCCAGGCCGGCCGCCTGCGGGTCGATTCCCGCGCCTACCTGGTCCTCAATCTGGTCGGCTCGGCGATCCTCGCCTACCTGGCCTGGCACGAGCGCCAGTGGGGGTTTCTGCTGCTCGAGGGCATCTGGGCGGCGGTCTCGGCCTGGAGCCTGAGCCGGGTGGCCCGCGGGCTGCCCGTCGCCGGCGCGCACTGACGCCCCTCGACCCAGATCCGTCCGATCACCGCCCTATGAAGGTGTGATCGCAGACGACGCCCTCTTCCCGCGAGACGCACCCGCGTGGCAGCGCCACATCCACGGCGACGGCTACGGCTACGGCTGGCTGCTGCTGCTGATCATGACCACGATCGGCTTCGAGATGGCCGCCCCCGAGACCGACTGGGCCCGGGTGCTGGTGATCGTCATCCAGGGAGTCACCCTGATCGCGGCGCTGGTCGTCTCCGGCATGCGGCGCTGGCTGATCCACTTCGCGGCGATCATCAGCGGTGTCGCGGTGCTGGCGGCGATCGGCATCCTGATCGGCTCCGGCGAGTCTCGACCTCGGCGCCGGGCGGATACTCGGGTTCATGTTCGTCAGCCTGGCGCCGGCCTCGATCGTGGTCGGCGTCGTCCGCCAGGCGCGACGAGCGCGGATGATCACCCTGCGGACGATGTTCGGCGTCCTCTGCGTCTACCTGCTGCTCGGCAGCGCCTTCGCCTACGCCTACGGCATCGACTCCGCGATCGGCGACGGCAGCTTCTTCGCCGAGATTCACGGCGGCAACCTCTCGGACTTCCTCTACTTCAGCTTCACGACGATGACGACGACCGGCTTCGGCGACCTCACCGCAGCCCACGACTTCGGCCGCTCGCTGGCGATCACCGAGGCGCTGATCGGGCAGATCTACCTCGTCACCCTGGTCGCGCTGATCGTCAGCAACCTCGGCCAGACGCCGTTGCAACGCACTTGAGCGCCCGCCCGCTTGCGGCCGCCGCTCGCCGGCGCCGGGCGGCGCTCGTCCTGATCGCCGCCGGCGCGCTCGTCGGCGGGGCCATGGTCGGGTCCGGCGGCGGCGATTCGTCGCAACCCCAGGAAGCGTCGGCTCCGCCGCCGCCCGCCTGCCCGCGCTCGATCGCCACCGACCCGCGCCGGCTCGCCGGGCAGATGCTGATCGTGCGCATGGAGGACGTCGCCACCGAAGCGCTGCGCGCACGGGTGAGGGCGGGCGAGATCGGGGGCGTGATCCTGTTTCCCTCCGAGGGCGCCGATCCCGGGGCGCTCGGCGACCAGATCGCCGCCCTGCGGCGGGCGGCGGCCAGGGCGGGCGCACCTGCGCCGCTGGTCGCGATCGATCAGGAGGGCGGCGAGGTCAAGCGCCTCCCCTCGCTGCCCCCGGACCGCTCGCCGGCGGAGATCGCGGCCGACGGCGAGCATGCCGCGACCGCCGAGGGCGCGGCGACCGGGCGGGCGCTGAGGGGTCTCGGCATCGATGTAGACCTGGCTCCGGTGCTCGACGTCCGGGCCGTTGACGGGGCGTTCATCGGCGAGCGCAGCTTCTCGTCCGACCCCGCACAGGTGGCCTCGCTCGGCGCGGCGTTCGGGACCGCGCTCCAAGGCGCGGGCGTCGCCGCGACCGCCAAGCACTTCCCCGGGCTCGGGCTGGCGACCCAGAACACGGACCTCGGCCCGAGTGCGGTCACGGCGTCGCCGGGCGAGCTCCAGCAGGGCCTGCGGCCGTTCCGAGCCGCGATCGCCGCCGGGTTCGACCTGGTGATGGTCGCCAACGCGACCTACCCGGCGCTCGACCCGCAGCGGCCGGCGTCGCAGTCGCCGCGGGTGATCGACGGCCTGCTACGCGGCCGGCTCGGCTACGACGGGGTCGTGATCACCGATGACCTCGGCGCCGGGGCGCTGACCGGCGCCGGCCTCGACGAGGGCGCGGCGGCGACCGGCGCGGTGGCGGCCGGGGCCGACCTGGTGCTGACCGCGCTCAGCGACGGGGGCGCGGCTCGCGCGGCGCTGGTCGGCGCGCTGGGCGACGGCAGCCTCGATCGCGGCGCGCTGGTCGAGTCCTGCGCCCGGACGACCGCGCTGCGGGCAACGCTCGCCGGCTAGCCCGAGAGCTTGGCCGAGTAGCGGACGTTGTCGTTGGCGTAGTCCCAGTCGGTGCGCCCGAAGCCGTCGACGCGGTCGTCCGCGTTGACGACGACCGCGGTGATCCGCGCGTATTGGCCGGGGTTGTCGAGCGTCACCGAGGCCTTGCCACCCTTCTTGAGGAAGGCGCGCCTGCTGACCACGGTCCCGTCGAATTCGCCGCCCGCGCGGGCGACCAGGGCGAGCCCGGAGCGCACGCCCTTGTCGGCCTGGAGCGTGAGCTTCAGTCGTCCCCCGGACGCGTGCACGTTCAGCAGGCGATAGGCGGTGTGGTCGAGCTTGAACGACTTCTCCGAACCGCCGCTCATCGACCCCTTGCGGGCGACGTCCGGGTAGCTGGCATGGTCGGGGAAGTTGCCAAAGCCGGTCCGCCATTCGGCTGTCGCCGCGACGAAGGGCACGAACTCGCGGCTGAAGCCCTTGCCGCCGCTCTTGTCGATCGCGCGGTCGTAGGCGCCGAGCGCGAAGTCCGGCGGGTCGCCCGAGTCCGACACCTCCCAGGCCTTGCGGATCACCGCGTCGCCGTACCCGCCACCGCCGCTGTCGAGCCAGTGGTTCCAGACCGCGGCGCCGTAGATGCGCAGGGACTGGTCCTGACTCGACGGGTAGGTCTTGGTGATCGGCTCGCCGGGGAAGGCGGCGAAGGAATGGACGTAGCCGAGGTAGTCGTTGATCTCCGGGTAGACCTTCTCCTCGACCCAGGTCGCGGTCGACTCGAACATCCAGCCGTCCTCGAAGATGTCGTAGTTCGACTGCAGCAGGTGGTTGAACTCGTGGGCAAAGGTGACGCTGGCGGGCACCGCCGGGTCGTCGTAGTGGTACTCGGCCTTCGAGAAGTCGTTGTCGAGCACCATGTAGCCGTACTGATGACGGCTTCGGCCCTGGCCCGGATCGACGGTCTGGTAACCGAACAGCCGGTCGTCGCCGAGCTGCTTCAGGTAGATGTCGGAGCGGGCGCTGGGATCGGAGCCGCAGCCGTCCTTGTCGGGCTTCGGCGCCTGCCAGCCGAGCGGGCCCGGTGCCACCTCGACCCCGTAGGAGTACTCCGCGATCGAGAGCAGCGAGTCGACGTAATCCGGGACCCCGTTGGCGTTGGCGTCGGTCAGGTTCGGCGCGTCGTTGTAGCCCGAGTCGTTGACCCAGATGACGCAGAAGTGCTGGCTCTGGGCGCTGGCGACGGGGGCGCCGGCCGGAAAGCCGTCGTGGGCGGGATCGGCCGAGCCGTCCGTCGGCCGGGCGAACAACCGCCTCGCCTCGCGGCGCTCGGAGCCCTGCAGCTGCGGATAGGCGACGGCGAGGTCGTGGAGTGCCAGGCTCGCATCGGTCGCCGGGGTGGCGCCGGGTGGCGCCTGGTCGGGCGCGACCGATGCCTCGGCGGTGTCGAGGATCGCGCTCGCGTCGGCGGGGGTGATCGAGTCGGCGGGCAGGGCGCCCGGCTCGTCGGCGAAGGCCGGCGCGGCGATCACCAGCGCGGCGCCGACCGTCGCGAGCGCCGCAGCCCGGGCGCGGCTGCTCGTCAGCTGAATCAAGGCTCTGAACATACTGTGCGCATGAACGAACCCGCGCCGAGGCTGATCGTTGCGCTGGCGCAGCTGAATCCGACCGTCGGCGACATCGACGGCAACGCTGCCCTGCTGTCGGCGGCAATCGCCGACGCGCGCGACGCAGGCGCCGATCTGGTCGTCGCCCCCGAGCTCAGCCTTCCCGGCTACCCGGCCGAGGACCTGTACCTGAAGCGCCATTTCGCAACCGCCAACGCCGAGGCGATCGAGCGGCTGGCGACCGAGGTCTCCGGGATCACCGCCGTGGTCGGCTTCGCCGAGCCGGTCGCCGGCAGCGCCAAGGCCGAGCGGCGTCGCGACGCGCCCGCCCGCCGCCCGGTGCACAACTCGCTTGCGCTCTTGCGCGACGGCGCGGTCGAGGCCGTCTACCGCAAGAACCGCCTGCCCAACTACGGCGTCTTCGACGAGGTTCGCTACTTCGAGCCGGGGACCGAGCCGCTGGTGGTCGAGGTCGGCGGCGTCGGCGTCGGGCTGACGATCTGCGAGGACCTGTGGGAGCCGGGCCCGCCCGGCTCGCTCGAGGCGCAGGGCGGCGCCCGCCTGATCGTCAACCCTTCCGGCTCGCCGTACCTGCGCGGCAAGGATTCCGAGCGCGAGGCGCTGCTCGCCGAGCGGGCGACCGCTTACGGAGTGCCGATCGCCTTCTGCAACCTGGTCGGCGGTCAGGACGAGCTGATCTTTGACGGCGGCAGCTTCGTCGTCGACGCCGCGGGCGCCGTGGTCGCGCGCGCGAAGCAATTCGAACCGGACCTGCTGCTCTGGGAGCTCGGCGGCGCGGACGGCGCCCGGATCATCGAGCCGCTCCCCGACCTGGACGAGGTCTACGGGGCGCTGGTGCTCGGCGTCCGCGACTACACCCGCAAGAATGGCTTCGACAGCGTCCTAGTGGGGCTCTCGGGCGGGATCGACTCGGCTCTGGTGGCGCTGATCGCGGCCGACGCCCTCGGGCCCGAGCACCTCACCTGCGTGGTCATGCCCTCCCCTCACTCGAGCGAGGCCACCCAGGCCGACGCCAGAGCGATCGCGGCCGACCTCGGCGCCGAGCTGATCGAGCTTCCGATTCCGCCCGCGATCGACGCCTACCACCAAATCCTCGGCGAGAACTGGTCGGCGAACGGGCCTGGCGGCCGAGAACATCCAGGCACGGATCCGCGGCAACCTGCTGATGGCGCTCTCCAACGACCGCGGTGCACTGGTCCTCACCACCGGCAACAAGAGCGAGATGTCGGTCGGCTACTCGACCCTCTACGGCGACATGGCCGGGGCGCTGGCGGTGATCAAGGACGTTCCGAAGCTGCTCGTCTACGAGCTCATCCGCCATCGCAACGCGATCGCCGATCGCGAGCTGGTCCCGCGCATCGGTGATCGAGCGTGCGCCCTCGGCCGAGCTGCGGCCCGATCAGACGGACGAGGACTCGCTGCCGCCGTATGAGCTGCTCGACCGGGTGCTCGAGGGCTACGTCGAGCGCGACCTCTCGCGCGACGCGCTGATCGCCGAGGGCCTGCCCGCCGCGGTCGTCGACGAGGTCATCCACCTGGTCGACCTGGCGGAGTACAAGCGCCGCCAGTCCCCGCCCGGGATCCGGATCACCTCGAAGGCCTTCGGCCGCGACCGGCGACTGCCGATCACGAACCGATTCGGCGGTTAGGCGCCCGGGGCCGGGCGAACCGCGACGGTCATCCGCACCAGGCAACACAGGCGACCCCCATCGTCGGTGATCTCACAGTCCCAGACCCAGGTCGTGCGCCCGCGATGACGTGCCGTCGCCTCGGCGTGGATCGTCCCCTCGCTGATCGGGCGCAGGAAGCTCGCCTGGTTGGACTGGCCGACCGCGATCATGCCCTCGTCCCTGACCGCCTCGGTGGTGGCCCAGCGAGCAGAGGGTCTCGGCGAGCGCCGCGAAGCTGGCGCCGTGGACGATCCCGTACGGCTGCAGTACGCCGGCGGTCACCGGGAGCTCGGCGCGGGCGGGCTCGGGCCCGGCGTCGAGCAGCTCGATGCCGAGCAGCTTTGGACAGGCCTGTGGTCTGAGTGGGCATCCGCGCCAGCCTATGCAGGCGCGCCGCAACCTGCATGGCCGCCAAACCCGAAGCCCTAGGCTTCCGCGTTCATGGCGATCACGCCCGACCAGCAGGCGACCCTGCAGCTGCTCCTCGAGCGCGGGCAGAAATACGCCGACCTGGCGAAGCTGCTGAGCCAGGACGAGCCCGAGGTTCGCGCCCGCGCCCGCGCGGCGCTGACCGAGCTCGGTGGCTCCGATCCGGATCGCAACGTCGGCCTGACGGACTATCTGCTCGGGCAGGCCGACCCGATCGGGCGCGCCGACGCCTCGCGCCACCTGCGCGAGGACCCTGCCGACCGTCAGCTGGCGACCGAGCTCTGCGAGACCCTGCGGGCGATGTATCCGGCCGCCGAGCTGCCGCGGCTGCCGGGTGAGCCGCGCAGCCGTCGGTTCGCGGGTCGCAAGCGCGCGGCCGCCTCGGCGGACGGCGAGGCTGCGACGGCCCGGCGATCGCCGCTCGCGGGACTCTCCGACTCGCAGAGCAGGACGATCGTGATCGCCTCGATCGCCGGCGTGCTGGTGCTGGTCGTCGTGCTGGCGATCGCCGGCGTCTTCGGCGGCGACGGCGGCGACGAGACCGCCGCCGCGGACTCGACCGCCTCGACCACCGCGGGCACCGACCAACAGATCCAGACGGTGGCGCTGAAGCCGGTCAGCGGCGGCAACGCGAAGGGCGAGGCGACCTTCGGCCTGGCGACCGGCGACCAGCCCTTCGTCGACATCTCGATCCAGGGCCTCGACCCGGCGCCCAACGACCAGACCTACGTCGTCTGGCTGATGCTGACCGACACCCAGGGCTATCCGCTCTCGCCGATCACCGTGTCGGACAACGGCGGCTTCCAGAACCGCTTCCCGATCCCGTCAGCGGTGCTGCCGCTGGTCGCCCGGGTCCAGTCCGTCGACGTCTCGATCGCCCCGGTGGACACGATCCGCCAGATCGTCAGCGATGCGATCAAGAACACCTCGCTGGTGATCGAGGAGCCCGGGGATGTCGTCCTGCGTGGCGAGATCCCCAAGGCCACCGGCCAGGGCGGCTCCGGCGGATCGGGCGCCGGCTCCGGCCAGGGTTCGGAGGGCGGCAACTAGCGCTCCTCGTCTCTATGAAGAAGGGCGACGTCACTCAGATCCGCTCCTACGCGCACGATCCCGAGTGTCGTTTCAGTTGCGGTATGCGGCGCTCAGACGACACGCGACGCTGAGGCGCGCTTTCGTCCGAAGCGCTACTCCGTCGAACGTCCCGGACGACCCCCCATAGCCCTCAACGCGGGACGTTCGCCTTCCCGCGCGGCGTTGGGGTCTCCACGCAAGGCAGAACATCTCCTGCCGGACCGCCGGCGCTACTCGCGATCGGGCAGCAGCTTGCCGGGATTCATGATCCCGGCGGGATCGAGGCGCTCCTTGAGCGCCCGCAACGCCTCCAGGCCCGTCTCCCCCACCTCGGCCCGCATGTACGGCACGTGGTCCTGGCCGACGGCGTGGTGATGGGTGATCGTCGCCTCGGTGGCGACGATTGCCTCGCACGCCGCGCTCTTCACCGCTCGCCACTGCTCGACCTCCTCGCCGGCCTTCGCCGGGGCGGCGAAGGTGTAATAGAGCGAGGCGCCGTCGCGGTATGCGTGCGAGAGGTGGCAGATCACGATCCCGGGCGTTCCCTGGGTGCGCAGGGCGCCGTCCAGCGCCGCGCCGACCGCCCGGTAGAGCTCGTCGATCCGCGACCACGTGTGCGAGGTCTCCAGGGTCTCGATCAGATAGCCCTGGTCGATCAGCTCGTCGCGCAGGTACGGCCCCTGGAACCGCCCCCGCTCCCAGGCCGCGCCGGCGGATCGGCCCAGCGGAACGGCCCCGCCGCGGCGTAGCAGCCGCGCCGAGAGGGCATGGCGGCGGTCGACGTCCTCGCGGGTTCCCTCCCAGCCGCAGATCATCAGACAGCCGCCGGCTCGGCGACGCAGGCGCAGGTAGGCGTCGAGTGCCGCGCGCCGCAGGCCGGCGGCCCCGGCGAGCCCCAGCGTCACCCGGGTCTCGGCCTCGTCCGAGAGCCTGGTCACGTCGGCGAGCGCGCCGTCCTGGGCCAGCGTGCGAACCAGCTCGCGGCCGGAGGCGAAGTCGGCGGCGACCCAGGCCTCGTAGCGGCGCTCGGCCGGGGCCGGGCGAACCCGGACCGTGACCTCGGTGATCGCCCCCAGGACGCCCTCGGAGCCCAGCGCGAGCTCACGCAGCGACGGTCCCGCCGCCGTGTGCGGGGTGGCGCGCGTGCGCAGCTCGCCGACCGGGGTGGTCAGGGCAAGCGAGGTGACGATCTCGTCGAAGCGCCCATAGCCCGCCGAGGCCTGGCCGGCCGAGCGGGTGGCGGCAAAGCCGCCGATCGTCGCGTACTCGAATGACTGCGGGAAGTGGCCGATCGTGAACCCCTGCGCCCCGACCGCCGCCTCGGCCTCAGGCCCGCGCAGCCCCGGCCCCAGGGTCGCGGTCATCGAGATCGGGTCGACGCTCACCGCGCGCATCCGGCCCAGGTCGAGCGTGATCACCCTCTCGCGCCCGCCGCACCGCGGTTCGACCCCGCCGACGACGCTGGTCCCGCCGCCGAACGGCACCACGGCGACGTCCTCGCGCGCGCAGGTCTCGAGCAGGGCGGCCAGCTCCTGCGCGCTCGCCGGCGAGACGACGGCGTCGGGCGCGTGCTCGAGCGTGCCCGAGCGCGAGCGGATCAGGTCCGGATAGCCCTTGCCCACCGAGCGCCGGACCCGGTCGGTGTGTTCGCTGCTCACCGCGTCGGCGGCGACCGCAGCCGCGATCGCCTCCGGCAGCGGACGCGCCTCCGGCAGCGTCACCCGATCGAGCTCGACAGCCGCCGTCGGCTCGCCGGCGCCGAGCTCGGTGCGCAGCATCGCCAGCGCGGATTCGGGCAGCGGGCGGCGGTGGGCCGGATCGCCCCATCCCCACCAGTCGGGGCCGGCGGTCATCCCACCAAGACCCGCTCGATCGCGGCGAGCGCCTCGTCGAGGCGCGTGCGCGCCGCACCCCTCATCATCACCGCGCCCAGGCGCGAGATCCCGCGCAGCGACTCCTCGCTGGTCAGGGTGACCTTGGTTGCGTCGCCCTCGTCGTGCAGCCCGATCTCCAGCCGCGCCGCGCGCAGCACGCGCTCGAACGGCGAGCCCGCGATCTGCTGCTCCCACTGGTATCGCTGCTTGGCGGTCGAGCCGGTGCAGCGATAGTCGGCTCGCACCGGGGTCCCGCGTTCGGTCTCGAGCACCGCGGTCCAATGGGCGCGCCCGCCGCCGGCGCCGCGGACGTCCTCGACCCGGACGATGCGCGGCCACCAGCGCGGCAGGCTGTGCGGGTCGGAGACCAGATCCCAGACGTGGTCCAGGTCGGCGCCGATCAGCTGGCTGCGCGAAACGCGCGGCATCGCGACCTACTCAGCGGTCGACTTGAGGCGGCGCAGGTCGCGGACCAGCAGCAGATGCTTGAGGTGGCCACAGACGGCGGCGAGGCTCTCGAGGTTCTCGACCGCCTCCTTGCGCCGCGCCTGACTGCGCGAGCGCAACTGGGCGCTGAGCAGCTGCTCGAGCAGGGCCGCCTCGCGGTCGGCCGAGGTCTTGAACACCCGCAGGTTGCGTCCGCCGACCCCGAAGCGCGACAGCTCGGCGGCGGCACGCACGATCTCGAGGTCGGTCTCGTCGTAGGAGTCGCGTCCGTCGCGTCGCTTGGAGACGACGATCCCGAAGTCCTGGAGCTCGCGCAGGAACTGCTCGCCGACCCCCGCCTCGGCGAGCAGGTCGTCGCGCGAGAAGCTGGTCACCGCCTCGCCGACCGAGGCCGCGCGGCGCTTCTGGCTCTCGCCGCTGGGCCGGCGGCCGGTGAAGTCGCCGGTCGCCAGCTCCTGGCGGATCACCCGCAGGGGCAGGAACTCGTCGCGCTGCATGCGCAGGATCGCGCGCAGTCGCTCGACGTCGGCCTGGCTGTAGAGGCGGTAACCGCCGGCCGTGCGCCGGGGGGCCAGCAGCTTCTGGTCCTCCAGGTAGCGGATCTTGGAGATCGAGATGTCGTCGAACTCCTGGCTCAGGATCTTTGCCACCGCGCCGATCGTCAGCGCTTTGCGAGGCCGCGAGTCGCCGCCCTCGCGCGCGTGTCCCGCGCCCGAGCGGTCGGTTCCAATCCCCGTCTTGCTCGCCATCACAGCCATCCTTGACCCCTCACTTCTCCAGGTAGCCCAGCTTGAACTTGCCGATCTGGATCTCGTCGCCGTCCTCGAGCCGGTGCGACTCGATCCGCCGCCGGTTGACGTAGGTGCCGTTCAGCGAGCCCAGATCGTCGATGTAGTAGCCATCCTGGCGCTGGACCAGCAGCGCGTGGTTTCGCGAGACGGTGACGTCGTCCAGGAACACCGCCGCATCCGGGGTGCGGCCAATGCTGATCCGCTCCTGGTCGACCGGAAAGCTCTCCCCCGCGCGCCCGCCGCCCGAGCGGATGACCAGCGCGGCGCCGGACTTGTCGACCTCCTCGTCGATGTCGATCGGCGTGTACTCGCCGGTCTCGTCGACCTTGTAGGTCATCGTCGTCGGCTCGTCACCGCCCTCTGGGCGGCCGAGGAAGGCACCGCACTTCTGGCAGTAGTTGGCGCCCTCGGGGTTGACGAAGCCGCACTCCGGACAGTGGAGGGCCATCGCCCTAGGCCTCGTCCTCCGGCGGCGAGGGCACCTTGCCGAGCAGGATGTCGGTGAGCTGCTGCACGTCGGCCCCGGTCAGCGCCGCGTCGCCGGCCTCGCGCTTGACCTTCAGCCGATTGACGAGCTCGGCGCGAAGGATGTCGATCTTGCCGTGCAGGACGCGGCGGCGATAGGAGACGTCGCGCTCCTCGTCGGTCAGTTCGCTGATCAGGTCCTTGAGCTCCTGGTCGCTCATCGACCCGATGTCGGGAAAGGTGTCTTCGTAGTCCGTCATGACTTCCTGCGGGTCGGCGTTCCCGGCCACGGCCGGCTGGCAGCGATTATAAGCGCGAAACGCAAACTTCAACTTGAGCTTGACGGTTGCACGCCACCCTGCGCCGGACGCCCGAGCGCCGCGCGCACGTAGACGACCGTCGCCAGGACCGCGATCGCAACCCCGACCACGAACCCTGCCCGGATGATCCACCAGTCCACCACCATGCTCCAGAAGATCCCGCCGAAGACCAGGAAGACGCCGATCCGGCCGATCCAGTTGACCTCGATGTCGACGCCGCGCCGCAGCGCCATCTGCGCCAGCGCCAGGGTGACCACCTCGCGGACCGCGAGCACCGCCAGCGCCCACCGCGGCAGCAGCTCGAAGTGCCAGCAGACGACCGCGCCGGAGAGCACCGCGAGCCGGTCGACGACCGGGTCGAGCAGGGCCCCCATCCGCGAGTACTGGCCGGTCGCCCGCGCGAGGAAGCCGTCGAGGTAGTCGCCGGCGGTGATCCACAGGTAGACGAGCGCCGGGGCGACGCCGCGGCCGTCGTCGGTGTTGAACGCAAGCACCAGGAACACCGGGATCGACGCCAGCCGCAGGTAGCCGACCAGGTTCGGCAGCGTCCACGGGTGCAGCGGCGCGCCCTTGCGGGTCGCGCTCGGCGACGGTCCCGAGCGGTCGATCCCGAACAGGCGGCGCTTCGAGGGCATCGGCGCGCTCAGTCGATCGTGTCGAGGATCTCGCCCGCGAGCCGCGCCGCGTCGGCGACCGCCAGCCGGTGGTCGGCCCCGGAGCGCCGCTCGCGCGCCTCGACCTCGCCATCGGCGAGCGTGCGCTTGCCGACCACGACGCGCAGCGGGCAGCCGAGCAGCTCGGCGTCGGTCAGCTTTTCGCCCGGACCGGCCTCGCGGTCGTCGAAGACCGTGTCCAGGCCCGCCGCCGTGAGCTCCTCGTAGAGCTTCTCCGCCGCCTCGAAGGTCTCCTCCCCGGCCTTGCCCAGGGCGACCAGGTGGACCTGCCAGGGAGCCTGTGAGCGCGGCCAGACGATCCCCTGCTCATCGGCGCCCTGCTCGATCGCCGCGGCGACGATCCGCGCCGGCCCGATCCCGTAGCTGCCCATCGTGATCGGGCGCTCCTTGCCGTCCGGGTCGAGGTAGGTGGCGCCGAGCGGCTCCGAGTAGCGCGTCCCGAGCTTGAAGATGTTGCCGACCTCGATCGCCGTCTCGATCTCGATCGGGTCGCCGGACGGCGACAGGTCGCCCGCTTCGACCGAGCGGAAGTCGAGCTCCTCGAACTCGAAGTCGCGGCCGGGCTCGACCCCGATCAGGTGCTCGTCGGGGCGATTGGCGCCGGCGAAGTAGCCGGAGCCCTGGATCGCGACGTCCTTGACCACCGGCACCTTCGCGCCGACCGGGCCGATGAACCCGGGCGGCCCGAGCTCGGCCTCGATCTCCTCGGCCGTCGCCTGGCGAAACTGGGCGCCGAGCGCATTGGTGAGCTTGACCTCGTTCAGGCGGTGGTCGCCGCGGACCAGCGCCAGCACCATCCCGCGTCCCTCGACGATCACCGGCATCGCCTTCAGCGCCGCCCCCGACGGCACCCCGAGGGCAGCCGAGACCTCGTCGACCGTGGTCAACCCCGGGGTCGGGACCTCGCGCGGGGCATCGAGCGGCGGCGGCAGCTCGATCGCCTGCGCGGTTGCCGAGGCGACCTCGACGTTGGCCGCGTACCCGGGCGCCAGCGCGACCTCGTTCTCGCCCGCCTCGCAGGGCGCCATGTACTCGTGCGCCCCCGTGCCGCCCATCATCCCGACGTCGGACTCGACCTCGTACCAGCGCAGCCCGCAGCGGTCGAAGATCCGCGCATAGGCGCGCCGGTGGAGCTCGTAGCTCGCGTCCAGGCCCTCGGCGTCGCGGTCGAACGAGTAGGAGTCCTTCATCGTGAACTCGCGCGTGCGCAGGACGCCGGCGCGCGGGCGCGCCTCGTCGCGCTCCTTGACCTGCAGGTGGTAGAGGATCTTCGGCAGCTCGCGGTAGGAGCGGATCTCGCGGGCGATGTGGAAGGTGAGCGCCTCCTCGTGGGTCAGCGCCAGCACATGCTCGGTGCCCTTGCGGTCGGCGAGCTTGAACAGCTCGTCGATCTCGTAGCGACCGGTTCGTTGCCAGAGCTCGGCCGGCTGCAGCACCGGCATCAGCATCTCCTGGCCGCCGATCGCGTCGATCTCCTCGCGGATCACGGCCTCGACCCGCTTGATCACGCGGTAGCCGGCCGGCAGCCACGTCCACAGGCCTGCGCCGAGCTGGCGCACGAGCCCGGCGCGGACCATCAGCCGGTGCGAGAGCGATTCGGCGTCGGCGGGGTCCTCACGCAGGGTCGGCAGGAAGTAGGTCGAGAGGCGGCTCATCGGTCGCCGAGCCTACTCAGAGTCGCCGGGGACGTGCTTGATCTCGAGCTTGATTCCGTCGGGGTCGTAGAAGAAGACCGCGTAGTAGCCGGGCATGTAGCCGTACTCCTCCGGCCCGCTCTCGATCTCGGCACCGCGCTCGCGCAGCCACTCGGCGCGCTCGTCGACCAGCTCCCGGCCGGCGGCCCCGAAGCAGAGGTGGTGGATGCCGACCGCGTAGCGGTCATACGGGACCGGGTGGGCGTCCGACTGCGCCTGGCGCAGGCTGACCGAGGCGCCGCCTGAGCCGCCGATGTAGACGACCCGCTCGCCGCGCTCGCCGACGATCTCGGTGTTGCGGTCGAACCCGAGCGGCTCGAGCAGGCCGTTGTAGAAGCTGAGGCTGCGATCGAGGTCGGTGACGACGAGGTCGAGGTGGTCGACGCCGCGGATGCTCACGCCCGGGTGAAGCGGCGTCCGGCCGTCGGCGAAGCCTCCTCGTCGAGCTCGACCTTCTTGCCCTTGACCGGCTTCAGGAACGGCTCGGCGGTGACGTCGTTGCCCTCGGCGCGGGCCCTCTCGGCCTCGAGCTTGGCGATCCGCTCGGGAGTGAGCTCGTCGGCGTTCTCCTCCTCGATCCGTTGCAGCCACTCGGCGCCCGCGGCCGCCTCGGTGTCGTCGACCTCGACCGCCCCGCGATCGAGCGACTTGTCGATCTCGCGAAACAGGGCGTCGACGAGGTCGTCCTGGGGCACCTTCTTCAGCGGCTTGCCGTGGGCAAAGATCAGGCCCTCGTTCTTGGCGCCGGTGATCCCGAAGTCGGCGTGCGAGGCCTCGCCGATCCCGTTCACGGCGCAGCCGAGCACCGCGACCTCGATCGGCTCCTCGTAGGCCTCCAGGCGCCGCTCGATCTCGGCGACGACCGAGTCCATGTCGAACTGCAGCCGGCCGCAGGTCGGGCAGGCGATCAGCACCGGGCCGCGCTCGCGCAGCTGTAGCGCCTTGAGGATCTCCCAGGCCACCTTCACCTCTTCCTCGGCGTGGAAGGTGGACAGCGAGATCCGGATCGTGTCCCCGACGCCGTCGGCCAGCAGCGTCCCGAGGCCGACGGCCGACTTCAGCGAACCCGACCACTTGGTGCCCGCCTCGGTGATCCCCAGGTGGATCGGATAGGGGATCCGCTCGGCCAGCAGCCGGTTGGCGGCGATCGTGTTGGGGACGTTGGTCGACTTGATCGAGACCTTGAAGTTCTCGAAGTCGAGCGACTCCATCATCTCGACGAACTCGGTCGCCGCGGTGACCAGCGCTTCGACCGGGTTGGAGCGCTCGAGCGCGTGCAGGTGCTTGGGCAGCGAGCCGGAGTTGACGCCGATCCGCATCGGCACGTCGTGCTCGTTCGCCTTCACGGCGACCTCGGCGACCTTGTCGCGGCCGCCGATGTTGCCCGGGTTGAGCCTGATGCAGTGCGCCCCGGCGTCGATCGCCTTCAGCGCCAGCGTGTAGTTGAAGTGGATGTCGGCGATGATCGGGATCGGCGAGCGCTCGACGATCGTCTTCAGCGCGACCACGTCGTCATCGCGTGGGACGGCGCAGCGGACCAGGTCGGCGCCCGCCTCGGCGACCTTCTCGATCTGATCCATGGTCGCCTCGAGGTTGGCGGTCTCGGTCTTGGTCATCGTCTGCACGACGACCGGCGCGCCGCCGCCGATCGGCACGCCCCCGACGAAGATCTGGCGTTTCGATGCCATTTGCATGGACATTGTGACAGCGGGCCATTAGGCTGACCGCATGCGCAGGGGAGTGGCACTGGCGCTCGCAGGGATGGCGACGCTCGCCGTCGCCGCGCCCGCGCAGGCGAGCTTCCACCTGATGAGCATCCGCGAGGTCTCGCCGAACCCCGCCGGTCCCGACACCGCCTACATCGAGCTGCAGATGTACGCGGCGGGCCAGAACTTCGTCAACGGGCACTCGCTGACGACATACACCAGCACCGGCAGCGTGCTGTCGACGACGACGTTCAGCGCCAACGTGCCCAACGGCGAGAACCAGCGCACGATCCTGATCGGGGACACCCTGACCGCCGGCTCGCCTGACCTGGTCTACATGCCGTTCGCCGATGCTCTGATGCTCTACGGACCCGGCGGCGCCGCCTGCTGGGACATTGTCGATTGCGTCTCATGGGGCAACTTCAGCGGTGCCGGGGCCCTGCCCTCCCCGACCGGTACGCCGGCGCCTGCGATCCCCAACGGCCAGGCGCTGGTGCGCTCGATCGCCCCCGGGTGCGCGACCCTGCTCGAGAGCGCCGACGACACCAACAACAGCTCCGCCGACTTCGCCCTCGGCACCCCGTCCCCGCGCAACAACTCGGTGGCGCCGACCGAGCACGCCTGCACCGGCGGCGGCAACCAGAACGGCGCGCCGGACACGACGATCACCAAGGGACCGGAGAGCCCCACCTCGAAGACCAAGGCGAAGTTCAAGTTCAAGTCGACCATCGCCGGGTCGACCTTCGAGTGCAAGCTCGACAAGGACGACTTCGAGGGCTGCAAGTCGCCGGCCAAGTACAAGCACCTCGACCAGGGCAAGCACAAGTTCAAGGTCCGCGCGGTGCTCGACGGGCTCGCCGACCCGAGCCCGGCGAAGCTGAAGTGGAAGGTCGTCGACTGAGCGCACCGCCCGCGGGCCCGGTCTAGAGTCCGCCGCGTGAGCGAAGCGAGCCGCGACCTGGACGTCGTCGTCTTCGGCGCCAGCGGCGTCACCGGGCGCCAGGTGGCCGCCTACCTCGGGTCGACGGACGCCCGCTGGGGCGCCGCCGGGCGCGATGCCACCAAGCTCGAGCGAACGCTGGCCGAGGTCGGCGCCGAGCCGGCGGAGACGATCACCGCCGACGTCGCCGACCCCGACTCGCTGCTGGCGATGGCGTCGCGAGCCGCCGTCGTCCTCAACCTGGTCGGGCCCTACACGACCCGCGGGCGGCCGGTGATCCAGGCCTGCATCAGCGCCGGGGCCCACTACGCGGACCTGACCGGCGAGATCCCCTTCGTGCGCGAGATGATCGCCGAGTTCGACCGCGCGGCGAGCGACGCCGGGGTCAAGATCGTTCAGGTCTGCGGCTTCGAGGCGCTGCCCCCCGACCTCGCCGTCCAGCTCGCCGCCGAGGCCGCCCGCGAGCGCGGCTGCGAGCTCTCCGCGATCGACGTCTCGATCGCGATCACCGGCCAGCCGCCGGGCCTGCCGCGGCCCTCGGACATGATCTCCGGCGGGACCTTCCAGAGCATGGCCGAGGCCGTCGGCTCGATCGACCCGAGCGTGCTCGCCGACCCCGCGGCTCTGATCGCCGACCCGGCCGTGGCGGCGGCGGTGCGGGCGCGAAGCCCGATCGGCCTGCGGCCGCGGCGCGGCCGCGACGGCGCCGTGATCGCGCCGATGACCCCGGCGGCGTTCATCAACCCGGCCGTGATCCAGCGCACCGCGGCGGTGACCGCTGCGGAGCGCGGCGTCGCCCCGGCCCCGTTCGCATACCGCGAGGGCGTCGCGATCGCGGGGCCGGCTCCCACCCTGCCCCTGCGCTACGGCGCCGCGGTGATGCTCGCCGGGACCCAGCTCGGCATGCGGGCCGCCGCCCGCGCCCGCCCCTCGGTCCGCAACCGGGTCGCCGGCGGCCTGCGGCGGATCCTCCCCGACTCGGGGTTCGGCCCCGCCGCCGACCGGCTCGAGCAGTGGCGCTGGCGGCTGGTCGCCGACGGCGCGACCACCGACGGCGCCGAGGTCTCGGTCACCGTCGACGCCGAGGGCCACCCCGGATACCTGGCGACCGCGCGGATGCTCGGCGAGGCCGGCCTGATGATGGCCGAGCCCGGCGCGACGCCCGAGCGCGCCGGCTGCCTCACCCCCGCCCTCGCCCTCGGCACCGGCTCGCTCGAGCGCTTCGAGCGCGCCAAGCTCACCTTCGCCGTCGCCTGAAGCCCGGCCGGCGACAGCCGCCGCAGCTCAATCGCTCAGCCCGAGTACAGGTCCTCGATCTCGGTCTCGTACTTCTCGGAGATCGGCTTGCGCTTCAGCTTCATCGTCGGGGTCAGCTCGTCGCCGCCCGGCTGCCAGTCGGACGGCAGCACGGTGAACTTCTTGATCTGCTCGACCCGCGCCATCTTCGCGTTCGCCGAGTCGACGCCGGTCTGGATCGCGGCGATCAGTTCGTCGTCGCCGGCCAGATCCTCCGACGAGAGCCCGTCCTTGCCGTTCTTGCGCGCCCACACCGGCGCGAAGTCCGGGTCGAGCGTGATCAGGGCGACGTTGTAGGGGCGGGCGTCGCCGATCGCGACCGCCTGGCCGATCAGCGGGCTGGCCGCCTTCAGGTGCGACTCGATGTTGGCCGGCGACATGTTCTTGCCGGCCGCGTTGATGATCAGCTCCTTCTTGCGGTCGACGATCTTCAGGTAGCCGTCCGCGTCGAGCTCGCCGATGTCACCGGTCGCCAGCCAGCCTTCGTCGTCGATCGTCTCCGACGTCTTCTCCGGCATGTTGCGGTAGCCGGCCATGTTGACGTCACCCTTGACCATGATCTCGCCGTCGTCGGCGAGCTTGATCTCGACCCCCGGGACCGGTGGGCCGACGGTGCCGAGCTTGATCTTGTCCGGCGGGTTGATCGTCGCCGTGCCGCAGGTCTCCGACATCCCCCAGAGCTCGCCCAGGGGGATCCCGATCGCGTGGAAGAACTCGAGCACCTCGAGCGGCGTCGGGGCGGCGCCGACGTTGACGGCGATCACCTCCTCGAGGCCGAGCTGCTCGCGCAGCGTCGAGAACATCGCCTCGTCCGCGGCCGCAACCCCGGCGGCCAGCTCGGCGGGGACCTGCTCGCCCGCCTGCTCGAGCTTGACCTTCTTCAGGCCCGCCTCGAGCGCCTCACGCGCCTGCTCGCCCTGCTCGCCGGGCAGATTCGCGAGCCTCGCCTCGAGCGCCGCCTTCAGCTTCTCCCAGATCCTCGGCACGGCGAAGAACCAGGTCGGGCGCACCTGTGGCAAAAAGCCGACGATCTCGCGCGGATTCGGGCAGACGTAGACCGTGCAGCCGCGGATCACGGGCAGGTAGTAGTTGGCGCCGCGCTCGGCGATGTGGGCCGCGGGCAGCCACGAGATCACCTTCGCGCCCCGATCGGGGAAGTCGACGATGTCCTCGACCGCGCCGGTGAGCATCATCAGGTTGCGGTGGGTGAGCTGGACGCCCTTCGGCGGGCCGGTCGTGCCGGAGGTGTAGATCAGGGTCAGGTAGTCGTCGGGACCGACCTCGGCCACCGTCGCGGCGACGTCGAAGTCCGGGTCCAGCGCCTCCAGCGACTCGAGCGTGTGGTCGCCGCCGTCGCCGTCGATCACGACCAGGGTCTCGATCTTGGGCAGCTCCTCACGGGCGTTGCTGAACACCTCCAGGAACTCCTTTTCGATCACCGCCACCTTGGCCTCGGCGTCGGAGACGACGTACTGGATCTGCTCCGGCGAGGACGTCTGATAGATCGAGAACGGGACCGCGCCCAGCGAAACGGCCGCCAGGTCGGTGGGGATGAACTCGAGGCGATTGTTGAGCATGATCGCCACCGTGTCGCCCTTGCCGACGCCCAGCGAGGCGAGGCCGCCGGCGATCCGCCGGACCTTGTCACGCAGCTCGCTCCAGGTGAGCACGACCTCGTCGTCGCCGGATCCCATCCGGATCGCAGGGTCGTCAGGGATCCGGTCGACCGTGGCCTCGAAAGCGAGCGCCAGGTTCCGCGCGTACAGGTCCCGTGCCGGGCCGCCGCTGGCGTAGCGCTCCGTAGTCGTGGCCTCCATCTCTCCTCCTCGCAACCGGTGATACCCGACGTCTGCCGGGAAAACTACCGCTTGAGCGGGTTTTTCAGCGGACGTTGAAGCCTTCGCCCGTGAGCCGGCCGATGTCGTTGGAGAAGCCGATCACCGCAAAGACCAACACCAGCGCGATTCCGATCACCGATGCGCGCTCCATCGTCCGCATCGAAACCGGCCGCCCGCGGCGCAGCTTCTCGACCACGGCCCAGAAGATGTGGCCCCCGTCCAGGGGCAGGAACGGGAACAGGTTGATCACCGCGAGCGAGAGGCTGATCAGGGCCAGAACGCCCAGCGCCTGGCGGGTGTCGAACTCGATCGACTGGCGGGTGACCTCATAGCTGCCGACGATCCCCGAGAGCTGCTTGCGGTCCTCGGCGTTGAAGATCCCGGTGATCTTGTCGACGGTCTCCGAGGTCACGAACCACATCCGGTCGAGCGCCCAGCCGGCCGCCTGTGAAGGGCCGTAGCCGAGCGACACGTAGTCGGTGCCCTCGAACTGGAAGCCGACTCGGAAGCGGTCGCGCTGGGCGTCGTAGAACGGCCGCAGCTCGATCGACTTGCGCTCGCCGTCGCGATTGACGACCACGGTGATCGTCTGTGTCGCGTCGCAGCCGTTGGTCCGCGGCGGGGCGCAGTGCAGGTCCTCGAGCGCCCCGGTGAGCCTGCCCGCCTGGGCGTCGATGCTGCCGGTACCGCGGGCGACCCCGTTGATCGAGACGATCCGGTCGCCCTGCATCAGCTGGCCCTCGGCGGGGGTCCCCGGCTCGACCGAGCCGACCGCGAGGCCGGTGGGGTCGCCGACGCCGAACCCGAGGGCGAACAGGATCAGGAACGCGATCACCAGGTTGACGAGCGGCCCGGCGCCGATCACCACGATCCGCTTCCAGACCGGCATGTTGCAGTAGGCCCGGGGGGCGACCTCGGGGTCGAGCTCCTCCTCCGGGTTCATTCCGGTGATCTTCACGAAGCCGCCGAGCGGAATCGCGCCGACCCCGTACTCGGTCTCCCCCCGTTTGAAGCTCCACAGCTTCGGCGGGAAGAAGAGAAAGAACCGCTCGACCCGCATCCCGACCGCCTTCGCAGCGGTGAAGTGCCCCGCCTCGTGAGCGATGATCAGAAAGGCGAAGCCGAGGAAGGCCAGCAACCAGCTCACGCGCTGACCCCCGCCCGCTCGACCAGGCCGGCGGCGACCTCGCGGGCCCGCGCGTCGCACTCGAACAGCTGCTCGAAGTGGCCCAGCGGCTCGGTCTCGATCGCCTCCAGCGTGCCGGCGATCACCTCGGCGATCGCCGTGAACGGGATCGAGCCGGCGAGGAAGGCGGCGACCGCGACCTCGTCGGCGGCATTGAGGGCGCAGGGTGCGGTGCCACCGGCGATCCCGGCCTCGCGCGCCAGCCGCAGGCATGGGAAGCGATCGCCGTCGGGCGGCTCGAAGTCGAGCCTGCCGGCGGTCGCCAGGTCGAGGCGCGGCACGGTGACGTCGGCGCGCTCGGGGTGATGCAGCGCGTAGGAGATCGGAACCCGCATGTCCGGCAGCCCCAGGTGGGCGAGCTGGGCGCCGTCGTTGAGCTCGACCAGCGAGTGGACTATCGACTGCGGATGGACGACGACCTCGATCCGCTCGTACGGGATCCCGAACAGGTGGTGGGCCTCGATCACCTCCATGCCCTTGTTGAACAGGGTCGCCGAGTCGATCGTGATCCGGCCGCCCATCTCCCAGGTCGGATGCGCGAGCGCCTCGGCGACACTGACCCCGGCCAGGTCCTCGCGGCCCCGAAACGGCCCGCCGGAGGCGGTCAGGATCAGCCGCTCGACGGTGCCGGGCGGCTCAGCCCGCAGCAGCTGGAAGAGCGCCGAGTGCTCGGAGTCGACCGGCAGGATCCGGCTTTGCGTCGCCTCGGCGAGCGCGGTGACCAGCTCGCCGCCGATCACCAGGCTCTCCTTGTTGGCGAGCGCCAGGTCGATGCCCGCGGTCAGGGCGACGATCGTCGGCCCAAGGCCGGCGGTGCCGACGATCCCGTTCAGGACCAGGTCGGCGCCGCTCGAGGAGATCAGCTCGCGGACCCCGGCCTCGCCGGCCAGCACGCTGACCCCGTCGAGCTCGGCGGCCGCCCGCTCGGCCGCCCGGGGGTCCGAGAGCGCGACCGTGCCGACCCCGGTCTCACGCGCCTGGGCGACGAGGCGCTCCCAGTTGGTCGCCGCGGTCAGCCCGGCGGGCTCGAGCGCCTGCGAGGCCGCGATCACGTCGAGCGCCTGCTCGCCGATCGAGCCGGTCGAGCCGCAGATAAGTACGCGCCTGGCCATCCGAGGCAGGGTACCGACGGCCCTTTTGGGCGCCTAAGGGCCCGTATGCTCGGCCGATGGCGCCCCCCGCCGTCAAGATCGGAGCCCACGTGGACCGCGCCGGTGTGCTCGACGCCGCCGCCGACCTCGGTGCGGACTGCATGCAGATCTTCCTCTCCGACCCGGGCTCCTGGCGCAAGCCTCCGCCCCACCCCGAGGCGGACGAGATCCGCGCCAGCGATGTCGATGTCTATGTCCACGCGCCCTACCTGATCAACGTCTGCTCGCCGAAGCCCAACGTCCGCTACGGCTCGCGCAAGATCCTCCAGCAGACCTGCGATGCGGCGGCGGCGATCGATGCCGCCGCGGTGATCGTCCACGGCGGGCACGCCGAGGACGACATCGCCGAGGGCGCAGGGCGCTGGCTGCGCTCGCTCGAGCTGCTCGAGACCGACGTGCAGGTGTTGCTCGAGAACACCGCCGGCGGCGAGAACGCCGTCGCGCGCCGCTTCGACGCACTGGCGCGCCTGTGGGACGAGATCGGCGACGCCGGCCACGGGATCGACCTCGGCTTCTGCTTCGACACCTGCCACGCGCACGCCGCGGGCGAGAGCCTCGACGACGCGATCGAGCGGGCGCTCGCGATCACCGGGCGGATCGACCTACTGCACGCGAACGACTCGCGCGACCCAGCCGGAACCGGCGCCGATCGCCACGAGCGGCTCGGCGAGGGCCAGGTCAATCCCGCGGCACTGCGGAAGATGATCCATGACGGGGCCGGCGCCGGGGCGGCGGTGATCGTCGAGACGCCGCGCGAGCCCGGGGGCCTGCGCGCCGATCTCGACTACGTCCGCGACGCGATCGGCGGCTGATCGACGCCCGCTTGAGTCGCGGTCGCTCAGTAGATCAGCGCCACCGCGAGGTAGTAGCCGGCGACGATCGTGAACATGAGCGCGTCGAGGCGGTCGAGCAGGCCCCCGTGCGGGCCGAAGATCGTCCCCGAGTCCTTGGCCTGCAGGTCGCGCTTGATCATCGACTCGAACAGGTCACCGACCGGCGCAAGGGCGGCGACCGCCATCCCCATGATCAGCGCGTCGAGCCCGGGCAGCCAGTCCTGGTAGAGCCCGGCGAACCAGAAGCCGAGTGTGCCGCCGACGAACCCGAAGGCGAGACCCTCGAGCGTCTTGTTCGGCGACAGCGCCGGGGCAAGCCGGTGGCGCCCGAACATCCGCCCGCCCGCGTACGCGGCGGTGTCGGCGACGAAGGTGGCGACGAGGATGTCGACCAGCAGCGCCGCGCCGTGTTCGGGCAGCTCGCGCAGCAGGACGGCGTGGGCGAACGGGATCCCGATCCAGACGATCGCGAACACGGTCACCGCGATCGAAAGCGTGATCCCGTCGCGGTCGGGCCGCGCGATCGCGGAGACGAAGATCAGCGGCACGCTGGCGACGAGCGCGATCATCATCTCGTATTGGTCGCCGTAGAAGGCGGCGACCACCAGCCCCGCGGCGGCGACGAAGGCGGTGAGCAGGAACGGCCGGGCGTCGCCCGCCATGCGGAAGAACTCGCTGATCCCGATGCAGGCGAAGCCGATCATCGCCGCCGCGAACAGCTCGCCGCCGACGATCGCGATCGTGACCACGATCGCGATCCAGGGAACCGCCCAGACGATGCGGGCGATCGTCTCCGAGCGGCCCTTGCGCGGCGGGCGCGGCTCGTCCCCGCCGCCCTGCGAGCGGCTCGTACGCAGGGGCGGCGGCGGCTCGGCACGGGCGCGGCGAGGATGGTCGAAGTCGAGCTCGGAGTCGAACGGGCGCGATCCCTCCATCAGCGCCCTCCGAACCGCCGCGCGCGCGACTCGTACTCGGCCAGCGCCGCCTCGAACTCGTCGCGGCCGAAGTCCGGCCACAGGGCGTCGCTGAAGACCAGCTCGGAGTAGGCGCACTGCCAGAGCAGGAAGTTGGAGATCCGCTGTTCGCCGCTGGTCCGGATGAGCAGGTCTGGGTCGTGCATCTCGGGCGCGTAAAGGTGGGCGCGGAACTCGTCCTCGCCGCTGCCTTCAAAGGTTCGCGCCGCGTCGACGATCTCCGCCCTGCCGCCGTAGTTGAAGGCGACGAACAGGGTGATTCGGGTGTTGGCGGCGGTCGTGCGCTCCGCCCAGTCCATGCGCTCGACCAGGTCGGCGGCCACCCCGTCGCGGCGGCCGACAAAGCGCATCCGCACACCCTCGGAGTCGAGCTCGGGCGTCTCGCGGTCGATGCGCTCGGCGAACATCGCCATCAGCCCCTCCACCTCGGCGCGGGGGCGCTGCCAGTTCTCGGTCGAGAACGAGAACACGCTCAGCTCCTTGATCCCGAGCTCGGCCGCGTCGCGCAGCCGGTCCTTGACCGTGTCGGCGCCGGCGCGATGACCATCGACCGCCGGCAGCCCGCGCTCCGCCGCCCACCTGCCGTTGCCATCGGTGATGATCGCGACGTATCTAGGCGTCAAACCTCGAGGATCTCTTCTTCCTTGGCCTTCAGCAGGCCGTCGATCTCCTTGGTCGCCGAGTCGGTGCGCTTCTGCAGTTCGGTCTCCGCGCGGCGCTCGTCGTCCTCGCCGACCTCGCCCTCCTTCTTCAGCTCGCGGAGGTCGTGCATGACGTCGCGGCGGATGTTGCGGATCGCGATCTTGCCCTCCTCGCCGACGCCGTGGACGACCTTGACCATCTCGCGCCGGCGCTCCTCGTTGAGCTCGGGGATCTGGAGGCGGATGACGTTGCCGTCGTTGGAGGGGGTCAGCCCGAGGTCGGACTCCAGGATCGCCTTCTCGATCGACGAGATCGAGCTCTTGTCAAACGGGGTCAGGGTGAGCAGCCGGGCGTCGGTCGCCGAAACCTGGGCGAGCTGCTTGATCGGCGTCTCGACCCCGTAGTAGTCGACGATCACGCGGTCGAGGAGGTGCGGCGAGGCGCGGCCGGTGCGCACCGTGGCCAGCTCATGACGGCACGATTCGACCGACTTCGCCATCCGGTCGCCGCCATCAGCGATGAACTCGTCGGTGATCTCGGACAAGGCTGAGCCGTCTCCTCTCTCAATCTGTGCGGACGATCGTCCCCACCCGCTCGCCGCTGACGATCCTATCTATGTTCTTCGGGTCGGCCATGTTGAAGACGTGGATCGGCAGGCCGTTGTCCATGCACAGCGAGAGCGCGGTCGAGTCCATCACCCGCAGCCCCCGTTCGATCGCCTCCATGTGGGTGATCTCGGAGAGGAACTTGGCGTCGGGGTGCTCGGACGGGTCGGCGTCGTAGACGCCCTCGACGCCGTGCTTGGCCATCAGGATCGCCTCGGCGTGGATCTCCAGCGCCCGCAGGGCGGCGGCGGTGTCGGTGGTGAAGAACGGGTTGCCGGTCCCGGCGGCGAAGATCACCACCCGCTGCTTCTCCAGGTGGCGCATCGCGCGGCGGCGGATGTAGGGCTCGGCGACCTCGGTCACCTCGATCGCCGACATCACCCGGGTATAGGTGCCGATCCGTTCAAGGGCGTCCTGGATCGTGAGCGCGTTGAGGACCGTCGCCAGCATCCCCATGTAGTCGGCCGTCGCCCGGTCCATGCCCTCGGCCGCGCCCTCCAGGCCGCGGTAGATGTTGCCGGCGCCGACCACGACCGCGGTCTCCACCCCGCGCTCGACCACGTCGTGGATCTGGCCGGAGATCTGCTCGATCCGCTCCGGGTCGGTGCCGAACTCGCGCTCGCCCATCAGGGCCTCGCCCGAGATCTTCAGCAGGATGCGGTTGAAGACGGGGTCGGCCATCGGCGGCAACCCTACCCCGAGACCGGCTACTCCCCGCCGACCGCGTAGCGCACGAAGCGGGCGATGCGGATGTTCTCGCCGGTCTTCGCCGCCAGGTCGGCGCGCAGCTGCTCGATCGTCTTGCCGTCGTAGCGATCCGAGCGCACGTGCTCCTGCTCGAGCAGGACGACGTCGGAGGCCCACTTGGCGAGCTGGCCCTCGACGATCTTGGAAACGACGTTGTCGGGCTTGCCCTCCTGCTTCGCCTTCTCCTCGAAGACACGCTGCTCGGCGGCCCGCGCGTCGGCGGGGATCTCGTCCGCGCTCACGTACATCGGCGCCGCGGCGGCGATGTGGATCGCCACCTCGCGGGCGAACTCCTGGAAGTCCTCGTTGCGGGCGACGAAGTCGGTCTCGCACTGGACCTCGACCAGCACCCCGGGGCTGCCCCCGGCGTGGATGTAGGAAGCGACCGTGCCCTCGCTGGTAGTCCGGCCGGAGCGCTTCTCGGCCGACGCCTGGCCCTTGACCCGCAGCAGCTCGATCGCCTTGTCGAGATCGCCGCCGGCCTCGTCGAGCGCCGACTTGCAGTCCATCATCGCGGCGCCGGTGCGGTCGCGAAGCTCCTTGACCTCCTTGGCTCCGACCGCCATCAGGCCTGTCCCTCGCCCGCGGGCGGCTGCGGCGGCTGCTCGCGCTGCTGCTGGGGCTGTGACTGCGGCTGGGCGGGCTGCTGCGCCTGAGCGGGCTGCTCCGGCGCCGCCGCGGCCTGCTCGGCCTTCGCCGCCTCGGCGGCCTTGGCCGCTTCCTCGGCCTCCTTGCGGGCTCGCTCCTCCTCCTCGCGCTTGCGCTTCGCCTCCTCCTCGACTCGGCGGCGCTCCTCCTCCTCGGCGCGCCGCTTGGCCTCCATCTCGCGCCAGGTATTCGCGGCACCCTCGACCGCGGCACCGATAGTCCCGATCACCATCTCGCACGACCGCATCGAGTCGTCGTTGCCCGGGATCGGGTAGGCGACGCCCATCGGGTCGACGTTCGAGTCGACCAGGCCGAGGATCGGAATCCCCAGGCGGGTCGCCTCGGCGACCGCGATCGCCTCGGTCTTCAGGTCGATGATCAGCGCCGCCTGCGGCAGGCGCTTCATGTCACGGACGCCGCCGAGGTTGTACTCGAGCTTCTCCAGCTCGGCCTCCATCGACATCCGCTCCTTGGTCGGCAGCAGGTCGAGCCGGCCCTCGTTCTTCAGCGCGGTGAGCTCGTGCAGACGGTCGATCCGCGCCGACATCGTCTGGAAGTTGGTCAGCAGCCCGCCGAGCCAGCGCTGATTGACGTACGGCATCCCGCTGCGCTGCGCCCAGCTCTTGACCGAGTCGCGCGCCTGCTTCTTGGTGCCGACGAAGAGGATCGAGCCACCCTTGCCGGCGACCTCGACCGCGAACTCGCGGGCCTGGTTGAGCAGCTGCTCGGTCTGCAGCAGGTCGATGATGTGGATCCCGTCGCGCTCGCCGTGGATGTAGCGGCGCATGCGCGGGTTCCAGCGCCGCGTCTGGTGGCCGAAGTGAAGGCCGGCCTGCAGCAGCTCCCTGAGCCCGGGCTCGGTTTGCAGTCCTGAATCGGACATCGATGCTCCCTTTGGTGTCTGAATAGGTCTCCCAAGCCGCTTCCGGGGACCCGGCTATGTCGTGCGCGCCGGGCAGGGCCCCTTGTTCGTGCCTGGGGGTCGGTTACTGGACGGCTCGGAGTGTAGAGGGCGCGGTCAGCCGCGCGCTCGCTCCAGTCCCGCGATCAGATCCGCGGGCAGCGGGCTCTCGAGCTCGAGTCGCTCGCCGCTGAACGGATGAACGAAGCCCAGCCGGGCGCTGTGCAGGAACTGGCGCTCGAGGCCATGGCGCCCGGCGTGGCCGTAACGCGGGTCGCCGGCCACCGGATGGCCGATGGCCGCGAAGTGGGCGCGGATCTGATGCGTGCGGCCCGTCTCCAGCCGCGCCTCGACCAGGGTGTCAGCGGCCAGCGTCTCGATCGCCTCGAAGTGGGTCCGCGCGTCGCGTGCGCCGCGGCCACGGACGGCGCGCTTCTCGGGCGCGCGGTGGTCGCGGCCCAGCGGCGCGTCGATCGTCCCGGAGCGCGACTTCGGCCGGCCCTCGATCAGAGCCAGATAGGTGCGCTCGACCTCGTGCGCCTTGATCAGCGCCGCGAGCCGGCGGTGGGCATCGGCGTCGCGCGCGACGATCATCAGGCCCGAGGTGTCCTTGTCCAGCCGGTGGACGATCCCGGGGCGCTCCGCCTCGCCGCCACCGAGCAGGTCGCCGAGGACGTCGACCAGGGTCTCGCCGCGGTGGCCCGGCGCCGCGTGCACCACCAGCCCCGGCGGCTTGTCGATCACCGCCAGCCGCTCGTCGACGAGCACCAGCCGCGGCTGCGCGCTCATGCCGGGGCGCCGGGGTCGGGCGCCGGGGTCAGCGCCACCAGCGCCACCACCAGGACGCCCGAGGTGATCGCGATGTCGGCGACGTTGAATGCCGGCCACAGCGGCGGGTCGATGAAGTCGGTGACCGAGCCGTCGCCGAGCCGGTCGACCAGGTTGCCGACCGCGCCGCCGCTCAGCAGGCCGACGCCGAGCCATAGCAGCGGCCGGCGGTTATCGAACGCGAACCAGCCCAGGATCGCGGCCAGAGCGATCGCGGTGAAGGCGATCAGCAGCGCGTCGCCGCCGCCGCTGAAGAGGCCGAAGGCGATGCCGCTGTTCATCACCCGGGTGAGGTCGAAGCCGAGCACCAGGTCGTCGTGCTCGCCGACCGCCAGCGAACCCTCGACCGCCGCCTTCGCCGCCAGGTCGAGACCGACGACGACCGCGGCCACGGCGGCCATCCGCAGCCAGGCTCGCGCGCCGGGACTCACCCGCGGATCAGGCCCTCGGCGACCCCGCCGACCACGATCAGCACGATCGTGGCGACGATCGGGCTGATGTCGAGCGGTCCGATCCGCGGCACCCAGGCGCGGAACAGGTTCAGGTAGGGGTTCGTCGAGCCCTCGATGAACCCGATCACCGCCCGCAGGGTCAGGTTGTACGGGATCGGCCGGAACTGCTGCACCCAGCTGAGGACGATGTTGGCGATGATCAGGACGAGGTAGACGAAGACCAGCGCGGAGACGTAATCGGCGATGTCGCCCCGGGTGAGCGCGGCGGCGATCAAGACAGGCGCCTCAACGGCGGCGCGGCGCGGCTTCGGCTTGAAGCCTCAACGGCGGCGCGGCTCGGCTCCGCCTCGCAGGGACTCAGCCCTGAAGAAGGCGCCTCAACGGCGGCGCGGCTCGGCTCCGCCCCGCAGGGGCTCCGCCTCACTGACGCATCCGTTCGAGCGACGCGGCGAAGGCGGCCTTGAAGCCTTCGGCGACGCCGGCGTCGGCGAGCGCCTCCAGCCCGGCCTCCGTGCCGCCGCCCCGCGAGGCGACCGAGGTGCGCACGGTGATCGGGTCGTAGCGGCGCAGGACCTCGATCGTCCCGGCGAAGGACTCGAGCGCCAGCTCGTAGGCGAGCTCGGGATCCATGCCCTCGGCGGCCGCGGCCTCGGCCAGGTTCTGGATCACGATCGCCAGGTAGGCCGGCGAGCAGCCCATCGTCGCGGTGGCGACGTCCATGAGCTCGTCCGGGACCTCGGCCAGGTGGCCGAGCTCGCCGAACATGTTCAGCAGCCGCGCCCCGGCCTCGCCGTCGGAGGGTTCGAGCGGCGCGTGACAGATCACCCCGCGCTGGACCTCGGCCGCGATCGTCGGCATCACCCGGACCACGGGGACGTCCGCGAACAGGTCACGTAGCTGTGCCACCGGGGTCGCCGCGAGCACCGAGGCGATCGCGTCGCCGGCGCCGCCGAGCTGCTCCGCCGCCCGCTCGAGGGCGTTCGGCTTGATCGCCAGCACGACCGCGTCGGCCTGCAGCGCTAGCTCGGCGAGCGTGTCGACCGCCTGGCCTCCAACCTCCTCGGCCAACGCCTTGGCCCGGCCCGACCCCGCGTCGGCGAACAGCATCAGCTCCGGCCCCTGTTCGGCCCCGGCCCACCCCCGCGCCAACGCCGCAGCCATGTTCCCCGCGCCTGCAAACCCGATCTTCACCCCCGGGAATCTAAGGAAGCGCGCCCTCATACGGAGCTGCGCGAGCGCGGCTTCGCGCGGGTGGCGCGTACGGGGAGGCTCCAAGGCGCGCCCCACTGGGCGCGACTTGGAGGGGACCCGTAGCGGCAGGACCCGCGCGCCACCGGCCCGGCCACCGGCCCGTAGGCCCAGCCCCAGAACTAGGACTGGTTAAAGAAACCCTTCTCGACCAGCCGAGCCTTCTCCTCCGCCGACACCTCAACATTCCGCGGCGTCAACAGAAAGGTCTTCTCGGCGATCTTCTGCATCCCCCCGTCGAGCGCATACGTGAGCCCCGACGCGAAGTCGATCAGCCGCTTGGCCAGCTCGCCATCGGTGGTCTGCAGGTTGAGGATCACGGGGACCGTGGCCTTGAACCTGTCGGCGACCTCCTGGGCGTCGTTGAAGCTTCCCGGGGTGACCAGGTGAACCTGGACGTCGGCGCCGCCGTTGCCGCCAACCGGCTGCAGGACGCGACGCCGGGGCGGCTCGTCGTCGGCGAAGATGTCGTCGATCTCATCGCGCGAGCGACGCCGCTCCGAGATCCGGCTGACGGTGGCCGAGCGAGGTGCCGCGCCGCCCTCGTAGACGGCGCCGTGCGGCGCCGTGTCGGGCTCGTAGAGGTCGTGCTCCTGGTACTCGGGGTCCTCGGCGAGGCCGAAGTAGACGAGCGCGCGGTGCCATGTGTCTCTGAGTGCCATACGGCTTTCGGGTTTCGCGTCGCGGAGCGGGATTCCTTTACCCGGATTATGGAGCAACGAAGCTCCCAGGACGCGGTTCCGTCAGCGATAGAGGGAACTGCCGAGGCGGATGATCGTCGCTCCCTCGTCGACCGCCACCTCCCAATCCTGGCTGGTGCCCATCGACAGGCGCGCCACGCCGTGGTCGGCGGCGAGCTCGGCGAGGCGGGCGAAGTACGGCCGCGAGGTCTCGGGATCCTCGGTGAACGGCGGCATCGTCATCAGGCCGGCGACGGTGACCGGGCAGCGATCGATGAACTCGCCCAGGCGCTCCGGCTCGACGCCGCCCTTGCCGGGCTCTCCGGAGACGTTGACCTCGATCAGGACCTCGGTCTGCTGCGTCCCGTGGCGCTCGAGCTGCTCGAGCACGGAGTCCGTGGCGACCGAGTGGATCAGCCGCACCAGCGGCAGGATCCGCCTCAGCTTGCGACTCTGCAGGTTGCCGATGAAGTCCCAGGTGAAGCGCTCGCCGTAGAGCTCGCGCTTCGCCTCCAGGTCCTGGAGCCGGTTCTCGCCGACCAGCTCCACCCCGGCCTCGGCGAGCACGCCCAGTTCCTCGGCGAGCACGTACTTGGTCGCCGCCAGGATCTCGACCTCCGGTCCGCAGCGTTCGCGGACCCGCTCGAGGTTGGCGCGTACCGTCGCGGCGTCGATTCCGGTGATCGGCTCAGCCATCGACCCACACCAGCCCGCCCTGGCGGCCGCTGCGCCCGGCGTCGCGGCGATGGGAGTAGAACAGCTCCGGCTCACAACTGGTGCACAGGCCGCTCGACTCGACCTCCCCGATGCCGACCTCTGCGAGCAGCCGGCGGGCGACCTCGGGCAGGTCGAGCATCCGCCCGTCTGCGATCCCGCCGCCGAGCGCGGCGAACTCGGCCCGCACCTCGTCGCCCACCTCGTAGCAACAGGGGCCGATCCCTGGCCCGATCGCCGCCGCGGTCGCGCCGACCTCCTCGGCGCCGCGGGCGACGATCCCTCCCGCGAGCCCGCGCCAACCGCCGTGGACGATCGCCACGCCGCGCTCGCCCGCGAGCGCGATCGGCAGGCAGTCGGCGACCTGGACCAGCGGCGTCAGCCCGGGGTTCGAGGTCGCCTGGCCGTCGGCGTCGTCGGGGCGCGCCTGGTCGAGGTAGGGATTGGGGTCGGGGGCCTGCTCGCGGCGGCAGACCTCGGCCGCATGGACCTGAAAGCCGAACAACACCCCGGCGGGGTCGCGGTCGAGCGCGGTCGTCAACCGGGCGCGGTTGGCGCGCACGGCCGGCTCGGCATCGTCGGTGTAGAGGCCGAGGTTGAGCGACTCGAACGCGCCCTTGCTGACGCCGCCGATCCGGGTCGAGAATGCCGCCGTCGCTCCCGGGAGGCTGGCCTCGAGCCAGCGGACCCCGTCTGCCTCGCGCCATTGCATGGACTGAGGCTAGCCACGGCCGGCGGCGTCGAGGGCGACCCGCAGCTCCGCCTCGCTGCCCTCGATCTCGCCGTCGAGCTTCGCCCGCAGAGCGGCCGCCAGCCCCCGCCCGACCGCGGGGCCCTGTTCGACCCCGGCTCCGATCAGGTCATCGCCCGAGATCTCCAGCTGCACCAATCGCCACCGCTCCGCCCACTCGTCGAGCCACTCGGCTCCCAGAGCGCGCGCCAGGACCAGGTCGACCCCGCCGTGACCGTCGGCGGCCGCGACCGCCGCCGAGGGCGAGCCGGGCCGGGCCGCCGCCAACTCGCGGACCGCCGGCCTCGGGCCGCGGACCGCAGTCGCGACCACCGCCGGCCGGGTCGCGATCTCGGCCCACGGCGGCGCGTCGACCAGTCCCGCCGCCCGCTCGATCAGCTCGCCGGTTCCCGGCTGCAGCTCGATCACGCCCCACTTGCCGAGCAGCTCGAAGCCCCGGCGCGGGGACGGCTCCAGGGCCAGACGCCGGATCTCGGCTGCGACCCGGTCGCCGGAAACCGTCCGCAGGTCGGTCCTCGCCAGTGCCGCCAGGGTCTTCGGATCCGGCTCGAGGCCGAGCCGGGCGGCGTAGCGGGCGCCGCGCAGCGCCCGGGTCGGGTCGTCGGCGAACGACCGCTCGTGCAGGATCCGCAGCACCCCGTCGCGCAGGTCGCCGAGACCCTCGAGGGGGTCGATCAGCGTCCCCGGGTCGGCGACCGCGACCGCGATCGCGTTGACGCTGAAGTCGCGCCGGCGCAGATCCTCGTCGAAGCCGGCCGGACTGACGTCGGGCAGCGCCCCGGGGGCGGCGTAGGTCTCGGCGCGGGCCCGGGCGACGTCGACCGGCCCGCTCGGCAGCTCGACGGTGGCGGTCTCGAAGCGGTCGTAAACGGTCGCCCCGGCCCCGAGCGCCTGGATCAGCGCCGCCGGGTCGCCGTCGACGACCAGGTCGAGGTTGTCGGTCTGGAGGCCGAGCAGAGCGTCGCGCACGGCGCCGCCGACCACGCGCACGTCAAGGCCGCTGCGGCGCACCGCCGCCTGGACGGCGGCGAACCCGGGCAGCGCGGCGACCCTCTGGCCGAGGTCCTCGGTCGTTATCTCACGCGTTGGCCCCAAGAGACGGCTTCCCTACCATGACGGCCCTTGCGGATGCCCGCCCTCCCCAAGATCCCGGCGTCGTGGAGCCACCCCCTTCACGTCGCGATCGTCGCCGCCGTCAGCCTGGTCGGCATCGGCCTGGCCGTGGGCGCCTACGAGTACCTGAAGCGCGACTCCGACCAAAGCTGCCCACCGCCGTGCACGCTGGAGGCCGACGACAAGCCGGCCAGCCACGCGGAGCGGGTCGAGACGGTCGACTGGCCGCTGTACGGCTACGACGACCAGCGCACCCGCTACCTGCCGACCAAGCGGGTGAAACCGCCGTTCGACTCCTCCGAGTGGAGCTTCCAGGCCGGCAAGCTGCTCGAGTTCTCGCCGATCGTCGCCAACGGGACGCTCTACTTCCAGGACAAGGACGCGCTCTTCTACGCGCTCAGCGCCGACAAGGGCAGGGTCGAGTGGAAGAAGCAGATCGGGGCCCTGGGGGCCGCCTCGCCCGCCTACTCACACGGGGTCGTGTTCGCGGTCACGCTGCAGCGGGCGCCCGGCGTCGACGAGGGCGAGATCCTGGCGATGCGGGCCCGCGACGGCAAGCTGCTTTGGCGCTACGCGCTACCGGGCCGCAGCGAGACGTCGCCGATCGTGATCGGCAGCCGGGTGTTCGTCGGCAGCGAGTCCGGCGACGTCTACGGGCTCGATCGCAAGACCGGCAAGCTCGACTGGTCGGTCCACACCGCGGGCCCGGTGAAGGGAGGCCTCGCGTTCGACGGCGGCACCCTCTACGGAGCCAACTACGCCGGCCAGGTGTTCGCCCTCGACGCCTCCAGCGGCTCGTACGTGTGGCAATCGAGCACCCAGGGGACCAGCTTCTCGCGCGGCGGCGCGGTCTACTCGACCCCCGCGGTTGCCTTCGGGCGGATCTTCCTCGGCTCGACCGACAACCGCGTCTACTCCTTCAACCAGGACACCGGCGAGCTGCTGTGGAGCCACTCGACCGGCGACTGGGTCTACGCGGCCCCGGCGGTCGCCGACACGCCGAAGACCGAGCCGACCGTCTACGTCGGCTCCAAGGACCAGAACTTCTACGCCCTCGACGCGAAGACCGGCGCGGTGCGCTGGCAGCAGGACCTCGGTGGGGTGATCCTGGGCGCCGCGAGCGTGCTTGGCGAGAACGTCTACGTCGCCGCCCTCGGGCCCAACATCGGCACCTTCGGCTTCAACGTCAAGACCGGCCACAAGACCTTCGAGTCCGAGCTCGGCGAGTACAACCCGGTGATCTCAGACGGTGCACGGATGTACCTGACCGGGAGCTCCAACATCCGCGCCTTTGAGCACGAGAGCGCCGCCGAACAGAAGAGCGCCGCCCATCGCCGCCAGGCCAAGCGCCAGCGCCAGCAGAGCGCTCATCGCGCCAAGCGCCAGCGCCAGCAGGCCGCCCAAAGGGCGAAACTCAAGCGCCAGCGCGCCGCCCACCAGGCCGAGCGGGAGCGCCAGCGCAACCAGCGCCAGGCCCACCGGGCCAAACAGCAGCGCCAGCGCCGGGCCCACCGCGCGGCCCGCGAGGGCAAGGCCGGCTAGTCCCTGCTTCTCTGTCCGGTTTCCGCGAGTCCCTCGGTCCCCGGCCCCCCGACCAGGATCTCGAGCAGGTCGCCGATCTCGCGCTCCTCGACGAGCGGATGGCGCATCGGTCGGTCCCGGACGACCTCGTAACGGTTGCGCCGGCCCTGTCGTTCGCGGAGCACGTATCCCTCCTCGACGAGCTCGGAAAGGATCCGATGGGTGGCGCGCTCGGTGATCCCCACCGCCGCCGCGATGTCACGCAGGCGGACGCCCGGGTCATGGGCGACGCAGGTGAGGACGTGGGCATGGTTGGTGAGGAAGTCCCACCGCCCACCAGCGACCGACGAACCTGGCTCTTGATCTCCTGAAATTGAACTCATGAATCGATGATAACCTTAGCTACGGAGGAGGCAAAGCGAGTGAACATTCTCACCGCAGTTCGCGACCGCGTTTTCACGCCCAAGGCCGAAACCACCGGATCCGGTGGCCCGCAGCCCGATACCGATGCGGGGACCGTCCCCCCGTTCACCGGCTATGACCGCCTCAGCTCGAGGCAGGTGATGGATGGGCTCCGCAAGCACTCGCAGGTCGAGCTCGCGGCGGTCGAGACCTACGAGCGTTCTCATCAGGACCGCGAGTCGGTGCTCGACAAGCTGCGCTGGATGCGCGGCTCCGAGCCGTTGCCCAACTACGACGCTCTCAGCGTCGAGCAGATCGTGGCGTCGCTCGGGGACTCAGACCCGGCGACGCTGAAGAAGGTCCGCGCCTACGAGCGCAAGTTCGCCAACCGCCCCCCGGTCCTCGAACAGGTCGCCGTGATCAAGCATCGCCGCCTGGGAGACCAACCCGCGAGCCCGGCGCCCGCGTACCAGCCGCTGAAGATCCCGCCGAGGATCGCGCCGGCCACCGGTCGTCGTGATGCGGTTCCCCCTGGCTGAGTCGAACCTGGGCCTCCTGCTCGCCCTCGCCTCGGCGGTCGCGACCAGCATCGCGTTCCTGCTCAAGCACCGTGGCGCCGTGCGGGCGCCGGACGTGCGCGTCGCACATCCCTTGCGAAGCGCGGCAGGGCTGTTTCGCTCGAGGTGGTTCGCGATCGGCTGGTTGGTGGCGCTGGGCGCCTGGGCCCTGCACGCGGGCGCGCTCGCCCTGGCGCCCCTGTCGACCGTCCAGGCCGTCCTCGCGGGCGGGTTGGTCTTCCTCGGCGTCTTTGCGGAGCGCTTCTTCGGCCTGCGGCTCGGACGCCGTCAGTGGATCGGCGTGATCGTCACGGCGGCGGGTCTCGCGATCATCGGCCTGACTTCAGGCTCGGGCGACGGTGAGACGCCGCGCTACGCCGTGGCCGCCCTGATCGCGATGGAGTCCGGGCTGCTGGTCGCGGGCCTGGCGATCGCCGCGGCATCCACTCACGCCGCAGTTCCGACGGCAGCGCAGGGCCTGCTGCTCGGCACGGCTGCGGGTGCACTCTTCGGCGTCTCCGACATCGCGATCAAGTTCCTCGTCGACGACGTCGCCAGCGGGCCGCTCGAGCTGATCAGCCCATGGACGGCGGCGGCGATCATCGCCGCGGTCGCCGCCTTCTACGCCTCGGCGCGGGGACTGCAGATCGGCCCGGGGATCGAGGTGATCGCCCTGACCACGGTTGCCGCCAACCTGACCGCGATCGCAGGGGGAATCCTCGTCTTCCGAGACCCGGTCGGCTCGGGAGCGCTGGAGATCGTCGGCAGGATGCTCGCGTTCTGCCTCGTGATCGCCGGCGCCGCTCTGATTCCGAATCCGACCGGCGCCCGGCGGCCTCAATCGCGGACGGCGACCCCGGCGGCTCGCAACGCCGACTTCGCCGCGGCGATCGAGTGAGTTCCGTAGTGGAAGATGGATGCGGCGAGCACGGCGTCGGCGCCGCCGTGCGTGACCCCCTCGACCAGGTGGCGCAACTCACCGACGCCGCCGGAGGCGATCACCGGGACGCCGACGGCGTCGGCGACCGCGCGGGTCAGCTCGAGGTCGTAGCCGTCGGTGGTCCCGTCGCGGTCCATACTGGTCAACAGCACCTCCCCCGCTCCGCGCTCGGTTGCCTCGCGCGCCCAGGCGACCGCCTCACGGTCCTCGACCACGGTCCGGCCGCCGTTGACGTACACGTCCCAGCGACCGCCACGTGCCTTGGCGTCGATCGCGATCACGACGCACTGGGTGCCGAAGACGACGGCGAGCTCGGAGATCAGCTCCGGCCGCGATAGCGCCGCGGAGTTGACCGCCACCTTGTCGGCGCCGGCGTCGAGCACGGCCTGGGCGTCGGCGACCGAGCGGATCCCGCCCCCGATCGTGAACGGGATGAAGACGTTGTCGGCAGTCCGCCTGGCCAGCTCGGTGATCGTCTCGCGCTTCTCGTGCGAGGCGGTGATGTCGAGGAAGATGAGCTCGTCGGCACCCTCGGCGTCGTAGCGCTCGGCGAGCTCGACCGGGTCACCGGCGTCGCGGATGTCGACGAAGTTGGTCCCCTTGACGACCCGGCCACCGTCGACGTCGAGGCACGGGATCACCCGCTTCAGCGCCACGACCGACCTCCCTACTTACCGGGCTTGCCGCGCACGCGGCCCTTGGCCGCTCCCCAGACGCCGTTGGCGAACGCCCCGGGCTCGAGCTTCTGCGCCAGCCGCAGCAGCTCCTCGCGCTCGTTCGCCGACAGGTTCTTGCGCGGCCGGCCCTTCGACTTGGTCACCAGCATCGCCAGCCGGTTGCGCTCGTCGCGCTCCAGCAGCGTGGCGTGGTGACGGATGAGAATCGCCACCTGCGCGATCGCCAGAACGCGTAGCCAGAACATGGATTGAGGCTAGCTCAGGGCGCGGCCGGGGTCATCCGCTTGCGCAGGGCGCCGCCGAGGGCGCCGAAGGCGGCCCCGAGGACGGTGGTCGCGACGACCAGCAGGATCGCGGGATCCGGCAGGTCCGCCTTCGCGGTCGCGCCGTGGATCTCGTGGGCGATCAGGATCGACGAGCCGAAGATCACTCCGGCGAGCAGGCCACGCTTCGCCCCCTCGGCGGCGCCGAGATGGTCGAAGCCGGCGCCGATCCCGCCGAGCACGCCGATGATCGAGAGCACCAGGTAGGTGCTCTCCGAGACGCCGAGCACGTAGCCGGTGAGGGCTCCGTAGGCGGCCGGCAGAATGATCGCCAGGAACACCTGGATCGAGCGCGGGTGCTCCTCGAGCAGAGGCGGCAGCTTCACGGCGCGTCGATCCTATTCGCTCCGCCGCCGAGCGCCTCCCGCCCCTGGGCCACGGTGAAGCGGCCCTCGTACAGCGCGCGGCCGACGATCACGCCGGTGACCGCCGGCAGCCCGGCGGCCGCGAGCGACCGAAGGTGCTCGATCGTGCCGATGCCGCCGGAGTAGATCAACTCGGCGCCGGCTGACCGCGCCGCGTCCGCCACCGGGCCCAGGGCCACGATGCCCGGCCCCCCGAGCGTGCCGTCGACCTCGACCGGGGTGAAGATGAAGGTGCGTACCCCGCGTCCGGCGAGGTCGGCGACCACGTCGCCGACCCCGGCCTCGGTCGCCCGCTCCCAGCCCTCGACCGCGACCGCGCCGCCGCGAGCGTCGGCCGAGACGACGATCCGCCCGCCGTGCTCGTCGGCCAGCGACTCGACCAGCGCCGGGTCGGCGAGCGCCGCGGTGCCCAGGATCGCGCGCTGCGCCCCGGCGGCGAGCACCGCCTCGACGTCGCCGGCCTCGCGCAGGCCGCCGCCGACCTGGACCGGGACCTCGACCGACTCGCAGATCCGCTCCACGTCGGCGATGTTCACCGGGGCTCCTGCGCGAGCGCCGTCGAGGTCGACGACGTGCAGCGCCTCCGCCCCCTGCTCGACCCAGCGACGGGCGGCGTCGAGCGGGTCGGCGTCGAACGCGGTCTCGCGGTCGTAGTCGCCCTGCACGAGCCGCACCGCGCGGCCGTCGCGGATATCGATCGCGGGGTAGAGCCTCAAGCCGGGACCGCGGCGCAGATCGCGGCGAAGTTCGAGAGCAGCCGCAGGCCGGCGGCGCTCGACTTCTCGGGGTGGAACTGGACCCCGTACACGGGCGCGCGATCGATCGCGCAGGCGAAGCGCTCGCCATGGACCGCGGTGCCGAGCAGGTCACCGTCGGCGCGCGGGCGAGGAGCGAAGCTGTGGACGAAGTAGAACGGTGTCCCGTCGTCGATTCCCTCGACGAGCTCGGAGTCGCGCGCCCACCCGACCGGCTCCCAGCCGATATGCGGAACCTTGACGCCCTCGGCCTCGAGCCCGACGACCTCGCCTTCGACCAGCCCGAGGCCCTGGGCACCGCCGAGCTCGGTCGAGGACTCGAACAGCAGCTGGAAGCCGAGGCAGATCCCGAGCACCGGAACGCCGGCGGCGACCCGGTCGCCGATCAGGCGGCCGAGCTCGAGCTCGCCGATCCGCTCCATCGCCTTGGGGAAGGCGCCGACGCCGGGCAGAATCAGCCCGTCGCAACCGGCCGCGACCCCGTGATCGCTGGTGATCACCGCCTCGGCACCGACCCGCTCCAGCGCCTTCTCGACCGAGCGCAGGTTGCCCATCCCGTAGTCGAGGATGCAGACCCGGGTCGAACCAGGCGCCTCAACGGCGGCGCGGCTCGGCTGCGCGCCGTCGGCGCTACGCCTCACGTCAGGGTCCCCTTGGTCGATGGCACGCCGGTCTCGTTCGGGTCGATCGAGACCGCCTCCCGCAGCGCCCGGGCGAAGGCCTTGAACATCGCCTCGATCAGGTGGTGGGCATTGGAGCCGTAGCGGGTGCCGATGTGCAGCGTCAGCTTCGCGTTCGACGCGACCGCGCGGAAGAACTCCTCGGCGAGCTCGGCGTCGAAGCCGGCGATCGACACGATCGGCAGCTCGGACTCGAACAGGCACAGCGGGCGGCCCGAGATGTCGATCGCGCACATCGCCAGCGACTCGTCCATCGGCACGGCGGTGTAGCCGTAGCGGCGGATCCCGGCGCGGTCGCCGAGCGCTTGGTCGAGCGCCTGGCCGAGCGCGATCCCGACATCCTCGACCGTGTGGTGCGCCCCGGTCTGCAGATCGCCGGTCGCCTCGACCGTGAGCCCGAAACCGGCGTGGCGGCCGAGCAGCTCGAGCATGTGGTCGAAGAAGCCGATCCCGGTCGCGGGCGCGACCTCGCCGCCGTCGAGCGACAGCTCGAGGCTGATCTTGGTCTCGCGCGTTTCGCGCTCGATCTTTGCCGTCCTAGTCATCGCTTGACCCTTGCCTGCGCCGACTCGCCGTGCACCGGAAAGCCCTCGGCGGCCGCGATCGCGGCCACGTGGGGCGCCAATTCTGCTGCCGCCGCCGAGCCGACGCGGACGACGGCGCTGCGGCGCATGAAAGCGCCCGGCCCCAGCGGGCGCCCGAAGCGGGCTGCGCCGCCGGTCGGCAGCACGTGATTCGACCCGGCCGCGTAGTCGCCGAACGCGGTCGCCCCGCCGGAGCCGACGAAAACGCAGCCGGCCACCCGCGCTCCCGCGCTGGCCTCGTCGGCGCCCTGGAAGGCAAGCTCGAGGTGCTCGGGGGCGAGCGCGTCGGCGAGCCCGAGGGCCAGCTCCAGGCCCGGCGCGGTGACCAGGGTCAGCGGCGCGTCGGCGACGCTCGGCCGGGCCGCGGCGAACTGCTCGGTCAGCTCGGCGATCCGGTCGAGCAGCGCCGGGTCGGGCGAGATCACCGCGAGCACGCCGTCGTCGCCGTGCTCGGCCTGGGCGCACAGGTCAAGCGCCAGCAGGTCGGGAAGCGCGGTCCCGTCGGCGACCACCGCGAGCTCCGAGGGTCCGGCGATCCCGTCGATCCCGACCCGGCCCGAGAGCTGGCGCTTGGCCTCGGTCACGTAGCGGTTGCCGGGGCCGACGATCACGTCGACGGCCGGGATCGAGTCGGTGCCCAGCGCCAGCGCGGCGATCGCCTGGGCGCCGCCAACCGCGTAAACCTCCTCGACGCCGGCGGTCGCGCAGGCGGCGAGCACGACGTCCGGCGGGCGCCCGGACGGGCCCGGCGGCGAGGCGACGACCAGCCGCTCGACCCCGGCGATCCGTGCCGGGATCGCGCCCATCAAGACCGAGGACGGGTAGGCGGCACGGCCGCCGGGCACGTAGGCGGCGGCGCCGGCGACCGGCGAGGCGCCGACCGTGACCCGCTGTCCCGAATCGAGCTCGGTGCTCACCGGCCGCAGCTCGGCCTCGGCCTGGGCGCGGGCGACACGGGCGACGTTGCGCGCCGCGACGACCAGCCCGTCGCGCACCGCGGGGTCGACCAGAGCCGGCGCGGCGGTGATCAGCTGCGGGTCGACGCGAATGTTCTCGACCGGCACCTCGTCGAAGCGGACGCTGAGCTCGCGCAGCGCCTGGTCGCCGCCGGCCTCGACCGCGGCGATGATCTCGCTCACCTCGCCGGTCACCTGGCCCAGGGGCGGAGCGAGCGCGCGCAGGCGCCTCGCGATCGCGGACGCATCGGTGCCGTCCCACTCGATCCGCTCGATCTTCATCGAGCCGCCCCTCGCAGGCGTTCGGCGAAGGCATCGATCTCGGCGGCGCGGAGCTTGTGCGCGACCCGATTGGCGATCAGGCGGGCGGTGCAGACGGCGATCTCCTCGCGGACCTCGAGCTCGTTCTCGGCCAGGGTCCGGCCGGTGTCGACCAGGTCGACGATCCCGTCGGCGAGCCCCGCCAGCGGCGCCAGCTCGACCGAGCCCTTGACCTCGATCACCTCGGCCTGGCGACCGGTCTCCTCGAAGTGGCGCTCGGCCGTGCGCGGGTACTTGGTCGCGATCCTCATCACCCCCAGACGCCGCTCCGCCTGCTCCAGGCTCGCATCTCCGCGGCGCGCGGCGAGCACCATGCGACAGCTCCCATAGCCGAGGTCGACGAGCTCGTAGACCGCGCGGTCGACCTGCTCGACGAGCACGTCCTTGCCGGTGACCCCGAGGTCGGCGGCGCCGGCCTCGACGTAGGTCGGCACATCGGATGGCCGCATCGTGATCAGCCGCAGCCCGTCGACGTCGAAGACCAGCGAGCGCGAGTCGCCGCGCAGCTCGGCGGTCTCGACGCCGACCCGGTCGAGCAGGTCGAGCGTCGGCGTGAACAGCGCGCCGCGCGGCAGCGCCAGGCTGAGGCGGTCGTCGGAGGGAGTCTTGATCGGACGGGCCGGGCCACTCATGAATCGTCCTCCAGCCGCTCCTCCTCGGCCTGAGCGACGTGCAGGCGCTCCAGGTAGAGCGCGAAGCCGGCCGCCGGCAGCGGCCGGCCAAAGCGGCCCATGAGGTCGTCGTAGCGCCCGCCGCCGCCGAGGATGTGGCCGAGGGCCGGGTCGTAGACCTCGAGGATCGCCCCCGTGTAGTAGCCGAGGTCGCGCAGCAGGCCGAGGTCGAGGCTGACCCGGTCGCCCACCCCGCGCTCCCGGACCGCCTCGAAGGTCGCCGCCAGGCGCCCGGTGGCGCGCTCGGTGGCCTCGCCGCACAGCGCCCGTGCCCGCTCGAGGACCTCGGGGCCGCCGCGCAGCAGGGGCAGGGTGACGAGCATCTCGCGCTCGGCCGCGCCGATTCCCAACGCGTCGACCTCGGCTTCCAGGCCGACGTGGTCGTGGGTCGCCAGGCAGGCGAGGATCCGCGAGGACGCCTCGACGTCGACGCCAAGCTCGGCCAGCAGCTGTCGGTACAGGTCGGCGTCACCAAGGCCGATCACCGCCCGGCGCAGCCCGGCAGCGTCGAGCGCCGCGGCCAGCACCTCGATCACCTCGGCGGTGCCCTGCGGCGCGCTCGCGCCGACCAACTCGACGCCGGCCTGGGTGAACTCGCGCATCTGGCCGCGCTGGGGGCGGATCGCGCGGTAGGCGCGGGCCAGGTAGCAGAGCCGAAACGGAGGCTCGGCGCCCGCGTAGCGGTTGGCGACCAGGCGCGCGATCGGGATCGTCATGTCGGAGCGCATCGCCAGCAGCTCGCCCGACTCGTCGAAGAACCGGTAGGCGACCGGGGCGCCGGTCTCGGACTCGCCGCGCGCCAGCACCTCCTCGTACTCGATCGTCGGCGTCGCCACCTCGCCGTAGCCGAAGCGCTCGAAGGCGTCGATCAGCGCGAGGCTGAGCGCGCGAAGCTCGCGCATCTCGTCGGGCAGGATGTCCCGGGTTCCCGGTGGGATGGGATGTGTCATCTCGGCCTCCTAGGCCGGGACAGGCTCGACCGCGACGCGCTCGATCCTGGCGCCCAGATTTCGCAGCCGCTCGTCGATCCGCTCGTAGCCGCGGTCGATCTGGACCACGTTGCCGATCTCCGAGGTGCCCTCGGCGCACAGGGCGGCGATGAGCATCGCCATGCCGGCGCGGATGTCGGGGCTTTCGACGCGCTCACCGTGAAGACGGCTCGGACCGCTGACGATCGCCCTGTGGGGATCGCAGAGCGTGATCCGAGCGCCCATGGCGACGAGCTTGTCGACGAAAAAGAGGCGGTTCTCGAACATCTTCTCGAAGATCAGGATCGTACCCCGCGCCTGGGTGGCCAGCGCCAGCGCGATCGAGGTCAGGTCGGCGGGAAAGGCCGGCCAGGGGCCGTCGTCGATCTTCGGGATCGCGTCGCCGAGGTCGTCGCGGACCTCGAGCGTCTGGTCGGGCGGCACGAGCACGTCGTTGCCCTCGACCATCGTCTGCAGGCCGAGGCGGCGGAACTGGCGCCGAATCGTGATCAGGTCTTCCGGCTGGGCGTCGCGGATCCGCAGCTCGCCGCCGGTCGCCGCCGCGAGCGCCATGAAGCTGGCGACCTCGATGTGGTCGGCGCAGACGCGGTGCTCGGCGCCGCTGAGCTTGTCGCGGCCGTGGACCGTCATCACGTTGGAGCCGATGCCGTCGATCTGGGCGCCCATCTTGACCAGCAGGCGGGCGAGGTCCTGGACGTGCGGCTCACACGCCGCGTTGGCGATCGTCGTCGGGCCCGGGGTCAATGCGGCGGCCATCAGCGCGTTCTCGGTCCCCATCACCGAGGGCTCGTCCATGAAGATCGCGCACGGCTTCAGGCCGCCCTCGGGGGCGAAGATCTCGATCGCACGGTCGCCCTCGACCCGGGCGCCGAGGTCCTGGAACGCGTCCAGGTGCGGATCGAGCCGGCGGCGGCCGATGAAGTCCCCGCCGGGCGGGGGCATCCGCGCCTCGCCGAAGCGGGCGAGCAGCGGTCCGGCGAGCAGGAACGAGGCGCGGATCTTCGCCGACAGGTCCTCGTCGGGGGCGACGTTGGAGACGCCGCCGGCCTGGAGCGCGAGCCGGTCCTCGGACCACTCGGCCCGCACGCCGAGCTGCTCGAGCACCGCCACCTGGGTCTCCGTGTCGCGGATCCGCGGCACGTTCGTGAGCACGACCTCCTCCTCGGTGAGCAGGCAGGCGGCGAGGATCGGCAGGGCGGCGTTCTTGTTGCCGGCCGCGATGATCTCGCCTGATAGGGCCGGGCCCCCCTTGATCACGAACTTCTCCATCGGCGCGGAGGGTAACTGCTCGCGGCGGTGGCCAACGCCGTGTTTGGCGAGCGAGAATCAAGCCTGTCAGGGACGCGAGGAGCGCCGCGTGGCGATGCCACGCGAGTGACCGAGGACGCGGACAGGCGCCGGTTCGCAGCCGCCAAGCGCGGTGTTGGTACGCCGCCGGGAGCAGTTAAATGGGTCGATGCCACAACCGACACGCGACGAGGCGTGGGACCTGGTGTGCGAATGGGTCGAGTCCGAGTCGCTTCGCAAGCACCTGCTGGGGGTCGAGGCCGCGATGGTCGCCTACGCCCGCGAGCGCGGAGGCGACGTGGAGCTGTGGGCGGTCACCGGCCTCGTCCACGACCTCGACTACGAGCGCTTTCCCGACCTCGACGACACCGAGAACGGTCACCCGCGCACGGCGCTGCGCCTGTTCGCGGAGCTCGGCTGGCCCCAGGAGCTGATCGACGCGGTCGCCGGGCACGCCACCTTCCTCGGCGTGCCGCGCGAGACCGACCTCGCCAAGACCCTGTTCGCGGTCGACGAGCTGTCGGGCTTTGTCGCCGCCTGCGCGCTGGTGCGCCCGACCGGGATCGAGGGAATGAAGCCGAAGTCGGTGAAGAAGAAGCTCAAGCAGCCGTCGTTCGCGGCCGGCGTCAATCGCGACGAGGTCAGCCAGGGCGCCGACGAGCTGGGCGTCGATTTCGACGAGCACATCGCCTTCGTGATCGCGGCGATGGGCGAGCGCGCCGACGAGCTCGGTCTGGCGCCCTCGGAGACCGACCAGACATAAGGGCATGAGGCGCGGCTGGAAGATCCTGATCGGCGTCCTGATCGCGCTCGCGGTGCTGCTGGTCGTCAACACCCTGGTTGTCAACGGGCAGACCAAGGACGCCGAGACGACGATCGACGGCGGGCGGATCATCAGCCTGCCCGGCGGCGACGTGCAGGTGTTCGAACAGGGCTCCGGGGACGGGGCGCCGATCGTGCTCCTGCACTGCTACGGGTGCTCGCTGCACTGGTGGGACGAGCTGGCGCCGATCCTGGCCGCCGACCACCGGGTGATCAGGATCGACCTGCTCGGCTTCGGCGGCTCGCAGAAGCCGGCGAGCGGGTACTCGATCGACGACCAGGCGGAGCTGGTCGCGGGGGCCCTCGACCGGCTCGGCGTCCAGGGCGCGGTGGTGGTCGGGCACTCGATGGGCTTCTCGGTCGCGACCGCGCTCGCCGACCGCGCCAGCCAGCTCGTCGACCGCCTGGTCAACATCGACCAGGCGCCGACCGAGGATGAGTGCTCGCTGCCGTTCATCGCCAAGCTCGGCTACGCCCCGGTGATCGGCGAGGCGATCTGGCGGGTGGCGCCGAACTTCGCGATCAAGGACGGCTACGCAGACGCCTTCGCGCCGGGCTACGACATCTCCTCCGGCTTCCCCAACCCCGACCAGGTGATCAACGACTACAAGGCGATGACCTACACCTCCTACACCGAGGCCGCCAGCGAGAGCAGCGACTACACCGACGAGGAGCCGCTCGACCAGCGCCTGCGCCAGATCCCGGTCCCGTTGCTGTCGATCTTCGGCGACGAGGACCAGATCTGCGACCCGGAATCCTCGCAATCGGCCTACGCGTCGGTCCCCGGCGCCGAGACCGAGTCAATCGCGGGCGCCGGCCACTCCCCCAACGTCGAGAAGCCGAAGGAGACCGCGGCGCTGATCGAGCGGTTCGCCGCCGAGGCGGGCTGAGCCTCGCCGACGACCACGGGCGTCGTCGGGCCGGCCTACGCCCAGCGCCCGCCGGCCGCGGCCCAGGGGCGCAGGTGCTCGAGCTCGCAGAAGGCGTCGGCGATCCGGTGCTCGCCGCGGTGGCGGACCAGGGTTAGCCGCACCTCGCCCAGCGGCGCGTCGCAATGCGAGCAGGCGGGCGGCTCGTCCTCGATCCGGGGCATCGCGCCGGGCTCCCAGTGCGGGCCCTGGATCGCCCAGGGCACGACGTGCTCGAGGCGGCAGAAGGCGGCGGCGCGCTCGCCGGCGGCCTCGTACAGGCGATAGCCGTCGTCGGGCTCGATCACCGTCCCACACCAAGAACAAATAGCCTCGCCCACGTGCTCAGGGTAGTCGCGCTGGAGGGCGATCAGACCGGGCAGGAGTTGCTCGAGCAGGCGCTGCGCGTGCTCGATCCCGACGTCCTCGGGATCGAGCTCGAGGTGATCCGCGTCGACCTCTCGCTCGCCAACCGGCGGGCGACCAACAACGCGGTCTGCGCCGAGGCGGCCGCGGCGATGCTCGAGACCGGGCTCGGGATCAAGGCGGCGACGATCACTCCCGAGGGAGCCGACGACGTCGGCAGCCCGAACCGGATCATCCGCGAGGCGATCGGCGGCAAGGTGATCGTCCGCACCGGACGCCGGATCCCCGGGGTGAGCACGGTCGCCGGCGTCCACCACCCAATCTCGATCTGCCGGATGGCGGTCGGCGATGCCTACGGCGCCCAGGAGTGGCGCGAGGTCGACGGGAGCGACGAGGTCGCCCACCGGCTGGAGACGATCCGGCGCTCCGACTGCGCCGCGGTCGCCGAGTATGCGTTCCGCGAGGCCGAGCGGATCGGCGGCCGCGTCTACGGCGGGCCCAAGTGGACCGTGAGCCCGGTGTACGAGGGGATGCTGAAGGAGGAGATGGACGCCGCCGCCGCGCGCCACGCCAAGGTCGCCTACCAACCGGTGCTGATCGACGCGACGCTCGCCGGGCTGGTCTCGGGCGCTGCCTCGGAGCCGCTGGTGATCCCGTGCCTGAACCGCGACGGCGACCTGCTCTCTGACCTCGTGCTTCCCCTGTTCGGGTCGATCGCCGGCGCTGAGTCGGTGCTCCTGGCGCTCGACGACGAGCTGAGCCCGAAGGTGGCGATGTCGGAGGCGCCGCACGGGACCGCGCCGGCGCTCGAGGGCAAGGACATCGCCAACCCGATGGGGATGATCCTCGCCGCGGCCGCCGTATTGCACTACGCCGGCGCCGAGGCGCAGTCGCGAGCGGTCTACGACGCCGTGCTCGAGACGGTCGCCGCCGACACGCGCACGCCGGATCTCGGCGGGCACGCCGGGACGACCGAGTTCACGAACGCGGTTTGCGGGCGTATTTCAGGGATAGGATCGGCCTGATGGAGGCCGGTCAGCTCACGGGCGCAGCCCCTCGGAGCCCCTGGCGCACGATCAAGGGCTGGATGTCCGACAACCCGGCGCTGGTCGCCCTCGCGATCATGGTGCTCGTCTCCCTCGGCCTGATCGCGGCCGAGGGACTGCAGCCATGGGCCCAGCGAACCGTCAACGGGTTCGTCTCCGGCTCGTACATCGCGCTCGGGGCGATCGGGCTGACGCTCGTCTACGGGATCCTGAAGCTGGTCAACTTCGCCCAGGGCGACTTCCTCACCTTCGGCGCCTACATTGCCTTCTGGTTCAACGTCACGATCGGGATGCCGCTGATCGCGGCCCTGCTGATCGCGATCGCCGCCACCGCCGCGCTCGCCGTCTTCCTCGAGCTGATCATGTGGCGGCCGATGAGGCGCCGCAAGGCCGGGTTGCTGCAGCTGCTGCTGATGTCGCTCGGGCTCGCGTTCGTCCTTCGCAACGCGATCCAGTTCGTCGCCGGAACCCGGCCGAAGGCGCTCGACGTCGACACCACCGAGTCGATCTCGTTCCTCAACCTGACGATCGGGCGCACCGAGCTCTACGTCCTGGTCACCGCCGTGGTCGTCCTGCTGGCGGTGGCCTACATCCTGCGCGCCACCTCGCTCGGCCGGCAGATGCGGGCGCTCGCCGACAACTTCGACCTCGCCGAGACGACCGGGATCGACACCGGGCGGGTGGTGCTCGTCACCTGGGTGCTGGCCGGAGGGCTCGCGGGCCTTGCCGGGGTGCTCGTGGTCTCCGCCTCCGGCGGCCTCTCCCCCAACACCGGCTTCTTCCTCCTGCTGCCGATGTTCGCCGCCGTCGTGCTCGGCGGGATCGGCAACGCCTTCGGAGCCCTGGCGGGAGGATTCGTGATCGGGCTGACCCAGGAGTGGTCGACGTTGGTGATCTCCTCCGAGTGGAAGGTCTCGGTCAGCTTCATCGTCCTCATCCTCGTGCTGCTGATCAGGCCGCAAGGGATCTTCGGTAAGGAGCGGACGCTCTGATGGACGCCCTGCCGCTCGCGGTCACCTTCGACTTCCTGACCGCCTGGGATTTCTGGATCGGGGTCGGGATCCTCGCCGGGGTCTACGGGATCTTCGCCCTCGGCCTGCAGCTCAACGTCGGCTATACCGGGATCGTCAACTTCGGGCAGGCGGGCTTCATGGCGATCGGCGCCTATGTCTCGATCATCTGCACGGTCGAGTTCGAGTTCCCGTTCCTGCTCTCGCTGTTGGTTGCGATCCTGGCAGCGATGTTTGCCAGCCTGCTCATCGGGCTGCCGTCGCTGCGCCTGCGCGCCGACTACTTCGCGATCGCAACGATCGCCTTCTCGGAGATCATCCGCGACGTCGCGCAGAACGCGCGCGACATCACCGGCGGCAACCAGGGGACGATCTCGATCGAGCTCGACAGCGACTCTGGCATCTTCTTCACCGACGCCTGGTACAAGGCCTCGGACTGGATCGCGACCCACATCCTCGACCCGATCGGGCTTGGCGGCACGGACTTCCAGGCCTTACCCCTCTTCCTTGTCGTGTGGATCACGCTCGTGGTTCTCGCCTTTGCGCTCAACCGGCTGATCCGCTCGCCCTGGGGACGGGTGCTGCGGGCGATCCGCGAGGACGAGGACGCGGCCCGGGCGCTGGGCAAGAACGCCTTCGCCTACAAGCTCCAGTCGCTGGCGATCGCCGCCGGTCTGGGCGCGCTCTCCGGCTGGTTTTTGGCGATCAACCTCGAATCGGTGAGCCAGGACACCTTCGAGCCGCTCTACACCTTCCTCGGCTACGCGATCCTGATCCTCGGCGGGCTGGCGAGCTTTTGGGGGATCATCGCCGGCTCGGTCATCTTCTGGACGCTGCTCGAGGGGATGCGCTTCGTCGAGCTCCCCCTGTCGGCCGACAAGGTGGCAGCGCTGAGATTCATGCTCGTCGGCCTGGTCCTGATCCTGCTGATGGCCTTCCGGCCGCAGGGCGTGTTCGGCAAGAAGGAGGAGATGGTCCTCGGTGAGTGAGGCTGTTCAGCAGGCGGCTCCGGGTACCGGTGCGCCCTCGCGGCCCGTTCTCGAGATCGCCGACGTCTACAAGAGCTTCGGCGGCATCCACGCCGTCAACGGCGCAACCTTCTCGGTCGCCGAGGGATCGATCACCGCGCTGATCGGCCCCAACGGAGCCGGCAAGACGACCCTGTTCAACGTCGTCACCGGCTTCTACAAGCCGGAGGGCGGGGCGATCACCTACCGCGGCGAGTCGATCTTCGGCAAGCCGCCCTACGCGATCGCCCGCCGGGGCATGGTGAGGACGTTCCAGATCACCAAGGCGCTGGCGGCGATGCCGGTGATCGACAACATGCTCCTGGCCGGCCCGCGCCAGCCGGGCGAGCAGCTGCCGACCCTGTTCGGGCGACCCGGGGCCTCGCGGCGGCGTGAGGCCGAGATCGAGGAACACGCCTATGAGCTGCTGAAGACATTCAACCTCGACGACAAGGCCGACGACTACGCGGGCACGCTCTCCGGCGGTCAGCGCAAGCTGCTCGAGCTTGCGCGAGCGCTGATGACCGAGCCGGAGATGGTCCTGCTCGACGAGCCGATGGCCGGGATCAATCCGACCCTCGGCCGCCGGCTGCTCGACCACATGCAGCGGCTGCGCTCCGAGCATGGGGTCTCATTCCTGTTCGTCGAGCACGACATGGACGTGGTCATGAACCACTCCGACGAGGTCGTTGTGATGGCGCAGGGAGCGGTGATCGCCCACGGCAAGCCGGAGGCCATCCGCGCGGACCAGGGCGTCATCGACGCCTACCTCGGCGGCGGCCCGTCCGCGGCCGAGACGGCGGCGCACCTCCCCGCGGAGACCTCGCAGGAGCCGGCCGATGGCTGAGCCGGTCCTCAAGGTCACCGGGCTGACCGCCGGCTACACGCCCGAGGTCGACATCCTCACCGACGTCGAGATCGACGTCAACGAGCACGAGATCGTCACCATCGTCGGGCCGAACGGCGCCGGCAAGTCGACGCTGATGAAGTCGATCTTCGGCCTCGTCCCCCCGAGCACGGGCTCGATCAAGCTGCGCGGAACCGAGATCACCGGGCTGATGCCGCACGCCGTCACCCGCAGCGGCGTCAGCTATGTGCCCCAACTCGACAACGTCTTCCCCAGCCTCACGGTGCGCGAGAACCTCGAGCTCGGGGCGCTCGCCGGCGCCGAGGACGTCGACGAGGCGATGGAGCGGATCTTCTCCCTCTTCCCGCGGCTCGAGGAGCGCCGCACCCAGGCCGCCGGGACGATGTCGGGCGGCGAGCGCCAGATGGTGGCGATGGGCAGGGCGCTGATGCCGGGGCCCGAGATCCTGCTCCTGGACGAGCCCTCGGCCGGGCTCGCGCCGGCGTTCGTCGACGCGATCTTCGAGAAGGTGATCGAGGTCAACCGCTCCGGGGTGACGATCCTGATGGTCGAGCAGAATGCGCGCCGGGCGCTCGCCCTCTCGCACCGCGGCTACGTCCTCGATCTCGGCCAGAACAAGTTCACCGGCCCCGGCCCGGAGCTGATCGCCGACCCGAAGGTCGCCGACCTCTATCTCGGCGGCGGCGCGGGACGCCTGGACTCCGACGTCGCAGTCTGAATGAAAAAGCGGGCCCCGGCCTGGAGGCCGGGACCCGCTGATGCTTACGCGAATCGCGTCAGCAGCTCATCGAGCTACTGGCCCGACTCCTTCTCGACCGTTCCAGTGACACTGAACTTGCCCTGGTCGTCGTACGCGTATGTCTCGTAGAACCCGAGCGTCGGGTCCCCGTTGTCATCCATGTCCGCCGGACCGGAGACACCCTGGTAGTCGATGTCCTCACCGGCCTGCAGGGCCGCGATCGCATCCTTCAACTGGGTGTAGTCGAACTGGTCACCAGGTGGGCTTGCCACCGCCTGGATCTGGTCCTTGATACCCACCGGGTCTTCCGAGCCCGCAGCCACCGCCGCGAGGACGCAGAGCGTCGCCGCGTCGAAGTTCTGCGAGTCGAATGAGTTCCGGCCCTTCGGATCCTCCGACGAGGACGCGTACAGCTGGTCGAACGACTTCGCTGTGCTCGAGTCAGCCGGGGTCGACGGACGGGTACCGCTCGCACCGGCGAGCGTGTCGACCGGGATCGAATCCGGGATCCCATCCTCGAACGCGAGTCCGTCCGCGGTCCACAGGTTGGCCGGATCGAAATCGCCCGTGCGCGTCAGCGCCGGACCGATCCGGTTCCACGGCTCCTCGAAGTCGATCAGCATGTACGTGTCGGGGTTGTTAGCCACGATCTGATCGGCCTCCGAGTTGTACGACGAGAGCTCCGGATCCCAGAGGACCGGATCCGACGTCGTGCCGCCCTTGGCCTCCCAGGCCTTCTGGAACTCCGTGACAATGCCCTCACCGTAGGGATCGTTGCGACCACCGATCGAGACGAGGCCGTCGGTGCCGCCGTTCGCCTTCTCGATCGCGTCCGCGAGCACTTGGCCCTGGAGCGCGTCCGACGGTGCCGTGCGGAACACGAACCCGTCGTCGGGCAGGTCGGTGATCTCCGGGCTGGTCGCCGACGGTGAGATCAGCGGGATCTGTTCGCGGGCCGCCACGGAGCGGCCGACCGGGACCGTCTCGCTGGAGGACCACGGGCCGATCAGGCAGGTGGCCCCTCCCGAGATCAGCTTCTTCGCCGCCGACTGAGCCGCCGTCGGCTCGGTCTGCGAGTCAGCCACCTCGAGGGTCGCCCTGATTTCGGTGCCCTCGAGCGCCTTGTTCGCCTCCTCGATCGCGAGGTTGGCGGCCTTCTCGCCGGCTGGGCCGAACGCGCTCAGATCACCGGTGAGCGGGAGCAACCCGCCGACCTGGAGGTCGAAGCTCGCGTTTGAAACATCCGTGCCACCACTGTCGGTCGTCGAATCATCGCCGCCGCAGGCGGCGATCCCGAATGACAAGCCAGTCACCACAAGGGGCAACAGGACCAGCTTGATCCTTGACATGAACTCTCCTCTCTCGGAAATTACGCCAGGGCCTTCTGAGAACGGCCCTCGCGGCGTCATTCCTATCAGGATCGGAGCCGAGGCTGCAACTCGTGCGGATCTAGGCGGCGCTGCTCGGCGCCTGCTCGGCGCCTCCGTTGGGGTCCTCGCCGGGGAACACGCGGCGCCACTCGACGATCTTGCCGTCCTCGATCTTGAACGCGGTCTGGGCCTCGGCCTCGGCCGCCGCGTCGCAGACACCGGCGCCCGGGCGCTCGGTGAGCCGGAAGGTGGCGATCGTGAACTCTCCGTCGGTGGTTGCCTCGACCAGGCTCGCGCCGCAGGGAAGCGAGGAGTTGAACAGCCTCGCCTTTTCGACGCTGTCGATCTGCAGCGTCGGCCCGTTCTGCGCCAGGCTCGGGATGGCGAAGAACTCCGCCGCCCCGTCGACGTCGCCTCTGCTGAGCGTGTGCGCCCACTCGTCGATCACCTCGACCTCGGCGGGATCGGCGCCGCCGGGGATCTCGGCGGCCGTCTCGTCGCCCCCCGAGCCGCCGCAGCCGACGAACGCGACGAGCGCGAAGAGCAAGGCGAAGGCAATCGATCGCGGCATCGGCATCGAAATTGTGACGAAACCGGCTTGACATCCCTCTCGCCCTATACGAACATGTGTTCGATACCTGATGATGATCGTCTGCGCGCTGATCCCCCGCCTCTCGCTCTCGAGCGCTCTGGGGAACCGGCGCGAATTGCTCACCGGACCGGTGGCGCTGGCCCCCGAGCCCGGCGGGCCGCAGGTGATCGGCGAGACCTCGGGGGCGGCGGAGGCGCTCGGGGTTCGGGCCGGGATGCGGATCGGCGAGGCGCTCGCCCGTTGCCCGGCGCTCGGCTTGGTGGCGCCCGATCCGGTGCGCTCGGAGGCGATCTGGGAGCGCTCGCTGCGCGAGCTGGAGGCGTTCGGGGCCGCGGTCGAGCCCTCGCGGCCCGGCGAGGCGTTCTTCGCCGCCGAGCCACTGCGGGCCCTGTGCGGCGATCCCGAGGCGGTCCTTGCCCGGGCTCGGCGACGGCTGGCGGCGGCGCCCGGGGCGAAGCTCGGCGCGGGCCCGAACCGGCTCGCCGCCCGGGCGGCGGCGGCGCGGATGCGGGCTCGGCGCCCGGCGCTGGTGGTCACCGGGGCCGCCTCGGCGCGGCTGCTCGCCGGGCTGCCGGTGAACGCGCTGCGCGGCCGGCTGGCGCATCGGGCCGGGCGCGGCGCCCCCGAGACCGAGGAGGCGACGCTGATCGACTCGCTCGAGCGGCTCGGCCTCCGCACCCTGGGAGAGCTCGCGGAGCTCCCGGCGGCGGCGGTCGCCGACCGCTTCGGCAAGCCCGGACTACGGGCGCTGGGGCTGGCGCGCGGCGCCGACGAGCCGCTGCGCCCGCGGCGCCCGCCGGAGCAGATCGAGTGCCGGATCGGGCTCGGCGAGGCGGCCTCCGGACAGCAGCTCGAGCGAGCGCTGGGATTGCTGGTCGAGCGCCTGCTTGCCCATCCGGCCCGGGGCAACAGGACGATCCGCAGGCTGCGGGTCGAGGCCCGGCTCGCCGCCTCGGGCGGCTGGCGAACCGAGGTCGTCATGCGCAGCGCCAGCGCCAGCGGCGAGCGCCTGCTGCTGGTCTTGACCCCATGCCTGGGCGAGCTGCCCGGGCCGGCGGCCTGGCTGGGCCTGCGGGCGCTCGAGCTCGGCCCGGAGGCCGGTGAGCAGGGATCGCTGGCCCGCTCGCCGGCCGACCAGCGGCGCGGACGACTGGCCGAGGCGGTTCGCCAGGTGCGCTCGGCGGCCGGCCGCGACGCGATCTTGCGGGTCCTGGAAGCGGATCCCGGCTCGCGGGTGCCGGAGCGCCGGGCGCTGCTGGCGCCGTTCGGCGAGCCTGATGGCCGCTAGTCGCCGGCCCCAGGTGTACTGGCCGAAGCCGGTCGAGGTCCGCGCCGCGGCCGACGGGACGCCGCTTCGGATCGACGGCGTCGAGGTCGAGGCGGTGCGCGAGCGGTGGCTGGTCGAGGATCGCTGGTGGACGCCAAAACCCCTGCAAAGGATGTACTTCGAGGTGGTCCTGACCGGGGGCCGCAACGTGGTCGTCTTCCGCGAGCCGCCGGATGGCAAGCGCTGGTACGAGCAGCGGGCCTGAGCCGGATGTACGCCGAGCTTCACGCCCACTCCTCGTACTCGTTCTGCGACGGCGCCTCGCTGCCGGCCGAGCTCGCGGCCACGGCCGCCGAGTACGGCTACAAGGCCTTCGCGCTCACCGACCACGACAACGTCTGCGGGGCGATGGAGCTCGCCCAGGCCTGCCGGGGGCTCGGGGTGCGACCGATCCACGGCGCCGAACTTAGTGTCTACGACCCCGCGGGAGCGGACGCGAAGCGGAGCATCCCGCGGGCAGAGGTGTTCCACCTCACCGTGCTGGTCGAGTCGGCGACCGGCTGGCACAACCTCTGCCGGCTGCTCAGCGAGGCGCACGCCGGCACCCGACCACATCCCGATCGCGATCCCCTCCCCCCCGCGCTGGCGCTCGACTCGCTGCTCGAGCGAAGCGAGGGCCTGGTCTGCCTCACGGGCTGTGCCCGCGAGGGCGCGGTCGCCGGCGCCTGGGAGCGCGGCGAGCCGCGGGCGGCCGAGGCGGTGGCGCGGCGGCTCGTTGCGAGCTTCGGCCGCGAGCGCCTCCTGGTCGAGCTGCAGCGGCCCCTGTGGAGGCGCGACCGGGCCCGCAACCGCTGGCTCACCGGGGTCGCCGAGCGGCTCGGGGTCGGCTGCGTGGCGACCGGCAACGTCCACTCTCACGACCGCTGCCGGGCCGAACTGCAGGACGCGCTGGTCGCGGTTCGCACCCACACCACGCTTGAGGGGTCCGAACCCTGGCGGCGCGGCAACACCAGCTCGGTGCTCGTCCCGCCGGCGGCGATCGCGGCCCGCTTCGCCGAGCACCCCGAGGCGGTTGCCGAGGCGGGGCGGCTGGCCGACCGGTTGCGCTTCGACCTCACCGCCGAGCTCGGTTATCGCTATCCCGGCTCCGAGGACGCCGACGCCGACCGTACCCTGGCCGAGATCTGCCGCGGTCGGCTCGAGCTGCGCTACGCCGGCACCGCGGAGCGCCCCGAGGCCGAGCGGCGGCTCGACGAGGAGCTGCGGGTGATCCGCAAGCTCGGGCTCTCGGGCTTCTTCCTGTTGCACTTCGACCTGCTCGAGCTGGCGCGCGAGGTCGCCGCCGAGGTCAGGGGTCCGGACTCGGCCCGCAACCTGCTGCCGCCGGGTCGCGGCCGGGGCTCGAGCGTCAGCTCGGTGGTCTGTTATCTGACCGGGCTCTCGCACGTCGACCCGGTGCGCGCGGGGCTGTTCCTGGGCCGCTTCCTCAACGACGAGGTCTCCGAGATGCCCGACATCGACCTCGACTTCCCGCGCGACATCCGCGAGCGGCTGATCCCCCGCGTCCACGACCGTTACGGCCGTGACCGGGCCGCCCTGGTCTCGGCCTTCGCCTGCTATCGCTCGCGCGGCGCGGTCCGCGACCTGGGCAAGGTCCTCGGGTTGCCTCCCGGCGAGATCGAGCGGGTGGCGCAGATCGCCGACATGTACTCGCGCGGCTCGGAGGTCGAGCGCGACATCGCCGAGGTCCTGGGCGAGTCACGGGCTGCCTCGCCGCGCTGGCGCTGCCTGGCGCGGCTCGCGCGCGAGGCCTGGGGGCTGCCCCGCCACCTCTCCCAGCACCCCGGCGGGATGGTGCTCTCGACCAGGCCGCTGATCGACGTCTGCCCGGTGCAGCCGGCGGCGATGGAGGGGCGCCAGATCGTCCAGTGGGACAAGGACTCGTGCGCGGACGCCGGCTTTCTGAAGATCGACCTGCTGGGGCTGGGGATGCTGTCGGCGGTCGAGCGCTGCGTGGAGTCGATCGCCGCGGCGCGCGACGAGCACATCGACCTGTCGCGGATCCCGCTCGACGACGGGCCGACCTTCGAGGCGATCCGAGCCGCCGAGACCACCGGCGTCTTTCAGATCGAGAGCCGGGCGCAGATGCAGATGCTCCCCCGCAGCCTCCCGGAGACGCTCGACGACGTGATCGTCCAGGTGGCGCTGGTCCGCCCCGGGCCGATCCAGGGCGGCGCCGTGCATCCATATCTGGAACGCCGCCGCCTGCTGCGCGAGGACCCGGGATACGAGGTTCCATACGAGCACCCGAGCCTGGAGCCGATCCTCGCCGACACGCTCGGGGCGATCGTCTTCCAAGACCAGGTGATCCAGGTGGCGATGGCGATGGCCGGGTTCACCGCCGGCGAGGCCGAGGGCCTGCGCCGGGCGATGAGCCGCCGCCGCTCGGAGGCGGCGCTGAACGCCTACGGCGAGCGCTTCGTCAGCGGTGCCACCGAGCGCGGCGTCGAGCGCACGATCGCCGAGCGGGCGTTCGAGCAGGTGCGCGGCTTCTCGGGCTTCGGCTTCCCCAAGTCGCACGCCGCCGCCTTCGGCCTGCTCGCCTACCAGTCGACCTGGCTGCGGGTCCACTACGGGCCGGAGTTGCTCTGCGCGTTGTTCAACGAGCAGCCGATGGGCTTCTATCCCCCGGACTCGCTCACCCACGAGGCGCAGCGGCGCGGGCTCGAGGTCCGGACGGTAGACGTCAACGCGAGCCAGGTCGAGTGCTCCGTCGAGCCGCGGGATGGCGGTGAGCCCGCCGTCCGGTTCGGGCTTGGCTACGTCAAGGGGGTGGGTGAGGACGAGGCGCGGGCACTGGTCAGCGAACGCCGCGGCGGCGGGCGCTACCGCGACCTCGCCGACCTCGCCTCACGCTCGGGGGTCAGCCGCGAGGGGCTCGAACGGCTCGCCTGGGCCGGCGCCTGCGAGGCGATCGGCGTCGCTCGCGGCAAGGCGTCACGGCGCTCGGAGCTGTGGCGCCTGGGCGTCGCGCGCGGCGGTGAGCGGGCCCGCGGCCACGCGCAGCTCTCCCTGCCGCTGCCGCTGCCGGCGCCGCCCGATCTGCGCCCGCTCGACTCCTGGGAGCGGATCGTCGCCGACTACGCGTCGACCGGCGTGACGCTCGGCGAGCACCCGGTCGAGGTGCTGCGCCCCGAGCTCGGAAGCGGCCTGGCGCGCTGCGATGAGCTCGCCACGATCGCCGACCGCGCGCCGATCCGGATCGCCGGCATGGTCGTCGCCCGCCAGCGACCGGCGACCGCCAAGGGCGTCGTCTTCATGCTGCTCGAGGACGAGGTCGGCGTCGCGAACGTGATCGTCCCGCCGCCGGTCTATGAGCGCTGCCGGCTGGCCGTCAGGACCGCCTCGTTCGCGCTCGTCAGCGGGCGCCTCGAGCGGCGCGAGAACGTCGTCAACGTGGTCGCCGACTCGGTCGAGCGCCTGGCCCTGCCCACCGAGGCGGGCGCCGAGGTGCGGCGGATCGAGCCCCCGGTCGAGCGCGAGACCGGCCGCGAGGTCGCGGCCGAGGAGATCGCGGCCGTCGCACCCCGCGCGCACAGCTTCGGCAGGCGCGGGTAGGCGTCAGATGCAAGATCCGTTGCAGAACATATGTTCTGTCCGGAATCCTTCTTAGCCTGCCCCGCGTGAGATCAAGAGAAGCCCAAAACTGCATGCGCCAGCGAATCCTCGGCGCGATCGACCTGGCGATCGACTTCGCCACCCTCGGCGGGTACGGCCTCGAGCCGCTGCCGGCCATCCCGGGCGCCCCCGTGGACGGGCCCTGTCGCGAGCGGCCCGGTCAGCTGACCGGGCGGGAGGCGCTCGCGAAGGCTCGTCGCGGGGATTGCCGCCCGTTCGATCGGGCGCTGACCGGCCGCTAGCCCGGACCTCCTGCGCATAGTTGCCTTCCTCTCCGGTTTCAGGCGGCGTCGGCCTCGCCGCGGTCGATCAGCTCGATCATCGCTCGGCCGACCTCGACCGCCCTGGCGAGGGCATCCGGATCGAGATTTGCGACCGTGTCGCTCGGCTGGTGGTAGTTGGGGATCCGCCCGCCGTCGCCGCGCACCAGGGTCAGGGCACGACCGCCGCGCGCGAGCGCCGCGGTCGCATCGTAGGTGAGCCCCAGCGGTGCGTCGGCGGGCTCGAGCCCGAGCTCGGGTTGCTCGGCGCGGACCTGCTCGGCGACCGCGATCAGGCCGCGGTCGGCGCGCCAGGTGCGCCCAATCCCCTCCCGCGGCAGATAGCGCAGCGTCGCCGGGCAGCCGACGCCGTCGAAGTTCAGGAACAGCCACTCACGCGTGTCGTGGGCGTCGAGAAAGGAGCGGGCACCGAGCAGGCCCGCCTCCTCGCAGCCGCAGACGACCACCGCCAGGCGCGTTGTCTGCAGGGGTTTCGCCGCAACCGCGCAGGCGAGCTCGACCACGGCGCCCGCGCCGGAGGCGTTGTCGTTGGCGCCGGGGACGTCGACGCCGCGCAGCTCGCGCTCGGCGAGCAGGACGAGGCCCACGGCGCAGAGCGCGCGCGAGCTCCTGACCACCGTCCGCCCGATCGCCGAGCGGCGAAGCAGAGGCTCCGCGGCGAGCGCAGCGGTCGCCGCCGACTGCGCGAGCAGCAGTCGCCGCACCGCCGGGCCCAGCCGCGGGTCGAAGAGCAAACCGCTGCGCGAGGTGTCGAGGTGCGCGAGCAGGCAGATGGTGCGATCGGCCGGCTTGTGCGACTCGATCACGCCGTGGACGTTGGCGCTCGGGCGGCAGGCGATCAGATCCGATAGCGGTGTGCGGACCAGGCCGCCCTCGAGCGCCAGTAGGCCCGCGGAGATCGCCGGCAGGGGCACGCGGCCCAAGCACAGGGCGGCGAGAGCGCCGTAGGGCCAGGCGAAGCTGCTGTAGCCAGTGAAGGGCTGGATCCGCGCATCGACGCCGCCGTCGCTGAGCGCCTCGCGCACGACCTCCGCGGCGCGCGCCTCGGCGGCCGACGTCGGGCGCCGGGGCCCGATCTCGTCGGCAAGCGCGCGGGTGAGCTCGAATGCCCTCACGCGAGCGATCGTATGCGGGCATAAAAAGAGCCGCCCCGAGGGGCGGCTCTAAGAAGACACGGCGGCGACCTACTCTCCCAGGGACGCGAGTCCCAAGTACCATCGGCGCTGAGGGGCTTAACTGCTCTGTTCGGAATGGGAAGAGGTGTTTCCCCCTCGCTATGACCACCGAAATTGGTCGAGACCGCACGGCTCCGAGGAGCCGCCCGGCGCCCGGTGGGGCTTGAAAACTGCACCGCAAAGCCAGAGCGAACGGGGATTCAAAAAACCCGTCAAGACCTCGACCCATTAGTACCGGTCTGCTGAGCGAGTCACCTCGCTTGCACAGCCGGCCTATCAACCTGGTGGTCTACCAGGGGTCTTACTCCCTCAAGGGGATGGGAGAGCTCATCTCGAGGTCGGCTTCCCGCTTAGATGCTTTCAGCGGTTATCCGATCCGCACGTAGCTAACCAGCAGTGCCCTTGGCAGGACAACTGGTACACCAGAGGTGCGTTCATCCCGGTCCTCTCGTACTAAGGATGACTCCTCTCAACTCTCCAACGCGCACAGCAGATAGGGACCGAACTGTCTCACGACGTTCTGAACCCAGCTCGCGTGCCGCTTTAATGGGCGAACAGCCCAACCCTTGGGACCTACTTCAGCCCCAGGATGCGACGAGCCGACATCGAGGTGCCAAACCGCTTCGTCGATATGGACTCTTGGAAGCGATAAGCCTGTTATCCCCGGAGTACCTTTTATCCGTTGAGCGACGGCGCTTCCACTTGCTACCGCCGGATCACTAAGCCCAACTTTCGTTCCTGCTCCACCCGTCGGTGTCGCAGTCAAGCTCCCTTTATGCCTTTACACTCTTCGCACGATTTCCAACCGTGCTGAGGGAACCTTTGGGCGCCTCCGTTACATTTTAGGAGGCGACCGCCCCAGTCAAACTGCCCGCCTGACACTGTTCACAGCCCGGATTACGGCGCTGTGTTAGAAGCCCAGCACACCAAGGGTGGTATCTCAAGGTTGGCTCCCCGACAGCCGAAGCCATCGGTTCGAAGCCTCCCACCTATCCTGAGCGAGGAGTACCGAACTCCAATATCAAGTTGCAGTAAAGGTTCACGGGGTCTTTCCGTCTAGCTGCGCGTACTCGGTATCTTCACCGAGACTCTAATTTCACCGAGCCCCTCGTTGAGACAGCATCCAACTCGTTACGCCATTCGTGCAGGTCGGAACTTACCCGACAAGGAATTTCGCTACCTTAGGACCGTTATAGTTACGGCCGCCGTTTACCGGGGCTTAGCTTCGCTGCTTCGCTCCGAAGAGCTAACAACTCCGCGTAACCTTCCGGCACCGGGCAGGCGTCAGCCCCTATACGTCGTCTTACGACTTAGCAGAGGCCTGTGTTTTTGGTAAACAGTCGGTTGGATCTAGTCACTGCGGCCCCCTCGGGCTCCACCAGCAAGTGGCTTCACCCTACCGAGGCGTCCCTTCTCCCGAAGTTACGGGACGATTTTGCCGAGTTCCTTAACGAGGGTTATCTCGCTCACCTTAGTATTCTCTACTTGTCCACCTGTGTTGGTTCTCGGTACGGGCACGAGCGCTCTGCCTAGAGGTTTTTCTCGGAGGCATGGGTGCGGGGACTGGCCGGCGGTCAAGCCAGCTGGTATCGCGCCTCGCGTCAAAACGCCGTGGCGGATTTGCCAACCACGACTGGCTACGCGCTTACCCCAGGACAACCATCGCCTGGGTTCCCTTTCCCTTCCTCGTCACCCCATCGGTCATAACGAACGCGACGTGGTACAGGAATATCAACCTGTTGGCCATCGGCTACGCCTTTCGGCCTCGCCTTAGGTCCCGACTAACCCTGAGCAGACGAACTTTACTCAGGAAACCTTGGACAATCGGTGGGGAAGATTCTCACTTCCCTTGCGTTACTCATGCCGGCATTCTCACTTCCTGCCGCTCCACGGCCGCTTACGCAACCGCTTCAAGCAACAGGAACGCTCTCCTACCACTCAGGTCATCCGCAGACGTCCTGAGTCCATAGCTTCGGAGGTTCGCTTGAGCCCCGTTGAATTATCCGCGCCCGAACACTTGACCAGTGAGCTGTTACGCACTCTTTCAAGGATGGCTGCTTCTAAGCCAACCTCTTGGTTGTCTGTGCATTCGAACATCGTTTCCCACTTAGCGAACACTTGGGGTCCTTAGCTGATGGTCTGGGGTGTTCCCCTCTCGCGTAC
>CAWGDM010000002.1:0-185000 GCA_963821345.1 uncultured Solirubrobacterales bacterium | reverse complement strand
CCGTGGTCGCGATCGAGGACCGGCGCTTCTACGAGCACAACGGGGTCGATTTCCAGGGCATCGCCCGCGCCGTCTGGCAGGACGTCACCTCGGGCTCGGCGCAGCAGGGTGCCTCGACGATCACCCAGCAGTTCGTCAAGAACGCGCTCGCCGCCCAGAACAGCCGCACCGTGTTCCAGAAGCTGCGCGAGGCGGCGCTCGCCTATCACCTCGAGCGCCAATGGTCGAAGGACAAGATCCTCACCGAGTACCTGAACGAGATCTACTTCGGCGAGGGCGCGACCGGGATCGAGGCCGCCGCCCACACCTACTTCTCCTACAACCACCCCGGCTGCGGCGAGGGCGAGAGCACCGAGCCCTGCGCTTCGCAGCTGCTGCCTTGGGAGGCGGCGATGCTCGCCGGGATCATCTCCTCGCCGAGCGCCTACTCGCCGCGCACATTCCCCGAGAACGCGACGGCGAGGCGCAACCAGGTGCTCGCCAACATGCGCGATCAGGGCTACATCACCCCGGAGGAGTACGCGAAGTACATCCAGATCCCGATCCCGACCGCGAAGGAGATCACCCCGCCGGCCGAGAACTCGGCCGCCCCCTACTTCACCACCTGGCTGCGCCAGCAGCTGGTCGACCGCTACGGCGCAGGCGAGGCGTTCGGCGGCGGCCTACAGATCAAATCGAGCCTTGACCTCGACCTCCAGAACCGCGTCCAGACGATCATCCAGTCGACCCTCGCCGGCATCCCGCCGACCGGCTCGGCCGTCGTGATCGACAACAAGACCGGCGGCGTGCTGGCAATGGTCGGCGGCTCCAACTACGACGACTCGCCGTTCAACCTGGCGACCAACGGCCACCGCCAGCCCGGATCCTCGTTCAAGCCGTTCACCCTGGTCACGGCGCTCTCACAGGGCCGTTCGACCGGCGAGGTGTTCGCCTCGGCCCCGCAGCAGATCCCCTTCCGGGTCAAGGCGCCGAAGAAGAACGGCAAGGGGGACAAGGTCGTCAACGACCTCTTCCGGGTCAACAACTACAACGACTCCTACCTCGGCTCGGCCTCGATCGCGACCGCGACCACGTACTCCGACAACTCGGTCTACTCCCAGCTCGGTACCCAGGTCGGGGTCCAGAACGTCGCCGCGACCGCGAAGGAGATGGGGATCGAGACCGATCTCTCCTCGACCCAGGGCTTCGACTACTCGATCCTTGACGGCCCGTGGCAGCCATACAACCCGGCGCTGATCCTCGGCGGCCTGGAGACGGGTGTCACCCCGCTGGAGATGGCCCACGCCTACAGCACCCTGGCGGCCGACGGCCAGCGGCTCTCCGGGACGATGGCGGCCAGTTCCGGGGGCCCGGTCGGGATCCTCGATGTGATGGACGGCGGCGACTGCGAAAACGACTGTTACCAGCAGGGCGACCCGGTGCCCGATCAGACCGGAGCCAGCGGCGTCAACAAGCTGGTCACCAAGCAGGTGGTCGACCCGACCGTCGCCCAGACCGCCAAGGACGTGCTCTTCACCGTGGTCAGCTCGGGTACCGGCCGCCGGGCCCAGAACAGCGAGCCGACCTGGGGCAAGACCGGAACCACCGACGACAACGGCGACGCCTGGTTCTGCGGCGCCACGCCCGACTTCACGGCCTGCATCTGGGTCGGCTACCGCGACACGGTGACGCCGATGGAGACCGAGTTCGCCGGCGGCCCGGTCGACGGGGGCACCTTCCCGGCGCTGATCTTCTCCCAGATCGCCTCCGCTTACGCAGCGGCCCAGGCCGACCACAAGGCCGACCAGGCGGCCGGTTCAACATCCTCGTCGTCGTCCTCGACCACGTCCCCGGCCACCGACTCGTCGACCGCGCCGCCGGTCGACTCCGCACCGGCCACCCCCGCGCCCGCGGCGCCGCCCGAGAGCGCCCCGGCCGCCCCCGCTACTGGCGGCGGTGGTGGAGCCGGCGGCACCGCGCCGGCGCCGGCCGGCGGCGGCGTCTCGGCGGGCTGAGGCGCGGGCTCAGGCCGCCCGGGCGGCGACCGACAGCGGACGCGACAGGTACGGGCTCTCGGCGGCGCAGAAGCGCCACGGCAGCTCGGTCGCCTTGCTGATCCCGATCCGCGGGCCGGTCGCTACCGCCACCCGTCGCCAGTCGCCCTCGCGGCCGCGGAGCTCGAACGGCGCCCTGTCCACGCGCGCCCCGTTGAGCTCCAGCCCGACCCCGAGCGCGACCGTCAGCTTGCCCGGACCCGAGCACAGCTCGCGCGTCTGAGCTCGGCCGCGGCGACGGCGCATCGCCTCAATGCCCTCGGTCGGCTCGAGCGCCCTGATCAACACCGCTGCGGCAGTGCCCTCGGGCTCGCAGACGAAATTGAGCAGGCTGTGAATGCCGTATGACAGGTACACGTAGGCGCGCCCCGGCGGCCCGAACAGGGTCGCCGTACGCGGAGTGAGGCCGACGTACGCATGGCAGGCAGGGTCGTCGCGCTCGTAGCTCTCGGTCTCGACGATCACCCCGGCGGCACCGCCTATCCGAAGCTCGCAGCCGATCAGCTCGCGAGCGACCTCGTGGACCGAGCGCTCGAAGAAGTCGGGCGCGAGCCCGCTCACGCCGCCTCGCCGCGCAGCGTCGCGAGCGCGCCGGTGGCCGCCTCGATCTGCTCGTCGAGGCGCGCCGAAGCGGTGCCACCGAACGACAGCTTCGAGTCCAGCCAGGCGCCGTCGCGCAGCACCTCGTAGTACTCGTCATCGAGCAGCTCGGAATGCTCGGCGAGCTCCGAGCGGTCGAGCTCCGAGAGCGCGCGGCCGGACTCGAGCGCCGAGCGGACCAAGCCGCCGACCACCCCGTGGGCCTCGCGGAACGGCATCCCCTTGCGGACCAGCAGGTCGGCGACGTCGGTCGCCGCGACCATCTCATCGCCGGCCGCCTCGGCCAGCCGCCCGCGGTCGAAGCTCAGCCCGGCAAGCAGCCGCTCGGCCACCTCGAGGCACAGCTCGACCGTATCGACGGCCTCGAACAGCGCCTCCTTGTCCTCCTGAAGATCCTTCGAGTAGGCCAACGGCAGCGCGTGCAGGACGCCCACCAGGGTCGCCAGCGAGCCCGCGACGCGCGGCGACTTCGCGCGCAGCAGCTCGGCGGCGTCGGGGTTCTTCTTCTGCGGCATCAGGCTCGAGCCGGAGGCGAAGTCGTCGGCCGGCTCGCAAAAGCCGAACTCGGCGCTCGACCAGATCACGACCTCGGACCCGAACCGCGAGAGGTGCGTCGCGCAGGCGGTCGCCGCGTACAAGTAGTCGAGCGCGAAATCGCGGTTGGAGACCGCGTCGATCGAGTTCGGCGAGGGCCGGGCAAAGCCGAGCGCGTCGGCGGTCGCCGCCCGGTCGAGATCCCAATTGAGCCCGGCCAGGGCCCCGGAGCCGAGCGGCATCGCCATCGTCGCGCGGCGCGCGAACTCGAACCGGCTCGCGTCGCGCTCGAGCATCCAGAAGTAGGCGAGCAGGTGGTGGCCGAGGTAGACCGGCTGAGCGCGCTGTAGGTGCGTGTAGCCGGGCATTCGCCAGTCGCGGTGGGTCCGGGCGAGCTCGAGCAGCCGCTCCATCAGCGCAGCGACCAGCTCGGCCGCGCGCTCCGTGCGGTGGCGCACATAGAGCGCCAGATCGGTCGCCACCTGGTCGTTTCGCGAGCGGCCGGTGTGCAGCTTGCCGCCGAGCGGCCCGATCAGCTCGGTAAGCCGGCGCTCGACCGCCATGTGGATGTCCTCGTCATTTTCGGCGACCTCGAACTCATCGCGCTCGAATTCAGCGGCGACCAGCCCGAGGCCACGGTCGAGCTCGGCGCGCTCGTCGGCGCTGATCACCCCGGCCCGCTCGAGCCCGGCGGCGTGAGCCCGCGAGCCCTCGATGTCCTCGCGCCACAGCCTCCGGTCGAAGCCGATCGAGGTGTTGATGCGCGCGAACAAGGGGTCCTGTGGCTGCTCGAAACGGGGCATGGCCGGATGACTATAGGGTCCGATCCGAGCGCTGATGCGGTTCCTGGTCACCGGTGCAACGGGCAAGGTCGGCAACGCGGTGGCCAGGCAACTGGTCGCGCGCGGCGACGACGTCGTCGCGCTGGCGCGCACGCCCGAGCGCGCCCGCGAGGCGCTCCCCGACGAGGTCGAGCTGGCGCCCGGTGACGTCACCGACCCGGCGTCGCTGCGGGCCGCAGCGGAGGGCGTCGACGGTGCCTTCAACTGCATGGGGATCTTCGAGCAATGGCTCGCGGATCCGGGGGCCTTCGACCGGGTCAACGCCGAGGGCGCCCGGGCCGTGGTCGCCGCCGCGCGCGAGGCCGGCGCCGCCCGCGTGGTCCACACCTCGACCTTCGACGTCTTCCACGCGGAGCGTGGCGGCACGGTCAGCGAGCAGGTGGTCGCCAAATACCCGAAGGGGACCCATTACGAGCGCTCGAAGCAGCTCGCCGAACGGCTGGTCCTGGCCGAGGAGGGGATCGAGGTGGTGATCTGCAACCCGGCCGGGGTCTACGGGCCCGGGCCGTGGGCCGAGGAGGGCCTGGACGCTGCCTTCCGCGACGCCCTGCGGGGCAAGCTGCCCGCGGTGCCACCCGGCGGCATGACGCTCGCTTACGTCGACGACGTCGCTGCCGGGCACCTCGCCGCGTTCGCCCGTGGCCGCCCGGGCGAGCGCTACATCCTCGCCGACGGCTACGCCCCGATGCGCGAGCTGATCGCCGCCGTGGTCGAGGCGGGCGCGACCGGCCGGGTGCCCCCGTCGATGCCCGCGCCGGTCGCCCGCGCGATCGCGGCGGGCGGCGAGGCGCTCTCGAGACTGACTCGCCGCCCGCCCCTGGTCGGCAGGGGCGCGGTCACCTTCCTGCTCTGGGAGGCGCGCGCCGACAGCTCCAAGGCCCGCGACGAGCTCGGGGTCGAGTTCACCCCGTGGCGCGAGGGCGTCCCGCGCACGGTCGAGTGGATCAAGTCGAGCGGCCAGGCTTGAACGCGGTTGGTCGAGTGGGGGTCAGCCCGTTTTGAAGATCCGCGGGACGCTCAGCGGGCGTTCGCGGATCGCGTGGGCAACGAGGCGGCCGATCGCTACGTAGGTGCCGGCGCGCGAGACGCGGTCGAAGGTCGCCCGGACGTCGTCGCGGGACAGTCCGGCGCGCAGGAGGCCGCGGCTGAGCTCGATCCGGTCGGCGAGCCGCATCAGCTCGACCTCGGTCCCGCGCTTCGACTGGTCGCGAAGCGCGTGGTGGTAGGCGCAGGTGTCGGCCGCCAGGCGAGCGCGCGCCGGCGTCTCCCCCGCCTCGGTAAACAGCCGCTCGGCGAGCTCGCCGCCCTCGTCGGTGTAGACCCCTCCGTGGGTGACCGAGTCGTAGAGGCCGATGTCGTGCAACAGGGCGGCGCTGAGGCAGAGCTCGCGGTCGATCGCCAGCCCGCGGCGCTCGGCGAGCCGCTCGACGAACAGGAAGCAGCGCACGCAGTGGCGCTCCATCGGACCGCCGACCTCGCCGCTCGCCTCGCGCAGCTCGGCGAGGCAGCGGCGTTCGAGCTCGGTCTCGACCAGCGCTTCGGCGACCGGGCTCAAGTCAGCTGCCTCAACAACGGCAGGGCTCGGCTTCGTCCTCTCGGACTCCGCCTCACAGCCAGTCCCCGCGCAGCGCCTCGGCGAGCGCCTCGCAGACCCGATCGACCTGGTCCTCGTCGATCTGGGGGAAGAAGGGCAATGCGAGCAGCCGCGCCGAGGCATCCTCGGCAACCGGGAACCGGCCCTCGCTGAAGCCGAAACGCTTCCGCAGGTGGGCCATCAGATGGATCGCCGGCATGTAGGCCTTCGCCTCGACGCCGCGCTGCGAGAGGTCGGCGCAGACCGCGTCGCGGTCGGCGCCGGCGGGCAGCCGGACCGCGTAGACGAACCAGCTACGGCGCTGCTCGCCCTGGTCGGCGCAGGGAAGCACCAGGCCGGCCGGGTCGCCCTCCCCCGCCGGAGCGCCGTAGTCGAGCGCCGCCAGCCGCTGGGTGTAGAGCGCCGCCGCCCGAGCCCGCGAGGCGAGCAGGTCGGCAAGCCGCTCGAGCTGGGCGATGCCGATCGCCGCCTGAACCTCGCTCAGCCGATAGTTGAACCCGAGCCGGTCGTGATCGACCCAGCCCATGTCCGGCGCCCGCCCCTGGTTGCGTTCGCTGCGCAGGCCGGCAGCCGCCTCGGGATCGGCGACCGCGAGCATCCCGCCCTCACCGGTGGTCATCTGCTTGTTGGCGTAGAAGGCGAACGAGGCGAGGTGGCCGCGCGAGCCGACCAGGCTCCCCTCGGAATCGCGGGCGCCGAGCGCCTCGCAGGCGTCCTCCAGCAGCCCCAGGCCACCCTCGGACGCGACCCGCTCGAGCTCCGGGATCGCGGCCGGGTATCCGAGGATGTCGACCGGCAGCAGACCGGCGGTCCGATCGGTGATCGCGTCCCAGGCGGCCGCCGGGTCGATGTTCAGGGTGACCGGGTCGACGTCGCAGAAGATCGGGGTCACCGACTCGTAGAGCAGGCAGTTGGCCGAGGCAACGAAGCTGAACGGCGAGGTGACGACCTCGTCGCCCTCGCCCCAGCCCAGCGCCCGCACCCCAAGGTGAAGGGCCGCGGTCCCGGAGGAAACCGCGACGGCGTCGGCGACCCCCAGGTAGTCGGCGAACTCGCGCTCGAAACGCTCCTGCATCGGCCCGAGCGACAGCCGGCCGGAGCGCAGGACCTCGAGCACCAGCTCCTCCTCCCGCTCCCCGAGCACGGGCCTCGCGAGGGGGATGCGCTCGATGCTCACGAAACCGGGGATTGCCTCGGTTGGAACGCGTACTCGAGCGAATCCACCAGCGCCTCCCACGAGGCCTCGATGATGTTCTCCGAGACTCCGATCGAGCCCCACTCGCGCTCATGGTCGGTCGAGTCGAGCAGGACCCTGGTGATCGCGCCGGTCCCGTGGGCGCCCTCGATCAGACGGACCTTGAAGTTCGTCAGCTCGATGTGAGGAAGCTGCGGGTGGTGCTCCTGGAGCGCGTCGCGCAGGGCCCGGTCGAGCGCGTTGACCGGGCCGTCGCCCTCGGCCGTATGCAGGTAGCGGGTCCCGTCGACCCAGAGCTTGATCGTCGCCTGGGTGTCGACGTACCCCTTCTCGTTCTTCTCGACGATCACCCGATAGCCCTCGAGCCGGAACAGCGGCTGGTAGGACCCGGCCTCGCGCCGCAGCAGGAGCTCGAACGAGGCGTCCGCGGCCTCGTAGTGATAGCCCCGGTGCTCGCGCTCCTTGACCCGCTCGAGCACCCGCTTGGCCGCGTCGGCGTCGAGGGCGATCCCGGCGGTCTCGGCACGCGCGAGCACCGACCCCTTGCCCGAGAGCTCGGAGATCAGCACGTCGCGGCTGTTGCCGACCAGCTGCGGGTCCATGTGCTCGAAGGTGCGCGCGTCCGCCTGCACGCCGGCGACGTGCATGCCGCCCTTGTGGGCAAACGCGTTGCGCCCGACGTAGGCCTGGTCGGGGTCGGGGATCGTGTTCGTGAGCTCGTCGACCAGGTGCGCGGTCTCGGTCAGCAGCCGCAGGCGATCGGCGGGCACGCACTGATAGCCGAGCTTCAGCTGCAGCGACGGCAGAATCGAGACTAGGTTCGCGTTGCCGCAGCGCTCGCCATAGCCGTTCAGCGTCCCCTGGACCATCCGCGCGCCGGCGTCGACCGCGGCGAGGGAGTTGGCGACCCCGCACTCGAGATCGTTGTGGGCGTGGATGCCGATCTCGACCCGGCCGCCGAGCTCGGCGACGACGGCCGCCGTCGCCTCGGCGATCTGGCCTGGCAGGCTGGAGCCGTTGGTGTCGCAGATGGTCACGTTCTCGGCGCCGGCGGCGACGGCCGCCCGCAGGCACTCGAGCGCATAGCCGGAGTCGTCGCGCCAGGCGTCGAAGAAATGCTCGGCGTCGTAGATCACCCGCTTGCCCTCGGCGCGGGCGAGGTTGACCGAGTCGACGATCATCGACAGGTTCTCCTCGCGCGAGACCTTGGTCACCTTCTCCAGGTGCAGGCCCCAGGTCTTGCCGACGAAGGTGATTACGGGCGCCGCGCAGCCGACCAGCTCGCGCAGGGCCGCATCCTCGGCGGCGGGGACATCGCGCCGGCGGGTCATCCCGAAGGCGCACACCTGGGCGTGCTCGAGCTCGACCTCGTCGAGCAGGCGGAAGAGCTCGGCCTCCTTCGGGTTGGAGGTCGGGAAACCGGCCTCGATGAAGCCGACGCCGAGCCGGTCGAGCGCCTGCGCCACGCGGACCTTCTCGGCTGCCGACAGCGACATGCCCTGGCCCTGCATGCCATCGCGGAGGGTCGTGTCGTAAAGCTTTACCTGGGTCACTTGCTGATGCCTTTCGGATTCGAGGGAACGAGCGAGGTGCGAGCGCGGCTCGGCCGCGCAGCCGCCGACCGCTAGGCGGTCGCGGCGGTGCTAATTCGCCCGATGTCCCCGAAGCGCGGCATCGTCAGCCGGTGACCTTACTCGGTTGCTCCACCAGATCCAGCCATTCCGCGTACTCCGGGGCGCGCCCGTGCAGGGCGTCCTCGAACTTCGCCTGAATCACCTTTGTGACCTCGCCGGGCTCGCCCAGCTCGTGCCCGTCCACCTCACGCACCGGGACCAGCTCGGCCGCGGTGCCGCAGAGGAAGATCTCCTCGGCGACGTAGAGCTCGGCCCTGGCGATGTCGCGCTCGACGACGTTGTAGCCGAGGTCGCCGGCGATCTGGACCACCGACTTGCGCGAGATCCCGTCGAGAATCGAGTTCGTGTGGCCCGGGGTGACCAGCTCGCCGTCGCGGACGACGAAGATGTTCTCGCCCGACCCCTCGCAGACCAGACCGTCCTCGTCGAGCAGGATCGCCTCGTCGTAGCCGGACTGGGCGGCATCGGTCTTCGCCAGGATCGAGTTCAGGTACTGGCCCGAGGCCTTCGCGTGCGGGATCAGCCCGGCGGGTGAGATCCGGCGCCAGGACGAGACCTTGGCCCGGATGCCCTGGCGCTTGCCCTCCTCGCCCAGATAGGCGCCCCAGGGCCAGACCGCCACGATCACGTCGACTGGGCCGGTGGGCGCGTAGAGCCCCATCTCGCCGTAGCCGCGGAAGGCAAGCGGGCGGATGTAGCACGAGCGCAGGCCGGTGCGGCGGATCAGCTCGTGAGTCGCCTCCCGGATCTGCTCCGGCTCATAGGGCATCGGCAGGTAGTAGAGCTGGGCCGACTGCGCCAGCCGCCGGAGGTGCTCGTGGTGGCGGAAGATGGCCGGGCCGCGCTCGGTGTCATAACAGCGGATACCCTCGAAGACCCCGGTCCCGTAGTGAAGGCCGTGGCTGAGCACGTGCACCTGGGCGTCCTCCCAGGCGACGAACTCGCCGTTCATCCAGATCCACTCGGACTTCTCCATCACCGAAAGTATGCCCGACGGATGGTGATCTGGCTATCGTCGACACATGGAGATCAGCTGCGCCCGCTGCGGAGCAGCCACGGGAGCCGGGGCGCGCTTCTGCGCCTCGTGCGGGGCGGTGCTCGAGGCTCCGCCCGGGGGCGAGCGCAAGCTCGTAACCCTCGTGTTCGCCGACCTCGTCGGCTCGACCGAGCTGGTCAGCGGCCGCGATCCCGAGGAGATCCGGGCGCTGCTCGATCCCTTCTTCGAACTCGCCCGGAGCGCGCTGGCCGAACACGGCGGCCGGGTCGAGAAGTTCATCGGCGACGCCGTCGTCGCCGCCTTCGGGGTCCCCCGCGCCCACGGTGACGACCCGGACCGGGCGGTTGCCGCGGCGGTCGCCCTGGTCGAGCGGCTCGCCGGCCACGAGACGGAGCTAACCCTGCGGATCGGGGTCGAGACCGGCGAGGCGCTGATCGCCCCGGGGGCCGGCGACCTCTCGGTCACCGGCGAGGCCTCGCACGCGGCGGCACGCCTTCAGCAGGCCGCCGCGCCCGGCGAGATCCTGGTCGGGGACCGGGCCGCCCGCGCCTGTCGCAACGTCCGTCTGGGAACCCCCCGAGCGATCGCGGCGAAGGGGTTCTCGGAGCCGCTTCAGGCGTTCCCCCTGGCCGGCATCGAGCAGCCGGAGGCGGCGCCGACCCCGTTCTTGGGCCGCGGTGCGGAGCTCGACTCGCTCCGCCTCGCGTACCTGGCTGCGGTGCGCGAGCGCCGCCCACGGCTCTCCCTGATCGTCGGCGAGGCGGGCGCCGGCAAGACGCGGATCGGCCGCGAGCTGCTCGCCGAGCTCGCCGAGACCGATCCCCGTCCGACCGTGCTCGTCGGCCGTAACCCGCCCTACGGCGACGGGATCGCCTTTTGGGCGCTGGCCGAGATCCTGCGGGCCGCGGCCGGCGCACCTCAGGACGCAACCGCCGAACAGGTCCGCCTCGCGCTTGCGACCAGGCTTGCGGCGCTCGGCGCCACAGATGCGGACGGGACCGCGGAGCTGCTTGCGACGACGCTCACGGGCGACGACCGGACGACGGGCGAGGCCGCTCTACGGCGAGCGTGGAGGAGGCTGCTGGGGGCGCTCGCCGTCGAGGCGCCGGTGGTGATCGCCGTCGACGATGCCCATTGGGCCGACGAGGGCTTCCTCGACCTGCTCGACGACGCGGTCTCGCTGCCCGACTCGCCGCTTATGGTCGTCTGTACCGCGCGTCCCGAGATCCGCCAGCTGCGCCCGCGGCTCGGCGACGGCGACGGTCGCAACCGGCTCGACCTCGGCCCGCTGACACCCGCCGCAGCCCAGGAACTGGCCGCGACCCTGGTCGGCGACGACCTCTCGCTGGCGCGCGAGATCGCCGCCGCCAGCGGCGGCAACCCGTTCTTCGCCGAGGAGATCGCCCATGCGATTGGCGACGGCGAGCTCGGTCGCGAGCCACAGGCGATGCCGGACACGGTCCAATCGGCGATCGCTGCGCGCCTCGACGCACTCACGGCCGGCGACAAGCTGGTCCTTCAGCGGGCCGCGGTGCTCGGGGACCGCTTCCGGGTCGAGGCTCTGCGCGAGCTCGCCGACGAGCCGCCGGAGCCCGCCCTGGCCGAGCTCGAGCGCCGGGCCCTGGTCGAACCGCTTGCCGGCGACGAGCCCGGCCTGTACGGCTTTCGCCACCAGCTGATCCGCGAGGTCGCCTACACCTCGCTCACCCGCGCCGAGCGCGTGCGGCTGCACCGCGCGGCGGCCGACGGGGTGCGGGGGCGGGCCGGCGGGCGTTACGCCGAGCTCTCGGAGGTGATCGCCTTCCACCTGGCCTGCGCCGCCGGGCTCGACCCGGCGCCGGAGCTGGTCTGGACGGCGTTCGTGGCCACGCGCGAGGCTGCCGAGTTGGCGCTCAAGCGGGGAGCCGCCGCCCGCGCCCAGGAGCTGCTCGAGCAGGCCGCCGCGCTCGCGCCGGACCGGGTCGCGAGCGCCGAGGCGAGGCTCGAGGCGGCCGAGGTGGCGCTGTCGCGAGTCCGCGGCGACCTCGCCTTCGAGCTGCTCCGAGGCGCCGGCGCCGAGGCCGAGCGAGCGGGAGACGGCGCCGTGGCCGCCGACTGCTACGCCCGTGCGGCAGAGATCGCCACCCGGATGGCCGGGATCTCGGGCGACATCAAGATGTCCGAGGTGCAGCGGCTGCTGGGGCGCGCACGCGACTTGGTCCCCAACCCGGATCCGAGGCTGCGGGCGCTCCTGCGCGTCGACGACGCCTGGGTCGCATGGCGCGCCCAGGACTACAAGGAGATGAAGCCGGCGGCCGATGAGGCGCTGCGCTTGGCGCGCGCGATCGACGACCTGCCGGTGCTCTCGAGCGCGCTCGACGCGGCGACCGCCAGCGAGTGGCTCCAGGGGGCCTGGGAGCGCGCGGTCGACCATTGCCGCGAGCGGGTCGAGGCCCTGCAGCCGGCCGACCAGCTCACCGGCCGGCTCGCGTTCGAGCGCACCGACGCGCTCAACATGCTCGCCGACTCGCTGATCGACGCGGGCGCACTACGCGAGGGGCTGCATTGGGCCGACCTCAACACTGCCGAGTTCTCGAGCCTGGCGCCCCAGGCGGCCGACGGGGTGTCGCTGCGCCCGCTGTATCTGCTCGGCGAGTGGGACGAGGCGGTGCGCCGAGGGAGCGAGCTACGAGACGGCTGGCTGGCCGAGGGCCGGCCGCCGATCGCCTATTTCTCGTCGAACCTCGCCTGCATCGCCGCGATCCACGGCCTGCGCGGCGACGAGCTCGAGCAGGCGGCCTGGCTGCGCTCCGCCGAGCAGGCCGCGGACGGCAGCCTGCACCAGCTGCCCTCGATCCGCGTCCGGGCGGCCGAGGTCGCGCTGCATCGGGGCGAGTTCGAGCGAGCGGTGGAGCTGCTCGAGCCCCTGGACCCGAATCTCAAGGGCAGCGACCTGCTGCTCGCCAAGCGCGCCGAGGCGCTGGTCCTGGCGGGACACCCAGACGCCTCGGCGACCGTCGAGGCGAGCTCCGCACGGACCACCAACGAGGCGGTCACCCGCGCGGTGGCGCTGCGCGCCCAAGGCCTGGTCGAGGACAGCGACGAGGTCCTGGCCGAGGCATGCGCGGCCTTCGAGCGCCTGGAGTGCGTCTACGAGGTCGCCCGCACTCGCTGGTTGCGCGGCGGCGAGCACCGCGAGCCGGCGGCCGAGACCTTCGCCGGCCTCGGCGTCACCGCCCCGTCCTGAGTCAGCCCGCGGACCGGGCCTCGATGTCGCGCACCCGGGCGACCAGGGTCTCGAGCAGCGACCACGCGAGCGCCGGGTTCTCCTCGACCAGCGGGCGGAACTCCCAGGCGGTCATCCCGCGGCAGACCATGTCCGAGGTCGCGCGGACAGTCGCCGAGCGCGGCTTGCGGTCGATCAGCGACATCTCGCCGAACCCGTCACCGGGGCCCAGCGTGCCGATCTCCTCGCCGCCCTGGCTGACGCTCGCCACGCCCGACTCGATCACGAAAAAGCCGACCCCGCCGGTTCCCTCGACGACGATCTCCTCGCCCGCTGCGACCGCGCGCTCGCGCATCGCGCCTGCGAGGCGCCCGAGCTCGCGATCCTCGAGCGCCGCGAACAGCGACGTCGCGCGCAGCGCCTCGACCACGTCAGAGTCGGCCATCGAGCCGGATCATATCCCGGCCCGAGCGCCGGTCAGGCGGCGAGGTGCGAGAGCACGGCATCGGTGATCTCGGCGGTGCCGACGGCAGCCTCGCCGCCGCCGAGATCGGCGGTCCGCAGCCCCGAGCGCAGCGCCGCCTCGACCGCGGACTCGACCGCGGTTGCCTCGGCGCTCATCCCGAGGCCGTCGCGAAGCAGCATCGCCGCCGAGAGGATCGTCGCCAGTGGATTCGCGGTGCCGGTGCCGGCGATGTCGGGCGCCGAGCCGTGGACCGGCTCGAACACGCCGGGCCCCTCACCGCCGAGGCTGGCCGAGGGCAGCATCCCGAGCGAGCCGGTGAGCATCGCGGACTCGTCGGAGAGGATGTCGCCGAACATGTTCTCGGTCAGGATCACGTCAAAGCGCGACGGCGCCGAGACCAGCTGCATCGCCGCGTTGTCGACCAGCATGTGGTCGAGCTCGACCCCCGGGTAATCCGGGGCGAGCCCGGAGACGGTCTCGCGCCACAGACGCGAGGTCTCGATCACGTTCGCCTTGTCGACCGAGGTCACCCGGCCCCGGCGCCGGGCGGCGGCCTCGAAGCCGACCCGGGCGATCCGCTCGATCTCGGCGACCGTGTACACACAGGTGTCGAAGGCGCGGTCGCCCTCGCGGCCGCGCTCGCCGAAGTAGATCCCGCCGGTGAGCTCGCGGACCACCAGCAGGTCGGTGTCGGCAATCACCTCCGGACGCAGCGGACTGGCCTCGATCAGCGCCTCGATCGGCTTCACCGGGCGCAGGTTCGCGAACAGGCCAAGGCCCTTGCGCAGGCCCAACAGCCCCTGCTCGGGCCGCGGGGCGCCGGGGTCGGTCGTGTCCCACTTCGGTCCCCCGACCGCGCCCAGCAGGACGGCGTCGCAGGGACGGCATGCGTCGAGGACCTCGTCGGTCAGCGCGGTTGCGTGGGCGTCGATCGAGGCGCCGCCGACGAGCCGCTCGTCGTAGTCGAACTCGCCGACCCGGTCGAGGACCTTGGTGGCCGAGGCGACGATCTCGGGCCCGACCCCGTCACCGGGCAGCAGGACGATCGTCCGCGTCAGCGCGGCCTCCGAGCCGAGATGTTGAGCCGCACGTACTCGAGCACCAGCGGCCGCGCCATCGAGCCGAGCACCGCGTCGATGAACTCCTCGTGCAGGTCCTCGGGCAGCCGCGCGAGGTGCTTGCTGAGCCCGACCGAGCGGGCGAAGGCGCGCGGGTCGTCCGGCGTCACGGTGCGCTCCTCGACCCACACGCTTTGCGGGCCGACCTCGAACCCGGCCCGCTCGAGCCGGTCGCGGGTGTCGCCGACCGAGGCGTAGTTCCAGGCCGACGGCATGCCGCTCAGGTAGTCGGCGAAGCGCTCGTCCCCCTGCAGCGACTCGAGCGCCCGCTGCCACTCGGCGATGTTGCCCCGCCCGCCGCACTGGGCCTCGAGCGCCCCACCCGGCCGCAGGGCGGCGACCAGGCGCTGGAACAGCCGCTCGTGGTCGAGGATCCAGTGGAAGGTGGCGTTGGAGAAGATCGCGTCGACGGGCTCGGAGAGCTCGAGCTCGGAGAGGTCGGCGACGATCAGCTCGACCCGGTCGCCGAGGTCGCCGAGGTTCTCGGCCGCGTGCTCGATCATCGAGCGGGAGCCGTCGACCCCGATCACGCGCCCCTGCGGCAGGCGCTCGCAGATCAGACGGGTGACCCGGCCGCTGCCACAGCCGGCGTCGAGCACGGTCTCGTCGCCATGCAGCTCGAGCCGGGCGAGCACCTCTCGCCCCCACTCCTCCTGCGGCGCCGCCACCTGGTGGTAGGTGCGCGCGTCCCACTCCACCGGTCCGCCCTCCTCGCTCACGGAGACACCGTCGTCACCGGGCCGTGGTCGGCGGCGCCGGACGCCTCGAAGGCGTCGATCGCGGCGACGTTCTGGAGCGTCACCCCGATGTCGTCGAGGCCATGGTAGAGCCGGTGCTTGATCTCCTCGTCGATCTCGAACCTGACCACGCCGGTCCGGGCGGAGTCGACGGTCTGGTCGTCGAGGTCGATCCGCGCCGCCCCGGCCTCGGCGAGCGCGCGGCAGTCGGCCTCGTCGAGGATCACCGGCAGCAGCCCGATCTTGGTGCAGTTGCCGTAGAAGATGTCGGCGAACGAGGGCGCGATGATCGCCCGGAAGCCATAGTCCTGGAGCGCCCAGGGCGCGTGCTCGCGCGACGAGCCGCAGCCGAAGTTCGGGCCCGCGACCAGGATCGGGTTCGGCTCCAGCTCGATCTCGCCGTCGCGGATCCAGTCGTAGAACAGGAACTCGCCGAACCCGGTCCGCTCGACCCTCTTCAGGAACTGCTTCGGGATGATCTGGTCGGTGTCGACGTCGGCGCGGTCCAAAAACGAGACCCCGCCCTCGATCACCTCTACTGCGTCCATCTCAGCTCCAGTCCCTGATGTCGACGAACCTACCCTCGATCGCCGCCGCGGCGGCCATCTTCGGGCTCACCAGGTGGGTGCGCCCGCCCTTGCCCTGGCGGCCCTCGAAGTTGCGGTTGGAGGTCGATGCGCAGCGCTCGCCGGGGCTGAGGATGTCCGGGTTCATCCCCAGGCACATCGAGCAGCCGGCCGAGCGCCAGTCGAAGCCTGCCTCGGTGAAGATCTGGTCGAGCCCCTCGGCCTCGGCCTGCGCCTTGACCTTCGCCGATCCCGGGACGACCATCGCGCTCAGCGTGCTCGCCACCTTGCGGCCCTCGACCATCGCCGCCGCCTCGCGCAGGTCGCCGATCCGCGAGTTCGTGCAAGAGCCGATGAACACCCGGTCGAGCTCGATCTCGCTGATCGCGCGTCCGGGCTCGAGATCCATGTAGCGCAGCGCGCGCTCCTCGGGCTCGGAGCTCGGCGATGGCACCTCGCCGGTCACCTCGACCACCTGGCCCGGATTCGTCCCCCAGGTGACCATTGGCGACAGCGAGCCGGCGTCGACGTCGACCTCGGTATCGAACGGGGCGCCGTCGTCGGTGGGCAGCTCGCGCCAGCGTTCGACCGCGGCCTCGAAGTCCTGCGGGGCTCCAGGGCGCCCCTCGACCCACTCGAAGGTGGTCTCGTCGGGGGCGATCATCCCCGCCCGACCGCCGCCCTCGATCGTCATGTTGCAGATCGTCATCCGGTTCTCCATCGTCAGCCCGGCGACCGTCTCGCCCGCGTACTCGACCGCGTAGCCGGTCATGCCGCCGGTGCCCAGGCGGCCGATCGTCGCCAGGATCATGTCCTTGGCGGTGACCCCGCCGCCGAGCTCGCCCGAGTAGGAGATCCGCATCGTCTTCGGGCGCCTCTGGACCAGGCACTGGGTGGCGAGCACGTGCTCGACCTCGGAGGTGCCGATCCCGAACGCGAGCGCCCCGAACGCCCCGTGGGTCGAGGTGTGGCTGTCGCCGCAGACGATCGTCATCCCGGGCTGGGTCAGCCCAAGCTCGGGGCCGATCACGTGCACGATCCCCTGATGCTCCGACCCGATCGAGTAGATCGGGACCCCGAACTCCTTGCAGTTTCGCTCCAGGGTCTCGACCTGGATCCGCGAGAGCCGATCGGCGATCAGGCTCGCGGCCGCGGTCCCGTCGGTGGGCACGTTGTGGTCGGCGGTGGCGACCGTCTTATCCGGGCGGCGCACCTCGCGCCCCTCGATCCGCAGCCCGTCGAAGGCCTGCGCCGAGGTCACCTCGTGGACGAGGTGCAGGTCGATGTAGATCAGGCCGTCGCCGAGCTCGTGCGCCTCCCAGATCCGGTCGAACATCGTCTTGGCCAAACCAGGCGCCTCAACAGCGGCGCGGCTCGGCTTCGCTCCGCTCCGCCTCACGTGGTCAGCTCCTCCTCAGGCCGGCGGCGACGACCGCCAGGAACTCGGCGGTGCGCGCGCCGTCGTTGGTGAAGTGGTGTGGGAGGTCGGCGTCGAAGGTGACGCTGTCACCGGCCTCCAGGTCGTGGCGCTCGTCGTCGATCATCAGCGCCACCGAGCCCTCGAGGACGACGGCCGTCTCACGCGCGCCGGGTTCGTGCAGCGGCGGGTCTCCGGGGCGACCGGTGGCGGCCCCCGGCTCGAGCGAGTGCATCGAGACGTCGGCGCGCTGGCCGGGCAGCGGCGGGGTCAGCTCCTCGGTCCGGTGGCCGCGGCGCTCGCTGGTGCGGCGCTCACCGGCCCGGATCACGACGACATGCGCGCACTCGTCGAGGCGTAGCAGCTGCGAAAGGGTGAGGTCGAGACCGGACGCGATCCGCTCGGCGACGGTCAGCGTCGGGCTGGTCTCGCCACGCTCGACCTGCGACAGCATCGGCGCCGAGACGCCGCTGCGCTCGGCCAGGTCGCGCAGCGATAGGCCCATCGCCTCGCGCAGCGCCTTGACCCGGGCGCCAACCGCCACTCCGTCCCGTGTCGCCACCGCGCTCGCGTTCACGCGGTGTACGTTATCACGGACGGACGTATGTCGCTAGCGTGCCTGGCCGCTCGGACGAACGAGAATCTCGTTGACGCTCACGTGCTCGGGCTGCGAAGCCGCGTAGACGATCGCGTTGGCGATATCGGCCGCCTCGAGCACCTTCGGCGTCTGCTCCATCAGCTGCTCGATCCGCTCGACCACCATCGGGTTCGTGTTGTGGCCCTGAAGCTCGGTATCGACGAAACCGGGCTCGATGCAGGTGACCCGGACCTTGATCAGCGCCCCCTCCTGTCGCAGCGACTCGGAGTAGCCGACCACACCCCACTTGGTCATGTTGTAGACGCCGGAGCCGAGCGCGGCGATCCGGCCGGCGACCGACGAGACGTTGATCACGTCCCCTCCCCCGCCGTCGCGCAGCAGCGGCAGCGCATAGTGGGTGCAGTACAGGAGGCCGAGCAGGTTGATGTCGATCATCCGCCGCCACTCCGACGGGTCGGCGCCCTGCAGTGGGCCGAGCAGCATCACGCCGGCGTTGTTGACCAGACAGTCGAGCCCGCCGAGCTCGGCGTGCGCGGTCTCGACCAGGTTCTTCGCCTGGTCCTCCTCGGAGATGTCGGCCTCGATCGCGATCGCCTTACCGCCGTCGGCCTCGATCCGCGAGGCGAGGTCGTCGAGGCGGTCCTTGCGCCGGGCGCCACACGCGACCGCGGCGCCCTCGGCGGCCATCGCCAGCGCCGTCGCCTCGCCGATCCCCGAGGAGGCCCCGGTGATCAGCACCTTGCGTCCGTCCAGCGATCCGGCCATCACGCCACTTTATCCGTCGAGGTTCAGCGACACCCGCCGCAGAGCTACCGCGGCGCCTTGATCTTGAGCTTTGCGATCGGGCCCGGGGGCTGCGTCTCGCTGAGCGCTTGCACAGCAACCTTGAGCTTGCCGTCGGCCGGGGTGCCGTCGAAGCGGAGCTTGTGCTTCGCGGTCAGCACGCGGAAGAGGACCTCGCTGCCGGACGTCACCTCGGCGAGGTAGTTCGTGGCGGTCCCGACCCGTGCCCAGGAGAGCTTCAGCGAGCCCTTCCTCCGCTTCGCCTCGAGCTTCGCGACCTTCAGCTTTGGCAGCGGCGGCGCCTTGAAGCGGGCGACAGCGATCAGCTCGCGCGGGAGGCCGTCCTGGATCACCTGGGCCTCGATCGTGCGCTTGCGATCGGTGGCCAGGGTGGGCTTGAAGGAGATGGTTCCCTCGTCCCCGCGTGCCGTGCCGAGCTCGTGGGCGATCCCCTCGCCGCGCTCGGTGAAGATCACCTTCTGGCCGGAGATCCGCCGCGGCAGCTCATAAGTAAGGCGGAGCTTCTTGCTCTTCGAGTTGGCGGCGGGCCGGCTCACCCGCCCCTTGACCTTGGGCTCGGGCAGCCCTTCGGCGAAGCTCACCCCGGTGAGCGGGTTGGCGGGGTCGAGCGCCTCAACCTGCCAGTTGCCCGCACGGGGGTTGTTGACGAAGACATAGGTTCGGCGCTCGCCGGCGACGGGAACGATCACCGCCACCCCGGAGCGAAGCGCGGAGCCGTCGGCGGGCGATTCGACCGTAACCCCGCCCGGGCCGGTGACCCGGACGAGCGGCGGTCCCGAGATCCCGGTGGCGGCAAAGCCGGCGTGCGGGAGCCCGCCGGGGACCTGCACACCTGTCGAGCCGCCGCGAAGCGCGAGGCGCGCGGGACTCGACTGCACAACCCGGAACTGGCCCAGGTCACAACCGGTGAAGGCCAACGGGGCGACGGTGCCGAAGCGGTAGCCGAAGCCGCCTTCGAAGAAGGAGAGATCGGTGCAGGCCGCCAGGCCAACGGTGGAGACGATCGCCGAGCCGTCGAGGTCGGGCAGCCCCGGCAGGCTCACCTGGGCAGAGCCCTCATAGCTCGCACCTTGCTCCGAGACGAAGCCGGTCTGGGTGCCCTTGTAGCCGAGCGCGCCGTCGAGAAAGTCGATCTCGCCCTCGAGCACGCCCTCGATCGCCGCCGCGGCCGCGCCGGTGCCGGGGTAGATGCAGGCGCGCTCGGTGATGTCGACGTCGGCCACGGCCTCGAGCGCCGGCAGCTTTGCCTTCGCCTCGAGCTTTGCCGGATCGGGGCCCGCCGAACAGTCTGAGACCAGCGAGCCGCCCTGGACGGTGCCATCGAGACTGATCAGCTTCTGGCCCGCGACCTGGGGGCCGACCGTCGCGCCCACACGCAGGTTCATGCCGTAGGCGGGCGCGAACAAAAGATCTCCGCCAACCCTCTGCAGGAAGAGCGGCCCCAGTACCTGCCTGTTGATCCCGTCGACCTCGAACCCACCTCCCGCGGGCGAGCCGTCGAAGACGAAGCCCGTCCCGGTTACGTCGAGCTCGCCGCGGGCCAGCGGCAGCCCGATCCCGGCTCGCCCGGTCCAGAACGGCTTTTGCTCCTTGATCTCGAACTTGAGCAACAGGTCCTTGAGCTTCAAGGTCCGCGGGATCCGCAGCGCGCTCGGGATCACGTTGATCTCGTCGATCGAGATCTCTCCCGACTCGAGCACGAAGCCCTTGCCGTTCTCGAGCCTCGCCTTCAGCATTCCCGTCGCCTCGCCGACGCTCTCGGCCGCCGAGAGGGTCACGAGCTCGCCGACGCCCGCAGTCAGCTCCTCGAGCTTGACCTCCTGCTCGTAGCTTGCGGACTTGCATGCCCGCCCACCCGCGGCGCAGTCGGTCCAGGAGAGCTTCACCGAGGACTCGACCGGGACCTCGAGCACGCTGGTGAGGGTCCCGGGCGTGCCGATCTCGAAGCTCGCGTCCTGGACTCCGACCGGGATCGCCGCGACCGGGATCGGAACCGCGAAGCCGGCGAAGATCACGTCGACGCCGGCCCCTGAGGCCGATAGCCCCGGGGTCCGGGTGTTGACGACGAGCTTGCCTCCCGGACGCGGCTGGATCTCGAACCCGCCCACCCAGGCCTTCTGTGCGGTCTCGAAGATCCCGGAGCCTGGAGCGGTTTCGGTGAACGAGCCCTGGGCGCAGGGGAAGCCCACCTGAAGACAGCCGGGCACGGCCTGCCAGTCGGGTTGGTTCTCGAAGCCTGGGGCGCTGGTCACGGGTGTCTGCGCCGAGCCGTCTGCATTCATGACGAAGATCTCGCTGTTGCCGCCGCCACCGCGGGTGCTTCTGAAGACGACCTTCTGGCCGTCGGGCGACCAGGCGGGCTCGGTGTCGACGAACCCGGGGGTGGTGGTCAGGTGCGTCCGCCCCGAGCCGTCGGCGTTCATCACCAGGATGCCGTCGAACGTGAAGGCGATCCTCTGGCCATCTGGCGACCAGGCTGGCTGGCCTTCGCCGACCGCGCTGTTGGTGATGTTCGTCTGCGCCGAGCCGTCGGCGTTCATGACCCAGATCTCGCTGTTGGCGGTGCGGCTGCTGTCGAAGGCGATCTTCTGGCCGTCGGGCGACCAGACGGGCTCCTCCGAGGATCCGCAACAGCTTCCGTCGGTCGTCAGCTGCGTCGGCGCGGATCCGTCGGCGTTCATGACCCAGACCTCGGTAGCACCGCTCCGGCCGCTGTCGAAGGCGATCTTCTGGCCGTCGGGCGACCACGCAGGCCTTCCGTCGACGGCCGCGTTGGTCGTCAGCCGCGTCTGCGCCGAGCCGTCTACGTTCATGACGTAGATCTCGCGGTTGCCGTCGCGGTCGCTCTGGAAGGCGATCTTCTGGCCGTCGGCGGACCACGCCGGCTCGCGTTCGATGGCCACGGTGTTGGTCAGGTTCGTCTGCGCCGAGCCGTCGGGGTTCATGACGAAGATCTCGCCGCCTCTTTCGAAGGCGATCTTGCCGTTCTGTCCGGGGAAGGCGGCGGCGGCGGGCGAGGCCGCGATCAGCAGGCCGAGACAGCCGGCGGCCGCCGTGAGATGCGCGGCCGCCATCGCCCTACCGGTGGGCCGGTCGCTCGCACGCGCACTCGACCGCCCACCGCGCACCCTATGCCTCTCCGTAGCCGCACCGACCGTACCACGCGGTCCGCGCTGCCTCCTACGGGCCCGGGGTCGCCGGCGCGCTGGCCGCATCGGCCGTCAGGCCCTCGGCCTCGCGCACCGCCGCGCCCTCTAGCGCGTTCGAGAGCGCCCGGATGTAGGCGCGCGCCGAGGCCTCGAGGATGTCGGTGGCGACGCCCTGGCCGCTGGCGAGACGGCCGTGTGCGCGGACGGTTGCGGTCACCTCGCCGAGCGCGTCCTCACCCTCGGTGACGGCCGAGACCGTGTAGGAGCGCAGTTCCGACTCGACCCCGGTGGCGGCGCGGACGGCGCCGAAGATCGCGTCGACCGGCCCGTCGCCGCCGGACTCGCCGACCGACTCGGAACCGTCGGGCATCCGTACCGCGACCTTCGCGGCCGGTTCACGACGGCTCGAGGCCTCGACGTCGAACCAGGCCAGGTCGTAGCCGGCCGCGCCCTCGCGGACCCGATCGGAGACGATCGCCTCGAGATCGAGCGCGGTCACCTGCTTCTTCTTGTCCGCGATCTCCTTGAACCGCTTGAACGCCTGGTTGAGCGCGTTGCCGTCGACGCGGAATCCAAGCTGCTCGAGCGCGTCGCGCAGCGCGTGGCGACCGGAGTGCTTGCCGAGCACGATCGAGTTCGACTCCAGGCCAACCTCGGTCGCGTCCATGATCTCGTAGGTGGTGCGCTCCTTGAGCACCCCGTCCTGGTGGATCCCGGACTCGTGGGCGAACGCGTTGCGCCCGACGATCGCCTTGTTCGGCTGCACGGGATAGCCGGTGAACCGGGTCACCATCCGCGAGGTGCGGGCGATCTCGCGCGTGTCGCAGCCGGTGTCGAGCCCATGCTCGTCGTGGCGCGTGCGCAGCAGCATCACGATCTCCTCCAGGGAGCAGTTTCCGGCCCGCTCGCCGATCCCGTTGATCGCGCACTCGACCTGCCGCGCCCCCGCCAGCAGCCCGGCGTAGGAGTTGGCCACGGCCAGCCCAAGGTCGTCGTGGCAATGGACCGAGAGCTCGACCTCGCGCAGCTCCGGCGCCAACTCGTACAGGCTGGCGAAGTAGCGGCTGTACTCCTCCGGGGTGGTGTAGCCGACGGTGTCGGGGATGTTGACCACGTTGGCGCCCTCGGCGACCGCGATTGCGCAGACCTCGGCCGTGAACTCGACGTCGGCTCGGGTCGCGTCCATCGGCGAGAACTCGACGTCCTCGCAGTAGGACTTCGCCAGCGCCACCGCGGCCCGTGCTTCGCCCTTGACGTCCTCGCGCGTCGACTGCAGCTGGTGCTCGATGTGGATGTCGGAGGTCGAGATGAAGGTGTGGATGCGAGGGCGCTCGGCGTCCTTGATCGCGCCCCAGGCGGCGTCGATGTCCGCCTTGTGGGTGCGCGCCAGCCCGCAGATCACCGGCCCCTCGACGCCGCGGGCGATCGCCTCGACCGCCTCGAAATCGCCGGGCGAGGTGATCGGGAAGCCGGCCTCGATCACGTCGACGCCCAGCCGCGCCAGCTGCTGGGCGATCTCGACCTTCTCCTGTGTGTTGAGCGAGATCCCGGGCGACTGCTCGCCGTCTCGCAGCGTGGTGTCAAAGATGTGGACCTGATCGGCCATTGGGCCTTCTCCTTCTACGTAAACCGGATGAACCTTGCTATCTCGCGGCTATCGCGCCGCCCAGCGCTATTCCCCCCGAAGGGGGAGGAGAAGGAGAAGCGCGAGGCTGTCTAGCCGGTGGGTCATCCGGAAAGCGCAGGGTAGCGCAGGCGCGCGGCGAACACCATCCGCGGAGCTCCGATGGTCGCGTCCCGAATAGAGGCCCGTGCCGTAGTCAAGGTGATGGCGATCGTGGTGGTCGCGGTCGGCGTCGCCGTCCTGCTCAACCACGTCGTGGTCGAGATCAAGACCACGATCCGGTGGACCTGCGCCGCGATCTTCCTCGCCCTCGCCCTCAACCCGCTGGTCGAGCTGATCGGGCGGGCGCGGGTACGCGGCCGCAGCTTGCCCCGCTGGCTGGCGATCCTGGCGGCCTACGTCCTCTTCCTCGCCGGCTTCATCTTCCTCGTCCTCGCGGTGATCCCGCCGATCGTCCGCGAGTTCGAGGACCTCGGGTCGCAGCTGCCCACCTACGTCAAGGACTTCGAGCACTGGGCCAACAACTCCGACCAGTTCCGCGAGCTCAACGACAAGTACGACATCACCTCGCTGCTGTCGACCGAGGCGGCGCAGCTGCCTTCGAAGCTCGGCGACGCCGCCGGCGCGGCGAAGGAGATCACGGTCGGCATCCTCAACAACGTCGTCGAGGCGGTCGTCGTCCTCACCCTGACCTTCTTTCTGCTGCTCGACGGCCGCGCTCACTTCGGCGCGATCACGGCCCGGATCCGGGAGCCCCAGCGCGAGCGGGTCACCCGGGTCGCCACCCGGATCGCCGGGATCGTCAAGTCCTACGTCAGCGTCAACCTGCTCCTGGCGCTGCTCGCGGGCGTCTTCACCTGGTTGGCGCTCGAGCTGCTCGGGGTCGAGCTGGCGGTCCCGCTCGCCGTCATCGTGGGCTTCCTCGACCTGGTGCCGCTGATCGGGTTCACGGTCGGCGGGCTGCTGGTCGCGGTCGCCGCCGGACTGCATGGCTTCCCGGGGACGCTGCTGATCTGGCTCGCCCTGTTCGTGATCTACCAGCAGCTCCAGGACCGGGTGGTGCAGCCGATCTTCTACAAGAACGCGGTCCAGCTGCCGCCGGCGGTGGCCGTGATCGCGGTGCTCGCCGGGGCGCAGCTCGCGGGAATCCTCGGCGCGCTGCTGGCGATCCCGGTCGCCGCCTCGCTGGGCGTGATCTTCGATGAGTTCTGGCCCTCGCCCGACGACGATCAGGCGTCAGACGGGGCGTCGGACACGGGCGGCGCGGGATCAGGTGCCGCCGCCGCGCGACCCCGTAGCGCTCCTCGGAGCGCTGCTGGCGCCCGTCCTTGTAGAACCGACGCGCCCATATCGAATGCGGCTTGGCGAGCCGGTAGGCGCCGACCAGGCCGATCGGCCAGATCAGCAAGCTGCCGAGCGCGGTCCAGAACTTCTCCTTCGCCGCGCAGACCAGCCCCAGGGCGATCCCGACCAGACCGGCGGCTCCAGCCGCGGCGAAGACAGCGCTACCGACGTCGTCGGCGAGCTTGAACCAGGCGCTGAAGCCGACCAGCAAGACCCCTGCCAGACACCCGGCGATGATCATCGCGTCGATCGACTTGCGGCCGTCCTTCTCCCAGTAGACGTCCTTGAGCTCGACCCAGAGAGCGAACTCGTCCAGGGTCAGGCCCATGCCGATCGCGAACAGGACGGTGACGATCTCGCGCCAGGGCGAGTCCGGCTGATGGACGACGCCGACGTAGCCGAAGATCATCATCGCGCAGATGCCCCAGACCAGGTGATGGACGTGGGTGCCGCCGACCGAGACGTTGCCCGGCCACCAGCTGACCTGCTTGCGGATCATCCAGGTGCTCGTGCGGATGAAGCCGAAGGTGCCGAGCAGCGCGACGAAGAACAGGAACGACGCCAGCCGCCCGGTGTCGACGACCTCGCGCTGGAACTCGCTGTGGACGGTGGCGAGGGTCGCGATCACGCCCGCCAAGGTAGCGGCGCCTACGGCGTCAGTACGACCTTGCCGACGTTGCGGCGCTCGGCGATGAACCGGTGGGCGTCGGCGGCCTGATCGAACGGGAACGCCTGAGCGACGACCGGGACGTAGTCCCCGCCCGCCAATCCGCCCGCCAGTGGCTCCAGCGCCCGGTCGAGCCCCTCGGCGTCCCACCACTTGAGCATGTTGAGACCGAAGACGCCCTTGTTCTCGTTCATGATCTGCAGGCTGCGCCACCACGGCATCGTCGCCAGGGGCATCCGCGCCAGGCCGCGCAGGACCGCCGGAATGTCGCGCGTCTCGCCGGTCTGCACCTCGGACAGGCCGTACATCACCAGGCGCCCGCCGGAGCGCAGGATCGCGTAGTCCTTGCGAAAGCTCGACGGCCCGATCGCGTCGATGATCAGGTCGAGGCCGGTCCCGCCGGTGATCCGCATCGCCTCGGCGGCAAAGTCCTGGTTTCGGTAGTCGATCGCATGCTCGACGCCCTGGGCGCGGATTACATCGTGCTTGGACGGCGATGCCGTGCCGAAGATCTCGGCGCCGACCTGCTTGGCGACCTGCGTCGCCGCGATCCCGACCCCGCCCGCGGCCGCGTGGATCAGGACCCGGTCGCCGGACCGCAGCCCACCCATGATCATCAGCGCCGCCCAGGCGGTCGTGTAGTTGACGACGAACGCGGCACCCTGCTCGAAGCTGAGGCCCTCCGGAAGCGGGACGACCTGGTCGATCGGGACCGAGACCAGCTCCGCGTAGCCACCGAACCGGGTCCCGGCGATCACCCTGTCGCCGACCTGGTGCGAGTCGACGCCCTCGCCGACGCTCTCGACCTCGCCGGCGACCTCGTAGCCGACCACGCACGGCGGCGGCGGGGCGTCCGGGTAGACGCCCGAGCGCGCCATCAGGTCGGCGAAGTTGATCCCCGCCGCCTTGACCGCGACTCGGACCTCGCCGGGGCCGACCGGCGGGTCGGGCCGCTCCTCGACGCGCAGCACCTCCGGTGCACCGTGGCGGGTGATCACGACCGTTCGCATCAGGATCGAGAACACTACCCCGCCGTGAGCGGGCCCAGACGAGCCTGACGGGTGGGGCGGCTTTTGCCCGCTATCCGGGAGAAAGCCGCCCCGCCTGGGGTAGTGGCCTAGAGCGAGACCGCGCGGCCGACCGAGAAGGCGTCGCCGGAGACGATCTCGTCGATCACCGCCTGCGGCACCGGGGCGTCCGTGGTCAGCGCCATCACCGCCTCGCCGTCGCCGCTCGCCTCGGCGCCGACCGCGGCCGAGTCGATGTTGACGCCGTGATGGCCGAAAGCGGTCCCGACCCGGCCGATCATCCCGGGCTGGTCGGCGTAGCGGAAGATCGCCAGGTGGTCCCCGAAGGGCATGTAGAAGCTCTGGCCCCAGACCCCGACCAGGTAGGGGATGTTGCGCGGGCCGACGCCGGTGCCGGCGACCTCGACATCGCCGATTCTCACGGTGACCAGCTCGGTGAAGTCGTCGGACGCCGACTCCTTGCGCTCGGTGAGCTCGATTCCGCGGTCCTCGGCTATCGCCGGCGCGTTGACGAGGTTGACCGGCTCCTCGGTGTGGCCGGAGAGGATCCCGACCAGAACGGCGATCCCCAGCAGCCGCGTGTCGTGCTCGGCGATCCGGCCGTGGAACGAGACCTCGACCCGGTCCACGGCTCCCCCGCCGAGGCCCTGGGCGAGGCGCCCGAGCTTCTCGCACAGCGGCACGAACGGCGCCAGCGCCTCCATCGCCTCGGGGTGGACGGCGGCGATGTTGACCGCGTTGGTGACCACGCCGCCGGTCAGCGCGGCGCGCACCTGGCCCGCCGTGTCGACCCCGGCGCGGTCCTGCGCCTCAGCCGTGGACGCGCCCAGGTGCGGCGTGACGACGACGTCGTCGCGCTCGAACAGCGGGTGCTCGGTGAACGGCTCCTCCGGGAAGACGTCGAGCGCGACCCCGGCGACCCGCCCCGACTCGAGCCCGCGCAGGACGGCGTCTAGGTCGACCAGCGGCCCGCGGGCGCAGTTGACGATCCGCACTCCCTCGCGCATCGCGGCGATCGCCTCGTCGCCGATCATGTTCTCGGTCTCGGGCGTCTTCGGCACGTGCAGGGTGATCAGGTCGGAGCGCGCGTAGAGGTCCTCGAGCGACTCGGCGCCCTCGACCCCGAGCTCGCGGAAGCGCTCGGGGGAGACGAACTTGTCGAACCCGACCACGTCCATCTCGAACGACTGGGCGCGCTTGGCGACCAGCTGGCCGATGCGCCCGAAGCCGATCACGCCGAGGGTCTTGCCGTAGAGCTCGTTGCCGCCGTAGCGCGACCGCGCCCACTCGCCGTCGACCAGCGAGGAGTGCGCCTGGGGCACGTTGCGACACAGCGCCAGAGCGAGCGCGAGGGTGTGCTCGGCGGCGGCGATCGAGTTCGACTCCGGCGCGTTGGCGACGATGATCCCACGCTTGGTCGCCGCCTCCATGTCGACGTTGTCGACCCCGGTGCCGGCGCGGCCGATCACCTTCAACCGGTCGGCGCGGCCGATCAGGTCGACGGTCATCTTGGTCGCCGAGCGGATCAAGATCGCGTCGAACTCCCCGATCCGGCGCTCGAGCTCTGACTGGTCCCAGTCGACCCCGAGCTCGACGTCGAACTCGGTCCGCAGCAGGTCGATGCCTGCGTCGGCGATCTTCTCCTTGACCAGGACCCGCGGCACCGGGTCGTCGAGCGTCCGCGGCCCGCTCACGACAGCCGCCTCGACGGCGGCGGGGGTCCGCTGCGTCCTGTCGGCCTCCGCGTCACAGTCGGACCCCGGGCTCGTTGTCGATCAGCCAGTCGACGCAGGCGGTCAGCGCCTCGACGTCGGCCGGGTCGATCGCCGGGAACATCCCGATCCGCAGCTGGTTGCGGCCAAGCTTGCGATAGGGCTCGGTGTCGACGATCCCGTTGGCGCGCAGCGCCGCGGCCAGCGCTGCCGCGTCGACGGCGTCGTCGAAGTCGATCGTCCCGACCACGGACGAGCGCTTCGCCGGGTCGGCGACGAACGGGGTCGCGACCTCGCTCGCCTCGGCCCAGTCGTATAGGTGGCCCGATGACGCGCGGCAGCGCTCGACGCACCAGTCGAGGCCGCCCGAGCCGAGCATCCACTCGATCTGGTCGACCAACAGCAGCAGGGTCGCGACCGCGGGCGTGTTGTACGTCTGGTCCTTGCGGGAGTTGTCGAGCGCGGTCGCCAGCGAGAGCGAGGCGGGCTGCCAGCGGCCCTCGGCGCCGTCGAGGCGCTCGATCCGCTCGATCGCCGCCGGGCTGAGCAGCGCCAGCCACAGGCCGCCGTCGGAGCCGAAGCCCTTCTGCGGGGCGAAGTAGTAGACGTCCGCCTGCGCCGGGTCGAAGGTCAGCCCGCCGGCGCCCGACGTGGCGTCGACCAACACCAGCGCGTCGCCGGCGTCCGCCGGGCGCTTGACCTCCACCATCACCCCGGTCGAGGTCTCGTTGTGGGCCCAGGCGAGCGCGTCGGCGGCCGAGTCGGCGCGAGGCTCGGGTGCGTCGCCGGGCTCCGCCTCGATCACGATCGGGTCGGCCAGGAACGGCGCGGCGGCGGTCGCCTTGGCGAACTTGGACGAGAACTCCCCGTAGGTCAGGTGCAGGGCGCGCTCGGCGATCAGGCCCGCGGCGGCAGCGTCCCAGAAAGCGGTCGTACCGCCGTTGCCGAGCGCCACCTCGTAGCCGTCGGGCGCCCCGAACAGCTCGGCGATCCCCGCGCGGGCCCGGGCGACCAGATCCTTGACCGGGCGCTGGCGATGCGAGGTGCCGATCAACATGCTCGCGTCGGCAAGCGCCGCGAGCGCCTCGGGGCGGACCTTCGAGGGTCCGCATCCGAACCGCCCGTCGGCGGGCCTCAGTTCTTGCGGAAGGCGTGCAGGGGTTGGGTTCATGGTCGGCGGCGGAGTGGATAGGGTGCTCGCGATGAGCTTGGAAGAGGCGAAGGAACCGATCGAGGGCGCCGGCTACGCGGTCGCCAGCCTCGACGGGCTCGGGGAAGGTTACGGATTCCGCAAGATCCGCAGCGGGTTAGGGGTGACCGAGTTCGGCGTCAACGCGATCGTTTTGCCGGCCGGGATCGACAGCGGCCCCCACATGCACGAGCGCCAGCAGGAGCTCTACTTCGTCCACAGCGGCGAGATCGAGATCGCGCTCAACGACGGCGACCGCCACAAGCTCGGCCCCGGCGGAATCGCCCGCGTCGACGCGCCCACCGTGCGCTCGATCCGCAACCACGGGCCCGACGACGCCGTCTACGTGGTCGTCGGCGCCGCGGGCGGCTACGTCGGCCGCGACGGGCTGCTGCCCGAGGGCGACGACGGCAGCCCGCGCCCGATTCACTCGGGCGCGTGAAGTCTCACACCGCGTACCTGACCTTCGAGACCGACGAGCGCCGCGAGTTCGTCCGCATCACCGAGGAGGTCCAGGCCGCGGTCGACGCGTCCGGGATCGCCGAAGGCATGGCGCTGGTCTCGGCGATGCACATCACCGCCGGGGTCTGGATCAACGACGACGAGCCCGGGATCCAGGCCGACACGCTGGAGTGGCTCGACAAGCTGGCGCCGCCCTCGTGGCAGCCGCCCGCCAACGACGTCGCCCGCCAGCTCTCACCCGACCCCGGCGACTACCGCCACCACCGTGGCGGCGAGGACAACGGGGACGCGCACCTCAAGAACCTGCTCGTCCACCACCAGGTGATCGTGCCGGTGACCGAGGCCCGCTTGGACCTCGGCCCCTGGCAGGCGATCTTCTACCTCGAATTCGACGGCCGCCGCAGAAAGCGGCTCGTGATCAAGGTCCTGGGCGAGTAGCTCAGTCCTCCCACTCGAACGGCGGGTACTTCGTCGCCATCCAGACGTGGTACGTACCCGCACGGAGCTGCCAGCGCATCGGGTTGACGATCAGGTTGAACAGCCCCTCCGGAAGCTTCGCGGTGAACAAGATCACGAACACGCTGATGAACGCGACTATGTACGCGAGCTGCATGAGCAGCGAAGCGACAATCGCGTAGGGCAGGATCAGGAGCCAGCTGACCAGCGGGCGCCAACGATCGACGTGCTCGGGATAGTCGATGTCCACTCGCAGCGGATACGAATCGTCATCGTCCAATGAGAACGGGGGATAGCGATCTGTGAGCAGCAGCGTGTACGCATATACGCGGTTCGTCCACCTAAGCACCCCAACCACGAAGTTGAACAGTCCCCTCGGCCAGCGCCCGGTGATGATCGTCGCGAAGAACGAGATCAGGATCGCGACGGCCGCTCCGATGAACAGGAAGAACAACACGATCCAATGCGGGAGCGCAAGGAGCCACTTGATCAGCGGCAGAAAGCGGTTGAGATGATCCGCGCGCTCGGCATCGAGTTGGACCGAATAGGCCCCTCCTGCGGCTTCCGGCGGAGGCGGAGGCGGAGGTGGTGCGGGAGTTGCGGCTTCCATTGATCCCTTTCTTCTAAGTCGTTGGGAGGCCGGGCGCGATCTTCGCACGCCCGTCGGACCGCAGATGTGAACGAGCTCAGAACTCCTGGTCGATCCAGGGCATCATCGAGCGCAGGTCCCTGCCGACGCTCTCGATCTGGTGGCCGGCCGCCTCGTCGCGCAGGCGGTTGAAGTTCTCGGCCCCGGCGCGGTTTTCGGCGATCCACTCCTTGGCGAATTCGCCCGACTGGATGTCGGCCAGCACCTGCTTCATCGCCTCGCGGACCTCGGGTCCGATCACCTTCGGGCCCCGGGTCATGTCGCCGTACTCGGCCGTGTTCGAGATCGAGAAGCGCATCCCCTGGACGCCCTTCTCGTACATCAGATCGACGATCAGCTTCAACTCGTGCAGGGTCTCGAAGTAGGCCAGACGCGGGTCGTAGCCGGCCTCGACCAGGGTCTCGAACCCCGCGCGGACCAGCTCGGTCGCGCCGCCGCAAAGGACCGACTGCTCGCCGAACAGGTCGGTCTCGCACTCGTCCTTGAAGGTGGTCTCGATGATCCCGGCGCGCCCACCGCCGATCCCGCTCGCGTAGGCCAGCACCTGCTCGCGAGCGGTGCCGGAGGCGTCCTCGTGGATCGCCATCAGACAGGGGACGCCCTTGCCCTCCTCGTACTGGCGACGGACCAGATGGCCGGGGCCCTTGGGGGCGACCATGCCGACGTCGACACCGGCGGGCGGGTCGATCTCGCCGAAGTGGATCGAGAACCCGTGCCCGAACATCAGCAGGTTCCCGGGCGCGATGCCGTCCTTGATCTCGGACTCCCAGATCTCGCCCTGCTTCTCGTCCGGGAGCAGGACCATGACCACGTCGCCGCGGCTGGCGGCGTCGGCGGTGTCGAGCACCTCGAGCCCCGCCTGCTCGGCGGCGGCGCGGCTGGCGGAGTCCGCGCGCAGCCCGACGACGACGTCGTGGCCGGACTCCTTCAGGTTGAGCGCGTGGGCATGGCCCTGCGATCCGTAGCCGAGGATCGCGATCGTCTTGCCCTTGAGCGCGTCGGGGTTGGCATCGGCGTCGTAAAAGATTCCGTCGTCAGGCATGGCGCGGGACTCTAGGGACTCACGCGCCCGGGCTTCGCCGCCGCGCTGCGCGGGTCGATCAGGATCTTCGCGTGCTCCTCGGGGTCGGCGAGGGCGTCGAAGGCGGCTTCGACGCCGGGCAGGCCGACCTCGCCGGTCAGCAGGGGACGGGGGTCGACCTCGCCCTCGGCGAGCAGGTGCAGCGCATCGCGGAAGTCGACCGGGGTGTAGGCGAGCACGAACCGGAGGTCGATCTCCTTGTTGATCGCCATCGACGGCCGGATCCGGTCGTCCCCCATGCAGACGCCGACGACGACGACCCGCGAGAACAGCGGCGCCGCGGTGATGATCTCGTCGATCACGCCCGGGACGCCGACGCACTCGAACACCACCGGGTGCTTGGGCCCCGCACCGAGCCGCTCGCCAATGCGCATCACGTGGTGCCACGGCAGCGGCAGCCGCCGCAGCTTCTCCATCGTCCCGACGGCGAGCTCGAATGCCTCCGGGGCGCTGGTCAGGTGGCCGCGGCCGGCGGCCGCCGAAAACGGCGAACCCTCGCGGGGATCGACGACGACGTCCGCTCCACAAGCCGCGGCCAGCTCGCGGCGGGCGGCGGAGAAGTCGCTGGCGACCACGGTCTTCACTCCTGCGCCCTTGAGCATCAGGATCACCGCCAGCCCCACCGGCCCGCAGCCGATTACGATCGCGACCTGGCGCTTGGAGACGTCGCCGCGGCGAACAGCATGCAGACCGACCGCCAGCGGCTCGGTCAGCGCCGCGACCTCCGCAGCGAGCCCGTTGGTGACCGGGAGCGCGAGCGACTCCTCGACCAGCAGCTGCTCCGCGTAGCCGCCGGGAGCGGACTCCGACAGGCCGATGCCGTGGATGCCATCGTCGCGGCGGAGCAACGGCATCGCGACGATCGGCGTTCCGGTCGCCAGGCGTTTACGCGAGCCGGGCCCGTGGTCGGCGACCTCGCCCGTGAACTCGTGACCGAAGACGACGCTGTGCTCCGAGCGCATGAATGCGTCATAGCCGGTGTCCGCCATCACCTCGGCAAGTTCGTCGCAGTGATGACGCGCGTGCAGGTCGGAGCCGCAGATCCCGCAGCGGGTGACCTCGATCAGCAGCTGCCCGCTCGCCGGCACCGGGTCCGGGACCTCGGCCACCTCGAGCCGCGAGTCGGTGCAGGTAACCGCCTTCACGAGCCCGCCTCCGGCCGCTTCATGAACAACTCCGTGAACTCGCGACTCACCGCAGCTCCCGGCGCATCAGCTTGCCCGATGCCGTCCGCGGCAGCTCGGAGACGAACTCGACCGACTTCGGCACCTTGTAGCCGGCGAGCTCGGCGGTGCAGTGAGTGCGCAGCTCCTCGGCGCTGACCTCGGCCGAGTCGCGGCGGACGACGACCGCGGTCACCGCCTCCTGCCAGCGCTCGTCCGCGCGGCCGACGACCGCGGCGTCGGCGACCGCGGGATGGCGCATCAGCACCTCTTCAACCTCGGTCGGAAGCACGTTCTCGCCCCCGGTGACGATCATGTCGCCGAGCCGGTCGGTGACGTACAGAAAGCCCTCGTCGTCGATCCGGCCGAGGTCGCCCGTGTGTAGCCAGCCGTCCTCGTCTGCGGCGCCCGGCGCCACCGTCGGGCCCTGGACCAGGATCTCCTCGTCCTGGATCCGCAGGTGGGTGGTGAGCAGCGGCCGGCCCGCCGAGCCGACCCTCGTCGCGGCCTCGCCCGGCGACAGCGTCGTCACCTGCGACGCGGTCTCGGTCAACCCGTAGGTCTGGACGACGGTGGCGCCGCGGCCCAGCGCCTCCTCGAGCACGTCGGTCGGCACCGGCCCGCCGCCGACGAGGACCGCGCGCAGCGGCAGCAGGTCGACCCCGGCCTCGAGCAGCCGCCGCAGCTGGGTCGGCACCAGCGAGACGACGGTGACCCCGTCGCCCTCGAGCGCGGCTGCAACCCGGTCGACGTCGAACCCGTCGTGGACGACTGCCGTGGTCCCGTAGATCACGCTTCGCATCACGATCGAGATGCCGCTGACGTGAAACAGCGGCAGGCAGCAGAGCCAGCGATCGGTCGGCTCGACCCCGAGGTTGAAGGCCGAGCCGACGGCGCTCCAGAGGTGGTTGCCGTAGGTGAGCTCGACCGCGCGCGGCCCGCCGGAGGTCCCGCTGGTCAGGATCCGGCAGTGAAGCTCGGAGAGGTCGTGCTCGCCGAGCAGCGGCAGGTCGGCCTCGGTCAGGCCCGGGTCGGGCGAGTCGTTGACCATCAACAGCGGCTCGGCCCGCTTCAGCTCGGCGTCGATCTCGGCCTGCGAGAGGCGGGTGTTGATCGGGTAGGCGACCGCGCCAAGCTTCATCAGCGCGTGCAGCAGGATCACGTACTCGACCCCGGCGGGCAGCATCAGCGCCACGGTCGCGCCGCGGCGCGCCCCGCGGGCGGCCAGACGGCGGGCGGCGGCGGTCGCCTCGCGCTCCAGTTCCGCGTAGGTGAGCTGCTGACGATCGGCGATCAGCGCGCAGCGGTCCGGGCATGTCTGGGCGCGCTGGGAGAGCCAGTTATCGAGCAGCATCTGTGGCATTGTTGCGACCCCGTGCCGACCCCGCACAAGGACGCACCGCCGAGCGAGGAGCTCTACGCGCCGATCGACTGGCAGCCCGCTGCCGAGTACGGCGACATCCGCTATGAGCGCGCCGAGGCGATCGCGAGGGTCACGATCAACCGGCCCGAGGTCCGCAACGCCTTCCGCCCGCAGACGCTCGCCGAGCTGCGCGACGCGTTCGGCCGCGCACGCGACGACACCGAGGTCGGCGCGATCATCTTCACCGGCGCCGGAGACGAGGCGTTTTGCGCCGGCGGCGATCAGCGGATCCGCGGCGACGACGGCTACATCGGCGACGACGAGGTCGCCCAGCAGGGCATCGGCAGGCTCGACGTCGGCGACCTGCACGTGCAGATTCGCCGCCTTCCCAAACCGGTGCTGGCCGCCGTTGCGGGCTACGCGGTGGGCGGCGGCCAGATCCTGCACCTGGTCTGCGACCTCTCGATCGCCGCCGACAACGCGGTCTTCGGCCAGACCGGCCCTCGGGTCGGTAGCTTCGACGGCGGCTTCGGAGCGGGTCTGCTGGCGCGCGCCGTCGGGGTTCGCAAGGCGAAGGAGATCTGGTTCCTCTGCCGCCTGTACGACGCCGAGGAGTCGCTGCGGATGGGGCTCGTCAACTCCGTCGTGCCGCTCGATCAGCTGGAGCGCGAGTCGGTCGCCTGGTGTCGCGAGATGGCCAGCCTCTCCCCCCTGTCGCTCCGACTGCTGAAGGCGAGCTTCAACGCCGCCGAGGACGGGCTGACCGGGCTCCAGCAGCTGTCGCACGACGCGACCCTGCTCTTCTACATGAGCGAAGAGGGCCAGGAGGGGCGCAACTCCTGGCAGCAGGGCCGCAAGCCCGACTTCTCGAAGTTCCCGAAGCGACCTTGAGCGGTCTGCGGATCTGGGCCATGGCGGCCCGCCCCCGGACCCTGCCGGCGGCGATCGCGCCGGTGCTGGTGGGCAGCGCCGCTGCCGCTGAGGCGTCGACCGATTTCCGCTGGGGCGCGTTCGCCGCCGCGCTGATCGGCTCGATCTTCATTCAGATCGGCACCAACCTGGCCAACGACTATTCCGACGCCAAACGCGGCGCCGACAGCGCCGACCGGCTCGGCCCGGTCCGCGTCACCTCCGCCGGGCTGATCGCCCCGCGACGGGTCCTGCACGCCACCTGGCTGGCGTTCGGGGTCGCCGTGATCGCCGGCGTCTATCTGGCGACGGTCGCCGGCTGGGTGATCATCGTCGTCGGCGCCGCCTCGATCGCCGCCGGCGTCCTCTACACCGGCGGCCCGCGCCCCTACGGCTACGCCGGCATGGGCGAGCTGTTCGTCTTCCTGTTCTTCGGCCTGGTCGCCGTCAACGGCTCTTACTACGTGCAGCTCGAGCGGCTCGACTGGCTGCCGTTCTGGCTCTCGATCTCGGTCGGGCTGTTGTCGACGGCGATCCTGGTCGTCAACAACGTCCGCGACCTGGAGACCGATCGCCGCGCCGGCAAGCGCACGCTCGCCGTCCGCCTCGGTCGCGAGCGCACCCGCAGGCTCTACGTCGCAACCCTCGGCGGAGCGTTCGTCCTGCTGCCGATCGGCCTCGCCGCGTCCGGGGGGCCCGCCTGGGCGCTGCTCGGGCTGTTGGCGGCCCCGCTCGCCCTGCGGCCCGCCGACGCCGTCCTTCATCGCACCGACGGCCCGCCGCTGAACGGCGCCCTCGCCGGCACCGGCGCCCTGCTCGGGGTCTTCAGCCTGCTGGTCTCGATCGGCCTGCTGATCGCGTCCTGAGCGATGAAGCTGGTCGAGGTCGAGGTGGTCCCGTACGCGCTTCCGTTCGAGCGCCCGTATGTGACCGCGCGCGGAACCCTGGAGCGGCGCGAGATGCTGATCTGCCGCCTGCTCACCGACGAGGGCCTGGTCGGGATCGGCGAGGCGGTGCCCTTGAGCCTTCGCGGCGGCGCGGACCTGGCGGCGGTCGAGCGCGGAATTCGCAAGGGGACGCGCCGGCTGCGGCGCGCCGAGCTCTCCGACTTCGCCGGTGAGGAGCCCACCCTGGCGGCGGTCGACGCCTTCATCCACACGGTCGCGGGCCGGCGGATCCCCGCCCCGGCGAAGGCGGCGATCGAGATGGCGATCTTCGACCTCGCCGGCAAGGCGTCGGGGCGGCCGCTGTGGTCGCTGCTCGGCGCCGAGGCCGCGACACCGGTCGAGTGCAACGCCACCCTGGTCTCCGGGACCGCCGACGAGGTCGCCGCCGACGCCCAGCGCTGGGCCGGGCGCGGCTTCGAGACCTTCAAGCTGAAGCTCGGCGCCGGCGACGATGTCGCCCAGGTGCGCGCGGTGCGCGAGGCGGTCGGGCCCCAGGCGCGGATCCGGGTCGACGCCAACGGCGCCTGGTCGGTCGACGAGGCGCTCGGGGTGCTGGCGATGATCGAGCCGCTCGGGGTCGAGCTGGCCGAGCAGCCGGTCGCGAGCGCCCGCGAGATGGTCGCCGTAACCGCGGGCTCGGCGATCCTGGTCGCCGCCGACGAAACGGTCGAGAGCGCCAAGGACGCCGAGCGCGCGAAGCGCGACGCCGCCTGCGACCTGGCGACGGTCAAGCTCTCGAAGGTCGGCGGGATCGGCGGCGCGAACGGGATCGCCAAGGCGCTCCCGGTCTATCTCTCCAGCGCCCTCGACGGCCCGCTCGGGATCGCCGCGGCGGCCCACGCGGCCCAGGCGCTCCCGGTGAGTGGTCCGGCGGCCGGGATCGCGCAGGGGCTTGCCACCCAGCTGCTGTTCTCGGCCACCGTCGCGTCGCGCGAGTGCACGCTCGCCGAGGGGCGGCTGAGCGTGCCGGACGGCCCCGGCCTCGGCGTCGAGCTCGACGCCGAGGCGCTCGAGGCGCACCGCATCTGAGCGCGGGCAATAGCGTTCGGCGCGTGGATAGGACGAACCGCAACACCGCGCTCGCCTCGGCGATGGTCGAGGAGCTGGGCCGTTGCGGCGTCCGCGAAGCGGTGATCGCGCCCGGGTCGCGGTCGACGCCACTGGCACTGGCGCTGCTGCGCGAGCCGGCGATCGAGGCGCGGGTGGTGGTGGACGAGCGCTCGGCCGGCTTCTTCGCCCTCGGCGCTGCGCAGGCGACCCGGACCCCGGTGGCCGTCCTCTGCACCTCGGGGACCGCCGCCGCGAACCTGCACCCCGCGGTCTGCGAGGCGGACGAGTCCGCGGTGCCGCTGATCGTGCTGACCGCCGACCGCCCGCCCGAGCTGCGCGGAATCGGCGCCGGGCAGACGATCGACCAGCTGAAGCTCTACGGCTCGGCGGTGCGGTGGTTCTGCGAGGTCGGGACCCATGACGCCGACGACACCGGCCTGCTGCATTTCCGCTCGGTCGCCTGCCGCGCCTTCTGGACCGCCGCCGGCGACCCGCGTCCCGGGCCCGTGCACCTGAACGTGCCCTGGCGCGACCCGCTGGGGCCCGAGCCCAGGCCCGGGGACGTCTCGGCGACCTCGGCGCTGGCGTTGGAGGGCCGCGACGGCCGCCCGCTGACCACCGTCCCCCCCGCCCAGTCGCCGCCCGCGCCAGCGCTCGTCGACGCGCTGTGCGAGCGGCTGACGGGGTCGCGCCGCGGGCTGATCGTCTGCGGGCGGATGGCGCCCGGCGCGGCCGCCGAGATCGCCACCCTGGCGACGGCGGCCGGTTTTCCGATTCTGGCCGAGCCGACCTCGCAGCTTCGCTGCGGCCCCCACGACCGCTCATTCGTGATCGGAGCGTACGAGGCGATCTCCCGCGAGCGCCCGCCGGCGCTCGAGCCCGACCTGATCCTGCGCTTCGGCGAGATCCCGACCTGCAAGCCGTTGCGGCAGTGGCTGGCGACGCTCGCCGACGCGGCGCAACTGGTCGTCGACCCGGCCCATGGGTGGAACGAGCCGACCCGGATCGCGGGGGCAATCGCGCGCGCCGATCCGGCGGCGCTGGCGGCCGAGCTGACCGCGCGGGTCCAGGCCCCGGTCGCCGAGGACGGCTGGGCGGCCGCCTGGCTGGACGCCGCCGCTGCGGCCGAGCGGGCGATCGCGGCGGAGCTCGACGGCCTTGGCGAGGTCAGCGAACCGGGCCTCTTTCGAGCCCTGGGCGCTGCGCTCGCCGACGGCGAGGTGGTCTACACGGCCTCGAGCATGCCGATCCGCGACCAAGAGGCGTTCCTGGGCGGTGGCGCCGCCGAGGTCGTGTTCCTCGCCAACCGCGGCGCCAACGGCATCGACGGCCTGATCTCCTCGGGGATCGGCGCCGCAACCGCCAGCGGTCGCCCGGCCTGGATCGTCACCGGAGACCTGGGGCTCTTCCACGACTCGAACGCGCTCGCGGCGCTGCGCCACGCCGCCGCCCCGGTGCGGATCGTGGTCATCAACAACGACGGCGGCGGGATCTTCGAGTTTCTCGCCCAGGCCGGCGAGCTCGGGCGCGACGAATTCGAGGCGCTGCTGGGGACACCGCTCGGCATCGAGCCCGAGCGAGTGGCAGCGGTGCACGGCGTGCCATACCGCCGCCTCGAGGGCCTCGAGGCGCTGTCGGGAATCGGCGAGACGACCGTGATCGAGATCCGCACCGACCGCGCCCAGAACCTCGCCCTCCACGCGCGGCTGCGCGAGGTCGCCGCGGCCGCGGTCGCCTCGGCGCTCGCCTAACCCGCCGTTTCACCGTCTCCGCGGTGCGTTCGAGAAGTTCCGCTTCGGCCGGAGGACGAACGTCCCGCGTTGTGGGCTATAGCGGGGTGATCCGGGACGTTCGTGCCCGGCCGCCTAACCCGCCAGCAGCGGCAGCAGTGCCTCGAGCTTGAGCTCGGTCTCGGCCAGCTCGGCCGCCGGGTCGGAGTCGGCGACGATCCCGGCGCCGGCGAACAGATGGGCGGTTCGGTCGCGCAGCAATGCCGAGCGCAAAGCGACGCAGAACTCACCGTCCTCGGCGGCGTCCATCCAGCCCACCGGCCCGGCGTACCAGCCGCGGTCCATGCGCTCGAGCTCGGCGATCGCATCCTGGGCCATGGCGTCGGGCTCGCCCCCGACCGCGGGAGTCGGGTGCAGGAGCCCGGCGAGCGCAACCGCCGACAGCGGCTCGGCGAGCTGGGCGTGCACCGGCGTCGCCAGGTGCTGGATGTTCGCGACCTTGACCACCACCGGCTCGTCGTCGGCCGAGACCCAGACCGAGCGCGGTGCGAGCTTGCGCTCGATCCTCCGGGCGACGATCCGGTGCTCCTCGCGGTCCTTGTCGGAGCGCAGCAACTGCTCGCCGAGGTGGTCGTCGACCGCCGGGTCGGCGCTGCGGCGGGTCGAGCCGGCGAGCGCCACCGTCGCGGCGCCGGCTCCCCGACGGCGGACCAGCAGCTCGGGGCTGGCGCCTAGGAACGCCGCCTCGGGCGTCCCGACGCAGAAGCAGAAGCACGACGGGAAGGCCTCGCGCAGGGCGCCGAAGGTGGCCGCCGCGTCGTGGGCGGCCGGGGCATCGACCGCGACCTCGCGAGCGAGGACGACCTTCTCGAGCTCGCCGGCGCGGATCCGCGCGACCGCGGCCGCGACCGCCGTCTCGTAGGCGCCCGGGGCGGTGACGCTGGCAATCGAGCTGTCACCCCGCGGGCTCGGGTCGAACAGCGGCATCGGCTTCGCCTCCAGCGCGTTCAGCCGCGCGCTCGCGCGCCGCTCGATCGCCGCCTCGGAGACACCGCCGCCGAGCGCGTTGACCGTCATCCAGGTGCGCCCGCCGATCCTGACCATCGAGAGCTCGGGCAGCACCAGCAGCGCGGGCGGCAGCGACGACCAGTGCGGCTCGCGACCGCCGTCGGTGGCGAAGGCAAAGCCGCCGGTCCAGACCGGCCCGGCGGCAGCGGGAAGGTCGTCGGGCTCGTCCGCGAGTCTGCCGCGCATCACCCGGGCCGCGTCGGCGGCGGCGTCCGCGAACCGGTCGGCGCCGCGCGACGCCGACTCGTGCGCGGAGCCGAGGCAGGCGAGCGCGAAGCCGTCACGGTCGGGCTCCTCCCAGCAGAACCAGCGGTCGTCGGCCCTCCGCGAGGCGAACACGGCGGCGCACGGATCGTCGATCTCGACCTCGACCGTCGCGCTGACCAGCCGGCGGTGGCCCTCGGTCCGTCGCGCCAGCGCCCCCAGGGCAGTGGCGGCCTCGATCATCGGCCTAGTGCTCGGGCCGCGACTTGGTGATCGCGACCTCGCCCGTGCGCGCCATCTCGATCAGCCCGTGGGGGCGGATCATGCGCTCGAACGAGTCGATCTTGTCCTGCGAGCCGGTCACCTCGATCGTCAGCGAGCGGCGCGAGACGTCGACGATCTTGGCCTCGTAGATCTCGGCGAACTGCATGATCTCGGCGCGGCTCTCGACCGAAGCGTTGACCCGGAACAGGGCCAGCTCACGGGTCGTCGTGCCGTCCGGCTCCATGTCGCGGATCTTGATCACGTTGACTAGCTTGTGAAGCTGCTTGGTCACCTGGTCGATCGGGTGCACGGCGCCGTCGAGCGTCAGCGTGATCCGCGAGGTGTCGGGGTCCTCGGTCGGCCCGACCGCGAGCGTGTCGATGTTGAAGCCGCGGCGGCTGAACAGGCCCGCGATCCGCGCGAGCACGCCGGGGCGGTTCTCGACCAGCAGCGAGAGGATGTGCCTGCGACCGGTCAGCTGGCGGCTCGCCTCGAGATCCTCGAGCTTGACGACTTCTGGCGTCCCGGCTTCCATCGTCCTAGCCCACCATGTCCCGCGCGGCAGCGCCGGCCGGGATCATCGGGTAACAGTTCTCGTCCTTGGTCACGTGCACGTCGAGCAGCACCGGGCCGTCGGCCTCGAGCGCGGCGCGCATCTGGTCGCGCAGCTCGCCCTTGTTGGTGCACTGCATGCCGGTCCAGCCGAACGCCTCGGCCAGCTTCGGCCAGTCGGGGCTCGGCCCCATCTCGACCGACTGGTAGCGCTCCGACCAGAACAGCTCCTGCCACTGGCGGACCATGCCGAAATGGCCGTTGTTCATCAGGAAGACCTTGACCGGGATCTCGTGGTGGGCCGCGGTCGCGAACTCCTGCACGTTCATGATCAGGCTGCCGTCGCCACCCAGGCAGACGACCTGGTCGTCGGGGCAGCCGACCTTGGCGCCGATCGCCGCCGGCAGCCCGAAGCCCATCGTTCCCAGGCCACCCGAGTTCAGCCACCGGCGCGGCTTGGCGAAGTGGTAGTACTGCGCCGCCCACATCTGGTGCTGGCCGACGTCCGAGGTGACGATCGCGTCGCCCTCGGTCGCCTCGTACATCGCCTCGATCATGAACTGGGGCTTGATCTCGGCGTCGCGCGAGTCCTCGTAGCGAAGCGGCCAGGTGGTCTGCCACTCGCGGATCTGGTTCCACCACTCGTCGAGCCGTGAGGAGTCGGGGCTGAGCGCCGCGTACTCGCGGTTGAGCTTCGCGAGCACGTCCTTGGCGTCGCCGACGATCGGGATGTGTGCGGGAACGTTCTTCGAGATCTCGGCCGGGTCGACGTCGATGTGGACGAACTTGGCTCGCGGCGCGAACTCCGACAGCTTGCCGGTGATCCGATCGTCGAAGCGGGAGCCGACGGCGACGATCAGGTCGGCCTCGTCCATCGCGTAGTTGGCGGTCCGGGTGCCGTGCATGCCGAGCATCCCCAGCCACTGCTCGTGGGGCGCGGCGAAGGCGCCCAGGCCCATCACCGTGAGCGTCACCGGCAGCTTGTCGGAGAGGCAGAAGGCGCGGAACTCCTCCGAGGCGTTGGAATTGATGATCCCGCCGCCGCCGTAGATCACCGGGCGGCGGGCGTTGGCGAGCGCCTTGGCGGCGATCCGGATCTGCTTGATGTTGCCCTCGGTCGGCGGCTTGTAGCCCGGCAGCGCCGGCGTCCCCTCGGGCGCCTCGTAGTCGATCTCGACCCGCGAGAGGTCCTGGGGGACGTCGACCAAGACCGGCCCCGGACGACCGGTCGAGGCGATGTGAAAGGCGGCGTGGATGTAGTCGGGGATGTGGCGCGGGTCGGTGACCAGCATCGAGTGCTTGACCACCGGCATCGTGATCCCGGTCACGTCGGCCTCCTGGAAGCCGTCGGTGCCGATCAGGTCGGTGCGCACCTGCCCGGTGATGAACACGGTCGGAACCGAGTCCATCATCGCGTCGGCGATCGCGGTCACCAGGTTGGTCGCCCCCGGGCCCGACGTCGCGAGCGCGACCCCGACCCGGCCGGAGGCCTTGGCGTAGCCCTCGGCGGCGTGCCCGGCGCCCTGCTCGTGGCGCGCCTGGATGTGGGTGATCTTGGAGTCGTAGAGCGCGTCGTACGTCGGCAGGTTCGCGCCCCCGGGGATTCCGAAGACGTGCTCGACGCCCTCGGCCTCCAAAGCCCTCCAGAGTGCATCGGCCGCGCGCATGGGCGAGCGATGGTAGCAGTGGCCCAAACGGGGTCCGAGGCGGTTTTCCCCGCTCATAAGCGGGACGCCGGGGGTCAGTGCTTGCGCTTGCGCTTCACCTTCCAGGACGCCGCCGCCGGGCTCGAGTCCTGGTTGCCGGCCGCGTCGACCGCGACGACGGTGAACGTGTGCGGGCCCTTCCCCGCCTTACCGGTCGACGGCGAATTGCAGGGAGCCGGCGCGGCGCCGTCGAGCGAGCAGCGGAAGGTCGCTGCCTCATCGGCGCTGAAGGCAATCGAATACGGCGCCGTCCTCTTCCTCGTCTTCACGGTCGCCTTCGGCTTCGCGCCGATCGTCGTCTCGGGGGCCTTCGTGTCGCCGAGCGGCGGTGGCGGCGGGGTGCTCTCGACATACGGGAACGGGGCCGAGCACGCGGACGCGTGGCTGAGCGCGTCGCTCGCCGTCGCCCTCATGGTGGTCGTCGAGTTGTCGGCGACCGTGATCGTGAGCCCGGGCGAGGTGAACTGCGCCGCCGTGCCGGTGGCGAGCGGGGTCCCCGAGCAGTCCGAGGTCGAGAAGATCCGCACGGTCGATCCCGCGGGAGCGGTGCCCTTGACCTCGGGGGTGTTGTCGTCCGCGGGTGAGTCGGGGTCGGTGTCGGTGATCGTCGGCGTCGCCGGGATGTTGAACTCGTCGGCGCCGATGTCGGGATTGGCGCCCTGGCTTCGAGCCTCGAAGTCGAGGTCCTGGGTGCCGAGGAAGGCGTCGGTGGCCCCGGCGTTGATCGTCGGAGAGCCGACCGCCTGGCGGAAGTCGCCATTCGCAGCATTGACGAACAGCGGTGCGGCGTTCTGGTTCGTCCCGGTATTCGGAGCCGTTGCGGTGCCGCCGTTCAGCGGCGTGCTGCTTTGGAAGTTCGAGTTCGCGAGGGTGACGGAGGCGCTCGATCCCGCTTGGTTGTTCGCATCGGCAATCACCGCGGGGGCGATCACGTTCTGGGCGGTGACGGCAATGTTGATGTTCGGGCTGGCGCTCCGGGCGATCAGGTTCGTGATCGAACCGCTCCCGACCGCGGTGACGTTCACGAAGCGCGGCGTGAAGGTGCCGGTGGGAGTCGCGATCGTGGTCCCCAGAGCGACGCCGAAATTCGATGTGGAGCTCTCGATCATGCGGCAGACGCTGTCTCGAAGCGTGCCGTCGAACAGAATGCACGCCGACTGCCCGGTCGTGCCAGCGGTGATCGTGGACTCGACCACTACCCGCTCGACAAGCGGATTCGCCGCAAACGCGGTGAGCGCTGCTCCGTTGCCGGTCGCGGTCGTGTTCTGAATCGCAACGTCGCGAACGGTGGCGTCGTCGTTCAGGGACAGGACTGTGTCATCCGTTCCGCTGATCACGGGCCGTGTACCGGCGTCGCGCGGCCTGATCGTGATCGCGTCACTGACGGTCAGCGTCGCGGCGGCGACGTTATACGGGCCAGGGAACAACACGACCTCATCGCCGTCAACGACAGCGGCATCCTCGATCGCCGGCTCAATCGCGCACGGATTCGCCTGCAGGCAGCCGCCGGCCCCGGACGGGCCCGCCCCGGTGGGCGACGCGAACCGGGTTGTCGCCGCCGCCGCCGGCGCGCACAGGAGCGCGAACGCTGTGCAGATCCCGACGATCCCCCTGATCGGCATCGCCGGAGCCTAACCGCCAGGCCGCGGGCTATCCAGTGCTCGAGGGGACCTCGCCGACCAGCTCGCCGGACTTCCAGGTCGTGCGCGGCAGAATCGCCCGCTCGATCACCCGGTCGCGGTAGCGCTCGATCGTGCCGAGCATCGAGGTGACCAGCTCCTCGCCCAGGTGATGCGGTTCCAGCCCGAGGTCGTGGAGCTTCGTGTTGGTGGCGTTGTAGTAGTGCTCCTCGAGCTCGACCCGGGGATTCGGAAACTTGCGGATCTCGACCTCGCGCCCGGTCTCGGCGGCGGCGCGCTTGACCAGCTCGGCGAGCTCGCCGACCGAGAACTGCTCGGTGAACTGGTTGAAGACCCGGAATTCGCCCAGGTCGGCCGGGTTGGCGACCGCCAGCTCGACGCACTGCAGGGTGTCGCGGATGTTGAGGAACCCGCGCGTCTGGCCGCCCTCGCCGTAGACGGTCAGCGGATGGCCGATCACGGCCTGGACGCAGAAGCGGTTGAGCACCGTGCCGAAGTACTCGTCGTAGTCGAAGCGGGTGACCAGGCGGTCGTCCTGCGCCGATTCGTCGGTCTCGATCCCGTAGACGACGCCCTGATTGAGGTCGGTGGCGCGCAGCCCCCAGATCCGGCAGGCGAAGTGGATGTTGTGCGAGTCGTGGACCTTGGACAGGTGGTACAGCGAGCCCGGCAGCTTCGGGAACGGCAGCGTGTCGCGGCGGCCGTTGTGCTCGATCTCGATGAACCCCTCCTCGATGTCGATGTTCGGGGTCCCGTACTCGCCCATCGTCCCGAGCTTCACCAGGTGGCAGTCCGGAACGCGGTCGCGAATCGCGAACAGCAGGTTGAGGTTGCCGATCACGTTCGTGTACTGGGTCTCGACCGCCGCCTCACGGGACTTCATCGAGTACGGCGCCGAGGGCTGCTCGCCGTAGTGGACGACCGCCTCGGGCAGGGTCTCGGCGATCACCGCGTCGAGGAAGGTGAAGTCCTCGATCGAGCCCACGAACGGCTTGATCTCGGTCCCCGAGACCTCGCGCCAGGCCTCGATCCGGTCGGCGAGCGAGGCGATCGGGGTCAGCGAATCGGTCGATAGCTCGGTGTGCCACCGACGGCGCGAGAAGTTGTCGACGATCGATACCTCGTGCCCGCGAGCCGCAAATCGCATTGCGGTGGGCCAGCCAAGGTAGCCGTCACCGCCAAGGATCAGGACCCTCATGACCGCGCGAGGCTACAGAATGCCCCCCTTGGAAACCGTCGCAGACTTCTTCCCCCCCGAGCTGACCACGATCCGGGCGGCCGGCCTGGTGCTGGCCGCGCTGGTCGCGGGCTACGCGATCTGGCGCCGCCACGAGCTGCGCAACGCCGACGTCCTGATCCTGCTGTTGATCTCGCTCGGCCTGGCGATCGTCGCCGGAACCGAGATCCCGGACGCACTGCTCTCGGCGTTCAGCTTCTCGCGCGAGAACGGCACCCGGATCGTCGGCGTCGCGATCTTCGCGATCCTGATCCTCTTCCTGCTCGTGCTCCGCGCCCTCAGCCAGGGCTCGCGGATCACCTCCGAGATGTCGGCGGTCCTCGAGGGTCTCGCCTGGGAGCAGTTCCGCGTCGCCGGCCATCCGGACCGCTTCCGCGACAAGATCGGCGTCCTCGTCCCCGCCTACAACGAAGCCGAGAACGTCGGCAAGGTGCTCGACCGGATCCCGGCGCAGAGCTGCGGGGTAGAGACCGCGGTCCTGGTCGTCGACGACGGCTCGCGCGACGACACCGAGGAGGTCGCCAAGGCCCACGGCGCGATCGTCGCCCGCCACGTGATCAACCGCGGTGGCGGGGCGGCGCTGCGGACCGGCTACCGGCTGCTGGCCGACTCCGGGGCGAAGATCGTCGTCACCCTCGACGCCGACGGCCAGCATCTGCCCGAGGAGATGGACCGCCTGGTGAGGCCGGTTCTCGACGGCGAGGTCGCGATGGCGCATGGCTCGAGGGTGCTCGGCGAGGCGGAGAAGAACCACCCGGCCCGCGAGGCGGGGATCGTGTTCTTCAACCGGGTCGTCTCGCTGATCACCCGGACCAAGGTCACGGACTGTTCGAACGGATACCGGGCGGTGCGCGCCGACGTCCTGCCGCAACTCGTCCTGCGCCAGGAGCAGTTCCACACCTCCGAGTTCATGATCGAGGCGATCAAGCGCGGGATCCCGGCCAAGGAGGTCCCGGTGACCGTGGTCAGCCGGCTCTCCGGCCACTCGAAGAAGCCGGCCGTGGTCCGCTACGGGATGGGCTTCACCAACGCGATCGTCCGGACCTGGTTGCGCTAGGAACGGTAGGCCGGTCCAGGCCGGACGTCCTCGACCGCCGGCAGGTCCATGTCGAGGCCGCAGCTGGTGCAGACCTGGACGTGGATCTTGTGGATCGTGCCGCAGCGCGGGCAGCGGCGCTCGGGCTCGGTGTTCTCGTCGCGGTAGAGGATCACGGCGATCAGGCCGAACACCGGCAGCACCGCGCCGATCACGAACCAGATGAAGAACGAGCTGCCCTTGCCGCGGCCGATCAGCCCGGTCGCGGCGCCAAAGCAGATTGCGATCAACGCGTAGAAGCCGCCGGCCATGGCAAGAAAGCTAGTCCAGGGGCCGGTGGGTGCCGCCGCGGGCGTAGACCTCGTTGCGCAGCGGCCGCGGGTGGCCGATCGAGCCGACCTCGGCGGTGTCGCGCCGGAACGGCAGACCGACGGTCCAGTCGACCACGGCGCGGACCTTGCGGACCAAGCCCGGGATGCGGCTCATGTGGTACGTCCGCGCCATCCACCAGGCGACGAAGCCGCGGAACTTGAGGCTGCCGATCTTGCCGACCGCCTTATAGCGGCCGAGGTTGACGAACGCCTCGCGCCCCTCGTAGGAGAACTCGCGCGGATGGGTGGCGACGCCGAGCTCGGCGGCGATGTTGTGAGCGACCGCGCTGCCCTGGCGAACCGCCATCGCTGCCGTCGGCGGGCAGGCTCGGTCGCCGCCGGCGGGATGGGGGACCGCGGCACAGTCGCCGATCGCCCAGACCCCGCGCATGCCCTTGACCCGCATGTGAGAGTCCGCGCGCACGCGGCCCTGCTCATCGAGCGGCAGCGCCAGCGAGGCGAGGCTCGGCTGCGGCTTCACCCCCGCGGTCCAGACCAGGGTCCGGGTCGGGACCCGCTCTCCGGTCGAGAGCAGGATCGAGTCGGCGGTCGCCTCGTCGAGCCGGGTCCCCAGGCGCAGGTCGATCCCGCGCCCGCGGAGCTCGCGAACCGCGTAGTCGGCGAGGTCCGAGGGCACCTCCGGCAGCACGTGGTCGGCGGCCTCGACCAGGATCCAGCGCATTCCGTGCAGACGGGCGCGCGGATAGCGGTCCATGGCGTCGGCGGCGAAGTCCTGCAGCTCGGCCAGCGCCTCGAGCCCGGAGTAGCCGCCACCGACGAACACGTAGGTGAGCAGCTCCTCGCGCCGGCCCGGGTCCTCGGTCGCGTTCGCAACCTCGAGCGTCTCGATCAGGTGGTTACGCAGCCAGATCGCATCGGCGAGGCTCTTGAAGCCGATCGCGTGCTCATCGAGCCCCGGGATCGGCAGCGAGCGCGAGACCGATCCGACGGCGACCAGGAACTGGTCGTAGCGGATCGACGCCGACTCGCCGTCGTGGCTGCGCAGCTCGACCGTGTGCGCCTCGGGGTCGTGGCCGCAGATCGCGCCAAGCTTCAAGTCGGTTCGCCGGAGGATGTCGCGCAGCGGCGTGACCACATGGCGCGGCTCCAAGGTCCCGGCCGCCGCCTCGGGCAAGAACGGCGTGTAGAGCATGAAGTTGACGTCGTTGACCAGGATCAGCCGCGCCGACTGCTTCGGCAGGATCCGCTCCAGCTCGCGCGCCGCCGACGATCCCCCGAAGCCGCCACCCGCGATCACAACGTTCCATGCCACGCCTCCATTGTGACACAGCTTGTAACAACTTGTTACAAAGTGTCAGAGCGCACTTTTGTGCTCAGGCGACGCCCAGCTTCTCGTGGATCAGCCGGGTCACCTCTCCCCCGTCGGCACGGCCCTGGGTCTCGCGCATGACGAAGCCGACCAGCGGCCCGATCGCCTTCGCGTTGCCGCCCCGGACCCGCTCGGCGGCGTCGGGGTCGGACTCGATCGCCCGCTCGACGATCGCCTCGAGCTCGCCGGCGTCGTCGATTGCCCCCAGGCCCTCCCGCTCGGCGATCTCGGCCGGATCGCCCCCCGCGGCGACCATCGCCGCCAGCACCTGGCGCCCGGCGCCGGTCGACAGCTGCTTGGAGTCGACCATCCCGGCGAGCTTGGCCAGCGACTCCGGGCTCACCTTCGAGCCGCCGAGGTTGGCATCGTCGCCACCCGCCTCGCGGATCCGCGCCACCAGCTCGCCGGTGACCCAGTTGGCGATCGTTGCCGCCTCGACGTCGCCGGCCGCCGCCAGCGCCGCCTCGAAGTAGGCGCCAAGTTCGGCGTCGAAGGCGAGCTGCGTCGCGGGCTTCTCGGAGAGCCCCAGTCCCGCGTAGCGCTCGCGGCGCGCGGCGGGCAGCTCGGGCAGCGCCTCGCGCGCCGCCGTCAGCATCGCCTCGGTCGGCTCCAGCGGCACCAGGTCGGGCTCCGGGAAGTAGCGGTAGTCGTGCGACTCCTCCTTTGAGCGCAGCGGGGTCAGCGTGGCGGTCCGCGGGTCGAAGTGCAGGGTCTCCTGCTCAACCCGGCCGCCGCCGTCGAGGATCTCCGCCTGGCGGACGATCTCGGCCTCCACCCCGCGCTCCATGAACCGGAAGCTGTTCATGTTCTTGAGCTCGGTCTTCGTCCCCAGCTCATCGGAGCCGGCCGGACGCAGCGAGACGTTGGCGTCACAGCGCAGGCTCCCCTCCTCCATGTTCACGTCGGAGACGCCGAGCTGACGGATCGTCGACCGCAGCAGCTGCAGCCACTCGCGCGCGGTCGCCGCGTCGTGCAGATCGGGCTCGGTGACGATCTCGACCAGCGGCGTGCCCCCGCGGTTGAAGTCGACCAGCGAGGCGCCGGAGTCATGGATGCGACCGGACGCCGAGTCATGGACGAGCTTCGCCGCGTCCTCCTCCAGGTGGGCGCGGTGGATGCGGACGTCGCCGAGCCGGCCGTTGACCGCCAGGGGCAGATCGAACTGACTGATCTGGTACGCCTTCGGGTTGTCGGGATAGAAGTAGTTCTTGCGGTGGAAGATCGACCGCGGGGCGATCTCGCAGCCGAGCGCAAGGCCGATCTGGATCGCGTACAGGACCGCCCGCTCGTTGGGCACCGGCAGGCTCCCCGGGTGGGCGAGGCAGATCGGGCAGGTGTGCACGTTCGGGTCGTCGCCGAACGAGAGCTCGCAGCCGCAGAACATCTTCGTCCTGGTCGCGAGCTGGACGTGGATCTCGAGCCCGATCACCGGCTCCCACATATGGCGGCTCAACGGCGCCGCACCTCCGCTTCGCTTCGCTCCGCGATCGGAGTCTCAGCCATAGCCGAGCTCCTGAAGCTGGTCCTCGTCCATGCCGAAGTGGTGGCCGACCTCGTGCCAGACCGTGCGCCGGACCTCGTCGGCGTTCGGGTTCGCGGCTCGGAAGACGACGATCCGGTGCAGGCCGCCGATCGGGTCGTAGATCCCCATCAGGTTGTCGGGGTGGGACTCCTCGACGATCACCGCGACCTCGCCGAGCTCGTTGCGCACCCAATCGGGCAGCGCGTCGAGCGCCTCGATCGCCGCGACGCGGACCTCGTCGTCGGTCATCCCGCGTACCCGATCTCGCGCTCCAGCGCGTGGGCGGCGTCGAGCAGCCGCTGCTCGGCGAACGCGGGCGCGGCGATCTGCAGGCCGACCGGGAGCGCCGTGCCCCCGCCCGGCGGCTCGGCGTCGCCGGCGGGGATCGAGATCGCCGGGATCCCGGCCAGCGACATCGGCACCGTGAAGTAGTCCGACAGGTACATCGTCAGCGGGTCGGCGGTCCGGGCGCCGAGCTCGAAGGCGACCGTGGGCGAGGTCGGGGTGACGATCAGGTCGACGCTCGCGAACGCGCCCGCGAAGTCCTCGGCGATCTTCGTCCGCACCTTCTGGGCGCGCCCGTAGTAGGCCTCGTAGTAGCCCGACGAGAGCGCGTAGGTGCCGAGCATGATCCGGCGCTTGACCTCGTCGCCGAAGCCGGCCGCGCGGGTGCGCTCGTACATACCGTCGAGGCCGCCATCGGTCTCGCGGATCCCGTAGCGGACGCCGTCGTAGCGCTGCAGGTTCGACGACGCCTCGGCCGGGGCGATCACGTAGTAGGCGGAGATCCCGTGCTCGGCGTTCGGCAGCGCGATCTCCTCGATCGAGCCGCCGAGCCGCTCGATCAGCTTCAGCGAGGCCTCGAACGCAACGGCGACGCCGGGTTCGACCCCTTCGGCGTGGTGGGAGAAGTCACGAGCGACCCCGAACCGCAGCCCGCTGAGGTCGGTGCTGGTGGGCGCGGAGACGCCGCCCTCGATTCCGACCGAGGTCGAATCGCGCGGGTCGCGCCCCTGCATCGTCTGCAACAGCAGCGCCGCGTCGGCGACCGTCCGGGTGAGCGGACCGCACTGGTCGAGCGAGGAGGCGAAGGCGACCATCCCGTAGCGCGAGATCGCCCCGTAGGTCGGCTTCAGGCCGACGATCCCGCACAGCGAGGCGGGTTGGCGGATCGAGCCGCCGGTGTCGGTGCCGATCGCCCAGGGCGCGAGCCGGCCGGCGACCGCGGCGGCCGAGCCACCCGACGAGCCGCCCGGCACCCGCTCGCGGTCGCGCGGGTTGCGGACCGGGCCGTAGCCCGAGTTCTCGTTCGAGGAGCCCATCGCGAACTCGTCCATGTTGGTCTTGCCGAGCAGCCGGGCGCCGGCATCGCCGAGCCGGCTGACCGCGGTCGCCGTGTAGGGCGGGCGGTAGCCCTCGAGGATCCGCGAGCCCGCCGTGGTCTCGATCCCCTCGGTGCAGAACAGATCCTTGACCGCGATCGGCGCGCCGCCCAGCGGCCCGGCCGGCGGTGGGGCCTTCGCGGTCCCGGGCTCAGCGCGCCAGAGGTAGGCGTTGAGCTCGTCGCCCGCCGCCGCCTGGAGGTAGGCGTCGAAGTACTCGTCGGCCGACAGGTCGCCCGCCTCGATCCGGCCGATCGCCTCGGCCGCGCTTAGCTCGAGGAGCTCGGGGCTCACGCCTGAGGGGAGGGGACGCGGAAGGCGCCGTCGGCGGGATCGGGCGCGCTCTCCAGGGCGCGCTCGCGCGGCAGGCTCGGATCGGGCTCGTCGGCGCGCAGGACGTTGGCGAGCGCGACCACGTGCGTGGTCGGCTCCACCTGGTCAAGGTCGAGTGCCGCGATCCGGTCGACGTGCTCGAGGATCCCGGAAAGCTCGCCGGCCATCCGCTCGAGCTCGTCCTCGGAGAGCTCCAGCCGCGCCAAGCGGGCGACGTGCACGACCTGCTGGCGATCGATCATCGGGCTAGATGTTAGGTTGCCGCCCGCGATGACGGGGGCGACCGCCAGCCGGAGCACCGCACCGCCGCAGCCCTCCCGCCCCGGCCCGCTCGGCCGTTCCGCGGAGCGCGTCCTGCGCTCGCACGTCGAGGCGATGAACCCGGCCCTCGGCCCGCTGCCGGCGGCCGCGGGCACGGAGCCCGAAACGGACCAGGTCGATGCGGTCGCGGCGCTCGAGCCGCTGCTGCGGGCGATGCCGAAGCGCTCGCTGGTCGGCCTGCGCCTCGCGCTGCAAGCGTTCGACTGGATCACCTTCCCGCGGCGTTTCTCACGCCTGTCGGTCGACCGCCGGCGCGCCTTCCTCGCCGAGGCGGAACGCTCGCGCTCGGCCTCCAAGCGCGACCTGACGCTGCTGGTCAAGGTGATCGGCGGGCTTGGCTACGCCAACGACGCCCGGGTGCGCGAGGCGGTCGGCTTCGAATCCAGGTGCGAGGTCGTCGGCGACCCGCCCTCGGCCCCTCCCGCCGATCCGCTCGGCGATCTGGAGCCCGACGGCGCCGGGGAGAGCTGTGACTACGTGGTCGTCGGCTCGGGCGCCGGCGGCGCCGCGGCGGCCGCCGTGCTCGCCGAGGCGGGCCACGAGGTGGTCGTGCTCGAGGCCGGTCCCTACCGCGACCGCCGCGACTACCCGGACGAGCCGCTGGCGGCGATGGTGGCGCTCTATCGCGACGGCGGGCTGACGGTCGCCGAGGGCCGCCCGGCGGTTCCGACGCCGGTTGCGCGCGCCGTCGGCGGAACCACGGTGATCAACTCCGGCACCTGCTTTCGCACCCCCGAGCCGGTGCTCGCCCGCTGGCGCTCGGAGCACGGGATCGCTTGGGCGGCAGACCTCGAACCCGAATACGAGGAGGCCGAGGAAATGCTCGACGTCGCCCCCGTCGACCCGGAGACGATGGGCCGCAACGGGCAGCTGCTGCGCGAGGGTGCGATCGAGCTCGGGCTCAGCCACGCGCCCCTGAGCCGCAACGCCGGTCGCTGCAACCAATGCAGCTCCTGCCCGAACGGCTGTCGGCTCGACGCCAAGCGCGCCATGCACGTCACCTACCTGCCCCGCGCCGTGAACGCCGGGGCGCGGGTGCGCGCCGGGGTCGAGGCGCGCCGGGTGGTCTTCAGCGGCCGGCGGGCAACCGGTGTCGAGTGCGTCGCCGGGGTTGCCGACGGCGGGCCCGGGAGGCCGTTCAAGGTCGAGGCGCGCCGCGGGGTGGTGCTCGCCGGCGGCGCCTTCGGCACCCCCGAGCTGCTGCTGCGCTCCTCGTTCGTCTCCGGCAGCGGCCAACTGGGCCACAACCTGCGCATCCACCCCGCCTCCTGGGTCGGGGGGCGCTTCGACGAGCAGGTCCGCGGCTGGGACGGGGTGATGCAGAGCTACGCGGTCGACGAGTGGGAGCACGAGCACGGGCTGCTGCTCGAGGCGACCTTCACCCCGCTGGCCTTCGGCGGCGCCTGGCTGCCGGGCGCCGGGGCCGCGCACCAGGAGGCGATGCTGAGCTACGACCGGATCGCCTCGACCGGGATCCACCTCTCCGATCGGTCCTCGGGCCGGGTCCGGCTGGCACGCGACGGCTCGCTGCGGGTCACCTACCGGCTGCTTCGCGAGGACGCCGAGCGGCTGTACTTCGGGATCGCCCGCGCCGCCGAGATCCTCTATGCCGCCGGCGCCCGCGAGGTCCTGCCCCAGGTCTCGGGGATGCTCAGCCTGCCTCGCGGGCGGATCGCCGACTTCGAGGCGAAGCCGCCGCCGGCTCGGGCGCTTCGGTTGGAGGCCTTCCACCCGATGGGCACCGCCCGCATGGACGCCGACCCGGCGCGCGGCGTCGTCGGTACCGACGGCGCCGTCCACGGCGCCGAGGGGCTGTACGTCGCCGACGGGAGCGTGCTGCCGAGCTCGATCGGCGTCAACCCGATGATCACGATCATCGCCGTCGCCGCGCGGGCCGCCCGCGAGATCGCCGCGCGGGCGGACTGACCCCGACGCAACGGCGGCCGCCCGAGGGCGGCCGCCGTGTTCACCTCTCCTCCCGAGCCGAAACCCGGGGTCCGCTTTACGAGGCGGGCGGCGGGGCCGTGGGCGGCGGGGCCGCGGGCGGCGGCGGCGGCGCGTCGTCACCCTGGACGGGGTCGACCTGGTCGCCGAACGAGGTCGCGTCCTCCTGCATCGACATCCATCCGCCGTAGGCAACCCCGGCGGTCAGCAGCAGGCCGACGAACACTCCCCAGCTTCGGTCGAGGTCGACCGAGCCCTCGGAGGGCGTGTTGATCAGGCTCCACCCCACCATCACGAAGCTGAGGATCCCGAGGCCGGCGGTGAGGGCGCTGGCCGCTACTGGCAGGGCGACGTCACGCGCCATCAGCGTCGCGACCGCGCCGCCGGCGGCGACGACGATCGTCACCAGTAGGACGAGGTCGGTGAAGTCGTACGCCTGCCAAGCGTTCACGCCGGTGTCGATCCCGGCGGCCTCGGCAAGTCCCACCCCGGTGGGGACGCCATCGACTGTGTCCGGCAAAGAGAACCAGTTGAAGAACATGAAGATGAACAGGAGCACGGCACAAATGCCGGCGATCTGCTCACCCCTACCAAGCCTGTCTGCGTCCATTTCTCTCCTAAGTGGGATGGGAGCGGATTGTCGCGCGCAGCCTACTCCCCTAGATCGGACGCTCTGAGGCCGCGGTCAAGGTATTTGCCAGCAACATCGCGATCGTCATCGGCCCGACGCCGCCGGGCACCGGTGTGATCGCGCCGGCCACCTCGCTGACGGGGCCGAAGTCGACGTCGCCGACCAGGCCGTCGTCGGTGCGGTTGGTGCCGACGTCGATCACGGTCGCGCCCGGCTTGACCATCTCCGCGGTCACTATCCGCGGCGCGCCGACGGCGGCGACCAGGATGTCGGCGCGCGAGCAGACCGCCGCCAGGTCGCGGGTGCGGGAATGACAGATGGTCACGGTCGCGTTCGCACCAAGCAGGAGCGCGGCCATCGGCCGGCCGACCAGGATCGAGCGCCCGAGGACGACGGCCTCGGCACCCTCAACCTCGGTCCCGGCGTGGGCCAGCAGCTCCATGATCCCCCGGGGAGTGCACGGCACCAGCCGGGGCCGGCCCTGGGCGAGCAGCCCGGCGCTGCGAGCGGTCAGGCCGTCGACGTCCTTGGCCGAGTCGATCGCCGAGATCACCTCGTCCTGGTCGATCTGGTCGGGAAGCGGCAGCTGGACGAGGATCCCGTCGACGGTCTCCTCGTGGTTCAGCTCACCGACGAGGTCGATCAACTCATCGGTCGGGGTGCCCTCGCCAAGCTGATGATGAAACGAGCGCATCCCGACCTCCTCGGTCTGGCGGCGTTTGTTGGCGACGTAGACGTGCGAGGCCGGGTCCTCGCCGACCAGCACGGTCGCGAGGCCGGGCACGTCCCCCCCGCGCGCCTCGGAGAACTCGCGCACGCCTGCGGCAACCCGCTCCTTGACCTCGGCGGCAACCGCCTTGCCGTCGATCACCTTTGCGCTCACGCGCTCACGCGACCTTCTTCAGCGGGGCGTAGTCGGCCATCAGCTTGCGCTCCGAGCCGTCGGCGGCGAACCGGATCACGACCACAGAGCCGCCCTCGACCGCGGTCACCACGCCCTCGCCGAAGCTGGCGTGCAGGACGTCGTCGCCGACCGCGTACGGGACCGGCGGCGGGCTCGGCTGCTTGGGATCGGGCACCGAGAAGCTGTCGCCGGACGGCCGGCGCCCGAAGCCGGTCGCCCGCGCGCGGGCGTCGCTGCCGCCGCTCGCCCAGCCGGTCGCGGTGGTCGCGACGTGCTGTTCGACCAGGGCCTCGGGCAGCTCCTTGAGGAAGCGCGAGGGCACGTTCCAGCTCGCCCCGCCGTGCAGCGAGCGACGCCGCGCGTACGTCAGCCAGAGCTTCTCGCGGGCCCGGGTGACGCCGACGTAGGCGAGCCGGCGCTCCTCCTCGACGTTGCCCTCCTCGAGCGAGCGCGAGTGCGGGAAGACGCCCTCCTCGCAGCCGATCACGAAGACCGCGTCGTACTCCAGGCCCTTGGCGTTGTGCAGCGACATCAGCGTCGCCAGGCTCTCGGCGTCGCGGATGTTGTCCTGCTCTGTGACCAGCGAGATCTGGGCCAGGAACTCCTCCAGCGGCGTAACCTCCTGGTCACCCTCGAGCTCGCGGTTGGCGTCGAACTCGCCGGCGACCCCGACCAGCTCCTCGAGGTTCTCGACCCGGCCCTCGGCCTCGACCGTGCGCTCGGCCTCGAGCGCCTCGATGTAGCCGGTCTCGTGCAGGATCGCGTCGAGCAGCTCGGCCACCGGGCCGTTGCGCTCGGCGCGCTGGCGCAGGTGGGCCATCGTCTCCGAGAAGCGGCCGACCGCCCGGTACGCCGCGGAGCCGAGCCCCGGGATCTGCGACGGATTGGCGAGCACCTCCCAGATGTCGACCCCGAGCGTGTTCGCGTGCGAGAGCATCCGCGCCTGGCTCTGATCACCGATCCCGCGCCGCGGCGAGTTGACGATCCGCGTGAACGAGATCGCGTCGGCCGGGTTGGCGAGCAGCTGCAGGTAGGCGATCGCGTCCTTGATCTCGGCCCGCTCGTAGAACTTCGTCCCGCCGATCACCTGGTAGGGGATCTCGAACCGGACCAGGGTGTCCTCGAGCACTCGGCTCTGGGCGTTGACTCGGTAGAAGACCGCGATCCGGTCGCGCGGCGTCCCCTCCTCGACCAGCCGGTTGACCTCCGAAGCGACGTAGCGGGCCTCGGCGTGCTCGTCGTCGAACTCGCCGACGACGATCATCTCGCCTCGGCCGGCGTCCGTCCAGAGGTGCTTTTCCCGGCGCTCGGTGTTGTGTGACACCACCGCGTTTGCGGCGTCGAGGATCGTCTGCGTCGAGCGATAGTTCTGCTCGAGCTTCACCACCTCCGCATCCGGGAAGTCATGATCGAAGTCGAGGATGTTGCGGATGTCGGCGGCGCGGAACGAATAGATCGACTGGTCCTCGTCGCCGACCACGGTCAGATTCCGGTGCTCCTCGGTCAGCAGCTGCAGCATCCGGTACTGGGCGCGGTTGGTGTCCTGGTACTCGTCGACCAGCACCCAGCGGAAGGTCCGCCGGTACTTGTCGCGGACGTCTCCGAACAGCTCGAGCAGGTTCACGACCCGGACGAGCAGATCGTCGAAGTCCATCGCCGAGGCCTCGACCATCCGCCGCTCGTAGAGGTTGTAGACGTCGGCGATCGCCTGCTCGCGGTCGGTCGAGGCGGCGTCGGCGTAGTCGGAGGCGTCGACGAGCTGGTTCTTGGCGGCCGAGATCGCCGCCTTCACCGACCGCGGCGGCCAACGCTTGCGGTCGAGCTCGAGCTCGTCCATGCACCGGCGCACCATGCGCACCGAGTCCGCCTCGTCGTAGATCGTGAACGAGCGCTTGTAACCGAGCCGCTCCGCGTCGGCGCGCAGGATCCGCGCGCAGGCCGAGTGGAAGGTCATCACCCACATCGCCCGCGAGACCCCGCCGACCAGGCTCGAGACGCGCTCGCGCATCTCGTTCGCGGCCTTGTTGGTGAACGTGATCGCGAGGATCTCCATCGGTCGCGCCCGCTCGGTCGCCAGCAGCCAGGCGATCCGATGGGTCAGCACCCGGGTCTTGCCGGAGCCCGCCCCGGCCAGCACCAGCAGCGGCCCCTCGCCATGGGTGGCCGCCTCTCGCTGGGCGGGGTTGAGGCCCTCGAGCAGCCGCTCGACCGGGTCCATTCCGACCTCGGTTGGCGCGCCCTCGAACTCCTCGTCGCTCACCCGGGCGAGGATAGTCCCGCACGCGGCGCTTGAATTAGCCGTATCAACGGCGGCGGGGCTCGGCTTCGGCGCGTGGCCTACGCCTCGCTAGCCCCCCGCCGGGTCCGGACCGCGCTTCGCCCGCAGCTGCTTGACCTCACCCTCGGCGGCCTTGCCGTCGAGCTCGCCGAGCCGCTGCTCGAGCGCCCCAAGGCGATCCGAGAGCACCTTGATCGCCTCGGCGACCGGGTCGGGCAGGTGGATCCAGTCGGCGTCCGGGCCCTCGGGCCGGCGGCCCTCGACCCGAACCGGGTGGCCCGGGTTGCCGACCACGGTCGAGTTCTCCGGCACGTCCTCGATCACCACCGTGTTCGCTCCGACCTTGGCGCCGTGGCCGACCTTGACCGGGCCGAGCAGCTTCGCGCCCGAGCCGATCGTGACGTCGTTCTCCACCGTGGGGTGGCGCTTGCCGCGCGCAAACCCGGTACCGCCCAGGGTGACACCCTGGTAGAGCGTCACCCGGTCGCCGATCTCGGCCGTCTCGCCGATCACCACGCCGGCGCCGTGGTCGATGAAGAAGTCCTCGCCGATTCGCGCCGCGGGGTGGATCTCGACCCCGGTGATCGCGCGGCTGGTGAAGGCGATCGTCCGCGGGACCAGCGGCAGGCCGGCGTCGTAGAGCGCGTGCGAGACGCGGTGGGCGAGCAGCGCCTGCACCCCGGCCCAGCTGGAGAGGATCTCGACCGTGCCGACCCCGCGAGCCGCCGGGTCGCGGTCGCGCGCCGCGGCGACGTCGGAGCCGATCTCGTGCGCTACCCGCCGCAATGTCCCCAGGCCAAGCATCAGTCGGCGATGAAGAAGGGCAGCGACATGTAGCGCTCGCCCCCGTCGCAGGCGATGGTCACGATCCGCTTGCCGTTGAACTCGGGGCGGCCGGCGAGCTCGAGCGCGGCGTGGAAGGCGGCGCCGGCCGAGATCCCGACCAGCAGGCCCTCGCGCTCGGCCGAGGCCCGGGCGGCGGCCAGCGCGGTCTCGTCGTCGACCGTGATCACCTCGTCGATCACCGAGCGATCGAGCACCTCGGGGACGAAGCCGGCGCCGATGCCCTGGATCTTGTGCGGGCCCGGAGGTCCGCCGGAGAGAACCGCCGAGGTCGTCGGCTCGACCGCGATCACCTGGCAGCCGGGGCGGCGCTCCTTGAGCACCTGGCCGACGCCGGTGATCGTGCCGCCGGTGCCGACCCCGGTGACCAGCGCGTCGACCTCGCCGTCGAGGTCGCTCCAGATCTCCTCGGCCGTCGTCCGGCGGTGGACGTCAGGGTTGGCGGGGTTGGAGAACTGCTGCGGCATGAACGCGCCGCGGTCGGCGACGATCTCCTCGGCCAGCCGGATCGCCTCGCCCATCCCGCCCAGTGACGGCGTCTCGTGGACCTCGGCGCCGTAGGCGCGCAGCAGCTTTGAGCGCTCCCGGCTCATCCCCTCGGGCAGGGTGAGCACGAGGTCATAACCGCGCGCCGCGCAAACCATCGCCAGCGCGATCCCGGTGTTGCCGCTGGTCGGCTCGACGATCGTCCCGCCGGGCGCGAGCGCTCCATCGCGCTCGGCGGCTTCGATCATCGCGACGCCGATCCGGTCCTTGACCGAGCCGCCGGGGTTCAAATACTCGAGCTTGGCGACCACCTGGCCGCCGAGGCCGTCGCCGAGTCGGCGCAGCTCGACCAGCGGGGTGTTGCCGATCGTCGCCGACGCCTCGGCTGCGACGCCCGCCCGGGCGACCTGCGGCTGTCGTGTTTGCGATCCGGCGATGCCGCCCAAGGTACCGAGCGATCAGAATCAGGCGCAAGATGAGCGGGACGAGCACTTGAACACCCAGCGCGCGAGCCTGGCCGCTGCGCTGCTGGCCTGCCTGGCGCTCGCTGCCTGCGGAGGCAGCGGCGACACCGCGACCGCGCCGGCGGGCTCGAGCACGTCGTCCTCGTCGACGAGCACCACGGCGGACGGCCCAAGCAACGACGACCTGCGGCGCGCGTTCGAGCAGGCGCTGATGATGCTGCTGACCCAGCAGGAGGGCCTCACCCACGCGCAGGCCCAGTGCGCGATCGACGCGCTGGCGGAGTCGGTCACCGACGAGCAGCTGCAGGCGGGCCTGGACGAGATCCGCACGACCGGCGAGCCGCCGAAGGACCTGATCGACCAGGCATTCGACGCCGGGGCCGCCTGCGCCGGCGAGTAGCTACGGAGCGCCGGGCCGCAGGCCGCAGTAGTCGAATCCATACCCCTGGATCGCCTCGGCTGCCTCGGCCGCGTCCGTCGCCAGCCGGTCCTTGAGCTCGGCGACCGCATCGGGATCGGCATCGGGCCCGTACAACGCTGCTGCCAGCTCGAGCTGATCCGCGGCCTGGCGAGCACGCGCCGCCAGCCAGGGACCGATCGCGTCCTCGTCACCGACCGGCACCCGCGCCCTTCGCAACCGTACGACCAGTCCTTCCAGGAGCTCCCCCTGGCGCACGTACTGCCGCGCGATCACGGCGTTCGCCCGCGCGGCCCCGGCCCGCGCCAGGACCGCCTCGAAGTGTTGGGAAACCCGCGCCAGCCGATGCTCGTAGGTCTTGCAGAGCGGATCCGCCTTGGCAATAAACGCAGCGCGCTCAGCCGGGCTCGCGATCGTCTCGTCGTCGGAGCCACCGCAGCCGGCCATGGCCACGGTCACGACGGCACACGCGCAGATCGCGGCGGGTCGAATCAGGCGCCCGACAGGGGGTAATCGGGGTCGGGGGTGAACGCCGCGCCGTCCGCCAGCAGCCCCGGGCCGGGCACATGGTTGATCTCGAGCCGGATTCCCTCGGGATCGCGGAACGACAGTGAGTAATAGCCCGGCGCCCAAGGCCCCTCCTGCGGCGGACGAACGATCTCGGTCTTGGCTTCGAGCAGGAACGAGTGCACGGCATCGACATCCTCGCGTGCGCGGGCGCGGAAGCAGAGGTGGTCGAGGCCCGGCCCGGTCTCGATGTGCTCGTGGATGGCCTGATCTGCGGCGGCTGCGCGAATGCCGAGCGCGGTACGCCCACCGACGTAGTAGACGAACTCCTCGGAACGCGGAGGCACGGCCCTCAGCCCCAGGAATGGCATCAGCCGGTCATAGAAGGCGATGCACTCGGCGATCCGGTTGACCCGCAGGATCAGGTGGGCGACGCCGTTGATGTCGATCCCGGCCATGCTGATAGCCGAATCAGATGTGGTACGTCTGACAGAGGGGCATCGACACCCGCTTAGTCAAGCAACCGTGCCATCGATGTCGCCTCGGTTGAACGCCGCGTGGGCGCGGCGCACGATCTCGACGTTCTCCCGCGACATCGCCTACTCCGACAGTCCGGCGGCTTCGAGGGCCGATTGCTGGTCGGGAAACAGGCGCCATCGGACGACCTTGGCGCCGCGAATTGTGAACACCATCCCGTAGGGAGGCATCTCGGCTTCGATACCGGTGCTTCGGCCCCACTGGCGCTGGTTTTGAATCAACAGCACCACGTCGTCTCCCGCGTCCAACACGTCGCCGATCTCAAAGTGGATGTCGCTCCAGGCCGAGAGCCAGTTCCGCCAGTAGGTTCTGACGCCCTCGTGGCCGTGAAAGATGCCGGCGATATCCGGCATCGACTCCGCCAGCGCCGACGCGTCCCATTCGATCTCCGGGTCGTAGAGCTCGAACGCCTGCTCATGCCGGCGGCGCTGGAATCCCTCTGCCAGCGCCCGAACGATCTCCACGTTCTCCTGCGACATCGCCCACGCAGTATCTCGCGGCACCGGGGGACGGTCGTCGATCCGCGGCAAGCTGCTCGGCTCGCTGGATCTGCCGCAGTCCACCCCGACGCCGTCAGCAGCGCCCGCCGTGCCGCTAAGGCTCGCTGGCGCCAGGCCTCGTGACCCGCCTTCGCCATCCCCACCCCGCCGACGAAGAAGCCCCGCGTTGGCTCGAGACGGCGCTGAGGATCGGCCCGATCCCGGTCGACCACACGCCCGAAGAACTCGAGGCCGGCTGGGAGCTGTTGGGAGCGCCGACTGGTCGAGCTTGGCGAGCTCTGAAGGGGGTCACGGGCCTTGCTTTCGGCTTTGCCACTTGACCCAGGCGTTCGCGCCTTCGACCGCCTTGATGCCCAAAGCGACGCCGCCGAGGATGGTCAGGCAGGTTGCGATAACTGCGTTTTCTAGCTTGGACCCTCTGACGTGGCATTAACGACTGCCGCGGGTGCGGATTTTTGCGACGCGACGTCGAAAGACCGACGTTCCATCCGTCGTGCAGTGTGTGGCGGTGGCGTCGAGGCCGCGACGTGGAAAGGAGACGGACCGAACCAATCCCACTCGGCCAAGCCACCAGTTCAGGTTGGTCCAGCCGTACCGATCTCAAGGCCCGTGTGCCTAGCGCGACCAAGAAGGTGTTGTGCAAAAACCCGAACACGCCGTTAGCTGACCTCGCGGCGGCTAGCGGCACAGCCGCGCGAGGATGCCCCGCTGTCGGCGACGGTGTGCGGGCCGGGTCCGGTGCAGCGTGTCAACGCAGTCGACGAAGAGATGGACGATGAGGCTGGGGCGCTCTCGACCTGGTGATGCTCGCGTCATTGCTAGGCCGAGCTTATAACCCACGATGGGGGAGCCGACCGTCGTCGGCGCCTGGCACTGCCGTGACCGCACCACGCGTTGCCAGAGACATGCATTTCGCGGAGACCTGGGCAGATCTGATGATCGAGCCATTGGAGTTCATCGACGCAGGCGAGGCCGGCGTTGTCACCGTGATCTCGATACGCGGTCGCGGGACGGGCAGCGGCGCTCCCATCGATGCGCGGAGTGCCTTTATCGATGAGTTCCGCGGCGACAAGATCGTTCGGAATCGCGCCTTCAGCTCGACCACCGAAGCCCTCGAAGCCGCCGGGCTGTCGGAGTAGGCCGCCCGCAGGCACCCCGTAACGCTGCACCCCACTGTGCACCCCAGTGAACCCCAGTCTCCACCGTCCTCCACCGTCCTCAGCCGAAGCAGAAACCGCATAGACAAGCGGTATCCCCCTTCAGCAAGCCACGCCTTCTAGATGTGGTACATGCCGGCCCCGACCTCGTCGGCCTCGCGGCGGGCGATGTCGGCGATCGTCGTGCGGCTGAAGACGTCGCGAAGGGCGCCGACGCCCTCCTTCCAGATCCCGCCGGCCTCGTCGGCCTCGGCGCCGACCTTGCCGTCGAGAGCCTGGACAACCTCGAGCACCGTGATCTGGTCGGGGTCGCGGGCGAGCCGGTAGCCGCCCTTGACGCCGCGCTGACTCAGCAGCAGCCCGTCTCGTCGCAGGGTCGAGAACAGCTGCTCGAGGAACTGGACCGGCATCCCACGGCGCTCGGCGACCTGGGCGATCGGGACCGGGCGCTCGCCCGACCGGGCCAGCTCGGCCATCGCGACGACGGCGTACCGGGATTTCGAGGTCACCGAGATCAACGCCGCGCTCCTCCGCTGAGGTCCATCGCGAAAGGTTCTAGCGAACGGCGGCGGAAAAACCTCGCTCCTAGCAGAGGTCGGGCTGACCGACCGCCCGGACCCGGCTACGATGGCGCCAAGTCCGAGAGGAGCGAGCGGACTGGGGCATCCAGTCGGTGAGTTGATCCGGGTTGTCCGGCCCGGAACACGGGGCTATGCAATGAACGACGAACGACGCTGCCTGGTAATCGATAAGCAACCCGCGGTGCGGGCCGGCGTCCGCGGCCTGCTCGCGGACCGCTACGAGGTCGAGGAGGCCACCGACGGCCGCGACGCCCTCGCGGTGATCACCTCGCTCGGCGATTTCGACGTCGCGATCGTCGAGTTCGGCACCGTCAACGGCGACGACTCGCTGATCGGCCTTCCCGCTATCCGAGCCCTGCGCAAGGCGCGCCCGGCGCTCGGCATCGTCGCCCATGGCAGCCGCCCGGAGCGCTACGCGGCGGTCGAGGCGATCAGCGCCGGCGCGACCGGGTTCGTCGCCAAGTGCTCGCCGCCCGCCCACCTCGAGCGTGCTGTCGACGCGGCCGCCGAGGCCGAGACGTTCGTCGACCCGGCCGCCAAGCGCGGTCGCCGCGGGGACGGGCTGACCCGACGCCAGCGCGAGATCCTGCAGCTGTACGCGAACGGGCTCTCGACCGTCGACGCCGCTCAGCGCCTCGGGGTCAGCACCGAGACCGTCCGCACCCACACCAAGGCCGTTCTCTCGCGCCTCGAGGCCCGCGATCGCACCCACGCGGTGGCGATCGGGATGCGCTCCTCGCTTATCGAGTAGCCCCACGCACGCCCGGAGGCGAAGCCAATGACCTGGCGGAGTTGTGTCTAGAGCCAGCCGCGGTCGCGGGCGATCAGAACCGCCTGGGCCCGATCGACCGCGCCGATCTTGCGGTAGACGTTGTGGAGGTGGGTCCGCACCGTGCTGACCGACAGGGTCAGCTCCTGGGCAATCTGCTTGTAGACCTTGCCCTCGGCTAGCCCGCGCAGGGCCTCGAGCTCACGCATCGACAGCGGGCACGGCTCGGTGGCGCGGCGACGGCGCTCGCCGACGTGCGGGAACTCGAACAGCAGCCCGTTGAGGCCGTCGTCGTCGAGGTCGAGCGCGCTGGCGCACTCGCGCATCGCGTCGGACGAAACCGGATCGCCGGCCGCGTGGTGGACGATCAGATCTGCGAGCCGGATCGCGGCCGCGTGGCCGGAGGCGTCGGCGGCGTGATGGCGCTCGACCGAGGAGGCGATCACCGGCGGCAGGCCCCAGCGGCGGGTCAGCACCGCGCCGACCAGGGCGTGGTCGATGCCGAGCTCGCGACGCTCGCGCCGGGCCCGGTCCTCGGGCATTTCGGCGCGGCGCTCGGGCGGCTGCTCGTCGCCGTAGAGCTCGGCGAGCACCAGCTTGCCGACGTCGTGAAGAAGCGCAGCGACCGCGAGCTCGTCGCGCTGGGCGAGTCGCGCGACCTCGGCAACCCGCTCGGTGGCGATCCGCACGGCGACCCCGTGGCGGCGGAAGCGCTCGTGGCGCCCGGCCGGACCGGGCTGCTCGAGCACGTCATAGGTCTCCAGGCCTCCGGCGAGCAGCATCACGCCGTCGGCGTCCAGGTACTCGACCGCCTCGCGAACCCCGCCGGTCCGCCCCGCCGGCCCCTCGCCGTTGTTGGCGGCCCGCATCACCGCGATCGCCAGCGCGGTGTCGGCCTCGATCGCCTCGGCGACGTCGCCCGCGGAGGGAGCCTGGCGCTCGCAGATGCCGATCAGGCGGCGGCGCGCCTCGGAGAGCGTCGGCATCTGGGTGACCGCGTCGAAGGCGTCGGCCAGGCGTCGGCCACCGACGCCCGCCCGGCGCTCGGCGCCGCCGCTCTGCTTCGCCTTCGTCGCTTGGCTCATGGTCGCGTTCTCATGCCCTTCGCGCGCACGGTCGCGCACGCTCACTCCATAGATCGGCAGTAGAGCGCGCTTGTTTAGCCCGGACTGGCGGTTTCAGGCGTTCTGCAGGCGTGCGATCGCCGCACGGACACGCTCGGCGACCGCTTCGCGCCCCAGCGTGGCGAGCGATTCGAAGATCCCCGGGGATATCGAGGTGCCGGTGATCGCGACCCGCAGCGGCTGGTACAGGTCGCGCGGCTTCACTCCCAGCCGCTCGACAGCGGCTCCGAGCTGCACCTCGAGCGCCTCGGCCTCGAACGGCTCGACCTCGTCGATCACCTCGAGCGCCGCCGCCAGCGTGGCGCCGACCGCGTCGCGCTCCATCACCTTCGACCACGCCTTCGGGTCGTCGACAGGGGGCTCGAACAGGAAGGCGATCAGCGGCCAGAGCTCGTCCAGCGTCTGCGCCTTGTCCTGGGCGATCGCGCAGGCGGCCCGCAGCCGTTCGCGGTCGACCGCCGCCTCGGCGTGGCCGCTTCGCTCGAGCTCGCCGGCCGCCTGCTCGACGTAATCGTCGAGCGGCAGCTCGCGCATGTAGCGGCCGTTGAGCCAGCGCAGCTTCTTCTCGTCGAAGATCGCCGCCGAGCGGCCGACCCGCTCGAGCGAGAATTGCTCGATCAGCTCCGGGGTCGAGAGGATCGTTTGGTCGTCATCCGCCCCCCAGCCGAGCAGCGCCAGGTAGTTGCGCAGCGCCGCCGGCAGATAGCCGGCCGCGCGCAGCTCCTGGACCGAGGCGGCGCCGTGGCGCTTGGAGAGCTTCTTGCCGTCGGGGCCATGGAGCAGCGGCAGGTGCGCGTAGCGCGGCGGCTCGCAGCCCAGCGCCGCGAGCACCAGCAGCTGCTTGGGCGTGTTCGAGAGGTGGTCGTCGCCGCGGATCACGTCGGTGATCTGCATCTCGAGGTCGTCGACGGCGACGGCGAAGTTGTAGAGCGGCGTGCCGTCGCCGCGGGCGATCACCGGGTCGTCGGTGAGCCGGTTCTCGAACCGGACCTCGCCCCGGATCACGTCATCGACCACCGTCTCGCCCTCGTCGGGGACCCGCAGCCGGATCGCCGCCCCCTCCCCCGGCCGCGGCTCGCCGCGGTAGCCGGCGTTGTCGTGGGCCCGCTTGTAGGCGCGCACGTCGTCGGCGGTCGCGGTGTCGGGGTAGGCCCTGCCGGCCTCGACCAACTCCTCGATCCGCGCCCGATGGCGTTCGGAGCGCTCCGCCTGGCTCAACGGGCCCTCGTCCCAGTCGAGCTCCAGCCAGCGCAGAGCGTCGAGGATCTGCTCGACGTTCTCCGGGGTCGAGCGCTCGCGGTCGGTGTCCTCGATCCGCAGGACCAGCCGGCCGCCGGTGCCGCGCGCGTAGAGCCAGTTGTAGAGCGCCGTGCGCGCCCCACCGATGTGCAGGGCACCGGTCGGTGAAGGGGCGAAGCGGACTATCGGGGACTGGTTCACGACGTTGCTGATCGGCGCGCATGTTTCCACAGCGGGCCTCGCCACCCTCGAATCCCATTTCTGATGCGGGTTCTTCGGGGGTGAGGGGCGCCACCAAACCCCCTCTAGTGCCAATTCGTGCCCGAACCAGCCAGCAACGCCGCGACTTCGTTTACGCGGGTGGCTGCCGACTGGTCGAGCGTGGCGCCGGTACCGACTAGGTGGTGCCTCCGTCGTCTCCGCCCCCGCCGGTCGCGCAACCGCTATGCGCCGGGTTGGTCGCGCCGACGCCGGCGTTGCCATCGCATTCGTAGCCGAGGTTCTGGTCGGTCCCATCGGGCAGCTGCCCGGGCGGGTTCTTCCAGTCGGCGTTACCGACGCAGCCCGCGCAGGGTCGGCCGTAGGCGTGGCCGTTCCCGTTCCCGTTGCCGCTGGGCGCCCCGACGGCGTAGGGGTCGTAGGGACCGGAAACGTTCGCTCCCGCGGCCGATGCGATGCCGCTTCCGCCAATGGCCAAGACGACTCCTGCCGCGACGGTCGCGGCGGCACGGTTGCTGAGTCTCATCCAGTCCCCCTTGTTCGCTTCGGGCGTTTCACCCGGGTTGTCGGCCGGGCGACCCGCCCGCCCGATCGCTTTCCGATGAACGTCCACGTCGGCGGAATTCGATCGGGCTGCGCGGTGGGGGGTGACGGTTCGTTTGTGTCGGCTCGCCCCACCGGGACGGCGCCGTAGCGCCGCGGTCGCCGCTACTCCGACAACCCGGCGGCTTCGAGGGCCTGCTCCCAGGTCGCGTACTCGCGGCCGCGCGCGATCTTTCCGTCTCGGATCCAGAAGACAACCCCGAAGGTGGAATCCGTCTCGAGGCCGCTGAGCTTCGCGCGTCCGCCGAACCGCAGCACCGCGGCGACGGTGTTCCCGCCACCGTCGACCAACTCGATCGGCTGGATCTCAAGCCCGTCGAAGGTGTCCATCCAGTCCTGGACGTAGGCCCGCATGGCTTCCCTTCCGTGTAGCGGACCTCGGTCGTCGAGCGCACCCTCGATCGCCCGGTGGTCGAGATCCTCGGTCCAATGTTCGAGAAACCGGTCCAGGCCGCCCTCGGCGAGGGCTTCATAGGCCGCCTCGATCAGCGCGATCTTGGCGTTCTCTTGTGACATCGCCTGCGCAGTATCTCGCTCTGGCCGGGGCGTAGCCGAGTAGGAGTTACGGAGTGGTCAGGACGCGCCTACTCCGACAGCCCGGCGGCTTGGAGGCCGTCGGCGCGCTCCGGGTATTCCTCAAGGCGGAGCGTCTTGCCGCCCTCGTCGATGGTGACGACGTGAGCCATCTCCATGTCAATGGGAACCCCGCTGCCTGCACCGTGGCCGGAGAACCGAACCCACACGAACGCTCGATTGCCATTGGTCTGGAGTTCCAGCGGGACCACCTGCAGGTCGGGATAGGCATCTACCCATTGCCCTACCTGTCTTCTCACCGCCTCGATGCCCCGGTGAACGGCCGGGTCGGGATCGTTGGCGGAGTTCACGTACACGCCGTCGGGATGCCAGACGTCCAGCGAGGCAAGCTCTTTCTCATCATGGGGTTCGCGTTCGGCTCCGTTGAACCGGGCATATCCCATGCGAACAATTTCCTCAACGGTTTGCTGTGACATCGCCTGCGCAGTATCTCGCTCTGGCCGGGGCGTAGCTGAGTAGCGCTTCGTCGTCCAAAGCACCACTTCCAGCGTCCACTGTGGTCAACCGCAGCCGATACGTAGTCGGCGCGAAGTCAGACGAGTGTTCGCCCCCGATGCGCCGCGCCGCCCGCGCCCTACGTTCACGGGCGGACCTCCTCGGAGAGGGGGTCTTGTCCCGACGAAGCGCCCTTCTCGACCGACTTGATCATCCCATTGGCGCGGTGGTTCGCGCCCCGAGCATGCTCTCGGTCGCGGCGGGAGAGCCACACCGCCGCACGTGGCCGCTGTCCCCGGCGCGGATCGAGTCGGCGTGGGCGGCTGGTGTCGCTTCTTCTTCGACTTGGTCAGGATCGTGAGCGCGACTGCCCCCGCAGGGTATGTCGAGCCAACTCGGGCAGCGAAGCCGCGCTGCGGCACGGCCATTCTTGCCGACCCTTAGCGAGCGGCCGGAGATCACCACGTTCGGACCCTCATGGATTGCACCTACCGTGATGTTTTCGCACGCCAGAAACAACAACGAGATGCCCGTGATGGCAAGCGAGGCCACGTCCGCGAGGTCCATATCGAGCGAGTCGGTCCCGGATCCACACGATTGGACGACGTTGTCCACCTCTCCGTCGCGCAGGTGGAGCCGATCGTTGCCACCTTCACCGAGCGCAATGTCGATCCCAATGCCCCCGGTGAGGCTGTCGTTGCCCGACCCGCCGTTCAGTAGGTCGTTATCTGAGCCCCCGTCGAGGGTGTCATTGCCGTCAAAGCCGCGCAGCTCGTCGTCGCCGCTGTTGCCGAGTAGGACATCGTTGCCCGAGGTGCCGCAGAACACATTCCGGCTCGGGCCGCCGATCAAGTTGGAGCCGGTCGCGGTACAGGGATCGTCGCTGGCCGACGCGGCTGCAGGCACGAATCCGCAGGCAAGTGCCGCCACAACCGCTGCGACGCCCACAAGTGCTCTTCGAGTCAAGTACTACCTCCCTTGAAGCCAAGCGAGGGTGGAGGCCAGGTGCGTGACGAGTCGGTTCAGGCTGCCGGCAGACTGGCGATCCACCGATGTGTGGCGCGAGCCTCTCACCGAAGGCTCGGGGGGTCAAGGCCGGGTCGGCATTGAGGCGCTTGTACCGGCCGACGTCAAGCGCCACGGTCGCGCTTCGCCCGCGCAGCATCTCCAAGACAGTTGCGCTCAGAGAACAGTTAGCGATTCAGTGCCTAAATCGCTTCACGTCACGCTTGATTACGCGGGATCGCGGGTCAAGCTGACACCGCCGCTACAGTCCCGCGCTTGGCTCTGCAAAGCGCGAAAAAGGCCCCCTGATGCTGATTGGCTGCCATGTTTCCACAGCCGGAGGGCTCGCCCTCGCGGTCGAGCGCGGGATCGACAGCGGCTCGGACGCGATTCAGATCTTCAACCAGAGTCCGCGGATGTGGCGGCCGACCAATTACAGCGACGATGACTTCGCTGAATTCCGCCAGGCGATCGGCGCCTCGCGGATCGACTCGGCGACGATCCACGCCGTCTACCTGATCAACTGCGCCAGCAAGGAGCGCGAGATCCGCCGGAAGTCGATCACGTCGCTCACCCACGCGCTGCGGGTCGGCGACGGGATCGGCGCCCACGGCGTCGTCCTGCACGCCGGGGCGTGCAAGGGTGAGCCGCTCGCACCGTCGATGAAGCGGGCGGCGAAGGCGATCGCCAAGGCGCTCTCGGACTCGGCCCGCTGCCCGATCCTGCTCGAGAACACCGCCGGCACCCAGGGGCCGCTGGGCCGCGACTTCGACGAGCTCGCTGGCCTGGTCGAGCTGCTCGACGGCCACCCGCGGGTCGGGATCTGCCTCGACTCCTGCCACCTGCTCGCCTCGGGGTTCGAGATCCGCACCGCCGAGGCGCTAGACGAGGTGCTCGAGGAGTTCGAGACGAAGGTCGGCCTCGAGCGCCTGCGATGCCTGCACCTGAACGACTCGATGATCCCCCTGGGCGGCAACCGCGACCGCCACGCCCCCCTCGGCGAGGGCGAGATCGGCGAGGGCGGCCTGGGCGTCTTTCTCTCAGACCCCCGGTTCGAGGCGCTGCCGACCCTGATCGAGACCGGCGCCGGCGGCGGCGCCCCGGGCCTGGCCGACGTCGAGCTCGCGCGCAAGCTGCGCAAGCGCTGCCTCGCCGCCCGCCGAAGGCGAGCGGCGAGGACCTAGCGTCTCTCTACGAGAGGTCGTCGCCTGGGTCGCGCGAAACGGCGCGCTGCAGCGCGAGGCCAAGCCCGGTGACCGCGAGCGCGACCGCGGCCATCGCGATCACGTCGAAGCCGGTGAACGGAAGCGGGCCAACGTTGCCGCCCAGCCCCGAGCTGCTGCTCGAGGGCGGGGTCCCGTTGGTGCTCACCTGCGTGAGCCGATCCGAGTACTGGCTCGTCGTCGGGCTGGCCTGCTGTGCCCCACCGAACGCCGGCACCAGCAGGGACGCGATGATCGCGACCAGCAGGAGCGCGGCAAACTTCGTCTTCAGCAGTTGAGTGATACGCACGTTACGAGTTCTCCTTCGCAAATGGGGAGATGAACGCGGTCGAGAGTAGGTCGGCCCGGTGAGACGAGGGTGAGCCGGGGATGAGAACCGCTCTCATGCTCCTGCCTGTCTGATATCCCTCTCATCGCCGTCTCATGCGGATCCGCGAGGGTTGCAAGCGGATGCGCATCGTTCCCTGGAAGGGGTGTGGCGAGTGACCGGAGGTCGCACGTGGGTGATTGCTGCTCAGGTGGTGGTCGTCGGGCTGCTCGTGGCGATCGTCGTCTTCACCCTGCTCAAGCCCGAGGGCACCAGCCCCCTGCACGGCGTCGACGCCCCGGGCGGGCAGACCGCGGGCGGACGGCCGCCCAACCCGACCACCTACCTGCCGCACGCAGGCCAACACAACGGCGGCGGCTCCGAGGCCGCCGGTGGCGGCGAGAGCTCGCCCGCCGACGATCAGTACGGCGACACGCTCAGCCTGCTGATCGCCAGGCTTCGCTGAGTCCGCTGCACGCGTAGTCGCAGCAAAACCGGCTATTGCGGGCTACAGTCAGCGCGTGTTGATCGAGGCGCGGTCCCGTCCCCAACGGGGAGAGACCACAGGCGGCGCGGGGGATCGCCGAGCACCGCTGGCCGGCGTGCGGACCAGGGTGCTGGTGTCCTTCCTCGCCCTGCTGGTCCTGTCGACCGCTGCCTCGGTGCTCGTCCTGCGCCAGGTCCTGCTCTCGCGGATCGGAGAGCAGGTCGAGCGCCAGCTGGCGACCGACGTCGACTCGCTCGACGACGTGACCGCGCTCGGCCAGCCCCAGAGCGGCGATCCGTTCACCAATGTCAACCAGCTCTTCGACGCCTATCTGAGCCGCTCGGCCCCGCCCGCCGACGGCGCCCTGGTCGCCTTCACCGGCGGCCAGCTGCACGATTTCACGGTCGCCAACCCGGGCCAAGAACCACTCGCCGACTCGATGTCGCCGCTCGCCAGCGCGAGCGCGCCGACCAGCGGCGAGCTCGACTCGGGCTTCGGTGAGACCCGCTACGTGGCGATCCCGGTCTCGATCGGCGATTCGCACGGCGTGCTGGTCGCGGCGGCGCTGACCGCGGCCGAACGCGACCAGGTCGAGAGCGCGGTGCGGATCGCGATCGGGGTATCGATCGTCGTCCTGCTGCTGGCCTCGTTGTTCATCTGGCTCGCGGCGGGTCGGGCGATCGCCCCGCTCAACGCGCTCTCGCGCACCGCGCGGGCGATCTCGGAGACCGACCTGTCGAGTCGGATCCCGGTCCACGGCGGCGATGAGATCGCCGATCTCGGGCGCACCTTCAACGGCATGCTCGACCGCCTCGAGACCGCGTTCGCCGACCAGAAGGACTTCCTCTCCGACGTCAGCCACGAGCTGCGCACCCCGATCACCGTGATCCGGGGCCACCTCGAGACCCTCGGTGACTCCCCCGCCGAGCGCCAGGAGGCGATCGCGGTGATCCAGGACGAGCTCGACCGGATGAGCCGTTACGTCGACGACCTGCTGCTGCTGGCAAAGGCGCCGCGCCCGGACTTCCTGCGCACCGAGCCGATCGACCTGGACCTGTTCACCCACGACCTGTTCGCGAAGGCGCGCAGCCTCGGCGATCGCGACTGGCGGCTCGACGGGGCCGGAGTCGGGATCTTGGTCGCCGATCCCCAGCGGTTCACCCAGGCGGTGATGAACCTGGCCGACAACGCCGTCCGCCACACCGCCGAGCACGACACGATCTGGATCGGCAGCTCGCTGGTCGGCGATCGCGCCCGCATCTGGGTGCGCGACGAGGGACCCGGCGTCGACCCCGAGGACCGCGAGCGGATCTTCGACCGCTACGAGCGCGGTCGGGCCACCGCGCAGATGTCCGACGGGACCGGCCTCGGGCTCTCGATCGCCGAGGCGATCGCCGAGGCCCACGGCGGCAGCGTCGAGCTCGACTCACGGCCCGGCCTGGGGTCGACGTTCACGGTCGTCCTCCCCGCGACCCCCCCGCCCATACCGTGAGCCGGATCCTGATCGCCGAGGACGAGCCGCGCCTGGCCTCGTTCCTGGACAAGGGCCTGCGGGCGAGCGGCTTCACGCCGACGATCGTCGGCGACGGGCCGGCCGCCGAGTCGATGGCGCTCGACGACGACTTCGACCTTCTGATCCTCGACCTCAGCCTGCCCGGCAAGGACGGCCTCGACGTGCTGCGCGACCTGCGGGGCGCCGGGCGCAAGCTGCCGGTGATCGTGCTCACCGCCCGGGGCGACCCCCACGACCGGGTGGAGGGCCTGGAGAGCGGCGCCGACGACTACCTGCCGAAGCCCTTTCACTTCGAGGAGCTGGTGGCACGGATCCGTGTGCAGTTGCGCGGCGGTGAGACCCCGAGCGAGGAGGTGCAGCTGCGGGTCGGCGACCTGGCCCTCGACCTGCGAACCCGCTGGGCCAGCATCGACGGGGCGACGATCGAGCTCAGCGCCCGCGAGTTCGAGCTCCTGCGGACCTTCCTCCAGCACCCCAACCAGGTGCTCAGCCGCGAGCAGCTGCTCGCCCAGGTCTGGGGCTACGACTACGACCCCGGCTCCAACGTCGTCGACGTCTACGTCGGCTACCTGCGCCGCAAGCTGGGCCAGCAGCGATTCGAGACGGTCCGCGGCGTCGGCTACAGGCTCAGGGTTTGAACAACTCGCGCCACGTCGTCGGGCTTCGCCCCCGGGCGTCGCGCTAGAGGCTGTTTCGCAGGTCGAAGGCGCGAATGCCCTCGGGGCCCTGGTCGGTGCAGTCGAAGAAGCGGGGGTTGACGCAGTTGAACGAGGCGCCCGAGCCCTCGTAGCAGGGCTCGACGCGGAATTGGCACTGGGGCAGCGGGGCGCCCGACATCTTGATCCCGCCGAAGCCGCCGTCGGCCTCGGCGAGCTCGAACATGTCGACGTCGATCTCGGCCCGGAAGACCTTGCGCAGGCAGCCCATGTAGCGGCCGCCGGTCAGCTGGTCCTCGTAGCTGTACAGGTAGCGGCATCCAAGCTCGATGCAGCCGCGCGGCTCGATCAGCTTGTCGCAGAAGGTGCGGCAGCTGCGGCACTCGCTCGCCTCGGTCCCGGATCGCTGGACGGTCGCCACGAACGAAGTCTAGGTGAGCCGGAAGCGCCGAGCCGGGCAAGGAAGCAGGGAGCGACGCGTGCTCGGCACGCGAGCGACCGATGACGCAGCCCGGCGACGGCGATCCCGCCTCATGCAGCGAGAGCGGTGGGTCCCAGTAGCTGATCGAGTTCGGCGCGCAGCGCCTTCGAGGGCGTCACCCGGTACTCGGTCCCGAAGCGCAGCCGCCTGATCCCGTCGCGGGTGCGCATCTCCAGCTCGACCTCGTTGTCGCCGGGGAAATCGCCGAACACGGCCTTCAGCTCATCGATCAGCCCGGCCCCGAACTCGGCCGCGTTCACCCTCAGGATCAGCGGCCCCGTGACCTCCGCCGCCCTCGCCCGTGCCGCGGCAACCTCGTCGGCCCCGGGCTCGAACAGCTCCGCCTCCTGGACAACGAGGCTGAGCTTGCCGCCCTCGCCCTTGTCGACCCGGCCACGGATCACCACGACCCGGTCGACCTCGATCACCTCGGCGACCTCGGAGGCCGCGTCGCGGACGAACAGCTCCAGCCGGCCCTCGAGGTCGTCGAGGGCGGCGAACATCACATAACCGCCGCGGCGGGTGCGCACCTTCTTCGCTTCGGAGACGATCCCGCCGACCGTGACCCAGGCGCCGTCGGCCATCGACGGGATGTCGGCGAGCGGCCGCTCGACCCGGGCGCGCAGGGCCTCGCGTACCTCGCCCAGCGGATGGGCGGAGACGAACGTCCCCAGGGTCTCCTTCTCGAGCCGCAGGAGCTCGCGCTGGTCGAACTCCTCGGCCGCGATCGCGGGATGACGCGGCGCGGCGAACCCGCCGGACGCCGGAGCGTCTTCGGCGCCGCCGCCGAGGTCGAAGATCGAGCCCTGGCCCCGGCGCGAGTCCTCCTGGGCCTTCTGCCCCGCCCCCTGCGCGGCGCCGAGGACCTCGAGGATCCCGCGGCGGGTGTCGCCGGTCGAGTCGAGCGCACCGCACTTGACCAAGCACTCGATCGCCCGTTTGTTGACCGCCCTCGAGTCGGCGCGCTCGCAGAAGTCCCAGATCGACTCGAACGGCCCGGAGGCCTCGCGCGAGGCGATGATCGTCTCGACCGCCGCGTGGCCGACGTTCTTGACCGCGTCGAGGCCGAAGCGGATCGAGTTGCCCGAGACGACGAAGCCGTGGTCGGAGGAGTTGACGTCCGGCGGCAGCACCTCGATCCCGATCTCGGCGCACTTGTTGACGAAGAACGGGACCTTGTCCTTGGTCGACATCACCGACGAGATCACCGCCGCCATGTACTCGGCCGGGTAGTTCGCCTTCAGGTAGGCGGTCCGGTAGGAGATCAGCGCGTAACAGGCGGCGTGGGACTTGTTGAACGAGTAGTCGGCCGCGGCGGTCATCAGCGACCACAGATCCTTGGCGACCGCGGGGGCGGTGCCCGAGGCGGCGCAGCCGTCGATGAACTTGCCCTGCATGGTCGCCATCAGGTCGCGCTTCTTCTTGCCGACCGCCTTGCGCAGGTCGTCAGCCTCGGCCGGGCTGAACCCGCCGAGCCGCTTCGAGATCTCCATCAACTGCTCCTGGTAGATGCAGCAGCCGTAGGTCTCCTCGGTGATCGGGCGCAGGCGCGGGTCCTGGTAGGCGATCGAGCTCGGGTTGCGCTTGCCGCGGGCGTAGTCGGGGATGAACCGCATCGCGCCGGGCCGGTAGAGGGCGCCGATCGCGACGATGTCGTTGAACTCGGTCGGCCGAATCTGCTTCAGCGCCTCGCGCATGCCCTCGGACTCGAGCTGGAAGACGCCCACCGAATCGCCGCGGGCGAGCATCCCGTAGGTCTTCGCGTCGTCGAGGGGAATCGACTCCATCTCGATCTCGTCCCCGCGCGAGCGCTTGATGATGTCGACCGCGTCCTCGATCACATCGAGGTTGCGCAGCCCGAGGAAGTCCATCTTCAGCAGGCCGATCTCCTCGATCGGGGTCATCGAGTACTGGGTGACGATCTTGTACTGGCGCTCGGGCTTGCCGTTGGGGCCCTTCTCGGCGCCGGCACCGCGGTCCTCGGCCAGCTGCAGCGGGACGATCTCGTCCAGCGGCCGGTCGGCGATCACCACCGCGGCGGCGTGGATCGAGTTGTTGCGGACGATCCCCTCCAGTCCGCGAGCGACGTCGACGATCTGGCGGGCGTCGGCGTCGGCGTCGTAGGCCTGGCGCAGCTCCTGGCCGTTGCGCAGGCACTCCTCGAAGCTCGGGCTGCGACCCATGATCGGCTCCGGGATCAGCTTCGCGATCCGGTCGCCGGTTGCGTGCGTGTGCCCGAGCACCCGGGCGGCGTCGCGGGTCGCCGCCCGCGGCGCCATCTTGCCGAAGGTGATGATCTGGGCGACCGACTCGCGTCCGTACTTCTCCTGGACGTAGCGGATCACACGCTCGCGGCCGCGGACCGAGAAGTCGATGTCGATGTCCGGCATCGACTTGCGGGCCGGGTTCAGGAAGCGCTCGAACAGCAGGTCGTTGGCGAGCGGGTCGAGGTCGGTGATGTTGAGTGAATAGGCGACGATCGAGCCGGCGGCCGAGCCGCGGCCGGGGCCGACCGCGATCCCGCTGTCCTTCGAGTAGCGGACGAAGTCCCAAACGATCAGGAAGTAGGACTCGAACCCCATCTCGGCGATCACCCCGAGCTCGTAGTCGGCGCGCTCGCGAGCGGCGGCGGGGATCGGGTCGCCGTAGCGACGCCCGAGGCCCTCGTCGACCAGCCGCCGCAGCATCGCCCCGGGCTCCTCGTCGTCGGGGGTCGGGAAGCGCGGCAGCAGCAGCTTGCCGAGCTCGATCTCGACCTCGCAGCGCTCGGCGATCTCGATCGTCGTCGGGACCGCCTCGGGCCAGGCCGCGAACGCCTCCTCCATCTCGTCGGCGCTCTTGAGGAAGAACTCGTTGGTGTCGAAGGTCAGCTTCGGCTGCTCGAGCGTCGACTTGGTCTGCACGCAGAGCAGGGCCGCGTGGTTTTGGTAGTCCTCGCGGCGCAGGTAGTGGACATCGGCGGTCCCGACGAGCGGCCGGCCAAGCTCGCGGGCGTAACGGACGATCCCCTCGTTCGCCTTCGCCTGCTCGGGGATCCCATTCTCCTGGACCTCGAAGTAGACGTCGTCGGCGCCGAACACCTGGATCAGGTCGTCGAGGTGCGCGCGGGCGTCGGCGGGACGCTCCTCGACCAGGCGGCGGCAAAAGCGCGACTGCAGGCAGCCGGTGAGCGCGATCACGCCCTCGCTGTGGCGGGCGAGCAGCTCCATGTCGACGTTGGCCTTGCCGCGCTTGAAGCCCTCGAGGTAGCCCGCGGAGGTCAGCTTGACCAGGTTGCGAAAGCCGGCGTCGTCGCGAGCCAGCAGGGTGAGGTGATTGCGCTCCACCCTGCCCTCGGCGCGGCGGTCGTCGACCAGGTAGGCCTCGAGCCCGAGGATCGGCTTGACACCGTGCTTGCGGCACGCCTTGTAGTGCTCGACCGCGCCGTTCATAACCCCGTGATCGGTGAGCCCGAGCGCCGGCATCCCGAGCTCGGCCGCGCGGGCCGCCATCGCCTCGATCTTGCACGCCCCGTCGAGTAGCGAGTACTCGCTGTGGACGTGCAGATGGACGACCTCTCGCTGCGTCTCGCTCACCGCGCGATCATGGCAAGCGGGCCAGATGCCACCGGCGACCCAAGTCGCTAACTGCGAGGATCTCCGGCGCGATGATCTGGCTGCTCCGACACGGCGAGGCGACCGACCACGCCGCCGACGATGCGGCCCGGCCGCTGACCGCCAAGGGCGAGCGCCAGGCGCGCGCCGCAGGCGCCGCGCTGGCGGCGCTCGACGCCGGGATCAGCGCCTGCCTGACGAGCCCCAAGGTACGGGCGCTCGACACCGCGCGGCTGGCCTGCGAGCCGCTCGGGATCGAGCCCGAGATCAGCGAGGCGCTGCGCGGCGGCGACTTCGACCCCGCCGAGGTCGCCGCCGGGCGCGGCACGGTGCTGCTGGTCGGCCACGAGCCCGACCTCTCGCGAGCGCTGCAGCTGGCGACCGGCGCCCGCGCCGAGCTCAAGAAGGGCGGCCTGGCCGCGATCTCGGACTCGACCCTGGCGGCGCTGCTGCGCCCCGCCCAGACCCGTCTGATCGCGCGCGGCTAGCTCGTCTCAGGGACGGGTGCCCGGAGGCTTCGGCGCGACTCATAGACCGTCCCCTGCGTGCGCCGGCGCGGAGCCTCGGGCCCGGTCGGCAGGTGGACGGCAAACGTGGCTCCTCCGCCTGCCTCGTCCTCGACCTCGATCGTGCCGCCGTGCGCCTCGACGATCGCTCGGGCGACGGCGAGGCCGATTCGCATCCCGCCCCCGGCCTCGGGGCCGGAGCCGACGTCCCGCTCGAAGGCCGTGGCGCGCTCGCTCGCGTCGAGGCCGGGGCCGGTGTCGGCGACCTTGACCAGCAGCTCGCCCGCACCGCAGATGACCTTGACCAGCACCCGCCCACCGGCCGGTGTGAACTTGATCGCGTTCGAGACCAGGTTGTGGACCACCTGGCTCAGCCGGTCCGGATCGCCGCGGTAAAACGGGTCGCGCTCGATCAGCGCCAGCAGTTCGACGCCCTTCGCCTCGGCGCGCGGCCGCTCGGCCTCGACCACCGCGGCGATCAGCTCGCCGAGCCGGATCTGCTCCTTGGCGAGGCTGAGGTCGCCGGAGCGCGTCTGCGCCGCGATCCGCAGGTCCGCGACCAGGCGGGCGATCCTGCCGGCCTCGCTCTCGAGCGTCTCCAGCGCCTGGCGCGCGTCGGCTCCAAGCCGCTCGCGGTCGGCCTCGCCGATCGCCTCGAGCTGGCCGAGCAGCGCGGTGGCCGGGGTGGCCAGCTCGTGGGCCACCGTGGCAAAGAACTGGCTCCGCGCCTCGTCGGCTTCGAGCTCGGCCCGGCGGCGGGCGGTGACGTCGCGCGCCCAGGCATCGAAGCTCCACCCGGCCTCGGTCCGCAGCGCCGAGATCGACGCCTCGACCACCAGCTCGCTGCCGTCGCGCCGTCGCGCCGGCAGCTCCACCGGGTGGCCGAGGAAGTCCCCGCGCGCACCGGCGAGGAAGGCGCTCAGACCGCGCTCGTGCTCGGCGCGCAACCGCTCGGGCACCAGGGTGACGCTCACGCTGCGGCCGATCGCCTGCTGCGCGGACCAGCCGAAGAGGCGCTCGGCCGCCGGGTTCCAGGCGATGATCGTGCCCCGTTCGTCGATCGAGAGGAATGCGTCGGCGGAGCGCTCGATCGCCAGGCCGGCGCGGCGCTCCGGCCACCCGGGGGTGTGGGTAGCCGCGGCCTCGCGCAGCGGCGGATCGATCCGCCGCGCTTCCGGCCGGTCCAGGGGCTCTTTCAGGGGTCGCTTAGGGGCCATGGGTGGTCGCGGCGGGGCCTCGCCCCGCTGCCCCCAAAGGATCGACCTGTGCGCGCGTGCGCTCGACCGCACCTGGACGGATGTCCTAGGGGCCAGCCCCGATGTCGCGCGCCTGCCGGGCGTGATTTCAGCCGCCGGCGTCCGCTCGGCTACCGGGGGCCGGCGGGAGCCGGCGGTCTTACCCCGACGACTCCTCGCCGTTGGGCTCATCGCCCTCGTCGGGGACGGCCCGCAGGTCGCCGAGGGCCCGCTCTGTGCGGTCGTCCGACTCGCGCAGCCGCTGGTCGGCGTCGCGCAGTCGCAGCAGGATGTCGTCGAGCCGCTCGCGCGCCTCGAGCGTGCTCGCCTGGCGCTCGATCCGCTGCGAGAGGTCGTTCGCGGTTGCGGTCAGGTCGCGGATCGCCTCGGCGGCGGCGCTCTGGGCGCGGGTCGAGACGGTCGCCTCGGCGATCCTCGCGGTCTGCGCGATCCGCTCCTCGGCGACTCCGGCCGCCGCCCTGATGTCCCCGCCGATCCGGGCCAGGTCGTCGCGCAGCGCGACGAGCTCGGCGCGGGCCTCGAGCACCATCGCGCCGACGTCGGCTCGCAGACGGGCGCCGAACTCGCGCTCGCGGGTGCGGGCCGCCTCGGCGAGCCGGCGCTCGGCGCCCTCGGCGGCGTGGTCAGCGCGCAGCTTGATCTCCTCGGCGACGCTCTCCAGCGCCCCGCGGGCGGTCGTGATCGCATCCGAAATCTGGCGCTCCGAGACCGCGGCGCGGTCGGTGATCAGACGCTCCGAGCCGGTGATCACCTCGGCGATCGAGCGTTCCGAGCTCTCCGCGATCTCCGCGATCTTGTGCTGCGAGGACTCGGCGATCTCGGTCAGCGCGCGGTGCGAGCGCTCCGCCCGGGCGGCGATCCGGTCCTCGGCCTCCTGGGAGCGCTCGGCGACCGCGCCCTCGGAGACCTGGGCGCGGGCGGCGATCACCCGCTCGGCGGCGTCGAGCCGCTCGGCCAGATGTTGGCCCGAGGCGTCGATCCGCTCGGCGATCCCGAGCTCGGCCTCCGACGCCCGGACGGCGACCTTCTCGAGGATGCCCTTGGCGTGGGCGTCGATGCGCTCCTCGGCGGCCCTGATCCGCGCCTCGCGCTCCTCGCGGGCCAGCTTCAGCTCCTGGCGGCGCATCTTGCGGGCCAGCGCCTGCTTGGCGTGCTCGGTGATCCCCTCCTTGGCCTGATTGGCGCCGATCTCGAGCTCGGCCAAACGGGCCGCCGATATCTCGCCGAGCTGCGCTTCGGCGGTCGCAGTCACCCGCTCGCTGATCGTCTTCGCGAGCTCCATCCCGGTCTCGGTGATCTGGCTCTCGGCCTTCTTCAACTCGCCGCCGAGGCTCTCGCGGACGATCTCCCGCTGGCGCTCGCGCTGGGCAGCAAGCTCGGCGCTGAGCGAGTCGCGGTGGCTCTGGAGCTCGGTCCCGATCCGGACCGAAAGCGATTGCTCGACCTCGGCCGAACGGCTGGTCAGCCTGGCGTCGAGGTCGCGGGCGACCTCCTGGATCGAGGCGCTCACCCGTTCGCCGAGCGCGCCGGTCGCCGCGGCAAGGCTGGCGCGCAACTCCGCGTCGAGGCGCTCGTCGCGCTCGCTGGCGGCGGCCTCGATCCCCTCGCCGAGCTGGCGGCGAACCGACTCGACCTCGCTGGAAACGGACTGGCGAAGCTCGGCGCGCAGCTGCTCGGAGACCCGCCCGAGCTGCTGGTTGGTCTCGCCGGAGAATTGCTCGAATCCCTCGCGCAGGCGCACCTCGACGCTCTCGCCGAGCTGGGCGCGGACCTTCTTCACCCGGCGGGCGATCTCGTCGCGAACCTCGTCGCGAATCGACGAGATCGCGGCCTTGCGCCGGCGCTTGATCTGGTCTCGCTCGGCCTCGAGCCGCTCGCCGAAGCTCTTCTCGAGCTCGTCGAGGCGGAAGGCGATCTCGTTGCCCAGCTCGTCGCGGGTCGCCGCGGTGGCGGTGCCGAAGCGCTCGTCGAGCTTCGACTCGGCGCCCGCGATCCCCGCCTCGAACTCGGTGGCGAGCTGGCGGCGGCCCTGGGCGGCGCGCGCCGAGAGCTCCTCGACCGACTTGTCGACCGTGGTCGCGATCCGCTCGCGCAGTTCCGTGCGCGCGGCCTCGAGCTCTGTCTGCAGGGCGCCGCTCGCCTGTGAGAGGCGCTCGTCGACGCGCTCGGTGACCCGCTGCGCCGCCTCCGAGACGGCGCGGTCCAAGCGTTCGCGAAGCAGCGAATCGGCCTGGTCGAGACGCTCGCTCACGCGATGCGAGACCTGCTGCTCGATCTCCTCGCCGCGGCCCTTTTGGTCGCGCTCGACGTCGAGGCGGATCGACTCCGAGAGCTCGAGCAGCGAGCGAGCGTTCTCGGCTCGCAGCTCGGCGCCGCTTGCCTCGAGCTGCTCGGTGAGCACGACGCGGAACTGCTCGGCGCCCTCGTTCAGGCGCCGGTGAAGCTCCCGTGAGAGGCCGGCGGAGGCCTGCTCGAGCCGCTCGACCTCGCGCTCGACGCGCTCCTCGGCGACCCGCGCGGCGCTCTCCATCGTCTGGCGCGAGAGCTCGTTCAGCTCGCGGTCGAGGCGCTCGGCCTCGCCGCCGAGCTGGCGCCTCAGCTCTTCGCGGGCGCGCTCCGCCGCATCGTGGAAGCGCACCTCGCCTCCGCCTCCTCGTCGTTCCATCGGTTCTTCTCCAGGCCGGGTTGTGCGTGGGTGGCTTCGCCGGTCAGGCGTCGATTCCGCTACCTGCAAGCCCGCTCGCATTCCGGCTTTGCGGACTGGCGCTTGCGAGCCGATGGTCAGGCGTGAGCCTGAGCGCACCCGTCATCTACCGTGAGCCCATGGTCGAGGACGTCGAGGCCGCCCGCCGACCGCGCGCCCCGCTGGAGCCGGCCGCATGGCTGGCGCTGGCGCTGCTGTCCGGCGTCTGGGGCTGGTGGGCGTGGCAGGACGGCGCCTACTTCGGGGTCGTGCTGCTGCCCGGCGCGATCGTGCTCTGCGCGGGCGCCGCCCTGCTGGTCCGGTTCGCCCCCTGGCGCGGCCGCCTGTCGCTCTCGCCGCCGGTGGTCGTGGCGCTGGTTGCTCTGCTCGTGCTGGGCGCCTGGACAGCGCTCTCGGCGCTCTGGAGCCCGGCGCCGGACCTGGCGCTCGGACAACGGCCAGCGAGTGCTCGTATACGCACTCTGCTTCGGCCTCGGGGTCGCACTCTGCAACCTGCTCGGGGCGCGGATGAACCTTTCTCTGGTGCCGTTGGTGGCGGGCGCCGCGTTCGCGGGGATCGTGGCGACGATCACCCTGGCCACGTCGAGCTCGCCCCACGACGTGCTCGAGATCGACGGCACGCTCGCCTTCCCGCTCGGCTATCGCAACGCCAACGCCGCCTTCTTCGCGATCGCCCTGTTCCCCGCGCTCGGCCTCGCCTCGGCCCGTGATGCCGACGCGCGACTGCGGGTGGCCGCGTTCGCGACCGCGACGCTGTGCATAAACCTCTGCCTCTCATCCCAAAGCCGGGCCTCGGCGCCCGCGATGCTGGTCGCGCTGGTCGTCTACCTGCTCGCCTCGCCGGTGCGGATCCGCGCCCTGGCCTGGCTGGCGCTGGCGGCGCTGCCCGCGGTCGTCACGTTTCCCGCGGTCGCCTCGGTGTTCCACGCCTCGGGCGGCGACACGGGCGTTCGCGCGGCGGTCGACGAGATGCATCGCCTCGGCTTGGTGATTGGGGCGACGACCGCGTTCTCGGCCGTTATCGGGGCGCTGGCGGTCCGCTTCGAGCGGCGGCTCCCCGGGGTCGGCAGCGGCGACCCGGGTTCCAACCGCACGGTGGCGATCGGGCTCGGCGCGGTCGCGGCGATCGCCGCCGTCACCTTCCTGGTCTCGGTCGGCGACCCGGTCAACTGGCTCAGCAACCGCGCTGACGAGTTCCAGCATGGGGGCACCCCCGACCTGTCGAACAACACGAGCCGGTTCACCGTCAACGCCGGCTCGAACCGCTACGACGCCTGGCGGGTGGCGCTCAGCGACTTCGGCGACGACCCGCTGTTCGGCGACGGTGGCGGCGGCTATCGCTACAGCTACCTGCGCAAGCGCGACTCCGCCAGCCAGTACCTGCACGACGCCCATAGCGTCGAGCTCGAGCTGCTCAGCGAGCTCGGGATCGTCGGCCTGGCCCTGTTCGGGACCTTCGTCGTCGCCTCGACCATGGGGGTGGTGCGCGCGCGACGCCTAGGCCCGTCGGCCGCGGGGCTGAGCGCGATCGCCCTCGCCAGCGGCAGCTACTGGTTGGTGCATACGTCGCTCGACTGGTTCTGGCCGTACCCGGCCGTGACCGCGCCCTTACTGGCGCTGGTCGGCTCCGCCTGCGCGCCGACGATCCGCGAGATCGGCCGGCGTTCGACCCGTTCCTGGCGCCACTGGGCACTGGCCGGGCTCGCGGTGCTGGCGATCAGCGCGGTCCCCCCGTTGCTGGCGGACCGGATGGTCGACAACGCGTACGCCACCTGGCGCACCGATCTGGCGGCCGCCTACGACGACCTCGACCGCGCCCACACACTGAACCCGTTCAGCGACGGGCCACCGCTCGCCGAGGCCTCGATCGCCCGCGCCAGCGGCGACGACCCCCGCGCCCTGGCGGCGCTGCACCAGGCCGCCGACATCCGCCCCGACGAGTGGGCGACCCACTACCTGCTCGCCGACCTGCAGGTCACCAAGGACCGCGCCCTGGCCCGCAACGAGATCCTGCTCGCGCTCGAGCTCAACCCGCTCTCGGACCGGGTCCAGGTGCTGGCGAAGCAGCTCGGGGTGGACCCGGGGAGCTTCGAGTCGCAGTAGCACGCGGCGGAGCCCGTGCCCGGCCCGACGGCGCCGCGAGAAGTTAAAACGCTTCGATCAGGCCGCGCTGGAGGGCGATTGCGACGGCCTGGGCGCGGGTGCGGGCGCCGAGCTTCGCCTTCGCGTTTCGGACGTGCGTCTGCACGGTGGCCGGCGAGAGCTCGAGCAGCTCGGCGATCTGGCCGTCGGTACGGCCGCCGGCGAGCAGTTCGAGCACCTCGCGCTCGCGGGCGGTGGGCTCGCGGGGCGAGCGCGCGTCGGGGGCGGCGAAGCGCCGCTCGCGAACCTCCCCGTCCCCGGACCCGCCGTCGGCCGGGTCGAGGGCGATCAGGTGGCGGCCGGGTAGCACCGCGGCGGTCACGGTCGCCGCGACCTCGACCATCGTCGCCGGCGCCTCGAGCGCGAACGGCTCGGCATGACCGCCGCCGTCGCGGAAGGCGCGCCAGACGTGGGCGAAGCGCTCGCGCGACTCCGGCTCGAGCAGCGTTTCGACCGGCCGGCCGACGATCTCGGCTCGCGCCGAGCCCAGCAGGCGGCAGGCGCCGAGGCTGGCCTCGACGCAGACGCAGTCGTCGTCGACGACCAGCAGCGCTTTCGCGCTGCCCGCGACCCGACCCGGGGTGGTCTCGGCCGCGAGGCCGTCAGCCATTGGGTTCCTCGCCGAGCAGGAAACGGTCGCCCGGCGCGCGCAGCGCGCGGTGGGCGTCGCGGAACACCTCTACCCCGGTCTCGGCGAGGATCAGAGCGTCGGCCAGCATCGAGCGACGCTTGATGTAGAAGAGGTCGTGGCAGAGCTTCCAGGCGGTCCCGATGTCGGAGCCGGCGTAGCCGCACCGCAGGGCCGCCCAGCCGGCGATCCCCGGCTTCACCAGGTGGCGGCGGGTGTAGTGAGGGAAGCGGCGCTCGAGCTCGGCGACCATCTCCGGACGCTCGGGACGCGGCCCGACCAGGGTCATGTCTCCTCGCAGAACGTTCCACAGCTGCGGAATCTCGTCGACATGGCTGCGGCGCAGAATCCGCCCGACCTTGGTCACCCGGTCGTCGGCGACGGCGGCCCATTGCGGGCCGTTGGCCTCGGCGTCGGTGCGCATCGTGCGCAGCTTCAGGATCTCGAACTCGTCGCCGAGCTCGCCGAGGCGCCGCTGGCGATAGAAGATCGGGCCGTGGTCGGTGAGCTTGATCGCGATCGCGGCGATCGCGATCACGGGCAGGAAGAACAGTCCGATCAGGCTCCCGAGGACGAGGTCGAAGACCCGCTTGGAGTGCGGGCCGGAGGCTCGGAAGCGCGGGTGCATGATGTAGCGGTACCAGGCCGCGTCGATCATCCCGACCGGCACGTGGCCGAACGTCTCCTCGTAGAGCTGGTTGGCGGTGATCAGGCGAACCGGCAGGTCGAGGCAGTCATCCGCGACCCGCGCGCAGATGTCCTCGATCCGGGCACCATCGGCGTCGCCGGCACCCGGCCCGCAGATGATCAGGTCGATGCGCTCGCTGATCACGGCCTCGCGGACCTCGTCGAGGGTGCCGAGCCAGCGCAGTCGCCGATACTCGGCAGGGCCGCGCGGGCTGATCCAGCCGACGACCTCGTAGGTGGGGACGTTGGCCGCGTCGAGCTCGGCGACGAAGTCGGCCGCGAACTCGCGCGGGCCGATTACGGCGACCCTTGCGCGCAGCCCGCCGCCGACTCGCCCCTTGACCCAGGCGCCGAGCGCCATCACCAACCACGACCCCAGCACAACTGCCTCGTACTCCGAAAATGGATACGCATCGCCGGCCGCGGCGGCGATCAGCCAGGCGGCGGCGGCACCGACCATCGGCGCCGCGAGCCCGAGCAGCACGCGGCTGGCCGGCATCACGTTGAGCGGCAGCTGCGAGCGCTCGATCGCCTGGGTGGCGAGCAGGACGCAGGCGAAGACGATCAGGCCCTCGCCGACCTGGCCCATGTGCGAGTAGGCGATCAGCCCGGCGGCCGCCGACGGGGCCAGTCGCAGCGCGATCAGGTCGATGATCCGCTGGGCCTCGAGCGCACGGAGACCGCGGCGGTTGCCGCGGTCGACCGTGTTGAGCTCGGTGGATGTCACCGAGCTACCCCCCCGCGCTCTCCGTCGGCCTGTGGCGGCGAAGCATTAGCCCCGCGATCAGAAGCCCAGCCGCGACGGCGGCGAGCACCGCGACGTCGAGGCCGGTGAACGGCAGGCCGCCGGCCGAGCCGGATGAGCCGCCGCCGGTCGAGAACTGCTGCAGGGTCGAGTTGTACTGCTCGGACGTCGGCGAGGACGCGGCGAGCGCCGTCGCGGGAGCCAGGGCGAGCGCGACCAGCGCTACGGCAAACAGGCTCAACCGCCGATGGAGGACCCAGGACTTCAGATGCAACCTCATAATTCCGATCACCCGCGCCTCTCCGGCGCCCCTTCCCCCCGCCCATGGCCCGATGCCGGTGGCGAGAACTACGCGCCGCCGGATCCGCCGGCGACGCCCTTGACGTCAGCCATGTTGTCCGCCAACCGGTCGGTTCGTCAACGGGATTGGGGGCGAAATACCAGGAATACGGTCGCCCGTTACCTCAAACCGGGTAGTGGTAAATTCGCGGATGGCGAGTACCACTGATGGCTTTCGGCGACCAGACCACGCGCGCGGTACCGCTAACCAGGCGTGAGCGCGAGATCCTCGGCGCGCTCGCCGCCGGAATGAGCGGGGCGCAGATCGCCGAGCAGCTGGTGCTCTCGCCCGAGACCGTGCGGACCCACGTTCGCAATGCGATGGCCAAGCTCGGCGCCTCGACCCGCTCGCAGGCGGTCGCGATCGCCCTGCAGAGCCGCGAGATCACCGCCGAGCCGGCCGGCGGCGCCGAGCCGGCGGGCGGCGCTGCACCGAAGCCGCCACCCCCCGCCCCGGCATCGCCTGTCGACCCGGCCGCCGGCATGGCGACGATGCTCGACGGGCTGGTCTCGCTGTACGACGTCGAGGGCGGCGCCGTCTACGTCGCCGAAGAGGATGGGCTTTCGCTGCGCCGGGTCGCCGAGGCCGAGGGCTCGGTAGCGCTCGAGCTGCCGGCCGAGCTGGCGCTCGGTGAGGGGCCGCTGGGCCGCGCGGCGCTCGAGCGTCGCGCCCAGCTGCTGCAGGCGAGGGGATCCGAGGGCGGCGGCGGCGGAGCGCTGATCGCGGCGCCGATGATCGGCGGCGGGCGCCTGCTGGGCGTGATCGCCCTGGCCGCGCGCGCGAGCCGCCCGATCGGGCGCAGCGAGCTGCTGCTGCTGACCGCATTTGCCAACCGCGTCGGTGAGGTGGTGGTCGGCGGCGGCGACGTCGAGCGGCGCCTCGAGCGGGCGATGCGGCGCTTCCAGGCCTCGTGGTCCGGGGCGCCGCGGGTAGCCTGAGCCGCGTCGCGGATCAGATCTCGGTTTCGGCGAGCGCGCGAAGCGAGGCGTCGAGCTCGAAGTCCATCGGCGCCACCCCGTCGACAGCGCAGAGCTCGAGCACGCGGCGCATCGGGGCGGCCGCGGGGACGACCAGGCGCAGCGCCTGGCGACGGGCCGCGAGCCGGCGGCCGAGGTCGAACAGCAGATGGATGCCGGAGCTGTCTACGTAGGTGACGTCGCTCAGGTCGAGGACCAAGGCGCTGGCGGCGCTCGGCAGGCGCTCGGACAGTGCGAGGCGCAGCTCGGCCGCGTTCGAGCTGTCGATCTCGCCCTCGACCGCTGCGATCAGGACGCTGTCGCGCTGCTCGAACTCGAACCCGGCGATCCGGTCGCGCATCAGCCGCCCCCCGCCGGGATCGCGGCGACGCTGCGGCGCATGCGGACGATCGTCCCCGCCGGCCCACGGTCGATCTCGACCTCGTCCACCAGCTCCTCGATCAGGCCGAGCCCGCGGCCCTGCGACCCGGAGCGCGGCGGGCGCCAGCTGCCGAAGTCGCGGACCCTGACCTCGACCCCGCCGTCGACGCGGCGGGCCTCGACCACATAGGAGGCCTCGCCGGGCGGGTACGCGTGGGCGATAGCGTTCGCGCAGGCCTCGCCGCAGGCGACCAGGATCTCGTAGGTCTCGGCGTCAGAGGCGCCCGCGGCCCGCAGCCAGCGACCGAGCGCGCGGCGCATCTGCGACAGCGACTCGGGCTCAGCGCGCAGGGTGAGCTCGGTTCGCTCGAGCTGCACCGGCTCCAGACGCACGGCGAGCAGGGCGACGTCGTCGCGCGGCGGCGCGTCGCGGAAGCGCGCCTGCAGCAGCGCGCCGCAGAGCTCGTCCGGATGCGCCGGCACCCCGGCGGCGAAGCCGCGCAACCACTCGAGGCCCTCGTCGAGCGACGCCTCGGGCCGCTCGACCAGGCCGTCGGTGTACAGGAGCACGGTCGAGCCCGGGACCAACGGGATCGTCGATTCCTCGTAGGAGGGGAACGGGACGACGCCCAGCGGACTGCCGGCCGGGCCCTCGGCGAAGTAGGCCTCGCCGGCCGGGCCGATCACGAGCACCGGCGGATGCCCGGCGGTCGCCAGCCGCAGGCGGCCCTCGTCGGGGTCGACGACCCCGTACAGCAGGGTCGCCATCGGGCCGCCGGAGACCTCGCGAGCGAAGCCGTTCATCCGCTCCAGCACCAGCGATGGCCGCAGGCCCTCCAGCGCGTAGGCCCGCAGAGCGTTCTGCAGCCGCGCCATCCGCGCCGCCGCATCGAGGCCATGGCCGACAACGTCGCCGATCGCGACCCCGGCGTGGCCGTCGCGCAGCGCGATCACGTCGTACCAGTCGCCGCCCACCTGGGCGTCGGCGCTGCCGGCCACGTAGCGAGCCGAGATCCCGAGCCCGGGAAGTTCCGGAAGCCGCTCGGGAAGCAGGCTGCGCTGCAGCGTCTCGGCGACCGCGGCGACGTGCTCGACCTCCTCGGCGGCGCGCCGCAGCCCCTCGAGCGTCGCGCCGATGATCGCGTCGCCCTCACCGGGAGCGGCGACCGCGGGGTCCCCCGCTCCGTCCGCTGGTCTGTCGTCCGCGGTCAAGTCGGCGACGAGTCTAGACCGCTTGAAGCCGACCGGGGGGAGGTCTAGCTTGCGGGGGTGATGCACGGTTCGTCTTCGGGCTCGATCGCCTCCTCGGTCGCCCAGCGCGAGCGGCTGGCCAAGGACTGGCTCGCGCGGATCATCGACCGCACCCCGCTGGCCGAAGTCGGGGCGCTGCCGCTCTCCTGGTTGATCAACGAGGGGCCCGGCCTGATCGGCGCGATCGTCGAGACGCTGGCGGAGCCCGGGACCGATGCCGAGCTCGGCGCCTTCGACCGTGCCCGGGCCGCCGGCCTGACCCGGCTTCGCGGCGGGCCCGACGCGCCCGAGCAGATCGCGCGCGACCTGGCGGCGCTGCAGGCGGTGCTGGTCGAGCGCCTCAGCGGCGAGCTCGGCCCGTCGGCGCTGGCCGCGGCAGCGGCGCGGCTCGCCGCCCTGTTCGGGTCGATCAACGGTGCCGTCGCCCGCGAGCTGATCCGCTCCCGCGTCACCCCGGCCTCGGTCGATCCGGTAACCCTGCTGCCCGGGCCGGCGCACCTCGACGGGTGGATCGGATCGTTGCTCGCCGAGCAACGACGCTACGGGCACCCGTTCGCGCTGGCGCTGATCGACGTCGACGGGCTCGGGCGGATCAACGACGCCTACGGCCACGAGGCCGGCGACCGGATGCTGGTCGCGGTGGCGGCGATCCTGCGCCGCCAGTTGCGCGAGGTCGACCAAGCGTTCCGACTCGAGGAGGACGAGTTCGCGGTCCTCGCCCCGCACACCGTCGCCGACCGCCTGGTCAGGATGGCGACCCGGGTCGCGAACCTGATCGCGGGCTCGCAGAGCTCCGACGGGCCGCGGATCGCGATCGCCGCCGGGGTCGTCGATTGCCCCGCCGACGGGCTCAGCGCCGAGCGCCTGCTGGAGAGCGCCGCCGAGGCGACCTATGCCGCCAAGGCGGCGGGTGCGGCGGTCGCGCGCAGCCCCCAGGCGGCCGATCAGGTCTTGCAAGATCCGTAGCGGGATCTGTAAAAGGCTTGTAGCACCTCCAAGAACCTGCTGAAGTTCCGCGCTCGTTCTGCCGAGGAAAGGTTCAGGGATGAGTGGGATCAGGATCAATGCCGCCGCGGAGATGCTCGGAGTCAGCACCAGCACGCTGCGCTCCTGGGAGCGCCGGCTCGGCTACCCCCACCCCCGCCGCACGCCCGGCAACCACCGCATCTACGAGCTCGACGAGGTCGAGGCGCTGCGCGAGGCGCTGCGCGAGACCCACAACATCTCGAGCGCGGTCGAGGTCGCCCGCCAGCGCGGCCGCGGCCCCGCCTCGCCCGCCCGCCTGGTCGCCGACTTCGACCGCTTCGACGAGGCCGGCGCCGACCGCCAGCTCGAGGAGAGCCTCGCGGTGCGCTCGGTCGAGCGTTCGGTATCCGAACTTCTGCTGCCCGCCCTCGAGCTGGCCGAGCGCCGCGCGCCGAACGGCGCCGGCGCCGCCGAGCTCGAGTACGCCTGCCGCTGGGCGACCGGCTGGCTGCACCGCGCCCGTCGCCTGACCCCCGGCGCGACCCGCGACGAGGGCGTCCTGCTGCTCGACTCGGGCTCGCCGCTCGGCGTCGAGTCGGTCCACGTGCAGGCGCTGGAGCTGTTCCTGCGCCGCGCCGGCCTGCGCGTGCTGCTGCTCTCGGCGGGCCTCGCCGAGGGCCGCTTCCGCAGCGCCCTGCGGGCCCTCGACCCGGCCGCGGTCGTGATCTGCGGCTCCGAGGCCCGCCTGGACGTGCTCGGCGACCCGCTGCGGGCGCTGCGCACCGAGGACGGCATGGCCCGCCTGTTCGGCTACCGCGCCGCCCTCCTGGTCGCCGGCCGCGACGGCGTCCCCTCGCTGGGCGCCGATCCCGCCGAGGCCACGGACGCGCTCCTCACCGCGCTCTCGTAGCGCGGACCACGTAGCTCCCTCGCGCGGCCCCGAGGTCGCTGCAAGTCGTTGCAAGTTTCGTGCCCGTTTAGGGGAGTTGCGCAGGGTCGTACAGGTTCATCGGCCCGAACTTGCGCATCACTTGCGCACCGGCCCCGAACTCGTTGCGCAGCCCTCCACGGGCGGCTACCAACCCTTCTTGAAGGTTCAAGTTTGCCGCGATTTGCGGCGGATCTACGAAATCGGGAAGGGATCATGGAAGCAAGTCAGCGGTTTCTCAACGTGAGCGAGGCGGCCGAGTTCCTCGGCGTCAGCGCGGCCTCGCTGCGCAAGTGGTCGGACCAGGGCGTCGTCCCGGTCTATCGCACGCCGGGGGGCCAGCGCCGTTACGCACCGGCGGATCTCGAGGAGTTTCTTGCCTCGATGCGCCAGCCGTCGAAGGCCTCGGTCGAGGCCGTGCCCCGCTACGGCCGCAACGCCAACTCGATCAGCGGCTGACCGCGAGCTCCCGCCCGCTCGCCACCCGCCCTTCCACGATGACCGAACGACCCACGCGCCTCGCGATCGGCGTCGAGGTGGCCGCCCTGGCCGCCGCGGTGGCCGTCGCCGTGCTCGGCAACGGCTGGTCGAACTGGGATCTGCCACTGCTGGTGACCCTGACCGCGCTCTCGATCATCAGCGACCTGATCGCAATCGAGACCCGCGTCAACCGGGTGCTCGTCTCCGCCAGTCTGATGACCATCGTGATCGCCGCGGTGCTGCTCGGCGGCGCGCCGGCGGCGCTGATGGGCGTGATCACGATCCTGGTCGGCTGGGCCAAGCACCGCTACAACCGCAACGACCTGCTGATCAACCTGGTCACCTACTCCTGGTTCCCGCTGGTCGCCGGGTTCACCTACCACGCGATCGCCGAGTCGAGCGCGATCGACACCGGCTCGCCCGGCTTCTACCTGCTGATCGTCGCCGTGTTCATCGTCGCCCTGGCGGTCGACTTCGCCCTCGTCGCCGGCTACTCGTGCTACGTCGACCGCTCGAGCTTCATCACCAAGGTCCAGCGCGCCCTGCTTCCCGTGCTGCCCTCCGAGCTCGCCGCGTCGCTGCTGGCGCTCGGCTTCGCCGCCGCCTACGTGCAGGCCGGCACCGCCGCCGTCGCCCTGCTCAGCCTGATCATCCTGATCTTCCAGTACGTCGTCCGCGCCCTGCTCGTCTCCCAGGACCGCGGTGACGAGCTCGAGCTGCGGGCCCGCCAGCTCGCCGGCTTCCAGGTCGCGCTGCTGTCGGCGCTGCTGCGCACGCTCGACCTGCGCGACCGGATGACCGCCCGCCACAGCGCCGCCGTCGCCCGCTACTCGCGCGAGATCGCAGCCGCCGCCGGGCTCTCGCCCGAGGACCAAGAGCTGGTCCACTCGGCCGGCCTGCTGCACGACATCGGCAAGTTCGTGCTCCCCGACAACATCCTCAAGTCCGGGCGCCGCCGACTCACCGACGCCGAGTGGGACGCGATCAAGGCCCACCCGTACGAGGGTGCCAGGATCGTCTCCCAGATCGACGGCTACCAGCCGATCGGCGAGATCATCCTCGCCCACCACGAGCGCCTCGACGGCCAGGGTTACCCGCGCGGGCTGACCGACTCCGAGATCCCCGAGCTGGCGAAGATCGTCTCGGTCGCCGACACCTACGACGTGATGACCGCCCGCGACACCTACCGCGACCCGGTCAGCTCCTACGAGGCCGTGGTCGAGTTGCGCCGCGTCTCGGGCAGCCAGCTCGACGCCCGCTACGTCGAGTCCCTGGTCCAGGTCCTCGACGGCAAGGACCTGGCCTACCGCCACGGCGAGGACGCCGACTTCGAGGCCGAGCTGGCGCTCGACAAGCGAATCCACGACTACGTCAAGGCGACGCCGGCTGTCGGCGAGCGCCTCCGCTGAGCCCCGCACGAGAACGCACAACCGCCACGCCCAGGCCACTCCCGGCCCGAACGCGGCGCGCGTACTTGAAGTTCTCTTCTAACTAGCCCCTACGGAAGCCCATGGTTCCCTTTCCTGTGGCTGCTTTGGGTGCCCTGTTGGGATCTGTCAACCCAACAAACTTGATCAGAGCTTACAAAACCTGGCGGAAGTTGCAAGTCAGGCATCGAACTTGCAACAACTCACGGCCAGTGAACTTGCAACTTCTCTGCAATCGCAGGAGTAACTTCGCCGGACGATGGCGACCGCGCTGCGCCCCCTGCGCCTCCCCGGCTTCCCCAACCTGGGCCTCGCCTATCTCGTCAACGAGCTCGGCAACTGGCTCGGCGAGATCGCGCTCGCGGTCCTGGTCTTCGACCGCACCGGCAGCCCGATGGCAACCGCGGCGCTGTTCTGCTGCATGCACTTCGTGCCCGCGCTGCTCGGGCCGCCGCTGGTCTCGCGCCTGGAGTCGGCGCCCGTCCGTCTGAGCCTGCCCGGCCTGTATGCCGCCGAGGCGCTCGCCTTCGGCCTGCTCGCCTGGTTGGTCGATGACTTCGCCCTGGTCGCCGTCCTCGCCCTGGCGACCGTCGACGGCTCGATCGCCTCGGCCGCCCGGGCCCTGACCCGGACCGCGGCGACGGCGGTCCTCGCCCCCGCCGGCCAGCTGCGCGAGGGCAACGCGCTGCTCAACATCGCCTTCACGGTCGGCGCCGCCGGCGGGCCGGCGATCGCCGGGCTGGTCGTCGCGGGGGCCGGGATCCAGGCGGCGCTGCTCGCCGACGCCGTCTCGTTCATGGCGGTCGCCGGCCTGCTCGCGGTCGCCCGCCGGTTGTCCCTCCCCGAGGCCGAGGAGCCCGAGGCGTCGTGGGGCGAGCGGCTGCGGCGCGGCCTCGACTACGTGCGCGAGCGCCCGGCGCTGCGACGCCTGCTCGCCGCCCAGTCGCTGGCCTTCATCTTCTTCGCCCTGGTGATCCCGATCGAGGTCGTGTTCGCCAAGGAGACGCTCGAGACGGGCGACGCCGGCTACGGCGCGTTGCTCGCCAGCTGGGGCGCCGGCATGGTCGCCGGCAGCCTCGTGTTCGCCGCCCTGCGCCGGGTGTCGCTGGTCGCCCTGCTGGCGACCTCGACCCTGGCGATCGGGGCCGCCTACCTGGGCACCTCGATCTCCCCCACCCTCGCCGTCGCCTGCGCCGCCTCGTTCGTCGGCGGGACCGGCAACGGGGTTCAGTGGATCGCCCTGGTGACCGCGGTCCAGGAGCTCACCCGGGCCGCCTTCCAGGCGCGCGTTCTCGCCCTGCTCGAGGCGCTGGCTAGCGCGATGCCGGGTGTCGGCTTCCTGCTCGGCGGCGCGATCGCGGCGCTCGCCAGCCCGCGGCTCAGCTACGCGGTCGCCGGCGCGGGCGTGCTCATCGTGCTCGTGGTGGCAACGTTCGCCCTGCGACGCACCGACTGGACCGTCGAGCTGCAGCAGGGCCCGGTGCACGAGCCGTTGCAGGCGACTGCAACTTCCGTTGCAAAAGCAGGAACCGCGGGCACCGTGCTTACCCGTCCCTAACGATCCGTTAGCCTCTCGCCCTCGCCGAGTTCCCTGCAAATCGCGGGGAATCGGGGGACCCAGATGGCGGCACGCTCTTCGCCGCCAGGGGCGAATCGCGCCGATTCGATCCGGCGCGTAGCGCCATCCACGCATGTGGGGCGCGAGCCCGTCAGCTAACCCCGTAGGCGCGTGCACATGGGTGATCGACAGACCGTGAAAACCGCCCCCGCCCTCAGGCTGAGCGCAGTCGCGCTGGTCGCCGGGCTGCTCGCGGTCGGGGCCGGCCAGGCGCTCGCCTCACAGTCGATCGACCAGCTCAACTCGCAGATCTCCGGCGCCAAGGACCACGCCCAGGCGCTCGGCGCCGAGATCGAGCAGTCGACCGCGGCGCTCGCCTCCGCCCAGCAGCGGGCGATGGCGGCCGCCGAGCGCGAGGCACAGCTTCAGGCCGTGCTCGACCAGGGTCGAGCGCGCCAGGCCGAGCTCCAGCACCAGGTCAACCTGACTCGCGACCAGCTCGACGCGGCCCGCGCGCAGCTGCGACGCGGCCTCAACGCGCTCTCCAACCGCCTGGTCGGCATCTACCGGAGCGGGATGCCCGACGCGGCCACCGTGTTGCTCAACGCCGACGGCTTCGACGACCTCGAGACCCGGTCCGAGTACCTGACCAGGGTCGAGGAGGCCGACTCCTCGCTGGTCTCGCGGGTGCGTTCGCTGCGCGACCAGGTCTCGAAGCGGCTGACGACGGTCGAGGACGCCGAGCAGAAGGCCGAGGACTTCGCCGACCAGGTCGAGTCGGCCCGCGATCAGATCGCGGCCGTGCGCGCCCAGGCGGACGCCGAGGCTGCGCGCCTCGTTTCGCTGCGCGACCAGCGCCAGGCCGAGATCGACAGCCTGCAGTCGCAGATCGGCAACTGGACCGACCGCGTCCAGCACCTGGAGCGCGTCTCGGCCTCGTCGGCCTCGGGCGAGGTCTCCGAGTGGTTCGGTGACTGGGCGATCCCGGAGGCGATCGTGATCTGCGAGTCGGGCGGCGACTTCACCGCCGTCAACCCCTCTTCGGGCGCCGGCGGCGCCTACCAGATCCTCCCCTCGACCTGGGAGCTATACGGCGGCCACGGGGCCCCGCAGGACGCCTCGCCCGCGGAGCAATCGGAGATCGCCGCCCAGATCTGGGCCGACTCCGGCGCCGCGGCGTGGGAGTGCGCCGGCTGACGATCACCGGGCGGCGGTCGCAGCCCTAGCCCTCGGGCGGCTGGCGCCTGGCGATCAGGTAGCCGCAGACCAGCACCACGATGGCGAAGACGCCGCCGGCGATCTTGATCTGCTTGGCGAACCGCAGCCAGGCAAGGCGGACGACGATCCGCCCGATCAGCTCGTAGATCGCTGAAGCCACAACCGGACCCTACCCGTCCTCGCGGGTACGCACACGGTGCGCGAGCCGGCTCTGGAGCGTGAACAGCTCGATGAAGCCGGGGCTCGCCTCCTGGCTGAACTCCCCGCCCGACTCGCCGAACGACGCGAGGCTCTGGTCGTACAGCGCGTAGGGCGACGAGCGCGCGACCACGGTCGCCGAGCCCTTGTAGAGCTTCACCGTCGCCTCGCCGGTCACGTACTCGTTGGCCGCCAGCATGTAGGCGTCGAGGTCGTGGCGCAGCGGCTCGAGCCAGAGTCCGGCGTAACAGAGGTAGGCCCACTTGTCCTCGAGCGCGCGCTTGAAGTTGTTCTGGTGGATCGTCGAGACGAGCTTCTCGAGCTCGCGGTGGGCCGGCATGATCAGCGCCGCCGCCGGGACCTCGTAGATGTCGCGGACCTTGAGCCCGACGATCCGATCCTCGATGTGATCGACGATCCCGGCGCCGTGGCGGGCGCCGAGCTCGGCCGCCCGCTCGATCAGCTCCACCGGCTCCAGCCGCTCGCCGTCGATCGAAACCGGGGAGCCCGCCTCGAACCCGATCCGCACCAGCTGGGGCTCGTCGGGGGCGTCCTCGGGCCGAGTGACGAGCGTCAACACGTCGTCGGGCGTCGGCTCGGAGAGGTCCTCGATCGAGCGGCCCTCCGACGACCGCCCCCAGAGGTTGTCGTCGATCGAGTACGGGGCCGCGGCCTCGTTGGCGCCCTTGATCGGGATCGCGTGCTCGCGGGCGTAGGCGATCTCCTCCTCGCGCCCCATCTTCCACTCGCGCACCGGCGCGAGCACCTTGAGCTCGGGGTCCAGCGCGGCGACCGTGCCGTCGATCCGCACCTGATCGTTGCCCTTGCCGGTGCAGCCGTGGGCGATCGTGTCGCAGCCGGTGGCGCGGGCGTGCTCGACCGCGAGCTTGGCGATCAGCGGCCGTGCCAGCGCGGTGAACAGGGGGTAGCCGCCGCCGTAGAGCGCGTTCGCGCGGATCGCCGGCAGTACGTATTCGCGAGCGAACTCCTCCTTCGCGTCGGCGCGGATCGCGTCGGCGGCGCCGAGCTCGCGCGCCTTGCCGACCACCACGTCCCAGTCCTCGCCGGGCTGGCCGAGATCGACGGTCAGGGTGACGATCTCGGCCCCGTACTGAGCCTGGATCCAGTGCAGCATCACCGACGTGTCGAGGCCGCCGGAATAGAGCAGCAGCACGCGCCCGACCTGCTCGGGATCGGCCTGGTAGCTCGCGATTCGGGGCGCCTGGTCGGTCATCGGGCGGGCAAGTGTGGCATCTGCCGCCCGCTCGGGGATCATTCAGGATCTTCTGATGAGGCGCGCGGCGTACATCCTCTCGGTCGCCCTGATCACCGCCGGGATCGTGATCGCGACCGACGTCGCGATGACGCTCGCGTGGAAGGAGCCGCTGTCGACGATCTATGGGTCGATCAAGCAGGGCCAGGCGGAGGACTCGCTCGCGGCGCTCAGCGACGAGTTCCCATCCCCTGCCGACCTGCGCGCGGTCGAGGGCGCCGGCGACGTCAACGAGCGGGTCGCGGCGCTCGCCGACCTGTTCGCCCAGCGGGTCCAGACCGGCCAGGGGATCGGCCGGATCAAGATCCCGAGCATCGACCTCGACATCGTCGTCGTCCAGGGGACCGACACCGCGAGCCTGCAGAAGGGCCCCGGCCACTACCCCGACACGGCCTTCCCCGGCCAGGGGAAGACGATCGGGATCGCCGGCCACCGGACCACGTACCTGGCGCCGTTCAGGCGCATCAACGAGATCTCCGACGGCGATGAGATCACGCTCGAGATGCCCTACGGGACGTTCACCTACACGGTGCAGAAGCACGAGGTGGTCGACCCCTCGGACGTCGAGATCGTCGACGACGTCGGCTACGAACGTCTTGTGCTCACGGCGTGTCACCCGCTCTACAGCGCAGCCCAGCGGTGGGCGGTGTTCGCGAAGCTCACCGACATCACCCGATTCTCGACCGAGGACAGGGTCCGGCAGGACCCCTAGAACCAGGGCGTATGCTCACCCGGATGTCCGACCGACGACGCTTCGCCGAACTCGAGGCCGACGCGAGGCACGCCAGCGAGCGCTACCGGCTGTACCGGGCCAGGGTGAACGGGCCGCAGCCGACCAGTCCCGGTCGCCTGGCCGAGCTCCAGCGCGAGTCCGAACGCGCGGCATGGTCGCTCGCGCGGGCGCGCGGCGAGCTGCTCTAGGCAGGCCCGGTCAGCCGAGGATCTCGTCGGCGATCGCCCCGGCGTCGACGCCGGGGAAATCCGACTCGAGCACGGCGACGATCTCGCTGCGGTCCTGCCCGGTAACCGCCATCTGAGTGGCGCGCAGAAGCGCCTCGGCGGTGCGATCGGGCTCGGCCTCGTCCGCCGCGCCCGTGCCGGGGTAGGCGGCGACGCTGACCTTCTGGGGCGCGGGCGCGACCTCGGGCTCCGGCGGCAGCTCGGGTTCCACCGAGCGCAGCTCGGGCTCGGCCGGCTTCGGCGCCGGGACCGGCTCCAGCCGCGTCTCGGACTCGACCGCGGCGATCGACCCGTTGCGGTAGACGTCGGCGCGGGCCTCCTCGACCACCTGGTCGAGCTCGGCGAGCATCCGCTCGGCCTCGTTCCTGAACTGCTCAGCGTTGTCGGCGAGCCTGCGGGTGAGCACGTCGAGCGTGGCGGTGCGCTCGGTCGCCAGACGGTCGGCCTCGAGCATGCGCTCGGCAAGATAGGTCTGGGCCTCGGTCTCGGCATCACTGCGGATCTGCAGCGCGACCCGCTCGGCCGCGTCGATGATCTCGTGGATCCGCTCGGTCGCCTGGCCGACCAAGCGGCGCAGCTCGGACGAGGTGCCCTGGGCGGGAGTCGGGTCGTCCCCTGCGGGGTTCGCCGTGGTCATCCGACCTCGCTGTGGTGGCCGCCGAAGATCTCGTCCAGGGCCTGGTCGGCGTCGCGGACCCCGAACTGAATTCGCAGCCGGCGCTCGATCTCGGCGCGGCTCGATCCGGCGATCGCCATCTGGGTGGCGATCAGCCGAACGCCCTCCGAGGTGCTGCCAACGGACCTGGCCTCCCGGTCGTTGCGCCTGCTAAGCCACCGAGGCTTCTCGGTCGCCGCCGGCGCGGGCCGTTCGGGCGCGGGCGCGGGCTCCGACGCGGCCGGTGGCTGCACGGCTTCGTCGATCTCAGGCTCGGCCGGCGGGGTCGGCTCGAGCTCAGTCGCCGGCTCGGACTCGACCGGGTGGGCCGCCGTCGTAGCCGCGCGCGGCTCGGCGTCGGTCGTTCGATCCGCGTCGCGCTCGGCGACCAGCTTCGCGGTCCGTTCCATCAGCGTCGAGAGCCGCCCGCAATCGGAGCGGATCGCCTCGGTGCGGTCGACCAGAGCCGACGCAAGGCCGGCCAGCAGGTCGGCCCGAGTCGCAGAGTTGCCGCTGTGCTCGCGGTTGGCGAGGCTCGCAGCCGCCTCGTTGATCCGGGCGGCGACGGCCTCCGCCGCCTGGTCGAGGGCGCGGATCTGCGCCGCCATCTCCACCAGCGGGTCGGGGGTCGGGTTCGTATGTTCGCCGGGGCGCCCCCCCTGGCGCCCGCGCAGCGGGAATCGAAGCTCGGCCATGTGTCCCGTCATGATGGCACCGTTGCGGCCTCTATCGGCAGGTAGGCGCGAGGTCGCAAGCCTTCTCGCAGTGCGGGCGACTTCTTGCCGCGCTCACCGCGCGATGAAACGCGCGACCCGAGCGGCCTCGATCTCGATCGTATGCGCGGCGATGTAGTCGAACCCGCGATCGATCAGAGCCTCGCGCACGGCCGGGTCGGCGGCCACCGCCGCGACCGCGGCGGCCGCGGCATCGGCATCTCCGGGCGCCACCAGCGCTACCGCGTCGCCGAGCGCCGTCGCGATCCCGCCGACATCCGAGGCGACGACGGGGAGCCCGGCCGCGAACGCCTCGAGCAGGACCTGCGGTAAGCCCTCGGTCAGCGATGAGTGCAAAAGCACGTGAGCGCTCCGATACCGCTCGCCCAGGCGGTCGAACGGAACGTAGCCAACCAGCGTCGACCGCGAGGCGAGTCCCCGCCGATCGAGCTCGGCCGCCAGTTCCTCCTGCAGTGGCCCCTCGCCGCAGACCTCGAGCCGCCAATCTCCGCCCTCGGCGACGAGCAGCGCAAGCGCCTCCGCAAGCAGCACCGGGTTCTTCTCGGTCTCCAGGCGCCCGACGCTGAGGATCGTCCGCTCCCCGGCGTAGTCGCGGGCCAGCGCCTCCTCGGCCGAAACCACCTGATCAGCCGAGACGAGCGAAACGTTGATCTCCAGCAACTCGCGTGAGCGGCGGTAGTTGTGGGCGAGTTGCGGGCCGACCACGATCACCGAACAGAAGCGACCAAGAAGGCGAAAGCCGTGTTCCAGGGCGGCGGCCGCGATTCGGGCGGCGCGGCTGTGAGGGCGGCGCGCCGCCATGTACACGGGGAAGTCCTGCCGCACGCCGAGGATCAAGCGCCGGCGCCGAACCAGCGCGAACAGGGCGACCGGCGCGATCAGCGGATGCGGGCCCAACAGCCAGACCCGGTCGACCGAGCCCACCGTCCGCCAGAGGCGGGCCAGCGAGCGCCCGAGCGCCGGCACCGCCGCGGGCGAGAACAGCGACCGATACCACGGCAGGGCGACGAACTCCACCCCGTCGCCGATCTCGTAGTGACCTCCGTCCTCCTCCGGGCTGAGCCGGCCGGCAATCGTCACCCGGCCATCAAGCCGCGCGGCCACCGCGCCGAGGAAAAGGGAGAACGCGCGCTCCGAGAGGATCCGGCCAGCGACCTCGTGGTACGCGTAGTCGGTGTAGACCAAAGTTTTCAAAGTTGTCCGAACTCCGACTCCGAAAGCTCGGAATCGTGCAGAGAAAATGACCAGCGCTGTCAGAATTTCGCCTTGATGAGCGGGGAGCCTACGTCCCAGACGGCCGAGTGGCTGCAGCCACCCGAGGAGCAGGAGGGCCTGAGCCGCTTCGTGCAGACGCTGCGCGAGCGGATCTGGCTGGTCGTCGCGGTGGTCGCGCTGACCACCGGGATCGCGATCCTCTACGTGCTTACCGCACAGAAGGTCTATGAGGCCGAGGCCGACCTGCTGATCAGCCCGATCTCGGGCAACGGCAACCCTGCGTACGTGATCGCGGGCCTGCCCCAGGAGTCGACCGATCCGACCCGCGACGTCGAGACCGCGGCCCGTTTGGTGACGACGCTCGACGTCGCAAACCGGGTCCAGGACGATCTGAACACCGACCAGACGCCGCGCTCGCTGCTCGCCAATGTGACCGCGGAGCCGGTCGCCCAGAGCGACCTGATCGCGATCACCGGCAGCGCCAGCACGCCCGAGGAGGCCCAGGCGATCGCCAACTCGTTCGCCAAGGAGGCCGTCGCCGAGCGGACCGAGCGCATGCGCGCCCAGATCGACGAGCGGCTGCCGGCGCTACGGGCGACGCTCGAGTCCGGCCAGGGCGGCTCCGAGCTCGCCGACCAGATCACCCAGCTCGAGATCCTGCGCGAGGGAGACGACCCGACGATCGAGGTCGAGACGCTGGCCGACACGCCGACCGCCCCGGTCTCCCCCAGGCCCGTGCTCAGCATCGCCGGAGGCCTGCTCGCGGGCCTGATCCTCGGCATCTCGATCGCCTTCGCCTCGCGGGTCCTCGACCCCCGGCTGCGCCGCGAGGAACAGCTGCGACAGCTCTACCGCCTTCCGATCCTGGCCCGGATCCCACGGGAGCCCCAGCGCAAGGACAACAGTCCCCTGAGCCCGAAGTCACTCTCGGCGTCCAGCCTGGAGGCCTACAGAAGCCTGCGTGCGACGCTCGCCGCCACCCGCCGGGACACGGGCAGCAGCGTCGTCCTGGTCACCGGCCCGGCACCGTCGGAGGGCAAGACGACGACCGCGATCAACCTCGCCACCTCGCTGCTGGCGGCCGGAAACCGGGTGATCCTGATCGAGGGAGATCTGAGGCGCCCGGCGATCGGCCGGGCGCTCGGCGCCGCCCCGAAGCGCGGCGTGGTCAGCGTCCTACTCGAGAGCGTCGACCTGCGCGACGCGCTGGTCACCGACTCGGCCTACGGCGAGAACCTGGGCCTGCTGCTCGCCGACTACGAGGGCGGCTGGGTGACCGAGCTGTTCGCGCTCGACGCCGCCGAGCGGCTGGTCGAGGAGGCGCGCCAGCTCGCCGACTACGTGATCATCGACTCGCCCCCGCTGACCGAGGTCGTCGACGCGCTCCCGCTCGCCCGCCTCGCCGACGCGGTTCTGATCGTCACCCGGCTCGGCAACAGCCGCCTTTCGAGCATCCACCGGCTCGGTGAGCTGCTCGCCGAGAACGGCATCCGGCCCGTCGGCTTCGCCGTCGTCGGCGTCCCGAAGCCCTCGCAGAGCGGCTACTACTACGCCGAGCGCTCGCCGGTGTTCGAAGACCTGCCGGCCGACGACAGCCCCGCCGCAACGCCCGGCTGAGGTCCAAGGTGACGACCCAGCTCGACCTGAGCCGCTGGCTCCTCGGGCCGGCCGTCGGGCTGCTGGCAGCTCTGGTCGGGTTGACCGCCGGGGTCAACCCCGAGTTCGCGATCGCGGCCAGCTTCGCGGTCGCCTTCGTGATCCTCGTGATCGCCGACCTCACCTGGGGCCTGATCGTCTTCACCTTCCTGGCCTTCCTGGAGATCGTCCCGTTCGGCGGCCCGGCGCTGAGCTTCTCCAAGCTGCTCGGCGGGCTGCTGTTCATCTCCTGGCTGGCGGTGATGACGACGAGCGCGCGGATCAGCGTCGATCGACCGATCGTTCGCTGGTCGGTCGGCCTGCTCGCCGCCCTGATCGGCTGGACGCTGTTGAGCGCCACCTGGGCGGAGGTCCCCGGGGTGACGATCTCCGTCGCCTACCGTTACGCGCTCAACGCCGTGCTGTTCATCATCGTGCTCACCGCGGTGACCAAGCGTGGCGACGCGATCAAGCTGATCACCGCATTCGTTGCCGGGGCCGGGGTCGCGGCCATGTACGGGCTCGCGGTGCCGGGTCGCTACGAGGCCGAGTTCGGCCGTCTCGAGAGCGCCGCGCTGGATCCCAACCAGCTCGCGGCGCTGCTCGTCCCGGCGCTGGTGATCTGCGTGTTCGCGGCGATTGGCCTGCGCCGAAACGCCGCCCTGCGCCTGACCGCGGTCGCGATCGGGACGGTCTGCGGCATGACGATCCTGCTCACCGTCTCGCGTGGCGGACTGATCGCGACCGCGGTCGCGCTTGTCGTAGCCACGCTGGTCGCCGGCCGCTGGCGCTGGCGGATGCTGCTGGTCGCCGCGACGATCGCCGCCTCCGGATTCATCTACTTCGCCGGGTTTGCCAGCGAGACCGCAACCGAGCACCTGCAGTCGACCACCCAGGGAGACACGCACCTGGAGGGCCGGGTGACGATCTGGCAGGTGGCCTGGCGAATGGCCGAGCAGAACCAGCTGATCGGCGTCGGCGGCGGCAACTTCTCAGAATCGGCGCGCCACTACCTCACCGAACCCGGCGTGACGCCGCGAAGCGACCTGATCGTCAACAAATCCGCGGTCGTCCACAACACCTTCCTCGAGACGCTCGCGGAGCTGGGGGTGATCGGGCTCGGCCTGTTCTGTGCCCTCATCTTCCTCTGTCTGGGCTCACTGTGGAAGGCGGCGGCGCTGTTCAAGCGACTCGCCGACCCAGAGATGGAGTTGCTCTCGCGGGCCGTCCTCGCGGGGCTGGTGGGCATCCTCGTAGCCAGCTTCTTCATCTCGAACGAGTATGCGAAGTCGCTCTGGCTGTTGCTCTCGCTGGGGCCGACGATGCTCGCGATCGGGCGCCGGCAGGCGAACGCGGCCGAACCCACCTCCGGATGAGCGGACGCCTGCTCGCGCTCGACGAGCTCGGCGACCGCGAGCTCGCGGCATGGCGGGACCTCGCCGAATCCGCCGCGGAACCGAACCCGTTCTTCGAGCCCGACTTCTTGCTCCCCGCCGCGGCGGCCCTGCGCCCGACCGCTCTGCAAATGGCGGTGGTCGGCGACGACGACGCCTGGGGCGCGCTGATGCCGCTGGTCGCGGTGCGCAGCTGGCACCGCGTGCCCCTCCCCGGCCGCATCGCCTGGGACCACACCTACTGCTTTCTCGGCACCCCCCTGATCCGCGCCGGGGAGCCGGAGGCGACGGTCGGCGAGCTGCTCTCGACCTGTCTCGGCCATGGCCGCGGCGCGCTCCTGGGGATCGACTCGCTGGGCGCTGACGGCCCGGTGATCGAATCGCTGCAGCGTGCTGCCGCCGCCGAGCGAGTCGGTAGCACCCGGCTGCGAGAGGTCGAGCGGGCGGCGCTTCGCCGGCGACCCGACGGTGATTACCTGGCGATCAAGCCCAAGCACCGGCGCGAGTACCGCCGCCAGCGCGACCGACTCGGCGAGCTGCTCGGAGCGCCGCTGACGACCGCCGACGAGGCGGGCGACCCAGCGGCGGTCCAGGACTTCCTCGAGCTCGAGGGCTCGGGATGGAAGGGCCGGGCAGGCACCGCGTTCGCGAGGATCGGCGGCCACGCGGAGCTGTTCTCGGCGATCTGCGAGCGGTTCGCCGCCGCCGGCCGCCTGCAGCTGCTCGCCCTGCGGTCGAACGGGCGCGCCGTGGCGATGAAATGCAACCTCCGGGCCGGGCCGGCGCTGTTCTGTTTCAAGATCGCCTACGACGACGACCTGGCCCGCTACTCGCCGGGGATGCTGCTCGAGCTCGACAACGTCGAGCGCTTTCACGCGGACCCGAGCCTCATGTGGATGGACTCGTGCGCCGATCCCTCAAACCAGATGATCAATCGACTGTGGCCCGACCGCCGGGCGCTGACCACGATGGCCCTCGGCCGAGGGCTGCGGGGTACCCTGTCACGCGGGGTCTTCCGGGTCGCGAGCGGCGCTCGGGAGACGATGAAAGGAGCCCGATGAGCACCGGACTTAAGATCCCAGCGGAGAAGCTGAGCAACGGGCTCGGCGACGAGCCGTTCGCGGTCACCCACGAGCTGCAGGACAACCCGCTGCTGACTCTGGAGGCGATCGCCGAGCTCGCCGACTACCTCGACCCGGAGACCAACGTCGAGCACAACCTGGGCGACGTCCCGGAGGTGCTTCCCGACGGCGAGGCCCCGCGCCTCGAGATCTCGCCGGGCGAGATCGTCCGCACGATCGACACCAACCGCAGCTGGATGGTGCTGAAGCGGATCGAGGACCATCCCGCCTACCGCGACCTGCTCGAGAACACGCTCAGCGAGGTGACCGCCGCGGTCGCCGCCAAGGAGGGGCCGATCCGCCGGCGCGAGGGGTTCATCTTCATCTCGGCGCCGAACTCGGTGACCCCCACGCACATTGACCCTGAGTACAACTTCCTGCTTCAGATCCGCGGCTCGAAGGAGATGATCGTCGGCCAGTACGCCGACCGGGCCAGCGAGGACTACGAGGTCGAGCGCTACTACGGGGGCGGCCACCGCAACCTGAAGGAGATGCCGGCCGACGCGACGTCATTCCCGCTGACGCCCGGCGACGGCGTGTTCGTCCCGCTGCACGCGCCCCACGTCGTCCGCAACGGGCCCGACCCCTCGATCTCGCTCTCGGTGACCTGGAACACCGAGGCGTCCGACCGCAACGCCCTCGTTCACGCCTTCAACGCCCGCCTGCGGGCGCTGAAGCTGTCGCCGAACCCTCCCGGCAGCCGTCCGGCCGTCGACCGCGCGAAGGCCGGGAGCTGGCAGGCCGCTCGCTCGGCGATCCGCGGTGCCCGCCGCCTGCGCAACCGCGAGCCGGCCTCCCAGGGCTAGATCGGCTAGCGCCGGCGGCCGGTCGGCAGCCGGGCCTCGAGCCCGCCGAGCGCTCGGCGCGCTCGCTCCCGGGCGCCTGAGGGCAGCCGTCTGACCAGCGAGCGCCCGGCGGCATCCGCGGCGACCGCGGCCCCGCTCGGCGTTCGCGGCCGGGTCAGGACCACGGTCACGGCGTCGCGCTTGGAGTCGCAGAAGCGGAACTTGTAGGACTCCGAGCCGAGCAGCATGTCGTATTGCCCCGCGCCCTCCGCGATCGCGCGCTCGATCACCCGCCCGTGGAGGACGAGGCCGACGCTGAACCGGCTCCAGGCCGGGTCGAAACCGGCCTGGTAGAAGGAGTAACGGTCACCGAGGCGCCAGCCGTAGAAGGCGGCGATCGGCTCCCGGTCGGCCTCCATCACCAGCAGGCGCAGCCAGCCGCGCTCGAGCGCCCGAGCCGCGAACTCGCGGTGGAAGGCGCGCACTCGCTCGGGGTCGAGCGAGGAGCCCCCGCGCGCCTCCCAGCGCCGGAAATGCAGCGCGAAGAAGGTCTCGAGATCGGCGGCGACCCGATCCGGGTCATCGGTCTGGCGCAGCGAGATCGTCGCGGCCTCCGTGAGCCGACGGTCGAAGCGCCGCAGCTGGCGCCGAAAGCTCCCCGACCGCGCCGCGAGATAGCTCTCGTAGTCGCCCGGCAGCGACGCAAACGGCAACACCGTCGCCGAACGCGAGCGCGCCCGCAGCCCGCCGCTGCGCCCGGTCCGGGCCCCCCGGACCCACGCCGAGGCGGCGTCGACGTTGTCGAGCACCAGCGCTCCCCAATGGGCGGGCGCGCCGCTGAGCGCCGCGATCGCGCCGGCGAGCACGGGCTCGTCGTCCCCGGCCTCGGCGACCGGCTCGACCCAGTCGGCGAGGTTGGCCCCGGCGACCCGGGCGAGGCGCGGAAAGCCGCGCCGGGCGACCGCGAACGGGATCAGGCCGCGCGGCGGGCCGCGCGGCGGCCCGCAGACGGCGACCACCACGTCGGTCTCGTCGCCGTACGCCCGCCGCCAGCACTCAAACCACTCCGGCGTCGCGAACGCGCTGCCCCGCGCCTCGGCCAGCTCGCGCCAGCGGTCGGCGTGCATTTCGAGCGCCTGGTCGGCGCCAAGCAGGCGAGTCTCAACCATGGCTGCCGCGCGCGGCGAGCCGCTCGTACAGCTCCCCCACCCGTCGCACGGTTGCGTCGATCGAGTACTCGCTGCGACGCAGCTCGCGCCCGCGCGCGCCCAGCTCGGCTCGCCGTGCCGGGTCGTCGAGGAGCGGCGAGATCGCCGCCGCCAACGCCTCGGGATCGCGCTGCCCAACGAGCATTCCGTTGACCCCGTCGCTGATCAGGTCGGGGAGCCCGCCGACCGCCGTCGCGACGACCGGCTTGGCCTCCTCCATGTACTCCATCACCGACAGCGGGCTGCCCTCGAAGTCCGATGAGCAGACCGCGACATCGAAGGCGTCGACCACCGCGGCGACGTCGTCGCGAAAGCCGAGCAGGAGCACGTTGTCGGCGATCCCGAGCTCGGCGGCAAGCGAGCGCAGCTCCTCGCGGACCGTCGTGTCGCCGCCCTCGTCGCCGCCCGCGACCAACACCCGCAGCTCCGGCCGCGAGTCGGCCAGCACGGCGGCGGCCCGCAACAGCACGTCGACGCCCTTGTAAGGGCGCAGCGTGGCGACGGTGCCGATCACCGGTGCGTCGGCGGCGATCCCGAGCTCGGCCCGCACGTCGGAGCGCTCGGCGGCGGCGGGCGGATCCGGGATCCCGTTCGGGATCAACTCGATCATCTCGGCCGGGATGCCCTCGATCGAGGTCATCCGGCGCCGGTCCTCGGCCGAGACGGCTACGAAGACGTCGGCGCTGCGGGCGATCAGTTGGCGGTCGACGAACCGGCGCAGGGGCCGGCCCTCGAACGCCCAGCTGTGCTCGTGGGCGATGAAGGCACCGGGACGTGCGAGCGGGTTGATCGCCGCGCCCCAGGCGTTCGAGCCGAACTTGTGCGCGTGCAGGATGTCGACCGGCTTGGCTCGCAGCCGGCGGATCAGCGACCACCATGGCCGCAGCGCCGGCTTGCCGTGACGCTCGAGGCCGATGAACTGCACCCCCGCGGCATCGAGCTCGTCCATCGCCGCGCGGATGCTCGGCTCCTCAAGCGTTGCGGAGTCCCACCGCGAGACGCAGAAGCTGCGCTCGAAGCGCCCGCCGTCGAGGCGCTGGACGATCTCGCGCGCCAGGCTCTCGGCACCGCCGTAGCTGCCGATCCCGTCGACCAGCGTCATCACCCGCAGGCGACGCCCGGCACCTGCCGGGGCGCCCTCTAGGCTTGCGTCGGTGGAGGCGGGCGGCATCAACTGGTCTCGATGAGCTCCGGCGAGCGCAAGGGCGTGCTGGAGCGGGCGCGCCGATTCTGGCAGGTGCATCCGGGCGCCCCGAACCTGCTTTCGACGGCCGGGTCGTTCTCCCCACCGGTGGGCGAGCGCCTCGCGCTTGACGCCTCCGGCGGCTACTACATCGACTTCACCGTGAAGGCGGACGAGGCCGTCTGGCCGACCGCCTGGCTGGGGCCGCGCGAGACCCACCTGCACGTCGCCAGCGCCCAATTCGGCCTTGGCTGCTTCGAGCGTTACCTGGCGGGCGACGGCGACGAGTGGCTCGCGACGGCGACCGCGGTCGCCGACTATCTGGTCGCCGACCAGGCCCCCGACGGCGGCTGGCCGCACCTGATGCCGATGCCGCACAGCTACTGGCTCGAGCCGCCGTGGCTGTCCGCGATGGCGCAGGGCGAGGCTGCGAGCCTGCTCGTCCGCGTCCACAGCAGGACGCCGGACGAGCGCTACGCCGCCGCCGCCAAGAAGGCCCTGGAGCCGATGCTCAGCAAGGTCGCCGACGGCGGCGTCGCCGCCGACCTCGACGGCGGCTGGTTCCCCGAGGAGTATCCGAGCGAGCCTTCGTCGTACGTGCTCAACGGCGCCATCTTCGCCCTCTGGGGCTGCCGGGACGTCGCCGTCGCGCTCGACCACCCGGCCGCCGCCGATCTGTATGAGACCGGCGTCGACACCCTCGCGGCCAATATCCATCGCTTCGATACCGGCTACTGGTCGCTGTACGACCTGTTCCCGCACCCGGTTCGCAACCTGGCCAGCGGGGCGTACCACCTGCTGCACCTGAACCAGCTGCGCGCGCTGCAGCGGGTCACGCCGCGACCGGAGTTCGAGCACACGATCGAGCGCTTTGCTCGCTACCAAGAGTCCAGGCTCTCGCGCTCGCGGGCCCTGGCCTCGAAGGTCGCCTTCAGGCTGCTCGTCCCGCGCAACGATCGCCTCGCCCTGCGGATGCCCTGGTCGCATCGGCCCAGCCATGGCGAGATCCTGGTCCTCGGCTACCACGCGGTTTCGGAGCGCTGGGACTCGCGGCTCGCGGTCACACCCGAGCAGCTCGCCGAGCAGGTGTCCGAGCTCCTGGATCGTGGCTACGCAGGCGTCACCTTCGCCGACGCGGTCGCCGGCGCGCACGGGCGCAAGCGGTTCGCGGTGACCTTCGATGACGGCTACGCGTCGCTGATCAGCCGCGCCCTGCCCGTGCTCGCCGAGCTTGGCGTGCCGGCGACCGTGTTCGTGCCGACCTCGTTCGTCGGCGGGGAGCGGCCCCTCTCCTGGGCCGGGATCAGCCAGTGGGAGAGCTCCCCTCACCGCGACGAGCTGACCCCGCTCGCGTGGGACGAGCTCCGCGAGCTGCTCGCCGCGGGGTGGGAGGTCGGCTCGCACACGGTCACGCATCCACGCCTGCCGACGCTCGGAGACGCCGACCTGGATCGCGAGCTGACCGCGTCGCGAGAGGCGATCGAGAAGAACCTCGGGATCCGATGCCGCTCGCTCGCCTACCCCTACGGCAGCATCGACGAGCGGGTCGTCGCCGCGGCCCGCGACGCGGGCTACGTCGCCGCAGCAACCCTGCCGGCCCGCCTGTACGTCCCGCGACGCCTTGCCTGGCCGCGGATCGGCATCTATCGCGGCGACGACCGGACTCGCTTCCGAGCCAAGGTGTCGCCGCTCGTACGGCGGGTGCGTAGCACCGCCGTCTGGCCGACGATCAGCCGCCTCGCCAGGACCGGCCGGCCCGGGCGCCGCACCGAGAGCTAGCCGCGGGGCCAGCGCTTGCGCTTGGCGCGGGCCGAGACCCTGACCGCGCGCGAATCCTTCGCCCCGACCGCGGTGGCCTTGAACCGGGTCCTGGCGGTGACGCGTGCGCGGACGTGGAAGACGGAGCCGCGGACGCCGGTCGACTTGATCTGGTGCCAGTTGCCGTGCTGGCGCTGAAGGATCCAGACCTTGCCCGTGACGCCGGTCGGCGCGGTCCCCGTCAGCTGGGTGGTCGAGCCAGTCGGCACGGCGCGCTCGTTGGCGGTGAGCGAGAGCTGGCCGGGGGTGGCGTTCGGGTCGAGGATGTTCGCGCAGGGGCTGCCGGAGGCCATCGTGAAGTCCCCGTGGGCAGCGTCGGCGAACTCGGGGTCGGCGATCACGTTGTCGCTGGCGGTGAAGCCGACCTGGTCGCTGATCGCGGCGCCGCCGTTGCCCTCGCCATACCAGCCCTGAGCGCCATGGATGCAGTTGTGGCGGACCACGTTGCCGCTGCCCTGCACGGCAGGGTCGTAGGAGTACTCGACGTTGAAGCGGAGGTTCGAGTTGGTGATCACGTTGTTCTCGACCACGTTGTCGCTGGCCGCCGCTTGATCGTCGCCGCCGAAGATGATCCCGGTGCCGTTGTTGTTGATCACGTTGCCGGTGATCTCGGTACCGCGGACGTCCGTGTACAGCTGGATCCCGCGATCAGCGTTGTTCCAGATCAGGTTGTCGCGGATGATCAGGTTGCGCGACGCGGCGACGTAGATGCCGTGCTCGTGGTTGTTCGCCGGCAGCTGGCCGCAGTCGTGGATGTTGTTGTTCTCGATCACGACGTGGTTCGGCGCGGGCTCGTCGTAGTAGTGCGCGAGGTGGATGCAGTTGGTGGTGTGGTAGTTGGTGATCTCGTTGCCGCGGATCACGACGTCGTCGGCGTAGATCAGCGGGCCGAGGTTCTGATCGGGCCAGTTGCGGCCGTCGAGGAACAGGTCCTCGACCACGGTGCCGGTGGCCGAGCGCTCGATCCGCAGATGACCCTGGAGCGTTGCCCGCTCGCCCGGATAGGAGGTGATCGTCACGTGCGCGGTGCGGATGCTGAGCCCCTCGAAGCTGTAGGTGCCGGCGCGAAAGCAGCCGGTCTGGCCCTCGGTGAGCGCGTCGGCGACCGCTTCGGCCGAGCTCAGCGGCTGATCGACCGTGCCGGCCGCCGAGTCGCTGCCGTTGGGCGCGGCGACGACGTCGCAGCTGACGGCTGAGTCGGCGCTGGTGGTCGCCGGCAGGGCGATCGCGGCGGCGGCGGCCAGGGCCGAGATCGCGGCTGTGAGGCAGAGACGCATTGCAAAGCTGATCGGTGCCGGCGGGCGCCAACCCGACGTGTGCGCGCCTTCGTGGACGCTTGTCCGAGTGCGCGAGCGGACCCGCTGAGCACGACGGCGGTCACGATTACTACAAAGCGGGTGGTTTGGATGCAGTAGTTATTCAAGGTATGTCCGGATCCCGCCGATGGGTACACGTTGGGGAGCCCGCGATCGACAGCTAGCGCCGGGCGCGGGGTTAGCATCGCCGGAGGTGAGTGACGAGCCGGAGACGCCGCGCGACCTGACCGGCACCGTGGTCCGCGGGGTGAGCCTGGCGGCCGGTGGATACCTGATCGCGCAGGCGCTCAACCTCGGGTTCTACGTCGCGCTCGCACGCCTGCTTGCCCCGGCTGAGTTCGGCCAGTTCGCGGCGGCGACGGTGTTGATCGGCTTCACCCTGCTGCTGACCGAGTCCGGGCTCGCGTCGGCCGTGATCCAGCGCCGCGACCGGGTCGAAGAGGCGGCGTCGACCGCCGCAGTCGCGACCATCGTCTCGGGCATCGGCTTCAGCCTCCTGGCGCTGGCCACCGCTCCGCTGGTCGGAGCGTTCTTCGACGACAGCTCGACGATCACCGCGCTCGCCGCCGCCTCGTCCGGGCTGGTCTTCTTTCGCACCGCGGCCTCGATTCCCGACGCGCTCTTGCAGCGGCGCTTTTCGTTCCTGCGCCGGCTGATCATCGAGCCGGCGGTGGTGGTCGCGTTCGGGACTTCGGCGGTGATTGCCGCCACCCAGGACATGGGGCCTTGGTCGCTCGTGGTCGGGCAGTACACCGGCTTCGGAGTCGACCTCGCCCTCTCCTGGATCCTGGTCCGCTGGACGCCCGATCTCAAACTGGTCTCGTTCTCGATGTGGCGTGAGCTGGTCGGCTACGGCCGGCACGTACTGGTGGCGACGGCGATCCTCCACGGAGGCGACCAGGTGAGCACGATGATCGTCGGGCGAGCCCTCGGCGCCGGGCCCCTGGGGCAGTTCAGATACGCGCTGCGACTCGCGAGCACCCCGTTCTCGCTGCTCCTGGCCGGCGCCGCCTACGTGCTCTTCCCCGCGTTCTCACGAATCGCCGGTGACCTCGGCCGGCTGCGCTCCGCCTTCCTGCGCTCGCTGCGATGGGTGAGCGTTCTGGCCTTCCCCTCGAGCCTCTTCTTCCTCCCGCTCGGGATCCCGCTGGCGGTCGTCGTCTTCGGCGACGTCTGGCGCGACGCGGGCGCCGCGCTGGCAGCCATGTGCCTGTACCCGGCCGGCGGCATGCTCTCCTCGGTCGCCTCCGAGGCGCTCAAGGCCGTCGGCCGGCCCGAACTGCTCACCCGCATGCACTCGGTCACGGCGGGCATCACCGTGGCCGGAATGCTGATCCTCGTCCAGTTCGGTCTGGTCGCAACCGCGGCCAGTCTCTCGCTCGGCGCGATGGCCGGGGGCATCTATGGGCTGCTCCTGATGCACCGGGCCACGGAGGTCTCGGTCGGCTCGATGGTGAAGGAGGTCCTGCCGCCCGCCGTCGCGGCCACCCTTGCCGCGCTGCTGCTGCTGCCGGTCGAGGCGCTCGTCGACGCCGAGGCCCACTCCTCGGTGACCGGCGCGGTCCTGATCCTGGCCGAGTCCCTGGTCGGGCTCGCCCTCTACGCCGGCATCCTGGCGCTGATCGCGCCGCGGATCTTCAGTGAGCTCGCGGGTGGGGGGCGCTCGGTGGTCGCCCGTCTGCTGCGGTTCCGCGGGCCCGACCCGCCGACGCCCGAGCCCGCGCCCCCCGAGGGGCCGCTCGCGCCCTAGGCTGCGGCGATGCCTCGTTTCAGCGTGGTGATCCCCGCCTTCAACGCTGAGCGCAGCGTCGCGGCGACGATCCGTTCGGTCCTCGCGCAGACGGAGAAGGACCTCGAGCTGATCGTCGTCGACGACGGCTCCAGCGACCGCACGCCGGAGGTCGTCGCCGAGCTCCAGGCCGACCCCAGGGTCAGTCTCGTGCACCAGGACAATCAGGGCACGGCCGCCGCCCGCAACACGGGCATTGCGCGTGCACGCGCCGCATATGTGAGCTTCCTCGACAACGACGACCTCTGGATGCCGACCTACCTCGCCGAGATGGGAGCGGCCCTCGATCGCCGCCCGGACGCCGGCTTTGCCTACTGCGACGCCTGGGGCCTCGACGACGCCACCGGGCGGGTGCACGGTTTCAGCGAGCTGGAGCGGTACCGCCCGGCGCCGCCGGAATCGGCCACCCACGAGCGGCTCCTGGTCGCACTGGTGTCCGAGAACTTCGTCATGAGCTCGACGACCGTGCGCCGCGAAGCGCTGGACCAGGTCTCGGGCTTCGACCCAACCGTCAGGGGCACCGACGACTACGACCTCTGGCTGCGGATCGCGCTGCAGGGCTGGGCGGCGGTCCGGGGCGGCTCTGACCCGCTGCTGCTGCAGCGGGGACGCTCCGACTCCCAGTCGAAGGACCTGCGGATGATGGACGACGGCATGCGGACGATGCTCGAGCGGGTCGCCGACGACGAACGGATGCCGGCCGAGGGCCGGGAGATCGCCCGGCGGCGGATCGCCGAGATCGACGCCGAGTGGCGGCTCGAGGATCGTCCCAACCCTGTCCGCCGCGCCCGCCGCGGCCTGCGCCTGCGCCTGATCGCGATTCGCGACCGGGTCCGTTACGACCACTACTGGCCCGCCGAGCCGCCCGCGAGCGTGGCCGCCGCCTTTCCCAATTTGCGCTCAGGGCGTCCGGACCGGGGATCACGCTCGTGAGCCCGCCCGCGGTGGCCGTGGAGCCGATCAGCGACCTCGATCGACACCGAGCGGAATGGACCGCCCTCGCTCCTGGCGCGGGGCACCCGTTCGCGACCTGGGAGTGGAACTCGATCTGGTGGCGGCACTTCGGAGCCGGCCGGGAGCTCTACAGCTTCCTCTGCCGGGACGAGGCCGGGGCGGTCACGGCGATCCTGCCCATGTACGTCGCCCAGCGGCACCCGGTGGGCGTCGCCCGCTTCCTCGGCTACGCCGATCTGCAGTCGCCCGTCTGCGCAGCCGAACACCGGGAGCTGGCGGCGCAAGCGCTCGCGACCGTGCTTCGCCGGCCCTACCGCTGCCGTGCGGCCTTCGCCGAGCGCCTACCGGGCGACCAGGGATGGGCCCCGTTGCTGGGCGGGTCCGTCGTCAACACCTTCGAGTGCCCCGTGCTGATGTTCGACGGACGTGGCTGGGACGAGATCCTCGGCGGCCTCTCGCGCAAGCATCGCGGCAACCTGCGCCGCGCCGAGCAGGCCGCCAGGGAGAAACACGGCCTCAGCCTGCGCCTGGCCGATGACCCCGACCGCCTCGCCGACGACATGCGATCGTTGTTTCGGTTGCACGACCTGCGGTTCGGCTCCCACACCACCGGCGTCTTCGGCGGGGCCGGTGCCGACTTCCACCTGGAGTGCGCGGCCGCCGCGCTCGCCGGCGGCTGGCTGCGCCTGTGGCTGGCCGAGATCGACGGCGAGGCGGTCGCCGCCTGGTATGGCTTTCGCTTCGCCGGCATGGACTGGCATCTGCAGGGCGGGCGGGATCCGCGCTTCAACAAGGTCTCGGCCGGCACGGTCCTGTGGCTGCACACGATCCGCGAGGCGTGCGCCGACGGCCAGCGCGGCTACAGCTTCCTCGCCGGCGACGACGCCTACAAGCTGCGCCTCGCGACCGGCGACCAGGGCGCCGAGTCGCGAGTGATCGGCTCGCGAGCGCTGGTGGCGGCGGTCGCCGGCGGCGTCAAGCTGCGCCAGCGCACCGCGGCGATCACCGCTCGGTCTCGCCGGGACTGAGCCCTGCGCCTAGAGCTCGCCGACCACGGCCCTGTAGATCTCGACAACCGCCTTCGCCGCGCCCTCCTGACCGCGGTTGGCGACGACCCAGTCGCGCGCCGCACTCGCTTCGGATTCGCGCTGGGATGGGTCGAGGGCGAGCGCGCGGCGGATCGCCTCGGCGAGCGGCTCCGGGCTCGCGGGCCCGACGCGCAGGGCGCTCGGGCCGCCCGCAAGCCGGTGCCCGGGTATGTCGGTGGCGACGACGGGCACGCCGCAGCTGAGCGCCTCGAGCACCGCGTAGGGCGGCCTCCCCCCCTCTCCGTGGCTGGTGGCGACGAAGGCGTCGGCGGCGGCGTACAGGCGGCGGGCGTCGGCGGCGGGCTCGGTGATTGAGAGCGCGTCGGCGATCCCCAGCCGTTCGGCCGCCTCGCGCGCTTCGTCGCCGCCGCCGACGCTGAGCCCGCGCGCCGGAACACCGAGTTGGCGCAGGCGCGCCAGCGTCTCGCAGAACAACGGGCCACCCTTGGCCCTCCAGTTCCAGGCGAAGTGCAGCAGGACCGGATCGGATTCGGGCAGGTCCAGCGCGCGCTTGGCGCCGGGGCGCTCCGAGGGCGGGATCGGGCGGTAGTGATCGGTGTCGATCCCGTTCGGAACCACGGCCAGCCGCCGGCCCGGGGCGCCACGTCGGCGCACCGCAGCGGCCGTCGGCGCGCTCGCGCAGACGATCCTCGCCACCCGGCGCCCGACCCAGCCGTACTTGGCAATCGAGCGCGCGAGCAGCAGCGGGCTGCGGGGGAGGAAGCTGTGCACGTGCCAGACAACCGCAACGCCGCGGTCGCGGTCGGCGGCGCCCGCCGCCGCCAGCTCGAAGGCGGTGAAGTGCGTGTGCAGGATCACCGTTCCCTCGAGCTCGCCGAGGCGCGTTTCGATCAGCGACCCGAGCTGCTCGCGGGTGCGCCCGGGCGCGAAGCTGACCGGGATCCCGTCGCCGGCGAGCTCGTCGATCCACGGCCGCCCGCGGGCCTCCGGGGTGAACCCGCACTCGAACCCCCAGCCCAGCGCCCGCACCTGGGCGCCGACCGCGCGCAGGGTTGAGATGAACGAGCCGGCGAACGGGCCGCCGTAGTCGGCCAGCTGGACGACGGTCACCGGGGCGCTGCGCTGGGTGCCGGCCATCAGGCCCGACTCGCGACCTCGGCCAGCAGCCGCTCGAGGCGCTCGACCTGGCGCTCTCGCAGGTAGCCGGACGCAAACAGGGGACCCCTTTCGGCCAGCCCCTCCGCCACCGTTGGGTCGTCGCGCAGGCGCCGGACGGCATCGGCCAGCGCCGGTGGATCGCCCACCGGCACCGGCAGGACCGCCTCGGACGCGGCGGCGAGCCGCGGAGCCTCACCGGCCGCGGCCAGGATCACCGGTCGCCCGAGCGCACAGCAGTCGAACAGCTTCGAGGGCACGAACTTGGCCAGCGCGGGCTCCGTGCCGAGCGAGACAAGGAGCGCGTCGGCGGCCCGCATCTGCGTCGCCGCCTCCTGCGGCTGCACGGGATCGCGGAACTCGATCGACCCCTCCGGGAGCTCGGCGGCCAGCTCGCCGAGGCGCCGGCGCTCCGGCCCGTCGCCGAGCAGGACGAGGCGGAACCCGGGGCCGAGCAGCCGGGCCGCCTCGACCGCGGCGTCGAGGCCCTGGGCGATGCCGAGGTTGCCGGCGTACATCCAGACGAACCCATCCGGCGGGAACCCGGCTGCCCGGCGATCGGCGGGCGCCTCGCCGGCGTCGAGCCAGCGCTGCGTGGTCCCGTTCGGGATCACCTCGACCCGCGCGCCGGGCGCCGTCGCCAGGATCCGCTCGCGAAACGGCTCGGTCACGGTGACGATCGCGCTCGCGCTCCGATACAGCCGGCGCTCGAGCCACTCGGCGAACCGGATCGCTCGCCCCCCGCGCAGCTCGCCCAGCACCACGGCCGCCTCCGGCCAGAGGTCGCGGACGTCGATCACCCACGGCACCCGGTGGCGAAACGCCGCGGTCGCCGCCGCGGCCGCGACCGGCAGCGGCGGCGACGTGGCCAGGATCACGTCCGGGCGCCGCCACCTGAACACGCCGACCGCGGAGGCGGCCGCGGCGTAGCTCCCGTAGAGCAGCAGGCGGCTGCGGGTCGTCTTCACCGGGTCCGTCCGCACCCACACATATGTGACCGCGTAGCCGTCGAGCTCGCGGCGGTCGACCCGGCGGTCGCCGAAGCCGTCGTGGACGATCCCGGTCGGGTGGTTGGGCACCTCGCAGATCACCTCGACCTCGTGACCGGCGGCCGTCAGGCCCTCGGCGAACGCCTGCGCGCGAGCCCTCGAGGCGGTCACCTCGGGCGCGAAGTACTGGCTGAAGAGGAGGATCCTCATCCCTCGACCCGGGTCGAGTCGTGCTCTTGGTAGCGCTCGATCAGCTCGGCGGCGCCAACCCAGCGAATGCCGCCGACCGACGGCAGCCGGTGCGCGTCGCGGCTGCGCATCAGGCGGGCGATCGTGGGCAGTCGGCGCGGGGCCCTGGCCGCCAAGCGATCGTCGAGGAGGAGCCCGTGGAGCACCGGCGTCGGCGGCACCCCCGACGCCGCGAGGCGGACGAGCGAGCCGTACTGGAGACCGTGCACGCCGCCGAATGGATGGCCCGCCCCGATCAGCGTCTCCCGCGGGTTCCCGTCGACGATCAGGGGCCCGGGGGCGGCCCGCTGCCAGGCCGGCAAAGAGCGCTTCGCCAGCGCCCGCAGGGCCCCGGAGCTGTAACCCCAGGCGGGGGCGACGAACGAGCGCGCCGCGGCGCCGAGCACCGTGCGCTGCCAGTCGAGGGCCGCGTCGATGCGCCTGCCCGCCTCGTCCTCGTCGATGGTCAGGAACTCGCGCGGCTCGACCGCCGAATCGTTGGTCGCGCCGGCGTCGTAGTGCAACCAGCCGTGGCAGACCGGCTCAAACACGCCCTCCGCGACCCCGTCGGCCAGCGCCGAGATCGCGGTCGGCCAGACCTCCTCGGCCGGCACGGGCTCGTCGTCGCGCAGCCCGCGGGCGACGACGGCGACGCTGAGCGGCGCGCGGGCCCCCCGGTGAACCGCCAACAGCCGCTCGATCCGCCGCCGCGCTTGCCGGTCGTCCTTCGCTCGCCCCTCCAGCTGCTGCTGCGGGGTGCCGGGGGAATCGTCCAGGCGCACGGCGCCGATCGGCGGGAGCTTGACCAGCGGGCGTTCGAGCACCTCGACCAGGAACTCCTCGATCGGCACCAGCGCCCAGTAGGCGCCAAGCCAGCCCCAGCGCCCCGCGAGGTCGGCGCCGACCGCGAGCACGCGCGGTGAGGTCAGCACCGCGTGGGCGCCGAGGCGGGTCCGCACGACGGCCGCGCCGCCGGCAAACACGGTGTGCTGATCAAAGACGGCGGCCCCGGGCGCAAACCGCGCGGCGCCCTCGACCCGGCGCCGGGCCGGCACGGGGCCCGCGTCCGGACCCGGCTCGGGCGCGAGCACGATCGCGCCCGCGGCACGCCCCTCGCCGACCGCGGCACTCAACTCGGCGGCCTCCGGCAGGCCTCCTATCGCGACCGCGCCGGGCCACGGCGCGTCCTGGATCGGGCCCAATCGCCAAAGCCAGGCAAGCGCTTCTGCAACCGCCCTGGCGCTCGACCCTGGGTCAGCGGAGAGAGCGCCTGCGGGCGCGGCTATGGCGCCTCCGTGACCGCGTGCATGGGCGGCAAGTCTAGATGCCGTGATGGTCGGAGCCGGAGCGCGTCGGTGGCGATATACGATGGCTCGTCCCGTGGCCTCCGCGCACCTTCTGACCGCCGCTCCGCGTGGCGAGGGGGCCCATCCGGAAGCCTCCCTGGCCTTCGAGCAACTGACGGCGCTCGCCGCCATCGACCGCTTCGGCGCCCACACGCTGGCCTCCGACCCGGAGGCGGCGGACGTGATCCTGTTCGCCGAGAGCCCATACGGGTCCGGCCACTACTTCGAACGCGTGCGGCGGCACCCCGTCTATCGCAGCTTCCGCTCGAAGAGCTACCTGTACTGCGCCGCCGACCGGGTGGTCCCGCTGCTGCCCGGCGTCTACACCTCGTTGGAGCGGCGGATGTACCGGCAAGCGTGGACTCGCTCGGGCCCTTATCTGGGGATCAGGGAGGAGGGCGCGCGCACCTACGAGCCCGGGTTCGAGCCGTCGCTGCTGTTCTCGTTCGTCGGCTCCTCGAAGTCGCACCCGGCGCGGCGGCGGATCGTGGCTCTCGAGCATCCCGAGGCGCTGATCGTCGACACCTCGGCGGAGGCGCAGCCGCCGGACAAGCCGATCGACCGGTACGTGGACAGCATCCGGGCGTCGGCGTTCGTCCTCTGCCCGCGCGGCGGCGGCACCGCCAGCTTTCGCATGTTCGAGGCGATGCTGCTGGGGCGGGCGCCGGTGGTGATCTCCGACCAGTGGGTGCCGCCCGCGGGCCCGGACTGGGACGCGTTCAGCGTTCGCGTCGCCGAACACGACGTTGACCGCATCCCGGCGCTGCTCGAGGCCCGGGCCGGCGAGGCGGCGGCGATGGGCGCCGCTGCGAGGGCCGCCTGGGTCGACTGGTTCTCCCAGCCGGTGCTCTTCCACCGGATCGTCGAGTTGTGCCTCGACCTTGCGCCCTGGGCGCCGGAACGCCAAGGAATCCGGCGGATGGCTCCCTATCTGCAGATGCTGCGGCCCTATCACGCGGCCCGCTCGGTGATCAAGCGCGTCCCGCGCGCCGGCTGAAGCGCGCCCGCCCGACTACGGGGTCTCGGTACCGCCGCTGCCCTCGGTGATCGTGCCCAGGTTCGTGGTCGTCGACGTCGTCGGCGTGGTCGTCGTCGAGGTGACCGTCGGTACGGTCGTCGAGGTCGAGCTCGACGTGGTCGAGGTGGTCGTGGTCGTGCTCGGGCTCGTGGTCGTCGTGGTGGTGCTGCTCGTCGTGCTCGTGCTGGTCGAGCTCGAGGTCGTCTCGTCGTCGCCGTTGGAGGCCGAGACCACGGCCAGGGCGACGCCGAGCCCGACCACCGCGGCGATCAGGACCGCGATCAGCGCCTTCATCCCGCCGCTCATCCCCGAGCTCGGCGGCTGTCCGGGCGGCTGTCCATAGCCGCCGCCGTACTGGTCGCCCGGCGGCGGCACGTCCATGCGGCGTGTCGGATCCTCGTTCACGGGCGCGAACTCTACGCAAGCGACTCGACGACAACGCCGAGTGCCTCGTCGACGTCGGCCTCGTCGATCACCAGCGGCGGGAGGAAGCGCAGCATGCGCTCTCCGGGGACGTTGATCACCAGGCCGAGCTCGAGCGCGCGGGCGCCGGCGGCGGCCGCGTCGAGGCCCTCGGCGAGGGTGACGCCGACCATCAGCCCGCGTCCGCGGACCTCCTCGACCCCGTCGATCGCAGCGAGGCCATCGCGCAGCCTCTCCCCCAGGCTCGTGACCCGGGCGAAGAGCTCGGGGTCGTCGATCACCTCGAGCGAGGCGAGCGCCGCGGCGGCGGCGATCGGGGCGCCGGCGAAGGTCGAGCCGTGGTCGCCGCGCCCGAGCACCTCGGCGAGCTCGGGCGAGGTGACGATCGCGCCGACCGGCAACCCGCCGCCGAGCGCCTTCGCGGCGGTGAGCACGTCGGGTCTCACCGGCAGCTGCTCGTACGCCCACAACGTCCCGGTCCGCCCCATCCCGCACTGGACCTCGTCGAAGACCAGCGCCGCGCCGACCTCGTCGCAGGCCTCGCGGGCTGCGACCAGGACCGCATCGTCGATCGGGAAGATCCCCGCCTCGCCCTGGATCGGCTCGATCATCACCGCAGCGGTCTGGGGCCCGACGGCCTCCCGCAGGGATTCCGGGTCGTCGCGCGGGACCGAGACGAAGCCCTGGGGGAGCGGCCCGAACAGGTCCTCGCGCGCGAGCTTCGGGGTCGCCGCGAGGGCGGCGAGCGTGCGACCGTGGAAGGCGCCCTCGAGGCTGACGATCTCGGGCCGCTCGATCCCGGCCAGGTGGGCGCGCTTGCGGACCAGCTTGATCGCTCCCTCGCTCGCCTCGGCGCCCGAGTTGCAGAGGAAGACGCGCCCGCCGAGGCTCGACTCGGCCAGCCGCTCGCTGAGCCGCATCGCCGGTCCCGAGTAGAAGAGGTTCGAGGACCCCGCGATCCGGCCGGCCTGCTCAGTGATCGCGGCGACGATCGCCGGGTGGCAGTGGCCGGCGTTTTGAACCGCCAGCCCGGCGAAGAAGTCCAGGTACTCGCGGCCCTCGGAGTCCCATATCCGAGCGCCCTCCCCGCGGACGAACTCGACCGGGGCGCGGGCGTAGGTGTCGACCGCGTAGCGCGCCTCGAGCGCCTTCAGCTCCTCGACGCCACTCGTCATTCCGGCGTGACCATCGTCCCGATGCCCGCTCGGGTGAACAGCTCGAGCAGCAAGCTGTGCGGTCGGCGACCGTCGATGATGTGGGCGGAGCCGGTGCCGCCGCGGATCGCCTCGATGCAGGCGGCGAGCTTCGGCTTCATCCCGCCCTCGACCCCGGGCAGCGCCGCCTCGACCTCGGCCGCGGTCGCCCGCGAGTTGAGCGAGGTCTCATCGGCGGAATCGGCGAGCCAGCCCGCGACGTCGGTGAGGAAGATCGCCTTGAAGGCGCTCAGCGCCGCGGCGACCTTGCCGGCGGCGGTGTCGGCGTTGATGTTGTACGAGTGGCCCGCGGAGTCGACCCCGGCCGAGGCGATCACCGGGATGTAGTCGGCGGCGATGTGGTTGAGGACGTTGACGTCGACGCGCTCGATCTCGCCGACGAAGCCGACCTCCTCGGCGCGCTCGTGCGGCTCGATCTCGAACAGCGCCCCGTCCTCGCCCGAGAGGCCGACGGCGGGCTGGCCGTGGCGGTTGAGCCGCATGACGATGTCGGCGTTGACCTTGCCGAGCAGCACCATCTTCGCCACCTCGACCGTCTCGGCGTCCGAGACCCGCATCCCCTCGACGAACTTGACCTCCATGCCGAGGCGCTCCATGTAGCGGGTGATGTCGGGGCCGCCGCCGTGGACGATCACCGGGTTCAGGCCCACGTACTTGAGCAGCACGACGTCGGTGGCGAAGTCGTCGCGCAGCGACTCCTCGGTCATCGCCGCGCCGCCGTACTTGATCACCACGGTCTTGCCGTGGAACTGGCGGATGTAGGGCAGTGCCTCGAGCAGTGTCTCGACGTTGGTTGTCATGTCGTGTACTCGGCGTTGATCCGGATGTAGTCGTGGGTGAGGTCGGAGAAGTACATCCACGCCGACGAGTCGCCGCGGCCGAGGCGGACCGAGATCTCGGCCTCGGTCTCCTCGGAGCCGAGCCCGGAGGCGTCGATCACGTCCGGGCCGAGCTCGTCGAGCTCCTCGCCCGCCAGCGCCATCCCGGCCGCCTGGGCGATCCGGCCCCAGTTCGGGTCGCGGCCGTACAGGGCCGTCTGCACCAGCGGCGAGTTGGCGATCGTCCGGCAGACGCGCTCGGCCTCATCGTCTGAGGCCGCCTGCGTCACCTCGACCCGGGCGACGCGGGTCGCGCCCTCGCCGTCGGCGACGATCTCGAGCGCCAGCTGCAGCAGCACGGCGTCGAGCAGGCCATCGGGCAGCGGCTCGCCGGCGGCGCCGGTGGACTGCAGCAGCACGGTGTCGTTGGTCGACATCTGGCCGTCGACGGTGATCCGCTCGAACGACCGGTCCACCGCAGCGCGAAGCGCGGCCTGCGGGTCGTCGATCTGGGCGTCGGTCTGCACGAAGCAGAGCATGGTGGCGAATCCGGGCTCGATCATTCCCGCCCCCTTCGCCTGGGCGGAGAGGGTCACCGCCCCGGCCCGCAGCGTGCACGCCTTCGGCCCCCGGTCGGTGGTCAGGATCGCCTCGGTGAACTCGCCGGCGCCGTCGGCGCGCAGCGCCTCACCCGCCTCGGCGACGCCGCGGACGACGTCGTCGACCAGCAGCGGGACGCCGATCACGCCGGTCTCGGCGACCGCGACGGTGCGCGGCTCGGCGCCGACGGCGGCCGCGGCCGCGTCTCGCATCGCCAGCGCATCGGCGTAGCCGCGCTCGCCGGTGGCGGCGTTGGCGTTGCCGGAGTTGACGACCACGGCACGAATCGAGGCGCCGTCGCAATCGTCGCGGCAGACCCGGATCGGCGCCGCGGCGGCGGCGTTGCGGGTCAGCAGCAGCCCAGAGCGCACCTGCGGGGCGTCGCAGGTCAGCAGGCCGACGTCGGTCTCACCGCCGCCCTTGAGGCCGCAGGCGACGCCGGCGGCCCGGAAGCCGGGTGGCAGCGCCGCCGGGTCGAGCTCCTCGACCCCGGGCGGTGGACTCACCCACCGCGAGTGGAAGAAGCTCACACCAGGGCCTCAACGGCGGCGCGGCTCGGCTCCGCTTCGCTCCGCCTCACACCAGGCGCCTCAACGGCGGCGCGGCTCGGCTTCGCTTCGCTCCGCCTCACAGCAACCCGTCCTGCTCGTCGAGGCCCAGCATCAGGTTGAGGTTCTGGATCGCCTGTCCGGCGGCGCCCTTCCAGAGGTTGTCGATCGCCGCGAAGACGACCGCGCGGCCCGCGCCCGCGGGCGCGGCGTGGATCCGGCAGAGGTTGGTGTCGCGAACGTCGCGCACGCCCGGCGGATCGGCGATCACCTCGACGAACGGCTCGTCGGCGTAGCGGTCGGCGTACAGGCCACCGACGTCCTCGACCGGCTCGGCAAGCTCGACGTAACAGCTCGCCAGCAGCCCCTGGTCGATCGGCAACAGGTGCGGCACGAATTGAACAAATCCCGCCACGTCCTCGGCTTCGCCTGCGGGCGTGCGGGGGCGCGGCCGAGGGTCGAGGCGCTCCAGTTCCTGAACGATCTCCGGGAGATGGCGGTGGCCGTCGACGGCGTAGGGCATCAGGTTCTCGGTCAGGTTGACCAGCGAGAGGCGCTCGCCGCCGTCGCGGCCGGCGCCCGAGACGCCGGACTTGGCGTCGATCACCACCGAGGCGATCGCGCCGCGCTCGGCCAGCGGCGCCAGCGCCAGCAGCGCCGCGGTCGGATAGCAACCCGGGTTGGCGACCAGCTCGGCCGTCCGGATCGAGTCGCGGTCGAGCTCGGTGAGCCCGTAGACGGCGTTGTCGAGCAGCTCGGGCTCGCCGTGGGGTGCGTACCAGCGCTCGTAGATCGCCGCGTCGACGAGCCGGAAGTCGGCCGACAGGTCGACCACGGTCAACCCCCTGCCCCGCATCTCGGCGACCACCGGTGCCGCGGCGCCGTGCGGGTAGGCGACGAGCGCCGCGTCGACGTCCTCGAGCAGCGCCAGATCGAGCTCGGTGAGCTCGATCGGGCAGCGGTAGCGCGGGTAGAGGCTCGACAGCCGCTCGCCCGCCTGGCTGCGCGAGGTCGCGGCGGCCAGCTCGAACGCCGGGTGGCGCCAGACCAGCTCGGCCGCGAGCGCGCCGGCGTACCCGGACGCGCCGGCGACCACGACCCGGTGTTCGGCGCCGGCCTCAGACACGCAGCGACCCCCCCAGCTGCTCGGCCAGCGCCGCCTCGATCCGCCCGCGGATCTCGGCCACCTCCTCGTCGGTGAGCGTGCGGTCGGCGGCCCGGAACTCGAGCCGCAGCGCGAGCGACTTGCGCCCCTCGCCGACCTGCTCGCCGCGGTACAGGTCGAACACCTCGATCGAGCGCAGCAGCGCGCCGCCCGCCGCGGCGACGACGGCCCGCACCCGCGCCGCCTCGACCGCCTCGTCGACGACCACGGCGATGTCCTGCTCGACCTCGGGGTAGGTGATCACGTCCTCGTAGGCCTCCGAGCCGATCGGCGAGGCGTCGACCAGCGGCGCCAGGTCGACCTCGAAGGCGGAAGCCGCGTCCAGGTCCCAGGTGCGGCAGACGAGCGGGTGGACCTCGCCCACCCAGCCGACCTCAGTCCCGCCGACCAAGACCCGGCCGGCGCGCCCCGGGCTCAGGAACGGCTCCGAACCCGGCTCGACCTCGACCGCGCAGCCGAGCCCGGCGGCGACGCCCTCGAGCGCGCCCTTGAGCGCGTAGAAGTCCGGCTCCAGCGGATCGCCCCTCCACCCCGCTCCGGCGAGCGGCCCGCTCGCCAGGGCGCCGAGGCGCCAGGGCTCGAACGCGGGCGCCGGCCGGTCGCCGGGGAAGGCGCTTCCCAGGGTCCCGAAGCCGACCGGCTCGCCCTCGCGCAGGTACGCCCGCCCCGACTCGTACAGCGCCACGCTGCGGGCGCCGTGAGCGAGGTTGTAGCGGGCGACGTCGAGCAGCCCGCCGAGCAGGGTCGTGCGCAGCGCCGAGTGCTCGCCCGAGAGCGGGTTCGAGATCGCGATCCTCCGGCCGCGCGGGTCGTCCTCGCCGATCCGCAACCGCGCCGGCTGGCCGGGGTCGGTGAGGCTGAGGGTGACGACCCCGTCGAAGCCGAGGTCGCGGGCCAGGTCCTCGGCGCGGCGGCGCAGGCGCTGCTCGCGGCTCAGCCGCCCGCCCTGGGCGCTCGCCGCCGGCAGGGTCGCGGGCAGGTGCTCCGCGTAGCCGTGGATCCGCCCCACCTCCTCGACCAGATCCGCCTCGCGGGTGACGTCGTAGTGGCGGTGGAATGGCACCGTCGCCTCGAGGTCGTCGCCGTCCCGGGCGACCTCGAACTCGAGCCGGCGCAGGTAGGTCTCCTGGTCGGCCACCGGGATCGCCAGCCCCAGCAGGCGCTCGGCGCGGCCGCCGCGCAACCGGATCCGGTGCGCCTCGGGTATCTCGGCGGCGACGTCGATCGTCCCCGGGACCAGCCGCGCGCCGCAGAGCTCGACCATCAGCCGTGACGCGACCCGCTGCGCGCGCAGCGCCAGCGCTGGGTGAAGCTGCTTCTCGAACCGGTTCGAGGCGTCGGAGCGCAGACCGAGCTTGCGCGATGTGCGCAGGATGTTGACCCCGTTCCAGGTCGCGGCCTCGAGCAGCACGCTGGTGGTCGAGTCGCTGACCTCGGAGACCAGGCCGCCCATGATCCCGGCGATTCCCGTCGGGCCGTCGCGGTCACAGACCAGGACCGCGTCGGCGTCGAAGCGGCGCTCGTTGCCGTCGAGCGTGGTCATCGTCTCGCGCTCGCGAGCGCTGCGGACGATGATCTCCCCGCCCGGCACCTTGTCGAGGTCGAACGCGTGCAGAGGCTGGGCGGTCATCAGCATCACGTAGTTGGTGATGTCGACGACGTTGTTGATCGGCCGCATTCCCGCGGCGGTCAGTCGCGCCTTCAGCCACGGCGGCGACGGCCCGATCCGCACGTCGGTGAACACCCGGGCGCTGAACCGCGGGCAGAGCTCGGGGACCTCGACCGTGACCGAGGCGTAGTCGTCGACCGAGCCCTCACCGGTCGCCTCCGCATCGCCTTCCCAGGGAGCCGGAGCGAGCTCGGCGCCGGTCACCGCGTGCAGCTCGCGGGCGACGCCGTAGACGCCGAAGCAATCGACCCGGTTCGAGGTCGGCTCCAGCTCGAGCACCGGCTCGGCGACCGCGAACACCGAGCTCAGCGGCTCGCCCGCCTTCGGGCCCGCCGCGAGCTCGAGGATGCCGTCGTGCTCGTCACCGATCCCCAGCTCGCGCTCGGAGAGGATCATCCCGTTGGACTCGATCCCGCGGAGCTTCGCCGTCCTCAGCTCGGTGCCGTCGGGCATCACCGCGCCCGGTAGGGCCACGGCGACGGTCTGGCCGGCGGCGACGTTCGGCGCCCCGCAGACGATCGTCCGCGGCCCGTCGCCGGTCTCGACCTCGCAGACGCGCAGGCGATCGGCGTTCGGATGCGGCTCGGCCGAGAGCACCGCGCCGACGACGTAGCCCTCGCCGCTCGGCGCGCCGACCTGAGAGATCCGCTCGAGCTCGATCGAGTGCAGCGCCAGCGTCTCGCCGACCTCCTCGACCGTGAGGCCGGGATCGCAGTACGAGCTGAGCCACGAGAGTGGCGCCTTCATCGAAATTGCCTCAGCACGCGGACGTCGTTCTCGAAGAACTTGCGCAGGTCGGGGACCGCGTGTTTGAGCATCGCGATCCGCTCGACCCCCATGCCGAAGGCGAAGCCCTGCACGCGCTCGGGGTCGTAGCCCATCTCGCGCACGAAGCCGAACACGTTCGGGTCGACCATCCCCGAGCCGAGGATCTCGATCCAGCCAACGCCCTTGCACAGCGGGTCGCGCGAGCCGTCGGCGAGCTTGCCGGTGCCGCCGCAGCGAAAGCAGGACACATCAACCTCGACGCTGGGCTCGGTGAAGGGGAAGAACCCAGGCCGAAAGCGGGTCTCGCGCTCGGGGCCGAAGATCGCCCGGGCGAGCTCGTCGAGCGTGCCCTTGAGGTCGGCGAGCGTGATGTCCTCGCCGATCGCCAGTCCCTCGACCTGGTGGAAGACGGGGCTGTGGGTGGCATCGAACGGGTCGGAGCGATAGCAGCGCCCCGGGCAAACGATCTGGATCGGCGGCTGCTGGCTCTCCATCGAGCGCACCTGCATCGGCGAGGTATGGGTGCGCAGGACGACGTCCTCCGGGCCCGGCGGGAGCCCGTCGATCTCCAGGCTCGGCGGCGAGCGTCGCCGGGTCGACGTAGAAGGTGTCCTGAGCCATCCGCGCCGGGTGCCCCGGCGGGTGGTTGAGCGCGGTGAAGTTGTAGTAGTCGAGCTCGACCTCAGGGCCCTCCATCACCCGGTAACCGAGGCCGACGAAGACGTCCTCGATCTCGCGCTGGGTGCGGACGAGCAGGTTCTGAGCGGCGCTCGGGTGCCGGCGGTGCGCCGGGCATGGTCACGTCGATCGCCCCGGCGGCCAGCGAGCTCTCCATCTCGGCCGCCTCGAGCTCGGTCGCGCGCGTCTCGAGCTCGGCCTCGAGCGCCTGGCGGGCGGCGTTGGCGCCCGCGCCGACCGGCCCGCGCTCGGCCGGGTCGAGATCGGAGATCCCGCGCAGGATCGAGGTCAGCTCCGACTTGCGGCCCAGGTAGCGGACCCGCAGCTCCTCGAGCTCGTCGGTATCGCCGGCGGCGGCGATCGCCGCCGCGGCCTCCGCACGCAGGTTGTCGATCCGTTCGGTGCTCATCTCGATCCGGCGGCGGCCGACGATATCCGTCCCAGCGCGATCGCCGCCGCGGCCGCGACGTTCAGCGACTCGACCCCGTCGCGCAGCGGGATCGTCCACAGCCTCTCGCACGCGGACGCGACGTCGTCCGGCAGGCCGCCACGCTCGGAGCCGAACACCAGGCCGCCGACCGGTTCGTCGTCCGGGGCCGCGCCACCGTGGGCGACCAGCCCGACGACCGGCGCCCGCAGGTCGCCCGGCGTTCCGGTCGTCGGTGCGATCGCGAAGATCGAGCCCATGCTCGCCCGTACCGCCTTGGGCCCGAACGGGTCGGCGCAATCCGGGCCGAGGACGACGCGGGCGCCGAGCAGGGCATGCGCGGTGCGCACGATCGTGCCGACGTTGCCCGGGTCGCCGACCTGGTGCAGATAGACGCCGAAGCCGGTGGCCTCGCCCGGTTGGCAGCCGATAGACCCCGATCATCCGCGTTCCCGACCCCAGCGAGCTGACCGCGTCGAGCAGCTCGGGCTCGACGTCCACCCCGGCCCGGAGCACGAACTCGGGCTCGACGCCGGCGCGCCGCGGCCGCCGCGACCAGATCCTCGCCCTCGGCGACGAACAGCCGCTCGCGCTCGCGGTGCTTGCGCTCCGCGAGCTTGCGGATCAGCTTCAGCTTCTCGTTGTCCTTGCTCGTGATCATGGAAACAAAAAGGGCGCCTGCAGGGGCGCCCGGTGGAAGTTCGTTTCGGCGGTCAGCTAGGCCGCCACGGCCTCCCGGGCTTGCTCGGCAAATCGGCGGAACGCCTCGGGATCGCGCACGGCGATGTCGGCCAGCATCTTGCGGTTGACCTCGACCCCGGCCTCGTTGAGGCCGTGGATGAACTCGGAGTAGCTCATGCCCTCGCGCCTGGCGGCGGCGTTGATCCTGATGATCCACAGCTTGCGCATCTCGCGCTTGCGCACCCGGCGGTCGCGGTAGGCGTACTGGCCCGACCGCATCAACTGCTCGTTCGCGAACCGGTAGCTGGAGTGCTTGCGCCCCCAGTAGCCCTTCGCCTGCTTGAGGACCTTCTTCTTGCGCCGCTTGCGGGCGACGGCGTTGGTGGCGCGGCTCATCGGCCGGCCTTCCCCGGCAGCAGCCGGTTGACCTTGTGGGTGTCCTTCTCGGAGATCTCGACCGGCCGCGCCATCCGCCGCTTGCGCTTCGGCGACTTCTTCTCGAGGATGTGGCTCGAGTACGCGCGACGGCCGCGCAGCTTGCCGCTGGCGGTCTTACGGAAGCGCTTCTTGGCGCCCGAATGGGTCTTCATCTTCGGCATCGGAGCCGACTATTGAAGCAGAAGCTGTGAGGCGTAGGCCAAAGGCCGAAGCCGAGCCCCGCCGTTGTTGAGGCGGCTAATTCAGGCGGCCGCGGCGGGCTCGTCGCCGGAGTCCGCCTCGGTCGCGGTCTCGGTGGCCGCGGCCGTGTCCGCGGGCGCGGGGGTCCCCGTGGCGGCGGGCTCGGCCGGCGCCTCGTCCTTGGCCATCGCCTGGCGCGTCGGGCCGAGCATCATGTGCATGTTGCGGCCCTCCTGCTGGGGCGCCGACTCGATCGTCGCCAACTCGGAGATGTCCTCGAACAGCCGCTCCAGCAGCGCCCGGCCGCGCTCCGGGTGGGCCTGCTCGCGGCCGCGGAACATGATCGTCACCTTGACCTTGTCGCCGTGGCGCAGGAAGCGGACCACGTGGCCCTTCTTGGTCTCGTAGTCGTGGTCGGCGATCTTCGGGCGCAGCTTGATCTCGCGCACGTTGACCTGCTGCTGGTGCTTGCGGGCCGCCTTCGCCTTCTGCTCCTGCTCGTACTTGTACTTCGAGTAATCGAGCAGCCGGGCGACCGGCGGGCGCGAGTTCGGCGCCACCTCGACCAGGTCGAGGTCGCGCTCGGCGGCCATCGCCAGCGCGTCGTCCGTCTTGACGACGCCGATCTGGCTGCCGTCCTCGTCGACGAGCCGCACCTCGGCGACGCGGATCCGCTCGTTGATGCGGGTCTGGTCGCGCTCCGGAGGCTGCCGGTCGAATCGCCTCGGGACCGGCACTAGACGTTCACGATGCCAGGGAGCGTCAAGCTGAGGCCGGTTCCGGGGTGCGCTTCATTGGGCGGCAGTATAAAGGGCGCGCGGCGGGTCGCGGGGGCTGACGCTTCGTTACTACATGACAGGTAACCGATCTGTGGTATATGCTGTGGGTCCGCGGGATACCTCCGTGCATCCGTTTCCGCGGGACAAGGACGTCGGCGAGAGGAGCCGCGCAGCCCGGGCCACTACCCCCGGTCTTGGCTGCGGCTCCTCTCCCGCTTTTCAGGGCGGGCTTCAGGCCGACTCGATCTGGGCCGCGATCTCGCCGACCGCGACCGAGCCGAGGTCGCCACGCTCGTGCGATCGCACCGAGGCGGCGCCGGCCGACTGCTCGCGCTCGCCGACGACGAGCATGAACGGCACCTTGGCGAGCTCGGCGTCGCGGATCTTGCGCCCGACCGACTCCGAGCGCTCGTCGACGCGCACCCGCACCCCGGCGGCCTCGAGCTCGCCGGCGACGCTCTTGGCGTAGTCGACGAACTGGTCGGAGACCGGCAGAACGGCGGCCTGCACCGGCGCCAGCCAGGCCGGGAAGCGGCCGCCGTAATGCTCGATCAGGATCCCGGCGAAGCGTTCCATCGAGCCCAGCAGCGCCCGATGGATCATCACCGGCCGGTGCTCGGCGTTGTCCTCTCCCTGATAGCTGAGCTCGAAGCGCTCCGGCATCTGGAAGTCGAGCTGGCAGGTGCCCAGCTGCCACGAGCGCCCGAGCGCGTCGGTGACGTGAAAGTCGATCTTCGGGCCGTAGAAGGTCCCCGCCCCCGGGCTGACGTCGTATTCGCGGCCCTGGCGCTCGAGCGCCTCGCGCAGGCCCGCGGTCGCCCGCTCCCACTCCTCGTCGGTGCCGACCGACTTCTCGGGCCGGGTCGAGAGCTCGACCCGGACCTGGTCGAAGCCGAAGCGCGCGTACAGCTCGTCGATCGCCTCGCAGATCGAGTCGACCTCGTCGGGGACCTGGTCGAGCGTGCAGTAGACGTGGGCGTCGTCCTGGGTGAACGCGCGGACCCGGAGCAGGCCGTGCAGGACGCCCTCGCGCTCGTAGCGCGAGACGTCGCCGAACTCGGCCAGCCGCAGCGGCAGCTCGCGATACGAGTGACGCGTGGAGCCGAACACCAGGCAGGCGCCCGGGCAGTTCATCGGCTTGAGCGCGTAGCGGCGCTCCTCGCCCTCACCCTCGCCTCCGGACTTGGGGTCGACGAAGTACATGTTCTCGCGGTAGTTGTCCCAGTGGCCGGAGCGATGCCAGAGCTCCTCGTCGAGCACCCGCGGCGTCTTGATCTCCTCGTAGCCGCGCTTGCTCAGCTGCTCGCGGACCTCGGCCTCGATCAGCCGCAACAACACGGTCCCGTTCGGAAGCCAGAACGGCATCCCGGGCGACTCCTCGCGGAAGCGGAACAGGTCGAGCTCCGGCCCGAGCCGGCGGTGGTCGTTCTCGCGCGCAAGCTCGAGCAGCTCCAGGTGGCGATCGAGGTCGGCCTGGGAGTGAAATGCGGTGCCGTAGATCCGGGTCAGCATCTGGCGGTTCTCGTCGCCGCGCCAGTACGCCCCCGCCAGGGAATTCAGCTTGAACGCCTTGATCCGCCCGGTCGAGGGCGCGTGCGGACCTCGGCAGAGGTCGGTGAACGGGCCGTTGCGATACAGCGAGACCGTTTCCACGCCCTCGTCGCGCACGAGGTCCTCGATCAGCTCGACCTTGTAGGGCTGATCCTCGCCGCGGAAGCGCTCGATCGCCTCGGCCGCCGGCAGGTCGGTGCGCTCGAACCGCTCGTCGGCGGCGATGTGCTCGCGCATCGCCGCCTCGATCCGCTCCAGGTCGGCCTCGGTCGGGCGCTCGCCGTCGGGGAACTCGAAGTCGTAGTAGAAGCCGCCGTCGATCGGCGGGCCGATCGAGACCTTCGTCCCCGGCCACAGGTCGACCACCGCGGTCGCCATCACGTGGGCGGCGTCGTGGCGGATCAGCCACAGCGCGTCGTCGGCCTCGGCGCCCTTGCTGCTCGCGGTCACGACCGCGATCTCGGCGCCGTCGGGAAGCTCCGCGCCAAGGTCGCGGAGCTCGCCGTCCACCTTGATCCCGAGCGCATCGGCGGCCAGGCGCGGGCCGATCGCCGCGGCGGCGTCGGCGCCGGTCGCGCCGGGCTCGAGCTCGAGCGGGCTGCCGTCGGGCAGCGTGACCGTGATCATCGCTCCGCTCCCAGGGCGAACATCGCGTCGGCCCAGTTCATCCGGTCGCCCACGTAGTGGACGTTGTAGAACGCGACGAGTTCGAAGCCGCGGTCGAAGAGGTGCCCGCAGACCTCGTCCAGGCGCGGCATCCCCTTGTAGGCGCTCCTGATGTTGATCTCGATCAGGACCAGGTCGACCGCGCGCCGCGCAAGCAGTCCCTCGGCGCCGCGGATCACCTCGAGGTCGTAGCCCTGGGTGTCGGACTTGAGCACGTCGAAGCGCTCGATCCCGTGCTCGGCGGCGTAGTCGTCGAGCGTCAGGACGTCGACCTCGACGCGGCCCCTGACCGCCCCGGTCAGCTCCTCGCCCGGCTCCAGCAGCGAGCTCATGTCAGAGGCGGCGTGCTCGAACAGCTCCATGCGCCCGGCGGCCGACCCGACGGCGCCGTTGACGACCTGCACGCCCGGAAGCCCGCCGACCTGGCGTTCGAGCTCGGTGAAGGTCGTCGGGCTGGCTTCGAACGAGTGGATCAGCGGCTCGGTGAAGGTCGTCCGCACCCGCTCGACCGTCTGGCCGACGTTCGCGCCGACGTCGGCGACCACCGGTCGCGGAGAGGTCACCAATCGGCTCATGTCGCGATACGGGTCCTCGCCGACGTCGCCGGTGATCCGCCTGACGTCGTAGCCAGCGCGCGCGAACTGCCGCCTGGCGGCGGCCCGCAGATCGATCCCGGTCAGCTTCGGCACCGGCGCGATGCTACTCACGCCGGGTCGCTACCGTGCCCGGCTTCAAACGAGACAGGAGGTAGGTAGGGACATGTTCCGATCGAAGCTGACGCTCGCGCTGGTGGCGCTCGCCGCCGTCGCGGTGGCGATCCCGGCGATCTCGCTCGCCGGCAACAACACCACCGAGGTGGGGACGAAGATGAAGGGCAAGTACGTCGTCCCCGGCGACGGCGCGCCGAAGGGCAAGGTCGAGCTGGACGCCTTCGTCAAGCCGACCCAGGAGAAGCTCTGCTTCACCTTCGAGGCGCACCGGCTGGACATGCTGACCGGCGGCGTGATCGCGAAGGCGCCCGAGGGCGACGCCGCGAAGGCGAAGATCACCTTCTTCGACCAGCCCGCCGGGGTCGACGGCGAGGGCTCGTTCGAGGGCTGCGTCAAGAACGTCAAGGAGAACCTTCTGCAGCGGATCGCCGATTCGCCGGAGAAGTTCTACGCGCAGATCGCGAGCCTCGACTACCCCGACGGCGCCGTCCGCGGCCAGCTGAAGCTCGCCGACGACACCCAGTCGTAGGACCGTCCCCGGTCAGCCGCCCGCGCCGGGATCGGCGCGGGCGGCGTCCGGGATCAGCGGGCATTCGCTGTCCGCCGAGGCGATGCCGTTGGTGTAGCCCCCGAGCGGCACCACGGCGCCGTTGCGATCCAGCGCCACGACGACCTCGAGGCCGGCCACCGCAGGGTTCGAGTCATCCGACTCGCGCTGCACGCAGACCCGGTTGCCGCGCAGCTCCCACGCCAGCCAGTCGGCGCCGTGCTGGTCGTCAAGCAACTCGTCGGGTGCGATCACGACCAGGCCCGAGCCGGGGTCGAGCTGCTCGTTGAGCTCGGCGAGCTGGGGCGAGTAGCCCTCGGGGCCCACCGGGCCGTTGGCGAGCGCGAGCCCGCTCGACAGCGCGACCCCGGCCAGGAAGAGGATCCCCAGCACGCCGACCACCAGTCGCTCCTTGGCGAGCCGCGCGCGGCTCGGGACCAAGAATGGCGAGCGAGCGCCGGCGCAGGATCTTGCGCGCCTCGGGAATGTCGGGGGCCTGCTCGAGGATCGCGCGGACGCTGATCATCATCACCAGAGGGGCCCCCAGGACCAGCGCCTTGGCCTCCTGGTAGGCGGTCCCGGCGACCAGCGCGTAGAGCCACAGCAACGCCGCCGCGGCCAACGCCGCCGGCACCGCGCGCTCGCCGCGCCGCCACCACCAGCGCAGCCCGTAGGCGAGCGCCGCCAGCGCCAGCGCCCCGCCGAGGTAGAAGGCGAACGCCGGCACCGCCCCGTCGCCGGGCTCGACCCGGAAGTCGCCCGAGGGCCAGATCCCGAGCGCCTCGAGCGGCGAGAGCCGGTTGAACAGGTTGCCGAGCCCCGCCCCGGAGGGATTGAAGGTCTCGAACGAGGCGAAGTCGACGATCCGCCCGGACTCGGGCGCGATCGCGACCGCCAGCAGTCCGATCGCGGCGAGCGCCGCCGGCGCCGCCAACCGCGCCAGCAACCGTGCCTCGGCCGCTCCGGCCCGCCGCCAGGCACGGCCGAGCTCGACCAGGGCCCAGATCGCCAGCGCCCCTCCGAGCCACAGCAGCCCCGGAAAGCTGTAGGCGTAGACGCTGCCGATCGCCAGCACCGCCAGCGGCAGCGCGCGCAGCGGCCGCGGGCCGGCGCCGCGCGCCGACCAGCCCCGGGCCAGCTCGCCGAGGCCGATCGCGAAGGCGAGCACGAACAGCGCCTGGATCGTCTCCTTGAACGCGCCCTGGACCAGGTAGGCGGCGACCAGGTAGGCGAAGCCGACGCACAGCGCCCCGACCGCCCGCCTCCACGGCCCCAGCGGCTCGAGCAGCGCCAGCGCAGCCAGGCAGGTGGCGACGGCGATCGCCAGCGTCAGCCCGTCGAAGGCGTGCACGGTGCTCGGCCCGAGCGCCGACAGCGCGGCGACGATCGAGTGCGGGCCGAGCGGGTAGCCGTCGCTGATCAGCCGCTCGCTGCCGCCGACCAGCAGCCGGTCGACGGCGAACAGGTGCTGCGACATGTCCGGGTTCAGCGAGGTGCCGAGGATCCCGAACCGGCCCTCGATGATGAACGGCAGCGAGGCGAGCGCCACCGCGGCGAGCTCGATCGGCACGCCCCGGCGGACGGCGTCGCCGAGCCCCTCGACCCGGGTCAGGACGTAGGCGCCGCAGAGGACGGTGACGAGGCCGATCGCGACCATCGCCGTGTCGGCCTCGCCCGGCAGGCGCACCGTCCACCACGCAAGCGGGCAGAGCGCCGCCAGGCCGATCGCCGGCGCCAGCCGCGACCAGCGCCGCCGCCCGCAGGCGATCACGATCGCCTGTCCGATCAGCGCCGCGGCGCCGAGACAGGCCAGGAAGCTGGCGTAGGTCCCGACCATCGGCGGCGAGCATAAGTCAGCGGCGGCGCAACTCCGTGCCGCGGAGTATGTTGTTCGGTCGAGAGAGGCCGGCGGGTGCCGGGAATCTGACGAAGGGGATCGCGGGTATGCGTCGTTGTCTTATTGCACTCGGTTGCGCGTTCGGGCTGATCGTGATGCCCGCCCAGGCGACCGCGGCCACGGACTACGCCGACACGGCGCTCAACATCATTCCGTCGGGCCAGTACGGCGGCGTGCCGATCAACCCCGACGCCGACGCGCAGGCGAAGATGTACGACGGCCTGACGCCCCTCTTCGACCAGGTCAACACCTCCGACCTGACGACCTACTTCAAGTCCGAGGGCTTCGGGGTCGGCAACGCGGGGCCGAGCACGATCGAGACCGTGCCGCGCCCCGGCGTGACGATCGAGCGCGACTCCTACAACGTCCCCCACGTCACCGGGGCCACCCATGACGACGGCGTCTGGGCGGCCGGCTGGATCGCCGCCGAGGATCGCGGGCTGCTGCTCGAGCAGGCTCGCTACAACTCCCGCGTCGCCGCGATCGACGCGCCCAACCTCGATGCCCTCGGCCTGATCACCGGGCTGAAGAACTTCCAGCCCAGCCAGCAGACCGAGGACGAGATCGCCAAGCAGACCCAGCAGCTCGAGGCCGCCGGCCCCGAGGGCCAGGCCGTGCTGCACGACATCGACGTCTTCATCTCCGGGATCAACGACTACTACGCGATCCACAACCCCGCCGCGAAGCCGTTCACCCGCAACGACATCTACGCCCTCAACGCGCTCAAGGGCCAGTTCGTCGGCCAGGGCGGCGGCGACGAGTCGCGGCGCTCCGAGTTCCTCGCCGGGCTGATGCAGCGGTTCAGCAAGAAGAAGGCGATGAGCATCTTCAACGACCTGCGCCAGTTCAAGAACCCCGAGCTGCTCGACCTCGGTCGACGGCAAGTTCCCCTACGGCTCGATCCCCAAGAACGCCAAGGGCAGCGTGATCCTCGACCACGACAGCTTCAGCCCGACCTCCGCGGTCGCCAACCCGAAGCTCGCCGCCGAGGTGGCGCCGCCGAAGCAGCGCCGCCAGGCGTCGAACGAGCTGATGGTCACCGGCGACCGCTCGAAGACCGGCTACCCGCTGCTGGTCGGCGGGCCCCAGATCGGCTACTTCTACCCCGGCCTCACCTACGAGATCGACATGCACGCCGGCGATCTGCAGTGGCGCGGCGCCACCTCCGCCCCGTTCCCCGGCTACGTGCTGATCGGCCGCGGCGAGGACTTCGCCTCGACCCTGACCTCGGCCTCGGGCGACATCATCGACCAGTACGTCGAGAAGCTCTGCAACGGCAGCGACACGATGTACATGTACAAGGGCGAGTGCCGCGCGATGGGCGACTTCAACGCCGGCACCCTCAACGGTGACCCGGTCACGTTCAAGACCACGGTCCACGGCCCGGTGGTCGGCTACGCGACCGTCAAGGGCGAGAAGGTGGCGATCTCGTCGAAGCGCTCGTCCTACGGCAAGGACTCGCTCGACCTGCTCTACAACCGCCGCCTCTCCAACGGCCAGGTGCACTCGGCGAAGTCGTTCATCAAGGCGGCCTCGCTGACCCCGCAGACGTTCAACTCGTTCTACATGGACAGCCAGGACATCGCCATGTACACGGCGGGCTTGCTGCCGATCCGCAACAAGAACGTCGACCCGGGCCTGCCGACGCTGGGCACCGGCAAGTACGAGTGGACCGGGTTCCTCGACAAGGCCGGCCATCCGCAGGGCATCGACCCCGAGAACGGCCGGATCGTGAACTGGAACCAGACCACCGCGCTCGGGTTCGGCTCGGCCGACGACACCTGGGGCCACAACGGCTCGGTCGAGCGCGTCGACCTGCTGAACAAGAACCTCGACCGGCTGGCGTCGAAGAAGGGCAAGTTCACGCTCGCCTCGATCACCGCGGCGATGAACGCGGCGGCGACCCAGGACGTGCGGGCGATCGACACGGTGCCGCTGCTTCGCAAGCTGCTCAAGGGCAGCAAGGCGCCCAACGCCCAGGCCCAGCAGATGCTCGACCTGATGGTGGCCTGGAAGAAGCGTGGCGGCAGCCGCCTCGACCGCGACCTCGACGGCAAGATCGACGATCCGGGTGCGGCGTCCATGGACGGCTCCTGGAACAACATCGCGGACGCCTTCATGGCGCCGAAGATCGGCCCGCAGCTCGACGAGCTCGACTCGATCTTCTCGCGGTTCAACCTGCCGCCGGGCGGCCAGTACGACGGCTGGTATCAGTACTTCGACCGCGACATCCGCACGCTGCTGGGGATCAAGAACAAGGCCCCGTTCAACAACAGCTACTGCGGCAACGGCAAGCTGAAGGCCTGCCAGAAGGCGATCTGGAACGCGATCGCGCAGTCGGGGACCGAGCTGGCGACGGCCCAGGGGACCTCGGACCCGAGCCTGTGGCGCTCAGACGCGACCCGCGAGCGGATCAAGTTCGCGCCGGGCCTGCTGCCGTACACGATGCGCTACACCAACCGCCCGAGCGGGATCCAGCAGGTGATCTCGTTCGACGGGCATCGCTAGACCAGCGATGCCGGTCTGGCGCCGGCGAGGGAATGGGCACTGCAGGTACGAATCGGCGCCTTCGTTCCGCGGATGTTCCCGATAACGCCTCGGCGAGCAGGTCTTGACCGCCCCGTAGGCGTGCTACGGCCCAGCGCCCGCGCTGACGAGCGCCTTCGCGCGCGGCCGGCGGTGCCTTGAACTCCGTAGCCGGCGCGGAGTGGGCTCGGTGCCGAGTCCCGTTGAGCGCGCATCCGACCGCGACTACGGTCGGCGCGCCGATGCACACCAAGCCGAGACTAGGTGCCCGTGGTCGCTCCAGGCACAGGTGAAACCGCTATGAAGCGCAGGCTGATCATCGGCTATGACGGCTCCGAGCACGGCAGGGATGCCTTGGCGCTTGGCGCGGTACTGGCGCCTGCGGTAGAGGCCGAGCCGCTGGTTGCGACGGCGGTCGCCTATTCCCATTTCCCGTTGCCGCGAGACGAATTGGAGCGAGCAGCCGAGGAGCACGTAGCCCCGATGTTCGAGCGTGCCCAGGATCAGGTCGCGCCGCTCGAGATCGAGACGCGGACACTCGTCGACGAGTCGCCGGGCCATGCTCTGGATCAGCTCGCCGAGAGCGAGGACGCGATCTTGATCACGGTCGGCTCCGCGCACCGTGGCACGCTCGGTCGGGTCCTGCTCGGCAGCGTCGGCGAGGCCCTGCTCTCGGGCGCTCCTTGCGCCGTCGCGGTAGCTCCGAGCGGCTATGCGACCAGATCCGACCGAAGCCTGACCCGGTTGGGGGTCGGCATCGACGGATCCGCCGAGTCGCGGTCCGCGATGGTCGTCGCGGGATCGCTGGCTGGGCGTCTCGGAGCGAGCCTGACCGTGATCGCCGTGGCCCCTCCGATTCCGCCCGATATCGGCGGCGCGGTTCTCTCGATACTGAGCAGAGAAGAGCTTGACCAATCGAAGCGCGACCGGATGGACGCCGTGCTCGATCGGGCGATGGCGGAGGCTCCCTCCGGACTCGACCTTGAGCGGCGCCTGCTGCACGGCGACCCGGCATCCGAGCTCGCCAAAGCGGCGGAGAGCCTGGATCTGCTGATCGTCGGATCCCGCTGCTATGGACCCCTGCGGCGGGCCCTGTTGGGCGGCGTCTCGACAAAGCTGATGCGCTCGACGGTCGCACCGGTGCTGATCGTTCCGCGCGACGGCGGCGCCGAGCCACTCCGGACTCAGTAACGAAGCAGACCATGCGGCCCCGCTGCTCCGAGCGGAGCGAGCGGCGTACGGGTGACGACAACCCGGGGGCGGAGGCACCTGTTGCTGTGGGGCGGTGATCGGGAGTGACCCCGCATGGAATCGGGGAAGTCAGTACGGATGCGGGGCCAGTTGGCGGGTGGTTGGGTTGGAGGCAGCGACAGGCACCACAAACGGGAGACATCATGAGCACCGTCGAGCAGACCACCTTCGCAGCGCCAGGCCAGAGCGACAGTCGCGTCAAGCTGAAGGCGAGCTATGACAACTTCATCGGCGGGCACTGGGTACCGCCGACGACGGGCGAATACCGCGACAATCTCACGCCGGTGACCGGGCAGGCCTTCTGCCAAGTCGCGAATTCGAGTCCGGACGACATCGAGCTGGCCCTCGACGCGGCGCACGCCGCGAAGGACGACTGGGGAGACGCCTCCGTGACGGAGCGCGCTGCGGTGCTCAACGCGATGGCCGACGCGATTGAGGAGAACCTCGAGATGCTCGCAGTTGCCGAGAGCTGGGAGAACGGCAAGCCCGTGCGCGAGACCCTCGCCGCCGACCTGCCGCTGGCGATCGACCACCTTCGCTACTTCGCAGGCGCGATTCGCGGCGAGGAAGGAGCGATCTCAGAGCTCGACAAGCACACCGTCGCCTACCACTTCCGCGAGCCGCTCGGCGTGGTCGGACAGATCATCCCGTTCAACTTTCCGCTGCTGATGGCGGCTTGGAAGGTCGCCCCGGCACTCGCGGCGGGAAACTGCACGGTGCTGAAGCCTGCGAGCCCCACGCCTTGGTCGATCCTGAAGCTCGCCGAGGTAGTCGAGGACGTCGTCCCGCCCGGCGTGCTCAACATCGTCAACGGCCCCGGTGCGGAGATCGGGAGAGCCCTCGCGTCCAACAAGCGGATTGCGAAAATCGCCTTTACCGGCGAGACCGTGACCGGCCGGCTGATCATGCAGTACGCGGCCCAGAACCTGATTCCCTCCACCACTGAGCTCGGAGGCAAGTCGCCGAACATCTTCTTCGAGGACGTGATGGCGGCCGACGACGAGTTCCTCGACAAGGCGATCGAGGGGCTCGTGCTCTATGCCTTCAACAAGGGTGAGGTCTGCACCTGTCCCTCGCGGGCCCTGATCCACGAGTCGATCTACGACGAGTTCATGAACCGGGTCCTGGAGCGGATCGGCGCAATCAAGGTCGGCAACCCTCTCGATCCCGAGACGACGATGGGGCCGCAGGTTTCGGCCGCACAGTTGGAGAAGGTCGAGAGCTACGTCGGGATCGGCGCGGACGAGGGCGCCGAGGTGGTTGCGGGCGGCCATCTGCCTGAGCTCGACGGTGAGCTCGCGGGCGGTTACTTCTTCGAGCCGACCGTGTTGCGAGGCACCAACGAAATGCGCGTTTTCCAGGAGGAGATCTTCGGCCCGGTGGTCTGCGTGACCACGTTTGCCGACGAGGCCGACGCGCTGCGGATCGCCAACGACACCCTCTACGGCCTCGGGGCGGGTGTCTGGACCCGCGACGGAAGCAGGGCCTACAGGATGGGCCGCCGGATCAAGGCAGGTCGCGTGTGGATCAACTGCTACCACCAGTACCCGGCGCACGCCGCGTTCGGCGGCTATAAGAGCTCCGGGGTTGGTCGCGAGAACCACAAGATGATGCTCGATCACTACAGCCAGACCAAGTGCATGCTGGTCAGCTACGACCCGAAGCCGCTGGGCTTCTTCTAAGCCAGTGAACGAGATCGTGAGCGCTACACCAGCGGCGCTCGAGGTGATCGAACGCCTGAAGGAGAAGCACGGGCCACTTGCCTTCTATCAGTCGGGTGGATGCTGCGACGGTAGCGCCGCGATTTGCCTGACCCGAGGCGAGCTTCTGCCCAGCGACGACGACCTGAAGCTGGGAGCGATCGCCGGCGCGCCCTTCTATGTCGACGATGAGATGTACCAACGCTGGGGCCGGCCCGCGTTCGTGATCGACGTCGGGGACGGCGAAGCCGGCGGCTTCTCGCTCGAGGGCTCCGAGGGCGTACATTTCGTTTCCCGCTCGCTGTCGCCCGACCTCGGATCGGACGCATCCGCACCGACGTCTTGACACCCGGCGTGATGCATCGCAAGCAGAGACTCAACCTCGCCCTCGGTCTGCTTGCTGTGGCCGGGCCGTCGTTGGTCGCGGAGCGGCAGCAGGACTGACGGTGCGCCGGACCACACGGGCGGGCGCCTGAAGCCGGGCGGCGCGAGGTGAACGAGCCGATTGATCCCAGCGGCGAGACCCTGGATCATCCACAGCCCGATCCAGAGGAGCCGCTCGACCTCCTCATGCAGCACCTCAGTGCGCGTGCGCAGGGATTGAGCGACCGCGAGGCGGCTCGGCGTCTACAGCAACATGGCCCGAATGAGATCGTCCGACGCGGGCGGCAAAACCACGCGCGGGAGCTAGCACACCAGCTCGGTCACCCGCTGGCGCTGCTCTTGTGGGCGGCCGCCGCCCTCGCCTGGGTGGCCGGCATCGTTCCGATCGCGATCGCGATCGTGATCGTGATCCTGATCAACGCGGCGTTTGCGTTTGCCCAGGAGCTTCAGGCCGAGCGCGCGGTCGAGGCGCTCGCGGCCTACCTGCCGGCGCAGGCAAGGGTGATCCGCGACGGGCGGCCACAACTGATCCCGTCGTCCGAGCTGGTGCCGGGCGACGTGCTCGCGATCGAGGAGGGCGATCGGATCTCGGCGGACGCGCGGCTGCTCTCCGGCGCGCTCGAGGTCGACATGTCGACCCTGACCGGCGAGTCGATGGCGGTTGAGCGGTCGAGCGCCTCCATCGACGCCAGCGTCCCCTTGCTGCAGGCGCGCGACCTGGTGCTCTCCGGCACCACCTGCACCGAGGGGGATGCCCGTGCGGTCGTCTTCGCGACCGGCATGCGGACCGAGCTGGGGCGGATCGCGAGCCTCTCGGAGCGGATCGAGCGCGATGAGTCGCCACTCGAGCGGGAGGTGCGCAAGGTCGCCTGGCTGATCGCTCTTATCGCTGTCCTGGGAGCCGCGGCGTTTGTCCCGCTCGCGACCCTCGGCGCTGGGCTCTCGGTCGGCGACTCCGTCGTCTTCGCTGTAGGTCTTCTGGTCGGCCTCGTGCCGGAGGGGCTGCTGCCGGTGATCACCCTGGCGCTCGCCGTGGGCGCCCGGGAGCTCGTCGGTCGCGGCGCCGTGGTCAAGCGCCTAAGTGCCGTCGAGACGCTGGGTTCGACCAGCGTCATTTGCACCGACAAGACTGGGACGCTGACCCAGAACCGAATGCGGGTGCGGTCGATCTGGACGCCCGGATGGACGCTCGACCTCGATTCCGGCGCGGGTTCCGCGCCCGCGGTCGAAGAGACCGAGCTGCGCGCGCTGGGCGCGGTCGCGACGCGGTGCAACAACGCGCGCCTCGACGGTTCCGATGGCACGGCGTCCGGGGACCCGACCGAGATCGCGTTGCTCGAGGTCGCTCAGAGGCTCGGCGCGGCCGATGTCGACGCCGACGAACGCGAGCGTCAGCGCCGGCGTCACTTTCACTTCGACCCCACGCTCAGGCTGATGTCCACGGTCGACGAACGAGAGGGTGCCGTCTGGATCGAGACCAAGGGAGCGCCAGAGGTCGTGCTGCCGCGCTGCGACTCGCTGGTCGTCGACGGCCACGCGCGACCGCTCGGGGAGGCGGAACGGGAAGCGGCTACGCGGGCGGTGACCGAGTACGCCCGGGGGGGCCTTCGGGTCCTGGCGCTGGCCCAGCGACGCCTCGAGGCCGGCGACGACGTTCCCGACCACCGCGAGCAGGCCGAACGCCACCTGTGCCTCCTGGGCCTGGTCGCGATGCTTGATCCGCCCCGCCCCGAGGTCGCCGATGCGGTCCGCCGCTGCCGCCGCGCGGGGATCCGGGTCATCGTCATCACCGGCGATCACGGGCTCACCGCGGCCGCCGTCGCGCGGGAGGTCGGCATCACCGGCGACCGGCCGACCGTGATCACAGGCGAGCAGCTGGAGCGGATAGGCGACGCCGACCTCGACGCCCTCCTGAGGTCGGAACCGGAGCTGATCTTCGCCCGCAGCTCGCCGGAGGCCAAGCTGCGAATCGCGGAGTCGTTGCGCGCCGAGGGGCTCGTGGTCGCGATGACCGGGGACGGCGTCAATGACGCCCCCGCTCTGCGATGTGCCGACATCGGCGTTGCGATGGGCCGTTCGGGGACCGATGTCGCCCGCGAGGCCGCGACGATGGTGCTGACCGATGACAACTTCGCCACCATCGTCACCGCCGTCGGCGCCGGCCGCCGGGTCTACGACAACGTTCGCAAGTTCATCTTCTACATCTTTGCCCACGCAACCCCGGAGGTGACCCCGTTCGTGGTCTTCGCGCTTGGCGGCGGTGCCATCCCACTGCCCTTGACCGTCCTCCAGCTGCTCGCGTTCGACATCGGGACCGAGACTCTCCCTGCGCTCGCGCTCGGCAGGGAACCCGCCGAACCGGGGATCATGCGACGCCCCCCGCGCGATCGTTCCGAGGGAGTGATCCGTCCCGCGATGCTGCTCCGGGCTTGGCTTTTTCTGGGTCTGATCTGCGCCGGCCTGGCGATGGCGGGCTTCTTTTTCGTGCTGGCCGACGCGGGCTGGTCGCCCGGTGACCCAACCGGCCAAGGGACAGACCTTCACCACGCCTACCAGCAGGCGACGACGATGACCTTCCTGGGCATGGTCATGGGCCAGATCGGAACCGCCTTCGCGGCACGGACCGAGCGGGCTTCACTGCGCTCGATCGGCGTCTTCTCCAACCGTCTCCTGCTCTGGGGGATCGCGTTCGAGCTCGGGCTGTCGGCGCTGATCATCTACGCGCCGCCGTTTCACGATCTCCTGGCCACCGCAGCGCTGGAGCCGCGGATGCTGCTGTTCGTCGCTCCCTTCCCGATCATCGTCTGGGGCGCCGACGAGCTCCGCCGCTGGCTGCTGCGGCGCCGGGCGCCGACTGCCAAACATGCGGCATGATCGCCACGCTGATCGGCTTCGGCATCGCCGGCGGAGTGGCCGTGGTCAGCGTCCTCACCTATCGCGCTTTCGCGTTCTGGCTGCCGATCGTCCCGGGACGATCGCCTACCTGCGACCGCTCCGGGACCCGGCATTGAGGCACTCACGAGTGACCGAAGCACGGTAGCCGCTACCCAGCCAAAGCCGTGTCCGGCACGGATCAATTTCTCGCGCGGATCATCGATGCTCGGCGGGGACACGAGCTAGGAGTCGACACATGTCAGTCGCAAAGGTGATCGCCCATGGAGTCGCAGAGGCGACCGAGTCCGTCCGCGACATCCGCGGCGCCTACGTGAACGAGCAGATGGTTCGCGTCGAGGGCGGCGAGATCATCGAGTACCGGACGGACCTGAAGGTCACGTTCGTGCCCGAGTAGAAGCTCGAAACCGGCGGGCACGAGAGTCAGTCCGATGCGTTCCGAAGCTCAATCCCGTTCCGCTCGGCGGCGCTACCGGGACCGCCGCGCGGCCGGGCGAGAGCTGGCCCGTGAGCTTGCCGGCCTCGCTGACCAAGATCTGGTCGTCGTCGCCCTGCCGCGCGGCGGGGTTCCGGTCGGTTATGAGGTCGCGCGGGCGCTGGGCGTCCCGCTCGACATCGGCTTGGTGCGCAAACTGGGCGCGCCGAGACAACCGGAGCTGGGCATCGGGGCGCTCGGTGAGGGCGGCACTGCCGTTCTCGATCACGGGATCGTCGGCAGGCTCGGGATCACGGGTGAGGAGCTCGGTGCGATCGTCGCGCATGAGCAGGCGGAGCTCGAGCGACGCCGCAAGACCTACCGTCCGCAACACCCGCAGATCGACGTCGACGGCCGGGTCGTCCTTCTGGTCGACGACGGGCTCGCGACGGGCGTCACCGCCGCGGCCGCGGCGCGCGTGCTGCGCGCTCGCGGCGCGCGCGCGGTGATCCTCGCCGTGCCCGTCTGCCCGTCCGGGGTCGCCGAGCAGCTGCGGTCGGAGTTCGACGGCTTCGTCTGCCTCAGCTCACCGCGTCCGTTTCTCGGCGTCGGGGCCGCTTACGAGGACTTCGCGCAGACCTCGGATCGAGAGGTACTCGAGCTGCTGGCACGAGCGCGTCGCGAATCGAACGGCGACGTCGCCGACGGCGAAGCCAAGCTCACGGAGCTCGAGGTGGCGGTCCCGGAAGCGGGAATCGAGCTGTCCGGAACGCTCGGGCTGCCGGACGACCCCGTCGGGCTCGTGATCTTCGCTCACGGCAGCGGCTCGAGTCGCCACAGCCCCCGCAACCGCGCGGTCGCCGCGCACCTGCAGGCGGCTGGCTTCGCGACCCTGCTCTTCGACCTGCTGACCGAGCGCGAGGCGCGCGATCGCACCAACGTCTTCGACATCGACCTGCTCGCCAATCGGCTGCTCGCGGCACGCCGGTGGGCCGCCACGGCGCCGGAGATTCACGCCCTGCCGGTCGGCCTCTTCGGTGCCTCCACGGGTGCCGCCGCGGCGCTGCGGGCCGCCGGTCTCGCGCCGGAGGGCGTCGAGGCGGTGGTCTCGCGCGGTGGGCGCCCCGACCTCGCCGGCACCGCCCTGAGCGAGGTCAATGCTCCGACGCTCTTGATCGTCGGTGGCGAGGACCGTGAGGTGCTCGCGCTGAACCGCAAGGCGGCAAGCCTGATTCGCGGCCCCTGCGAGGTCGTGGTCGTCCCGGGCGCCGGCCACCTCTTCGAGGAGCTCGGTGCGCTCGAGCAGGTGGAGCGCCTGGCGGCCGCCTGGTTCTCCGACCACCTCGGCGACCCCCACGAGGCACGCTTCTCGCCGGCCGTCGGACTGGGACGGCGGGAACGTCGATGACCCCGGTCCTGACCGGCGCCGGGGAGGCGCAGATCGCCGCGATCCGCGCCGACGCCGTCCCGCTCACCGGCGCCGCCGGCGACCACGATCGCCTGCTCGAGCTGATCGGCGACTCGCGCGTCGTCCTCTTGGGCGAGGCCTCACATGGGACGCACGAGTTCTACCGCCAGCGCGCTCTGATCACCAGGCGTCTGATCGACGAGCGTGGGTTCGACGCCGTCGCGATCGAGGGCGACTGGCCCGACGCCCATCGCGTCACCCGGTTCGTCTACGGCGCCGACGAGGACGCCGACGCCGAGCAGGCCCTTCGCGGGTTCAAGCGCTTTCCCACCTGGATGTGGCGAAACGCCGACGTGCTCGACTTCGTCGGCTGGCTTCGCGCCCGACGCGACGAGGGAAAGCCCCCGGTCGGCTTCTTCGGGCTCGACCTCTACAGCCTCTACCGCTCGATCGAGGCCGTGGTCGAATACCTCGACCGGATCGATCCGGACGCAGCCCGGCGGGCACGGGAACGCTACGCGTGCCTGGAGCGCTTCGAGGAGAGCCAGCGCTATGGCCATGCGGTCGCGACCGGGCTATCGGAGGCATGCGACCGCGAGGTGCTCGGACAGCTGATCGACCTGCAGCGCACCGGCGACGCGTATCTGCGCCGCGACGGAGTCGCCGCCGAGGACGAGCAGTTCTACGCGGAGCAGAACGCCCGGCTGGTCGTTGGCGCCGAGCGTTACTACCGCTCGATGTTCGCGGCGCCCGCGGCCTCGTGGAATCTCCGCGACCGCCACATGGCCGAGACCCTGGAGCGCCTGCTCGCCCACCTCGACCGCCGCACGCTGCGATCGCGGCTAGTCGTCTGGGCGCACAACTCCCACGTTGGTGACGCAAGGCGGACCGAGATGTCGCGCCGCGGGGAGCTCAACCTCGGACAGCTCGTCCGCCAGCGCCACGGCAACGACGCGTTCCTGGTCGGCTTCACCACCTTCGCCGGCACCGTCAGCGCCGCATCCAGTTGGGGCGCCCCGGTGGAGCGCAAGCGCGTGCGCCCGGCGCTCGATCGCAGCTATGAGTCCCTCTTCCACGCTGGCGCCCTCCCGGGCTTCATGCTTTCCCTCCGCGATGGAGCGGTGGCCGCCCGCACCCTGAGCCAGCCGCTGCTCGAGCGCGCGATCGGGGTCATCTACCGACCCGAGACCGAGCGCCTGAGCCACTACTTTCACGCCGACCTGGCGCACCAGTTCGACGCCGTCCTGCACTTCGATCACACCCGCGCCGTCGAGCCGCTCGAGCCGACCGCGGGATGGGCGCGGGGCGAGCCGCCCGAGACCTATCCAACCGCGCTATGAGGATGGCGCGCGGAGGGCGACCGTGACCTCGACCTTCCGGCTCGGCCGGCTCGCCGGAGTCGAGATCGGCATCCACTGGAGCTGGGTCGCTGATCTTCGCCCTGCTCGTCTGGTCGCTTGCCGACGCCGCCTTCCCGGAGACGAACCCGGGCCTCGGCGACGACACCTACCTGGCGATGGCGATCGTCGCCGTGCTGCTGTTCTTTGCCTCCCTGCTCCTGCACGAGCTCGGCCACGCGACCCGGGCGACGAAGGAGGGGATGGAAATCGAGGGGATCACGCTCTGGATCTTCGGCGGCATCGCCCGGTTCAAGGGGACGTTCCCGTCCGCCGGCGCCGAGTTCCGGATCGCGATCGCGGGTCCGATCGTCACGCTCGTGATCGGTGCCGCGGCGCTTGCCGCGGCGCTGCTCGTCCCGCTGCCGGGCGCGGTCGACGGAGTCGTGTTCTGGCTCGGCTACGTGAACCTGGTCCTGCTGGTCTTCAACCTGGTGCCGGCTCTGCCCCTGGATGGCGGGCGCGTACTGCGGTCCGCACTCTGGGCCCGCAAGCGCGACTTCCTCGCCGCCACGCGCACCGCCGCCGCATTCGGGCGCGGTTTCGGTCAGCTGCTGATCGCGCTCGGCGTCCTCGCGGTTCTGCTCGGCGGCGCCGTGGGCGGCCTGTGGTTCGTGTTCATCGGCTGGTTCCTGCTCGCGGCGGCCGAGGCCGAGGCCGCCGCGGCCGAGACCCAGGAGGCGTTCAGCGGCATGCGCGTCGGCGAGGTGATGATCAGCGAACCGGTGACCGCCGACCGATCGGATTCGCTGCAGGAGTTCATGGATCGCTGCTTCTTGCCTCACCGCCACGTCGCCTATCCGGTCCTGGACGGCGGTCGACCCGTCGGCCTGATCTCGTTTCGCTCGGTGCTCGCCCTGCCGCGGGAGTCGTGGCCCGAGAGGCGCGTCGCCGACGTCATGGAGCCGCTGGATCAGATGCCGACGCTGACCCCGCGGACTCCCCTGGAGACCGCGGTCCGCGAGCTCATGGACAGCGACTCGAATCGGGCGCTCGTGCTCTCCGATCACCGGCTCGCCGGGTTGCTGTCGATCACCGATGCGGCCCGCCTGATCGAGGCCGCACGGTTCACACCTGCCACCAACGGCAGTGGACGGAGGTTTCGATGAACACGATCGTGGTCGGCTTCGACGGCCGTGACGAAGCCCGGGACGCGCTCGCCCTCGGCCGCAACCTAGTGGCCGCTGAGAGCGCCAAGCTGGAGGTCGCGGTGGTCGACTCCGAAGTATCGCTTCCCGGTCCGTCCCCGACCAACGGGGCCGCCGTTCGCAAGCGCTTCGACGAACTGTTCGCCAGGGCGAGCTTCGAGCTCGGCGACAAGGCGTTCGCGCGCAGGGAGATCAGGTATGTGTCGCCAGCCCGCGGCCTCAACGAGCTCGCCGAACGTGAGGGGGCCGATTTGATCGTGATCGGCTCGACGCATCGCGGGCCGATCGGCTCGGTATTTCCCGGCGCCGTCGGAGAGCGCCTCTTGAACGGGGCTCCGTGCCCGGTCGCGGTGGCGCCCCGGGGGTACGCCGCCCGCGAGCACCCGGGCCTCGGGCTGATCGGTGTCGGCTACGACGGCACGCCGGAGGCAAAGCTCGCCCTCGGCGTCGCCGCGGACCTCGCTCGACTGCTCGGTGGCTCGCTGCGGCTGGTAGCGGCAATTCGGTCCGAGGACACGAGACCGGCGCGTATCGCCGGCACCGACCTCGGCTATTCGGCGGTCCTTCGCGAGCGAGCCGAGACGCTGCTCGCAGAAGGCGTCGCGAGTGTGGGTCACGACGTGCAAGTCGATTCGGTGGTCGTCGAGGGCCAGCCGGCGGCGGTGCTCGCCGATCAGGGTGTCGAACTCGACCTGCTGGTGCTCGGCTCACGCGGATACGGACCGATCCGACGCACCTTGCTGGGCGGCGTCTCCGCGGCCGTGATGCGCAGCGCGCCCTGTCCGGTGCTGGTCGTGCCAAGGAGCGCGGGCGAACCCGACGACTCGACCTAGACCCGTGCCGAAGGCCCATACGTCGACCGATCTGCTGCTCGCCGCCGAACGGGGAGTCGAGGCGGGTGCGCGCATGCTTCGCCAGGGACGGTCCCACGTCGGAGCGCTGATCGCCAAGGGGGACCGCGACTTCGCCACCGCCGTCGACGTCGCGATCGAGGAGGAGGTGAAGGCGATCCTGGCCGCCGACGTGCCCGGGGTCCCGTTCCTGGGCGAGGAAGAGGGTGGCTCGACGCTCGATCAGGGAGCTCTCTGGATTCTCGATCCAATCGACGGCACCGTCAACTTCGCTCACGGCAGCCCGCTCTGTGCGATCTCGCTCGCCCTCGTCGAGAACGGCCAGCCGACGCTCGCGGTCGTCGATCTGCCGCTGCTCGGCGAGCGCTACGTCGCGGCCAGCGGCGCCGGGGCCTTTCGCAACGGGCGCCGGATCGAGGTCTCTGGTGTCGACCGCTTGGCCGAGGCGACGGTCGGGATGTCGGACTTCGCCGTCGGGCGGAAGGCCGAGACCGAGAACGGCGTTCATCTCGAGCTGACCCGAGCACTGGCATCACAGGCACTGCGGGTGAGGATGCACGGCTCTGAGGCCGTCGATCTCGCCTGGCTCGCCTGCGGGCGACTCGATGCCTCGATCATGCTCTCGAGCCCGCCGTGGGATGTCTCCGCGGGTGTTCTACTCGTCCGCGAGGCGGGAGGGCTCGTCCATTCCGCCGACGGCGCCCCGCACGTCGCCGGCTCCGAGAGCACCCTAGCCTCGACGCCCGTATTGCTAGACCCCGTCGTCGGGCTGGTAAGAGGGGCAGCCGCCGCGGCCGATCAGGCCACCAGCTGATCCCCAATCTCCCTGACCTCCACCTGCGCAACCATCCGCTCGACTTCGGCTCGGTGGCCGCTGCCGAGGCCGCGACGTGTCGCGTTCAGAGCGCCGGCGGCGACCCCGAGCCGGAGCGCATCCAGGACCTGTGCCCCACCAGCGAGGCCGACGCCGAGCGCCGCGACCATCGAGTCCCCGGCACCCCGCGGATCGAGCGCCTCGAGCCGCGGTCCAACGAGCTCATATAGGCGCCCCTTCACGAAGGTCAGCGCCGGCTCCGGGCCGCACGAGACAACGACACTGTTCGCGCCGCGCTCGCAGAGGTGGCGCATCCCGGCGACCAGCTCCGCGCGGTCGCCGCTCGAAGCCAGGCCTTCGTCGATCAGCTCCTCGTCGCTGATCTTCAGCAGGTCGAGTCCGCCTTGGAGCGCGCCTTCAAGCGCCCCATCGGTGAGGTCGGCGATCACGGTGACGCCGTTGGAGCGCAGATCCGTCGCCAGTCGCCGGTAGAAGTCGGCGCTGAGGGCGTCAGTTGGCTGCGGGCCCGTCAGCACCGCTAGTCCCGCTTCGAGCGAGCTCGAAAGCATCATTCCGTAGAGCTCGTCGGTCTCGTGACGCCAAAGCCGCGCACCCGTGGTCTTCGCGAGCTCGACGCGCACACCCTGGCGGCGATCGTGGATATATGAGCCGCTTCGCCCGTGTGACCGGACGCTGCGAACCTCGACCCCGGGCGACTGCAGCAGGGAGCCGAGCACCGTTCCGACCTCGCCGGCGAGGGCGACGCAGAGGACGACCTCGGCTCCCAGGAGGCCCGCCATCCGCGCAACCCAGATGCCCTGCCCTCCTGGATGGAGGTGCGTCTCGTCCCCCTGCTCATCGCCCGCCTCGATCGTCATGGTCAGCACCGGGCTCGGGGCGAGGATCGCAAGGCGGGCGGCCGTCATCTGAGCCCTAGCGGCCAGCGGCCTCTGCATCGAAGGCCACCGGGCTCCCCGTGCCATTCGTGCGGCCACGAGCCTAGGTCGGCGCGTTCAGGCATCCGAATCGCGCCGGCCCGAGCCGACGCTCGATCGCGGTGTCACCAGAACCGGGCAGGCAGCCTCTCGCAGAACGCGGGACGAGACGCCGCCGAGCAACACACGCCCGAGAGGACCGTACCCTCGCGAGCCGATCAGCAACGCGTCGGCCGCCTCGGTTGCCTTCACGATCACCGACGAGGGGTCATCGTCGACCACGACCTCCGCGATAGTGTCGATGGCCGCGGGGATCGATCCGCGGGCGCTGTCGACAGCCGCCTGCACGCGTTGGCGCTCGCGCTCGACGCCCTCTGCTGTGGTGACCATGCCGCCCCAGCCACCGGCTGCGGGCACCGCGATCAGCGCATCGTGCGGGCTTGCGACCGCGATCAGCATCAGTCGCGCGCCGACCGCTGTCGCCAGGTCGATGGCCAAGTCGAGCGCCAGCCTGGACTCCTCGGAGCCGTCGTAGCCAATCGCGATCGACTCGAACGAGTGCTCGCCGCCGGCATAGCCCTGCGGCGCAACCGCGATTGGGCACGGGGCCGCCGCGAGCAGGCGGTCGGCGACCGTCCCGGGCAGCACTCTGCCCAGCCGGCCTCGGTGGGTCGAGCCGAGCACGATCAGCTCCGCTCCGCGGCCCTCGGCGAGGCGGTGGAGCTCTCGCGGCGGGCTCGGAGCCGGGACCGTCTCTGTCTCGACATGTGAGATGCCCTCGAGCTCCGCTTGCGCCTCGGCGGCAAGCCGCTTCTCAGCGGCTCGAAGATCGCGCTCGTACTGAGCCCAGGTTGCCTCGGTCGGCACGTGCGTGATCACAGAGAGGACGATCACGTTGGCGTCCAGGATCGGCGCGAGCGCCCGGGTTAGCGCGAGCGCGTCGCGCGACGACTCGCTGCCGTCGTAGCCGACGACGATCGGGCCATGGCCCCTCACGCGTTCAGCTCCTCCTCATCCTGAGGCGGAGCCGAGCGACGCGCGCGGCGCCCCGCCGGGAGGCTGCCAGTCATGGCCCGACGTTAACGGCGACAGAGCTCAGCGGCATCCGGCCTCGCCACCGTGACCGAGTCGAGGGCGACTACGGATGCAAAACCGTCGACGGCTGACTCGCCCTGACCTGGCCCAAACCGGAGGCCCGATCGATTCGAGGATCCATGCAGACAGGAGGGCATTCGGGGGGCGCGACCGAACGGCGCCTAGCAGGATGACGGCCGCGAGCGGCCTGGCCGACCGTCGACGCCAATAGCGTCAACGGTCGCTTCGAGCTCGGCCACCAGCTCCCCGGGCTCGGCCTCGGTCGACAGCTCCGCTCGCCATCGCTCGGAGACTTCGTCGAGCGGCTCGAACTCGGCGAGCTGTAGCTGCATGACGGCCGCATCGGCATCCGAAACACGATCGGTCTGCCGTTCGCGCTCTCGGATCCGAGCGAGGAGGGTGGTCGTGGGAGCACGGCACTCGACGAACAGAACGGGGGCCGACGGATCGCCGAGCCCGGCGCAGAAACCATCGCGCTCCTCGCGCAGATGAAAGGTGGCGTCGACGACAACGCCTCGATCGCGCGCGAGTCGCTGCGCCGCCAATCTCCCGAGCTCGCGATACGTCTCGGCCGTGCGTGCTCGGGAGTACAGCTCCGCGCCGCCGCGATCGGTCGGCTCGAGCCCGGCAAGCCGCTTGCGCGTGACGTCCGAGGACAGATGCTCCCAGCCGCTCACGGCCGCGACCTCACGGGCCACCGTCGTCTTACCGGTTCCCGACACGCCGCAAAGGACGAGCACCAGTGGGCCGCGGGACCGCCAGGCAAAACGGTGGCCGAGCCGCGTCATCTCGCGGGCCTCGGCGCGGACCCGCTCGCGCTCGAGGTCCTGGCCCGACAGCTCCTGCGCGCGGATGCAGGCGACCTTCGCCCGCACCCAAGCGCGATAGGCGGCGAAGAAGGAGAGCAGTGCATCATCACCCGGGTCCCCGCCAGCGCCTCGGTAGTCGTCGACAAGCAGTTGGCTGAGCGACTCAGCACCAAGCCGGGCGAGGTCCATGACCAAGAAGGCGATGTCCGCGGCGACATCGATCTGCCGCAACTCCGGGCTGAACTCGATGCAGTCGAAGACGTAGACGTCACCCTGCTCGGGCACGATGACGTGCTCAGCGCGGAGATCGCCGTGGCAGTCGCGTATCAACCCTCGGCGTGCACGCGCTTCGAGCTGGTTCCGCCTGGCGGCGAGAAAGGCGCGGGTGAAATGCTCGGCCGCGTCGAGACGACTCCGTTCGATCACCCCCTTCCCCGAGGCGAGCAACGTCGCAACGTTCTCGTCGAGAGTCGCCTCCAGAACGGCGAGCCCGCGACCCTCGTCAGCAGCGACTGGCGCCGCGGCGTGAAATTCGGCGAGCAGGGCGGCCGTCGCAGATATGTGCTCGACCTCGAGCTCTCTGTTGCCGGCGAGCGCTGCGAGGCTTCGATTCTCGTCCACCCGTCGCATCTCGACCGCGTACTCGCATGCGTCCGGGTTGGCCTCATCGGTCAGCGACCAGCGCTCGCCCTTGCGGGCGACGCCCACCACGCGCAGGTAGATCCGGGGGGCGAGTCGCCGGTTGAGGCGCACCTCCTCGCGGCACATCTCCCGGCGCCGCTCGAGGGTTCCGTAGTCGAGGAAGGGGAGCACGAGCGGCTTCTTCACCTTGTAGGCGAGGTCCCCGGCGAGGAAGACCCAGGAGATGTGGGTTTCGCGCAGTTCAACCGATTGCGGCGCGTGCGGATAGAAGCTCGGCTCGAGCAGGGTCGACACCAGCTCCGGGATCGGTGCTCGGGGTTCGGCCATGCACAGGCAATCGTGACATCGCCGGCTGAGCGAGAACGCGTCCGCGAAGTCAGCCGTACTTCGACCCGGGTTCGCTACGGATGCGCTGCCGATCGAGAAAGGCGACGATGCTTAGCCCAGAGCGATCAGGGTGCGACGAGTCTGATGCGCAACGGAAGAGAAGGGTTGACGGAGATGGACTCGAGCGACAGCCGCAGGCTCTACATCCTCGCGTTCGACCACCGCGGGTCGTTCATAAAGCGCTTCGGGATCGAGGGCGATCCGAGCCCCGAGGACATCGAACGGATCGCCGACGGCAAGCACCTGATCTTCGAAGGCCTTGAAGCGGCGCTCGACCAAGGCGCGGATCCATCGGTGACGGGCGCGCTTGTCGATGAGCAGTTCGGGGGCCCCACGCACGTTCCCGAGCAGGCAAAGGCAGCGTCTCTGCGCCTGGCGATGCCGGTCGAGAAGAGCGGCCAGACCGAGTTCGACTTCGAGTACGGGGACGACTTCGGAGCGCATATCGAGCGGTACGACCCCGACTTCTCCAAGGTCCTGGTCCGCTACAACCCCGACGGCGACGCCGAGCTGAATCGCCGCCAGGCCGGGCGGCTGCGCCGCCTCTCTGAGTGGCTTCGCGAACACGATCGCAAGTTCCTGTTCGAGCTCCTTGTGCCCGCCGAGAAGGCGCAGCTCGCCTCAGTCGACGGAAGCGCCGACCGCTACGACGCCGAGTTGCGCCCCGAGCTGATGATCCGCGCGATCGCCGAGCTCCAGGCCGCAGGCATCGAGCCCGAGATCTGGAAGATCGAGGGCGTCGACGAGAGCGCCGACTGCGAGCGGATCGCGGAGCAGTGCCGAGCCGACGGTCGTGGCGGGGTGGCCTGCGTCGTCCTCGGACGCGGAGCCGACAACGAGAAGGTCGACCAATGGCTCCGGGCGGCCGCGCCGATCGAGGCCTATGTCGGCTTCGCGATCGGCCGCTCGATCTGGGGCGATCCGCTTGACGGCTTCATCGACGGCAACCTGGCGCGCGAGGAAGCCGCCGACCAGGTGGCCACCAACTACCTGCGCTTCGTCGAGGTCTATACCTCGGCCGAGGACGCGGGTCCCTCCTAAGACCGTTGGCGCCGGCCGACGAGGTCAGGACCCGCTCTGCTGCGGGAAATGCTGAACTGAGACATCCGAACTCGGGTAAAGCATCGTGGTGGTTCCGTCCTCCCAGCGCACGAGGTACGGGGGATGCCCGTTCTCCCGTGCACCTCGAGGATCTTGCCGTCACGCTCGGGCTCGCCCTGATGATGGCTGTGAACCACCAGGCGGTCGCCCGGGGCTGCGCGAAGCGTTGGATTTCCTTCGGTCATCGACGCCTCCTTCTGGTCTCCAAGTGAGCCGAGACCGACCCTACTCCCCGGGGATCCGGCGGACCCCGGTGGGAACACGATCACGCTCGATGGCAGCCTTGCCGACCAGCTCGCAACTTCGCGGTCTCGGTCCAGTCTCACGGCTCGACCTCGGCGAGCGGCGAGATTAGCTCGAGCACCCTGTCGGTCAGTTCGTCTCGGGTCACCGCTACTCCTCTGGCGCAGATCCCCAACCGATGGGCACTACTGGGCTCGAACCAGTGACCTCCGCCTTGTCGAGGCGGCGCTCTCCCAACTGAGCTAAGCGCCCGGGACGGGCGAGTTTAGTGGCCGCCCGGGAAGCTGGCTAGGCGGCGACAGGCTCGGGCGCGGCCGCCGGGCGGCGCTCGCCGACGATCACCGGCGTCCCGCGCCGCGGCGAGAAGGTGATGTTGCGCCGCGCGATCCGCTCCGGCGCGGAGCGGGCTCCGCGCAGGTCGCAGCGGTCCAGCACCTCGCGCAGCACGACCCGCATCTCGAACTCGGCGAAGGCCGCGCCCAGGCAGCGACGCGTACCGCCGCCGAACGGCACCCAGGCGTAGGTCTCGGGCGGGTCGTGGAGGTAGCGCTCGGGACGGAACTCGAGCGGCTGCGGGTAGATCACCGGGTTGGTGTGGGTGAGCCAGAAGGCCGGGGTGACGTCGGTCCCGGGCGGCAGCACGTACTCGCCGACCTCGAGCTCGGCGCCCAGCCGCCGGCCCGCGAGCGGCACCACCGGCCGCAGGCGCAGCGCCTCGGTGATCGTCGCCCGCAGGTACTCGTCGCCGCCCTCGGTGATCTCCGCCCGCAGCCGTCCCAGCGCCCGCGGGTTTCGCAGCAGCAGGTCGAAGGTCCAGGCGAGCGCCGTCGCCGTCGTCTCGTGGCCGGCGAGCAGCAGGGTGATCAGCTGGTCGCGAAGCTCGTCGTCGCTGATCGCCTGGCCGTCGGCGAACCGGACCCCGACCAGCATCGAGAGGATGTCCTGGCGCTCGTCCAAATGCGGGTCGGCGCGCCGCTCGGTGATCTCCGCGTGCAGGAGCTCGTCGACGGTCGCCGTCTGGCGGCGCAACTCGTCGACGGGGTCGCTGCGGCCGAAGCGTCGCGCCGCCAGCAGCCGCAGCTGCAGTCGTGGGGATGCCAGCCCGCCGAGCATCTCGGCGAGCAACCCCCGTAGCTGCTCGAGCCGTTGGGGGTCGGCGACCCCGAACACCGCCCGCAGGATCACCTCGAGCGTGATCGCCTGCATCCGCGGGTGGATCGGGAATGGCTCGCCGACCGGCCAGCTGTCGATCTCGGCGTTGGCCGCCGTGGCGATCACCTCCTCGTAGGCGCGCATGCGCTCGCCGTGGAACGGCGGCAGCATCGCCTTGCGCCGCGCGAGGTGATCCTCGCCCTCCAACAGCAGCACCGAGCGCGCTCCCATGATCGGCTCGAGCGCGAACGTGCGCCCCGGCGGCAGGCCGTGCTCGCGGCTCGTGTACAGGGCGCGGATCGACTCCGGGTCGGAGATCATCACCATCGGCGTGGTGAAGCCGAGGAACTTGACGCTGAACGCGTCGCCGTGGCGCTTGCGGCACCCGTCGAGGAAGTCGATCGGCCGCCACAGCCAGCGCGCCGTCTGCACCGCCGGCGGCGCCCCGGGCCCGGGAGGCAGGCTCATCGCTGCGAGCCCTCGAACGCCCGGCGCACCCGGTCGGGGTAGCGGAACAGCGAGTCGTGGGTGACCTTTGGCACCTCGTAGCCGAGCCGGTCCAGCAGCCCCGAGCTTTCGAGCTTGACCAGGTCGTGCTCCTTCGGCCGCGGCGAGCTCTGCGCCGAACAGGGCACCGAGGCGATCGCCGCAGGATCGGGGAGCTGGGGCGGCTCGAAGTCCTTCTTGTCGAAGTTGAAGCTGCGCCCGATGTTGGAGGCGTAGCGGTGGCGCCTGTTGAGGAAGCCGAGCCCGTAGCGGTAGGAGATCAGCTTCAGGATCGACTCGTGGGTGCAGGTCATGTGGCTGACCCGGCCGCCCTTTCGATGCCCCCGCGTATAGGGGGAGATCGCCACGGCCGGGATGCGGAAGCCGGTGATCGACCAGTCGTTGTCGAGGTCGGCGAGGTTCCCGCGGTCGTCGGGGACGTGGCGAGGCTTGACGTGGTCGAAGAAGCCGCCCCACTCGTCGTAGTTGATGAACATCGCCCCGCGCCGGTACTGCGGTGACTCGATGAAGGCGTGCGCGACGTCGGACATGAACGCCTGGCCCAGGCGGACGTCGCCGTGCGGGTGCTCGTCGGCGGAGATCCCGTCACCGCCCCCGCCGTCGCGGAAGGGCGGGTCGACGAAGCAGATCGGCGGCAGCTTCCCGGCCGCCGCGTCGGTGTAGAACTGCGCCGCCGGGCGGGTCCAGGCGATCCCCCTGGCTCCGTAGAGCGCCGGGACGGGAAGGTCCGAGACGTAGTAGGCGACCTCGAGCCCGTGCGCGAGCGCGCGGTCGAGAATCGTCTCCCACTTGAAGCCGAAATCGGGGTCGTTCAGCGGCGGGATGACGTTCGACTTCTGGCCCCCGTTCTGCGCCGCGAGCTGGTAGTGGCGGTTCGGGTAGGTCGAGGCCAGGATCGAGCAGAAGTAACGATCGTGAAGCTGGTAGGCGTCGGCCACGTGCGGGATGAAGCCGAGGTCATCCTTCAGGTAGTAGCCGAGCGCGTATTCGTCCGAGCCGGTGCCCTGGTCGTTGCCGGTGTAGAAGCCGTCCAGGCGCCCGCCGTTGAGCTGGTGGCGCCCGCCGTCCCAGCCGTGGCTGGGGTCGCGGAAGCCGCAGCCCTGGAAGTCGGGCGTCAGGTGGTGGGTCGGGAAGGTCTGCGAGCCGTCGAGGTTCGGGTAACTGAGCCCCGAGTTCCTGCCGTCGGCGTTCGGGTGCCAGCCGAAGTAGTGATCGAAGGAGCGGTTCTCCATCATCAGGATCACGAAGGTGTCGATCGGCAGGTCGCGGGGCTTGGGCAGGGGCGCCTGCGAGGCGCGCCTCGCGGCCTCGGCGACCAGCGTCTCGGCCGGCAGCAGGCTCGCCACCCCCGCCGCACCGGCGAGGGCGGCGGTCCGGCCGAGGAACTCGCGGCGACGCAGCGTGCCCTCGGGGTCGGTCGCCTGGAGGCGCTCTGCCCGGGCCGGATCGGCGAGCTCGCCGCGAGCGAGGCGCGAGGAGTGGTCGGGGGCGCGCCTGATCACGGCTCCTTGACCACCTCGCAGCTGTAGACGCCGTCCTCGACCTCGTCAACGACAGCCAGGTCGGTGCCGTCGCCGCAGTTGATCGAGTCGGGGTGGCCGTCGCGGGCGTAGATCCGGTCGCGGCCGGGCGCCGCCAGCTCGTCGCCGTCGCGCATGTTGAACTCGTCGCGGCCGCCGTCGCCGTAGAGGCTGTCGAGACCCTTGCCGCCGATCAGCACGTCGCGGCCCGCGCCGCCGTGGAGGCGATCGGAGCCGGCGAGCCCCTTGATCACGTCATCACCCTTGGTCCCGATAATCCGATCGGCGTGCCCGGTGCCGGTCTCGGGCGCCTGCGCCGCGCCGAGCGCCGTCGCACACCAGACCGCGATCGCCCCAGCGCAGATCAGGACTCCGAACCGACCCATCGGGCGCCGAGACTACTCCTCGGGCTCGACCACCAGGGTCAGTCCGTCGACCGCCGCCACCCGGACCGTTTCGCCGCCCGTCGCCGGGCCGCGCGACTGCCAGATCTCACCCCGCACCCGCACCCGGTCGGGCCCGATCACCTCGGCCCGCTCCCCGACCATCCCCTCGGCCCCGGTCGTCACCCGGTAGCGGCGCAGGAACTTGATCCAGAAGAAGACCTCGGCGACCTCGATCAGCGCCGCGACGCAGACGACGACGACGTTCCACGGCTCGGGCAGGACGAACAGGCCGACGATTCCGAGTACCAGGAGCACGCTATGGATGATGACGACCCGGGCCGGTGGCGAAGTACGCTGCGCGCGTGAGAGGGATGAGCACCGAGGCCCTGATCGCGGTCGGCGCCGTCGCCGGACTGGCCATCGGGATCCTCGTCAGCATCGCCACCGACCTGCCGCTGGCGCCCGAGGCCGGGCTGGTGATCGGCGCGCTCGCCGCCTGGCTCTCGCGACGGGAGCGCGGAGCGTGAGCGAGCAGTCGGTCGCCGGGATCGTCCTGATCGTCGTCCCGCTGCTGTTCAACGCCGGGTTCACCCTGCTCGCTCAACGCTTCGACTACCCCGACATCCTGCGCAAGCCCACCCACGAGGTGCTGGAGCGATTCCGCGCCGGCGGCAGCTCGCTGATCCTCACCTGGTGGGTGTTCGCGCTCTCGGCGGTTCTGTTCTCGGCGCTGGCCGTGCTGCTCGCGATCGCGGTCGGGGACGCCGACTCGGCGGTGGTCACGCTCGGGCTCGTGGTTGGGGTGCTCGCCTCGGTCGTCCAGTTCCTCGGGCTCATCCGCTGGCCGTTCCTGGTCCCCTACCTCGCTCGGGTGTCGGCCGAATCGCCCCCCGACTCAGCGCGCGGCGAGGCGGTCGACGTGATCTTCCAGTCGTTCAACCGCTACCTCGGCGTCGCCGTCGGCGAGCATCTCGGCTACGCGCTCACCGGGGTATGGTCGATCCTCGCCGGCTGGGCGCTGGTCGACTCGGTCGCGGTCGCCGACTGGCTCGGCGGGGTCGGAATCGCTCTCGGGCCCCTATTCCTTCTCTGCTCGCTGGAGTTCGTCGGCGCCAACGAAGAATCGGGCTGGAAGCTGGCCGGCGACCTGATCCCGATCGCCTACATCGGCTGGTCGATCTGGCTGATCGTCGTCGGCTTCGCGCTGCTCGTCTAGCGATGAGGGTGAGGAGATGACGAAGGGGCCCGACAGGAAGTCCAAGGGATTCTCGGACGAGGAACGAGCCGCGATGAAGGAGCGCGCTCAGGAGCTGAAGGCGCAAGGACGCCGCGGCGGGCCCAAGCTCAGGAAGGACGGGGAGAGCGACGTGCTCGCAAAGATCGCCGAGATGCCGGAACCGGATCGCGCGATGGCCAAACGGCTCCATGAGATCGTCAAAGCCAGCGCGCCCGCCCTCTCGGCGAAGACGTGGTACGGCATGCCGGCATATGCCAAGGACGGCAAGGTCGTCTGCTTCTTCCAAAGCGCGCAGAAGTTCAAATCGAGGTACGCCACGTTCGGCTTCAGCGACACGGCGAACCTCGACGACGGCTCCATCTGGCCGACCTCCTTCGCGCTGAAGGAGTTGACCGCGTCCGAAGAGGCGATGATCGCCGCGCTGGTGAAGAGAGCGGTGAGCTGAGCCCGAGCCCCTGGGGGAGCGCTGGTGAGCCACCGGCTCGGCGGGCCAGTACCAAATAAGTGCCGAGAACCTCCCAGAACTTGCACAAACTGCATACGATCTCCTTGCGGCACTGGGGCTGCGTACGGCGTCCCTCGTGCTCGCTACCGCGGCCGCGCCAACGCCCTGTGTACCCCCCGTCTGGGCGGCGCGGTCGCTTGATGAGCACGACCGGGACGCCAGCCGCGCCAGCGGCCATCATCCTCGCATGCACCCGGACTGGCTTGGCAGCCCACAACACGTCGTCGGTGCTGCCGCTTTCGCAGCTGTCGTCGCCGCACTGGGTGTTCGATCTGGCAACGGACCATGGGTATCTCTCGCCTTGGCGGTGGGGATCGCCATGGCGGGCGAGGTGGTCGTGGAGTTGGCCGAGTACCGACTCTTCAACTTCGATGCGTCGAGGGCATCGGCCGCGGCGCTCTATTTCGACACGGTCGCCGACCTTGCGAGCTCCCTGGTCGGCGCGATCGCGGGCGGCGCAACGGCCGTCCTCGTATCGCGCGACCGATTGCGTTCCTAGGGCGCAGCTTTGCACTGAGCCACTCGGCGACCTCTGAGATGCGGGGAAACGGTGAGAGCAACTCCCCCGGGGCCGCGGGATACTGCGTGGGCGATGTCGCAGGAGAACGTCGAAATCGCGGCGCGTTGGTATGAGGTGGCTACAAGCAAGGCGGAGTTGTTGGCCGCGATGCCCAGGACGATGCAGTTCTGCCATCCGGAGGTTGAGTGGAGCGCCCCCGAAGACGGGACGACTTACCGCGGCCGCGACGGAGTCAGGCAGCGGCTTGAGGACTGGCTCGAAAGCTTCGACGACTACAGGTTCGAAGTCCAGCGGATCGTCGACTGCGGTGGCGACGAGGTGCTCGTCGTCGGGCGCGAGGTGGGCACGGGTGCGATGAGCGGGGGCTCGGTCCACGCGGTCGACTACGAACTCCTCACCATCCGCGACCGGTTGATCGTGCGCATTCGCGAGTTCTACGACGAGGGCAATGCCCTCGAAGCGGCGGGGCTATCGGAGTAGGCGGTGTCGCGCTGGTCCTGTGCGATACGGCGGCGCGTACGCTGGGTGTGCACCACCGCTTGATTTGGGAGGAGACGCAGCATGGACCGATTCACCGGCGGTTGCCTGTGCGGCAACGTCCGAATTGTGGCGTCGGGACTCCCATACCGGGTCGGCATTTGTCACTGCCTCGACTGCCGCAAGCATCATGGGGCCCTTTTTCACGCTTCCGCGGTGTTCCCTGAGGATGCGGTGACGATCGATGGCGAAACGCGCGACTACGTCGGGCGGTTTTTCTGTCCCCGCTGCGGCTCCTCCATTTTCGGGCGCAGCGCAGACGAAATCGAAGTGAACTTGGGATCCCTGGATGCCCCTGACCAACTGATGCCAACCTACGAAAGCTGGATCGTCCGTCGCGAGTCCTGGTTGCCGCCGTTTCCGCTCGAGCGACGATACGACCGTGATCGTGACGCCACGGGTCGCTTTGAGTTCGGAGGGCCCGACAAGGCCAGCCGGCCGAGCTCATAAGCGCGCGCTGTTATCACGCCGCGGTCTTTTGGCGCCCTGTGGCAAAAAACGGCCCCAGCTGTCGTTGATAGATCAGGAGGGGGGACGGCCCCACCGGCAGCCCGTGGGCGGCGGGCCACCGGCCGGGGCGAGTACCCCTCGGGAGACGGATCGGTGGACCCCCGGTTCGGTCCGTCTCCGTGCCGATTTCCGGTAACGGGGCGGGCGCCGGCGGCGCGAGGCTGCCGACCGCGCGCCGGGGAAGGTCTCGACCAAGCGCCCGATCAGGGGGCGTTAGGGTGAACCCGTGCCGAGTCGCCGTGAGACGAAGCGGAGGCTTGCCAGCGGAACGGCGAAGTATGTGGTCAATCCCGTCGTCCGCGGGCTGTTTCGACTCGGGCTCCCGGCCCCGGGAACTGCGATTCTGGAGACGACCGGGCGCAAGTCCACGCGGCCGCGACGCAACCCGGTTACCAACGGCCTCGACCACGACACCTTCTGGATCGTCGCCGAGCACGGGCGCCGGGCGAGCTATGTCAGGAACATCGAGGCGAATCCCCATGTCCGGGTCCGCGTCGGCCGTCGATGGCGCAATGGCACCGCCCGGGGTGTCCCCGACGATGACCCTCGGGAGCGACTGCGCTACATCGCCGCGAGGCACCCGATCGCGAGGTTGAGTACGGCGACCGTACGCCTGATGCAGACCGATCTATTGACGATCCGGATCGAGCTGAACGATGAGGAGCGGTAGCCCCGACTCCCGCCTGCACGCTGCGCATTGCAGCCTCTACACGGACCACCTGGCGGCTGGGGCCGAGCGGTCGCTGGTTTGAATCTCCGAGTCCGGCGCGGAGCTTCAGTCCGGAACGGGCGACCACCCGGAGCGCTTCCGTGCGCGGGCGTTTCGTCGGGGCGGCGCCGCGGGCTCTGTTGCCCGCCCGAGCGCATCCAGTTCCGCTCGAAGCTCAGGGATGAACGGGCAACCCGGGTCCGTCGTCTCGATCGTGCGGACGCTGTCTTCGTAGTGGCGCGTCATCGCTTCGACGCTAGTCCCCATGCGGGCTTCGATCGAGTCCTCAGATCCGACCACTCCCCTCGCCAAGCCGCGGATGTCGGAGAGCTTGTCGGCGGCGAAGATCGTCACCGCTCGAGTTCCGCCCCGCCGTACCTGTTCCCTGAGCGCTTCCTTGCGCCTGTCGAAGGGCTCGATCGTGGCGTCTTCTGTGAGAGCCATGACCAGGGCGCAGATGTCGGCGTCGATCTCAGTCCGCAGGTCGGCCTCGCTCAATTGACCGCGCTCGACAGCGTCATGCAACAGGCCGGCCGCGACCAGGCGCTCGTCGAAGCCGGCGGCATGGAGCAGGTCACCGACCTCGATCACATGGTCGATGAAGCGACCTTGGTCCGTCGCGCGGCGCTGATCGCCATGAGCCTGCTCGGCCAATGCATAGGCGCGCCGGAGTAACTCGGAATCCGAGATGTAGCCGGCCGGCGCCGGACGCGATCGAATCAAGTCTGCCCCTTGTCGTCTCGCCGGCCGATCTCTCAGAACCGACGATGTCTGACCGCCCGAGGCCGAGCGTCAGCCGTGCGCCTTCAGACTCTAACAAGCCCCAATTTGCGGCGAAGGGATTCGGCCACACGGCGGAAGCGGGGTGAGTGAAAATGCGAGGCAGATTTGTTGCTTGCGCTCCGGCGCGCCGAGGTTGATCGTCACTGTGCCGAGGCAGGGCGATAGGTTTCCGCCCCGTGCAGCTGGTCCTGTTGGCCCTCTCGGCGGCGCTTTATCCGACGATCATCGCGGCCGTCGCGATTCTGCTCTCACAGCCGCGCCGGCTGCCGCTGCTGACCGCCTATCTGGCGGGCGGTCTCACGATCAGCCTCGGACTGGGGCTCGCGATCGTCGCCGCGCTGAAGGCCTCCGGGACCGTGGAGACGAGCCGCGCGGGGTTGAGCTGGGGGGTCGACCTCGCGATCGGCGGACTCGTGTTGCTGCTCGCCGTAGCGCTGGCGACGCGCGCCGACCAGCGCTGGCGAGATCGTCGAAGGTCGGGCCGCCCGCCGGAGGATGATGGCGAGGGGCGTGAGCCCTGGACCCAGCGGATCCTCGCCGGCGGGTCGGTACCGATCGTTTTCGCCGCGGGCCTGGCGATCAATGTGCCCGGGGCGTCCTATCTCGTCGCGCTCAAGGACATCGCCGCCGGACACCATTCGACCGGCGTCGACATCCTCCAGATCCTGGTCTTCAACCTGATCATGTTCATGCTCGTGGAAATCCCCTGGGTCGGCTTGATCCTCGCGCCCGAGCGAACCCTCGCGCTCGTCGCCCGTGCGGACGACTGGGTCTCGGCCCACAGCCGCCGGATCGCGATCGTCGTCTGCGCTGTCCTCGGGGCGTTTCTGATCGCTCGCGGCATTGCGCACTCATGACCCCGACGCCGCGCGGGTAGATCAGCCCGTCAGCGGCCCGCTTGCGCCGGCAACCGGGCAGGCGCGGACCCTCACCAATTGATCAGCCGAGGTGTGGCGGCTTGCTCTGGCCACCGCCTACGGGATAGGGTGGGCTCGATGATCTCCACAGTGGCGGTTGGGACAGACGGGTCGACGACGGCGGACGAGGCGGTCAAGGAGGCGGCCGAGATCGCGCGGCGCTTCGACGCCAGGCTGGTGCTTCTGAGCGCGTTCGAGGATGGCGACGCCGGGCCCGCCGGGGACGACATCGAGCTTCAGTGGGCGTCGAACCCGTCGGCTCGAGTGAGGTCGATGCTCGAGCGGACCGAGGCCGATCTACGCGCGGCCGGAATCGAGTGCGAGGCGCGGATCGGCGAGGGCGAGCCGTCCGCGGTCTTGGTGCGACTCGCCGCCGACTGTGGTGCCGACCTGCTGGTGATCGGCAACAAGGGGATGCAGCGTCGGGTACTCGGCAGCGTGCCGAACAACGTCACGCACAAGGCCGACTGCTCGGTGCTCGTCGTCAAGACGACGTGAGGTAGCGCGCGAACGGGGCAGGCGGCGGCGGTGTCCCAAGAGAACGTGGAGATCGTGCGTCGCATCTACGACGAGGGGCTGATGGATCGCGATCCTGAATGGCTCCTCGAACTCGCCACCCCGGACATCGAATACGTCAATCCCCCACAGGCAGTCGAACCGGGGGTTCGCCGGGGCCCCATCGAGGTAGTACAAGCGATGCGCGCTTTCGGTGAGGTTTGGGAAGAGTCCCGCCATGAACTCCACGAGCTGTTCGATCGTGGGGAGGTCGTGGTCGCCGCCGTCACTTGGCACACACGCACCCGAAGCGAAACGGAGCTTGTGCAGGATGAGGCTCACAGTTGGAGCTTCCGGAACGGCAGAATCGCCCGGTTCGAGTGGAGCCAGGACCTCGCCAAGGCCCTCGAAGCCGCCGAGCTGGAGGAGTAGCGCAGAAGTAGCGGAGCGGCAGCCGAGCAGGTAACGCTGCTCGTCCAAAAGCGGTGTACCTCGCGAGCAGGCCACGGCTGACTGCGACCGGCAACCGTGCGACTCCGCACGCTCGGCGGCGCAATGTGCGGAGACGCACAAACGCGGGAGCCACTGACCACGAAGGTATTGGCGATGCAGGAAAGGCGTTCACGAGAGACGAGCGGCGGGGGAGCATCGTCCGCGAGGAAAGTGAGCTGAAGATGACGGATCTATCGAGCAACACGAAGAACGAGTCGTCGCGGCCCTCCAATCGCCAGCGACTGGCGATGGGGCTGGCGGCCGGTCTGACAACGATGGCACTGGTGGTGCCGACTGCGATCGCTCAACCGGCAGGTCCCGCGGCTGGCGCCGTCTTCGCTCATCGGTCCCAAGAGCGGAGCAGCATCTCGACGGGTCCCACGACCACGCCCGCGCGCAGCTCGAGCACGGGCGACTTGGGCGATGCGGCGATCGGCGCCGGCGCCGTGCTTGCGATCACCGCGCTCGCCGGCCTGGGGATCCACCCCCGCAGGCGCGTGTCCGCTTCCACGCGATCGGCGACCAGCACAGGCTGAGAGCAGCGTCGAGCGCCTGACGCGACGCCCCTCCGGCGAGCGTCAGTCGTCCATGTCCATTCGGTCGCAGACCACCTCGACCCGGATCCCGTCCGGGTCGAAGACGAAGAACGCGTAGTAATCCTCCTCGTCGCTGTCCGCGTAGTGCTCCTCGGGGGGCGACTCGATGGTCGCCCCGGCGGAAACGCACCTTTCGTGGGCATCGTCGACCTCCTCGCGGGTGTCGACCTGGAAGGCCAGGTGCTCGAGGCCCACATCGTAGTGCCGGTAGCTGCCGCCGTCCGCGGGCCGCAGACCGAGGAACGAACGGCCGAACCGCAGGTAGATCACCTCCTCGGTGCCGCGGTACGTCGGCGCGCGATCGTACTCGGTAAGACCGAGAGGCTCGAGCAGCATCCTGTAGAAGCCCAGCGATCGCTCGACGCTGGCTACCGCCAAGTCCACGTGCTGGATCTTTCGTGCCGGCATGTCTTCCCGCCAACCCTAGGCGCCCAGAGCCGCGATCAAACTTCCTAATCCGAGAGCCCGGCGGCTTCGAGGGCCGAGTCCCGGTCCAGGTACTCGCGCTCTCGAACGATCCTGCCGTCGCGCAGCTCCAAGACGTGAAAGAACCGCTGGCGTATCTCGACGCCGCTCGTGCGACCACGACCGCTGGTGCTGACCTGAGCGACGACGAGCTCGCCACCGTCGATGAGCTCCTCGACCTCGGCGCGAAAGCTGCTCCAGGGCTCGAGCCAGCGTTCGGTCCACTCGATCAGCGCCTGGTGGCCGCGAATCGCGTCGATCTCCTCAACCGGCCGATACTCGCAATTCGGGTCGAAATAGCCCAGGACGTGGGAGTGGACCTCGTCCCTCTCGGCGAGCCGACTGAACGAGTCGTACTGCGCTCGGACGATCTCGACGTTCGCCTGCGACATCGCATCTCCATCATCTCGCAAAAGTGGCGCTTCAATGCCACGCGATACTTCAGGGAATTGAGATAGCGCCGTTTTCCTCCCGCCGAGCTACTCGGCGCTCTTTTGGCTCCGGGGAACCGCGAAAGCGACCTTCCCCCGGTGCCGCGAGATACTGCGGGGCGATGTCGCAGGAGAACGTCGAGATCGTGCATCGCCTGATCGATGCTTGGAACCGCCAGGACATCGAAGCGATACTCGCCGTGGTTGATACTGAGGCCGAGTACGTCAATGCCCCCACAGCGGTTGAACCCGGTACCCGGCGAGGGCACGACGAAATCGTCGCCGTCGCTAGAACCCAGTGGGACAGCCTGCCCGATGCCCTTTGGGAGATCGATCGCGTTCACGATCGTGGCGACGAGGTCATCAGCGTGGGGTGTGTTTCTCGGTCGATGCCTGGAAGTGATGGGCGCATCGACAACCCCATCCTGCAGTCGTGGAGATTCCGCGATGGGAAAGTCATCCGGCTCGAAATGCTCGGCGCTGGCCCCGAATTCCAGGGAGCCCTCGAAGCCGCCGGGCTGTCGGAGTAGGCGATGTCGCAGGAGAACGTCGAAGCCGTTCGCGAGTCTTACGCAGCGGGGAATCGTGGGGACTGGGATCTGGCGTTTTCCAGTGCTGCGCCGGAGTTCGAGTGGGAGACCGATCCCAGGGTTCCGAACGCCGGCATCTACAGGGGCAGGGCGGCGGTCCAGCGCTTCTTCGAGGACCAGGCCGCTCCGTTCGAGGGGAGAACGATCGAGCCCGAACGGTTCATTTCCGATGGAGATCAGGTACTCGCGTTCGTGAGGATCAGGGTCAGGCCTCGCGGTAGCGGCGCTGAGGTGGTGGCCGAGATCGCACACCTTTGGACCTTCCGCGATGGTCGCTGCATCCGCGGGCAGGCGTTTGCGAGGCGTGAGGAAGCCCTCGACGCCGCCGGACTGGCGGAGTAGGCGATGTCGCAGGACAACGTGGAGGTCATTGAACGGATGCTCGCCTCGTTTCACACGGGAAACACGGAGGAGGCGCTTGCGAGCTTCTCGACCGCAGTGATTCTCGACGCCACCCGGCGTCCGGGCGGCGAAGTCGTGCACGGACGCAGCGGGGTGAGCAGGATGATCGGGGACTGGCTCGCAGCTTGGACGGAATGGAGCGAGGAGGTCCACGAGATACGCGATCTCGGTGATCAGGTGCTGGTGTTTGCGACACAGCGGGGTCGCGGAAAGGGGAGCGGCGTCGAGGTCGTTGCCGACTACGTGACGCTTTACGACCTGCGGGATGGCGAGATCATCGCCATGACCCTGTTCATGGACCCCGACGAAGCCCTCGAAGCAGCCGGGCTTGACGAGTAGGCGATGTCGCAGGAGAACGTGGAGGTCCTGTGCCGGGTGTACAAGCTCTGCGGGCCCTTGCAGGGTCGTGAGACTCACATGGGTGTGGCGTGTCGGCGGCGACCGGGCCAGTAATCGGGCCACTGCCAATTTGCATGGAGCAGAACTTTCGTGTCGGGCGGGCTCGTCAGGACGGATAGGCTGGCCCCGTGACCGTAGCCGCGACTCTGCCGCTGGCCGTAGTGATGATCGCCGGCCCGCAGATCATCAGCGCGTTCTTCTTCGCGACCAGCGAGAAGTGGAAATCAGTCTCGGCCGCGTACGTCTGCGGCGCTGCCGTCTCGCTGCTCGTCGTCGTCACGGCCGCCTACCTCGTCGGCAAGGCAATCACGAGCGGCGGCAGCGACGGCGGCGACTCGAAGTCGGACACGCTCGACTATGTGATCGTCGGCCTGCTCGTCTTCCTGATCGTCCACGTGTTCCTGAACAGAAAGCGGTCGGAGCCTCCAAAGTGGATGGGCAAGCTGGAGACGGCGACTCCCAAATTTGGCTTCACGCTGGGCTTTCTCCTGCTGGGCTTCTTTCCCAGCGACCTGATCTGCTCGATCGTCATCGGCACCCACCTCGCCAATCACGGCGATCCCTGGTGGCACGCCCTTCCGTTCGTCCTCCTAACCCTTTTGCTGCTCGGCCTGCCCGCCCTGATGGTCCTGGTGCTCGGCCAACGCGCCGAGACGGTTTTGCCGAAGATCCGCGACTGGATGGACACGAACTCGTGGATCGTCAGCGAGATTGTGCTGGTGTTCTTCATCTTTATCGTCCTCGGCGGTTAGCGGGACGGGCGACGCCGCCCCTACCCGGCTCCCGCAGCCAATTGAAGCCGCGCCAAGAGCGGTGTCGGGCGTGGGAGGATGGATCGCGTGGTTCTGTTCCTCGCGATCGTCTTCTCCCTATTCGTGCCCTGGCCCTGGAACCTGGTGGTTGTGCTCTGCGGCGCGATCGCCGAGGTCGGCGAGGTCGTCTGGGGCCGCCGGCTGGCGCGGCGGTGGCGGCCAAAGACCGGCCCCGAGGCGATGGTCGGCAAGACCGCAGAGGTCGTGGTGCGATGTCGGCCCAGTGGCCAGGTGCGGGTGCATGGCGAGCTCTGGGAGGCGAGGTGCGAGGCGGGGGCAGACGTTGGCGAGGCCGTTCGGGTCAGCGCCGTCGAGGATCTGATGCTGGTGGTTGAGCCCGTAGAGGAGTCGTCGCGAAGCGCGGAGGCATAGGATGGACCGCGCCCGTTTCACCACCCTAAAGGGGGTTTCTCATGGCATCCAAGAACGTCGTTCTGGTTCACGGCGGGTTCGTGGACGGCTCCGGCTGGCAGGGCGTCTACAACATCCTGAGCAAGGACGGATACACGGTCAGCATCGTCCAGAACCCGACGTTGTCGCTCGAGGGCGACGTGGAGGCCACCAGGCGCGTGATCGACGCCCAGAGCGAGCCGGTCATCCTCGTCGGCCACTCCTATGGAGGCGCGGTGATCACCGAGGCCGGTAACAACCCCAACGTCGCGGCCCTCGTCTACATCGCGGCCTTCGCGCCGGACGCGGGCGAGTCGGTGAACACGCTGATTGCCGACCCGCCGCCGGGCGCGCCCGTGCCGCCGATTCTGCCGCCGCAGGATGGCTTTCTGTACCTGGATCGCGAGAAGTTCCCCGCGTCGTTCGCCGCCGACGTGAGTGCCGACCTGGCAGCGTTCATGGCCGACTCGCAGGTCCCCTGGGGCGTCGACGCCCTCAGCGGCACGATCAGCGAGCCGGCGTGGAAGACCAAGCCGAGTTGGTACCTGATCGCGAGCGAGGACCGGATGATCCCGCCGCCGGCCCAGGAGCAGATGTCCGCGCGGGCAGGCTCGACCGTCGTCGAGGCGAAGGGCAGCCATTCGATCTACGTATCGCAGCCGGCCGCCGTGGCCGACCTGATTGAGAAGGCCGCTTCCGCGGCCTGAGTCTCAGCCGCACCGATGCCGGTGAAGTGTCGGTGATCACCCGCTAGGCCCCGAGCGCGGTCGCCGTCCGTGTCGTCGATGCGCCTGATCAGTACCGGAATGCTCTGCTCCTCGTCCTCGGCGATGTTCCTTCGCTGGCCCAGTAAGGCTTGGGAATAGGCTCGTAACCCCACCGTAGAAGGAGTCCCGATGCCAACAGATCCACGAGGACACGCAGCTGCCGCTCGAGGCCAAAACGGCAAGAAACTGAGCAGGCGGGTGCACCGCTTCCTCGTACCCGTCCCCAAGCTCGAGCCCCCGATCAATCCGGCTCTGCTGAAGCGCGAACAGCAGCGCGCCGAAGCAGGGCAGAACCGGGTCGCAGACAAGATCACCGCCTTTGCCGGATCGATGCTCTTCGTCTACATCCACATCCTCTGGTTCGCCTGCTGGATCGGCTTCGGCGCCGAGGACTATCCCTACGGCCTCTTGACGATGATCGTCTCGCTGGAGGCGATCTTCCTTTCGACCTTCGTGATGATCTCTCAAAACCGCGCAGATGCCAGACGCCAGGTGATCGCCGATCAGCAATGGAAGACGGTTAAGGAGGAGGACGCGCAGAACGTCGAGCTGCTCGACCTCTCCAGGCAGATCCTGACGCTGACCAAGGAGGTTCGCGCTCTCTCGGGTCCGCCTGGCTCAGGCGGCCTGTCACACGCCTCGGATTAGGGCTGGCCGGAAACCGTCGCTTTCCATGGAGGCTGTCGCGCGGTCAGTTCGTAAACAGACCGCCGGCGTCCTCGTTGCATTCGATGCTCGGCGGCTCCTCGCCCGGGAAGGCGAAGAACTCGTGCTGTGGCGCGTTGAAGCCACGCATATCCATGGCGAGCGCCGGCCGCAACCGCCCATTGTTGCCGTAGGAGTAGCCAAACGCCCCAGATCGGCTTCCGTGCTGGGCGACGCCGATCAGATACATGCACTGGTCGAAGGTGGCGAACTCCTCCACGGGTTCCCCGAGATCCGTAACGTCCTCCCTGAAGGAGTCGAGCTCCTGCTCAAGATCGTCCAACCGGTCTTCGGCCGGGGTGTCTCGGTGGAGGATTGCGCCCCGTGGTTTCGGCAGGGAACGATCGACGGCTTCCCCTGCCTCGACATTGCACCGGCTGAGCGGCGGAGGCGGGGGCGTCGGCGGGGGGACGGTCTCGTCACCACCCCGACGAAGGCTAAGCCGCGACAGCTCGCCACCGAGGAGGGCGTAGTCGGGATCGTCCAACTCGCTGCGATCGATGGCCAGCGCAGGCCTGTAGACATGCCCGCCGCCCTCGCCCTCATAGAGGAAGCCGAAGGCCCCGTTCATCGACTTGCTCGGACATCCGCTCCAAGCGCGCCTCTCTGTCGTCCGGGACCCTCCCCGGCAGCCGACTTCGAGTCGCGCTACGGTGGGTGCTTCGCCGTAGTCCGGCACGACAGTGGGGGCACGACCGGGGCGCGGACCTAGTTCCGACCCAGGAGGCGTCCATGTCAGACGTCCGAACGAAGATCACTCGCTGGACTCACGAGGGCGCGTCCCAAGCGCTGATCGAGGAGCGCATCAGGGGACTGCCTGCATCAGATGATGAGAAGGCGGCTCTGTGGCTTTGGGCGTGGTCATGCCGACGCCCCCATCGCGAGAGCAATCGAAGGGTGGTGCTGGACAACTAATCGAAAGCCCACCACCGACAGAACGGCCGGGCAAAAAATCATAATCCGAAGGGCGTGGGTTCGAGTCTCTCCTCCGGTATGAGATACCTGCAAAATCGGACGGGTTTAGAAACTGCTCGACACGCGGAGTGTCCCTTAGCTGCTCACCCCTCCACCCCATCCCGGCGGCCGTAGCGGCGGTTCGACGACGCGATCAGGACCTCACCCGGGGCTCGCGGTGGCGCGTGCGACAGCGGCCCCCGACGGTCTCTACAACGGACGCCCCTAGGACTACTGCTCGTAGCCTTCGACCGTGCCTGTGTCGCGAACCGAGGCGTCGTCGGGGTCGAGTCCGAACTCCTCGCGGGCTTCGCGCTGGCGGAGCAGGTCCCAGCAACGGTCGAGCTCGTTCTTCAGCTCGGCCAGACGGCCCTGTCGCTGATCGTCCGGCCCTTGCCCGTCGCCGGCCTCGAGCAGTTGCTGCTCTTCGGCGACCAATTCCTCGATCCGGCCGCGTAGGCTGGCGTCGTCCACGCACCGACCATAGCGCCCCTCCGATCATCCGGCCGCTCAGACGCGAGCCTTCAAGTCGCCGGCACACGCGCCCGCGCGCCGGCCGCGCGAACGCACACCGAGCTGCGCCACTCACGGCGTGGCCGGGCCGTAAGAACGCGACTGACCCCGCAGTCGATTCCGTTCGCCTCGGAGTGAGATACCTCGCCGCGTTAATCGCGTGTCGGCGTAAGATCGCTCCTCAGCCAGAATTGTTGGCCGCAGGGCCAGCTCGAACCAGCTTACTCCTCTTGGGTCGGGTGCGGGAAACGATCGCGGAGAGCAACTGAATGGAGTTCCCAATGCCCACCTTCATCGCGTTCTCGGGTAACCGGGGCGACCACATCCATGTCGAGGGGGACCTCGCGTCGGCTGTGGATGCAATGAGTCCCACAGCTCGAATCTCGGGGATGATCCGACTGACCGAGATTGCCGGGGAGGGACACCAGGTCGAGCCGACAACGGTCTATGTCAACCCCGAGCGGATTGCCTACTTTCGCGAGGCCGAGCAGAGCTCGTATCGCACCGAAGGGGTCTAGCGTCCACATTCGCTCTCGCGATGGAGGGCGGGGAGCGTCGGCTATCGCTGAACCGGAATGAGGCTCGCCTTTCGTCTCTATGAAGAAGGGCCGATCACCTCATCTCGTCGAGGTGCTGACGGGGCGGGCACCCTCAACCGGGGCGACCCGCCCGCCAGTTGCGCTGCGCTAGACCGCGGCCGGGGCTTCCGCCGCCTCGGGCATGGCTCCGATGTTCCTCATGAACCGCAGCGTGTCCCACTGCGTCCACGACTCAGCGACCTTGCCGTCCTCGAAGCGGTCGATTCCGATCCCATAGACGGGCTCGCCCTTGTCTCCGGTCGGCTGCCGGCCCATGAACTCGTTCTCGAACGTGCCCTCGGCCTTCCAGCGAACGACGACCTTGTCGTCGGCGGCGAATGCGTCCTCGACCGCGAACGTGAGATCGGGGAACGCCGCGCGGTATCCGGCGACGGTGTCCCTGACGCCGTCGCGGCCACGGTCGCCCATGATCGGGTCGTGATCGACGTAACCGTCGACGCACAGCTCGTCGATCAGCTCGAGCTTTCCTTCGCCGAACGTCTCCTCGAGCAGGCGCCGCGCGACGGCGATGTTCTCTTGCGTGGTGGTGGTGGCCATAAAGCCACTTCCTTCCATTGCGGGCTGCCACCGGTGGAGCGGGTCGCTCCCAGTCGGGCAGCCCTGAGTGTGGAGCGGAGGCCGCGCAGCACGGTGGCTTGTGGTCAGCGGGCCAGCGGTCGCTCCTGCCTTGAGCATAGCCCTCCCAGGATCGCTTGTAGCGCCGGCTACTGATTCGGTCCTGACTTCAGCCGCGTATGCCCGGCCGAGTCTGCCTAAGCGGGGTAAGGCAAGAGCAGGGCCAGCGAGCGGCGGCGGCGCCGACAGCATGTCGCCCCCGTGATCCGGCCGGACACACCTGATGGCAGCGAGCGGCCTACTCCGACAGCCCGGCGGCTTCGAGGGCGCTCCGGTAGTCGCCGCTGATGTCCACCCGTTGGATTCTCCTATCGCGCATCAACGCTCGCAGGGCCCAATGCACGTCAACCGGCAAGCCGCTGCTCGCGCCCTTGCCCCAAGAGCGCAGGCCGATCACGACGACGCCGCCGCCTTCAGCGGTGCGTTCGATCTCCATCCCATACTCGACCGGGTCAAACGACTCGATCAGCCCTTGCCAGAACTCCGTGATCGCCTTGGACCCGACAACAGTTCGCGATTCCGGGAACGCAGCGGTGTTGTGCCACTCGGCGTCCGCGTGAAGGCAATCAGTCGCTTCCTCAACGTCGTGCCGGTCGAGGGCCAGAAGGAAACGACGAACAATCTCCACGTTCTCCCGCGACATCGCCTACTCCGACAGCCCGGCCGCTTTGAGGGCGTCGGCACGGTTCCAGTAGGCGTCGTAGCGCACGATCTTGCGGTCGCGCAGTCTGAACAGGTCTCCGTTTTCGTGCTCGATGGGGACACCGCTCTGCTTGCCGCGGGCCCTGTGGCGCGAGAGCACCAGCACCCGATCCTCGCTGAGGTCGATGATGCGCTCGGCTTCGATACGCAGGTCGGAGAACGCCCGGAGGTAATCCCGCATCGCGGCCGAGAGCGCATCGCGGCCGAGCCACCGCCCCTCCATGTCCGGGGTTTCTGCGCCGATACGCGAATACTCGACATCCGGGTCGAAGTAGTCCGCCGAGAGGTCGCCCCTGGCCCACTGCGCGTAGAGCCTGCGGAGTATTTCGACGTTCTCCTGCGACATCGCCCCGAGCAGTATCTCGCGGGGCCAAATGACCTCGCTAAGTAGATGGGCCGCCTAGCCCATATCAGTGGACGAAACCCGAGGCCGGGATCTCGCCCGACCCCGGGGTGCCCAGATCAGCCGAGCGCCTCCATGATCAGCGGCACGGCCTCCTCGACCGGCAGCATCACCGTGCTGTCGTACTCCACCCACTGGGTGTAGTTCTGCAGGTTCCGGTAGGCGCCGGCCACATCGTCGGTGTCAGCGATCACCACGCCGTGGCTGCCGTCGGCGGCCACGTAGTGCGCCGTGGTGCCGGGTCCGGCACCCTCCGCGGCGAAGACCTGCAGCAGCTTCTTCGTCTCCTCATTGCTGAGGTAGGGCTTGATCTTGTACGTCGTCAGGAAGATCATGCTTCCCCTTCGTTGCGTTTGTTGCTTGCTCCGCGACCCTACACCCGCAAGCACGTCGCCCACGCGGCCGCCAGTTTGCGAGGCTGCGGGCGCAAGTACGCCGACTGCGGTTCCACCACGTCAACGGCGACCCGATGGTCACCGAATCCAGAACACGATCCCGCTGTGCCGCGATTGCCACCACAAGGTGACGTTCCCGGCATCTGAGCGGATTGGCTGACGACGTTGTTGATGCCCCGAAGGAACCCTGGGCGCCCATCGCGTCGCCGCTCAGCGCGGCGCCTCGGCGTCGAGGTACCAGTGGCGCGCCGACGCGACCGTCAACTCACCGCCGAGCCTGCGGATGCCGGTGACCTCGATCGCGGCGGCCGCGCCACCAACGCTCATCCGATAGTCGTCGCCGTAGCTCACGGGCTGCGCGGGGTCGTCGGGTCGCGAGTCGACCAGCACCGGGCGGCGGCGTTCCTGAAGCGCCTGCTCGGCGACCCGGGCGGCACGGTTCGCGGAGCGGACCGAGCCGTACGTCGCCCCGGCGAGCGCGAGCGTGCCGCCGGCCGTTGCCAGCGCCGAGATCGTCACCCAGTCGGCCACGCCGCGAGCCTAGTCGGCCAGCGCGGCGACGGCCTCGCGCACTCGCGCCGCCGTCTCGGCAAGGTGGTCGTCGTGCTCGTCTCTGGCGCACGGCTAGAAGAAGCCCGGAGGCCGTCCCTGCGCACCGGCGGGACGACGCGCGCGTGTGCAGTTGCGGCACGGATGCGCCGAAAGAAGCCGCGCCCTACTCGCTCAGCCCGGCGGTTTCGAGGGCCTCGCTCGCTCAGCCCGAGGTCGATTCGCGCGATGTCGCCGGCTTCACTTCCCTTACGGGTCGACAAGATGTAGGAGAAGTGGAAAGCCTGTGAGATGCTGGACCAGGGGTCGAATCGAAGGAGAGGACGAGCATGGGACAAGACAGACGCCAACGCAGACGACGTTTAGCCGCACTCGGCGGAGCCGCCGTCGCGGCCAAGAAGCACATGGACGACAAGAGCGATGTAGAGCAGCAGGACAGCGCGCCGCAGGCTGAGGCCACCGACCCCACCCCAGCGGCGTCGGGTGGAGTGACTGCTGACACCACGGCGCGACTCAAAGAGCTTGGTCAGCTACACGAACAAGGCGTGCTCACGGATGAGGAGTTCGCCAGCGAGAAGGCGAAGGTTCTGGGAATCTGACCCTGGGGGTTCTTACGGCGGGTCAGCGGCGTCGGGTGGTCGACTCCATACCCGTCTAGCGTCTACAGCACGGGCGGGAGCGCCCGCGGCAGCGAGAATGCCCGCAGCCGCGAACCCGCTCGTGGTGTGATCGGCTGGTACCTCAGAACCCGCGATCGCCGCTGCGCTCGCTGGGCGCTCGCACCGCGATGCTGTTCGGCGGGCGGCGTGGAAAGGTGACTCGGAGCGCTTCGCTTGGAGGAGAAGCAGTTCGCCGGCGCTGCCTGGCGCTCGACCCCCGCTGCGGCCGCACGCTCCGGTGGCCTGAGCGCTGACGAGCCCTCGACGATGCCGCGGCCGTCTCGCCACCGCGCGCGTGGTCGCGGTCCCGCCACCGGCGATCGAGGGAGGAGAGCAATCGTCGCCCGCTGGGCGCGGACCGCGCTCCTCGAGGCGATCACCAGCGCTGGCGACGTCTGCTCAGCGTCGCAGCCGTGACTCGTTTCCGCATGCGGAAGCGACGACAGCAGCAGCAGCAGCAGCACCGAGGGCAGCGCCACCACCGCGCAGGCGCCCGGATTGGCGACGGAGTCGAGCCGATCTTCGCTGGTCGCCAAGCAGCCTTCCGGCCGCCGACGAGCGTCAGCGCGACCGACGAGGACGTCTACCAGGCCGGTCCACCCTGAGCATCAGCGTCGACACTACGCCACGAAGCTGCCAGCTGCACGACCTCGATCTCTACCTCCGGGGACGCCGCGACCTACGAGATGCCTGCTGGTCGTTCGGGGCGCGGCCGCCGAGGCTGAGGCACGGAAGCCCTCCCAGTCCTCGTTGAATGCGATCCTCGAGATCAGCGGGATCGCCGTGATCCCAAACCCGTTGCGAAGGCCCTTAGAGATGACGGCAGAACCGGTTACCTTTGTGAACCTGTACGAGGCCGAGAGAGCAGTCCGTACAACCTGATCGTCTCCGCCAACCCGGGCAACGAAGCGGGCATCACGACCGTGTCGGCGATCGTTGCGACCGACCCCAACGGCAATCCCGTGCTGTTCGAGTACTGGAAGACCGACGTTCGGGGATCGAGCATCAAGGGGCAGCTCGTCAACTCCTGGCGGCGGACCCCGGTGGGGCTCGAAGCGAACGTATTTCCGACCGACAGGCTCGTCGTTCCGTGCCAGCCCGGCTCGGGATCCATCCGCGACAAGTGCTGCGATTGCAAACCACCGAAGGGTTCCAATCGAGTCTCCTGCAGGTTCGATCACCGACATCCGGCGGAGCCCACGTCATCCCAGGGAACAGACGTTCGACCACGAGCGACGCTTCGTCGCTCGAGTCGAGCGCGCGCCCGGGAGTGAGGATCTGCGTCCCGGCGGTGGCGGGGGGGTCCGCACTGACTCCCTTGTGGATCGCACGTGGCGACTCCGTGTGCCTGGCGGGGCGGTACGTATTTGCTCGCGCACCGCGCCGTTCCCGCCTTACCCCCTGGCCCGTGCGCCACGGATGCGCCAGCAGGTAGCTCGCCGTCTACCGGCCGAGCGCCTTCACGGTGGTATCGGGCCTCAGCTAGTCGGACAACGGCGCGGGGCGGCACCAGCGTCGCCCCGCGCGCCAGTACGTAAGGAACTCAGACGAGCGTTAGTCGACCAGCGAGAACGTGTTCACGGTGGCGCGCTCCGAGAGCACGAGCTTGCCGGCGACGCCCGCGAAGTCCCCAGTACCGCCGGTGACGTTGAGACGGTTGTCCCCACGGCCGAAGTTGCCGTTGACCCGCAGGTCGCCGAAGCCGCCGACCTCACCGTTCAGGTGGAAGAGGACCTTGCACTTGAACTTGTGGTGCGCCCGCGCAGAGCAGCCGCCCTTATCGCGCCCGATTCGGTTGCTCGGGTTGTCGATCTGGAAGAGCTGCTCTCTGAACACGAAGCCGTCGCCGGTCTCGTGTCCCTGGACGGTCTCCGAGATAACCGCGAAGTGCGGATCGAACGATGCCGATGCCGGGACCACGACGGCGGCGAACGTTGCGGCGGTCACGACCCCAGTGATGAGTGTGCGGCGCATCAATGTTTCCTCCCTTGGGTAATGCCAGGGGCCCTATTTGCGGGCTGTCCCGCTGGCGAGACGAGCCTATCCGGCCGCAGGCTCGCGGGTCAACCCCCAACCAACCCGAAGACAAGGCAGGATGCTCGCGTCCCTCCGGGCCCCCAGCAGCACAAGTGGACGCGGCGCTGGTTTTTGAAGCGGCGCTCCCGTTCACCAGGCTGGCGCGCTGCGCAAAGCGCCGTTCGCTACTCCGACAGCCCGGCGGCTTTGAGGGCATCGGCGTGGCTGTCCCAGTCGCTGCCCGAGACGGCATGACCGTCCCGAAAGCTGATGACAATCCCGTACTGGGTGTCGATTGGGATACCTCCCTGCGAGCGCCCACGCAGGTGGCCCAGACCCAACACGGTGTCGCCCAGATCGCGCATCTCATCGAAGCTCACCACCAGTTCAAGAGCGGCGTTGGTCTCCGACCAATAGAGCCTCATTCCCTCACGACCGCGAAATTGCGTGCCTTCCAGCCGGGTGAAATTTCCCTGCCAGTCAATCTCGGGGTGCATGAACCCGAGCCACGCCTCCAGATCGCGCCGGTTCCAAGCCGCCGCGATCCGCTTGAGCGTCTCCACGTTCTCCTGCGACACCGCCCACGCAGTATCTCGCGGCACGGGGGGCAACCGAGCCGCAGGTGGTCTCTGCGCCCGGACCGGTCAGAAAAATGGCCGGTTATTTGCCAAGTAGTGAGGGGGATAACAGGGGGGTGGCATGCAGGCGGGGATCGTGGTGATCGCCGAGGCCCCCTCGCAATGCCAGCGACCGGCGCGCGCCAAATGTTGCGCGTATGGCCCTAAGCGGTCTCCAGCCGACGGGCCCGCGCGATGTTTAGGCGAACGGCCGCAACGGGTCTCCCACTACGCCGGGCTCGCGCACCGCGCCATCCCCGCCTGACCCCTCCCCTGCAGCGACCGAAGCCGACCGTTTAGGCGTCGATTTGGTAGCGAACGTGGTACACGGTTTGTGTGGGACGGGAGCGACGGGAGTCGAACCCCGGCCTCCGGCTGGGGTTGATCTCCGGGCCGCGATCAGCGACGATCATCCGATGGTGCTCGCCCGAAGTAAGCGGGGGGTACGGACGACGATCGTGGTCGTGGCGCCGGCGATCTTTGCGATCGCGCTCGGAGCCGGGATCGCCTCGGCCGAGACCGGGCAGCTCAGCTTCCAGGGTTGCTTCGCCGACACGCCGGTGGCGGGCTGCTCCGTGCCGGCGGTGGCGGCGCTCGACAACGCGCACGGGGTGGCCGCGAGCGCGGACAACACATCGGTCTACGTCACCTCGTCGGGCGACAATTCCATCTCCCATTTCACCCGCGACCCGGCGACCGGCACCCTCAGCTTCCAGGGTTGCGTAGCGGGCTCGGTGGCGACCGGTTGCTCGTCCCCCGCGCAGGGCGCACTCAACGGTCCCTTCGGAGTCGCCGTCAGCCCGGACAACAAGTCGGTCTACGTCGCGTCGCGGTTCACTAGCGCGATCTCCCATTTCACCCGCGACCCGACGACCGGCAACCTCAGCTTCCAGGGTTGTTTGGCCGACACGGCGGTGGCCGGCTGCGCCGTGCCCGCGCTGGCGGCGCTCGATGGCGCGCTCGCGGTCGCCGTAAGCGCGGATGGCAAGTCGGTCTACGTCGCGTCCCTCAACGATGACTCGATCTCCTCGTTCACCCGCGACCCGACGACCGGCAACCTCAGCTTCCAGGGGTGCGTCGCCGACACGGCGGTGGCCGGTTGCACGGTGCCCGCGCAGGCGGCGCTCGATGAGGCCTTCGATGTCACAGTGAGCGCCGACGGCAAGTCGGTCTACGTCGCGTCCCACGCAGACGATGGAATCTCACACTTTGCCCGCGACCCGGCGACCGGAAACCTCAGCTTCCAGGGCTGCATCGCCGACACCGGCGCGGCCGGTTGCGCGGTGCCGGCGCAGGCGGCGCTCGACGGCGCGCAGGGGGTTGCGGCGAGCGCCGACGGCACATCGGTGTACGCCGTCTCGGAGAACGACGACTCGATCTCTCAGTTCACCCGCGACCCGACGACCGGCAACCTCAGCTTCCAGGGCTGCTTCGCCGACACGGCGGCCGCCGGCTGCTCGGTCCCCGCACAACCGGTCCTTGGCACCGCGCAGGGAGTAACCGTGAGCCCGGACAGCAAGTCGGTCTACGTCACCGCGCTCGACGACGCGATCTCACACTTCACCCGAGACCCCGCCACCGGCGGCCTCAGCTTCCAGGGCTGCTTCGCCGACACGGCGGCCGCCGGCTGCTCGGTGCCGGCGCAGGCCGCACTCGACGATCCGATCGCGGTCGCTGTGAGCGCCGACGGCACCTCGGTCTTCGCCGCCTCGCGGCTCGACGATTCGATCTCCTATTTCTCCCGAGAGCTTCCACCGCCCCCACCACCGCCGACGACCGCTACCCCCGGCACGTGCCGCGGAAAGATGGCGTCGCTGACCGGCACGGTCGGCGGTGAGGTGATCCAGGGGACTGGTAAGCGAGATGTAATCGCCGGGCTCGGTGGCAACGACCGCATCCTGGGGCGCGGGGGCAGGGACCTGGTCTGCGGGGCGGGCGGTAACGACAGGCTGCTCGGCGGCGGCGGGGGCGATTCGCTGATCGGGGGGAGCGGTAGGGACAAGTTGGTCGGCGGCGGCGGTGCCGACAAGTGCAAGGGCGGGAGCGGCAAGGACACAACCAGCGCCTGTGAGTAAGGGGCGCGCGCTGATCCGCTCGGCGGCGCAGCCGGCCTTAGCTCCGACGCCCTGACGCGCAGCTTTCGCAGCCAGGCGTGTGTGGCGGGGCGGTATGTATTTGCTTGCGTACCGGGCCATTCCCGCCTTGCCCCTCCCCCTTCCTGCGCCACGGATGCGCCGGCCGTGCGCCAGTCAGCACCCGGTTCAGGCGGTCTTCAGCGGTCTTGAGCGGGAGTTAGACGCTCGTCGAAAGGTGGCGCAGATGGCTTGCCCATGCCGTTTATGGCTTGTCCATGCCGAAGGCGCCTGCCGGAATCGAACCGGCGTAAACGGCTTTGCAGGCCGAACGTCGCGTTGTGCCGGGTTGCCTTCAGCCCTGCTCAGGCACGGCTTCTTGCTCTGAGTTGTCCTGAGTTGTGCTCAGTTTGGTGCCCGCAACGGTGCCCGCTTCGTCGGGCTCGAACGCCTCGGCCAACTTGGCATGGAGGGCCTTAGTCGCGCTCCCTGCGGTGGGCTACCTCGTAGATTTCGACACTCGAGCGGCTCTGGCCGGCGTCGACGGCTGGCGACATCGCGTTGAGCGCCTGATCGCCGCGACGCAGGTCCTCCTCGTTCTCAAAGAGGGTTATGCCGAGCCCCCTGGCGTTCTCGCGGTCGACCAGCATCCATACGGCCTTAGAACCCTCCAAACCCTCGGGCGGCGAGTCGAAGTTCGAGTCGATCATCTCGCGGGCGCCGGCGATCACGGCTTCCATTTGCGACGTGTCGCCACCCTCAAACCGTGCGATCCGGGCATACATGGGGGCCTCCTCCGTCGTGATTTAACAACCCCGAGCCTACTCCTGTGGCACTGGTTGATCGAGCACTTCCGTTGGGTCGTTGGCTTCGGGTTCCCCGAACGCCTGCGGCCAGCTTGGCGGCGTCGTCACGCCTCGGCTTGTGATGTAGGTACCGCTGCGTGGTCGAGTAGTGCTGGTGGCCCATGTAGGACTGCACCGCGTAGGCGTCGAGCTTCGTGATCGCCGCCGACGCCATGACAAAAACGGCGCTCGTAGCGGGCGTTGATTGCCGATTAGGCCCTGGCCCGGGGTTGATTGACCAGTAGGGGGTACTCCCAACCCGGTGGCCCCGTCCCGCGCGGGGGGCCACGGCGGGTCGAGGTAGCCCCCAGGAGACGGATCGTCCTGCCCCAAGGTTGGTCCGTCTCCCTTGCCGGTTTCCGGTCGCGCCACCGCCCGCAGGAGTACGGTGGTTAGTCGGGTACCCGTCCCAACCGGCCGGTGAGGCACTTACCGGCCCTAGGCGTGTACCCGTTAGTTGGGAGACGGATCGGTGTGCCCCCCGCATTAGTCCGTCTCCCTGGCGATTGGGCCGCGGTTTTGTGAGCTCCGCTAGGCGGCGATCCTGGGCGGCATCCCTCCCAAAAAACGGCGCGACCTCGGTTATGGATTGGGCCAGTGGTTGCCGTCCTGATTGCCGTGGTCGTGGTCGTGGCGGTCGCGTGGCTGGCGATTCGCTCGGAGAGGCGCGAGCGCCAGCGACTCAAGGACCGCCACGGCAAGCCGGAGGGGCCGCCGCCGGTGGCGAAGAAAATCCAAATTGCCATTGTGTTCGTTGTCGCCGTAGCGGTGATCGTTTGGGCCACGATCAACGGCTACGAACTAATAGGCCGGGTCGTTGGACCCCCCGTTTGGTCCGTGTCCTTGCCGATCCCCGGGTGTAGCCTGGTTTCGTGGTTTATCTACTGATTGGCCTGCTCGGGGTTATCGCAGTCGTGTGGCTGGTGATTCACTCCGAAAAGCGCGAACGCGAGCGGGTCATGGACCGCCACGGCAAGCCCGGTGCGCCGCCTCCCCCGCCTGTGAAGCCACCGATGGGTGGACCGGGCTACTAACGGGTTAGGTCGCCTCGGAGCCTACGCGGGGCGCCGCGCCTCACGGACGCGCTCGTACAGCTCGACCGCGGCTTCGTCGGTGTGCTCGACGCCGGTGTTGATGTTGCGCCACCGCCGGCGCTCGGCCAGGGCGGCGAGTTCCTGTTCTGAGAGCAAGTCGCGCTCGGCCAGCGCCAGGACTTCATCCTCTTTGCCCTCGGGGTGCTCGCCGACGACGAACGCCCAGAACGCCCAGGGTCTATGACCGGGCTGGTTCCTCGGACAGTCGGACATCATCGTCTCGCCGTATGCACTCCATGCGGCCTCAAGTTCGGCGGCGGAGAACTCCTCGTCTAGCGGGCCGATCAAGAGGGTGAGCCCGACGCGCTCGTAGGGCGGGGCCGTCTTGCCGGCTCGAAACTCTCACGACGCCTGCCGCCAACGGGCCCTGGCCGCGCGTTCAGCGCGGAGCACGGTGACCGGGGCCGCGGCGGGTAGGTCGATGCCCGCTAGCAGGCGCCCGAGCACGGTCCTGCCCTGCCGCGCCTCCCGAACACTCGGGTTGACCACGCCGTCGATCACACGGCCGCGGGCTGCGATGTCGGCCTCAAGGGCTGCGAGGTCATCGGCCTGAGCCATCGCGGCTTTCAGCAGTGCTTCCTCGCGGGGATCGAGCTCGGCCGACTCGGGCAGATCCGAGCGGATGGCTTGCTCAAGCTCGGCGCCGGCGCCCTTCGTCATGCGTTCACCCCGAGCATTCGTTTTCTTCCCAGCCTGCCACTCGGCGATCTTGGAGATCCCGGGAACGGTGCGAGCGACCCTCCCCCCGGGGCCGCGGGATACTGCGTGGGCGATGTCGCAGGAGAACGTCGAGATCGTGCTCGATGGATATCGCCGGTTCAACGCTGGCGAGAAAAGGCCGGAGCTCTGGTTCTGGCACCCGGACGCCGAGTACCACGTCGCCCGCGAAGACCCCGACTCCTCGATCCACAGGGGGATCGACGCGATCAGAAGGCAGTTCGCCAGCTGGGTCGAGGCGTACCCAGACTTGACCGTCGAACCGCTCGAGGCCCGCGGCAGCGGCGACAAGGTCTTTCTGTGGGTGCGCTTCGTCGGCCATGGAGCCGCGAGCGGAATCCCGCTCGAGATGGAGTTGGCCCACGTCTACACCCTGCGTGACGGCAAGGCGGCCAGTGCCCACGAGTACATGGACCGAGAAGAGGCCCTCGAAGCCGCCGGGCTGTCGGAGTAGGCGATGTCGCAGGAGAACGTGGAGGCGATCCGAGAGTGGTGGGAATCGTGGGTCAACGATGGCGACGCCACCGAACTCGGTGATCTGACGTTGATCGACCCCGAAGTTGTCTATGTGGATGACGCCCTCCCCGATCATGTTGGCGAGACCTACATCGGGCACACCGGGCTGCGGAGGGCATGGGCTCGGTTCGCGGAGCCGTGGACGGAGTTCGCGGTTGACCTCGAGTGGGTCCGGGGCACGGAGAACGAAGTGGTCTCCTGCCATCGAATGCGCGGCAAGGGCAGGGAAAGCGGGGTGGAAATGCAGGCCGACTACGCCTACGTGTGGACCTTTCGGGAAGGGAGAGTCGTCCAAGTCAAGTCCTACGCCAACCCGGCCGACGCCCTCGAAGCCGCCCGGCTGTCGGAGTAGGCCGCTCGCCGCGGTCATAGGTCCGGCCGGCCGGTCACCCGAGGGCATTAGTTCTGCCGCCCTTCCATGCCGAACGCCTTGAGCCGGTCGAGGTCGATTGCCATCTCAGCCTCGGCTGTCCACCAGTAGCTGCAGTCGCCGTTGCCGAGCGTCTTGCTTCTGAGCCACCCGCCCTCTCTCAGCCGCTCGCAGTCGTCTATCGCCTCGTCGGTCGGGACGAACCCGTTATCAGCCGGTTGGTTCCCTCACGATGGCAACGCGTGGTGCGGTCTCGG
>CAWGDM010000001.1:0-1554804 GCA_963821345.1 uncultured Solirubrobacterales bacterium | reverse complement strand
CGAACTCGTGCTCGGGGTAGCGGTGGGTGAACGACGCCCACGAGACCGAGCCCTCCCACCAGGCGATGCTGCGGGCGCCGATCGAGCCGACGCAGCCGACCAGCGCCACGTCTGGGTCCGCGGCGAGCGCCTCGCGCGCCTTGGCGAGGAAGTCGGGGTCGACGATCTCGGTGTCCTGGTGCAGCAGTACGAGGGCCTCGACGTCGTCGAGCTTGCGCACCCGGTCGAGGAGGATGTTGTAGTTGCGAAACAACGTCCCGGTCGAGCAGTGGACGATCACCTCGGAGTCGGGCTCGCGGACGAGGTCGATGCCCGGCCTGGCGCAGGCTTCGTAGATCTCCGAGTCGGTGACCGGGCAGCCGAAGACGATCATCGCCGGTTGCTTCCGGATGCGACAGGTGTGCGGGGTGGCGCTGCCAAACCGGGCGCGAAGTTACAGGGCTGCTTGCCCAATGGCCTCTAGACTCGGGGCGTCTCGGCCCCTGAAATGCAGGAAATCGCGCTCGAAAACGACCCCGGACGGTGGGGTGCATCGCTTGTCAACGCCCGCGAGCTGTTGCGCGCGTGCCTGGACGCGCGCGGTGCCGGCTCGGTGCTCGAGGTCGGCGCCCACGCCGGTGAGCTGACCCGCGAGCTGCTCGATTGGGCCGCCTCGCGCGGGGCGACGGTCGCCGCGATCGATCCCGAGCCGCCCGAGCCGCTGCTCGCGCTTGCCGCCGAGCGACCCGACCTGCAGCTGATCGAGCGGACCAGCCACGAGGCGCTCGCCGAGCTGGCGCTGCCCGACGCGGTGATCATCGACGGCGACCACAACTACTTCACCGTCAGTGGTGAGCTGCGCCTGATCGGCGACCGCAGCCCCGACGGGGAGCTGCCGCTGCTGCTCTTTCACGACGTCTGCTGGCCGCACGCCCGCCGCGACAGCTACTACGTCCCCGATCGGATTCCCGACGCCGAGCGCCAGCCGGTGACCGAGCGCGGCGGGATCGCGCCGGGCGACCCCGGACTGGTTCCGGGCGGGCTGCCGCTGCCCTGGGTGGCCGAGCACGAGGGCGGGCCCCGCAACGGGGTGCTGACCGCGATCGAGGACTTCGTCGCCGGGCGCGAGGGGCTGCGGCTGGCGGTGCTGCCCGTCTTCTTCGGAATCGGGGTCGTCTGGGACGAGCGCGCCCCGTGGGCCAAGGCGCTCGCAGCCGCGGTCGAACCCTGGGCGTCGAACCCGATCCTCGAGCGGCTCGAGGGCAACCGCGTCTACCACCTGGCCTTCGGCCACCAGATGTACTCGGAGCGGCTCGGGTTCGAGCAACGGGTCGCCGAGCTCGAGCACCAGCTGGCCGAGCAGCGCCACCAGCTCGACCGCCAGCGCGAGCTGCTCGAGACGCTCAGCAGCTCGCGGGCGCTCGGCGTCGCCGAGCGCCTCTCCGGCCTACGCCGCCGCCGCGGCCGCCCGGCCGTCTCGCGGGCGGCGATCACCGAGCTGCTCGACGAGTCCTCCGACCGCTCCTGACCGCCGTCGCCGACCTCAGCGCCGAGCTCGGCTTTCCGCTGCCTGACCGCCTGCAGCCCGCCCAGACGACGGCCGTCTTCTGCTTCGGGACCTGCTTCAGCCCGACCGACGAGATCGCCTCGCTGGAGCTGGTCGCGGGCGACGACCGCCGCCGGGTCGAGATCACGGGGATGCCGCGGCCCGACCTGTTCGGCGCCCTGCATCCGGGATTCGACGGCAGCGGCTCCGACGAGGGCGCGGACCCCGAGCTGCGCTCGTTTCGCAGCGGCTTCTGGGTGACCCTGGCGCTGACCGCGCCGCGACAGGGCAGCGTCGAGCTGCGGCTCGAGGCTGTCCTGGCGGGCGGCGGGACGGCGACCGCGACCCTGGGCTCGATCCCGGTCGCCGAGCCGGGGCCGCCGGCAGCGCCGCCGCGGACGCCCACGGTCGCGATCGCGATGGCGACCTACGACCCCGATCCGGCGCTGCTGCGCACGCAGCTCGACTCGCTGCGCGCCCAGACGCACACCGACTGGATCTGCGCGATCTCCGACGACTGCTCGCCGCTCGAGAGCTTCGCCGAGATCGAGCGCCAGATCGCCGGCGACGACCGCTTCCTCGCCTCGCGCTCACCCGAGCGGCTGGGCTTCTACCGCAACTTCGAGCGGGCGCTCGAGCTGGTCCCGGCGTCGGCCGAACTGGTCGCGCTCTGCGACCAGGACGACGACTGGTATCCGCACAAGCTCGAGCGGCTGGCGGAGGCGATCGGCGACGCCGAGCTCGTCTACAGCGACCAGCGGCTGGTCGACGCGGGTGGGGCGAGGATCGCCGAGACGTTCTGGGACGGCCGGCGCAACAACTACACCGACCTGACCTCGCTGCTGGTCGCCAACACCGTCACCGGCGCGGCCTCGATGTTCCGCCGCGAGACGCTGGCGGCGGCGCTGCCCTTCCCCCAGTTTCCCGGCTGGCAGTTCCACGACCACTGGCTGGCGCTGGTCGCGCTGGCGCGGGGGCCGATCGCCTACGTCGACGAGCCGCTCTACGACTACGTCCAGCACCGCGGGGCGATCCTCGGGCAGGTCTCGGCCGAAGCGGAAGACGAGCCGTCGCGTCCGCGGCTCGGGGCCCGGCTGAAGTCCGCGGTGCGCGAGCAGCTCACCGGCTGGCGACCGATCTACTTCTGCGGCTACATGCGGCTCGCGGTCCAGGCCGAGGTGCTGCTCGCCCGCTGCTCGGCGGAGCTGGCGCCCGCGAAGCGCCGGGCGCTGGAGCGCTTCGTGGACGCCGACCGCCGCCGCCGCGGGATCGCCTGGCTCTCGCTGCGCGGGCTGCGCCGCTTCGCCGGCCGCTCCGAGACCCTCGGCGCCGAGGGCCAACTCGCCCGCGGGCTCGCCTGGCGGCGGATCACCGCCGCCCGCACGCGCCGGGTCAGTGGCCCGGTCGACTGGTCGCTGCGGGCCGAGTTCCCGCCCTGCGGGCCGGACTCGTTCGGACAGCGACGCCTGCGCCGCTGGCGGCGCGGTCGCGCCCGGGCCTAGATCCAGACCTAGCGCGCCAGGGTCAGGTCGACCGCGCGCTTGAAGCCGGCCAAGCTGTGGGCCGGGGTCAGATGGGCGGCGACGATCTCGCGGGCCCCGTCGACCAGGGTCTGGGCCAGCTGCCGGTCGGAGAGCACCCGGACCACCGCCTCCGCCAGCGCCGCCGGGTCGTCGGGCTCGGTGATCAAGGCCGACTCGCCGTCGCGCAGCAGCTCCGGGATCGCGCCGACCCGGGTGACGACCGCGGGCTTGCCGGCGATCGCAGCCTCGAACGGCACCCTTCCGAACGGCTCGTTGAAGCGCGCCGGGTTGACGATCACGTCGGCGGTCGCGTAGACGTCGGCGACGTGCTCGTAGTGGCCGGCGATGACCACCGAGTCGCCAAGCCCGAGCTCGTCGACCAGCTCGACCAGTTGGTCGCGAAAGGCGATGTCCTGGGGCCGCGGGAAGGGGTCGCCGGCGAGCACGTAGCGGGCCTCGGGCAGGCGCTCGAGGATCGCCGGCATCGCCCGGACCAGCAGGTCCTGGCCGCGGCCCTCGGTGACGTAGCCGACCGAGGCCAACACCGGCGCCTTCGCCGGGATCCCGAAGCGATCGCGAAACGGCTGTGCGTCGCCCTCCGAGTAGCGCTCGCCAACCGGCGGGTACACGGTCTCGATTTGCGCCTTCGCGTCGATGAACTGTCCCGCGACCATCTCCGAGCAGGCGATGATCACCGCCGCCAGCCGGCCGGTCAGCGAGGCCAGCGCCCGGCTCGCCAGCGCCCGGAAGACGCCGCCGCGGTCGCCGCGGTCGAACAGCTCGCCGCAATAGACCAGCGCCGGGACGCGCTCGAGCCGGGCGGCGATCGGCACCGCGGGCAGCATCGTGGTCACCGAGATCACCAGGTTCGGCCGCCGCTGGCGGATCACGCGGCGGAATCCGCGCACGTCGCGCCACAGCCGGCGCAGCTCGCGCAGCATCCCGCGCAGCCCCGGCTCCGGCTTCGTCAGGGCCTCGTAGTCGAGCTGGATCATCTGGGCCCGCTCGCCGAGCACCTCGCCGAGGTTTCCGGCGCCCGGGGTGACGACGTCGAGTGGCCCCCGGCTCGCCAGCCACTGCAGCTCGGCCTCCAGCGAGCGCGACGGACCGCTGGTGTCGGCAAGGTGGAAAACCGCCAGCGAGCGCGTTTGTGGCCGGGCCGGGACCGATCGCAGGCGCGAGCGGCGGCGCGCCCGCCGGCGCAGCGTCTCGACCGCCCCCGACGCGCGCTCCAGCTCGAGCCCGGCCGGGTAGCGCTCCGACCCCGCCGCCTCGCGGTATCCGCGGACCCGGCCCCGCAGGCCCGCGATGTTGCGGTCGAAGACCGCCTGCCCGGCGCAGAGGGCGAGCTCGCGCAGCAGGACGGGTGGCGTCCGTCGCGGCGTCACCACGCCCCACTTGCGCAGCAGGTAGCCGCGCCCGTAGCCCATCAGGTAGTTCTTGCGTGCCGAGCCCGAGCCCAGGGTCGCCGAGTGCTCGTGATCGCCGATCGCACCCGGGGCCAGGACGCAGCGCAGCCCGAGCCGACGCAGGCGCAGGACCAGGTCGACGTCCTCCCAGTAGGCGAACAGGCGCTCGTCGAAGCCGCCGACCGCGAGGAAGGTCGAGCGGTCGAAGGCGGCCGCGGCCGCCGACGGCCCGATCGGATCGGGGACGGCGATCGTTCAGACGGCTCAGCGGCTCGCCGTTGAGGTAATCGAAGACGAGCAGCGTCCGGTCGAGCTCCATCCCGGCGCTGTCGATCAGCGAGCGGTCGCGCCAGTCGCGCATCACCCCGGCGGCCATCACCACGCCCGCGGCGGGATCGATCGGCGCCGAGATCGCCTCGACGAACCCGGGGTCGCAGACGCAGTCGTCGTTGAGCAGGACGATCCGATCGCCCTCCGCCCAGCGGGCGCCCATGTTGATCGCCCGGGTGTAGCCGATGTTGGTCTGGAGGCTGAGCACCTCGACCCCGTCGTGGCCGGCGCAGATCGAGGCGACCGAGCCGCCCGAGCCGTTGTCGACGACGATCGTCTGATGGGCGGCCGAGGCGACCGAGCCGAGCATCCGGTCGAGCCGCTCGCCGCCGAGCGTAGGCACGATCACGGTCGCGGTCGGGGCGCTCATCCGGCCACCCTGGCCTGGACCACGATCGAGCCGCCGCGGCGCGCCAGCCCGGCACCGAGCTCGGCGAGCAACGCGACCGGGGCCAGCAGGGGGCCGGCGACCGCGGTCACCGCGAGGTCGGCGGCGCGCCCGCGCCCGCCGTCGGCCAGGTCGCGCTTCAGCGCCCGGAAGGCGAAGTCACGCTCGCGGGTGAGCCGGTTGAGCAGGGTCTGCCACATGCCGAGCGGATTCTGCTCGACCAGCAGGTGGCGCACCCGCTCGACCCGGTAACCGCTGCGCTCCAGGAGCGCGGTGGCGCCGGCCGGGGTGAAGTGGACCCGATGGCGCGGGACGTCCTGATGAAACCAGCGATCGCCCCCGATCCGGGCCTGCAGCGAGGCCAGGTTGGGAACCGCGACGACCAGCGCGCCGCCGGGCCGCGTCCAGCCGCGGGCCCGCGCCAGCGCCGTCGCCGGGGAGTCGAGGTGCTCGAGCGCGTGCCAGATCACGACCGCGTCCTCCGAAGCCGGCTCCAGCTGCGCCTCGTCGACGCCGGCGTTGAGCACCTCGACCCCGAGCCGGCGAGCCGCCTCGCAGGCGGCGGGCGAGGGGTCGATTCCGTGCGCGTCGAGGCCTGCCGCGCGCATCGCGGCGACCAGCTTGCCATCGCCGGCCCCCACCTCGAGCACCCGCGACCCGGCTTGGAGGTGGGCGGCGAAGCGCAGCCGGTCGCGCTCGGCGATCCCCCGCAGCGGTGCGACCAGGCTCGCCAGCGGGCCCTGGGCTGGGGCGTAGGTGCCGCCCTCGTACATCGCGGCGCGATCGGGGGCGTCGCCGACGGTCGCCGCCGAGCCGCAGGCTTCGCAGCGGGCGAGCGAGAACGGCCCGGACCCGGCCAGCTGGGGGTCGGATGCGGTCGCCGCGCGCCAGGGTGCGAGCGCCGGCCGCCCGCAGGCGGGGCAGGCGTGATCGGACATCGATCCGCGGCTCAGTAGGCCCCGGACCCGCGCAGGGTCACGGGGACGGTCTCGGCGATGATCCGCAGGTCGCGCGCGAGCGAGAGGTTCTCGATGTAGTCGAGCTCGACCGCGAGCCGCTCGTGGAAGGTCAGGTCGCCGCGCCCGAAGACCTGCATCGGGCCGGTGATCCCGGGCTTGACGCTGAGCCGGAAACGGTGCTCGGGCCGGTAACGCTCGACCAGCTCGACCTGCTCGGGGCGCGGGCCGACGATGCTCATCTCGCCGCGCATGACGTTGATCAGCTGCGGCAGCTCGTCGAGGCTGAGCCGGCGCAGGAAGCGCCCGACCCGTGTCACGCGGGGGTCGTCGGAGAGCTTGAACACCGGGTCGCGGAGGTCGTCGAGCCTGATCACGTCGGCGAGCCGCTCCTCGGCGTCGGCGACCATGGTCCGGAACTTGTGCATCTGGAACGGGCGCCCGTCGAGCCCGGCGCGGGTCTGGTTGAAGAACACCGGCCCGCGGCTGTCGAGCTTGATCGCGATCGCGATCAGGGGGAAGAACGGCGCCGTGAACAGCAGCGCGACCGAGGAGACGGCGATGTCGAAGGCGCGCTTGATCAGCGCGGTCGAGCGCGACGGGTCCCAGGTCTCGTACTCGAGCACCGGCAGGTCGGCGACCCGCGCCAGCCGCACCGGCCCGGCGCGGCCGTGCAGCGGCGAGATCACGCTCAGCTTCACCTGCCGTTCGCGGCACAGCGCGACCAGCCCGCCGACCTCGCCCGGCTCCATCCGGTCGGAGGCGAAGATCACCCGGTCGACGCCGCCGGCGAGCGCGTCGAAGGCCTCGATCTCGTGCTCGTCGACGAGCTCCAGGTGCATGTCGGGGAACAGGTCCAGCTTGCGGCGGATCATCTCCGCCAGATCACCGTCGCCGAGCACCGCGGTGACCTCGGGCGGAGTGAGGCGCCGCCAGAGCCAGCGGGCCGCTCCGCGAAAGACCAGTGCACCGGCGGCTGCTGCGGCCCAGGCCGCTACGGCGGCGCTCGGGGTCACCTCGCCGGCGGGCGTCTGCGGCAGGACCAGGGCGAGCACCCCGACCCCGGCGGCCGCCCAGGCGGCGAGCGCCGGCAGCTCATCGACGGTCAGGTGGCGGATCGCGACGTGGTCGCGGTCATAGAGGCCGATCAGCTTCGCGAGCACCACCCAGACCGGCAGCAGCACCAGGGCCCAGAAGGCGTCCGGCGAGGAGCTGGCGATGATCAGGCTGGCGATCGCGGCGGCCCCCAGGTCGGCGAGCGCGAGCATGCGGCGGCGAAGGGCGTCGCGCCAGAATCGAGGCCTACCAGCCTCATCGACACGGCCCTGCTCGAGTCGGACGGAAGGGGGGCCTTCCCTGACCATCTGGGAAGCGTAACCCGCACAAACCGCAAAGGACTCGCTCCCCGGGCCAATGGTCGCCGGCTCGCGCTCCAACCGGTCCTCTACGCTCCCCGCTCGCGTGACCGAGACAGCGGCTCCGACAGACGTCCAGGGGTTGCCGGCCTTCCTGCTCTGCGTCGAGCACGGGCGGCTGGAGAGCGAGGCGATCCTGCTGGTCGAGAGCCTGCGCCGCTGGGGCGGCTCCTGCGCCGAGGCGCCGGTCTACGCGTTCGCGCCCCGGCCGCAGTTCCAGCCCGAGCCGCAGACCGCCACCCGGCTCGCCGAGCTCGGCGCGACGCTGATCGACGAGCCGCTGATCCCCGATCGCTTCGCCGAGACCCCGACCTACAACAAGGTCTTCGTCGCCGCGTGGGCGGAGCGCGAGCTCGACCACCCGACGCAGGTGTTCACCGACAGCGACTGCGTTTTCCTCGGCGAGCCCTCGGAGCTGGCCGGCGGCGACTGGGTTGCCGCGCTGCGCCCGGTCGACCGCCGCAACGCGGGCTCGCGCGGCAAGGGCCGCGGCGAGCCCTACTGGCAGAGGATGTACGACGCGCTCGGGGTCAAGGGGCGCCCGTTCGTGCGCACCACGGTCGGCCAGATGCAGATCCGCGCCTATTGGAACAGCGGCCTGGTCGCGGTCCGCCGCGAGCGCGGGTCTGTTCGGCGCCTGGGAGCACGCCCTGGTCACCCTCTACGACGCCGGCCTGGTGCCGGAGAAGTGGCCGCAGTTCATGGACCAGATCAGCCTCGCCGGGGCGACCGCCGACCACCACGATCGGGTCCGGATCCTCTCCGACACCTACAACTACCCGCTGCGCCAGCGCCAGTCCCTGGCCCCGGCGCAGGTCGAACTGGACCTCGACCAGATCATCCACCTTCACTACCGCCTCTGGTTCCACATCCGCGACGCGCTGCCGAAGGTGGTCCCGCCCTTCAGCCCCGACGGCGACCGCTACCAGTGGCTCGAGGAGCGGCTGCCGATCGAGCCCGAGGTCGACGAGGGCGAGTAGCGCGTCACGCCGGGATCGCCTACTCCGACAGCCCGGCGGCCTTGAGGGCCGCGTCCCTGGTTCCCTCGAGGTATACGCCGATTACTTCGTTGCGTCGGAACGTCCAGACGATGAAGATCGGGTAGTCCACCTCAGCGCCGCTGAGCTTTCCCGTGCCGCGCTGACGGCCGACCACGAGGACGCTGTCTTCGCCGAGGTCCTCCAGTTCCGTTGCCTCGATCCGATAGTCGCTCCAGTGATCGAGGAGCTCGAGCATCTGTCGAGCGGCGTCCTCGCGCCCCTGGGCAACGATGTTGGCTGGCGGCGCAGCCCGGAACGTGATCTCCGGTGCCATCAGCTCGGCCCCTCGCCAGAAGTTCCCCTCCGCCCAATCGGCGAGGAGGGGTCGCAACAGCTCGATCTTCTCGCGCGACATCGCCGACGCAGTATCTCGCGCGAACGTTTCGCCTTACTCGATCGAGAACTCCTCGAGCTGACCGAGCTTGTAGTGGGGGGCGTCCTTGCCGGCGATCGGACAGAGCAGCACGTAATCGCCCGGCTCCAGTGATTCCGTCACCTCCGCGGTCGCGGATTTCCCAGGGGCGGCGCCGGTGGCGCGAATGACCTCCGTGGCCGACCCCTTCTCGCCCTGCAGCTCGTAGGCCTCGTCAACGGTGTATCCCTCGCCCAGCCTCGCGAACACAAGCGCGTGCTCCTCCTCGCTCTCGTTGTTCAAGGTCACCGACGTCGTTTCCGCGGTCGGCGTCGCCGAGACGTCCCAGGCGAAGCCGTCCGCGGTGTCGCTGGTCGTCACCGTGACCTCCTCGGCGGAGGCCTCGGTCGTCTCCTGATCGTCGTCGCCCCCGCACGCGGCGACGCCGAGCGCGATCAGGCCAGCCAGAGCCAGGCCGAGCACAATCGTCCATCGCTTACCCATATCGTCCTCCCATCCGTGGGCCAGCGATGCGCGCCTACCCCGATCTCCGGTGCCAGTACCGGCGCGGGCGGGAGCGTATCAACCGGTCGCTAGCTCGAGGCCTGGAGCTGCTCGAGGATCTGCGGGTCGCGGGGGTTGAGGCGGTGGGCGGCGAGCACGGCGGCGGCGGCGGCCGTCCGGTCGCCGTCCTCGGCCGCCATCCGGGCCGAGAGCAGGTGCAGGCGGTAGTCGTCGGGCGCGCGCTGGATCGCCTCGGCGATCGCCTCACGCGCCCGGGTCAGGTCGCCGGCCTGCTCGTAGACGAGCGCCAGTTGCGTGCGCGGCTCGGCCGCCCAGGGCTGGAGGTCGATCGCGTCGTTGGCCGCCGAGACCGCTGCCTCGGTGTCGCCGCGGGCGGCGGCCGCCTGGCTCGAGCCGAGCGAGTGCGCCGAGAGCAGCAGCAGCCCGGCGCCGCAGATCGAGATCCAGGCGACCAACAGCAGGACGACGCCGCCGGCGAACCCGCGCCGGCTGCGCACCGCGCCCCGCGTCTGGCGCGAGGGCGGGCCCGGGTCGGGGCCCGGGAGGGTGGCCGGACCGGTGAGCAGCGCTGCGGCGACCACGGTGATCCCGAACACCGCCGGCAGATCCCAGGTCCAGTCGACGGTCGCCGCGGCGAGCCCGACAACCAGCAACGCCAGCGCCGGCGCCGCCTCGGCGACGCCGTCCGGCGCTCGCGAGCGCTTCACCCCGGCGACCAGGGGCGCGCCGAAGAAGGTCGCCAGCGCGGCGAAGCCGAGCAGGCCGAGTTCGGCGAGGGTCTCGAACAGCACCGAGTGCGCCCGGGTGGCGGGGATCGCGATCTCGCGATGCTCGAACCAGTAGGGCGTGTAGCCGCTGGCGCCGACCCCGGCGATCGGCTTGCTCTCGAACGCGTCGATCGCGGTCTCCCAGAACTGGTAGCGGCCGCTGCCGCCGCCGCGCAACAGCCCCACCTGGCCGCTGGCCAGGTCCTCCGCGGTCGGCGGCGCCTTGAACTCGTCGTACTGCTGGATCGGGTCGATCACGATCAGCCCGACGACGGCCGCGACGGCGATCGCGATCGCCGCCGCTCGCCATGCGCGGTGCGGGACGGCCAGGGCGCCGATTCGGCGGTCGAGCGCGTGGCGCGCCGCCGCGGTCGCCGCGGCGATCACCAGGGTGTAAATCAGCATCCGGTCCCCCTGGCCCGCCGCCAGTGGGTTCACGGGGTCGTTGAGCAGTTCGTTGTGAGCCTCGGCGATCACGATCAGCGCTGCCCCCGCGAGACCGCCGACGGCGAGGTTGGCGAGCAGCTCGGCGCGCCCGCGGCCGACCGCCAGCAGCGCCGCAAAGGCGAGCAGCGCGGCGGCGAAGCCGCCGCGCGAGCCGGTCATCCAGAGGGCCAGGATGACGACCGGGAGCGCGGCGACCGCCGCCGCTCGAAGACGCCGCGAGCCACCGGTGGTCCCGAACCACGTCAGTAGCACGATCCCCGCCGCCATCACGGCTGCGAGCCCGTTCCAGTAGCCGATCGGGTAGCTGAGCCGGCCCAGCGAGGCCGGCAGGTCGGCGGCCAGGTCGGCGTCGGGGTTGCCGAAGATCGAGGGCTCGAACCGCGCCGCCAGTGCGATCGCCCCGATCGTCGCAACCGCGATCGCCAGCCCGCCCAGCCAGAGGCCCGCCTCGGCCCGCTTCGAGGCGAGGACGACGAGCGCGAACCCGCCCAGGTAGGTGAGCGCCCGGACCGCATCCTCGAACGCGTTGCCATCGTCGCTCGCCCAGGCGAGCGAGATCGCGATCAGCGCGGCGAGCGAGGCGAGCGCGATCCCGGTGACCACGGCGGGCGACGGCAGCTGCGAGCGCGGCACCGCGCCGACCGCCAAGCCGACCAGGATCGCGACCCAGACGACAAGCCCGGCGGCGGCGTAGGCGGTCGGCTCGAAGCCGCCGCCGAACATCGCCAGGGCGACGCCGGCGGCCGCAACTGCGCCGACGATCACGTGTTTGACGTCTAGACCTCGTGTGCCACTCATCATCGGCGTCACCCTGTACCCTGCGCGGCTGCCCTACCCCTAAAGGACGGACTTACGGATGACGCAAGGCAGGAAGTCTAAGACCGCGGGCGCCGTTGGCCTCGCCCTGATCGCGGTCGTGGCGGCGGCGATCATCGCCCCCGCGAGCGCCGGCGCCCAGGCAGCCGACGACGAGTACAACCTCACCCTGCCAAGCGCCGGCGGCGACAACGAGCCCGCCGGCCAGAGCGCCCAGCGAGCCTCGGGCGAGAGCTCATCGAGCGGCGCGGAGGCCAGCTCGAGCGCCAGCCCGAGCGCTGCGGCGACCAGCTCCGACGCAGCCACCGACGGCGCCGCCAACGGCACGGGCGGCGGCGGCAAGGGGCACGGTGGCGGCGGCAACGGCGCCAAGGCCTCCGGCGGCGGCAAGGGTCCCGGCGCGAACGCGAACGCGACCCCGGCGACGCCGGCGGCGACGCCCGCCGCAACCGGCTCCGATGGCGGCGGCGGCGCCGTCGTGCCGCTGATCCTGCTCGCCGTGATCGCCGCGGTCTGCACCGGGATCGCGGTCTGGAGGCTGCGCAACCGGTCCGGCGACGGCGCCGACGGCGTCGGCCCGGGCGCCGCGAGTGCGACCGGCGAGTCGCAGTAGGACGATGCGCGGGCCGCGCTCAGGCCGCGCCGGCGTCCTCGCGACGCTGGCGCTGATCGCGGCCCTCACGCTCGCCGGGCGGGCCGACGCCAAGGCACCGGTCTTCGGGATCGTCCCGCAGGACGGGGGGCTGCCGAGCGCCAGCGACCTCGAGATCATGCCCCCGGCCGGGATCACCGGCATGCGCGTGATGCTCCCCTGGGGAGCGATCGAGCAGACCGAGGGCGTCTATGACTGGACCGGCACCGACGAGGTCATCCGCCAGACGACCAGCCGCGAAATCCAGCCGTTCTTCTTCCTCTACGGGACGCCGACCTGGGCGGCGCGCAAGGACGGTCGCGATTGCCCCGACGCGGAGTGCGCGGTCTACCCGCCGAAGACGAACGCGACCCGGGCCGCGTTCGGCAAGTTCGCCGCCGCGGCGGCGGCCCGCTATGGGCCCGGCGGCGACTTCTGGGAGGCCCCGGTTTCGGCGCCGGTCAAGGCGCTTGTCGGCCCGGACGAGGCCTGTCCGGTACCGATCGACTGCCCTCCCCCGCCTCCGCCCCCGCCGCCACCCGTCCCCGACCCGCCGCTGCCGACCGAGCCGCCGTGCAAGTGCACGACCCCGAGCCCGATCACCGTCTGGCAGATCTGGAACGAGCAGAACTCGCCCAAGTACTTCGCCCCCGAGGTCGACGTGCGCAGCTACGCCCGGCTGCTGAAGAGCGCCGCGGACGGGATCCGCTCGGTCGATTCGAGCGCCGAGATCGTGCTCGGCGGGATGTGGGGGCCGAGCTCGGCAGGCGAGGTGGTGATGCCGGCCAACGACTACCTGACCAAGCTCTACGACCTCGGGGCCGCCGACGACTTCGACTCGATCGCGATCCACCCCTACGCCAACAACGCCAACGGCTCGGTCGCCCAGCTGCGCTCGGCGCGCCACCTGGTCAAGCGCGAGGGTGACGCCGGCGCCGGGATGTGGGTGACCGAGGTCGGCTGGGCCGGCCGCGGCCCGACCGGGAACCCCTACGTCAAGGGACTCGTCGGCCAGGCCAGGGTGCTGACCCGGGCGCTGTCGGAGTTCAAGCGCAACGCGCACAGCTTCCATCTGCGCGGGGTGTTCTGGTACTCGTGGCGAGACAAGAAGGGCGGCGACACGATCTGCGATTGGTGTGGCCACGCGGGGCTGAGGGCAAAGAACGGCTCCGCGAAGCCCGCCTGGCAGGCGTTCGTTCGGGTCGCTCGCCCGTGAGGACCACGCGAGCGATCGTGATGGCGCTCGCCGCCGCGGCGGCGCTGGCCCTGGCGACGAGCGCGTCCGCCGCTGTCCCGAAGCGCTTCTTCGGCGTCATGCCGCAGGGGCCGCTGACGGCCGAGGACTTCCAGATGATGGGCAGCGCCAACGTCGGCATGGTGCGGTCCGAGATCTACTGGGCCGGAATCGATCCGACCCCCGCCGAGGGCGACAACAACTGGTCGTCGTTCGACTCGGTGGTCGCCGAGGCGGCCCGCAACGGCGTCGCGGTGCTGCCGTTCGTCGCCTCCGAGCCGCCCTGGGCGGTAGAGCTCGACGGCCACAATTGCGAGCTCCCGGCCTGCCCGCCGTACGGGCCGAAGGGCAAGCAGGCGCTCGACGCCTGGGCCCGGTTCCTGACCGAGGCGGTCGACCGCTATGGCCCCGGCGGCGACTTCTGGGCCGAGAACCCGTCGGTACCCGAACTGCCGATCCGCGCCTGGCAGATGTGGAACGAGCAGAACTCGCCCAGCTTCTGGAAGCCGAAGCCGAACGTGAAGGCCTACGCGAAGCTGCTCCATGTCTCGCATGCGGCGATCACCGGCGCCGACCCGGGCGCCGAGGTGATCCTGGGCGGCATGTTCGGCACCCCGCTCGGCGGCCGCAAGCCGGCGCTCTCGGCCTGGGACTTCCTCGCCAAGCTCTACAAGCAAAAGGGCGCGAAGAAGGACTTCGAAGGGATCGCCCCGCACCCGTACGCGTCCAAGTTCTCGAACGTGCTCGCGCAGATCGACCTGATCCGCGACGCGATGATCGAGGCCGGCGACGCGAAGGCAGAACTGTGGATCACCGAGATCGGCTGGGCTTCGGGCGGGCCTCCGAACCCGCTCAACCGGGGGCTCGAGGGGCAGGCGGACCGGCTCCACGAAGCGTTCAGCTACTTCATCAAGAAGCGGGCGAAGCTCAATCTAAAGAGCGTGATCTGGTATTCGTGGCGCGACAACACCTCGACCGACGTCGACCTCTGCGAGTGGTGTCCGAAGTCCGGCCTGCTGAACGAGGATCGATCACCGAAGCCGTCGTTCGAGGCATTCACGGAGTTCACGGGTGGCAGAAACCGGCCTGGCAAGCGCTGATGGCGTTCACGGGCGGTAGCTAGCCTTCTCGCCGATGAGAGCCGCTCTCGCGGCGGTCGCGACCGCCTGCATCCTGATCTTGGCCGCGGCCGGCTGCGGCGACAGCGGTGCCGCCGTCGACGGCACGACGACCACCGCGGTGCGGGCTCCGAAGGAGTTCTTCGGCATCGTCCCCCAGGATCCGGTGACCCCCGAGGACCTCGACCGGATGCAGCAGGGTGACGTTGGCACGATCCGCTTCGTCGTCCCCTGGGGCGCGATCGACACGACGGCCGAGGACGCCCCGCTCGACTTCGCCGGCCTCGACGCGGTGGTGCTCGGGGCGGCGGAACACGGGATCGCGCCGCTGCCGATGATCTACGGCACCCCGACCTGGGTCGCCGAGGACCTCGACCACGACCACTGCGACCCCAACTGCGGCGCCTACGCCCCCCGCTCACCCGAGGCGCTGGCCACCTGGAAGCAGTTCGTCGGCGCGCTCGTCGACCGCTACGGGCCCGACGGCGACCTGTGGGCCGACAACCCCGACGTCGACCCGCAGCCGATCCGCTCCTGGCAGATCTGGAACGAGCAGAACTCGCCGACCTTCTACCAGCCGAAGGTCGACCCGACCGCCTACGCGGGCGTGCTGGAGGCGGCCTCCGACGCGATCAAGGCCCGCGACCCGGGCGCCGAGGTGATCCTGGGCGGGATGTTCGGGACCCCGTTCAAGGGCAAGCCGCCGGCGATCTCGGCTCCGGAATTCCTGCGCGATCTGTACGCGCTCGACGGCGCGCGCGACGACTTCGACGCCGTCGCCGCCCACCCCTACGCGGCACGCGCACCGAAGATCGAGCAGCAGGTGCGGCTGCTGCACGACGAGATCGACCGCGCGGGCGACGACGCGGCGCTCTGGATCACCGAGGTCGGCGCCTCCTCGGGTGACGGCAGCGAATGCCGGCAACCGTGCCCGCTCGAGCGCGGCCCCGAGGGTCAGGCCCAGCTGCTGCGCGAGGCCTTCGAGCTCTTCCTCGCCAAGCGCCAGGCCTGGAAGATCGAGGGCGTCACCTGGTACGCCTGGCGCGACACCAGCGACCCGAACCAGTGCGACTGGTGCCACGGGGCGGGGCTGTTCGCCGAGGACTCGCTGGAACCGAAGCCCGCCTGGCAGACCTTCCTCTCGTTCAGCGGCGGGTCCTAGGGCTTAGCGGCGACGACCAGCATCCGGCTGCGGCCGGGTGCGTGGTCGACCCGGTCGATCGCGACCAGCTCGAGCCCGGCGCCGCGGACGATCTCGACCGCCTGCTCGCGGGTGTACTCGCGCATGAAGGTCACCTGGTCGCGGTGGAAGTACTCGCGCGGGCCCTCGATCAGGTCGAAGACGATCCGCCCGCCGGGCCGCAGCTGGCCGCCGAGGTTGCCGAGCGCCGCTGCGAACGACGGGTAGAAGTGCTTGAAGGTCAAGAACGAGAGCACCGAGTCGATCTCCTCGCCGAGCGTGGTGGACTCGGCGTCGCCCTGGATGATCTCCACCCGCGGGTCGTCGAAGCGTTCGCGCAGGTGGGCGACGTTGGCCGCCGACAGGTCGAGGCCGAGGTAGCGGCGAAAGTCGACCTTGCGGCGCAGCGCCGCGTCGAGGATGCGCCCGTAGCCCGGGCCGACCTCGAGCACGGTCCGCTCGGGGCCGAAGACCCCGTGGCGGGCCGCGGCCTCGACCGCCGGCTCACCCGAGACCTGCTCGCCCCAGGTCAGGCCGAGTCCCGGCGAGGCCTCGCGCCAGCGCTCCTTGGAGCGCTCGTCGGCCGCCCCCTCCCTCTCGATCCGGCGCAGGCGCCTGCGGTCGAAGGCCGAGACGGCCTGCGAGACCACCGGCGCGTCGAGCAGGCGGCGGCGCCCACGACGGGTGAGCTCGTGCGAATCCGACCACTTGGCCAGCCGTTCCAGCATCGCGGCAACGCTACCGGCCTTCCAGCCCCCGGGGCTCGCGTATCCTTGCGCCCGATGTCGACCGAGGCGGCGACACCGTTGGGGGTGGATCAGGTCCCCTACCTTGGCGGGCCGTGGTTCCTGTCCCCCGGATTCGAGCGGGAGATCGCCGAGCGCGGGCTCGATCCGGAGACCGAGGCGATCGTGCGCTCGTTCGCCGAGAACGGCTACGTGATCCTCGACGACCTCGGGATCGACGACTTCGACTCGTTCGCCGACCAGGTCGAGAGCGACCTCGAGCCGCTTCACGAGGGCGGCAGGTACAACCGGATCATGGACGCCTGGACGGTCTCCGAGCCAATCCGCCGGCTCGCCACCAGCCCCAAGATCCTCGGGCTGCTGGAGACGATCTACGGGCGCCGGCCGATCCCCTTCCAGACCCTCAACTTCCTGCGCGGAAGCCAGCAGCACACCCACAGCGACGCCTACCATTTCCACAGCTACCCGAAGCACTTCATGTGCGGCGTCTGGGTCGCGTTCGAGGACGTCGACGACGACAACGGCCCGCTCAACTACTACCCGGGCTCACACCGCCTACCCGACTACGACTTCCTCTGCCCGAGCCGCGAGGGCGTCCTGCACGACTACGTCGACGAGCTGATCCCCCGCGTCGGGCTGACCAAGGAGCTCGGCTACCTGAAGCGCGGCCAGGCGCTGATCTGGGCGGCGAACCTGCTCCACGGCGGCGAGCCGGTGCGCAACCCCGATCACACCCGCAAGAGCCAGGTCACCCACTGCTACTTCGACGGCTGCAGCTACCTGACGCCGTTTCGCAGCGACTTCGCCCGCGGCAAGATCTTCTTCCGCCAGATCACCGACGTGACCACCGGCAAGCTGCACACGCTGCGGATCCCGACCGGGCGCGTGAGGCCGCCGCTCACCGCCCGCGCTGTCACCCTGCAGCGACGCCTGGGGCGGATGATCGGGCGCGGCTACGTGCGCTACTAGGAGCGGGCGCCGCCGGCCATCGCCGGCAGGATGACGACCGTGTCGGCGTCGGCGACCGCGGTCTCGAGCCCGTCGAGCACTCGCACGTCCTCGTCGTTGAGATAGACGTTGACGTAGCGGTTGAGCTCGCCGTCGCCGGCGAACAGCTGCTCGCGGGTGTCGGGGTGCGACTCGGCGAGCGCGGTGAGCACGGCGCCGACGGTGTCGCCGGCGGCATCGACCTCGGCCTCGCCGCCCGTGCGGGCGCGCAGCACCGGGGGGATCTTCACGGTCGGCATCGGCGGAAACCTATCGGGCGGACGCCGGCTAGACGGTCGCCGGCGTCTCCTCGCGCGCCGGGGCGCCGCAGAAGAGCTCGTAGTCGGGGAACTTGCCCATCTCGGCCGGGTCGATCTCCGGGGCGTGCTCACCGCAGATCGGGCACTCCGGGTCGCGCTTCACCTTCAACTCGGTGAACCGGGTGCCGAGCGACTCGTACAGCAGCAGGCGGCCGATCAGCGGCTCGCCGATCCCGGCGACCAGCTTGATCACCTCGTTGGCCTGCAGCAGGCCCATCACGCCGGCCATCACGCCGAGCACGCCGTTGGCGCCGCAGCTGGGTGCCAGCTCGGGCGGCGGCGGCACCGGGTAGAGGCAGCGATAGCACGGCCCCTCGTAGGGGACGAAGGTCGAGATCTGGCCGTCGAAGCCGAGGATCGAGGCCGAGACGACCGGCTTTCGCAGCCGCACCGAGGCGTCGTTGAGCAGATAGCGGGTGGGGAAGTTGTCGGCGCCGTCGACGATCACGTCGTAGGGCTCGATCAGCTCGAGGATGTTGGCGGAGTCGAGCCGGGTGTTGTGCTCGATCACCTCGACGTCGGGGTTGAGCGCCTCGATCGTCATCTTGGCCGAGGTCGTCTTCGCGATCCCGACGCGCTCGGTGTTGTGGATCACCTGGCGTTGCAGGTTGGACTCGTCGACGACGTCGTCGTCGATGATCCCGATCGTGCCGACGCCCGCGGCGGCCAGGTAGAGCGCGGTCGGCGCCCCGAGGCCCCCGGCGCCGAGCAGCAGCACCTTCGAGTTGAGCAGCTTCAGCTGGCCCTCGACGCCTACCTCGGCGAGCAGGGTGTGGCGGGAGTAGCGCATCCGCTGCTCCTTGCTCAGCCCGGAGCCGTTCGCGGTCGGCAGCCCGGCGTCCTCCCAGGCGACGATCCCGCCCTCGACCACGACCAGGTCGTCGTAGCCGAGCGAGGCGAGCTCGGCGGCCATCTTCGCCGAGCGGTTGTCGGTCCGGCAGTACAGCAGCAGGCGCTCGGAGGTGTCGGGGGCGACCTCGTCGAGGCGCTCGACCAGCTCGCCCATCGGCACGTGAACGGCGGAGTCGATGTGCGACTCGTCCCACTCGTGCTGCTCGCGGACGTCGATCAGCTTCGCGCCGGCGTCGATCTCCTTCCGGGCGCTGTCCGTGTCGAGCATCTGAATCGCCATCTGGGCTAAATCTCCTAATCCCTATCCGGATTACCGCTATTACTTCATAAAGTGTAGCGCCTACGCCGAGGCCCGGGCGGCCTCGAGCGCGGCATCGCGGTCGCGAAACGTCTCGAGCCCGACGATGCGGCCGTCGTGAAGCCGCCAGAGGTGAAAGTAACGGAACTCGGTCGTGATCCCGCTGCCCTTGCCGACCCCCTGCTGGAAGACCGCTGCGACCACGCAGTCGCCGGCCTCGATCAGCTCCTCGGCCTCGATCGTGATCCGCTCCCAGGGATCCAGGAAGCCGCGCGTGTAGCGCGCCACCCCCTCGATCCCGGAGTAGGTGCCCGAGTCGGGGAACTCGGGGCCCATGACCAGCTCGATCTCGGAATCGAAGAGCTCGGTCCCCGCCCGGAAGTCGCCGGCCCCCCAGCCCGCGTAGACGGTCCGGATCGCCTCGACGTTCGCCTGCGACATCGGGTGGCGCTCAGAGCCCCGGCTTGACGACCATGTCGAGGAGCTCGTAGGTGGACATGCGACGACCCTACCCAGGGGACTGGCGCGGCGGCAGCTGCGGCACCGGCCGCGCCGAGACCACGGCCTCGACCGCCGCGCGGTCGCGATCCGTCGCGCGGCCCAGTAGCGACTTGGCGACCAGCCGCAGCCGCAGGTTGGCCCGCAGCGCCATCCAGCCCAGCCACTCGCGGCGCGGCCCGTGCGCTCGCCGCACCGCGGCCCGCCAGTTCAGGGTCCCCGTCGGCCGCCAGCCCTCGCGCGAGCCGTAGGCCAGGGTCGAGGAGCCCTGGCCGTGGTGGACGATCCGGCACGCCTGCGGATCGAACCACGAGCGCACCCCGGCCGCGGCCGCGCGCAGGCCGAGGTCGACGTCCTCGCCGAACATGTGCAGCTCCGGGTCGAACGGCCCAAGGCGGGCGAGCACGTCGGTCGGGGCCGCGATGCAGACGCCGGTCAGCCAGCTGACCTGAAGCCGGCGCTCGAGCCGATAGGGCTCCGTGCGGGCGCGGATCGCCGCCGGCTGCAGGGAGCCCGGAAACACGGCGCGCACCCAGGGCCACGCACCGACCTCGGGGCCGCTGGCCGAGGGCTGCACCGAGCCGTCCGGGTTCAGCACTCTGGGGCCGACCAGGCCGCCGAGCTCGACCGCGGTCGCGGCGAGCCGGTCGAGGCCGTGATCGAGCAGCTCGGTGTCGGGGTTGAGCAGCACGGTCGCCTCGCCGGCGGCCTCGGCGACCCCGGCGTTCGAGGCGGTGCCGAAGCCGAGGTTGCGGTCGAGACCGATGAACCGCAGTGGCCCCTTCCACCCCTTCGCCGCCGCCCCGGGATCGTCGGTGGAGGCGTTGTCGACGACGACCAGCTCCTGCTCGCCGTCCAGGCAGCGGTTCATCGTCGCCACCAGGGTGCGCAGGTGCCCCGCGCACTCCCAGGTGACGACGACGACCGAGTACTTGATGCGAGTTCCGGCCCTAGCCGAGGGACGGGCGCATCTGGCGCAGGCGCCGGACCCGCTCCTCGATCGGCGGGTGGGTCGAGAACAGCCCGGCGATCCCGCCGCCCTTGAACGGCTTGACGATGTAGAGCGGCTCGGTCGCCTGGTTGACCTGCATCGGCATCGCCGCGGCGCCCTCCTCCAGCCTCAGCAGCGCCGAGGCGAGCGACTCCGGGTTGCCGCAGAACTGGGCCCCGGTGGCATCGGCCGCGTACTCGCGCTGGCGCGAGACCGCGAGCTGGATCAGCGAGGCGGCGATCGGGGCCAACAGCACCATCGCCAGGCTGCCGATCAGCCCGATCGGCGAATCGTCGTCACCACCGAACCAGAGGGCGAAGTACGCCAGGTAGGTGATCATCGCGCCGATCGCCGAGGCGACGGACTGGGTGAGGATGTCGCGGTTGCTGATATGGGCGAGCTCGTGGGAGATCACGCCACGCAGCTCGTCCTCGGAGAGCAGCTTGGTGATCCCGCTGGTCACCGCGACCGCGGAATGATTCGGGCTGCGGCCGGTCGCGAACGCGTTCGGCTGGTCCGAGGGGATCATGTACAGCCGCGGCATCGGCAGTCCGGCGCGCGTGGTCAGCTCGCGGACCATCTGGTAGATGCCGGGCGCCTCCTCCTCGGAGAGCGGCTTGGCGCGGGCGCTGGCGATCGCGATCTTGTCGCTGAACCAGAAGGCGACGAAGTTCATCACCAGGGCGATCGCCAGGAACACGGAGGCGATCTGGATGCCGCCGATCGCGTAGCCGATCGCGACCATCAGGCCGCCGAGGGCGGCCATCAGGATCGTCGTCCTCAGCGCGGCCGAGAAGTTCGACTTGCGGGTGGTTGTCATCGCGGGGGGTACTCCTTGATGCCTGCCCGGCTCTCAAGACACAGGCGTCCGGGCTGAAACCTGTCCTGGACATTCTGACGATGCCGGGGCCGGCTCATATAGGGGCTGGCCCCTAATTCGGCCTGGGGGTGGGACCCCTTTCCGCAACGCCGCGCTGAAGCCGATACTTAGTCTGATGCGCCCGCGCGACCTGCTCACCCAGATCCTGTTCGTGAACCTGCTGCTGGTGGTCGCCGCCGTGGTCACCGCTGCGCTCGCGGCAAGCCCAAGCGCCGAACTGAGGCCGGGCTCGGCGCTCGTGCTCGGGCTCGCGGTCGCGCTGACGATCCTCTTCAACGTGCTCCTGGTCCAGCGGCGCTTCCAGCCGCTCGAGCAGCTCGTCGACCAGATGGAGCGCGCCGACCTCTCGCGTCCGGGCGCCAACCTGAGCGCGGTCGCCGACCCCGGCGGGCCGGAAGAGGTCGCCCGCCTGCACCAGGCGTTCGTCCGGATGCTCGAGCGCCTCGAGGCCGAGCGCCGGCGCGCCTCGAGCGCCGCGCTGCAGGCTCAGGAGCAGGAGCGCGCCCGCATCGCCCGCGATCTCCACGACGAGGTCAACCAGGCACTGACGGGCCTGCTTCTGCGGCTCGAGGCGGCGCGCGAGAAGGCCCCGCCGCAGCTCGCCGCCGAGCTGGCCGACATCCGCGCGCTCGCCAACCAGGCGATGCAGGAGCTGCTGACACTGGCCCGCCAGCTGCGCCCGACGGCGCTCGACGACCTCGGGCTCGAGGCGGCGCTGGCGGGCAACGTGCGCGAGCTCTCCCGCCAGGGGGCGATGCGGGCGAGCTTCGATGCCGGAGGCGAGCTGGGCCACCTGCCGGAGGACGCTCAGCTGGTCGTCTACCGGGTCGCCCAGGAGGCGCTTTCGAACGCGGTCCGCCACTCGGGGGCCGAGCACGTCCAGGTTGGGCTGCGGCGCGACGGCGACCGGCTGGCGCTCAACGTCGCCGACGACGGGCGCGGGTTCACCTTCGAGGAGGCAGGCGCACGGACTCGGGATCACCGGGATGCGCGAGCGGGCGCTGCTGGTGGGCGGGGACTTCCAGATCGAGTCGCGGCCGGGAATCGGCACAAGGGTTCGGCTGCTCGTGCCGATAGGTGAAGTAGATGACGGTTCAGACGGGAGCGGGTGACGTGCGGGTACTGATCGCAGACGACCACGGGATCGTCCGCTCGGGGCTGCGGATGCTGCTCGAGCAACAGGACGACATCGAGGTGATCGCCGAGGCGTCCGACGGGGCGACGGCGCGCGACCTCGCGATCCGCGAGCGCCCCAACCTGGCGATCCTCGACGTCAAGATGCCAAAGCTGACCGGCCTGCAGGCGACCCGCGAGATCCGCGAGCAGGCGCCCGACGTCGCCGTCCTGATCCTCTCGATGTACGACGACGAGCGCTACCTGTTCGAGGCGCTGAAGGCCGGCGCCTCGGGCTACGTGCTCAAGACCCAGGCCGACGTCGACCTGCTCGAGGCGGTGCGGGCGGTCGAGCGCGGCGAGCCCTTCCTGACCCCCGAGGCGCAGCGGGCGCTGATCAAGGACGTCCTTGGCCAGGGCGCCGGCCGCACCGACGAGCTCACCCCGCGCGAGCAGGAGGTGGTCAAGCTGGTCGCCGAGGCGCACACCAACAAGGAGATCGCCGAGATCCTCCACCTGTCCGAGAAGACGGTCGAGAACCACCGCTCGAACGCGATGCGCAAGCTCGGGATGCGTGACCGAGTCGAACTGGTCCGCTACGCGATCCGCAGGGGCTTGATCGAGCCGTAGGCTTTTCCGACCGCGTCGCTAGGATTTGAGGCGATGCTGTTCTCGACCAAGGCGGAATATGGCGTGCGGCTGATGGTCGAGCTCGGCCGCCGGTCGGGCGACGTGCCCGAGCGGGCCGAGCCCGCCGCGCTCGGCGCGCTGGCCGAGGCGGAGACGCTGCCGCTGTCCTATCTCGAGCACCTGGTCGCGAAGCTGCGCCAGGCCGAGCTGGTGACCTCCGTGCGCGGCGCACACGGCGGATACCGGCTGGCGAAGCCGGCCACCGAGATCACGATGCTCGACGTGGTCGAGGCGCTCGAGGGCCCGATCGCGCCGATGGAGTGCTTTCACTCCGACCCCGAGGGCCGCGTGCTCTGCTCGCACGAGCAGGACGCGGGCCACTCCTGCGCGACGAAGCTGCTCTGGACCCGGGTCCACGGCGGCGTCACCAGGGCGCTGACCACGACCACGCTCGCCGACCTGGTCGAGTTCGCCGGCCCGCTGCCGGCCTCTGAGCCGGTCGCGCTCGCCTGACCGACTTCCACCCCCGACACAGATATCTGGAGAACGATGGCCGACCTGGAAATCCGCAACCTACACGTGAGCGCCGAGGGCAAGGAGATCCTCAAGGGCCTCGACCTCGAGGTCTCGAGGGGCCAGGTGCACGCGCTGATGGGCCCGAACGGGTCCGGCAAGTCGACGCTCGCGAACGCGATCATGGGGCACCCGGCGCTCGACGTGACCGAGGGCGAGATTTTCTTCGAGGACGAGGTGATCACCGAGTCCGATCCCGAGGAGCGCTCGCGCTCCGGCCTGTTCATGGCCTTCCAGTACCCGGTCGCGATCCCCGGCGTGACCGTGGCCAAGTACCTGCGGATGGCGATCAACGCCCACCGCGAGGCGCGCGGCGAGCCGCAGATCAGCCTCAAGGACTTTCGCCGCGACACCGAGGCGGCGATGGAGCTGGTCGATATCCCGCGCGAGTTCTCGAGCCGCTACGTCAACGACGGCTTCTCCGGCGGCGAGAAGAAGCGCCTCGAGATCCTGCAGCTGGCGATGCTGAGGCCGAAGCTCGCGGTCCTCGACGAGACCGACTCCGGGCTCGACATCGACGCTCTGCGAGTCGTCGCCAAGGGCGTCAACCGCTTCTCCGGCCCTGACATGGGCGTCCTGATCATCACCCACTACCAGCGCATCCTGCACCTGGTCGAGCCCGACTTCGTCCACGTCATGTACGACGGGCGGATCGTCAAGCAGGGCGGTCCAGAGCTGGTCTCAGAGCTCGAGGACAAGGGCTACGGCTGGATCAAGGAGGAGGTCGAGGCCGCCGCGTGACCGTTGCCGAGGCCTTCCCGATCGAGCGGGTCCGGGAATCGTTCCCGGCGCTCGAGCGCGAGGTCGGCGGAAAGCCGGTCGCCTACCTCGACTCCGGCGCCAGCGCCCAGCGGGTGCTCGCCTCGATCCAGGCGGTCGACCGCTACGAGCGGCGCCACCACTCCAACGTCCACCGCGGCACCCACACGCTCTCGGCCGAGGCGACCGCCGCCTTCGAGGGCGCCCGGGCGACGGTCGCCGACCATCTGCGAGCCGCCGACCGTCGCGAGATCGTCTTCGTCCGCAACGCGACCGAGGCGATCAATCTGGTCGCCTACGCCTGGGGCGCCGCGAACGTCGGGCCTGGCGACCGGATCGTGGTCACCGAGATGGAGCACCACTCGAACATCGTCCCCTGGCAGCTGCTCGCCGAGCGCGCCGGGGCCGAGCTCGACTGGGTGCCGGTCACCGACGACGGCCTGCTCGACATGGAGTCCTATGCGAGCCTGCTCGAGCGCGGCCCGAAGCTGGTCGCCGTCGCCCACGTCTCGAACGTGCTCGGAACCGAGAACCCGCTCGCCGAGATCTCGCGCCTGGCACACCAGGCGGGCGCCCTGGTGCTCGCCGACGGCGCCCAGGCCGCGCCCAAGCTGGCGGTCGACGTCGGCGCCCTCGGGGTCGACTTCTACGCGCTCACCGGCCACAAGCTCTACGCGCCGACCGGGATCGGGGCGCTGTGGGCCCGGCTCGAGCTGCTCGAGGAGATGCCGCCGTTCATGGGCGGCGGCTCGATGATCCGCAAGGTGACCAAGCAGGGCACGACCTGGGCCGACCCGCCGGCCCGGTTCGAGGCCGGGACGCCGGCGATCTCGCAGGCGATCGGGCTCGCCGCCGCGATCCGCTGGCTCGACGCGCTCGGGATGGAGGCGGCGACCGCCCACGAGCGCCAGATCGCCGCCTACGCGCTCGGCCGCCTCGACGAGGTCGAGGGGCTGCGCGTCTTCGGACCGCCGGCGTCGCCGCAGCGACTCGGCCCGGTCTCGTTCGAGCTCGAGGGGGTGCACGGCCATGACGTCGCCGAGATCCTCGACCGCCACGGGGTTGCCGTCCGCGCCGGACACCACTGCGCCCAGCCGCTGATGGACCGCCTCGGGGTCGCCGCCACCGCGCGCGCCAGCTTCGGCGTTTACACGACCACCGACGAGATCGACCGCCTGGTCGAGGGGCTCCACGACGCCCGCCGCGTCTTCGAGCTCGGCTGAGGAGCGGCGCCCATGGCCCGCGAGCTGCTGACCGTCGACGAGTACGAGTTCGGCCTCACCTGGGTGCTCGACGAGCCGATGCAGCGCGCTTCGCACGCGCTCGTCGCCGACGGCAAGGTCTGGCTCGTCGACCCGGTCGAGGCCGGCGACCTGGTCGAGCGGGCGACGGCGCTGGGCGAGCCCGCCGGTGTCCTGCAGCTGCTCGACCGCCACAACCGCGACTGCGAGGCGCTCGCCGAGCGGTTCGGGGTTCCCCATCTGCGCGTCCCCGACGCGGTCGCGGGCTCGCCGTTCGAGGCAATCGCGGCCCTGCGCGTCCCGGGCTGGAAGGAGACCGCGCTCTGGTGGCCCGAGCGCCGGGCCCTGGTGGTCGCCGAGGTGGTCGGCACGAACAGCGTCTTCAACGCCGGCACCGGCGGGGTCGGGATGCACCCGATGCTGCGGGCGCTGCCCCCGGGGCGGCTGCGCGGCTTCGAGCCCGAGCATCTGCTGACCGGCCACGGGGCACCGGTTCACGGCGAGGCGGCGGCCGAGGGCCTCGAGCACGCATACGTCCGCTCGCGCCGCGACATCCCCCGGGCGCTGGTCAACCTGCCGCGGGCCTATCGCTAGATTCGATCGCGATGGACGACCTCTACCGAGAGAACATCCTCGACCACTACAAGCGGCCGCGCCACTTCGGCCGCCCGGACTCGTTCGACCTCGATTACGAGGACACGAATCCGCTCTGCGGCGACGAGCAGCACGTGTTCATCACCCTGGGCGAGGACGGCCGGGTGAGCGAGGTCTCCTTCGAGGGCAAGGGCTGCGCGATCTCGACCGCCGCCACCTCGATGCTGACCGAGGAGCTCGCCGGCCGCACCCGCGAGGAGCTGCTGCGACTCGACAAGGACTTCGTCCTGGAGCTGCTCGGGATCGAGATCTCCGCCACCCGGATGAAGTGCGCGCTGCTCGGCCTCAAGGTGGTCAAGTCGGCGGCGCTCGGCGACGCCGCCGACTGGGAGGAGGAGGGCGCCGCGGGCGATCCGATCGCCGAGCGCGACCGGATCTGACCGACCGGCGCCCGCTGAGCTTGGTCATTTCGCGAACATGCTTCAGAGCGGCGCCAGGGCGCCCTTGACGTCGAGGGCCGTGTTCGGCGAGCCCGCGGCGAGCAGCTGCAGCTCGGCCACCTGCGACAGCTCCATGCCCTCGAGCGAGCTGATCGGAACCCAGTTGCGCCCTTCGAGCACCTCGCCGGCGGCGAACGGCTCCGGGTCGAGCGCCCGCGACGGGAAGACCACCGCGCAGAGCCCGCCGCCGCCCGCATCGACCTGGTCGCCGGACCGGTCGAGGTAGGTGACCAGGGCGCCCTTGTAGAGGTGGAAGCTGAAGTTGTGGCGGCCGTAGGCGCGGGCCGCCTGGTCGGTGTTCCAGGAATCGATGCAGCGCTTCGGGGCGGCCGCGGTGGCGGGCTGGTCGGAGTCGCCGCCGGAGGCGACCGTGACGACGACCACGATCGCGATCAGCAGCACGGCGGCGCCGGCCGCGATCGCGATCCGCCCCCGGGGATCGGATGCCGGCGGGTCCATCGCTAAAATCCGACCAGGAGACTAGGAATAGTGACCACCGAGACAAGCATCCCCGTCTGCAAGCTAGCCGACCTCCCCGCCGGCACGATGCGGTTGATCGAGGTCGACGACCGCAAGATCGGCGTCTTCCATTGCGCCGACGGCGAGCTGTACGCGATCGAGGATCGCTGCTCGCACGACGACGGGCCGCTCGCCGAGGGTGAGTTCGACGCCACGGCGTGTACCGTGGAGTGTCCACGGCACGGCTCGCTGTTCGACATCACGACCGGCAAGCCACGCACCCTTCCGGCCTACCGGCCGGTCGACACCTTCGAAGTTCGCGTCGATGACGACGAAGTGAAGCTGGAGCTCTGATTCTCAGATGACCACACCCCCCGAGACCGTCACCGCGCCGTCCGGTAAGCAGCTGACCGAAGCCGAGTCCGGTTTGAAGAGCATCGGCTCCGACTACAAGGAGAAGTTCGGCTTCCACGACCCGGAGTCCGGCTATGCGTTCAAGGCGGAGAAGGGCCTCAGCCGCGAGCTGATCGCGGCGATCTCCGAGTACAAGAACGAACCGCAGTGGATGCGCGACTTCCGCCTCAAGGCCTACGAGCACTACGAGAGCCGCCCGACCCCGCAATGGGGCGGCGACCTCAACCAGATCGACTTCGATGACATCCACTACTTCGTCCGCGCCTCGGAGAAGAGCGAGCGCAGCTGGGACGACGTTCCCGAGGACATCAAGAACACCTTCGACAAGCTCGGCATCCCCGAGGCCGAGCGCAAGTTCCTCTCGGGCGTCGGCGCTCAGTACGAGAGCGAGTCGGTCTACCACCAGATCAACGAGCAGCTCGAGGCCCAGGGCGTGATCTTCACCGACATGGACACGGCCCTTCGCGAGCACGAGGATCTCGTCCGCGAGTACTGGGCGACGATCATCCCGCCCAACGACAACAAGCTCGCGGCGCTGAACTCTGCGGTCTGGTCGGGCGGCTCGTTCGTCTACGTGCCCGCCGGGGTCAAGGTCGAGATGCCGCTGCAGGCCTACTTCCGGATCAACACCGAGAACATGGGCCAGTTCGAGCGCACCCTGATCATCGCCGAGGAGGGCGCCGACGTGCACTACATCGAGGGCTGCACGGCGCCCGTCTACTCGACCGACTCGCTGCACTCGGCGGTGGTCGAAATCTGCGCCAAGGCGAGCTCGCGGGTCCGCTACACGACGGTCCAGAACTGGTCCCAGAACGTCTTCAACCTGGTCACCAAGCGCGCCGTCGCCCACGAGAACGCGACGATGGAGTGGGTCGACTGCAACCTCGGCTCGAAGCTGACGATGAAGTACCCGTCGATCTACCTGCTCGGCGAGCGCGCCCACGGCGAGATCCTCTCGATCGCCTTCGCCGGCAAGGGCCAGCACCAGGACGCCGGCGGCAAGATCATCCATGGAGCGCCGAATACGACCTCCTCGATCTTCTCCAAGTCGATCTCCAAGGACGGCGGGCGGGCGACCTACCGCGGCCTGCTCGAGGTCGCCCAGGGCGCGACCGAGTCGAAGTCGAAGGTCGTCTGCGACGCGCTGCTGCTGGACGAGGACTCGCGCTCCGACACCTATCCGACGATCCGGATCGACGAGTCCGACGCCAACGTCGGCCACGAGGCCTCGGTCTCCAAGGTCGGCGAGGAGATGCTGTTCTATCTCCAGGCCCACGGGCTCGACGAGGAGGAAGCCTCGAAGATGATCGTCAACGGCTTCATCGAGCCGATCGCCAAGGAGCTGCCGATGGAGTACTCGGTCGAGATGAACCGGCTGATCGAGCTGCAGATGGAAGGCTCGATTGGCTAGCACCGACGGCGCGGCGGCGCCCTCGGTGGTCGAACCCGACTGGCTGAGCGAGGCGCGCGACCGAGCCAAGGAGCTGGCCGCCGAGGCGGAGCTCCCGACGCAAAAGCAGAAGGGCTGGGAGTTCACCGACCTCGAGGGCCTCGACCTCGACGGCTACAGCGAGGCTGTGGCCACGATCGAGGGGCTGGAGACGAGCGACGGCGACGGTCCGGTGGTGATGCCGCTGGCCGAGGCTGCCGCCGAGCACCCGGAGCTGGTCCGCGAACGGCTCGGCACCGTGGTCGAGGCCAACGACGCGTTCACCGCGCGCAACGCCGCGCGCTGGCGCGACGGGCTGCTGGTCTGGGTCCCCGCCGGGACCCGGCTCGAGCAGCCGATCAGGCTGACGATCTCCGGCGCGCCCGGCGACGAGACCGAGTGGCGGACGCTGATCGTGCTCGAGGAGGGCGCCGAGGCCGAGGTCTGGGAGCGCTACGCCTCCGAGGGCGAGGGCCTGTTCAACGGCGTCGTCGAGCTTGTCGTCGGCGACGGGGCCAACCTCCGCTACGTCTGCGAGCAGCGGGTCTCAGACCAGGGCTGGGTGTTTGCGACCCAGCGGGCCGAGGTCGGCCGCGACGCCAACCTCGACTGGGTCGCGCTCGGGTTCGGCTCGGCGCGCGGCAAGGTGCGGATGGAGACCAAGCTCGCCGGCCGCGGCTCGAGCGCCAAGGTCACCGGCGCCTACGCGGGCGACGGGAGCCAGCACCTCGACTACGACACGACCCAGGAGCACGCCGCCCAGGACACGACCTCCGACCTCGCCTTCCGCGGAGTGCTCGCCGACCGCGCGACCGCGGTCTGGCGCGGGATGATCCGGGTCGACCGCGGCGCCCAGCGGACCGACGCCTTCCAGGAGAGCCGCAACCTGCTGCTCTCCACCGACGCCCACGCCGACGCGATCCCAGGCCTGGAGATCGAGGCCGACGACGTCCGCTGCACGCACGCCGCGGCGGTCGCCCAGGTCGACCCCGAGCAGCTCTACTACCTGCGCTCGCACGGGCTCGACGACGGCAGCGCGAAGCGGCTGGTGATCGAGGGCTTCCTCCAGGAACTGGTCGAGCGCGCCCATGACGGCCCGATCCGCGAGACGCTGCGCGACGAGCTCGAGGGCCGGCTCGAGTCCCTGCTCCGGGCCTGAACGCGTCAGTCCGGCGGGTCCTCCTCGCGGCGCTCGCGCCGCTCGCGCCGCATCGACTGGATGATCGAGACGACGACGACGATCACCGGCACCGCGTAGAGGATCCACAAGATCCAGTGGCCCGCGTGGGCGATCGGAAGCACGCTCGTGATTATGGTTGCGGCCCCGATGGAATGGATCGCGATCCCGTTTGCCCTGGTCACGGTCGTCGCCACCTTCGCCGGCGGCGCGCTGGCGCTGCGGCTCTCCCACTCCCTGCCGACGCTGATGGCGCTGACCGGCGGGATCGTGGTGGCGGTGGCGCTGTTCGACGTCCTGCCGGAGAGCATCGACGCGGTCGACGACGCGCAGCGGGTGGCGACCCTGGTCGGGATCGGCTTCATCGCCTTCTTCCTCGCCGAGCGGGTCCTCGTCCTGCACCACCGCGACGACGCCGAGCACGCCCGCGCTCACGCGCAGGTCGGCGTCCTCGGTGCGCTCGGGCTCTCGGTCCACAGCTTCATCGACGGGCTCGGGATCGGACTCGCCTTCGGCCTCGACACGGCCACCGGCGTGCTCGTCTTCATCGCCGTCGTCAGCCACGACTTCGCCGACGGCCTGAACACGGTCAGCTTCGTCCTCAGCCAGTCCGACGACCGCCGCCAGGCGAAGCGCTGGCTGACGATCGACGCCTTCGCGCCGCTGTTCGGGGCAATCGTCGGCTCGGCGATCTCGATCTCCGAGTTCGCGCTCGGCGAGCTGCTGGCGCTCTACGCCGGCTTCTTCATCTACATGGGGGCCACCGACCTGCTCCCCGAGGCCCACGGGGAGCAGGCTTCGTGGGCGCGGGTGGCGCTGACCGTCGGCGGCTTCGCGGCGATCTGGGCGATCACCCGGGTCGCCGGGGTCTGACAACGCCGCCGTGCCCCCCGGCGACTAGAATGAGTCTCATGTGCATGCAGTGCGCCGCTACCGCCACCGTGGCCGTCGGGTCGGCGAGCGGGATTCGCGCCTGGTTGCGGCTTCACGCGGGCGATTGGCTCACGCCGAAGCGAATGCGGTGGGTGACGATCGCCCTGCTCAGCTTGGCCGTCGTGATCAGCGGCGTCGGTCTCGGCGGCTCGAGCTAGAGGACCGCCCGCAGGCTCAGTGGGCGTGGGCGTGGGCGTGCCCGAGCTCGTCGGGCAGGTCGGCGGCCGGGACCCTGGTCGCCAGCGCGGCCGCAAGCGCGGTCGTGATCGGAACCGCGGCGACCAGGCCAATCGATCCGACCAGTGTCCCGACCACCGCTTGGGCGACGAGCTCGACGTTGACGGCGTCGAAGAACCCGAGGCCGCCTGAGCCGAAAATCAACAGGACGGGGAGCGACGTCCCCACGTAGGCCAGGACCAGGGTGTTGACGGTCGCCGATACGTGGTCCCGCCCGACGTCGATCGCGCGCCCGTAGAGCTCGCCGAAGTGAAGCCGAGGGTTGGCGGAGCGGAGCGCCAGAACCGTCGAGGCCTGACTTACGGTGACGTCGTCGAGCACGCCCAACGCGCCGATGATCATCCCCGCCAGCAGCAGGCCCTCGAACGAGATGTCGGCGCTGCCGAGTTGGACCAATGCGGATTCGTCGCCGCCCGCCAGCCCGGTGAGGTGGGTCAGGTTGGTGAACAGCAAGGCCAGGGCCGCGACCAGGACGAGGCTGGCCGTGGTTCCGAGCATCGCCGCCAGGCTCTTGGGCCCGAGGCCGTGGGCGAGCGAGATCGTCAACAACATGACGGCCATCGAGCCGACGATCGCGACCGTCAGCGGCTCCTCGCCGGCGAGGATCGCGGGCACGATGAAGAAGACGACGACGAGCAGACTGGCGGCGAGCCCGACCAGCGACAACGCTCCGCGCAGCCGGCCGAAGAAGATCACCATGGCGACGAAGATCAGTGCCAGCCACAGCATCGGCATCCGGCGCTCGAAGTCGGTCAGGTTGTACTGCGGTCCGGGGGCCTGTCCCTCGGGCACCGGCGCTCCCGGCGGCGTGATCGCTTTCGAGACCCGGACCTCGTCCCCCGGCTCGAGATCGGGAACCAAGGGGCCCGAGCCGACCGGAAGTGACACCGTCACCCCCTGGTCGGGCCCGGTCTCGAGCCGAGCCTGGCTGGTGACGCAGGTCCCCGGCTGCGGCGGTGGGCATGGAGCGAAGCTGACCGCGGTGATCTCGGCCCTCTCGGTCGGCGCCGTCAGCCCGGCGCTGAGGACCTCGCGCCGCTCGCCGGGCCACAGCGAGATCATCGCGACGACGGTCGCCGCTGCGATCAGCGCCAGGGCGAGGCGAAACAGACGCTGCGCGCCCCGACCTCGCGCGCGAGCGCGGGCCGACTCTCGCTCTGCCCGGGTCTGATCGCTCACCCGTCCGCCAGTCGCTGGAGAGCGGTCGCCAGACGCGCAAGGTCCGCCGGGTTGACGGACCCGCTGAAGGTCAGGGTGACGTTGTCGGCCCGGTAACAGACCAGGTCGGCCCCCTCGCAGCGCACGTACTCCGCGAGCGCCTCGTCGTCGGATCCGAAGACGGCCAAGCTCCCGGCACCATGGACATCCGTCGCTGCCTGCCCGCCGACCGCCTGCCCGTGCCCGGTGCCGAGGAACCGCAGCGAGTGCTCGTCGACACCCTCGCGACCGAACCCGAGGGGCTCGCCGAGCTCGATCCTCGCCCCCTGATGGTTGGCGGCGGCGACGAAGCTCGCCGACGTGAACGTCGCCTGCGCTCCCGTCCCACAGCCGGGGAGCGTGGCGATCCCGACCAGGGCGCCGGCGGCGAGGCGCCTCACGGCTGAGTCTCGAGCGGCGGGCCGGCACCGCGGGCCTCGGCCGCGATCGACGGAGCCAGGTAGGGGGCCGGGTCGACCGTCGGGGCGTTCTGGTCGGAGCCGAGGCGGACCTGGAAGTGGACGTGCGGGCGAAGGCAGGTCCCGGTGCAGCCGACCCGGCCGATCAGCTGGCCCGCGTCGACCCGGTCTCCGGGCCTGACCGCGAACCGGCTCTGGTTGCCGTAGCAGGTGGTCAGCGCGCGCTCGCCGCCGGCGGGCTCGGCGATCCGGTGGCCGATGCACGTATAGAGGCCGAAGATCGGATGCTCGGTGGTGCTCAGCACGAGACCGTCGGCGGCCGCGCGCAGGGGTGCACCGGTGCTGGCGTCGAAATCGACCCCGTCGTGGAGGACGCCGTAGCGCTGGCCGTAGGCGGCGATGATCGGCCCGGCCGCCGGCGGGCGCAGCGGCAGCTCGGCGCTCGGCGCCCGGTGGGCGCCGGTGACCCCGAGCTTCGACGACAGCGCCAGGACCCGGTGCGCATAGGCGCCACCCCCGCGCTCGGCGAGCGCCGCCTCGTAGTCGGCCGGGCCGTTGAGCGCCTGCAGTGTGTAGGCGATCGCGAGCGCGTGCGATGTCTCGACCGCCGGGCGCAGCGCCCGTCCGCCGCTCTCGATCCGCTGCGCGGCGGCGAGCACGGTCCAGCTGATCTGCAGCCGATCGCCGATCTCCTGAAGCCGTTTCAGCTCGCGCGGCGAATAACTGCGCCGGGCGAGGGCGCTCGGCCGAACGGCGAGCTCGGCCTGTGCCTCGGTGGCCGAGTCGCCGGCCGGCGACGCCTCGTCATCGGGTGCTGACCGACAGCCGCAGGCGAACCCCACCAGCAGTGCCGCGGCGGCGGTAATCAGGCAAACGCCGAAACTGACGTCCACCCGGCTCACCTCCGCTTCTCAGCCACGGGTGGCGGTCAGCGCGGTCGAGGCCAGATACATAACGACGGTGGCGCCGACCACCGCGGCTCCGGCGGCGAGGCCAGCCCAGTAGGACAGGTAGAGGCCGATCACCGCCGCCACTACGCCCAGGGCGATTGCCAGCCCGATCATCGCCGGCAGGCGATCCGCGAGCTGGCGCGCGATCGCCGCCGGCCCGATCAGAGCCGCGACCGCGAGCAGGTTCCCGAGCGCCTGGACGGCGACCAGGACCGCGGCCGCTGTGAGCACCAAGAGCGCGGCCTCGGTCAGCCTCGGCGAAGCGCCGAGGCCGGCGGCGGCGCTGCGATCGAAGCCGGTGACCAAGAGGCGGGTATGGAGGAGCCGCAGGGCAGGCCACGATCACGACCGCGAGCGCTGCCGAGACGAACAGGTCGCCGTCCGAGACCGCCAGCGGATCTCCGAACAGCAGGCCGCCGACACCGGCCGGCGCCTCGGGAGAGAGCGCGAGCAGGACGCCGAGGCCGAACGCCGAGGTGACCACGACGGCGACCGCCGTGTCGCGGCTGACACCGGGAGCCGCCGCCGCAGCAGCGACTGCGAGCGCTGCGACGAGGGCTGCCAACGCGCCGCCGAGCAGCAGCGGCACGCCGACCAGGCCGGCGGCGACCAGGCCCGGGAGCAGTGAATGCGACAGCGACTCCGCCGAATACGAGCTCTCGTAGAGGACAACCCAGCAGCCCAGGGCGCCGCTCGCGATCGCGATCAGGGTCAGCTCGAGCAGCGCGCGCTGCACCACCGGCTCACCAAGGGGCTGCGCCAGAGCGCTCACGCGCCCTCGGCTTGGCACTGGTGCGGCGGCAACAGCACCTGGGATCCGTCTCCGGGAAGCTCGACGATCTCCGCTCCGTAGGTCGCCTCAAGCGCCCAGCGAGTCAGGACCTCGGCCGGCGGCCCGAACGCGACCTGGCGGCGGTTGAGGCAGAGCACAAGGTCCGCCACTCGCGTCTGGTCCAAATCGTGGGTCGCGATCACCACCGCGGTCCCGCGACCGCAAAGCTCGACGATCAGCGCCTCTAGCCGCCCGGCGCTCTCGACGTCGAGGCCGTTGAACGGCTCGTCCAGCAGCAGGACACCCGCGCCCTGGACCAGGGCTCGCGCGATCAGCACCCGCTGGCGCTGGCCGCCGGAGAGCTCCCCGAACGTCGTCTGGGCGAGCTCGTCGAGGCCGACCTGCCCGAGGGCTCGGTGAGCCCAGTGCCGCTGCGCCCGCCCCGGACGCTCCCAGAAACGAAGGCGAGGCAAGGAACCCATCACGGCGACGTCGAGCGCCGACACCGGATAGTCGAGCCGGCAGTGCTCGCGCTGTGGCACGACGCCGACCCGGCAGGCCACATCGAGCGATCCGGCCTGGGGGCGAAGTTCGCCGGCGATCGCGCGGAGCAGGGTCGTCTTGCCGCCCCCGTTCGGCCCGAGGACCGCCAGGCGCCGGCCGGGCGCGACCTCGAATCGGAGCCCGCGCAGCACCGGGTCCCCCCGGTAGCCGAGCGCGAGCGCGTGCGCGGCGATGACCGGATCGTGGACTCCTCCGCCGCCGACTCCGTTGTCGTGCTCGCCCGGCGAGACGGCCCGGCCGCGCTGTCTCTCGGCCGTCGCCCCGTTCATGCGGCAAGCACCCGCCGGCCCCGCAGCTGCCGCGATCTGACCAGGCGCGCGAGCGCCGAAACCGCGTACACGGCTCCGGCCAGGACCGCGATCGTCGAGCCGGAAGGGGAGTTGGTCGTCACCGAGAGCCACAGGCCGACGACACCTTCTGCGGCGGCGAGCGCCGTCGTCGCTGCCTGCCAAGAGCCCAGCCGCCTGCACCACGGGCGTGTGGTCGCGGCCGGGATCACGAACACGGCCGAGATCAGCAACGCCCCGACGATCGTCAGGGCGACGGTGGCGGCGGCGGCGATCAGCACCAGTAGCAGGACGTTCTCCGCGCGCCGCGCCCGGGCGATCGTGGGCGCCACCGAGGTGTCGAAGTCGCTCGCCAGCCAGCGCCAGGCAACGAAATGGTTGGCGGCGATGACGAGCGCGGCGACGATCGCGGTCCAGATCAGGTCGGTGTCGGAGACGAGCAACAGGCTGCCGAAGAGCAGCGTCTCGACATGAGCTCCGGAATGAAAGACGTCGCTGGCGAGCAGCACGCCTGCGGCCAGGGCCCCGGCCAGAAGCAGCGCGGTGAGGCTGTCTGGGCGGATCCGTCGGCGACCGCTGAGCGCGCCGGCACCGGCGCTGAAGATCCCGGCGCTTGCGAGGGCGCCGAGCGAAGCGGGAAAGCCGAGGCCGTCGGCCGCCACCAAGCCGGGGAAGCTGGCCGTGCCGACCGCGTGGGTGAAGAACGCAAGTCCGCGAAGGACGATCCACGTGCCCAGCGGGCCGGCCGCCACGGCCAGCAGCAGGACCTCCCAGAGGCCGCGCTCGACGAACGGCAGGTCGAACGGCTCGAAGGGGCTCATCGGCCCAAACTCTACAACAGGAATGAGACTGATTCTCGTTTAGTCGCTGCTCAGGCTCTGCAACCGTCGCAGCTGCCCCGCAGCACGACCTCGTGCTCACGGACCGCGAATTCGCTACTCGACTCGAGGCGGCGCATCAGACGCTCAAGGCCGGCGTCCTCGAACGGGACCAGCTTGCCGCAGTCATCGCAGACGAAGTGATGGTGGTGGTGACCGCTCGGCTCGATCCGCTCGAATCCGGCGGGTATCCCCGCGCCGCGATCGACCCGTCGCACCAGTCCGAGGTCGTGCAGGTTCTCGAGCGCGCGGTAGACGCTCGCGCGGGCCACCCGGCGGCGCTTGCGCCGCAGGCCCTCCTCGATCTCGAGCGCGGTCACCGCGCAGTCTTGGTCGCTGAGCAGCTCGAGAACGGCCTGACGGGCGCCGCCGCCCTGGTAGCCGCTGCTACGCAAGGTGTCGGTTGCGGCATCGATCCAGGATTCGTTCTGCGCGCTCCCCATCGCATCAGCGATCGTAGCGTCGGATGATGCGGATTCACGCGTTGCGGCGAGCGCGCGGGCCAGGGCGGCGTTTACTTCAGTCCTGGGATCTCGCATCCGCGCGCCCCTCCGGTCAGCCCCTGGACGATCGCGTCGGCATTGGCCTCCTCCATCGACAGGTACGTCGCCGCGGGCGAGTCGGCAGGGCCGAGCGTGTCGCCGTAGAGCGTGTAATCGGCCGACGCCCCGGTCTGCTCGGCGATCGCACGGGCCAGGTCGGGGCTCACCGAGCTCTCGGGAAACACCGCTCGGACGCCCTCCGCCTCGATCAGGTCACTGAGCTCGGCGACGTCCTTGGCGGACGGCTGAGCCTGGGTGGTCTGGGAGGGGATCACCGTGCCGATCACTCGCAGCCCGTAGCGATCGGCGAAGTAGCCGAACGCGTCGTGGTCGGTCACCAGGACCCGGTCGGCGCGCGGGATCTCGTCGATGCATCCTTGGATCCCCTGATCGAGGGCCCTGAGCCTGGCGACATAGTCGTCGGCGTTGTCGGCGAAGCTCCGCGCGTCCGCCGGGTCGACCGCTTGCAGCCTGCGCTGGATCTGCCTGACGGCGGCGACCGCATTTCGCGGGTCATGCCACCAGTGGGGATCGAACTCGGAGGCCTCGGCACCGGATGACTCGCCGGCTCGCTTCACCGGGACCGAGCTGCCGAGGTCGACCACGGATGCGTCGCTGCCGCTCTGCGCGACGATCTCGGTCACCCAGCTGTCGAGGTTGTCGCCGTTCGCGAACACCAACTGCGCGGCAGCGGTCTCGGTGACATCGTCGGGACGCGGCTCATAGTCGTGAGGATCGGTATTGGGCTGGAGGATCTGAGTCACGGAGACGGCGTCCCCGCCGACCTCCCGCACCCAGTCGCCGATCTGGGTCGTGGTGGCGACCGCGCTGACCGCGGCTGCCGGGTCCTCGCCGCTCGAGGAGCAGCCGGCGACCATCAGCACCAGGGTGAGGGCGCCGACGGCCGCTCTCCTGGGCGGGTGCCGGTCCATCGGACGACTGTACCATAATGAGACTGAGTCTCATTTCTATTTCGACTAGGCTGCGACTGAGTCGCAGACTTATCCGCTGGCAACCACAACGAGGAGCTCGCTTTGCCTGGCATCGACTTCGTCCGTCGCCTCGAACTGGCAACACTGGCCACGATCGTGGCCGGGGCCACCCTGCTCCTCTGCGGCCGCGCCTTCGGCGACTCGCCCGAGCGCGCCGTGTCGGGCGTCGAGGCCCCGCGGGCCGAGCTTTCGCTCGCAGATTCGGTCGCCGCCCCCGGCGGCGGGCTGATCAATCGCTATCGGCAGCGGGTCGACGGCCTGCCGGTGCTCGGCGCCGAGGCGGTCGTGGTCGCCGTCCCCGGGGCGGGGACCGAGCTGATCTCGGACTCGACCGTGCGCGCAATGCCCGAGACGATCGACGCCGCGGATCTGGCCGTCTCGCAGCGGTCGGCGACCGAGCAGGCCATGAAAGCCGTCGGCGTGGCGCGTCTGCGCTCGCAGCCCACCGCCAAGCTCGGCATCGATCGCAGCACGGGCCGACCTGCCTGGCAGGTGACGTTGCCGGCATGGCGACCGCTGGGCGACTTCGAGGTCACGATCGACGCGACCACGGGCGCGGCGCTGAGTCGGCGCAACCTGATCCAGGAGGCGACCGGCTCGGCGAAGATCTACTCGCCCAATCCGGTGGTCGAGCAGCAGAGCTACGCCGGTCTCAAGGACCGCATGGACCGCGACTCGCCGCTGCTGACCTCGCTGCTGATCCCGGTCACGCTCGAGCGCCTCACCGATACCAGGGGATGCCTGCGCGGTACCTACGTCGACGCCCGGCTCGGCAAGCGAGGTCATAAGGTCTGCGCCAAGCACGCCGACTTCACCGAGCTGACGCGCTCCGACGACGAGTTCGAGGCGGTGATGGCCTACTACCACGTCGATCGCGAGCGGGCGTACGCCGACAGCCTCGGCCTCAGCGAGCCGCTGCGCCACAAGCCGCAGCGTGTGCTGGCGAACGCGATCCCCGACGACAACTCCTTCTACTCGCCAGCCGACCACACGCTGGTGCTTGGGACCGGAGGGATCGACGACGGCGAGGACGCTGACGTGATCAGCCATGAGTACGGCCATTCGCTCCAGGACCAATCGGCACCGGGCTCGCTCAACACCGGCCGCCAGGGCGGCACGATGGCCGAGGGCTACGGCGACTACATGGCGGCGACGATGTCGGCGCTGACGACCGGCGGCAGCCGCTGGGACACCTGCATCTTCGACTGGGACGGGATCCCCTACTCCCCCGATGGAACCTGCGGGCGGACCGCCGACACCGATCTCGACGTGAAGACCGCCGAACGCAGATGCGGGAAGGAGATCCACTGCGTCGGCCAGGTCTACTCGTCGATGCTGATCGGCCTGCGGACCTCGCTCGGCAATGACACCAGCGGCCGCTCGGTGATGGACCGGATCGTCTTGGAGGCCAACTTCATGGGCTCGAGCAAGACGAACTACCGCTCGACGGCGCGGGCGTTGCTCGCCTCGGATCAGCTCCTGTACGCGGGCGCCCATGAGGCCCCGATCGAGCAGGCGCTGGTCGAGCGCAAGTTCTGCCCGGCGAGCGGCTGCTGACCCGTCGGGGTCAACCTCTACATGGGCGCCGCCGACCTGCTGCCCGAGGCCCACGGCGAGCACGTATCGTGGTCGCGGGTGCGGCTCACCGTCGGCGGCTTCGCCACGATCGTCCCGTCCGGTGCCGCAGTCGACTCAGCGCTGGGGGCTTGACGAACCTTGCTCCATATCAGCCGTTGGCCTCGAACAGCAGGAAGAGGCCGAAGCTCGTGAACCCGACCATCAGCGCCAGCATCCAGTACTGGGAGCGGGTGGCGAGCTTCGGGTCGCCGTAGACCTTCAGCGCCCGGTCGTGGCCGAGCGTCAGGGCGATCGCGTGGCCGATCACCAGCGCCGCGACCTGGGCGTAGGAGATCGCGGTGGCGCTGATCACCCCGTAGTCGATCCCGCCCGAGGCGGTCCCGAACAGGTCGGAGCCGTCGCCGAGCGGGTCGGAGAGCAGGAACGTGAACTGAGCCTGCTCGGAGAAGACGACGAAGCTGAAGTAATGCGCGAACAGGTAGGCGAAGGCGATCGGGATGAACGCGTGGCCGAACAGCCGCCCGAGCTCGCCGGTGCTGAACTTGGTGCGGACCGTGTGCATGCCGTAGATCCCGGCCCAGAACAGGCCGGAGACGAACGCGAGGCAGAGCGCCATGAAGATCGTGTTCGAAAGGCGCAGCGCCGCCAGCGGACCGATCCCGACGTCGCCGAGCCAGCCCTCAACCGTGTTGATCGGGTTCAGCAGCATGCCCTCGCCGGCGCCGTCGAACGTGGTCACCCCGATCGCGGTCAGCACCAGGGCGACCGAGCCCGGCGCCTCGGCCACCCACTTGGTCGAAGCCGAGAACACGCGGCGGATGCCGACCACGCCCTCGCGGGCCTCGAACGGCGCCAGGGTCGAGAACATGTGGAAGTAGACGGAGAAGGTCTCGCCCCGCTCCAGCCACTTGTCGGCGCCGAACAGGGTCATCGCGACCAGCGTGTAGGCGGTGTAGACGAGGCTGGCGACCGCGACCGTATGCCCGGTCAGGCCGACGATCTGAAAGCCCCCCTGGCCGTAGACGAGCTCGAGCCAGCCGACCGCGACCAGCCCGGCCGCCGCCGGCCACCGCCCGAGGCGCTCGGGATAGGCGAGCGGCGGCGGCGCTGACTGGCCCGCGATCAGCCTTGAACACGCCTCCCGCGACCCGGCCGATCGCCCGCCAGGGGTTGAAGGCCCGAAAGACGTCGCCGAAGACGACGCTGAACGGGATGAACCCGAGGTAGACGGTGACGAAGACGAAGGTGACCGAGAAGTTCCGGTCAGGCGCCTCGGTCCCGTTGAGGCCCGACCAGATCGTGACCCCGAGCAGGAACACGCCGATCAGCCCGCAGATCGCCTGGGTGACCGGGTTGAGGACGGCGACCGACAGCCACCGGGGCCCCGGGCGCCAGTGCGTGTCCTCGAACCGGCTCGTGTGCCACGCGAACGAGAGCACGAAGAACGAGATGATCAGGACGACCGATGCCCCCCAGGCGAACAGCCAGTCGGGGATCGGCAGGTCCTGTCGCCCCACGAGCGCGTGGGCTACGACCTGAATCGGAGCGAGCGACACGCCCGCGCTCAGGACGGGTTGACGGTGATCTCGGCGATCTGCTCGACCCGGCTCTCCAGCTCGACCTCGAACACCCCGGTGATCGTCGCCGGCACGTCGAAGGTCACCGAGCCGCCGGCCTCGACGTCCTTGCCGATGTCGTAGCCATGGAAGTGGACCTCGTCGGAGACGTCGGAGTCGACCGTGAACTGGATGTCGTCGCCCTCGGTGAAGCTCAGCTGCTGCACCCCGCCGACCGGCTTACCGTCCTTGATCACGATCGTCGGTACCTCGGAGTCGACCGTGGTCGATCCGCCGCCGCCGGTCGTAGTCCCGGCCTGGGTGCTCACGGTCGAGGCGGTCGAGTCGTTGTTGTCATCGCCGCCCTTGAGGACGACGAAGAGGACGATCACGGCGACGAGCAGTACGCCCGCGACCGTCGCCCTCGCACCATTGGATTGCATGTGACGCTCCTTCCGAAAGGTCTTGCGGTCAGCGCGCCGCCGGACCCGCCGGGGCGCGACTCAGCTGGACGCAGTCAGTAGCGGTGGAGGGCGCTTGGCGAGTGACATGGCGATCAGCCCCCCACCGCGAGAGTGCCGGACGGGGACCATCCGCCGCGGCGGCGCCGCCGGCTCGCGGCTGATCCGCGGGCGGGCCCGCCGCCCGGCGATCAGCGCGTCCAGCCGCGCTGCACCCGGGTAGCGGCCGCATGCCAGAACGCCAAAGGCCAAGATCGCGGGCAGGGCGCCGAGCAGGCCGACGCAGGCAATCAGTGCCGCCGCGATCAGCAGGGCGAGGGCGAACGCTGCCTTGCGGTCTCCGGGGGCGCTCATCGCCGGCGGACCCTACCCCACCCCGGCTAAAGCCCGGCTCAATTCGCGTACCGACCTAGCGATCAGCGGGCTGTTCGGTCGGCGCGCCGTTGTCAATCGACGGCGCGTCGACGGTGTCCCCGCTGAACACGAACACGAACACGGCGACGATCGCGATCCCGAGCAGGACGCCGATCACGATCCCGAGTAGGCGATCGCCCCGGCGCACCCAGGATCAGACGCCGTCGAGCAGCCGCCAGTTGGCCCGGAACGCCGACTCTGCGGCCGCCACCAGGGCGTCGGGGTCGGCCTCGGCGCCGAGCTCGGCGATCAGCTCGCGGACCTCGGCGGCGTGCTCGACGTCGCGGGTCTCGTGGACGCGGAAGTAGGCGGTCCCGGCACCGTCGGCGAAGCCGTAGCGGTCGAGCAATCCCTCGCGCTTGGTGCGCGAGATCGGCGGCTGGCCGCTCTCGATCGCATACAGGCGCGCGAGCTTCTCGGCCACCGGGCCGTCGGCGGTCCAGGAGCGCACGCACTCGGCGGTCTCGGCGGTCGCCGGCGTCGCCTGCGTCGCCGCCCGCCTGCCTCGACGAAGCCGTCCCAGAGGCGCACGTGGCCGAGCTCCTCGGCGGCGTGACGGCGCAGTTCGGGGCGCTCGGGGATCGCGTCGGCGGCGTCGGCGCTGAGCGTCGCGATCGCCTCGACGGCGTGGCGGTACTGACCCGAGTAGCAAGCCAGCTCGTCGGCGGTCAGCTCGCCGGCCGACCAGCGCTGGTAGAAGGGATGGCGGAGCACGTCCCACCGTTGCCTGCTGCGCTCGATCCGCTCCCAGGTTCGTTCTTGCACCGCTCGATCCCCTTTCGTGTCCGACTTGATCGAAGGATAGTCAGCATAACGGGCGGTCCGCCTGGCTCTAGGATCGACGCCCCTTGCGACCCGAGCGCGACAACATCGCCGCTCCGGTGCTGCCGCCGCGGCTGCGCTGGCTGAACGCCGAGCGCCCTCCGGTGCTCGCCGAGCTGACCGCCGCCGGCCCGGTGCTGGTCCACTTCTTCGACTTCGCGCAGCTGAACAGCGTCCGCGCCCTGCCCTACCCGATCGCCTGGGCCGATCGCTACCGCGAGGCCGGGCTGAGCACGCTCGGCGTCCACTCGCCGCGCTTCGGGTTCACCGCGCAGGCCCAGGCGCTGGCGCCGGCGCTCGAGCGGCTCGGCCTCCGCCACCCGGTCGCCGACGACGCCGGCTACGCCCTCTGGCACGACTACGGCTGCCGCGGCTGGCCGTCGCTGTTCCTCTGGGGCCAGGGCGGGGCGCTGCGCTGGGCGCACTTCGGCGAGGGGGAATACGAGGCGACCGAGCGGGCGATCGCCGCCGAGCTGGCGCAGCTCGACCCGGGGTTCGAGGCCCCGGAGCCGCTTGCGCCGCTGCGCCCGACCGACGCCCCCGGGGCGCTGGTCGCGCCGCCGACCGAGGAGATCCTGCCCGGCGGCTCGATGACCGAGCCCTGGCGGCCCGGCGGCAACGGCGACGCGCTCGAGCTCGACTACGCGGCCGGCGGCGCCCACGCCTCGGTCGCCGGTGACGGCCAGCTGCGGATCGCGATCGACGGCGGCGAGGCGCGCTCGCTGGCGGTCAGGGCGCCGGGCCTCTACGACCTCGCCGAGCATCCCCGCCACCAGTCCCACTCGTTGCGCCTCGAGGCCAGCGAGGGGATCGAGATCTATTCGCTCAGCTTCTCGGCCGCCGTGCCCTAGCCCGGGTTGCGGATCGCCATCGCGCGCTCGCCCTCGCAGGCAGAGCGAGCCTGCGATCGAGCGCTCGACGACGTCGTGGGGGACAGTTGGTGACCGGTAGCCGTCGCGACTGAGGATCATGAGCCGGCTTCGCCGGGTCCCGTCGTGGTTGTGATCTGCAGCAGCTCGCCGCCCTCGTGGTCGACCTGGAGCGTGGTGTGATCGAGGCCGAAGCGCTCGTGCAGCATCGCTTCCAGGTCCCGCCGGGTCGCGTGGCAATCGGTGTCGCGGTCGACGAGCACGTGGGCGGCGAGCGCCGGGAACCCGGACGTGATCGTCCACACGTGCAGGTCGTGGATCTGCTTCACCCCAGGGACCGCGGCCATCGCGCGGCCGATGTCCTCGACCTCCATGTCCTCTGGGGACGCCTCGAGCAGGATGCGCACCGAATCGCGCAGGATGCCCCACGAGCTGGCGAGGATCAGAATCCCGATCGCGACGCTGACCAGCGGATCGGCGTACTCCCACCCGGTTGCGAGGATGACCAGCGCGGCGAGAATCACTCCCACCGAGCCGAGCAGGTCGGCGAGCACGTGGCGCATCGCCGCCGAGGCGTTGAGGCTCTCCCCGGAGTGCGGCCGCAGGATCAGCGCGGCGGCGACGTTGACGACCAGGCCAGCGACCGCGATCGCAAGCATGAGCCCGGCCTCGACGTCGGGCGGGTCGCCGAAGCGCATCCCGGCCTCGATGAAGATCCAGATCGAGATCGCGACCAGGGTGACGCCGTTGAACAGCGCGGCGAGGATCTCCGCTCGGCGGTAGCCGAAGGTGCGACTCGGCCCGCCGGGGCGCCCGGCCAGCCACGCCGCGAACAGCGCCACCCCGAGCGCGAGCGTGTCGGACAGCATGTGTCCGGCGTCGGCGAGCAGGGCGAGGCTGTCGGCGACCAGCCCGCCGATCACCTCGGCGACCAGGAACGCCGTGGTCAGCGCGAGGACCAGCTTCAGGGCGCGCTTGGAGCCCTCGCGGTCGAGGTCGACGCCGTGGCCGTGGCGGTGCTCGTGGTTGTGTTCGGGGGGACCGTGCACGGCCCCAAGGTACCTCGGCTCAGCCAACCGCTTCGATCGCCTGCTGGAGCTCGGCGAGGGTCGGTGAGACCAGCGTCTTGCTCCCGCTTGGCCCTTCGACGACGAGCGAGGGCGTCGAGTTGAGCCCCAGGTCGGCCGCCTCGGACTGCACCGCCGCGACCCGCTGGTCCAGCGCGGGGTCCTCGCGATCGGCGTTGAACTTGTCGATCTCTGGGACACCCGCGCCCTCGGCCACCGCGGTCAGGAAGTCGTCGGTGACGTAGCCGGAATTCTCGGGTCCCTGATTCGCATAGAAGAGCTCGATGAACTGCCAATAGCGGCCTTGCTCAGCCGCGGCCAGGGACGCCTTCGCGGCGGTCTCGGAGTCCGGCCCGATGATGGTGAAGTTCTTGAACTCCATGCGCGCGTCGCCGGACTTGATCTCGTGATCGATGAGCGACGGCACGACCTGCTCGGAGAACGCGGCGCACACCGGGCATTGGAGGTCGCCGTACTCGGTGATCGAGACGGTGGCCCCCGGGTCGCCGAGCGTCGTCCCGTCCTGGGGCACGCCCTTGAGCTCCGCCGCGATCCTGTCGGCGCCCTCGATCGAGCCGCTGTCGCCGCCGGAGTCGGACCCGGATTGGCTGACAACGATCAGGACCCCGACGACGACGAGGGCGGCGAAGAACGCCACCGCCCCGAACTGGACCAGGCGCTTGCGTCGTGCGTCCTCAGCCGCCTTGGCCTCGGCCTGGCGCCGCTGCTCGCGCGCCTGCTCGCGGAGTTCCTTCTTCGTTGCCATCCCTGCGTCCTCCGCTCGTTAGTGGTTGTCAGCTCCGCGTCCATGAGGGACAAGCTCGACCCCGGTGAAGCGGATCAATCGAACGACGCTGAGCGCGAATATCGCCGTGACGACGAACGCGCTGGCGACGCACCATTGGCAGATCGCATCGATAACCGCGAGCTCCAGATAGGTCAGGTACATACTGAACCCGAACCCGATCAGGGCGAGCGAGGCCGCGGCGAACCGGCCGAGGTCGCCCGGCAACAGCATCGCCACCAGCAGGGCGAGGTACCCGGCGATTCCGACCACCGAGACCGCGACCCCGCCGAGGTGGGCGTAGGAGCTGTCGGCGACCGTCTGGCAGCCATGTCCGCCGGCGATGCACGCTGGTGCGCCGCCACCCGCGTCGGCGATCGTGATGTAGGTGGCGATCCCGATCCCGACCAGCGCGAGCGCCGCGCCGGCCCGCTGGAGGGTGGCCTCGCTCACGGCGGGCTCAGGCGCGCGCGGCGAGCTCGGTGCGGATCTTCTTCGGCAGCATGAAGCGCACGTCCTCGTCGATCGCGCGCAGCTCGGAGACGTCGTCCGCCCCGCGGGCGCGGAAGAACTCGACCAGCTCGGCGACCAGCTCCTCGGGGGCGCTGGCGCCGGAGGTGATCCCGACCGTCTCGACGCCCTCGAGCCAGGCCTCGTCGACCTGCGAGGCGTTGTCGATCAGGTGCGAGGCGGCGCCGTGCTCGCGCGCGACCTCGACCAGGCGGTTGGAGTTCGACGAGTTGGTCGAGCCGATCACCAGCACCAGCTCGCACTCGCGGGCGAGCTGCTTGACCGCGATCTGGCGGTTGGTGGTCGCGTAACAGATGTCGTCGGACTTGGGCGCCGTGATCGCCGGGAAGCGCTCGCGCAGGCGGGCGATGATCTCGCCGGTCTCGTCGACCGAGAGGGTCGTCTGGGTGATGAAGGCGACGTGCTCGGGATCGTCGAGCTCGAGCGCGTCGACGTCGGCGACCGTCTCGACCAGGACGATGTTCTCGGGCGCCTCGCCGGTCGTCCCCTCGACCTCCTCGTGGCCCTCGTGGCCGATGAGCACGATCGTGTACCCCTGCTCGGCGAACTTGCGCGCCTCGACGTGGACCTTGGTCACCAGCGGGCAGGTGGCGTCGATCGTCCGCAGGCTGCGTGCGGCGGCGTTGTCGTGCACGCTCGGGGCGACGCCGTGGGCCGAGAACACGACCAGGGCGCCCTCGGGCACCTCGGTCTCCTCCTCGACGAAGATCGCGCCCCGCTCGGCGAGCTGCTCGACCACGTGCTTGTTGTGGACGATCTCCTTGCGCACGTAGACCGGCGGTCCGTACATGTCGAGCGCCTGCTCGACCGTCTGCACGGCGCGATCGACGCCGGCGCAGTAACCGCGCGGCGCCGCCAGCCGAATCCGCTTCGGAGCATGGGTTTTGCTGGCTGAGGCCACGCGCAAAGGGTAGCCGGGGCAAGGGGCAGCGGCGCCCGGCGTCAGCGGATCTGGGGGATCGCGCGCAGGGCGGTCTCGCCGACCTTCTCCAGACTCGCCGGGCAGACCTTGTCGAGGGTGTCCTTGGCCGTGTGCCAGTAGTCGCCCGGCGGCGGCGCCGGGGCCATAGGTGAAGTCGATCAGGTCGACCGCGGGGATGCCGGCGTCGAGGAACGGGGTGTGGTCGTCGGTGACCGGGAAGGTGTTGAAGCGAAACGGGTCCGGGTTGCCGTACAGCTGCGCCGCGGTGACCGCGAACAGCGCGTACAGGCCCTTGTCGGAGCTCTGCTCGTAGGGGATCTGCAGGTCGCAGTCGCCGACCATGTCGAACAGCACCATCGCCCGGATCGCGGTCAGCGGCGGCGTCCCCTGCTCGCCGCCGGCGCGGGCGAAGGCGACGTACTGGCGGCTGCCGCGGTCGCCGTCGCGGTCGAAGTCGCGGTCGCCGCGCGCCTCCTCGCCGTCGAAGGCGACCAGCTGCACCGAGGGCCCGGCGAGCCGGGGCGGCAGCGACCGGGCCAGCTCGAGCAGGACCGCGACCCCGGAGGCGCCGTCGTTGGCGCCGACGAAGCGCGGGACGCCGCCCTTGGTGTCGTAGTGGGCACCGACGACGACCGTCCCCGGCACGTCCCCGGGGATCGTGCCGAGCACGTTCTCCCACGGTCCCTGGATCGTCACCCCGTCCAGGCCGGCGTCGCGCATCCGCGAGGCGATCAGCTCGGCGGTCTGATGCGCGGCGGCGGAGCCTCGCGGCCGCGGCCCGATCTCGACCTGCGCCTGCAGATCGGCGAACGCCCGATCGGCGTCGAAGCCGGTCGCCGGGGCGGTCGTGGTCGAGTCGCCGCCACCCCCGCAGCCGGCACCGGCGCCGAGCACGGCGGCGGCGAGCGCAATGGTGGCGAGGCGGCACATTGGCGGTAAGTTAGGCCGCATGGCACAGGGGCACATGGACCGGCTCTCGGCGCTCGACGTCTCGTTCCTGACCAACGAGTCGCTCGGCGAGCCACATGCACGTCGGCGGGATCTGCATCTTCGAGGGGCCGCCGCCGAGCTACGACGACCTGCTCGACCACATTCGGTCACGGCTTCACCTGGTGCCGCGCTTCCGCCAGAAGCTCGCCTATCCCCCCGCCCCCACCGGGCGCCCGTTCTGGGTCGACGACCCGGCCTTCAACCTCGCCTACCACGTCCGCCACTCGGCGCTGCCGTCGCCGGGCTCCGAGGAGCAGCTGCGCAACATGGCCGCGCGCGTCTTCAGCCAGCAGCTCGACCGCACGAAGCCGCTCTGGGAGCTGTGGATGGTCCAGGGCCTGACCCGCAAGCGGTTCGCGTTCGTGACCAAGACCCACCACGCGCTCGTCGACGGCGTCTCCGGGGTCGACATCGCCACCGTCCTCTTCGACGTCAAGCCGGTCCCCGAGCCGGCCGAGACCGACGACGACTGGGTCGCGAGCCCGACCCCGTCGGCCGCCCAGCTGCTGGCCAAGGACGCCGAGGAGGTCGCCCGCGCCCCGGTCCGCGCCCTGCGGCGGATCGAGCGCGCCGTCGAGCACCCGCAGGCGACCCTGGCACAGGCGGTCGAGGCGGTCGAGGCGCTCGGCGAGGTCGGCTGGAACTTCGCCAACCCCGCACCCGAGGTGCCGTTGAACACCCCGGTGGGCTCCCACCGGCGGTTCGAGTGGGTGCGCAGCGACCTGGCCCAGTTCAAGCGGATCAAGGCGGCGCTCGGCGGGACCGTCAACGACGTCGTGCTCGCGGTCGTCACCGGCGCCCTGCGCCGCTGGCTGCACTCCCGTGGGGTGCGGACCGAGGGCTTGGAGCTGCGCTGCCAGGTCCCGGTCTCGATCCGCGGCGCCGACGAGCACGGCCAGCTCGGCAACCAGATCGCCGCCGTCCGCGGGCCGATCCCGGTCTACGTCGAGGACCCGGTCCAGCGGCTCGAGATCTGCCGCCGCGAGATGCAGGGCGTCAAGGAGTCCAAGCAGGCGCTCGGCGCCGAGGTGATCTCGCGCTTCAACGACTTCGCCCCGCCGACCCTGCTGGCGCAGGCGGCGCGGATCAACTTCTCGACCCGGCTGTTCAACCTCGTCGTCACCAACGTGCCCGGGCCGCAGATCCCGCTCTACGTGCTCGGCCGCGAGCTCGAGGACATCTTCCCGGTCGGCTTCCTGCCGCCCGAGCAGGCGCTGTTCGTGGCGATCATGAGCTACAACGGTGGTATCAACTTCGGGCTGCTGGCCGACTACGACACGGTCGAGGACGTGGCCGAGATCGCGCAGGGAATCGAGGACTCGATCGCCGAGCTGGCGCAGGCGGCCGCGGCCGCAGAGCGCCAGGCCGACGAGGCCGAAAAGGCGCCGGCATGAGGCCGGCGATGAAAGGAGAACGGATGAGGCAGGTTTCGAGGCGGGCGGGCGCGGCAGCCTTCGCCGCGGCGGTGCTCTGCGGCGGGGTCGCAACCGCGGCGCCGGGCGACACCGTGTTCACGGGCACGACCGACGAGGGCGTGAAGGTGAAGCTGACGATGGCCCAGGCCGGCAACGCGACCAAGTTCAAGGTCGGCAAGACGAAGGTCGAGTGCGAGCAGGGCGGGACGCTGACCAACAAGTCCGGCACCTACACCGACTTCGACCGCTCCGACCCGGGCAGGTTCTCCGACAAGGGCTCGAGCACGAGCAACACCGGCGGCTACCACTTCAAGACCAAGACCAAGCTCAAGGGAGAGGTCTCGGACACTGGCGACGGCTGGATCGGCTCGCTGAAACTGACGACGAAGGTGTTCAAGTCCGGCGACCAGGTCGACCTCTGCAAGCTGAACACGGCTTGGACCGCGACCTAGGGCCGGCGGCGCCGGCGGCGCCGGCTTGAGCTCGCGCGCCTGGCTCGCCTTCGGATCGGTCTCCGTCCTCTGGGGGATCCCGTACTACTTCATCAAGGTCGCGGTCGATGACGGGATCCCCCCAGCCTTCCTCGCCTGGGTGCGGGTGGCGCTGGCCGCAGCGATCCTGGCCGCGGTCAGCTGGCGCCTCGGGCTGTGGCCGAGCCTGCGCGGCCACTGGGGACCGGTGGTGGCGTTCGCGGTGGCGGAGGTCGCGATCCCGCTGCCGCTGATCGCGGCGGGCGAGCAGCACGTCGACTCCTCGGTGACCGCGATCCTGATCGCCAGCGTGCCGCTGATCATCGCGGTGATGGCGCTGCGCTTCGATCGCTCCGAGCGCCCCACCGGCAGCCGCCTGGTCGGCCTCTTCGTCGGCTTTGCCGGCGTCGTCGCCCTGGTCGGGCTCGACATCGCCGGCGACTCCAGCGAGCTGCTCGGCGCCGCGGCGATCCTGCTCGCCGCGGTCGGCTACGCGGCGGGACCGATGATCCTCAGGCTGGGGCTTACGGGGGTCGACCCCCGGGTGACGATGGCGGGAGCGATGCTGATCGCCGCGGTGATCCTGCTGCCGGTCGCGATCGCCGACCCGCCCAGCAGCGCGATCTCGGCTCAGGCCGGCGTATCGCTGGCGGTGCTCGGCGTCTTCTGCACCGCGGTCGCCTTCGTCCTCTACGCCGCCCTGATCGGGATGGTCGGGCCCTCGCGGGCGTCGGTGATCACCTACGTCGCCCCGGTTGTCGCCCTGATTCTGGGGGCGCTGGCGCTCGACGAGCACCCCGGGGCCGGGGCGCTCCTGGGCCTGGTGTTGATCACCGTCGGCTCCTGGCTGTCGACCGGGGGTCGCCTGGGGCGCCCGGCTCAGGCGAGGACAGCGGTCCGGTAGCGGCGCACCGCGAGCGTCCCGAAGACGGCGATCAGGCCGATGCTCCAGGCGATCGCCCCGGGAATGTCGCCGCCGCCGGGGCCGCCGACGAACAGCGAGCGGACCGCGTCGACCATGATCGAGAACGGGTTGATGTCGCTGGCGAACGTCTGCAGCCAGTCCGGCATCGTCTCCGGAGGCACGAACGCCGAGGAGGCGAACGTGAGCGGGAAGATCGCGATGAAGCCGAACGCGTTGGCGGCCTCGGGGCTGGAGGCGTAGAGGCCGACGCAGGCGAACACCCACGAGAACGCGTATCCGATCAGCAGGCAGAGGGCCAGCCCGGCGACCACCTCCGGCGCCGAGGTCGAGAAGTTGAAGCCGATGATGTAGCCGACGACGACCATCACGGTCAGCGCCAGCGCGTTCATCGCGATATCCGACAGCGTTCGCCCTGTGAGCACCGCCATCCGCGACATCGGCAGCGAGCGGAAGCGGTCGACGAGGCCCTTCTGGAGGTCGTCGACCAGGCCGAGCGCGGTCGCGAAACCGCCGAACGACATCTGCTGGACCATGATCCCCGGGATCATGTAGTCGGCATAGCTGTCGTAGCCGGGGGTCGCGATCGCGCCGCCGAAGACGGCGACGAACAGGAGCGTGAACATCACCGGCTGGACCGTGTATGCGGTCAGCAGGTCGGGGTTGCGGGGGATTCGACGCAGCGCCCGCATCGCCAGGATCAGGGTGTCGCTGAAGGCGTAGCGGGCGCTCACGCTGCGACCTCGGTCTCGGCCTGCTGCTCGCCCGTATCGAGGTCGGCGTCGTCGCCCTCGGGCTCGGGCGGCTTGCCGGTCAGGGTGAGGAAGACGTCGTCGAGGGTCGGGCGTCGGATCGCGATGTCGTCGATCTCGATCCGCTCGGCATCGAGCTTGCGGACCGCCTCGGCGATCGCCCCGCGATGCTCGCGCACCGGGACCCGGACCACCCCGTCCTCGGCCGACGGGCGCTCCGCGGCGAGCTCGGCGAGCGCCGCGATCGCCCCGCCCGCCTGCGACGGGTCCTCGAGCCTGACCTCGATCCGCTCGCCGCCGACCCGCTCCTTGAGCTCGTCGGAGCTGCCCTCGGCGATCAGGCTGCCGTGGTCGATGACCGCGATCCGGTCGGCGAGCCGGTCCGCCTCGTCGAGGTACTGCGTGGTCAACAGCACGGTGGAGCCCTGGGCGACTCGCGCCTCGATCACCTCCCAGAGGCCGATCCGGCTGCGCGGATCGAGGCCGGTGGTCGGCTCGTCCAGGAACAGCACCGGCGGCCGCGCGACCAGCGCCGCGGCGAGGTCGAGCCGGCGGCGCATGCCGCCCGAGTAGGTCTTCGCCAGCCGATCGCCCGCCTCCTCGAGCTCGAAGCGCTGGAGCAGCTCGGTGGCACGCCGGCGCGACGGCTCCCGCCCCAGGTGGTAGAGGCGGCCGACCATCTCCAGGTTCTCGAACCCGGTCAGGTTCTCGTCGACGGCGGCGTACTGGCCCGCGAGGCCGATCTGCGCCCGCAGCTTGGCGGCGTCGCGGACCACATCGAGCCCGGCGACCCTGGCGCTGCCCCCGCTCGGCGGCAGCAGCGTGGTCAGGATCCGCACCGCGGTCGTCTTGCCGGCCCCGTTCGGGCCCAGCAGGCCGAGCACGGTTCCGGTCTCGACCTGAAGGTCGATCCCGCACAGTGCCTCGACGTCCTTGAACGACTTGCGCAGGCCCTGGGTCTCGATTGCCACGTCTCCCGCCAAGTGATTCAACTTAGCGAGCGGCCGCCATAATGGCGCGGTGGAGTCGATCAACTACCACCTGGAGCTGACCCCGGCTCAGCTCAAGATCACGCACACCGCGCTGCGCAGCCTGCTCGACTCCTTCGGGCACGACGAGCACGAGATCCAGGCGATCATCCAGGAGGTGCTGGCGAAGCTTCCCGACGAGCACGCGATCCGGGCGATCCAGCTCGACGTCGACCTCGAGCCGGCTGCGGTCGACCCACCCGCGGAGCCCGACCCCCCGCCCGGCGCCGCCGCCTGACGCCCTGAGCCTCTCGGTCCAGATCGGGCTGCTCCTGGCGCTGGCGACCGCCTTCGCTTCGGTCCTCGGCTTCCTCTACAAGCACCGCGGCGCGGTCGCTTCGCCGGCGGTCGAGCTGCGGCGGCCGATCCGCACCTCGCTGGCGCTGTTTCGCTCGCCCGCCTACACGCTCGGGATCGTCGTCGCGATGGTCGGCTGGGGCCTGCACGTCGGGGCGCTCTCGCTGGCCCCGATCTCGCTCGTGCAGTCGGTGATCGCCGGCGGCCTGGTGCTGCTGACCGTGACCGCCGATCGCCTGTTCGCCCATCAGGTGACCCGCCGCGAGTGGATCGGCGTCGGCCTCGCCGCCCTCGGGCTCGCCTTCCTCGCCGCGACGCTCGAGGGCACCGGCGACGGCAGCCACGCCGACTACGAGACCGCCCACCTGGTCACCTATCTGCTGATCGTCGGCAGCGCCGCCGTCGGGGTCGCCGTGGCCTCGATCGGCAAGCTGCGCGAGGGGGTGATGCTCGGCGTCTCGGCGGGCCTGTTCTGGGCCGCCTCGGACACCTCGATCAAGGCGCTCTCGGGCGAGCTCGGCGACTCCGCCTGGACGGCGATCGTGTTCAGCCCGCTGGCGGTGGTGATCGCGCTCGGCTCGGCGGTCGGGCTGGTGGTCTCGGCCCGCAGCCTGCAGCTCGGCAAGGCGGTCCCGGTGATCGCGCTGACCAGCGTCGCCGCCAACGCCCTGACGATCGCCGCCGGGCCGCTGGTGTTCGAGGAGCCGTTTCCGGACACCCCGCTTGGCGCCTTTCTGCGCGTCGCGGCCTTCGCCCTGGTGATCGTCGCCGCGGCGCTCACCCCGGCCCCGGTCAGCGCCGCCGAGCAGCTCGAGCATGGCGAGCTCGGCGAAGCCCCGGCGGGCTAAGGCCGCGACGGTGCGGTGGGGTCGGATGTCAATACCTTCTCGGCACCGCGAGCGCCTTGCGGTTGCGGTGCAGCGCGGATAGGGTCGGACGAGGCATGGAAAGCCGATAACGGGAACGGGGGCTGTGACGGGCGGCCCGCGTTTCTTGGAAATGAAAGGTCGTGGGCCTTGGAGGAGGTCCCTGCGCTGTGGATGATCTGCCCGAACGCCGACCGGCGGGAGATCGCGGACCTGATCCACAGACTCGCCGACCTCCTCGGTATCAACGACCCGCCGCTGTTCGAGAGCGCGGTTGGCCTTCCACCCGACACCGAGTTGGTGGCCTCGGCTCTGAACGCGGTCGCACCCGGCTGGCGCCGACGAGCGCTGCTCGTTCCGCCTGACCACCCCCTCGCCTGGTAGTGGCGGTCGGAGGCGGTGCCTTGACTTCGCCCCGATCGATGAGAGGATCGAGTTGCCAACGAAAAAGGGGGCGAAGATGAGCCAAGCGACGAATCGTCCTCGCATTTTCGCAGCCCGCGCCGGGCGCTGGAGCGCTACCCATCGTAAGACGGCGATCTGGGGCTGGCTGGCATTCGTGATCGTCTCATTTGCGATCGGCGGGGCGGTCGGGACGCAGGTTCTCCAGCAGGACGAGCTCGGGGTGGGCGAGTCCGGGCGCGCCGACGAGACGATTCAGGGGGCCTTCCCGAGGAGTGCCGAAGAGCTGGTCCTGATCCAGAGCGACACCGAGACGGCGACCGACCCGAGCTTCCGCGCCGCGGTCGCGGATGTGCAGCGGCGCCTCGGGCAGGTGCCATACGCCCAGGACTTCGAGAGTCCCTATGCGGCGGGGAACAGCGGCCAGATCTCGGACGATGGCCACGCCGCCCTGCTGCGTTTCAAGATCGCCGGGGACGACACCGAGACGCAGGATCGAGTCGGCCCGGCCCTGGCCGCGATCAGCGCCGCGGAGGCGGCGAACCCCGGCTTTACGATTGGCGAAACCGGCGACGCCAGCGTCAACAAGCAGCTCAACGAGTCGATCAGCGACGACTTCAAACAGGCGCTGTTCACCTCGCTGCCGATCACCCTGCTGATCCTGCTGCTCGCTTTCGGTGCAGTCGTGGCTGCCAGCGTGCCGTTGTTGCTGGCGCTGACCGCGGTGCTGGCGACGATCGGGCTGATGGGCCCGATCAGCCAGCTCAGCGGGGTGGACAGCTCGGTCAACGAGGTGATCCTGCTGATCGGGCTTGCGGTGGGGGTCGACTACTCGATGTTCTATCTGCGCCGCGAACGCGAGGAACGCGAGTCGGGGCGCAGTGAATCCGCCTCGCTGGCGGCGGCCGCCGCCACCTCCGGGCGCGCGGTGATGATCTCCGGGCTCACGGTGATGATCGCGATGGCCGGGATGTACCTGGCCGGCGCGTCGACCTTCCAGTCGTTCGCAACCGGCACGATCCTCGTCGTCGCGGTGGCGGTCGTGGGCTCGCTGACCGTGCTCCCGGCGACTCTGGCCTGGCTGGGTGACCGAATCGAGAAGGGCGGTGTCCCGATCATCAAGGACCAGCCGTGGAACGCCGGAGAGAGCGCGCTTTGGTCGCGGATCCTCAACCCGGTGCTCCGCCATCCCGCCGTTTCGGTCGTTGTCGCTGGGGGCCTGCTGGTGGTCCTGGCGATTCCCGCCTTCCGCCTTCACACGGCGAACCCGAGCGTCAGAACGCTGCCCCAGGATCTCGCGGTGATCCAGACCTACAACCAGATCCAGGAGATCTTCCCCGGCGGGCCAATCCCGGCCATCGTCGCGGTCAGCGCTGAGGATGTCACCTCACCTGAGGTGAAGGCCGCGATTGCGGACCTGACCAACCAGGCCGCTTCCAGCGCGGACTTTGAGCAGCCGATCACGATCGAGGTCAGCGACGACCGCACGGTCGCCCAGGTCAGCATCCCGCTGGCCGGTGACGGCAGCGACTCGCAATCGACGGCGGCGCTCGCCGCGTTGCGGGACGATCTGATCCCGGCGACGGTCGGAGGAGTGCCGGGCGTCACCGCCGACGTGACCGGCTACACCGCCGACTCCGAGGACTTCACCGACACGCTGAAGTCGCACGCACCACTGGTGTTCGGCTTCGTGCTGCTGGCGGCGTTCATCCTGCTGCTTTTCACCTTCCGCTCGATCGTCATCCCGTTCAAGGCGATCGTGCTCAACCTGCTCTCGGTCGGGGCGGCCTACGGGATCCTCGTCTGGATCTTCCAGGAAGGCCATCTGGAGTCGCTGCTCGGCTTCGAGTCGAGCGGAGCGATTGTCTCGTGGATGCCGATCTTCCTGTTCGTGGTCCTCTTCGGGCTCTCGATGGACTACCACGTGTTCATCCTCACCCGCATCCGCGAGGCCTACGACCGCGGGATGCCGACCGACCAGGCGGTGGCGCATGGGATCAAGACCACCGCGGGCGTGGTGACGAGCGCCGCGGTGGTGATGATCGCGGTCTTCGCCATCTTCGCCACCCTCTCGCTGTTGATCTTCAAGCAGCTCGGGGTCGGGCTCGCGATGGCGGTTCTCATCGACGCCACGATCATCCGCGGGGTCCTGTTGCCGGCGTCGATGAAGCTGCTCGGCGATTGGAACTGGTACCTCCCGGGCTGGCTGGAGTGGCTGCCCCACGTCACTCACGAGCCCGAGCTCGAGCCGGTCGCCCCCGGCGAGGCCGACGCGGACCGGCGCGAGCCGGCGGCGAAGTCGGCAGACGCCGGGGCTTGACGTGCAGGTAGAACACGGGCTGCGGGACTAGGACAGAAGTTGCCTATCTGCCGGTGACGCTTGTCAGCCGCGTGTTTCCATCGCTGAGGAACTACCAGCGCGACTGGGTACGCGGGGACGTGGTCGCCGGGCTGACGGTCTGGGCGGTGCTCGTGCCTTCGGCGCTCGCCTACGCGACGATAGCCGGGGTCCCGCCTGTCGTCGGCCTATATGCGGCGCCGGCGGCGTTGATTCTGTACGCCGCTCTCGGCAGTTCGTCACAGCTGATCACCGGGCCATCGGCCGCCGCCGCGGCCCTGTCGGCTGCCGTTGTCGGGAACGCCGTTGCGGGCAACGGAGGCCAGTTCGTCGCGACGACGGCTGCGCTCGCCATCTGCGTCGGGCTCGCTGCGTTGATTGCCGGCCTCCTGCGCCTCGGGTTCGTCGCGAGCTTCGTCTCCGAACCCGTGCTCAAGGGTTTCATCGTCGGTTTATCGCTGACGATCATCGTCGGCCAATTACCGAAACTGTTCGGAGTCGAGTCCGGCAGCGGTGACTTCTTCGAGAGGGTTTGGGACTTTCTGATCAACATCGGTGAGACCGATGGCCTCACGCTGCTGGTCGGGGCCGGGTCGCTCGCGGTGCTCTTCGGTCTTCCTCGAGTGGCACCGGCGATCCCAGGGCCGCTGGCCGCGGTGGTTCTGGGAATCGGGGCCGTCGAGCTTTTCGACCTCGGCGCCCACGGGGTGGCGATCGTCGGCTCGATCGACCCCGGCCTGCCTTCGTTCGCCCTCCCCGACGTCAGCCTCGACCGCTTCGGGGGCCTGGCGGCTGCGGCTCTGGGAGTGATGCTCGTCGGTTTCGCGGAAGGCCTGGGGACCGCCAAGACATACGCCCAACGCGAGCAACGGGAGATCGACCCGAACCGTGAGCTGGTCGGCCTCGGCGTCGCCAACCTCGGCGCTGGGATCTCCGGTGGGTTCGCCGTCAACGGGAGCCTCTCGAAGACGGCCGTGAACAACACCGCCGGCGGACGAACCCAACTCGTCGGTCTGATCGTCGCCGGTCTGACGATCCTCACCCTGCTCCTCCTCACGGGCTATTTCGAGAGCGTGCCGTTGGCGACCCTTGCGGCCGTGGTGATCGCGGCCCTGATCGCCCTGATCGACTTCTCCGCCCTGCGCGACCTCTACCGGGTGTACAGCAGCCGACTTGGCCGCGCCTACGGCTTCGCGGCTCGGGCGGACTTCATTGCCGCCGTGGCCGCGATGCTCGGTGTAATGGTCCTCGGCACCCTGGCGGGGTTGTTCTTCGGAGTGCTGATCTCGCTCCTTCTACTGCTCTATCGCGCCTCGCGACCGCCGATTGCTGAGCTCGGGCGAGTCCCTGGGATCAGCGGTCACTTCTCGGATCTCGATCGCCATCCAGACAACCGGCGTGTCGAGGGCATCGCGGTGCTCAGGATCGAGGGAGGGTTGTTCTTCGCCAATGCCGGACCGGTCGCAGCCGGGATCCGCAACGCGGGGCGGCGCGACGGCGTTCACGCAGTGGTCATCGATGCTGAGACTGTGCCGTTCATCGATGTCACCGCCACCCAGGTCCTCGACCAGGTCGCGCGTGAGCTGCGGGCTGATGGTGTCCGGGTGGTGATGGCCCGCGACATCGGTCAGGTTCGTGACGTCCTCCGCACCGCGCCGGGTGATTCGATTCTTGATGCTTCGTATCCGACTGTCGACGAGGCTGTGCGGGTAGTCGCAAAATCGTCCCGCGGCTGAAGCACGGCGCCGGCGCGGAGGACCCGAGGCGCTGGCAGCTCGGTTGACCGAGGCAGCCGCCTGTGGGAGGGTGGGGCGTGCATACGGGCGCCACGGGAAGGGAGCCACAGGCATGAGCTCGCATCGATTCGTGGGGGTCGGAGTGGCGGCGATCGCGGTGTTCGCATCCGTGATCCCCTCGGCTGCCGCGTCGTCGAAGCCTGAGGTCATCCATGCGCAGTCGTTTGGCGTCAGCGCTCCGGTGCGCGACCTCGCCAGCGCCGGCGGATCCGTCTCCGCCGGTGCGCCATCGGCCCGAGTCAACCCGCTTGCGGGCGAGTCGAGCGCCGCCGTCCACCAGACGCGGACCCGTGACAGCGTTCCGCCCGATCCGCTGGCCGCGCGCGCCGCCGCCGGCTCGCGTACACCGACCCCGGGCCTGGTCTTCGACGGGACGGGCAACCCGTTCGCGTGCGGTGGATGCCTGCCCCCTGACACCAACGGCGACGTCGGGCCCAACAACTACGTGCAGATCGTCAACGCGACCAAGGTCGCGATCTTCAACAAGGCAGGCACTCCACTGGCGTCGGCGTTCAGTCTCTCAGCGCTGTTTCCGGGGGGCCCGTGCAACCCCAACGACGACGGAGATCCGATCGCGCTCTACGACCAGCAGGCCGATCGCTGGCTCCTGGCCCAATTCCGCGATCAGGGCGGCCCCGGGCCCTTCCACATCTGCTTCGCGATTTCGACGACCCCGGATCCGCTCGGCGCCTATTTCACCTACGACTTCGTGACCCCCAACTTCCCCGACTACTTCAAGGTTGGCGTCTGGCCGACGGGCTACTACGTTGGCACCAACGAGGCCTCTTACACCGCCTATGCCTTCGACCGCACGAAGATGCTCGCCGGCGACCCGAGCGCGACGGGCGTGCGCTTCCCGGGCCAGGACAACTTCCTGCTGCCGGCGGACGTCGACGGCCCGCGAGCGCCTGGCTCAACCGAGGGCGGCCTCTTCTACACCTTTAAGGACGATGCATTCCACGGCGGCGCCGACCGGCTGGAGCTGTTCCAGTTGACACCGAACTTTGCCGCGCCCGCGAGCAGCACGTTTACGACCATCGCCACGATCCCGATCGCGCCCTTCACCTACACGGTGTGCGGCTTTTTCATCCTCGGCTGCATCCCGCAGAGCGGGACGGCCGCGAAGCTCGACGCGGTCAGCGAGTGGCCGATGCACCGCTTCGCCTATCGAAGGTTCGGCGATCATCAGGCGCTGGTCGGGAACTTCACAGTCGGCGGCGGAACTGCGGTCCCCGGCGCGGCACCGCGCTGGTTCGAGCTCCGCAACACGGGCGGAGGCTGGAGCCTGTTCCAGGAGGGCACTTACGATCCAGGCGGCGGCCTCAACCGCTTCATGGGCAGCATCTCGATCGATGTCGAGGGCAACATCGCGCTCGCCTACTCGGCCTCGAGCAGCACCACGTTCCCCAGCATTCGCTACGCCACGCGGGCGCCGAGTGACCCTCCCGGAACGCTCGGAGCCGAGCAGGTGCTGAAGCCTGGCGGCGGTTCGCAGACCGCTACCGGCTCCGGCCAGCGCTGGGGCGACTACAGCGCCACCTCGGTCGACCCCGCCGACAACTGCACCTTCTGGCACACGAACGAGTACTACGCGGCCACGTCGGCAGCGACCTGGAGCACGGCGATCGGAAACTTCAAGGTGCCGACCTGCGCCGACACCGACAAGGACGGGGTCGCCGACGGAGTCGACGCATGCCCGACGACGCCGAACCTGACCACACCCAACGGCTGTCCCGACAACAGCTTCACGATCGGCAAGAAGAAGCTGAACAAGAAGAAGGGGGTGGCGACGGTGAAGGTCACGGTCCCGGGTGCGGGCGAGTTGACCCTGAAGGGCAAAAACCTGAAGAGCCAGCGCCCGTCCAGCCACGGCCGCGCCGCGTCGAAGACGGTGAGCGCGGCAGGCACCGTGAAGCTGAAGATCATCCCCAAGGGCAAGACGAAGAAGAAGCTGAAGAAGAAGGGCAAGGCGAAGGTCAAGGCGGAGATCACCTTCACGCCGACGGGCGGCCTCGCGGCGACCCAGACGACGAAAGCGAAGCTGAAGAAGAAAGAGAAGAAGTAGGCCCGCGCACGGACGAGGTTCGGTGGTGCGGCCGCGGCGAGGAGGTCAGATGAGTTGGCTCAGGTTGTCGTGCGTCTACGAGCGGGAGACCCGAATGTGAGCAGGCCGAGGCTGCTTCTCATCCCGGGCTACTGCGAGTTGGAATGGGTGATACGGCCACAGCTCGAGGGTTGGGCCGAGGTCGCTGCGTTTGATGCTCCCGGGGTGGGCGAGGAGGCTCGTCCAGGCGCGTTCGGCACCGGGGCCGTGGCCGAGCGGGCGGCGGCCGAGCTGGAGCGCCTCCGATGGGAGAGCTGCGTGGTTGCAGCCGATGAGTTCTCGATCGCCGCCGCCGTGAAGTTGGCGTCCCGGCACCGCGAGTCGGTCCAGGGCCTTGCCCTCGGGCACGCCTGTCTCAGCTTTAGCCCGACGGCCGACCCTCCCGCCATCAACGAGCAAACCGGCTCTGCTTTCCGCCAGGTGGCGAAGCTCGACGACCGCACGTTCATGCGCCACATCACCCAGATAACCCAGGGGTTCTACGGCGACGACCTGGCCGACCGGATGCTCGAGCGAATCCCCAGCGGCGTAGCGCAGGCCTACCTGCTCGAGAACATGGCGGACTCCGGCGACTGGATCGAGGGCGCCCTGAGGGATCTCGGAAAGCCCTTGCTTCTAGCCGAGCACGATCCGTGCCTGCTGTTCACGAAGGAGGGATACGAGGCGGCGGTTTCGGCCTTCCCCGACTCGATGCGGGTGTCCTGCCGAGAGAAGCCGACGGTGAGCCCCTCCTTCGCGGCGGCCCTTCGCGAGTTCTGTGCCTCAGTGGCCTGAGGCCACGCTTTCCACGCGCAGGGACAGCGGCTTCCGGCTGAACCGACTTCTTAGTACCCCAGCGCGAACTTCGCGTCCTCGGACATCATCTCCGGGGACCACGGCGGGTCGAAGATCATCTTCGGATGGACCTTCTCGACCCCGTCGAGGTCGCCGACGAACTCGCGCATCTGCTCGGAGACCTGGGGGCCGATCGGGCAGGCTGGGGTCGTCAGGGTGAAGGTGACGAACACCTCCGGCCCTTCGATGTCGACGTCGTAGACCAGCCCGAGCGAGACGAAGTCGAGCCCCAGCTCGGGATCGATCACCTCTTCGAGCGCCTCGTAGACGTCCTCTTCGGTTGCCACATGTCCATCGTAGCTCGCCGCCTTCACTAACTTCCTTACATGGCAATCGCGCTGCTGTTCCTGTTCATCATCCTGCCGATCGCGGAGCTGTACGTGATCATCCAGGTCGGTCAGGCGATCGGGCTGGTCCCGACCCTGGCGCTGCTGATCCTCGACGGGTTCGCCGGCGCGGCGCTGGCGCGATCGCAGGGCCGCGTGGCCTGGGAGCGGTTCAACCAGGCGCTAACCGCCGGCCGGGTCCCGGCCCGCGAGACCTTCGACGGGGCGATGATCATCGTCGGCGGGGCCTTCCTGCTCGCCCCGGGCTTCATCACCGACATCGTCGGCTTCGCGCTGCTGATCCCCCCGACCCGGGCTGTGTTCAGGGCGGGCGTCACCTGGCTCGCGCGCCGGCGGATCGCCTTCGGCTGGGTCCTCTCGGGAGCCGGCGCGGCCGCCGGGGCCGCCCGTTCGGGCACGGCGCGCCGATCGCGCAGCTACGACTACGAGGGGACCGCGCGCGAGGTCGAGGTACCCGCGGCCGAGCTGGAGGCCGGTGACGAGCGTGAGTGAGGTCCTGGGGGTCGAGTTCGAGGCCCCGACCGGCGAATCGTTGCGCTTCGAGTGGGACGCCGAGCGCCTCGCCGAGCTCCAGCCCGACCCCGCCGGCGAGCCGGTCTGGCAGCTGACCGGCGAGCTCGACTGGGACGAGGTCGAGCGCGTCCGGGTGGTCTCGGCGCGGCTCGACGACGGGCGCCTGCTCGCGATCGCCGCCCTGACGCCCGCGGGCAGCGAGAACCACGGTCAGGAGCTGATCGCCGGGGCGATCGGCGACCACCAGGGGTTCGCTCGACTCGACCAGGCGCTGGTCTCGACCGAGTATGGCGCCGACGGGCTCCCGCGGCGGATCGGCCTGGAGCTGTCCGGGTCGGCCGACGCGCTGGCGATGCGGATCACCGGCCAGGTGGCGGCGATCGCCAGCGACGAGGCCGGCGGGGTCAAGCGGACCTCCGCCTCGCTGGCGCTCGCGGGAACCGCCGCCGGCAGCGGCGCCCTCGACCTGCTTCAGCGCGCGTGAGACGGCCGCCGATCACCGCCGTCGTCAGCGACTTCGGCGGCGTCCTCACCACCCCATTGCTGAACTCGTTCGCCGCCTTCCAGGACCAGACCGGGATCGCGCCCGAGGCGCTCGGCCGGGCGATGCAGGCGATCGCCGAGCGCGACGGCGCCCACCCGCTGTTCGAGCTCGAGACCGGCCGGCTGACCGAGGCGACCTTCCTCGACCTGGTCGCGGGAGCGCTCGAGCCCGAGCTCGGCCACCGGCCCGAGATGCACGGTTTCCGCGAGATCTACTTCGAGGCCCTGGAGCCGAACCCGCCGATGGTCGAGCTGATGCGCGAGGCGAAGCGCAGCGGACGGCGGATGGCGCTGCTGACCAACAACGTGCGCGAGTGGGAGCCGCTGTGGCGCTCGATGCTGCCCGTCGACGAGATCTTCGAGCTGGTGGTCGACTCGGGGTTCGTCGGCGTGCGCAAGCCGGACCCGCCGATCTACGAGCTGACGGTCGCGCGCCTGAGCGGGGTCACGTCCGAGCAGTGCCTGTTCGTCGACGACGTGCTCGTCAACGTCGAGACCGCCCGGGCGCTCGGCATGATCGCGATCCACTTCCGCTCCAACGAGCAGGCGATCCCCGAGATCCGCGCGGAGCTCTCCCTGGACGGCGCCCGTTAGGTAGCTGACCTCCGCGCCGTTACGGTAGGCGGGTGAAGCGCGATGCGGCCGTCGCGGCCGTGTTCAAGCCCGTCCGTCCGCCGACGACGTTCGAGGAGACGGTCGAACGACTCGGCACCGCGATCCGGGTCGGCCTGCTCGCACCCGGGTCCCAGCTGCCCCCGGAGCGCCAGCTCGCCGATGAGCTGAGGATCTCGCGCTCGACCCTGCGCCAGGCGCTGACCACCCTGGTCCAGTCCGGCCACCTGACCTCGGTCCGCGGCCGGGCCGGCGGCACCTTCGTCGCCGAGCGCCCGCCGCTGGCCGAGCGCGAGGACCCCGACGACGTGCTGGGCGCCGCCGCCGCCGTGCTCGATCACCGGGTCGCTATAGAGGTCGGCTCGGCGATGCTCGCCGCCGAGCGCGCCCGGCCCGCCGACCTCGAGGCGCTCGACGCCCTGGTCGAACGGATGGGCGAGGCCTTGGACTTCGAGCCCTACCGGCGGGCCGACATCCGCTTCCACATCGGCGTCGCCGAGGCGGCGCGCTCGCCGAGGCTGGTCACCGAGATGACCGAGGTCCAGGGTCACATGAGCGACCTGATCGCCCTGATCGCGCATCCCGAGGAGGTGCTGACCCGGTCGAACGCCCAGCACCGCGAGCTGGTCGCGATTCTGCGCAGCGGCGACGCCGGCGCCGCGGCGCAGCTGATCCGCAGCCACATCCGCGGCACCGAGCACATCCTCGCCGGGCTGGTCTGAACCTACGCCCGCGCGCAACCGGCGAGGCCGACGTCGCCCTTCGGGGGCAGCTCGTCGATCACGCCGACGCCCTTGGCGTAGAGCTTGTACTCGACCTCGCGGTCGGGCAGGGCGAACTCCCTCACCTTGATCACGTGGTCGTAGGTTCGCCCGCGGACCGTGATCCTCGCGATCCGGTCGACCACCCGGTCGTGCTCGACGGTGATCGGAGGGGCGTCCTCGGAGAGCCAGTGGCTGCCGATGTGCGGATCGGCGGCCATCAACACGCCGATCTTGTCGGTGTCCTTGCCGTACATCCAGCCGCCGTGGTGGTTGACGACCTGGCCGTCGCGGACGTTGTCCACCCGCTCGCCGAAGTAGTGGACCGCGCCGGCGTCGTCCTGGGCGAAGAAGTCGAGCGTGCGCTCGATCGTCTTGCCGTCGCCGCGGACTCGGTCCTTGACGATCATCGTCTCGACGGGCACCCCGTCGACGACGAACGTGCGGGTGCGGTCGAGCACCTTGCGCTTGATCTGCAGACGCTGATCGTCCTCGTGGCCCCGCAGCGAACAGCGGCTGTACTTGCTCAACGGCAGGTACGGGTTGTCGATCGTGGTCGGGTCGCTGAACGTCGGCGCTGCGCCGCCGGCGGTCTGACCCGGCGCCGGGATCGCGAAGACGGCGCCCGCGAATGCCAGTGCGGCCAGCGTCGAGAGGATCTTGGTCGGGCTCATCTGGGTCTCCTTCGGTCGTTCGACCCGCCTTATCCCGGACCTAGATGAAAGCCCAGTGAAATGGATGAGGGCCCGTGGAGGGCCCTCATCCGCCTTTCATCTTGGGTGCGCGCCGCTCAGCTCTCGCCGCCGCCGTCCGAGCTCGAGTCGATGACCTTGAAGCTCTGATCGAGGTGGACATCGAACTGGCTGCCGTCCGGCTTCGTGACCTCGATCTCGTAGTAGCCCTCCTCGTCACGGATCTCGCTGCCGGTCACCTCGCCGCCGCCGACCTCGTCAATCGCGATCGCGCTGGCACGGTCGAGCGGGCTGCCCGTCACGGGCTGACCATTGCCGTCGTCGGGCCCGGCCTCGTCACCGCCGCCGCCGGTGGCGCCCGCGATCGCAGCGCCGCCACCGGCGAGCGCCGCCACGGCCGCCGCCGCGATCATGCCTCTCCTGAGCTTGTAATCCATCTCGCGCTCCAATCGTTGCCGTGTATGCGTGCCTCGACCCTAGGAACGCTCGATGAAATGAGCGTGAAGCCGCCCAAGCGCGGCCTTTCATCTTCCTTTCATCCACGCTCGTAGGCTTGGCTCGATGCGGATTCTGATCGTCGAGGACCAGGTCAAGATGGCCGCCCTAATCCGCCGTGGAATGCGCGGCGAGGGGGTCGCGGCCGACGTCGCGGTCAAGGGCGAGGACGCACTGTGGATGGCCGAGGCGACCTCCTACGACGCGATCGTGCTCGACATCATGCTGCCCGGGATCGATGGGCTTGAGGTTTGCCGGCGGCTCCGCGCGGCGAACATCTGGTCTCCGATTCTCCTGCTCACCGCGCGCGATTCGGTCAGCGACCGGGTCGCCGGCCTCGACGGTGGCGCCGACGACTACCTGACGAAGCCGTTTTCGTTCGCCGAGCTGATGGCGCGGATGCGCGCGCTCGTCCGCCGGGGCGCGGTCGAACGCCCGGTCGAGCTGCGGGTCGGGGATCTGCGGCTCGACCCGGCGACCAAGCGCGTTTGGCGGGGGGACACGCAGATCGAGCTCTCCGCAAAGGAGTTCGCGATCCTGGAGACCTTCATGCGGCGTCCCGGCGAGGTCCTTTCGCGCTACGCCCTGCTCGAGCAGGCGTGGGACTACGACTACGAGAATCGCTCCAACGTCGTCGACTCCTACGTCCGCTTCCTGCGCCAGAAGATCGACAAGCCCTTCGGCACCGACTCGATCGAGACCGTGCGCGGCTCCGGCTACCGGTTGCGGACGGGCGACCGGCCTTGAAGCGGCTGCCGATCCGCGTCCGGGTGACGCTCGCGTTCGCGGGCGTGATGGCGATCGTCCTGGTCGCGGTCGGCCTCTTCCTCTACCTGCGCCTCGAGGCGCAGCTCAACCACTCGATCGACCAGGGCCTGCGCTCGCGCGCGACGGAGGTCTCAGCGCTGGCCCGGGACGCCCACGGGGGCGGACTCTCCGACACCGACACCAGCCCGTTGATCGAGCAGGACGAGAGCTTCGCCGAGATCGTCACCGCCGACGGCACGGTCGTGGACGCGTCCTCGCAGCTGGACGGCGCAGTGGCGCTCACCGATGACCAGCTCGCGCGGGCCTCGGCGTCTGCGATCTTCATCGAGACCGACGACGTCCCTGGCGTCGAGGGCCCGGTGCGGGTGCTCGCGGTTCCGGTGGAGCTGTCGGGCCGCCGGCTCGTCGCCGTGGTCGGATCGTCGCTCGGCGACCGCAACGAGGCGCTCGACGGGCTCGCGAAACTGATGCTGATCGGCGGACCGGTGGCGTTGTTGCTCGCCTCGCTCGCCGGTTACGGGATGGCGGGCGCTGCGCTGCGGCCGGTCGACGCGATGCGCCGGCGCGCCGCGGAGATCTCCGCCTCGGAGCCCGGCGAGCGGCTCCCGGTCCCGGCAGCTCGTGACGAGATCTCGCGGCTTGGAGACACGCTCAACGCGATGCTCGGGCGTCTCGAGGAGGCGCTCGAGCGCGAACGGCGATTCGTCGACGACGCCAGCCACGAGCTGCGCACGCCGCTCGCCCTGCACAAGATCGAGCTCGAGCTGGCGCTGCTGCACGCGAGCGGCGAGGCCGAGCTGCGCACCGCGATCGCCTCGGCGACCGACGAGATCGACCGCCTGATCGCCCTCGCCGAGCAGCTGCTGGTGGTCGCCCGGTCCGAGGACGGCGAGGTGCGGATCGATCGGCAGCCGTTCGCGGCCGAGGACGCGATCGGAGCGATCACGGCACGGTTCGCCGGGCGGGCCGCGCGCGCCGGCAGGCCGCTCGAGCATGTCCGCTCCGACCTCGAGCTTGAGGCCGACCGCGCACGGGTCGAGCAAGCGCTGACGAATCTCGTCGACAACGCTCTCAGCCACGGCGAGGGAGCGGTGACGATCGAGGCGCGACCGAACGGGGCCGGGGTCGAGATCCACGTGACCGACGAGGGCCCCGGCATGCCGGAGGACTTCATCGAGCACGCATTCGAGCGCTTCAGCCGCGCCGACGTCGCCCGAACCCGCGGCGGCACCGGCCTCGGCCTCGCCGTCGTCGACGCGATCGCCCGCGCGCACGGCGGCTCCGCGCACGCCCGCAACCGGCCCGAAGGCGGGGCCGACGTCTGGATCGAGCTGCCGGACTCGCGCGGTCCGTAGGCGTAGCCTGACCGGGCCAAGGCATGCACGACGTCGCCGAGTTCCTCGGAAAGCACTACCTGTTCACCACCCTCGAGCCGGTCGAGCTCGAGCGGCTGGCCGAGCGGGTCGAGATCGAATACTTCGAGGCCGGGGCGACGATCTTCCGCCAGGGCGGGGGCCCGCCCGACGAGATGTGGGTCCTGCGTACGGGGGCCGTCGAGCTGCTCGACAACGGGCGGGTGCTGGACCTGCTCGGTGAGGGCGAGCCGTTCGGTCACCCCTGGATGCTCTCCGGGCTGCCGACAGGCTGGGAGGCCCGCGCCCGAGAGAGCTCCCTCTGCTACCGACTGGCGGCCGACGACGTGATCCCGCTGCTCGCCGACCCGGCGGGCCTGCAATCGGTGGCCCGGGTGCTGATGGACAGGCCGCGGCCGGGCGGTGAGCCGACCGCGAGGACCGAGAACCTCGACGTCGGCCAAGAGAAGGTGCGGGCCCTGGTCCGCAAGCGCCCGGTCGTCTGCGAGCCGGGGGTCGTCCTGCGCGAGGCGGCCGGGCGGATGGAGGAGCAGGGGGTGAGCTCGATCCTCGTCGACGTCGGGGACGGCGAGCTCGGGATCGTCACCGACCGCGACCTGCGTTCGCGCGTCGTCGCCGCGGGCCTGTCGCTCGAGACTCCGGTTGGAGAGGTGATGAGCGCGCCGGTGGTCACGATCGGCGCCGAGCAGACCGGCGACGAGCTGATGCTGTTGATGATCGATCGGGGGATCCGCCACGTGCCGGTCGTCTCGAGCCGTGGCGAGCTGCTCGGCGTGGCCACCGACATCGATCTGCTCGCCAACGAGACGCACACCCCGATCATGCTCAGGAGGGCGATCGCGGACGCCGGCCAGGTCGACGCCCTGCGACCGACGGTCGAGCAGCTGAACGCGACGCTGATCGCGATGCACGCCGCGGGCCTGGAGGCCACCAGGATCAGCGGCGTCCTCTCGGTCGTAGTCGACGCGCTGGTCCGTCGGCTGATCGAGCTCACGGTTGCCGACCAGGGACCACCCCCGGTGGAGGTCGGCTGGCTCTCGCTCGGGAGCTTCGGCCGCCGTGAGGCCGTGCCCTCCTCCGACGTCGACTCGGGCATGGCCTGGTCGGAGGGCTCCGGTGCCGACGCCGAGGAGTATGTTCACCGCCTGGCGCGAAGGGCCGTCGACGAGCTCGGCGCGATGGGATGGCAGCCCGACCGCCACGGGGTCAACGCCACCGGCGCAATGTCGGTGAGGTCGATCACGGACTGGCGCAAGGCGATCGCCAAGTGGCTCGTTCGGCCGGTCTCCGAGCCGGAGCTGGTGGCGATCTCGATCGTCCTCGACGCCAGAGTGATCCACGGGAGCGAGGAGCTGTTCGATCTACCGGCACTGCTGCGAGAAGCGCACCCTCGCCCCGAGCTCCTGCGCCTGCTGCTGCGCCAGGCGCTCGCGAGCAAGCCGCCAACCGGCTTCTTGAAGGACATCGTCGTCGAGCATTCCGGCGAGCACGCCGGCCGCTTCGACATCAAGCACGGCGGTCTGCTGCCGATCGTCAACCTCGCCCGCTACGCGGCGCTCGCGGCCGGCGCGACGACGACGTCGACGGTCGAGCGCCTACGAGCCGCGGCCGAGTCGGGGACGCTGAACGAGACCGACGCCGCAACGCTCGAGGAGGCCTTCGACCTGTTCTCCGAGCTGCGGATCGAACACCAGGTGCGTCAGCTCGCGGCCTCGATCGCGCCCGACAACGCGATCGACCCGAAGGCGCTGAACCCGCTCGAGCGCCGCTACCTGCGCGACGCCTTCAGGGCCGTCGCCTCGGTGCAGAGGGGACTGAGCACGAAGCTGACCTGGTCGAGCACGTGAGCGACCCGGACGCGGCCGCGTCGATCCTCGACGCCTACATGGAAACGCCGATGCCCGATCCCGCGACCCCGTGGCGAGAGGCCGATCTCTGCGTCGTCGACCTCGAGACCACCGGCCTCGACCCGGCGACCGACGAGATCATCGCCTTCGCCACGGTCCCGGTCAGCGAGGGCCGCGTGCGGCTGCGGGCGGCGCACCACCGGCTCGTGCGCCCCGCGCGGATGCCGGGGGCGGAGACGATTCGCATCCACGGGCTGCGCAGCGAGGACCTCGCCGGCGCCCCGGCGCTGACCGAGGTCCTCGACGAGCTGCTCGATGCGCTCACGGGCAGGGCGCTGGTCGCCCACGTGGCCGCGGTCGAGCGGAGCTTCCTCGGCCCGCCGCTGCGCGGCGCGGGCGCCGAGCTGCGCAACCCGGTGATCGACACCGCGGTGCTCGCCGCCGAGCTGCTCGCGCGTGGCCGGCGCCCGCCACCGGACCGGATCGGCCTCAGCTCGCTGGCCCGCCACCTCGGTCTCCCGGTTCATAGTCGGCACACCGCCGACGGTGACGCGCTCACGACCGCTCAGGCCTTCCTCGCCCTGGCAACGCAGCTGGACGCGTTCGGCCCGCAGACGATCGGCTCGCTGTGCAACGCGCGCCGGCACTCCCGGCCGTGGCCGGGGCTGCGGCGGACGCTGCGGCGCCTGCGCGTGCGCTAGGCGCGGATCCGCTCGCCCTTCGGATCGAACAACGGCTCGGCGCTGACCTCGCCCCCGACCCACTCGCCGAAGATCTCCACCTCGACCGGGGTTCCGGCCGCGGCATGCTCCGGGGGTAGGTACGCGTAGGCGATCGAGCGCTCGACCGTGTAGCCGTAGCCGCCGGTGGTAACCCGGCCGACGATCTCGCCGCCGATTCGGACCGGCTCGTTACCGAGCGCGACCGAGCGCGGGTCGGACAGCGTCAGGCAGCACAGCCGCGTCCGCGGCCCCCGCTCCTTCGCCTCGGCCAGCGCGTCGCGGCCGATGAAGCCGCCGTCCTTGTCGAGCTTGACGCAGAACCCGACCCCGCCCTCGTAGGGGGTCTCGTCCGGGGTGATGTCGGCGCCCCAGACGCGATACCCCTTCTCGAGCCGCATCGAGTCGATTGCCCGGTAGCCGCCGGCGACGATCCCGCGCGGTTCGCCCGCCTCCCACAGCGCCCGCCAGAGCCCGAGCCCGTACTCGGTCGGGCAGTAGATCTCCCAGCCGAGCTCGCCGACGTAGGTGACCCGAAGCGCCCGCACCGGCACGTTGCCGACGGTGATCTCGCGGGCGCTCATGTAGGGGAAGGCGTCGTTGCCCAGGTCGGCCGGGGTCAGCTCGGCGAGCACCTCGCGGGAGCGCGGTCCCCAGATCCCGAAGCACGACCAGGCCGAGGTCACGTCGCGGACCTGCGCCGAGCCGTCCTCGGGAAGGTGTTTGCGGATCCACTCGCGGTCGTGGTTTCCGAACGCGGTCCCGGTGACGATCGAGAACAGCTCCTCGCCGAGCCGGGCGACGGTGAAGTCGCACTCGATCCCGCCGCGGCGGTTGAGCATCTGCGTGTAGGTGATCTGGCCCTCGGCGCGCGCCACCCGGTTGTCGCAGAGGCGCTCCAGGACCGCCGCCGCCCCGGGGCCCCCGATCTCGAGCTTCGCGAACGAGGACTCGTCGAAGATCGCCACCGACTCGCGCGTCGCCCGGTGCTCGGCGCCGATCGCCGGCGACCAGTGCCGGCCGGCCCAGCCTCGCGGGCGGAGCGCGTCGTCGCCGGCGGCGGCGTTCGACTCATACCAGTTGACCCGCTCCCAGCCCGACTTCTCGCCGAACGCGGCGCCGTGATCGGCGTGCCAGGCGTTCGCGGCGGAGACGCGCAGCGGGCCGCCCGGCGGAGCGCTCGTGGTTCGGATAGCGGATGTCGTAGTAGGTCTCGTAGGTCTCGCGGATGCGGGCGTGCGTGTAGGCCGGGCGACCGGTACTGGGCGCCGAAGCGGCGCACGTCCATCTCCCAGAGGTCGAGGCTCGGCTCGCCCTCGGCGATCCACTCGGCGATCACCCGGCCGATCCCGCCGCCGCCGGCGAGGCCGTGGGCGCAGAAGCCGGCGGCGACGAAGAAGCCGCGAACCTCCGACTCGCCGAGGCAGAACTCGTTGTCGGGGGTGAACGCCTCGGGGCCGTTGATCAGCTTCGTGATCGTGACCTCGTCCATGACGGGCACCCGGCGCTTGGAGTTCTCGGTGATCTCGGCGAAGCGGTCCCAGTCGTCCTCGAGCAGGCGGCCGTTGAAGTCCGGCGGGATCGCGTCCAGACCCGCGGGCCCGTCGGGGAAGGAAGGCGGGCTCGGAGTTGCGCTCATAGCCGCCCATCACCAGGCCGCCGCCGTCCTCGCGGAAGTAGATCAGCAGGTCGGGGTCGCGCAGGGTCGGCAGCCGCTGTTCGGCCGAGTGCTCGCGAAACGGCTGCGTGACCAGGTACTGGTGCGAGAACGGGATCACCGGCACCCGGACTCCCGCCAGGCGGCCGATCTCGGCCGCGAACATGCCGCCGGCGTTGACCACCACCTCCGCCTCGACCCGCCCGGCGTCGGTCTCGACCGCCCGCACCCGGCCGCCGTCGACCTCGATCCCGGTGACGCGGGTGTTCTGGAACACCTCGAGCCCGCCCTCGCGGCGGGCGACATCGGCGAGCGCGTAGGTGAGCTGTGATGGGTCGATGTAGCCGTCGGTCGGCAGCCAGGCGGCGCCCAGCACCCCGTCGGTCGACATCAGCGGGAACATCTCCCGCGCCTCGTCGGCGGAGATCAACTCCAGCGGCAGCCCGAAGGTCTTCGCCCAGCCGGCCTGGCGGCGCAGCTCCTCCATCCGCTGCTCCGACGATGCGAGCCTGATCCCGCCGCACTCGACCCACCCGGGGTCGAGCTCGGACTCGTCGGCGAGGCCGCGGTAGACGTCGACCGAGTGCATCATCATCTTCGTCAGCGAGACGGAGCCGCGCAGCTGGCCGACCAGGCCGGCGGAGTGGAAGGTCGACCCCGAGGTGAGCTCGGCGCGGTCGACCAGGACCACGTCGCGATAGCCGAGCTTCGCCAGGTGGTAGGCGATCGAGGCGCCCCCGACCCCGCCGCCGACGATCACGCAGCCGGCCGCGTCCGGGAGCTGCTTACGAGCCACCGCTCGCCTCGCGCAGCCAGTCGGAGAACCGCGGGTCGGCGGCGGTCTCGCGCAGACGGTCGAAGTGGCGCTCGTGGTAGTCGACGAAGTCGAACTCGATCTCGGAGACCACCGACTGCACCACCCCCCACATCGCCTCGCGGAAGTCGGACATGAACCGCATCAGCCGCAGGGCGGCGAGGCGGCCCTCGGAAGCCGGCTCGCCGAAGTAGTCGGCCAGCAGGGTCTCCTCGGCGGCCTCGCCGAGCTCGTTGTTGACGGCGAAGTTGGCGAGGTCGAAGTAGCGGTCCCCCATCCCGGCGTACTCCCAGTCGACGATCCACAGCTGGCCGCCGGAGGCGGCCCCCGTTGGTGCCGAGCGGATGAAGTTGGCGGCGAGCAGGTCGTTGTGGCAGGGCACCGGTTCGTGCTCGGGGCCGGTGAGCGCCGCCTCGATCCGCGCCGCGCAGGCGAGCGCCTCATCGAAGGCCTCGGGCAGGCTGACGCCGCGCCCCCGCGCGGTGGCGGCGTAGGTCTCGACGATCCGGAAGGAGTCGAAGTCGACCGGCAGCGGCTCGCCGAGCTCGTGGATCGCGCGCAGCGAGCGCGCGACCTCGGTCAGCGCCTGCGGCGTGCGCAGCTCGGCTTCGGTCATCCCGGTCCCCTCGATGAACAGGGTGACGATCGCCTGCGGCTCGGCGACGGTCGCGGCGACCGGCGGCGCGATCCCGACCTGGGCGGCGCGCTGGTTGGCGATCCGCTCGGCCTCGCGGTCGATCTCGAGCAGCGAGGTGTCCTTGCCGGGGACGCGGATCACGTACTCGGTCTCGCCGAAACGGGCGCGGTAGTTGCGGTTGGTGATCCCGCCGCCGAGCGGCTGCGGGGGTTGGCCGGGCGGCCCAAGGGCGGGCTCGAGCTGTTGGACGATTCGGACCAGATCGTCATCGGCCCCTTGACGTGCGTCCGGTTGCGGGTTTAGGGTCGCGTCGTCCATAGGTCGGGCTAACACACCTTTTATCGCACGAGGCGATGGGTGGGCCCGCGGAAGGGGAATTGAATGTCCGAAGCAGCGCCGCCCGCTGACCAGTTCAAGGACGAAGACGAGAAACTCCTCGCGGAGCTCGGCTACAAGCAGCAGCTCAACCGGGCGTGGAGTGGGTTCTCCAACTTCGCGATTTCGTTCTCGATCATCTCGGTCCTCGCGGGCTGCTTCACCGCCTACGCGACCGGTTGGAACAACGGCGGCCCGATTGCGATCTCGATCGGCTGGCCGCTCGTCTCGTTGCTGATCCTGATCATCGGCTTCTCGCTCGCGGAGCTCGTCGCTAAGTACCCGACCTCGGGCGGCATCTACTGGTTCGCCGGCAAGCTCGGCGGCCCGGTCTGGGCCTGGTTCACCGGCTGGTTCAACCTGGTCGGCCTGATCGGGGTCGTGGCCTCCGTCCAGTACGCCTGCGCAGGGTTCATGAACGTCACCTTCGGGGCGTACGGGCTCGACATCTTCGGCGTCAACTTCGGCGACACCGAGCACATCCTCGCCGAGAACTTCCTGCTCTTCGTGATCATCCTCATCCTCAGCGCGATCGTGAACATCTTCCGCACCAACCTGCTCGCGATGATCAACAACATCTCGGTCGGGTGGCACGTGATCGGCGTCGGGGTGATCATCGCGCTGCTGCTGATCGTCCCCGACACGCACCAGGACTTCGGCTTCGTCTTCGGGGAACGGCTGAACAACTCCGGATTCGACGACGGGGCCACCGGCGGCCTCTTCTTCTGGATCTACCTGCTGCCGATCGGCTTCCTGCTCACGCAGTACACGATCACCGGATTCGACGCCTCCGCTCACCTCTCGGAGGAGACGCATAGCGCCTCGCGCAACGCTGCGCGCGGTGTGTGGACATCGATCTTCTACTCGGCGATCATCGGGTGGTTAGTGCTCCTGGCGATCACCTTCGCCGTTCAGGATCCGGCGAACATCTCGGACCCGGAGAACGGCTTCGGCGTCGGCTCGATATTCGCGGTCCTCGCGGGAGCGCTGGACACCGCCGGCTTCAAGGCGGTGTTGGTGATCTGCACCGTCGGGCAGCTCTTCTGCGGCCTCGCCTGTCTGACCAGCGCCTCCCGGATGTGCTTCGCGTTCTCGAGAGACCGCGGCATGCCCGGATCGCGACACCTCTCAAAGGTGAACAAGGACGGGGTCCCGTTCAACGCGGTCATGGCGATGGCGGCTGCCGCGCTGATCATCACGATCCCGGCGCTGAAGGGCGCCCCGGGGACGGTCCTGCCGGTCGCCTTCTTCGCGGTGATCTCGATCTGCTGTGATCGGCCTCTTCATCTGTTTCGCGATCCCGATCTTCCTGCGCTGGCGGATGGGCGACAAGTTCGAGCCGGCGACGGCCTGGAACATCGGGAAGAAGTGGAGGTGGATGAACCCGATCAGCGTCATCTGGATCCTGATCATCTGCGCCGCTGGCCTCCTGCCGACGAGCCCGCTGGGGGTGCCATGGGACGACCAGTGGGACGCGAACTACGCGAATTACGCGCCGCTCGTGCTGCTGGTCATTATCGGTGGCGCCGCGCTCGGCTGGCTGAAGGCGCGCAGCCACTTCACCGGCCAGGAGCGCACCATCGACGACCCAACGGTCCCGCACATCCCCGACGAGGCCACGGGGCAGTAGCGCCAACGGCGTAGCGTTGCCGATGTGACGCTCGACGAGCTCAAGCAGGCGGTCGCGGACGGCACGGTCGACACCGTGCTGCTCGCGATCGCCGACATGGAGGGGCGGCTGCAGGGCAAGCGCCTGACCGCCTCGCACTTCCTCGCCGACACGCTCGAGCACGGCGCCGAGGGCTGCAACTACCTGCTCGCCGTCGACGTCGACATGGAGACGGTCGGTGGCTATGCGATGGCGTCGTGGGAGCGCGGCTACGGCGACTTCGAGATGGTCCCCGACCTCGACACCCTGCGGCCCGTGCCCTGGCACGAGGGCACGGTGATGCTGCTCGCCGACCTGCAGTGGGCCGACGGTTCCGAGGTGGTCGCCTCGCCGCGCCAGATCCTGCGCCGCCAGCTCGCCCGGCTGGCCGAGCGGGGGATGATCGCCAACGCCGGCACCGAGCTCGAGTTCATCGTCTTCAAGGACACCTACGAGGAGGCCTGGAAGAAGGCCTACCGCGACCTCGAGCCGGCCAACCTCTACAACATCGACTACTCGCTGCTCGGCTCGGCGCGGGTCGAGCCGCTGATCCGCCGGATCCGCAACGAGATGGCGGCCGCGGGGATGGCGGTCGAGAACTCGAAGGGCGAGTGCAACCTCGGCCAGCACGAGATCAACTTCCGCTACAGCGAGGCGCTGGCGGCCGCCGACGACCACGTGATCTACAAGAACGGGGCCAAGGAGATCGCCGCCCAGGAGGAGATGGCGATCACCTTCATGGCCAAGTTCAACCAGGCCGAGGGCAACTCGTGCCACATCCACTGCTCGCTCGCGCAGGCCGACGGCTCCGGGAACGCCTTCGCCGCCGACCGCCAGCTGTTCGACCGCTTCATCGCCGGGCAGCTCGCCTGCATGGAGGAGCTCACCCTGCTCTACGCCCCGCACGTCAACTCCTACAAGCGCTTCGCCCCCGGCTCGTTCGCGCCGACCGCGGTCGCCTGGGGAAACGACAACCGCACCTGCTCGATGCGCGTCGTCGGGCACGGCGAGGGCCTGCGGGTCGAGAACCGCCTGCCGGGAGCCGACGTCAACCCCTATCTGGCGCTGTCGGCGATGATCGCCGCCGGCCTGCACGGGATCGACTCCGAGCTGCCGCTGGAGGCGCCGCTGGACGGCAACGCCTACACAGCCGACAAGCCGCACGTGCCGACCAACATGTACGCGGCGCGCGATCTGTTCGCGGCCTCGGACGTCGCCCGCGATGCGTTCGGCCAGGAGGTGATCGACCACTACCTCAACCGGGCCCGGGTCGAGCTCGAGGCGCTCGAGAGCACGGTCACCGACTGGGAGCGCTTCCGGGGCTTCGAGAGGCTCTGATGGGCCTGCCGGTGATCGGGATCAGCGCCGCGGTCGAGCGGGCGCGTGGGCGGCTGGGAGGACGTCGAGGTCAACCTCTCCCAGCGCACGTACACCGAGCGGGTGGATGCGGCTGGCGGCCTGCCCGTCCTGCTGCCGACCAGCGACGCGGGCACCGAGGATCCGGGCGCCCTGCTCGACCCGCTCGACGCCCTGGTGCTCTCCGGCGGCGGTGATCTCGACCCCGGCTCCTATGGCGCCGAGCCCGGCCCGTGGACTCAGAACACGCGGCCCGAGCGCGACGCGTTCGAGGTTGTCCTGGCCCGCGGCGCGCTCGAGCGCGAGCTGCCACTGCTGGGGATCTGCCGCGGATTCGAGATCCTCAACATCGCGCTCGGTGGCACCCTCGATCAGCACCTCGCCGACGCCGACGTGCACCTGCATACCCCGGGCCGCTTCGGCGACCATGAGGTCCGGCTCGAACGCGGGTCGCTGGCCGCCCGCGCGGCGGGCGCCGAGCGGCTCAGCGTTCGCTCGCACCACCACCAGGGAATCGACCGGCTGGGAGACGGGCTTGTGGCGACCGGCTGGGCCGAGCCCGGCGAGGTGGTCGAGGCGATCGAGCTCCCGGGTCGCTGGGCGCTGGGGATCCTCTGGCACACCGAGGAGGAGGCCGGCAGCCCGGTGATCGCCGCGCTGACCGAGGCGGCGAGGTCGCGGGCGGTGGCGGCGTGATCGAGGTCGTCGAGCCGGCGACGGAACGGGTGATGGCCGAGCTGCCGCGCGCCGGGGTCGAGGAGACCGACGCGGCGGTCGCGGCGGCAAAGGGGGCGTTTCCGGCCTGGCGAGCGGTGGCCCCCGGCGACCGCGCGACGTTGCTGCTACGCCTCTCCGAGGCGATCGAGGGGCGGGAGGAGGAGCTGGCGGTGCTCGAGGCGCGCAACGCCGGCAAGCCGATCGGCGACGCCCGCGGCGAGATCGCGATGGTCGCCGAGTGCTTCCGCTACTACGCCGGCGCCCCCGAGCGGCTGCTCGGCCACACGATCCCGGTCGCCGGCGGGGTCGACATGACCTTCCGCGAGCCGCTCGGCGTCGTCGGGCTGATCACGCCCTGGAACTTCCCGATGGTGATCGCCTCATGGAAGGTGGCGCCGGCGCTGGCGGCCGGCAACACGGTCGTCCTCAAGCCCGCCGAGCTGACCCCGCTGACCTCGGTGGAGCTGGAGCGGATCGCGCTCGACGCCGGTCTGCCCGAGGGCGTGCTCAACGTCGTCGCCGGGCCGGGATCGGTGGCGGGCAACCGCCTGGTCGAGCATCCCGACGTCGCCAAGATCGCGTTCACGGGCTCGACCGAGGTCGGGCGGCGGATCGCCGCCGGCGCCGCGCAGACGATCAAGCGCGTGACCCTGGAGCTGGGCGGCAAGTCGGCGAACCTGATCTTCGCCGACGCCGACCTCGAGGCGGCCGCCGCGGCGGCCCCCGGCGCGGTCTTCGGCAACGCCGGCCAGGACTGCTGCGCGCGCTCGCGGATCCTGGTCGAGCGGGCGGCGATGGACGAGTTCATGGCGACGCTGGAGCGTGCGGTGACCGCGATCGTGGTCGGCGACCCGCTCTCCGACGAGACCCAGATGGGGCCGCTGATCTCCGCCGACCAGCGCGAGACGGTCAGTTCCTACGTCCCCGACGACGCCCCGGTCGCGATCCGCGGCTCGGCCCCCGAGGGCCCGGGCTTCTGGTTCGCGCCAACGGTGCTGGCGCCGGTCGCCAACACGGACCGCGCCGCCGCCGAGGAGATCTTCGGCCCGGTCGCCTGCGTGATCCCGTTCGCCGGCGAGGCCGAGGCGATCGCGCTCGCCAACGACACGATCTACGGCCTCTCGGGCTCGATCTGGACCGGCGACGGGGCCCGCGCCCTGCGCGTCGCGCGGGCGCTCGAGACCGGGGTGGTCTCGATCAACTCGAACAGCTCGGTGCGGGTGACGACACCGTTCGGGGGCTTCAAGCAGTCGGGGGTCGGCCGCGAGCTTGGCCCCGACGCCCTCGACCACTACACCGACGTCAAGAACGTCTTCTACGCCACGGAGGGATAGATGCGCCTCGAGGGCAAGGTCTGCGTGATCACCGGTGCGGCGAGCGGCATCGGCGCCGAGTCCGTGCGGCTGTTCGCCGAGGAGGGGGCGACCGTCGTCGGGGTCGACATCTCATCGGGGTCCGGCGGCGCGCTGGCGCTCGAGGCCGACGTCACCGACGAGTCCCAGGTGATCGACCTCTACGCGAAGGTGCGCGAGGAGTTCGGCCGCGTCGACGTGCTGTTCAACAACGCGGGCATCAACCCGCCCGACGACACCACCGTCACCGAGACCACGGTCGAGGCCTGGCGGCGGGTCCAGGACGTGAACACACTCGGCGTCTTTCTCTGCTGCAAGCACGGCATCCCCCACCTGCTCGACGGCGGCGGCGGCTCGGTGATCAACACCGCTTCGTTCGTCGCCGTGATGGGCGCGGCGGTCTCACAGATCTCCTACACGGCCTCGAAGGGCGCTGTGCTGGCGATGTCGCGCGAGCTCGGGGTCGAGTTCGCGCGCCGCGGGGTGCGCGTCAACGCGCTCTGCCCCGGCCCGATCAACACCCCGCTGTTGCAGGAGCTGTTCGCGTCGGACCCGGGCAAGGCGGCGCGCCGGCTCGTCCACCTGCCGATGGGCCGGTTCGGCGAACCCGAGGAGATCGCCAAGGCGGCGATCTTCCTCGCGTCCGACGATTCCTCGTACATCACCGCCTCGACCTTCATGGTCGACGGCGGGCTCTCCGGCGCCTATCTGACGCCGGAGACCGGCGAATGAAAGCCGCTGGCTAGACCGGCTGGACGTTCGCCGCGCGGGGGCCCTTCTCGCTCTCCTCGGAGTCGAAGCTGACCTTGTCGCCCTCGGTCAGCGAGTGGCCGCCGGCGATCGAGTTCTGATGGACGAACAGGTCCTTCGAGCCGTCATCGGGAGTGATGAAGCCGAAGCCCTTGGTGTCGTTGAACCACTTCACGGTTCCGGTTGCTGACATGCGATTCCTCCTACGTTCGGTGCGAACGAGCGCGGAGGATGCAACTGGGCAACGACTGCGACGCTGGCACGTAATACGCCGACGCGGTGTGCGCGGCTGCATCGACGGTAGCAAGAACCGCGTTTCTCAGCCCGGAACGTGGACGTTCTGCTTCAGCGTCTTCTCGTTGCCGGTCTTGTCGGTCAGGGTCAGCCTCAGCTTCGCCGCACCGCCCTCGACCTCGTCCTTGATCGGGATCTCCAGCTTCGGCGTCCCCGCGGCGAGCCCGTCGATGTTCTTGTGGGCGATCGTCTTGCGGTGGCGGACCAGCTTCGCCTTCGCCGAGACGGTCTCGTCGGCGTCGAGCTTCACCTGAAGCCGGCGTTCGCCGCGATGCTCGGTGAACTTCGCCCTCTTCAGCGTCGCGTCGACCGAGGTGTCGTTGCTGGTCCCGTTGCCGCCGATTCCGGTCGAGCTCGCCGGCAGGCCGCTGAGCGCGACCGTCGCCTGCGCCGAGTAGCCGTTGGCGACGCTGCCGCTCGGCGAGACCAGCAGCACGCTGGTGCCGGCCTGCTGGTAGATCCCGTCGTTGGCGTTGGTGGTATCGCGGGTCGCGCCGTAGCTGGCGGCGACCGCGTTGTTCGCCGTCTCGTCGAAGAACACCTGGGTGGTGAAGTTCGAAGTCTGGTCGGAGTTGGCGTCGAAGGTGCGCACCCGGACGTGGATGTGGCAGGTGCGCCCGCCGTAGAACCCGGGCCAGACCGTCTCGAAGGTGACCGCGCCGTTCGAGTTCGAGGTCTGGAAGCCGCGAAGCCAGGTCTGGCCTAGGGTGTCGTCATTGCCGATCCCCGCCGGCTCGTCGGAGTAGTTGCCGTCGCGGTTCGCGTGCCAGATGTCGACCGTCGCGTTCGCGTACGCGCTGCAGCCGTCGTCGGAGTCGACGATGTTGAGCTTCAGCTCCAGCGGGACACCCGACTGGCCGCCGGTGATGTCGGCGCGGTTGAGGCGCTCGTCCTCCCAGAACGGGCCCTCGGTCAGCGACGGCGCCAGCGTGCAGGTCGCCGCCGCGGCCGGGTCGGCGCCCAGCCCGTCGTCGACGGCCCCGTCACCGAGGCCGGCGGCGCGCGAGGCGATGTAGCCGGCTCCGGCAAGCCCGGCCAGCCCCAGCGACTGGCGCCTCGTCATCCGTCCCCTGTGTCCCCTGATGTCGTCAGTCATATCCAAGGAACCTTCAGGCCGGACGAAGATCACGCGCGGCGGCGGCGAGGAAGCGCCCGCACATGGCCCGGCCGAGCTCGCTCCAGGCCGCCATCAACGGCGTCGTCTGCGCATGCAGTCGCGCCGGGTCGACGCCGAGCCGCACCGCGTCGGGATCGGAGCGGTAGTCGTCGATCCAGTGCGCCACGTCGCCCGCCGTGACCTCGGCGTGGAACTGGATCCCCCAGGCGAGCTCGCCGACCCGGAACGCCTGCGCGCTGACCGGGCTGGTGGCGAGGATCGTCGCGCCCGGCGGCGGCACGCATTCGTAGCTGTGCCACTGGAAGGCCTCGAACGACGGCGCCAGCGGCCCGAGCAGCGGATCGTCGCGGCCCGCTTCGGTGACCTCGACCGGGTGCCAGCCGATCTCGGGCTCGGCCGCCCGCCGCGGCTCGCCGCCGGCCGCCTGGACGAGCAGCTGCGCGCCGAGGCAGACCCCGAGCAGCGGCACGCCGCGCTCGAGCAGCCCCGCTAGCAGCCGGCGCTCAGGCTCGATCCAGGCATGGTCGTCGCCCTGGTCGGCGTGCATGGCACCGCCGAAGGTCATCACCGCGCCATAGCCGAACGGGTCGGACGGCGGCTCGGGCGCCTCGGCGATGTGCCAGACGTCCAGCTCGTGCCCGGCCGCCGCCACCGCATCGGCGAAGACCCCGGGGCCGGCGTCGCGCTGGTGCGAGATCACAAGCGTCCGCATCGGCGGATTCTCCCAGCCGGGGCGCTGAGGGTCAGTTATCGCTGCCGGCGCGGTCCCAGACGTAGAGCTCGACGGCCTCGACCGCGAGCTCCATCAGCCGCGGCGGCGAGAGCCACTCGAGCACCGTCTCCAGGGCCCGCTCCTCGGTGACCCCGCGGTCGACCGCCTCCTCGCCGCGAAAACCGGCGGCGAGCTTCAGCGCCTCGCGGCGATGCTGGCCCAGTCCGGGGAAGGCGCCCATCAGGTAGTCGCGGTTGGGGATCGGGGTGCCGACGTCCATCGACGCGTGCCAGGCGGCGAGCATCGAGATGTCGTGCTCGTCGAGCTCCGAGATCGCCTTCGCGTAATGGGCCTCGAGCTCGTCGTCGGGGATCTCGTCGACCCACGCCCGGACCGCCTCGCCGAGCAGCTGGCGGCGGGCCTCGCGCCCGACCGAATCGGCGATCGCGCGGATCGCGTCGGCCGGGTCGATGAAGCAAAGGGACATCGCCGAGCAAGATAGGTCGCGCCCAGGACGTCAAAACGGACGCCGGAAACCCCCACGTAGCGGGGTTGCAGAGTCCGATTTGTAGCCCGGGCCGCGACCTATGCTCAGACGATGGCGCTGGAGCTGATCGAGGGACCGCCGAACTCGGGTCGCGCGGGCGCGGTGATCGACCGCTTCCGGGCGGCGCTCGGGCGCCGTCCGGTGCTGGTCGTGCCGACCGCCGACGACGTCGCCGCGTTCGAGCGCGACGTCTGCGAGGCCTTGCCGACCGCGCTCGGCGGCTCGATCACCACCTTCGCCGGGCTCGCCCGCGAGGTCGCCGCGACACTCGCGGTCGAGCTCGGGCCCCAGCTCTCGCCGACCCAGCGACAGGCCGTCGTCCGGGCGGCGATCCGCCGCGCCGGTCCCCGCCGCCTGCGCCGGTCCGCCGCCCGCCCCGGCTTCACACCCGCCGCCGACCGGTTGATCGCCGAGCTGCAGGCGGCGATGATCGGGCCGGCCGACTTCGCGGCAACCGTCGCCGAGCTCGACGACCCGGGCTACGAGACCGAGCTGGCGGCGATCTACGCCGCCTACGTCGAGCTGCGCGACTCCGGCGGGCGCTCGGACCACGGCGTCATCGCCGCCAGCGCGATCGCCGCGCTCGCGGCCGACCCGGCGGCCTGGGGCAGCCGGCCGGTGCTCGTCTACGGCTTCGACGACCTGACCCGCGACCAGACCGAGCTGATCGCGGCGCTCGCCGCGGCGGCCACGGTGACGATCGCGGTCACCTACGCGGACAGCCGCGCCCTGGCCGCGCGCGCCGGGCTCGTCGCCCGGCTCGGCGAGGAATTCGGGGCGCAGCGGCCCGAGCCCCTCCCGTTCGACCCCGGCTATACGGCGAGCGCCACCCTGCGGCATCTCGACCGCAACCTGTTCGAGCCAGGGGCGGCGCCGATCGAGCCCGACGACGGCCTCACCCTGCTCGACTCGGCCGGCGGGCGCGGCGAGGCCGAGGCGATCGGGATCGAGATCGCCCGGCTGCTCGATTCGGGCCACCGGCCGGGCGAGATCGCGATCGTTCTCCGCCACCCCGACTCCGCCGGGCCGGTCCTCGCCAGCGTCCTGCGCTCGCTCGGGATCCCGGTCGCGCTCGAGGCCTCGTTGCCGCTGTCGGAGACCTGCGTCGGGACCTCGCTGGTCGCCCTCTGCCGGGCCGCTATCGACCCCGACGCGGTCGATGCCCTGCTCACCCACCTGCGCTACGACCCGTCGATGCGCCCGGCGACGGTCGACTGGGTCGAGCGCCGCATCCGGCGCGGCCAGGCGACCAACGTCGACGAGGCGACCGAGGGCTGGGAGCAGCCGCCGCGGCACCTCGATCGCCTGCGCGGCGCCCCTGACCCCGCCGGGCGGCTGCGCGCGCTGGCGCGGTCGGCGCGCGAGCTCGCCGAGGGCGCGCACCGCGAGCGCGCGCCGCTCGCCGGCGGCAAGGCCCCCGACGACGGGACCCCGTTCTCGGCGCTCGAGCTCCGCGCCGGGGTCGCCGCGGCCGAGCTGCTGTCCGAGCTCGCCGGGGTCGGAGAGCTCCCCGGCGCCGAGCCGCCCGACCTCGGCGAGGCGATCGAGGCGCTCGAATCGGCGACCGTCCCGCGCTGGCGCGGGCCCGCGGCCGGCCGGGTGCGGATCATGAGCCCGTACCGGGCGCGCGCCGCGCGCGCCCGGGCCCTGTTCTGCGCCGGCCTGCAGGAGGGCTCGTTCCCGAGCTTGGCGCCGCCCGACCCGCTGCTCTCCGAGGAGCGCCGCCGCCAGATCGGCAACCCGGATCTGCGCCGCGAGAACCAACCCGACGAGGAGCGCTACCTGTTCCACGCCTGCGTCTCGCGGCCGACCGAGCGCCTCTACCTGAGCTGGCAGAGCTGCGACGAGGATGGCGCCGCGCTGGCTCGCTCGCCGTTCGTCGACGAGGTGCTCGATCTGGTCGCTCCCGGCGGCGAGCGGTTGCTGCGGGTTCGCGGGCCCGAGCGCTCGGTTCCGGAGCCGGCCGAGGCGACCACGCCGCGGCTGCTGGCGCGGGCGCTGGCCCGCGGCGGATGGGACGCCGACCGCGGCGCGGTCCTCGACCGGCTCGGGGTCGGCGACGACGACCGGGCGGCGGCGCTGGGGGCCTTCGCCGGCCTGCCCGACCCGCGCTTGCTGCCCGGCCCGCTGCGGTCGCCGCGCGTGCTCGCCGAGCTCGACTCCCGCACCGTGTTCAGCGCCAACTCGCTCGAGGGCTGGCTGACCTGCTCGTACAGGTGGTTCGTCGACCACGAGCTCTCGCCCCAGGTGCTCGAGCCACCCCCGGACCCGCTGTGGCTCGGAGGCGTCGTCCACACGGCGCTCGAGCGCCTGTACGCCGACCCGCCGGGCGATGACTCGATCCCGCGGCCGGGCGACGTCGGGCGCTGGCGACGGCGGTTCGGGGAGCTGCTCGACGAGGCGGCGGCACGGGGCAATCAGCGGCTGAGCCGGGCGCGCCGGGCCGCATTGGAGCGGGCGCAGGCCCAGGTCGGGGCCTTCCTCGAGCGCGAGGCCGCGTCGCAGACCGAATACCGACCGGCGCGCGAGCTGCTCGAGCTCGGCTTCGGCGAGCTCGACCACGAGCCCGAGGGCGCCCCCGAGACTCGCGAGGCGCTGTCGCTCGGCGAGGTCTCGCTGCGCGGCCGCATCGACCGAATCGACCTCGGCCCCGACGGGCGCAGCGCCGTGATCCGCGACTACAAGACCGGCAAGTCGGTGACCGGCGCCGACAAGTTCGCCGACAACGGGACCCTGCAGATCCAGCTCTACATGCTGGTCGCTCGCCGGGTGCTCGGACTCGACCCGGTCGCCGGCGTCTATCACCCGCTCGGCGCCGCCGACCCGGGCAAGACGAAGCCGCGTGGGGTGCTGCCGATCGACGACCCGAGCTTTCCCCTCACCGAGATCACCCGCACGGACCGCCGCGACGCCGAGGGGCTCGAGGAGCTGCTCGCCGACGCCGAGCGGCGCGCGATCGAGTCCGCCGCCCAGATGCGGGCCGGGAGCATCCGCCGCAACCCGCTCAACGGCGAGTGCCCGCGCTTCTGCACCTACCAGTCGATCTGCCGGCTCGAGCGGGCGCTGGGCGCGGTCGGTGACGAGAAGACAAATGGAGACGAGGGGCAGTGAGCGGCGCGGGCCAGCTGTCGCTCGCCGACCTCGAGCCCGAGGGCGAGCCGGTCGCAGTCCCGGTGACCCGGGCGCGCCCCGACCCCACCCCGGAGCAGGCGGCGGCGGTCGCGGCGCGCGACCGCGATGCGTTCCTCGAGGCGGGCGCCGGGACCGGGAAGACGACGGTGCTCGTCGACCGCTATTGCGCCGCGGTGATCGACGACGGGGTCGAGGTCGAGCGGCTGCTCGCCTTCACCTTCACCGAGCGCGCCTCGGCCGAGATGCGCAGCCGCATCCGCGCCGAGCTCGCCGATCGCTCGCGGGCCGCGCGGGCCGCCGCCGACGAGACGCTCGCCGACCGCCTGCTGACCCTCGCGCGGGCCACCGAGCGCGCCTGGGTGATGACCATCCACGCCTTCTGCCGGCGGCTGCTGGCCTCGCACCCGCTCGCCGCCGGCCTCGACCCGTCCTTTCGCGTCCTCGACGCCAACCAGGCGGGGCGGCTGCGCGACCGCGCCTTCCGCGAGGCGCTCGAGGAGCTGCTGGCGGACGGCGACGAGGGCGTCGCCGCGGCGGCCGCGGCGTACGAGCCCTGGCGGCTGACCGCGATGACGATCGCCGCCCACGAGCGGCTGCGCAGCCAGGGAATGGCCGAGCCCCGGCTGCCCGAGGTCGCCGACCCGGTCGAGTCGACCCGCGGCGAGGTCGAACCCCGCGAGCTGACGCCGGCCGAGGCCGAGGCCGCTCTCCAGGCCCGCGGCGCGTTCGAGCGCCTCCTGGAGGCCTTCCACGCGGGCTACGAGCGGCTCAAGGAGGAGCGCTCGGCGCTCGATTTCCTCGACCTCGAGCTGCGCGCCCTGAGCCTGCTGCGCGCCAGCCCGGCGCTGGCGGAGATCTGGCGCGAGCGCTTCGGCCAGGTGATGGTCGACGAGTTCCAGGACACCAACGGCGTCCAGCTCGCGCTGGTCGAGATGCTGCGCGGCCCGTCAACCACGGTGTTCATGGTCGGCGACGAGAACCAGTCGATCTACCGCTTCCGCAACGCCGACCTCGAGGTCTTCCGGCGCGAGCGGGCCGCCGCGCACGCGGCCCCCGATCGCGACGTGCTGCCGCTGCGCGGCAACTTCCGCTCGCGCCCGGCGGTGCTCGGCGCGGTCAACGCGGTCGGCGGGGCGCTGCTCGGCGGTTTCGCCGAGTTGACCGCCGGGCGGGTCCCCGCCGACGGCGCCGGCGCTGTCGAGCTGCTGCTGACCCTCGACGAGGGCAAGGCCAAGGACGCGAGGCGCTGGGACGCCGAGGGGATCGACCTCGACCCGCAGCCGAGCGCCTCGCCGCCCAAGGTGATCGCCGAGGCCCGCTTCCTCGCCGAGCGCCTGCGGGAGCTGGTCGAGGCCGGGGATGCGTCGCGCGGCGAGATCGTCGTCCTGCTGCGCGCGTTCACCCATGTCGACGCCTACGAGCAGGCGCTGGCGCGCTCGGGCCTGCGCCCGTTCGTGGTCGGCGGACGGGGCTACTGGACCCAGCAGCAGGTCGAGGACCTGATCCGGTTGCTCGGGGTGGTGGCCAACCCGCTCGACGACGGGCGCCTGTTCGGGGCGCTGGCCTCGTTCGCGGCGGGGGTGAGCCCGGACGCGCTGTGGTTGCTGCGCCAGGCGGCCCGCGGCGAGACCGGCGGGCCGCGCCACGTCTGGCCGGTGATCGAGGCGCGCTGCGGCGAGGACGGCGAGCTCGGCGAGAAGGCCGCGGAATGGATCGGCGAGATCGACCCCCGCGACCTGGAGCGGCTCGAGCGCTTCCACGGGATCGTCCGTGGGCTGCGCGCCGAATCGGCGCTGCTGACCCTGGAGGAGCTGGTCGAGCGGACGATGAGCGCCTTCGGCTACGACCTCGGCCTGATCGCGCGTGACGGCGGGGCCGGGCGGATGGCGAACGTGCGCAAGCTGATGCGGCTGGCGCGCGACTACGAGGCGAGCGAGGGTCGCGACCTCGCGGGCTTCCTGGCGCTCGCCGCGCAGAGCACCGAGCGCGACGAGCGCGAGGGCATGGCGGCGGTCCAGGCCGAGGGCCACGACGGCGTCCGGGTGATGACCGTGCACGCGGCCAAGGGCCTGCAGTTCCCGGTCGTCGCGGTGCCCGACCTCGGGCGCGGGCTCGCCGCCGGCTACCGCGCCGCCGACCTGGTCATCGGGCGCCCGCCGGCCGCCGACGGGAGCGACCGTTCGCACAGGTTTGGGATGCGGCTGGTGTTCGCCGCCGGCAAGTCGTTCGGGCTCTGGGAGCTCACCGACCTCAACGACGACGAGACCGCCGCCGAGGCCGAGGAGGGCTGCCGGCTCACCTACGTCGCCGCGTCGCGCGCCCAGGACCGCCTGATCCTCAGCGGCTCGTACCGGCCCACCGACCTCGAGCCCGCCGAGGAGCCGAAGACCTCGGACTCGGCGCTGCGGCGGCTGCTGCCGAAGCTGACCGACTCCGGCTGGGCCGGCGGGATCGGGATCGTCACCCTGCCCGGCCCGCGCGCGGTCGACTCGGACGAGCGGCTCGCCGACGTCGCGCTCGAGGTGCGGATCTCCGAGCCGAGCCCCGAGCGCGCCGCCGAACTGGTGCGCGAGTTCGACCCGCCCCCGCAGCCCGAGCCGCTGGCCGGCGTCGCGACGCAGCCGCCGCTGGTGGCGCGCCGGGCGGCGCCGGTGCCGGTGGGCCACCTCTCCTACTCGTCGCTGGCGCTGTATGAGCGCTGCGGCTATCGCTTCTACGTCGAGCGGGTGCTCGGCGCCCGCGAGGGTCTGCCGGCTGGACCCGGCGAGGGTGGCGACCCCGAGCAGGGCGACGCCGACGACGAGCTGGCCGAGCCGGGCGCGCCCCGGGCGCTTGCGCTGGGGATCGGCAACGCGGTCCACGCGGCGCTCGAGTGGAGCGCCGGGCGCGGCTGGGAGGCGCCGGGCGCCGAGCTGCTCGAGCGCCTGCTCGCTCGGGAGGGGCTGGCGGGCGACCGCGAGGCGGCGGCGCGCGGCGCGGAGTTGATCGACGGCTGGCTGGGCTCACCCCTGGTGGCGGAGCTCGCGTCGGCGACGACGCTGCGCGCCGAGGTGCCGTTCGTGCTCGGGCTCGGGCAGACGGTGATCCGCGGCCAAATCGACCTGCTGGCCGCGTTCGGCGACGGCCCGCCGGTGGTCGTCGACTACAAGACGGACGCGCTCGGGGGTCGCAGCCCGGCGGAGCTCGCCGAGCGCTACACGGCCCAGCGCGAGGTCTACGCGCTCGCCGCCGGGCCCGAGGGGGCGCGCGTCCTGCACGTCTTCCTCGAGCGGCCCGACGAGCCGGTCGAGGCAATCATCGGGGCCGACGACCTGGAGCGGGTCCGCGAGCGCCTCGACGGCGTCGTCGAACGGATGCGCGGGGGCGACTTCGAGCCCGCCGCCGAGCCGTATGCGGCCCTCTGCTTCGCCTGCCCGGCTGCCGCCCGCCTCTGCCCGCGGCCGGCCTGGAAGCCCTCGGGATGAGCTCGCTCGCGGTCTTCGGCTACGCCTCGCTCGTCAACCGCGAGAGCGCCGCGCGCACGCTCGGCCGGCCGGTGGAAGCCGCGGCGCCGGCCCGCCTGCAGGGCTGGTCGCGCGCCTGGACCCTGGGCCGCGACAACGCCGCCTCGGAGAAGACTTTCGCCCGCGCCGACGGCTCGCTGCCGCGCTGGTGCCTGGGCCTCAACATCGAACGGGTCGAACGGGCCGAGCGGCCGACGAACCCGAACGGGGCCCTGATCGAGGTCACCGAGGCGGAACTGGAGCGCCTCGACCTGCGCGAGATGCGCTACCTGCGCGTCGAGGTCACCGACGCGGTCGGCGACTCCGGCTTCGACGCGGTGTTCACGTACACGGCGCGGCCCGAGCACCACCACCCGACGCCGCCGCCCGATGCGATCATCGTCGCCACGTACCCGGCGGCGGTCGAGGCCGGCTTCGCCGCGCTCGGCCCCGGCCAGCTCGACCTGTACCGCGAAACCACCGCGCCACCCCCGGCGGTGATCACCGAGGCGACCCTGGTCGCCGACCGAATCCCCGAGGGCAACCCGCGCGAGTGGTGAGAGCGAGCGGTACGGGCTTAGCTGACGATCTCCAGAACGATCGCCAAGGCCAGCATCGCGAAGAGCACGCCGACCGCGATATTTGCGTCCTTGACTCCAGGATTCACCTGAGCCTCCTTCCGTGGGCGTCGACCAGTAGACCTTATCCCGTCTGGTGGCGGACGAACTCGCCGGCGGCGATCACCGAGGCGACCCAACGTTTCGCCTGCCGCTAGTCGCCGCCGATGGTCGCACCGTGGTGGGGCGTTCCCACCACCAGATCGGTGACCGAGAGACCCCGTAGCTGGGGCCGTCGTTGCGCTACGGTCGATCGCATGACGATCCAACGCATGGATCACGTGGGCATCGTGGTCGACGACCTCGCCGCCGCGACCGCGTTCTTCGTCGAGCTCGGACTCAAGCTGCAGGGCGAGGGATCGGTCGAGGGCGGTTGGGTGGACCGCGTGGTGGGTCTCGAGGGCGTCCGCTCGGAGATCGCGATGTTGCAGACCCCTGATGGCCACGGACGGCTCGAGCTGACGAAGTTTCACGCCCCGTCGGGCCGGGGCGGCGACCGACACGCGCCGGCGAACACTCCGGGCATCCGCCATGTCACGTTCGCGGTCGACGATCTCGACGCCGCCGTCGCCAGCGTGCGAGCCCGCGGCGGGGAGCTCGTTGGCGAGCTGGAGAACTACCAAGACATCTATCGGCTCTGCTACGTCCGCGGCCCGGAGGGGATCATCGTCGAGCTGGCGGAGCGGATCGGCTGAGGTCTCCCGCCAGGCCCGCCACAGCCCGAAAAAGCGACACCGTTGGGGGATACTCGTCTCGATGTCCCGGGAGAACGTCGATCAATTCATGAGGAGCATCGAGGCGTTCGACCGCATGGACATACCGGGCGTTCTTCGCCTGTTGGATCCCGAGATCCGGTTCGAGCATCGGCTGGCAGCCCTCCAGGGAAGCTACGTAGGGCTGGACGGTGTGGAGGGGTTCCTCGCCGATGTCGCCGAGCACTTCGACGCGTTGAAGGTTGAGTGCCCCGACGTTCGTGATCTCGGCGATCGAGTGCTGGCGCTCGGCACCACCCGCATCACCGGCAAGGGGAGCGGCGTCGAGACCGAGCTGCCGTTCACCGTCCTCGCAAGGTTCAGGGACGGGCGGATGACCCATTTCACCGACTTCGGCGACAAAGACCAGGCACTCGAAGCCGCCGGGCTACAGAAGTAAGGCTTGGACGCGAAGAGCACCGGGGTCGCCCTGGCGTATAGGGTGGGGCAGGAGGCGATTCCATCACCCACCTCCACAGACTGTCGGGGCCAGCTTTCGCCGCGGTTGCAATTGCATCCATCGCGGCGGCCTTCGCGTTCGCGCTCCTTGTCGCGCCCTCGGCGCACTCCGTTCCCAGCGGTCCCGATTGTCTGCTGACGAACACGGGAGGATCGCTCGATGACTCTCTGTGCGGGACCTCGGGAGCGGACGTGATGAGCGGCGGTGCCGGCAACGACGAGATGTTCGGCCGAGCCGGCAACGACACCATGAACGGCGACAGCGGCGGGGACGTCGTCCGCGGTGAAGCCGGCAACGACATCCTGGTCGGCGGGTCGGGTACTGACTCCCTCAACGGCGGGTCCGGCAACGATCAGCTCCGTTTCCGCGACGGGGAGGTCGACAGTTTCGGCACTCGTACCGACTGCGGTGACGGAACCGACTCGGTCTCGATGGACCTCGTCGACTTCGCCGCCTTCGGTTTCTTTGCCTTCGGGAACTGCGAGACCGTCACCATCGGTGCGGTGAACGAAGGCCCCAACGTCGTCATCTCGCGCCGCACGCCGAAGATCAAGGACAGCGGCAAGGTGCCGGTGCGCCTGCGCTGCCCCGCCGAACTGACGGCCCCCTGCACGGGCACGCTTGAACTCGGGCGCTCCCAGAAGAGCCAGGGATCACCGAAGGCCTACAGCATCGATCCCGGCGCGGAGGACGAGGTCACCGCCGTCCTCTCACCGCGCGACAGACGCAAGCTTTCGCGAAGCGGCGAGATCACCGCCCTTGCCATCTCGGTCGAGCAGGGCGAGTTCGGCGACAAGACCACCGCGCAGACGCTCGAGCTAGCCGGCAAGCGTCACACCTGACCCGAGTTACTACCGCTTCGGACGAGAGCGAACCTCGCGCTCAGCGGGACCGGCGCCGCCAGCGAAGCTCAGAGCTCGCCGGGCCGCTCGGCGCCTCCACCGGCTGCGTGCGGAGGATGAGCTCGTCTCCGTCAAGGTCGTACTCGCGGCGCTTGTCGATGCCCGGCTGGTCCGGGTGGATCGCGAGCTCGACCTGGTGGACGACGACACCTGGCTCGGGGACGGAGAAGGTCCCGCAGTAGGCGTTGTAGGTCGAGTAGGCGCTCGCCCGCTGGGCGTCGTCACCGGCGCTCCATTCGGGCGAGCCGAAGCGATCGCGGCCGTCGTGCTCGATCTGCACCGCCATGCGGCCGCTGGCGAGATAGGTCAACTCCCCACGGGGCGACGGGCCACCGTGCTCGACCGCCTGGCCCCGGCCGTCGATCCCGGTCCAGGAGACGAGCGTCCACTCGCCGATCAGGTCATCGTGCGACTCCGTCATCCGGGTGCCCCGGTCTGCTCGCGGACGAAGTCGATGAACGCGGCGGCGGCGGCGGAGCGGTGACGGCCGCGGCGCCAGACCAGGTGGACGGGCAGGCGCACCGCGGGCCTCAGCGGACGGGTGTCGACCGGCGGGCCGGCGCGGCGGGTGATCGATGCCGGCAGGATCGCCGGCCCGAAGCCGTCGGAGGCGAGACAGCGGATCAGATAGGGGTCGCCGCTCTCGAGCGAGACCCGCATCCGCTTGCCGGCCCGCTCGAAGACCTGATCGGCGGTGTGCTTGATCGCCGACCCGGAGCGGGGGGTCGCCAGCTGCAGCTCGGCCAGCTCCGCGACGCTGACCACTTTCGAAGCGGGTGCCGTCCCCGGCGGGTAGGCGACCACGACCTCCTCCTCGCTCACCTGCAGGCCCTCGATGCCGTCGGGCAGCCCGCCTGAGATCAGCGAGAAGGCGACGTCGAGCTCGTCGGCCTCGATCAGCGCGAACATGTCGGCGGCGGTGCCCTCGCGCAGGCCGACCTCGATCCCGGGGAACGCGTGGGCGAAGCGGGCGAGCACGGTCGTAACCTCGATCCCGCCGGCGGGCAGCAGGGCGCCGATCGCGACCCGGCCGCGAACCAGGCCGCGGAGCTCGTCGAGCTCCTCGCGCACGCCGTCGACCTCGGCCAGCACCCGCCGTGCCCTGGCCGCGACCGCCTCACCGGCCTCGGTCGCGACCACCCGACGGCTGGTGCGCTCGAACAGCTCCGTACCAAGCTCGGCCTCGAGCCGGCGAATCTGGTGTGAGAGCGCCGACTGGGCAACGTGCAGCTCCTCCGCGGCGCGGGTGAAGTGGCGATGGCGGACGACCGCCTCGGTGTAGACGAGCTGGCGCAGCTCCATGGCGATCAATCGTAAATCACGATTGATCCAGTGACAACTATGTCTTGCTTTGATTGATTCTGGAAGCGACAATGCCTTTCGACATGGATCTCCTCCCGATCACGATCAGGCTCGCGGCGCCCGGGGATGCGCCAGCGATCGAGTCCGTCGCCGAACGCGACTCGCAGCCCGCGCCACAGGCCCCGCGCCTGGTCGTCGATCGGGGCGGCACGATCGCCGCCGCGCTCTCCCTGCGGACCGGCGCCATCGTCGCCGATCCGTTCACGCCCACCGCCGACCTGGTCGAACTGCTGCGCTGCCGCGCGCGCTCGCTCCCGGCGCGGCCGGCGGGCCGACCGACGGCGACGCGAGCGCGCCTGGCGCTGGGCGTCCGACTCGCCGGCGCCGGAGGCCCCCCGTGAGCCCCTCCCCCACAGTCCGCCACGATCTGCGTCCCGGGGACCTGGGCGCGATCATCGCCCACCACGGCGCCACCTACCTGCCCGAGTACGACCTGGACCAGAGCTTCGAGGCGCAGGTCGCCGCCAGCGTCGGGGCCGCGGGCCAGCGCGGCTTCCCACGCGCCGGCGAGCGGTTGTGGATCGTCGAGGTCGACGGTCGCCACGCGGGCAGCCTGGCGCTCACCGACGAGGGCGACGGGCAGGGCGCCGTGCGCTGGTTCGTCCTCGACCGCGAGCTACGCGGCCAGGGCCTCGGACGGCGCCTGGTCGATGAGCTGATCGACGAGGCGAGAACCCATGGATACGAGGGGCTGTGGCTGGAGACGTTCGGCGATCTGCGGGCCGCCGGCCACCTGTACCGCTCGCACGGCTTCGAGCTGGTCTCCGAGAGGCGGGGGCCGCGCTGGGGGCGCGAGGTCGCCTACCAGCGCTACGAGCTCAGCTTCCAGACCCGGGCCCAGTCCTCGAGCTCGACCAGGATCGGCTCCAGCGAGCGGCCCTTCTCGGTCAGCGCGTAGGAGACCCGCGCCGGGGGGCCGGCGTGGACCGAGCGCTCGACCAGCCCGGCGCGCTCGAGCTCGCGCAGGCGGCGCGAGAGCAGCCGATCGGAGAGCCCGGGCACGCTGGTAGTCAGCTCGGCGAAGTAGTGGCGGTCGTCGGCCAGCGCGCGCAGGATGGCGCCGGCCCAGCGGCGACCGATCAGCTCGATCGCGACGTGGAAATCCGGGGAGACATGGCGCTCGCCGGACCCGGCGACCCCGCCCTCTCCCGTCGCGCGGGGCTGTTCTGAGGCCGCCTCCACCGGGCCTCCGAGACTACCGAACGGCCCCGCTCGCCCAGCAGGGCTGCCCCGATGCGGATCTCGATCAAGCTGCACATGGCCCGGTGTCCGTCTCGGCGAGCTTACCGGCGAGCGCGCCGGCGACGATCCCGTTCGGGACCCCGAGCCCGGTCTGCTTCCCGGAGCCGTTGGAGGCCGCGAACACGGTGGTCAGGACCTCCCCGCCAAGGCCGACCACGGGGCCACCGGAGTTGCCGCTGCGCACGTCGGCCCGAAACGGGGTCATCTCGCGCTGCACCGGCCCACGGCCGTAGGAATCCTCGCTGGTCACCTCGCCGGTGCGCCCGAGGCGGGCGGGGCCGAAGGTCAGCGGGCCGTTCTCCGGATAGCCGATCACCGCGGCGTCCGCGCCCTTGCGGGGGTGGTCGGCCAGCGCCAGCGGCGGCGCGGCGAGCCCGTCCACCCGCAGCACCGCGAGGTCGTTTCGGGTGTCGTAGTGGACGGCGGTCGCGTCGAGCTCGGAGCCTCCCTCGACGCTGACCGTGGTGTCGTCCTGACCGGCGACCACGTGCGCGTTGGTGACCACGATCCCGGGTCCGGCCACCCAGCCGGAGCCCTCGACCCCGAGCCCGCACGCGGTCCCGATCACGCGCACGGTCGAGTCGCCGGCGGCGCGCGCGGCCGGGGCGTCCGCCGACGCCGGGTCGGGGGGCGCGACGTCGGCGTCTGGACCGCGGACCACCGGCCGGGGGTCGACCCGGCGCAGGACGTGTAGCAGCGGGCCCGACGGCGGCAGCGCGTCGTTGAGGGCGCCGAGGATCGCCGAGCGCTGGACCGCCTCGCGCAGCTCGCGCGCCTGGCTGCCGGTGGCGTGCAGGGCTACGGCGCCGAAACCCCAGGCCAGCAGCAGGCCGAGCGCGCCGAGCAGAAAGGCGCCGCCGATCCCGTCGAGGACGCCAACCGTGCCGCTTCCGACTCGCGCCCGCAGGCGCTGGCTGAGCCCGTCCAGGGCGACCGCCAAAAAGGCGCCGATCAGCACCCCGGAAAGCACCGCGACCAGGGGTGCGTAGGAGGACTCGGCACCGTCGGGCAGCAGGGTCGGACCGACGCGGGCGCCGACCGCGGCGCCGCCGACGAAGCCGGCGAGCGGCAGGGCGCTGGCGATCAGTCCGCGCCGGTAGCCGACCGCGGCGAGGGCGAAGACGAAGACCAGGATCCCGACGTCGAGGAGCGTCATCCGCCGCCTCGGAGGTTGGCTGCACGCAGTCGTTCAGGCGAGATCACGGGGGCCGAAAGCTCTACCTTTGGCGCATGAACATCGGGTCGCACAGGCGACGAGGCGGGGGCCGACACGCTAGCGCAGGAACTTGGGGAACTTGAGCGCCGGGGGCTCGGCGGCGGAGCGGCGACGCCGCATGCTCACCCGCGCGGTGCCGATCGTCGTCGTCGCGACGCTCGCCTTCGTCGCCGGAGCGGTGGTCGCCTCGGGACCGTTCGCGCCCGCGGCGCGGAGCTTTCTCGACGCCTGGGAGCGCGGCGACACCCAGGCGATGTACAACCAGATCACGCCCGCCGCCCAGGATCAATACTCGCTCGAGCGCTTCCAGCGCGCCTATGACGACGCGAAGCTGACCGCGACGATCTCGACCGTCGACACGGGCGAGATCCGCGAGCAGGGCGACTCGGCGGTCGCGCCGGTCAGCTTCGACACCTTCATCTTCGGCCACCTCGCCGGCGACCTGACGCTGCCGATCTCCAACGACAAGGTCGACTGGGCGCCGAACCTCGTCTACCCGGGGCTGGCCTCCGACGAGCACCTCAGCCGCCGCACCCGGGCACCCCGCCGCGCCCCGATCCTCGCCGATGATCGCTCGCCGCTCTCGCAGGGACCGGCTGCCGCGCGGACGGTCGGCACCGCGGCGCTGGCCGTGGTCGGCGAGGTGGGGACGGCGAGCAATGCGCAGCAGCGTTCGCTGACCGAGCACGGCTTCCCACCCGGGAGCCTGACCGGGATCTCCGGGCTCGAGCTGGCGTTCAACGAGCGGCTCTCGGGCCAGCCCGGCGGCCAGCTGCTCGCGGTGGGACCGGACGAGGAGGCCTCGGTCAGCGGCGGGCGCGTGCTGGCGACCAGCCAACCGGTGCCCGGCAAGGCGGTGCGCACGAACGTCGATCCAAACCTGCAGGAGAGCGCGGTGACGGTGCTCGGCGACACCTACGGCGGGGTCGCGGTGCTGGACGCGAAGACGGGCGGCGTGCTCGCGCTCGCCGGGCTCGCGTACTCAGCGCCCCAGCCCCCGGGCTCGACCTTCAAGATCGTCACCGCGACCGGCGCGCTCGACGCCGGGATCGTCAAGCCGTCCGACGAGTTCCCGGTCGAGAGCTCGAACTCCGACATCGGCCGCGAGATCCCCAACGCCCACGACGAGCTCTGCGGCGGCACGTTCGCCAACAGCTTCGCCCAGTCCTGCAACACGGTGTTCGCGCCGCTCGGGGCGGAGCTCGGCGGCCCGGCGCTGGTCGACACGGCCGAGCTCTATGGCTTCAACGCGCCGCCGCCGCTGTACGACCCGAAGACGACGCGAGACCGTCGATCTGCCGCAGAGCACGATCCCGCCGGACCTCAGCGGCGACATCGACACCGGCGTCTCGGCGATCGGTCAGGGCGAGGTCCTGGCGACGCCGCTGGAGATGGCGATGGTCTCGCAGACGATCGCCAACAACGGCAAGCGGCTGCCGAACCCGATCGCCCGCAGCGAAGGGCTCGAGCCGACGATGGCGCCGGTCGTGGTTACCTCGCCGCAGACCGCGGCCACGATGACCGACCTGATGATCGGCGTCGTCAACGACGGGACCGGGGTCGCCGCCGCGCTGCCCGGGATCCAGGTCGCGGGCAAGACCGGCACCGCCGAGATCGGCCCGGACGAGCTGGCGCCGGGCCAGACGCTGGCCCCCGGCGAAAGCCCGCCGCAGAAGACTGACGCCTGGTTCACCGCCTTCGCCCCGGCGAAGGACCCGAAGATCGTCGTCGCGGCGATGGTCGTCGACTCGGACGGCGACGGCGGAACGGTCGCCGCGCCGATCGTGCGCCAGATCATGGCCGGCTATTTCGGCGTCGTCTGAGAGCCGACCCGCCGGACAGGTCGCCCTTCTAGATGTCGAGGATGACCTCGCCGGTCCCGTCGTAGGTCTCGATGTGGAGCGTCAGCGGCCGGTTGTCGCCGATGTCCTGGTCGACCGGGAAGATCAGCAGCGAACCGTGGTTGGGACCCGTCGCCGCGGTTGTGTCGGGGATCGGCAGCACGCCGTCAGCCGGGACCTCGGCGCCGACATCGAGCGCATACGGGCTCTCGGACTCGACGAAGTCGTACTCCTTGTCGAGCGTGTCGCTGACCTTGTAGTTGGTCGCCGACGGGCGGACGTCACCGCTGTCGTTCTCGACCACCATGAACACGCCGAGGTAGGAGATCCCGGGGGGCGGCGGGGGCTGGCCGACCAGGTACTCGGCGTCCTCGGTGTCGTCGGGGTTCAGGAAGCGGGTGATCTGGACGTTGTAGGAGAGGCCCGCGACCTCGATCGGCTCGCCCTCGACCGCCGGGCCCTCCTCGTCGTCCGACCCGCAGGCGGCCAGGCTCGCGCCGAGCGCCAGCGAGGCGAGCGCGACGGCAGCGAAGGGGGCGATTCGGCGACGCATGGCGGGCGCAAGCATATTGAGAAGGTCGCGGCTAACGCCCGAACGCCGGGACCGCGTCGCCGCCGCCGATGCTGACCGGCTCGAGCCGGGTTCCCTGCTCGGCGATCTCGCGCAGCCTGGCGAGTGCGCGCTTGAAGTCGCGCCGGAAGCGGCGCGAGCTGCCGAAGCCCTCGCGCAGGCGGTCGACGTGCTTTTGAGGCTCGGTCCAGAAGGTGACGCTCAGCTCACAGGACTCCGGCGAGGCGCCCTCCGAGAGCTCCCAGACGGTGAACGCCGGCACCCGGTTGTTGCGCCCGCCATGGCCCTCCTCGCGGATCAGGTGGGGCCGCTCGACGACCGTGATCGTCGTGTCCATCCAATGCTCGGCCTCGCGAACGCGAAACCGCGCCGATGCCCCCGCCCCGGCCGGCTCCAGCCGCTGCAGGCGGTACTCGGTCATGAAGTGGTCGGTGAACCCGGGCCGTAGCGAGAGGTCGATCAGCAGGTCGAAGACCTGCTCGCGGGGGACGTCGATCGAGGTCGTCGCGCAAACAGGTCGCATCGACGGCGATTCTATTCGCCTGCCGCGGTCGCAGAGTCCGCAATTTCCGTCCAACGCGTCGGTGGGTCACTGGACGATGCGGCAACTCTCGTTAGTCTTGTTACGAACGGGGGTACGAGATGACAGCGCTGACCGAGGGCTCTCCATCCGCTCCGGAAATTCACCGCTCCGGTGAGCAGATCACCGAGGCGCAACCCGGATCGCTTTACTGCGTCGGGTGCGGATTCGCCGTCTCGATGGGCGTGGTCGGCTCGCTGCCCGAATGCCCGACCTGCGGCGGGCGGCGCTTCCGGCGCGCCTCGATCTTCGACCGCCGCCCGGGGTCGACGCGACTTCGCTCGATGTCGAGGTGGCGCCCGAGTGGCTCGCCGAGGCGCGGGCCGAGCTCGAGCGCGCCGGCCACTACCTCGCCTTCGAGGAGGGCGACGGCGACTGCGCCGTGATCCGCTTGGACGCCGGCTGGACGCGCATCGGGCGCTCCGGGGCGGCCGACATCCGGCTCGACGACCCGACCGTCTCGCGCCGTCACGCGCTCGTCGTGCTGACCGAGTCAGGCGACCTGCGAGCGCTCGACGACCGCAGCCTCAACGGCCTGTTCGTCAACGGCGAGCAGGTCGAGTGGGCGCCGCTGGGCGACGGCGACGAGCTCGAGATCGGCCGCTACCGGCTGCACGTGCTGGAGGCCTGATCCGGCGCCCAGCGGGGGCGCTTATAGTGCCGCCGATGGCGGTAACGATCGCGGTCCTCTCGCAAAAGGGCGGTACGGGCAAGACGACGCTGACGCGCAGCCTGACCGACGTCTTCGATCGCCTTGGCCTCTCGGTGCTGGCGATCGACGCCGACCCGCAGGGCAACCTCTCCGACTACTTCGACACCGATCCCGAGGCCCACCCGACCCTGGCCGAGGTGCTCCAGGGCCAGGTCCGCGCCGCCGAGGCCGTGCACGGCCAGGTGCTCCCGGCGAACATGCGGCTCGCCGAGGCGGAACTGATGCTGGCCGGCAAGATCGGCCGCGAGGTCACCCTTCGAAACGCGCTCCGCGACCTCAAGCGCGAGCGCGACATGATCCTGATCGACTGCCCGCCGACCCTGGGCCTGCTCTCGGTCAACGCCCTGGTCGCCGCCGACCACGCTCTGCTGACCACCGAGGCGCAGTACTTCTCCCTGCACGGGGTCGAGCAGGCGATGGAGGTCGTCGACCTCGCGCGCGACTCGCTCAACCCCGAGCTCGACCTGCTCGCGGTTGTGCTCAACATCGCCAACATGCGCACCAAGCACGCCCGACAGACGCTCGACGCCCTGCGCGAGCGGTTCGGCGACAAGGTCTGCCGGACCGTGATCCGCCAGTCGATCGCCTACGCGGAGTCGGCCGAGCGCGCGGTGCCGATCCTCGACTACCGGCCCGACCGCGGCGCCGACTACCTATCGCTGGCCGGCGAGCTGCTGCGCCGCCTGTCGCGCCCGGAGCTGCTGACCAGGCTCGACGAGCTCTCGACCGAGCTGGTCCCGGCGGGAGCGTCCAGCTAGGTCGATGGCCGACCCCGTCGAGCTGCGGGACGAGCTCGCCGCGGCACTCGACGGCGCCGCGAAGGCCGCGGCCGACTATCTCCTCGGGCTCGCCGGCGACCCGGTCGCGCCCGACGGAGCCGAGGCGATTCTCGACGGTTTCGGCGGCCGGCTGCCCGAGGAGGGCGACGGCGCGGTCGAGGCGCTGACCGAGCTCGCCGAGCTCGGACGGGCGGCAGCGACTCGGTCGAGCGGCCCGCGCTTCTTCCACTTCGTCATCGGCGGTGGCACGCCCGCCGCCCTGGGCGCCGACTGGCTCACCTCCGCCTACGACCAGGTCGCCTTCGGCTGGGCGTCTTCCCCGCTCGGGGTGCGGCTCGAAGCGGTCGCCGTGGGCTGGCTGCGGGAGCTGTTCGAGCTCCCCCCGGACTTCGGCGGCGTGCTCGTCAGCGGGGCGACGATGGCGAACTTCACCGGGCTCGCCGCGGCTCGCCAGTGGTGGGCCGAGCGCCACGGGCTCGACGCCGATGAAGACGGGCTTGCTGGCGCGCCGCGGCCGCGCGTGCTCAGCAGCGGCTACGTGCACCCGAGCGCGGTGCAGGCGGTCGGCATGGTCGGGCTCGGCCGCGCGAACGTCGGCCGGCTGACCCGCGACGCGGTCGGGCGCCTCGACCTCGATGCGCTCGCCGCCGCGCTCGCCGAGGACGGCCCGGCGATCGTGATCGCCAATGCGGGCGAGGTCAACGCGGGCGATTTCGACCCGATCGCCGAGATCGCCGCGCTGACCCGCGAGCACGGGGCCTGGCTGCACGTCGACGGCGCCTTCGGCCTGTTCGCCCGCGTCGCGCCCGAGTCGCGGCACCTCGCCGCGGGCGTCGAGCTCGCGGACTCGATCACCGTCGACATGCACAAGTGGCTCAACGTCCCCTACGACAGCGGGGTCTCGTTCGTGCGCGAGCCCGCGCGCCTGGCCCGCGCCCTGAACGTCGGCGCCCCGTACCTGCCCTCGCCCGACGATCCGCGTCCCAACCCGGGCTTCCTGGCGCCGGAGAACTCCCGCCGCGCCCGCGGGCTGGCCATCTGGGCAACCCTGCGCGCCTACGGGCGCCGAGGCCACCGGGAGATGGTCGAGCGCCACCTGGCCCTCGCCCGCCGGCTCGGTGAGCGCGTCGACGCGGAGCCCGAGCTGGAGCGCCTCGCCGACGTCCAGCTCAACATCGTCTGCTTCCGCGTTCGCCCCGTGGGCGCCGCCGAGCGGGAGCTCGATCAGCTCAACCGGCGCCTCGGCGAAGCGCTGCTCGCCGACGGCCGCGTCTATTGCGGGACGACCGTCTACGACGACAAGGTCGCCTTCCGCCCGGCGATCGTCAACTGGCTGACCGAGGAGGCTGACGTCGACGCGCTGATCGACGTGGTCTTGGAACTACTCGAGGAGGAGCGTGCCGCAGGACCGCCGCCGGGCGACGGGGAGACGGCGATCGACTAGCGGTAACAGATCTCGTCGCCGCTGCAGACCTCGTAGGCGCGGCCCGGAACCACCGCCGCCGAGCGCTCGAGCTGCAGGTCGGCGCCGCGCTCGCCGGTGGCGAAGCGGACGATGTAGTAGCCGCCCGCGGCGAGGTCGAAGCGGCCGTCGCCGAGCGCCGCATCGGCCCCCTGGGCGTAGCCCGTTGCGAGGCCGCGCTGGCGCCCGGCCTCGAGGCCGTCGGCGTAGGTGCGCTCAGGCGTGGCGGCCCTGCGCCCCGCCTTCACCCCCTCGCGGTACGCGGCGTGCTTGGCGGCCGCGTCGCCCGCGTGGGCGTCGGCCTGGACGACCGAGTCGCGGCCGAGCAGGAAGCCGACGGCCGCCACGGCACAGCCGAGCAGCAGGATCAGCGCGATCACGAACGCGTACTTCGGACTTCGCAGGGTGACGTCGTCCACCCTCCGTTGTCGGCCGGAGAACGGCTGAGCTATAGCTCGGGGACGTCGGCCCCGAGCGGGCTGAACGGCACCCGGCGGACCTCGGCCCAGCCCTCGGCGGCCCGGGTGGCGGCCTCGACCACCATCCCCGTGTCCTGCCAGAACGCCCACAGCATCAGCGACGGCCCGGCGCCGGAAATCGTCGCGCCGATCGCTCCCAGCTCGCCCGCCCGGGCGAGCAGATCCATCGAGCGCTCATACAGCGGGCGGCGGGCCGGCTGGTGAATGCGGTCGGCGAGCCCGCGGCCGATCAGCGCCAGGTCGGAGCGCTCGATGCCGAGCACCAGCTGGGTCGCGGCGGCGACGTTGGCGACCGCGTCGGTGACCGGGATCGCGGCGGGCAGCGCGGCGCGCGCCTCGGCGGTCGGCACGGTGTCGTCGGGGATCACGAGCACGGCCTCGACGCCCTCGGGCGGGTCGAGGCGAACCGGAGGCGGCAGCTCGCCGCCCGCGTCGGCCGACGGGCAGCAGACGAAGCCGCCGTACAGGGCCGCGGCGACGTTGTCGGGGTGTCCCTCGAGCTCGACCGCGCGGCGGTAGAGGTCGTCGCGCTCGAGGCCGAGCTCGAACAGATGGTCGGCAGCGACCAGGCCGGCGACGATCGCCGCTGCGCTGGACCCGAGCCCGCGGGCGAGCGGGATCTCGGAGCGGATCTCGAACCGCAGGCCGTCGGCCGGATGCAGGGCCTCGAACGCCCGCACGCAGAGGTTGGAGCGATCGGTCGGCAGATCGGGGCCGGCGTCGACCGCGAACTCGGCCGCCTCGCTGACCTCGACCTCGAGGCTGAGCTCGAGCGCCGCCGCGAGCACGTCGTATCCTGGACCGAGGTTGGCCGACGAGGCCGGGACGCGGACGAGGCGGCGGCGGGCGGTCATCTCCGGCGACTCAGCCGAGCAGGCGCTCGGCCTCGGCGAGCAGCGCCTCGGGCTCAAACGGCTTGGTCATGAAGGCGTCGGGTTCGACGCCGTGGCGGCGGATCTCGCGCTCCTCGTCGACGGTTGCGGTGAGGATCAGCACCTTGACCGCCGCGGTGCGCTCGTTCTCGCGAGTCGAGCGCAGGACCTCGAAGCCGGCGGGACCGGGCATTACCCCGTCGAGAACGCACAGGTCCGGCAGCCGGTCGCGGATCAGCTGCTGCGCCTCGGCCCCGTCGGTGGCCATCAGGACCTCGTAGCCGGCCCGCCCGAGGACGATCCCGACCAGTTCGACGATGTCGCGCTCGTCGTCGGCGGCGACGACGAGCGCCCGACGACCGTCGGGTTCACTCATTCTCGACCGCCACCGACTCGGGGTCGCCGCCGTTGGACCTCGCCTCGTCGCCGGCCGCTCCGCCGGCTCCGTTTGCCGCCGGCTCGGGGCGGGCGGGCAACTGGACCGTCACCGTGGTCCCCCTGCCAAGGTCACTTTCGACGGCGATCGAGCCGCCGTGGGCGTCGACGATCGCTTTCACGATCGTCAATCCTAGGCCAGTCCCCTGGATGTGGCGGCGTTCGGCCTCGGGGGCGCGGAACATGCGCTCGAACAGGCGGTCGCAGTCCTGGGGCGGGATCCCGATCCCGGTGTCGGTCACCGCAAGCACGGCTCCGCCCGCCGCACGCCCGGTGCGAATCACCACCCGGCCGCCGCGGGGGGTGAACTTGATCGCGTTCGAGACCAGGTTGTCGACCACCTGCCCTAGCCGATAGGGGTCCGCCTCGATCACCGGTGCGCCGTCGACCTCGAGCGTGACCTCGATCCCCGCCTGCTTGGCGCTCGGCTCGGCCTCCTCGGCCGAGGCGCGGACGATCGCCGCCAGGTCGGCTCGGTCGAGCTCGATCTCGAACGTGCCCGCGGTGATCTTGGTCAGCAGCAGCAGGTCGCCGACCAGGCTCAGCTCGCGGCGTGAGTTGCGCTCGATCACCTCGATGAACCGGCGCCCCTGCTCGCTCAGGTTGGCGGCCTCGACCTCGGCGAGCAGCTCCGTGTAGCCGATGATCGAGGTCAGCGGCGTGCGCAGCTCGTGCGAGACGAGGCCGAAGAAGTCGTCCTTGAGCCGCTCGGCATCGCGCTCGGCGGTCACGTCGCGGCTGGTTCCCATCACCCTCAGGCTGCCGTCCTCGTGGTGCAGCGGCCGGCCCTCCGTCTCGATCTCGCGCACCCGCCCGTCCGGCAGCACGACCCGGTAGCCGTAGTCGAAGTCGTAGTCACCCGCCTGCAGGGCAGCCATCCGCTCGAGCACCTTGGGCCGGTCGCCGGGGTGAATGCGATCGAGCACCCGGTCGACCTCGGGGACCGGGTCGCCCGGATCGAAGCCGTGGTTTCGGTACTGCTGCTCGGACCAGGTCCGCTCGCCGGTGGCGACGTCGAGCTCCCAGCTGCCGACGCTCGCGATCTGCTGGGCCTCGGCGAGCTGACGGCGCTCAGCGGCAAGAGCCCGCTCGACCTCCATCCGCTCGGAGATCTCGCGCCCGACGCAGTGGAACAGTCCCGAGGGCAGGTCCGGCGACGCCGACCACTCGGTCCAGCGCCAGCCCCCGTCCTTGGTGCAGATCCGGAACTTGAACTCGGCCGTGGTCCCGCCCTGGGCCACCTTTGCGACCTCCTGCTCGACCGCCTCGCGGTCCTCGGTATGAACGATCTCCATGAACGGGTTCGGCAGCAGCTCGTCCGGGGTCCAGCCGAACGTCTGCTCCCAGGCGCCGTTGAGCTTTTTGAAGTAGCCGTCGAAGCCGCAGGTCGCGACCAGGTCGTTGATCAGCTCGAAATGCCGAGCGCTCTCGGCCAGCTTGCGCTCGTCGGCCTTGTGCTCGGAGATGTCTCGGGTGATCGTCGAGGCGGCGATCACCCGGCCCTCGTCGTCGAGGATCGGCGACAGGGTCAGCGAGACGACGATCCGCCGCCGGTCCTTGCGCATCCTGGGGGTTTCGTAGTTCTCCACCCGGCCGCCGGCGCGCACGCGGTCGAGCAGGGCCATCAGGTCGGATTCCTCGCCGGGCGGCATCAGCGCGTCATGGCTGCGGCCGATCATCTCCTCGGCGCTGTAGCCGTAGATGCGCTCGGCGCCCCGGTTCCAGCTTCGCACGCGGCCGTCGAGACTCCAACCGATCACCCCGTCGGCGGAGCCGGAGACGATCGCGGCGAGCTCGCGCGTCGCCTGTTCGGACTCGAGTCGGGCGCTGATGTCGCTCATCGTCGCGGTGAAGTAGGTCTCGTCCTCGGCCTCCCAGTCGACCAGCGAGAGCGAGAGCGGGAACTCGGAACCGTCGCGGCGCAACCCGGCGAACTCGAACGCGCCGCCGATCACCTTCGACTCCCGGGTCGCGAGAAAGCGCTCCAGGCCCGCCCGGTGGCGATCGCGGAAGCGCTCTGGCATCAGCATCGCAACCGGTTGGCCCATTACCTCCGCGGCGGGGTGGCCGAACAACTCCTCGGCCGCGGGGCTGAGGTAGATGATCCGGCCGCTTGCGTCTGCGGTGACCACGGCATCGAGCGAGGCCTCGGTGACGGCGCGGAAGGAGCGCTCGCCGATGTCGCCGCGCGCTGCCTGCACCTTGAGGTCGCGGACGCTGATCGCCAGCACCGTGACCAGGATCGCCATCGAGCCGAGCGTGACCAGCGCCAGGCCGACGTCGTCGTTGAACAATCCGACGTCCTCGCCGGCCAGGCGCAGCGCGCCGAGCACCACCGGGACCAGGATCACGACCGGCGCGAGCCGGCGGGCGAACGACGAGGCAGGGTCGTCGCCGCTGAGGAAGGCCGCGATCCCGCGCTCTGGGCGCGCCAGCGCGATCGCGACCAGGACCAGGCCGAGGCCGAGCGTCCCGTGGAGCGCGACGCCGCTGGAGCTGGTGCGCCCGCGCAGGTAGTCGACGTCATAGGCGAAGCCGACCAGGGCGATGATCACGACGGTCGCTGCGAGGCCGGTGAGCACCAGGCTCGGCCGGAAGCGCGGCGGGTCGCGGTCGAGCGTCACCAGGGCGAGGGCGCAGGCGATCAGCGCGCCGACGCCGACCGGCGGCGGCCTGCCCGGGTCGGGGCCGACGTCGTCAAACGGAAGCTCGTCGATCCCGAGGTCGCCGATCAGGTACTCGGCCAGCACCGCCACGCCGATCAGCACCGCGAGACCGGCGCAGGCGACTCCGGCACGGTGCCTGGCGCCGGGCTCCTGCAGCGGGGCGAGCAGCACCACCGAGCCGCCGAGCGCGCCCAGCGCGAGCGCCGCGAGCGGCTTCAGCGACGGCAGGTTCGAGCCCACCTGCTTGAGCAGGGTGGAGTCGGCGGCCCAGCCGACGAGGACGAGCGCGGCGAGCACGACAACCGCCCAGCCACAGGCGGCAGCCAGGCGTCGTGCCTTGGTGCCGAACGTGCTCTGGGCGTCGGTCATCTCCTAACCGTGCGCGCGGGCGGCTCGCGAATCTGCAAGCGCGCGGGCGTTGCCCGCGATCGCCCCGGCCAGCAAGCCGTCGGCGGGAACCTCAGCGCCCGGCAGCAGAACCGACTCCCGAACCCGGGCCCGGGCGCCGATCGTGGCCCCGGCCCCGACCACCAGCGGGCCGTTGAGCTCGGCTCCGGGGCCGATCTCGCTCCCCGGGCCGAGCAGGACCGGCCCGCTCAGCGCGACCCCGTCGAGGCCGGCGGCCTCGGCGGAGTCGACTTGCTCGCCCTCGACCACGGCGGCAACCGCGCCTGTGAGTACGTCCATGTTTCCCTGCAGGTACTCGGGCAGCGAGCCGACGTCGTTCCAGTAGGCGTCGGTGACGTGGACGCCGAAGGGGACGTCGGCGTCGAGCAACGCCGGGAACACGTCGAGCGCAAAGTCGACCTCCTCGGCGTCGGGGAAGTAGTCGAAGATCTCGGGCTCGAGCACGTAGATCATGCAGTTGGCGAGGTCGGAGAGCGCCTCGGAGGGGTCGGGCTTCTCCTGAAAGCCCTGCACTCGGCCGTCCGCGTCGGTGACCACGACGCCGTACTCGGTCGTGTTGGTGACCCGCTTCACGGCCAGGGTCGCGATCGACCCGCTGCCATCGTGCGCATCGGCGAGCGCCGCGAGGTCGATGTCCGTGAGCGCGTCGCCCGCCATCACCAGGAACGACCGGTCGCCGAAGAAGTCGCGCACGTTGCGGACCCCTCCCGCGGTCCCCAGCAGACGCTCCTCGTAGCTGTAGGAGAGCTCGATCCCGAGCGCCGAGCCGTCGCCGAAGCGCTCCTCGATCGTCTCCGGGAACCAGTGCAGGTTGGCGACCACCTCGCCGAGCCCGTCGCCCGCCAAGCGCCGCAGGATGTGCTCCATGATCGGCCGGTTGGCGACCGGGACCAGGGGCTTGGGGATCTCGTGGGTGAGCGGTCGGAGGCGCTTGCCCAGCCCTGCCGCCATTACCATGGCCTTCATCAAAAAGCCAGGCTACTGCCCGCAGGAGAAGCATGACCACCACTGAGACCGCCGCCGACCACAAGGTCGCCGACCTCGGCCTCGCCGAGTTCGGCCGCAAGGAAATCACCCTCGCCGAGCACGAGATGCCGGGGCTGATGCGCACCCGCGAGGAGTTCGCGGCCGCCCAGCCGCTGGCCGGCGCGCGGATCACCGGTTCCCTGCACATGACCGTCCAGACGGCGGTGCTGATCGAGACCCTGGTCGCGCTCGGCGCCCAGGTGCGCTGGGCGTCGTGCAACATCTTCTCGACCCAAGACCACGCGGCGGCGGCGATCGCGGCGGCGCGGGATCCCGGTCTTCGCCTGGAAGGGCGAGACGCTCGAGGAGTACTGGTGGTGCACCGAGCAGGCGCTCGACCTGGCCCGGCGCCGAGGGCCCGAACATGATCCTCGACGACGGCGGCGACGCCACCCTGTTGGTCCACAAGGGGGTCGAGTTCGAGCGCGCCGGCGCGGTCCCCGACCCCGCCGCGGCCGATTCGCAGGAGTTTCGGATCATCCTCGAGACCCTGACCCGCTCGCTTGAGTCCGACCCGCAGCGGTTCACGCGGATGGCCGACCAGGTCATCGGGGTGACCGAGGAGACGACCACCGGCGTCCACCGCCTCTACCAGTTCGCCGAGACCGGCGACCTGCTGTTCGCGGCGATCAACGTCAACGACTCGGTGACCAAGTCGAAGTTCGACAACCTCTACGGCTGCCGGCATTCGCTGGTCGACGGGATCAACCGCGCCACCGACGTGATGATCGGCGGCAAGGTCGCGGTGATCTGCGGCTACGGCGACGTCGGCAAGGGCTGCGCCGACTCGCTGCGCGGCCAGGGCGCCCGGGTGATCATCACCGAGATCGACCCGATCTGCGCCCTGCAGGCGGCGATGGAGGGCTTCGAGGTCCGCCGCCTCGACGAGGTGGTCGAGTCAGCGGACATTTTTGTGACTGCGACCGGCAACAAGGACATCATCACCGTCGAGGAGATGGCGCGGATGAAGCACCAGGCGATCGTCGGCAACATCGGCCACTTCGACAACGAGATCGACATCGCCGGGCTGGAGTCATCCGGCGCCCGCCGGGTGACGGTCAAGCCGCAGGTCGACGAGTGGACCTTCTCCGACGGCCACTCGATCATCGTCCTCTCCGAGGGCCGGCTGTTAAACCTCGGCAACGCGACCGGCCACCCGTCGTTCGTGATGTCGAACTCGTTCACCAACCAGACGATCGCCCAGATCGAGCTGTTCACCAAGCGAGACGAATACGACAAGCGCGTCTACGTGCTGCCCAAGCACCTCGACGAGAAGGTCGCCCGCCTGCACCTGGACGCGCTCGGCGTCTCGCTGACCGAGTTGCGACCCGAGCAGGCCGCCTACATCGGTGTCTCGGTCGAGGGCCCGTACAAGCCCGACCACTACCGGTACTGACGCGCCACGTCCTCGCCTTCGGCTCCGGGCGTGCGCGGTGATTCCAGAACGCGAGATCCGGCTGCGGACGAGCCGCTCGTCCGGCCCGGGCGGCCAGCACGCGAACGTCACCGCCTCGCGGGTCGAGGCGGTGTTCGAGATCGATTCCACGAGCGCGCTCACCGACGAGCAGAAGCGCCGCCTGCGGGCGCGGTTCGGCCCGCGGGTGACGGCGGTCGCTCAGGACGCACGCAGCCAGGCGCGCAATCGCGAGCTCGCCGTGCGCCGGCTTCAGGACCGCGTCGCGGCGGCGCTGAAGCCGCGCAAACGACGCCGGCCGACGAAGGCGACGCGGGCCTCGAGGGAGCGGCGGCTGGACTCCAAGCGCCGCCGGTCGGAGGTCAAGCGGGCGCGGCGGGCGCCTCGACCGGAGGACTAGCGCCGGCGTCGGCCTCGGACCCGCGCCGCAGTGCCATGCCGACGAAGGGGTAGACCAGGGTCGAGAGCATCGCCGCGCCGACCAGCCCGGCGGCGGTCGAGGGCCGCATCTCCCCCGCGTCGATGGCCAGGGTGGTGATCGCGACCACCAGCGGCAGCTCGGTGGCGCAGAAGAAGGCGAGGGCGGCCCGGTCGCGGGCGCCGAGCACCGAGCGGTACAGGAGCAGCGCCGGGACCCCGCGGACGACCAGGAAGAGCCCGAAGAACAGCGCCAGCTTGCCGATCGCCTCGGCCGAGCCGAGCGCGTTGAGGTCGAAGTTGATCCCGCTCTCGACGAAGAAGAACGGGATCAGGAAGCCGAAACCGACCGCGGTCAGCTTCGACTCGAACGCCTCCAGCTCGCGGCCGCGCAGCGCGGCGCGGACGATCATCCCGGCGACGAAGCCGCCGAGCAGGATCTCGAGCCCAAGGTCGGAGGCGAGCAGGACGAGGCCGAAGACGAGCACGGTCGCGATCCGCACGGCGAGCTGGCTCGAGGCCTCGAGCGTGCGCTCCAGGGCACCGAAGCCGCGCCAGGCGAGCCGCACCGACGTCAGCGCCAGCAACAGGGCGACGAGAATGAAGCCGACCAGGATCAGCGCCTCGTGCAGCGGGTGGGTGGTCGAGAGCACCAGGGTGATCAGCAGGATCGGCCCGAACTCGCCGACCCCGCCCGCGGCGAGCAGGTGGGTGCCGAACCTGGTCTTCAGCTCACCGCCGTCGCGAAGGATCGGGATCAGGGTGCCGATCGCGGTCGTCGCCAGCGCCGAGCCCGTGTACAGGAACGAGAGCACCACTCCCGCCGCCGCCAGGGCGCCGCCGATCCCGTAGGCGAGCACCAGCGAGCAGAGCCAGCCCCAGGCGGCCAGGGTCAGCGGCTTGCCCTTGATCCGCTCGAAGTCGATCTCGTAGCCGGCGAAGAAGAACAGCATCCCCAGGCCGAGGTTGGAGAAGAAGTCGATGAACTCGTCGGACTCGGCGAGCCCGAGCACCTGAGGGCCGATGATGATCCCGAAGATCAGCTCGACGACGACGACCGGGGGCGCGTAGCGCCGCGGGATCAGGACCACGGTCACCGCGGCGATCGCCGCCGTGAGGATGATCGCGAAGAAGGAGCTCTCGTCGACGGTGATCAACTTGGCGCGGAATTATCGCCGCGCGACCACGCTCGTGTCGTGCGCCGTGGGCGGCTCCGATTCGCGTCTTGGTCGTCGCGACGGGGCGGCTTTTGCCCGCCAGTCGGGAAAAAACCGCCCCGCCTGGATCGGCACGCGGCGGACCTAGGGACGGCCGAGCTCGTCCTTGAGCTGCTCGACCACCGCGACGGGCTCGGGGTCGACGCCGTTGTGGGCAGCGAGCTGGAGCGAGACGAGGTCGCCGAGCAGGACCGACCAGAGTAGGCGCTGGACGCGGGTCTCGCCGACCGTCTCGACCCGGATCACGGCGTGCGCGGAGGAGTCGATCAGCTTCGCGGTCAGGTCGGCGCGCTCGCGCTGGCGCGGGTGCTGGTCGGAGTCGCCGAGGAAGATCGCCGAGAAGCCCTTGCCGGCATCGGCATCGGTCCAGCCGACGAGCTCGTTGTGGTCGACCTCGGGGAGCTGGTGCTCGAAAGCGTGCTGCTTGGCGTTCTCGTTCACCTGGCACTTCCAGCGGTAGGCGACCGGGACGGTGAGCTCGCAGCCGTAGATCAGCGGCACCGTGCCGGCGATCTGATCGGCGATCTCGGCGGCCCGGGCGACCAGCGAGTCGCGCTCGGCCTCCAGATGCGCGGCGCCGGCGTCGATCTCGGTCCTCAGCCCATCGGCGGCGCCGACCAGGGCGGCGATCTCGCAAGCGACGGTGAAGCCGTAGCCAACCGAGTGGCGGGGCTGCAGGCCGCCGGGCAGGCCGACCACCGGGACGCCGGCCTCGCGGGCCGCCTCGGCGAGCGCGCCGCCCGTGGTCGCGGCGTAGCGGCGGTTGCCGATCACCTCCGCTGCCGTGAAGCAGGCCAGGGTTTCCTCGGTGTTGCCGGAGTAGCTCGCGCACAGCACCGCGCGCTCGGGGGGCGTCCAGGACGGAAGCTCGTAGTCGCGGTAGACCAGCATCGGCAGGATCAGGCGGTCGCCGATCGCCGCGCGGGCAAGGACCCCACCGATCGCCGAGCCGCCCATCCCGCAGACGACCAGGCCGCTCGACTGCGCGGGCTCCAGGCCCGCGGACTCGACCCGCCAGACCGCGTCGTGGATGTGGTCGGGCAGTGCCAGTACGTCGTCGAGCTGTCCGCTCGGGTCGACCGCGCGCACGGCCTCCAGCGCGTCGCTCACGGAATCAGCCGCCTCAACATCGGCGGGGTTCGGCTACGCCTCACTTGCCACCTCGGCCTCGACGACCTCGTCGGGCTGGATCCGGGACTCGGCCTCGACCAGCGCGCCGGCCTCGACCCGAGCGCCCTCGCCGATCACGCAGCCTTCCGGCACCGTCGCCCCGGCGCCGACGTGGACGCCGGCGGCGAGGATCGATCCACGGACCTCGGCGTCGGCGCCGATCTCGCAGCCGTCGAGCAGCACGGACTCGGCGATCGTCGCGCCCGGCCCGACGACCGAGCCGGCGCGGATCACGGCGCGGCGGTCGATCGTCGCGCCCTCGCCGATCTCCACCCCCTCGCCGATGAACGGCTCGCCGTCCCCGGGAAGCTCGGTCTCGACCGTGCCGTCGAGGATGTCCCAGCTCCCCTGCAGGTAGCGGTCCGGGGTCCCGATGTCCATCCAGTAGCCCTCCAGCCGGCGGCCGTAGAGCCCCTGGCCGACCAGTCGCGGAAAGACCTCGCGCTCGATCGAGACCGCGCGGCCGGGCGGAATCAGGTCGAGGACCTGGCGCTCGATCACGTAGGCGCCGGCGCTGACCTCGTCGGTGTCGATCTCGGCCGGGTCCGGCTTCTCGAGGAAGCCGAGCACGGCGCCGTCGTCGCCGCGGCGCACGAGCCCGAACGAGGTCGGGTCGTCGACCGGATAGAGGCCCAGGGTGAGCACGGCGCCGGTCTCTGAGTGCTGGCGCTGCAGCGCGGTCAGGTCGAGGTCGGTGAGCGAGTCGCCGTTGAGGACCATGAAGCGGTCGCCGAGCAGGCCCCGGTCGGCGGCGAGGCGGACCGGGCCGGCGGTGCCAAGCGGCTCGTCCTCCTGGAGATAGACGATCGAGGGGCCGCCGGGGACGGAGTCGCCCAGGGCGGTGCGAAGGCCCTCGGCCTTGAACCCGCACGCCATCACCACCTCGTCGATCCCGTGGCGGCCGAGCCAGTCGACCATGTAGCGGATGAACGGGCGGTCGACGAGCGCGACGGCCGGCTTCGGCTGGGTCAGCGTCAGCGGGCGCAGGCGCGTGCCCTCTCCGCCGACCAGGACGACGGCCTGCATGTCTAGGACCTCCCGATGCCCTCGTAGGTGAACCCCGCCGCGCGCAGGCGCTCGGAGTCGAGGAAGTTCCGACCGTCCACGAGCAGGGGGTTCGCCATCGATCCCGCCAATTCCTCCCAGTCGAGCTCGGCGAACTCCGGCCACTCGGTGACCAGGATCGCGGCGTCGGCGCCCTCGAGTGCCGCGGCGGCTGAGTCCCGCAGCTCGACGCTGGGCAGCATCTCCTCGGCCGGGCGCTCGGCGACCGGGTCGTAGGCGACCACCGTCGCCCCCTCGCCCTGCAGGCGCGCCGAGAGCACCAGGCTCGAGGCCTCGCGCATGTCGTCGGTGTTCGGCTTGAACGCCAGGCCGAGCAGCGCAACCCGCTTGCCGACCAGCGAACCGAGGTGCTTGGAGAGCTTCGCGATCACCCGCCGCTTCTGCAGCTCGTTGACCTCGATCACCGAGTTGAGCAGCTGGAAGTGGTAGCCGGTGTTGCCGGCGAGCATCTTCAGCGCCGAAACGTCCTTGGGAAAGCAGGAGCCGCCGTAGCCGATTCCCGCCTGCAGGAATTGCGGGCCGATGCGGCCGTCCAGGCCCATGCCGCGGGCGACCTCGTTGACGTCGGCGCCGACGCCCTCGCAGACGTTGGCGATCTCGTTGATGAACGAGATCTTGGTCGCCAAGAACGCGTTCGAGGCGAGCTTGATCATCTCGGCCGAGGCGACGTCCGTGCGCACGATCTCGCCGCCGAGCGGCTCGTAGGCGGCGGCGATCTCGTCGGCGGCCCGCTCCGACCCGGGGTCGGCGCCGATCACCACCCGGTCGGGCTCGAGGAAGTCCCTGACCGCTGAGCCCTCCTTCAGGAACTCCGGGCAGGAGACGTAGACCAGGTCGGGCTTCGAGCGCCGGATCGCGGCGCCGGTCCCGGCCGGAACCGTGCTCTTCATCACCAGCGCGTGGTCCCCGCCCTCGGGCAGCGCCGCGACCACGGCCTCGACCCGCGACAGGTCGGCGTCGCCCGGAGTAGGTCGGCGGCGTGTCGACGCAGCAGAACAGCAGGCGGGCGACGCCGAGCACGTCGTCCATCTCGGTCGTGAACGTGAGCCGCTCGCGGTTCTTCGCCACCAGCTCCGGAAGGCCGGGCTCGTGGATCGGCAGCTCGCCGCCCGAGCTCAGCAGCTCGACCTTGCGCGGCGTCGATGTCGACCGCGACCACCGGGTGGCCGGTCTCGGCAAAGCAGGCGGCGGTCACCAGGCCGACCCAGCCCACGCCGATCACCCCGATCGCAGGCTTCTCGTTCACGGTGTGGAAGCTACTTGCCTTCGTACTCGCGCATCGAGGTCGCGATCGAGAGCATCTGGCCCTCGTCGAGCGACTGAAGCAGCGTGTTGTTGACCCAGTAAGCGCCCTTGTCGGTGACCCACCCGACCAGGCGCAGCCGGTCGCCGTCGTAGAACAGCCTGTACTCGCGCCCGTCGATGGTCCGGGTCTCGCCCGGGTTGGCGAGGATCGGCGCGTCGACCCAGTCGGTGCCCGAGACGCCGTAGTACTCGTCGGTGAGCCCGTGGCCGAAGGTATCGCCGGGGACGTCGACGACCATCTTGTAGCCGTAGTAGACGTCCTTGTCGGGCCCGTCGATGACGAAGGCGCGGCTGTCGCGGGCGATGTAGGAGCCGGGCACGAGGCGGGTCGGGTAGTAGATCGGGAAGGTGATCATCGGATCGCCGTCCTTCTTGCGCTTCACCGAGACCTGATGAGCGTAGGTCTGGCCCTCCTTGGCCGAGTCCTGCATCGCCGGGCCCTCGAAATGATCGTCCGGCTTGTTCTCGTCGGGCTTGCTTTGATCGCCGCCGCCGTTGCCTCCGTTGCCGTCGTTGCCGCCCTGCTGATCGGCGTTCGACGGCTGGTCGGGCTGTTCGCCGGGAGGCGACTGGCCGGCGGGACGCTCACCCGGCGTCCCCTCGGTGTTCAGGAACTGATCGACGGCCTCCTGGATTGCGTTGTCGGAGGCGGTCACGTAGGTCGTCCCGAGCTGGGCCGGGAAGTGGACCTCGCGCACCGGCGCCGAGCGCACGCCCAGGAACGTCTTCAGCAGCTCGAGCAGCTGGACGGCGTCTGAGATGTCGGAGGTCGTGTACTCGGTGAAGATGTCGAGCAGCTCGTTGCGGTCCTCGATCAGCTTCTGCGGCGGCAGCTTCTGGCGCGCCTCGCGCAGGAAATCCTGCTGGCGGGCGGCGCGCACCAGGTCGTTGTCGAAATGGCGGAAGCGCACGTACTGGAGCGCGTTGTAGCCGCACATCCGCTGATAGCCGGCCTCGATGTTGATCTCGGCCGTTCCCGTCTCCGGCGGGATGTAGTAGCGGCGGTCGACGTCGACGTAGACGCAGCCGATCGCGTTGACGGCGTCGGCGAAACCGGTGAAGTTGATGTTGACGACGTGGTTGATGTCGAGATCGGGCGCGAGCTGCTGGACCACCTTCAGCGTCTTCTCCGGACCGCCGTACGTGTAGGCCTCGTTGAACTTGCCGACGCCGTAACCGGGAATGTTTACCTTCAGGTCGCGAGGAATCGACAGCAGCGCGATCGCGTCCTTCTCGGGATCGACGCGCAGCAGGATCGTGGTGTCGGAGCGCCCCGGGTCGCCCTTCGTGTCCAGGCGCTTGTCGGAGCCGATGATCAGGATCGTCTGCGGCGCGCCGCCGTCGGCCTCAACGAGTTGGTCGTGCAGGGAAGCGAGCTTGTCGTTGTCGTTGAGCCCGTTGGCGATGTCGGTCAGATAGACGAGCAGGCTGATCGAGGTCGCCGCGGCGACTGAGGCGACGATCACCACCGAGGCGGTCAGAAAGCGGGCCCAGAGGCGCTTCGCGTGCGGTGGCTTGCCGTTCCCGCCCTCGTCGCCCTCGTCGGCGGCGGCGGCGGGCGGCGGCACCACGGCGGGCGGCGGCTTTGACGCGTCGGGAGCCGGCTCGGTGACACGCACGACTGAGGTCGGGTCCTTCTTCGCCGCGCGCGCGCGCAGACCGGCGAGCGCCGCCTCCTCGGCCTCCGCCTTGTCAGCCAGCGCCACCGTCTCGGCCTCGACCGTCGCGTCCGAGGGCAGCTGTGACTGCTCGGTGGACTCGGGCTCGAGATCGTCCGCGTCGTCGTAGCCGTCGTCGTCATCGAGCTCGTCGAAGTCCTCGTCGTCCAGGTCCTCGTCGTCCAGATCCTCGTCGTCGAGGTCGGCCTCGTCGGGCTCCTGCTCGTCGAGGTCCGGCTCCTCGTCGTCGGACTCCTCCTCGGCCTCGGGCTCAGCGTCCGACTCGGGCTCAGCGGCGGCCTCCGGCTCGGTCTTCGCCTCGGGCTCAGCGGCCGCCGGGGCCACGTCGAGGCCGGCCAGCTCGGCGTCGAGGTCGCGCTCGATCTCGTCGAACTCGTCGGTGAAGCCCTCGCGCAGGTTCTCCTCGCCCTCGCCGGCGGCGCCCGTCGGATCGCCCTCGGCTCGCTTGCGGCCGGCGTAGGTGGCGGGCGGCGGCGCCTCGTGTTCGCCGGCGTGATCGTCCGGGGGCGCCTCGTCGTCGCCGGGCTCGTCGTCGGTGGGCTCGTCGTCGCGGGGCTCGTCCTCGGGCCTCACGCCGCCCTCCCGTCGTCGACCGCCCGCAGACGCGCGCCGAGCCCGCGGGCGAACTCGACCAGGGCTCCGCGGTAGCTGGCGAGCGAGCTGACCGACACCCACTCGTCCGGACCGTGGTGGCCCGCTCCGACGGGGCCGAACTCGACCGCCGGCACCCCGGCGCGCAGGAACGAGACCGCGTCCGAGGCGCCGTCGCGCCCGACGCTGGTCACCTCGCCGTCGTGGTGCGACGCGGTGGCCGCGCAAAGAGCGCGCACGAACGGCGACTCCGGGTCGACCATCGCCGGCGGGCGGCGGAAGGTGGAGACGATCGTCGCCCCGGGAATTCCCTCGACCTCGGCCAGGATCTCCTCCGGGTCCTGCTCGGGCAGGAAGCGAACGTCGACGTCGATGTAGCAGGTGTCGGGGACCTTGTTCAACGCGTCACCGCCAAGGATCCGGCCGAGGTTGATCGACGGCCGGTCGAACAACTCCGAACTGCGCGATGCAAACGGTAGCGACTGGATCGCGCGGAATACGTCAATCGCCCTGAGGATGGCGTTTTCACCGAGCCACGGGGTGGCCCCGTGGGCGGCGCGTCCGTCGACTCGGACCCGCATCGCGACGACGCCCTTGGCGGCGACGCCGACGTGCAGGTCGGTGGGCTCGCCGGTGATCACGAAGTCGCCCAGGAAGCCCTCGGAGACGATCAGCTCGCCGCCGCGCTCGACCTCTTCCTCGGACTCCTCGTCGGGAACGATCCCGAGTCGCACCCGGACCGCCGACGACTCGCGCAGGTCCGCGACCGCGAGCAGCATCGCCGCCAGCGCGCCCTTCATGTCGTAGGCGCCGCGGCCGATAAGCCGGTCGCCGTCGAGGCTGGCCTCGAACTGCTCCGGACGCCCGGGGACGACGTCGATATGGCCGTGCAGCAGCAGCGTGGTCTCGGCGTCGGCGGGACCGACCTCGGCCAGGGTCACCGGCAGCCCGCGGCAGTCGATCTGGCGGGTCTCGATGCTTCGGGCGTCCAGCCACCCCTTGACGAACCCCGCGCACTGCTTGATGCCCTCGGGGTGCGAGGTGTCGTAGCCGATCAGCTTCTCTGTCAGCAGTTGCTCGTCCATATGCGAAAACGGCCCGCTCGGGGCCGCGCACACAGGTTACGGGGTCAGCGTTCTTCGGCGATCAGGATGAACGCCTCGCAACGGGCTCGCTCGCGCTCGGCCTGCTCGGCCGCGGCCGAGCCCTGCCCGGCCTCGGAGAGGCTCTGCTCGGCGTCGGCGAGGCGCTGCTTGAGCTCGGCGACGTCGAGTTCGTCGGGCGACGCCGCCTCGGCGATCAGCACCCGGACGCGGTTCGCGAACACCTCGAGCCAACCCTCGCCCTGCGCGTAGCGCTCGACCTCCGAGTCGGACACGTGCAGGCGCAGTTCAGCGGGCAGCAGCCGAGCCACCATCGGAATGTGGTCGGCAAGGATGCCGACCTCGCCGACCGCGGTCCTGGTAGAGAGCATCTGCAGCTCGCCGGAGAAGACCGGTCCCTCCGGGGTCAGGACCTCGGCCTGGAGCTTCTTCTCGCCCGCCACGAGCTAGGCCTCGACCGCCTCGGCCTCGGCCTCCTTGCGGTCCTCCGCCTCCGCGACCTCGCGCTCGACGCCCTCGTCCTGGTCGCCCTTCTCCTCGGTGCCGGTGACCTGGTCGATCGAGCCCTTCATGTAGAAGGCCGACTCGGGCAGGTCGTCGTGCTGTCCGTCGAGGATCTCGCGGAACGAGCGCACCGTCTCGGCGACCGGCACGTACTCGCCGTCGCGACCGGTGAACTGCGAGGCGACGAAGAACGGCTGGCTGAGGAAGCGCTCGAGCTTGCGGGCGCGGTTGACCGCGACCTTGTCCTCGTCGGAGAGCTCGTCGATCCCGAGGATCGCGATGATGTCCTGCAGCTCCTTGTAGCGCTGCAGGTTCTCCTGGACCTCGGTCGCAACGCGGTAGTGCTCCTCGCCGAGGATGTCGGGCTTGAGGATCGTCGAGGTCGAGTCGAGCGGGTCGACCGCCGGGTAGATCCCCTTCTCCGAGATCGCTCGTGACAGCGTCGTGGTCGCGTTCAGGTGCGCGAACACCGATGCCGGCGCCGGGTCGGTGAGGTCGTCGGCCGGTACGTAAACCGCCTGGATCGAGGTCACCGAGCCCTTGTGGGTCGAGGAGATCCGCTCCTGCAGGCCGCCCATCTCGGTCTCCAGTGTCGGCTGGTAGCCGACCGCCGAGGGCATCCGCCCGAGCAGCGCCGATACCTCCGACCCCGCCTGCACGAAGCGGAAGATGTTGTCGATGAACAGGAGCACGTCCTGGCCACCCTCGTCGCGGAAGTACTCCGCCATCGTCAGCCCCGAGAGGGCGACGCGCAGGCGCGCCCCGGGCGGCTCGTTCATCTGCCCGAAGACGAGCATCGTCTTGTCGATGACGCCCGATTCCTTCATCTCGCCCCAGAGGTCGTTGCCCTCGCGCGAGCGCTCGCCGACGCCGCAGAAGGCCGACAGGCCCTCGTGCTCCTCGGCGAGGTTTCGGATCAGCTCCTGGATCAGGACGGTCTTGCCGACCCCGGCGCCGCCGAACAGGCCGACCTTGCCGCCCTTGGCGTAGGGGGCGAGCAGGTCGACGACCTTGATCCCGGTCTCGAGGATCTCCTGAGACGGAGCGAGGTCCTCGACGCTGGGCGCCGGCCGGTGGATCGGCCAGCGAGCGTCGTACTCGACGTCGCCGGCGTTGTCGATCGGCTCGCCGAGCAGGTTGAAGATCCGGCCCAGCGTGCCCCTGCCGACCGGAACCGTGATCGGCCCGCCGGTGTCGATCACCTGATCGCCACGCTGCAGGCCGTCGGTGGCGTCCATCGCCACCGCGCGAACGCGGTCGTCGCCGAGGTGCTGCTGCACCTCGCAGACGAGGTCGAGCGCCGGCCGGTTGCCCTCCTCGGGCACCTTGATCTCGAGCGCCGAGTAGATCTCGGGCAGCTGGTCGGGGAAGAGGACGTCGACGACGACGCCCGCGACCGACTCGATCGAGCCGATGTTCTTTCCGTTCCCACTTGCGTTTCCGTTGCTGTCAGCCATGTTCCCTTTCTACGTCGACGGTCAGCCGAGCGCCTCGGCGCCGCCGACTACTTCCAGAATCTCCTGCGTGATCTCCGCCTGGCGGGCTCGGTTCATCGCCAGGGTCAGATCGCCGATCATGTCCTGCGCGTTCTCGGCCGCCGAGCGCATCGCGGTCATCCGCGCGCCCAGCTCCGATGCCGAGGACTCGAGCAGCGCCCGGTACACCGAGAGGTCCACGTACTCCTCGAACAGCATCGGGAGCAGCACCTCGGGCTCCGGCTCGTAGTCCCAGTAAGCCTTCTCGTGCGCCTCGGCGAGCTCGGGGTCGGCCGGCTCCTCGGGCTCGGGGATCCCCTCGCCGAAGACCTCCGCCTCCTGCATCGGCAGCAGGGTCTGGCGGCGCACGTACTGCGTCAGGGGCGACACGTAGCGGTTGTAGACGAGCTCGACCCGGTCGAGCTCCTCGTCGACGTAGGCCGCGGTCACGTCGCGCGAGATCCCGCGCGCATCGGTGAACGCCGGTCGGTCGGTGAACCCGGCGTAGGAGTGGGTGATCGTCTCGCCGCGGAAGCTCATCGTCGAGTTGCCGCGCCGGCCGACGACCGAGAACTGGACCTCGGCGCCGTCGGCGGCGAACTCGCGCTTCAGCCGCAGCCCCTCGCGGATGATGTTGGTGTTGAAGGCGCCGGCGAGGCCGCGGTCGCCGGTGACGAGGACGATCCCGACCCGCTTCTCCTGCTCGCGCTGCTCGAGCAGGGCGATCCTGGGGATCGTGGTCGAGGCGTCGGCGACCTGCTTGGTCATCTTGCGGATCGCCTGCGCGTAGGGGCGCATGTTGTCGATCCGCTGCTCGGCGCGCCGCAGCCTGGCCGCAGCGACCATCTCCATCGCACGGGTGATCTTGTGGATGTTCTTGACCGACGAGATTCGGTTCTTGACTTCCTTCTGGGTGGCCACTAGGCGGGAACTTCCTCCTTCTCAGCCTCGGCCTCGGCCTCGCCGCGCGCCGGCTGCTCACGCTCGTGCCCGGACTTGATCCGGTCCGACTCGCCCTCCTCGAGCGGCTGTCCCTCCTGGTCGAAGTCGGGCCCGAAGTCGTCCACCATCTCGGCGATCGCCTTGCCGAGCGCCTCCTCGTCGGTGTCGGAGAGCTGGCCGTCGTCGATCCGGCCGATCAGGTCGTCCTGCTCGGCCGCGAGCCGCTCGAGCAGGTCGGCCAAGAACTCCGGCACCCGCTCGACCTTGATCCGGTCCAGATAGCCGCCGGTGCCGGCGTAGATCGACGCGACCTGCTGGCCGACGGAGAGTGGGCTGCGCTCGTTCTGGTTCAGCATCTCGACCAGGCGCTCGCCGCGGCTGAGCTGCTTCTGCGTCTCGGGGTCGAGCTCGGAGCCGAACTGGGCGAACGCCTCGAGGTCGCGGTACTGGGAGAGGTCGAGCTTCAGCTTTCCGGCAACGCTCTTCATCGCCTTGGTCTGCGCGTTGCCTCCGACCCGCGAGACCGAGATCCCGACGTTGATCGCCGGCCGCACGCCGGAGTAGAAGAGGTCCGACTCGAGGAAGATCTGGCCGTCGGTGATCGAAATCACGTTGGTCGGGATGTAGGCCGAGACGTCGTTCGCCTGCGTCTCGATGATCGGCAGCGCGGTCATCGAGCCGCCACCGAGGTCGTCGTTGAGGCGGACCGCCCGCTCCAGCAGCCGCGAGTGCAGGTAGAAGACGTCGCCCGGGTATGCCTCGCGACCCGGCGGGCGCCGCAGCAACAACGACATTTGACGATACGCGGATGCGTGCTTGGTCAGGTCGTCGTAGACGACGAGCGTGTCCTTGCCCTGGTAGAGGAAGTGCTCGGCCATCGCGCAGCCGGCGTACGGCGCCATGAACTTGATCGGCGCCGCCTCGTCGGCCGGGGCGGCGACGATGATCGTGTTGTCGAGCGCGCCGTTGTCGTCGAGGATTCCGGCGACCTGGACCACGGTCGCCATCCGCTGGCCGACGGCGACGTAGACGCAGATCAGGTCCTTGTCCTTGTTGTTGATGATCGTGTCGATCGCGATCGCGGACTTGCCGGTCTGGCGGTCGCCGATGATCAGCTCGCGCTGGCCGCGGCCGATCGGAATCATCCCGTCGATCGCCTTCAGCCCGGTCTGCACCGGTGTGTCGACGGGCTGGCGCTCGACCACCCCGGGGGCCTTGAACTCGGCCGGCCGCGTCTCGGAGGTGTTGACCTGGCCCTTGTCGTCGAGCGGGCGGCCGAGCGGGTCGACGATCCGCCCCAGAAGCTCCTCGCCGACCGGGATCTCGAGCAGGCGCCCGGTGCGCTTCACCGTGTCGCCCTCGACCACCTTGTCCCACTCGCCGAACAGCACGACGCCGACGTTGTCGGCCTCGAGGTTGAGCGCCAGGCCGGTGACGTCGTGGGGAAGGTCGAGCATCTCCAGCGACATGCAGTTGTCGAGGCCGTGGACGCGGGCGATGCCGTCGGCGACCGAGAGCACGGTGCCGACCTCCGAGAGGTCTGCGGCGTCGGTCTCGAGTCCCTCGATCCGGGCTCTGAGGATCTTCGAAATCTCGTCGGGCTTGATCTCCACTGCGTTCAGGGCTCCTTGCGTTTCTTGGCTAAGCCGCCGAAGCGACTTCCTTTCTCAGTCTTTCGAGCTTGCTCCGCAGGCTCGCGTCCAAAACCATGTTGCCGACCCGCAGCACCAGCCCCCCGAGGATCTCGGGATCGACGTCCGTCTCCAGGTCGATCTCGCGATCGGTCTGGCGCTCGACCTCGGCGCCGACCTGCTCGACCACATCCGAGTCGAGCGCGATCGCGCTGGTCAGGGTCACTTCGAGCCGCTTCTTGGCCTTCGCCCAGAGCTCGTCGAAGCGCTTGCGGATCACGAAGATCGCCGGCATCCGGTGCTTCTCGGCGAGCAGCTCGAGGAAGTTGACGAGCTCGCTGCTCGCCCCGCTGACCGCGTGGCCGATCGCCTCCCGCTTCTCGGCCGAGGAGAAGTAGGGGCTGAAGAAGAAGACCCGCATGTCATGAGACTCGTTCATGGCGTCGGCGAACTGTCCGAGCTGCTCGTGCACGTCGTCGAGCCTGCCGGCGTCCTGCGCCGCCTCGAACAGCGCCTGGGCGTATACGCGGGCGATCTCCTCCATCGGCCTAGCTCCGTTCCTCGCGACGACGCCGCTTCCGGCGAGCGTCGAGAAGTCGACCTCGGCGAGCGCCTCCTCGACCAGCCGCTTCTGATCGGCGCCGTCGAGCGACTTGCGGGTGATCTTCTCGGTCGCGAGCACGGTCAGGTCGGCGACCTCGTTTCGGATCTGCTCCAGCGCCCGCCGCGTCTCCGCCTCGATGTCCCTGCGCGCCGCCGCGACCAGCTCCTCGCGCTTTGCCTTGCCCTCGGCGGTCGCCTTGGCGACGGCCGCCTCGGATGCCTTGCGGGAGCGAACCAGGATGTCGTCCGCCTGCTCGCGGGCCTCCTTGAGGCGCTCGCGGTACTCGGCCAGCAGCTCGTCGGCCTCGTCGCGCGTCCTCTCAGCCGCGTCGAGGTTCTCGCGGACCGCCGCGGCGCGCTTTTCCAGCGCCTCCGCGATCGGCGGGAAGGCGAACCGCTTGAGCACATACATGGTCAGCAGGAAGAGGACCAGCGTCCAGATCATCAACCCGAGCGAGGGCGAGACCAGGAAGCTTCCACCCCCCTCCTCCGTCGAGGCGAGCGGCAGGGCCGTCGCGATTGTGGCGAGCAGCTCCATCGCGGCCTAGAGGAAGAAGGCGATCAGGCCGAAGATGAACGTATAGAAGGCGACCGCCTCGGTGAGCGCGAAGCCGAGCCAGCGGATCGACTGCAGCTCGTCCTTCATCTCCGGCTGGCGGGCGACCGACTCGATCTCCTTGCCGAAGATGATGCCGATGCCGATGCCGGCTCCGATCGAGCCGAGCCCGGCACCGACGCCGAGCGCGATCGCCTTGCCGGCGTCGGTGACATCCCCGGTCACCGCGGCGAGCGGAAGGGCTAGAAGATCCATTCGTTACTGCTCCTTTGCTTAGTGTTCCTCGGCGACCGCGCCGCTGAGGTAGATGGCTGTCAAGGTCGAGAAGATGAATGCCTGCAGGGTGGCGATCAGGCCCACCTCGAGCAGGAAGAAGGCGAGCGCCAGCGGCAGGGTGAGCAGCCCGAGCGCGGCGATCCCCAGCAAGACGGCCAAGCCGCCGCCCATGAACAGCAACAGCAGGTGGCCGGCGAGGATGTTGGCGAACAATCGCACCGAGAGCGAGATCAGGCGGGCGAAGTGCGAGATCGCCTCGATCACGAAGAAGAACCCCTTGCCGAAGATGTTCATGTTCTCGAGCCCGGGCGGCAGCCAGCTGGCCAGGTACTTGAAGAAGCCCTTCGCCCGGATCCCCTCGATGTGGTACGAGAACCAGACGATCAGGGTCAGCATCAGCGGGATCGACAGGTTCGCGGTCGCCGCGTAGAGCGCCAGCGACGGCACCTGGAGGCCGAACACGTCGACCTTCTCCTCGGTGTTGATCGGCAGCGGCAGGAAGCCGATCATGTTCGAGAACCAGAGGAAGAAGAAGAGCCCGGCGAGGACCGGGAACCAGCGCTTGGCGAGCACCTCGTCGGAGATGTTGCCCTGGGTGATGTTCTTGCGGGTCAGGTCGTAGGCGAGCTCGACCACCATCTGCACCTTGTTCGGCTTCTGCTGCATGCGGCGGGCGACGTAGACCATCGTCGCGATCGTCAGCACGCTGGCCAGCATCAGGTAGAAGACCGCCTTGTTGATCGACAGGTCGACGCCGCCGATGTGGATGTCGACCCAGGGGTCGAGCTTGAACTCGTTCTGCGGCTGGTAGGCGTCGTTCTTGCCCTCGCTACCGACGAACACGACCAGTACCACCATCAACAGCAGGTAGAGCCCGACCCCGAGCCAGATCTTCCCCTTGCGGCTCATCTGAGGCGCCTCAACAGCGGCGCGAATCGGCTACGCCTCATGGCCGCTCCTCGGGGTGAAGCAGCAGCTTGGTCAGCGCCATCGAGCCTAGGTGGGCGGTCACCAGCGCGAGGCTGAGCACCGCCGCGGCGAGCCCGTCCTCGCGCTCGCCGAGCAGGCCGACCAGCAGGATCGCCAGGGTGACAAGCCAGACGCGGCCCAGGGTCGAGAACCCGACGATGCCGAGCGCCCGGTTGCGCTCACCGCGGCGCAGCGCCGCGACCGAGGCACGGTCGGCGGCGGCGAGGATCGCGTGCTGGGCGAGCCAGGCCGCGGCCGCGACGGCGTAGCCGAGCAGCGGCCAGCCGGCGACGATGAACAGCGGCAGCGCGAGCGCCAGCAGGGCGAGGTCGGCGTAGCGCAGCAGGACGCCCGGCTGGGCGCCACCGGTGGCCGCGCCGGAGCCCTCTACAGCGAGCGTGGCCAAGAGCAGGACCGGCGACGGGGCACCCGGACTGCCCAGGCGGAGCGGGCGGCCGCGCAGGGCCCGCCGGCCAGCCGGGCCCGGACCCGACCGCCCACCCCTCCGGCGTCGCCGCGGTCGGGGACGTGCCTGCGATGGCGGCGTCCGCCCTCGTCAGAGGGTCCTCGGTCGTCGGAGTAGTTGAAGTAGCGGCCAGGCAAGGCGGTCGCGCGGTACGTAAAGAAAAGATCTCCCAGGAACGAACTAGAGCAACCGCCCCATCCGACGGGCGGACGACGACTATAGCCGTTTGCCAGGGGGCACGCGGGCGCGCTTGTAACAGGTTTGTGACAGCCGCTACGGGGTCGTCTCGGGGGTCGGGTCGACGGCCTCGAACTCGCCGGTCTCGGGGTCGACGGTGGGGAAGCTGCCGGTCTCCAGCTCCTGGGCTACGGCCTCGTCGAGGGCCGCCTCGTCGGGTGCCGCGACGCCGGCTCCGAACAGCTCCCGCAGTCGCGTCGTCCGCAGTTTGAGGATCTCCAGGGTGATAACCAGATAGACGCTGGCGGCGAACGCGGCGACGAAGCAGACGACGATCACCGCGCTCCAGAAGGGGTCGAAGTTTCCGTGGTCGTCGCTGTAGGGGATGAACCGCAGGGCCAACGCCAAGCCCGCCATCGCCGCGGCCCATCCGTACAGGTATACGAGCGTGCGCCGCTGCGAGAACCCGATGTTCGCCATCCGGTGGTGGAAGTGCCACCGGTCGGCGCGGTAGATCGCACGCCGGTACTTGATCCGTTTCGCAACCACGAAGCCGGTGTCGAGGATCGGCACCGCGAGGATCACCAGGGGAAGCAGCAGGGCGATTACGGCGTTGGTCTTCAGCGCTCCCTGGATCGCGACCGCACCCAGCAGGTAGCCGAGCAGGTTGGAGCCGGTGTCGCCCATGAAGCTGGAGGCGGGCGGGAAGCCGTGGCGGAGGAAGCCGAGCGCGCCACCCGCAGTGATCGCCGCAAGCACCCCGGCGCTGGTCCGCGACAGCGACACGGCGATGATCGCCAGGGTCGCGGCCGAGATCGCGCAGACCCCCGCGGCGAGGCCGTCGACGCCGTCGATCAGGTTGATGACGTTGATCACAGCCACGATCCCGATCACGGTCAGCAGGTGGCCGAGGTGGACCTCGCCGACGATCGGGGCGTTGAAAAACTCGACCGAGTTGAGCTCGATCCGGCCGACAAACGGGAAGGTGAAGTTCGCGACCTGGATCCCGTTGAGCACCGGGATCGTCGCCGCGACGGTCTGGCCAAGCAGCTTCAGCGGCGCCGAGAGACCCCAGACGTCGTCGAATGCCCCGACCACCGCGATCACCACCGCACCGGCCAGAATCGCCTGCGTCAGCTGCACCCAGGGCAAAAACAGCCAGCCCGCAACCAGCACGCCGACGAGGATCGCGAGCCCGCTCAGCCGCGGGGTCGGCTCGGTGTGCAGGCTGCGTTCGTTGGGGATGTCCATTGCCCCGATGCGACGAGCGAGGCGCTCGGTCAGCGGGACCAGCATCCAGGCGATGGCGGCGGCGACGAGGAACGCAAACGCGGCGTCGACCGCCTCCGGCTTGCCGCTCATCATGCCGTGGAGTTTGGCTCACGCGCCAGCCGGAGCGGCGCCGCCCTGGTGGTGCTCGTGCCACAGCGTCAGCGACAGCAGTCCCCAAAGCTGCCGCGACAGATCCTCGGCCCCGCTCAGGTGGAGCTCGACCAGGCGCTCGACCGCCGCCGGGTCGAGATAGCCCTGACGGCGCAGCGTCGCGGGCGACAGGACATCACGCATGAAACCCCGCATCTCCCCCCGGAGCCAGGTTGCGATCGGCGCGGAGAAGCCCTGCTTACGCCCGTCAACGACCTCGGGCGGGAGCAGCGGGCGCACCGCCTCGCGCAGCAGCCACTTCTTCTGCAGCCCGCGCACGCGGGCGCGGCGTGGCAGCGCCATCGCGAACTCGGCGACCTCGGCGTCGCAGAACGGCACCCTGGCCTCGAGCGAGTGGGCCATGCTGGCCCGGTCGGTCTTGACCAGCAGATCGTCGACCAGATAGGTGCCGAAGTCGAGATCCTGGAGACGGGCGAGCTGTTCGGCGCCTTCGGTTTCGGCGTAGCGGCGGTGCAGGTGGCCCAGCGAGTCCGCGGACCCGGCCGCCGCCGCGCCGAGCAGGCGCTCGCGCAGGTCAGCCGAAAAGATCTCCTTCCACGCATGATGGCGCTCGACCGCTGTTCCCGAAACGCCGCGGACGAAGCGCTTTGCCATGTAGTCGAGGCTGACCTTGCGGGTCGATGCCGGCAGCCGCTCGACCAACGGCCGCGCAGCGAGCGCCGGCAGGCGAAGCGCCGGGGCGATCCGGTCGGCCACGTAGGTGTAGTAGCCGCCGAACAGCTCGTCGGACCCCTCGCCCGAGAGCACCACCTTGACCGAGCGCGAGGCGAGCTGCGAGACCAGGTAGGTGGGAAGCGCCGAGGAGTCGCCGAACGGCTCGTCGAAGGCGGCCGCGAGCCGCGGCAGCAGTTCGACCGCGTCCGGCTCGAGCACCAGCTCGTGGTGGTCGGTGCCGTAACGGCGGGCGACGGCCCGGGCCCGTTCGAGCTCGTCGAAGGAGCTCTCCGTGAACCCGATCGAGAAGGTCCGCACCGGGTCGGCCGACGCCTGGGAGGCGAGCGCTGTCAGCGTCCCCGAGTCGACCCCGCCGGAGAGGAAGACGCCGACCGGGACGTCAGAGACCAGATGGGCCGCGACGCTGTCGGCGAGCCGCCCACGCAGCTCGGCCGCCAGCTCGCGCGCGGGGGCGCGGCGGACCGCGCCGGCCGCGGGCGGCGCCGGTCGGGCAAAGCGCTCGATTCTCGGCTCGCTCCCGCGCTCCCAGATCAAGAGCTCGCCGCCACCGAGCTTGCGGGCGCCGGCGAGGATCGTCCGCGGGCCGGGGACCGAGTTGAAGGTCAGGAAGGCGTTGAGCGCCGCATCGTCGACGTCGGCGGCGAACTCGGGCGCATGGCGCAGGGCGCGCAGGTCGGAGGCGAAGGCGAGCTCGCCCCCGGCGTGCGTCCAGACCAGCGGCTTGATCCCAAAGCGGTCGCGGGCAAGCACCAAGCGGCCCTTCGTCGCATCCCAGATTGCGATCGCAAACATCCCTCGCAGCCGCTCGGCGAAGCCAAGGCCATGATCCTCGTAGAGGTGGGCGATCACCTCGGTGTCGCTTGCGGTCCTGAACCGGTGCCCCGCGGTGGCGAGGTGGTCGCGCAGCTCGCGGTAGTTGAAGATCTCGCCGTTCTGGACCACGTGCACGTCATCGCTCGACCCGGTCAGGGGCTGGTCGCCGTGCTCGAGGTCGATGATCGACAGTCGCCGCGCCGCGAGCCCGACCCCGGCCGCGACCACCTCGCCGTGGCTGTCGGGGCCGCGGTCGACGAGCTCGCGGCTCATCGCGGCGAGCGCCTGCCGGTCGGGCCGCGAACCCGGCTCGTCGACCCGGGCCAGACCACAGATCCCGCACATAGTCAGCCCCTGGCGATCAGGACTCGGAGCCGGCCGTGCGACGGGCAACGCGCACGCTCGTCGCTCCCAGAACCTGCAGGTAGAGGGTCACCGAGCGGTCAGCGATGTACTCGAGGTCGTGGGCAAGCTTGTCGCTCCAGCTGTCCTCCCGCGTGATCCGGGTCTGGGCGAAGCCGGTAACCCCGGGCCTGACCACGAGACGCTGCGCGTACTGCGGAAGCTGGTCGGTGAGCTCGGCGAAGAACATCGGCCGCATCGGGCGGGGGCCGACCATGCTCATCTCGCCACGCATCACATTCCACAGCTGCGGCAGCTCGTCCAGATGGGTTGCCCGCAGCGGCCGTCCGACCCGGGTGACCTCGAGCTCGGTGCGGCGCGACAGCTCCTCCCCGTAGGCGGTCCCGAGCCGCTGCTCGGCACCCCGCCCCAGGGTCCTGAACTTGAGCATCTCGAAGCTGGCGCCCCCGCGACCGACCCGCGGTCCGCGGTACAGGACCGGCGCCCCGGCGGTGAGCCGAATCGCAATCGCGATCACGCCCATCAGCGGCGCGAAGACGGCGAGGGTCGAGCCGGCGATCGCGAGGTCGAGCCAACGGAGCACGCGGTCGACGCCGCGCACCCCATAGACGGCCTCCATGTCGGCAAGCGCGTGCTCAGCGGTGTCAAACGCGGGGCTTGGTGGCGTGGTCACGGGTTGGACTCAAGCGCTCCTAGGGCGAGCTCGACCAAAAGTCCCGGATCGCGCCGTACGCGCTGCTTGGCCGCGTCGTGCTTCGTCAGCACAAGCGCGCCGGGACTGGTCAGCGGGCGCAGCTTTCCGGCACGGATCAGCATCTCGTCGACGCCTCCCATGCGTCCTCCGTACGTAGTGTAAACCGGGACGCCGAGCGCCACCGCCTCTCGGTTCATCGTTCCGCCCGCCGAGATCACGAGGTCTGAGAGGGCGATCAGGCTCTGCGCGTCGACCGCCGCCTCGGGAACGACCACCGACGGCAGCCGCAGGGTGCGGACGAACTGCCGCTGCTCGTCGGTCCGCGGCAGGACCACCGCGTGCACATCCGGGTCGGTGCCGAGCCGCATCAGCACCTCGGGAAAGAGCGGGTTGGACTTTCGGTGATAGAGCGAAACGTCGGGTGGCGGGCGGAGGACGACGTTGACCCGCTCGCTATCGAGGCCGAGCTCCGCGGCGACCGCGGGATCGGGCTCGAAGTCCGCGAGGTAATACTCCTCCTTCAGACCCGGATACTGGCGCAGCTTCGCGGGGCCGACGCCGAACCGGCGCAATCGCTCGGGCGGCACCGCGTCGGGGAAGATCACCCGCCGCGCCAGCCGACAGCCGACGTGATGCTGGGTGACCGCCCACTCGTAGTCGTGCATGTTCGCCTCCGGGATCCGCAGCATTCGCGAGGCGATCGCGAGGTCGTTGGAGCCGTGGGCGATCGCCAGATCGAACCCGCGCGAGCTGCCGAACGATCGCATCTTCGCCGTGCGCTCGATCAGGCGCCCGAGCTTGCGCACCCGCGAGGCGCCGCCGTGGGCGCCAATCGGGGTGTGCTCGATCCCGTGTCGGGCGAGCAACTGCTGCGTCTGGGTGTAGTCGCGCGAGGTCACCTCGACCTCGTGCCCGCCGGCCTGCAGGCGCTCGATCAGGGGTCGAAGCACGAGCACGTGCGCCGGCCCGCTCATGTCGACCCAGATCCGCAAGGGAAGCGAAACTTACGCATGGCCGGGCGGGTTTGACCGGTGGGGGGAGTCAACGACTCCGACAGGAGGGTTCCAATTGAGTAGGTTCAGGCTGCCCTCGCCGGCCATGCTGGTCGCGATCGGCGCTTTGCTGATCGCGCTCACCGGCTCCGCCGTCGCGCTGCAGGGCAAGAACTCGGTCAAGTCCAACGACATCGCACCGGACGCGGTCAAGGGCTCCGACATCGCCGTCGGGGCGGTCAAGCCGCCAAAGCTCGACCTGATCAAGGTCGACGGCGAGGCTGGGCCGCTGCCGACCGCCTCGGTCCCGGCGACCAACCTCGGCGGCCCCTCGGTGACGATCAACGTCCCCGAGACAGGGCTGGTCGCGATCTATGCCCGGGGGACGGGTGAGATCGACGGCGGCGGCAACAACGCGCTCGCCCAGGTCCACCTGTTCGAGCCGACCCTGTTCCCAAGCGCGCCGCGGATCCTCGAGTTCGACTCGCCGGACCCGCAGCTGCGGATCAGCACCCCGGGGACCGGCAACGTCGACGGCACGGCGTCGCTGACCCGCGGCGGCTGGATCGTGTTCCCGGCGCCGAAGGGCAAGTACACGTTCTCGCTCTTCTACAGCGTCGCCGGAGGCGGGACCGCCACCTTCACCAACACCGGCCTCTGGGCCGGGGTGGTCGGCTAGGGAGGCGCGGGGCTAGAGGGCGGCTGTCGCCGCCACCTGGGAATAGAGCGGATAGCGGTCCATCAGGGCCCGCGTCCGCTCCCCCAGCGCCTCGCGCTCGGCCTCGAAGCGGTCCGAGAGCGCGACCGCGATCACCTGGGCGATCTCGCGCATGTCGTCGGTGACCAGGCCGCGGGTGGTCAGCGCCGGGGTCCCGATCCGCAATCCCGACGGGTTCATCGGCGGGCGCTCGTCGAACGGGATCGCGTTGCGGTTGACCGTGATCCCGACCACCTCCAGCCGGTCCTCGGCCGTCTGGCCGTCGAGCCCGGTCGAGGTCAGGTCGACGAGCACCAGGTGGACATCGGTACCGCCGGTGAGCACGTCCACCCCGTTGGCGATCAGTTCGTCGGCGAAGGCGCGGGCGTTGGCGACGGTCTGGCGCTGGCGGGCGCGGAAGGGCTCCGACTGCGCGATCCCCAGGGCAACGGCCTTGGCGGCGATGATGTGCATCAGCGGCCCGCCCTGCTGGCCCGGGAAGACGGAGCGGTTGATGTCCTTGGCGAGCTCCTCGCGGCAGAGGATCATCCCACTGCGCGGCCCGCAGAGCGTCTTGTGGATCGTCGTCGTGACCACGTCGGCGTGCTCGACCGGGTTCGGGTGCTCGCCGGCGGCCACCAGGCCGGCGAAATGCGCCATGTCGACCATCAGCCGGGCATCGACCGAGTCGGCGATCGCGCGGAAGGCGGCGAAGTCGAGCTGGCGCGGATACGCGGACCAGCCGGCGACGATCACCTTGGGCCGGTGCTCGGCGGCGAGCCGCTCCACCTCGTCCATGTCGACCAGGAAGTCCTCGCGGCGCACGTGGTAGGGGACGACCTCGTAGAGCTTGCCCGAGACGTTGAGCTTCATCCCGTGGCTGAGATGGCCGCCGTGGTCGAGCGCCATGCCCATGATCGTGTCGCCAGGCTCGAGCATCGCCATGTACGCGGCGTTGTTGGCCTGGGCGCCGGCGTGCGGCTGGACGTTGGCGTGCTCGGCGCCGAACAGCTCCAGGGCGCGGTCGATCGCCAGCTGCTCGGCGACGTCGACCTCCTCGCAACCGCCGTAATAGCGCCTCCCCGGATAGCCCTCTGCGTACTTGTTGGTGAGCACCGAGCCGGCGGCATCGAGGACCGCCTGGGGGACGAAGTTCTCCGAGGCGATCATCTCCAGCGTGCGCTGCTGGCGCTCGAGCTCGCGCTGCAGGACCTCCGCGATCTGCGGATCGACCTCGGCCAGCGGGGCGGTCTGGAAGTCGTCGGGCAGCTCGAAGGCCATCGTCTCCGACGATACTGGACCGGTGGGCGGCGAGAAAGAGTTGATCGAGCGAGCCTTCGGGCTGCTCAACTCCGACACCTACGAGCAGGTGATGCCGCTGGTCGACGACGAGTTCGAGATGGTCACCACCCGCGAGGTCGCCAGCGAGCCCGACGTCTACCGGGGCCCGGAGGGCGTGCGCCGGTGGTGGACCTCGTTCCTGGAGGTGATGGAGACCGTCTACCTCGACCCGGTCGCCTTCGAGGACCTAGGCGACGGCCGCGTGATCGTCGAGTTCTCGATCCGCGCACGCGGCAGCCAGAGCGGGATCGAGGCGACCCAGCCCGCGGTCGCGATCGCCACCGCCGCGGAAGGCAAGATGACCCGCCTGGAGTTCTTCACGAATGTCGAGCGCGCTCGAGCAGCGGCTCGAGCTCGGCCCGGCTGAGCGCGCCCTCGCGCAGGATCAGCGGCTCGCCGCCGTCCTCGATCGCGGTCAGGTCGATCACCGTCGACGGCTTTCCGGTCAGCTCACCGCCGTCGATCGCCAGGTCGACCGCGGCGACGATCCGCGGGTCGATGTCGTCGTAGCTCGACGGCGCCGGCTCGCCCGACCGGTTGGCCGAGGTCTGGAAAACCGGGCAGGCGGCGCCGGCGAGCGGTCCCTCGATCAGCCTCACCCCCAGGCGCTCCGGGTCCTCCCCGCAGGCGAGGGGGTAGCGATGCTCGGGGTTGGCGACCACCAGGGTCACCGGCCCCGGAAGCAGCACGGCCAGCGCGTCGCGGGTCCGCGGGCCAAGGCTCGCGACCAGCTCGCGCATCGCCAGCGGCGTGAAGTACATGACCGCCGAGGGCTTGCCGTCGTCACGCCCCTTGATCTCGTGGATGCGCTCGATCGCCTCGGCGCGGGCCGGGTCGCAGGCGAGCCCGTAGAGACCGTCCGCCGGGAACAGCGCCACCCCGCCGTCGAACACACAGCGCTCCAGCGGGCCGCGCGCCTCATCTACATCCACCCGGCCACCACCCGGTCGATCCCGGCGAGGTCGGGGCGGATCTCGATCCGGTCGTATCCGGCCCGGCGGACCAGCCCGGCCACGGTCGGCGCCTGGTCGAGCCCGAGCTCGATCCCGATCGCCCGCGGCGGCTCGGGGGCGACCGCCAGCTCGGCCAGCAACGCCTCGATCGCCTCGAGGCCGGTCGGTCCGCTGACCAGCGCCTCGCGCGGCTCGTGGTCGCGGATCTCGGGCGCCAGGCCCTGCCACTCGCCCTCGCTCACGTAGGGGAGGTTGGCGACCAAGAGGTCGAAGCTGCCGGGCTCGAGCGAGCCGTACGAGAGCCGAACCCGCTCGCCGAGCCCGAGCCGGTCGCGGTTGGCCTGAGCGACCGCGAGCGCGTCGAGCGAGGTGTCGGTGGCGACCACCGAGGCGGCCGGGAGCTCGTCGGCGATTGCCAGCGCGATCGCGCCGGTGCCGGTGCCGACGTCGAGCACGCTGAGCGGCTCCAGCTCGAGCGCCAGCTCGACCAGCAGCTCGGTCTCGGGCCGCGGGATCAGCACCCGGGCGTCGACGGCGAGCTCGATCCGGCGAAAGCCCTTCGAGCCGAGGATGTAGGCGACCGGCTCGCGCTGAAGCCGCCGCCGCACCATCGCCCCGAACTCGCGCGCGGCGCCGGCGTCGACCCCGGCCTCCGGGCTGGCCGCGAGCCGGGCGCGGTCGCGGCCCGTCGCCCGCTCGAGCAGCAGCTCGGCGTCGAGGCGGGCGGTGTCGATTCCGGCGGCCGCCAGCGCGTCGGCAGCCGAGCCGAGCGCGACCGCGACGCTCCCGGCGACCGCCTGCCCGCTCACGATTCTTCGGTCTGCGCCTCGAGCCGGGCCCGCTTCTCCTCCGCGCCCAGCGCCGAGGTGAACTCGCTCAGGTCGCCGTTCAAGATCTCGTCGAGGTTGTGGGCGGTGAGCTTGATCCGGTGGTCGGTGACCCGCCCCTGGGGGAAGTTGTAGGTGCGGATCTTCTCCGAGCGTTCGCCGCTGCCGACCTGCGAGCGGCGCTCGGCGGCGATCTCGGCCCGCTGCTCGTCCAGCGCTCGCTCATAGATTCGCGCCCGCAGGACGCGCATCGCCTTGTCGCGGTTCTGCAGCTGGGACTTCTCGTCCTGCATCGAGACCACGATCCCGGTCGGGGCGTGAGTGATCCGCACCGCCGAGTCGGTCGTGTTCACCGACTGGCCGCCGGGACCCGACGACCGGTAGACGTCGATGTTGAGGTCGTTCGGATCGATCTCGACGTCGACCTCCTCCGCCTCGGGCAGCACGGCGACGGTCGACGGTCGACGTGTGGATCCGGCCCTGCGACTCGGTCTTCGGGACCCGCTGGACGCGGTGGGTCCCGCCCTCGAACTTGAACACCGAGTAGGCGCCCTCGCCGCGGATCTCGAACGTGACCTCCTTGAAGCCGCCGACCTCGGCGGCGGACTCCGAGAGCACCTCGGTCGCGAAGCCGCGCTCCTCCGCGTAGCGGGTGAGCATCTTGTAGAGGTCGCCGGCGAACAGCGCGGCCTCGTCGCCGCCGGTCCCGGCGCGAATCTCGACGATCACGTTCTTGTCGTCGTTCGCGTCGCGCTCGACCATCGCCAGGCGAAGCTCCTCCTCGAGCGCGCGCAGCCGCGCCGGCGCCTCGGCGACCAGCTCGCGCAGCTCGGCGTCGTCACCGTCCTCGGCCAGCATCTCCTGGGCGCCCTCGAGGTCGCCGCGAAGCCGCCGCCACCCATCCGCCAGCTCGTGCGCGGCCTCGAGCTGGCGGTACTCGCGCCCGACCTGCGCGTAGCGCTCCCGATCCCCGATCACCTCGGGATCCGACATCTGGCGCTGGAGCTCGGCGAAGCGCTCTTCGACCTGTTCGACGAGCCTCTCGATCACGCCGATCAGGCTACGCGACGCGGCGGGGGCCGGGGCACGAGCACCGCGGGGCGGCTTTACCCCGGTATGAGGGCAAAACCCGCCCCGGACGCGATCTTCGCCAGGCTGGCCGCCGCCGCACACGGTGTTGTCACGGCGGCGGAGTTGCTCGAGGCCGGGGTTTCGCGATCGACGATCGACCGCGCCCGCGCGACCGGTCGGCTCCACCGCATCCACCACGGCGTGCCTACGCCGTCGGCCACGTCGCCCTCCCGGCGGACGCTCAGACGACCTCCGTCGCGTCGAGCAGCGGTCGGCTGGTTCGCCGCGCGATCCGTGCCGCCGAGGTCGCGGGCCTACCGACCGGCGGGATCGCAACCGACCGAACGCGAAGCGACCTCGAGCGCGCCTTCCTCGCGATCTGCCGGCGCCATCAGATCCCCGCCCCTGTGGTCAACGCGCGGGTTGGCCGCTTCACCGTCGATTTCCTCTGGCCGGACCTAGCGCTGGTGATCGAGGTCGACGGGTACCGCTACCACCGCGGTGCACGGGCGTTCCGCGACGACCGCGACCGCGACGTCGAGCTCGGCCAGCTTGGGTTCACGGTCCACCGGTTCGCCGACACGCGAATCGGCGACGACCCCACGGGAGTCGCCAGGGCGACCAGCCAGCTGATCGCCCAACGCCAGCGCAGCGGGGCGGCTTTTGCCCGACAGTCGGGGGAAAGCCGCCCCGGCTGAGCGGGCTACGCGACGACTTCGATCGCGTCCGGGTCCTTGGCGGCCTCGGCCGGGTTCTCGACCGCGAGCACCGCCTCGAGCGCCGCGATCGCGACCGCGAGCTGTTCACGGTCGGGCTCGCGGGTGGTCAGGTTCTGAAGCATCAGCCCCGGCCACATCAGCGCCCGCACCCAGCGCTTGCGCCGGTTGCGGCCCGCCCACTTGATCACCTCGTAGGAGAGCCCGGCGATCAGCGGGATGCCGAGGATCCGGGTCAGGACGAGCCAGTACCAGGCCGGCAGCCCGATCGGCGCGAAGACGAAGATCGCCAGCACCATGACGATCAGCAGGAAGCTCGTCCCGCAGCGGGGATGCAGGCGCGAGTAGGTCTCGGCGCGGGCCGGGACCAGCCGATCCTCGGCCTCGTAACAGGAGATCGTCTTGTGCTCGGCGCCGTGGTACTCGAACACCCGCCGCAGGTCGGGCAGGCGGCTGATCGCGAACAGGTAGCCGATGAAGATCGCCGTCCTCAGCAGGCCCTCGACCAGCCAGAAGAGCACCGAGGACCCGAGCTGGTCCTTGATCAGGCTGGTTACCCCGACCGGGATCACGAAGAACAGGCCCACCGCCAGCGCCACCGAGAAGAAGATCGTCAGCCCCCAGGTGAAGCCGCCGATCTCCTCGGGCTCCTCGCCGTCCTCGTCGACCAACTGGGCGTTGGCGGAGATCGCCAGGGCGCGAAAGCCGATCTTCATCGACTCGGCCAGGGCGACAACGCCACGGATCACCGGCAGCCGCAGGACGCGATGGCGCTTGGCCCACGAGACCACCGGCTCGGAGGTGACCTCGATCTCGCCGGCCTCGGGCACGGCGCCGTTGGAGCCCTCGGGGCCGGGCTTGCGAACCGCGACCGCCCAGGTCGAGACGCCGCGCATCATCACGCCCTCGAGCACGGCCTGGCCCCCTACTGGGACGTCTCGCGAGGCGACCGGAAGGCCGTCCGGCATCCGGGTCGCGTCGATCTTCGGGCCGCCCCCGGCGCTCATCGGGGCGCCGCTCAGGACTGCTTGCTGCGGGCCGCCCGGCGGCGGAAGCGCTCGACCCGGCCACCGGTGTCGACCAGCTTCTGCTTGCCGGTGTAGAAGGGATGGCAGGCGGAGCAGATCTCGACGTGCATCTCGGGGTTCGTCGAGCGGGTGTAAAACTCGTTCCCGCACGAGCAGCGCACGTGCGAGAGGGTGTATTCGGGGTGGATCCCGGTCTTCATCTCGATTCGATTCTAGCGACGGCCCTGTCGCGCCTTATGCTGCCGCTCGATGTACCGCCTGATCCTCGTCGGCTACGACGGCCGCCCGCCGGGAGCGGACGCGCTCACGCTCGCCCGCGGGCTGGCGCGGATCGAGGGCGCGAAGCTGGTCCTCTGCGCGGCGCTCGAGCTCGACCCGCTCGCCACCCCGGCCTCCGCCTATGAGCGAGCGATCGCCGAGGCCGAGGAGCGGCTGGCCGCCGAGGCCGCGCGCACTCTGGGCGAGACGCCGTTCAAGCTGCGCGTCGTCGGCGGGGTGTCGCCGCCGCGGGCGCTGCACGAGGTCGCCGAGGACGAGGGCGCGGACGTGATCGTGCTCGGCTCCACCCACCGCCATGGGCTCGGGCGAGTCGTCCCGGGAAGCGTCGCCGAGCGCCTCCTGCACGGAGCGCCCTGCGCGGTGATCGTCGCGCCGAGCGGCTTCGCCTCGCACGAGACCCTCGAGCTGCGCTCGATCGGGGTCGGCTTCGACGGCCGCAACGAGGCCAGCCACGCCCGCGAGGTCGCCGGGGCGCTGGCGAGCGAGCTCGGCGCCGAGCTGACCACGATCACCGTCGGCGAGGACGACGGCGACCCGGCCAAGGTCCTGGTCGAGCGATCGCGCGACCTCGACCTGCTGGTCGTCGGCTCGCGCGGCTACGGGCCGATCCGCCACGCGCTGGTCGGCAACGTCTCCTGGGATGTGCTGCGCCAGGCCGTCACGCCCGTGCTCGTCGTCCCGCGCCCCGCGGACGACTAGGCCGGGCGCAGGGCCGCGATCAGGGTCTCGATCGTCTGCCCGGCGTCGGCGCGGGCGAGCGCCGGGTCGTCGGCGCGCGCGACCAGCATCGCGACCTCGTCGAGCGCCCCGAGCAGGGCGTGCGAGAGGGGCTCGATCGGCTGGCGTCGAATCTCGCCCGAGTCCATCCCGGCGACCAACAGCGCCTCGATCAGCCCGAGCGCGTAGCGGGCGCCGATCTCGCGCCACAGCTCCCAGCCGAGCACCGCCGGCGCGTCGAGCAGGACGATCCGCTGCACCTCGGGCTCCAGGCAGTGGTCGAGGAACATCTCGGCGCCTTCGGCGAGTGTCTCCAGCGCCCCCGCGCCCGGTGTGATCCGGTCGGCGAGCTCCTGAGCCAGCTCCGCCTCGAGCTGCTCGTAGACGGCCTCGAGCAGCTCCCGCTTACCGGCGAAGTGGTGGTACAGGGCGCCCCTGGTGACGCCGGCCGCGCGAACGATCTCCTCGGTGCCGACGTCGGCGTAGCCGCGCTCGGCGAACAGGCGTCGCGCCGCCGCAAGCAGCGCCGCGCGCGTTCCCTCCGATCTCTCCGCCTGGGTCCTGCTTGACATGCATACACCCTGTATGTTAGATACGTACAGACTGTATGTTACCTCGACGATCGGAGCCTGACGCACGATGACGACCACCACCCCCACCTCGATCGATTCCCTGATCGCCGACTACGTCGACGCCTGGGGCGCCCGCGACGCGGACCGGATCGCCGCCTTCCATGCCGAGGACGGGATCTTCCACCTGCACTCCAACGCCGAGCCGGTGGTCGGGCGCGACGCGATCCGCGAGACCTTCGCCGGCCTGCTTGCGGTCTTCGGAGACCTGACCTTCGTCGAGCAGGAGCTGATCAGCGGCGAGTGGGGATGGGTCGTCAGGTGGACGATGAGCGGCACGCTCGCCGCCCCCTATCCGGCCGGCAGCAAGGTCGCCGAGCCGGGCTCCAGCTTCGAGATCGACGCGCTCGACATGATCACGGTCGCCGACGGCGAGCTGACCGCCAAGCACACCTACGTCGACTGGCAGGCGGCGCTCGACCAGCTGGGGTTGTCGTGAGGCGCAGCGAAGCGAAGCCGAGCCGCGCCGCCGTTGAGGCGCCTGATCTGAGCGGGACGGTCGAGACCGGGACCGCCGCCGAGTGGGTCGAGGCGTTCGCCGAGGGCTGGAGCGCGCCGGCCGATGCCGACAGCTTCTGTGACCACTTCGATCCCTACCTCTCCGACCGGATCCGCCTGGTCGCGCCGCAGATGCCCGAGACGGTCGGCAAGGAGGCCTTTCGGGACGAGTTCGCGCGCCCGCTGTTCGAGCTGCTGAGCGAGATCCGGGGCACGGTCGGCTCCTGGGCGTCGACGCCCGATGCCGACGGCGAGGTAGTGCTGATCGAGCTCACCCTGCGAGCGAAGGTCGGCGGCCGGCCGGTGACCCTGCACACGGTCGACAAGATCACCCTTCGCGATGGGCTCGCGGTCGAGCGGATCGCGACCCTGGACCCGCTCGAGCTGCTCGCCGCGGTCGCCCGCAGCCCGCGCGCCTGGCCCCGGTTCGCGCGGATCCAGCTCGCCGGCCTGCGCCAGAGGGTGGGCCGATGAGGAGCGCGGTCACGGTCGAGGCGGGCGCGATCTCCTACGCGGAGACCGGCCCTCCCGGCGCGCCGACCGTGGTCTTCGTCCACGGCGCGTTCGTCGACGGCACCCTGTGGCGCAAGGTCGTCCCGCAACTCGAGGGGTCGCTGCGCTGCGTAGTCCCCGACCTGCCGCTCGGCTCGCACCGGACGCCGATGAGCGAGACGGCCGACCTCTCCCCTCCCGGCCTGGCGAAGCTGATCGCCGACGTGATCGCCGCGCTCGAGCTCGAGGACGTCACCCTGGTCGGCAACGACACCGGCGGGGCACTCTGCCAGCTGATCGTCACCCGCCACCCGGAGCGGATCGGGCGCCTGGTCCTGACCCCGTGCGATGCCTACGAGAACTTCCTCCCGCCGGCCTTCCGTTACCTGCAGCTGCTGGCCCGGGTGCCCGGCGGGGTCGGCGCGGTCGCCCAGTCGATGCGACTGCCGTTCGTACGCCGCACGCCGCTCGCCTTCGGCTGGCTGTCGAAGACGCGGATCCCCGCCGAGGTGCTGGCGAACTGGACCGAGCCGATCATCCACGACGCCGGTGTGCGCGCCGATGCGCGCAAGGTCCTGCGCGGGATCTCCAGCCGCTACACGATCGAGGCCGCCGAGCGCCTGCGCCAGTTCGATGGCCCGACGATGCTCGCCTGGGCGACCGAGGACCGCTTCTTCAAGCCGAGCTTCGCCGAGCGGCTCGCCGCCGACATCCCAGGCTCACGGCTGGAGTGGATCGACGATGCCCGCACATTCGTCTCCGAGGACCAGCCCGAGCGGCTGGCGAGCCTGATCGGCGAGTTCGCGGCAGCTTGACCTAGGCGCCCCGGAAGAACTTCAGCCGCTGGCCGCCGTTCTTGGACCGCTCGCACTCGGCCTTGCTGTCGGCTCAGACCTCTTGATACAGCGGCCCGTCGCCGCCCTCGGGCATCGTCAGCCGCCCGCCCTTGGCGTTGATCGCCCCGCACTGCACGCAGTTGGAGGCGGTCACGTGGACGTCGACCGCCGCGGCTCCGCTCTCGAGCTGGTCGTCGGGGATCTCGTAGACCTGCGCCGGGCAGAGGTTGACCCAGGTCTTGGCGAGCTCACGCGGGACGTGGCTCTGGATCTTGACGTGGTTGGGGGCGTCGTCACGGGTCGCGTTGCCCGAGAGGAAGACCGAGTCGAGCTTGTTGAAGGTGAGCTCGTTGTCGGGCTTCGGGTAGTCCTTCGAGGCGCCGCCGTCGTGCATCGGGATCTCGGTGTCGGGCTCGTAGTCCCACTTGCCGCCCGGGAACAGGCCCTTGGTGACCGTCATCGCGCTGGCGACCGCGCCGCCGAGGAAGAAGCCCTTCGAAAACGGCGCCCGCATATTGCGCGACTCGAACAGGTCGGCGTCGATCTGTGACTTGCGCACCTTTTCGTCGTAGCTGTCGAGGTTGACCGAGTCGGCCTTCAGCGCCTCGAAGATCGCGTCGGCCGCGTAGATGCCGGCGTGCATCGCGTAGTGGATGCCCTTCAGGGTCGGGACGTTGACCATGTTCGCGGCGTCGCCGGCGATCGCCATCCCGGGCACCGAGAGGCTGCGGGGCATCGAGTAGTAGCCGCCCGAAGGAATCGTCTTCGCGCCCCACGCCACCCGCTCGCCGCCCTCGAGCAGCTTGCGAACGAACGGGTGCGTCTTCAGCTCCTGCAGCAGGTCGTGGCAGGAGAGGGTCGAGTCGCGTGTAGTCGAGCCCGATCACCATCCCGATGCAGAGCTTGTCGGTGCCCATCGGGTAGATGAAGCTGCCGCCGAACTCGTTCCACTTCGCCCGCTTGCGAAGCGGCCAGCCCATCGTGTGGATCACCCGGTCGAGGGGCTTGGAGACCTTCCACACCTCCTTCACCCCGAGCTCCCAGCGGGTCGGCAGCGAACCGTGCAGGTCGAAGTAGTCCAGCGCCCCCTGGGTCAGGTGGCCGAGGGTGCCCTCGGCGAGCACGGTCGTCTTCGCGACCACGTCGGAGCCGGGCTCGAAGTTGCCGAGCGGCCCGCCGTCCTTGCCGCGGCCGCGGTCGCCTGAACGAATGCCACGCACTATGCGATCCGAGACCAGCAGCTTGTCGGCGACCGTCTCGGTGAGGATGTAGGCGCCCTTCTCCTCGGCCTGCTCGGCGAGGAACCGCGACAGCTTCGAGACCGAGATCACGTAGTTGCCGTGGTTGCGGAAGTTCGGCGGCATCGGCTTCAGCGGCAGGGCCGCGCGCTTGGTCAGCAGGTAGACCGCGTCCTTGGTCACCTCCTGGTAGGCGAACGGCCAGTCGGCGGGGTCGAGGTCCGGGAACAGCTCCCGCATCGCCGAGGGCTTCATGTTCGCGCCGCTGAGCGTGTGGGCGCCGCAGACCTTGCCCTTCTCGATCACGGCGACCGGGACCTCGCCGAGCTTCTCCATCAGCTTCGGCTCGTCCGCGAGCAGGTCCAGGAGCCGGTTCGCGCAGGCGAGGCCGGCCGGGCCACCGCCGACGATCGCAACCCCGACCTCGATCCGCTCGTCCTCGGGATCGGTCGGCGCCGCGATCAGCTCGTGCTCATCGAAGGGCGGTGGGAACTCCTTCGGCTCCACCGCCACGCCGTTGACGGACATCGCTGCCTCAGCCGCCTCTCTTGGCCTTGATCGCCTCGGTCAGCTTGGGCATGATCTTGTGCAGATCGCCGACCACGCCGAGGTCGCAGAACTCGAAGATCGGCGCGTTCGGGTCCTTGTTGATCGCGAGGATGTTCTCGGAGTTCTGCATCCCCACCTTGTGCTGGATCGCGCCCGAGATCCCGGCCGCCAGATACAGCTTCGGGGCGACGGTCTTGCCCGTCTGCCCGATCTGCGCGGCGTAGGGGTACCAGCCGGCGTCGACGACCGCTCGGGTCGCGGCGACGGCGCCGCCCATCGCGTCGGCGAGCTCCTCGGCGAGCTTGAAGTTGTCCTTCTCGCCCAGGCCGCGGCCGCCTCCGACCAGGATGTCGGCGTCCTCGATGTTGACGTCGGCGCCGCGCTGCTCGCCGCGCTGGCGCATGCGCGCCTTCGTCGACCACTCGGAGAGCTCGACCTCGACGTCGACCACCTCGGCCGCGCCCCCGGAGCCGTCGTTCTCGGCGAACGCGTTCAGGCGCGAGATGATGATCCCGGGCTCGCCGACGTAACCGACGTCGACGATCGCCGAGTCCTGGAGTACCGGCCGCTCGGAGACGAGCTTGCCGTCGACGACCTTGACCGCGGTCACCTCCATGGTCACGCCGGCGTTCAGCCGCGCGGTCAGCCCGGCGCCGATCTCGAAACCGAGCAGGCCGCCGCCGAACAGGGCGTAGGAGAAGCCCTCGTCGGCGATCACCTTCGCCATCACGTCGACGATCGGCTGCGCGAGCCCTTCGGGCGCCGACTTGGCGCGGAAGACGCGCTTCGCCCCGTAGGCGCCGAGCCCCGCCGCGGCGTCATCGGACACCTCGCCGACCACGACCGCGGCCGCCTCGGTACCGAGCTCGCCGGCCAGCTTCGAGGCCTCGGAGATCGCCCCGAGCGAGTTCTTGTTGAAGTTGCCCTCGTCGTCGTGGAGGGCGTAGACCAGGATTGAACCGGCCATCTAGATCAGCTTCCTTTCGTCCAGCCAAGCGACGATCTTCTCGACCGTCTCGTTGGTGTCCTCGTCCTCGATCACCTCGCCGGCCTCCTTGGCGGGCGGCGGATTGATCTCCAGCACCTGGGTCTTCGAGCCACCCTCGCCGACCTCGGCTGCGTCGATCCCCACGTCGCCGGCGGCCTTGGTGTCGAGCGGCTTCTTCTTCGCGCCCATGATCGCCTTCAGCGACGGGTAGCGCGGCTCGTTGATCGCGTCACCGACCGAGATCACGGCCGGCAGGTCGACCTCGACCGTGTCGTAGCCGTACTCGGCCTGGCGCTCGCAGACCAGCGAGCCATCCTCGACGTCGATCTTGATCACCTGGGTCAGCGACGGCATCTTCAGATGGTCGGCGACCACGGCACCGATCGTGTAGCACTCGCCGTCGTCGGACTGCTGGCCGAGCAGGACCAGGTCGGGCGACTCGGACTCGAGCACCTTGGCGAGCGCGTAGCCGGTCGCGCAGACGTCGGAGCCCTCGAGCGCCGAGTCGGTCAGATGGACCGAGCGGTCGGCGCCCAGCGCGACGGCCTTGTGCAGCGCCCGGGAGGCGCTCTCGGGACCCATGGTCACAGCGACGATCTCGTCGACCTGGGCGTTGCCGCCCTCGCGGATCTGCATCGCCGCCTCGATGCCATGGGTGTCGAACGGGTTGAGGTTCTTCTCGCCGGAGCGGTCGAGCCGCTTGGTGGCCGGATCGATCCGCTTTTGCACAGCGGCGTCCGGGACCTCCTTGACGAGACAGCAAATCTTCAAGTCAGGGTCCTCCTTGGGGAATGAGCGGCGGGCATGTTACCGAATTGACTGACGAGTCAATCGGGTACCGAAAACGGGTCAGGCGCGCTGCGCGACGGCGCCCTCGATGAACTCGACGATCGCGTCGGTGGGCGAGCCCGGGGTGAACACCTCGGCCACCCCGAGGCGCTTCAGCTCCTCGACGTCGTCGGCCGGGATCGTGCCGCCGACGGTGACCACAACGTCGCCGGCGTCCTGTTCGCGCAGCAGGTCGATCACCCTCGGCACCAGGGTCATGTGGGCGCCGGAGAGGATCGAGAGCCCGATCGCGTCAGCGTCCTCCTGGACCACGGTGGCGGCGATCTGCTCCGGCGTCTGGTGCAGACCGGTGTAGATCACCTCCATACCGGCGTCGCGCAGCGCCCGGGCAATGATCTTGGCGCCACGGTCGTGCCCGTCGAGCCCGGGCTTGGCGACGACGACGCGGATCTTGCGCGAATCGGTCACGCGGGGGAGCGTAGACGAGCGTCGCCGGGCGAGCGGCGCCTAGAGGCTTGATGTGGGTTGGCCGTGCGTACGGGGGCGCATCACGCCTCTAGGCGTTCTCGAGCGAGGCGGCGACCCGGTCGGCGAGCTCGGCCGGCGAGAACGGCTTCTTGACGTAGTCGTCGGCGCCGGCCTTGAAGCCGCGCTCGACCGCGGCCTCCTCGACGCTCGCGGTCAGCAGCAGGATCCTGATCTCGTCGCGCCCGGCGACCTCTCGCAGTCGCTCGGTCACCTCGTAGCCGTCGAGCTTCGGCATCATCACGTCGATCACGCAGACGGCGGGACGCCGTTCGAGCGCGGTCGCGAGCGCCTCCTCGCCGTCGGCAGCGGTGATCACCTCGAGCCCGGCCCGCTCGAGCCGGAAGACGACCAGCTCGCGGACGTCGGCGTCGTCGTCGGCGACCAGCACCAGCTTCCCTCCCCCCTCCGCGCCCATCTGCCCTCCTAGAACTGCGGATGCTCCGTGTACGTCCCGTAAACACCTTGGAGGGTCGCCACCAGCTCTCCCTCGGACGCCCGCACGCGGGCCGCGTCGACGAACCTCGGCATCAGGTTCTCGCCCGCCTCGGCTGCCGCCCGGACCGCCTCGAGCTCGCGGTCGACCTGGGCCTGGTCGCGCCCGGACCGGGTCCGCTCCAGGCGCGCACGCTGGCGCTGCTCAGCCGCCGGGTCGGGGCGGTGGATCTCGATCTCCTCCTCGCCCTCGAGGCGGAAGTCGTTGACCCCGACGACGATCCGCTGCCCGGAGTCGACCTCGCGCTGGTAGCGGAAGGCGGCGTCGGCGATCTCGCGCTGCGGGTAGCCGCTCTTGATCGCGTCGACCATGCCGCCGAGCTCGTCGATGCGGTCGAAGTAGGCGTAGGCGGCCGCCTCCATCTCGTCGGTCAGCTTCTCGATGAAGTAGGCGCCGCCGAGCGGATCGGCGGTGTTGGTGACCCCGGACTCGTGAGCGATCACCTGCTGGGTGCGCAGCGCCACCCGGACCGCCTCGGCGGTCGGCAGCGCGAGCGCCTCGTCGAACGAATTGGTGTGCAGCGACTGGGTGCCGCCGAGGACCCCGGCGAGCGCCTCGATCGTCGTCCGGACGATGTTGACCAGCGGCTGCTGAGCGGTCAGCGAAACGCCGGCGGTCTGGGTGTGGAAGCGCATCATCTGCGAGCGCTCGTCGCGGGCGCCGTAGGTATCGCGCATCTCGCGCGCCCAGATCCGGCGGGCGGCGCGGTACTTGGCGATCTCCTCGAAGAAGTCGATGTGGGCGTTGAAGAAGAAGGACAGCCGGGGGGCGAACTCGTCGACGTCGAGCCCGCGCTCGAGCGCCCGCTCGACGTAGGTGAAGCCGTCCTTGAGCGTGAAGGCGAGCTCCTGGGTGGCGGTCGAGCCCGCCTCGCGGATGTGGTAGCCCGAGATCGAGATCGGGTGCCAGCGCGGCATCTGCGCCGAGCACCACTCGACCATGTCGGTGACCAGGTCGAGCGCCGGGTCGATCGGGAAGCACCACTCCTTCTGGGCGATGTACTCCTTGAGGATGTCGGTCTGGATCGTGCCGCCGAGCCGTTCGGCGGAGATCCCCTTCTCCTCGGCGGCGACGACGTAGAAGGCGAGCAGGATCGCGGCCGGGGCGTTGATCGTCATCGAGACCGTGACCTGGTCGAGCGGGATGCCGTCGAACAGGGTCTCCATGTCGTCGACGGTGTCGAGCGCGACGCCCTCGACCCCGACCTCACCCACCGAGCGGCCGTGATCGGAGTCAAGGCCCATCAGCGTGGGCATGTCGAACGCGGTCGAGAGGCCGTGCTGGCCGTGCTCGAGCAGGTAGCGGAAGCGCTCGTTGGTCTCCTCGACCGTGCCGAAGCCGGCGAACTGGCGCATCGTCCACAGCCGCCCGCGATACATCGACGGGTAGACGCCGCGGGTGAACGGGTGCTCGCCGGGATGGCCGAGCTTCTCGGCCGGGTCGAAGCCCTCGAGGTCGTCGTCGGTGTACAGGGGCTCGATCGGATGGCCGGACAGGGTCTCGAACAGCGCCTCGCGCTCGGGTGTGCGCTCGTACAGCTCCTCGCGCCACTGATGGGCGCGGCGCCGCGCCTCGGGCTCGATCGCCATGGCGCAAGTCTAGGCGCCGTCGGGGTTAGATTCGCCCGATGTCGCGCTCGGCAAGCCGCGCCTGGGCCGTCCTCTGCCTGCTCGGGATCGCGATCTGGATCGGCGTCACGGTCGCGGTGGCGGTCGTCAACGACGACCCGTCCGATGGCGGGCCGGTGCTGCTCGCGTTCGCCGGCGGGGGCGCAGCCTTCTTCGGCGCGGTCTTCGCGGTCGCCTGGTGGCAGACCCGGCCGCGCTCCGACCCCGAGCTCGACGCACTGCTGGCCGAGCTCGCGGTGGAGCCGGCAACCGTCTCCGATGGCGCCCGTGCGATCGGCGCCATGCGCCGGATGGCGCGGCTGTACATCGCCCTCGGGGCGCTGGTGACGGCGCTTGGGTTGCTGGCGATCGTCGAGGAGGGCCTCGGATTCGGCAGCCCCCGGGGGACGCTGTACGCGATCGTCGCGATCGTCGCCGTCTGGGCGCTCGCAGTCCCGTTCGCCCTCCGGCGAGCGAACGCGGCCTCGGCGGCGGTGCTGGAGCCACTCGGGCTACAGCAGGCCGGCGCGACGCTCCGGGGGGAGCGCCATGGCCGCCGGGTGAGCGTCGAGATCACCGCCCACGGGTCGCTGACCAGGCTCGACGCCGAGGTCCCGGCGACGGCCGCGAGCGGAGCCGAGCTCGCGCCGCTGGCCGGCCGCGGCGATGCCCGGATCTGGGACGGGGTCAGCCTCGAGGCAAAGAACGGGCAGATTCGGATCCGTCGCCAGGGCCAGGACGGCGCGTCCTGGCTCTGGGACCTGTGGCTCGCCGAGCGGCTGGCCGCTGAGGCCTAGGACACCGGTGGCCGGCGGTCCGCCCACGGCCGCTCGGCCTCGATCTGCGCGGCGAGCGAGAGCAGCATCGGCTCGGCACCCGGCTTGCCGACCAGGGTCACGGAGCGCGGCAGGCCGCCGGCGGTGAACCCGGCGGGCAGCGCCAGCGCCGGCTGGCCGGTGTGGTTCCAGCTCGGCGTGAAGGCGAACGTGCGGCTGATGCTCAGCAGGGTTCGCAACGCCCCCTTGCCCTCCCAGCGCCCGATCTCGACCGCCGTCTCGCCGACCGTCGGGGTGACGAGGACGTCGAACTCCGCCCAGCTCGCGTTGATCTTCTCCGCGTCTGCGGCCGCGGCCCGGGTCGCCTTGCGGATCACGCCGGCGGGATAGGCGCCCCCGAGCCGCCCGAAGCCGCGGCTGCGGGCCTCGAGCCGGTCGCGGTGAGGGACGTCGTCGACGTCCACCCGGATCCCGCCCAGGTACCGGGGCACGAAGTTGTTGCCGGTGATCCCGAACGACGGCTCGTGGCGGCGGACGTCATGGCCCAGCGAGCGCAGCAGTTCCTCGGTCTCGGCCAGCCCCGCCTTGACCTCGTCCGTCAGCACCGGCGGCAGGATCGCGCGGGCGGGGCGCTCGGAGATCGCGATCTGCAACTTCCCGGGCGGGGTTGCGGCGGCGACCGAGAACGGCTGCTCGGGCGGCTCGGGGCCGCCGGGATCGCCGCCGCCGTCGGTGACCACGTCCAGCCATAGCGCCGTGTCGGCGACCGTGCGCGTCAGCGACCCGCTCGCGGAGAGGTTGTTCCAGTGATCCGGTGGGTCCATCGGGACGCGCCCCAGCTGTGGCTTCAACCCGACCAGGCCGCAGAACGCCGCCGGAATCCGGATCGAGCCGCCACCGTCGGTCGCCAGCGCAGCCCCGACCAGCCCGGCCGCGACCGCGCCGCCGCTGCCGCCGCTCGAGCCGCCCACGGTGCGCGCGGTGTCCCAGGGGTTGCGGCTGGCGCCGCACGCCGCGGTCTCGGTGAACGGCAGGATCGCGAGTTCCGAGAGCGTCGTCTTGGCGATCACCACCGCGCCCGCGGCGCGCAGGCGCCGGACCACCTCCGAGTCGGCGACCGCCGCGGTCTCGTCGTAGGCCCGGCTGCCAAAGCGCGTCGCGGCGCCCGCGACGTCGACGTTGTCCTTGATCGCCACCGGGACGCCCAGCAGCGGAGCGGGCTCGCCCTTTCCGCGCAGCTCGTCGGCGGCGTCGGCGGCGGCGAGCGCGCGCTCGGCCAGCACTTCGGTGAACACGTTCAGCTCGCCGCCGAGGCGGTCGATCCGCTCCAGGTACAGATCGACCAGCTCGCGCGAGGAGACCTCCCCGGCGTGGATCAGCTGCGCCTGGCGAGCGATGCCGGCGAACGCGAGTTCCTCTGCGTCCACGGGCCGATCCTATGTCGTCCGAGCAATCCGGCGCCGACCAGCGCGACGCTGAGCCCGGCGAGCGCCAGCCGCCGGCCGAGGCGCTCGAAGCGCATCACCCGCCAGCCCTGCTCGCGGGCGATCCTGGTCAGCTCCTCGTCTGGGTTGACGACCACCGGGTTGCCGACCGCGCGCAGCATCGGCAGGTCGGAGACCGAGTCCGAGTAGGCGTAGGAGGAGGCGAGGTCGATCTCGTGCTCCTCGGCGAACCGGCGCACCCCGACGAGCTTGCCCTCGCCGTACATGAAGGTGCCGCCGAGTTCGCCGGTGAACAGGCCGTCGGGCCCGACCTCGTACTTGGTCCCGATGCCCCCATCCATGTAGAGGATCCGCGCCAGCAGCTGCACCAGCTCGTCCCCGGCGGCACTGACGATGAAGGTCGGCCGGCCGGCGTCCTGATGGGCGTGAACCTCCTCGAGCATCTCCGGGTAGATCCGCGGCAGCACCCCGACCAGGACCTCGGGCGCCATGCGGGCGATCTGGCGCGCCGAGACGCCGTCGAAGACTTGCTTGATCTCGCCGAGCAGCTTCTCGGTCGCCTCGTCGGTCGAGCCGCGCATCCGGAAGCGCAGCGCGTCGACCCCCCACCTCGCCATCTGGCGACGGCTGATCAGCCCGGCCTTGGTCGCCGCCCGCGCCCAGGGCAGGCCGGACGACCCGGAGATCAGGGTGCGGTCGAGATCGAAGAAGGCAGCCGCGCGCATCGGCCGTTCGTTGTACCGACTCAGACCTTCTTGCTTCAGCTGCCGTTGACCTCGACGATGATCGCGTCGCCCTGGCCGCCGCCGCTGCAGATTGCGGCGCAGCCGAGGCCGCCGCCGCGGCGGCGCAGCTCGTGGACCAGGGCGCCGACGATCCGCGCCCCCGAGGCGCCGATCGGATGACCGAGGGCGATCGCGCCGCCGTTGACGTTGACCCTGTCCTCGTCGATGCCGAGCATCCGCATCGAGTTCAGGGCGACCGAGGCGAACGCCTCGTTGATCTCCCAGAGGTCGACCTCGTCGGCCGACTTGCCGAGCTTGTCGAGCGCCTGCTGGGCGGCCTTCGCCGGCGTCTTGGCCAGGTAGGGGAAGTCGTCGGCGACCGTCCCGTAGGCGAGCACGCGGGCGAGCGGCTGGCGGCCGTTGGCCCGCGCCCACTCGTCCGAGGCGACGATGACGGCGGCGGCGCCGTCGTTGACGCCCGGGGCGTTGCCGGCGGTGTGGGTGGCATCGTCGCCGCCGATCGCGGGCAGCTTCGCCAGCGACTCGACGGTCGAGTCGGCGCGGATCGCCTCGTCGGCCTCGACCACCGTCTCGGCCTTGCGGCTCTTGACCGTCACCGAGACGATCTCCTCGGCGAGCTTGCCGTCCTCGGTCGCCTTGGCGGCGAGCTGGTGCGAGCGGGCGGCGAACCGGTCCATGTCGGGCCGGGTGATCTCGAGCTCGTTGCCGACCTCGGACGCCTCGTTGATCATCTGCTTGTTGGTGAACGGATTGGTGAGCCCGTCGTGGGTCATCGCGTCGACCGCCGTCGCATCGCCCATCCGGAAGCCGAAGCGGGCGCCGGGCAGCAGGTAGGGGGCGTTCGACATCGACTCCATCCCGCCGGTCACCGCGACCTCGAGGTCGCCGGCGCGGATCGCCTGGTCGGCCAGGCCGACCGCGCGCATGCCGGAGGCGCAGACCTTGTTGATCGTCTCCGAGGGGACCTCCTTCGGGATCCCGGCCTCGATCTGGGCCTGGCGCGAGGGGATCTGTCCCTGGCCGGCCTGCAGGACCTGGCCGAAGACGACCTGCTGGACTTGGTCGGCGCCGACCTCGGCGCGCTCGAGCGCGGCCTTGATCACCTCGCCGCCCAGTTCCGGCGCGCCCTTGGAGGCCAGCGCCCCGCCCATCTTCCCGAACGGGGTGCGCGCGGTGCCGAGGATGACTGTCTGGGGCATCGGAGCCTTTCTGAGTGAGGCGGCGGGGGCCGCGGAGGTACTCCCACAATCGTAGATGAGCGGGCAATAGACTCGCCCGCCGTGCAGGTCGAGGTCGTCACCCAAGGGCCATCGGAGTCCGAAGCCGAGCTGGTCGTCGCCGGGCTCGCGCAGGGCGAAGAGCTACCGGTCGAGCTCGCCGTCGCGCCCGGCGCAAGCGACGCGAAGGCCGGGTTCAAGAAGGTTGCGGTGCTCTACCCCGAGGGCGGAGCGCGGACGCTCGTCGTCGGGCTCGGCGACCCGGAGGACCTCGACCCGGAGCGGCTGCGGCTGGCGGCCGCGGTCGCCGCCAGGCGCGCCGCCGCGCTCGACGCGACCTCGCTCGCCTGGCTGCTGCCGAGCGGGGGCGATCCGCCCGAGCGGGCCGCCGCCCTGGTCGAGGGCACGGTGATGGCCGCGTACCGCTTCGACCGCTACCGCTCCACCGACGACGACGAGCCGCCGCCGAGGAGGCTCGAGCGTCTGGTGGTCGCGGCGCCGGGCGCCGACGCCGAGCCGATCGAGCTCGCCGTGCGGATCGCGAGCGTCGCCGCCGAGGCCGCCAACCGCGCCCGCACGCTTCAGAACCTGCCCTCGAACGAGCTCACGCCGGCGGCGCTCGCTGAGCGGGCGACCGAGATCGCCGCGGCGCACGAACGGGTCGAGGTCGAGGTGCTCGACCGCGAGGCGATCGCCGCCGCCGGGATGGGCGGCCTGGTCGCCGTCTCCCAGGGCTCGGCGACCGAGCCGCGGCTGATCGCGCTGCGCTACCACGGCGGCGGCGGGCCGGTGACCGGGCTGGTCGGCAAGGCGGTCACCTTCGACAGCGGCGGGATCTCGATCAAGCCGTCGGCCGGCATGCACGAGATGAAGATGGACATGTCCGGCGGCGCCGCCGTGTTGGAGGCGTTCGCTGCGATCGCCGAGCTCGGGCTCGAGCTGGAGCTGGTGGCGGTCGTCCCGGCGACCGAGAACATGCCCAGCGGCACGGCGATCAAGCCCGGCGACATCATCACCCAGCTGAACGGCAAGACGGTCGAGGTCAACAACACCGACGCCGAGGGGCGACTGATCCTGGCCGACGCGCTCACCTACTGCGTGCGCGAGCTCGGCGCCGAGCGGCTGGTCGATCTGGCGACCCTGACCGGGGCCGTGCTGGTCGCGCTCGGCTCGACCTACGCGGCGCTGATCTCGAACGACGACGAGTGGGCCGCGACCGTCGCCCGGGCCGGCGAGCGCAGCGGCGAGCTCGCCTGGCGACTGCCGCTGCACCCCGAGTACAAGCAGCTGACCAAGGGCAAGGTCGCCGACCTCACCAACGCCGCCGCGAAGCGCAAGGCGGGCACGATCTACGCGGGGTCGTTCCTGGAGGAGTTCGTCGACGACGTCCCCTGGGCGCACCTCGACATCGCCGGCACCGCCTGGGACACCGGGCGCGATTACGTCGGCGACGGCGCCACCGGCTTTGGCGTCCGGCTGCTGGTCGCGCTGGCTCGCGAGCTCGCCGCCTGACGACCCGCATCGAACCTAAAGCTTCCTCCCCCGACAGTCGATAGGCGGTGCATGGGAGCTGCGCGGACCCAGACCTCCGTCGCGATGGCGCTCGGCTAGGCATCGGGGCCGCGATGACCGCCGTGCCGACAAGCTGGGCGGCGCAACAGCTGACCGAGTTCCTGGCCGCCGTTTCGGCGGCCGACGACGTCCAGGGCGCTGCCCGCGACGCGATCCAGCGTGCCACCGAGGCGTTCGAGGCCGAGGTCGGTGCGATCGTCTCCACCGACGGGGTCGTGATCGCCGACGGCTTCGGGGCCTCGGAAATCCCGTTCGAGGCGATCGACCGGGTGCGCCGCGGCGAGAGCGAGCGGCTCGAGGTGCCGGGCATCGGCGAGTGCCAAGCGCTCGCCACGCCGATCGGCGACGAGCGCTTCGACACCCTGGTGCTGGCCCGCAGCGACGAACCCGCCTTCTCCTCCGAGGAGCGCAACCTCGCTCGCGGCATGGCCCGGGTGCTCGCCCAGACCGTGCGCCTGCTGAGGGTGGTCGCCGCGGAGCGGCGGCTACGCGAGTTGAGCGAGCGCCAGAGTTCGGAGAACGCGCGCCTGGTCGAGTCGCTGGCCGAGCGCCAGCGGCTGCTGGAGCGGCTGTCGAAGATCCAGAACTCGATCATCAGCCGCCGGGAGCTCGACGAGGTGCTGGAGGCGATCGTCGCCGGCGCCGAGGACCTGCTCGGCGACGAGACGGTCGGCCTGCGGTTGATCGATCCCGACGACCCCGGGCAGCTGATCCTGGTGGCCTCGGCCGGGGTCAAGGACGAGATCGTCGCCGAGCTGCGCCGCAGCCCGCTCGGGCTCGGCGCCGGCGGCCGCGCCGCCGCCGAGGGCCGGCTGATCGTGGTCGAGGACTACGCCGCCGATGACCACAACCTTGCCGCCTTTGCCGCCGACGGGATCCGGACGGCGCTCGCTGCCCCGGTGCGCGAGCACGGCGAGGTGGTCGGCAGCCTGGTCGTCGCCACCCACCGCGCCGGGCGCACCTACTCGAAGGCCGAGCGCGAGATGCTGGTCGCCTTCGCCGAGCACGCCAGCCTGGCGCTGACCGACGCGAAGACGGTCGAGGACGCGATCCACCAGGGCTTCCATGACTCGCTCACCGGGCTGCCCAATCGGCAACTGCTGATGGACCGGCTCGACCATGCGCTCACCCGCGCCGCGCGCAGCGGCTCCAACGCCGCGGTCCTGTTCGTCGACCTCGACACGTTCAAGAACGTCAACGACAGCCTCGGGCACGTCGCCGGCGACGAGCTTCTACGCGAGGCCGCGGCGCGGCTGATGGCATGCATCCGCACCGCGGACACGGCGGCGCGTTTCGGCGGCGACGAGTTCGTCGTCCTGCTCGAGGACGTCGACGACCACCGCGTCGCCAGGGTGGCCAATCGGATCCTCGAGGCGATGAACGAGCCGTTCGTGATCCGGAACCGCGAAGTCTTCATCGGCGCCAGCATCGGGATCGCGGTCGGCGGCGACGAGGCCGACGACCTGCTGCGAAACGCCGATCTGGCGCTCTATCGCGCAAAGGCCAAGGGCAAGGGCCAAAAGCAGGTCTTCGAGCCCGAGATGCACGTGGCGATGGTCGAGCGGATGGAGCTCGAGGAATCGCTGGCCAAGGCCCTGCGCGGCGCCGAGCTGGTCCTGCATTACCAGCCGATCCTGGAGCTGCGAAGCCAGCGGCTGGCGGGGGTCGAGGCGCTGGTCCGGTGGATGCACCCGAGCCGCGGCCTGCTGTTGCCGGGCGAGTTCATCCCGATCGCCGAGGACAGCCGGCTGATGCTGCCGCTGGGACGCTGGGTGCTGCGCAACGCGTGCGAACAGGCCGCCGACTGGCGCCGCCGCCACGAGGCGGCCGAGAGCCTCACCCTGAGCGTCAACTTCTCCAGCGCCCAGTTCAGCGACCCGGCCCTGGTCGCCGGGGTCCGCGACGCGCTCGCCGAGACCGGTCTGCCGCCCGACCGCCTGGTGCTCGAGCTGACCGAGACCGCCTTCCTGCGCGACCTCGACAGGGTCGCCGAGCAGATGCTCGAGCTGAAGCGGATCGGCGTGCGCCTGGCGGTCGACGACTTCGGCACCGGCAACGCCTCGCTGCGCCACCTGGCCCGGTTCCCGATCGACGTGCTCAAGGTCGACCGCTCCTTCGTGAATCAGATCGGCATCGACCGCCGCCAGACCGCGATCGCCGGCTCGATCATCCGGCTCGGCGAGAGCCTGGAGATGGTCGTCGTCGCCGAGGGAATCGAGACCCCCGACCAGCTCGCCCAGCTGCTGGCGCTGAGGTGTGACTTCGGCCAGGGCTTCTACCTCGGCAAGCCGATCGAACCCGAAGGTCTCGAGCCCGCGCTCGATCGGGCCCCCGCCCCGGCCCTCAACGCCCACGGCCGCTCGCTGGAGCCGCTGCTGCGCGGACGCTGACCCGCGCTCAGATGATCATGCAGGTGGCGGTCCCGTGGGCGAGCAGCTTGCCGGTGGCGATGTCGGTCAGCTTCGCCTGCGCGGTCGCCTGACGGCGGCCGCGGTGGAGCACCTCGGCCTCGGCGCGAACCTTGTCGACCTCCCCGGTCACGGCGCGGACCAGCTTGACCTCGAGCGTCAGAGTCGTATAGGCCTCGCCCCGCTCGAGCGTCGTATGGACGGCGCAGCCGAGGGCCGAGTCGAGCAGGGTGGCAGCGTAGCCGCCGTGGACGACGCCGATCGGGTTGTAGTGCTCCTCGCCCGGCTCGCCCTCGAACACGGCGCGGCCCGGCTCGACCTCGACCGGTCCCATCCGCATCACCACCGCCATCGGCGGTGGCGGCACCTCGCCGGCGACGATCGCCCGCATGTACTCGATCCCGCTCAGCTCGGAGCCGAGCGCGGCGGTCGGCATCGGGTCCTGCCAGGTGAGCTCCCGCGTCCGCGTCAGCTCGGGAGAGCGGCGTGCGTGCTCGGCCGCTGCCTCGAGCGAGCTCACCGACCCCCCTCCGCGAAGGGGTAGGAGAGGTCGGCGATGATCTCCTCCAGCGACACCTCGACGTCCACGGTACCTAGCTCGATCAGCGTCATCATGGCCTCCTTCGGCCGGTTGCTTGATGAAACGCACTGTCCCGAGCGTAGCGCCCTCAGTTGCTTGATGCAACCTAGTGTGCGACAATCACACTGATGCTGAAGCGCGAATACGACCAGGTCTGCTCGATCGCACGCACGCTGGAGGTGCTCGGGGAGCGCTGGACGCTGCTGGTGATCCGCGACGTGTTCAACGGTCGCCGGCGCTTCGACCAGATCCAGGAGAACCTGGGCGTCGCCCGCAACGTCCTCTCCACCAGGCTGGCGCTGCTGGTCGACGAGGGGATCCTCGAGAAGCGCGCGTACCAGGAGCGCCCGCCCCGCTACGAGTACTTCCTGACCGAGAAGGGCCTCGACCTGTGGCCGGTGATGATCTCGATGCTGCACTGGGGCGACCGCCACCAGGCAGAGGATCAGGGTCCGCCGATGCTGATCCTGCACAAGCGCTGCGGCGGCCGGGTCGACGACCGCGGCTATTGCGAGAGCTGCGGCGAGCGGCTCAGCGCGCGCGACGCCTACACCGAGTACGGGCCCGGCGCCCCGGCGCAGTGGCGCAAGGCCGAAGCCGCGTAGGCTTCGCCGCCGCTTGAACTTCGAGCTCACAGACGAGCAGCGGCTGCTGCGCGAGACGGTGCGCGAGTTCGCCCGCGGCGAGGTCGCCCCGGTCGCCGAGGAGCTCGACCGGACCAAGTCGTTCCCCTACGAGCTGGTCGCGAAGATGGGCGAGCTCGACCTGATGGGGATCCCGTTCCCGGAGGAGTACGGCGGCGGGGGCGGCGACTCGCTCTCCTACGCGATCGCGGTCGAGGAGCTGACCCGGATCGACTCCTCGGTTGCGATCACGATGTGCGCCCACACCTCGCTCGGCACCCAGCCGGTCTACCTGTTCGGCTCGGAGGACCAGAAACGCGAGCTGCTCCCCGACCTGTGCGCAGGGCGCAAGCTGGGCGCCTTCGGGCTCACCGAACCGGAGGCCGGCTCGGATGCCGGCAACGTCAAGACCCGGGCGAAGCTCGACGGCGGCGAGTGGGTTATCGACGGCGCCAAGCAGTTCATCACCAACGCCGGCACAGATATCTCCGGCCACGTGGCGATCACCGCGCTGACCGGCGAGGGCGAGGTCTCGAACCTGCTTGTCGAGCGCGGCACGCCCGGCTACGAGCAGGGCGAGCCGTACCGCAAGATGGGCTGGAACGCCTCCGACACCCGGCCGCTGACCTTCAGCGAGTGCCGCGTGCCGGAGGACAACCTGCTGGGCCCACGCGGCGCCGGCTTCAAGCAGTTCCTGCACATCCTCGACATCGGCCGGATCGGGGTCGCGGCGATGGGGGTCGGGCTCGCCCAGGGGGCGCTCGACGAGGCACTCGCGTACGCCAAGGAGCGGCGCGCGTTCGGCAAGCCGATCTCCAAGTACCAGGCGATCCAGGCGAAGATCGCCGACCTCTCGGCCCAGATCGAGGCGGCGCGGCTGCTCACCTACCGCGCCGCGATGCTCAAGGACGCGGGCGAGAACTTCACCCTGACCGCGGCACAGGCGAAGCTGATCACCGGCCGGCTGGCGGTGCGGGCGACCGAGGAGGCGGTCCAGATCCACGGCGGCTACGGGTACATCGAGGAATACCCGGTCTGCCGCTTCTACCGGGACGCCAAGATCCTGACCATCGGCGAGGGGACCGACGAGGTCCAGCAGATGGTGATCGCCCGGGCCCTGGGCTGCTGATCCCCGGCGGAATGCCGATTTTGCGGGTTCGTTGGAATCCGCACCAGATTACGTCCGCCGGGTCCGCTTACACTCGCGCTGCGATGTCGTCGAGCATGGACAGCAACGCGCGCTGGAGTGAGATCGCCGGGCTCCGCGAGGAGCTCGACGAGCAGTCCGCGGTCGTGATCCCGATCTGCGTCAGCCGCCTCGATGGCAAGCGCCACGAGCTGTCACCGAAGGCGATGCGATTCGCCGAGGCGCTGTCGTTCACGGATCACTGGACGCGGATCTCCGACGCGCGCCACCACCGGGCCGCCTAGCGCCGCGCGTCCCGGCCTGATCAGGCCGGCCGGGAGCTGACCGCGCTGTCGTCGAGCTGCTCGAGCTCGGCCGCACGCCCGGCGCTGACCGCGATCCCGTAGTGGTCGAGCAGCTCCTTCTCGGTCCCGGCGGTCAGCGGCGCGTTCGGGTCGACCCGGGGCGCGGCGCGGATCTGGTCGCGGCCGTAGGGAACCCAGACGTGCCCGACGCCCTCGACCGCGTCGCGGCCGGGAACCAGGGTGTAGTGGCCGAAGCGGCCCATGCGGGCCAACAGCCATTCGGGCTCCCCGTTGGACGTCGTCGATGTAGAAGCCCTCGACCCGGCCGACCTTTCCACCCGAGATCTCGTCGAGCCGGTGGCCGATCCACGACTTGACGCCCTCGGCGCCCGGGCGTGCGTCGGTCTCGGCGCTCTCACTCATCGAGTTCGGTTTCTAGCAACTCGCGGGCGGCGGTCGCGGGGTCGATCTCGCGGCTGACGACCCGGTCGAGCAGCCGCTGCCACCCGGGATCGCGCTCGGCGCGCTGCTCGAGCTCGCGTCGCATCCGCGCGGCGGCGATTCCGAGCACCTCGGCGCGCAGGTTGCGGGCGCGGCGCTCGCCCAGCGTCCCAGCCTCGGCGATCGCCTCGCCGTGCTCGTCGATCGCCGTCAGCAGCTCGACGATCCCCTCTCCCTTCGCCGCCTCGGTGCGCACCACCGGCACCTTCCAGTCGCGCTGTGGACCCAGGGCGAGGACCGACTTGACCTCGCGGATCATCGTGTTGGCGAGCGGGTGGTCGGCCTTGTTGACGCAGATCACGTCGGGGATCTCCATCACTCCGGCCTTCAGCGCCTGGATCGAGTCGCCCGAGCCCGGCATCAGCGCCAGGACGACGGTGTCGGCGTGGTCGACGACATCGATCTCGCCCTGGCCGACGCCAACCGTCTCCAGGAGCACGTCGTCCTTGCCGGAAGCGTCCATCAGCAGCGCGGCCTGCAGCGCCGCCTCGGCGAGGCCGCCGAGCGAGCCGCGGGTGGCCATCGAGCGGATGAACACGCCCTCGTCGAGGAAGTGCTCCGAGAGGCGGATGCGGTCGCCGAGCACGGCGCCCTGGGTGAACGGGCTCGAGGGATCGATCGAGAGCACGCCGACCTCGCGGTCGCGCTTGCGAAGCTCGCCACAAAGCGCCCCGATCAGGGTGCTCTTGCCGACCCCGGGCGGCCCGGTGATGCCCACGATGCGCGCCTCGCCGGTGCGCGCGAACAGCTCGGCGACCAGACGGTCGCCCTGCGGGTCGTGGTTCTCGACCATGCTGATCGCCCGCGCCAGGGCGCGCTTGTCGCCGGCGACCAGGCGCTCGGCGAGCGACTCGGTTGCTGCTGGCTCAGCCACGGCGGCGCAGTCTAGAGTCCGCGCCGCCGTGATCCGGACGCTTCGATTCCTGGCCGCCAACGGGATGCTCAACCTGCGCTACGGGCGCCTGCTGTGGCGGTATCTGTGGCGGCGCCTGCTCACCCCGGCGGGCTGGCGCTGGGAGACCGACGGGCCGGTGTTCTTCGGCCGCGGCCTCGAGCTGCAGATCGCAAAGCGCGGCAAGGTCCGCTTCGGGCGCTTCACCTGGATCGGCGACGGGACCAAGATCCGCTGCCACGAGGGCGAGGTGGAGATCGGCGCGAAGACCGTGATCGGCCAGGAATGCACGATCTCGGCCTACCGGCGGGTGCGGATCGGCGAGCAGTGCGTGATCGCCGACCGGGCGATGTTCATCGACTTCGACCACGGGATGGTCGAGGTCGAGCGCCCGATCCGCGTCCAAGGGATCTACATGCGCGACGTCGAGGTCGGCTCCAACGTCTGGATCGGATACGGAGCCTGCGTCCTGCGGGGCGTCCGGGTCGGCGACAACTCGGTCCTCGGCACCAACTCGGTGGTCACCAAGGACGTACCCGCCAACGCCGTCGTCGGCGGCGTCCCGGCGACGGTGATCCGGATGCGCGAGGTGCCGCAGACGTTGCGCTGGCCCGACCCGGTGGATCCCCCGACCAACGAATAGGCTGGTCGGGATGAGTGCGGACGAGCCGATCCACGGATTCACCGAGGGCCAGAAGGTCTGGGTCGAGGACGGCGACGGCAGGCACCACCCCGGGATCTTCGTCGGCGACAACGAGAACGCAAGCTGGTTCGGCGGCGGCCCGAGCGCCTACGTCGTCCACCCCGAGGCCCACCAGGCCGAGGTCGTCTCGATCTTCCGGATCACGCCCCGCGACGAATAGGCCACGGCCGCGTCCTCCCTCAAGTTCAAGCGCGCCCGCAAGCGCTAGGTGACGCGCCGGCGCTCGGCGCCGAAGCCTCGCTGCTCGCCCCCCTCGACCAACCGCCGGATGCGGTCGCACGCGTCCCAGACGTCGACGAAGCGGGTGTACAGCGGCGCGATCCCGAGGCGAATCGCATCCGGGTCACGGAAGTCGACGACGACGTCGGCGCGCTCGTCGAGCGCTCGGCAGATAGGCCAGGCCTCCGGGTGGCCCAGGCACAGGTGCGATCCGCGGCGTGCCGGGTCGGCCGGCGTCTCCAGCGTGAACCCGAGCGGGGTGAGCCATCCGTCGTATAGCTCGCGCGCGAGTTCGGTCTGCGCGATCGACTTCGCCCGGAGGGCCTGGATCCCCGCCTCGGCGACCAGCCTCACCCCCTCCTCGACCGCCGCAATGCCGATGATCGACGGCGTCCCGGCGAGAAAGCGGGTGATTCCTGGGGCGGGCTCATACGGCCGCTCCATCTGGAACTGATCCGCCTGGCCGAACCAGCCCTGGATCGGCGAGCGCAGGGCGTCCTGAAGCTCGGCCGCGACGTAAAGCCACGCGGGCGCCCCGGGGCCGGCGTTCAGGTACTTGTAGCTGCAGCCGACGGCGAGCCTTGCGCCCGCGGCCCGAAGCGCGATCGGCACCGCGCCGACCGAATGGGAGAGGTCCCAGATCACGGTCGCGCCCCGCCGCGCGGCGAGCGCCTCGGTCGCGGCGATGTCGACGAGCTCACCGGAACGGTAGGCAACCTGGGAGAGGACGACCAGCGACCGGCCCTCGGGCAGGGCCGCCTCGAGATCCGTGTCGAACAGCCGCAAGTCCAGATCGTGGCGAGCGCTGAGGCCCTCGAGGACGTAGCGGTCAGTGGGGAAATTGGCGCGGTCGCTGACCAGCGCCACCGGCGGCTCCGGGCCACCGAGGATCGCGCCGCAGAGCTTGTAGAGATTGACCGTGGTCGAGTCGCAGACCAGCACCTCGCCCGCGTCGGCGCCGAGCAGCTCCCGTCCGAGCAGGTCGCCGACGCGGCCCGGGGCATCGATCCATTCCGGCCAGCCCGAAACCAGGAGCTCGCCCCACTCGTCGATCATCGTCGTCAGACGCGCGCGTGTGGCGCGCGCCAGCCGCCCGAGCGAGTTGGCGTCCATGTAGATCCGCCCTGGGTCGGTGATCTCGAATCGGTCGCGGAAAGCCGCCAGCGGGTCGGCTGCGTCGGCCTCGAGCGCCGTCTCGCGCTCGAGCGCCAAGGGAGGGCCTACGCGCGGCTCGGCTCGCCGACAAGTTCCGCGTAAACCGCGGCCGTCGACTCGGCGACGTCGGCCCAGTCGAAGCGCAGGATGTGCTCGGAGCCCTCGGCGATCAGGCGGTCGCGGAGCGCCGTATCGGTGAGCAGCCGCTCGACCATCTCGCCGAGCGCCTCGTGGTCGCGGGCACGGAAGCGCAGCCCGGCCTCGTTGTGGGGGACGACCTCGCGCAGGCCGCCGGTGTCGGCGACGATGCAGGGACAGCCGGAGGCCATCGCCTCGAGCGCCACCAGCCCGAACGGCTCGTAGATCGAGGGCACCACGCAGACGTCGGCGATCCGGTAGAGCGAGTGCAGGACGTCGTCGCCGATCCAGCCGAGGAAGGTCCCGTGATCCATCAGCCCCAGCTCCGACGCCTGGGCGTGAAGCTCGGCCTCGTGGGTGCCCGAGCCGGCGACCAGGAACCTGGTCCCCGGGACCGCGTCGACCAGGCGCGGCATCGCCTCCAGCGCGAGCTGAAAGCCCTTCTCGTACACCAGCCGGCCGATCAGCAGCACGAGGCGCTCGTCGGGGGCTGCGAACTCGGCCCGCAGACGGTCGAGCTCGGACCCGTCCTGGGGCTGCAGGTCGCCGGGGTCGATCCCGTTCGGGATCACCGCGACACGGCCCTCGTCGACGCCGAAGATGTCGACGATCTGCTCGCGCATGTAATACGAGCAGGCGATCACCCGGTCCGAGCGGTTCGTGATCCAGCGCTCGACCCCGTGGATGTGGCGCTGCGGGTGCTCCTCGACCCAGCCTTGGTGTCGGCCGTGCTCGGTCGCGTGGATCGTGGTCACCAGCGGCGCCCCGAAGCGGCGGGCAAGGTGGTCACCGGCCATCGCCACCAGCCAGTCGTGGCCGTGGACGAGGTCGAAGTCGTAGCGGTCGCCGAGCTCGACCCCGGCGGCGAGCATGTCGGAGTTCATGCGCTCGACCCAGGCGACGAACTCGCCCAGGTCGGTGGGCCGGGTGGGCTCACGGACTCGATGGATCTGCACCCCCGCCGCGACCTCCTCCGGCGGCGACTCCTCGCTGCCGCGGGTCAGGACGTGGACCTCGTCACCCGAGCGCGCCAGCGCCTCGGAGAGCTTGCGCACGTGGCGTGCCAGCCCGCCCTCGATCAGCGGCGGGTACTCCCAGGACAGGATCAGGACTCGGTTCAAGGGCTCTGTGGTCTCGCGCTAGGGCTCGAGCAGGGGCGCCAGGCGCAGGTCGGGCGCCAGATTGCGCAGCCCCGGCTCGGGTGGGTGGGCGGCTGAGTTTATGGCCTCGAGCAGGGCCCGGGCGTGGCCGGTGGTCCGCTGCCACGGGTAATCACCGGCCTGTCGGCGGCGGTCGAGGAAGGCCCAGTCGCTCGCCTGCACCGCAAGCAGCTCGCGCACGGCGCGCTCGGCGGCTGCGCCCGAGACCCCGCTCCCAAGGCCCCGAAGCACCCTCAGCTCCAGCCGGCGGGCCGCCCAGGCGAGGTCGGCGACCGCCGGCGAGTCCCAGGTGCTCAGGTCCTTGCCCTCGCCCCAGGTCGAGCTCCGCAGCGGCCGTTCCTCGCCCGGATGGCGCATCGCCGCCTCGCCCAGCGTCACCAGGTCGATGCCGTGCTCGGCGGCGCAACCGAGCACCTGCTCGAGCCATGCCGGCCCCTCCCACCACCAGTGGCCGAGCAGCTCGGTGTCGATCGCGAGCACGAGCAGGCCGGGGCGCCCGCGGTCAGCCGCGAACGCGGCCAGCCGGGCCGCTGCGGCGGCGGCGAACTCGCGGCCGAGCTCGCGGGCCCGGGCCTCGGCCGCCTCGGGGTCGTACGGCTCGCCGGCGATGTTCCAGGGCCGGGTGCCGCGCATCGACTTGCGGTGAAAGTCGGCAAAGACCGGGTCGGCCGGATACCCGTCCATCGACCACAGCCACTGGATCGCCTCCCAGTCGATCGTGAACGCAAGCCGGCCCGCCCCGGCGGCCACCGGTGCGAGCGCCGCGGTCGGCGGCTCGTGGGCGCTCTGGTCGGTGCAGAAGTACTCGAGCCCGTGGTCGGCCAGCAGTCGCTCGAGCCCGGGCTCATACGCGCACTCGGGCAGCCAGAAGCCTCGCGGCTCGCCGAAGCGGCGCCGGTGCGAGCGCAGCCCCGCGTCGAGCTGCAGGCTCCGCGCCTGGCGGGTGGCGACCATCGGCAACACCGGGTGGGTGGCGGCCGATGCCAGCAGTTCCACCCGGCCGGCGGCCGCCGGGCCCGCGAACAGGGCGTTGAGGCCGCCGTCGAGCGATTCGAGCAGCTCGAGCGCAGCCCGGTAGGTGTCGGCCTCGGCCAGGCAGGCGGCGCGCAGGGGCTCGTCGAGGTCCTCGCGATCGTCCTCGGCCGAGCCGACCCGAAAGCGACGGCAGAAGTCCAGCAGGCGCTCGTTGACCCCGGCTGCCTCGAGCTGATCGGCGAGCACCGGGGTGACCGTGAACGTGAGCCGCTCGGCGATCGGGCAGACGCGCGCGTAGGAGCGCAGGACGGCGTCGAACAGCCACTCCTCGCCGAACGGATAGGTGCCGAAGCCCTCGACGTAGGGCATGTGGCTGTGCAGGACGACGGCGAGGTCGCCCACGGCCGGGCGCTCGCTCATGAGCGACAGACGGCGACGAAGTCGAGCGCCCGGTCGAGGTCGCAGTCGCCCTCGTGGCGAAGCTCGAAGTCGCCGGCGGCGATCGCCGGCACAAACCAGTCGTAGAAGCGCTTCGTCACCCGCAGCGCTGGGTGGACGCGATCCCAGCCGGCCTTCAGCGCGAGCTCGTGAGCGCGCAGCTTGCCCGCATGAAAGAGGCCGTAGAGCTCGACCGACTCGAACCGCGGCCCGACCAACTCGCGGTACTCGGCGGCGGTGTACTCGCGCAGGTGCCAGGGGTTCTCGGACTTCTCGGCGCCCTCGGGGGCGAGGGTGAGCCGGTTGGGAGTCGAGACGTAGGAGACCGGCGCCAGCTCCGAGAAGCGGGCGAGCAGGGCCGCGGGCTCCTGGACGTGCTCGATCGTCTGCAGGAAGACGATCGCGTCGCGGAGCTCGTCGAAGGCCTCGACCAGGGCGCGTTCGAAGCGGAGGTTGGATCGCACGTAGCGCAGCCGGGCGTGCTCGTGAGCCTCGGGGTTGGCGTCGACGCCGACGACCTCGGCGGCGCGCTCGGCGAGCACGTTGGAGCCGTAGCCCTCGCCGCAGGCGAGGTCCGCCACCGCTGCCCCGCGGACGCGCTCGGCGATCCACTCGTAGACCGCCAGGTGGCGGCGAAACCAGTAGTTCTCCTCGGGCACGTCGGGGAGCGTCCGCTCGCCGGTCAGCGCCAGCGGAGGCACCCCCCGCGGCTGGTCCTGTTGCTCGTGAACGTCTTCCACGGCGCCGGACCGTAGTGCCTGGAAGGTGATTGGGCCTACTATCTCCGGCCGGATGCCAGCCTCGCCCGACGCCACCGCCGACGAGATCAAGGACGTCAACACCCGCTACCACGACGCGGCCGCCGACGAATACGACGCCAAGTGGGGGATCGACTACGGCGAGGTCGGCCAGGCCCAGGTCCGCGCGAAGCTGGTCAAGGCACTCGGCGCCGAGCCGACGGCGCCGTTCGGCGACGGGCTCGAGATCGGCTCGGGAACCGGCTACTTCACGCTCAACCTGCTGCAGATGGGGCTGATCGAGCGGGCGACGGCGACCGACATCTCACCCGGGATGCTGGCGACGCTCAAGCGCAGCGCGGGCGAACTCGGGCTCGAGGTCGAGACGGTCTGCACCGACGCGGAGCGACTGCCGTTCGCGGACGCCGGCTTCGACCTCGTCTTCGGCCACGCGATCCTGCATCACATCCCCAACCTGAGCCGCGCGTTCGAGGAGTTCGAGCGCGTCCTGCGGCCGGGCGGCGCGGTGGTCTTCTGCGGCGAGCCCTCGCGCTACGGCGACCGGATCGCGGCGGTCCCGAAGCGCGCCGCCATGCTGGTAGCGCCAGCGTGGCGGCGGCTGGTCGGCGCCTCGAGCGCCGGGTGGATCGCCGACGGCCCCGCCAAGGACGGCCACGAGCTCGAGCCCGAGGTCGACGTGCACGCCTTCTCGCCGTCCGGCCTGCGCGCCTTCGCCACAGACGCCGGCTTCGAGTCGGTGAGGCTGCGCGGCGAGGAGCTGGTCGCCAACGCCTACGGCTGGTGGCTGCGCTCGCTCGAGGCGACGGCGGTGCCGGACGAGGTCCCGTTTCGCTGGCGTCACTTCGCCTACCGCAGCTACATTGCCCTGCAGCGGCTCGACACCAGCGTGCTCGAGCCCCGGCTGCCCCCGGAGCTCTTCTACAACCTCGTGATCAGCGCCCGCAAGCCCGGCTGAACGCGGGCATCACCTACCGGGCGAGCCCCGCCGCCTCGAGGGCTTTGTCGCGGTCGAGGTAGATCCATTGGCTGACGACGAGACCGTCGCGGATCTCGATCAAGCCGCCGAGCTCGCGCACCGTTTCGATTCCGCTTGCTCGCCCTCTCGCGATCACCTTGTGAAGGGTCACGACCCGGACGTCGTCAACGTCGACGTACTCGTCGACCTCCCAGCGGATTTCCGACCAATCCTCCTCCCACCGGTCGAACACGCCCAGGATCTGCTCGCGACCGTGAAACGTCTCGCCGACAACGTTCGTGATCGCGGAGTGAAAGACCGCGTCCGGATGGAGGTAGCCGGCGAGCTCGGCGCGATCATGATCGCTCCACGCCGCGATGAAGCGGCGCACGATCTCGACGTTCTCCTGCGACATCGCCGTCCCGCGGCGTCAGGCGGTCGCGAAACGCTTCTCGGCGGCGGCGCGGCGCTTTGCCGCCTCGACCTCGCGGTCCTTCGGCGGCGCGTTGGTGACCAGGCCGTCGAGCAGCTCGGTGGTCGCCTCGGTCACCCGCTCGACCGCGCGGTTGAAGGCGTCCTCGTTGGCCTGCGAGGGCTTGGTCGAGCCGCTGATCTTGCGCACGTACTGCAGCGCGGCGTCGTGGATCTCCTCGGGCGTGGCCGGAGGCTCGAAGTTGTGGAGGGTGCGAATGTTTCGACACATGCGATCAGCGTAGCTCGCGGCTAGCCGAACGTGAACGCGTAGGCCTCGATCCCGTCGTCGAAGCGCAACTCGAGCGTGTGGCGGCCGGCCTGCGGCAGGTCGACGAGCCGGTACAGGCGCTGCTCGTCGACCGTCGCGACGCCGGCCCCCACGTCGTCGCCGGCGAGCGAGTCGGGGATCGGCTTGCCGTCGAGCAGGACCTGCAGCCGGCGCGGAGCCCCGGGCGAGCCAAGCACCAGGAACACCCGGCGCGCCTGGAAGCTGAGCGCCACCGCGGCACCGGCGCCGGCGGTCGCCGACTCGTCGCCGATGTCCCAGGCGCCGCCGTAGGCGAACTGGTTGAGTCCCAGCGAGGACGGGTCGACCGCCCCGTAGTCCTTGCTCCCCGGCTGCGGCCCGTTGATCCAGCCGCGCGCGCGGGCCACCCCGAGGTAGGTCTCGGGCGTGCGCAGGGCGCTGTCGGCGGTCTCGACATCACCCTGGGGCTTCGCCGTGGCGCCGAGGTCGCGGGCACCGGCCTCGGCGAGCAGCGAGCGGATCGCCTTCTCGGTCTCGTCGTAGCCGCCCTCGCCGAAGTGGACGTAGCGGACGTCGCCGTCGGCGTCGATCAGGTACTTCGCCGGCCAGTACTGGTTGGCGAACGCGGTCCAGGTGCCGAGCTCGTTGTCCTGGACCACCGGATAGTCGATCCCGTAGCGGTCGATCGCGTCGGCGACGTTGCCGGCGTCCTTCTCGAACGCGAACTCGGGCGAGTGGACACCGACGACGGTCAGCCCGTCGTCGCGGTAGTCGGCGTCCCACGACTTCACGTACGGCAGGGTGCGGATGCAGTTGATGCAGGTGTAGGTCCAGAAGTCGATCAGCACCACCCGGCCCTCGCCCTTGGTCAGCCCGGCGATCGAGAGCGCCTGGTCGTCCGGTGTGTTGAACCACTGCTGGGTGGCGGTGAAGTCCGGCGCCGGCCCGTAGTCGGGCAGCTTCTCGCCGGCGGCCGCCTCGGCCTCTCCCCCCTCCTGCGCCGCGTGGCCGCCGCGCACCTTCGCCAGGTCGTCGGCCACCGCGCTCGACTCCTCCAACCCGCCGCTGGGGTTGACGAGCACCGACGGCAGGTCGTCGGCGATCGCGCTCTGGAACTTGAGGTCGAGGTCGGCGGTCATCGCGACCGCGACGAGGATCATCACCGCACCGGTCGCGGCCTGGACCCAGGCGCGCGCCGGCTTGACCCGGTCAACCAACTTGCGCCCGCCGAGCATCAGCGCGTAGAGCACCGCCCCGGAGCCGACCGCGTAGGCGAAGGCGACCGCGAGCTTGCCGGCGGTGAAGTCCTGCGAGGCCGAGACCGTGATCACCCCGGCCAGGATCGGCCCGGCGCAGGGCGTGTAGACGAGCCCCAGGCTGGCGCCGAGCAACAGCCCGGAGCCGAAGCCGTCGCCGCCGACCCGCGCGGGCCCCGGAGCGATCCGGCTGCCGAAGGCCTCGATCCGGTCGCCGAGGCCGGGGATCAGCAGGACGACGCCGAAGCCGAACAGGGTGACGATCGCGAGCGTGCGGACCAGGTCGTCGGGCAGCCCGAGCGCGTCGATCACGTAGACGAGCGCGATCGTCGCGAAGGTGAACGCGAACACCAGGCCGGTGACCACACCGAGCGGCCGGCGGCGCCCGCCGGTGACCCCGGCGCCGAGCACCGCCGGCAGGACCGGGAGCACGCAAGGCGAGAGCGCCGTCGCGGCGCCCGCGACCAGCGCGAACAGCATCAGCAGAACCATCTACGTCAAGGGTCGATCCGGGCCATCAACCGTTACTAAGGCCCACCCGTACTACGGCCGTGGCGGCGGGTTCGATCAGTCGCCGGCCTGCCGGCGGCGGCAGCGAAAGACCTTCACCCGGTCGTCGATCCCCTTCAGCCGGCGCTCACCGGCGAACGACCATTCGTACTCGTCGTCGAGCGCGTCGCGAACCGCCTCGGACACCAGCACGCTCGCGGGCCGCGCGATCGTCGTGATCCGGCTCGCCAGGTTGACCGGGCGCCCGTACCAGTCGCCCGCCCGCGGCAGCGCCTGGCCGGTGGCGATCCCGGCGCGCAGGAGCGGGAAGTCGTCGCCCTCGTCGCTCGCACCCTCGACCAGGTCGAGGGCCGCCTCGACCACCGGCTTGGGCTCGGGGCCGACCAGCATCGCCGCGTCGCCGATTAGCTTCACCAGGCGTACCGGCGGCTCGACCACCGAGGCGGCGAGCTCGGCGAGTCGGCCGGTGACCGTTCCCAGGGCTTCCGGCTCGAGCGTCTCGCCGAGCTGGGTGAAGCCGACGATGTCGGCGAAACAGACGGTCGCCTCGACCGCGCCCGCCGCCCCGATCGCGTTCAGCTCGCCGGCGCGGAAGGCGTCGTGGCGGATCTGCTCGCGCAGGTGCAGGGAGAGGATGTAGGGCAGCGACTCGCCGATCAGCGGGGTGAACGCGCGCGCCGCGGCCTCGAGCCGCTTGGCGACGTCGAACTCGGTGTCGCCCTCGCGCACCAAAGCCTCGGCGATCAGCCGCCGGTTGGCCGCCGCCAGTTGCGACATCGTCATCCCGAGCACCCGGGCGACCTCGAGAACCCCATCGGCCGGGCAGTCCGGCGTCGAGCAGGGCCTTGACCCGCTTCGACGCCTCGACGTCCTGGTCGGAGAAGTTCTTTGCGTCCTCGTCCGGGAGCGCCATCCCCAGCGAGCGCCACTGGCGCTCGAGGAACTCACGGTCGAGCCCGGAGCGCTCGGCGACCTCGGCAGCGGTGTAGCGCCCGTCGCCTCCGCCGAGGATCCGCTCGACCCCGACCAGCGCCAGCCGCTGCTCGGCGACAGCGGTGCGCAGCTCGTCGAGCGGGACGCCCTCGTCGGCCAGGTGGTCGAGCAGCTTCACGCGCGCGTCGCGCGCCTCGGCCTCGAGGCCCTCGAGCAGTCCCTCGGCCTCGAAGTCGACCTTCCCCATCGCCGGCCGGATTGTGCCTTACCCGGTGCGCCTAGACTGGAGACATGGCGGGATCAGGCGTCGAGCTGCCGATCTTCGAGCTGCCGCTGGTGCTGCTCCCCGGCGAGCTGCTCCCTCTGCACATCTTCGAGGACCGCTACAAGCGGATGATCGCCCGCTGCCTGGAGGCCGAGCAGCCGTTCGGGATCGTCTTTCGCGACGAGGAGGGCGGCGCGCGGCGGATCGGCTGTGAGGCGCGGGTGACCGAGGTCACCGAACGCTTTGACGACGGGCGGCTGAACATCGTCGTCACCGGCGAGCGGCCGTTCAGGGTCCTCGATCGCTTCGAGGCGCCCGACTACCCCGCCGGCGAGGTCGAGCCGGTCGAGCCGCCGGCCCCCGCCGAGGACGAGCCATCCGGCCATGCCGCCGCTGCGCGCGCCGCGTTCGCGGAGCTGGTCGAGACGGTCGGGGGCGAGCCGCCCGAGGACCTCGACGCCTACGACTCCTACGGGATCGCCGCGCGGGTCGAGCTGCCCGCCGAGACCAAGCAGCGGCTGCTCGAACAGCGCGCCGAGCCCGAGCGGATGCGGATCCTGGCGGCGGCGCTCGGCGCGCTGGTCGACGCGGTGGAACGGTCGAGCGAGATCGCCGAGCGGGCAAAGGTCAACGGCAAGGTGATCATCGGCGACCTGTAGCGGGTCCCGATGGTGAGGGAGGGCGGAATGCACCCCGTCGTTGAGGCCTTGCGCCGACGGCCCGAAGGGGCGCGCCTGGCACTGGTCGTCGAGGGCGGCGGCATGCGCGGTGCGGTGTCGGGCGGGATGGCGCTCGGTCTGCACGAGCTGCGCTTGGATGGCGTCTTTGACGCGGCGTACGGCTCATCGGCCGGGACGTTGAACGCGATGTGGCTGGTCAGCGGTCGGGTCGAGGACGGCATCCCCACCTGGACCGACCCGCGGCTGGTGAACGAGCTGATCAGCCGGCGCCGGGCGTTGGCCAGGCGCCCGATCGTCGATCTGGAGACGCTGGTCGAACAGCGCTACGAGCAGCTTTCGCCGGGACTGTTCGAGGCCGTGCTCGCCTCCCCAACCGAGCTCCATCCGATCGCGACCGACGTCGCCACCGGCGAGGCCGTCGACCTTCACGACGAGATCGCCGACGAGGCAAGCCTGCGGGTCGCGATCGGGGCCTCCGCGAGGCTGCCCCTGCTGGCGGGCGGGCCCGTGAAGATCGATGGCAGGCGCTACCTGGACGCCGGCCTCAGCGCCGCGATCCCGTTTCGGGCCGCGTTCGCCGACGGCGCCACGCACGTCCTCGTATTGCGCTCACGCCGTCAGGGCGACGTCGCCACGCCGCCCTCGGGGATCGGGGGCCGGATCATGTCGCGGATGCTCGCCCGCATCGACCCGGCCGTCGCCCGTGGGTTTCTGACTCGGGCCGAGCGCGAGCGCGCCGACGAGGAAATCCTCGCGCGCCACGATCGGGATCCGGCGATGACACCCCACGTCCTTTCCGTGCGCCCACCGCCGGGGTCACCGGTGCCCGGCCGGCTCGAGCGCGACATCGAGGTCGTCAGAGCGGGCCTCGAGGACGGGCGCCAGGCCCTGCTGCGGGCGCTGTCGTAGCTACGTGTCGGCGCGTTTGACGCGGATCGAACCGCGCATGAACGGGTGGATCCGGCAGAAGTAGGTGTAGACGCCGGGCGCGGTCAGCGGCGGGGTCGTGTAGGTCGAGGTGCCGGTGGTCACCGAAGCGCTGTTCTGGGTTCCGAAGCCGAGCTCTCCGGAGTCGAACTTGACCGGTCCGCCGGCGAGCGGATAGCCGATCCCGGCGCCGCGGTTGCACGGCGCGCGACAGGAGGTGATGCTGTGCCACGCCTGCTCGATGTCCGGGGCGCCGAGGATCGCGTCCTGGTTGGTGAACGTGACCGAGCCGCCCGGGCGGATCACCGGCGGGCGCATCAACCGCTTCGGAAACCCGCGGCTGGCCGAGTACCCGCCGCGCGAGTAGAGGAAGTCGCTGATCCGAATGCCGCCGCTCGGCACCCGGCGTCCCTTGCTGCGCAGCCTGCGCGGGTCGGGCAGCTTCAGGTTCTTGCGGGCCTTCGAGTCGATGTTCTCGGGCAGGCGCCCGTGCGTGAGGATGCCTCCCTCGTTGTACATCGCTGCGACCTCCGCATCGTTGCTGAACGGGTCCCGCGCCTGTGGGTCGCTGAGATCGCGGGTGTAGGCGACCGGGAGGATCCCCATCGCCTCGTACCACGACGACTTGTGGACGTCGTAGGTGGAGTTGACCGAGAGCGTGTCGCCGCGCTCGAGCCTGATCCGCCAGTCCGAGCGGGTGACCGTCATCGCCACGTCCCAGCTGACCGCCCCGGCCGGCTCGTAGTAACGCGCCTCGGACCGGAACAGCGGCCGGATCTCGGCGGCGTCATCACCGTCGATCGTCCCGGGGTCGTCGCCGTCGCGCGCCACCTGGAGGTCCATGGCCACACCGCCCGGATGCAGGTGCCCGGCGCCGAACACGAGCACCATGTCGCGAGGCACCGTCCAGCTGCGGGCGTTGCTGATCTTGGCGCGCTCCTCGTAGCCGGGGGCCGCCGCGTCGACCGGGACCTCGTCCGGGAACACGAAGCGCCCGTCACCGTTCGAATCAAAGCCGCGCTCGGCGTCGAAGACCGGGTAGCCCTGGGCGCCGCCGGCGACGTTGAGCCAGTTGAAGTTCGCCTCCTTGATGTCGGTTCGCGCGGGCGAGGTCTGTGGCACCCAATCGATCTTCCAGGTGATCTGGACACTGCGACCCGACGACGTGGTCAGGCTGTGGATCATGTAGTTGAGACCCCAGGTCGCATCGCCGCCGACCTCCAGCCCGTAGCCCTGAGGGAGGCTGACGATCGTCTTCTCCTCGCCGGTCCCGAACGTCGGGCCGTTGCCGGGAACCGACCAGACGACGTGGTGCAGGTGGAGGTCCCAAACGCTCGGCGTGACCTGGCTGCCGTCGGGCTTGAGCTCGACCATGCTCGGCTCGAAGCGGGTGACGAAACCGCGGGCCGTCGAGCCGGCGGCGAACGGGCTCGCGTCTCCCGGGCCGCTGACGACGGTCGCGTTGGGGCAGGTCCTGGTCTGCGCGAGCAGGTTCAAGTTCTGACCCGGATAGATCGGGATCGGGTCGGTGCGGCACTGGTAAGTGGTCATGCCCTGATAGCTCGCCGACGCCAGGTATTGGTCGTCGGCAGAGGCCGGCGAGGCGAGGAACAGTGAGAGCCCGACAGCGAACGCGGCCGGGGCGGCGAGCCCGATCCGTCTCATCGGACCCCTAAACCCGGTTCGGGCGGCCCAGTTGCGCAGCTCTAGGCGACCGCCACGGCGCCGCCGCGGCGGGGATCACCCGCGCCGCGCAACTCTCCGGTCTGCGGGTCGCGAGCGACGGCGTGAACGCCGCCGAAGAAGACGTTGCGGTCCGGCCAGCGAACGACCTCGTAGCCGTCCTCGGCGAGCCGCTCCAATGCGCCCTGATCGATTCCCGGCTCCGCCTGGACCGCGCCCTCCTCGAAGTGGACGCGGGGGGCGTTGACGGCGTCGACCAGATCGGCTTTCTCGTAGACCAGACCAACGATCGTCTGCAGGATCGCCGAGCGAATCCGGTTCGAGCCGCCGCTGCCGAGGCCGGCCTCCAGCTCGCCGTCGCGCAGGACGACGGTCGGGGCCATCATCGACGGCATCCGCCGGCCGGCCTGGTGCTGGTGGAAGCCGAGCGGATTGAGGTCCTGCTCGCCGAGCATGTTGTTGACGTGCATCCCGGTCCGCGGGACGACGATCCCAGAGCCGGTCCCGTTCGAGCAGGTGACGCTCGCGCACAGGCCCTCGGCGTCGACGGCGGTGATGTGGGTGGTCGAGCCGAGCCGGTCGGCGGCCAGGAAGCGGTCCGCGAACCCGTCCTCGTACAGCCCGGCGAGGAACTCGCGGGTGCGCTGCGACTGCGCCTCCTGCATCACCGCGACGATCCGCTCGATGTCGGGCGGGCCGTCGCGGCGGGCGAGCAACTCGAGCGCGAAGGCGAGCAGGATCCCACCCGACGACGGCGGCGGGTTGGTGCGCACCTCCCGCCCCGCGAGCCTGGCGACGACCGGCTCGCGCGCGATCGGCTCGTACGCGGCGAGGTCGGCCGGGCCGAGGGTGCCGCCGCGCTCCAGCACCCAGGCGGATACCCGCTCGGCGATCTCGCCGGTGTAGAAGGCCCGCGAGCCCTCGGCGCCGAGCCGCTCGAGCGCGTCGCCGAGCTCGGGGAACTTGAACAGGTCGCCTGCCCCCAGCAGCTTGCCGCCCGGAGCGTAGATCTCGGCCGCCTCCTCATAGTGGGTGAGGATCGGCTCCAGGATCTCGACGAAGTAGGCCTGCCCGTCGTTGATCACGACGCCGTCGCGAGCCAGCGCCGCGGCCGGGGCGGCGAGCTCGGCGAGCGGCATCGTGCCGCGCAGCTCGACCGCGCGCTCGAGCCCGGCGGGCGTGCCGGGCACCCCGCAGGAGGCGGCGCCGACGTGGAAGACCTGCGACGACTCCGGGGTGAAGTGGACCGGGATCGGGACCAGTTCGGCTCCGCGCTCGGCCCCGTCGGCGCCGGGTGCGGCGACGAAGAAGTCGAGCACCGCGGTCCGCTCGGCGTCGTGGATCAGCATGTAGCCGCCCGCCCCGAGCCCGGTCAGCGGGCTCTCGGTCACACACGACGCCATCACCGCGGCGACCGCGGCGTCAACCGCGTTGCCGCCCTCGCGGAGCACCCGCGCGCCGGTCTCGGCGGTCACCGGATGGCCGGCAGCGACTACGCCGCGGGAGCGAGCCGTCAGCCGAGCAGCGCCGCCGTTGGGGCGCCTGATGCTCATGGTGAGCAGCCTAGATGCGGCGGCGGCTAGCGACCGGGAACGTACTCGGGCACGTCGGCGTCGAAGTCGCGCGCCTTCGGGCGGGAGGACGGGCGCTCGCCGGCTGCTGAGCCCGACTCGATCGCCTTGCGCTCGCCGTGGTCGGCGCGCCTTCCGGTCTCGTCGAACCGGGTCGCGATCACCGTGATCCAGACCTCGTCCTCGATCGTCTCATCGACGTTGGCGCCGAAGATGATGTTGGCCTCCGGGTGGGCGGCCTCCTGGACGATCTTCGCCGCCTCGGAGACCTCGAGCAGGCTCAGGTCGGCGCCGCCGGTGATCGAGAGCAGGATCGAGCGGGCGCCGTCGACCGAGGTCTCGAGCAGGGGCGAGGAGACGGCGCTCTCCGCGGCCTCGACCGCGCGGTTGTCGGCCGCGCCCATGCCGATCCCGAGCAAGGCCTGGCCGGCGTCGCGCATCGTCGTCCGGACGTCGGCGAAGTCGAGGTTGATCATCCCCGGCAGGGTGATCAGCTCGGAGATCCCCTGGACGCCCTGGCGCAGGACGTCGTCGGCGACCTGGAAGGCCTCGACCATCGTTGTGGTCTTCGCCAGCACGCTCAACAGGCGCTCGTTGGGGACCACGATCAGCGTGTCGACCTCGCCGCCGAGCGCCTTGACGCCCTCCTCGGCCTGGCCGGCGCGACGCGAGCCCTCGAACCTGAACGGCTTGGTCACGATCCCGACCGTGAGCGCGCCGACGTCGCGGGCGAGGCGCGCGATCACGGGGGCGGCTCCGGTGCCGGTGCCGCCGCCGGCGCCGCAGGTGACGAAGACCATGTCGGAGCCCTTGAGCAGTCGCTTGATCTTGTCCTGCTCCTCGAACGCCGCCCGGTAGCCGAGCTCGGGGTTCGAGCCGGCGCCGAGGCCGCGGGCCATGCCGCTGCCGAGGTGGACGGTGACGTCCGCGTTCGACTGCTGCAGCGACTGCAGGTCGGTGTTGACGGCCATGAACTCGACCCCGGGGATGCCGGCGTCGACCATCCGGTTGATCGCGTTGACGCCGGCGCCGCCGACGCCGATCACCCGGATCACCGGGGCGTGCGGCTCGGCATCGCGGTAATCGCTGCTGCGGGTCGGCTCGTCGCGGCCGTAAGTGGGCCCGTCCGCGTCGAGCACGTCGTCGGCGAAGATCCTCGAGAGCCGCTCCTTGGCGGCGGGCGGCTGCTCGCGGTAGGCGCGGACCTCCTCGGGCTCGCGCTCGGGCGGCGGCGCGGCCGGCTCGGGATCGCTCTCGACCTGGTCGAAGGGCTCGGAGGGGGGCGGCGGCCGCGAGGCGGCGCGCTCGGACGGCGTCGGCGAGGCCTCGCGCATGACGCCGGTCTCGTCCTCGCTCGGGCGCTCGCCGCGTGACGGCGCCTCGGGCGGGTCCTCTGGGTCGACCGTGGAGCGGAAGAGGTCGGCGAGCGGACCCTCCCGCATGCTGGCCCGCTTACGACGCGCCATTGGACAGAACCTCCTTGGCCAGGTCGCGGTAGTAGTCGGCAGCGTTGCCCTTCGGATCGTACTTGAGCACGCTCGCGCCGCGAACGGGGGCCTCGGCGAACTTGATCGCCTTCTTGATCCGGGTCTCGAAGACCAGATCGCCGAAGTTCTCCTCGAGGATCTCGACCGCCTCCTTGGCGTGCACCGTGCGCGAGTCGAGCATGGTCGGCAGGATGCCCTCGATCTCGACCCGCGGGTTGAGGTTCTCACGGATCATGTCGAGCGTGTTCTGCAGCTGCAGCAACCCGCGCATCGACAGGTACTCGCACTGGACCGGGACGATCACCTTGTCCGAGGCGGTGAGCGCATTGACGGTCAGCAGCCCGAGGCTGGGCGGCGTGTCGATGCAGATGAAGTCGTAATCGGTGGCCACACCGTCGATCGCCTTCTCCAGCGACCGCTCGCGGCCGATCTGGGTCGACATCGCGATCTCGGCGCCGGCGAGGTCGATCGAGGCGACCGCGATGTCGATCTCGCGCTGCTGGATCGCGTCGCGGATCGGGATGTGGTGAACGAGCACGTCGAACATCGACTTGTCGACCTTGTCGGGGTCGATGCCCTGGCTCATCGTCAGGTTGCCCTGCGGGTCGAGGTCGATGCAGAGCACCCGATGGCCGGACTCGGCGAAGGCGACCGCCAGGTTCAGGGTCGAGGTCGTCTTCGCGACGCCGCCCTTCTGGTTGGCGAAGCTGATCACCTTGGCGCGGCCCAGCTGCGGCTCGTCGCCCGGCGGCGAGAGGTCGCGGCGCGGCTTGATCGCCTCGCTGGCGGTGATCCGCAGCTCCTCGGGATCGGGCTCGGGCAGCGCCTCGGCCACCGGCGGCGCGAACGGCCGCTCGGCCGGCGCGGGCTCCGCCGCTTCGGGGGTCTCCGGCTCCGCCGCCTCCGTGGTCTCCGGCTCCGCGGCCACGGGCTCGGGCTGAGCCGCCTCGGCGACCGCGGGCTCGGGCATGTCGACGCGCTCCGGGGCGGCGTCGGAAGCGGTCTTCGGCGGCCCGTCCTGGGCCGCCCGGTCGGTGTCTAGTGGGCGCGATCCACGGCTGAAAATTCCCATCGTTCGCGCTTATTCGCACGCACTGGCGCCTTTCCTTCCCCTGCAATGATGGCGGCGGTGCCTGGCTTGCTCGACAAGCGGCTGGTGTTCGTCACCGGCAAGGGAGGCGTCGGCAAGTCGACCGTCGCGCTCGCGCTCGCGCTGGCCGGAGTGAGGGCCGGCAAACGGACGATCCTCTGCGAGGTCGGCGCCCAGGAGCACCTGTCGCACGTCTTCCATACCAACGAGGTCGGTTTCCACGAGGTCGAGATGGGCGACGGCCTGTGGGCGATCTCAATCGACCCTGACGAGTCGATGCGCGAATACGTGCTCTTGCAGCTGAAGGTGAAGGCGATGCGCGACCTGCTGTTTCGCTCGCGAATCTTCAACTACCTGGCCGCGGCGACACCGGGGCTCAAGGAGCTGGTCACGATCGGCAAGATCTGGGAGCTGACCCTGGACGAGCGCAAGGCCCGCGGCGGGCACCGCTACGACCTGGTGATCGTCGACGCGCCCGCGACCGGCCACGGGGTCGGCTTCCTGCAGACCCCACGGACCTTCGCCGAGATCGCCCGGGTCGGGCCGATCCGCCAGCAGGCCGAGACCCTGGAGGCCTTCATCCGCGACCGCCAGCGCACCGGGGTCGCGGTCGTCGCCCTGCCCGAGGAGATGCCGGTCAACGAGACCGCCTCGCTCGAGCGCGAGCTCGCCGACCGGGTCGGGATCGAGGTCGAGCGGATCTTCTGCAACGCGCTCTACCCGGAGCGCTTCGACGATCGCGAGCTGGAGCTGATCGCGGCGGCCGAGCCGCGCGCCGGGGCCGATGCGCGGGCCGCCCTGCGGGCGGCGCTCACCGAGCAGCGCCGCGCCCACGACCAGCGCCTGCAGCTGGCCCGGCTGGAGGAGAGCTGCAAGGCGCCGGTGACCACGCTGCCGTTTCTGTTCGAGCCCGAGATCGGCGCGGATCAGGTCGCCGGGCTGGCAGCGAGCCTGGCGGCCTGATGGCCGGGATCGCCGAGCTGCTCGAGGGCAAGCGGATCTGCGTCTGCGCGGGCGCCGGCGGGGTCGGCAAGACGACCACCTCGGCGGCGATCGCGGCCGGGATGGCGGCGCGGGGCAAGCGGGTCGCGGTGCTGACGATCGACCCGGCGAAGCGGCTGGCCGACTCGCTCGGGCTGCCCGAGCTCGGCAATACCGAGCGCCAGGTCGAGCCGGCGCTGTTCGCGGCGGCCGGGGTCGAGACCAACGGCGGCGAGCTGTGGGCGATGATGCTCGACTCCAAGCAGACCTTCGACGAGGTCGTCCGCGAGCACGCGCCCGACGACGACACCCGCGACCGGATCCTCTCCAACCGCATCTACGAGCAGCTCTCCGGGGCGCTGGCCGGCTCGCAGGAGTACATGGCGATGGAGAAGCTGTACGAGATCCACGCCGAGGGCCGCTACGACCTGCTGGTCCTCGACACGCCGCCGTCGCGAAACGCCCTCGACTTCCTCGACGCGCCCAACCGCCTGCTGCAGTTCATCGACGGCCGCGCCCTGCAGGTGTTCATGAAGCCGACCGGGCTCGGGATGCGGGTCTTCGGCCGGGGCGCCTCGCTGATGTTCTCGGTCCTGCGGCGGATCACCGGTGTCGACCTGCTCGAGGACCTGGCCGAGTTCTTCCAGGCCTTCGGCGGCATGGTCGGCGGCTTTCGCGAGCGCGCGAAGCGCGTCAACGAGTTGCTCTGCGACCCCCAGACGGCGTTCCTGGTCGTCTGCGCGCCGCAGGGCGAGCCGATCGGCGAGGCGGTCTACTTCCTCGACAAGCTCGAGCAGGCTCAGATGCCGTTCGGCGGGGTGATCGTGAACAAGGTCAACGCCGAGGCCGCCGAGCTCGACCCCGAGCTCGAGTCGCAGCTGGCCGAGCTGCTCGGCGACCGCGAGCTGGCCGCGCGCGTGGCCGCCAACGCCGAGGACTTCCGGGTGCTGGCGGCGCGCGACCGCGCCAACATCGACCAGCTCGCCGGCGAGCTCGGCGGCGGCGCCGTGATCGAGGTTCCCTACCTGGACCACGACGTGCACGACCTCGCAGGGCTGCTCGAGGTCGATCGCTACCTGTTCGCCGAAAGCGAAAAGGCCGAAGTCACCGGGCGACTCGCCCGGTGACTCGACCTGCTCTTCCTGGGGTGATCGGAGGAAGCTTGGGTTACTCGGAGGTGACCTCGGCGCGACGGCTGCGGTCGTAGGTGATGTCGCGCACGTTCCACTCGGTCGTCTCGGGCGCCGGGAAGAGGCCGGCGACGCGGTCCGAGCGCGCCTCGCGTTCGGCGCGGGTCTGCTCGATCAGGCGCAGGACGGGACTGGCGCCCGGCGGGCGCGGCTCGGACGGCTCCTGGAGGCGACGCTCGCGGTCGGCCTCGTACTCGCCGTAGGGGACCGCGGCCGGCTCCGGCGGCGCCGGGACCAGCTCCAGTGAGGTGGTCGGCTGCTCGACCTCGCGCTCGGGGCGCTCGGGCTCGGGGATGGCCTGCCTGCCAAAGATCTCTCGCGCTCGGTTGATCACCAGGTCCTCCTCCGGCCCGGGGCTCGGTTCCGGGGAGATTCGCTGGTCGAACTCCGAAACCTCTTCGAACTCGACCTCGGCGTCGCGCTCGGGTACGAGCCGGTCGAGCTCGGTCGCCAGCTCGACCTCATCGGGGTCGACAGGGGTCAGGTCCCACTCGGTGGTCCCGCCGCGCTGCTCGGCGGCACCGTCGCCGACCGCGAGCCCGTCGGCGAGGAGGATCTCGTCCGCGGTCACCCGCAGGTCCGAGCCCAGCAGGCCGGCGGCGCCGTCCTTGAGGATCGCGCGCGCCAGCTCCTCGAGCTCGGCCGCGGTCTCGGCCGGGGTCACCGAGCGCGCACCGGGGGTGGGCTCGCCGCTCCACAGCTCGCGCTCGAGGCCGATCGCGCGGTCGACGACCGACTTGACCGCGGCGCGGTCGTCGGGCTCGGCACACAGCGCCGCGACCCGCATTGGCAGTCCGAGGTCGGCGGGTCCGCCGCCCTCGAGCATGAAGCGCATCGCCAGCAGGTGGTCGTTGAGCGCCTCGACGACGACGTTTCTCTCCAGCCCCGCCTCGAAGCGGTTGAGCGCCCGGCCGAGCACGGTCGGGAATCCTGGGCGGCCCTGAGCGAGGCGCTCGAACGGCGTCCCGGCGACCCTCAGCGAGCGGGAGAAGGCGAGCAGGGGGCCGAGCTCGGTCTCGGCCAGGCGGTAGCCGCCGGGGCGCTGGCGCCCCGCGCCGGTCGCGATCCGCCGCCAGCGGTCGCCGGCGATCCGGGTCCAGGCGTGCGGGCCGAGGCCGACGCCGCCGGCCTTGAACAGCCTCAGGGTGGTGACCAGCCGGCGCAGCTGTTCGACCGCGACGATGCCGGCGTCGGCGGCCTCGTCGACGAGCGGCTCATCGACGCGAACGACCGCCAGGAAGGTGGGCTCGAACGGCGAGACGCCAAGCCCGTCGGCCGAGCGCGCGTCCGGCGGCACCTCGACCGTGTCGGCGCGGACGATCGAGACGGGATCGAGGTCGAGGCGCGCGACCGGCATCTGGAGGCCGCGAAGCGGGACGATCACCTCGATCTGGCCGTCGTCGACCTCGACGCCGGCCTCGACCTCGTCGATCGCCGCGTCGAGGCGCTTGTCCTCGATCGTGAAGTCGGAGCTGCCGAGCCACAGCCGGCAGAGGAAGGCGAGGCAGGCGATCTCGGCGCGCTTGCGCGGGTCCTCGGGGACGCCGATCCCGAGCCGCTCGAGGTAGGCGCTCGCCACGCCGGCGATCTCGATCGCCGCGGAGGCGGTGCCGAACGAGTCGAGCTCGCGCAGGTCGCGGGCGTGATCGTGGACGAAGACCTCCGTCTGGGGCTCGTAGCGGCAGAGCGGCGAGCCGTCGCCGGGCTCACGGACCTCGTATGGAATCTCGTCGCCGGCGGCGATCAGCTCGCGCAGCCGCTCGGCCGCGTCGTAGGCCATCGCCTCGAGTCCCTCTCGAACCACCAGATCGCGCATGGATCGGTGATTCGCCCGGCCACGGGGCGCTCCTCTACTGCAAGGCGGATTGCAGGCTCAGGCCGCGGTAACGAGCCACTGACGACCGTACGCGCGCATCTCCTCGATCACCGGCACCAGGGCGCGGCCCTTGTCGGTCAGCGCGTACTCGACCCGCGGCGGCACCTCGGGGAAGGTGTGGCGCTCGACGATCTCGCACTCCTCCAGCGCCCGCAACCGCAGCGACAGGGTCCGCGGGCTGATGCCGCGCAGCGAGCGCTCGAGCTCACAGAAGCGGCGGTTGGAGTCGGCGAGGTCGCGGATCACGAGTAGCGTCCACTTGCCGGAGATGATCTCGGCACAGCAACCGACGGGGCAGGGGGACTCGTTCATGGTCTTCGCGAGCCGGGTCAAGCGGTTGTCACGTCCGCGGCTCCCAGCCGAGTATAGCCAAGGCTTCAGGAAATGAAGCGGGCTTTTTCAGCCCCTGAGCGGGATCAATCAGCCGAGCATCGAGGCGGGCGCCGGCTCGGCGGGCGCCTTGGGCTGATCGTCCAGCACCTGCTCGATCCCGCCGGCGCGCTGGCCCTTGGCCTCGAGCATGAGCTTGAAATCGTGAATGCTGGAGGCCGCCTCGAAGGCGACCTCGCGGTCGACGTTGCCGGCCATCACGTGGCCGAGCAGCGCCTGGTCGAAGGTCTGCATCCCGTAGTACTCGCCCTCGGCGATCACCTCGGTCAGCCGCCCGGTCTCCTGCGGGTTGAGGATCAGGTCCTGGACCCGCCCGGTCGCGACCAGCACCTCGCAGACAGCAACCCGGCCGTCGTCCGCCCGAGCGCTTGACCAACCGCTGGCCGACGACCCCGCGCAGGGTGGCCGCGAGCATCACCCGCGCCTGCTGCTGCAGGTGGGGCGGGAAGAAGTCGATGATCCGGTTGACGGTCTCGGTCGCGTCGAGGGTGTGCAGGGTGGAGAGGACCAGGTGGCCGGTCTCGGCGGCCGTGAGCGCGGTGCGGACCGTCTCCTCGTCGCGCATCTCGCCGATCAGGATCACGTCGGGGTCCTGGCGCAGGACCCGGCGCATCGCGCGGGCGAAGCTCTCCGTATCCATGCCGACCTCGCGCTGGCTGATGATCGACTGCTTGTCGCGGTGCAGGTACTCGATCGGGTCCTCGAGGGTGATGATGTTGCGCGGCTTGGTTGAGTTGATGTGGTCGACCATCGCCGCCAGAGTGGTCGACTTGCCCGAGCCGGTGGTCCCGGTGAGCAGCACGATGCCGCGCTGCTCATCGGCGAGGTCGCTGATCACCGGCGGCAGGCCGAGGTCGTCGACCGTGCGGACCTGGAACGGGATCGCGCGGCAGGCGATCGCGATACTGCCGCGCTGGCGGAAGGCGTTGACGCGGAAGCGCGAGAGGCCCGGCAGCGCGTAGGAGAAGTCCGCCTCGCCGACGCTGTCGAACTCCTCCAGCAGGGCGTCGTCCCTGACGATCTGACGCAGCGCCGCCTCGGTGTCCTCGGGGGTCAGCGGGTCGGTGCCGGGGATCGGCTGTAGCTCGCCGTGGACGCGCACCATCGGCGGCGAGGGAACCTTCAGGTGCAGGTCGGAGCCCTCGCCCTCGACGACCTTGCGCAGCGCTGCATCGATGTCCAGCATCAGACCCTCTATCGGGCATTCGGGCGCTCGGCTTGAGCGCGATCGACGCCTGCGAGCGGTCTATTGCGGCGGCGGCACGCTGAGCTGCAGGTGACAGTCCGCCCCCGAGCACGACCGCAGCTGCGCGAGCGCCTCGGCCAGGCTTGTCCTGGTGGCCGCGTAGGCGGGATCGGCGTGGCGGCTGCGCAGCTCGTAGGGGTCGTCGGCGAGGTCATACAGCTCGGTATCCGAGAGCGTGCCCGCGCCGATCGGCAGCCCGAAGCCCTGCTCGAGGCTGGGCGCCTGGGCCCGGTAGTGCTCGACGTAGACGTAGCGGGCGGTCCGCACGCCGACCCACGAGGGCGCCTCGAAGATGCCGTCGGCCGCCAGGCGCGGCGGACGCTTGGACTCGATCAGGATCGCCCGGTCGGGCTCGGCGCGCCCGTAGGTGTAGGGGGCGAGCGAGACGCCGTCCAGCGGCCGGGCGACATCGGCCGGTACGTCGATCCCGGCCAGGTCGATGATCGTCGGGGCGAGGTCGACATTGGCGACCGGCGCGGCGATCTCCTGGCCAGGTGAGATCGCCGGGCCGCGGATCACCAACGGGACCTTGAGCGCCTCCTCGTACGGCTGCACCTTCTCGGCTCGGATCCGATGCTCGCCGTGCATGTAGCCGTTGTCGGAGGTGAAGATCACGTAGGTGTCGGCGGTCAGGTGCGCCTGCGCGATCGTGCGGTTGATCTGGCCCACCGCGCGGTCGACGGCGAGCAGGCTGGCGAGCTCGCACTGATAGCGCGTGGTCAGGTCGCGGATCTCCTTCGGGGTCAGCTTCTGGCGGCCGCGGACCGCGCCCGGCTTGTCCGACATGTCCTGCTCGTTGAACGACGGCGGCTCGGGCAGCGGCCGGTTGGCGAAGGCGCCGGCGTCGCGGGGCGCGGGCTTCGCCTTCGCGGTCGCGATAGGCGAACGGCTTGTCGTTCGCGCAGCGGCGCCCGGCGGCGTCGTCGCGGCCGCGGCCCCAGTGCGGGGCGATGTAGGAGACGTGGAGGAAGAACGGGTTGCGCGAGCGCTGGTGAGCGCGGATGTAGGGCAGCGCGTAGTCGCGGGTGAGGGCGTCGGTGACGTAGTCGGAGGCGTCGTCGCCGTAGTGGACCTTGCCGCCGCGCGAGTCGGTGACGTCGTAGCCGTAGTAGTCGACCATCGTCGCCGAGGTCATCGCCCAGAAGCGGTCCCAGCCGGGGGCCGGGTCGTAGGTGCGGTAGTCGTGCAGCCACTTGCCGACCAGGGCGGTGTCGTAGCCGGCCCGGTCGAGCCACACCGCGAGGACCTTGTCGGGGTCGCGCAGGGATTCGTAGCCGCCACCGTTTCGCTCCTGGTTGTCGATCACGCCGTGGTTGTGGGCGTACTCGCCCGTGATCCAGGTCGCCCGTGAGGGACAGCAGAGGGGAAACGAGGCGATGTTGTTGGTGAAGCTGACCCCGTCGTCGACCAACAGCCGGTTGACGGTCGGCATCGCCCGCAGCGAGGCGAGCGTCTGGTCGTCGGTGCTGATCAGGACGATGTTCGGCCTGCGCACGGCGCCGTGCGCGCCGTCGCCGCCGCCGCCGGCCAGCGCCGCAAGCGCGCAGGCGCCGAGCACCGCGCCCGCCGCGACGAGGCGCGCCACCCTCATCGCTTCGGGCCCGCGACGCTGAAGCTGATCACGCACTCATCGCCCGAGCAGTGCTCGAGCTGCCGGGTGAGGGCGGCGAGCTGGGCGCGAGCGGTCGCGTACGCGGGACTGCGGGAGGCATTGCGAAGCTCGCCGGGGTCGCGCTCGAGGTCGTAGAGCTCGTGATCGGTGGTCCGACCGACACCGATCGGCGCCGACGCGCCCGCGGCCTGGGTCGGGTAGTTGGCGCGCCGGTACTCGACGTACGCGTAGCGCGCGGTGCGCACGCCGACGTATGAGCGGACCTTGAACCCGTGGCGTGAGCGAGCCACGTTGTCGCGGCCCTCGATCGGGATCACCCGCGCGGGGTTGGTCGGCCCGCCGGCGAGCGCGACCGCGAGCGTGGTCCCGTCGAGCGGCCGTGCCAGCGCGGGCGGCGGGCTTGCGCCGGCGAGGTTGAGGATCGTCGGCGCCAGGTCGGCGTTGGAGACCGGCGCCGTGATCTGCGCCCCGGCGGTGATCGCCGGACCGCGGATCAGCAGCGGCACGCGCAGCGCCTCCTCGTAGGGGACGTTCTTGCCCCGCGCGAGCCGGTGCTCGCCCGCCATCACCCCCTGGTCGGGCAGGAAGAGCACCACCGTGTCGTCGAGCTGGCCGCTGGCGCGCAGTGCGCCGAAGATCTGGCCGACCCCATCGTCGAGGGCCCGCAGCGCCGCCAGGCCACAGCGATAGTCGCTGGCGATCATCAGCAGGTCCCGGGCCGACAGGCGAGGGCGGCGGCGAATCCCCTTGGGCTTGTCGGAGACGTCGCGCTCGTCGAACGACGGCGGTTGCGGCACCGCCGCGTGCTCGTAGAGCCCCGCGTATCGCGGCGGCGGGATCGCGCTCTGCTTGCTGTTGCGCTCGTCCGGCGGGCCCTGCGAGCAGCGCCGGCCCGCGGCGTCGTCGCGCCCGACCCCGAAGTGGGGCGGGTGGTAGGCGAGCCAGAGGAAGAACGGCCCGGGCTCGGTTGCCTGGCCGGCGATGTAGGGCACCGCGTAGTCACGGGTGAGCACGTCCGTCTGGTAGTCGCCGGGGCGCGATCCGTAGTGGCGTGGGCTGCCGTCCGGCTCGAACAGGTCGAAGTCGTAATAGGAGGAGAGCCCATCACCGCCCTCGCCAACCAGCGCCGACCAGAGGTCCCAGCCGGGAGGCGCGCGGTGCGGCGTCCGCAGGCCGTTGAGCCACTTGCCGGCGAAGGCGGTGTCGTAGCCGTCGGCCTGCAGCCAGGCGGCGAGGTTTCGCTGCGGGTCGATCAGCGCCTGGTAGCCGCCGCCGCTGAGCGCGTTGTTGCCGAGCGCGCCGTGGTTGTGCGCGTACTCGCCGGTCAGCAGGGTCGCCCGCGCCGGGCAGCAGAGCGGGTAGCTGACGATCGCGTTGGTGAACGTCGTCCCGCGGGCGCCGAGCTCGCGCCGGACGGTCGGCAGCGCGCGCATCATCCCCGGCGCCTGGTCGTCGCTCATCACGATCACGATGTTCGGGCCGACGGCGTCGCCGGCGCGAGCGGGCGGCCCGGCCGCGAGCCCGCCGCCGAGCGCGGCCAAAGCCAGCGCCACGGCGAGCGCGGTCCGTGCTCTGCGTCGCCCCGCCAAAGTCGGCGGAACGCTAGACCAGGCTCCTGATCAGCGAATGGTGGTCTGCAGCGGCGCGTCGAGAGCGCCCGCCAGTGCCCCGGCCGACGCCGCGGTCATTCCGGGAGCTGAGACGATGTCGGTCGTCGTCAGGCGAAGGTTCGACGCCGGGCTCATCCGCGGGTCGGTGTTCGGCAACGAGGCGGTCGAGCGCAGGCCGCTTTGGCCATAGGCCTGGGCGTCGCCCCAACACTGCAGGTTCGGCGCCGGGGTCGAATCGTCGAGATACCAGGAGTGGGCCGCGGCGAGCAGCGGGCCGAGGATGTCGCCCTCTCCCCGGTCGGCGGAGAACAGCGATCCCTGCGGCCCGGTCCATAGGCGCCAGGCCGCAAGCGCGTCGGCGAGGGTCTCGGGATTGCCGTCGACGGCCACCCCCGCCGGGTTGACCGAGTCCAGGTACGTCATCCCGATCCCGGCGGCGCTGAGGTCGTGGAAAATGAGCGCGCCGGTGACCGGGTGCACCCGCAGGTCGGTGATGATCTGATGGCGGTCGGGCCAGAAGACGTGGGTGCGCTCGGTCAGCGGACCGCTGTTGGCGCCGACGTAGGAGCGGATCGCGCGCACCGGCCCGTCGATGTTGGCGACGAAGGCGCCCTCGGCGTCGTTGAAGGTTGCCTCGCTGCGCGTGCAGGTGGCCGGCGAGAAGCCGAACTTGAAGCCGTCGAGGATGTCGGCGCCGGTCGCGCCGCCGGCCTTGATCGCCAGCGCGTCGTAGAACCACCGGTCGCTGAAGCCGATCGAGTAGTCGGCGGTGGTGATCGTCGAGGTCTCGGGGTTCGGCCCGTCGGCCCGTCGGTAGGTCGTCTTGTAGTCGCCGCTGGTGAGCCTGAACTCGTAGTCGACGTAGTCGCTGCCGGCCGACGGGTCGAGGCTGCCGTCGGAGCGGTAGAGGTAGACGAACCCGTTCGGGCCGCCGAGCGGGTCGGTGATCTTCACCCGCGAGGAGGGCCCGATGGTCCCCTTCGGGCGCTTCGCGTGCTTGTCGGCCTTGTCGCCGGCGTCGGCGGCGATCAGGGCGACCTCGTCATCGCCGTCGAGGCCGGCGTTCGGGTCGGCGCCGACGAAGGTGTTCGGGTCGGCGTACTGGAGCACGGTCTGGCCGATCGGCGTCGTCCCGTAGACGGTGCCGTCGTTGCGCGGCGGGTTGCTGCCGGTCGCCGGCGCGCCGAAGTCGACCAGCATGCGCTCGTCGAGCTGCACCGGCACCTGCTTGAAGCGCCCCTTGCCGTGCTTGGGGTCGCGATAGCGGAAGGCGACCAGCTGACCGGAGCTGACCCCGCCGAGCTTCGGCAGCGCCGAGCCCTGGATCACGACCGGATCGCCGCGGCCCTCATATCGGGCCTGCGCCGGGGTCGCAGCAGCCGTCACCACTCCGAGCGCGGCGATCAACGCAATCGCGGTGGATCGTGCCTCGAATTTCATCGAAGCTCCATCGCCGGCTCCAACCCCTGGCTCAACCCGGAGTAGCGCCGCTGGACGGCTTGGCCGCGCTCAGCCAGCGGGTACCTCGGCATGCACCAGCCAGCGCCGCTGGATCATGCAGTCGACCGTCAGCTCGAGGTCGAGCGGGTCGCCGCTGGGCAGGCGCGGCGCCACACGCGGCGTCACCGTGATCCGGGCGAGCTCGCCACCGGTCAGCGGCGCCGGCTTCCCCCGCAACACCGAGCCGCCCGGGCGACGGAACTCCAGCTCCCCGTCCGAGTCGCGCCCGACCGAGTAGCCGCCTTCGTGGATCAGCCTGTGGTGGCGCCGGCAGAGGTGGACGAGGTTGTCGAGCGAGGTCTGGCCCCCGTCGGCCCAGTGGGTGATGTGGTGGGCGTCGACGAAGCGCTCGTGGGTGCAGCCGGGGAAGCGACAGCCGCCGTCCCGGGCCCGCAACGCCCGGCGCAGCGCCCCAGGGATCGTGCGGGTGCGCCGGCCCACCGAGAGCGGCTCGCCGTCGGCCTCGGCGACAGCAGCGAGCGTCGCATCGCACAGCACCCGCCGCGTGGTCTCCTGGCCGAGCATCGAGCCGTCCGCGATCTGGGTACGCCCGCTTGCGTCGACGTGGACCAGCACCTGGAAGCGATCGCCGCCACTGGCCGACCCCGACGACGAAAGCGAGGCCTCGGCGACGGCCGCGAGGGCGTCGGTGTGGCGGTGCGGGGGTGGCTGCGAGCCGTCGGCAAAGCTGCCGTCGGCTCGACCGCGAACGATGGCATGGCCGTGGTGCATCGCCTCGATCAACAGCGCGCCCTCGTCGGCGGCGAGCCGCCCGCGGATCGAGAGCGTGCCGTCGTCCTCCCAATCCCAGGCGAAGAAGGTGTCGGGCGGCGGCCGGTCCTCGGCGACCGCGAGCGCAGAGCGGTAGGCACGAACGGTGCGCTCGAGTTGGGCGGCTGTGGCTGAGTGGGCGAGCTCGAGCAGCTCGGCCTCGGTCTCGGGCGAAGCCGCGCGGGTGAGCGCGCGGACCTTGGAGTAGCTGATCTCGCCGCGGCCGAAGGACTCGCGGATGATCGGCAGCGAGGCCAGATCGCGGGCGACGCGGACATGCTCACGCGCCGCGCGGGCGGTCAGCCCGCAGGTCCAGGCAAGCCAAGCCGTGGTCGAATGGAAGCCCCAGGAGAGATGGCATTCACGGCGCTCGAACTCGCCGATCAGGCGGAGCCAGCGGCAGGTGGCAGCGTAGATCTGGGCCGCCAGCGTCGTAATCTCGTGCTCGAGGTGTTCCGTCGGGATCTCGGTCGGATCGCGGTCTTGGTCGAACATCTGTTCGCATAGCCTACGATCCGCACCGGACGGAAACCCGCGCCCGACGAGCGTAGATCTACTTGAAAATAGGGAGGTTCCGCGGTACCGAACCGCGTGGCTGCCGGAGGCGAAGGCGAGGGGCCGGCTACGCGACTTCGCGAAGCTTCTGGGCCTCGGCGAGGCTCTGCAGCTTCTTCAGCGACTGGTTCTCGATCTGGCGGATCCGCTCGCGGGTGACGTTGAACGTCCGCCCGACCTCGTCGAGGGTCCGCGGATGCTCGCCGCCGAGTCCGTAGCGCAGTTCGAGCACGCGGCGTTCGCGGTAGGAGAGGTTCTCCAGCGCCTCGCGCAGCGCCTCCTTGGTCAGCAGGTCGGCGGCGCGCTCGAACGGCGACTCCGCCTTCTCGTCGGCGATGAACTGCCCGAACTCCGACTCCTCCTCGTCGCCGACCGGCTTCTCGAGCGAGACCGGAGCCTGCGCCGAGCGCTTGATCTGGTCGACCTCCTCGGGGTCGATGCCGGTGACCTCGGCGATCTCGTCCGGGGTCGGCTCGCGGCCGAGCTCGGTGACCAGCTTGCGCTCCGCGCGGCCGATCTTGTTCAGCTTCTCGACCACGTGCACGGGGATCCGGATCGTGCGCGCCTTGTCGGCGAGCGCGCGGGCGATCGCCTGGCGGATCCACCAGGTCGCGTAGGTCGAGAACTTGAAGCCCTTGCGGTAGTCGAACTTCTCGGCCGCGCGAACCAGGCCCAGCGTGCCCTCCTGGATCAGGTCGAGGAACGGCAGCCCCTGGTTGCGGTAGTTCTTGGCGATCGAGACGACCAGGCGCAGGTTGGACTCGACCATCTTCTGCTTCGCGTCGAGGTCACCGCGCTCGATCCGCTTCGCCAGGTCGACCTCCTCCTGGGCGGTCAACAGGCGGACCTTGCCGATGTCCTTGAGGAAGAGCTGCAGCGAGTCCGTGGTCATGTCCGGCTTCAGGTCGAGCGCGGCGGACTTGCGCCGCTTGCCGCGCTTCGGCTCGGCGCGCTCGGAGTCCGGCGACGAGGCCTGGGCGGGGTCGAGGTCGTCGACCATCTCGACGCCCTGGCTCTCCAGGTAGCCGTAGAGCTCCTCGATGTCGCCCTCGTCGACCTCGACCTCGGCGAGCGCCGTGGCGACCTCGCCGTAGGCGACCACGCCGACGGCCTGGCCCTTGGTGACGAGGTTCTTGACCTCCTCGAGCTCCTGCAGTTCCGTGATCAGCATCGCTGGGCTACGACTTCCTTCCTCGTCGGTTGTGCCTAAAACTCTGTGTCGTTTCTATCGGCGCCAAGGTCAGGCGCGATAGCCACGCCGGCCCGAACCCCTATTTCGTCGAGTTGTTGCGGCCGCCGGCCCCTGCCAGGGCGCTCCCGCAATCCGGCATGGCGACCGCTCAAACGCGGATTCCAGTGTAGTCGGCGGCTTTGCGAAGTCAACGGATGGTTCGCCAGTTGCGGGAACTTTCCAGGGCAACAAGACTGCAACACCGAAGGGCTGGCACGGTTACGCGGAATCAGGTGGAATAGGGGTAATGAGCGACCAGTCGGCGGCCGACCAACGCGACCAGGACGACCAGGGCGGGGTGTTCGGCAACCTGCCGGCCTCGCGGCCGGGGACGCGTAGCCCGCGGCGCGACTCGACCACCGCGGCGCGCGCGACCGCACCCAAGCCCGCTGCGAAGCCGAAGCCGAAGGCCAAGCCGCCGCCGGACCCGGGGGCGCGGGCACCGCGGACCTCCGCGCCGCAGCCGCCTCCCCCGCGGCCGGCCGGTGAACCCGACCGCGGTGGCGGACTCGAGGAGATCGCCTGGGCGGGCGTCGCCGCCGCCGCCGAGGCGGCGACCCTGGGCGTGCGGCTCGCCAACCGCGCGCTCGAGGCCCTGCGCGGGGGCTCGGAGCGAAGCTGACCGCCACCGACAGCGGCGCTTCGGACGCGCGCCGGAGGTCGACCAGGTTCCTGCGCGTGTTCTGGGAGCGCGCCTACCGGGAGAACATCACCGGGCTCTCGGCGATGGTCGCCTACAACCTGGCGCTGGCACTGTTCCCGTTCGCGCTGTTGGTGCTGTTCATCTTCGGCCAGGTGATCCAGAACCCCGACGTCGAGGCGAGCGTTCTGCGCGACCTGCAGAGCATCTTCCCGGCCGCCGAGCAGAGCTCGCTCGCCAGCGTCGTCGACCGGATCCGCGACAGCTCGACCACGATCGGCGTCGTCGCCGCCGTCGGCGCGATCTGGATCGGCGCCTCGTTCTGGGGCGCGATGGACACCGCCTTCTGCCGCATCTACCACGTCGAGTGCCGCGGCTGGGTCGAGCAGAAGCGCTTCGCCCTGGTGATGCTGGTCGTGGTCATCGCTCTTCCTCGCCGCCAGCGTCGTCGTCCCGGTCGCCGAGGGCGTGCTCGCCTCGAGCGCCGACAACCTGCCGTTCGGCCTCGACGAGATCGGCGGCCTGCGCAGCGCGGCGGTCCTGCTCGCGGCGCTGCTGCTCACCTTCGGCGTCTGCGCGCTGATCTACTACGTCGTCCCCAAGGGCCACGTGCCGTGGCGCGGCGTCTGGCCCGGCGCCATTTTCGTGACCGTGACCACCGCGGCCGCCAACGCGATCTTCCCCTTCTACCTCGGCCAGTCCTCGATCGACGAGCTCGGCGGCGCGCTCGGCTTCATCCTCGTCGCCCTGCTGTGGTTCTACCTCGTCGCCCTGGCGCTGCTGGCGGGCGCGGTGATCAACGCGCTGCGGTTCGAGTTCCACGAGACCGGGTCGATCGAGGAGGAGCGCGCCCGCGCGTTCGCCGAATCGGGGCCCTAGCCCGCGTCAGCCGTAGCGGCCGCCGGTGACCTCGCGCAGCTTCGCCCGGTCGTGGCGGGCCGAGACCGTGCGCACGGTGCCCGAGCGCGAGCGCATGACCAGCGACTCGGTGGTCAGCTTGCCGCGGCTGGCGCGGACGCCCTGCAGCAGCTCGCCGTCGGTGACCCCGGTGCCGGCGAAGAAGACGTCCTCGCCGGAGACCAGGCGGTCGACGTCGAGCGTCTCATCGAGGTCGTAGCCGGCGTCGATCGCCGCCTGGCGCTCGCTGTCGTCGCGGGGCCAGAGCTTGCCGAGCAGCTGGCCGCCGATGCACTTGATCGCGGCGGCCGAGATCACGCCCTCGGGCGTGCCGCCGATCCCCCAGAGCAGGTCGACGCCGGCGTCGGCGGAGACCGCAAACAACGCCGCCGAGACGTCACCGTCGGAGATCAGGCGGACGCGGGCACCGAGCTCGCGGATCTCGGCGATCTTCTCCTCGTGGCGGGGGCGGTCGAGCATGATCACGGTCACGTCGCCGACCTCCTTGCCCTTGCGCTCGGCGACCTTGCCGATCACCTCGGCCAGCGGCTCGTCGAGGCTGAGCACGTCGGCGACCTCGGAGTTGCCGGCGATCTTCTCCATGTAGACGCACGGTCCCGGGTCGAACATCGTGCCGCGCTCGGCGAGCGCGATCACCGAGAGCGCCGAGGGCATCCCGCGGGCGGTCAGGGTCGTGCCCTCGAGCGGGTCGACGGCGATGTCGACCTCCGGCGGGCTGCCGTCACCGATCGCCTCGCCGTTGTAGAGCATCGGCGCCTCGTCCTTCTCGCCCTCGCCGATCACGACCAGGCCGTCCATCGGCACCGTGTCGAGCAGCAGCCGCATCGCGTCGACCGCGGCGCCGTCGGCTGACTCCTTCTCGCCGCGCCCGACCCAGCGCGATGCGGCCAGCGCCGCTGCCTCGGTCACCCGGACCAGCTCCAGGGCGAGGTTGCGGTCGGGCTTGGCACCCGAGCGCACATCGTGCGAGATCACGCTCATTGGCCTGAGCGTAGGCGCTAGACCGTGCCCGGTGCTTTGCGAGTTTTTCGGGGCCCGGACTCGATCGAGCGGGTGAAGCCGACGAGCGCGATCGCGACCGATGCGGCGAGCGCGATCCAGTAGCCGTAGTCGAGCCCGAGGCCGATCTCGGCCGGGCCGCTGCCCGGCTTGTCGATCAGGCCGTTGTAGCCGATCAGGACGAAGGCGGCGAGGCCGGAGATCATCGTCATCTCGCCCGGCGGGTAGGAGAGCCTGTGGCCGCGGACGATGATGTAGCCCAGGATCAGCGGCGCGAACGCGGCCAGCAGCAGCAGCCAGCGCAGGATCGGGAACGTCTCCCAGGCCGTGCACGACGTCTCACCGACGCCGCAGATCCAGTCCTCGGGGTCCTGGGTCTTGTCCACGCCGCTGAGGTCGTAGCTGTACCAGGCGAAGAACAGGATCGAGACGATCAGCAGGATCGAGGCGATCCCCCCGACCAACACCCGGCGATTGTTGAGCCGCGAGAAGTCCACGCAGCCGCGAGCCTATCCCACGGATAGGCTGCAGCGCGCACATGGAAGCCGCTTCGCCGACGCAGCGCTGGGGCCTGACCCTGCCGCTGCCGATGACCTCGCTGCACGACAGCGCCGAGCACGTGCGCCGCGCCGAGGCCGCCGGCTACACCGACGTGTGGAGCGGCGAGACCAACGGGCCCGACGGGTTCACGCCCGCTGGCGCTCGCCGCCGCCTGGACCGAGTCGATGCGGCTCGGGACCGGGGTCGTCGGCGTCTTTCACGCGCGGGCCGGCGCTGCTCGCCCAGCAGGCCGCGGCGCTCGCCGACGCCAGCGGCGGGCGCTTCGCGCTCGGGATCGGCGCCTCGTCGGACCGGATCGTCGAGGGCTGGAATCGAGATCCCGTTCGAGCGCCCGCTGTCGAAGGTCGATCAGACGATCGACTTCTTGCGCCCGGCGCTCGCCGGCGAGCGGACCGCGAACGGCTTCAAGCTCGAGGCGGCGCCGCCGCCGGTGCCGATCATCCTCGCGGCGCTGCGCGGCAAGATGCTGCAGCTCGCGGTCGACAAGGCCGACGGCGCGTTCACCAACTTCCTGCCGATCTCCGGCCTCGCACAGGTCGCCGGGGCGCTCGATCGGGCGAAGCCCGGCTTCGAGCTGCTCTGCCGGTTCTTCTGCCTGCCAGGGGAGCGCGAGCAGATCGAGCCGATCGCGCGCTTCATGTTCGCCTCCTACGTCACCGTGCCCGTCTACGCGGCCTTCTACCGCTGGCTCGGCCACACCGACGCGATCGCCGAGATGTGCGAGGCGTGGGCGGCGAAGGACCGCGAACGGGCGATCGCGGCGGCGCCCTGGGAGCTGATCGAGGAGATGTTCATCCTCGGTTCCCCGAGCAGATGCGCGAGCGCCTCGGCGAGTTCGTCGCCGGCGGCATCACCTGCCCGGTGCTGACACCGATCACCACCCCCGACGGGCTCGGGGAGCTGATCGAGGCGCTCGCACCCGTTTGAGATGTCGCAGTTCGGAGGCGAGGGGTCGGTCGAGGTCGCGGCCGGGCGCTCGCGGTGCTTCGAGGTCGCCGCGGACGCCGAGCGCTACCCCGAGTGGCACCCGGTGATCGAGTCGATGACCGTGAGCGAGCGCGGCGCCGACGGCCGGCCGAGCCGGGCACGCGCCGTCGTCGACGCCAGCGTCTCGACGGTCAAGGTCACCGTTGCGTTCACCTACGACGAACCGCGGCGGGTCGAGTGCCGGCGGGAGTCGGGCGATCTGAACGAGATGTGGACGCGGTTCGAGCTCGCCGAGCTGGGACCCGAGCTGACCCGGCTGGACTACTCGACCGGGCTCGACCCCGGCCGCATGCTGTCGATGATGGCCCGCGGCCCGGTCCTCGACAAGGTGCGCCACAAGCTCGTCGACGAGGCGATCGCCGGGTTCAAGCGCGCGGCGGAGTCCGGGTAGCGGGAGTCGGGCCTCAGGCCGCGGGCTCGGCGAGGCTGAGCGCGTAGAGCGCGTCCGGGTCGGTCCACCACTCGACGAGCTCGAGGCCGGCGTCGGCGTAGCTGGCCTCGAGCCGCTCGCGGGTGAACTTGGTTGAGATCTCGGTTCGCATCTCCTCGTTGCGGGCGAAGTGGGTGCGCATGTCGAGCTCGGTCAGGTCGATGAACTGCTCGGCGAGCGAGCGCAGGCGGATGTCGATCCACTCGTTCTCGTCGTCGAAGAAGGCGACGTGCTCGAACTGACCGGGGTCGAAGTTCGCTCCCAGCTCGCGGTTGAGGACCGCGAGCACGTTCTTGTTGAACTCCGCGGTGACGCCCTGCGAGTCGTTGTACGCCGCCTCCAGGATCGCCGTGTCCTTGACCAGGTCGGTGCCGAGCAGGAAGCGGTCGCCCGGATACATCAGGGTGGCGATCCGGGCCAGGAACGAGCGCCGCGGGCCGGGGCGGAAGTTGCCGATCGTGCCGCCGAGGAAGGCGATCAGCGCGCCCTCCTCGCGGGGTACGCGCTCGAGGTGGGTCTCGTAGTCGCAGACCACCCCGTGGACCCGCAGGCCGTCGTACTCGGCGACCAGCTCCTCGGCAACCCGGCGGGTGATCTCCTCGGAGATGTCGACCGGGACGTAGGTCTCGAGGCTGTCGGCGGCGCTCATCGCGTCGAGCACGCAACGGGTCTTCGCGGCGGCGCCGGAGCCGAGCTCGATCAGCGTCGTCGGCGCCGCGGCGGCGACGATCTCGGCGGCGCGCGAGTCGAGGATCGAGCGTTCGGCCCGGGTCGGGTAGTACTCGGGAAGCTCGGTGATCGCCTCGAACAGCTGCGAGCCGCGCTCGTCGTAGAAGTACTTCGGGGGGATCTCCTTGAACGGGCACGAGAGCCCCTCGCGCACGTCCTCGGCCAGCCCGGCGAGGGTGCCGCCCTCGGGGAGGTGCACCTCGATCTCGATCTGCTCCGCCGTTGCCGCCAAGGTCTCGCCTAACCGTTCTCGCTGGGTGCGATTCGTTTCACTACAGGTCCCTTACGCAACGAACGCCCGAGAAGATCTGTGAGCGCTCGGCGAGGTCCCAGTTGCGGAAGCTGGTCCGCATCAACTCGCGGCGGGTCGCCCAGGCGCCGCCGCGCAGGACCCTGTAGCCGTCGCCGAAGAAGACCTCCGAGTACTCCGGATACGGGAAGGCGCTGAAGCCGGGGTAGGCGGTGAACTCGGACGAGGTCCACTCCCAGACGTCGCCGAGCATCTGTACCGCGCCGCAGTCCGAGGGCGCGTCGCCGTAGGCGCCGGCCGGCGCGCAGCCGAAGCCGAGGTGATCGAGGTTGGCTCGCTCTCGATCGGCACCGGCCGCCGCGGCCTCCCACTCGAACTCGGTCGGCAGCCGCTTGCCGGCCCAGCGGGCGAAGGCGTCGGCCTGGTGCCAGTCGACGTGGACGACCGGAAGGCTGGGATCGAGCGCGCGGCGCCGGCCGAAGGTGGTCGTCACCCAGCCGTCGCCGTCGCGCTCCCAGTACATCGGCGGCGCGGCGCCGGTATCGGCGACGAACTCGGCGAAGGCGCCGTTGGTGACCGGGGTGCGATCGATCTCGAAGCCGGCCAGCTCGACCTCGTGCGCGGGGCGCTCGTTGTCGTAGGCGAAGCCGTGCGCGGGCGCGCCGATCGCATGGCCGCCGGGCGCGACGGTGACCATCTCCGGGCCCTTCGAGACCGGCTCGGCGGCGACCGACCCGTCGATCGAGACCGGCTCGTAGCCGTCGACCATCTGCAGCAGCTGCAGCATCGTCTCGTTGTGCTGATGCTCGTGGGCGAGCAGCATCTCGTAGATGAAGCCGCCGTCCGTCAGCGGGTCGCCGGTGTCGTGGAGCTCGACCGTGTCGAGCACCTCGAGGGTCCGCGCCCGGACCTCGTCCATGTAGTCGCGCAGCTGATCGCCGCGCAGGATCGGCAGCTCGTTGCGGATCGTGCGCGGGTTCTCGATCGCGTCGTAGAACCGCCCCAGCGCGCCGTCCATCGGCTCGCGGCCGCCGACGCGCTGGACCAGCCACAGCTCCTCGAAGTTGGCGATGTGGCCGAGGTCCCAGGCGAGCGGGCTGAGGATCGGCGAGTAGACGGTGTTGAGCTGCTCGTCGGCGAGCGGCTCGACCAACAGCAGGGTGCGTTCGCGCGCTTCGCCGAGACGGTCGGCGATCCCCTGAGCCAGATTTGCCTGCGCGGTCGGCGCGATCCAAAAAGGCTACCCGGGTGGGCCCGCCTTACCCGTGAACGAGGTGTGTCAGCGGATATGGTCCCCCGCCGATGTCCGGCGGACAGCGCAATGCACTCGTGGTCGGCGGCGCCTCGGGCCTGGGCGAGGCGACGGCCCGGCGCCTGCACGCCGACGGTGCCGCGGTGACGATCGCCGACCTGAACGCCGACAAGGGCGCGGCGCTGGTCGCCGAGCTCGGCGACCGGGCGCGGTTCGTCGAGGCGAACGTGCTCGAGACCGAGCAGCTCGAGGCCGCGGTCGCGGCGGCGACCGAGGGCGGCGAGCTGCGGGTCTCGGTCTGCTGCGCGGGGATCGGCTGGGCTCAGCGGACGGTCTCCAAGCAGGGCCCCCACGACCTCGAGATCTTCTCCAACGTGATCAAGGTGAACCTGATCGGAACGTTCAACGTCCCTGCGGCTCGCCGCCGCGGCGATGGTCGCCAACGAGGCGGACGGCGACGGCCAGCGCGGGGTCTGCGTCAACACCGCCTCGATCGCCGCCTACGACGGCCAGATCGGCCAGGTCGCCTACGCGGCGTCCAAGGGCGGGATCGTCGGCCTGACGCTGCCGGCGGCGCGCGACCTCTCCGGGCTCGGGATCAGGGTGGTGACGATCGCCCCGGGGCTGTTCGACACCCCGCTGCTGGCGGCGCTGCCCGAGGAGGCGCGCCAGGCGCTCGGCGCCGGGGTCCCGTTCCCGGCGCGGCTCGGGCGGCCGAGCGAGTACGCCGACATGGTCGCCGCGATCGTCGCCAACCCGATGCTCAACGGCGAGACCATCCGCCTCGACGGCGCGCTGCGGATGCCGCCGAAGTAGGGGATGGCGATGGAGATCGGCTTCCTCTTACTCACCGACCACAGCGAGTCGCTGAACGGCAAGCTGTACGCGATGGGCGGCGGCTGGAACATGCTGCGCTTCGCCCAGATGCCGGTGAATCACGCGTTCGGGATCGCCTTCGGCGTCGACGTCGCGTGGGATGAGGCCAACCAGCGCCACACGCTGAGGCTGGAGACGCAGGACCCCGACGGCGAGCGGCTCGGCGACGAGCTGGAGTTCGAGATCGAGGTCGGCCGCCCGCCCGGCCTGGTCACCGGCCAGGACCAGCGGATGGTGATCTCGATCCAGGCGAACGCCGAGTTCTCGAAGCCCGGCCCGCACGCGGTCGTGATCCACGCGGGCGAGCGCGAGATCGGCCGCAGCCGCTTCTACGTCGCCCAGGCGACGCCGGAGATGCTGCCCCCTGACCTCGGCGGCTGAGCGGCGGCTATTCGGTCCCCTCGTACTCGGGCTCCAGCCAGACGCGCTTGCGCCACGGCGGGGTGATCGCGAACCCGGCATCGGGATCGCGCCGGGCGATCGGCTCGAGCGGGATCAGGCCCAGCCGCCGGGGGTTGGTGAGCCGGTCGAACTCGGCCGGCTCGACGGTCCCCGCGTGACTGCCGCCGGAGACGGTGTAGGCGGCGCCGTCGGCGGGCTCCCAGCCGTCGCCGTAGCCGTAGTGGGCGCTGGCGCGGACGTCGACGGCCCCATCGGCGTGGACGCGGTACTGGACCGACTCCCAGTCGTCGGCGTGGTATGTCGGATGGCCGACGTCGGCGGAGACCTCGCGGATCACCCCGCGCAGGAAGGTCGACCCCTCGCCGGTCGCGCTGCCGGGGTAGTAGAGCCAGTACTGCAGGTAGCGGTTGCCGGCCGCCTCGCCCGAACAGTCGGCGCCCGGGGTCTCCGATCCGGGGCGGCAATCGACGACGTGCGTGAACACGGCGGCGGGCTCGCCGGTCTCCGAGCGCGCGACCCGGATCCCGTCGCGGCCCTCGGCGCAGGCGTCGTCGCGGCAGTCGCGGTAGTCGACCGGCAACGCCCTCATCCCGGGCTCGTAGCGGATCTGCGGCGCCGTCTGGGCGACGAGGCCGGCGAGCTCGTCGCCGTAGGCCAGCGCAAGCGGGCCGGGCCCGGGTGGTTCGCAGCCGCCGCTGAGCTCGAGCGCGCAGATGATCCGCCCGGCGATCGCCCGTGCGAGCGCCGTTCCCGGCAGGGCGAGGCCGGCGAGCGCGCCGAGCGCGCCGATCGCCAGCGAGGTGAGCAGCAGCAGGCCGATCCACTCGACCGTGCTCTGGCCGCGCTGGGCTTTCGGCGACACGGCTCGACGCTAGGTCCGCGCCGCGCGCCGGTGGCGCGGCGATCGCATCGGGTGTGAGGCGCAATCGAAGCGATACAGTCGCGCCGTGGCCGAGACCAACCTCGAGGGCATGCCGAAGCAGGAGGGCCGTGGGTTTCGCTTCTACCTGCTCGCGACCGCGGGCGTCCTACTGCTGATCTTCGTCGCCCAGAACTTCCAGGAGGTCCACGTCGACTTCCTCTTCATCCACACACAGACCCCGCTGATCGTCGCCCTGCTGATCGCAGGCGCCCTCGGCGCCCTGATCGGCTGGGCGCTGCCCCACGTCCGCCGAGGCCGCAAGCTCGAGCGCGACACGAAGTCGGGCTAGCGCGGACCGCTAGCCGCCACTGCGGGCGCGCCGCTAGAGGTTTTCGATCTCGGCGGCGATCTCCGACGCCGCCTTCTTCGCATCGTCGAACAGCATCGACGTGTTGGGCTCGTAGAAGAGGTCGTTGTCGATCCCCGCGAACCCCGGCGAGAGCGAGCGCTTGATCACGATCACCTGCTGGGCCTCGGAGACCTCGATGATCGGCATCCCGGCGATCGGCGAGTCGGGGTCGTTCTTGGCCGCCGGGTTGGTGACGTCGTTGGCGCCGATCACCACGGCGACGTCGGTACGCGGCATCTCCGGGTTGATGTCGTCCATCTCGCGCAGCTTCTCGTAGGGGACGTCGGCCTCGGCCAGCAGCACGTTCATGTGCCCGGGCATCCGGCCGGCGACCGGATGGATCGCGTAGTTGACCTCCACCCCGCGCTTCTCGAGCTCGTCGGCCATCTCCTTGACCGCGTGCTGGGCCTGGGCGACGGCGAGCCCGTAGCCGGGGACGATCACCACCGAGTCGGCGTAGGCGAGCTTGATCGCCGCGTCCTGGGCGCCGATCGAGACGTGCGGACGCTCCTCGCCACTGGCGGCGCCGCCGGCGGGTGCGCCGCCGAAGCCGGAGAAGAGGATGTTGGGGACCGAGCGGTTCATCGCCGTCGCCATCTCCATCGTCAAGAGCGTTCCCGAGGAGCCGACCAGGGTCCCGGCGACGATCAGGGCGACGTTGTCGAGCGAGAAGCCGGCGGCCGCGGCGGAGAGGCCGGTGAACGCGTTCAGCAGCGAGATCACGACCGGCATGTCGGCGCCACCGATCGGCAGCACGACCAGGTTGCCGAGCAGCGCCGCGGCGATCAGCACGCCGATGAACAGGCCCTCGTAGCCGCCCAGATCGCCGTTGTTGGAGACCAGGACGACGCACGCGGCGAGGATCCCGACCAGCAACAGCGCGTTGATCACCTGCTGGCCGGGGATCGCCAGCGGCCGGGTCGAGATCAGGTCCTGGAGCTTGGCGAAGGCGACGTTCGAGCCCCAGAACGACACCGAGCCGATCACGGCGGCGAACAGCACCGGGATCAGCTCGTCGAGCGGGACGTCCGAGCGGGGCGTGGCGGAACTCCGACCAGGCGATCAGCGCCACGGCGCCGCCGCCGACTCCGTTGTAGAGGGCGACCATCTGCGGCATCTCGGTCATCTGCACGCGCAGCGAGGCGACCACGCCGATCGCCGAGCCGACCGCGAGCCCGCCGATGATCACGCCCCAGTTGCCGAGCCCGTCGAGCAGCAGGGTGGTGATCACCGCGATCGCCATGCCGCCCGCGGCGATCAGGTTGCCGTTCTTCGCCGTCCTCGGATGGGTGCCCTGCATCAGGCCGTAGATGAAGAGCGAGAACGAGATCGTGTAGAGGACGACGCTGGCGTCGCCGCCCGGCTCGAGCACCGCGAGCACGTTCACTGTTTCGGCGCCTCCGCGTCCGGCTTCGGCTTGCGCACGAACATGCCGAGCATCCGGTCGGTGACCATGAAGCCGCCGACGATGTTGATCGCGCCGAAGGCGATCGCGATGAACCCGATCAGCTGCTCGAGGAAGCCGTCGGCGACCCCGGCGACGATCAGCCCGCCGAGCATCACGATCCCGTGGATCGCGTTCGTCTGGCTCATCAGCGGCGTGTGCAGGGTCGTCGGCACCTTCGAGATCACGGCGAAGCCGACGAAAGCGGCGAGCACGAAGATCACCAACTCTGTCGTCAGATCCATCAGTTACCTCCTGCGGCGCCTTCGGCGCCTGCCGCCCTTTCGTTGCGGATCTCGCCCTCGTGCGTGAGGCACGCGCCGGCGATCACCTCGTCATCGAAGTTCAGCGCCAGGTTGCCCTCCTCGTCGAGCAACAGGTCGATCAGGTTCTCGACGTTCTTGGCGTACAGCTGCGAGGCGTGTACCGCCATGTCCGAGGGCAGGTTGACCGGCGAGATCACCTTGACCCCGTTGTCGGAGACGACCGTCTGGCCGCCCTGGGTCAGCTCGCAGTTGCCGCCCGAGTCGCCGGCGAGGTCGATGATCACCGAGCCGGGGGCCATGTTGGCGACCGCTTGCTTGGTGATCAGGATCGGCGCCGGGCGCCCGGGGATCAGGGCCGTGGTGATGATCACGTCCTGCTTGGCAGCGTTCTCGGCCAGCGCCTCACGCACCTGCTCGTTCTCCTCCTCGGTCAGCGGCCTGGCGTAGCCGCCCTCGTCCTCGGCGTCGGGGATGAAGTCGAGCTCCAGCGCGCGCCCGCCGAGCGAGGCGATCTGCTCCCAGGCGGCGCGGCGGATGTCGAAGCCGGTGACGACGGCGCCGAGGCGCTTCGCGGTCGCCACGGCCTGCAGGCCCGCGACGCCGGCGCCGAGGACCAGCACCTTGGCGGGGGCGACGGTCCCGGCGGCGGTGGTCATCATCGGGAAGAAGCGTCCGGCCTCGCGGGCTGCGAGCAGGGCGGCGGCGTATCCGGCGACGTTGGCCTGCGAGGAGAGCGCGTCCATCGCCTGGGCGCGCGTGATCCGCGGGATCGCCTCGATCGCGAAGCTGGTCACTCCGGCGGCGGCGAGCGCCCGGTTGGTCTCCGCCGAGGTCAGCGGCGCCAGGTGGCCGATCAGCAGCTGGCCCTGCTTCAGCCTGCCGATCTCATCCAGCGTTCGGGATCGCGACGTGGACGACGAGGTCGGCGCCCCAGGGATCGCCGATCTCCGCCCCCGCCTCCTTGTACTCGGAGTCGGGATGGCCCGAGGCCTCGCCGGCGCCGGCCTCGACGACGACGTCGATCCCCTTGCCCTCGAGCGAGGAGACGACGTCCGGAATCAATGCGACCCGGCGCTCCGCTTGCGCGGTTTCTTTGGGGACCCCGACCTTCATCCAGCAGGAAAAGCCGGGGGAGCCTAGCTGACTGAAATGGGTCAATGTTCAGACCATGAACGCCGAGCCATCGGGTCCGCGAGCGCGGACGGCCCCCGAGCTCAAGGCCCAGATCGAGGCTGAGCGCCTCGGCCGGCCGTTCCTGGTCTACCGCGACGAGGCCGACGAGCAGCAGCTGTTGACGATCGGCGAGCAGGTCAGCTCGCTCTGGGTCGGGCGCAGCGAGTCGGCGGATCTGAACCTCTCGTGGGACGAGGAGGTCTTCGGGCCTGCACGCGCAGCTGGAGATGGTCGGGCTCGAGTGCACGCTGATCGACGACGGCCTCTCGACCAACGGCTCGTTCGTCAACGGTGAGCGGGTCAGCGGCCGTCGGCGCCTGCGCGACGGGGACACGATGCGCTTCGGGCGCACCGGGGTGATCTACCGGGCTCCGGCCGCGACCGGCTCGGAGACGGTGCTCTCCGGCGACGCGCTGACCGCCGCCGGCGTCTCGCCGGCGCAAAAGCGGGTCCTGGTCGCCCTCTGCCGGCCGTTCAAGGACGGCTCGACGTTCGCCACCCCGGCGACCAACGGCCAGATCGCCGAGGAGCTCGTGCTCAGCGTCGACGCGGTGAAGACACACCTGCGAGCGCTGTTCGAGAAGTTCGGGGTCGAGGACCTGCCCCAGAACCAAAAGCGCGTCGCCCTGGTCGAGCGGGCGCTACAGAGCGGGCTGGTCACCGAGCGCGAGCTTTAGGGCGTCTCGACGCCCGGGTCGATCCGGGTCAGCGTGTCGCCGAGACCGTTCGCGACCCAGACGCTCACCGGGCCGACGGTGATCCCCTCGGGGCCGGGACCGACATCGATCGTCTGCGCGACTGCGCCGGTCTCGGGGTCGATGCGAACGACCGAGTCGCCGCCCCCGACCGCGACCCAGACGGAGCCAAAGCCCGCGGCCACGCCGCGGGGCTCGACGCCGACGTCGATCGGCTTCTGCGCGAGCCCGTTGACGACCTGCGAGACGGTCCCGTCGCCGGAGTTCGCGACCCACTCGGCGCCGTTGGCGACCGCGATCCCCTTTGGCTTCGAGCCGACTTCGATCGGCGGGTCGGGGTTGCCGTTGACCGGGTTGATCCGCTGGATCGTGCCGTCGTCGCGGTTGGTCACCCAGAGGCCGCCGTCGCCGGCGGCGAGCCCGTAGGGGCTCGTGCCGACCGTGATCGTCTGGACGACGTTCGCGGTCGCGGGGTCGACCTTCGTGATCGTGTTCGCGCCGCTGTTGGCGACCCAGATCGCCCCATTGGCGAAGGCGACGTTCCCCGGCGGCGTCCCGACCTCGACCTGATCCTGGACGGTGCCGTCATCGGGGTTGAGGCGCATCAGCGTGGGCGCGTTGTAGCCGCCGACCCAGATCGAGCCGTCGGCGACCGCGATCCCCTCCGGCTTGAAGTCCAGCGGGAACTGGGCCAGCTGCTTCGCCGGGTCGCCGTCGACGAGCGATACCGAGTTGCCGACCCGGTTGGTGACCCAGATCCCTTCCTGGCCGTGGATCACGTTCACCGGCAGCTTGCCGACCGCGACCGGATCGCCCTCGACCTTCGCGTCCGGAGTCGTCGAGGTGCTCCCGCCGTCGCCGCTGCCCGGGGCCGCGGTCGACGATCCCGCCGCACCCTTCTCGTCGCCACCGCCGCCGCCGAGTGCGATCGCCGCGACCACGGCAACCGCGACGGCCCCGGCGCCGAGCGCGATCCACGGACCGCGGCCGCGCTTCGGCCGGGCAGCCGGCGCCGCAGGCTCGGGCGGCATGCCCTCGGTCGCGGCGCTCGGGATCGCGTCGGTGACCGGCTCCGCGCCCGCCTCATCCTCAGCGATCGCGGCAACGCGCTCGCGCTCCGCGGTCGTCGTCGCCTCGGGCGGGCCCGGGGCCGCGGCTCCGATCGCGACGCTGCGCTCGGCCTCGATCGTCGGCTGCCCCTGGAGCGCGGCGTCGACGGCGCGGGCGAAGTCGCCGGCCGAGGGATAGCGGTCCTCGGGATCCTTCTCAAGGGCCCTGCCGACCACGGCGTCGAGCTCGCGCGGCAGCTCGGGCCGAGTCAGCCGCACCCGCGGAGGCTCCTCCTGCAGGTGCGCGTACATCTTCGCGACCTTGTCGTCGCGGGCCGCGAACGGCGGGTTGGCGGTCAGCATCTCGAACAGCACGCAAGCGAGCGCGTAGACGTCGGCGCGGGCGTCGACGCGCTCGCCGCGGATCTGCTCCGGCGCGACGTAGTCGAGCGTGCCGACGAAGGCGCCGGTCGCCGTCACCCCGGTCGACGCCTCGACCATCCGCGCAAGGCCGAAGTCGGTCAGGTAGACGCGCTCGTCGGTGCCCTCGCCCTCGACCAGGATGTTGCCGGGTTTGATGTCGCGGTGGACGAGGCCGCGCGCGTGGGCCGCGTCGAGCGCCGAGGCGACCTGGTCGATCACCCGGGCGGCGTGCTGCGGGTCCATCTGACCGTGGACGTGCAGCAGACCGCGCAGGTCGCTGCCGTCGATCAGGTCCATGGTCACGAACAGCAGCCCGTTCTCCTCGCCGGCATGGTGGATCGCGACCACGTTCGGATGGCGGATCGAGACCGCGATCCGCGACTCCTCGCCGAAGCGGCGGCGGAAACGCTCGTCCTGGGCGAGCCCCGGCGAGATCACCTTCAGGGCGACGACGTGGTCGAGCGCGATGTGGGTCGCCTTGTAGACGACGCCCATCCCGCCCCTTCCGGCGAGCCCCTCGATTCGATGGCCGGCGAACGTCGCCCCCGGCTGAAGCGGATCAGCCATGGCGCGATCCTACGAGCCGCGGCCCCGGCACGTAGTCGCTAGCCGAGCTCAGCTGCGCAGGTCCCTGCGGCCAATCGCCAGCGCGGCGACGGCCGTCAGCACCGCCGCGGCGGCGATCAGGACCACGAGATCGCTGACGTCGACACCGTTGACGATCGGATCGCTGCCCTCGTAATAGTGAAACGGCGACAGGTAACGCAGCCAGTCGATCGCATCGACCAGAGGCGCGAAACCGTTGATCAGGAAGCCGAGCACGGCAAACGCCGCCGCGCCGCCGACCGCCGCCGACCGCCGTCCCGTCGCCGCGGCGATCGCCAGGGCGAGCGCGCCGATCATCAGCCCGAAGCAGGCGAGATGCAGGCAGAGCGCCGCCAGGTCGCCGATCGCGATCCCGCCGCCGGCCAGGGCAACGCCCGCGACGAGGCCGAGCCAGGTGGCCGTCGAGACCGCGAGCACACCGACCGCCATCGCGGCGCCCTTCTCCAGCACCAAGCGAGCGCGCGAGACCGGGTGGGCGGCGAGCAGCGCGAAGACGCCGTCCTCCTCCTCGCCGGCGGTCGAGCCGGCGGCGGCCCCGATCGCCAGCCCGGCGATCACCAGCGGCCCGTAGACGGCGCCGATCTCGCTGCGCATCCAGCCGCTCAGGGTCCCGTAGTCGGCGCCGCCGAGCAGGTCGGAGACCCCGTCGGGCAGGTCGAGCTTGCCGATCGAGCCGCCGACCGCCGGGAACAGCGCCCCCACCATCAGGATCACGAGCACCATCCCGATCGCCGAGAGGGCGGTCGAGACCGCCCGCAGGCGCAGGGCGATCGCCATCGTCGGCACGCTCAGTCCTCCTCTCGTTCGCGGTAGTAACCGAGGAAAATCTGCTCGAGGTCGTCGTCGCGGCTGCGGATCGCCCGCACCTCGTGCGCGGCGACCGCCTTCAACAACGGGTCAACCGAGCCCTCGTAGGAGACGACCACGTGGGAGCTCTCGCCGTTGACCTCGCGGACCCCGGGCAGCTCCAGCAGCTCGTGCTCGGACGGACCGTCGCCGGCGAACTCGATCTCCAGCGTGCGCACCGCGATCGCCCGCAGGTTGTCGAGTGAGTCGACGACCGCGAGCCGGCCGCGGCGCACGATCGCGACCCGATCGGCAACCCGCTCGACCTCGGAAAGCGTGTGCGAGGAGAGGAAGACCGTCCCGCCGGCCTCGCAGACCTGGCGCAGCAGGTCGTGGAAGCTCTGCTGCACCAGCGGGTCGAGCCCGGCGATCGGCTCGTCCAGGATGAGCAGCTCGGGGCGGTGCATGAACGCCTGTATCAGCCCCAGCTTCTGGCGGTTGCCGGTCGAGAGCTCGTGCGTGGGGCGATCGAGTTGGGCGCCGAAGCGCTCGACCAGGTCGCCGAGGAACCGGCGATCGACCCCGCCGCGCAGGTCGGCGAGGTAGTCGAGCATCGCGCCCCCGCTCAGCTTCGGGTAGAGGGCGAAGTCGCCGGGCAGGTAGCCGACCCGGCGCCGCAACCCGGGTCGGGCGGGCATCTCTTGGCCAAGCAGCTCGGCCGAGCCCGTCGTCGGCGAGATCAACCCGACCAACAGCCGCATCGTCGTCGACTTGCCGGCGCCGTTGGGCCCGAGGAACCCGAAGATCTCGCCTCGGCCCACCTGCAGGTCGAGGTCGAAGAGGCCGCGGCCCTCGCCGTAGTCCTTGCTCAGGCCGCGGGTCCGAATCGCGGTCGTGTAGTTCACGGGAGGTGGGCTATTCGGCGAGGGAGCCTGCCTCGCGCCGCCACTGCTCACGCCGCAAAGCGTAATCGGGCGACAGGGTGAGTTCGAGCCGTTCAGCCACCGCGAGCCAGCGCAGCGCGCTTCGATGATCGCCGATCTCGGCGGCGGCGTCGGCCGCCGAGAGTGCGTAGCGGGCGGCCGCCCTGTGCTCCTCGGCGTCGGCCGGCGTCGCCGGCTCGAGGTCGACGAGCTCGGGCTGAGGCTGGTTGGTGCTGACCGCATGGGCGGCGATGAACGGGCTCAGGTACTTGCCCGCGACCTTCGCCGGCGGCCACCACAGGGGCGCCTCGCTCGTCACCGCGGGCTCGGCCGCATGACCCGCGCGCAGGTACAGCGGCGTCGAACCGGTCAGCATCGCGGCGCGCAGCTGCGGGCGAAAGCGCTGCGGCTCGATCTCGGGATCGACCTCGGCCGCGATCGCCGTGGCGGCGACATCCGCCTGGTGGGCGGCAAGGCCGCCCTGCTTCACCGGCCACCAGCCGGCGTCCCCGACCGCGAACACGTCAGGGACGCCCTCGACGCGCATCCCCGCGTCGGTCGAGATGAAGCCGTGGGGCCCCTGCGGGACCCCGGCGATCGGTGCGACGACGAGCTCGGGCAGCGCGACCACCGCACCGCAGGCGATCGTGGAGCCGTCGGCGAGCGCCAGCCCGCCCTCCAGCGCCCGTGCCGGCGCGACGCCGCCATGGAAGCTGACCCCGGCCTGATCGAGCAGCCCGGCGACCCGCTCGCCGACGGCCGGCCCGAAGAGCTCGAGCGGGCGCCGCTCGTCGGTGACCAGGTGTAGCGGCAGCCCCGAATCCCCGATCTCGGCCAGATGCGCCCCGGCGAGCAGCGCGAGCTCATAGGCCGGCAGCGGCCAGTGGACCGTGGCCGGCACCGCGAACGCGAGCCCGCCGCTCTGGCCGCGATCGAGCGCCAGCATGGCGTCGCGCACGTCGACGTTCGCACCCGCGCCGTCGTACGTGAGCGCGCCCGGGATCGCGGGACGCGGGGAACCGCCGATCGCAATCAGCAGCGAGTCGTATGGCACCTCGGCACCGGCGCCGGTGAAGGCCCGCTTCGAGCGCGGGTCGACGCCGGCGAGCAGGTCGCGGCGGTGGACGCCGCCCGCTTCGGCGATCAGCTCAGCGAGGTCGAAACCGACCACCTCCGTGCGGCTGAACGGCTCGCCGACCGCGAACTGGCGATACGCGAACTCGGCCTCGGGCGCGAGCACCTCGACTCGGACGCGCTCCCCGAGCAGCCTCCGCAATGCGAGCAGCGCCTCGAGGCCCGCGACGCCGCCGCCGGCGATCAGTACCCGGCGGGCGTGCCCCGTGATCACGGTGCCACCGCGTCCGCACCGCGTGTATCGGTGGCCGCCTCGAGTTCGGCGCGCTGCCGCACCGACTCGAGCAGCGCGTTGACGAGCACGTGAGCCCCGGAACCGAGCCCGACGGTCCAATGCGGCGAAACCAACGGTGGGCGGCCTCGTCGGTCGTCGCCGTACGCATCGTGCCGGTGAGCAGGGCGCGCCGGTCTCCGACCGGCCTGATCCGCAGGTCGTAGACGGATCCTCGCCCAGCCCGGCTCGGCGAAGTCGCGGAAGTCGGCGGCATCCAGCTGGGCGTACTCGATCACCAGGCGCCGATCACTGCCCAGGCCGAGCGCGAGCTCGTCCTCGGCGCGCTCACCGAGCAGCACCCACCGCCACTGCTCGCCGGGAGCTCGGTCGTCTCGACCAGCCGCAGGCTCCGCGGACCCCGCTCGATGCGCTCGCCGCGCAGCACCCGGCGACCGCCTCCGGCGACAAGCGCGAGAAGCCCTGCGCGGCGCCTGCTCGGCTGCGGCCGACTCGATCAGGTCCGCGGCCAGCAGCGTCGCCGATCGGACCGACCGTGAACGCGTAGACCGGCGTGCCCGGACGCGGACTCGAGCCGGTCGAGCAGCTCGCGCGCCGGCTCGCAACCACTTGCCCATGTAGATCGGGCTGCCGATCACAACCGCATCGCCGGGCGCCGGGAGCGTCGCATTCCTCCGCCGCGGCCGCGATCACCTCGTGCCCGCGCTCGGCCAGCCTGCCGGCGATCACCGCGCCGATCTCGGCCGTGCTGCCGTGCTTGGTGGCCGTGATCACGTAGACGCTCATCGGGTCTCCCTCGGTGCGGTCTCGCAGGACTCCGCGAGCGTCGCAGCACAGCCCGGTCGCGACGAGCGGGGCCGGCACCGATCGGCCTCCGTCCTGACTACGCAGTGATCCGGTCAGACGCCGAGCGCAACGCTCAGCGCGAGCATGGCGACGGCTCCAGCGGCGGCGCCGCCGAGCGCTGCGCCGCGATCCCCGCGGAGGGCATCGGGCAGCAGCTCGACCGCCACCAGAGCGAGCATCGCGCCGGCCGCGAACGCGAACGAGAGCGGTAGCAGCGCCTCGACCCGGTCCACCGCCAGAAAGGCGATCACCGCACCAACCGGCTGCGGGGCGCTGGTCCCGACCGCGGCCCAGAACTGCTGCGAGGGCCGGTAGCCGGCGGCCTGCATCGGGATCGCGACGCTGGTGCCCTCGGGGATGTTCTGGACCGCGATCGCAATCACGATGAAGGCCGCGAGCCCGTCGATCGTCGAGGCGTAGGCGGTTCCGAGCGCGAGCCCCTCCGGGAGGCTGTGGACGAAGAGAACGGCGAAGACGAGCAGCGATGCACGGCGGGCGCGCCCGACCGCCGTCCCCCGGGCGGGCAGCAACGCCCGGCGCGCCAGCAACAGGAACGCGATCCCGGCGACGAGGCCGGCGGCGACCTCGCCGAAGCCCCCCTCGTCGAGCGCGGGCGCGAGCAACCCGGCGACCGCGGCGACGGCCATCACCCCCGCGGCGACCCCGAGCAGCCCCGGCCGCAGCCGCTCGGCCCGCTCGCCGAGCAGGAACACCGGGACCGCGCCGAGCCCGGTGGCCAGCGCGGTCGCGCTCGCCAGCAGGATCAGCTCGACCATTCAGCCTTCTTTTACCGCTGCAGGGCCTCGATCTGCTCAGTGGCGAGCACGGATGCGGACGCGCGGCGCGCACTGATGGCCCGCGGACCCCGCCAGGAATAGGCTGCGGGCATGACCGCTGAGCCGGACGTGGCCGAGGGCCGCGAGTTGATCACGGTCGTGCTCGCCGACGATCACGAGCTCGTCCGCGACGGGATCCGGATGGTGCTCGAGGCCGAGCCCGACATGCGAGGTTGTCGCCCAGGCCGCCGACGCCGAGAGCGCGGCCCGCTACGTGCTCGGCCACAAGCCGACGATCCTCGTCCTCGACCTGAGCATGCCGGGCCGCCCGAGCCTCGAGCTGATGCCGCAGATGATCGAGTCCTCACCGGAGACCTCGGTGATCGTGGTCACGATGCAGAACGAACCCGCGTTTGCGAAGCAGGCGCTGCAGGGCGGGCGCCAAGGGGTTCGTCGTCAAGCAGTCGGCGGCGGCCGAGCTGGTCGCGGCGGTGCGCACGGTGGTCGCCGGCGACACCTACATCAACCCGAGCCTCGGCGCCCGGGTCGCTGCGGCTCCGGACGTTGCCGATGGTCCCCCCGACGACCTGACCAAGCGCGAGGTCGAAGTGCTCGGCCTGATCGCGCTCGGCTATCTGAACCCCGAGATCGCCGACCAGCTGGTGCTCAGCGTGCGCACGGTCGAGACCCACCGCGCCAACATTCAGCGCAAGACCGGGCTCTCGACCCGTGCCGAGCTGGTCGCCTACGCGATCGAGAACGGGCTCGTCGACCGCTAGATGCCGGGATCGACGTCGAGCGCCAGCGGGGCGCCGTGCAAACCGTGGGGCCAGGAGACGACGACCTCGATCGGCTGACTCGGTGGCTCGAGGTCGGTCGGCGAAGTGTGGCCGAGCCACGGAGCCAGGTAGCGCCCGGCGACCTTCTGGGGCGGCCACCAGAGCGCGTCCAGCGAGGCGGCACCTTCGCCGTGACCGCCCGCCAGGTCGTGCTTCATGTGCAGCGATTCCATCCCGGTCAGCAGCTGGCCGCGCAGCACCGGGTCGAACGGCTTCGCCTCGGCCAGCTGCCCGGCGCGCATCGCGATGTGCTCGGCGACCGCGTCGGCCTGCTGGGTTGCGAGCCCACCCTGCTTGACCGGGAAGTTCGTCCCGTCGCCGGCCGCGTAGACGTCATCGACGCCCTCCACCCGGCCGTGCTCGTCGATCGGGATGAAGCCGTCGTCGTCGGCGGGCACCCCGGTGATCGGGATGCCGCTGATCTGCGGCAGCGCAACCGCCAGTGCCGGGTCGAGCGGCCGGTCGCCCGGGGCGGTGTGCAGCGCGCCCCCCGGCTCCGGCTGGGTGACGTAGGTGCCCGTACGGACCTCGATCCGGCGCGCGGCGAGGGTCTCGGCGAGGGCGCCGCTGGCGACCGTGCCGAAGACCCCGAGGGGCGCGTCCTCCGGGGTGATGAGCTGGATCTTGAGGTCGGAGCAGCCGAGCTCCTCCGTGCGCCTGCGCGCCATCAGCGCGATCTCGTAGAGCGGCAGTGACCAGCTCGTCTTCGGCGGGACGATGAAGTTCAGCTCGCCGGCGTCCGAGCCCGCCGCGCGCTCGATCAGCTCGTCGATCGCGATCGAGCGGTCGCTCCAGAAGGTCGCGACGCCGTCGTAGGCCGGCCGCGCCCGGCCGCCGATGCAGACGGCGAGCGCATCGTATGAACGGGTGGCGCTGTAGCCGTGGGTGACCGTGTGCGCCTCGACGTCGACGGCCGAGAGCGCGCCGAGGATGAACTCGCCGCCGAACTCCGCGAGCGCCGACGCCAGCTCGTGACGCTCCGCCGGCTGGCCGGTGAACGGCTCCTCAACCGAAAGCGGCTTGAACTCGAACTCGGGCTCGGGGGCCATCATGGTGATCTGAAACTCACCGTGGCCGAGGTCGGCGAGCGCCAGCGCAAGCTCGAGGCCCGCGATTCCGCCGCCGGCGACGAGGATGTCGCGGGGCACGCTCGTCACCCGGTCGCGATCGCCGCTCATCGCGCGAATATAGCCCGCCGTGGCCAGGCGGTCATCGGGGCGCGGTCCCGGCCCTGCTCCGTAGTCACCCCGGATCGGCGGCCCTCTGCGCCGGCAGCGTCGCGCGGACCCTGGTACCCCCGCCCGGGGCGGGCTCGATCGCCAACTCCCCGCCCTGCAGGGCCACCCGCTCACGCATCCCGACGAGGCCGAAGCCCCCACCCGTGGCGCTGGCTTTGAAGCCGCGGCCGTCGTCCTCCACGACCACGGTGACCTGATCGTCGCGCTCCTCGACCAGGACCCGGGCGTGGGTCGCGTGCGCATGCTTGACGACGTTGGTCAGCGCCTCCTGAACCAGCCGGTAGATGGTCGACTCGAGCTCGGATGCATGCCGGGCGGCCTCGCGGCCCGACTCGTAGGCGAGGTCGGCGTCGAACTCGATCTCGAGCTCGCTGCGGTCCGCGACCCGCTCGATCAGCGCCTCGATCGCCGCCTTGATCCCGAGCTGGTCGAGCGCGGCCGGGCGCAGCTCGGTGATCAGCCCCTGGAGGCCGGCGATGATCTGCTCGACCTGCTGATTGGAGCGCTCCAGGACCGTCGCCAGCGCTTCGTGGTCACCGCCCTTCAGGGCGCTGGCCTGCATCACCTTGAGCGCCCCCAGCTCCTGAAGGGTCTCGTCGTGGAGCTCGCGCGCCCAGCGCCGGCGCTCGCGCTCCGAGTACGCGATCGAGAGACTGACCCGTTCGTCCTCGAGCGCCCGCGCGGCGAAGATCCTGGTCGCGACGCTGCTCGCAAACGATTCCAGCGCCAGCACGTCATCGGAGCCGAACGGATGCTCGGGATCCAGCCGGTCGAACACGGCCAGGACCCCGAGGTCGGCGCCGCGGGCTCGCAACGGGACGATCATCCCGCTGCCGCCCTGCGGGTTCACCTCGGCGAAGAGCGCGGCGACCTCGGCCGCGACCAGCTGGCCCCGTCCGGCCCGGAGCACGTCGAAGGCCAGCGCGCCGGCGGCGGGGACCTCGCGGCCGATCAGCTCGGGGGACGATTCTCCCGCCACCGCGACCACGTTCATCGTCTCGCCGTCGGCGAGCAGGAGCACGGCGCTGCGCGAGTCGGCCAGCGACCGCCCGCGCTTCACGGCAAGCTGGATCACCAGGTCGAGGTCGCCGCGCCCGACCACCTCGCGGTTGAGCGCCGCGGTCTCTTCGAGGCCGCGCATCGCGCCCTCGATCTGGCGCCGATCGCGGACGCTCATGGCGTGGGCACGGGCGTTGTCGACCGCGACCGCCGCCCAGTCCGCGAGCACGACCAGGAGCTGCTCGTCGTGCTCGCTGAACTCCTCTCCCCCCGCCTTCTCGGCCAGGTAGAGGTTCCCGTAGACCTCGTCGCGGATCCGCACTGGAACTCCGAGGAAGGTCTGCATCGGCGGATGCTCGGCGGGGAAGCCGTAGGAGCGCGGGTGATCGCCGATCCGCGCCAGACGCAGTGGCTCCGGATTGCGGATCAGCTCTCCGAGGATCCCGTGCCCGCGGGGCAGCGGGCCGATCCGCCGGCGCAGCTCCTCGTCCACGCCGACGGTCAGGAAGCGGGCGAGCTCGTTCTTGTCCTCATCGAGGATCCCGATCGCCGCGTAGCGGGCGCCGGTCAGCTCCCGCGACGCCTCGAGCACCCGGATCAGGACCGCGTCGGGGTCCCGCTCCGCTACGAGAGCACGGCCGACTTCCAGCAGCCGCTCGAGCTTCCCGGGATCGAGAATTGCAGTCTTCATCGGCGGTCGCCCGGTTTGAATCTATCGGGCGTGGTTAGGTGGCGGCTACTGACCCAGACTCGCCTCAGGTGCGGATGTACGGGCGCCCGCGCGCTCCTACGTTCACGACGTGTACGCAGGCACGAGACGAAACGGAGCAGAGATGGCGCGCGAGATCGTGGTCGGATACGACCCGGAGCACGAAGGTGACGACGCCCTCCGGCTGGGGCGGCTACTGGCCGAGGTCCTGGCCGCGAAGCCGGTCGTGGTCACCGCGCTCCCGTGGCCGAGCTACCTCGTCGGCCTCGAGGATCTCGACAAGCAGCTCGGCGCCGATATGCACGAGCGCTTCGCCTACGTGCGCGACGAGCTCGGCGATCTCGGCGTCGAGACCAAGGCGATCGCCAGCGGGACCCCCGCATCGGCGTTGCAGGAGATCGCCGAGTCGGACTCTGCCGGGGTGATCGTGGTCGGATCGTGTCATCGCGGACCGGTCGGGCGGACGCTTGCCGGCAGCGTCGCCGAATCGCTGTTGCACGGCGCCTCGTGCGCTGTAGCGATCGCCCCGCGCGGGTACGCGAGCCCCGCCGGCCACCGCCTGCAGCGGCTGGCTGTCGGCTTCGACGGGTCCTCGGAGTCCTGGGCGGCGCTCGAGACCGCGATCGGCCTTGCCGAGCGCCGCCACGCGACGGTCTGCGTGATCACGGTGGCCGACTACCCGAGCTACGGGTACGCGAGCGCTTGGACGGTGCTCAGCGCCGCCGAGCTCAACGATGCCGAGCGCGCCGCCAAGCGGCGCCTGCTCGAGCTGGCGATGAGCCGGATCCCGGAGCGCGTCGAACACGAGGGCCGGCTGATCACCGGCGCACCCGCCTCCGTCCTCGCTCAGGCGAGCCGCGAGTTCGACCTCCTGATCACCGGCTCACGCAGCTGGGGCCCACTGCGCCGGACGATGCTCGGCAGCACCACCAGGAGGTTGATCCGCTCGGCGGCCTGCCCGGTGCTGGTGCTGCCGCGCGGCGCGGGCGTCGACCCGCTCGGAGTTCGCCAAGTGGCCCGCGTGCCGGCGGTGACCACCGCGGTTGAATGAGCGAGTGCGAGCGGATCCGTACGCGGGACGGGGTGGCCCTGTCGGTCCGGCCCATCCGCCCCTCCGACCGCGAGCTTCTTGCCCGCTATGTCGAGGGACTGAGCGTCGCGACGCGTTACCGCCGCTTCCTCGGGCCGACGCAGAGGCTCACCGACCGCGAGCTGACGGGACTCACGGTGCTCGACCACCACGCCCGCGAGGCCCTGGTCGCGCTCGACGACGCCGGCGAGCTGATCGGAGTCGCCCGTTACATCGAGCTCGACGACGAGCCCGGTATGGCCGAGGTGGCAATCGTGATCGCCGATCGCTGGCAGCACCGGGGTGTCGGCACGGCACTACTGTCGCGGCTGATCGGCCGCGCCTCGGCCGAGGGCATCCACACGTTCGCCGCCAGCTGTCTCGCCGACAATGCGGAGGTGATCGCGCTCTTCAGAGAGCTCGGTGAGGCGGTTCGGCGCACCGGCGGCGGGGGTGGCGCGGTCGAACTCGAGATCTCGCTGCCGCCCGCATCCACGAACCCGCCTGCTCAGCCGTGATCGCCGCCGCGTGGGACGGGCACGAGGGCGGGTTCGGCGCGCTCGTGCTCGCTCGCCTGCTCGCCTCGACCCTCGGCTCGCAGGTCAGCGTCCTGCATGTCAACCATGGCGAGCGGGCGGGCGCGGACGAGATCTTGGAGGTCCGGCGCGCGTTCGAAGGCTCGGAGATCACGCCGCGGCTGACGACGATCGCCGACCGGTCGCCCGCGAAGGCTTTGGCTGCGGCGGCGGACGACCCCGCGGTCGCCATGCTCGTGGTCGGCTCCACGCATCAGGCCGGCATCGGGCGGGTGTTGCCGGGGCCGGTCGCCGAGCGGCTGCTCGGGACGGTGCGGTGTCCGCTCGCGATCGCGCCGCGCGGGTTCGCCGCTGACGACCCAATCACGGCCGCGCGGGCAACACCCCGCGTGCTCGCGGTCGGCTACGACGGCTCGACGGGCGCACAGGCGGCCCTGGGACTCGCGGTCGAGATCGGCCTGGCAGCGCAGGCGACGATCCGGTTGGTCGCGATCGGCAACCCGACGCCCGTCGACCCCCAGAACGCGTCGCCACAGGTGACCGCGCTGCCCGACCTGCGGGACCGGCTCCGCGCCGCGCTGGAAGGGCTACCCGAGGAGCTGCGGGCGTTGGGTGTGTTCGAGCGCGGCAACCCGACGCTGTCGCTGCTATCCCAGGCGGAGCGAGGGGTCGACCTGCTGCTGATCGGCTCCACCGGCCACGGCCGCCTCGGCTCGGCGCTGGTCGGGTCGACCGCGCGCACGGTCCTCCGGGAGGCCCGCTGCCCGGTCATTCTGATGCCACGCACCTGAGCTCCGCAGCGACTACCGAGCCCGATCCGGTGGCGGTGGCCGATGATCCCGGTCGATCGCGGTCCTAGGCTCGGCCCATGTCGATGATCATCTGCCCCAGCTGCGGCGAGCCGACCTTCGTGATCACCGGCTGGGCCGACCTCGACCACTGCGCGAACTGCGGTGAGCCGCTGCGCGACGTGGCGGCGAGGCCCGGCGACCCTGGGGCCGCAGCCGGCTCGCGGGGTCCGCTCGCGGACTCCCCGCGCCGGCCGGGCGCCGAGGTCGGGCAGCGCGAGCGCTAGCTCGATCGAACGCTCGCCCGTGGGCCCCGACCCGCAGGCGCCGGACCGGACCGGCTCGATTACCCGCCGAGGCCATCCGATCGTTTGGGGCGCCATGGGGATCGCGATCGTGCTCGCGCTCCTCTATGTCGGCCTTCCGGCCGTCGCCGGACTCGACAACACCTGGCGCAGGCTCGCCGCCGGAGATCCCGCGTGGCTCGCCGTCGCGGCTGCGCTCGAGGTGCTCTCCTTCGCCTCCTACATGGCCTTCTTCCGGACCGTGTTGGGTCGCGACGCCGGCGTCGGCTGGTCCGCGAGCTACAGGATCACGATGGCAGGCGTCGCCGCCACCAGGCTGCTCGCGGTCGCCGGCGCCGGGGGCATCGCGCTCACCGCCTGGGCGCTTCGCCGGCGCGGGCTCGCGCGGCGGCAGGTCGCCGCGGGGATGGCGACCTTTTACGTCGTCCTTTACGGCCTCTACATGGCGGCCCTCGCGGTTTTTGGCTTCGGGCTGCGGTCCGGGGCGCTCGCGGGCCCGGCGCCATTCTGGCTCACGGTTGCGCCGGCGGTCCTGGGAGCGACCGCGATCGCGGTGGCGCTTGCCGTCGCCGCAGTATCGGACGACCTCGACGACGTCCTCTCGCGCCTCGCGAATCGCCCTGGGGCCCACAGGGCCTTGGCCGCGATCCCGGCGACGCTCGCCGTCGGCGTCCGCGGTGCGCTGGACCTGCTTCGCCGGCGTCAGCCGGGGTTGCTCGGGGCGGTCGGCTGGTGGACGTTCGACATCGGCGTGCTCGCCGCCTGCCTGCACGCGTTCGGCGCCTCGGCGTCCTTCGCCGTGATCGTGATGGCCTACTTCGTCGGCATGCTCGCGAACACGATCCCGATCCCGGGCGGGGTCGGCGCCGTCGACGGGGGCATGATCGCCGCCCTGATCGGCTTCGGCGTCGAGGGCGGGCCGGCGATCGTCGCCGTGCTCAGCTATCGCGCCCTGTCGTTCTGGCTCCCGGTGATCCCCGGCGCGATCGCCTACGTGCAGCTGCTGCGGGAGCCTTCGGCCGTGGCGGTCGGATCGCGATGAGCGAGTACCTGATCGCCTTTGCGGTCGTCTTCGCCGTCAATCTGCTGCCCGCGTTCGGGCCTCCGAGCTGGTCTCTGCTGGTCCTGTTCACGCTCAACTTCGACCTCGCGCCGGCCGTCACGGTGCTCGGGGGCGCACTCGCCGCGGCCGCCGGGCGCCTGGTGCTCGCGACGACCGTGCGCAGCATGCGCTCGCATTTCTCGGCCGAGCGCCGGGCCAGCCTCGCTGCCGCCGAGCAGGCCCTGACAGCAAACCGCAGCCGCGCGGTCGCCGGGCTCGCGTTGTTCGCGATCTCCCCGTTGCCCTCGGCGCAGCTGTTCGTCGCCGCGGGCCTGCTCGAGGTCCGCCTGGTGCCGCTGACCGCCGCGTTCTTCGCCGGCCGGCTCGTCTCCTACAGCCTCTATGTCGGCGCCGCCACCGCCGCCGGCGACAGCCTCGGCGGGATCATCGGCCACTCGCTCACCTCGCCGCTCGGGATCGCCGTGCAGCTGGCGATGATCGCGGGGCTCGTGGCGCTCGTACGCATCGACTGGCGCGTTGTCCTGGACCGCAGGCGGGCGGGCGATCAGGAGCCGGGCGTCGGCCTCGGGGTGACGACCACCGGGCAGGCGGCCGCCCGCAGGAGCGCCGAGGCGGTCCCGCCGAGCAGTACCCGCCCCAACGGACCGTAGCCCCGCGAGCCGATCACGATCAGGTCGACATCGGCCGAGGCAGCAGCAATCGCCTCCGCAGGCTCGCCGCGCACCACCTTGGCACTCGCCCCGACGCCCGCCGGCAATTCGTCAAGGGCCGAGTCGACGACCTGCTCGAGGCGGCCCACCTCGTGCTCGGCCCCCTCGGCGGACAGCGCCTTGCCGGCCCACCCGCCGGCCGCGTGGGCAGCCCCGGCGGTGTCGTGGGGACCCGCGACCGCGAGCAGGAGCAGCGAGGCACGGATGCGCTCGGCGATCGCCGCAGCCCAATCGAGCGCCATGCGCGCCTCGCCGCTGCCGTCGAATGCGACCGCGATCCGCGCGATCCGCGCGTCGCGCTCGGCGAATCCGACCGGTGCGACGGCGATCGCGCACGGAGCGGCCGCGAGCAGCCGGTCCGCGACCGTCCCGGGAAAGACCCTGCCGAGCGGCCCGCGATGCGTCGAGCCAAGCACGATCACCTGCGCGCCGCGAGCCTCAGCCAGGTCGTGCAACTCCCGGGTCGCGCTCCCCGCGGGGATCACCGTCGTGTGGACGGATATGACCTCGGTCAGCGCGGCACGGGCCTCGTCGGCGAGCCGCCGTTTGTCGTCGCGCAGCATCCGCTCGTACTGGGTGATCGAGAGCTCGGTGGGGGCGTAGGTGAGCACCGCCAGGACCTCGACCTCGGCATCGAGTGCGGTCGCCAGCAGCCGGGTCAACGCAAGGCCGTCTCGTCCGCGATCACTGCCGTTGTAGCCGGTGACGATCGGCCGCTCGTCGTTCGCCTCCATCTCGCATGCCTCCTTGGCCCGCTCGCCCGTTCCCCGCGACCGTAGGCCCGCCACCCGCGGGTCGCCTCCGCGCCGACTACGGGGCCGGTCCGGTGCCCGCCCCCGATGGCCTTGCGCGGGCGCGGGCATAGCGTCCGCCACATGAACGACACCACCGGCACTTCCGAACCTGCCCAGCAACTCGACCGGCGAACGGCGGGCGATCTGGTCAGCGGAGGGATCCTCGCCTGCAGTCCCGACGCCCCGCTCGACGAGGTGGCGGCGCTGATGGCCGAGAACGGCGTCCATGCGATCGTCGTCGTCGACGAGGCGAAGCCCGAGCCGCCGGTCGTTTCCGACCTCGACCTGATCGCCGCCGCGGCGAGCGGCCACTACGCCGAGCTGCGGGCCTCGGACATCGCCGGAACCGAGGCGGTCAGCGTGCTGCGAGACGAGAGCCTCGGCCGGGTAGCCCAGCTGCTCGCCGAACACCGTGTCTCGCACGCGCTTGTCCGCGACGAACGCCGCCAGCCGATCGGGATCATCTCGACGCTCGATCTCGCCGGCGCGATCTCCGGGGCGCGCTAGCGCTGGGTGGCGGCGTGTGCGGTCCGACCCGGGACCCGGCCGACGCGGGGCGGATGCGGATCCCCCAGCGGCCGCAGGCGCCAGGCAAGCAGGCCGAGCACCGGCGCGGTGGTCACCGCGAGCAGCAGGATCAGCCACGCGGAGCCGGCGTCGGTGCCGGAGCCGATCGTGTGCACGAGGGCGAGCGCCCAGGCCAGCACCGTCCAGCGGTGCAGCCAGCGCCAGGCGGCGACGCCGATCCAGCGGCGGGCGTAGTAGCTGAGCCCGAGCACGGCCGCCAGCCACCCCCCGATCACACCGAGCCCCGTCCACACCGGCTGCGAGTCGAGCGCGAACGGAAGCGTGATCCCGGCAAGGCCGGGCTTCAGGTAGCCGTCGCCCAGGAGCAGCAGGCCGTGTCCGGCGATCGCGCCGAGCGCGGTCAGCGTCACCGCTTCGTGAAGCGTCTTCATGCGAGCGCCGACACCCGGCCCGCGCACGAGGCGGCCCGAGAAGGCGAGGCCGAGGCCGACCCCGAGCGAGAGCAGGACCATTGCCACGATGCCCAGCGCCCGGCTGCCGAGCCAGAAGGCGTGCTGAGCGGGGTCGGTGAACGAGCCGTTCATGCCGCCTCCGCGACGATGGGCGGCGTCCGCAGGCGCTCCGCCAGCGGCCCATGCACGAACCGCCCCCCGCGGTCGTCGAACACCACCCCGCCCCACCGCTCGAGCCACTCGCCGGCGCCGTCCGGCCCGCTCAGCAGCGCGGCCTTGGCCACCGCCTCGGCCTCGAGGGCGCTCGGCGCGATCGCGGTCGCCTGCACCAGGCCCGTCCAGGCGAGCAGGCCCCTGCCCGGATCGATCAGGTGGTGTGCGACCCGCCCGCCGTCGATCCACAGCCTCCCGGCAATCCCGCTCGTGGCGACCGCGCCGCGATCGAGCTCGAAGCTCGAGTCGACCAGGTTCGAGAACGGATCGGTGATCGAGATCGTCCGCGCCAACCCGTCGACCCCGCCGACCCGCAGGTCGCCGCCGCAGTCGACCGCGAACGAGCTCAACCCCGCCAGCCGCTCCGCGCAGAGGTCGGCAGCATGACCCTTGGTGATCCCGCCGCTGTCGAAGCGCAGCCCGGGCGGCCTGGTGACCGTCCCGGTGACCGGGTCGAGCTCGACCGCCGACCATGGCGAGGGGTCGCGGGCGATCGCGGGCCGGCGAGCCGGCGCGATCGCCAGGGCGAGGGCCAGGTCGGCGGGCGGCCGGTCGAACGAGGTCTCATAGCCGCCGGCCTCGACCGCGTCGATCACGGTCGCGTCGACGAGGCCCCCGGTGCGGCGGGCGGCCCAGCGCGCGGCCCCGAGGAAGGCGAGCATGGTCGGCGAGGCGGCGACCATGGATTCCGCGGCGGCGTTGAGGCACGAGAGCTCGCTCGCCGGATCGAACCGAGTGAGGACGCGGTGCTGCGCGCGAAGCAGCGCCTCGATCCCCAGCGCCGCGAGCTCGGGCGCAGGGGCGCCCGCGGACCGCGGGATCCCCGCCAGGATCCTGACCCGGGAGCCGAACAGGTCGAGTCCGCGCTCGTGCTCGGCCGCGCAGGCGGGCGGTTCGACGTTCATGAGACCGTCGTCTGCACCGGGGCCGGGGCCGGCGCGGGGGCGGGCACCGGCGCGACCGGGGCGACCGGGGCGACCGGTGTCGTGGTCGTGGCCGGGTTCGGGGCATTCACCGGACGTTCGCGAGCCAGCTTCGGGCCGAGGGCGGGATCGCTACCCGCCGCCATCCGGACCGAGAGCAGGGTGATCAGCAGCACCGTCAGCAGGACGCTGAGGCCGACCGTCCAGCGCAGCGCCAGCGGCAGCGCCAGCCGCGCCGGCCTACTCCGACTCGCCGTCGTCATCGAGGATCACCGCCGCGGGACTCGCCGGCGCGACCTGAGCGGTCGCGACCGCGGGTTGGGCACGTTGCGGCGCGTGGCGCCCGGCGTCGACCGAGAGGCCCCAGGCGGTGATCGCCGTCAGGGCCGCGAGGACGCTCGCGCCGAACAGCCGGATTCGGGTCTTGGTTGGCATGGCGGCCAGTCTGCGGCGCCTGGCTCAGGGCCGGCTAAGCCGTTCGTTAGAGCCTTCTTAGAAGCCGCGGAGCGTCTTGGGATCGCGCCTACGATCTTGCGATGAGGATCCTGATCGTCGAGGACGAGGTGGGGATCGCGCGCTTCCTGGAGAGCGCCCTGAGGGCGGAGGGCTTCGCCACCGAGGTTGCCGCGGACGGCGACGTCGGTGAGCGCCTGGCGCTGAACGGGGATTACGACCTCGTCCTGCTGGACGTGATGCTCCCGCGCCGCAGCGGCCTGGACGTGCTGGCGTCGATTCGCCGCGGGCGGCCCGAGGTCCCGGTGATCATGCTCACCGCCCTGGGCGAGAAGGAGGACGTGGTCGCCGGCCTCGACCGCGGCGCCGACGACTACGTAACCAAGCCGTTCGACCTCGACGAGCTGCTCGCCCGGGTGCGCGCGCAGCTACGCCGCCCCGCCCAACGGGACCCGACCCGGCTCGAGGCGGCGGACATCGAGGTCGACCTGCGGACCCGCGAGGTGAGCCGGCTCGGCACCGGCGTGCATCTCACCGCCCGCGAGTTCGAGCTGCTGGTCTACCTGATGCGCCATCCGAATCAGGTGCTGTCGCGCGAGCAGATCCTGAACGCGGTCTGGGGCTATGACTACGACCCGGGCACCAACGTTCTCAGCGTCTACATCAACTACCTGCGCCGCAAGCTCACCGTCGACGGCGACCCGCCCCCGATCGACACGGTGCGCTCGGCAGGATTCAAGCTCGTGAGCCCGCGTGGCTGATTTCTGGCCGCGCGGGATCCGCGGGCGCCTGGTGGCGGCGATCGTGTTGGTGGTGGTCGCGGTGCTCGGGGTCAGCCTCTACGTCCTGCACCAGCGAACCGGCTCGGACCTGGAGTCGCGGATCGACGACCAGCTGGCAGCGGATCTGCACGAGTTCCAGCTCTCGCCCGCGGCCGCGGCGCAGACAACGGGCGAGCTTGCGCGGCGCTCGCGGCGATTCGTCAACGGGCAGGCCTACCACCCGGACTCGCGGATCTTCGCGATCGAGATCGGCGGCGGGCCCCGGGTGATCACCAACAGCCAGGAGCTGATCGAGACCGAGCTCGGCGAGGCGGAGCCTGATTCGGGCGGCGAGGAGGGCGAGCAGCCGCCTGGCGGCGGCGAGCTGCTCTCCGCACCACCGGGATACGCGACAGTGAGCGCCGGCGGCGACGACCGGGTGCGCGTGCTGACCGAGCCCGTTGCGTCGCCGGACGGCCGTGCCCTCGGCACCTTCCGGGTCGCTCAGTCGCTGAGTCAGGTCGAGACGGCCCAGGACAGTGTCCGCAGCACCTTCCTGGTCGTCGGCGCGGTCGCGCTGGTCCTGCTGCTCGGGGCGGCGATCTGGATCGCGACCCTGATCGCCCGCCCGCTCGACCGGATCGCGCGCTTCGCGGCGGGGGTCGACCGCGGTGAGCTCGATCGCCGGCTCGACAACGACCGCGGCCCCTCGGAGGTCCGCAGCCTCACCGCCTCGCTCAACCGGATGCTCGACCGTCTCCAGCGCGCGTTCGAGCGCGAGCGCGAGTTCGTCGCCGACGCCTCGCACGAGCTGCGCACCCCGATCACGATCGCCCAGGGCGAACTCGACCTGCTGCGCCGTGAGCTCGGGACCGAGGAGGCGGCTCGCCTGGACGTGGTCGGGCGCGAGCTGAAGCGGATGGAACGGCTGATCGCCGAGATGCTCACGCTGGCACGCGAGGACGCCGGTCGCTCGTTGGATCTGCGGCTGGTCGAGGTCGCCGACCTGCTCGACGACCTGCGGCGCGATCTGCCGCTGCTGGGCCCGCGCGAGTATCGCGTCAACTCGCTGCCGGGGACGGTGGAGGCCGATCCGGATCGGATCGCGCAGGTGCTCCGCAACCTGGCCCTCAACGCGGTCACCCACACCGAAGCCGGGGGCGCCGTGACGGTCGAGGCCGAGCCGCGCGGAGATCGCCTGCGGTTGGTCGTCTCCGACGATGGGCCGGGGATCGCCGCCGACGAGGCCGAGCACCTGTTCCAGCGCTTCTACCGCTCCGCGGACGGCCGGGACCGCGACGGATCGGGGCTCGGCCTGGCGATCGCGCGGGCGATCGTCGAGGCCCACGGCGGTGAGATCTGGGCCGAGCCGAGCCGAGCCGGCGGCCGGGTCTGCTTCGAGCTGCCGGGCTACCGGGCCGGGGCGGGCGGGCCGGCCGCAGACTGAGCCGCGACCGGTGCCCGGCGCCCGGAGAATCCTCTAAGCCGAGCTCAGGCGACCGTGAGGATCGCCAGCGCCGCCACCGAGCCGGCGACGAGCACGATCGTCGCCGCGGTCGCCAGCCGCGCCGCCGGCCCGAGCCGATGCTCCCCCATCAGCTCGGCGTCGCAGGCGAGCCCGCGGATGAACGGCAGAATCGCGAGTAGCAGGACGGCGTTCAGCGCCTGACTCAGGTAGAGCAGGGGGACGATCGGCACGCCGGGAAGCGAGACGACCAGCGCCGAGGCCCCGAGCACGATGCCGTAGCCGACGTAGAACAGGCGCGCCTGGGCGAAGCCGAGGTCGATATCGGCGGGGGCACCGCGGGCCTCGGCGATCGAGTACGCCGTGGACAGCGGCACGATCGCGATCGCCAGCAGGGCTGCACCGAGGAAGCCGACGGCGAACAAATCCGAGGCCGCCGATCCGGCCAGCGGCTCGAGCGCGGCCGCCGCGTCCCCGGCATCGTCGATCTCGATCCCGAGGGGATGCAGGGTCGCCGCGCAAGCGACGATCACGAACAGGCCAATGACCCCGGTCATCACCGCTCCGGCGATCACGTCTACTCGCTCGAGTCGCAGGTCGCTCGGCCGCAGCCGCTTGTCGACCGCGTACGACTGGATGAAGGCCAGCCCCCACGGCGCGAGCGTGGTGCCGATAGTCGCCACCACCGCGAGCGCCGCGTCCCGGCCGCCGGGCATCGAGGGCTCGACCGCGCCGCGCAGCGCCGCGCCCCAATCGGGCCCGGCCAGGAAGCCCGCAACGATGTACGTGACGAAGGCGGCGCTGAGCGCCAGCAGCACGTGCTCGACGCGGTGAAAGCTCCCGCGTAGGACCAGCAGGCCGACCGCTATCGCCGCGATCGGAATCGCCAGGCCGCGTCCGACCCCGGTGAGCAGCTGCGCGCCGGCCGCCAGGCCGGCGAACTCGGCGCACAGCGTGCCGAAGTTGGCCACCACCAACGCGCCGGCGACCAGCGCCGCGACCCGGGTGCCGCGACGCTCCCGCAGCAGCGCCACCAGACCCTTACCGGTGACCACGCCGGTCCGAACCGCGACCTCATGAAAGACGATCAGCGCCACGGTCGAGACGACCAAGACCCAAATCAGCTCGTAGCCGTAGTCCGCGCCGAGCACCGAGTAGGTGGTGATCCCGGGCGGATCGTCATCCGAGAGGCCGGCCAGCACTCCGGGCCCGAGTACAGCCAATAGCGCGGCCAGCCCGGTCGCCCCGCGAACGCGGCGCGCGCGCAGGCGCTCATGGACATGGCGGCCTACCGGGTGCCGACGCACCCCCTGCTCAGGCGGTAGCGCCGGCGCCGACCAGCTCGGCGAGCCGCTCGACCGTGCGGGTCCGCTCGGCGGGCTCGGCGTGTACCGGCGAGACGATCAGCCGGTCGACGCCGGCCTCGGCGAGCTTCGCGACCCGCTCTGCGACCTCCTCCTCGGAGCCGACCAGCGAGGTCGCGTCGACGAGTTCGTCGGGGATCGCCGCATAGGCGTCCTCGCGCTTGCCGTCCAGGTACAGCGACTGGACCTCGTCGGCGACCTCTCCGAAGCCGAAGCGGTGGGTGAGGTCGACGTAAAAATTGGTCTCGCGCGAGCCCATCCCTCCGAGGTAGAGCAGCAGGCCGAACTTGACCACCGCGCGGGCAGCGTCGAGGTCGCCGTCGATCGCGACCTGCAAGGTCGGCGAAACTTCGAGGTCGGCGCGAGTGCGCCCGCCCTTCGCGAACCCGGCCTCCAGGTGCTCGCCCCAGGTGTCCTCGAAGGCATCGGCGCTGAAGAAGATCGGGATCCAGCCGTCGCAGATCTCGGCCGCCATCTCGACCGACTTGCGCCCGATCGCGCCGACGAACACTGGGATCTCGTTGCGCAGCGGGTGGAAGTTGAGCTTTAGCGCCTTGCCCTGGCCGGTCCCTCCCTCGATCGGCAGGGTGTAGTGCTCGCCCTTGTGCTCGAGCGGACCCTTGCGGGCGACGATCTCGCGCACCACCTCGATGTACTCGCGGGTGCGGCCCCAGGGCTTCGCGTAGGGAACGCCGTACCAGCCCTCTGAGACCTGCGGCCCCGAGGGGCCGAAGCCGAACATGAACCGCCCGTTGGAGAGCTCGTCGATCGTCACCCCGGCCATCGCCGCCGCCGCGGGCGGTCGCGCCGGGACCTGCATGATCGCGGCGCCGAGCTTGATCGTCTCGGTCTGCGGCGCCAGCCAGGCGAGCACCGAGACGACGTCGGAGCCGTAGGACTCCGCGACCCAGACCGAGTCATAGCCGGCCGCCTCCGCGGCCTTGACGAGTTCCACCGCCTCCTCGCCCTTGGGGCCGATCCCCCAATAGCCGAGGTTGATCCCGAGCTTCAGCGCCATGGGCGGGACGGTATCGGTCAGGCCAGGGTCGCTGCCCGCAGCTCGGCCAGCGAGGCGTCGATCGCTTCCGCCAGCCGATCGACCCCTGAGACGGCGTCGGGGTCGGTGCAGAGACCGATCCCAACCTGTCCCGAGCACGAGATCGCCGACGCGCGCAGCGCGTGGCGGTCCGCCGGCTCGGCGACCGAGAATAGGTTCTCGACCCGGCGCCCGGCGACCGCGAGCCCGCAGCTCGGCCCGGGCACATTCGAGATCGAGAGGCTGAACTCCCTCGGGCCGCCGGCCAGGTGCTCGGCCGCGCGGTCGAGGTGCCTGAAGCGCGAGAGCGCGTGGAACAGGTCGTAGAGCTCCTCGGCGTCAGCGTGGCGCTTGCGCTCGCTGGTCTGGGCGTTGATCGAGCGAACCCGGGCGATCGGGTCGGGATCGTCGATCGGCAGCTCGATGTTCAGGAACGAGTCGCGGTTGCCAAGCTCGGCCTCGTCCTCGTCGCGATGGTGGAGGCTGACCGGGATCTGTGCGCGCAGCTTCGGCAGCCGCTCGCCGGCGTGCTCGAGCCAGCCGCGAAGGCCGCCGGCAACGCCGGCGAGGAAGACGTCGTTGACGGTCACGTGGCCCGGCAGTGAGGAGCCGATCGCCTTCAGGTCGGCGAGCGGGAAGGCCGAGAAGGCGAGCTCGCGCGCCGAGCCGATGCTGCGGTCGAGGACCGTGTCGGAGGCGCGATGGACGAGCTCGCGGCGCACAGCGCCGGGCATTCGCCCGAGCTCCGTGAGGCGGTGCCTGGTCGCTTCGGCGGAGCCTGCAGCAGCCGTCCGGGGCGCCGGCGGGTCGACCTCGTCCCAGAGCACCTCGCGCAGGAAGCGCACCGAGCTGATCCCGTCGGCCATCGCGTGGTGGATGCGACAGACGATCGCCTCGCGCCCGTCGGCGAGCGGGCCGACGAGGTCGAAGCGCCACAGCGGGCGGGCGTGGTCGAGCCGCTCGGACATCAGCCGCGCGGCCGCCGCCCAGACGCCGCGCTCGTCCGTGCCCTCGGTTCCCTGCGCGCGAACGACGTGGGCGGCTGGATCGAACGCCTCGTCGAGCACCCAGTGAGGCTCAGGCTCGGGCTCGACCCGGTCGCGCCCGCGCGAGCCCGCCGGCAGCCGGGCCTCCACCTGCCGGCGCAGGATGTCCGGATCGAGCGCCTGCGCCGCGGGCTCGAGAACGACAAGCTTCAGCGTGTGCCCGGCGATCGCCTCGGACTCCAGCCGCAGGATGCGGGCGTCGTCCGCACTCAGGCGATCGACTGACTCGGCCACCCGCTCACGGTAACGCCGGAGGCGATCCCGCCATTGCGCCCTCAGCCCCGCCGGCTCTGTCGCGGGCCGCGCCGGTGGCCGAGCGCCGCGAGGTGGCGGCGCACGTGGTCGAGCGGGGGCATCCTTCCCACGCTGCGGCCTTCGAGCGCTTCCAGCGCCCGCCTGGTCAGGTCCACCGCGCGGCGAACCTCCCCGCCGAGTGCGAAATGACCGCGGTGATCACTCATGCCGAGGATCGTCCCGCCGGTGGGCCCCGGCCACATCGTCAGCGACCCACAGATCGGCTCCGTGGCCGGTACCTATTCAATTGTCGGCCGGTGGCGCTCGCGCATGTCGGCGGTAGTCGCTACCGAGCCCGATCGGGCGCTGGACCCGGATGCCCGCGAGGCGGCCGCAGCCCAAGATGGTTGAAGTCGAGGTCAACCACCAGAAATGGAGATCTGATGTTCAAGACGATCGTGCTCGCAACCGACGGCTCGGACGCCGCGGACAGAGCGGTTCAGGTCGCAGTGGACCTCGCCCGCGAGCACCAGGCGAAGCTGATCCTCGCTCACATCGACGAGCGGATCGCGGCGAAGGGCGACATGCCACCGGTTCACGCCGACGAGGAGAAGATCCGGGGCGAGATCAAGGCGCGGGCGGACGCCCTTGCCGCCGATGGCGTCGACGCAACCGCCGAGTTTGGAACCGAAGTCCTCGGCGGCCCGGGCCCCGGCATCGTCAAGATCGCCGACCGCGCGGACGCTGACGTCATAGTCGCCGGCACGCGCGGCCACTCGAGCCTCGCCGGTCTGCTGGTCGGGAGCGTGACCCACAAGCTGCTCCACATCTCCAAGCGGCCCGTGCTCGCAGTTCCGTCCGCGGACTGAGCGAGCCGGCTCCTGTGCGGCCGAGGAAAGACCAAGTGGCGGCCTACCGGGTGCCGGCGCACCCCCTGAAGGGCAGCTATCCGACCTGGGACGACGAGCGGCTGTCGGCTACTCGATGTAGCCGAACTCCTGCAGGTACTCCTGGGCGGCCTGCGCGGGCTTCTCCTTGTCGATGTCGACGCGGGCGTTGAGCTCCTGCATCACCTCGAGCGAGAGGTTGCCCTGGACCTTCTCGATCGTCGAGCCGAAGTCCGGCCCGGCCTCGTCGACGGCGTCCTGGCTGGCGATGAAGATCACGTTGCCGGCCGGCAGCACACCCTTGTCGTCCTCCAGGGTGACGTAGTCGTTGGAGGTGAACAGCTGCGCGTCGGTCGTGAAGATGATCGACAGGTCCGCGTCGCCCTTGTCGAGCACGTCGTACCGCAGGCCGATGTCGACCGGCGTGAAGTTGTCACGCAGGCCGTCGAGGCCGTAGTACTGCTCCAGGCCGGCCAGGCAGTCGATCCGCTGGCGGCACTCGGGCGACCCGTACAGGGTCAGGTCCTGGTGGTCGGCGAGGTCCGAGATCTTGGTGATCCCGAGCTCGTCGGCCTTCGAGGCGAGCATCCCGACCGCGTTCGCGCTCGAGAACGGGGTCGGCGGATAGGAGACCAGGCCGAGGTTCGCGAAGTCGTCCTTGGACTCCTCGTAGGCCTGCTGGGCATCGCCGGGAACGTCCTCGGGCGGAGTGTCGAAGAACGACGTCAGCGCGGTCGAGGTGTACTCGGGATAGCCGCTGATGTCGCCGCTCTGGAGCGCCTTCAGCGCCACCTGCTCGTCGCCGAGGTTGAGATCGGTGGAGACGTCGTAGCCGGCCGCCTCCAGCCCCTGGGCGTAGATCTCGCCGAGGATGTACTGCTCGGTGAAGTTCTTCGAGCCGACCGTGAGGCTGATCGAGCCGTTGTCGGGGTTCGACTGGATCAGGTTGGCGTCACTCGAGCCGCCGGTCGTCTCGGCGCTCGTGGACGAGTCGTCGCTGCCGCAGGCGACAAACGCCATCGTCAGGCCGACGACGGCGAGCAGCGCGAACAGCGCTCGTAGACGGGGGTGGGTGCTCATCGGAGTGAAATCCTCCCTCTCGTGGGACGTGCCCCTTGGACGGGGCCGAATCCTATGCGCCTAGACCATCACCCGTGCGGCCTGGCGCTCGAGCTCGACCCCGCGCGGGGTGAGCAGGCGCTGGACCCCGGCCAGCGCGAGCTCGAAGGCGAGCGCCAGGAGGGCGACCAGGATCGCCCCGGCGAGCACCCCCTCGGAGCCGTAGTTGGAGCCGTTGATGATGTAGTCGCCGAGCGTCACGACGCCGACCAGGGGAGCGATCGTCGCCGTGGCGATGATGTTGATCGCCCCGGTGCGCACCCCGGCCATGATCGTCGGCACCGCCAGCGGCAGCTCGACCTTGCGCACCACCTCCCACTCGGTCATCCCGATCCCCCGCGCCGCTTCGACCGCGTCGCGATCGACCTGGCGCACGCCGACGAAGGTGTTTGTGAGGATCGGCGGGATCCCGAGGACCAGCAGGGCGATCGTCAGGTTGAACACGCCGACGCCGATGAACGCCGCGACGATCGCGATCAGGCCGAGCTCGGGGATCGCGCGGCCGGCATTGCCGACCGCCACCGCAATGCCCTCGCCCGAGCCGCGATGACCGAACCAGACCCCGAACGGGAGCGCGACCGCAACCGAGGCCGCGAGCGCGAGGACGCTGATCCAGACGTGCGTCCACAGCAGACCGAGGACGTCCGATAGCCCGCCGACCTCGACCCCGCCCGGGCCGATCCGAGGGCTGAAGATGAAGTCGATCGCGCCGCCGAACGAGCTGAAGATGTCGGCAATCGGAAGGCTCATGCGGGATCCACCTGCGCAGCGCCGAGAATCCGCCGCCTGAAGCTCCTGCCCCTCCCCTGGCCCGGTGCCTGCGGCGCGCGCCACCGCGAGAGCCGGCTCTGGATCAGCATCAGGACGAGGTCGAGCAGCACCGCCATCCCCAGCAGGATCACCGTCGGGACGAAGATCCCGGTCTTGAACAGGCCCTGCTGGATCGCGAAATACAGCGGCTCGCCGAGCCCGCCGCCGCCGGCGAACGTCGCAAGGCTCGCGATCGCAACGGTCGAGACGGTCGCGATCCGCACCCCGGCGATGATCTCGGGGACCGCGAGCGGGATCTCGACCTTTCGGAACAGCTGCTGGTCGGTCATCCCCATCCCGCGCCCCGCGTCCTTGGCCGCGCCCGGGACGTTGGCGAGCCCGGTGACGATGTTGCGGTAGATGATCTGCAGCGTGTAGAGGCAGAGCGCGATCACGGCGGTGACGTTGCCGCGTCCGCTGATCGGCAGCAGCAGCAAGAACAGCGCGATCGAGGGGATCGTGTAGATCACGCCCGTGATCCCGGTGAAGGTCGGGATCAGCCAGCGGCGGCGGTGCGAGATCACGACCAAGCCAAAAGCGATCACGAACCCGATCACGACCGAGGCGAAGACGATCGCGAGGTGCTCGAGGGTCGGCGTCACGTAGTCGCCGAGGTGATCCCAGATGTAGCCGAAGCAGATCGAGTCGTTGCGCCCGACGCAGCTGGTCGCGCCCTGGCCGGGCTCGCGGACGAAGTCGTCGCCGGCGGCGGCCAACGGCAGCAACGCGGTCAGAGCGAGGCTCATCAGTCCGCCGCCGCGAGCGGCCGCTCAGCGGCCGGGTGCTCGTCGGTGAGGGCGTCGGGCGAGTTCAGGAACTCGGAGATGATCTCGACCGAGAGCACGCCCGCGATCGCCCCCCGTGCGTCGACGACCGGCGCGTACTGGGTCTCGGCCTGCAGCAGATCGGAGAGCGCGTCCCGCATCACGTCCTCGAGCTCGAGCACCGGCTCGGGGGAGCTCGAGGCCTTCCCGGGCACGATCTCACCCTCGAGGTCGGCGAGCGAAAGCCAGCCGAGCGGCCGGCGCTCGGAGTCGACCAGGAGCGCGTGCGGAACCTCGGCGCCCTCGAGCTTCGCCCGCACCTCGGCGGTCGCCTGGCCGACGTGGGCCAGCGGCGCCCGCCAGAGGTCGATATCGGCGACCCGCAGCAGCGCCAGTCGCTTGAGCGCGCGATCGGCGCCGACGAAATCCTCGACGAACCCGTCGGCCGGGGCCATCAACAACTCGGCCGGGGTGGCGTACTGGGCCAGCTTGCCTCCCTGCTTGAGGACGGCGATCCGGTCCCCCATCTTGATCGCCTCATCGATGTCGTGGGTGACGAACAGGATCGTCTTGCGCAGCTCCGCCTGCAGGCGCAGGAACTCGTTCTGCAGCCGTTCGCGGTTGATCGGGTCGACCGCCCCGAACGGCTCGTCCATCAGCATCACCCCGGGGTTGGCGGCCAGGGCGCGGGCGACCCCGACCCGCTGCTGCTGCCCCCCGAGAGCTGGGCCGGGTAGCGGTCGGCCATCTCGGCATCGAGCCCGATCAGGCCCAGGAGCTCGGTGGCCCGGGCGCGCGAGCGCTCGGCGTCCCAGCCGAGCAGGCTCGGGACGGTGGCGATGTTCTCGCCGATCGTCCGATGCGGGAACAGGCCGATCTGCTGAATCACGTAGCCGATCTCGCGCCGCAGCTCGGCCGGGCTGCGGTCGCGCACCGAGCGCTCGCCGATCAGGATGTCGCCCTCGGTGATCTCCACCATCCGGTTGGCCATCCGCATCGCGGTCGTCTTGCCGCACCCCGAGGGGCCGACCAGGACGCAGATCTGGCCCGCCGGGACCTCGAGGCTGAGCCGGTCGACGGCCGCTGTCTGGCTGCCCGGGTAGCGCTTCGTCGCCTCGCGGAAGCTGACCGAGACGGCCTCCCCGGCGTCGTTGGCGCGCATCGCCTGCGAGGCGTAGCCGAGCCGCGCCGTTGTTGAGGCGCCTGATTCGTCCACGTGCGGCGATCCTACCCCCGGGCGGAAGCGACTACTCTCTCGCGGCGCATTGAGCGGCGGAAGAAACCCCTGGTGGGTGCTGGCCGGTTCGTGCACCGGCCTGTTCGTGCTGATGCTCGACTCGACCGTGGTCACGCTCGCCCTGCCCGCGATCCACCGCGACCTCGGCGCCTCGCTCGACGAGCTGCAATGGGTCCAGAACGCCTATCTGCTGACGCTGACCGCGGCCGTTGTCACCGCCGGGCGGCTCGGCGACATCCGCGGGCGCCGGCTGGTGTTCGTCGCCGGGATGGCGATCTTCGCCGCCGGCTCGCTGCTCGCCGGGGCCGCCGGCTCGGCGGACGTCCTGGTTGTCGCCAGGGTCGTGCAGGGGATCGGCGGCGCGGCGCTGCTGTCGCTGTCGCTGGCGCTGACCGTGGACGCCTTCCCGCCCCAGACCCGGGCCCGCGCCGTCGGGATCTGGGCCGGGGTCTCGGCGATCGCGCTGGCGATCGGGCCGCTGGTCGGCGGGGCGCTGATCGAGCTCGCCAGCTGGCGCTGGATCTTCCTCGTCAACGTGCCGGTGATCACCGTTGGAGTCGCGATTCTGCTCGCGCGCGGCTGGGAGTCACGCGATCCGTCGGCGACCCGCGTCGACATACCCGGCGTCGCCGTGCTCGGGGCCGGGCTGACCGCGATCGTCTACGCGCTGGTCGAGGCCGATACCTGGGGCTGGGAGTCGGCGCGGACGCTTGGGCTGCTGGCCGGCGGGATCGCCGTGCTCGGAGGCTTCTGGGTGCTCGAGCGCCGCAAGCAGGCGCCGCTGGTCGACTTCTCGCTGTTTCGCAACCGCCCCTACCTGGGCGCGAGCGCGGCGGCCTTCGGGCTCGTCGGCGCCTACTGGTCGGTGATGTTCTTTCAGCCGCAGTTCCTGCAGGACGGGCTCGGCTACTCGGCGGTGGCCGCCGGGGCGCTGGTGCTGCCGATCACCACGCCGATGGTCGTCTTCTCGCCGTTCTCGGGCCGGATGGTCGCCCGCTTCGGCCCGCGGGCGACGATGGGCACCGGGATGGTGGTCGGGCTCGTCGGGTTGATCCTGCTCGCCGTGCTCGCGAACGCCTCCGACGTCGCGCGGCTGATGCCCGGGTATCTGTGCTTCGGGATCTCGCTGGCGCTCGTCTACGCGCCGATGTCGACCGCGGCGATGGCGGCGATGCCGGAGGACAAGAGCGGCATCGCCTCGGGCGTGCTGGCGATGAACCGCTGCCTCGCCGGGGCCCTGCTGCTGGCTCTCTCGGCTGCCGCCTTCCAGGGGACCCTGCCCGCGGGCGGGCGGCCCGACCCCGACCAGCTGGCCGACGCGGTCGCCGCCTCGCTGTGGCCGCCGATCGTCGTCGTCGCGATCGCCACCGTGCTCACCTGGTGGCTCGTCCGCGGCCCCAAGCAGGCCGCCGAGCCGCCACCGCAGCAGCTTCAGCACCACCAGCACCATCGGCGCTTTCATCTTTAGCCGCCCGGTGCCAAGATTCGCGGGCCGTGATCGATCCGCTCGAACGCTGGCAACCGCTCGGCGACAAGCCCGACTACGCCGGGCTGCTCAGCTTCGGCGGCATGCCCTACACCGAGGACGCGGCCGAGCTGCCCGGTACCGACGTCGCGATCGTCGGCGCCCCTACCGACGACCTGGTCTCCGACCGCCCCGGGACCCGTTTCGGCCCGCGCGCGATCCGCGCCGCGAGCTGCCCGCCCGGCCCCCACCTGGAGGCCGGGATCGACGGCTTTGCCGAGCTGCGGGTGGTCGACTACGGCGACGCCCCCGTGGTCCCGGCCGACCCGGCCCGCTCGGCGGCGGGGATCGAGCGCACGGTCGGCGAGGTGGTCGCCGCGGGCGCGATCCCGATCGTGCTCGGCGGGGACCACTCGATCGCCGAGCCCGACATCCGCGCCTGCGCCAAGGCTCATGGGCCGGTGGGCCTGATCCATTTCGACGCCCACACCGACACCGGCGAGGAGGTGTTCGGGGTCGAGGTCTCGCACGGAACGCCGATGTACCGGCTGGTCGAGCAGGGCCACGTCGATGGCGAGCGCTACGCCCAGATCGGCCTGCGCGGCTACTGGCCCGGCGAGAAGGAGTTCTCCTGGCAGGCAGAGCGCGGGATCACCAGCCTGTTCATGCACGACGTCCGCGAGCTCGGGGTCGCGGCGGTGGTCGAGCGCGCGGCGGTGGTCGCCGGCGACGGGCCGACGTTCCTGTCGGTCGACGTCGACGTCCTCGACCCGGCGTTCGCGCCCGGAACCGGGACCCCGGAGCCCGGCGGGATGACCTCGTCCGATCTGCTCTGGGCCTGTCGGGAGCTGGCGGCCCGGCTGCGGATCGTCGGCGCCGAGGTGGTCGAGGTGATCCCGACGGCCGTCGGCTCCGCCGACGTCACGGCGCTGGTCGCCGAGCGGATCGTGCGCGAGATCGTCACCGGGATCGCCGTCCGGCGCAGCGCAACCGCGACCGGGGCCGGGGCCGCGGCCTCGAGTTCCGGGGTGCTCCGCGGACGCTTCCAGCCGCCGCCCGGCGCCTGACGCGGCGCCGCCTCGACCGCGCGGGCGCCCCTGTAAAGATGGGGCGGTGGAGGCCGCAGCGGTAACCCAGGGGCTCTCGAGCGCCGAGGCTGAGCACCGGCTCGCGCGGCTGGGCGAGCCCGAGCCGCCGAACAGCCGCTCGGTGGCGAGCATCGTCACCGCCAACGTCTTCACCCTCTTCAACGCGATCATCGCCGTCTTCTTCGTCCTCATGCTGGCGCTGGGCTTGTTCGCCGACGCCCTGTTCGGGCTGATCGCGGTGGTCAACTCGGCGATCGGGATCCGCCAGGAGCTGCGGGCCAAGGAGACCCTCGACCGCCTGGCGCTGCTGGTCGCGCCGCGGGCGAAGGCGATCCGCGACGGCCGCCTGGTCGAGCTGACCGCCAACGAGGTCGTCCCGGGCGACATCGTCAGGGTCGAGCCGGGCGACCAGCTGGTCGCCGACGGGGCCGTGGTCGACACCCGCGGGCTGACCGTCGACGAGTCGCTGCTGACCGGCGAATCCGACGGGATCCGCAAGCGGGTCGGCGACCGGGTCCTCTCGGGCTCGTTCGGGATCTCGGGCTCGGGCCACTACGAGGTCGACGCGGTCCGCGAGGACAGCTACGCGGAGAAGATCGCCGGCGAGGCGCGCGAGTTCCGCCACGCCCCGTCGCCGCTTCAGGTCGAGGTCAACACGGTGCTGCGGGCGACGACCCTGGCGATGATCCCGATCGCGATCATCGTCCTGTTCGGGTTCATCGCCCACGACAAGGCGTTTCGCGACGCGGCCCAGGAGGCGACCGCCGGCCTCGTCACCCTGATCCCCGAGGGCCTCGTGCTGCTGCTGAGCGTCACCCTCGCGGTCGCCGCGGTGCGCCTGGCGCGCCAGAACACCCTGGTCCAGCAGATCGCGGCGACCGAGGCGCTGGCCGCGGTCGACACGATCTGCGTCGACAAGACCGGCACGCTCACCGACGGCACCCTGAAGCTGATCGCGGTCGAGGCCGCCGACCCGGCCGCCCCGGCCGCGGCCGAGCGGGCGCTGGCCACCTTCGCCGCCTCGGCCGGCGAGCGCAACCGGACCCTGGAGACGATCGCCGAGCGCTACCCAGCCCACCCCGAGCGCCCGACCGCCGAGGTCCCGTTCTCGTCGCAGTGGAAGTGGAGCGGGCTGACCCTGAACGGCTCCAGCTACGTGATCGGGGCCCCGACGTGCTCGCCCGGGCCGGCGCGCTGACCCTGCCCGAGGGCCTGCAGCGGGCGCTCGCCGAGCACACCGGCGCCGGGCGGCGGGTGATCGCCTTCGGCGAGGCGCGCGGCGGCCTGCCCTCGGACCCGGCCTCGGAGCCGCCGCCGGCGCTGGAGCCGCGAGCCCTGGTCGTGCTCGAGGAGACGATGCGCCCCGACGCCGCCGAGACGATCGCCTACATGCGCGACCAGCAGGTCGACCTGAAGCTGATCTCCGGCGACGCCCGCGAGACCGTGACCGCGGTCGCCCAGGCGGTCGGCGTCCCCGCCGACGCCCACGTGGTCGACGGGCCCGACCTGCCGACCGACAAGGGCGGTCTGGCCCAGGCCGCGCTTCGCAACACCGTCTTCTGCCGGATCACCCCGGAGCAGAAGAAGGCGCTGGTCGCGGCGCTCGCCGACCGCGGCCGGTTCACGGCGATGATCGGCGACGGGGTCAACGACGTCCCGGCGCTGAAGCAGGCGCGGCTCGCGGTCGCGATGGGCTCGGGCAGCCAGATCACCAAGGGCGTCGCCGACATCGTCCTGCTGCGCGACCAGTTCTCGATGCTGCCGCGCGCGGTCACCGAGGGGCGGCGGATCGCCCGCAACATCCACCGCCTCGGGCGCCTGTACCTGACCAAGTCCGTCTACGCCGCCTTTCTGATCCTGCTCGCGGCGATCTTCGACTTCACCTTCCCGTTCCTGCCGCGCCAGCTGACCGTCGCCGCCCTGCTGACGATCGGCATCCCCTCGTTCGTGCTCGCGCTGGCGCCCAGCGAGGGGCCGCTCTACCGGGGCCGGCTGCTGCGGGCGCTGGCCGCGTTCGCGTTCCCGGCCGGGATCGCAATGGGGATCGCCTCGCTGCTGTCGTTCTTCTTCGTCGACAGCGTCTTCGGCGGCACCCTGGACGAGGGCCGGACCGCGGCGACCACGACCCTGATCGTGCTCGGGCTCTGCTTCATCGTCCTGCTCGAGCGCGGCCCCGGGCGCGAGCACATCACCGTGCAGAGCTACATGCTGGCGCTGATCGCGATCCTCGGGGCGATCTTCGCCGGGATCATCGCGATCGACCCGGTGCGCGAGTTCTTCGACCTCGCGGTGCTCTCCGGCGGCCAGTGGTTCGTCGCCCTGCTGTGCGTCGCGATCGGGCTCGGGATCGCCGGCGCCGCCTGGCAGCTGCCCTACGTGCAGCGGCTCGAGCTGCCCGAGGGCGCCGACCTGGAGCCCGACGAGGGGCCCGAGCCGACGCACACGCCGCGGACCGGCGAGTTCGAAGCGGTCGCCGAGGCCCCAACGGAGAGAATGTCGCCGTGAACTCCCACCGCCGAACGAAGATCGTGACCACGATCGGGCCGGCGACGCGCAGCGTCGACGGGATGATCGAGCTGATCGAGGCGGGCGCCGACGTCTTCCGGCTCAACTTCTCGCACGGGACCCGCGACGATCACGCCGAGAACGTCGCGATGACCCGCGAGGCCGGCGGAGCGGACCGGCAAGCAGGTCGGGCATCCTCGGCGACCTGCCGGGCCCGAAGCTGCGGATCGGCGACGTCGACGACGGGATCGTCGGCCTGCGCCCCGGGTCGCGAGATCGTGCTCACCACCGAGGACTGCATCGGCTCCGAGGAGCGGCTCTCGGTCTCCTTCGACGGGCTGCCCGAGGCGGTCGACCGCCGACGGGCTTGATCTACCTTGCGGACGGGCGGATCCGCCTGCGAGTGCTGGAGGCCGGCGACGACGAGGTCCGCTGCGCGGTCGAGGTCGGCGGCCGGGTCTCCTCGCACCAGGGCCTCAACCTGCCCGGCGCCGAGGTCGGGCTGCCGGCTGCCGGGCGCGAGGACCTGGCCTGGGTCGACTTCGCGGTCGAGCAGGGGGTCGACCTGCTGGCCGTCTCGTTCGTGCGCCGGGCCGAGGACCTTGCACCGGTCGAGCGCCGTGTGCGCACCGGCGGCGCCGACATCCCGGTGATCGCCAAGATCGAGAAGCCGCAGGCGGCCGAGCGGGCCGAGGAGATCGTCAAGGCGGTGACCGCCGGGGTGATGATCGCCCGCGGCGACCTCGGGATCGAGCTGCCGATCGAGCAGGTCCCGGGCGTCCAGCGGCGGCTGCTGGCGCTGGCCGGCAATTATTCGCGCCCCTCGATCACCGCGACCCAGATGCTGGCCTCGATGGTCGCCTCGCCGCGCCCGACCCGGGCCGAGGTCTCCGACGTCGCCAACGCGATCTACCAGGGCACCGACGCGGTGATGCTGTCCGAGGAGACCGCCGTCGGCCAGTACCCGGCCGAGGCGGTCCGGGTGATGGACCGCGTCGCCCGCGAGACCGAGGCCGAGCTGCCCTACGGCGATTGGGTCTTCAACCGGGTCGCCTCCGACGACACCGATGTCGCCAGCTCGGTCGCTCGCGCCGCCGTCGGCGCCACCTACACGCTCGGGCTGGCGGCGATCGTCGTCCCGACCCGCTCCGGGCGCACCGCGCGCCTGGTCTCCGCGCACCGCCCCCGCACCCCGGTGCTGGCGATCTCGCCCCGGATCGAGACCGTGCGCCGGCTCAACCTGCTGTTCGGGGTCCGCTGCGAGATCGCCGAGGAGTGGACGGGCCTGACCGCGCTGCTCGACGACTGCGCGCGGCTGGCCCTGAAGTCCGGGGTTGCCAGGTCGGGCGACCTGATCGCGATCACCGCCGGGCTGCCGCAGCAGGATCTGGGTACGAACCTGTTCGAGATCCATAGGGTTCCCTAGGTGAAGGTCGACGCGGGGGCGTACCAGCCGACGATCGACGCCGCCGGGGCCGCGGCGGTGCAGGCCGAACGCGACGGCTACGACGGCTGGTTCGCGTTCGAGACCCAGATCGACCCGTTCCTCGGCTGCGCGATCGCCGCCGAGCGCACCGAGACGATCACGGTCGGAACCTCGATCGCGGTCGCCTTCGCCCGCAACCCGATGACCGTCGCGCTCCAGGCAAACGATGTTCAGGCCCTGTCGGGGGGCCGCTTCGTGCTCGGGCTCGGCTCGCAGATCAAGCCCCACATCACCCGCCGCTACTCGATGCCGTGGTCGAAGCCGGCGGCGCGGATGCGCGAGTTCGTGCTCGCGATCCGCGCGATCTGGGACACCTGGGCGACCGACGCGCCGCTGCAGTTCGAGGGCGATTTCTACACCCACACGCTGATGGCGCCGTTCTTCAACCCGGGTCCGAACGCAGACGGCAACCCGCCGATCATGGTCGCCGCGGTCGGGCCGCTGATGACCGAGACCGCGGGCGAGGTCGCCGACGGGATCCTCGTCCACGGCTTCTCGACCGAGCGCTACCTGCGCGAGGCGACCATGCCGGCGCTCGAGCGGGGCTTCGCCAAGGCGGGCCGCGGCCGCGAGGGCTTCGAGATCACCGCGCCGGCGTTCGTGGTCGCCGCCGACACCGAGGAGGAGCGCGACGCCGGGGTGGCGCAGGTCAAGCAGCAGATCGCCTTCTACGGCTCCACCCCCGCCTACCGCCCGGTGCTCGACCTGCACGGCTGGGGCGAACTCCAGGACGAGCTCAGGGCAATGACCAAGCGCGGCGAGTGGGACCGGATGTCGGAGCTGATCGACGACGAGCTGGTCGCGACTTTCGCCATCGTCGGCACGCCCGAGGAGGCGGTCACCGAGATCAAGCGCCGCTACGGCGATATCGCCACCCGGATCACGATTCAGCTCCCGGCCGAGCGCGACGAAGCTCGCTGGCGCGGCCTGTTCGACGAGCTGCGCGCTTGAGTTCTGCCCCCGTCCGCTTGATCGCCCCACTGGCGTGGATGGGGCTGATCTTCTACCTCTCGTCGCGCTCGGCTGTCGGCCCCGACCTGCCCGCGTGGACGCGCCCCGTCGCCCACTTCTGCCTCTACGCGGCCCTCGCGTCGCTCTGGCTGTTCGCCCTGGCGCCGGTCCTCGGCATGCGCCGGGCGATGATCGCGGCGGCGGCGATCAGCTTCCTCTACGCGATCAGCGACGAGATCCACCAAGGCTACGTCCCGGGGCGCGATTCGGACCCGGTCGACGTGCTCGTCGACTGCCTTGGGATCGGGTTCGCGCTCTGGGCGCTCAGCCGCGCGTCAGCTCGGCCAGGACGGCGGCGTCGGCCGCGGACATCCCGCTGATCGGCTGGCCGTCCCAGGTCATGTCGGCGTCCATCGCGTCCTGGAGCTTGGCGTGCTCGCGGACGCTCTGGCCGGCGAAGTGGGCGACCGAGAACGCTGAGTAGATCGTCGGCAGCGGGTCGTGCCAGCCGTCGCCGGCGTCCCTGAACCGCGCCAGGTCGCGGATCGTCTGCGGGACGCGCTTGAGATGGTCCGAGAAGGCATCGCCGACCAACAGCAGGTCGAGCTGGGTGGTTTCACCGGGCGGCAGCACGAAGGTGTCGGCGTCGGGGTCGAACAACCCCCTGGCGAGTTGCTCCGGATCCAGCAGCAGCGCCCCGTCGGTGGCCCGAGGATTGCACTCGACGTAGCTGAGACCGTCGTCGGTGACCAGGAAGTCGAACGAGATCTGCCCCGTGTAGTTGAGCTCGGCGACCAGCGGCTCGATCAGTCGCAGCGACTCGTTCGCGTCGGTGGACTCGAACTGGATCCCGGTCGAGTGGTGCCACTGGCGCGGGATCCGGTACATCAGGTGCGAGCTGACCTTGCCCGCTTGCACGGTCGAGTACGTGCAGACCGTCTCGCCGTCGACGAACGGCTGAATCAGCCACGGCTCCTGGGGCGTCGGGTGGACCTCCGACGGGTCGAGGGCGCCCGCAAGCGGGCCGGTGTTGGTGAGCAGGTCGACGCCGCCGCGCGAGAACACGGCGCGGCCGAAGTAGTGGTCGAAGCGCTCGATCGCCGCTGCGAGCTCGGCGTCGGAGGTTGCGACGACGCTCTCGGGGATCGGCAACCCGAGCCTGCGGACCAGCGCCTCGAACGCCGCCTTGTCGTGCAGGTGGGCGAGCGCGGCGAACTCGGCGGCGAAGATCGTCGCCGACCTCTGCAGCCGCTCGAGCTGGGTTGAGATGAAGAAGACCTCCTCGAAGCACGGGACGACGACGTCGATCGAGTTCTCGGTGACGATCTTCTCCAGCGCGTCGATGAACGCCTCGGTGTGGTCGGTCGAGGACGGGTAGACGAAGTACCCGATGGCGTACTTGGAGTGGCTGCCCGACGCCTGCTTGAAGGTGTCGGCGGCGTAGACCTCGTGGCCGGCCGCCGTCAGCTGGCGGACCATGCCGAGCGCGAACGGCATCCGCGAGCTGGTGATCAGGACTCTCATGCGAGGCGTAGCCCGAAGGGCGGAGCCGAGCCCCGCCGCTGTTGAGGCGGCTTATGCACGCGAGCCCCCCGGGTCGAGGCCGAAGTCGCCGAACGGCTCGTCGCGGTCGCGGACCGCCTCCTTGAACCCGGCCTCGGCCGCCCGGCGGACGAACTCGTGGCCCTCGGCCGTGTGGCGGGCGATCCCGTCGAAGAACGTCGACATCGTCTGGGTCGCGTACAGGCCCTGGGCGGCGATCGTCGAGTTGATCTGGAGCTTGTGCATGACGAGCTGGTTGATCGGCAGGCGCGCGACCCGCTCGAGCAGCGACTCGAACGCGCCGTCGAGCTCGCCGGCCGGCGCAGCCTCGCTCGCCAACCCCCAGGCGACCGCGGTCTCGCCGCTGATCGAGTCGCCGGTGAGCAGCAGCCGCTTCGCCCGTGTGGGGCCGATCTTGTGCGCCCAGAGCGCCGTCGTCGGCACCCCCCAGACGCGCGCCGGCGGGTAGCCGATCCTGGCCGCGTCCTCGACCACCAGCAGGTCGGAGCAGAGCGCCATGTCGGTGCCGCCGGCGACGCAGTAGCCGTGCACCTTGCAGAGCACCGGCTTCTCGGACCAGAACAGGCTCATGAAGCCGCGCACGTTGCGGCTCATCATCTGGAAGTCGATGACCGGGTCCCAGTTGGAATCCGGGGCGTGGTTGACACCGACCACGGCGGCGTCGAGCGGCGAGCCCTCCGGGGCACCGTCGCCGAACTCAGCGGCGCCGATGCCCTCGGCGCTGGAGATCAGGTCGTAGCCGCCGCAGAAGCCGCTGCCGTTGCCGGCCAAGGCGATCGCGTGGACCTCGGGGTCGAGGTTGGCGCGCTCGACGCAGGCGGCGAGCTCGCGCGGCATCTCGAGCGTGATCCCATTACCGCGCTCCGGCCGGTCGAGGGTGATCCGCGCCACCCGCCGATCGCGGGCGTAGGTCATCGTCTGCAGGTCCACCGCCGGGGGACGCTATCGGTGGGCGTACACTGGGTGCCAGTTCGCCGGGCACTTTTCGCTTCCCTCCGCCCCTCGAGCCCCTTCGGCGCAGGGAAGCGAGAGAGAGCCGCAGATGGATACTCCCGGTGACAAGCCCAAGGCGACGTCCTGGCACTGGTCCAAGCCCCTGAACCCGCCGGTCTCTGGCCCATCGGCGAGGTACGGCAAGGCCCCGGTGGACGCGAACGCGTCCGGCCGTCGCGCTCGGCTGCGGCATCCGGCGCGCGGCGCGGCCCGCCGCTAGCCGGGCCGCGACTGCTCGATCACGCTGAGCACGTTCCCCGCCGGGTCCTTGAACCACGCGATCGGTGGGCCGTGCCCGCCGCGGAAGACCCCGTTCTCGCCGGTCGCCAGCTCGGTCCCCTCGTAGCGCTCGAACTCGACCCCGCGCTCGGCGAGCGCCGCGACCGAGGCGTCGATGTCGTCGACCGGGAAGTTGAGGATCGTGAAGCTCGCCGGCTCGTGGTCGCGCTTCGGGTAGATGAACACCCGGCCGCCGCCCGCGAGCCGAAGCCCCAGCCCGGGCCCGTCATCGTCGAGCTCGAGGCCCAGGGTCTCACCGTAGAACTCGCGGGCCCGGTCGAGGTCGTCGACCGAGAAGCCGCTGAACGCCTTCGTCTCCTTGAACATCGGTCTCCTCTCGTCAGGACAGGCTTACATTGATCCCGAAGAAGTCGAGCATGTGCGGCATCGGGCGGTTGGGCTCCAGCGACGGCGAGAGCAGCTCGAGCTCGCGCCCCGCGAGCACCGTGGCCAGCACGACGCCGCCGAGCAGCCGGGCGATCGCCGATCCTGGGCACCCCTGAGGCCCGCGGCTGAAGTGGTTGAACGACCAGTCCCCGGCCGCCTCGCCGCTGGTCCAGCGCTCGGGCGCGAACCGATCCGCCCACCCGTGGCGCTCGCGGTCGCGGTGCAGGAACAGGTTCGGGATCAGCACCTGGGTCCCGGCCTCGACCTCGACCCCGCCCCACTCGGTCGCCGCCAGCGTCTCGCGCGAGAGCATCGGCGTCGTCGGCCAGAGCCGCATCGCTTCCTCCAGGCAGGCCTCGAGGTACTCGGGGTCGGCGCAAGCGCGCTCCTGCTCCGTCGGGTGCGCCGCCAGCAGCGCCAGCGCCCGGAAGGCGTTGATCGCCAACGTGTCGCCGGTCGCGAACAGCCAGTGCGGGATCTGGCCGACGGGTTTCGTCTCGGCGTCGGCGGGCGCTTCGGGGAAGCGACCGACCAGGCTCCCGGCCTCGGCGGCGCTCACGTACTCGCCCAGCCTGGCGATGAAGCCGGGATAGCGGGGCGAGGTCTTGCCCGGCATTCCGTTGCCCTCGGACATCATCTCGGCGAGGGTGACCGAGAGGTCGGCGTCGTCGGCGGCCGCATCGCCGAGGATCACCCGGCGGGCGATCCGGCGGAAGGTCTCGTTCCAGGGATCCCAGCGCAGTTCGTCCTTGCCCTCGACGTGATCGGCGATCGCCAGCGCCTCGCCCTCCTCGGCGGCGACGGTCGCGAAGCGCTCGGCCAGCCCCTCCAGCAGGCCACCCGTGTCGAGTACGGCCTCGGTGAACGCGCGCCGCTTGCGCCAGCTCTCGCCGCGCGAGATCGTCAGCGCGTCGGGCTGAAAGGCGACGATCCCGTCGCGCTTGGGCTTCGGGTCCGAGGCGAACGGGTCCGGCGAGCCCTCGAGCGCGCGGTGGACGTCGGCCGGGGTGAGCAGCAGCAGGGCCCGGTCGCGGACGACCCGCACCCAGACCGGCCCGCCGCCGTGTCCGCGCCGCATCCCCGCGAGCAGGCCGACCGCCTGGCCGTCGACGTTGGCCGCGGTCGCCACGGCGACCGCCGGGCGGCGGCGGCGAAAGACGCCCTGGAGCGCATTGGGGACGATCACCAGCGCGTTGAAGCGCGCGTTTTCCAGCAGCGATGCCCCGGACGGGGCACTCACGCCAAGCGCCGCCAGGGAGCGAACGCGTTCTCGCAGCCGTCGAGCGCCGGGGCGAGCTCGGGGTGATGGCGCAGCAGCACGTCGACCATCGTGTTGTTCTCGACCCAGGCGAGGCCCTCGGGCGTGTACACGTCGGGCGAGTAGTCGTTGGTGAAGAAGCGGTCCGACTTCAGCCGCCGCGAGGCCATCAGGATGAAGATCCGGAAGGCGGTGTCGGAGAATCCGAACCCGGGCGGCAGCGGCTCGGCCAGCATCCCGACCTGCAGGTCGACGCGGTCGATGTCGCCGTCATAGACGTCGCGGATCTCCTCCGCCAGCTCCGGGTCGTCGGTGAGGTCCTCGAACTTGGTGATCCGGGACTTGCGCAGCTTCTCGCGGAAGTCGTTGTAGCGGGGCACGCCGCGCTCACGGTCGCGGGCGATGTCGATCGTCCCCAGGTCGACCCGGTCGCCGTTCAGGCGCACGTGGTTCGACAGCGCGCGAGGGTGGTTGCGGAGCGTGATCGCCCCGGGGTGGGCGACCCCGAACGAGTAGAGCAGGTTCGACCAGCCGTGCTCGAGGATCGTCGGGCGGGTGCCGTGGCCCTGGATCGGCTCGAAGTCGATCTCGGCGACCAGCGAGCCGTCGCGGTGGTCGCAGATCTCGTATTCGTCGGGAAGCAGCGGGTGCAGGCGGTAGACGGAGACGAACTCCTCGGTGATCGCGTAGGGCGCCGAGTGGTGCTCCTGCTCGGAGCCGACGATGCCGCCGATCATCTCGGTGCCGACGTGGCCGAACTTCTGGCGCACCCAGCGCGGCAGGACCCCGTACCAGTTGGCGTTCATCGCCCGCTCCAACACCGGGTTGGCGAGGATCCCCGGCGTCCACTCGACCGTGTGGATCTTGGCGCTGAGCGCCGAGTTGACCAGCCGCGCGGTCAGGAACAGCCGCTCGTCGTCCCAGGTCGGATAGCTGCCCTTCAGGTGGTCGCAGATGGAGTTGTGCTCCTTTGCAAACAGCGTGTGCAGAAGCGCCAGCCCGATCCAGTAGTTGTCGGCGAAGCCGGTCAGGTCGACGCCGTCGAGCTTCGGGTCGGTCTCGTTGGGCAGCATCCCGTCCTCGACCTTGAGCTTGCCGTCGGTGCCCGAGCGCAGCTCGCGGTTTCGCTCCTCGGTCGAGCCGTAGAGCTGCGACAGGTCCCACCAATGGGTGACTGTGTTGACGTAGGTCGGCGGCAGGCCCGACTTCCAGGTCCGGGTCCGGTCGGGGCTGGTCGCCCGCAGCCGCATCGGCGTGCCCTCCGGCCACTCGTCGTTGGGGTCTAGCTCGATGTCGATGTAGGTGTCGGGGGCGTTCTCGCCGTGGCCGAACCAGTCGTGGTTTTGGAACTGGATCCAGCAGGCGGCGAGCACGTTGAGGCTGGTCGCCGGCTTGAACTCGCGCCGTAGCAGCAGCCGGTTTGCGACCTCGCGCGGGCTCGGCTGCATCTGCATCTCGGGCGACTCGGGCGCGGTGGCGGCGGTCGGGGCGTTGCGGCCGAAGCGGCTGCCGACCATCCCCATCCGCGGGTCGTGCGGGTCCTGGTGCGAGCCGTCGTAGGTGCGGTAGGGCGGCAACTCCTCGGTGGCGACGCCGCCGTTGGCGTCGTGCGGGGCCTCGGTGTCGTAGAGGTTGTGGCGGCGCAGGTCGTCGCGGTGGGCGCGCAGGTTGAGCAGCGCCGCCGGAAGCGGCAGGCTCCACCAGTCGGTCACCCGGTTGACCTGGTGAAAGACGGTCGAGTTGACCCGCGAGAAGGTGCCCTCGATCAGCTGGGTCAGGCCCATGCGCTCACTCGACTTCGGAAAGGTGCGACCGCCACTCGGGATCCTGCGAGTCGAGCTGCTCGAAGATCACCGTGCGCAGCTCGTCGCCGTCGATCCCGTCGGCGTCGATCGTCGCCGACTCGAACTCGGGATCCCAGCCGGCCGGGTAGCCGCGCGCCTGGGCGGCGGCCATCGCCAGTTCCTCGCCCCGTGGGCCGATCGCTTCCAAGATCAGCATCCCCATGAGCGAACCCTATCCCGCCTGAGAAGATCCCGCCAATGGCAAAAGAGGTGATCGAGATCGAGGCAGCGGGCCGCGAGGTGCGGCTGTCGAGCCCGTCGAAGGTCTATTTCCCCGAGCCCGGGCACACCAAGCGCGACCTGGCCGAGTACTACCTGGCGGTCGCCGACGCGGCGTGCCTGCATCTGCGCGAGCGCCCGACGACGATGAAGCGGTTCGTCGAGGGTGTCACCGGCGATTTCTTCTTCCAGAAGCGGGTGCCGAAGAACGCGCCGGACTGGCTCGAGACGGCGACGGTCAAGTTCCCGAGCGGGCGCAGCGCGACCGAGCTGGTCGCCAACGACGCGGCCCATCTGGTCTGGGCGGTGAACCTGGGCGTGATCGACTTCAACCCCTGGCCGGCGCGGCGCGCCGACCTCGACCGCCCCGACGAGCTGCGCGTCGACCTCGACCCGACCCCGGAATCCTCGTTCGACGAGGTCCGCAAGGTGGCGATGACCGTCCGCGAGACGCTCACCGACCACGGCCTGCTCGGCTTCCCGAAGACCTCGGGCTCGCGCGGGATCCACGTCAACGTCCGGATCGAGCCGAACTGGAGCTTCCTCGAGGTGCGCCGGGCAGCGCTGGCACTCGCCCGCGAGGTCGAGCGGAGAACCGAGCTGGCGACGTCGAAGTGGTGGAAGGAGGAGCGCCACGGCGTCTTCGTCGACTACAACCAGAACGCGCGCGACCGCACCGTCGCCTCGGCCTGGTCGGTGCGCCCGGTACCCGACGCGCGGGTGTCGACCCCGATCGAGTGGGACGAGGTCCCCGACGTCGACCCGGCCGAGTTGCGACTCGACACGGTCCCGGCGCGGCTCGCCGAGCGCGGCGACCCGTCGGCGAAGATCGACGACGTCCATCACTCGCTCGACTCGCTGCTCGAGCTCGCCGACCGCGACGAGACCGAGGGCCTGGGCGATGCGCCCTGGCCGCCCCACTTCCCCAAGCAGAAGGACGAGCCGAAGCGGGTCCAGCCGAGCCGGGCGAAGAAGGGCTAGCCGGGCTGCAGGCCGGCCGGCGGCGAGCGCCTCACTGATCCAGCTGGTCGAGCGTGCAGTCGGCCGGCGGCTTGTCCTCGCGCCAGCGCAGGATCTTGGCCCCGTGGCGGATGCGCCCCGCCGAAACGTGGTCGAAGCTGACCTCGATCACCAGCTCGGGGCGCAGCGCCACCCACTCCAGGTCGCGGTCGGCCGACCAGCGGCTGGGATCGGCCGAGCCGCGCTCGCCGGTCTCATACGGCGCCAGCTTGCCGACCAGCTCGCGCTTCTCCTTCGCCTTCAGCCCCGAGGTGTGGCCGACCACGTGCAGCTTTCGCTTGCGGTCGTAGAGGCCGAGCATCAGCGAGCCGACCGTGTTCTCCTCCTTGCCGGGACGCCAGCCGGCGACCACCGCGTCGATCGTGCGCAGGCGCTTGACCTTGACCATCGCCTTGCGCTCGCCGCGCAGATACGGCGAGTCGACGCGCTTGGCGATCACCCCCTCGCCGGTCTCCAGCCACGGCTCCGCCTCGGGCGGCGTCGTCGACCAGCGGTGTGAGCTCGACCGAGCCCGGGTCCTTGAAACCGCCGACCAGCTTCTCGAGCGCCGCGCGGCGCTCGGTGAACGCGTTGTCCAGCGCGGACTCGTCCCCGACCGCGAGCAGGTCGAAGGCCCGAAAGAGCGCCGGCGTCTGCTCGGCCAGCATCCTCACCCGCGACTCGGCCGGGTGCAGGCGGTTCTGGAGCGCGTCGAAGACCTCGGCCCCATCGTCGTCGAGGATCAGCAGCTCGCCGTCGATCACGTAACGGCCCTTCGGGAAGACGAGCTCGGGGAAGTAGCGGGCCAGCGGCCGCCCGCTGCGCGATTGCAGGAAGAGCTCGTCACCGTCGACGAAGGCCAGCGCGCGGAAGCCGTCGTACTTGGGCTCGTACGCCCAGCCTTCATCGTCGGGGATCTTCTTGCGCGAGAGCGCCAGCTGCGGCTCGATCGGCGGCTTGAGGGGGAGCGCCACGCCGCTAGTCTCGCATCGTCGTGAGCGCCGAGCCCGCCGAGGAGTGTGACGTCGTCGTGGTCGGCGCCGGGATCGTCGGCCTCGCCGTCGCCCGCGAGCTCGCCGGGCGCCACGACGGCGCAACGGTCACCGTGTTCGAGCGCGAGGAGGGGATCGGCGCCCACCAGACCAGTCACTCGAGCGGCGTCATCCACGCCGGCGTCTACTACGAGCCCGGGTCGCTGAAGGCGAGGCTCTGCGTCGAGGGCGCGCGCGAGCTCTACGAGTACTGCGAGGCCGAGGGGATCACCGCGCGGCGGACCGGCAAGCTGATCGTCGCCACCGGCGAGGACGAGCTCGCCGGCCTCGACGAACTCGAACGCCGCGCGACCGCCAACGGCGTCCCGGGCCTGCGCCGCCTCGACGCCGCCGGGCTGCGCGAGATCGAGCCGCATGCCACCGGGCTCGCCGCGCTTCATTCGCCCGCGACCGGGGTGGTCGACTTCGCCGCCGTCGCCGCCGCCTACCGGGCCGACCTCGAGCGGCTGGGAGGCAGGGTCGTCACCTCGGGCGAGGTGGCCGCGGTGGAGCCCGGCCACGGCGGCGCGACCGTCCGCCACGGCTCGCGGTGCGACCCGGGCCCGCGCCGTGATCGTCTGCGCCGGCGCCTGGTCGGATCGTCTCGCCCGCGCCGCCGGGGCGCCCGCCGACCCCCGGATCGTCCCCTTCCGCGGCGGCTACCTGCGACTGCGCCCGGAGCGCGCCGAGCTTGTCCGCGCGAACATCTACCCGGTGCCCGATCCCGAGCTGCCGTTTCTCGGCGCCCATCTGACCCGCGGCCCGGACGACAGCGTGCTGCTCGGGCCGACCGCGCTGATGGTCGGTGCCCGCGACGCCTACCGGCTGCGCCGGATCCGGCTCGCGGATCTGCGCGAGACGCTGGCCTGGCCGGGAACGCGCAAGCTCGTCGCCCGCCATTGGCGGGCCGGCATGCGCGAGCTCCTGCACGCCGCCTCCAAGCGCGCCTACGTCGCCGAGGCCCGGCGCCTGGTCCCCGAGCTGCGCGCATCCGACTTCGTCCGCGGCCCGGCCGGGATCCGCGCCCAGGCGCTGGGCGCCGACGGCTCGCTGGTCGACGACTTCGTCGTCTCCGAGGTCGGCAGCGCGATCTTCATCCGCAACGCCCCCTCGCCCGCCGCCACCTCGTCCCTGCCGCTCGCCCGCCTGATCGCCGACCGCGCCGAGCCGCTGCTGGTCGGCTGACCGAGACGGTCGACAGCCGCCGCTCGATCTTCCTGCGCTTCCTCAGGTTCGGGGCGCTCGCCTGGGGCGGGCCCGCAGCGCAGATCGCGATGATCAAGCGCGAGTGCGTCGACGAGGAGCGCTGGGTCTCTGAGGAGACGTTCAAGAAGACGCTCGCCGTTTACCAGGTACTCCCCGGGCCCGAGGCGCACGAGCTCTGCGTCTACTTCGGTCGCCTTCGCGGCGGCAAGACCGGCGGCTTCCTGGCCGGACTCGGGTTCATGCTCCCGGGCTTCCTGCTGATGCTCGGGTTCTCGGCGCTCTACGTCGAGGCCGAGCTCGGCGGCCACCTGGACGAGCTCTTCTACGGGCTCACGGCGGCGGTCGGGGCGATCGTCGTGCGGGCCCTGGTCCGGCTCAGCCGCACCTTCCTCACCGACGTTCCGCTGGCGGTGATCGCGATCGCCGGGTTCGCGGCGACGGTGTTCTTGGACGCCGCCTTTGTGATCGTGCTGCTGGGCGGGGGCGTCGCCTACGAGCTGTGGCGCAACGGCGCCCGCTGGACGCGCCGCGCGAGCTCGATCAGCTTCGCGCCGGCGACGCCTGGCCCTGGTGGCCGGAGCGATCACCGTTTCGCTCACCGCCGAGATCTTCTGGGAGGGGTTGAAGGCGGGCCTGGTGACGTTCGGCGGCGCCTTCACCGTGATCCCGTACCTGCACGACGTCGCGGTCGAGACCAAGCACTGGCTGACCGAGAGCCAGTTCGTCGACGGCCTCGCGATCGGCGGGGTGCTGCCCGCGCCGCTGATCATCTTCTCGACCTTCGTCGGCTACGTCGCCGGCGGCCTGGCCGGCGCCCTGGCGATCACGGTCGGGATCTTCATCCCCGCCTTCGTCTTCCCGATCTACGGGCACCGCCAGCTGGTCGGGATCGCCGAGAACGCGCGCCTGCACCCGTTCCTGCTCGGGGTCGCCGCCGGGGTGATCGGCCTGATCGCCGCGGTCACCGTTCAGATCGTCGACACGAGCGTCGTCGACGGCTGGACCGCCGCGCTGGCGATCGCCGCCTTTCTGGCGCTCAACCGCTGGCACGGCAAGCTGACCGTGCTCTACGTCGTCCTCGCCTGCGGGCTGATCGGGCTCGCGCTGCAGGCGACGGTGGTCTGAGTCAGCCCGCCAGCTCGGCGATCGCCGAGACCACGACCTCGGGAGCCTCGACCTGGGGGGTGTGGCCGACGCCGGGCAGCATCACGACCTTCGTCTGCGGCACCGCCTCGGCCAGCTGCTCGGCGCCCGCCGGCATGCAGAGGCGATCCTGCTCGCCCCAGATCACGGTCACCGGCACCTTGATCGCGGAGGCGTCGAACGGGTCGTCGAGCTCAGCCCGCAGGCGCTTGGCGTATTCGAGCCGCTCGCTGATCACCGGACGGTCGACGTGAAAGCGGGTGAAGCGGTCGACCACCGCCTGGTCGACGGAGGCGCCGTCGGCGAACGCGAGCCGCCGGTAGAGCCCGCCGGCGACCGAGCGCACGACCGCGGGCGGCACCGGGGCGGGCATGCCGATGATCCGCGAGACGGCCGGGATCCGATCGACGGTGAAGAAGGCCGGCGCCATCGCGATCCCGGCGGGTCCGATCGGGACGATCCCGGCGATCGGCAGCTCACCCTGTTGGGCGACCCGCAGCGCCACCCACCCGCCGAGCGAGTTGCCGACGACCACCACCTTGCGCCCGGCGCGCTCGGCCGCCTCCTCGATCGCGTCGGCGGCGAAGTCGACCAGCTGCTCGAGCACCGAGCCCTTGCCCAGCGGTGGGGCCATCCCGAAGCCCGGCTGGTCGTAGGCGATCGCCGGGCGACCGGCGACCGAGAGCCGATCGAGGACCGCGAGCCAGGTGTCGGCGTTGTCGAGCCACCCGTGCAGGAGCACCGCCGGGGCGCCCTCGCCGTTGGTCCATACGGCCCGGGTCGTCACCCCGCCGACCTCGACCTCGCGGCTGCGCAGCCTCGCCGTGCGCCCGGGACCGTGGCCGTCGGCGAACGGCTCTGACTCACCCCCGAGGCGGATCGTCGGCATCGGGGAACCCTATGCGCGGCCCTCGGCCGCTACCTACAGCCCGTAGGTCTTGGAGACGATCTCGCGCTGGATCTCGTTGGTGCCGCCGTAGATCGACATCACCAGCGTCGTGCGGACGTAGCGCTCCATGTCGTACTCGGTCGCGTAGCCGTAGCCGCCCATCATCTGCATCCCCTCGAGCGAGGTCTTCTTGGCGACCTCGGTCGCCTTCAGCTTCGCCATCGAGGCCTCGCGCGGCAGCAGCCGGCTGGGGTCGGCGTCGACCTTGCGGGCGACGTCGTAGACCAGCAGCCGGGTGCACTCGAGCTCGGTCGCCAGGTCGGCGATCCGGTGCTTGAGCACCTGGAAGGAACCGATCGGCCGGCCGAACTGCTTGCGCTCCTTGATGTAGGCGAGCGTGTCGTCGAAGGCGCGCTCGGCGATCCCGAGCGCCGAGGCGGCGAGGATCAGTCGCTCGACGTTGAGCCCGGCCATCAGCTGCATCCAGGCGCCGTCGACCTCGCCCAGGACCCGCTCCTCGGGGACGTAGCAATCGGTCAGGAAGACGTCGTTGACCTCCTTGCCGCCCATCGTCTCGATCCCGCGGATCTCGACCCCCTCGCGCGTCGGTCGGGACCGAGAGCATCGTCAGCCCCTCGTGCTTGGAGCCGGCGCTGTCGGAGCGCGCGATCACCAGGATGTGGTCGGCGATGTGGGCGGCCGAGATCCAGGTCTTCTGGCCGTTGAGGACGAAGCCCCCGTTCTGGCGCTCGGCCCGGCAGGAGAGGTTGCCGACGTCCGAGCCCGCCTCGGGCTCCGACATCGCGATCGCCTCGACCCGGCCGCGGGTGATCCCGCCGAGGATCTCCTGCTTCTGCTCGTGGTGCCGAAGCGCTCGTAGGCGCCGGCGACGATCAGGCTGACGCCGTAGCCGGCGATCGGGATCAGGCCGCGCATGAAGCCCTCGAGGAAGATGCACGCGTCGACGATCCCGCCGCCCGAGCCGCCGTAGGACTCGTCGATCGAGACCCCGAGCCAGCCGAGGTCGGCGAGCTTCTCGTAGATCTCCTGGTTGTGCAGCTCGGTGTAGCCCTGGGTCGCAGCCTCGCGCTGCTCCTTGGTCCCCAGCTCGCGCTCGCAGAAATCCGCGATCGCGGCCTGGAAGTCGCGCTGCTCGTCGGTGAACCCCGAGACCGGGGCGAGGGTGGTGTTCATCGTGATCTCCTTGCTAGGACGCGGCGGGCTTGTAGACCGAGACGACCGCGGCGCCGCCGAGGCCGATGTTGTGCTGCAGGGCGACCTTGGCGCCCTCGACCTGGCGCGCGTCGGCGGTGCCGCGCAACTGCCAGGTGAGCTCCGAGCACTGAGCGAGCCCGGTCGCCCCGAGCGGGTGCCCCTTCGAGATCAGGCCGCCCGACGGGTTGACCACCGGGCCGTCGCCGCCGTAGGTGGTGGCCTCGGCGTCGACCAGCTTGTGGCCCTCGCCCTCGGCGGCGAAGCCGAGCGCCTCGTAGGTGATCAGCTCGTTGGCCGAGAAGCAGTCGTGAAGCTCGCAGACGTCGACGTCCGCGGGCGCGACCTGCGCCTCCTCGTAGGCCTGGGCGGCGGCCTGCTTGGACATGTCGTAGCCGACGATCTTGATGCAGTCGGTGTCGTCGGCGAAGGTGCTGGAGAGGTCGGTGACCATCGCCTGGCCGGCGATCTCGACCGCCTGGTCGGCGAGGCCGTGGTCGTCGACATAGCGCTCCGAGGCGACGATCGCGCACGCCGATCCATCGGAGGTCGGCGAGCACTGGAGCTTGGTCAGCGGCTCGTGGATCATCCGCGCGGCCTTGATCTCGTCGAGCGTGTACTCGTCCTGGAACTGGGCGTAGGGGTTGTTGACCGAGTGCTTGTGGTTCTTCCACCCGATCCAGGCATAGTGGTCGGGCTCGGAGCCGTACTTCTGCATGTGGTCGCGCCCGGCGTTGCCGAACATCTGCGGCGCCGCCGGCGACTCCTCGGGGTCGCGAAGCGCGAACATCGCCATCGCGTGCTTGTCGAGCGCGTTGGTGCGGTCGGTGTACTTGACGCCGAGCGAGCCCTTCTCCATCTTCTCGAAGCCGATCGCCATGGCGCAGTCGGCGAGCCCGCCGCGGACCGCCTGGCGGGCGAGGAAGAGTGCCGAGCTGCCGGTCGCGCAGTTGTTGTTGACGTTGACGACCGGGATCCCGGTGAGGCCGAGCTGGTAGAGCGCGCGTTGGCCGTAGGTGGAGTCGCCGTAGCAGTAGCCGGCGTAGGCCTGCTCGACGTCGTCGTAGGGGATGCCCGCGTCGGCGAGCGCCTTCTCGCCGGCCTCCTTGGCCCAGTCGGGATAGTCGCCCTCCTTGGTCCCGGGCTTGTCGAACTTGGTCATCCCGACGCCGATCACAAACGTCCGCGCGCTCATCGTTCTCCTTCTCAGAATTAGGCGCCTCAACGGCGGCGCGGCTCGGCTTCGCCCTACGGGCTACGCCTCACTGGGCTGGGGCCGGGAAAGATACAGAACGGGCGCCCGGTTTGTTAGGTTCCAGCCCATGACTACCGAAACCGCACCCACCTTCAAGGCCGACGCGATCGGCAAGCCCGGCGAGCCGGTCGAGTTCGAGGCGACCCGCGAGCGGATCGCCGCCTACGCCGCAGCCACCAACGACACGATCCCGGCCCACGTCGCCGGCGACCTGGCGCCGCCCGTTTTCGCGATCGTGCCCGCGTTCCAGGCCGCCGGGATGGCGAGCCTGCAGGTGATCCCGGGCGAGTTGCTCGGCGCGATCCTGCACGGCGAGCAGGACTTCCACCACCACCGCCCGATCGAGCCGGGGATGAAGCTGAGCACGGTCGCGACCCCGGTCGGGATGCGCCAGCGATCGTCGGGGGTCACCGTCGTCACCCACGCCGAGACCCGCGAGGCGGGCGGCGAGCCGGTGGTCGAGCAGTACATGACCACCTTCGTGCGCGGCGCCACCGGCGCCGAGGACGTCGGCGACGAGGCTCCGCCGCACGGCTTCGACGAGGCGCTGCGCGAGCGCGAGCCCGACGCCGAGGTCGCCCAGACCTTCGACGCCGACCAGACCTTCCGCTACGCGGAGGCCTCCGGCGACCCGATGCAGATCCACCTCGACGAGGACTTCGCGAAGGCGGTCGGCCTGCCCGGGATCATCATCCACGGGCTCTGCACGATGGCCTTCACCTCGGTGGCCGCGATCCAGCACGCCTGCCCCGACGACCCGTCCCGGCTGCGGCGGCTGGCCGTCCGCTTCGCCAGCATCGCGCTGCCGGAGCAGACGATCACCACCAGGATCTGGGACATCGGCGACGGCGCCCTCTCCTACGAGACGACCTCGGACGCCGGCGCCGTGGTGATCAAGGACGGCTTCGCAGAGATTGAGTAGCGAGACGAGCACCGCTCGCACCAAGCCCCGGCGCAGCCAGTCCGAGCGCCGCGAGGAGACCCGCGGCCGGCTGCTGGACGCGACGATCCAGAGCCTGACCACGGTCGGCTACGCGGGCACCACGATCCGCCACGTGACCGAGCTCGCGGGCGTCTCGCAGGGCGCCCAGAGCCATCACTTCCCGCACCGGGTCGACCTCGTGGTCAGCGCCTTCGAGCGGCTGGCCGAACAGCGAATCGCCCACTACCGCGAGCGCGCCGGCGAGCTGCCCGACGACCGCACGGCGCGCCTGCGCGGGCTGCTCGACCTGCTCTGGGACGACTTCTCAAGCCCGGTGTTCGCGGTCGCGGTGCGGCTCTGGGTCGCCGCCGCCACCGACGAGGAGCTGCGGGAGCGGCTGATCCCGGTCGAGAAGCGGATCTACAAGAACATCACCGAGAACTCGGCCGAGGTCGCCGGCGAGCTCGGCCGCCGGCCGGACTTCGACCGCCGTTTGGCGGTGGCGATGAACACGGTCGCCGGCCTGGCGCTGACGCTCGAGTTCGACCCCTCGGCGCGGGCGCGCAAGGGCAATCCCTGGCCGTATCACCGCGCCGCGCTCGAGCGCATGCTCGACGCCGACTGAGCCACACCAAGGGCTGAGAGAGACGACACCGGGGGCGCCCCGGCGCCACCCCCTGGATCCCTGTCGGCGACGCCCGATCGCGCCGACACTCGCGCCATGGGAATTGAAAACGATCCAGGGAGGTTCCCAATGAGTACCCAGACCAAGCCCAGCCGTTGGCGCCAGGCGCCGGCCCTGCTGGTCAGCCTCGTGGCGCTGTTCGCCGCGCTCTCAAGCGCCGCGGCGGCCCTGCCGGGCACCGAGACGGTCAACTCCGGCGACGTCAAGAACGAGTCGCTGAAGACCGTCGACCTGAAGGACGGCAAGGCGGTGACCGGCGACGACGTCGTCGACGAGACGATCGCCAGCAACGACGTTCAGAACGAGACGCTGCTGTCGACCGACATCGCCGACCAGGCGATCACCGGCGCGGACGTTGCCGGCGACACGCTGCAGGCCGATGACCTGGCCCCGAACTCGGTCCGCTCGAGCGAGATCGGCGACCAGATCCACAACCACACGAACAGCGTGGTCGTGGCCGGTGGCACGGGTCAGAACGCGAACTACAACTTCAACTCGGTGACCGCGACCTGCGGCGCCGGCGAGGAGTTGATCAGCGGTTCGGGCCACTGGACCGGTGACGCGAACGGCGAGGAGCTGATGCTCTCCGAGGTGATCCTCGACCACAGCGCCGAGTCCGTGACCGTCAAGGGCGGCAACGACTTCGGCGTCGACCGCACGCTGGTCGCAGTCGCAAGCTGCCTCTAAGCGATCCGCTTGGGAGGAAGGCGGGCGGGGCCGGGAGTGATCCCGGCTCCGCTTCGCCGTCCGCCGGCTGGCGCGTGGTGGAGCACGTAGCCGGCTCGGTGTCGACTACCGATGCGCCGCCGCGCGCCTCTGCCTAAGTTGTGGCCGTGCGCAGGTTCCGGGACTACTTCAGGCTCCTCCTCCCCTGGCTTGCGGCCGCCTACGTGGGGTTCTACGTCTTCGCCCTGGTTCTAGGGGTCTTCGGGCCCGCCGAGATCCCATGGATGACCGCGATCGCGGTCCTCTGCGCGCTCGGCGTAATCGCCGCCATGGTTGCCGTCCGCCGGGGTGCGAGCCCGGTGTCGGCCGGCAGCTTGCTCGAGCGCCAGGAGCGTGAGCAGCGCGAGACCCGCGGATTCTGAGCTGATCGCGTCGGTCCCCTGTGGGCCGGGTAGGGTGGCGACGTGGAAGCCGCCGCCCAGGCCGAGGTCGACGACGAGCCTGAGCGCGAGGTCTCGTCGTTCACCAAGTCGCTGTTTTTGGGCGAGATCCACGAGGAGTTGGTCTTTCCGTGGCCGCAGCCCGACCCCGACGAGCAGGAGCGCATCCGGGGCCTGAACGCGGCGGCGCGCGAGATCGGCTCCCGCATGGACCACCGCGAGATCGAGGAGAAGCGCTGGATCGGCGACGCCACGGTGAAGGAGCTCGGCGAGGCGGGGCTGTGCGGGCTGTACGTCGACGAGGCGTACGGCGGCCAGGGGCTCTCCCAGACCGGCTACGCGCGCGTGTTCGAGACCTTCGCCCAGATCGACGCGACGCTCTCGATCGTGCTCGGCGTCCATCAGTCGATCGGCTTCAAGGGCATCCACATCTTCGGCACCGACGAGCAGAAGGAGCGCTTCCTGCCCGACCTGGCGAGCGGTAGGAAGCTGGCCGGCTTCGCGCTCACCGAGCCCGAGGCCGGCTCGGACGCCTACGAGCTCAGGTCACGGGCGGTGCTGCAGCCCGACGGCTCGTACGTGCTCAACGGCGAGAAGCGCTACATCGGCAACGGGTCGAAGGGCGACGTGTTCACCGCCTTCGCCCGCTGCGAGGTGGACGGCAAGGACCGCCACATTGCCCTGATCCTGGAGAAGGGGATGAAGGGGTTCGAGGTCGGCGAGCGCTTCGACACCATGGGCCTGCGCGGCAACGACCTGCGGCGGCTGTACTTCAACGACGTCAGGGTCCCGGCCGAGAATGTCCTCGGCGAGCCCGGCCAGGGGTTCAGGATCGCGATGCAGATCCTCAACAACGGGCGGATCGGGCTCGGGACGGGCTCGGTCGGCGCGACCAAGCACCTGCTCGACCTGGCGATCGCCCACGTCAAGGAGCGCCGCCAGTTCGGGCGGCCGCTGGCCGAGTTCGAGCTCGTGCAGGACAAGATCGCGTGGATGGTCACCTACCTGTTCGGGCTCGAGTCGATGTGTTACCTGACCTGCGGCCTGGTCGACGACGGGGTCGAGGACTACTCGCTGGAGTCGGCGATCTGCAAGGTCGCCGGGACCGAGTTCCTCTGGTACGCGGCCAACCGGGCGATGCAGCTCAAGGGCGGCGCCGGCTACATGAAGGACGAGCCCTACGAGAAGATCCTCCGCGACATCCGCATCTTCCCGATCTTCGAGGGCGCCAACGATGTGATGCGGGCCTTCGTCGCGCTCTCGGGGATGAAGCCGGTCGGCGAGAAGCTCTCTGGGCTCGGCGAGATCGGCCTCGGCGACCCGATCGGCTCGATCGGGGTGCTCGCCGACTACGTCGGTGGGCGGATCAAGAGCCAGGTGCGCCCGGACCGGATCACGAAGGCGCACCCGGAGCTCGCGGGGCACGCCGACGCGGTCGCCGACCAGGTCAAGGAACTACGCGCGCAGAGCGAATCGCTGCTGCGCGAGCACAAGGGCGGGATCGTCGAGGCCCAGTTCCAGCAGAAGCGGATCTTTGCCGCGATCGCCGACATCTACGCCCAGGTGGCGGTGCTGTCGCGGGTCAGCTCGATCTTCGAGGACCAGGGCGTCGAGCCCTCGGGCCAGGAGCGCTACATCGCCGACACCTTCTGCGCCCGCGCCGCGGGCCGGGTGCGCTCGAGCTTCCGCCAGTCGCAGCGCAACGACGACGAGCGCGTCGGCGCAATCGCGAAGCTCGCGTTCAAACGCGGCGAGTACGGCTACGCCCTGTTCGAGGACTAGGCGTTTCCGGCGGAACCACCGGCTAGGATCGCGCCGACCGCGGCATCCCGCCGGCGGGGACCACCACCAGAGGAGTCACATGCGAAACGCAAAGTGGGCGATCATGCTCGTCGCGCTGATGGCGATGGGGCTGATCGCCGCCGGCTGTGGCGACGACGACAGCTCGACCAGCGCCTCCGACACGACGGCTACCGAGGCCACGAGCAGCGACGAGTCGACGACCACCCCGGACACCAGCGACTCCAGCCTGAGCACGCCCGACGACGTCTACAACGCCTGCATCGACGTGATTCAGGGCACGGCGGCCGAGTCCGCCGGTCAGACCGCCTGCCAGCAGGCGCGTGACGCGTTCGAGCAGTGCACCCAGCAGGCCGAGGCGACGCCCGAGGGCGAGGGTCGCGACCTTGCGATCTCGGCCTGTCAGCAGGCCGCCGAACAGGCGACCGAGGCCCTGCAGGCCGCAGGCTAAGCGCACGGCTATAGGATCGCGCGCGATCTGCGGCGATCGCCGCGGGGGGCAACCCATTCAAGGAGCAGAGATGAGATCCACGAAGTGGCTCGCTGCGCTTATGGCGCTGCTGGCCTGCGGGCTGATCGCGGCCGGGTGCGGTGGCGGAGACGACTCGACCTCGAGCACGACCCCGGCTACCGGGGCGACCTCGGGCGATACGTCGACCTCCGGCGACACGAGCTCGAGCGGGGACACCGGCGGCGGCGCGACCGCCGACGACGTCTACAACGCCTGCATCGACGCGATCGAGGGCACGGCGGCCGAGTCCGCCGGCCAGACCGCCTGCCAGCAGGCGCGGGACGCGTTCGAGCAGTGCCAGACCCAGGCCGAGAACTCGCCCGAGGGCGACGCGCGCGACCTCGCGATCCAGGCCTGCCAGGACGCCGCCGACCAGGCGACCCAGGCCCTGCAGGCCGCGGGCTAGTCAGCACCCGAGGCGGGGTAGGCGCCGACGTCGGGCGCCTACCCCAGCCTTCGACCTGCCTGCGCACGCCCGCAGGCGAAGCCGAGAACGTGGCGCGGAATCAGTTGATTCTTTCGACGACCATCGCCTCGCCCTGGCCGCCGGCGACGCACATCGTCTCCAGGCCGACCGAGTGATCGTCGGTCTCCATCACGTTCAGCAGCGTGGTCATGATCCGCGCGCCGGTCATCCCGAACGGGTGCCCGAGCGCGATCGCGCCGCCGTGCGTGTTCATCTTCTCCAGCGGGATATCGCACTCGGCCATGATCGGGATCACCTGGGCGGCGAACGCCTCGTTGAGCTCGACCACGTCGATGTCGTCGATCGTCATCCCGGTCCGGTCGAGGACCTTCTTGATCGCGCCGATCGGGGCGACGCCCATGTACTCGGGCTCGTTGCCCCAGGTCGCGGCGCTGACCAGGCGGGCCTTCGGCGTCAGGCCGAGCTCCTTCGCCTTCGTGTCCGACATCACCAGCACCGCTGCGGCGCCGTCGTTGAGCGGGCATGAGTTGCCGGCGGTGACGCCGCCGTCGCCGAACGCCTCGGGCAGCTCCGAGAGCTTCTCCAGCGTCGACGAGGCGCGCGGCCCGTCGTCCTTCGCGACCTCGTTGCCGTCCTGGTCCGTGACCGCGACGATCTCGCGGTCGAAGAAGCCGTCCTCCTGCGAGGCGACGGCGAGCTCCTGCGAGCGCTGGGCGTACTTGTCCATGTCGGCGCGGCTGACCTCGTACTTCTTCGCCACGTTGACCGCGGTCAGGCCCATGTCGATGTAGGCGTTGGGCTGGCCGTTCTCGCCGATCAGGTTCGGGTTGCGGTCGGCGACCCGGGCGGGCTCGGTGGCCTCGTTGAAGCGGCTGACGAACTCCACTCCGGCGGCGACGTAGGCGTCGCCCTCGCCGGCCTTGATCGCGTTGGCGGCGTGGCGAATCGCGTCCAACGACGAGGCGCAGTAGCGCGAGATCGTCGTCCCGGTCACCGTCTGCGGCAGCTGCTCGGAGAGCAGCGAGACGATCCGGGCGACGTTGAAGCCCTGCAGGCCCTGGGGCATGCCGCAGCCGCAGTAGACGTCCTCGATGATCTCGGGCGAGACGTCGGGGTTGCGCTCGAGCAGCTTGTCGACGATGAAGGCGGCGGTCTCCTCGGGGCGAAGCTGGGCGAGGGATCCCTTGAACGCGCGCCCGATCGGGCTGCGGGCGGCGTCGACGATCACTGCTTCGGGCATTGGTTCAAGCGCTCCTTGGGGTTCGGATCGGAAGGGGCGCAGATGGTAATGATCGGCGCTATGGCGAGAGACTGAACGGCGGATAACGGTCCGTGACCAGCGCCAACGCGTAGCCGATGACCCGGTTGTGCCAGCGCAGCACTCCCTCGACGTAGTCGAACAACCCGCGCGGATAGCGACCGGTGAACAGGATCGCGAACCAGGCGAAAACGACCGCGAAGAATGCACCGATCGAGAGGAAGAAGAGGACGATGTAGTGAGGGATCGCGAGAAACCACTTCACCAGCGGCATCCCGCGGCCCAGCTCGCCCTCGACGTCGGGATACGCATAGACGAGCTGCACACCCTGTTCCTCGTCGGTCGAGGGATAGCGGTCGTCCATCAGCGCGAGGTAGACGCTGATCCGGTTCGAGAAACGCTGGAAGTTGAGATTCCAGTCGAACCACCAGCGCGGGTACTTCTGCCTGAACAGGATCATCAGCAGCGGCGGCAGGAAGAGGAGCCCGATTCCAGCGGTTGTAATCGTGACCGTCGTATCGCCGATCCCGTGGTAGGTGGTTGAGAAGCCGGTGACCGTCGCCATCACGATCGCGATCGGGATCACCGTGAACAGGCGAAAGAAGGTCGTCAACCGATCGAGCGGGCGTTCCGGATACTCGACGTCGAAGGTGACCGGATACTGATCCATGCTTGCTCCCACCCCCCGCTTCTCGGGTTCGTCTGGCATTGGCCATGCAGGGTAGGCGCTGCTGAGGACGGCTCTCGCGGCGATGAGAGCCGTCCTTTACGCCGGGAATGTCGTCGCGGGTCTAGCTCTTCGCGTAGCCCTGCAGGCCGCCGAAGTCGAGCATCACGCAGCGCGCGCCGTCGACCCTGGCGTCGTGGCCGGGCGGCATGTGGAATGCGTCGCCGGGGCCGACCTCGAGCACGCTGCCATCGTCCATGGTGACGGTCATCCCGCCCTCGAGCACGTAGCCGATGTGCTCGACCTCGCAGCTGTCGGTGCCGCTCAGCGGCTTGACGTGCTCGGACCATCGCCAGCCCGGCTCGAACGTGCCGCGACCGATCATGTGGCCGTTCAGGTCGACCAGCTCGACCTTGCCCATCCCGTCCTGAAACTCGCGGACCTCGTCGGGCGAGTCGAACTTCTTGCCTTGGATCTCGGCCATCTCGCACCCTTTCGTTGAACCGCGGCGAGCGTAACCCAGCCTGGTAAAGATGTCGACGTGGCCGACGAGGCAGAGGTGATCGAGGCGGGGCCGAACGCGGTCGATGACGAGCGGGCCGCGGCGCTGATCGATGCCGGGGCGACGGTGATCGACGTGCGGCGCGACTACGAGTTCGAGGCGGGCCACGTTCCGGGCGCTCGGTGGATCGAGATCAACGAGCTCACGGCCCACGCCGGCGAGATTCCGCGCGACACCGCGGTCCTGTTCACGTGCCGGACCGGAAACCGCTCGGGGATGGCCGCCGAGGCGTTCGCCGACGGCGGCTGGGACGCCCACAACCTCGCCGGAGGCGTACACGCCTGGCGCGAGGCCGGTCACCCCCTGGAGCCCGAGGGGGGCGAGGTGGTCGAGCCCCGCCCTCCGTCCGCGGGCGAGACTTAGGATCCGCCCGTGGCATCCGACTCCGAGAGCCCGAAGACCCCGACCGGGTCGCAGCCGGCAAGCCCGGAGGCGAAGGCGCCGGCGACGGGGTCGCAGCCCGCCGTGCAGAGCCCGCAGGAGCAGCTCGACGGCCTGCGCGCCTGGGTGGCGCAGATCGACCGCCGGCTGGGGGTCCGCAGCATCGCCGGTGGGCTCGCCCTGGTGCTGGCGCTGGCCGCCGGGATCGTCGGCGTGGTGCTCGCCAAGCAGGCCCAGGACGACAGCGCCACCAAGGCCGAGGTGCGGACGCTGAGCGAGCGGGTCTCGGCCAACACCGAGGAGACCACGCAGGCGGTCAAGGACGAGATCACCGCGCTCAACGATCGCCTCGACGGGCTCGAGAGCCGGGTCAGCACGCTGGCCGCCGACCAACGCACCTCGGGCTCGGAGATCAACGTGGTCCAGGACGACATCGACGAGCTGCGCGGCCAGATCACCGACCTGCAGGACCAACTCAGCGCCGCCCAGAGCGCGCAGTCCGACACCTCCGGCACGAATAACTAGGCCCGCCGGGCCGACGCCTGCGCAGGCATGTTCGTACCGATAAGTACAATGTCCGCCGTCGTGCGTCCGACGACTGCTCTACGGTCGCGCGAACTGCCCTGAAAGGAGAGGCTCAATGCCCGAGGGTTACTGCGTGAAGGAACGTAAGAAGGTCGAGATCCAGGATCCCCAGCAGGTCACGATGAAGAACGGTCGGCCGGCGATCCAGGGTACGTGCCCGGATTGCGGCACGAAGATCTTCAAGATCGGCAAGCTGGAGGCCTAGCCGGGACGTACGCAGGTCGCGATCGGGCCACGACCCAAGACTCAGACGGCCGCCAGGCCCGACTGGCGGCGGCCGTACAGGTAGCCGACCAAGGCCTCGACCACGTTCGGGTCGAACTGTGTCCCGGCGTTCGCGGTCAACTCGGCCATCGCCTCACGGTGTGACAGCGCCTTGCGGTAGGGGCGGTCGGAGACCATCGCGTGGTAGGCGTCGCAGGCGAGGATGATCCGCGCCTCGACCGGGATCTGCTCGCCCGAGATCCCATCCGGATAGCCCAAGCCGTCCCAGCGCTCGTGCTCGTGGCGCACCGCCCGGGCGACCGCCCCCATGCCGGGGATCGCGCGGATGATCCGTTCGCCGATCACCGGGTGCTGGCGCATCAGCTCCCACTCGCGCTCGTCGAGCGGCCCGGGCTTGTGGAGGATCTCGTCGGGTACCCCGACCTTGCCGATGTCGTGCAGCAGCGCCGCGGTTCGCAGGCGGCTGATCTGGGCGGGATCGAGGGCGAGCCCCAACCCCACCTTCGCCGCCAGGTCGACCACCGACTCCGAGTGGTCGCCGGTGTAGCGGTCGCGCTCTCCCAGGGTCGAGGCGAGCGCGGCGATCACGTCGCCGTGGACGCCGGCCAGCGCGTCGGCGTCGACCGCCTGCTCGGAGCGGGTCGCAGAGACCGCCGCCTGGCCGCCGCCGGCGGCCCGCGCGGTCCCCATGGCCGACGCCGCCGCGGCGAGCAGAGCCTCGTGGCTCTGGCCCGGCTCCAGCATCGCGATGCCCGCCGAGGCTGAGTGCCCGCGGACACCGCCGGCGTCGAGGTTCTCGAGCGACACGAGGATCCGCCCGACCGCGTCGAGGGCACCGGCGTCGTCGGTCTCGGGAAACATGACCGCGAACTCGTCGCCGCCGATCCTGCAGGCGAGGTCGTTGGTGCGGGTGCGACCCGCGATCGCCTCGCCGACGCCAACGAGGACGAGGTCACCGGCCCCGTAGCCGCGCTCGAGGTTGAACTGCCGGAAGCCGTCGATGTCGATCACCGCGACCGCCAGCGGACGGCCGTAGCGCTCGGCCCGCTGCACGTCGAGTTCGAGCTGGGTGCGGAAGCTGCGCAGGGTGAGCAGCGTGTCGGAGATCAGGTCCCGCGACTCGGTACGGGCGAGTTCGGACTCGAGCACGGCGATCCGTGCGCGAGCGGCCTCGAGCTCCATGGCAAGCCTGGAGGTTTCGCGCGAGGCGAACACTGCCCACATATCGGCTCGCCGAGGCGTGCGCTTGAACGCGATCGTGTGTCAATCGGCTCGATCAGGTGGAAGAATGGCCCCGAACGCGCATGTCGAGCCCGCAATCGCAGAAGCCGCTCGAGTTGATCCTGGCTCGAAACTTGCTGACCAGCATCTCGACGCCGGCCTTCCTACTCGACCACGATCAGGCGGTGGTCTTCTACAACGAGGCCGCCGCGGCGCTGCTCGGCCGCTCGTTCGAGGAAAGCGGCCGGATGGAGCCCGAGGAGTGGACCGCGGCCTTCGGCCCCTTCGACGGCAGCGGCATCCCGGTCGAGGTCGACTCGCTCGCCTCGACCGTCGCGATCCGCGAGGGCCGCCCTGCGCACGCGACGTTCACGATCCGCAACGCCGACGGCAACGCGCAGAAGATCGAGGCGAGCGCCTTCCCGATCGTCGCCTCCGAGGCGGGCTCCTCGGGCGCCATGGTCCTGTTCTGGCCCCGTAAGGAGAACGGGGCGGGGCCGTGAAGCTCAAGGTCTGGGGCGCGCGCGGCTCGGTCCCTGCCCCGGGGCCGCACATGAACCGCTACGGCGGCAACACCTCGTGTGTGCAACTGACCCTGGCGAGCGGCGAGGAGCTGATCCTCGACGCCGGCACCGGGATCCGCAGCCTGGGGCTCGACCTCAACTCCGGCCGGCGGATCCACATCCTGCTCACCCACCTGCACCTCGACCACATCCAGGGGCTGATGTTCTTCCCGCCCTGCTTCAGGGCCGAGTCCGAGATCACGATCTGGGGCCCATCGTCGCCCGAGGCCTCGCTCGAGGACCGGATCGCCCGCTACATCTCGGCGCCGCTGTCGCCGGTCGAGGTCCGCGAGCTTCCCTGCTCGGTCTCCTTCCGCGATACGCCCGCGAGCCAGTGGGAGATCGGCGGCGCCACGATCCGTGCCGAGGCGGTGACCCACCGCGGGCCGACGCTCGGCTACCGGATCACCGACGGCGAGACCACGATCGCCTACATCCCCGACCACGAGCCGGCGCTCGGCGCTCCGCTCGAGGGGCTCGAGCCGGAGTGGATCTCGGGCTTCGACCTGGCGCGCGATGCCGACCTGCTGATCCACGATTGCCAGTACACGGACGCCGAGTACCCGCAGCACATCGGCTGGGGGCACTCGGCGCTCGGCGACACGCTCACCTTCGCCGAGCGGGTCGAGGCCGCGAGGCTGATGATGTTCCACCACGACCCCCTGCACACCGACGAGTTCCTGGACGAGTTCTACTCCGGCGCCCGCTCCGAGTGGAGCCGGCGCGGTGGCGACGGCGTGCAGCTTGAGATGGGGATCGAGGGCGCCGAGCTCGAGCTCGGGCCGGGCGCGAGCGTCCCGCCTGTCCACGCCTGACACCAGGTCTATTCGACCGCCGGTACAACCGGGCCGCCCGCAAGTTTCGACAGCGGGATAACCAACTCCGAGCCTCCCGCACCTACCTTCGCGTCGGTATTCCCGCTATCGCGACGCAAGGAGTGTGTATCGGATGAGACGAAGGTACGCGATCGCAGGGCTCCTGCTCGGAGTCGCTGCAGTGCTCGCGGTCCCCGGGTCGGCGCTCGCCGACGCGACGGACCTCGAGAAATCGATCGCAGGCAAGCTCGATCCGTCGGTCGGGATCAACACGATGTGGGTGATCATCGCCGGCTGTCTGGTGATGTTCATGCAGGCGGGCTTCGCCTTCCTGGAGATCGGCTTCTCCCGGGGCAAGAACGCGGGCACGGTGGTCGCGAAGATCCTCACCAACTTCTCGATCGCCGCGGTCGGCTGGTGGGTCTGCGGATTCGCCTTCGCCTTCGGCGCCGGGAGCGTGATCGGCCACGACGGAGGGTTCTTCTTCTCCGATCTGGGGCCCTACGCGGCGACCGCTGACGGGGTGACCACGTACCACCCGAGCTTCCCGGTGATGTCGCTTTCGAACGCGACGATCGAGTCGAAGTTCTTCTTCCAGTTCGTCTTCTGCGCCGTTTCGCTGGCGATCGTCTGGGGGACCACGCTCGAGCGGATCAAGTTCGGCGTCTACGTGATCTATGCGATCGTGTTCAGCACGATCATCTACCCGATCGGCGCCCACTGGGTGTTCGGTGGTGGCTTCCTGCAGGTCGGTGGCTATCTGGGCACCAACATCGTCGGGATGCAGGACTTCGCCGGCTCGACGGCGGTCCACCTGATCGGCGCGACCGGCGCGCTGGCCGCGTTGCTGTTGCTCGGCCCGAGAAAGGGCAAGTACGGAGCGGACGGCAAGCCACGGGCGATCCCGGGGCACAGCATGCCGCTGTTCGGGCTCGGGGTGCTGATCCTGTGGCTCGGCTGGTTCGGGTTCAACCCGGGCTCGACCCTGAACGCGCTCGACGGGCGCTTCGCCGAGATCCTGATCATCACCAACCTGGCCGCCGCGTTCGGCGTCCTGTTCGCGGTGATCACGGCCCGGCTGAAGACGGGCACGATCGACATCGGCATGGCCGGCAACGGCGCGATCGCGGCGCTGGTCGCGATCACCGCCCCGTCGGGCTACGTCGAGCTCTGGGCGGCGCCGATCATCGGCGCGGTCGCGGGCGTGATCGTCGTGCTCGGGGTGTACTGGGTCGACAAGCACATCGACGACCCGGTCGGCGCGCTCTCGGCGCACGGCATGGCCGGTATCTGGGGCACCCTGTCCTGCGGTCTGTTCACCGCACCTCGCCTGGCGCAGTACAACGCCTTCGGCGATCCGGACGGCGGCCTTTGGTACAGCGGCTCGTTCGATCAGCTGATCGCGCAGACGCTCGGGTTCATGATCGCGTTCACGTTCGTGTTCGTGCTCAGCTACTCGACGTTCTGGGTGATCAAGAGGGCGTACGGCCTCCGCGTCAGCGAGGAGGAGGAGGAAGCCGGTCTGGACATCTCCGAGCACGGCATGTATGGCTACCCGGAGCAGTTCATCCCGCAGCCGGAGTATCCGGTCGGCGGGGCGGTCGGGGCGCCCAGTCCGGCTCCCGTGACCGCGATCACCGCCGACCGGCCTTCCGAGGCCTGAGGAAGGATCAGTCAGATGAAGAAAATCGAGGCGTTCATCCGCCACGAAGCGTTCGAGCCGATCCGATCGGAGCTGCTCGACAAGGGATTTCCGTCCCTGTCGATCAGCGAGGTCAAGGGCTCCGGGCGCCAGAAGGGAATCGTCGAGACCTACCGAGGCTCGAGCCTGACCGTCAATGTGCGGCCGAAGCTCAAGATCGAGGTTGTGATCGAGGACAAGGACAAGTCCCTGGTCGTCGAGACGATCCTCAAGCACGCGCGAACCGGCGACGTCGGCGACGGGAAGATCTTCGTTCTTCCCGTCGAGGAGGCGATCCGGATCCGCACGGGCGAGGAGGGCGAGGAAGTCCTCCAGGCGCACACGGACGCCGAGATCGCAGCGTAACTAGGAGCGGCGACGGGGCCGGCCAGCGGGCCGGCCCCGTTCGTCGACAGCCGATGCGCGACCTGCACTCCCGAATGCTGACCGCGCTGCTCGAGGGGGAGGGGTTGCGAGGGATCGCCGAGCTGGCCGCCGAGGAGGCCGGCGCCCCGGTGGCGATCGTCCTGCCCGCCAGCGGCCTGGCCGCCGCCTCGGCCGACGAGCTGCCGCTGGAGCGGCTCAACGCGGCCGCCGCCGCCCGGCTGCGCGGCGAGCAGACCGACTTCGGCGCGGTCGCCGAGGTGGCGGTCGAGGCCGCCGGCGAGCCGATCGGCTTCGCCCTCGCGCTCGCGGCGCCGGCCAACGGGATGCCGCGGGTGCGGGTCGACCGCGAGGAGGTGCTGCGGACCGCGGCGCTGGCGGCGCTGGCCGAGGTCGCGGTCGCGGGCGCTCGCGACGAGCTCGCCGCCGACGTCCGCGGGACGCTGCTGGAGGAGCTGCGGGCCCGCCGGGTCAGCGGCGCGGAGGCGGTCGGGCGAGCGGCGCGCCTGGGCTGCGACCTGAGCGGCGGCGCCGTCGCCGTGGTCGCCGCGGTGAGCTCGTCGCGCCCTCGCCACGCCGCGGCGCTGATCACCGGCGAGCACCCCGGGGCGATCGCCGAGCCGCTCGATCTCGGCGACCCCGAGCCCCGAGTGGTCGCGATCCTCCCCGCTCCCGCGGGCGTGGGCGCGCCCGAGCGACTGGAGGCGTCGGCGAAGGCGATCGCCGGCCGGCTTCGCGCGCACGGCCAGGCGGCGGTCTCGTCTTACTGCGCCGACCCGGACGAGCTCGGGCGCGCGATCGCCGAGGCCGAGCTGATGCTGGACGTGATCGGCCGCGACGAGCGCGTCGCCGAGCAGCTGACGGCCGAGATCGGCAACGGCGTCTATCGGCTGCTGTTCCGGGCGATGGCCTCGGACCCCGAGGAGGTGCGGCGCTTCTATTCGGAGACGGTCGAGCCGCTGGTCGCCCACGACGCCCAGTACCGCACCGACCTGCTGGCGACGCTCGAGACCTACCTGGCCAACGACTGCAACATGAACGCCACCGCGCGCGAGGTCTTCGCCCACCGCCACACGGTCGCCCACAGGCTGAGCCGAATCCGCGAGCTGACCGGCCTCGACCCGGCGCTCGGCGACGACCGAGAGCGCCTCGGACTCGGCCTCAAGGCCTACCGGATCGTCGCCCCGACGCTGCCGAAGTAACCTGGCTAGGGCGAGCCGAGGGCCTCACGGCGCGCCCTGGCGGCGGCCGCCTCGGCCGCCTCGTCGGCCTCCCGGCGCAGGCGCTCGTCGAGCTCGGCTCGGCGGCGCTGAGCCTCCTGGCGAGCCTCCTGCTCGGCGGCGCGGGTCCGCTGGGCGACCTCGCGCTCGAGCCGGGCCTCGACCGTCTTCAGCCGCTTCTCCGCGTCCTCGCGGGCGCGCTGCTCGGCCTCCTCGCGCAGCCTGCGCTCCTCCTCGGCAAGCTTCGCCTCGAGCTCGGCCTGGGCGCGCTCGGCGGCCTTCTCGCGAGCGCGCTCCGCCGCCTCCGCCGCGGCCTCGCCCTCCTCGGCGGCCTGCGCGCGCAGCCGCTGTTCGGCCTCGGCGCGGGCGCTCTGCTCGGCGTCGCGGGCCAGGCGCTCGATCAGGCTCTCGAGCTTGCGCTCGGAACGCTGCTGGGCCTGCTCGGCCCGGGCGCGCTGCTGCGCCTCGGCGCGAACCCTGCGCTCGGCCTGGTCGGCCGCCAGCTCGACCTCGCGCTCGGCCGCGGATACCTTGCTCTCGGCCGCGGCCAGCTCCGCTTCGAGCGCGGTGCGGACTCGCTTCTCAGCCTCGTCCAGCGCGCTCGCCTCGGCGGCCGCGATCCGCTCTTCGGCGCGCGCCTCGGCCGCGGCGATCCGCTCTTCGGCGCTCTGCTTGGCCTGCGCGCGGACTCGCTCGGCGGCGACCTTGAGCTTTCGCTGCGCGGTCGCCCGCAGCTGCTCGCGCGCGGCGGCCACCCGCGCCTCGACCGCCTCGTTGGCCCGCTTCGCCTCCTCGGCGACCGCGGCGCGGATCTTCTCGACCTCGGCCTTGGCGGCGTTCGTCACCCGGTCGACCTCGGCCGCCGCGCGGCGTTTGGCCTCGGCGGCGTCGGCACGCGCTCGGCGCGCGTCGGCGTCGGCCTGGGCGCGGGCCGCGGTCACCTCGCGCTCGCCCTGCGAGGTCGCCGCCTCGATCGCCGCCGCGGTCGCGGACTCGGCCTGGGCGACCCGCAGCTCGCCACGGCGCTGCTCCTCCTCGGCCTCGCGCGCCCGCAGCTCGGCGTCGATCCGCGAGGCGTCGGCCTCCCGGGCGCGGCGCTCGTGCTCGTCGCCCGCCTGCTTGGCCACCACCAGCTCCGCCCGCAGCCTGCGCACCTCGGCGGTCAGCTCGGCGAGGGTCTCCTGCCGCGCCGCGCCCGCGGCTTCGGTGAGGTCCGCTACCGCCGCCCGAGCCGCCGCGGCGGCTTCGTTGGTCGCCTCCGCGGGCGTCGTCGGCTCGACTGCGCGCAGCAGTGGTTTTCCACTCACGATCAGGCGCGACACTACCGGACGGGCGACGCCGACTTGGCGTCTATCCGTCGTCTTCGGGGCCGTCATCGAGGGGCGGCGGCGGGTCCATCCCCCACTCGCGCATCCCCTCCTCGATCCGGGCGATCACGGTCTCGATCACGGTCACGCGGGCCCAGCGCTTGGAGTCAGCCTCGATCAGGCTCCAGGGCGCGCGCGGCTGGTCGGTGCGGGCGATCATGTCCTCGATCGCCTCCGTGTAGGCATCGCGCTTGTCGCGGTTGCGCCAGTCCTCGTCGGTCAGCTTCCACCGTTTCAGCGGGTCGTCGCGGCGGCTCTCGAAGCGCTCCAGCTGCTCCTCGGGCGAGAGGTGGAGCCAGAACTTGATCATGATCGTGCCTTCGTCGGTGAGCGAGCGCTCGAAGGTGTTGATCTCGTCGTAGGCGCGCAGCCACTGCTCGCGGGTGGCGAAGCCCTCGACGCGTTCGACCAGCACCCGCCCGTACCAGCTGCGGTCGAAGACGGCCATCCCTCCCCACCCGGGTAGCTTGCCCCAGAAGCGCCAGAGGAAGTGATGGCGCTTTTCGTCCGCGGTCGGCGCCGCGAACGTGGCGACGCGGACGTGACGGGGATCCAGCGGCGCCACCAGCCGCTTGATCGCGCCGCCCTTGCCGGAAGCGTCCCAGCCCTCGAAGACCGCCAACACCGGGGGGCCGATCTCCGCGGCGCCGTCGAGCTCGAGCTTGCCGCCGAGGACGAGCCGCAGCTGCGCCAATCGCTCCTGGGAGCGTGCGAGCTTCTTCGCCTCCTGCGTTCGCGACAGCGACTTGGTCAGATCGAGCTCGTCGAGGCGGCCCACCGGTCAGCCCCCGGGGATTCCCGGCGCACCCGAGCCTCCGCCCGAGGAGTGCTCGAGGATGAACGCGCCGACGCCGAGCAGGATGATCAGCAGCCCGGCGGCGACCGCGGTCGGGGCCTTGGCCGACTGGCCCCAGGCGCCGAGCAGGAAGCCGAACCCGACCACGATCAGGTACGGGGCGAGCTCGGAGAGGTTGCGTGCGACAGCCAGGGTCATCGGCGCCATTGTCCCTATCATCGCGCCGATGGCGCCCGCGGGTCCAGCCGAGTCGGTGAGCGAGGTAAAGGATGCGCTCGAGCGCGCCGACTACCTCGCCGACGAGCCGGCGGCGCTGGTCTCCTACCTCGCCCAGGCGCTGGGCAAGCCGATCCTGGTCGAGGGGCCGGCCGGGGTTGGCAAGACCGAGCTCGCCAAGGCGCTCAGCCGCGCCAGCGGCCGCCCGCTGATCCGCCTGCAGTGCTACGAGGGGCTCGACGAGTCGAAGTCGCTGTACGAGTGGAACTACCGCAAGCAGCTGCTTCACATCCAGGCAAGCTCGGCGACCGAGGAGACCCGCACCCCGGGAGGCGAAGCCGAGGAAGTGGCGGGAGTTGTTCATGACATCTTCGCCGAGGACTTCCTGCTCACCCGGCCGCTGCTGGAGGCGATCGCCTCGACCGAGCCGGTGGTCCTGCTGATCGACGAGATCGACAAGACCGACCAGGAGTTCGAGGCGATGCTGCTCGAGGTCCTGTCCGACTTCCAGATCTCGATCCCCGAGCTCGGCGTGATCGAGGCCCGCACCCACCCGATCGTGGTCCTGACCTCGAACAACTCGCGCGAGCTGACCGAGGCGCTCAAGCGCCGCTGCCTCTACCTGTGGCTCGACTATCCCGAGGTCGAGCGCGAGATGGAGATCGTCCGCCTGCATGCCCCCGAGCTCGACGACCAGCTCGCCCGGCGGCTGGTCGAGGTGATCCACATGGTCCGCCAGCTCGACCTCAAGAAGCCACCCTCGATCGCCGAGTCGATCGACTGGGCGCGGGCGCTGCTGCTGCTCGGCGCCGACGACATCGACCGCGACCTGTTCGAGCGCACGATGAGCATCATCGTCAAGCACCGAACAGACATTGATCTGGTGGCCGAGCGGGTCGGCGCGCAACTCGGCGGGCCGCAGCTGGGCGCGGAGGCCGCGGGCTGAACGCCACCGAGCCCGGGATGCCCCCGGGACTCGCGCCCCGGATCGCCGCGTTCTGCGAGGAGCTACGCAGCGAGGGCGTCGCGGTCGGGACGGCGGAGCTGTTCGACGCGTTCGAGGCGCTGCGGGTGGTGCCGTGGACCGAGCCGGCCGACTTCCGCGAGGCGCTGGCGGCGACGATCGCCAAGTCGCAGGAGGACCGGCGGGTGTTCGAGCTGCTCTTCGACCGCTACTTCTTCCGCGCCGCCGAGGCCGAGGCGCTGGAGCGCGGGATCCGCGAGGAGCGCCGCTACGACGGGGGCGAGCGGCTCGACCTGGAGCAGCTGCGCGAGGCGATCCGCCAGGCGATCGCCGAGGGCTCGGACGGCGAGATGCGCGACGCCGCGCGGCTCGCGATCGCCGCCTTCGGGCGCCAGGGCGAGGGCTCGGGCGTGGTCGGCGTCGACGTGCAGCGGATCCGCCGCACGCTCGGCCTGCAGGCGGGAAACCGCGACGGCGACCCCGACTCGGTGACCCTCGAGCGCGAGCAGATCCAGGAATTCGAGCGCCACCTGCGCCGCGAGCTCGAGCGGGCACTGATCGAGCGGACCGAGAAGATGCCGCCCTCGCGGCCGCTCGCCGAGCTCGACCGGGCGCTGCCGACGAGCCCGACCCAGGACCTGGCCGCGGTTCACCGCGCGGTCGCCCAGCTGAAGAAGCGCCTGGCGACCCTCGGCAACGAGCAGCGCGGGCGCAAGCGCCGAAACGCGGTCGACATGCGCCGGACGATGCGCGCCTCGCTGGAGACCGGCGGCGTGCCGCTGCGCCTGCGCTACCGGCCGAAGCGCCCGCGCCGGCCCGAGATCTACGTGCTCTGCGACGTGTCCACGTCCGTCACCTCGGCGAGCGTGTTCTTCCTCTCCGTCCTGCACGCGCTCCATGACTCGTTTCGCAAGCTGCGCAGCTTCGTCTTCATCGAGCGGATCTCGGAGGTGACCGAGGTGTTCGAGCGCGAGCGCGACTTCCGCGAGATCTCGCGCAGGATCAGCCAGGAGGGCGGGGTCGCCGACGTCTCCGGCTACACCGACTACGGCCGCGTCTGGCTCGAGTTCCTGACCGAGATCTCCGAGGACCTCGACCCGCGCTCGACCGTGATCGTGCTCGGCGACGCGCGCACCAACGGCCGCGAGCCGCACGCGGAGGTCTTCGCCCGGATCTCCGAGCGCGCCGGGCGCACCTTCTGGCTCAACCCCGAGCCGCGCCTGTACTGGAACTACGGCGACTCGGTGATGTCCGCCTACGAGCGCCACTGCGACGCCGCCTTCGAGTGCTGGACGACCAAGCACCTGGAGAACTTCGTCGACGTGATCGCCGGGGCGAAGCCGGTCGAGGCCTGAATCGCCTCACGCGCTAGCTTTCCCGGGGTGAGCAGGGTGAAACGAGTCGGCATCGGCGCCGCGCTGTCGGTCGCGGGCGCGCTCGCGCTGCCCGGGCTGGCAAGCGCCTGCACGCTGCCGGGCATCTCCGATCCCGACTTCACGCTGCCGCCGCAGGACAACGTCGGCGCGGTGACCCAGGCGCAGCAGGGCGCCTACGTGCAGATCCCCTTCAACGTCCCGCCGGGACTACCGGGATCCGGATCCGCTACTGCCACGACGGGCCCTCGGGGACGACGCTTGACATGGGCGTCTACGAGCCGCTGCACGCGGGCGACACGATCCCGGGCCCGCCCGAGCGCCGCGGCTGGAGCGGCAGCGCAGTACGCGACCTGGCGATTGCCATCAACGGCTTCTCCGACGCGGCGACGTACCAGGGGGATCCCAAGGCCTACGTGTCGGGCCGCACAACCCGCGCCTACCAGCCGGGGCCGATCCCGGCCGGGGCCTGGACCGCCGAGCTCGGGCTGGCCGCGCTGACGGCGCCGACGGTCAACTTCCAGGTCACGGTGGAGACGACGACGAGCACCGACTGGTCCGACCAGCCCTACTCCAAGGTCCCCCAGAGCGGTGCGGTCGCGAACCCGAACGCCGGCTGGTACACCGGCGACGTCCACGCCCACGGCGAGCAGGAGCCGGGCAACGCCCTGGTCTCGACCAGCCTCGACTACGCGTTCAAGCCGATCGCACAGGGCGGCGCTGGGCTCGACTGGATCGGGCTGGTCGACCACAACAACGACATCAGCCGGGGCGAGATCGGCAAGTACGAGCCCAGCTACCCGGGCAAGCTGGTGATCCCGGGCACGGAGGTGACCACCTACCACGGGCACTACAACTCGATCGGCTCCAGCGCCTTCGCCGACTTCCGCGGCGGCCCGGTGCTCAGCTACCCGTCGATGAGCCAGATCGCGCCGACGACGCTGCCCGGGTCGCAGATGGCCGCCCTGCAGGAGGGCGGCGGCTGGACCCAGGTCAACCACCCGACGATCTTCCCCTCGTCCAACGCGGCGTTCGTCAGCTTCTGCCGCGGCTGCCCCTGGGACTGGACCCCGGCCGAGACCGATTACCCGCATGTGGACGCGATCGAGGTCCAGACCGGGCCCGCCGACATCGCCGGCAACATCAACCCGTTCACGCTCGACGCGATCGCCTTCTACGAGGCGCGGCTGGCGGCCGGCGACCACGTCGCCGCGGTCGCCTCGAGCGACTCGCACAAGGCGGACATGGTCGACGCGACCACGGCGCCGATCGGGCGCGGAGCAACCGTCGTCTACGCGAGCGAACTCTCCAAGCAGGCGATCGTCGACGGGATCCACAACGACCACACTTACGCGAAGCTCTACGGCAGCGACGGACCCGACATCCGGGTCACAGCGCACTCACCCGGGACCGGCGACGCGATCCTCGGCGACACGATCAGCGGGCCGTCGCTGAAGCTTGACGTCGAGGTCCTGCGAGCCGGCCCGTCCGCGGCGCGGCCGGGCACCTACGACGTCGAGCTGCTGCGCGACGGCGCCGTCGTCGACCAGGCGAGGGTGACCAGCGACGACTTCTCGACCACCTTCGAGCAGAAGCAGGCCGGGCGTTACGGGATCGAGGTGATCCGCGAGGACCCGACCACCAACCGGCCCGAGGTCTACTCGAGTCCGGTCTGGTACGAGCAGGCGACCAACCTGAAGCTCGGCAAGCTGAAGCTCGACAAGAAGCACGGAACCGCCAAGCTCTCGGTCACCAGCGCGCCCGGTGAGCTGACTCTGAAGGGCAAGAACCTGAAGACCGTCCACAAGGACGTCGACGAGGACGGCAAGGTGAAGCTGACCGTGAAGCCGAAGGGCAAGCTCGCCAAGCAGCTGCGCGAGGACGGCAAAGCGAAGGTCAAGGCCAAGGTCAAGCTGGTCCCGGCCGAGCAGGGTCTCGCCGGCAAGGACTCGAAGAAGCTGAAGCTGAAGCGCTCGTCCTAGACTGCCGGTAGGAAACCAGGGGTGCTCGCGGGCGAGCGGGCTGAGATGGCGCCTCATCGACCCCGGCGCCGACCCTTCGAACCTGTGCGGTAATGCGCGCGGAGGGAGCATGGCAACGGCGACTGAGGCTCCCGTCGAGGAGCCTCGAACATCTTCAGCGGCGGGCGCGGCGGTCGAGATCGCCGGGCTCGGGCATCGCTTCGGCGAGCTCCAGGTCCTGGACGGGCTCGACCTCGGCGTCGCGACCGGCGAGCTGCTCGGGGTCGTCGGGCCATCGGGCTGCGGCAAGTCGACGCTCCTGGAGCTGATCGCCGGCTTGGTCGAGCCCGAGTGCGGCGCGATCGCCATCGGGGGCGCGCGTGAGCCCGCTGAGCGGCTTGCCCGCTGCGCCTACATGCCGCAGCGCGACCTGCTGCTTCCGTGGCTCTCGGCGCTCGACAACGCCGCTCTGGCGCCGCGCAATCGCGGCGCCTCGCGGCAGGCTGCGCGCGACGCGGCGGCGCCGCTGTTCGAGCGCTTCGGTCTCGGCGGCTTCGAGCGCACCCGGCCGGCCGAGCTCTCCGGCGGCATGCGCCAGCGGGTCGCCTTCCTGCGCACCCTGATGGCCGCGAAGCCGGTGCTGTTGCTCGACGAGCCGTTCGCCTCGCTGGACGCGATCTCGCGCGCCGAGATGCAGGAGTGGCTCGCCGGCGCGCTGGCGGCGCAGCCGGCCACCGCCGTGCTGGTCACCCACGACGTCGAGGAGGCGCTCTATCTGTGCGACCGGGTCGTGGTCCTGACCGCCCGTCCCGGCCGGACGACGGCGACGATCCCCTCGCCCTCCCCGCGCGCGATCCCGCGGCTGGAGGCGGTGACCGCGGCTGACTTCACGGCGGCGCGCGAGCGGGCGCTCGAGGCGCTGGCGCAGGGGGCGCCCGCGAGGCGGAGCGCAGCGGAGCCGAGCCGCGCCGCTGTTGAGGCGCCTGAATGAGGCGCTGGCTGCCGCCGCTGATCGTGATCGCCGTCCTGCTCGGGGCGTGGGAGCTGGCGGCCCGCTGGGACCTGATCGCGGACGCGCTCAACATCAAGCCATTCCTGATCCCGGCACCGAGCGACGTGGCCCAGTCGCTGTGGGAGGACCGCGAGCTGCTCGCCTCCGACGCCTGGGTGACGATCCAGGAGGTCCTTCTGGGCTTCGCGCTGGCGCTCGTCCTGGGCTTCGCCTTCGCGGTCGCCCTGCACCTGTCCGAAACCCTGCGGCGGGCCTTCTACCCGCTGCTTGTCGCCTCGCAGACGGTGCCGGTGATCGCGATCGCGCCGATCCTGGTCGTCTGGCTCGGCTTCGGGCTCGGCCCGAAGCTGGCGATCATCGCCCTGGTCTGCTTCTTCCCGATCACCGTCAACACGCTCGACGGCCTGCGCTCCGTCGACCCGGAGCTGCCGCGGATGATGCGCACCCTGGACGCCGGCCGGGCCCAGACCCTGCGGCGGGTCGAGATTCCCTCGGCGTTGCCGTTCCTGCTCAGCGGGGCGAAGATCGCGGCGGTGATCTCAGTGATCGGCGCCGTGTTCGGCGAGTGGTCGGGGGCCGACGAGGGCCTCGGCCACCTGATCCTGATCGCCCAGGGACAGCTGCAGACGGCGCGCGTGTTCGCCGCCGTATTCGTGCTCTCCGTGTTGGCGATCGTCCTCTTCGGCGCCATCGCGCTGGTCGAGCGCCGGCTCGCCTGGTGGGCGCCGCGTGAGCGAAGGGCCGCCGCGTGAGGCGGGTTGCCCTGGCGGCCGCCGCGCTGGCCATGGTGGTCGCGACGGGGTGCGGCGAGAAGCAGGAGCACGAGCACGGCGACTCCGAGCGCCTGTCGCTGGCGCTCGACTTCTACGTCAACCCCGACCACGCCGGGATCTTCATGGCGCTCGACCGCGGCTACTTCGACGAGGCCGGGCTCGAGGTCGACCCTCAGGTGCCGTCCGACCCCTCGTCGCCGATCCGCCAGGTCGCCGCCGGGCGCGCCGACCTGGCGATCTCCTACGAGCCCGAGGTGCTCCTGGCCCAGGACCAGGGACTGCCGGTGAAGGCCGTCGCAGCGCTCGTGTCGCAGCCGCTGACCTCGCTGATCTCGCTGCCGGAGGCCGGGATCGCCGACGTCGCCGACCTGCGGGGCAAGACGATCGCGACCGCGGGGATCCCGTACCAGACCGACTACCTGGAGGCGATCCTCGACCGCGAGGGGATGTCGCTCGACGACGTCAACCAGAAGGACGTCGGCCTCAACCTGCTGCCCGCGGTGCTCTCGGGCTCGGCCGACGCGATGTTGGGGGGCTTCCTGAACGTCGAGGGGGTCGATCTCGCCGAGCGCGGGCTGCACCCACGGGTGGTCCCGGTCGACCGGCTGGGGATCCCGACCTACGACGAGCTCGTCCTGGTCGCCGACTCGGACCGGATCGCCGAGGATCCCGAGGCGATCCGGCTGTTCATCGCCGCGCTCGAGAGCGGCACCGAGGCGGCGCAGCGCGACCCCGCCGGGGCGAGCGCGGCGGTGCTCGCGGCCGGCGACGGGCTGGAGCCGAAGTTGACCCGGGCCGAGGTCGACCGCACGCTGCCGCTGCTGACCAGCGGCGGGCCGCATCCGTTCGGGTACATGAACGCCCACGAGTGGGAGGCGTTCGGCGGCTTCTTCGCCGACCGCGGGCTGATCTCGACCCGGCCGACCGCCGGCGAGATGTTCACGAACGAGCTCCTGCCCGGCCAGGTGCCGGAGTAGGCCGCGGCTCAGCTGGCCAGGTCGTCGGGCAGCGGGATCTCCTGCGGCGGGCGGCCTTCCGAGCCGGGCGTCTCCCAGTCCGGGTACGCGAGCCCGTCGCGGCCCGCGTGCTCGGTCGCGCCGCCGAGCGCGAGCAGGACCAGGCGCTCGGGCCCGCGGTTGACGAGCTGGCGCCGCAGCTCCGGCCCGACGCGGGCCAGCTCGCCCCGCTCGAGCGCGTTCTCGGTGCCCTCGATCACCAGCGTCAGCGTGCCGTCGAGCACGAGGTAGACCTCCTCCTGGTGGCGATGGCGGTGGATGCGGCCGCGCTGGCCGGGCTCGAGCACGATCTCGTTGAGGCCGAACGTGGTCACGCCGAGCTGGCGCCGCAGGGCGACGAATCGCTCGCCCGGGTCCGGCTCGATCCGCGCCCGCGAGAACCCCGACTCCACGCGCCTAGATAATCACGACCGTGCGCATCATGCTCTGCACCCAGATGTGGCCCGGGCCCGAGGACCCCGACCTCGGCGCCTTCCTGGTCCCGGTCGTGCGCGAGCTCGAGCGGACGGGGCACGAGGTGGAGATCGTCGCGATCGACCACCGGCGGGCGTCGCGGACCAAGTACGCACGGCTCACGCGCGAGGCGGTCGCCGCCGCGCGCCGCTCGCGCCCCGACGTGATCTTCGCCCACATGCTGTTCCCGGCCGGCGCGGCGGCGGCGATCGCCTCGCGGCTCTCGGGGGCGCCGCTGGTCGTCATGGCCCACGGCCAGGACGTCGCCAACCTGGGCACCGTGCGCGGGGTCGAGGCGGCGGTCCGGCGGGTGATCGGCAGGGCCGGCGGGGTGATCGCGAACTCGCGCTGGCTCGCCGACCGCCTGGTCGAGCGGATCCCGGCCGCGCAGCCGAAGCTGGCGATCGCCGACTGCGGGATCGACCTCGAGGCCTTCTCCCCGCGGGAGGCCGTGCCGGCCCGCCGGGAGGTCGGCTGGGACGGCGACGGCCCGGCCTTCGTCTGCGTCGGCTCGCTGATCGAGCGCAAGAACGTCGTCGCGCTCGCCGATGCCTTTTCCCGGCTCGGCCGCGGCCGGCTCGCCTACGTCGGCGACGGCCCGCTGCGCCCGCAGCTCGAGGGGCGCGAGGGGGTCCGCGTCGTCGGCCGCATCCCCCAGGTCCAGGTCGCGTCGTGGATCGCCGCCTGCGACGTCCTCTGCCAGCCGTCGCTGGCCGAGCCCTTCGGCCAGGCGACCCTGGAGGGAATGGCGATGGAGCGCAGCGTGGTCGCGACCACGGTCGGCGGTCCGCCGGAGTTCGTCACCGACGAGGCCGGGGTGCTGGTCGACCCCACCGACCGCGAGGCGCTCGCCGCGGCGCTCGAGCGGGCCTCCTCGATGCCGAGCCCGAACCCGGCGGCGCGCGCCGCCGCGGCAGAGCACTCGGTCGAGCGCCAGGTGGCGCTGATGGCGGCGGTGCTCGAGCGGGCGGCGCGCGGGTAGGGGTTCAGGCGGCCAGGCGCAGCGGCGGGCCGGCGGCGACGGCGCCGTGCCAGCGGGCGAGGGCGAAGGAGCCTGCGAGGCCCCGATACGGCGCGTAGGGGGCGAAGTACTCCTCGACCTCGGCGACCGTGGCCCGGCGTCCGAGCCCGGCGAGGGAGCCGACAAGCTTGACGTAGGCGAGGTCGCCGGCCGGCAGCGAATCCGGCTCCCCGCGGCCGTTGAGGCCGAGCACCTGCAGCGTCCAGGGTCCGATCCCACCAATCCGGCGCAGGCGGCGGTCGCCGGCGGCGTCGGCGGGGTCGACCCGGCCGCGAGCGACCTCGCGCGCGCAATGGATCAGCGCGATCGCGCGAGAGGGCGCCAGGTCCATCGCCGCCAGCTCGGCCGGGGCGATCCCGGCGACGCGCTCGGCGGAGGGCACGTCGCGCAGCGGCCCGGGGCCGAGCCAGGCGCCGTCGGTGGTCGGTTGCAGCTTTCCGCCCCATCGGCGCACGACCCGGCGCTGGATCTCGGCCGCCCGGCGGGCCTCGATCAGCTGCTCGGTGACCGCCCAGGCGAGCGCCTCCCATGGCCAGGGGCGGCGGCGTGGGCGGTGCCAGGGCCGGTGGTGGATGATCTCGCCGATCAGCGGATCGCCGCGAAACGCGCGCGCGAACTCGCTCAGGTCCTCGTCGACGCCGATCGCGAACCGCATCCGCTCGATCGCCAGCGCCAGCGCCTCGCGATCGGCGGGGGCCCCGGGGTCAGCCGGCCCGGCCCGCAACACGACCCGCTCGGCCTGCGGTTGCCAGACGTGGACGACGACCCGCCCGCCCGGGGTCGCCAGCAACCGGCTGAGCACCGCTCCGCGCCGCCGTGCGACCCCATCTCCGCCAATCCGGGTCCGCAGCCGAAACGGCCACGCCGGACGCACGTCGGCCTCGAGCGGCGCGGGGCCGCCGCGCGCAGCCCCGGGCATCTAGCGGGGCCTCTGATGACGTCGCACCATCAGACACCCCGCTAGCGGTCGATCAGGTGCACGTCGACCATGAACGAGCGGCTCGCGAGCACCTTCACCGGCCGCTCCTTGGCGCGGGGGCGTTTCGCCGGGCGCTTCGAGGAGCCGCCGCGGGTGGCGCGGGCCAGCGCCACTGTCGCCGCTCCGGCGACCAGGCCGCCCGCGGCGGCGATCGCCACCGTGCGCGCCTCGCCCTTCCAGGCCGAGAGTTCGGTCCGCGGGTCGACCGTGGCGGGCAGCGGACGAGCGGTCGGCTCGGCGACCTGCTCCTCGCCGTCCAGGGCGGGCATCTCGAACGCCTCGGTCTCCAGCACGTCCTCTCTCATCCCGGTCCTACTCTAAGGGGTTGTCAAGCGGACGCCCCGAGCGGGCGTTCGTAAATTCGGTACTTCTGGACCACGGTGCCGCCCATCCCCTCCATCGCCCGGTTCATCGGGTCGTTGGTCTCCAGGATCCACCCCATGTGGCCACCCTTGGGCCCGACCGAGGCGGCGGTCTGCACGTGGCGCTCGTACAGCGCCGCGGCCACCCCGAGGTGCTGATAGTCGTGCTTGACGCCGAGCGCGAACACCCTGAGGCGGTCGATGTAGCGCTTGCGGCGCAGGAAGTGGACCCAGGCGAACGGCAGCAGGCGGCCGTTCATCTTCACCAGCGCCTGCTCGACGTCGGGCAGGGTGAGCGCGGCGCCGACGATCTCGCCGTCGCGCTCGGCCATCATCGCCCAGTTCTCGTCCAGGACCGGCTTCAGGTTCTTGGCCTGAAAGCGGACCTCGGCCTCGGTGATCGGGACGAAGCCCCAGTTGTCTCCCCAAGCCTCGTTGTAGACCTCCATGAACCGCCCGACCTCGGCCTCCATGTCGGACTTGCGCATCGGCCGCAGCACGACCCCCTCCTCGCGCGACTTGGCCGCCGCCGCGTGGATCAGCGGGTGCATCTCGGTGCCCTCCTTGAGCCGGCCGAACCACAGCTCCCACATCAGCAGGTCGATCGCCTTGGTCAGCCCGTGGGCCTCGATCAGCCGTGAGTAGTACGGCGGGTGCCAGGGCTCGAGGATCATCGAGGGCTCGTCGAACCCCTCGATCAGGATCCCGCACTCGTCGTTCATGGTGAAGTCCATCGGCCCGAGCATCCGCTCGCGGCCGCGCTGGCGTAGCCAGTCGCTCGCAGCGTCGAGCAGCGCCGCGACCACGTCCGGGTCGTCGACGGCGTCGAAGAAGCCGAACATGCCGTCGCTGCCGCTCTGGTACTCGTCCCAGCGGTGGTCGATGTGGGCGCTGATCCGGCCGACCACCTCGCCGTCGCGCTCGCAGAGCAGCAGCTCGCACTCGGCGTGCTCGAACCACGGGTTCTTCTTGCGATCGAGGAACTGGCGGCGCTCGAAGCGCAGCGGCGGCACCCACTGCGGATCGCCGGCCCGCAGGTGGTACGGAACCTCGATGAAACGCTTCAGGTCGCTTTTTCCCGTCACCGGGCGGATCGTCAGCGCAGCCACCGCTGGCCAACCTACACTTCGGGCAATGAGCGAGACCGCCCGCGCGCCGGTCGACGTATTCGAGAAGGCGCGCACCCACGACCGCCTCGAGATCCTCGAGCTCGCCAAGCAGAGCGACCTGATGCCGTACTTCCGGGTGCTCACCTCCGAGGCCGGCCCGGTGGTCGAGATGGAGGGGCGCGAGACGATCATGCTCGGCTCCAACAACTACCTCGGCCTGACCGGCGACCCGCGGGTCAAGCAGGCGGCGCGCGACGCGCTCGAGACCTACGGCACCGGGCTGACCGGCTCGCGGCTGCTCAACGGCACCACCCCGCTGCACCTCGAGCTCGAGCGCGAGCTCGCCGAGTGGATGGAGGCCGAGGAAGCGATCGTCTTCACCACCGGCCACCAGGCGAACGTCGGCTGCATCGGGACGATCCTCGGCCCGGGCGACACGGTGATCTGCGACTCGGCCGATCACGCCTCGATCCTCGACGGCTGCATGCTCTCCGGCGCCAAGCTGCGCCCCTTCCGCCACAACCAGATGGCAAAGCTGGAGCGGATGTTGGAGCGCGCTGCGGGCGACGGCGGCGGCGTGATGGTGATCGTCGACGGGGTCTTCTCGATGGAGGGCGACCTCTGCGACCTGCCGGCGATCGTCGAGCTGTGCAAGCGCTACGGCGCGCGGCTGATGGTCGACGAGGCGCACGCCGTCGGGGTGCTCGGCGCTCGCGGCGCCGGCACCAGCGAGCTATTCGGGCTCGAGCACGAGGTCGACCTGCGGATGGGCACCTTCTCGAAGAGCCTCGCCTCGTGCGGCGGCTTCATCGCCGGCCCGGCGGAGGTGATCGAGTACCTGCGCTTCGCCTCGCGGCCGTTCATCTTCACCGCCTCGGCGGTCCCGGCGGCGGTCGGTGCGGCGCTCGGCGCGCTGCGCGTGATCCGGGCCGAGGGCGACCAGCTGATGGCGAAGCTGCTCGACAACGCCCGCTACCTGCGCCAGGGGTTCCGCGACCTCGGCCTGATGGTGATCGAGCCGGGGACGCTGCCCGACGGCTCCGAGGCGACCACCCCGGTGGTCCCGGTGGTGGTCGGCGAGGACTACGAGGCGGCGCTCCTGTGGAAGGCGCTGTTCGACGCGGGCGTCTACACCAACGTCGCCGTCCACCCGGCGGTGCCGCCCGGCGGGGCATTGCTACGGACCTCGTTGATGGCGACCCACGAGACCGAGCACCTCGACCGGGCGCTGGCGATCATCGAAAGGACGATCGCCGATTTCCCCGACCTGCCCAGAGCGGCCTGAGCGTTCCCCCGCGCGGGGGAGATTCGACTTGTCCGTTTCTGGACAAGCCGAATTTGTGAACGAAAAGCTTGCTCTTAGCGATCGAACTGTTACCGGTCAGTAGTCCACCCGGTTGACGGGAGCGGGCGACGTTTCTAGGTTCCCACTCGCGCCGTACGCACCCTGGGGCAGGGAGCGGACGGGACAGGAGGAGGAACACATGTCCCGGACGTCACCCTGACGCGGGCCTCCGGCCCGCCGGGAGCGACGACGCCCAGATACCCCGCTACTAACCGAAGCACTCAGAGGAGAAGTGAGAATGGAAGCTGCCTCGACCGTTGCCCCTGCCGCGATGCCGCAGCATCTGCAGGCGCTCGCACATGCAAACCGGGTCCGCTTGGCCCGAGCGTCGCTGAAGCGCCAAGTCGCGTCAGGTGAGGTCGAAGTGGCGGAGGTCGTCCGGCACTGCCCATGGGAGGCCGAGTCGATGTCGATCGGAGAGTTGCTACGCAGCCAGCGCCGCTGGGGGCGGACCAGGGCACGGAAGTTCCTGTTCTCGTTCTCGGTGAACGAGAACCGCGAGCTGATCCGGCTCACCGGCCGCCAGCGTGAGTTGCTCGCCACCCAGCTCGAGCGGCGTCCGGGCACCGCGGCCTGAGCCCGAGCACGGGGCCCACCGATCGTGAACGGGGCGGGCGCTCAGCGCCCGCCCCGCCGCCATGCCCGCGGTCAGAAACCGATGTTGAGCGGTAGGGGGCTGGCGCCGGCGAAGCCGAAGAACCAGATCCCGAAGCCAACCACCGCGATCCCAGCCGAGGAGACCAGGATCACCTCCAGCGCCGAGGAGTTCAGCGGCTCGCCACGGCGCTCGTGGAGGTTGGCGTGCCAGCGGTTGAGCCGTCCGAGCACCGTCACCAAGAGCATGATCGAGACCAGGATCCCGAACATGGTCACCATCAGCGCCGTCCCCAGCGAGGAGCTCGACTGCACCTGCGAGCCGATCCACAGCCAGGCGAGCGGCACACCGACCCACAGCAGCAGGCAACCGATCAGCATCAGCCCGACGAGCGCTGCGCTGGCGGGACCGCCCATGATCTCCCTGATCCGGGCCAGCATCGGCTGAGACTACCCGCCCCGCCAGGACCTAGCGGAGCTTGATCAGGCGCCCCGACCGCGCCCGGAAGGCCCGCGCCAGCAGGATCGCGACGCCAACCGTGACCACCAGCCCGACCGCCACCCGAGCGCCCGGCGCGAGCAGGTCGGGGAGCCCGTAGAAGAGCAGCGCCAGGACCGCGACGCCGGCGCAGCCGGCGAGCAGGAGTGTGTGCGAGCGATAGCCACCGAAGTGCTCGCGGATCGACAGCTCCAGCCCCGCGAGCGAGCCGAGCGCCAGCCCGGTGACGACCAGCACCGGGCGCTTGGACTCGACTAAGAGGGCGGCGACGAGCATCCCCAGGGCCACCAGGACGACCAGCTCGACCAGCGGGAACGAGCCCCAGGGAGCCGGCGGGCGCTCGTCCTCGATCGGCTTGCGCGGCTGGCGCGCGGGAGCCCTGGGCGGCGGCTTGGCGGCCCGGGGTGCGCTCGCGCCCGGCTCGGCGGCAGCGGGCGGCGGCCGGCGCGGCCGTTGCTTGCGGCGCTTCTTAGCCACGGGATCGGGGGTCGTACGTCTGGCGGTGATCGCCGGGGGCCGAGGCCCCTCGGCTAACGGGCAACCGGACGAGACCCGGATTCGCCACCAGCCCATCAGCATCCCCAGCAGCCCCCAGCGCGGGCGCGAGTGCCAGTGGCGACAGCCGGGCTGGCCGATGTCACGGTTGGAGACGATCACCCACCGATGCTCGTCGGGCTCGGCGATCATCCGCTCGAGCAGGCCCCGGTTCGTCTCCTCGACGTCGGCCTGGCGGGCGAGCTCAGCGCGCGCGTCGCTGCAGCCTCAGGGCGAGCGCGTCGCGCACTCGCTCCAGGTCGGCGGTCGAGAGCACCCGCGGCCCGCCGACCGCACCGACCCGACAGTCGAAGCCGCGACGCGGGAAGGCCGAGGCGAACAGCTCCCCCAACTCGCGCTCGAGCCGGGCGATCTGGCCTCGGAGGTCGTTGCGGGCGCGTCGCTGCGCGGCGGCGCCGACCTCGACCGCGGGCATCGCTGGCCCGCTGAGGCCGGTCGTCGGATCGCTGTGCTCGAGCACTTCGGGCAAGACTCCTCCAGGCCCGTCGCCTACGGCGGGGATTCTAACCCCGCAGGACGCCGTCGGCCAGCCAGAGTGCTTCCTCGACCGCGATCGCGGGCACGCCGCCGACCCCGATCGCCACCAACAACGTGCGCTTCGTCTTCGGGCTCACCCCCCGGCCCGCGGCCAGGGCGCCGAACAGCAGTGCCAGCGGGCGCTCGGCGTCGGCGATCACCAGCGTCCCGGCGGGAAGCTCGCCGGGCCGCCCCTCGAGCGCCTCGCCGTCCCGGCTGGGACGGATCCCGAGCGGTCCGCTGACCCGGTCGGCGTCGAAGGCCCGCAGCGCCACCCCGGACTCGATCGTGGCGATCGTCAGCGCGTCGTCGAGCAGGCTGCGGCTCTTGAAGCCGCCCTGCCGCATCCGCTCCAGGGCAAGCTCCTCGACCGGGGTGCGCTGTTCGTCGGGGTCGAGGCCGATGTGGCGGAAGAAGACCCGGTAGGCCCAGGGGATCGGCTGATGGCGCAGGTTGATCGCCTGTGGGCCGGAGAAGCGGTCCGAGAGCAAGCTCAGGCGCTCCTTGACCTCGCGCGGGGAGCGTCCCGAGCCGCGGTCGACGGCGAGCTGGACCAGCGTCAGGCCGGGCAACTCCTCGACCAGCTCGGAGTCGACCCAGCCGATCTCCGGCTGCGCCTCGGCGCTCACCGGTCCTCGTCGGCGCGGCGGTTGGAGGCGGTGATCAGGCGCTCGACGTCCGCGCTCAGGCCGTCCTCGGTGAGCGCGTCCGAGCCGATCACGGCGCGGCTCAGCAGGCCCCCGGGGAAGGCGAAGGCGACGGTCGGACAGCCGCCGACGCGATAGAGATTGGAGACGGCGCCGTCGGCGTCCCAGCCGACCGGCAGCTGCCAGCCGCGCTCGCGGACGATCTGGGCCGCCTCGTCGTGGTCGTCGCGAACGTCGATCGAGAGGAAGTTCACCCGACCCTCGAACCGCTGAGCGACCTGGTCGACGACGTCTTGGCTCGGCAAGCAGTCGGCTCCGCGCGTGAACCAGAACGAGATCACCAGCGGCTTGTCGAACAGGTCGCAGACCCGGATCACCTCGGGCAGGTCGACCTGGCAGGCAGGGGTGCGCTGGTCGTCCGGCGGGCACGGATTGGCGCCGGTGTCACAATCGTCCTGGAAGATGTTGGCGTCGCCCTGATTGGAGCCGAGCAGCTCGGGAACGGCGAATTGGGCCAGCGGCTCGCCCTCCTCCGCGGCCGCGGTGGCGCCGAGGATGCCGTCGTCGCGGGTCCTCAGCGTGTTCACCGTTGCGACCACGATCAGCACCAGAAAGGCGATCCCCACGTACAGCGAATACCGGCCCCCCGGCCGCTTGCTCCGCTGCTCGCGCTCGCCGGTCAAGTCGCGCGGACCGGCTCGACCGGGCGCCTGGCGGGTGACTCCTTGACCCGGGTCTCAGCCCACAGAAGGGCGGCGGGCAGGACCACGAGGACGCCCAGCAGCGCGACGCCCAGGTCGAGGACGGTGACCAGCCCGAAGTCGCGCAGCATCCGGATGTCGGTCACGGTCAGGACCGCGAAGCCGGCGATCGCGGTGATTCCGGACGCGAGCACGGCCATCCCCGTGCGCGAGTAGGCGCGCCGCAGCGCCTCCCCGGCGGGGACCCCGGGTGAGCGCTCCTCCTCATAGCGGGCGGCGAGCAGGACGCTGAACTCGGTCGCGATCGCGATCACCAGGGCACCGAGCGTCGCCGACATCGGGTTCAGCGGCACGCCGGCGATCGCCAGCCCCAGCGACGACCAGCCTGTCGCCAGGACGATCGGCACCAGTGGGACCAGGGCCCGGCGCCAGGAGCGGTAGATCGCAAGCAGGGCCAGGGCGACCGCGAACAGGCCCGCGATCGTCAGCAGGTAGCGGTTGCCCGCCAGCGCCGAGTTCGCGTCCGCGGCCAACACCGGCAGACCGACGACCTCGGCGCTGACCCCGGCCGGAAGGTCGTTCTCGGTGCCGGGCGGGTCGATCTCGGAGCGGATCGAGTCGATCAGCTGCTTCTGCTCGTCGAACGGCATCACCTTGATCCCGAACGGGATCACCGTGGTCCCGGCGCCGCCGGCGGGGTCGTCGCGATGCACGAAGGCGGCGAGGAAGTACTGCGGCAGGAGGTCGAGAACGCCCTGTACCCGCTCGGCGCTGTCGGGCGCCTGGCCGCCGAACAGGTCGGGGAGGGCGATGTAGGGGCAAAGCTCGGCGTCCTGCTCGGTGCAGGGCGTGCCCTCGCCCTCGTAGCCGGCGTCGTCGAGGACCCGCTGCTTGAAGTCGCTCATCCAGGCGACCACGGCCGGGTCGGTGAGGTCGTCGGCGCGCACCGAGACCTCGACCTCGCCCGAGACCCCGGTCGCGTCCTGCAGCTCGTCGACGTTCTGCAGCTCGGGCAGGTCGCTGGGAACGAGCTCGCGCAGGTCGGAGATCACCTCGGCCCGGGTGCCGAGAGCCCAGCCGACGGTCGCGATCACCAGCCCGACGACCAGGACGCGGCCCGGGGCTGCCACCGAGGCGGCCAGCGCCCGCTTGCCGATCGCCCGCACCCGGGCCGCGACCGCCGCCCGGGCTGCGGTTACGCCGGCCAGCCGCGACGTGCCGCCGGAGCCCGAGCCGGACGCCGACCCGGTTCCCGATCCTCCCGGTGCATCGCGCCGGGTCAGCGACAGCAGCGCCAGGCCGGCGGTCAGCGCGACCGCGAACGAGATCACCACCCCGACCACGAGCAGGACCCCGAAGGACCTGATCATCGGGATCGGCGAGAGCAGCAGGACGAGGAAGCCGGCGGCCGTGGCACAGGCGGCGGTGGCGATCACCGGGGCTCCGCGGGCGGCTGACTCGACCGCCGCGCGGGCGGGCGAGGACCCAGAGGCGCGGGCCTCGTTGAAGCGAGCCTGGAACTGGATCGCGTAGTCCACCGCGAGCCCGATCAGGATCGGCAGGACCGCGATCGACGCCATCGTCAACGAGCCGCCAAAGGCTGCCAGCAGGCCGAAGGTGATCGCCGCGGCGACCAGCGCGACCGCCAGCGGCAACAGTCGCGCCGGCGGACCGAAGATCAGCGCCAGGGTCAGGGTCATGACCACCAGCGCCGCGACCAGGAGCACGACGATCGCGCTCGAGAGCTTGTCGGCGAGCCCGTCGACGACGACCGGGGCGCCGCTGACGACGTAGGTGGCGTCGCGGATCTGGAAGGCGTCGTCGCCGACCGCGTCGCGGATCATCCCGATCGCGTCCCGGCGCTCGGCGTCGCTCAGATCGGGCTTCAGGCGGACCAGGATCTGGGCCGCGTGGGCGCTCGGCCAGAAGATCGAGAAACGCGGCTTCGGCTGGCCGGGGTCCGACGGGTCGAAGACCACCGAGCTCACGAACGCCGGGTCGTCGAGCCGCGGCGGGCCGCTCTGCCCGTATTGGATGCCGAGCTGGATCACCTGCTGCTGGAAGGCCTGGGTGACCTGCTCGGCGGCCGCCCGGGCCGCCGCCAGCTGCTGCGCCGGACTCAGGCCCTGGCGCTCGGCGCGGCGGGCTGCGGCGCGCCCGGCGGCGCGGGCCTGGCGAACGGCGGCCTGCGACTGCGCCTGCAGCACGTTGGTCGCCTGGATCGCCGACTGGTTGAGGAAGGTGGCGCCGCCGAGCACCGCCTGCGCCGGCTTCGCCTCGGCGATCCTGGCGCAGGGCTCGGGTGCGGGGGAGTCGGTGAACACCTTGCCCCCCTCGACGTTGCCCGACAGACAGCCCTCCAGCGAGAGCAGCTTGCCGAGGTCCGAGGTGAGCACGAGCTGGTCGAGGTCGCCCTGGACCAGGACGACGACGGCATCGTCGCCGAACTTCTGCTCGAAGTCCTGCGTCGCCCGGTAGGCGGCCGAGTCGTTGTCGACCAACTGGTCGGTGCCCGCGTCAGGCTCGAGGCGCAGCGCGGCGACGGCGCCGATCACCGCGACCAACACCACTCCCACGACCACCGGGATCGGCTGCTCGACGCACCAGCCCGCGATCCGTGCGAAGCGATCCCTCACCGGGGGAATGCTACGGACGCCCGCCCCCGGGGGCGCCGGGGAAGCGGTGCCGTGAGCGCGGCTATGTGAAGCGCTTGACGAACTCGAGCGCGGCCTGCGCGACCTCGCGCCAGCCGTTGTCGATGGTCAGCGAGTGGCCGCGGTTGGGGATCTTCTCGATCTCGGTCACGGCCTGGTTGTGGCTCTGGCGCTTGTAGGAGGCGTTGGCAATCGCCCAGGGGACCGTGTGGTCCTTCTCGCCGTCGATGATCAGCAGCGGCCCGCGATCGGGATTGCGGACGTCGAGCTTCGCCTCGGTGAAGGGGTTGACGTTCGCGTTCGCCATCTGCATCAGCGCCACGCCGGGCGCCGCCACGTGGTAGGTCTCGTACAACCGCTTCGCCTCGTCGGGGTCGAGCGCGTTCGCCCACCCGTACTCGAACTGGTCGAGGGTCAGGGTGATCGCCCTGCCGCGGTTGAGCGGGTTCTTGAGCACCGGGAGCGCCGATCGCAGGGCCGAGACCGGCAGCGGCAGGACGCCGCGAAACGGCCCGGGGTCGATCCCCACCGTGGCCGCCGACAGGCCGCGGTCGGCGATCAGCTGCGCCAGCAGGCCGCCGGTCGAGTGACCCATCACGGCGGGCTTGCGGTCGAGGCCGCCGATCACCTCGGCGGTGTGGTCGGCGATCAGCTTCAGGTTCTTGCCCGCGAACACGTCGGGATTGGCGCGCGCCTGCTCGACCGTCTCTGGGTCGTCGGGCCAGTCCGGCGTGACGCCGGCGTAGCCGTTCTCCTCGAAAAAGCCAACCCAATTGTCCCAGCTCGACGGCAGCAGCCAGAGCCCGTGGATGAAGACGACCGGCGTCCTGGTGCTCGCGTTCGCCTTCTCGACCTGCCCTGCCTCGCGCTCGCTGATCGCCATCCCGGCGCCCCTTTCTCGTCGTCGGCGGCGAAGGCTATTCGGAAACCTCGCCCGCGAGGAACGCAAGCGCCTGCTCGCGGGTCTCGAACTCGCGCAGCGACACGGCGGTACCGTCGCGGAAGGTCCACAGGTGGGTCTCGCGGCGGTCGACCGTTCCCTCGCCCACCTTCGCCCGGTGGTGGACCTCGGCGATCACGTGCGGGCCCCGTACCTCGAGGCCGACGATGTCGGTATGAAAGTCGCGAAACGGGCTGGTGAAGTCGCGGACGGTGTCGACCGCCTCGGCCGCCGTCTGGCGCGTCCGCTGCGCGGGGCTGAGCTCGTCGGGATGCCACTCGAACCCGGGCTCGAAGCCGCGCGCCATCTGCTCCAAGTCGCCGCGGTTGACCGCGCGCGTAGACGGCGCGGACGAACTCGCGCGGATCGGATTGCCGGCTGCGGTCCGCCGTCGCCTAGTCCATCGACAGCGGGCCGGCGGTCTCCGCGTTGAGGAACTGGCTGACGAACTCGTTGTCGGAGTTGAACAGCTCCTCGGACGGGCCGGACTCGACGATCTTGCCCTTCCAGAGCACGGCGATGAAGTCGGCGATCCGGCGCGCGGTGCCGAGGTCGTGGCTGATCACCAGGTAGCAGCCGCCGTTCTCCTCGTGGATCTCGCGGATCAGCTCGCAGAGCAGCGCCGTGCGCACCGGGTCGAGCCCCGAGTCGGGCTCGTCGAACATGACGATCGCCGGGTCGAGGACCAGCGCGCGGGCGAAGCCGGCGCGCTTGCGCATCCCGCCCGAGAGCTCGTTCGGCATCTTCTCGAGCGCCTCCGAGAGGCCGACCTCGCGCAGGCGGCGGTTGACGATCTCGCCGATCTCCTCCTCGCCCTTGTCGGTGTGCTGGCGCAACGGGAAGGCGACGTTGTCGAAGATGTTCATCGACCCGAACAGGGCTCCGTCCTGGAACAGCAGGCCGAACTTCTTGCGCATCTCGAACAGCTCGTCGTCGGTCATGTTCGGGACCGACTCGCCGTGGACCAGCAGGTCGCCCGAGTCCGGGTACAGCAGCCCGACGATGTGCTTGATCAGGACCGACTTGCCGGTCCCGGACGGGCCGAGCACCATCGAGATCTGGTCGTCGGGCAGGCCCAGGTTGAGGCCGTTGAGGATCCGCGTGCGCCCGAACTGCTTGACGACGTCGATCACCTCGATCGCGTCCTCGCCGCCGTGGTCGCGCTTCTCGCCCGTGTGCCAGCGGTAGGGGTTGCTCTCCCTCGGGTCGACGCCCGGAATCGAGTAGTCCTTGTGCAGGTCGCCGAGCTCGGGGGCGGGCTCCTCATAGTCGCCCGGGTCGTCGGCGCCGGGGTCGCCGCCCGTACCGACCTCGTCGGCGAAGCGGTCGTACTCGGCCTGCTGCGCGGTCACCTGGTCACCGGCGGGCTGCTCCGCGGCAACCTGCTCGTCGACGCCGGGACCCTCGTCCACGTTCTGTTCGTCCTCCGCCATCAGCTCCCCTGTAGGTAGTTCAGCCGCCGATCGGCGCCCTCGGGTTGGCGCCCCAGAAGACCAGCGTCCCCATCATCCCGATGATGTGCACGAGCACGATGTTCAGCACCATCGACTTCGCCGTCGCCGTACCCACGCCGACCGGCCCGCCCGAGGCGGTGTAGCCGTAGTAGCAGCCGACCAGCACGATCGCGGTGGCCATGAACATCGCCTTGATCAAGCTGAATAAGAGGTCGGGTGGGTTCTGGAACATCCAGAAGATCAGGAAGTAGCCGCCCGACGAGACCTCGCCGATCTGCTCGACCACCGCCAGGTACGAAGCGAGGTAGCCGACCCCGATCGCCGCCAGGTACATGAACGGCAGCGTCATCCACGCCCCCAGCAGGCGGGTGCCGCAGAGGAAGATCATCGGGTTGACGCCCATCACCTCGAGCGCGTCGACCTCGTCGGAGATCCGCATCGCGCCGAGCTCGGCGACGATCCCGGTCCCGACCTTGGCGGACATCATGTAGCCGAAGGCGTATGGGATCACCTCGCGCAGGTCGCACCAGGCGGCGAACACGCCGGCGTAGGCGGGTGAGCCGACCGAGCGGTTGAAGTAGGCGCCCTCGATCCCGCACTGCAGGCCGAGGATGAAGACCAGGCCCCAGATCACGATCGTCGAGCCCAGGATCAGGATCCCGGCCTGGCGCAGCGCCTCGCCGAAGAAGTGCATCACCCGGCCCGAGTAGACGATCCCCATCACCCGGCCGCTGAAGCGGGCGATGTCGCCGAGGCTGCCGAGCCAGTCGCGCGGTACTGCGAGCCAGCCGGGCATCAGATGCGAGAGCTCGTGGTCGCGGGCTCGCTCATCTTCACTTGATCACCGAGATCTCGGGATGGGTGGCGAGCAGGGTTTGGGTGAACACGTAGTTGAACGCGAACACCCCCAGGAAGGCAATGACGACGGCCTCGTTGACCGCTCTACCCACCCCCTCCGCGCCTCCGGACGCATTCATCCCCTTGTAGCAGCAGACGACGGCGATGATCGCGCCGAAGATCGTGCACTTGAGGATCGATCCCCAGAGGTCGGTGACCGAGGCGTTGTTGAAGAGGGTGGCGAAGAACCCGCCGAGCGGCTGCCCGTAGGCGACCTCGGCGAACAGGCCGCCGGCGATCCCGAACAGCAGCGCGTAGATGTCCATCAGCCCGGTGATCAGCATCAGGGCCAGGAATCGCGGCACGACCAGGTTCTTGATCGGGTCGACGCCGAGCACCTGCAGGGCGTCGAGCTCCTCGCGGATCTTGCGGGCGCCGAGGTCGGCGGTGATCGCGGTGCCGGCGACACCGGCGACGACCACCGCGGTCACGAACGGTGCGAACTCGCGCACCGAGGCGAGGATGAAGAAGCCGCCGAGGCGATCGAGGGCGCCGAACAGAGAGAGGAAGTTGGCCGCCTGCAGGCCGGGAGCGCCGAAGCCGAAGGCGACGGTCGAGATCATCATCGGGAACCAGCAGAGCTGGAGCGCGAACAGGAACTGGCCGATGAACTCGCCGCCATAGGGATACGGCGGCTTGACGGTCGCGGTGAGCGTCTTGCCGGTCAGGATCATCATGTTCCCGACCTGCTCGAACAGGCTCTTGGCGGGCAAAAACGCCCTGTCAGCGACTGATCTGACCATTCTCTCCTCCGGCGCGCGGACCGGTCCCGCGCCAGTGGGGAACACATTATTCGATGGACTCGGTATCCGCCACCCCCAACCGACCTGCGGGGCGCGGTGGCCGGCGGTGGTATGTTCCCGGCGCTTTGGGCGAGGAGACCGCCATCAGCGACCGACGCCTGCCAGCTTCCCGGGGTGCCGCGAACCGAGTGCTCGCATTGAGCGCGTTCGCGGGTCTGGCGCTGCTGGCCTCCGCCTGCGGCGACGACGCCCAAAGACAGGACGCGGACGAGCCCTCCGGCGACTTCCCGGTCGCCGTCAACGAGGCCAGGTTCCCGACCGACCAGCGGCTCGCCCAGACCAGCGACCTGCAGCTCGAGGTCGAGAACACCGGCACCGACCAGATCCCCAACCTGGCGGTGACGATCTACACCGGCGACTCACCGGGCGGGGGCTCGTTCAAGACCCGCTCCGAGCAGGCCGGGCTCGCCGACCCCAGTCGCCCGGTCTGGATCCTGGAGGCCGACTGGCCGAAGGTGCTGGAATCCGGGGAGGACCTGGCGAGCCTTGACACCGCCCCCTCCGCCGGAGCCGCGGCCGCCCAGACCGACACCTTCGCCTTCGGGCCGCTGGACGCCGGCGTGAGCAAGGACATCTTCTGGCGCGTGACCGCGGTCAAGGCCGGCACCTACACGGTCCACTACCAGATCGCCGCCGGGCTCAACGGCAAGGCGAAGGCGGTCGGCGACGACGGCAGCCCGGTCACCGGCGAGTTCGTGGTCACGATCAGCGACAAGGCGCCTAAGGCCACCGTCGCCGACAACGGCGACGTGGTGATCGAAAACCAGTAGGGCGGGAGTGCAGGGGACGAGCCGCTACCGTCCACGGCGGTGCGGGAGCGCAGGTGGATCGCAGTTGGACTGGCGCTGCTCGGGCCGCTCGCAGGGTGCGGCGGCGGCGATCAGGCGCCGACCGCGAGCGCGCCGGTGACCACCACCTCCGCGCCGACGGCGACCGCGACGACGACGAGCGGGGACGGCCGCGGCGGGATCTCGTTGCAGAAGGTCGGCGTCTTCGACCAGCCGGTCTGGCTGACGCAGGCCCCCGGCGACGACGACAACCTCTACGTGGTCGAGCAGTGCGGCGTGATCGAGCGCCAGCCGCTCGGCGGCGGCGATCCCTCGGTCTTCCTCGACATCTCGGACCTGGTCACCTGCGGCGGCGAGCAGGGTCTGCTGTCGGTGGCCTTCGCGCCCGACTATGAGAGCTCGGGCGCGCTGTACGTCAACTACACCGACATCGACGGCGACTCGCGCACGGTCGAGTACCGCCGCTCGGGCGACGACGCGGCGGTCGCCGATCCGGACAGCGCCCGGGAGCTGCTGAAGATCGATGACTTCGCCTCCAACCACAACGGCGGCCTGCTGCTGTTCGGGCCCGATCGCGAGCTCTACCTGGGGATGGGCGACGGTGGCGGTGCCGGCGACCCGGAGCGCACCGCCCAGGACCCTGACCGCCCGCTCGGCAAGCTGCTGCGGATCGACACCGACCAGCCGGGTCGGTACGAGGTCGCGGCGCTCGGGCTGCGCAACCCGTGGCGCTACTCGTTCGACCGCAGGACCGGGGATCTGTGGATCGGCGATGTCGGCCAGGACACGCTCGAGGAGATCGACTCCGCCGAGCGGGTGGAGCTCCACGGCCTCGACTCGACGATGAACTTCGGCTGGTCGGCGTTCGAGGGCACCGACCGCTTCAACGACGACCAGCAGGCGCCCGCAGCGCGACCGCCCGTGTACGAGTACGGCCGCGACCGCGGCTGTTCGGTGACCGGCGGCTACGTGGTCCGCGACCCCGAGCTCGAGTCGCTCTACGGCCGCTATCTGTACGGGGACTTCTGCGCCGGGGAGCTGCACAGCTTCACCGCGGTGCCAAATACCCGTGCCCGCGACGACCGGGCGCTGGGGCTGACGGTCGACCAGCTGAGCTCGTTCGGCGAGGACCTCGACGGGCACGTCTACGCGATCTCGCTCGCCGGACCGGTCTACAGGCTGGTGGCCGGATGAGCCGCCCGACGCGACTCGCCGCCGCGGCGCTGGTCGCCGCGCTGGCCGTCGGCGCCGGCACGGCGACCGCGGGAGCCGGCGCCCGCGCCGGCGATCTGCGCCTCGACCGGATCGGCGACTTCGACTCGCCCGTGTACGTCGACGACGCCCCGGGCGCCCCGAAGCTGCTGTTCGTGGTCGAGCAGCCCGGCTCGATCAGGGTGATGCGCAACGGCAAGACGCTCAACCGCGACTTCCTCGACCTCCGCGACCGGGTCATGTACGGCGGTGAGCAGGGGCTGCTGTCGGTCGCCTTCGACCCCGGCTACGCCCACAACCGGCGCTTCTACGTCTACTACGTCAACCGCGGCGGGAACATCGAGATCGACGGCTTCAGGCGCACGCGCAAGAGCGCCACCCGCGCCGACGCCGGCTCGCGACGCCGGGTGATCGTCATCGACCACCCGGTGAACGAGAACCACAACGGCGGCCAGCTGCAGTTCGGCCCCGACGGGATGCTCTACCTGGCGACCGGTGACGGGGGGAGCGGCGGCGACCCGCACGGCAACGCCCAGAACCCGGGCATCCTGCTCGGCAAGCTGCTGCGGATCGAGCCGCGCAAGAAGGGCGGCTACTCGGTCCCGAACTCGAACCCGTTCGTGGGCCGCGACGGCAAGGACGAGATCTACGCGCTCGGGCTGCGCAACCCCTACCGGTTCTCGTTCGACAGCCGCGGCGGCGACATCTGGATCGGCGACGTCGGCCAGGACGCCTGGGAGGAGATCGACCACGTCGGCCAGGGCAACCTCGGCGGTTCCAACTTCGGCTGGGACATCTTCGAGGGCGACCACGACTACGAGGGCGGCCCCGCGCCGGCCAACTACCGCCCGCCGGTGCTCGAGTACTCGTCGGCGAACTCCAACTGCGCGGTCACCGGCGGCTACGTCGTCCACGACCCGGGCTTGCCGGCGCTGGACGGCCGCTACCTGTACGCGGACTTCTGCGGCGGCGTGCTGCGCTCGCTCGACCCCCAGAACCCTCAGCGGAGCGACGCCGCGACCGGGCTCGAGCTCGACTCGCCCAGCTCGTTCGGAGAGGGCGCCCACGGCCGCATCTACGTCGCCTCGCTCGGCGGCGGCGTCTACCGGATCAAGCAGTAAGGCCGAGCGCGGCGCGCAGCGCTGCTTCCAGGGCGTCGGCGCCGGCTCGCAGCTGAGCCGAGGTGACCCGGACGGGGCGCCAACCCGAGGCAACGAGGGCGCGATCTCGGGCGCGGTCGTCCTCGAAGGCGAGGCGGCGGCCGTGGGCGTCGCGGCCGTCGAGTTCAACTACGAGGCGCGCCTTGCGCCAGAGGCAGTCGACGACGTAGGTGCGGCCGCCGGCGCGCAGCGGGACGTTGGTCTCGGGGATCGGGATGGCGCGCGCGCCGCAGAACTCGAGGAAGTCGTCCTCGAGCGGGCTCAGGGTGGGCCCGGCGTTGAGCGCGTAGCCGGCGGCGATCCGGGCCAGGGTGCCCCGGCCGCGGCGACGCGGGTAGCGGGTGAGGATCGCTGCGATCTCGTCTGCTGTGAGCAGGTCGTTGAACTCGGCGCGCTTGATCAGGGTGCGCAGGACGCGCGGTTCGCGCTCGGCGGAGAGGTCAAGGACCATCCGGGCCACCGTTGTCGCCGGGATGCCGTCGACGATGGCGAGGTCGGCCGCGGGCAAGACGGCGCGGTGGATGAACAGACCCCGCCGCGGCCGCCGGGCGTCGGGACAGGTCAGGTGGACGAGCGGGCGCGGGGTTTTGATCAGCCCCTGCAGGCTGGCCGAGCGTCCAGTGGCTGATCGCGGCGGCGGGGCCGGCGGCGATCACCGCGGCCGTCGCGAGGCCGGGCAATGAAAGGGCGGCGTGCCCGACCGCGTAGGCGGCCGGGCCGCCGGGGAACACCGGCAGGAGCCGGCCCTTCTCGACCCGACCGTCGACGCAGCGTGCGCTGATCCCAAGGTCGAGGAGTTGGCGGCGGGAGGCCACGCCGTGCTGGCACGAAGCGAGCTCCCCGAGCGCGGCGTCGTCGCCTTCCACCTGACGAACGTGGATCTGCCCACCTATGAGGTGGGTAGATCGCCGTCCGTCAGCCATGCCGGTCACGCTCGCGGTCGAGGGCGCGCGAGTGATGCGCCGGCTGCGCCGGGTATGTGGCCTCGGAGTATCGTTGCGGGCTCACCCGCCCGGCCGATCTAGGAGGACCAAGCCACGATGGAGTCCGCGACCCAGCCCGACGCGACCGCGACGGTCGCCGAGGACGGCGCCTCGAACGGAAGCGCCGCCGAAAAGCAGAGCTTCGAGGTCCACCGGCCGGTCGACGGCTCGGTGATCCGCGAGGTCGCGATCGACTCGCCGGAGGACGTCGCGCAGACCGTCGCCCGGGTGCGCGCCAACCAGCCCGCGTGGGAGGCGATCGGGTTCGCCGGCCGTCGCCGCTGGCTCGAGAACCTGCGCGACTGGATCCTCGCCAACCAGGACCGCATCGACGCGATGATGCAGGAGGAGACCGGCAAGGTCCGCGCGGACGCCGCGCTCGAGGCCTTCTACTGCCTCGACGCGATCAACTTCTGGTGCGACCAGGGCTCCGGCTTCCTCGCCGACGAGATCGTCTCGCCCCACAACCCGCTGCTGAAGGCGAAGCGGGCGAAGATCGTCTACCGGCCGTTCGGGGTGGTCGGGATGATCAGCCCCTGGAACTTCCCCGTGATCCTCTCGCTCGGCGACGCGATCCCGGCGCTGCTGGCCGGCAACGCGGTGGTGATCAAGCCCTCCGAGCTCACCCCGCTGACCCTGACCGAGATGGTCCGCGCCTGGCGCGAGGACGTCGGAGCTCCCGACGTGCTCGCGGTCGTCAACGGCATGGGCGAGACCGGCGGCGCGCTGGTCGACGAGTGCGACTACATGCAGTTCACCGGCTCCGAGCGGACCGGCAAGATCGTGATGAAGCGTGCGGCGGAGACCCTGACCCCGGTCAGCCTCGAGCTCGGCGGCAAGGACCCGATGATCGTCACCCGCGACGCCGACCTCGAGCGGGCGGTCAACGCGACCGCCTGGGGCGGCCTGCTGAACACCGGCCAGATCTGCATCTCGATCGAGCGCGTCTACGTCGAGGAGCCGATCTACGACGAGTTCGTCGCCAAGCTGACCGAGAAGGTGGAGACGCTGCGTCAGGGCGCCGACGGCGACACCTACACGGCCGAGGTCGGCGCGATGACCTCGCCGGCCCAGGTCGAGATCGTCTCCGACCAGGTCGAGGACGCCCGCGACGCCGGCGCCCGGATCCTGACCGGCGGCCAGCGCAAGGACGGTCCGGGCGACTGGTACGAGCCGACCGTGATCGCCGACGTCGACCACTCGATGAAGGTGATGCGCGAGGAGACCTTCGGCCCGGTGATCCCGGTGATGAAGGTCCGCGACGTCGAGCAGGCGATCGAGCTCGCCAACGACACCAGCTACGGGCTCGGCTCGTCGGTGTTCGCCGGCGACCCCGCGGAGGGCGAGCGGATCGCCCGCCGGATCGAGGCCGGCCACTGCAACGTCAACGACGTGCTCGTCAACTACAACGTCCTCGGGCTGCCGATGGGCGGCTGGAAGAACTCCGGGATCGGCGTCCGCCACGGCGCCCAGGGGATCCGCCGCTTCTGCCACACGGAGGCAGTGACGATCCCGCGCCTGCCGACCGCGAAGTCGGAGCCGGTCTGGTTCCCCTACAGCGCCCGCAAGCGCGGCTTCGTGCGCCGGATCTACCGCTTCCTCAACGCCCGCGGGCTGCGCAACCGCCTGCGCTGAGCGTCGGCGACAGCCTCAGGCGTACAGGGCCTCGATCTCGTCCGCGTACTTGGCCGCGATCGGCTTGCGCTTCAGCTTCATCGTCGGGGTGAGCTCGTCGCCGCCGGGCAACCAGTCGGCTTCCAGCACCCGGAAGCGCTTCACCTGCTCGACCCGGCTCAGGTGCGTATTCGCCTCGGCGATCCCGCGCTTCACTTCCGCGGCGACCGAGGCGTCGGCGGCGAGCCCCGCCGGTGACGGGTCGAGGGCCCGCTCGGACGCCCACTCGGCGGCCACGTCGGGGTCGAGGACGATCAGCGCGGTGTTGAACGGGCGGCGGTCGCCGATGCAGATCGCCTGACCGATCAGCGGGCTCGACGTCTTCAGCCGCGCCTCGATGTTGGCCGGCGACATGTTCTTGCCGGCCGCGTTGATGATCAGCTCCTTCTTGCGGTCGACGATCTTCACGTAGCCGTCGGCGTCGATCTGGGCGATGTCGCCGGTGTGCATCCAGCCGTCGGCGTCGATCGCCTCGGCGGTCTTCTCCGGCTCGTGCCGGTAGCCGGTCATCAGCAGCGGCCCGCGGGCGAGCAGCTCGCCGTCGTCGGCCAGCCTCAGCTCGACGCCGGGGATCGCCTTGCCGACCGTGCCCAGCCGCTCGGCCCCCGGTGGGTTGGTGGTCGCCACGCAGCTGAGCTCCGACATCCCCCAGACCTCGGTGATCGGGATGCCGAGATCGCGGAAGTACTCCAGCACCTCGATCGGGGTTGGGGCGGCGCCGGCGAACGAGACCCGGACGCGGTCGAGGCCGAGCTTGGCGCGCACCGCGGCGCGCGCCTCGTCGGGCATCGCGGCCGGGTCGGTCACCCCCTGGGCCTCGAGCGCCGCCTTCAGCTTCTCCCAGATCCGCGGCACCGCCACCCAGACGGTCGGCCGCGCGTCGGGCAGCGCTGCGACCACCTCGCGCGGGTCCGAGACCACGGTCACCGTCTCGGCGTAGGCCATCGCCCCGTAATGGCCGGTGAAGCGATCTGCCATGTGCGCGTGGGGCAGGTAGGAGACGGTCCGGTCGCCGGGCTCGTAGCCGATCGCGTCGAAGACGCCGCGCGCCTCGGCGACCAGGTTCGCGTGGGTGAGCTGCACCCCCTTCGGCGGCCCGGTGGTCCCCGACGTGTAACACAGGGTGATCAGGTCGCCGGGCTCGACCGCGCGCCAGGCGGACTCGAAGTCGAAGCCGGGGTCGCCGCCGGACTCGAGCTCGTCGAGGGTGATCGTGTCCTCCGCCCCGCCGTCGATGCAGACCGTGTGCTCGATCCCCTCGACCCCGGACGCCTCGATCGTCTCCAGGAACTGGCGCTCGGCGATCACGACCCGGTTGCCGGCGTTGCCGAACAGGTAGGCGACCTGCTCGGGCGAGGAGGTGTTGTAGATCGAGAATGGGATCGCGCCCAGGTGCATGGCGGCGGCGTCGACGAGGTTGAACTCGGGGCGGTTGAGCATCATCACGCCGACCGTGTCGCCGCGCTTGACGCCGAGCTCGGCGAGCCCCGCCGCGATCGAGCGCACCCGCTCGCCGTACTCCCGGTAGCTGACCTCGGTCTCGCCCCCCGGGGTGCGCAGCGCGACCACGTCCGGGTGCTCGGCCACGGTCGCCTGGAAGACCTCGCACATGGTCTCCCCCTCGAGCGCGCTAGGCCTCCCCTCGCCCATCGGCGCGATCCTAACGCGAATAGGGTCTGCGCCCGTGAACGACGAGTACGGCGCCATCGACGGCCTCACCCGCTGGCTCGGCCTCCGCTGGGAGTCGCCGAACCGCGTCCGGCTCACCGTGCGCCCCGAGCTGATCAACCCGGCCGGCCTGCTCTCGGGCCCGGTGGCATACGCGATGGTCGACTACTCGATGGGCTCGGCGCTGTGGGTGGAGCGCGAGCGGGGCGAGCGGATCGCGACGATCGGGATCTCGATCAACTACCTGCGCACGGCGCGCGAGGGCGACGTGATCTGCGAGTCGGTCCTCGACCGCCGCAACGACCGGGTCGGGATCCTGCGCTCCGAGGTCGCCGACGAGGGCGGGCGCCTGCTGGCGACCGCGGTCGGCAGCTTCTCGATCTTCCCCGCCGAGCGACTCGGCGAGCATGATCACGGGCCGGCGGCCCCGAACGAGATCGCCGAGGGATAGCCTCCCGGGCATCTCGGCGCCGACCCTCACACTCCACGCGCTCCCGCCCTCGCACCCGTGCATGACCGTCGACGCGGCGCTGCGGCTCAAGGGCCTGGAGTTCGAGCGGGTCGATCTCCCGGCCGGGCGCCACAACGAGGAGATGGAGAAGATCTACGGCGAGGGTAAGCGGACCGTCCCGGGATTGCTGATCGACGACGAGCCGGTCCACGGGTCGCGCGCGATCCTCGCGCGGATCGAGGAGATCGCGCCCGAACCGTCGCTCTATCCGGAGCCGAACGCCGACGCGGTCCGCGAGGCGGAGCGCTGGGGCGACGACGAGCTCCAGGACCTGGGCAGGCGCCTACCTTGGGGCGCCCTGCACTTCCGCCCCGAGGCGCTCGGCGCGCTCGGGGGCGCCGGTCCGCTCGACCCGGCGGGCACCGATTGGGCGATCCGCTACGTGCACGCGGCCTGGAAGTACCACCGGATCAGCGCCGAGCGGCTCGCCGAGGATCTCGCCGGGCTGCCGGCGAAGCTCGATCACATCGACTCGCTCGTCGCCGCCGGAGTGATCGGCGGCGAGGCGCCAAACGCCGCCGACCTGCAGATCGGCGCGACGGTACGGGTCCTGCTGTTGGTGGAGGACCTCGTCGACCTGGTTGATGACCGGCCCGCGGGCCGAGCTCGCGCGCCGCTGGTTTGGAGACTGCCCCGGTTCGATCCCGGCGCACGCCTACCCAGCGGGCTGGGTGCCGAGCCGCAGCTAGGCCGCGGCCGGGTCCATCGACGGCTCGTCGGCCTCCGAGTCGATGGTGCCGTCGCCCTCGACATCCGCGTCCGGGCGGCAGCTCGCCCCCGCGCTCGGTGCCGGCGATCAGCTCGTCGCCCTTCGCCTGCTTGGGCACGAAGCCGGACTTCATCCCGAAGTAGACCGCCTGCGGGTGGTGGGCGATGATCGCCGCGGTCGATTGCTCGGGCTCGAGCGCGTAACCGCCCGAGAGCCCGATCCCGATCTCCGACATGCCGAGCAGCCGCTCGACCTTCTCGTGCTCGGACTGGTCCGGGCAGGCCGGATAGCCCCAGGAGTAGCGCCGGCCCTGGTCGAGCTCGATCCCCAGGTCGCGGCGGACCTCGGCGTGCAGCCACTCGGCCAATCCCTCGGCCGCCTGGACGCCGAGCCCGTGGGTGAACAGCTGCTCGGCGAACTCGCCCTCGGCCTCGAGCTGCCCGATCCGCTCGGTGACCTCGCGGCCCGACGGTGACCGCCTGCAGCGCCACCACGTCCCGCTCCCCGCTGTCGAGCGGACGGTAGAGGTCGGCGAGGCAGATGCGGTCGTGGCGCGGCTGGCGCGGGAAGCTCAGCCGCTCGATCTCGCGGTCGTGGTCGGTCGGGTCGAAGATCACCAGCTCGTTGCCGTCGGAGTTGCACGGGAAGTAGCCGAGCCGCACCCGCGGGTTCAGGTAGTCCTGCTCGCGCCACATCCGCTCGAGCTTCGGTGCGAAGCCCTCCTCGCCGTCGTGGCCCTCGACGATCTGGCGCCACTCCTCGCCCTTCTTGCCGCGCCCGCCCCAGTGGAGCTTGAAGAGCACGTGGCGGTCGAGGTAGGGGAAGACCTGGTCGAGGTCGACGTCGAGCTCGCGGGCGCCCCAGAACGGCGGCGCCGGGATCGGGTTGTCGGTCGCGAACCGCGGAGCGAACCGAGTCGTCGGTGATCGGCGGCCCGGTGTCCTCGACGACCGGGCGGTTGCGCAGCTCCTGCGGCCTCGTCGCGGATCTTCGCCACCAGCGACTCGCGGGCCGCCTCGTCGACCAGCGCGTCGACCGTGTCGAGCCCGGCGAAGGCGTCCTTGCAGTAGAAGACGCCGGGCTCGTAGACCTCGTCGGACTCCTTGCCGAGCGGGTAGAGCACCCGGCGGCCGAAGTCGCGGTTGATCGCCGCGCCGCCGATCAGGACCGGGAACTCGAGCCCGCGCTGGTGCAGCTCGGCGATGCAGGCGGGCATCTGCTTCGAGGTCGAGACCAGCAGTGCCGAGAGGCCGATCGCATCGGCCTCGTGCTCGATCGCGGCGTCGATGATCGTCTCGATCGGGACCTGCTTGCCGAGGTCGACGACCGTGTAGCCGTTGTTGGTCAGGATCGTGTTGACCAGCGACTTGCCGATGTCGTGGACGTCGCCGAACACGGTCGCGATCACGACCTTGCCCTTCGTGTGGCCCTCGATCCGGTCGAGGTAGTTCTCGAGCTGGGCGACGGCGCGCTTCATCACCTCGGCCGACTGGAGGACGAAGGGCAGGATCAGCTCGCCGGCGCCGAACTTGTCGCCGACCTCCTTCATCGCCGGCAGCAGGACCTGGTTCAGGGTCGGGACCGCGCCGATCTTCTCGACCGAGCGGTCGATCCACTCCTCGACCCCGTCCTTCTTGCGGCGCAGGATGTGCCAGTGCAGGGCCTCCTCGGGCTCCATGCCCTCGGTCGGGTCCCCGGCCTCGTCGGCTCCTCCGACTCGCCCTTGGACTCGAAGTGGGCGATGAACCGCTCGAGCGCGTCATCGCGGCGGTTGTAGACGAGGTCGTCGGCGAGCTCGCGCTCGTTGTCGGGGATCTCCGAGTAGGGGGTGATGTGGTTGGGGTTGACCATCGCCAGGTCGAGCCCGGCCTCGACGCAGTGGTGCAGGAAGACCGAGTTGAGGACCGCGCGGGCGGGCTGGCCGAAACGCCGAAGGAGACGTTGGAGACGCCGAGCGAGGTCTTGACGCCGGGGATGCCCTCCTTGATCGCCCGGATGCCGTCGATCGTCGCCACCGCCGACGGCCTCCACTCCTCGTCGCCGGTCGTCAACGTGAAGGTGAGCGCGTCGAAGATCAGCAGCTCGGGGTCGAGCCCGTGCTCGTCGCAGGCGATCTCCTTGATCCGCGTCGCGATCTCGAGCTTGCGCTCGGCGGTCTTCGCCATCCCGACCTCGTCGATGGTCAGCGCGATCAGCCCGGCGCCGTGCGCCTTCGCCAGCGGGATCACGCGGTCGGCCTTGTCGCGCCCGGCCTCGAGGTTGATCGAGTTGACGATCGCCCGCCCGGGGATCTGCTCGAGCGCCGCCTCGATCACCTCGGGCTCGGTCGAGTCGATCTGGATCGGGGCCGGCTGGCTGAGCGAGATCCGCTTCACCACCTCGCCCATCTGCACGTCCTCGTCCTGGCGCTCGGTCAGCGCGACGCAGACGTCGAGCACGTGGGCGCCGCCCTCGACCTGGTCCTCGGCGACCTGGACGAGGCCGTCGTAGTCGTCGGCGAGCAGCAGCTCCTTCGCCTTGCGCGAGCCCTGCGAGTTGACCCGCTCGCCGACCAGGGTCGGGCGCGGCTCCTGGACCAGGTCGGTCGCGGTCATCATCGAGCTGACCAGCGGCGGGCCCGCCGGCGGGCGCTCGCCGGGCGTGCGGCCGGCGACCCGCTCGGCGATCGCGGCGATGTGCTCGGGGGTCGTCCCGCAACAGCCGCCGACGATGCCGACGCCGTGACGCTCGACGAACTCGCCGAGCACCGACGAGAGCTGCTCGGGGGTCTCGGGGAAGATCGTCTCGCCGTCCGGCCCCTGCAGCGGCAGCCCGGCGTTGGGAATGCAGTGGACCGGCAGCGGCGAGTGCTCGCCGAGGAAGCGGATCGCGTCGCGCATGTCCTCGGGCCCGGTCGAGCAGTTGAGCCCGATCACGTCGACGTCGAGCGCCGCCAGGGTGGTCAGCACCGCGGCGATGTCGGTGCCGAGCAGCATCTTGCCGCCCTGCGGCAGCAGCGAGACCGAGGCCTGGATCGGCAGCGATCGCCCGCCGAGCTTGAACGCCTCGCGGGCGCCGAACACGGCCGCCTTGACCTCGAGGATGTCCTGCGCGGTCTCGATGATGATCAGGTCGGCGCCGCCGTCGACCAGGCCGCGGGCCTGCTCGGTGAACACCTCGACCAGGTCGCGGAACGAGATCGCGCCCAGGGTCGGGTCGTCGGAGGCCGGCAGGAAGCCGGTCGGGCCGATCGAGCCGGCGACGAAGCGCTCCGGCCCGGCCGCCCGGCGGGCGATCTCGGCCGCCCTGGTGTTGATCTCGAGCGTCTGCTCGCCGAGGCCCCACTCGTCGAGCTTCAGCCGCGAGCCCTGGAAGGTGTCGGTCTCGACCACCTGGGCCCCGGCCTCGAGCATCGACGCGTGAACGCCCTCGATCACGTCGGGGCGGTTGAGGACCAGCGCCTCGTGGCACTTGCCCGGCAGGCCGCCGTAATCCTCGCTGGTCAGCTCGAACTGCTCCAGCGTCGCGCCCATGCCGCCGTCGAAGACGACGACGCGCTCGCGGGTCGCCGCTAGGAAGTCTCTCTCGTCACTCGCTGGCAGTGTGGCTCACCTCCATCGAATCCCGGCTGTCGCACCTTGCCTTGCTCCGGGGAGGTCGGTGGTTGCGGCGGCGTCTGAGGTCCGGGTCCCTCGGCCGCTCTGGATGGTCAGCGCCAGGATAGCGCCGCGACCGTGTCCAGCCGTTGCTCAGTCGCGTTCTCGGCCGCCGGTGGGACGCAGGCGAACCGGGCGCGGCCGAGAGCGCGCGCAGGCGCATGTCCTGCCAGGTGACGCCCTCGCGGACCAGGGCCGGAAGGCCGAGGGTGACCGCGGTCGCGATCTCGACCGCCTGCAGGATGACGCCGTAGGCGAGCGCGTCGGCGGTCGAGACACCGAAGCCGGTGGTCAGGACGCTGATCGTCGCCAGCTGGAAGACGCCGATGTTCGACGGCGTCGCCGGGATCACCGCGGTGACGTTGACCGCGAACAGGACCGCGGCGGCGGCCCCGATCCCGACGCGGCCGTCGAGCCCGAGCGCCGTGAACAGCGCGTCGCAGGCGAGCAGCTGCAGTCCCCACGCGGCGAGCTGGGTCAGCGCCGCGATCGGGCCACGGCGCGGGTCGCGGAAGACGACCAAGCCCGGTACGGACCTTGAGCAGCGCATCGCGGATCGCGGCGAGCACCCGGGCGATCCGGCCCGAGCCGCTCTGGCGGACGACGGTCGGCGCCAGGACGACCGCGATCAGCAGGATCAGCGGCGCGAAGCTGAACAGGAACAGCCGCTCCGAGCTCGAGTGGAAGAGATCGGTCGCCGAGACGATCACCACGCCGAGCAGGACCAGGGCGGCGATGTTGAGCACGCTCTGCGAGACCAGCGTCCCGAGCAGGACCGGGAAGGTCTCGCGCATGCGCCCGGTGCGCCGGGCGAGGACCATCGCCCGCGCCGGCTCGCCGAGGCGAGCCGGCAGGGTCGCCGACATCAGGACTCCGACCATGGTCGCCGAGGCGACGTCGCGTCGGCGCAGCGGCCGCCGCGGCAGCGCCGCCTTCGCGATCGTGTACCACGAGCTTGCGCGCAGGAACATCGACGAGATCATCAGCGCGGTGGCGACCAGGACCCAGGTGATGTCGGAGCGCACGATGCTGGTCACGACCCGGTCGACGCCGATCCGCTCGGCAGCGATGAAGGTCAGCCCGGCCCCGACCAGGGCGGCGACGCCGAGCCCGATCCGCCGCGCGGTCCGGTAGCGGTCCGCCCGCGCGGGGGCCGGGTCGAGCGACGGCAGGCGGCGGGCCGGGACCCGGGGCTTGCCGTCGCCGGGGTTGAAGCCGGTCACTCGGGCGAGGCGCTCGCGGGCGGTCGCCGGGGCCGGGACCGAGACCGCGCGCTCATAGACGCCCTCGACCTCGGCGGCGACCCGCGGCCACGCGTAGCGCTGCGCCGACTCCCGCGCCGCCTCGCCCATCCGCTTCAGCCGCTCGGGTGAGCGGCTAAGCGACTGCAGCTCCTCGGCCAGGCGCTGGGGGTCGGCGGGCGGGACCAGGATGCCGTCGTGGCCGTCGCTGACCACGTCCGCGTAGCCGGCGATATTCGAGGCCAGCACCGGGGTGCCGGCGGCGAACGCCTCGGTGAGCACCATGCCGAAGCTCTCGCCGGCAAGCGACGGCGCGCAGAGCAGGTCAGCCTCATGCAGCCGGCTCCAGAGCTCGTCCGAGCCCACCTTCCCGAGCGGCTCGATCCGCTCGTGGGTCTCGGGGTCGGTGAGGTAGCGGGCGACCTCGGCGCGGTCGGCGCCGATCACGGTCAGGCGCGCGTCCTCGTGCTCGATCAGGGCTTCGAAGGCGGCCAGCAGCACCGGGCAGCCCCTTGCGCTCCTCCGGGCGGCCGACGAACAGCAGCCTCAGACCCTCGCCCTCGGGCTTCGGCTCGGCGGGCGGGGCGTCGACGTCGACACCGTTGGGGATCACGTCGTAGCGGCCGCCGAACCAGCGTCGCCCGGTCCAGGCGGCCGCCTCGGAAACGGCGATCCGCCCGGCGAGCCGGTTGAACTTGCGCCGGGCGCCGGAGAGCGAGGCGACGTGGTTGAGCAACGGCTTGGTCGAGTAGGCGTGGAAGGTCGCGACCACCGGGGCGTGCGGGTACGAGCAGACGTCCCAGCTCAGCGGGCCGGCCGGCGGCTCGTGGACGTGGACCAGGTCGGGCGCGAAGGCGCGCAGCTCGCGGCGCATCGCGGTGACGCCGTCGGGGAAGATCCCGATGTTCGAGATCGAGCCGTTGGCGCCGAAGGCCTTGGTGCGCGAAACGCCGACCACGTAGGGCGGCAGCTCGATCGGTTCCGGATCGCCACGGTGAAGCAGCCGGCCGATGCGGTCGGGTGGGTCGGTGGGGGCGACCACGCGAAGCTCGTGACCGCGCGCAATCAGCTCGCGAGCCAGGGCGTCAACGTGTCGATTCACGCCCCCCGGATATGTCCACGAGTAGGGCGTGACTATCGCTACGCGCACATGACGATGGTAGCCGGGCTCAAACGGGATCGTCGTCGAGCTCCGAGGTGGCCCAGAACCAGCCGACCGTGACCGCCAGACAGATCGTGCCGAGGACGAGCAGCACCGAGCCGGAGTCGTTGGCGACGGTGCCGACGGCCACGCCCGCGACCGCGCCCGACCAGCCTGCCCGCGCCGCCCAGCGCTCGCCGAACCAGCCGAACAGGCGGCGGTGGCCGATCGCGCCGGCGACCACCAGAGCCAGGCAGATCGCCAGCAGCTCGGGATAGACCGGGTGGGTGAAGGTGTGGACCATCAGGGTCAGGCGCCGGTCGAGCACGTCGAGGACGTCGCCGGCCCCTCCCGCGCCGAGCACCGAGCGGGTCAGATGGGCGCCGCCGGAGACCGCGTCGACGGCGAACAGCACCGCCAGCGCCAGCGCCCCGCCGCCGACCACGATCAGGATCGCGCGGCCGCGCGAGACGCCGAGCGCGAGCACCGAGGCCGTCGCCGCGCCGACGCCGAGCACGATCGCGGCGCCGACGTCGGCGCCGAAGCGCCCCGGCGCCAGGGCCGCGGCGGCCGCGACCGCGACGCCGACGAACCAGATCGCCGCCCGGCGGCCGTCGAGCCCCCGCCCTCGGCGGGTCTCGAGCCAGGCCCCGGTTCCGACCACGGTGAGCGTGGTCAGGATCGCCTCGAGCTCGTTGCCGATCCCGAAGAAGCGCACCCCGGCGCCGGGGTTCGGACCGAGGACGGAGAGCGCGGTCAGCGGCGAGCCGGCGATCACGTCGACGGCGTACACGGCGACGCTGGCCCCGCAGGCAAGCGCCAGCCCGCCCGGCCCGACGAACACCCGGTCCGTCGCCAGCGCGAGCGCCGGGGCGCCGAGCCCGACCGTGAGCGCCGAGGCCAGCGGCCCGGCGTCGGGCGCGGCCAACGCCAGCAGGATCAGCGGCGCCCAGGCGACCGTCAACGCCAGCAGGCGCAGCGCAACCCTGGCGGCCGGCCGACGGCCGATCAGCGCCGCGAGGCCACAGAGCACCAGCCAGGCGATCAGCGGTCCAACGACGACCGTCTCACGGCTCGGGCGGTGGTCGAGCCGCGACTGCAGGTCGGCGACCCCGGCGGGATCGCGCTCGCTCTCGGAGGTGATCCGCGAGCCGTTGACCTCGTCCGGGACCTCGACCCCGAGGGCGTCGAGCACGGTCGGGGCGATGTCGGTCGAGCTCACCACCCCGTCGGTCCGGGTCGAGGCCGAGGTCAGGTCGCCGGCATAGCCGGGGCCGGCCACCCCGGCCGGTAGCAGCTCCTGCTGGGCGCGAGCCCCGGCAGCGATCGCGATCAGGAGATCGTCGGGGCCGATCCCGGCCGCCAGCGACCGCAGCTCGGCGAGCCGGAGGCGCAGGACGCTGAGCCCGGGTCCGCAGCCCTGCTCGCAGGCCGCCTGGTCGGCGACCCGCACGGCGCCGCGCTCGTCGACCCCGATCAGGGTTGCGAGGCCGCTGTCGGCCTCGGCGGCAACCGGGACGCCGGCGTCGGCGAGCGCGCTCGCGAGCAGCCCGGGAACGATGTCCGCCGGGGCGCTGTCGGCCCGCGCCACGGTCTGCGCCCAGCGCCGGGGCGGAACCTGGCCGTCGCGCACGTACAGGCGCGGTAGGTCGCCGTCGTAGAGGTTCTCGTTGACGCGGTTTCCCTGACCGATGTCGAGGAACGTCTGGGCCACCGGGACCGAGCCGATCCCGGCGCTGACCACGCCGGGCGCCAGCTGCGGGACGGCGGCGATCTGCTCGACCGTGGTCCCGTAGGGCAGTACCGCGATAACGACCCGTGAATCGTCGTCCGCAGCAGCGCTCGCCGGCCAGGCGAGCAGGGCCGCTGTCGCTAGGATCGCGCCGATGGCAGATCGCACGTTTGCCAAGTTCACCTTCTTCAAGCTCGATCCCGCATGGCAGCGTCGCGACCCCGAAGCGCGCGCTGAGGATAAACGGGAGTTCCTCGCTGCCTGCGAGGACTACGCCGTCGACCGCAGTCTGCGCGCCTACTCGACCGTCGGCATGCGCGGCGACACCGACCTGATGCTGCTCAGCCAGAGCCCTGTGCTCGACGACATCCACACCTTCCACGTGGTGCTCGCGCAGAGCGGGCTGGCGAAGTGGATGTCGATCCCCCACTCCTATCTGGCAATGACCAAGCCCTCCCCATACTCGGAGTCCGCGGCGCGGCCCGAGATCTGCACCTCGGAGCGCAAATACTGCATCGTCTACCCGCTCGACAAGAAGCGCGAGTGGTACCGCCTGGAGCTCGACGAGCGCCGCCGGATCATGGCCGAGCACATCGAGATCGGCCGTCGCTACCCGGAGATCACGATCAACACCGCGTACTCGTTCGGCCTCGACGACCAGGAGTTCGTGGTCTCGTTCGAGTGCGACGACCCGGGCGAGTTCCTCGAACTGGTTCAGGAGCTGCGGACCTCCGAGTCGAGCGCGTACACGCTGCGCGACATCCCGATCTTCACCTGCGTGGCGATGTCGGTCGGCCGGGCGCTCGACGCGCTCGACGGCGCCGCGACCTCGCGCGCCGCCCTCGCCTAGCCGGCGGTCGTCAGCCGGCGCTAGGCGTCAGAACGGGCGCGCCTCTTGGCGCGAGATGAAGAACCCGTGCTTGTTCTTCGTGTTCACGCAGCGGACACCCTTGGTCTTGCTGGTGCAGCGGAAGCGGTTCTTGATCTGGCGCTGGCCGTAGGGGAGCACCGGGTTGTCGGGCGAGAAGACGGTGTCCCCGGCGCAGACGTAGGTCGCGGGGCCGCTGCGGCCGACCGCGAGCCCGAAGCCCCAGTCGACGTCGCAGTACGACGGCTTCGGCGGCGCGATCCAATCCTTTTGCTGGATGTCGCACCGCACCGCGCCGCCACCCATCGCGCAGGCGATGTTGCCGCTCGGCGTCTGGAAGAACTTGAATTTCGCCGCCGAGGCTCCGGGCGCGATCAGCGCGAGGGCGGCGGCGGCCAGGGCGATGGAGATGGCAAGTCGCTTCATGGGCGCGAATCTATCCGAAACGAGCCAGAGAACAGATCCCCTACCCTTGCCAACCCTTGCCCGGCACCCCGGAAAACCCGCTCAAAGTGGCCATCGTCGGCTCAGGGCCGGCGGGCTTCTATGCCGCCGAGCAGCTGCTCAAGCGCGATGACGTGGCGGTCGAGGTCGACATGTTCGACCGGCTGCCGACCCCGTTCGGGCTGGTCCGGGCCGGGGTGGCGCCCGACCATCCGAAGATCAAGTCGGTGATCCGCGTCTACGAAAAGACCGCCGCGCGCGAGGGCTTCCAGTTCTTCGGCAACGTCGAGATCGGCGCCGACGTGACCGTCGCCGAGCTCGAGCAGCGCTACCACGCGATCGTCTCCGCCTACGGGACCGCGACCGACCGCCGGCTCGGAATCGACGGCGAGGACCTGCCGGGCTCGCATCCGGCGACCGAGTTCGTCGCCTGGTACAACGCCCACCCCGACTTCGCCGACCACGACTTCGACCTCTCGGTCAAGCGCGCCGTCGTGATCGGCAACGGCAACGTGGCCGCCGACGTCGCCCGGATGCTCGCCCTCCCCCATGGCGAGCTCACGATCACCGACACCGCCAACCACGCGATCGAGAAGCTGTCTGCCTCGGGGATCGAGGAGATCGTCGTCCTCGGGCGCCGCGGGCCGGCCCAGGCCGCGTTCACCAACCCCGAGGTGCGCGAGCTCGGCGAGCTCACCGAAGCCGACATCGTCATCGATCCGGCCGAGATCGAGCTCGACCCGGCGAGCCGCGCATATTTCGAGTCCGACGAATGCGACCCGACCCACCGTCGCAACGTCGAGATCCTGACCGGGTTCTCACAGCGCCCGCCCGAGGGCAAGCCGAGGCGGCTGGTGATGCGCTTCTGCTGCTCGCCGGTCGAGATCCGCGGCGACGGCAAGGTGCAGTCGATCGTGATCGGGCACAACGCGCTCGAGGCCGACGACTCGGGGCGGATCCGGGCGCTCGACACCGGCGAGCGCGAGGAGATCGAATGCGGCCTGATCCTCCGCTCGATCGGCTACAAGGGCACCGGCCTGGAGGGGATCCCCTTCGACGCCTCGCAGGGGCTGATCCCGAACACGGAGGGCCGGGTGGTCGACCCCGACACCGGCGAGCAGGTCGCGGGCCACTACGCGGTCGGCTGGATCAAGCGCGGCCCCTCCGGCGTGATCGGGACCAACAAAAAGGACGCGGCCGAGACCGTGAACACGATCTTCAGCGACCTGGGAGCAGGCCTGATTCCGCAGCGACGCACGGACGTGCAGCCGATCGCAGAGTTGCTCGATGACCGGGGCGGGGACCATGTGACGTACATGGGCTGGCGGGCGATCGACGCGGCCGAGCAGGCCGCCGGCGAACCCCACGGCCGCCCCCGAGTCAAGTTCTGCCACGTGCACGAGATGGTCGAGGCGGCCAAGTCGGGGGCGCCGAGCTGATGGCAGCCGACCTCGCCGAGCTGACCCTGATGATCGAGGGGGCGCTCCCGGGGGCGTCGGTGGAGGTCGTCGACGAGGGCGGCGGCGACCACCTGCGGGCAATCGTCTCGGCGCCGCAGTTCGACGGCCTCTCGCGGATCGACCAGCACCGGCTGGTGCGCGCCGCGGTCAAGCCGCGCTTCGACGATGGCTCGATCCACGCGCTCTCGGTTCAAACCTCGGTCGCGTCCGCCCCCTGAGGCCCTCGAGGAGGCGGCAGGTGGGTGATCTCCGCCCCGTAATCGGCCTCGAGACGGGCCGCGATCAGCGAGCGGTGGCAGGCGGGGGCGTCGGTCTCGACGCAGAGCAGCGCGCTGACCGTGTCGGCGGGGAGTGAGGCGGCGAAGGCGGCGAGGTCGACGTGGTCGAGGATCTCGTCGGTGTAGCGGCGGACGTACTCGGGGGCCAGCTCGGCGCGGTTTCGCTTGCCGACCCCCCGGCGATCGTCCTCGGCGTACTGCAATCGGCGCATCTCGGTCGTCGGCGCCAGCTCCTTGTCGTGGCGGTAGTCGATCCCGGCCTCGGCCAGCATCGCCTGCAGCCGCTGCGCGTTGGCCCAGGCGTAGTCGCTGCCACGCACGCCGCGCCGCTGGCGGACGTCGACGACCAGGCCGGCGCCGGCGTCGAGCAGCGACCGCCGGAACGTCTCGACCGTGAACCCGTAAACGCCGATCGTCGCCACCCGCACACGACGATTCTCTCATCGGCCTCCGGTACCCTGGGGACATGGCAGCCGATCCCGGTCTCAAGCAGCAGGTGGAGCAGGCGATCTCCGACAACCAGGTGCTCCTGTTCATGAAGGGCACCCCCGACGCGCCGCGGTGCGGCTTTTCGATGCGGGTGGTCGGCGTGCTCGAGTCGCTCGGGGTCGAGTACGGAGCGATCGACGTGCTCCCGGTCCTGCAGCCCCTGCGCGAGGTGACCACCGAGCTCTCCGATTGGCAGACCTTCCCCCAGCTCTACGTCAACGGCGAGCTGGTCGGCGGGGCCGACATCGTCGACGAGATGCTCGACAGCGGCGAGCTCGCCGAGCTGCTCGGCGTCTCACAGCCCGAGGCCACGGCCGCGCCCGAGGCCGAGCGGATCCTGCCCGGCGGCTCGCAGACGAGCCCGCCGATGCAGATCAGCTGAGATCAGCTGAGCGCGAGCGGCCTCAGCCCTCGACCCGCTCAGCCGCCTCCTCCCAGCGCGCGATCACCTCGTCGAGCCGCGACCGAGCGCGCTCGTGGCGCTCGGTGGCCTTCGCCGCCCGCTTCGGATCGGCCCAGTGCGACGGGTCGGCGAGCTCGTCCTCGATCCGCCTGAACGCCGCCTCGGCCTCCTCGACCTCGCGCTCGAGCTTCGCCAGCGCGGCCCTGCTGTTCTTGCTCGGGCCCGCCGGGCGCGGCGGCCCTGACCTGGGCCGTGGCGACGCCGCGGCGGCGGCGCGCTCGGCCTCGACCGCGGAGCGGTACTCGGCCCAGCCGCCATGGTGGCTGCGCAGCGTCCCCTCCTCGATCACCAGCGTGCGGCTGCCCACCGCCTCGAGCAGAGCGCGGTCGTGGGAGATCAGCAGCACCGAGCCGGCGAACCCGGTGAGCGCGTCCTCGAGCGCCTCACGGCTCTCGACGTCGAGGTGGTTGGTCGGCTCGTCGAGGATCAGCAGGTTGGCGTCGGAGTTGGTCAGCAGGGCGAGCGCCAGCCGCTGCGCCTCGCCGCCGGAGATGTCTGCGAGCCGCTTCGTCACCTCGTCGCCGGAGAACAGGAACCGGCCCAGCAGCGCCCGGGTCTTGGCCTCCGAAAGGCCCGTCTGCGACTGCGCGTGCGAGAGCAACGTCGCCTCGGGGCCGCCGCCGACCTCGGCGTGCTGCGACAGGTAGCCAAGCTTGACGTTGTGGCCTCGCCGCAACTTGCCCGCCGCCAGTTCGCGGTTGCCGGCCAGGCCCTCGACCAGGGTCGTCTTGCCGGAGCCGTTGGCGCCGACCAGGGTGACGTGCTCGCCGCGCTCCAGCCACATGCCCGCTTCGTCGATCAGGGTGCGGTCGCCCGCGGTCACCTTCGCGTCCTCGAGCTCGAGCACCACCCGTCCGGAGCGCTCGGCGTCGCCGAACGAGAAGGCGAGCGTGCGGCCGTCAGACGGGTCGGCCTCGACCATCCCCCGCTTCACCCGCTCGATCGCCTTCAGCTTCGACTGGGCCTGGCGGGCCTTGGTCGCCTTGTAACGGAAGCGCTCGACGAAGCGCTCCATGCGCGCGATCTCGGCCTCGCGGCGGGCGGTGTCGCGCCCCGCCGCCAGCTCGCGGGCGGCTTGCTCGGCCCGCCAGGCGTGCCAGGGGCCCTTGAAGTAGCGCCCGCGCCCGGCCTCGAGCTCGAGCACCGAGGTGCCGACCGCCTCCAGGAACCAGCGGTCATGCGCGACCAGGATCACCGCCGCGTCGAGACCGGTCAGGTACGCCTCGAGCCACTCCAGCGACTCGATGTCGAGGTGGTTCGTCGGCTCGTCGAGCAGCAACAGGTCGGGGCGCGAGGCGAGCACGCGGGCGAGCGAGGCGCGGGTCAGCTCGCCGCCGGAGAACCCCTGCAACGGGCGGCCGAGATCGGCGTCGGTGAAGCCGAGCCCGTGCAGGGTCGCCTCGACCGCGTCGCGCCAGCGGTAGCCGCCCGCGGCCTCGAGCCGCGCCTGGGCGTCGGCGTAGGCGGCAAGCGTCGCCTCGCCGGCATCGCCGTCCGCCATCCGCGCCTCGAGCCGGGCTAGCTCGCGCCTCGATCCCGGTGATCCAGTCGAGCCCCCCGGTGACGTACTCGCGCAGGGTGGCGTCGCCGCGCGGCGGGCGCTGGTCGTGAAGCGCCACGCGGACGCCCTTCCCGAGCGCGATCGTGCCGCCGTCGAGTCCCGCCTCGCCGGCGATCGTCCGCAGCAGGGTCGTCTTGCCGGAGCCGTTGCGGCCCGATAGCGTCATCCGCTCGCGGCGGTCGAGCTTGAACGCGAGCTCGCCGAACAGGGTGCGCCCGCCGATCCGCTTGGTCAGCCCGGAGGCTGTGATCACGGGCATGGCTGAGCCCGTGGGGGCTAGACGGCGGCGGCCTGCTCAGCCGCGTCGTCGCGAACCTGGAACGAGGAGCCGCAGCCGCAGGCGGCGACCACGTTCGGGTTATTGACCGTGAACCCGGCCCCCTGAAGCCCGTCGACGTAGTCCACCTGGGAGCCGAAGACGAACTGCATGCTGACCTTGTCTACCGCGACGGCGACGCCGTTGTGCTCGAAGACGTCGTCGTCGTCGTTGACCGAGTCGAGCGCAAGCGCGTACTGGAAGCCCGAGCAGCCGCCGCCCTTGACGGCGATCCGCAGAACCTGCTCGGTCTCACTTGCCGCGACCAGGTCGCGGATCTTCTCCGCCGCCTGATCGGTGATCGTGACTGCTGCCTCGGGGGTGTCCATGAGCTTCACATTCTAAAGCAAGGTCAAGTCTTCTTCGGATACTTCCATTCCAGGTACTCGAGGATTCGCCTCGAGTCGTGGATCACCTCGTCGCCGTCGACCAGCACCGGCACCCGGCTCTGGCGGGTCAGCTCCTCGATCTCCGGCCGTCCCCTGCGCCGGTAGGGCACCCGCCGCGTCTCGTGCTCGAGGTCGAGCTTGCGCAGCCGGCGCTCGACCGCCCCGCACGGACAGAGCACGTTCGTCGGTGTGCGGCACCGATAGAGGGCGATCATCCGGCCAGCCTCCGCAGGACCCGGCCGACCACCTGAGCGGCCGCCCGGTCGGGACCGCGCCGAGCCCGGCGCTCGCCGAGCTCGGCGAGCTGCCAGGCGACCGCGTCGTCGAGCGTCTCCTCGTGCGGGCGGGGCGCGAAGCCGAGCTCGCGCTTGGCCTTCGTGTTGCGGTAGGTCCACCATTGGCTGGCGGAGACGATCTCCTCGGGGCTGGTCGGCAGCGAAAGCCCGACCGCGGCCGCCGACTGGGCGCCGGCCAGGGCGAGTCGCTTCGGCAGCTTCAGCGCCGGCGGATCGATCCCCGAGATCCGGGCGAGGTCTGCGAACAGGCGGTCGAAGGTGAAGTTGCGCCCGCCGAGGATGTAGCGCTCGCCGACCTCGCCCTTGCGCTCCGCCAGCAGGTGGCCGCGGGCGACGTCGCGGACGTCGACGATGTTCAGGGCACCGTCGACGTAGGCGGGGATCTGGCCGAGGCAGAAGCGGCGCACGAGCCCCATCGAGGTTCGGCTCGGGTCATCCGGGCCGAGCACGAAGGTCGGGTTGACGATCACCACCGGCAGCCCGTGGGCGGCGAGCCGGAAGGCCTGCAGCTCGGCCTCGTGCTTGGAGTTGACGTAGGCGTTGCCGAGGTGGCCGATCTCGAACGGCGTCGTCTCGTCGGCGGTGGCCTTCGGCTTCGCCACCCCGATCGCCCCGGCGCTCGAGGTGTGAACGACGCGCTCGACGCCCGCCTCGAGCGCCGACTCGAAGACGATCTGGGCGCCGCGCAGGTTGGCGGCGAAGACGGCATCGCGATCGGCTGCCCGCAAGCGACGTGCGCCCGGCGACATGGAAGACCCGATCGACGTCCTGCATCGCCCGCCGCACCGCGCGGCGGTCGGTGACGTCGCCGGTCGCGCGCTCGAACTCGATCCCCTCGAGGTGGCCGAGCTTCGAGCTGCGACGGGCGAGCAGCCGCAGCTCGTCGCCACGCTCGGCGAGCGCGCGAACCAGGTGCGAGCCGAGGAAGCCGCTCGCGCCGGTGACCAGGGTCATCGCCATCGGGCGCCATGCTAGACCTGATAAGAACTCCGGCCGGTGGCTGCAGACGCCAACACCGCAGTGGTCACGGACACGACCGCATATCTCCCCGAGGAGCTGATCGCCGAACATGGCATCCGCGAGATCAGCCTCTACGTCACCCTCGACGGCGAACAGCGGCGCGAGTCGGAGATCACCACCGACTCCTACGACGACTTCTTCGAGCGGCTGCGAAACAGCGCCGAGGGGGCGACCACGTCGCAGCCCTCGGTGGGCGACTTCACCGATCTCTACAAGCCGCTGCTCGCCGACGGCCGAGAGGTCGTCTCGATCCACATCTCGTCCGGGATCTCCGGCACCTACGACTCTGCGCTGCAGGCGCGCCAGGTGTTGATCGACTCCGGCGACGGCGGCGAGCGCGTCCACGTGCTCGACAGCCGCACAGGTTGCGGCGGCCAGGGGATGATGGCGATGGTCGCCGCACGCGCCGCCAACGCCGGCGCCTCGGGCGCCGACGCGCTCGCAGCCGCCGAGCGGGCCCGCGAGACGCTGAAGATGTGGTTCTCGATCGACACGCTCGAATACCTGCGCCGGGGCGGGCGGATCGGCTCCGCACAGGCCTGGCTCGGCTCGGCGCTTCAGATCAAGCCGATCCTGACTCTCGAGGAGGAGATCACGCCCGTCGAGCGGGTCCGCACCCGCCGGCGCGCCTTCGAGCGCATGGTCGAGTTCCTGCGGGAGCGCAAGGAGGCGGGTGCCGGGGCCTGGGTGGTGCAGCACATCCACGACGCCGACACGGCCCGCAAGCTGGTCGACGAGGGCCGCCAGATCTTCGGCACCGAGCCGATCTTCGTCTCCGAGATCGGCCCCGTGATCGGCGCCCACGTCGGCCCCGGACTGCTCGGCGGCGGCGGGATCCGGACCGATCTGCTGCGCTGAGGATCAGACGTCTCCAGGCAAGGAAGCAGGGAGCGACGTGTGCTCTGCACACGAGCGACCGATGACGCCGCCTATCGGCGTCTGAGGGCCATCAGGCCGCCGACGGCGAAGCCGACGACGGCCGCCCCGATGATGATCTCGCGGCGGTGCTCGCGCACCTGGCGGCGCCAGTCGGTGAGCTCGGTGACCCGCCCGCGCAGGAGCGCGACCGAGTGCGAGAGCTCCTCGCGCTGGCGCTCGATGTCGGCGCGGATCTCCGACGAGGAGCGCCCGGGCGGCGGCGAGGCGCTGCCCCCGACCGGCTCGCCGGCGCCGCTGCGGACGATGTCGCCGCTCATGGCGCAGGCTCCTTCGGTGGCGGCGTGGTCCCGGGCTGCAGCGTCGCGCGGATCCGCTTGCCCTCCTCGATCGCGAGGTCGGGGGTGGGCGGCGAGCCCGCCTGGACTGCCTTGTAGGCGACCAGCCCGGCGATCGCGGCGACGATGAAGAAGATGATCGCCTCGACCATGAAGCCGAGCCACACGTGCGGGTCGAAGAACAGGTCGACCAGCAGCCAGGCGATCGCGTGCATCAACAGGATCAGGCCGAGGAAGGCGAAGACGCCGGCCGCGGCGCCGACGGCGCCGCCTTTGAGCAGCTTCGAGACCTTCTCGGTGATCTCGGTCTTGGCGAGCTCGATCTCCTCGCGGACCAGCGCCGACGTCTTCTCGGAGACGTCGATCAGGAGCTCGGCGACGCCCTTGTCGTTATCGGGCCCGGGAGCCGGTTCGCTCATTCGGGCGGGTCCTCGCCGAACAGGCGCTGCCAGATGAAGGTCGAGATCCTCATCGCGACGACGCTGGCCAGGGCGCTGGTGCCGGCCACCAGGCCGGTCCACATCAGGCGCTTGACGATCTCGTTGTCCATGGCCCGCAGTAAATCAGGCGCCTCGACGGCGGCGCGGCTCGGCTCCGCTGGCTCAGCCTCAAGCCATCCGTCAGCGCTTGTTCGCTGCGCCCTTCTCGAGCCCGCCGCAGATCGTCTCGACGACCATGGTCCGGGCGCGTTCGAAGTCGCCGTCGCCGTCCGGAATGATCTCGAACACCCACCCGGTGAGCAGCTGCTCGATCGCCCCGTAGAACCACATCGAGGCGAAGCCGGCGTCGATGTCGGCGCGAAACTCGCCGGCGGCCTGCGCATCGCTGACGATCTTCGCGATCAGGTCGAACGCCTGGCGGATCTCGCCCAGATGGGTGCGGGTGAACGAGTTCGCCGCCCGGGTGACCTCGATGATGATCACCTTCATCAGCTCGGGGTCGTGGCGGTAGGAGTCGATGATGAAGCCGGCGACCTCGTCGAGCTTCTCGCGCGACGGGATCGAGCGACCGTCAACCTCCTGGATCGCCGCCAGCAGCAGCGACCAGCGCTCGACGAACAGCTCGTTGAGCACCTGATCCTTGGAGTCGAAGTAGTGGTAGACGAGGCCGTAGGCGACGTTGGCCTCGCGGGCGATGTCCGAGACCCGGCAGGCGTTGAACCCCTCGCGGGCGAAGACGCGGATCGCGGCGTCGAGGATTTGGCGCCGGCGGTCGACCGGCGGGGCCTTGGCGCTGCCGGCCATCAGGCCCTCACCTCGCTCCCGCGATAGGCGCCGGGCCTGCGGTTGGCGAGCGACGGCAACGAGGAGCGGATCTCGTCCTGGCGGTCGAGGTCGAGCTCGGCGCAGACGAAGCCCTCACCGGCGTCGGCCTCGGCGAGCACCTCGCCCCAGGGATCGACGATCATCGAGTGGCCCCAGGAGTCGTAGTGCGGCGGCGCGGCGCCGACCTGGTCGGCGGCGATCACGAAGACCTGGTTCTCGATCGCACGCGCCCGCAGCAGAACCTCCCAGTGGTCGCGCCCGGTGGTCGCGGTGAACGCGGACGGGACCGTGATCACGCGGGCACCGCCGACCGCCAGCACCCGGTAGAGCTCCGGGAAGCGGAGGTCGTAGCAGACGCTGAGCCCGAGCCCTAGCCCCTCGACGTCGGCCCGGACGATCTCGTCGCCGGGCTGCTCGCGATCGGACTCGCGGTAGCTGACCCCGCCGACGTCGACGTCGAACATGTGGATCTTTCGGTAGACGGCGACGACCTCGCCGGCGGGATCGATCAGGCAGGAGGTGTTGAACAGGCGCTCCTCGCCCGGCACCCGCTCGGCGATGCTGCCGGCGACCAGGTGGATCCCGTGCTCACGCGCCCATTCGCCGGCGGCGGCCAGGGTCGGCCCCGACTCGAGCGCCTCGGCGCCGTCGTCGAGATCGGCCGCGGAGCCGAGCAGGTTCCACTTCTCCGGCAGCACGACGAGCTTGGCCCCGGCCGCGGCGGCGGCCGCGACGAAGCCGCCGGCGACCTCCAAATTGCGGCCCTTGTCGGCAGATGAATTGAGCTGGATTGCAGCGGCTCTCATCGATTGACTGACTAGTCAATCTAGACCATACGCCGACCACCGGTCCCTCTTGCAGGACCCGGCTCAGCTGCTCAGCAGCCACATCGTCAGGGTGCCGAGGACGAGCACCGCCTCGGCGATCCCGACGATCGCGATCGCCCCCCCGAGCGAGCCGCTGTCGAAGCCCGACGGCAGCCCGCAGAGGATCGAGAACGCCAGCAGCCCAACCGAGACCGCCCCCCACCAGAGCACCGCGCGCTCCCAGCGCGCGTCGGCCTCGAGCTCGCCCCCGAGCCGCTGGTGGATCAGGAACGGGGTCGCGAACAGGGCGGCGAACAGGCCGATCGCGTAGGTGACGATCCAGGGGCTGAGCGATGCGAGGCTCAGGTACGGCGATCCGGCCGCGGCGGCGAGCGGGATCGAGACGATCGCGATCCCGGCCCCGGCGAGCACGAACAGGGCCGGACGGCGGTCGGTCTGCGATGGGTGCGGAGGCACCGGCGCCCGGCTCGCCTCGGAGGTCCTCAGAGGCGCCCGCCCGCGAGCGGGCGAGCGCGCTCGCGGCTGAGCGGGGCCGAGGGCTGCGGCACGCTGCGGCGGATCGCGACCAGGGCCGCGTCATCGTCGCGGCCGCTCGCTCCGAACGCGCTCAGCGCCCGGCGCACCCGATCGACCGCGAGCTCGGGCGTCTCGCAGCCGTCGAGGCCGCGGCGCAGGCGCTCGGTGCCGAAGCGCTCGCCACCCTCGCGACGGGCCTCGATCACGCCGTCGGTGTAGAGGACGAGCTGGTCGCCCGGGTCGACCCGGATCACGACCGGTTCCCAGGAGGGCTCGTCGACCACGCCGAGCAGCGGCCCGGGGGAGCCGACCGCGCTCGCCTGCCCGTCGCGGACCAGCATCGGGTGCGGGTGCCCGGCCAGGTAGACGAGCACCTCGGCGGTCGCCCCCTGGCCCTCGGGGAGGACGAGCATCACGATCGAGCAGAGGGCGACGTCGTCGCGATCGCGGAGGTTCGCGTCGAGCAGCCGCAGGCCCTCGACCGGGTCGGCCGACAGGGAGCCGGCGGTGCGGATCGTGTGCCGAGCCTCGGCGGTCAGCGCGGCCGCGGCGGCGCCCTTGCCCGAGACGTCGCCCAGCACCACCGCCCAGCCGCGCTCGACCGGGAAGACCTCGTAGAAGTCGCCGCCGACCTCGTTCACCTCGCCCGCGGGCTCGTACATGGTTGCCATCTCCCAGCCGGGCATCCGCGGCAGGCTCGGCGGCAACAGCTCCCGCTGCAGAGCATCGGAGACCCGGACGCGCTCGTCGGCGAGCCGCGCGTTCTCGATCGCCAGGCCGGCGCGCCGGGCGACCTCGGTCGCCGTGTCGAGGTCCTCGGGCCCGAAGCGCCGGCTGTCCGCCTGGTTGATGAAGCTGAGCACGCCGACCGTGCGCCCGGCGACCGTCATCGGGGCGACGATCACGGAGCGGAACTCCGCCGCGCGCATCAACTCGAGGTGGTGGTCGTCGGTTGCCAGCTCGCGCAGTGCCTGGTCGTCGAGGTCGAGTCGGCACGGCTCGCCGGTCCGCAGCACCTCGCCGATCGGCGTCTCGGAGGCGGCCCGCAGCGGCACCCGCGCCCGGGCGCCGCCGGACGCGGCGACCATCGCCGGGTCGCGATGCGCGATCGCTACCCGCTCCAGCGCCCCATCCGCTCGTGGCATCTCGATCGAGCACCAATCCGCGAACTCGGGCACCAGCATCATCGGCACCCGCTCCAGCGCCGCGCGGTACTCGGTCGCCTGCGAGGCGAGCTCGCCGATCCTCGCCAACAGCCTGTTGGTGAACTCCGCCCGCTTGACGTCCGAGACGTCCTCGATCGCGGTCACCGAGTAGAGCACCTCGCCGGCCGGTCCGGCGATCGCCCGGGCCTTGGTCCGCGTCCAGCGCTCCTGGCCCGTGGCGCGGTCGATCGCGCGCAGGATCTGGGGCTCGGCATCGGCGCCGGCCAGCGCCCGTCGCCCGGCGAGCTGCTCGGGCTCGACCGGATCGCCCCGCTCATCGCGGATCACGTAGCGATCACGGATCGACGCGGTGCTCGCCGCGACCGCGTCCTCCGAGGTCTCGTAGCCGAGCATCCGCGCTGCCGCCGGGTTCGCGAACACCAGCTCGCCGCCGGCGTCATGAATCACGATCGCCTCGTCGAGGATCGACATCACCGTGTCCATGCGGCGCTCGATGCTCTCCAGGTCGGAGAACAGCCCGGCGTTGTCGAGCGCCAGCCCGATCCGGCTAGCGAGGATCTGGGCGAAGCGCACGTCATCGGCCCCGTACCGGCGGCCCGACCAGGCGGTGATCAGAGTCAGCGCCCCGAGGTTGCGGTCCCGGGCGCGGATCGGGATCACCAGCGACGAGCGGACTCCGAGCGAGCGCAGGAACTCGAGGTCCTCGGACGAGGAGGACATCCGCCGCAGCTCCTCGTCGCGGACCCGTGGCCACCACTGGGGGATGTGGCGCCAAGAGCGCTCGGGCTCGACCAGCCATTGGGGCAGCTCGGGCCGGCGCTCGCGAAAGCGCTGCTCGACCTCGAGCTCGTCGGCGCGTCCCCGTACCCGGGTCGCGATCCGCGAGGCGCGACCCTCGTGCACCGCGTCGACCATGCAGATGTCGGCGAGCGCCGGGACGATCACCTCGGTCACCCGCTGCAGGGTCTCGGCCAGCGGCAGCGAGCCGTCGGCGACGGCGCCGACGGAGTCGAGCAGCCGCAGGCGCTCCGAGCGCCCCGCCGAGCGCCCGCGGATCCTGGCTCCGATCACCGCGAGCACGGTGCCGACGCCGAGCAGGCCCAGGCGGACGGCGAGCTCGGCGTCGCCGATGTCCATGTTCCACCGCTGGCTGAGCGCCGCCGCCGCGATCGCGACGAGGCCGACGATCGCCGTGGTCAGCGAGTCGGCGAGCAGCGCGGCGACGAACGGCGCGGCCACGTAGGCGCCGACGATCGCCGCCGACTCGCCGGTCAGAACGACGTCGGCGAGCACGCAGATCGCCAGCATCGCGATGCCGGCGGCGAACCCGATCAGGTTGGTCGAGCGGTCACCGGCAAATCCCGGCGCCCGTCCACTGAATCTCCGGATCAACCCACGCATCGGCGTTCCCCTTGCCGGCCTTGACTGCCGGCGGGTTCAATCTACCGGGCTGTGGCGATCCGGATAGCGACTAAGATCGTCAGCCGTGAACGCCCCCTTCAAGGTCGAGGCGGAGTCGAACTCCGCCCTCCACACGGTCACCGTCTCCGGCGAGCTCGACCAGAGCACGGCGCCGGAGTTGCGCAACGCGCTGATGGCGACGCTGGGCGGCGACGCTGACAGCGGGGTCCTGATCGATCTCAGCGATTGTGGCTTCATCGACTCGACCGGGCTCAGCGTCCTGGTCGAGGCCAAGCGCGAACTCAGCGACGCGAGCCGCCGGTTCGGGGTCTGTTGTCCCGACGCGGACGTCCGGCGGCTGCTCGAGCTGACCGGTATCGATCAGGCGGTTGGCCTGTTCGACACCCGAGACGAGGCCGTCGCGGCGCTCGCCAACGGCTCCCCGGGCTGAGCCCCGGGTTTGACTCAGCCGCAGACGGGTATGGCAACAGCCTGGGAGTTAGGTCTGGGCCGGCGTACACCCCCCAACGCCGGCAGCGTCCTTACGGGCGAGGCCGATATCCCTCTCTGAGTGGTGTACGACGGGCCCCGCAAGGGGCTCGTCGTCTTGTGACGAGGCGGGCCGCCCGCCAGTATTCGGCCCGGTGGGCAGATCCGCGGCAATCCTGGCCTTCACCGCCGCGCTCGCGGCCGGGTGCGGCGGCGACCCGGCTGCGACCACGATGCACGGCGACGACGGCTCCCTGGTCGCCTACTCGCGCTCCGGCGGCTTCGCCAGCTACCCGGTCCGGCTCGAGGTCCAGGCCGACGGGGCCGCGACGGTCGAGGTCCAGGTTGAGGGCGCGGGCTCGAGCTCGTTCGAGCTCGGCGAGCAGGACCTGGCGGGTCTGCGCGAGACCCTCGAGGCGGCGGAGTTCGACCAGCTCGACGGACCGCTCTCGACCACCTGTGGCGACTGCTTCAGCTACGAGGTCGTCTACGGCGGCGCGACGTACGCCTACGACGACGCCACCGACGTCGTCCCGGAGTCGGTGAGGGCGGCCGTCGCCGAGCTCGACCGGATCGCGAACCAGCACGCCCCGGTGGATACGCTGACCGGGTGACCGACGACCTGCCCGCGACCGCCTTCGTCACCGGGGGCTCGGGGTTCATCGGCGGGCGCCTGGTGAGCCGACTCGCCGACGGCGGCTGCCGGGTCCGCGCCCTGGCGCGGTCCGACGCTTCGGCCGAGGCGGTCGCGGCACTCGGCGCCGAACCGGTCCGCGGCGAGCTCGGCGATCGCGACTCGATCGAGGCCGGCGCGGCGGGCTGCGAGACCGCATTTCACCTCGCCGCTCATCTGGGCACCTGGGGCAAGCGCAATGACTTCATCCGTGACAACGTCACCGGGACCGAGAACGCGCTCGCCGGGTGCCGGGCCGCCGGCGTGCGGCGCTTCGTGCACTGCGGCACCGAGGCGGCGCTGATCGCCGGCGAGCCGCTGGTCGAGGTCGACGAGACCGCGCCACTGCGCCCCGACTCGAAGGCGCTCTACCCGGCGACCAAGGCGATGGCCGAGCAGGCTGTCCGGGCGGCGAGCGCCGACGGGTTCGACGCGCTCGTGCTGCGGCCCAGGTTCGTCTGGGGCACGGGCGATACCACCCTGCTGCCCGGGATCCTGGGCATGGTCGAGGCCGGGAGGTTCGCCTGGGTCGGTGGCGGTTCTCACCTCACCGACACGGCGCACGTCGACAACGTGGTTGAGGGGCTGCTGCTCGCCGCCGCGAAGGGCCGCGCCGGCGAGGCCTACTTCGTCACCGACGGCGACCGGGTCGTCTTCAGGGAGTTCGTCTCGAAGCTGATCGAGACCCAGGGAGCCGAGCCGCCGACCCGGACGGTGCCCGCAGCCGTCGCGGGCCCGCTCGCGGCCGCGGCCGAGACCCTCTGGGGCCTGCTGCGCCTGGACAGCGAGCCGCCGCTGACCCGGTTCGCCGTCTGGGTCTCCTCGCAGGAGTGCACGATCGACATCTCGAAGGCTCGCACCGAGCTCGGCTACGAGCCGATCATCGACCGCGAGGCCGGGCTCCAGGGTCTGCGGGCCGCAACCCGCGCCGACCCGTCCGCGGGTAAGGCGACGTAGGCCGGACCGATGGCCGGTCGCCTGCTCCACTACGCCGGTCCGGTGTTGCGTGCTGCCCGCGAGCGCGCCGGCGCAACGCAGCGAGAAGTCGCTGAGCGCGCGGGGGCGAGCACGGCGACCATCTCCCGCCTTGAGAGCGGCATCGCGCTGCCGTCGGATCAGCTCATCGATGCGATCCTTGACGCCTATGGCGTGCTCACCGGCGTGCCTCGGCTGGAGTTGCTGGAACGTGCTGCGGCCGACTGGCAGCGGGACGAGTACGGCGAGGTGAAGGGCCTTCCGAAGTGACGCCCCTGAGCGCTGCGGAGCGGGCTAGGAGCCGCGCGCCCGCTCGAGCTCGGCGGTAAGCAGCTTCGCGTGCAGAGCGCCGATCAGGGCCGGGAAGGGCGCGGCGCCGCCCTCGACGATGTCCTCGGCGCGCTCCGGACCGAGCGCCGAGAAACGCTCGACCAGCAGCTCGAGCTCGTCGTCGATCACCGGCTCGAGGCCCTTCATCAGCCGGGCGACGTCGCGGGCGCCGAAGCCCGTCCTCTCGTTCCAGCCCGCGGCGCGAAAGCTCGCCACCGCCTCGACGATCCGCACGTCGGTCTGCGAGTAGCCGGCCCGGTTCGGGCTCAGCACGCCGACCTCGGTCAGCCGCCGAAGCGCGCGCTCGGGGATCTCGAAGCGGCGCAGGATCTCATCCTCAGAAGTCCGCACCTCGGGGCCGAGCGCCCGAGCGACCAGCACGTCGCCGCTCTCGGCGAAGTTTCGCAGCCGCTCGAGGTCGCCGTTCGACGAGTCGAGCAGCTCCCGGATCACCTTCAGCGGCATGAACCGCTGTTCCTGAAGACGCTTGATCAGGCGAATCCGGTCGGCGAACTCGGGCGGGTAATAGGCCATGTTGCGCGACGTCTTCACCGGTTCTGGAAGGAGTCCCTCGCGCAGGTAGTGGCGGACCGTCGCGACCGGCACGTCGGAGCGCTCGGCGAGTTCGCTGATCTTGAGCAGCTCTTGCGCGGGCGCGTTCACCCCATGAACCTCGGCTCGGTCGCCTCCTCGGCGGCCGGCCCCGCGGCCGCTCCGGACTCCAGCAGCTCGCCGATCTCCTCAGCGGTGAAGCCCGCGTCGCGCAGCACCTCCTCCGTGTGCTCGCCGAACGCCGGGGCCGGGGCGTGGACGGTCCCCGGGGTGCGCGACAGCTTCACCGCGACCCCGAGCTGGCGAACGGGGCCGATCTCCGGCTGCTCCCACTCGACCACCATCTCGCGCGCCCGGACGAGCTCCGATTCGAGCGCCTCGTCGACGTCGAGGACCGGCTCGATCATCGCGTCGTGCTCGTCGTTGAACGCCTTCCACTCGGTGCGCGTCTTCGAGCGGAAAATCTCCGCGACCTCCGCCCAGGACTCCGAGCCGGTGCGCTCGAATTGCTTCGCAACCAGGTCCTCGCGGCCGACGCCGGCGCAGAAGCGGGCCCAGAACTGGGGCTCGAGCGCGCCCATCGTGATGTGGCCGTCGGCGGCCTCGTAGGGCAGATAGCAGAGAAAGCGCCCGGTCAGCTGGCCGTCGCCGCGGCGGGGGACCTCGCCATCGCACAGGTACGCCCCGGCGACCATCGCCAGCCAGGACAGCGCCCCGTCGGCCATCGATGCGTCGACCATCTGGCCCTCGCCGGACCGCCGCGCCTCGTGCAGCGCCGCCATGGTCCCGAACGCCGCCATCAGGGCGCCGCCGCCGAGGTCGGCGATCTGCCCGGCGGATTGGATCGGCCGGCCGTCGGGCTCGCCGGTCAGGCCCAGCAGCCCGATCAGCCCGAGGTAGTTCATGTCGTGCCCGGCGCGCTGCACGTTCGGCCCGCTCTGTCCGTAGCCGGTGATCGCGCAGTAGACCAGCGCCGGGTTGCGCTCGCGCATCCGCTCGTAGCCAACCCCGAGCCGGTCGAGGACCCCCGGACGGAAGCCCTCGAGCACGATGTCGAAGTCGCGGACCAGGCGCAGCAACGCATCGCGCCCGCCCTCTGACTTCAGGTCGAGGCGAATCGAGCGCTTGTTGCGGTTCAGCGCCAGGTAGAGCGCCGAGCGGGTGCCGAGCCCCTGCTGGTCGTCGGCGCCGTAATACGGCGGCGCCCAGCGGATGTAGTCGCCCATCCCGGTGTCCTCGACCTTGACCACGTCGGCGCCGAAGTCGGCGAGCAGCTGCGAGCAGAAGCCGCCCGGCAGCAGCCGGGTGAGGTCGAGGACGCGGACGTCGCTAAGCGGCAGCTCGCTCACGCTTCGCCACCCCGAGCAGCTGGCGGGCCTCGTCGACGGTCGCCGCCCGGCGGCCGATGTCCTCGGCCATCTGGCGCGCCTTGGCGATCAGGTCGCCGTTCGAGCGGGCCATCTCGCCGTCCGGCAGGTAGAGGTTGTCCTCGAGCCCGGCGCGGACGTTGCCGCCGAGGTCGAGCGAAGCGGCGAGCAGCTTCCACTGGTCGCGCGAGACCCCGATCACCTGCCAGTTGTTGGGACCCTCGGGACCCCCCGGGATCTGATCCGACATGAAGGTGACGTTGCGAGGCGTCGGCCGGATGCCGCCGGTGACGCCCATCACCAGCGAGATCTGCAGCGGTGGCGTCAGCAGGCCCATGTCGAGCAGCGGATCGAGGTTGGCGACGTGCCCGGCGTCGAAGCACTCGTGCTCGGGCTGGATCCCAAGCTCGTTCATCTCGCTGATGAACTCGATGATCGTGTCGAACGAGTTCTCGAACACCGCCTTGAAGACGAAGTCCTTGCGCCGCCTGGAGTACTTGGCGTAATTCATCGAGCTCATGTTGAGCGCGGCGACGTCGGGCTTCAGCTCGCGCAGGTAGGCGAGCCGCTTCTCGATCGGGACCCCGATCGCGCCGGTCGAGTAGTTGACGATCACGTCGCCGACCTCGGCCAGGATCGCCGCGGTGATCGCCCGGAAGTCCTCGATCTCGTAGCTCGGGCGTGCCGTCCGGGGTGCGGGCGTGGATGTGGATCTGCGAGGCGCCCTCGTCGACGGCGCGCCGCGCCTCGGCCGCGTACTCCTCCGGCGTGTAGGGGATCGCCGGGCACTGGTCGCGGTTGGCGATCGCGCCCGAGATCGAGCAGCTGATGATCACCGGGTCCTCGAACTTGCTCATACAGGCATCACTCCGTGCTTTCTCCAGGGGCGCTCGACGCGCTTGTTGCGCGCCATCCGCAGCCCGTTGATGATCGTCGGCCGGGTCTCGCGCGGGTCGATGATGTCGTCGATCAGCGCGTTGTTGGCGGCGATGTAGGGGTCGATGTTCTTGCGCACCGCCTCGAGCATCGCCTCGCGGGTGGCATCCGGGTCGTCGGAAGCCTCGATCGCCGAGCGGCCGATGATGTTGACCGCCCCCTCGGCCCCCATCACCGAGATCTCGGCGCTCGGCCAGGCGACGATCAGGTCGGGCTCATAGGCCTTGCCGTTCATCACGTAATAGCCGGCGCCGTACGCCTTGCGGATCACGACCGTGATCTTCGGCACCGTCGCCCGCGAGATCGCGTACAGCATCTTCGCCCCGTGGCGGATGATCCCGGCGTGCTCGACCTTTGAGCCGACCATGAACCCGGGGACGTCCTGGAGGAAGACGAGCGGGATCTCGAACGCGTCGCAGAGGTTGACGAACCGCGCCGCCTTGTCGGCCGAGTCGTTCTCGAGGATGCCGCCGAGCTGCTTCGGCTGGTTGGCGACGATCCCGACCGGCTGGCCGCCGAAGCGCGCCAGGCAGGTGATGATCGTCCTCGCGAACTTCGGCTTGATGTCGAAGTACTCGCCGTCGTCGACGATCTCGGCGATCACCTCGTACATGTCGTAGGGCTGGCGGTTGGACTCGGGGACGATCTCCATCAGCCGCTCCGACATCCGGTCGTCGGGGTCATCGGTCTGCTTCAGCGGCGGCTTCTGCTCGCAGTTGGGCGGGAAGAACGACAGGTAAGCCTTCACCGCGGCGATGCACTCCTCGTCGTCGGCGACCTCGAGGTCGCCGACCCCGGACTTGCGGCAGTGCACCTTGGCGCCGCCGAGGTCCTCCATCGAGATCTCCTCGCCGGTGACCGCCTTGGTCAGGTGCGGGCCGGCGAGCGCCATCGCCCCCTGGCCGACGACCATCGGCACGAAGTCCGAGAGGCCGGGGATGTAGGCGGTCCCGGCCGCGCAGGGACCCATCATCGCCGCGACCAGCGGCACGACGCCCGACATGTTCACCTCCTCGCGGAACAGATGGCCGGAGCCGGCGAACAGCGAGCCGGTCGCCTCCTGGATCCGGGCGCCGGCCGAGTCGAGCAGCCAGATCAGAGGGATCCGCTGGTTGAGCGCCAGCTCGCGCAGGCGCGCCATCTTGATCTCGCCGGTCATCCCCATCGAGCCGGCCATCACCGTGAAGTCGTAGGCGGCGATCGCGCACGGCCGTCCGTCGACGTCGCCCCAGCCGGTGACCACCCCATCGGCCGGCGCCTCGCGGCCCTCCATCGCGCGCTGGGAGAAGTGCGGGCCGGCGTGGATCCCGAGCTCGACGAAGCTGCCCTCGTCGACCAGCAGGTCGATCCGTTCGCGCGCGGTCAGCTTGCCGGCGTCGTGCTGCTTGGCGATCTTCTCCTCGCCGCCGCCGAGCTTCGCCTTCGCGCGCCGCGCGTGCAGGTCGTCGGTCAGGTCCTTGAGGCTCATCGTCCCTTCCATTCGGGGTCGCGCTTCTCGAAGAACGCGGTCACGCCCTCGATCGCGTCCTCGGTCGAGAGCTCGATCGTCAGCTGCGAGCGCAGGTAGTCGAGCGCCTCGGCCAGCGGCATGTCCATCTGGCGCCACATCGCGTCCTTGCCCAGCCGCATGATCAGCGGCGACTTCGACGCCAGCTTGGTCGCCCACTCATCCACCGCTTCGTCGAAGTCGTCGGCGGCGACGACCCGGTTGACGATCCCCGCCTCGCGCGCTTCCTCGGCGGTCAGCCGCTCGCCCAGCAACAGCATCTCGGTCGTCTTCTTGCGGCCGACGTTGCGATAGATCAGCGCCATGATCATGAACGGGAACAGGCCGACGTTGATCTCGGGGGTGCCGAACCCGGCGGTGTCCTTGGCGACGATCAGGTCGCAGGCCAAAGCGATCCCGAGGGCGCCGGCGAGCACGTGCCCGTTGGCGGCCAGGATCGACGGCTTGCCGAGCTCGCCCAGCTCCTTGAACACCTCGGGGAAGGTCGCGGTGGCGAGGTACTTGTGCGCGGTCGGCGCGTCGGCCGAGAAGCCGCCCAGGTTCGCCCCGGAGGAGAAGACCTTCTCGTGCGAGGAGGTGAGCACGACGACTCGCACCGCGTCGTCGGCCTTCGCCTCCCGCAACGCGGCGAGCAGCTCGCGCAGCAGCTGGTCGGAGAGCGAGTTGCGCGTCTCGGGGTCGTCGAGGGTGATCGTGGCGACGCCGGTATCGGCGCCGACCTCGTAGCGGATCTTCTCGTACGCAGTCAAGAGTAGGAAGTATTACTCTACGCTCACTACTTTTGTCGAGCGACCAAGGAGAGCACCAGTGGCGACAGCGACCGCGAGCGTGATCAAGCCCGAGCACGACGGCTCGCGCAAGCACTTCCTGTTCACCGACGAGCACCTCGACCTGCGCGAGTCGATGAGCTCCTGGGTGAAGAAGGAGATGTACCCCCACCGCAACGAGTGGGAGGAGAGCTACTGGCCGACCGAGGTCATGCGCCGGGCGGGCGAGCTCGGCTACCTCGGCCTCTGCTTCCCGGAGCAGTACGGCGGGCAGGGCGGCGACTACTTCTACTCGTTGGTGCGCGCCGAGTGCATGAGCTACTCGGGCTCCGGCGGCACCAACATGGGCTTCGCGGTGCAGACCGACATGGTCCTGCCCCCCGTCCACCTGCTGGGCACCGAGGAGCAGAAGCAGCGCTACCTGGTGCCCGGGATCAAGGGCGAGCGGATCGGCAGCCTCGGGATCACCGAGCCGGGCGCCGGCTCCGACGTCGCCGGGATCCGTACGACCGCGATCCGCGACGGCGACGAGTACGTGATCAGCGGCGCGAAGACGTTCATCACCAACGGACCGCGGGCGGACTTCTGCGTCCTGGTCACCAAGACCGATCCCGACAAGCGCCACGACGGGATCACCCTGTTCCTGGTCGACCTGCGCGACGAGGACGGCGAACTCGTGCCCGGGTTCACCGTCTCGCGCGAGCTCGAGAAGATGGGCATGCACGCCTCGGACACCGGCGAGCTCGCCTTCGAGGACATGCGGGTCCCGGCCGACGCCGTGCTCGGCGAGATCGGCAAGGGCTTCTACCACATCAGTTGGGAGCTCCAGGGAGAGCGGCTGGTGGCCGCCGCGGGCTGCTACGCCGCGGCTGAGCGGATGTTCGAGAAGACCCTCGCCTACGCCCAGGAGCGCGAGGCGTTCGGCCGCTCGATCGGCAAGTTCCAGGTGATCCGCCACAAGTTCGCCGACATGGCGACCAAGATCGAGGCGGCCAAGCAGATGACCCACGCGACCGCCTGGCGGTTCGCCAACGGCGAGTACCCGGTCCGCGAGATCACGATGGCGAAGCTGTACGCGACCCGCGTCTGCCACGAGGTCGCCGACGAGTGCGTGCAGATCCACGGCGGCTACGGCTACATGAAGGAGTACGAGATCGAGCGCGCCTACCGCGACCAGCGCCTGAACCGGATCGGCGCCGGCACCGACGAAATCATGCTCGACGTGATCGGCCGGAGCTACGGGCTTTGAGCACCACCGCCACGGAGCCCGCCGTCAATCTGCCGATCGTCCCCTCCGACGAGGAGGTCGGGATCCGCGCCGCGGTGCGCGGGATCTGCGAGAGCTTCGGTGGCCCTGACTATCACCGCCGGATCGTTGCCGCCGACGAGCCGCCGACCGAGCTCTGGAACGCGCTCGCCGAGAAGGGCTACCTGGGCGTCAACCTGCCCGAGCGCTACGGCGGCGGTGGACTCGGGATGCACGCCCTGCAGATGGTCGGCGAGGAGATCTCGGCGGCCGGCTGCTCGCTGCTGCTGATCGTCGTCTCCCCCGCGATCGTCGGCTCGATCCTGACCCGGCACGGGACCGAGGCACAGCGCGACGAATGGCTGCCGCCGATCGCCGCCGGGACGACCAAGGTCGCCTTCGCGATCACCGAGCCCGACGCCGGCACCAACTCGCACAACCTCTCGACCTCGGCCACCCGCGACGGCGACTCATATCGCCTGCGCGGGACGAAGACCTACATCTCCGGGGTCGAGGACGCCGACTCGATCCTGGTCATCGCCCGCAAGCGCGAGGCGGACGGGACCCTCGGGCTGCCGCTGCTGATGCTGGTCGACACCGACTCGCCCGGGCTCGAGAAGCAGTTCATCCCGGTCGCCGTGAAGGCGTCGGACAAGCAGTGGACCCTGTTCTTCGACGACGTCGAGGTCCCCGCGGACCGGGTGGTGGGGGAATCGGAGACCGCCGGCCTGAAGGCCGCCTTCGACGGCCTCAACCCGGAGCGGATCATGGGCGCCTCGGTCTCCAACGGGGTCGCCCGACGGGCGCTCGAGATCGCCGCGGCCTACGCCAACGAGCGGGTCGTCTGGTCGCAGCCGATCGGCGCCCACCAGGGGCTCTCGCACCCGCTTGCGCAGGCGAAGATCGAGCACGAGCTGGCTCGGCTGATGACCCAGAAGGCGGCCGCCCTGTACGACGCCGGCGCGCCGGCGGGCGAACCCGCGAACATGGCCAAGTACGCCGCCGCCGAGGCGGCGATCAAGTGCGTCGACCAGGCGATCCAGATCCACGGCGGCAACGGCTTCGCGCTCGAGTACGGGCTCACCGACATGTACTGGGGCGCCCGCCTTGCCCGCACCGCCCCGGTCTCGCGCGAGATGATCCTCAACTACGTCGCCGAGCACTCGCTCGGCCTGCCGCGCTCGTACTAGGACGACCGGAGCTCGCCCAGCCGGCGGACCAGGAAGGCGCGCTCGACCGGGTTGGCGGACAACTCGATCGCGCGTTCGTAGGCGTCGGCGGCCGCCGGGTCGTCGAGCCGGCGCAAGAGGTCGGCGCGGGCGACGTGGAACGGGCCGTAGGAGTCGAGGCCCTCGATCTCGTCGATCAGCGCCAGGCCGCGCTCGGGCCCCTCGGCCATCGCCACGGCGACGGCGCGGTTGAGGTCGACCACCGGCGACGGCGCGACCGCGGCGAGCCACTCGTACAGGCGGGCGATCCCGGACCAGTCGGTGTCCTCGGCTCGCCCGGCGCGGGCGTGCCGAGCCGCGATCGCCGCCTGCACCGTGTAGGGGCGGGGGCCGAACGCGGAGGCCCGGCGCGCCAGCGCCACGCCCTCGACGATCCGCTCGCGATCCCAGAGCGAGCGGTCCTGGTCGGCGAGCAGGACCAGCTCGCCATCCGCGCCGATCCGCGCCGCCCGCCGCGAGTCGTGCAGGAGCATCAGCGCCAGCAGGGCGGTCGCCTCGGGCTCGCGGGGCAGGACCTCGACCAGCACCCGTGCGAGGCGAATCGCCTCGGCGCAGAGCTCGGTGCGGATCAGCGACTCCGAGCCCGAGGCCATGTAGCCCTCGTTGAAGATCAGGTAGATCGTCGCCAGCACCGAGCTCAGGCGCTCGCCGATCCGCTCGGGCGGTGGCACCTCGTAGGGGATCGCCGCGTCGCGGATCTTGCGCTTCGCCCGCACCAGCCGCTGCGCCATCGTCTGCTCGGAGACCAGGAAGGCGCGGGCGATCTCGGCGGTGCTGAGCCCCCCGAGGGTGCGCAGCGTCAGCGCCACCCGTGCCTCGGGTGCGAGCGCCGGATGGCAGCAGGTGAAGATCAGCCGCAGAACATCATCGCCGCCCATCTCCTCGGCTTCGCCTCCGGGGATGGTCGGGTCGGCGGAAGTCGGAGCGCGTAGCGCCTCCAGCGCCGCGAGCTCGGGTCGTTTGGACTCCAGCACCCGCTCGCGTCGCAGCCGATCGATCGCCTTGTTGCGGGCGACCCTGGTGATCCAGGCCCCCGGGTTGTCGGGGACGCCGTCGGACGGCCAGCGCTCGAGCGCGACCACGAAAGCCTCCTGCACCGCCTCCTCGGCGGCGTCGAAGTCGCCGAGGACCCGGATCAGGGTCGCGACCGCCCGCCCCGATTCCTGCCGGAACAGGCGGCCGACGACCTCCGTCTGGCTCTCTACGAGGACGCCTCCGCCGCGGCCGGCTCCTCGTATCCGTATTGGGTGTAGTCCATCACCGGGCGAACCTCGATCGCCCCCCCGGAGAGCGGCACCTTCTTCGCCCACTCGATCGCCTGGTCGAGGTCGTCGGCCTCGATCAGGTAGAAGCCGCCGACCTGCTCCTTGGTCTCGGCGAACGGCCCGTCGGTGACCAGCCGCTCGTCGTCGTCGCCGACCCGGACGGTGGTTGCGGTCGCGCTCTCCTGCAGCCCCTCGCCGGCGAGAAACGCCCCGGCGTCGACCAGCGACTGGCCATAGGCCTGCCAGCGATCCATCTCCGCCTTCATCTCTTCGGGGCTCGTGTCCTCCCAGCCGCCTTCCTCGCCGCTGAGAATCAGCATGTACTTCATCGTGCCTCCTTGGGCTTCGCGCGGCGCTCATTGGTGCGCCGCTCTCACCCTAACGACGAACCGGCGCAGGCGAAAATCGACAGAGCGGCGAAATTCAGGGCTGGACGAGGTCCGCGTCCTCGGCACCGTGGGCGCCCTGGTCGCCGGCGACGCGGCTCAGGGTGAGCGCCCGGCTGCTGCCGATGTCGACCCCGAGCTTCAGCACCTGGCCGGGCTTCAGCGCCTCGATCCGGAGGTCCTTGGGGACCGCAATCGCGATGTCGTGGCCCGACTCGCGCAGGTCGTCGGCCGAGACGATCAGCTTGCGGTCCGAGCGGCAGACGCCCTCGACGATCGCCTCGACGTCGCCGGTCGAGGCGACCTCGTCCTGGCGCTCGACCGAGACCTGCTCGAGCGCGACGCGCGGCGACGCGGGCAGCGCCGGAGGCTTGCCGCACCCGTCCTCGCCGGGGTCGGTGACCGGCAGCTCCTCCGCCCGGTCGGCGATCCGCGCCTTTACCTCGACCCTGTCTCCGACCGCGGGCGGGGTGCGCTGGGCGGGTCCGCGGACAAGAAGCGAGACTCCCGGCCCGGAGACCGTGTAGGCACCGGTGACCGCGTCGCTGAAGGTGATCGTGCCGGCGATCGTCACCTGGCCGCGATTGCCACGCTCCTTGACCTTGCCGTCCTCCGAGTAGGTGCCGTTGGCGAGCGTGCGGACCTCGACCTCGACCCGCTTGCCGACGGCCGGCGTCTTGTGGGAGTGGATCGCGAGCAGGCGCCCGTTGTCGTCGGCGATCGTGTAGCTGGCCGCGTCCGGGTTGAGGTGGACGACGGTCCCGGCGACCTCGGTGGTCGCGACGTCCTGCTGACCGCCGTTGTCCTGATCGGTGTCGGAGGTGGTGGTCGTCGTCTGGGGGGGCGTCGGCGAGACCGGCGGCGTCGTGGTCGGCACGCCGCCGAGCGGCGGCGAGTCGAACACCGAGTCGTCCGGCGCCGGGCCCGGACCCGGCGCAGGCGCCGGCGAGGCGTTGTCCCCGCCGCCGCCTCCGCCGCCGGAGCCGTTGGCGGTGGCGTGGTCGCCGTGCTCAGCGGGCGGGACCTCGGCGGTCTGGGTCGGCGGCGGCGCCACCCGGACGATCACCGGCGGCTGGGTTCCAAGGCTGCCCTCGGCTCCGGGCCCGACCGCGACGCCGACGAAGATCCCGAAGCCGAGCGCGGCTGCCGACATCGGCACGGTCCAGCGCCGGTCAACGATCGGCAGCGCAGCCCAGCGCAGCGAAACGAAGCGCCGCAGCGAATCGCGGTCTGGGCGGACCGGCGCGCGGACGAGCCGCGCGGGAAGCCTCATCGTGCCGCCACCGCCGGGGCGATGCCGGCGCCGCAGCGACCGCAGTACTGGGCGCCCGGCTGGGCGGGCATGCCGCAGGAGGGACAGGTGACGGCGGCGGGCGCGGGGGCCGCCAGCCCGAGCTGCCGCTCGACCGCACCGAGCTCGGCATCGACCGCCTGCAGTTCCGCCGCCCGCTTGACCACGACGTCGAGCCGGAAGTGGTCGCGGATCGCCATCTCGTAGACGAGCCCGCCGAGCTCGGACTCAAGCTCCGAGTAGCGTCGCGCAAGCTGCTCACGGCGCGCCCGTAGCGGCGCGCCGTCAGCCCTCGGCGGCTGCTGCGACGGCGGCGGCGCGGCGGCCGCGGCGGCGGGCGGCGGTGGACCGGGAGACGGCGGCGCCGGGACCGGCCCTGTGGCCGGCTTCACTGCGGCCCGCGGCCGGGGCTTGAAGTACGGCTTCAACCGCTGGATCGGGGACGGGCTCAATTGCCGCTCCCCACCCCGCCGCCCTCGGGCGCGGGGGTCGTGCTCTGGGTGGCCGGCGGGGCCTCGCTCTCGCCACCCGCGGGGGTGACCGGCGCGACGTCGTCAGGCACCGGTTCCGCGGCGCCCGCCGCGCCGCCGCTGGCATCGCTGGACTGCGATTGGTCGCTGCCCTCCGAGACCTCGACCACGGTTGCCGAGGGGAAGCCCTTGGTCAGACCCTTGAGCGCGACCTCCGCGGACTTGCGATCGGTATAGACGCCCGAGTAGATCACGTAGTTGCCGGGCGGCAGGCTCGAGTAGAGGTCGGAGTCGAGCACTGCCGCGTCGGCGGCGCCGCCGTCGATGGCCGTCTGCGTGGCCGCGTCGACGCTCTCGGGCGTCGCTCCCGCCTTCGCGACCGTGCTCAGCTGGATCGTGAACCCGTTGGTGCCCGCGGGCCACTCGCTGGCGATCTCGCCGCCGGCTGGCGGTCGCGTTCGGGTCGCCGACCTGGACCACGGGAGCCGGCGGGTTGTCCTGGGTTCCACGGCCGATCAGCACCCCGATCAGCAGCATCCCGCCGAGCAGCGCGATCCCGATCACCGCCGCCAGCGGCGAGACGTCCGACTTGGGCGGCGGCGCCGACACCGGTGCCGGCGCGGCGGGCTGCGAGTCGTTTGCCGCCGGGGCCACCCGCGGCTCGCCGACCCTGGTCCCGCAGCTGAGGCAGTAGCGCTGATCGGCGGCCAGCGTGGCGCCGCAGTTGGTGCAGGCCTGGGCGGGCGGCGCAGGCGTGGTCGGTGGCTGCTGGGCCTGGGACATGCTCACTATTCAACAGCGTAGAAGGGCTCGGGTTCCGGCCGCGATGCCCGGCTGTAGGCTGCCTCCCAAGCGTGAGCGTGGTCAAGGACACCGGTCAACGGGCGCTGCTGCCGCCGTTCACCGACGAGCACGCTCAGCTCGCCGAGACGATCGGCCGCTGGGTCCGCGAGGAGATCGTGCCCAACGTCGACGAGTGGGAGGCGGCCGAGGAGTTCCCGCGCGAGCTCTACACCCGGGCCGCGGAGCTCGGGTTCCTCGGGCTCAAATACCCGGTCGAGCTCGGGGGCCAGGGCGGTGACTGCATCCACGACGCCGTCTGGGCCGAGGAGCTCGCCGCGGCCGGCGCCTCGGGCGGGGTCGGCGCTGGGCTGGGCGCGCACACCGGGATCGCGACGCCGCCGATCTACAGGTTCGGCACGCCCGACCAGCACGACCGCTTCCTGCGCCCGGCGATCCGCGGTGAGCGAATCGCGGCGCTGGGGATCACCGAGCCGGGAGCCGGCTCCGACGTCGCCTCGATCCGCACCTTCGCGCGCCGCGTCGACGGCGGCTACGTGGTCAACGGCTCGAAGACGTTCATCACCAACGGCGTCCGCGCCGACTTCCTCGTCTGCGCCGTGAAGACGACCGAGCACGGTGGCCACCAGGGGATCTCGTTCCTGATCCTGGAGCGCGAGATGCCCGGCTACGAGGTGGTCACCAAGCTCGAGAAGATGGGCTGGCGGTCCTCCGACACGGCGGAGCTCTCGTTCACCGACGTCGAGGTCCCGGCCGAGAACCTGCTCGGCGAGGAGAACCGCGGCTTCTACCTGATCATGGAGAACTTCGCCTGGGAGCGGCTGCTGATGTCGCTGGGCGCGGTCGGGGCGATGCGCCGCCTGCTCGGGGTGGCGCTCGAGTACGCGGGCGAGCGCGAGGCCTTCGGCCGGCCGATCGGCCGCTTTCAGGCGATCCGCCACAAGATCGCCGAGATCGGCGTCAAGGCCGAGGTCGGCAGGGCGCTGACCTACCACGCCCTGCGTGGCTACGCTGCGGGCGACGACGTGATCGCCGACGTGACCAAGGCGAAGCTGTTCACGCAGCGCGCCTGCGTCGAGGTCGCCGACGAGTGCGTGCAGATCCTCGGCGGATACGGCTACATGCGCGAGTACGGGGTCGAGCGCGCCCTGCGCGACGCCCGCCTGGGCCCGATCGGCGGCGGAACCGACGAGATCATGCGCGAGATCCTCGGGCGGCGCCTGGGGCTCTGATCGAGCTCGACCGCTTGTGGGTCGATCTCGGCCCGCGCGGGCTAGAGTCCGCGACCCTTTCACCGACGGACGAAATCGAGGAGTGAATCGAGAACATGGGATTGCTTGACGGCAAGGCCGCGATCGTTACCGGCTCGGCGCGCGGGATCGGCCGGGCGACGGCCGAGCTGTTCATCAACGAGGGCGCCAAGGTGCTGATCAACGACATCGATGGCGACGTGGCCGAGCAGGCCGCCTCGGAGATCGACGGCGAGACCGCCGTCTTCGCCGGTGACCTGACCGAGCCCGGGGTGCCCGACGAGCTGGTCGCGAAGGCGATCGAGGCGTTCGGCGAGGTCGACATCATCGTCAACAACGCGGGCTACACCTGGGACGGCGTCGTCCACCGGATGACCGACGAGCAGTTCCAGGCGATGCTCGACATCCACACGATCGTCCCCTTCCGGGTCGTGCGGGCGATCGCGCCCCACTGGCGCGAGGCGGCGAAGGCGGAGCGCGCCGAGGGCACCGAGCGCTTTCGCAAGATCGTCAACATCTCCTCGATCTCGGGGACGATGGGCAACGCGGGCCAGGTCAACTACTCGGCCGCCAAGGCCGGTGTGGTCGGGTTCACGAAGACGCTCGCCAAGGAATGGGGCTCGTTCAAGATCAACTGCAACGCGGTCGCCTTCGGATTCATCGAAACCCGCCTGACCCAGGCCAAGGAGAAGGGCGAGACGCTCGAGGTCGGCGACGGCGAGCAGGTCGAGCTCGGGATCCCCGAGCAGATGCGGGCGATGGCCTCGGCGATCATCCCGCTCGGCCGCCCCGCGCAGCCCGAGGAGGCCGCGGCGCCCGTCCTGTTCCTGTGCTCGGAGCTGTCGAACTACGTTCACGGCCAGTGCCTGAACGTGACCGGCGGCCAGTTCGGGGGCATGTACACCTGAGGGGTCTGGCGCTCGCCGGGCTCGCCGCCGCCGCGATGGTCGGCTGCGGGTCCGGCGAGACCACCTCTACGTCGGCGAGCGGCGGGCGCCCGGTGCTGGTTGCCGCCCTCGGCGACTCGATCACGGCCGGCAACCCCGCATACGACCCCGACCCGGCGCAGCGGCGGGCGCTCGGCTTCGGCGACGACGAGCGCAGCCAGTACGAGTACTGGGCGCAGCGCGCGGACCCGGGGCTTGCGTTTCGAAACTGCGGGGTGTTCGGTGAACGCACCGACGAGATCGCCGCCCGGCTCGACCGCTGCGCCGACGACGCCGACGCGGTCGTCGTCCAGGGCGGGATCAACGACATCGCCCAGGGCCGGCCGGTCCGCGACGCCGCCGCCGACCTCGACTCGATCGTCGCCCGGGGCAAGCGGCTCGGGCTCGACGTCTACCTGGTCGACGTGCTCCCTTGGAACAACGGCCACCCGGCCGCCGATCGCCCGATCGCCGAGCTCAACCGTGCGATCGCGGCGATCGCCCGCGACGAGGACGTGCCGCTGATCGGCTTTCACGACGAGCTCGAGGACCCGGGCGAGCCGGGGGTGATGAGCGCCCGGCTGACCGCCGACGGCGACCACCCGTCGATCGCCGGATACCGGCGGCTCGGCGAGCGGTTGGCCGCCCGGCTGACCGGTGGCTGACCGGGCGCGGATGTGATCCTGCTCACACAATAAGAACGATCGGTCGTGCTAAGTTGGCGCGGCCATGAGCGCCGAATCGACCTCCTCCCCGCGCCGCCAGCGTTCCGACGGCCGTCGCAGCCGGGCCGCGATCCTCGAGGGAGCCACGAGCCTGGCCACGGTCGAGGGCCTCGACGGCCTCTCGATCGGGCGCCTCTCGTCGGCGATCGGGATGAGCAAGAGCGGCCTCTACGCGCACTTCGGCTCCAAGCAGGAGCTGCAGCTCGCCACCGTCGGCGCCGCCGAGGAGGTCTTCGACCGCGAGGTGATCGAGCCGGCGCTGGCCGCCGAGCCCGGCGTCGACCGGGTCCGCGCCCTGGCCGAGCATTTCTTCACCTATCTGCGGATGTATCCGGGCGGCTGCTTCTTCGCCACGACCGGGGCCGAGCTGGCCGCGCGCAAAGGCCCGGTCCGCGAGCGGATCCGCACGTTCACCCGCCGCTTCATGGCGGTCATCGAGGGCGAGCTGGCGGTGGCCCGCGACTGCGGTCAGATCGGCCGCGACGCCGACCCCGCCCAGCTCGCCTTCGAGCTCGACGCGCTGATGCTGGGGGCGAACTCCGCCTACGCCCTGTTCGGCGACCCGGAACCGATCGAGCGGGCCCGAGTCGCAATCGAGCGCACCCTGGAGCGGGCGTAGGCATGCTCCGCAAGGGGGGAGAATCGCTGCTTCGCGACCGCGACTTCCGCCTCGTCGCCGGGTCCGTCGGGCTCTCCGCCTTCGGGGACTGGGTCGCGATCGTCGCGCTCGGCCTCCAGGTGAAGGAGATCGCCGGGGACGGGCTCGAGGTCGCGGCGCTGTGGATCTGCCTGTTCGGCCCCTCGGTCGCCCTCGCCGCCCACGCGGGGCTGCTCGTCGACCGCGTCGAGGCGACGCGGCTATTGGTCGCCGTCTCGGCGGCCGGGGCCGTGATCGCGCTCGCGGCGGGCTTTGTCGCCGGGTCGACGCTGCCGGCGCTGCTGGCGCTGACCGTGCTGCTCGGCGCGGTATTCGCGATCTCGCAGCCGGCCGAGTTCGCGCTCGTCCCGGCGCTCGCCGGCGGCGACCGCACCCAGGAGGCGAACGGGCACGTCGAGACCGCACGCTACGTCGGCTTCGGGCTCGGCCCGCTGATCGGCGGTATCGCCTTCGCGGCCGGCGGGCTCGGGCTGGCGATGGCGATCGACGCGCTCACCTTCGTCCTCGTCGTCGCCGCCGCGGCCCGCCTGCGGGTGCGCCGGCCGCCGGCCGAAGCGACCGCGGACGCCCCGGTCCGGGCTCGGGACGGGCTCGCGGTGCTGTTCGGCGACCGCGTCCTGCGCCTGGTGATGGCGGTCGCGGTCGGCTCGCTCGCCTTCATGTCGGCGGTCTGGGTCGCCGAGCTGTTCTTCGTCGAGGACGTGCTCGGGCGCGGCGACATCGCCTACGGGCTCATGTTCACGGTCTGGACGACGGGGATGGCGGTCGGGGCGATGGTCATCTCCCGCCGGGTGGCGCTAGCCGCCGTCGCCGGGATCGGCCTGCTCGCGGTCGCGGTCCAGGGCCTCGGCCTTGCCCTGCCGGCCGTCGTGCTCGGCTACGGGTTCTTCGTCGCCTGCGCGTTCGTCGGCGGCGCGGCCCACGGGGTCAAGAACGTGATGTTCCGCAGCCTCATCCACGTGCGCGTCCCCGCGCACCTTCACGGCCGCGCCTTCGCCGCCTTCAACGGGCTGCGCAACTCCGCCGAGCTGATCGCCTTCGGTGGCGGCGGACTGCTGGTCGCCGCGATCGGCGCCCGCGGCACGCTCGCCTACGCAGGCGGACTGTCGGCGCTCGCGGGCGCGATCGGGCTCGTCGCGCTGCTGCGACGCAACCGCGGTCTTGTCTCGACGAGCCCGTTCGGTCCCGCCCGCAGGCCGTCTCCGGCCTCCGCCTAGCGCGGCGCGCGACTGCTCTAGCCTGCAGGCCGATGAGCATCGAAACCGCCCCCGCGCTCGCCTACACCCTGCCGCAGGAGTTCGTCGATTTCCGCGACACGATCCGCAAGATGGTGGTCGAGAAGGTCGCGCCGCGGGCGGCCGAGATCGACGAGAAGGCCGAGTACCCGCGCGACATTCGCGAGCTGTTCGCCTCGCACGACCTGCTCGGGCTGCCGTTCGAGCCCGAGCACGGCGGCACCGGGACCGGGACGCTGATGCTCAACATCGCGGTCGAGGAGATCGCCAAGGCGTGCGCCTCGTCGGCGCTGATCCTGATGGTTCAGGAGCTCGGCACGCTGCCGATCAAGCTGTTCGGCTCCGAGGAGCTCAAGGAGCGCTTCCTGCCCAACTGCGCGTCGGGCGAGTGGAGCCCGGCCTTTGCGCTCTCGGAGCCCGACGCCGGCTCGGATCCGGGCGGGATGCGGACCACGGCGGTCCGCGACGGCGACGAGTGGGTGATCGAGGGGACCAAGAACTGGATCTCCAACCTCGGGGTCGCCGACTTCTACATCTGCTTCGCGGTCACCAACCCCGACGAGGGCCATTCGCGCGGGATCTCGGCGTTCGTGGTCGAGGCGGACCGGCCCGGCTTCTCGGTCGGCAAGCTGGAGAAGAAGATGGGGATCCGGGGATCGCCCACCGGACAGCCGATCTTCGACAACGTCCGGGTCCCGGCCTCCAACCTGATCGGCGAGGTCGACCAGGGCTTCAAGGTGGCGATGGGAACCCTCGACCGCTCGCGGCTCGGGGTCGCGGCGCAGGCGGTCGGGCTCGCCCAGGGGGCGACCGACTACGCGGTCGACTATGCGAAGGAGCGCAAGCAGTTCGGCAAGCCGATCGGGGCCTTCCAGGGGATCCAGTTCAAGCTCGCCGACATGGAGTCGCGCACCGCGGCCGCCCGCGAGCTCCTCTACCGCGCCTGCTCGAAGATCGACGCCGGCGACGCCGACATGGGCAAGTACTCGGCGATGGCGAAGCTGGTCGCGTCCGACACCGCGATGGCGGTCACCACCGAGGCGGTCCAGGTCCTCGGCGGCTACGGCTACGTCAACGAGTACCCGGTCGAGCGGATGATGCGCGACGCCAAGATCACCCAGATCTACGAGGGCACGAACGAGATCCAGCGGCTCGTCATCGGGCGAACGCTCACCCGTTAGCTCGATCTGGCTCTAGTAAGCGGTTCACGCCCCCGCCCACCAAGGAAGCGTGCCCCAGCGGGCGAGGCGGCATCGAGGGCGGTCCCGCATGTGTCAGTGACAAGGCAACCCGCTGACCGAGCCGACCGCGGCCGTTCAAGCAGCGAGTTGCCTCCGGACGCTGGACCGACTAGGGTCGCCCCAGGGAGGAAGGCATTCGAGGTCACGTCCCACGGCTCAGGATCCTCACGCGGTCGGTTCGGGCCGGCCTGGTGGTTCTGAGCGCCGTGGCTTTGATGGGAGCGCTCACGCCAAGCGCCCAGGCGGTGGACGACTCCTCCGCCCGAGTCTCGATGACCAGCTCGGGGCTCTTCGTCGACGTCCACGAATCTCGACGTCAGAGTGGACATCAACACCGGCGACCCGGCCAATGGGAGGTCTTCGTCACCAACCCGCGCATTGCACCGTCTGCCTCGAGGGTGCCGACGCTGGCGCGGGCTGCAGTCGGAGCCTGACCTCGATTGCAATCGTCTGTGACAAGACCGCGTCGGGCGTAACCGTGGAAATTGTCGCGAATGGCGGCGACGATCTCGTCTTCCCCAGAATCGGAAGCCAGCGCGGGACCTTCAACCTCGGCTCTGGCGACGACGATCTCGAGAACTCCGTCTCCGCGATCGGTGGCACCCCGGCGGCGACGGGACCCTGGACGGTCGACACCGGCAGCGGCAACGACAGGATCGTCGGCTCCTCGGGCGGCAACACGATCGACGCCGGCCCCGGCAACGACAACATCCGCGCCTTTCCCACCTTCACCACCATCACTGGAGCGGTGCTGGGGCAAACCGCGCTGAGCGCCGGCGACTCGATCGACGGCGACGACGGCGACGACACGATCGACGCGGGCAAGGGCTCAGACCAGGTGATCGGCGGCGAGGGCGACGACTACTTTCAGGGCCGGCGACGAGTCGACGATCCCCGGGGACTTCGACTCCTATGACGGCGGGACCGGGATCGACACGATCGACTACTCCCAGCGGACCAGCGACATCTTCTTCAACTCGGGCTCGGTCCAAAGCGGCTCGGTCGGCGCCAACCCCGACGAGCAGGACCGAGTCTCAGGCACCAACAACGTGATCTTGGGCGCGGGCAACGACACCGCCTTCAGCCTGCTGGAGAACCTCTCCAAGCGCCGCTATGAGGGCCGCGACGGCGACGACGTCCTAAACGGCCTCGACAGCCCCGACACCCTGATCGGCGGCAACGGGGCCGACAAGCTAAACGGCTTTAAGGGAAACGACACGATCAACGCCCGCAGCGACGGCTTCGCCGACAAGCTGACCAGCTGCGGCGCCGGCACCAACGACTTCATCGAGATCGACCTCAAGGACCCGCTGCCGATCGACTGGGCCGACGGGGCGTGTGAGACCTTCCTCCAGGGCGCCGCCGCCGAGCCCGCCTTCCTGGCGATCCGCAGCGCCACCAGGACCGAGGACCACAACGTCAGTGTCAAGCTCAAGTGCCCGAAGGCGAACATGATCAAGTGCGCGGGCATACTCAGCGCTCATGCGAAGCCGCGCCACTACTCGATCGGCGCCGGCAAGTCGGCGACCGTCGGGCTGGGCCGGGTCGGCGGGCGCAAGCTCAACCTGACCGCGACCGAGCCCGGCAGCTTCGGCCCCGAGACCGTGGTCCGGCTGGTGCGGGTCCGATAGGGGCCCGCGAGCTTCTCGACCCGCTGAGGGGGTTCGGGCCGACGGCCGCGACGGAAATTGCCTGACGGAAGCGGTTCGTCAATGACGCGGTCCGAGGCGGACCGGGAGCGTGCGCAGCTGGTTGATGAACGGGTTGACCGCGTACTCGGGCGTGCCGTCCAACTCCATCTCCGGATAGCGCTTCAGCGTCTCCTCGAACAGGATCCGCAGCTCCAATCGAGCGAGCGCGGCGCCGAGGCAGAAGTGGCGCCCGCCGGCGCCGAAAGCCTGGTGCTCGGGGTTGCGCTCGACGTCGAAGCGATCGGGGTCGGGGTAACGCGACTCGTCGCGGTTCGACGACACGTACCACATCACCACCTTCTCGCCCTCGCGGATCGTCTGGCCGTTGAGCTCGACGTCGTGGTTGGCGGTGCGGCGGAAGTGGGCGAACGCCGGGAACATCCGCAGTGACTCCTCGACCATGCTCGGGACCAGGGCTGGGTCGGCAACCACCTTGGCCCGCTCGCCGGGGTTTTCGAGCAGCGCCCGCATGCCGCTGCAGTAGGTGGCCTTGGTCGAGTCGTTGCCGGCGGCCATCAGCAGGAAGAAGCCCATCACGATCTCGTGCTCCTCGAGTGTCTCCCCGTCGACCTCGGCGTGGACGAGGACGCTGGTCAGGTCATCGGTGGGCGTCTCGCGGCGCTCGGCGATCAGCCTCCGGCAGCGCTCGAAGATCTCGGGCACGTCCTCCTGCATGATCAGCTCGGTCTGGTCCGGGGTCTCGCGGTCGCCGGCGCCGAGCACGTTGTTCATCAGCCGCGCCCAGACGATGTCGTCCTCGGGCGTGATCCCCATGAAGCTGCCGATCACCCGCGCGACCACCGGCTGGGCGACCTCGTCGACCAGGTCGCAGGTCTCACGGCCGTCGAGTCGGTCGAGGACGCCGACCGCGATCTCGCGGATCGCGCCCTCGTGCTCGGCGATCCGCTTCGGCGTGAACCCGCGCTGGAACAGTTGCTTGAGCCGGTCGTGCTTGGGCGGGTCCATGCCGATGAACATCGCCTGGATCAGCTCGAGCGGCATCACCGCGTTGGTCAGCGCCGTGATCCCGCCGCGCTCGGACGAGTAGGTCTGCCAGTCGCGGCTAACCGCGTGCACGTCGTCGGCCAGGGTCACCGACCAGTAGCCGTCCTCCTCGGGGTAGTCGGGGATCTCAGCCGACCAGTGAACGGGGCACTTGGAGCGCAGCTCGGCGAACAGCTCGTGGGGCGGTCCCTGCTCCCACTTGTCCCTGCTCGTGACCAGGGTCTCCTCGAGGGGCTCCTCAGCCATCGCTGAAGCTAATCAGGCCGCGGCTTCGTCCGGCGCCTCGATCACCTCGGTCACCCGTCCGGCGGGCAACGCGACCAGGGAGATCAGGAAGGCGATCAGCATCGCCAGCGCCATCCCGTAGAAGACGGTGCGGCTGGCGGACGCGAACGAGATCTGCACCTGTTCGAAGACCTTGTGCGCGCTCTCGCCGGTCGCCCGCGGCGCTCCCGAGCTGCCGCCATTGCTGAGCGAGTCGGCGATCTGGTCGGCGGTGCTCTTCGGAATCCCGAGCGCCCCGAGCGAGTCCTCCAGGTGGGACTTGTTCTCGAGGATCAGGATCGTGCCCAGCAGCGCCAGGCCGACGCTGGCGCCGAAGTTGCGGACCGTCTGGGTGATCCCGGTGACCTCGCCGTAGCTCGTCTGCGGGGCCCGGTTGACCGCGTCGGTGCTGGCCGGGCCGAGCACCAGCCCTGTCCCGGCTCCCGCCAGCGCGACCCAGTACCACTGCTGGTCGAAGTTCAGGTCAGTGAGCTGGCGCGCCCAGAGGAAGTACCCGACGGCGGCGACCAGGCAGCCGGCGACGACCGTCGGGCGGGCGCCGCGCTGGTCCAGGATCCGGCCGCCGAACTGCGAGGCGGTGGCGAAGCCGCCGAAGAAGACGAGCAGGTAGAGGCCGGCGTTGGAGGCGTCGTAGTCGAGCGAGATCTGCGCGTACTCGCTCGCGAACAGGAACATCGGCACGAACGCAACCGAGAGCAGGAAGAGGACGGCGTTGTCGACCGCGAACGCGCGGCTGGCGAAGATCCGCATCTGGATCAGCGGCTGCGGCGTGCCGAGCTCGACCTTGACGAAGACCGCGAGGAGGATCAGCCCGGCGGCGATCGTCCCCCAGGTCGCCGGGTCGCCCCAGCCCCAGGTGCTCGACTGCTGCAGCCCGAGCACCGCCAGCCCCATCCCCAACGCCACGAGCACCGCGCCTCGGGTGTCGAGCGGCGCCGGGCGCCGGGTGTCGTCCGGCTTCGCCCGCAGCGTCAGCACGATCGCAATGATCGCGACCGGGATGTTGACCCAGAAGATCGCCCGCCAGTCGATCTCGGTCAGATAGCCCCCGGCCAGCGGGCCGAGCGCGGTCAGGCCGCCGGTGATCGCGAAGAAGATCGCCAGCGCCTTGCCGCGCTCGTCGACCGGATAGGCGGCGACGACGATCGCCAGCGCGGCCGGGAACATGATCGCCGCGCCGGCGCCCTGGATCACCCGGAAGACGATGATCCAGGCCTCGGAGATCGACCCGGTCGGGGTCAGCCCGCACATCGCCGAGGAGGCGGCGAAGACCACGACCCCGATCAGGACCATGCGCCGATGGCCGGCGATGTCGGCGACCCGCCCGCCGAGCGCGAACAACGCCGAGAGCGAGAGCAGGTAGCCGTTGACGACCCACTGGACTCCGGTCGCCGAGAGCCCGAGGTCCTTCTGCAGCTCGGGGACCGCGATCGAGACGATCGTCTGATCGATGAACGTCATCGCGACGGCGAACACCATCGCCGCCAGGATCAGGCGCTTGTTCGAGCCCGGCTCGCTCACGCCAGGCTCAGGGTGATGACCCCTTCGGACGCCGCTCCTCCGCCGGCGGCTCGCTCGAGTCGCCGTACACGCCGGGGGGCCAGGCACCGAACCAGTTGTCGCGGGCGCCGTCGATCGTGATCGTGGTCCCGGAGAAGAAGTCGCCGGCGGGCGAGGCGAGGTAGGCGAGCAGCCAGGCCATCTCCAGCTCGGTGCCGAGCCGCTGCAGGGGCACGGTCGCGGGCACCGCCTGGACCACCTCGGGCGGGTACTTGGTCCGCAGCGTCTCGGTGTCGAACTGGCCGGCGGCCACCGCGCAGGTACGGATCCCGAACCTCGCCCATTCGACCGAGAGCGTCCGCATCATGTTCTCGACCGCCGCCCTTGCGGCGCCGGAGTGGACCATGCCCGGCATCCCGTTGTGAGGCGAGAGGGTGACGCTCAGGACCTTGCCCTCGCGCTGGGGGATGAACGCCTTGGTCGCCGCGGCGTGGGTCATCAGCCAGGTGCCGAGCACGTTGAGCTCGATCACGGTGCGAAAGCCCTTCGGCGAGATCGCCTCGGCAGGGCTCAAAAACTGCCCGCCGGCGTTGTTGATCAGCGTGTCGAGACGCCCATGGCGCTCGAGCACGCCATCGAACAGCGACTCGACCGCATCCTCGTCGCGGATGTCCATGGCCACGACCTCGGCGCTGCCCGCCAGCGGCTCGATCGCGGCGACGGTCTCCTCAAGCGGCTCGATCCGACGCCCGCACCCGACCACGGTCCCCCCCAGCCGGGCGAGCTCGAGCGCCGTCTCGCGGCCGAGGCCGCTGCCGGCCCCCGAGACCAGGCAGACCCTGCCCTCGAGCAGTCCGGGCGCAAAGATTCGCGAGCCCTCGGTGGCCATGGCGCAGGCAGGCTATCTGGCTACAGTCCGCGCGATGAAGGTGCATGCGGAGACCAAGCCGCTGAGCGGGCCGCTGCCCGGCGGCCGCGAGGGGGCCACGGTCGTGGTCGAGCCGATCCTGACCGGGACGATGACCTGCCCGCCGGCGATGCTGGAGGGCGCCAGCCGGTTGACGATGCTGCGGATGCTCGGGCTGGGGACGCCGCGCGCGAAGTACTGGACGATCCCGATCCCGGCGTACCTGATCGAACACCCCGGCGTCGGCAAGTTCCTGGTCGACACCGGGCTGCACGCATCGGTCGCCAGCAGCCCGACCGAGAACCTCGGCCGCCTGATGGGCGGGCGCAGGGCCAGCCCCGTGATCGAGCCCGGCCAGGACCTGCCGGCGCAGCTGCGCGCGCGGGGCGCCGACCCGAAGGCGCTGAAGCTGATCGTGATGACCCACATGCACTTCGACCACACCTCGGGCATGTCGCAGTTCCCGGGCGCGACCTTCGTGCTCACCGACGACGAGTGGAACGCGGCGACCACCGATTCGCGCCCTGCCATGCGCGGGTATCGACCCGCCCACTACGACTACGCGTTCGACTACCGGACGATCAGCTACTCCTCCGACTCGGTCAGCTCGTACGCGACCTTCGGGCGCACCTTCGACCTGTTCGGGGACGGCAGCGTGCGGCTCGCCTCGACCCCCGGGCACAGCGCCGGTCACCAGTCGCTGATCTGCCGGCTGAAGGACCGCGACCTGGTGATCGCCGGCGACGCGATCTACACGATCGCCCAGCTCGACGGGGCGCCCGAGCCGCCGCGGCCGCTCGACCGTCACAACTGGCGGCGGTCGATGCGCGAGCTGCAGCACTTCGCCCGCACCTATCCGCAGGCGGTGGTCCTGCCGGGCCACGACCCCGAGCACTGGAAGACGGTCGAGAAGCGCTACGAGTGAGCGACGGCGTTCGGCGCGCCTGAGCGCAGCGCCTTGATCACGCTCCCGCGCCCCCGCTCTTCTAGCGCCGCGTACATCTCCTTCACCGGCTCGAAGATCCGCTGCGCCGCCTCCTGCTGCTGCTCTCGGCTCGGCTCGGCGACGACCGGAAAGCTGATCGGCTCGCCGTACTGGACCGTGACCTTGGGAAACGAGAGCCGTTTCCAGGAGCGCACGCCCTTGGAGCCGTGGATGGCCACCGGGATCACCGGGGCCCCGGACTCGAGCGCGAGCCGCCCGACCCCCGGCCTCGCCTCGCCGAGGGTGCCGGTGCGGGACCGTCCCCCCTCCGCGTACATGAGCACGCAGCCGCCGCGGTCAAGGATCGCGTTCGCGGTGATGAAGGTCTCCTCGTCGTGGTGCCCGCGGCGGACCGGGAACACCCCGCCGTACTTGTAGATGTAGTCGAGCACCGGGTTGCGCCCGAACAGCTGCGACTTGCCCATGAACCTGATCCGGCGGCGGATGTGGACGCCGGCAAAGAAGTGATCCATGTTCGAGAAGTGGTTCGGCGCCAGGATCACCGGGCCGCTGCGGGACGTGATCCGCCTCGATCGACCGGGTGCGGTAGAGGAAGACGGCGATCCAGGTCATGATCAGGCGGACGGCCTCATAGACCCAGGTCGGGTCGTGGGTCCGCGACCACTCGTGCACCGGCTGGAACATCTCCGCCGGCCGGTCGTCCTTGTAGCGCTGTGCCTTGAGCTCTGCCATCTTCGAAGCTAGGTGCGGCAGCCGAACTAACCCCGGGGCGCGGTTCGGTTACTGCTCGCGCTGCGCCCAGCCCCGTGAGCGCGCGACCGCGTCGGCCCAGCGGCCGATCAGCCGCTCGCGTTCGGCGGCCGCCATCGCCGGCTCATAGCGGGCCGCCTCGCCCCACATCCGCTCGACCTCGTCCGCGCTCCACCGCCCGGCGCCGATCCCGGCCAAGTAGGCGGCGCCGAGCGCCGTCGTCTCGGCGATCTCGGGAACGATCACCGGCGCACCGAGGACGTCGGCCTGAAACTGCATCAGCCAGCGGTTGGCGACCGCACCCCCGTCAGCGCGCAGCTCCCGCAGCGGCGCGCCGGCGACCCGCTCCTGGGCGCGGACCGCGTCCACGGTCTGGTAGCCGATCGCCTCGAGCGCCGCCCGGGCCAGGTGGGCACGGCCGGTCCCCCTGGTCAGGCCGACGATCGTCCCGCGCGCGTAGGGGTCCCAGTGGGGCGAGCCGAGGCCGGTGAGGGCGGGGACGAAGTAGACGTCGTCGTTGGACTCCAGCGAGGCGGCCATGCCCTCGGTCTCGGCGGCCTCCGCGACCAGGCCGAGGCCATCGCGCAGCCACTGGACCGCGGCGCCGGTGATGAACACAGCGGCCTCGAGCGCGTAGGTGACCTCGCCCTCGAGGCCCCAGGCGATCGTGGTCAACAGACCCTCACTGGGCGGCGGCAGCGCGGTGCCCGCGTTGAGGAGCACGAAGCTGCCGGTCCCATAGGTGTTCTTCGCCATCCCGGGCCGGGTGCAGGCCTGGCCGAACAGCGCCGCCTGCTGATCTCCGGCGATCCCGGCGACCGGGACCTCGCCGCCGAACTCGGTTGTGGTGCCGAAGATGCCCGCCGACGGCAGCGGCTCGGGAAGCCGCTCGGGGTCGATGCCCAGCAACCCGCACAACTCCGCGTCCCAGCGGCGCTCGCCGATGTCGAACAGCATCGTCCGCGAGGCATTCGAGAGGTCGGTCGCGTGGCGCCCTGTGAGCTTGTAGACCAGCCAGGCGTCGATCGTCCCGAAGACCGCGTCGGCCGCCTCGGGGACGTTGGCGAGCAGCCACTCGATCTTGGTGCCCGAGAAGTAGGGGTCGAGGACCAGGCCGGTGCGCTCGCGGACCAGCTGCTCGTGGCCGGCCGCGCGCAGCTCATCGCAGCGCGAGGCGGTGCGGCGGTCCTGCCAGACGAGCGCGTTGTGGACCGGCTCGCCGGTCCTCGGATCCCAGGCGACCACGGTCTCGCGCTGGTTGGTGATCCCGATCGCGTCGAGGCTGCCGGGATCGGCCTTCGCGTCGGCGAGCGCGTGCGAAGCGACCCGCCGGGTCACCCCCCAGATCTCGTTCGGATCGTGCTCGACCCAGCCCGGGCGCGGAAAGTGCTGGCGAAACTCGCTGTAGGCGCGACCCCTGATCGCGCCCTCGCCGTCGAAGACGAGGCACGTGGTCCCGGTCGTGCCCTGGTCGATCGCGAGAATCACAGGCGGCTGCAAAGCTTCGCATCCCGGCGTCCTCGGCGGATCGCCTCGCTCACGTGGAGGTCAACCACGCTCGCTCGCCGATCCGCCTGCGTCCTTGGGCTGCTCGCTTTTCGCTCGCCTGGTCCACCAGACGCGGGTGAAGTCGCGCAGCTGGCGGCCGCGATGAACGAACCCTGCCAGCGTCCGCCCGGTGGAGCGATGCTCGAGGTCGAGCTCGAGCTCGGCCACCCGGTACCCGGCGCGGACCGCGTCGACGGTCATCCCGATCTCCATCCCGTAACCGTCGGCGAACGGAAGCACGGCGCGCAACACCTCGCCTCGCATCGCTCGCTGGCCGGAGATCGGCGCCCCGGCCTGGTAGCCGCAACGGCTGCGGATCGCCCAGCGGGCGAACCGCAACGCGACCCCGAAGCCGCCGCCGACGCGGCGGCGGAAGGCCGCCACGGCGAGGTCGCAATTTCCGCGCTCGACCGCCTCCACCAGCGGCGCCAGGCGGGCGGCCGAGGCGCCGAGGTCGCCGTCGCAGACCAGGGCGATCGCCGGCGGCTCGCCGTCGCCCAACGCCGCCGTCGCCGCGGCGGTCATGTTGGCGCCCTTGCCGTGCGGGCGTCCGCGGCTCACCACCCGCGCCCCGTGCGCGAGCGCGACCTCGGCGGTGCCGTCGCTGGAGGCGTCGTCGGCGACCCAGATCTGCGCCGCGGGGAAGGTCTGGCGCAGGGCGTCGACCGTGGCCCCGATCCGGTCGGCCTCGTCGCGGGCAGCCGCAACCACCAGTAGGTCCGTCGTCTTCGTCATCGGATCGGGATATTCTCCCGCCGCGATGGACGTCGAAGCTCACATCACCGGAACCGTGTGGAAAATCGAGGTCGCGGTCGGCGACCAGGTCTCCGACGGCGACACCGTGGTGATCCTCGAGTCGATGAAGATGGAGATGCCGGTCGAGGTCGAGGACGACGGCACCGTCTCCCAGATTCGCTGCGAGGAGGGCCAGTCGGTCCAGGAGGGCGACGTACTCGTTGTCCTCGAGTAGCGGGCCGCTCGCGTCCGGAAAGCTGACCCTCGACCGCCCCGCCGACGCGGTCGCCCGGCTGACGCTCACCAACCCGGAGAAGCGCAATCCCCTCGACCACGAGGTCCTCGACGCGATCGCCGGCACCCTGCCCGAGCTCGCGCAGGGGATCGAGACTCGCTGCGTGGTGATCACCGGCACCGGCGGCGCCTTCTCCGCCGGCTACGACATCGGCGCGATCCCCGAGCAATCGTTCGAGCGCGACGCCGAGGCGCTCGTGGCCCACCCGTTCCAAGCGGCGATGGACGCGGTCAGCGCCCACCCGTACCCGGTGGTCGCGGCGATCAACGGCCACTGCCTCGGAGGCGGGCTCGAGCTGGCGGTCCGCTGCGACATCCGAATTTGCGCCGCCGGGGCGAAGCTGGGGATGCCGCCGGCGAAGCTCGGCCTGATCTACAGCCACACCGGGCTCGAGCGGTTCATCGACGTGGTCGGCATCGCCGGCGCCCGCGAGCTGTTCCTCACCGGCCGCAACGTGGACGCCGAGCGCGCGGAGCGGATCGGGCTCGTCAACTGGACGGTCGACGATGACGAGGTCGAGGACGCGGCCCTGGAGCTCGCCGCGGAGATCGCTGCCAACGCGCCGCTGTCGGTGATCGGGAACAAGCGCGCGATCGAGACCCTGGCCCGGGCCGCCAGGCTGAGCCCGGAGCAGGAGCGCGAGCTGATCGAGCTGCGCGAGTCGTGCTTTGCGTCCGAGGACTTCCGCGAGGGGATCCGCGCCTTCGCCGAGAAGCGCAAGCCCGACTGGAAGGGCCGCTAGCCGATCACCCAGTCGTCGATCTCGTCGCGATCGAAGCGGTAGCGCTGCGGGCTCGAGGCGTTGAAGCCATCGACGACCAGGAACGGGATCGCGCCGCGCTCCACCAGCCCCATGACCTCGGCGCCCGAGGTCTCGAGCCGCGCGGCGACCTGGTCGACGGTCAGCAACCGCGGGTCGTCGGGCCAGTCGGCGAGCCGCGGATGCTCGGGCGGGCGCTCGCCGTAGGACTGGACGAAGGCGCGGGCGATCAGCGCGAACATGATGCAGGCGACGAGCACGCCGAGGACGGTCACCCCACCAAGGCTAGTCGGCGGGTTCTGGTCAGCGGCAGTACTGACCGCTCTCAGGCTCCGGATCGCGTCCCTCGATCCCGGCGCAGACCTGGAGGTCGTCGGTCAGCTGTGAGAACCGGTCCGCGGTCGCCTGCAGCGGCGGCCCCACCGGACCGGCGAGCAGGTTGCGCAGCTCATACGGGTCGTGGTCGTGGTTGTAGAGCTCCGAGACGTCGCTCGGCTCGCAGGTGCCGGTCGCCAGGTCGGGCAGCGCGGTGTGGCGGATGTACAGCCACGGAAGCTGGCGCACGCCCTCGAAGCTGCACGAGATCCCGCGGCCGGGCTGGACCTCGTCCTTCTGCAGATCGAGCTCGGTGGCGATCGCGCGGTCGGCCGGGTAGCCCGCCGGATTCGAGGAGAGCAGGCCGAGGAGCGAGCGCCCGTCCATCACCCGGCAATCGCCGACCTCGGGACAGGTCTCGGTCCCGGACCAGTCGACCACGGTCGGCGCGTAGTCGATGTTGGCGACCAGGTCGCTGACCACCGGCGGGGCCGGGCCCTGCAGGAACTTCGCCGGCACCCGGACGGCGAGCGGCAGGTGCGCCGCCTCCTCGTAGGCGAGCCCCTTGCCTCCCGGGAGGCGGTGCTGGCCGTCGAAGGTGCCGTTGTCGGAGGCGTAGACGATGATCGTGTCGTCGAGCTCGCCGGTCTGGCGCAGGGTGCGGACCACGCCGGCGACGCCGCGGTCGACCGCGGGCAGGGTCTCGATCCGGCACTCGTAGCGGTGGCGAAGCACGGCGCGGCGAGCCGGGGTGATCGGCGGCTGGTCGGCGACGATCGCGGGCTTGTCGGAGACGTCGCGCTCGAGCACCCCCGGCAGCCGGGGCAGCTGCTCGCCGGCAAATCGGCCGAGGTCGCGCGGCGGCGGCACCGCCTGGCCGCCGCAGGGCCCGCCGCTGTTCGCGTTGATGTTCTCGACGTGCGGGGCGCTCTCGCCATAGCTGCAGGTAGAAGGGGTCGTCGCCGGCGAGGTCGCGCAGGTACTCCTGGGCGCGCTGGTTGAGGACGTCGGTCAGGTACTCGCCGTGGTACTGCTCCTTGCGTTGCTTGCCGTCGACGGCGAGCTTGAAGTCGTAATAGCCACGGCCGTTGCCGATCTCCACCGACCAGCGGTCCCAGCCCGGGGCGACGGTGTCCTTGTCGTCGACCGCGTTCTCGTAGCCGTTCAGGAACTTGCCGACGTTGGCGGTCTCGATAACCGGCTCGCTGCAGCCAGACCGGGAGCACGTTGTCGGGCTCGGTCGAGGGCGCCGTACCCGGGCTTGTTGTTGAGCACGCCGTTGTTGTGCCCGTACTGACCCGTGAGCAGTGCCGCGCGCGCCGGACAGCACAGCGGGGTGGCGTCGTAGTAGTTGGTGAACCGGGTGCCCTGGTCGACGATCAGGTCGAAGGTGTGGGGCATGATCCGGCGGTTGAACGAGGTGTAGTCCTGATCGTCGGTGAGCACGAAGACGATGTTCGGCTGCTCGCCGGTCGCGGGGTCCGGGGTGACCGGAGGGTTCGGGTCGGGTCCGCCGCAGCCGGCGACGGCGGTCGCGGCGGCCAATCCGACGATCAGCGCAACCGCGAACCACGCCCGGCCTACTTGCACAGCTTCACATTCTGAGAGAAGCCGAGCCGCCGGCCGTCGGTGAACAACGCCTTGGCGCTCACAGTGGCCGCATCGGGCAGCTCGTCGCGGATCGCAGAATCGGGGACCGGAGCCTCGAACGGCGCCACGGTGTCGTCGCCGAGCGCGACGCTGCCGGCGCGGAACGAGACGCTGACTATCTGGCTCTCGTCCGGGCTGAAGAACTTCGCGGTCACCGGCGGGAACGTGCAGCCGGCCGGGCCGTTGCCGCCGGTCGCCAGCGTCAGGGTGCCGCTGGGCGCGCCGCGACAGTCGGCGCCGGCGCAATCGATCAGCTGGTCGAGCTCGTGGCCGAGCTGGAGCACGACCGACAGGTAGGCGGGGTCGTTGGCGAGGTTGTTGAGCTCGTACGGGATCGGCGTAGGTGTCGTAGAGCTCCTTCTCGGGCGTCAGCGGGTTCTTGTCGCCGTCCCACTCCGTGTACAGGTAGCGCGACGTGCGCACCCCGAGGATCTGCTCGCCCGCGTAGGCCTCGAGCAGGATCGCCCGGCCGCGCTCGAGCTTCGGATCGAGGAGGCTCGGCATCAGCGACTGGCCGTCCTGGGTGAGGCCCGCCGAGGCGCCGGCGAGCTCGAGGATGGTCGAGGTGAGGTCGGCGTTGACGACCACGTCCTCGGAGCTCTCCCCGTGAGGGATCCCAGGACCGCGGGCGATGAACGGCACCCGCGCCGACTCCTCGTAGATGTAGCGCTTGTTGTCGCGGATCCGGTGCTCGCCGCGCAGGAAGCCGTTGTCGGAGAGGAAGAAGATGTAGGTGTTGTTCTTGATCCCGTCGCGCTGGATCTCGTCCACCAGCGCGTCGACGCTGTCGTCGACGGCGAGCAGCGACTCCCAGGCGCAGCGGCGCTTGCGCAGCGTGTCGGAGATCTGGCCCTCGGTCAGCGGCGCCTTCTCGGCAACCGCGCTCGGCTTGTCGGAGACGTCGGCCTCGTTGAACGACGGCGGCAGGGTGTTCTTGAACTTGCCCTTCAGGGTCCGAGAGATCGCGCGGTGCGGGGACCGCGGCGCGGTTGCACGAGCGGCCCGGGTCGCCGCCGCCGCCGCCGTGCGGCGCCGCGTAGCCGAGCTCGAGGTAGAACGGCGTCGTGCGCCTTCGCGTTGGCGCGGATCCAGTTCTTCGCCTTCTTCGTGAACACGTCGGTGCGAGTAGTCCTCCTCGGCGTCGGTGTACTGGCGCAGGCTGCCGTTCTGGTTCAGCGTGTAGTTGAAGTACTGGGCCCGCGACGGCGCCAGCACGTGCCAGTCGTCCCAGCCCCGCGGCACGTCCGAGGGCACGGTGCCGTACTCGTCGGGCTCGGCGTAGCCGTTCTCGTACTTGCCGACGTAGGAGGTCCGGTAGCCGGCCGCCTGCAGCCAGAGCGGCAGGTAGTTGTCGCCGTGGAGCTCGTTGAAGACGCCGTAGCCGCCGTCGGGCGGCGAGTTGGAGAGCACGTGGTGGTTGTGGGCGTACTGGCCGGTGAGCAGCGTCGAGCGCGCCGGACAGCAGAGCGGGAAGTTGTCGTAGTACGACTTCATCGTCACGCCCTTGCGCTTCAGCTCCTTGCCGACCTTCTTCATCACCCGCATCGAGCGCGACTCCTGATCGTCGGTGAGCAGGACCACGATGTTCGGCTTCGCCGCCGTCTGGGCGCCGGCGAGCGGCGGCCTGGCGACCGGCGAACCGAGCCCGCAGCGCGACCAGCAGGCCGAGCGCGAGCAGGGCGATGCCGGCCACGACTTCAGCGTGGCCGGCGACGGATCGAGTCGATCGGCACTTGTGCGGGCACTCTCACGGGCATGGCGACTTGGGACGTCCCGGGTCCCTGGGCGTCGAAACACCTGCCCCGCGCGCAAGTCGCGGCCGGGGACGCCGGGCGGCAGGATAGCGAGGGGCGACCACGGACCCGGGCGATTCACATAGCGTCGAGCGGATGAGCCAGGGCGCCGCCGATCACCTTGCCGCCGCCGACCCGGTGATCGGCGAGCTGGTGGCCCGGCTCGGCGCCCGCAGCATCGACGCGCGCCGCCGGCGCCGGCCCGAGGTCGATGCCTACGGGATGCTGCTGCGAAGCGTCGTCGGCCAGCAGCTCTCGGTGAAGGCCGCGGCGACGATCTACGACCGCGTCCTCGATCTGTTCGGGGGCACCACCCCGCCGCCGGAGGGCCTGCTGGAGGTCGAGCCCGAGAAGCTGCGCGAGGTCGGGCTCTCGTGGCGCAAGGTCGAGTACGTCCGCGACCTCGCCGAGCACGTGATCTCCGGGGAGCTCGAGCTCGACCGGCTCGACGGAGCTCAGCGACGAGGAGGTGATCGCCGAGATCACGGCGGTCCGCGGCTTCGGCGTCTGGAGCGCGCAGATGTTCCTGATCTTCTTCCTCGAGCGACCGGACGTGCTGCCGACCGGCGACCTCGGGATCCGCAAGGCCGTCCAGGAGGCGTACGGCCTCGACGAGCTGCCGGCGCCGGCCGAGCTCGAGGCGATCGCCGAGCCCTGGCGCCCGCATCGCTCACTCGCCTCGATCTACCTCTGGGAGAGCCTCTCGAACGAGCCGATCTGAGAGCGAGGTTGCAACATATCGCCCGCCTGCTACCAAGTTTCATTAGGTCTTGGTAGCTTTTGCGCAGTTTCACGAGCAAGGAGCAGGCACTGTGGGCTGGCGCTCGGGCTAATCAACGTATATCCGTCTGGGACCGAACCGGGTTTCCGATTACGATCGGTCTTGGATGCACTCGGAGATGGATTTCCGTGCGCCGACGGAGCGGCGCGTTTTGCGACGCTGGCGTCCCCTGGACGCCTCGGCTCGCCGTGAGGCGATCGCGTTCAACGTGATCCCGGCGATCGCCGCGGTCCTCGCGCTGGCGGCGGTCGCCCCCGGCTCCGACTGGGGCGACCCGATCCTGATTGCGTCGCTGGCCGCGATCTCAGGCGTCGCCTACCTCTGCGAGGTACGGCTGAAGGCCGGCAGCCAGGCCTTCTTCGGCGCCACCCTCGTGGTCGCTTTCGTCACCCTCGCCGTCGGTGGCCCGGTCCCGGCGCTGATCGTCTGGGTGGTCCCTGACTTCCTCTCCCGATTCGTCCTCCGGCGAGAGCCGCGCTTCTCCCCCGGCCTCGTGGCCAGCGTTTCAAGCTACGCGCTCGCCGTCGCGGCCGGCGCCGCACTGCTCGAGCTCGCGGGCTCGCCGACCGGCGCGGCGGTCATCCCGGCCCTCTACGCCGCCGGCGTCGCGATGTCGGTGATCAACTTCTGCTTCGCGCGCCTCACCTTCGCGCCCTTCTACCAGGGCTATCGCCCCTCGGCGCTGATCCGCGATGAGTTCGTCGACGTCGAGCCGGCGGTGCTCGCCATGCTTGTGGTCGGGGTCGCGACCGCCGCCCTGGTCGAGCCCTTCGGCGTCTTCGCCCTGCTCCTTCTCGCCGCGATCATCCTCGTGCCGCAGTTCGTCTTCGAGCGCATCGCCACCGCCGAATCGGCAGCCCGTCTGGACCGGGCCACGGCGATGCGCATGTATACGTCGGCGATCGCCGACGTCATGGACGTGCCGCGCACCGAGCGCCGGGCGTTGGTCTGCGCGGCCGATCTGATCGAGCCGGTCAACGATCCGATCGGCGCGAGGGGACTCGACTGGCGGGAAGCCGACGTCTCTCGGATCGCGTTCCTCGCGCTGCATGCGCGCGAGCGCTGGGCGGGCAACGGCTGGCCGGCCGGGTTGCCGGCCGAGGCGATCCCCTTCGGAAGTCGCGTCCTGGCGGTCGCCCGCGCTTGGGCCGGCCTGACCGCCGCCGGCACTCCCGAGCTGTCTCAGGCCGACGCGATCCTCGCCCTCTCCGCGCAATCCGGCCTGGCCTTCGACCCGGCCGTCGTCGAGGCCGCCTCACGCGTCGTTCGCGACGAGGAGGGGTTCGCGCGCGAGCCGAACTTCCAGCCCACCCTGCATCGACTTCCGGTGCCGCGCTCCCTGCGCCGCCAGGCGCTGCCGGCGATGCTGCCGCGGCTGCTCGACAGCTCGGCGGCCTGACCCGAAAGGCGTCCGGTCCCGAGCCTAGATTGGCCCGGGATGCCGCCGCTGCTGACGTTCGACGAGGCGCTCGAGCTCGGCGCGCTTACGGATCACGACGAGATCGGCGATCTGGTCGAGCGGGCCTGGGAGGTGCGGCGCCGAGCGCTTCGGTGACTCGACCGACCTCTGCTCGCTGGTCAACGCCAAGTCCGGCGGCTGCGCCGAGGACTGCGGCTTCTGCGCCCAGTCGCGCTACGCCGAGGCCGACACGCCGATGCACGCGATGATGGAGCCTGAGCAGATCCTCGAGCACGCGAAGGCGGCCGAGGCCGCGGGCGCGCACCGCTTCTGCATGGTCACCCAGGGCCAGGGGCTGTCGAAGCGCGACTTCGAGAAGATCCTCGCCGGCGCCCGGCTGGTCGCCGAGCACACCAACCTGAAGCGCTGCGCCTCGGTCGGCCACATCTCCGTCGACCGGGCCCGCAAGCTCGCCGACGCCGGGATCCAGCGAGTCCACCACAACGTCGAGACGGCGCGCTCCTACTACGACGAGGTCTCGACCACCGTCCGCTACGAGGGCCGGATCCGGACCATCGAGGCGACCAAGGAGGCGGGGCTGGAGACCTGCGTCGGCGGCATCCTCAACCTCGGCGAGAGCCCCCGCCAGCGGGTCGAGATGGCCTTCGAGCTGGCCGAGATCAACCCGGACCTCGGTGCCGATCAACCTGCTCAACCCGCGCGCCGGGACCAAGTTCGGCGATCGTGAGCTGATGGACCCGTGGGAGGTCGTCAAGTGGGTGGCGATCTTCCGCCTGATCCTCCCCGACGCCCTCTTCCGGCTCTGCGGCGGGCGGGTCGAGAACCTCGGCGAGCTGCAGCCGCTGGCGGTTCGCGCCGGGCTCAACGGGGTGATGATGGGCAACTTCCTGACCACGCTCGGCGTCGACCCGCGGAACCGACCGGGCGAGCTTCGAGGACCTCGGCCTGAACGTCGCGCGCCAGCCCGACAACGGCGCCAACCCGCGCCCGGACAACCGCTCCGGCTGGCTCGAGGGCGAGACGCCGCGGACCCCGGTCGACGATCTGATCGACAGCCAGGCCGAGGCGAACTTCTGGGACCCGTCGACCCAGCTGCGGGTGATCAAGAAGAAGAAGGACGACGTTCCGGCGTACCCGGAGCGGCCCAGCGACAGGGCCGCAGCTGGCTGGGGAGATTGACGGAGGTCGCAGAGCGGCTCGCTGAGCTCCGGCGCTCGGGGCTGCACCGCCGTCTGCGGCTGATCGAGGGGCCGCAGGGGCCACGGGTGCTGCTCGACGGCGCCGAGGTCCTGCTGCTGTGCTCCAACAACTACCTCGGGCTGGCCGACGACCCGCGGCGTCCGCGCGGCCGCCGCCGAAGCGGCCGAGCGCTACGGCGCCGGGGCCGGCGCCTCGCGGCTGATCTCGGGCTCGATGACGTTGCACCGGCGAGCTCGAGCAACGGCTCGCGGCCTTCAAGGGCTCCGAGGCGGCGCTGCTGTTCGGCTCCGGCTACCTCGCCAACACCGGGGTCGTCGCGGCGCTGGCCGGGCGCGGCGACGTCGTCTTCTCGCGACGAGCTCAACCACGCCAGCATCGTCGACGGCTGCCGGCTCTCACGGGCCGAGACCTTCATCTACCGCCACCGCGACACCGAGCACCTCGAGTGGGCGCTGCGCGAGGCCGGTGACCGAGCGCGGCTGATCGTCACCGACGGCGTCTTCTCGATGGACGGCGACGTCGCCCCGCTGGGCGAGCTGTGCGAGCTCGCCGAGCGCCACCGCTGCCTGCTCGTCGTCGACGAGGCCCACGGCACCGGGGCGCTGGGGCGCGGCGGGCGCGGGGCGGTCGCCGCCGCCGGGCTCAGCGACCGGGTCGACGTGATCGTCGGCACCCTCGGCAAGGCGCTCGGCAGCTACGGGGCCTACGTCTGCGGCTCGCACGAGCTGATCGACCTGCTCGTCAACACCGCCCGTCCGTTCATCTACTCGACCGCCCCTCCCCCGCCCTCGGTCGGCGCCGCGCTCGCCGCCCTGGCAACGCTCGAGTCGCGCCCCGGGCTGGTCGAGCAGCTGCGGCGCAACGCCGCGACCCTGCGCGAGGCGCTCGCCGCGCGGGGGCTGGCGCGGATCCGGGTCGCGGACCCAGATCGTCCCGATCACGGTCGGCGACGCACGCCGCTCGGTGGCGCTCTGCGAGCGCACGCTCGAGGGCGGCGTCTTCGCCCAGGCGATCCGCCCGCCGACCGTGCCACCGGGAACCTCGCGCCTGCGGCTGACGGTGATGGCCAGCCACAGCGCCGACGATCTGCGGCGGGCGGCGCGGGTGATCGGCGACGCGGCCGCCGAGCTGGGCGTCGCGGGCGCCGAGCAGGGCAGGGCGCTGCGGCGCGCCGCGTGAGCGCGGCGGCCACCGCGGGCGTCTTCGTCACCGGCACCGGGACCGAGGTCGGCAAGACGGTGGTCGCCGCGGCGCTCGCCCGCACAGCGGCCGCGGCCGGCAGCCGGGTGGCGGTGTTCAAGCCCGCGGTCAGCGGGCTCGACGAGCTCGGGCCGGCGACGAGCCCGACCACGAGCTGCTGCGGCGCGCAGCCGGCTCGAGCCAGAGCGACGACGAGATCGCCCCCTACCGCTACGGACCCCCGGTCTCGCCTCATCTGGGCGCCGAGCTGGCGGGCGAGGCGGATCGACCCGGCGCGGCTGCGCGCAACCGCCGCCGCGGCGGCGGCCGGAGCCGACCTGCTGGTCGCCGAGGGGGTCGGCGGCTTCCTGGTGCCGCTCGACCGCGACTACCTGGTCCGCGACCTCGCCCGCGAGCTGGCGCTGCCGGTCGCGATCGCGGCCGCGCCCGGCCTGGGGACGATCAACCACACGCTGCTGACGATCGAATCGGTGCGCGCGGCCGGGCTCGACGCGGCGCTGGTCGTGCTCACGCCGTGGCCGGCGCAACCGTCGCCGGTCGAGCTCTCGAACCTGGAGACGATCGCGCGGCTCGGCGCGGTCGAGACGATTGCGCTGCCCCGAATCGACCTCGCCCACCCCGAGGTGTGGCCGGTGTTGACCGTGCCGAGCCTGCGCTGATTCGGGCTAGCGCGCGGCTGGGGCGAGCTCGCGCGGCGGGCTCGCGGGCGCCTCGGCCTCGGCGGGGGTCGGCTGGCGCGCGCCGCGCCCGCGCAGCAACGAGATCGCGACCACGGCGCCGACGGCGGCGACCGCCGTCGCCACCCACATCGCCGAGCTGAACGCGTGCACGAAGGCCGCCGGGTCGCGGGTGCCGGCCGGCGCCTCGCCCTGGAAGACGGCGCCGATCACGGCGACGCCCATGGTGCCGCCGATCATCCGGCTCATCGACAGGATCCCCGAGGCGACCCCCGCCTTGGTGACGGCGACCGCGTTCATCGCCGCGGTCGACATCGGCGACATCACCAGCGCCATGCCGACGCCCATGAGGATGAACGAGGGCCAGATGTCGCCGTAGGTGGTGGTCACCTCGATCGTCGTCAGCCAGTAGAGCGCCCCCGAGACCAGGGTCAGCCCGGTCCCGATCAGCCACCGGGGGCCGATCCGGTCGGTGAGCCGGCCGGCGATCGGCGCGATCGCGACGATCATCAGCGTCGCCGGCAGGAAGCGGACTCCGGCCTCCAGCGGCGAGAGCCCGAGAATGTCCTGCATGTAGATCGCGATGAAGAAGAACTGGGCGAGCATCGCGAAGGTGACGATCAGGGCGACCAGGTTGGCGCCGATGAAGTTGCGGCTCGCGAACAGGGGGAACTCGACCACCGGCGCCTTGACCCGCTGCTCGATCACGACGAACGCCGTGAGCATCACGATCGAGGTCGCGAACAGGCCGACGATCGCCGCCGATCCCCAGCCCCAGGAGTTGCCCTCGATCAGGGCCAGCACCAAGGCGGTGAGGCCGGCCGTCAGCGTGCCGACCCCGAGGTAGTCGACCTCGCGGCCGACGCCCTCGTCGCGCGACTCGCGGACCGCGAACAGGGTCGCGATCACGGCCGCCACGCCGACCGGGACGTTGAGGAAGAAGATCGCTCGCCAGGAGACGTGCTCGGTCAGCAGGCCGCCGAGCACCGGGCCGATCGCCAGCGCCAGCGCCGAAACGCCGGCCCAGGTGCCGATCGCCTTGCCGCGCTCATGCGGCTCGAACGCGTTGGTGACGATCGAAAGCGTGGCGGGCATCATCAGCGCGGCGCCGATCCCCTGGGTGATCCGGCTGACGATCAGCGCCGCGGTGCCCGGCGCCAGGCCGGCCGCGATCGAGGAGACGGTGAACACGATGACGCCGATCAGGAAGACCCGGCGGCGGCCGAAGATGTCGCCCAGGCGCCCGCCGGTGGCCAGCAGCACCGCGATGCTGAGCGTGTAGCCGTTGACGGTCCACTCGAGGCCCGAGAGGCTCGAGCCGAGGTCGTTCTGAATCGACGGCAGGGCGACGTTGACGACCGTGTTGTCGAGCATGATCATGAACAGCGCGAAGCACATCGCGCCGAGCGTCCACCACTTGGCGTTGTCGTCGGTGATCAGGTGGCGGTAACGGGTCATCGGTCCGCCTGCCTTCTGTACTGGCGATAAACGTCGGCGATCTCGTCGCGCTCGAGCAGCAGCTCGAGCGCCGCGTCGAGGCGCTCGCGCTCCTCGTCGGTGAGCGAGGCGGCGAACTGCCCCAGGCCCTCGAGCCGCGCGTGCATGATCCGGTCGGCGAGCTCGCGGCCCGCCTCGGTCAGGGTCAGCAACCGCTGCCGGCGGTCGCTCGGGTCCTCGGTGCGGGCGACGAGCGCCCGCTTGACCAGCTCGTCGACGGCCCGGCTGGCGGACGGCAGCGAGAGCCCGAGGCCATCGGCGATCGCGCTCAGCCCCGGCGCCTGGTCGCGGGCGCCGGCGAGGGTCATCACGACCTTCATCTGGATGAAGCTGAGGCCGCTCTCGTCGATCGCCCGGATCGCCGACCCGCCGTCGGCGCTCATGCAGCGCAGCATCACCGCGCCCAGCCTGTAGCCGAGCTCGCGGTCCGACCTGGTGATCGCGGTAGCTTCCATCCCGTCAATTGTTGCAGATCTGCAACTATTTCTGTCCTGCAACTATGTGACGTGGATCACACTTCGGCGCCGTTTTCCCTCCGAGAGCGGCTCTAGGGTCGGTGGTCGTGGACTCCGGCTCGATCGCGGCGCTCGATCACGCTCACCTCTGGCACCCGTTCACCCAGCAGCGCGACTGGTGCGCCGAGGCTCCCCTGGTGATCGCCGGCGCCGAGGGCACCGACCTGATCGACGCCGATGGCCGTCGCTACATCGACGGCGTCTCGTCGCTGTGGTGCAACGTGCACGGACACCGACACCCGCTGATCGACGAGGCGCTCCACGATCAGGTCGACCGGGTCGCCCACTCGACCATGCTCGGCCTCACCCACCCCGGCGCCGCCGAGCTCGCCGCGCGCCTGGTCGAGATCGCGCCGCCGGGTCTGCGCCGGGTCTTCTACTCGGAGTCCGGCTCGACCGCGGTCGAGATCGCACTCAAGATGGCCTTTCAATACTGGCGCCAGCGCGAGGGCGCCGACTGTCGCCGGACCACCTTCGTCTGCCTCAGCGGCGGCTACCACGGCGACACCCTGGGCTCGGTCTCGGTCGGCGGCCTCGACCTGTTCCACGGCGCGTTCGGGCCGCTGCTGTTCAAGACCTATCGCGTCGACCCCGGCGACGAGCGCAAGCTCGAGCGGGTGCTCGACCTGCACGCGCGCGAGATCGCGGCGGTGATCGTCGAGCCGCTGGTCCAGGGCGCGGCCGGGATCGTCGTCCAACCGCCCGGTTTCCTGCACCGGGCGCGCGAGCTGACCGAGGAGCACGGGGTCCTGCTGATCGCCGACGAGGTGGCGACGGGCTTCGGGCGCACCGGGACGATGTTCGCCTGCGAGCAGGAGCGGGTCGCCCCGGACCTGCTCTGCCTCGGCAAGGGCCTGACCGCCGGCTACCTGCCGCTCGCCGCGACCCTGGCGACCGAGCGCATCTACGAGGGCTTCCTGGGCGCCGCGGAGGAGCAGCGCACGTTCTTTCACGGGCACACGTTCACCGGCAACCCGCTCGGCTGCGCGGCGGCGCTGGCCAGCCTCGAGGTGTTCGAGCGCGAGGGGACCCTGCTGCGCCTGCAGCCGAAGATCCGCCTGCTCGGTGAGCTGCTCGCCAGGGTGGCGACGATGCCCGAGGTCGCCGAGATCCGCGGCCGCGGGTTCATGGCCGGGATCGACCTCGGCGACCACGACCCGGCTCTACGGCTGGGACACCAGGTGACGCTCGAGGCCCGCCGACGCGGCGCGATCGTGCGGCCGCTCGGCGACACGGTGATATTGATGCCGCCGCTGGCGATCTCGAAGGAGGACCTGACCCGGCTGGTCGCGATCGTCGCCGACTCGATCATCGCCGCCTGGGGGTCCGCCTACGGGACCACCGAGCCGGTCGAGCTGCGCGCCGCGGCCTGACCGAGCCCCGGCCCAAACGGCCGATACTTGTCATGTGACGGAGCCGCCGGACGACCGTAGTACGGCCATGAGCGAGACCCTCGTGGCCCCCGCGATCGACGCGCCCTCCGACGCCGACGCCGCCTTCGAGGCCCTCTATCGCTCGAGCCGCGACGATGTCTACGGCTACGTCAGCTCGATGCTGCGCGACCGCAGCGCCGCCGAGGACGTCACCGCCCTGGCCTTCGAGCGCGCCTACCGGCGGCGCGCGAGCTTCAACCCCGCGCGCGGCAGCCACCGGGCGTGGCTGTTCGGGATCGCCCGCAACGCGGCGCTCGACGAGCTGCGCCGGCGCAGCCGCCAGGCCGAGCTGGTCGCCGAGCCCGAGGACACCGCCGCCGGGGACGCCCACGAGCAGGCGGCCGAGGCGGCGCTGCTGCGCTCGACCGTCAGCGCTGCGATGGCGACGCTCTCGGCGCGCGAGCGGGAGCTGATCGGGCTCAAGTACTTCGCCGGGCTCGCCAACGCCGAGATCGCCGCGGTGATCGGGGTCAGCGAGTCGAACGCCGGCACCAAGCTGCACCGCGCGATGGAAAAGCTGAGGGAGGCCTGCGATGAGGATTGAGGAGCTGGAGCGCGAGCTGCGCGCCACGCGTCAGGAGCCGCACATGGACTTCGCTCGGCGCCTGGACGAGTGGGCCGAGGCCGGGTTTCCCCGGGACCGGGGCCTCGGCCCCGGCCTCGCTGCGCGCGGCGGCGCCCTGCGCCGGCTCTGGGACCGGGTCAGCTCCACCCCGCCGCGGCGGCTGGTGCTGCCGGTCGGCGCGATGGCGACCGCGGTCGTCGTCGCCGGGGTCGTGATCGGCACCGCTGGCCAGATCTCCGGCGGCTCCGAGGAGACGGCGCTGACCGTGCCGAGCGCGGCGAAGTCCGGCAATACGCCCCAGCAGGCCAATGCCGGCGGCAGTGGCGGAGGTGGCGCCGGTGCCGCGGCCAGCGCCGAGAGCGCGGCCCCGGCGCAGGGCTCGGCCAGCCAGGAGTACAACCTGGCGCTCCCCGACGAGGCAAGGGCCGTGGAGAAGCCGGTCGTCCCGACCGCGAGCGCCGATGCCGCCGGGGTCGCCCGCGGCACCGAGGAGCGGATCGTCGACGCGACCGCGCGGCTCAGCCTGGGCGCCGGCGCCGACGAGGTCCAGGACGTCGCCAACGGCGTCGTCGAGGTCACCGATCGCTACGGCGGCGTGGTCCAGAGCTCGCAGGTGAGCAGCGACCAGGCGGGCGCGCGGGCGGCCTTCGCGCTCGAGATTCCCTACAAGCAGCTCGACGCGGCGCTGGCCGACCTCTCCGGGCTCGCCGACGTGATCTCGCGCACCGAGGGCGGCGAGGACATCACCGCCCGCGCGGTGCGGGCCCGCAAGGAGCTCGCCCGGACGCTCGACCAGTCTGCGCGAGCAGCGGGTCGCGCTGATCAAGGCCGACACGCGCGAGCGAGAAGCTGGTGATCCAGTCGCGGATCGACTCGCTGCAGGCGACCGCGGACGCCCAGCAGGCGGCGCTCAACGGGGTCAAGCGCCAGGGCCGCTTCGCGACCGTGGACGTCGACGTGACCTCGAACGGGCCGGCCGCCGACGACGGCAGCTGGAACCTCGGCGACGCGCTCGACGACGCCGGCCGGGTGCTCGAGGTGATCGGCGGCGTCGCCCTGATCAGCCTCGCGATCCTGCTCCCCGTCGCCCTCGTGGTCAGCCTCGTGGCTCTGATTTTGATCCGCGCCCGCGGCCGCGCGCGCGACAAGGCGCTGGACGGCTAGCCGTCGTAGGGCTCGAAATCGGCCTTGCGGGCGCCGCAGACCGGGCAGAACCAGGAGTCGGGAATCTCGTTGAAGGCCGTCCCGGGCGGGATGCCGCCATCGGGGTCGCCGTCGTCGGGGTCGTAGATGAACCCGCACGAGGTGCAGATGTAGAGCTGCTTGGCGATCGTCTCCTGACTCACGGCCGGGAGGTTATCGTCCGTCCAATGAGCGAGGGCCCAGTCACCCCGAGGCCCGCGGCGACGATCCTGCTGCTGCGCCACGGCGCCAAGCCACGACCACGCGCGGGGTCGAGGTGCTGATGGTCCGGCGCACCGAGTCCGCCGGGTTCATGCCCGGCGTCTGGGTGTTTCCCGGGGGCGTGATCGAGGAGGGCGAGACGCCCGCGCAGTGCGCGGCCCGCGAGCTCGCCGAGGAGGCGGGGGTCGAGCTCGGCCCCGAGCACGAGCTGGTCGCCTGGTCGCGCTGGATCACCCCCGAGGTCGTCCCGGTGCGCTTCGACACCCATTTCTTCGTCGCGCTCGCCGACCCGCACACAAGCCCCGAGCCCGACCGGGTCGAGGTATCCGACGCGGCCTGGTTCGCGCCCGCGGGCGGCGCTCGAAGCGCACGGCCGCGGCGAGCTGAAGCTCGTCTTCCCGACGATCAAGACGCTCGAGAGGATGCTCGACCACGAGACCGCCGAGGCGATGATCGACTCCGCTCGCGATCGCCAGGTCGAGCCGATCGAGCCCCGGGTCGTCGGCACGCGCGACAACCATCGGGTGCTCATGCCCTGGGACGACGGCTACGACGCGGCGCTCGACGACCCGGGTAAATTGCCGCCATGAGGCGGAGTCGAGTCCCGCCGCCCTTGAGGCGGCTTTTGTGACCGCGAGCCTGCCGCCGGAGGTGCGCGAGTGCTTCTCGCGCTTCATCACCACCGAGTACACGACGATCGACGCGCGCCAGCAGCCGATCACCTGGCCGGTGACCCCCTACTACGAGCCCGACGGGCCGACGATCGACCTGACCACCGGGCTCGGGTATCCGAAGAAGGCCGACGACGCGATCCGCAACCCGCGGGTGGCGCTGCTGTTCAGCGACCCGACCGGATCGCGGACCACCTCCGGCACCCGCGTCCTGGTCCAGGGCATCGCCCACATCGACGAGGAGGACCTGGAGGCGAACGCCGAGCGCTACCTGCGCGAGTCGGCGATCAAGCTGCCGGCGACGGTGAAGATGCACCCGCCGAAGTTCATGCGCGGGGCGCTGAACTGGTACTACGCGCGGATCTACATCCAGGTGCGCCCGGAGCGGGTCTTCGTCTGGCCCGACGGCGACCCGACAACCGAGCCCGAGGTCCACGACTCCCGCCTGGAGGAGGTGCGCTCAGGCCACGTCGAGGAGCCGCCCGCGCCGCACGCGTCGCCCGCCGGCGGCGGGATCGCCTGGGACGCCCGAATCTCGGAGCTCGGCAGTCGCTACCCGATGGCGGTCCTCTCCTGGGTCGGCCCCGACGGCTTCCCGATCTCCGTTCGGGTGCCGATCTCGCTCGATGCCGCGGCGCAGCGGATCAACGTCGACGCGATGCCGGCGGGGCTGCCCCTGGCCGAGGGCCGCGCCTGCCTGACCGCGCACTCGCACGGCGAGGACTTCGCCTGGCAGGAGAACTTCCAGGTCCGCGGCGACCTGGTCGAGCTCGGCGAACGCCAGTGGGCGCTGGTCCCGCACCGGCTCGTCGGCGGCTTCGAGCTGCCGAAGGGACCCGGCAAGATGAAGGACTTCGTGACCCGCCACTGGCGCTTTCGCAAGAACGCCAAGGCGCGGATGAAGGCCCGCGGCTAGCTCAGGCGTCGGGAAAGGCCTCCAGCCCGGCGTGCCACGGGCCGGGCTGGTAGGTGTGCAGGCCCGACTCCTCCATCTCGTTTCGAAGCCGGGTGAACAGCCCCGCCGCGTGGTCGAGCGCGTCGCCGTACACCTGCGCGCTGAGCTCGCCGAGCCGCCAGCTGAAGTACAGCTGCTGGTCAGTGATCCCGAACTCGACCTCGTTGTCGATCTGCGCCGCCCAGTCCAGGAACCCGGGGCTGAATAGCTCGCGCAGCGCGATCGGGTCGTGGCCGGCGGGCACCGTGGCCAGATAGCGCTTGTTGAACGCGATCGACTCGAACTCGACCTTGCGCCGGCTGGTCAGCTGCTCGACCTTCTCGCCGGCCTCGATCGACTCGACGTTGAACATCGGCACCACCTCGGCGAGGTCCGGCATGTTTGCCTTCGCCAGGATCGCCTGCGGCAGCACCGTCTTCGAGAACAGGCCGCCGGTCTCATGCTCGTCGGCGTCGCATGAGGCGCCCCAGAACTCGCCCGCCAGCTGCCCCTTGATCCGGTTGGTGCCGCCCGGGCACAGGGTCGGCGGCCCGCCCTTCGGGTTGAGGCCACCGATCGGCTCGTAGGTGACGCCCCGCTTCGTGGCCAGCTCCTGGACGATCCCGGCCCACTCCTCTGCCTTCACGGGCTGGATCGAGCTAGCCAGCGTCGCCGAAGCGGCGCGCGACCTCGTCCCAGTTGACGACGTTCCAGAAAGCGTCCAGATAGTCGGGGCGCTTGTTCTGGTACTTGAGGTAGTAGGCGTGCTCCCAGACGTCGACGCCGAGCAGCGGGGTCTGGCCGTCGGAGACGGGCGAGTCCTGATTCGCGGTGCTGGTCACCGCCAAACCGGTGCCGTCGTGGACGAGCCAGGCCCAGCCGGAGCCGAAGCGGCCGACGCCCGCGTTCTTGAACTCCTCCTTGAACGAGTCCAGGGAACCGAACTTCTCATCGATCGCCGCCGCGAGGTCGCCGGAGGGCTCGCCGCCGCCGTCGGGGCTCATGATCTGCCAGAAGAACGTGTGATTGGCATGGCCGCCGGCGTTGTTGCGCACCGGGCCCTGCTTGTCGGCGGGCAGCGAGTCGAGGTTCTTCAGCACCTCGAGCACGTCCTCCTCCGCCCATTTTGTTCCTTCGAGCGCGGCGTTCGCCTTGTCGACGTAGGCCTGGTGGTGCTTGTCGTGGTGGACCCGCATCGTCGCCTCGTCGATGTGGGGCTCGAGCGCGTCGTAGTCGTAGGGGAGATCCGGTACTTCGTAAGCCATCTTCATGTCCTCCTGTCGGTCGCCCTAGAACTTATCCGAGGGCGTCGAAAAAGCCCTGGCGCCAGGAGGCATGCGCGGGAGACCAGCCGAGATCGCGCTTCGCCTTCGCGTTCGACGCCCCTCGCAGGGTGGTCGCGAAGGCGACCGCCGCGCTGCCGGCGACGAGGCGGGCGATCAGCTTCGGCACCCGAAGCGGCCGCTTGGCGCCGAGTGCCTCGGCGTAGACCGGGACCCAGTCGCGCATCGGTGCCGGCTCGTCGTCGCAGACGTTGTAGACGCCGGGTGAGCCTCCGCTGCAGGCCGCCACCGCGGCGTCCGCGGCGTCATCGATCTGCACGAACGAGAACACGGCGTCGCCGCCGCCGACGATCGGCAGGCGGCGGCGGCGCGCCTCGGCGGCCTGATGGCCGTCGGATGCATAGGAGGTGCCCGGCCCGTAGAAGAACCCGTAGCGCAGCACCAGGCCCTCGAGCCCGTCAGCCCCCAGCACCTGGCGTTCGAGCTCCATGGTCGCATCGACCGCGTCGGCGAACTCGCCCTCGACGCCGGAGATCACCGGGTCGTCCTCGTCCTTGACCCAGCCGCCGACCGGGGCGTAGATGAAGGCGATGCTCTGGGCGACGATCCGCCTGGCGCCTGCCGCCCGGGCGGCGGCGACCAGGTTGCGGGTCCCCTCGCGACGGATCCTGTTGTTGGCGTCGTAGACGCCCCTCTCGGTCGGGTCGAGCTTCGCCGGCAGCGCTGTGAGCTGGTGGATGACGACCTCCGGCGCCGCCTCGGCGACGGCCTTGGCCAGCGCCTCGGCGTCGAATACGTCGCAGACCGCAGCCGTCGCCCCGGCCGCGCGGATCTCGTCGGCGCGCTCCTCGCGACGGGTGATCCCGGTGACCTCGTGTCGGGCGGCGATCAGCCGGCCGATCAGCGGCCGTCCGACCGCACCGCTGGCTCCGGCGACGAAGACTCGCATCGAGCCCTTGTATCGCAGGCGCCGTTGATATCGTCGGCTGGTCGCAGGGAACGAGCAGAGGAGAGAGACCGTGAGAAGGACCTCGACCTTGGTTGCGCTGGTGATCGCGGTGATCGGGATGCTGGCTGTCAGCGCGGCTGCCGCGAGCGCCAAGAAGCCCACCCTGAAGGTCAACGCCGGCCAGAAGCAGGCGCTGAAGAAGGGTGGCCTGACGGTCAAGGTCAAGGGCCTGAAGAAGGGCAAGGTGAAGCTCTCGGCAAAGTCGTCGACGTTCGACAACCAGGACCTCACCAAGCTCACCAAGAAGGCGACCCTACGCGCCCAAAGCAAGGCGCCGACCGCGGTGCTGAAGCTCACGAACAAGGGGCGCAAGGCGATCACCAGCTGCGAGTCGCGCAAGATCGTCGTCAACGGCAAGGGCGTGAAGAAGGAACAGATCGAGCTGGTCCGCAACACCAAGGACTGCAAGCCGAGGCCGATCGACCTCACTCAGGCCGCGAACTGCGACTTCATCGGCGACCAGAGCGAGTCGCTGTGCATGCTGCCGTTCCCCGACGACTACTACACGGTCAAGGACAAGAGCACCGCGACAGGCAGGCGCATCAACTTCAAGGACGGGGGGATGCCGGTCAACGCCAGCGGCCAGGTGGTCACGGCGGCGCCCTACAACGGCAACGACGGCTTCAGCCCCGGCCAGGTGATCACGCTCAAGGTCCCGGGCCTGGACACGCCGGCGGCGTTCGCGGCGACCAACCCGATCCCGATCAACAAGCTCAGCCGCAACGAGTCCCAGGACTCCAACGAGCCGATCGTCGTGATCGACGCGGCGACCAACAAGCGGGTCCCGATCTGGGTCGAGATCGACTCCAACGCGACCACCGCCAAGGACACCGCGCTGCTGATCCACGCGGCGACCCAGTTCGAGTCCGGGCACCGCTACATCGTCGCCATGCGCAACCTCAAGGACTCCTCCGGCAACAAGCTCAAGGCGCCCGAGGGCTTCCGCTACTACCGCGACAAGCTGCCCACCGACGAGGACGCGATCAACGCCCAGAGCAAGCGGTTCGAGAACATGTTCCGCTCGCTGCGCAAGGCGAAGATCAAGCGCGCCAACCTCTACCTCGCCTGGGACTTCACCGTCGCCAGCGACGACAACATCGCGCAGCGGATGCTGCACATGCGCGATGACGCGTTCGCGCAACTCGGTGACACCAACCTCGCTGACGGCGTGGTCGCCGGCAACGCGCCGGCGTTCTCGGTCAGCACCGTGGTGCCGAACCCGAACCCGGGTCAGATCGCGCGGCGGATCACCGGCACGTTCACGGTTCCGTGCTACCTGACCAACAACTGCCAGCCGCCCGCGGTCATGGACCTCGACGCGAACGGCAACCCGATCCAGCACGGCACATACCAGGCCAACTTCGACTGCATCATTCCGGTCGCGGCGACGACCGCGGCCGGACGCCCGTCGCTGTACGGCCACGGCCTGCTCGGCGACGCGAGCGAGGTCGGCTCGAGCCCGCAGCGGAGCCTGGCGCAGGCGCACAACTTCGTCTTCTGCGCCACCGACGAGATCGGGTTCAGCGAGGGTGACATCCCGAACACGATCGGGATCCTCCAGAACATGGGCAACTTCCCCCAGCTCACCGACCGCACCCAGCAGGGGCTCCTGAACGAGCTCTACCTGGGCCGGCTGATGGACAACCCGAGCGGCTTCCTCAGCAACGTCGCCTTCCATGCCGACGGCACGACCCTGGGCAGCCCGCCGGTGATCGACACGACGAAGCTGTACTACAACGGCAACAGCCAGGGAGGCATCCTCGGCGGAGCCCTGACCGCGATCTCACCCGACTTCACGCGGGCGTCGCTGGGCGTGCCGGCGATGGGCTACTCGACCCTGCTGACCAGGTCGATCGACTTCGACCTCTACTCCCAGGTCCTCTACCCGGCCTATCCGAACGAGCTCAGCCGACCGCTGATCCTGTCGCTCGTGCAGATGCTCTGGGACCGCTCGGAGCCGAACGGCTACGCGCACCGGATGACGTCGAACCCGCTGGCGAACACGCCCGCGCACAAGGTGCTGATGAACGTCGCCCTCGGCGACCATCAGGTGACCAACTACCAGGCCGACGTCGAGGCGCGGACGATCGGGGCGCAGGTCCACTCGCCGGTCGTCTATGACGGCCGCTGGCCCGACTTCGACGTCGCCTGGAACATCCCGCGGATCTCGAGCTATCCGTTCGCGGGCTCGGCGATCGTCTACTGGGACGGCGGGCCCGTGCGGTCCACCGGCAACCCGGCGCCCAACGACGTCCTCGGCACCGATGTCCCGCCGCTGGGCAACGTCCCGAACAAGAGCGGCAAGGACCCGCACGGCCTCCCGCGGGCGCAGGCCCAGGAGCAGCAGATGGTCTCCGACTTCCTGCAGCCCGACGGGACCAGCAACATCACCGACACCTGCCTCGGGCTGCCGTGCTTCGACGGCGGCTTCACCGGGCCGTAGGGCGGCCGCACGCAAGCTGAAGCAGCGAACGCCGGGCGACCAAACGGTCGCCCGGCGCCTTCATCGGGGCGCCCGGATTTGAACCGGGGACCTCACCGACCCGAACGGTGCGCGCTACCAGGCTGCGCCACGCCCCGAGGCCCTCAGTATTGCGAAACTGCATCCGGTGCAGGGTGAGCAGGGAACCACCGCCAGGGATGGGCGGGACGACCACGAGGTGCGGCCGCTCTATGCGGTTGTCGCCACGGTCAGCGGCGTCGTCGCGCTGGCGATCCTGATCCTGGCGATCGAGCCGCTTCGCAACGGGATCGGCGACGCGGTCAGCGGCGACACCGGCAATCTGCGCGAGGACCTGCTCGGGCTCGGTTTTGGCGGCGTGATGATCACCTTCACCCTGGCGCTCGCCCACGTCGTGATCTGGTACCCGGCCGAGATCCTCGACACCGCGGCCGGCTACGTGTACGGCTTCTGGGGCGGCCTGGCGCTGGTCATGGTCGGGTGGCTCGTCAACGCCCTGCTCTCGTACTGGATCGGCCGGCACGCGGCCCGGCCGGCGCTCTACCGGTTCGTCGGCCAGCGGCGCTTCGACCGGCTCGAGGCGATGGTCGAGGCGGGCGGAGCGACGCTGCTGCTCGGCATGCGCCTGGTGCCGGTGATCCCGTTCAGCCTCTTCTCGATGGCCGCCGGGGCGGCGCGGGCCGACCTGTTCACGTTCATCTGGACGACCGTGGTCGGCTACCTGCCGCTGACCGTGATCTTCGTCTACCTGGGCAGCAGACTGGAGACCCTCTCCCCGACCGATCCGATCCTGTGGCTGGGGGCCGCCGTACTGATCGCTCTGCTCGTCCTCTCGCATCGGCTGCGCAAGCGCTGGGATCGCGACGAGCCCGAGCCTCAGCCCGAGCCCGAAACCTGATCGACGGCGCCCTCGATCTCGTCCAGAGACGGGGTGTCGATCAGCTGGCGCTGGCCGCCGGGACCGGAGACGACCACCGCCGGCTCGGCCGGCAGCTTGAGCTCGGCGGCGAGCATCGCGTCCTCGCGCACCCGCTCCTCGGAGGCCGGGTCGTGGAAGTCGTCGAGCCACTGGTCGGTCTCGAGCTCGGGGACCGCCTCGGCGACCTCGCGCAGGAAGGTCTCGTCGATCGCCCGGGTCTTGGTCGCATCGATATTTCGGACGAAGGTGTCCAGGTACTGCCACTGGCGCGACTGCTCGCCCGCCGCCTCGGCGGCGATCGCCGCCAGCGTGGTGTCGTTGGGGGCAAGCGAGAAGTGGCGGAACTCGAGGCGCGCCTCGCCGGTCCGCGCGTACTTCTCGACCAAGGGGTCGATGGTGTTGATCTCGAAATCCGCGCAGGGGGCGCACTGGAGGTCGTTGAAGACGGTGATCGTGGTCTCGGCGTCCTCGGGGCCGATGAAGGCGCCGTCCTGGGCGATCCCGCCGAAGATCCGCTGCACGTCGTTGACGCCCCCGATCGGGGCCGGCTGAGGCCCTCCGGACCCAACCGAGATCGAGTAGATCGCTGCCGCGAGCCCGACCACGGCAAGGCCGAGCAGCACGCGGGGGATCCAGGGGTTCACACTTAGCCCGCGACCGCCTTGTAGTAACGGACCGCGAGCCCGGTGAGCAGCGTTTCGAAGCTGCGCTCGAGCCCGCCCTCGTCGTCGCCGGCGTAGGACTCGAGGCCGCGGCGCTCGATCTCCTCGCTGCGGGCGATCACCTCGTCCACCAGCTCCGGGTGCTCGTCGCAGAAGAACGCGCCGATCGAGTACAGCTCGGTGTCCATCAACGAGTCGATGAACTCGCTCTGCCCGGGTTGCGCCCTCGCGTCCGCCATCGGCCGACATCGTAGATGGGCCGCTCGTCAGGGCGGTATTTGCGCGGATTTCGGTTGACTACGTCCGCAGACGGCGATATGACTCCGGTGTTGTTTGACAGCGGCAGAGGAGTAACTACGTGGCCAACCACCTGACGCCGACCGAGCTCGCCGACGAGATGAACATGAAGCGGCGCGACGTGATTTCCAAGTGCATGGAGATGAACGTGCCGATCTTCCAGGGCCGTATCGACAAGACTCTGTTCGTCTCCAACATGCGCAACCTCGGACAGCCGCCGGGAACCCCGCAAGCGGCCTCCTAGCCCACACCTTCACCCTCAGGTAGCTTTCCCAGCGGCGGGGATCCGCCCGCTGTTGACGGCTACGCACGAGGGAGAGGTACTGAATGGAATCGGCCACGGTCGAGCGAACTGCGACCGAGGCGGCGACCGACGCGAAGACGCTCGCCGACCTGTTTCCCGAGGCGGTCCGAAAGCACGGCCCGAAGCGAGCCGTGTTCTACAAGTCCGACTCCGGTGAGTGGGTCTCGAAGACCTATACCGAGGTCGGCGAGATCGTCCGCAAGCTCTCGCTCGGGCTGATCGAGCTCGGGATCGAGAAGGGCGACAAGGTCGCGATCCTCTCCAACACGCGGCCCGAGTGGACCTACTTCGACTTCGCCGCGCTCTCGGCAGGCGCGACCGTGGTCCCGATCTACCAGACCAACTCCCCCGAGGAGTGTCAGTACGTGCTCGAGAACTCCGATGCGGTCGCGGTGATCGTCGAGGACGACGAGCAACTGGAGAAGATCCGCCGGGTCCGCGACCAGTGTCCGAAGCTCGAGCACGTGATCCTGATGAGCGGCAAGGCCGGCGACGCGATCTCGTTCGACGAACTCTCGGAGAAGGGGGCCACGGGCACGGACGAGGAGTGGCGCGAGCGCTACACGCAGGTCGTCGGAGAGGACATCTGCACCTTCATCTACACGTCCGGGACCACCGGGCCGCCGAAGGGCTGCGTGATCTCCCACGGCAACTACCGCTCGATGCTCGACATGGTCCACTCGGTCAGCGTGCTCGGCGCGGACGAGGTCACCTACCTGTTCCTGCCGCTCGCGCACTCGTTCGCGCTGCTGATCCAGTTCGGCACCTTCGACCTCGGGGCGACGCTCGCCTACTGGGAGCGTGACCCGCTGAAGATCCTCCCCAACCTCTCCGAGGTGAAGCCCACCTACTTCCCCTCGGTGCCGCGGATCTTCGAGAAGATCTACACCGCCGCGACCGCCGCGGTCGAGAAGCAGGGCGGGCTGAAGAAGTCGGTCTTCGACTGGGCCGTGCGAGTCGGCAAGCGAGTGCGGGCGCTGGAGCGCCAGGGCAAGCGCCCGGGGCCGATCCTCGCGCTCGAGCACAGGATCGCCGACAAGCAGGTGCTGTCGAAGATCCGCGCCCTGTTCGGCGGCAACCTGAAGCTGGCGGTGACCGGCGCCGCGCCGATCAACCCCGAGATCCTCGAGTTCTTCGACGCCGCCGGCGTCCTCATCCTCGAGGGCTGGGGGATGACCGAGACCTCGACCGCAGCGACGATCGCCACCCCCGAGGACTTCAAGTTCGGGACCATCGGCAGGCCGTTCCCGGGGACCGAGGTGAGGATCGCCGACGACGGCGAGATCCTGGTCAAGGGCCCAAACGTCTTCCAGGGCTATTACAAGAACCCCGAGGCGACCGCCGAGACGCTGGTCGACGGCTGGCTGCACACCGGCGACCTGGGCGAGTACGACGCCGACGGCTACCTGAAGATCACCGGCCGCAAGAAGGACATCATCATCACGGCCGGGGGCAAGAACATCACTCCGGCCAACCTCGAGGGCGAGATCAAGCAGCACCCGCTGGTCAGCCAGTGCGTGGTGATCGGCGACCGCCGCCCCTACCTGGTCGCGGTGGTCACCCTCGATCCCGAAGAGGCCGTCGCTTTCGCCCGCGATCGCGGCAAGCCCCAGGACGCCGCGTCAATCGCCGCCGACGAGGACGTGCGCGATTCGATCCAGGGGCAAATCGACAAGATCAACCAGAAGTTCGCCCGGGTCGAGCAGGTGAAGAAGTTCGTCATCCTGCCGGCCGACTTCTCCCAGGAGGGCGGCGAGCTGACACCGTCGATGAAGGTGAAGCGCAACGTCGTCGCGGACAAGTACGCGGACGAGATCGAGGCGCTCTACGCGACCTGATCGGGACCCGCGCGACTTTTCCGCGATCGGCGTGTTTCGCCGGGTGATGGGAGCGTTGCGCTATGCGGGAGCAGGAGCGCTGGCGGCGGTCGCGCTGGCGGTCGCGACCAGCGGTGGCGCGGCCGAGGCCGGGCAGTCTGCGCCGCCTCCGAACGTGGTCGTGGTGATGACCGACGACCAGACCCAGGCGTCGCTGCCGTTCATGCCGACGGTCGAGTCCGAGCTGGTGGCGAAGGGCACCACGTTCGCCAACAACTTCACCAATTGGCCGCTGTGCTGCCCGTCGCGCAGCACCTTCTACACGGGCCAGTACGCGCACAACCACGGGGTGCTCGGCAACTCGGAGCCGGACGGCGGCTTCACCAAGTTCAACGACACCAACACGCTGCCGCTGTGGCTGCAGGCGGCCGGCTACCACACGATCCACATCGGCAAGTACCTGAACGGCTACGGGACCGGGACCAGCGACCCGGCCTACGTGCCGCCCGGCTGGAACGAGTGGTACGCGGCCGGCGGCGGCTCGACCCAGTCGGTCTACGACTACCAGCTCAACCAGAACGGCTCGCTGACCTCCTACGGGACCGCGGTCACCGACTTCAAGCAGGACGTGTTCTCCAACCTCGCCGTCGACGCGATCAACCGCAACGCCCCCGGCGGGCCGTTCTTCATCGGGGTCATGTACACGGCGCCGCACTCGGGCGGCCCGAACCCAAACCCGAACCCGCCGACCAACTGCGGGGCGACCGCGAAGCCCGCGCCGCGCCACGCGACCGCGTTCGACTCCGAGCCGCTGCCGACGCCGCCCAACTTCAACGAGGCCGACGTCTCCGACAAGCCGGCCGCGATCCAGGCGATGCCATCGATCACCGCCCCCGAGGTGACGACCATCCAGCGCAAGTACCGCTGCCGGATCGAGTCGCTGCTGTCGGTCGACGACGGCGTCAAGCGGATCATCGACGCGCTCAGCGCCGCCGGCGAGCTCGACAACACGCTGATCGTGTTCACCTCCGACAACGGCTTCTTCCACGGCGAGCACCGGGTCCAATCGGGCAAGAACCGCGTCTACGAGGAGGCGATCCGGGTGCCGCTGGTGATCCGCGGCCCGGACGTCCCCGCCGCGGCGACCGTCAACGACCTCTCGATCAACGCCGACCTGGCGCCGACGATCGCCGATGCCACCGGGGCGACCCCGGGGCTGGCCGAGGACGGCCGCTCGCTGCTCCCCTTCGCGGCCCATCCCGATCGCCTCCACGGCCGCGAGTTGCTGATCGAGAAGGGCGACGTGGTCGACGACGACGATGACGGCTCGCCGCAGAGCGGCACCTTTGCCGCGGTGCACACCAACCGCTACATCTACGTCGAGAATCTGACCGGCGAGCGCGAGCTCTACGACCTGGCGACGGACCCCTACGAGCTCCAAAACCAGGTGGCCAACCCGGCCTACGACGCGGTCGAGGCGGCGCTCGCCTCGCGCCTGGCCTCGCTGCGCAGCTGCGCCGGCGAGAGCTGCAGGACGAAGCCCGACCTGAGGATGAAGCTTCCGAGCTCGCACCGCGAGCATGGGCGCTCCTGCCGCGACGCCAAGGACTTCCTCGTCCGCCTGCGCGGCGACGCGGCCGGCAGGCTGATCAAGGCGAGCTTCGCGGTCGGTGACCAGGCCGCCGGCCAGGACACGACGGGCCCGTTCAAGAAGGAGCTGCGGCCCAAGCTCCTGCGCGACGAGCGTCGGCCGGAGATCAGGGTGGTGGGCGAGCTGCTCGACGGCCGCGAGCTCAGCCTGCAGAAGCAGGTACGGATCTGCCGCTAGGCGTCCGCCGCGTCCTCGCTCGCCCCGGCCTCGGCGTCGGGCTCGGCCTGGGGCGAGTTGCGAAGCAGCGCCGAAGTGGTCTGCTCGAGCACCCGCCGCCAGGCGGACGTCTTCGAGCGGTCGCGGTCGACCTGGTCGAGCACGTGGCGCACGCGGCGGGCCGAGATCTCGATCCCGTGGCGCTCGGCGATCGACCGGTAACGGTCGTAGTCGCGGGCCAGCTTCAGGGTCACCGACTCGAACCCGTGCTTGGCGATCTGCAGCCGGGCGCGGTAGTCGAGGATCGAGGTGCCAAACATCAGCTCGTCGTCGAGCTCGGGCTCGATCAGGATGATGTCGACACCCGGATAGCGCTCCTCCCAGATCTCGACCGCGCGGTGCAGGCGGTCGTGCGAGAGCAGCCGGAAGGTCTGGTTGAGAATCGCCCCGATCCCCATGTCAGAGACGCGCCGCACCCGCGAGCCGGTGATCGTCGGGATGTTCTTCTGGAAGTCGTTGACGTAGGGGACGAGCGGGTTGATAACGACGATGAACTTCGCCCCGCGCTCGACCGCGATGTCGACGTTGGTGGTCGAGAGGATGCCGCCGTCGATGAACTCGCGCCCGGCGATCTCGACCGGCTCGTAGATCCCCGGCAGGGCGCCGGAGGCGGCGACCGCCTTCGAGATCGGGACCTCGGCCCACTCGCCCTCGCCCAATACCACGCGCTCGGTGGTATCGAGGTCGGTGGCGGTCAGGTAGAGCTCGCGCTCGAGCAGCCGGAAGTCGTTGGTGCGGTCGGGGTCGGAGAGCACCTCGTCGACGTAGCGCTCGATCCCGCGACCGGAGTAGACCCCGTTCGGCAGCGCCGCGGCGAGGCCCATGACCACGTCGACCGCCGAGACCTCCCCGAGCTCGCCGATCGTCTCGCGCAGGACGGAGAAGACCTTGAACGGCAGCGTCAGCGAGCCCTTGATGAAGCCGCTGTAGTTGGGCGAGAGCAGGGTCGAGAGGTCGATGTCGCGGATCGGCGACGGCAGGTCGCGGTTCAGCACCCGCATCATCTCCTCGGGCGTCACCCCGTTGGCGACCAGGCTGGAGACGAAGGCGCCGGCGCTGGTGCCGACGTAGACGTCGAACTCGTTCACGGTCGAGTTGGTGGCCAGCAGGTCGAGCGCCCGCAGGGCCCCGATCTCATAGACGCCGCCGGTGAACCCGCCGCCGCCGAGCACCAGGGCGGTCTTCGACGGGCGCCGGCGCCCGCGGGCGCGCCGCGCCCCCTTGGGTTCGGTGGGGGCCTCGAAATCGACGACCTTGCCCATAGGCAACGGGATTATTCCAACCCGACCGGGGGTATGCCCGCACTCACCCCTAGCCTGAGCCTGCGATGATCCGAATGCGGCACCTGATCTGCGTGCTCGCGGCGCTCCTGACCGCCGCCTCGGCGGGGGTCGCGACGGCCGACGACGGCGGTTCGACCCCGGTCGCCAAGGCCGAATCCGGCCTCGCCTCCAAGCGGGGAATCGACCGCTCGCAGCTGCACCGGCGGCTCGCCGACGCGATGCACGACGTCGGCGGGGCGAGCGGCGCCTTCGTCTTCGACCTCGACGCGCACGGTGACGGGGCGCTGTACGGCAACGACGCCGACGAGCGCCGGGTGCCGGCATCGAACGAGAAGCTGTTCACCACCGCGGCGTTCCTGTCCGAGCTCGGCCCCAAGGCCCACCTGTCCACGCGCGCCTACGCCAAGGGCAAGCTGACCGGGAGCCGTGAGTCGACGCTCGACGGCGACCTGGTGGTCGTCGGCGACGGCGACCCGGCGTTCGGCACCGCGCGCTTTGCCCGCGCCAACGACCAGCCCGTGACCCGGGTCGCGACCCTGGCCCGGGGGGTCGCCGACGCGGGGATCGAGCGGATCACCGGGCGGGTGCTCGCCGACGACTCGATCTTCGACCGCAAGCGGGCGGCCGGCCCCGACCTGAGCCCGCTCTCCGGGCTCTCCTTCAACAACGGCTACGACGACGGGCACTACGCCGCCGAGCCCGAGCTGGTCGCCGCGCGGGCGATGAAGAACGCCCTGCGCAAGGCCGGGGTCAAGGTGGCGGGGCGGGTCGGCCACGTCAATCTGCCCGACTCGGTCACCGACCGCAAGCCGCTCGCCGCGTCCGCCTCGCCGAGCGTCGCGGCGCTGATCGAGGAGACCAACGTGCCCTCGAACAACTTCTTCGCCGAGATGCTGCTCCGGCGGCTCGCGGCGGCCGAGGGCTCGCGCGGCACCCGGCTCGCCGGCGCGGCCGACGTCGAGCACTTCGCGCACTCGGTCGGCACCGACGTGCAGGCGGTCGACGGCTCGGGGCTCTCACGCCGCAACTCGGTCTCGCCGCACGAGGTGGTCAAGCTGCTGGTCGCGATGGCCCGCGACGACCGCGACGGGCCCGCCTTCCGCAGCTCGCTGCCGATCGCCGGGCGGGAGGGCACGGTCGCCGAGCGGATGCGCGGCACCGCGGCCGAGGGCAACTGCGCGACCAAGACGGGGACCCTCGACGGCGTCTCGGCCCTCTCCGGCTACTGCAAGGCCGGCGGCCACACGATCGCCTTCTCGGTGCTCAACAACGGCGTCGACATCAACGCCGCCCACGTCGCCCAGGACCGGATCGCCGCCGCGATCGCCCGCTACCGGCCCTAGACATCAAGCGCATCGACGCGGTGGGGCGGCTTTTGCCCGCTATCCGGGAGAAAACCGCCCCGGCTTCCGCCGCCCGGTTTCGATTCATGCGAACATATGTTCGTGGCCGGTGCGCCGCCATCGATCCTCCACGCCGACGCTGACGCGTTCTTCGCCTCGGTCGAGCAGCGCGACGATCCCCGGTTGCGCGGCAGGCCGGTCGCGGTCGGCCAGGGCGTGGTGATGGCGGCCAGCTATGAGGCCCGCAGCTACGGGGTACGCGGGGCGATGGGCGGCAGGCAAGCGCGGCAGCTGTGCCCGGACCTGATCGCTGTCCCACCCCGCTTCGACGCCTACGTCGAGGCGAGCGAGGCGCTGTTCGAGCTCTTCGGCGAGACCGCGCCGGTCGTCGAGGGGCTGTCGATGGAGGAGGCGTTCCTGGACGTCGCTGGGCTCGAGCGGATCAGCGGCACCGCCGCCGAGATCGCATCGCGGCTGCGCCGCCGGGCCCGCGAGCGGGTCGGGCTCGCGGTCTCGGTCGGGGTCGCGCGGACGAAGACGCTGGCGAAGATGGCCAGCCGGGCGGCAAAGCCCGACGGCCTGCTGGTCGTCGCGCCCGACGACGAGCGCGCCTTCCTCGACCCGCTCGCGGTCGAGAGCCTCTGGGGCGTCGGTCCCGCGACCGCCCGCCGCCTGCACGAGCTCGGGATCGAGACCGTCGGCCAGCTCGCCGAGCTGCCGCGGACGGCGCTGGTAGCCGCGCTGGGGCCCGCGGCCGGCACGCATCTGCACTCGGTGGCCCGCCACGGCGACCGGCGGCGGGTACGGGCCGGACGGCGACGGAGCTCGTTCGGGTCGCAGTCGGCCTGGGGCGGCGGGCGGCGCAGCGCCGAGCAGGTCGACGCGATCCTGGTCGCCCTGGTCGATCGCGTGACCCGGCGGATGCGCTCGGCGGGGCGCGTCGGGCGGACGGTGGTCCTGCGACTGCGGTTTCGCGACTTCAAGCGCGCCACCCGCTCGCACACGCTCCCGGGCGCGACCGCGTCGGCGGCGCCGGTGCTGCTAGCGGTTCGCGCCCTGTTCGATCAGGCACTGCCGACGATCCGCCGCCGCGGCTTGACCATGGTCGGGATCGCGATCACCAACCTCGAGCGCCGCGGCGCGGGCGAGCAGCTCGAGCTGCCCCTCGGCCGCCGCGGCGGTCCCCGGCTCGACGCGGCGCTCGACGAGCTGCGCGACCGGTTCGGCAATACGGCGATCACCCGCGGCCGCCTGCTGCGCGCCGGCCCCGAGCTGACGCCGTGGGTGATGCCCGGCGACCGCTAGTTAGAGCTCGAGCGAGCCTGCGGGGGCCAGGGTCGCCGGCTCGTAGGCGTCGATCCGGTTGGCCGCGATCGTGTAGATCCGGCCGCCGAGCTCGAGCGCGCGGCGGATCTGGGCGTCGTAGGAGCGGCCCCCGCTGAGCTTTGCGACGCGGCCGAGCGGATCGGCGGTACCCGGCGCGACGCGCAGGCCAACCGCCCCGTGGAACCCCGGGCCGCCGTAGTAGTAGGAGTCGAGCGGCAGCATCGCGAGCGACTGGTCGGCGAACCATGAGAACGCGTGGTGGTCGTACTCGACCTCGGTGCTCGAGCCGTCGCCGAACCTCTCCCGATCCAGGCGCACCGGGTGGGTGGGATCGGAGACGTCGAAGAGCGACGCCTGAACTCCCCCGACCGCGCCTGAGGCGCTCGCCTCGCGGCCGATCCCGAGCAGCAGGCCGGGCCCGACCGGGTGCAGATAGGCGGAGTAGCCGGGGATCTTGAGCTCGCCGGCGACCCGGGGCGCGGTCGGGTCGGCGAGATCGACGACGTACAGCGGGTCGACCTGGCGGAAGCTGACCACGTAGCCGAGGTCGCCGATGAAGCGGACCGCATAGATGTCCTCGCCCTTGCCGATGCCGCCGACCGAACCGACCTCGCGCAACCGGTCGCCGTCGGCGGCGAGCACGGTGACGAAGCTCTCGCTCGAGCCCTGCTGCCCGGAGTCCGGGTCCCAGGGCGGCGCGGTGGTGCTCGCGACCCGCAGCAGCCCGTCCTGCTCCGACATCGACCACTGGCTCAGCATGTAGCCCGGGACGCGGCCGCTGGCCACGTAGGTGGTCGAGTCCGGGTCGGTCGTGTCGAAGCGGTGGATCTCGGTGCTGACCGCGGTCGCGGCGTCGCCGTCCTGGGGGTCGGTCCAGCGCTCGGTGGCGACGTAGAGCGCGGTCGGCGAGGCGTAGACGATCTCGCCGCCCGCGAGCACCGAATCGACGTCGATCGCGGGCAGCCCGCGCTCGAGGTCGATGGTCAGCACGGAGAGCAGCTCGGTGCCCGAGAACCGCGCCGGGTGGCTGATTGCGCCGCAGCCGACCAGCTTTCCGCGCCGGGTCTTGCCGGTCGTCAGGTCGCGGCTGGTCACCCGCGGGACCAGCGCCCGCCCGTGGCCGCGCTCACCGACCACCGGCGGCGGGTAGTCGGAGCTGACCAGGCGCACGGTCGAGCCCTCGAGCCGGGCGCTGACGTAGGAGCCCTCGATCGTCGTCGTCCGCAGGACGCCGATCGACGCGGGGTCGGAGATGTCGACCTCGGCGAGCACGGTGCGTGGCTCGCCGGCGAAGCCGACGTCGGTCGTCGCGAAGGCGCCGGTGGCGAGCGGGACCGCGTAGCCGTAGCTGGAGCCGATCGCCAGCAGCCGATCCCCGGCTACCAGCAGCTGATAGTCGGCCGAGCGGCCCGGGAGCTTCAGCGAGCTGCTCAGGACCGGCGTCCCGGTGGACGCATCGACCGCGCGCAGGCGGTCGCCGTCGACGCTGAAGATCGTCGAGCCGGCGGTCTTGACGATGTCGGGCTCGTCGACCCCGGCCTCTTGGACGTTGGTCGGCGAGGCGTTCTGCGCGGGCGCGCTCGCGCCGCCCTCGGCGAACGGCGGCGCGGCCACCGAGTCGCCCGCCACCCCCAGCGGGGCCCCCGTCGCGCCACGGTATCTGCGCAGGTAGTGGCGCAGACCGTTGCATGACCCGACCGGCTTCAGCGCCGGGCGGACGGCGGCCGCCGAGGCACGCTCGGACGGCGACGTGCCCAGCAGCGCCAACGCGGCGAGCAGGATGCCGGCGCCGAAAGCGATTGCCGTGGCGGCGAACGGCAGCCAGCCCCTGATCGGTGATCCGCTCATCTGGGACGACTACGCGCGGGCCGCGCGATCGTCACATCCTGGCGCGGTCAGGCGTCGGCGAGCTTGCGCAGGCCCGCCTCGTCGAGGATCTCGGTCCCGACCTCCTCGGCCTTGGCGAGCTTCGAGCCGGGGCTGTCGCCGGCGACCAGGTAGTCGGTGTTCTTCGAGACCGACCCGGTGACCTTGCCGCCCGCGTCGCGGATCAGCTTCGTCGCCTGCTCGCGGCTGAGCTCGGGCAGCGTCCCGGTGAGCACGAAGGTCTTGCCGTCGAGCGGGCCGCCCTCGGCGCGCCGCTCGGCCGCCGAGAGCTCGAACCGCAGGCCGCGCTCGCGCAGGCGCTCGATCAGCTCCGCGACCGCCTCGTCGGCGAGCTCCTCGGTCAGCGACTCGGCGAGCACCGGGCCGATCCCCTCGACCTCGGTGATCGCCTCGCCATCGGCGGCGAGCAGCGCGTCGATCGAGCCGAAGTGGTCGGCGATCGCGTTCGCGTTCACGTAGCCGATCCCGGGCAGGCCGAGCGCATACAGCACGCGTCCGAACGGGCTCTGCTTCGAGCGCTCGATCTCGGCGACCAGCGCGTTCGCGGAGGTCTCGCCGAAGCCCTCGAGCTCGGCGATCTGCTCGGGCTCGAGGTCGTAGATCGAGGCGGGGTCGGTGATCAGGCCCTCGTCGAGGAACCGGAACAGGTTCTTCTCGCCGAGGCCCTCGATGTCCATCGCCCCGCGGAAGTGCTTGACCAGCTGGAAGTTCTGGCCCGGGCAGCCGCGGCGGTTGGGGCAGATCGTCCAGACGGAGTCCTCCGGCTTGACCGTCGGGGTGTCGCACATCGGGCAGTTCTTCGGTGGCCGCGCCTTGCGCAGGCGCTTGCCCTCGCGACGCTGGATCAGCGGCGCGATCACCTGCGGGATCACGTCGCCGGCGCGGGTGACGATCACCTCGTCGCGCTCGCGGACGTCCTTGCGCGCCAGGTCCTCCTCGTTGTGCAGGGTCGCGGTCGAGACCGTCACCCCGCCGACGTGGACGGGCTCGAGCATCGCGAAGGGCAGCATCCTCCCGGTGCGGCCGACGTTCCAGACGATCTTGTTGAGCGTCGTAGTCGCGGTGATCGGCGGGAACTTCCAGGCGATCGCCCAGCGCGGCTCGCGCCCGGTGACCCCGAGCTCGCGCCAGAGGCGCTTGTTGTCGACCTTGATCACCACGCCGTCGATCTCGAAGTCGAGCGACTCGCGGCGCCCTTCCCACCACTCGCAGCGCGCGACCACGTCGTCGGCATCGTCGTGGGCGGCGATGTCCCCGTTGACGGGAAAGCCTCGCTCGCGCATCCAGTCGAGCTCGGCCGAGTGACTGTCGAAGTCGATCCCGCGCACACCGCCGACCCCGTAGCCCCACATCGACAACGGCCGCGACGCGGTGATCTCGACGTCGAGGTTGCGGACCGTTCCGGCGGTCGCGTTGCGCGGATTGGCGAACGTCGACAGCCCCTCGGACGCACGCTGCTCGTTGAGCTCGACGAAGGCCGAGCGCGGGAAGTAGATCTCGCCGCGCACCTCGATCAGCTCCGGCGCATCGTCGATCGTGTGCGGGATCGCCTTGATCGTCTTCAGGTTGGGGGTCACGTCCTCGCCGATCACGCCGTCGCCGCGGGTCGCGCCGCGGACGAACTCGCCGTTCTCGTACAGCAGCGAGATCGCGATCCCGTCGATCTTCGGCTCGGAGACGAAGCCGATCTCGCCCGGATCGATATCGAGCCGCTTGAGCCGGTTCTCGAGCCGCTGCTCCCAGGCGCGGAACTCCTCGGCCCCGCGCGCGTTGCCGAGCGAGAGCATCTGCTCGACGTGGCGGACCTGCGGAAAGCGGTCGGTCGCCCGGCCGGCGACGCGCTGGGTCGGCGAGTCGGGGGTGATCAGCCGCGGGTTTGCCTCGCTCGAGGGCCCGCAGCTCGCGCATCAGGTCGTCGTAGGTGTCGTCGCCGATCGTCGGGTCGTCGAGCTCGTAGTAACGCTGGTCGGCCTCGGCGATCAGCCGCCGCAGCTCCGCTGCGCGGTCGTGTTCGGCGCCGCCGCTCATCCGGCGGTGGCGATTCCTAGTCCGGCGCCGAGCGCCTCCAGGTCCCAGCCGGCCGAGCCGCTCGACCTCGCCGTGGTCGGTGAGGTCGAAGTGGATCGGGGTGATCGTCACCCGCCCGTCGGCGATCGCATTCAGGTCGGTGCCCTGCTCGTCCTCGTGCGAGGGCTCGAAGCCGTAGATCTTGTAGCGGCGACGGTTGCCGTCGCCCTCCTCGACCAGCGTCAGCTCGTCGTCGTAGAGGCGCTTGCCGAGGCGCGTGATCTCGATCCCCCGCGGCTCGCCCGCCGGGCAGTTGACGTTGATCAGGGTCGAGGGCGAGAGCTGCTCGTCGATCACCCGGCGCACGACCTCGCGGGCGACGCCCGCCGAGTAGGTGAAGTCGAAGTCGCGGCCCGCGTAGCCCATGCCCCCGACTCCGGCCTGCTGGGAGACGGCGACCGCCGGGATCCCGAGGATGATCCCCTCGAACGCCGCTGCCACGGTCCCCGAGTAGGTGACGTCGTCGCCGAGGTTGGAGCCGTGGTTGATCCCCGAGACGATCAGGTCGGGGCGTTCACCGAGCAGGCCGAGGTCGGCGAAGCGGACGCAGTCGACCGGGGTTCCCTCGGTCGCGAAGCCGGTGGTGCCGTCGTCGAACTCGATCTCCTCGACCCAGATCGGCGACCGGGTGGTGATGCTGCGGGCGGTGGCGCTGCGGTTCGTGTGCGGGGCGATCACCCGGACCTCGAGCCCGTCGACCGCCAGCAGCGCGCGGCGCAGCTCCTGCAGTCCGCGGGCGCCGATTCCGTCGTCGTTTGTGAGCAGTACGAGCATCAGGTTTAGAGTCGGCCGGCGGCCGATTCTACGGACGGGCGGCTCGTCACCGGCGGGCCTAGACTGGAGGGCGCGCGAGTGATCACCGGAACCGACTTCATCTGCATCCCGACCAGGGACTACGAGGCCGCGGCGGCCTTCTACGGCGAGGTCCTCGGCCTGCCGTTCGCAAAGCGCTGGGGTTCGATGCCGGCCGGGGAGTTCGAGACCGGGAACCTGACCCTGGCGGTGATGCAAGCGGACGCCTTCGGGATCGAGTTCGAGCCCCACTCGCTACCGGTCGAGCTACGGGTCGACGACTTCGAGGGGGCGAAGGCCGAGCTCGAGTCGCGCGGGGTCGAGTTCGAGGGCGAGACGATCGACTCAGGGGTCTGCTGGCAGGCGTTCTTCAAGGACCCGGACGGCAACTCGCTCGCCATCCACCACCGCTACGCGCCGCCCGGCGCGATCCCGCCCTCCGAAGCTCAGTAGCGGACCGTGACCAGGTAGAGGCCGTGTGCGGGCGCCGTTTCGCCTGCCTGATCTCGCGGCGCGCCGGCGAGCAGTCGCGTGAACTCCTCGACGGTGCGCCTGCCGCCCCCCACCTCGAGCATCGTCCCGACCAGCGCCCGGACCTGGTTTCGCATGAACGACTTCGCCTCGATCTCCAGGGCGAGCAGCTCCGGGCGCTGCTGGCGCCACTCGCAGAGGTCGACCGTGCGCTCGAACCGCACGTGCTCGGTCTGGGTCGGGGTGAAGGCGGTGAAGTCGTGGGTGCCGACCGTCGCCGCCGCGGCGGCGTCGAGCGCCGCGCGGTCCAGCGGGTAGCGCCACCACAGGGCCCGGCGCTCCTCGAACGGGTCGCGCACGGTCGAGGCGAGGACGCGGTAGCGGTAGACCCGCGCGGTCGCCGAGTGGCGGGCATCGAAGCCGTCTGGCGCCGGCTCGGCCTCGAGCACGGCGAGATCGTGGGAGAGGACGGCGTTGAGGCGCTCCGCGAGCCCGTCGGGAAGCTCGCCCTCGTGCTCGAAGCTCGCGATCTGGCCGAGCGCGTGGACGCCGGAGTCGGTGCGCCCGGCGACCGTCAGCTCGACCAGCTCGCCGACGATCCGCTCGATCGCCGACTCGACCTCGGCCTGGACGGTGCGCTGGCCCGGCTGCGCGGACCAGCCCGCGAACCGCGAGCCGTCGTAGGCGATCTTCAGCCGGGTGGTGGGCACCGCCCGAGCCTAGTCAAGCGCCTCAACGGCGGCGCGGCTAAACGAGCTCGAGGAAGACCATCTCGGTCGAGTCCGAGCGGCGCGGGCCGAGCTTGACGATCCGCGTGTAGCCGCCAGGACGCTCCGCGTAGCGGGGCGCGACCTCCTCGAACAGCTTGTGGACCAGGAACTTGTCCTGGCCGAGCTCCGAGAGGGCCTGACGACGCGCGTGCAGGTCGCCGCGCTTGGCCAGCGTGATCAGCTTCTCGAGCTGCGGCTTGACGGCCTTCGCCTTCGCCTGCGAGGTCCTGATCCGCTCGTGCTCGATCACCTCGCGGCAGAGGTTGCGCAGCAGCGCCCGGCGGTGGGCGGTGTCGCGCGACAGCTTGTTTCTCTGCTTGGCGTGGCGCATGGTCCGGCCGAAGAAGCTACCTACTCGTCGCGCAGGTTGAGGCCGAGCGCGTGCAGCGCCTCCATCACCTCTTCGGTCGAGCGCTTGCCGAAGTTCGGAATCGCGTTGAGCTCCGACTCCGAGCGCTGGACCAGGTCGCCGACCGTCTGAATGCCGGCGCGCTTGAGGCAGTTGTAGGCACGGACGCCGATCTCCAGCTCCTCGATCAGCCGATCGTCGCCCTCGGCCGGCGAGCCGACCGCGGCGAAGTCGGCGCCGGCACCGTCGAGCGCGGCGTCGCGAGCGGTCAGCTCCTCGACCCGGTCGGCGTCGGTGAAGATCGCCGCCGTCTGGATCAGGATCTCGGCCGCCTCACGCAGCGCGACCCCGGGCTCCTTGGAGCCATCGGTCTCGACCTCGAGCGTGAGCTTGTCGAAGTCGGTGCGCTGGCCGACACGGGCCGCATCGACCGAATAGGCGGCGCGGCGGATCGGCGAGAAGATCGAGTCGATCGGGATCACGCCGATCGGCTGGTCCTCGGTCTTGTTCTCCTCGGCCGGCGAGTAGCCGCGGCCCTTGCCGATCGTCAGGTACATCTCGAGCTTGGTCCGCTTCTCGAGCGTCGCGATCGGCGCGTCCGGGTTGATGATCTCGACGCCGGCGGGCAGGTCGATGTCCTTCGCCTTCACCTCGCCGGGGCCGGTGGCCACCAGCGGCGCCTCGACCTCGTCGGCGTCGGTGTGCATGCGGATCACCAGGTCCTTGAGGTTGAGGACGATGTCGGTGACGTCCTCCTTGACCCCGGCGACGGTCGAGAACTCATGCGCGACGCCCTCGATGCGGACGCTCTTGATCGCGGCCCCGCCGAAAGACGAGAGCAGAACCCGGCGCAGCGAGTTGCCGTAGGTGTAGCCGAAGCCCTTGTCGAGGGGCTCGACGACGAAGGTGCCGGAGCGGTCGTCGACGTCCTCGCTGGTGATCTTCGGAATTTGGAACTCGGGCAGGGTGGTCATTGCTTCCTCGCTTGGGTCGAAGTACTGGCGGCTCTACTTGGAGTAGAGCTCGACGATGAGCTGCTCCTGGATCGGCGCGGTGATCTCGCTGCGGTCGGGCAGGCGGAGGACCTTTGCCGTCAGGGCATCATGGTCGGCCTGAAGCCACGGCGGGACCGCCGCGGTCAGCTCAGTCGCCTGGCGGACGGTGTCCGCGGCACCTGAGTTGGGCCGGATAGAAATCACGTCGTCGGGGCGCACCTGGTAGCTGGCGATGTCAACCCGGCGGCCGTTGATCAGCCAGTGGCCGTGGTTGACGTGCTGTCGCGCCTGGCGCCGCGAGGCGGCGAATCCGAGGCGGACCAGGACGTTGTCGAAGCGTCGCTCGAGCAGTCGCAGCAGGTTGTCGCCGGTGACGCCCTCCTGGCGCGAGGCCTTGTCGTAGTAGCCCGCGAACTGGCGCTCGAGAACGCCGTAGAAACGGCGCGCCTTCTGCTTCTCGCGCAGCTGGTTGCGGTACTCCGACGCGCGCACCCGCCCGCGCCCGTGCTCGCCGGGCGGGTAGGAGCGGCGCTCGACCCCGCACTTCTCGGTCAGGCAGCGCTCGCCCTTCAAGAACAGCTTCTGGCCCTCGCGGCGGCACTGCTTGCACTGCGGTCCGGTGTCTCTCGCCATCGCTAGGGCCTCCGCCGCTTCTTCGGGCGGCAGCCGTTGTGGGCCTGCGGGCTGACGTCCTTTACCGTCGTCACCTGGAGGCCGGCGGCCTGCAGCGACCGGATCGCCGTGTCGCGCCCCGAGCCGGCGCCCTTGGCGTGCACCTCGACCCGCTCGACCCCGTGCTCCATGCCCTTGCGGGCGGCGGCGTCGGCGGTCACCTGGGCCGCGAACGGGGTCGACTTGCGCGACCCCTTGAACCCGGCCGAGCCGGCGGACTCCCAGCAGACCACATTGCCCTCTGGGTCGGTGATCGTGACGATCGTGTTGTTGAACGAAGTCTTGACGTGAGCGATCCCGTAGGGAACGTTCTTCTTCACCCGGCGACGGGCGCGTCCCTTGCCCTTCTTCGGCTGCGGCACTAGCTCTCCCTACTTCTTCGCCGGCGGCTTCTTCTTGCCGGCGATGCTCATCCGCCGCGGACCCTTGCGGCCGCGGGCGTTGGTCTTCGTGCGCTGGCCCCGGGTCGGCAGACCGCGCCGGTGGCGCAGGCCGCGGTAGGAGCCGATCTCGGACAGGCGCTTGATGTTCTGCGAGCGCTCGCGGCGCAGGTCGCCCTCGACCTCGAGCTCCTCGACCGCGTCGCGGAGCTTGACCGTCTCCTCCTCGGTCAGGTCCTTGACGTAGGTGTTGGGGTCGACGCCGACCTTCTCCAGCAGTTCGTTGGCGGTCGAGCGGCCGACGCCGTGGACGTAGGTCAGTCCGACCTCGACCCGCTTGTTGAGCGGCAGATTGACGCCTGCGATCCGTGCCACTAGCCCTGCCTCTGCTTGTGCCGTGGGTTCGAGCAGATCACGAGCACGACGCCGCGCCGGCGGATAACCCGGCAACGCTCACACATCGGCTTTACGGACGCTCGTACCTTCATCGGCCCTTTCCGGGTCGTATCGAACAACTTCCTGCGAGAAGGCCCTGCCGTCCCAGGAATCGGACGGTGGGCGCAACGAAATCGGCCCTAGGGCCGACGAGGAAATATAGCAGCGGAGGCGCGATTTGCCGTGCTCAGGGAAGGTGCCAGGGGGTCAGGATCCGGGGCTCGTCCTCGGTCACCGCGACGGTGAACTCGAAGTGGGCGGCGAGCGAGCCGTCGGCGGAGTAGACGGCCCAGTTGTCGTCGCCGAGGCGGACGTCGGGGCCGCCGGCGTTGACCATCGGCTCGATCGCCAGCACCATGCCCGGCTCGAGCTCGGGGCCGCGGCCGGGCTCGCCGTAGTTGGGGATCTGAGGGTCCTCGTGCATCTCGCGGCCGACCCCGTGGCCGACCAGCGAGCGGATGATCGAGAGGTCGTTGGCCTCGACGTGGCTCTGCACCGCGGCGGAGATGTCGCCCAGGTGGTTGCCGGGCCGGACCTTCTCGACGGCGGCGAACAGGGCGTCCTCGGTCGTCTGCAGCAGGTGGCGCGCCTCGGCGTCGATCTGGCCGATCCCGACCGTCACCGCCGCGTCAGCGACCCAGCCGTCGTGGGTGACGCCGACGTCGATCGAGAGCACGTCGCCGCGGCGCAGCTCATAGGGCCCCGGGATCCCGTGGACGACCATCGAGTTGGGCGAGGCGCAGATCGACCCGGGGAAGCCGCGGTAGCCGAGGAACGAGGGGGTCGCGCCCTGCGAGGTGATGAAGCGCTCGGCGGCGAGGTCGAGCTCCTCGGTGGTCACCCCGGGCCGCAGCTTCGAGCGCAGCATCTTCAGGCAGCGGGCCTGGATCCGGCCGGCGGCGGCCATCTCCTCGATCTGCTCGGGCGTCTTGATGATGATTCCGCCTCGATACATGCCCGTGACTACGCCTCCTCCTCCATCGCCAGCGTCGCCAGCAGCTTGTGGATGCCGTCGGTCACCCTCTCGGGGTCCTGGTCGCCGTCGACGCGCTTCAGCACCCCGCGCGACTCGTAGTAGCCGATCAGCGGTTCGGTCTTCGAGCTGTAGGTCTCGAGCCGGCGGCGGATCACCTCCGGCTTGTCGTCGTCACGGACCGCGAGCGGCTCGCCGCAGACGTCGCAGACGCCCTCGGTGGTCGGCGGGTCGAACTCGACGTGGAAGATGTGGCCGTTGGGGCAGGTGCGCCTGCCCCCCAGCCGGCGCACGACCTCGTCGGTGTGGACGTCGATCAGGACCACGGCCGAGACCTCGCGGCCGAGCTCGGCCAGCTTCTCGTCCAACGCCTCGGCCTGCGGCTCGGTGCGCGGGAAGCCGTCGAGGATGAAGCCGTCCTCGGCCTCCTTGCCGTCGATCCGCTCGGCGATCACGCCGATGATCACCTCGTCGGGGACCAGGTCGCCCCGGTCCATGAAGTCCTTCGCCTGCTTGCCGATCTCGGTGCCCTCGCGAACCGCGGCGCGGAGGATGTCCCCGGTCGCGTAGTAGGGCAGGTCGAAGTCCTCCTGGAGGAGCTCGCCCTGGGTGCCCTTCCCCGAACCGGGGGGGCCGAGCAGAATCAGATTCAGCTCCGACACGGCCGAGCTACTTGAGGAAGCCCTCGTAGTTGCGCATCATCAGCTGCGACTCGAGCTGCTTGACCGTGTCGAGCGCGACGCCGACGACGATCAGGATCGAGGTGCCACCGAAGAAGAAGTTGGCCGAGGTCTGGTTGATCAGGATCGTCGGCAGGGCCGCGACCGCGCCCAGGTACAGCGCTCCGGGGAAGGTGAGCCGGGAGAGGATGCGGTCCAGGTACTCGGCGGTCGGCCGTCCCGGTCTCACGCCCGGGGATGAAGCCGCCGTACTTCTTCAGGTTGTCCGCCTGATCGACCGGGTTGAAGGTGACCGCGGTGTAGAAGTAGGTGAAGATGATGATGAAGAACACCTCGCCGACCACGTAGGCCCAGCTCGAGGGGCTGAAGAAGGCGGCGAAGTCGAGCGCCGCGGGCGTGTTCAGCAGCTGCCCGATGGTCGGCGGGAAGGCCATGATCGAGGCGGCGAAGATCACCGGGATCACGCCCGCCATGTTCACCCGCAGCGGCAGGTAGGTGGAGCCGCCGGTGGTCATCCGGCGTCCGACCACGCGTTTGGCGTACTGCACAGGGATACGCCGCTGGCCCTCCTGCACGAAGACGATGCCGACGATCACGGCGAGGGCGATGAACGGCATCATCACCACGAAGACCTGATCGGGGTTGTTCCACCACGCGTCCAGGCCCGGGAAGATCCGCGAGGCGATCGAGGCGAAGATCATCAGGCTGATCCCGTTGCCGACCCCGCGCTGGGTGATCAGCTCGCCCAGCCACATCAGCAGGACGGTGCCGGCGGTCAGCGAGATCACGATCAGGAAGACCTTGCCGAACGTCAGGTCGCCGACCACGCTCTGCCCGGCGCTGTTCTGGAAGCTCTGGAACAGGAAGACGTAGCCGATCGACTGGCCGAACGCGAGGCCGACGGTCAGGTAGCGCGTGTACTGCGTGATCTTCTGCTGGCCGACCTCGCCCTCCTTCTGCAGGCGCTCCAGCGAGGGGACCACCACGGTCAGCAGCTGGAGGATGATCGAGGCCGTGATGTAGGGCATGATCCCGAGCGCGAACAGGATCAGCCGCTGCAGCGAGCCGCCCGAGAACAGGTTCAGGAACCCGAGCACGTTGTTGCCGGTGAAGTTGGACTCGATCGAGTCGAGCGTGTCGACGTCGACACCCGGCGCCGGGATGTAGGCCCCGAGCCGGTAGAGCGCCAGCATCGCCAGCGTGAAGAAGATCTTCCGGCGGATCTCCGGGACCGCGAACGCGTTGGCGATCGTCTGGAGCACCGGCTAGCCCTCGATGACTTCCGCGGTCCCGCCCGCGGCCTCGATCTTCTCCTTGGCGGTGGCGCTGAAGCCGTGCGCGCGCACGGTCAGCTTCTTCGAGATCTCGCCCCGCCCCAGGACCTTGACCGGATGGCGGCGCTTGGCGAGCCCGGCGGCGCGCAGCGTCTCCGGCGTCACCTCGGCACCGGCGTCGAACCGCGCCTCGAGGTCGGCCAGGTTGACCGGCTGGGTGTGGGTGCGGAAGGGCTCGAACGGCATCGACATCTTCTTGTTCGGGCCGCGCAGCTTGCGCATCCGCATGTGGATCGGGTTCTGCCCGCCCTCGTAGGCGCGCTTGTCCTTGGCGCCGGCGCGCGCGCCGGCGCCCTTGTGGCCCCGTCCGGCGGTCTTGCCCTGGCCCGAGCCCTTGCCGCGTCCGAGCCGCTTGCGCGGGTGCGTGGCGCCCGGCTTCGGGCGGATCGAGTGCAGGCCGATGTCCTCGGGGTCGAGGCGGGCCATCAGCTCTTACCCTCGTCGACCTCGACCAGGTGCGAGACGCGGTCGAGCGCCCCGCGCAGTTGCGGCGTGTCCTTCATCGTCGACTGACGGCCGATGCGGCCGAGCTTCAGCGACTCGAGCGTGCCGCGCTGCTTCGGGCTGGCGCCGTTGGCCGAGCGAACCTGCTTCAACTTGACGTCGGCCATCAGGAGTCCTCCTGCGCCGGCGCCTCCGCGGCCGGGGCGGGCTCGGCGGCCGGAGCCTCGGTGGCGACTGCGACCGGCTCGGCCACCGGAGCGGCGGCTTCCTCGACCGGCGCAGCGTCGGCGGCAGCCTGCTTCGCGGCCGCCTCCTGAAGATCCAGCCCGAGCACCTGCTTGATCGAGAGGCCGCGCAGCTTGGCGACGTCCTCGGGGCGGCGCAGGCCGGTGAGCCCGTCCATCGTCGCCTTCACCAGATTGATCGGGTTCTGGGTGCCGATCGACTTCGAGAGCACGTCGCGGATCCCGGCGAGCTCGAGCACCGCGCGCACGCCGCCGCCGGCGATCACCCCGGTACCGGGGCTGGCCGGGCGCAGGACGACGTGGCCGGAGCCGAACCGGCCGATCGTCCGGTGCGGGATCGTCTGGCCGTACTTCGGAACCCGGACCAGGCTCTTGCGCGCGTTCTCGACCGCCTTCTGAATCGCCAGCGGCACCTCGCGGGCCTTGCCGTAGCCGATCCCGACCACGGAGTCCTCGTCGCCGACGGCGACCAGGGCGGTGAACGAGAAGCGCCGGCCGCCCTTGACGACCTTGGCGACGCGGTTGATCTCGATCACGCGCTCCTGCAGGTCGAGGCCCTGCGGGCTGATGATCACGATGTCATGGCGGGTCTTCATGAAGTCAGTGAAGGTAGCGGCTCAGAACTGCAGCCCGCCCTCGCGGGCGCCCTCGGCGAGGGCCTTGACGCGGCCGTGGTAGCGGTAGCCACCGCGGTCGAAGACGCAGCTGGAGACCCCGGCGGCCTTGGCGCGCTCGGCGAGCAGCTCGCCGGCCTTCTTCGCCTGGTCCATCGCGCCAAGCTTGCGCAGCTCGGGCTCGATCCAGGAGACGGCGGCGACGGTCTTGCCGGCGCGGTCGTCGATCAGCTGCGCGAACAGGCCGCGGTTGGACCGGAACACGGACAGCCGCGGCCGCTCGGCCGTGCCGGAGACCTTGGCCCGGACGCGCCGGCGGCGGCGCAGGCGCTGCTGAGGCTTGGTGGTGACGGTCATTAGGCGCGCTTACCGACCTTTCGCCTGACCTGCTCGCCCTCGTAGCGGATCCCCTTGCCCTTGTAGGGCTCGGGCGGGCGCACGCGGCGGATCTGGGAGGCAATCTCGCCGACCATCTGCTTGTCGATCCCGCGGACGATCACCTGGGTCGGCTGCGGGACCTCGAACTCGATCCCGTCGGGGGCGGGAATCGAGACCGGGTGCGAGTAGCCGACGTTGAGCTCCAGCGCCTTGCCGGCGAGCTTGGCGCGGTAGCCGACGCCCTGGATCTCGAGCCGCTTCTCGAACCCGTCGGTGACGCCCGTCGACCATGTTCGCGATCAGGCTCCGGGTGAGGCCGTGGACGGCGCGGTCGCTGGGTCGGTCGGTCGGTCGGCTGACGGTCAGCGTGCCGTCCTCGGCCTCGGCGATCTCCATCCGGGTCGAGACGCTCTGCTCGAGCTCGCCCTTGGGGCCGTTGACGGTCACGCGGCCAGGGCCGAGCGAGACGCTGACGCCCTCGGGCACGGTGATTGGCTTTTTCCCAATGCGACTCATGGCTCACCAAACGTAGGCGACGACCTCGCCGCCGACGCCCTTCGCCTTCGCCTCGTGGCCGGTCATCACGCCGGTCGAGGTGGACACGATCGAGGTTCCCATGCCGCCCTGAACCCGCGGCACGTCGTCGTGGGTGACGTAGCGGCGGCGGCCCGGGCGCGAGACGCGGCGCATGCCGCTGATCACCGGACGGCGGTCCTCGGTGTACTTGAGCTGGATCCGGATCACCTCGCCGACCGCGGTCGGCTCGACCTCGTACGAGGTGATGTAGCCCTGCTCGGTGAGGATGCGGCTGAGCTCCTTCTTCAGCCGCGAGGCGGGCACCTCGACGTCCGTATGGTCGGCCGCGAGCGCGTTGCGGACGCGGGTCAGGTAATCGGCGATTGGATCGGTGAGCATGCTTCGTGTCCGTTTCGGGTTACCAGCTCGCCTTGCTCATCCCGGGGACGTGTCCCTGGTGGGCCTGCTCGCGCAGGCAGATGCGGCAGAGGCCGAACTTGCGGTAGTAGGCGCGGGAGCGGCCGCACTTGCGGCAGCGGTTGTACCCGCGGGTCTTGAACTTGGGCGGCCGCTTCTGGGCGACCTTCTGTGACGTCTTGGCCATCAGGCTACTCCTCGGAACTCTCGTCGCTTGAAGTCTCTCCGCCGTCCTCGGCGCCGCCCTCGGCACCCTCGGCGTCCTCCTCGTCCTCACTCGGCCGCGCGCGCTTGGCGTACGCCTCGGGGTTCTCCTCCTTGAGCTGCTCGAGCGCCGCGGCCTCGGCCTCGGCGCGCTGGCGAGCCTCCTCCTTGCGCCGCTCCTCCTCTTCCTCGGCGGCGCGGTCGACCTGGCCGGGGCGGCCGTCCTCGGCGAACGGCATCCCGAGCCCGAGCAACAGCTCGAAGCCCTCCTCGTCGGTGGCGGCGGTGGTCGTGATCGCGATGTCGAGGCCGCGGACCTCGTCGATCGAGTCGTAGTCGATCTCGGGGAAGATCAGCTGCTCGCGAACGCCAATCGAGTAGTTGCCGCGGCCGTCGAACGAGCGCGGGTTGAGGCCGCGGAAGTCGCGGATCCGCGGGATCGAGATCGAGATCAGCCGGTCGAGGAACTCCCACATGCGGGCGCCGCGCAGGGTCACCGAGACCCCGACCGGCATCCCCTCGCGGAGCTTGAAGTTGGCGATCGACTTGCGGGCCCGGCGCACGTTCGGGTGCTGGCCGGTGATCGTCTCGAGCTGCTCGGTCGCGGCCTCGAGCGTCGGCGTCGACTGCTTCGCGTCGCCGACCCCCATGTTGACCGTGATCTTGATCAGCCGCGGGATCTCCATCGCGCTCGAGTAGCCGAACTTCTCGGTCAGCTTCGGGGCGAGCTCGTTCTCGTAGGTCTCGCGCAGCCGGGGCGGCGGCGCCGCCTTGCTCTTTGGCTCTTGTGAAGTCGCTGCTTCCATGGTTTCGCCTACTCGATCGCCTTACCGGTTCGCTTCGCGTAGCGCTGGCGACTGCCGTCGTCGCCGACCCGCACGCCGACCCGGGTCGGCTTGTTGTCGCTCGGCTCGAGCAGCATCACGTTGGAGACGTCGATCGGCCCCTCCTGGTCGATGATCCCGCTCGACTGCGCCTTCTGGGTGTCCTTGACCGAGCGCGGCTTGGTGTGGCGCTTGTGGATGTTGAGGCCTTCGACCCAGAGCCGCCGGCGGCCAGGCTCGGTGCGCAGGACGCGACCGGTCTTGCCCTTGTCCTTGCCGGCGATCACGACCACGCTGTCGTCCTTGCGGATGTGCATGCGCTTCGCCATCAAGAACACCTCGATCGCGCTTCGCCCATCATCAAATGAATCTGCTCCGCGCTCATAGGACCTCCGGGGCGAGCGAGACGATCCGCATGAAGTTGCGCTCGCGAAGCTCGCGGGCGACGGGGCCGAAGATTCGGGTGCCGCGGGGGGCGCCCTGGGCGTCGATCAGGACGGCGGCGTTCTCGTCGAAGGAGATGTAGGTGCCGTCCGCGCGCCCGAGCTGCTTGCGGGTGCGGACGACGACCGCCTGCACGACCTCGCCCTTGCGGACGCCGCCGCGCGGCGTCGCCTGCTTGACCGTGGCCGTGATCACGTCGCCGACCCCGGCGTAGCGGCGGTGCGAGCCGCCCTTGACGCGGATGCAGAGGATCTCGCGGGCGCCCGAGTTGTCGGCGACCTTCAGGCGTGACTCCTGCTGGATCATCGGGCGCGCTCCAGGACCTCGACCAGGCGCCAGCGCTTGGTGCGCGACAGCGGCCGCGACTCGATCACCCGGACGATGTCGCCCTGCGTTGGCGTCGTTGGCCTCGTCATGGGCGTGGATCGTCGCCGTCTTGCGGACGACCTTCTCGTAGACCGGGTGGCGGCGGACGACCTCGATCCGGACGGTGATCGTCTTGTCGGCCTTGCTCGAGACCACGGTGCCCTGGCGGACCTTCTTCGCGCCCTCGACCCGCTCGGCGGGCGTCGTGCCCTGGCCGGCCTCGTGCTTGGACCGCTGGCGAGCGCGGCTGCGTCGCCGCGCGGCTGCGGCCTTGGCGCGCTCGGCAGCGCGCTCGGCGGCCCGGTCTGTCGGGGCTGCGCTGCTCCCTCGCCTCGCCGGTGTGGCGGGCGCGGTCGAGCTTGCGCTGCTGCTTCGGGGTCAGAACCTCCTCGGGCTCGGCGTCGTCCGCGGGCGCCGCGGCGGCCGCGGGCTCCTCAGCGGCGGCCTCCTCGGCCGCAGGCTCCTCGGCCTCGGCGGCAGGCTCGTCGGCCGCAGGCTCCTCCGCGGGGGCCGCCTCGGCCTCGCCGGCGGGCGTCTCCTCGGCCGGGGCGTCCTCGACCGGGGCGTCCTCGGCCTGCTCGGCCGGCGCCTCGTCGGTCGCTTCCTCGTTGTTCACTTCGTCGCTCATCAGATCTTCCTCGCGCTTCGCCTCGCGCAATTTCTCCTTCTCGCCGGCTCCGCGCTCAATGCAATTCCTTGTCGATGTCGATCCCGCGCTCGTGGGCGACGGTCAGCAGCCGGGCCAGATCGCGGCGCGCGGCGCCGAGCCCGGCGGTGTTCTCGAGCTCGCCGGTCGCGTGGCGAAAGCGCAGGCCAAAGGCCTCCTCGCGGGCCTCCTTCAGCGCCTGGACCAGGTCCTGGTCGCCGAGCGCGTGGACGTCGGCGGCGTTCACTGGCTCGCCCCCTCTCGGGTCACGAAGCGGGTCCGGATCGGCAGCTTGTGTCCGGCGAGGCGCATCGCCTCCTTGGCCAGGTCCTCGTCGACGCCGGAGAGCTCGAACATCACCTTGCCGGGCTTGACCACGGCGACCCAACCCTCCGGGTTGCCCTTGCCCGAGCCCTGGCGGGTCTCGGCCGGCTTCTTCGTGTACGGCTTGTCGGGGAAGACGTTGATCCAGACCTTGCCACCGCGCTTGATCTTGCGGGTCATCGCGACGCGGGCGGCCTCGATCTGGCGGTTGGTGATCCAACCGCGGTCGACCGCCTTGAGCCCGTACTCGCCGAAGGCGACGGTGGCGCCGCCCTTCGTGTAGCCGCGGCGCTTGCCGCGCATCTGCTTGCGGTGCTTGACCCGCTTCGGCATCAGCATCAGGAACCACCCTCTTCGGGGGCACCGTCGGCGGCCGCCGGCGCCTCGGGGGCAGCCTGCGGCGGTGCGGGGGCCGGGGGCGTCGCAGGAGCCGCGGGGGCCGCGGGGGCCGGGGCCTTCTGGGGCGCGGCCGGAGCCTGCTGTGCGGGGGGCTTGGCCTGCGGCGCTCCCTGGGAACGCTGGCTGCCGCCGCGCGGCTGGCGCTCGTTGCGGCGCCGGAACGAGCGCGGTGCGAGCTCCTCCTCCTCGGCGCCGGCGCGGAAGCCCTCGGGCATCACCTCGCCCTTGTTGATCCAGCACTTGACGCCGATCCGGCCGGTGGTGGTCTTCGCCTCGACGAAGCCGTAGTCGATGTCGGCGCGCAGCGTGTGCAGCGGCACGCGGCCGTCCGAGTAGCCCTCGGTGCGGGCCATCTCCGCGCCACCGAGGCGGCCGGAGACCTGGACCTTGACCCCCTTGGCGCCGGAGCGCATCGCCGAGGTCAGGGCGCGCTTCATCGCGCGGCGGAACGCGACCCGGTTCTGGAGCTGCTCGGCGATCGACTGGGCGACCAACTTGGCGTCGAGCTCGGGACGCTTGATCTCGCGAATGTTGACCTTGACCGGCTTGCCGGTGATCTTGTGCAGGTCGCGGCGCAGGGCGTCGACCTCGGCGCCGGACTTGCCGATCACGATCCCCGGACGGGCGGTGTGGATATCGACCGTGATCTCGCCGCGCTGCTTGACGATGTTGATGTCCGAAAGGCCGGCGTGCGAGAGCTTGTTCTCGATGTGATCGCGGATCGCGATGTCCTCGAGCAGCAGGTCGGCGAAGTTGCGCTCGTCGAACCAGTTCGACTTCCAGTCGTGGATGTAGCCGACCCGGAAGCCCTCGGGGTGGATCTTCTGTCCCATTGGTCTTCGTTCTCCTAGGCGTCCGTGGTCGGGGTCAGCGCCAGCGACAGATGGCTGGTGCGCTTATGGATCGGGGTTGCGCGGCCGCGCGCGCGAGCGCGCCAGCGCTTCAGGGTCGGGCCCTCGTCGACGCTGACCGCGGTGATCTTCATATCGTCGGCAACCAGCTCGTGGTTGGCCTCGGCGTTGGCGGCGGCCGAGTCGAGCAGGACCAGCAGATCCCGGGCGGCGCCGCGGCTTGAGAAGGCGAGCAGGGTGCGGGCCTCGTCGACCGGCAGGCCGCGGATCTGGTCGGCGACCAGGCGCGCCTTGCGCGGGGCAACGCGGACGTAGCGGGCCTTCGCCCGGACGACCGGGGCCTCCGCGGCCTCCTTCTTCTTTGGCGCGGCGGCCATCAGCGCTCTCGGCCCCCGTGGCCGCGGTAGGTGCGCGTGGGCGCGAACTCGCCGAGCTTGTGGCCGACCATCGACTCGGAGATGAACACCGGCACGTGCTTGCGCCCGTCGTGGACGGCGATCGTGTGACCGACCATCTCCGGGAACACGGTCGAGGTCCGCGACCAGGTCTTGATCATGTGCTTCTGGTTCGACTCGTTCATCTGCGCGATCCGCTTGATCAAGCGCTCGTCGACGAACGGGCCCTTCTTCGAAGATCTACTCATCGCCTACTTCCTCTTCTTCCCTCGACGGCGCGCGCGGACGATCATCGCGTCGGAGCGCTTGCCCTTCTTGCGGGTCCGGTAGCCGAGCGTCGGCTTGCCCCACGGGGTCACCGGGTGGCCGCCGGGCGTCTTGTGGGCCTCGCCGCCGCCGTGCGGGTGGTCGACGGGGTTCATCGCGATCCCGCGGCTCTGCGGGCGCTTGCCCTTGTGGCGGTTGCGGCCGGCCTTGCCGATCTTGACGTTCTGGTGCTCGGCGTTGGAGAGCGTGCCGACGGTCGCCCGGCAGTCGGCGCGCACGAGTCGCATCTCCGACGACGGCAGCCGCAGGGTGACCAGCTCACCCTCCTTGGCGACCACCTGGATCGCCGAGCCGGCCGAGCGGCCGAGCTTGCCGCCCTGGCCGGGCTTGAGCTCGACGTTGTGGACCACGGTGCCGGTCGGGACGTTTCGCAGCGGCAGCGCGTTGCCGGGCCTGATGTCGGCCTTCTCGCCCGACTCGACCATCGCGCCGGCGGCCACTCCCTGGGGCGCCAGGATGTAGCTCTTGGCGCCGTCGACGTAGTGCAGCAGAGCGATGTAGCAGGTGCGGTTGGGGTCGTACTCGACCGTCGCCACCTTCGCCGGGACGCCGTCCTTGCGGCGCTTGAAGTCGATCTCGCGGTAGCGGCGCTTCGCCCCGCCGCCGCGATGGCGCGCGGTGACGCGGCCGCGCGAGTTGCGCCCGCCGCTGCTGCCCTTGCCCTTGGTCAGCGCCTTGAGCGGCTCGTTGCCACCGGTCAGCTCCTCGCGCTTCTGGTAGGTCGCGAAGCGGCGCCCGGGGCTGGTCGGCTTTGTCTTGCGCATCGCCATCAGTCAGCCACCGCCGCACCCTCGAACAGCTCGATGCGGTCGCCCGGCGCAAGCTGGACGATCGCCTTCTTCCACGACCTCGTGCGCCCGCTGTGGACGCCGCGGCGCTTCGGCTTCGAGCGCACCTTGATCGTCCGCACCTCGACCACGCCGACGTCGAAGATCTCCTCGACCGCCCGCCGGATCTGGGTCTTGTGGGCGCGGTCGTCGACCCGGAACGTGTACTTGCCGTCGGCCATCAGCGCGTAGCTCTTCTCGCTCACGACCGGCTCCAGGATCACCTGACGCGCCTCCATCAGCCCGCCACCTCCTCGGCTTCGCCTGCGGGGGTGCTCGGGTCAGCCGCGCTGCGATCGACGTCGCTGACCCGCGCGTCGAGCGAGGCGAGCGCGGCTCGGGGTGAGGGCGAGCGAGGCGTGGCCGATGACGTCGACGACGCCGGCCGAGCCGACCGGCAGCACGTCGACCTTGGGGATGTTGCGAAAGCTCTTCAGCACCCCGATCTCCTCGGGGTCGCAGAGGACCAGGGTCGGGCCCTTGGGCGCCCACTTGGAGATCGCCTCGGCGGCCGCCTTGGTCGAAGGGGTCTCGTAGGCGGCGGCGTCGATCACGGCGATGCTGTCGCGGGCGGCGTGAACCGAGAACGCCGAGCGCAGCGCGCGGCGGCGCGCCTTGCGGTTGACCTTGAAGGTGTGCGAGCGCGGCTTCGGGCCGAAGGCCACGCCGCCGCCGCGCCGGTGGGGGACGCCGAGCGCCCCGACGCGCGCGCGGCCGGTGCCCTTCTGCTTCCAGGCCTTCGCCGTGGTCATCGAGACCTCGCCGCGGCCGAGGCTGGAGGCGGTGCCGCGCCGGCGCGCCGCGAGGTCGGCACGCGCCGCCTCGTGCACGAGGCTCTCGTGGAACTCCTCGCCGAAGACGGCCTCCGGCAGGTCGGTCTTCGCCTGCTTGCCGAGCGTGGGGGCCTTCAGTGCCTTGGCGCTAGCCATCGCTGCGCACCTCCACGGTGCCGCCCTTGGGGCCGGGGACCGCGCCGCGAATCAGCAGCAGGTTGCGCTCGGCGTCGACGTCGACCACCTCGAGCCCCCGCTGGGTGATCCGCTTGTTGCCCATCTGCCCGGGCATCTTCACGCCCTTGAACACCCTGGCCGGGTCGGCGCTGGCGCCGATCGAGCCCGGGGCGCGGACGTTGTGGGAGCCGTGCGAGACCGGGCCGCGGCCGAAGTTGTGGCGCTTGATCGTGCCCTGGAACCCCTTGCCGACCGAGGTCGCGGAGACCTTGACCCTGGCCCCCGGCTCGAACTGCTCGACCGTGAGCTGCTCGCCGATCTGGGCCTCGGGGGCCTCGTCGCGGAACTCGCGCAGGGCGCGCGAAGGCGGCGCCCCGGCCTTCTTCAGGTGGCCGAGCGACGGCTTGTTGAGCTTGCGCTCCTCGGTCGGGATCGCCGCGAGCTGCACGGCGGCGTAGCCGTCGCGCTCGGGGTCGCGGACCGCGGTGACGGTGTTGGGCTGCGCCTCGATCACGGTCACCGGCACGCGGGTTCCGTCCTCCTGGAACACCTGCGTCATCCCGACCTTCGTGCCGACTATCGCTGCCACCGCCAATCCTCAGATCTTGATCTCGATGTCGACCCCCGCCGGCAGCGCGTCGAGGCGCTGCAGCGAGTCGATCGTCTTCGGGGTCGGCTGGTGGATGTCGATCAGGCGCTTGTGGGTGCGGATCTCGAAGTGCTCACGCGAGTCCTTGTCCTTGAACGGCGACTTGATCACGCAGTAGATGTTGCGCTCGGTGGGCAGCGGCACGGGCCCGGAGACCGAGGCGCCGGTGCGGGTCGCCGTCTCGACGATCTCGCGCGCCGCGCGGTCGATCGCGTCGTGGTCATAGGCCTTGAGGCGGATTCGGATTTTGCTGGTGGCGAGAGTTGCCATTCGTCCTTCGTTGTCCTCTGCGGGCGCGAAAGGGGCGCCACCCCGTGGGATGGGGCGCCGCCCCGGTCGTATCCGTTGAATTCCTGTCCGCGTACTAAGGGCCGGCTCGTGCCGGCCCCTTGCGATCGCTACTCGATGATCTCGGTCACAACCCCCGAGCCGACCGTTCGGCCGCCCTCTCGGATCGCGAACCGCAGCCCCTGGTCCATGGCGATCGGGTTGATCAGCTCGATCGACATCTCGACGTTGTCACCGGGCATCACCATCTCCGTGCCCTCGGGCAGGTTGGCGACGCCGGTCACGTCGGTCGTCCGGAAGTAGAACTGCGGCCGATAGCCGGTGAAGAACGGTGTGTGACGGCCGCCCTCCTCCTTCTTCAGGCAGTAGACCTCGGACTTGAACTTCGTGTGCGGGGTGATCGACCCCGGCTTCGCGAGCACCTGGCCGCGCTCGATCTCCTCGCGCTTGGTGCCGCGCAGCAGGCAGCCGGCGTTGTCGCCCGCCTGCCCCTGGTCGAGGTCCTTGTGGAACATCTGCACCCCGGTGACCACCGTCTTGGTGGTGTCGCGGATGCCGACGATCTCGACCTCGTCGCCGGTGTTGACGATGCCCTGCTCGATCCGGCCGGTGGCGACGGTGCCGCGGCCGGTGATCGTCATGATGTCCTCGACCGGCATCAGGAACGCCTTGTCGAGGTCGCGCTCGGGCTCGGGGATGTAGGAGTCGAGAGCGTCGGCGAGCTCGAGGATGGCCTTCTTGCCGTCCTCGTCGCCCTCCAGCGCCTTCAGCGCCGAGCCCTTGATGATCGGGGTGTCGTCGCCGGGGAAGTCGTACTCGTTGAGCAGGTCCTTGACCTCCTCCTCGACCAGCTCGACCAGCTCCTCGTCGTCGACCATGTCGACCTTGTTCAGGAAGACGACGACGTAGGGCACGTTCACCTGGCGGGCGAGCAGGATGTGCTCGCGCGTCTGGGGCATCGGGCCGTCGGCCGCCGAGACGACCAGGATCGCGCCGTCCATCTGCGCGGCGCCGGTGATCATGTTCTTGACGTAGTCGGCGTGACCCGGGCAGTCGACGTGGGCGTAGTGGCGCTTGTCGGTCTCGTACTCGACGTGCGACGTGGCGATGGTGATCCCGCGCTCCTTCTCCTCGGGCGCGTTGTCGATCTCCTCGAACGTCTTCGCCTCGGCACCACCCTGTTCGGCGAGCACCTTGGTGATCGCCGCGGTCAGGGTCGTCTTGCCGTGGTCGATGTGACCGATCGTGCCGACGTTCACGTGCGGCTTGCTTCGATCGAACTTATCCGCCATCTGTTTCCCTTTGCTCCTTCTTTTCCGAGTCTTTTTCTAAGTTGGTCTATCTCCGGGCAACCCCGGGAGGATTACAGAATTCAGGCTCCAGCCGCGACCGGCTCGCCAGCCGTCGCCTCGACGATCTGCTCGGCGATGTTCCCGGGCACTTCCTCGTAGCGCTCGAACTGCATCGTGTAGGTCGCCCGGCCCTGGGTCGACGAGCGAACGTCGGTCGCGTATCCGAACATCTCGCCGAGCGGCACGAACGCGTGGACGGCCAGCGCGTTCCCGCGCGGCTCCTGGCCCTGGACCTTGCCGCGGCGGCGGGAGAGGTCGCCGATCACATCGCCGAGGAACTCCTCGGGGGTGACCACCTCGACCGACATAACCGGCTCCAGCAGCACCGGCTTGGCCCGCCGGGTCGCCTCCTGGACCGCCATCGAGCCGGCGATCTTGAACGCCATCTCCGAGGAGTCGACGTCGTGGTACTTGCCGTCGACCAACTCGACGCGGACGTCGACCATCGGGTAACCGGCCTTGACGCCGGACCCGAGCGCCTCCTCGATCCCCTGCTCGACCGCGGGGATGTACTCGGTCGGGATCGCGCCGCCCTTGATCTTGTTGACGAAGTCGAAGCCCTCCTCGGGCGCGGGCTCGGCGTTGATGACGACGTGGCCGAACTGCCCCTTGCCGCCGGTCTGGCGGACGAAGTGGCCGACGATCTTCTCGACTCGGTCGCGGATCGTCTCGCGGTACGCAACCTGGGGGCGGCCGACGTTTGCGTCGACGTTGAACTCGCGCAGGAGGCGATCGACGATCACCTCCAGGTGCAGCTCGCCCATACCCGAGATCAGGGTCTGGCCGGTCTCCTCGTCGGACTCGATCCGGAAGGTGGGGTCCTCCTCGGCCAGGCGGGCGAGGCCGCCGCCGAGCTTCTCCTGGTCGGACTTCGTCTTCGGCTCGATCGCGACCGAGATCACCGGCTCCGGGAACTCGATGTTCTCGAGCACCACGGGCGCGTCGGGGGCGGAGAGCGTGTCGCCGGTCGAGGTCTGCTTGAGGCCGACGCCGGCAACGATGTCGCCCGCGTAGCACTCCTCGATCTCCTCGCGGTGGTTGGCGTGCATCATCAGCAGCCGCCCGACCCGCTCGGTCTTGGCGTTGGTCGCATTCAGCACGCGGCTACCGGCGCTGAGCTTGCCCGAGTAGACGCGGAAGTAGGTCAGCTTGCCGACGAACGGGTCCGCCATCACCTTGAAGGCGAGCGCCGAGAAGGGCTCGGAGTCGTCGGGCTTGCGGATGACCTCCTCGCCCGTCTCCCCCTTGTTGTTGATTTCAACGCCGGTCATCGGTGGGACCTCGAGCGGCGACGGAAGCAGCTCGACGATCTCGTCGAGCAGCGGCTGGACGCCCTTGTTCTTGAACGCCGAGCCGCAGAGGACCGGGGTGACCTTGAGGTCGAGCGTCGCGCGATGCAGCGACTTGCCGATCCGCTCGTGCGGGATCTCCTGTTCGTCCAGGTACATCTCCATCAGCTCGTCGTCGTAGTCGGCGCAGGCCTCGATCAGATGCGTGCGCGCCTCGTGGGCCGCGTCGGCGAGCTCGGCGGGGATCTCCTCGTACTCGAATTCGGTCCCGAGCTCGTCCTTCCAGACCAGCGCCTTGTCCTCGATCAGGTCGATGACGCCCTTGAAGTTCTCCTCGGCGCCGATCGGCAGCTGGATCGGCAGCGGGTTGGCGCCCAGCCGATCCTTCATCGTCTCGACCGCGCGCTCGAAGTCGGCGCCGGTGCGGTCCATCTTGTTGATGAAGGCGATCCGCGGGACCTTGTACTTGTCGGCCTGGCGCCAGACGGTCTCCGACTGGGGCTCGACGCCGGCGACCGAGTCGAAGACGGCGATCGCGCCGTCGAGGACCCGCAGCGAGCGCTCGACCTCGACCGTGAAGTCGACGTGGCCCGGGCGTGTCGATGATGTTGATCCGGTGGCCCTTCCACTCGCACGCGGTGGCGGCCGAGGTGATCGTGATCCCTCGCTCCTGCTCCTGCTCCATCCAGTCCATCACCGCAGCGCCCTCGTGCACCTCGCCGAGCTTGTGGGTGCGGCCGGTGTAGAAGAGGATGCGCTCCGTCGTCGTCGTCTTGCCGGCGTCGATGTGCGCCATGATCCCGATGTTGCGGGTCTTTTCTAGGGGGAAGGAGCGGGGCATTTGTGTCTTGGAGTCTTGGTGGGGTGTGCTGTAGGTTTCGGGTCGCTCACCAGGTAACCGTCGCGAGGAGGAGACGACCGGGCAGGAGACGGTCTCAGCGCATGAAAAAGGCCCTTACGGGCCTCAGCGCAAGATCGCCAGTTGGCCCGGAAACGCCCTATGTGTTGCGGCTCTCCATGGAAGGAATACCCGCCGCGGAACGGGCGCAGGCCCGGGCCGCGAGCGACGCATGACTATAGCAGAGGCCTGATGGCCTCCAGAGGGCGAAAATGAGCCTCCGCAAGCGGATCTCGAGCTCGCGCGAGAGCAGCGCCAGGGAGCGCGCAAAGCGGCGTGAGGAACGTCGTCGGGCCGCGCGCGCGAAGCGCGCCGCCGCCGAGTCGAAGACCGACCGAAAGCGGGCGGCCAAGGGCGAGAAGCCCAGCGCCGCGAAGCCGAAGGCCGAGACGCCCAAGGCCGAGAAGTCCGCCCGGCGCGAGCCGGCGAAGCCGAAGGCCGAGGAGGCCAAGCGCGAGAAGGCGAGGACCGCGAAGCCGAGCCGCGACGGCGAGCGCAAGCGCTCGCGGACCGGGCCGCGGCTGCGGCGTGCGCCCGGCGCCAAACGGCCGGCGGCCGCGAGCCCGGCGTCGCGTGCTCGGCGGACTGTCGCCACCGACGCCCGCAAGTTCGCCGCCGGCGCCGGATCGGTCGGCGCCGAGGTGCTGAAGCTCGGTCGCGAGATGCTGGTGATCCCGGCGCAACTGTGGCTGAGCGCCGCCGAGGTCGCCGGGGCCTGGGTGCTGAAGGCGTGGCTGCGCGTGGTCCGCCCGCTGTTGCTGGCCGCGTGGCGGCTGGCGCGGGCGTTTGGGCGGCTGGTCGCGCGCTACGTGACCCCCGGCCGTGCGGTCGCCGCCGTCGGCCTGGTCGCCGCCGGGGCGCTGGCCGCCTCGCAATGGCTCGACTACCGCTCGATCAGCGTCGGCTCCGACGCCTATTCCGGGACCGTCGGCGCGGTCGCCCCGGCGCCGGAGGTCGAGAGCGAGATCGCCGGCAACGCCCACGCCTGGCTGATGGTCCCGCTCGCCGCGGTCGCCGTGGTCGCGATCGTGATCGCGCTCTCCGGCCGGCGAAAGGTGGCCGCGCTGCTGGTCCCGATCGGGCTCGCCGTCGTCGTGATCACGCTCGTCGTCGACCTGCCGAAGGGCCTCGACGAGGGCGCCGCCGCGGTCGCCTACGAGGGCGCGAAGGCGAACCTGCTGGAGGGCTTTTGGCTGCAGCTGGCCGCCGCCGCGGTCCTGATCGCCTGCGGCCTGCTGTTGCCCCGCTATCTGCGCCCGCTGTCGGCGAAGGAGCAGCTTGCGGCCACGCCCACCGGGCCGAGCCTGATCGATAAGGCCACGGCGTTCGCCCGCAAGCACACCCAGGGCCAGGCGAAGCGCCGGCTGCCGAAACCGCGGCTGAAGCTGCCGAAGCGCAAGGTCCAGGGGGCGAGGCTGTGAGGCGTGGCCGAACCCCGCCGCTGTTGAGGCGGCTGACGTGAGCGCGGCGACCGAGCCGGCGGACGGCGCTCAGCTCGGCCGCCTGACCCGGCTCTTGCCCTACGCGGTGCTCGCGGCGGCCGTCTGTCTGTTCGCCTCCGAGCTGATGACCCTGTTCGAGTTCCGCTCCCAGGGCGGGATAGCGCAGTGCGTGCTCGGGGCGGGCGATCGGCATAGCAACGCGCAGATGGTGGTCGCGGTGTTCGCCGTGATCGCGCTCGTGGTCGCGATCTACTCCGGCTCGCGCCCGGCGGCGGTCGCCGTCGGGGTGATGGGCGGCCTCGCGCTGCTGATCTTCCTGCTCGCCGACCTGCGGTTCGCGAACACCGTCGGCACGCTCGGCGATTCCTGCGCTGCCACGCCCGGCCAGTCGGTCGACGCGAACGCGATTCCCAAGGGCGGCTTCTACCTGGAGCTGTTCGGGGCGCTGGCGCTGACGATCACCGGCGTGGCGCTGGCGACGCTGACCTCCGAGCAGCTGGTCTCGCTGCGGCCCAGCCGCCGCGCCCGCCCGACCGATCCGCGGCGTCCGTCGCCGCGCTCGAAGGAGCCCTCCTCACACACGGACGACGACGGCCGCCTGAGCCGGCTCACCCGCCGCCCGCGGGCCCGCCAGCGCGGCTGAGCTCAGGGATTCGGGGAGCGCCGCGCTACCAGCGGTAGTGCGCGAAGGCCTTGTTGGCCTGGGCCATGCGGTAGACGTCGTCCTTGCGCTTCCAGGCCCCGCCCTGCTGAGAGAGCGAGTCGAGGATCTCGTTGGCGAGCCGCTCGGACATCGCCTTCTCGCGTCGGTTGCGGGCGAAGGAGACCAGCCAGCGGACGGCGAGCGTACGGGCGCGGCGCGGCGGCACCTCGACCGGGACCTGGTAGGTGGCGCCACCGACGCGGCGGGACTTGACCTCGAGCACCGGGGTCAGCTCCTTGATCGCGTCCTCGAGCACCTCGACCGGGGCGCGGCCGCTGCGCTCGCCGACGATCGCCAGGGCGTCATAGGTGATCTGCTCGGCGGTCGACTTCTTGCCGTCCTTCATGACCTTGTTGAGGACCTGCTGGACGAGCCGGCTCCTGTGAACGGAGTCGGCCTCGACCGGACGGATGGCAGCGCGGGCGCGGCGCGGCATGCTTAGCGCTTGACGCCGTACATCGAGCGGGACTGCTTGCGGTCCGAGACGCCGGAGGCGTCCAGGGTTCCGCGGATCACCTTGTAGCGAACGCCCGGCAGATCCTTGACCCGGCCGCCCCTGATCAGGACGACGGAGTGCTCCTGCAGGTTGTGCCCCTCGCCGGGGATGTAGCAGGTGACCTCCATGCCGTTCGTGAGCCGCACGCGGGCGACCTTGCGCAGGGCGGAGTTCGGCTTCTTCGGCGTCGCGGTGTAGACGCGCGTGCAGACGCCGCGGCGCTGTGGCGCGGCGATTCGGCGCTTGCGCCCCTGGCCCGACTTGAGGCCCGGGGTGGCGACCTTCTTCTGCGGGGGCTTGCGCCCCTTGCGGATCAATTGGTTGGTGCTTGGCACGGCGGCGGAAGATAGCAGGGCGCGATTTGTACGCTGAGCCCGTGCCATTGCGCAAGCGCAGGTCCGCCAGGGACGGTCGCCCGGTGCTCGCCGTCGATGTCGACGGCGTGATCAGCCTGTTCGGCTTCGAGGGCCCGGTCGACGAGCTCGGGGGTCGCTTCCACCTGATCGACGGGATGGCCCACTGCATCTCCGACCAGGCCGGTCCGGCGCTGCTGCGCCTGGCGGAGGTCTACGAGCTGGTCTGGGCGACGGGCTGGGAGGAGCGCGCCAACGACCATCTGCCGACGATCCTCGGGCTGCCGACCGAGTTGCCGGTGCTGACCTTCGACGGCCGAGCCCGGTTCGGGACCGCGCACTGGAAGCTCGAGGCGCTCGACGAGTACGGGCGCGGCCGGCCGCTCGCCTGGGTCGACGACTCGCTCGACGAGAGCTGCCACGCCTGGGCGCGCGAGCGCGAGGCGCCGACCCTGCTCTGCCCGACCGAGTCGGACATCGGGCTCACCGAGGCCCACACCGAGGCCCTTTTGGCATGGGTCCGCGACGGTTACACTGCCGCCTGAGTGGACGAGCCTCCTTCCCATCCTCTTCCTGATGGTGGTGCTGAAGATCCCCGTCGGGTTGCTGCTCTACATCGTCTGGTGGGCGTTCAGGGCCGAGACCCTGCCCGAGGAGGCGCCTCCCGAGTCCGACGACCACCGCTTCCGGCGCTTCCGGCGCGAGCCCAAGCGCCCCAGCGGACCACGCCGCGGCGGCCACGGCCCCGACGCCGTGCCGGTGCCCGAGTGCCCGCCGGGCGGTCGCACCCGGGTCTTCACCCCACCGGCCCCCGTCCGCGCGGCGACCGCGCGGGCTACCGAGCGCGGCTCAGCGGAACCGGCGAAGTAGCGAGCTGAGCGCGCAGATCGGCGACGACCACGTCCGGATCGCGGGTGGCGACGCCCCCATGGCCCGCGGTTGATGTCAGAACACGCGCGGCGGCGTGGCGAAACTGGCGAACGCCGGCTGCCTAGGAGGCGTCGCCGGCGCCGTCGCCGGTCTCGATCTCCTGGGCGAGCTCCTCGAGCTCCTCGGCGAACGAGGGGCCGAAGCCCTCGAGCTCGGTGACGTCCTCGCCGTCCTCGGCCAGGCCGAGCTCGGCGGCGAGCTCGTCCTCGTCGAGCAGGTCCTCCTCGGGGCGCTGCGCGGGCTCCACCGGCTCGATCTCGAGCGAGCGGTAGTGGCGCAGGCCGGTCGCCGCCGGGATCAGCTTGCCGATGATCACGTTCTCCTTCAGGCCGACGAGCTTGTCTCGCTTGCCCTCCAGCGCGGCGTCGGTGAGCACCTTGGTCGTCTCCTGGAAGGAGGCGGCCGAGAGGAACGACTCGGTGGCCAGCGAGGCCTTGGTGATCCCGAGGATCACCTCCTCGCCCTTGGCCGGCGTCCCGCCCTCGTCCTTGACCTTCTTGTTCAGGACCTTGAGCTTGTGGCGGTCCTCGAGCGACCCCGGCAACAGGGTGGTCGAGCCCTTGGCGTCGATCCGCACCCGCTTCAGCATCTGGCGGGCGATCAGCTCGATGTGCTTGTCGTTGATGTCGACGCCCTGGGCCTTGTAGACCTTCTGCACCTCGTGGACGAGGTACATCTCGGTCGCCGTGCGCCCACGGATCCGCAGCAGGTCAGCCGGGTACAGCGACCCCTCCTCGAGCTGCTCGCCGGCCTCGACCTTCTGGCCGTGCTTGACCAGCAGCCGGGCCCGCGGCATGAGCTTGTACGCGTGCTCCTCGCCCTTCGGGTCGGTGATCGTCAGGCGGATCTCCTTGTCGGTCTCCTCGATCGACACCTTGCCGTCGGTCTCGGCCATCTCGGCCAGGCCCTTCGGCTTGCGCGCCTCGAACAGCTCGACCACGCGGGGCAGGCCCTGGGTGATGTCGAGCCCGGCGACGCCGCCGGTGTGGAAGGTGCGCATGGTCAGCTGGGTACCGGGCTCGCCGATCGACTGCGCGGCGATGATCCCGACCGCGTCCCCGAGCTCGACCATCGCCCCGGTCGCCAGCGCGCGGCCGTAGCAGGCCTGGCACACGCCGCTCTCGAGCTCGCACTTGAGCACCGAGCGCACCGGGACCGCGACCTCCTCGTCGGCGAACGCCTCGGCGATCTCCTCGAGCTCGGGCAGGTCGATCTCCTGGCCGCGCTTGAGCAGCTCGCGGCCGCGCTTGGTGGCGAACTTCTTCGCCGTGATCCGCCCGATCAGGTTCTGGTTCAGGTTGCCCTCGTCATCGTGCAGCGGCGACTCGACGAAGTCCTTCGTCTTGCAGTCCTCGGCGCGGATGATCACGTCCTGGGAGACGTCGACCAGGCGTCGCGTCAGATAGCCCGAGTCGGCGGTCCGCAGCGCGGTGTCGGCGAGGCCCTTGCGGGCACCGTGGGTGGAGATGAAGTACTCGAGCACCGACAGGCCCTCCATGAAGTTGGCCTTGATCGGTCGCTCGATGATCTCGCCCTTCGGATTCGCCATCAGGCCGCGCATCCCGGCGAGCTGGCGGATCTGCTTGAACGATCCGCGCGCTCCCGAGTTGGCCATCATGAAAATCGGGTTGAGCTCGTCGAGGTTGTCCTCCATCGCCTGGGCGACCTCGTCGGTGGCCCGCTCCCAGAGCGACCGCAGCTGTTCCTTGCGGTCCTCCTCGGAGAGCAGCCCGTCGTCGTACTGGGCCTCGATCTCGGTCACCTGCTTCTCGTAGCCGTCGAGGATCTCCTCCTTGTTCGGCGGCGAGACGACGTTGTTCTTCGAGATCGAGATCCCGGCCTGGGTCGAGAAGTGGAAGCCCAGCTCCTTGAAGGCGTCCAGCGCCTGCGCGATCGCCGGCGCGCCGTAGGCCTCGACCAGGTTGAAGACGATCTCGTTGATCTCGCGCTTCTTCAGCGCCCGGTTGACGAAGTCGTACTTCTCCGGATCCCAGTCGTCGCCCAGCGCCTCCGCGATCGCGCGCTCGACGCGATCGTTGAAGATGATCCGGCCGACCGTGGTCAGGAAGTGCTCGTGGCCGATCCGCCGGTACTCGGCGTGGTCGTGGAGCTTGACGATCCCGTTCTCGTACGCCAGCTCGGCCTCCTGGGCGGAGCGGTAGATATGCGGACGGCTGCCGTTCGGGCTCTTCGACGACTTCAGCTTCGCGTCGATCGTCGGCGAGCTCCTCGGCGTCGGGGCCGTAGGTGAGGAAGTAGATCCCCAGGACCATGTCCTGCGACGGCGTCGCCAGCGGCGTGCCGCTGGCGGGCGAGAGGATGTTGTTCGAGGACAGCATCAGCAGACGCGCCTCGGCCTGAGCCTCGGCCGACAGCGGCACGTGGACCGCCATCTGGTCGCCGTCGAAGTCCGCGTTGAACGCGTGGCAGACCAGCGGGTGGACCTGGATCGCCTTGCCCTCGACCAGGACCGGCTCGAAGGCCTGGATCCCGAGTCGGTGCAGGGTCGGCGCGCGGTTGAGCAGCACCGGGTGCTCGTGGATGACCTCCTCGAGCACGTCCCAGACCTCGGGGATCATCGAGTCGACCATCTTCTTGGCCGCCTTGATGTTCTGGACCGCCTTGCGCTCGACCAGCCGGGCCATGATGAACGGCTTGAACAGCTCCAGCGCCATCAGCTTCGGCAGCCCGCACTGGTGCAGCTTCAGCGACGGCCCGGAGACGATCACCGAGCGGCCCGAGTAGTCGACGCGCTTGCCGAGCAGGTTCTGGCGGAAGCGGCCCTGCTTGCCCTTGAGCATGTCGGAGAGCGACTTCAGCGCCCGGTTGCCGGGCCCGGTCACGGGCCGGCCACGGCGGCCGTTGTCGAACAGCGCGTCGACGGCCTCCTGGAGCATCCGCTTCTCGTTGTTGACGATGATCTCGGGCGCGCCCAGGTCGAGCAGCCGCTTGAGGCGGTTGTTGCGGTTGATCACCCGGCGATAGAGGTCGTTGAGGTCGGAGGTCGCGAACCGGCCGCCGTCGAGCTGGACCATCGGCCGCAGCTCCGGCGGGATCACCGGGACGCAGTCGAGCACCATCCACTCGGGCTTGTTGGCCGAGTTGAGGAACGCCGAGGCGACCTTCAGCCGCTTGACCGCGCGGGCCTGCTTCTGGCCCTTGGAGGTGTTGATCGTCTGCTCGAGCTCCTCGCACTCGGCCTCGAGGTCGACCTGCTCGAGCAGGTCGCGGATCGACTCGGCGCCCATCCCGCCGCGGAAGTACTCGCCCCAGCCGAACGGAGAGCCGAACCGGTCCTTGAGCTCGCGGAAGACGGCCTCGTCGTTGATCACGTCCTTGACCTTCATCTCGGTGAAGATCTTCCAGACCTCTTCCATGCGCTCGATCGCGTCGTCGAGGTAGGCCTCGGTGTCGGAGATCTCCGACTCGACCAGCTTCTTGGTCTCCTTGACCAGCTTCGTGCGCTCGGCGTCGTCGAGCTTCTTCGGGTTGACGCCCAGGCCCTCGGCCCAGAGCTCATCCTCGGGGTCGAACTTCGACTGGTCGCCGGAGCCCTCGATCCAGGCGGCGCGGCGCTCCATCGACTCGTTCAGCTCCTGGGTCCGCTGCTCCTTGTCGGCGGTGTAGCCGTCGAGGACCTTCTTGACCTCCTTTTCGAGCTTGTTCAGGTCCTTGGTCCGCGCCTCCTCATCGATCCAGGTGATGATCGAGGCGGCGAAGTACAGGACCTTCTCGAGCTCCTTCGGCGCCATGTCGATCAGGTAGCCGATCCGCGAGGGAACGCCCTTGAAGAACCAAATGTGGGAGACCGGAGCCGCCAGGTCGACGTGGCCCATGCGCTCGCGGCGAACCTTGGAGCGGGTCACCTCGACGCCGCAGCGTTCACAGACGATGCCCTTGTAGCGGACCCGCTTGTACTTGCCGCAGTAGCACTCCCAGTCCTTGGTCGGACCGAAGATGCGCTCGCAGAAGAGCCCGTCCTTCTCCGGCTTCAGGGTCCGGTAGTTGATCGTCTCCGGCTTCGTGACCTCGCCGTGACTCCAGCTCCGAATCTTCTTCGAAGAGGCGAGGCCGACCTCGATTGCGTCGAAATTGTTGATGTCCATGTGGTTCCCGCTACTCCTTCGCCTCTGCCTTTTCGGCCTCTTCTGCTCCGGCGCCGTTCGTCGTGCCGGACTCGCCCTCGGCGACCACCTGCTCTTCCTTCTCGTCGGCCGCGCCGTCGGAGTCGGGACCGTCGGCGCGCACGCCGGAGAGGTCGATGCCGAGCTCCTCGGCCGCGCGCAGCAGCTCGTCGTCCTCCTCGCCCAACTCGACCTCGCCGTCGTGGGCGACGAGGTTCGCGTCCAGGGCGAGGCTCTGGATCTCCTTCAGCAGGACCTTGAACGACTCCGGCACCGACGGCTCGGGGATGTTCTCGGACTTGACGATCGCCTCGTAGGCCTTGACCCGGCCGACGGTGTCGTCGGACTTGACCGTGAGCATCTCCTGCAGCGTGTAGGCGGCGCCATAGGCCTCCAGGGCCCAGACCTCCATCTCGCCGAACCGCTGGCCGCCGAACTGCGCCTTGCCGCCCAGCGGCTGCTGGGTGACGAGCGAGTACGGGCCGGTCGAACGAGCGTGGATCTTGTCGTCGACCAGGTGCAGCAGCTTGAGGATGTACATGTGACCGATCGTCACCTTGCCCTCGTAGGGCTCGCCGGAGCGCCCGTTGTAGAGCTGCGCCGAGCCCGTCGCCCGGCTGCCGGGGCGCTCCTTCATGTCGATGCCCAAGTCGATCCCGCGCTCGGCGTTCTCCTCCTGCCAGCGGACCAGCGCCTCGTCGACGTCCTCGACGGTCGCCCCGTCGAAGACCGAGGTGGCGACGTTGACCCGGCCCGAGCCGCCCTTCGCGTGGGCCTCCTTGTAGGACTCCGAGCCGTCGTCGTACCAGCCGTTGGCGGCCACCCAGCCGAGGTGAGTCTCGAGGATCTGGCCGATGTTCATCCGGCTCGGGACGCCGAGCGGGTTGAGGATCACGTCGACCGGGGTGCCGTCCTCCAGGAACGGCATGTCCTCCTCGGGCACGATCTTCGAGATCACGCCCTTGTTGCCGTGGCGGCCGGCGAGCTTGTCGCCCTCGGCGATCTTGCGCTTCGTCGCCACGAACACGCGGACCAGGCTGTTGACGCCCGGGGCGAGGTCGTCGCCGGCGTCGCGGTCGAAGGTGACCACGTCGATCACCACACCGCCCTCGCCGTGCGGGACCTTGAGCGAGGTATCGCGGACCTCGCGCGCCTTCTCCTTGAAGATCGCGCGGATCAGCTTCTCCTCGGCGGTCAACTCGGTCTCGCCCTTCGGCGTCACCTTGCCGACCAGCAGGTCGCCCGAGACCACCTCGGCCCCGATCCGGACGATGCCGCGCTCGTCGAGATTGCGCAGGCTCTCCTCCGACCGGTTGGGGATGTCGCGGGTGATCTCCTCGTCGCCCAACTTCGTCGTCCGGGCGTCGATCTCGTACTCCTCGATGTGGATCGAGGTCAGCTCGTCGTCCTTGAACAGCCGCGAGCTGAGGATGATCGCGTCCTCGAAGTTGTAGCCCTCCCAGGACATGAAGGCGACCAGGCAGTTCTTGCCCAGCGCGATCTCGCCACCGGCGGTCGAGGAGCCGTCGGCGAGCACGTCACCCTCCTTGACCTTGGCGCCGACCGCGACGGTCGGCGTCTGGTGGATGATCGTCCCCTGGTTGGAGCGCATGAACTTGTTCAGCTCGTACTCGTCCTTCTTCGTGCCGTGGTTGACCACGATTCGCTCCGCGTCGACGTAGGAGACCTCGCCGGCGTTCTCGGCCAGGACGACGTCACCGGTGTCGACCGCCGCGCGGCGCTCCATCCCGGTGCCGATCAGCGGCGCCTCCGGCTTCAACAGCGGCACCGCCTGGCGCTGCATGTTGGAGCCCATCAGGGCGCGGTTGGCGTCGTCGTGCTCGAGGAACGGGATCAGCGCAGTGGCCACCGACCAGATCTGGGTCGGGGAGACGTCCATCAGGGTCACGTCCTTGGGCGACACGACCACGTACTCGCCGTCGCGTGAGCGGCACTGGACCTGCGGGCCCTTGAGCTTGCCGGTCTTCTCGTCGACCGCCGCGTTCGCCTGGGCGATCACGTGGTCCTCCTCCTGGGTGGCGTCCAGGTGGACGACCTGCTTGCCGACGACGCCGTCCTTGACCACCCGGTAGGGGGTGGTGACGAAGCCGTGCTCGGAGACCTGCGCGTAGGAGGACAGCGAGCCGATCAGGCCGATGTTCGGTCCCTCCGGGGTCTCGATCGGGCACATGCGGCCGTAGTGGGTCGGGTGCACGTCGCGGACCTCGATCGGGGCGCGCTCGCGGGTCAGGCCGCCGGCGCCGAGCGCCGAGAGGCGCCGCCGGTGGGTGAGTCCGGCCAGCGAGTTCGTCTGGTCCATGAACTGCGACAGCTGCGAGGAGCCGAAGAACTCCTTCTGCGCGGCGACGACCGGGCGGATGTTGATGATCGTCTGCGGCGTGATCGCGTCCGCGTCCTCGGTCGTCAGGCGCTCGCGGACCACCCGCTCCATCCTGTACAGGCCGACCCGGAAGGCGTCCTGGATCAGCTCGCCGACGGTGCGCAGGCGGCGGTTGCCGAAGTGCTCGTACTCGTCGAGACGGTCCGAGATCGGATCGCGCGGATAGGTGATCGCCTCCGCGGCGTAGTCCTTGATCGGGTTCTCCTCGTCGATCTCCTCGGGAACGCCGAGGACCTTCGGCAGACTGACCAGCTCGCGGATCAGGGCGACGATGTCGTCCTTGGTCAGCACGCGATTGTCGAGGTCGACGTCGAGGTCGAGCCGGGCGTTGAGCTTGTAGCGGCCGACCCGGGTGAGGTCGTAGCGCTTGGAGTCGAAGAAGAGCTGCTCGAGCAGCGCCCTGGCGGCGTCGACCGACGGCGGCTCGCCGGGCCGCTGCTTCTTGAACAGCTCGATCAGCGCGCCCTCCTCGGTCTTCGTCGGCTCGGTGTCCGCCTCGATCGTGTGGCGGATGTAGACCGAGTTGTCGAAGAGCTTCAGGATCTCCTCGTCGGTGACGTAGCCCATCGCGCGCAGCAGCACGGTGACCGGCAGCTTGCGCTTGCGGTCGATGCGGGCGTAGACGCGCCCCTTCTTGTCGATCTCGAGCTCCAGCCAGGAGCCGCGGGCCGGCATCAGGTTGGCGATGAAGACCTGCTTCTCGCGGTCCTTGGGCTCCATCACGTAGGCGCCCGGCGAGCGGACGAGCTGGGTGACGACGACGCGCTCGGTGCCGTTGATGATGAACGTGCCGCGGTCGGTCATCCACGGGAAATCACCCATGAACACGGTCTGCTCGCGGATCTCACCGGTCTCGCGGTTCTGGAACGCGACGGTCACGTTCAGCGGGCGCGAATAGGTGATGTCCTTCTCACGGCACTCCGCGATCGTGTGCGTCGGCTCGTCGAACTTGAACGAGCCGAAGACGATCGCCAGGTTCCCCGTGTAGTCCTCGATCGGGGAGATGTCGTCGATCGTCTCCCGAAGCAGCCCGGACTTCGGGTCCGTCAGCGCCTCGAACGAGCGGCGCTGAATATCGATCAGATGTGGAACTTCAAGGGGCTGTGGAAGGCGTGAAAAGTTTCTCCGGGTGACAGGGGCAGCAGCAGATCTGGCCAACTGGGCGACTCCTCAGATGGTCGAAGGGGACGAATCCCGCGCAAGAGATTCGGCAGCAAAGAGCTCAACGGGGCGCGACGCACGAATATACCAAACGCTGAGCGCCAGGCACAAACGTGCGTCACAGAACGGGTGGTTACTTCAGCTCGACTGAACCACCCGCCTCCTCGATCTCGGACTTGAGCTTCTCGGCCTCGTCGCGCTCGATGCCCTCCTTGACGGGCTTCGGGGCGCCGTCGACGAGCGCCTTCGCGTCCTTGAGGCCGAGGCCGGTCGCAGCGCGAACAGCCTTGATCACCTGGATCTTCTTCTCGCCGGCCTCGGTGAGGACGACGTCGACGGTGCTCGACTCCTCCTCGGCCGCGGCACCGTCGCCGCCGCCGGCCGCCGGCGCGGCCGCGGCGACCGCGGTCGCCGAGACGCCGAACTCCTCCTCGAGCGCCTTGATCCGCTCCGAGAGCTCGAGCACCGAGATGCCCTTGAGCTCCTCGATCCAGTCATCGGTGGAAACCTTGGTTGCCACTTTCTATTCCTCCTCGGTAGTCGTCTCGGAATCCGAATCCTCGGACTCTGAGCCTTCCGGCTCGGATTCCTCGGACGACTCCGCTTCGTTGTCGTCGTTCTCATCTGAGGCCTCCTCCACGGGGGCCTCCGAAGTCTCTTCCGCCTCCGCGGCGGGCTCCTCGGCCGGAGCCTCCTCCTCGGCGGGCTCGTCCTCGGCCGGAGCCTCGGCCTGATCGGCGGGCTCCTCGGCTGGTGCCTCCTCCTCGGCGGCCGGGGGCTCGCCGCTGACCAGGCCCTGCTCGGCGATCTGGCCGAGCGCGACCGCAAGCCCGGACACCATCGAGCCGAGCCCGCGGACCAGGCCGGTGATCGGGCTCGCGGCGACCCCGACCAGCTGGCCGCGGAGCGCGTCGAGGCCCGGCAGGCGGGCGATCACCTTGAAGCCATCGGGGTCGAGCGTCGCCCCGTCCATGATCCCGCCCTTGTACTCGAGCTCCTCGTGCTCCTTGGCGAAGTCGGCGATCGCCTTGGCGGCGATCACGGCGTCGCCCTTGATCAGCGTCAGCGCGGTCGGGCCGACCAGCAGCTCGTCGAGCTCGGTCGGCGCCCGCGTCGGCGGCGGCGCGCTTGGCGAGCCGGTTCTTGACCACCTTGAACACAGCGTCGGCCTCGCGCAGCTTGCCGCGCAATTCGGCGGCGTCGGTGACGCTGATCCCGCGATAGTCGACCGCGAAGATCGCGTCGGCGTCCTTGAGCCCATCGGTGAGCTCGGCGACCGCGGTTTCCTTCTGTGTTCTGTCCATCTGGTGAGGTCCTGGTCCGAATCTGCCCCCACCGACGAAAAGAGCCTGCGCGCAGGCAGGCTCGAAAAGCGTGGGCTCTCGAACTCACCTGCGCCGGTCTTCCGGGCCTCGACTCTCGCGGCCCCGCCGACGGTCTCGGGCGGTTGGACGCGCGATGGTAGCGGGTCGCCACAACTTCGCGCACGCGATCGTTTTGATTCAGAGGATGCCGACAGCCGCCAAACCGATCGCCGTCGTCATGGCCGCGCTTGCGCTGGTGGCCGTGGCCGCCGCGCCTGCGGCCGCGCGGCCGGCGTTCGGCGTCGTCTCGCAGGCGCCGCTGACCGATCGCGACTTCGCCCGCATGGACCGCGGCGGGGTCCAGACGCTGCGGTTCGTGCTTCGACGTAGGCTGGTTGAGCCGGCCCGCGGCAGCTACGACTGGAGCGGCGTCGACCCGGTCGTCGAGGCCGCCGCGCGCCACCGGATCTCGCTGCTGCCGATCGTTTACGGCTCGCCGGAATGGGTCAATCCCACCGAGTCCCATCCGCCGCTGGACTCGGCCGCCGACCGGGCGGCGTGGCGGGCCTTCCTCGCGGCGCTGGTCGGGCGCTACGGGCCGGGCGGCGAGTTCTGGAGCGGGCGGGCCGGGCGGCCTCACCCGATCCGTCGCTGGCAGTTGTGGAACGAGCCGAACTTCGACTTCTACTGGGACCCGGAGCCATCGGCCGACGAGTACGCCCGCCTGGTCCGGATCTCGGCCGCGGCGATCCGCGGCGTCGACCCGCGGGCAAAGTTGATGCTTGCCGGGGTCGCCTCGGTCCGCAACGGGCTGCGCTGGTGGAGATTCCTGGGCGACCTCTACGACCATCGCCGGATCGAGCGCGACTTCGACTACGTCGCCCTGCACCCATACTCCCCCGGACTCACCTATCTGCGTCGCCAGATCAACCTCGCCCGTGAGGTGATGCGCGACGCCGGCGACGAGCGCACCCCGCTGGCGGTGACCGAACTCGGCTGGGCCTCGGATGGCGACCGCGCGGCGCCGCTGGTGGTCGGGCCGCACGGCCAGGCGAACCTGCTGCGGAACTCATTCGACCTGCTCAGCGGCCGCCACCCTCGCTGGCGGATCTCCGACGTCGACTGGTACGCCTGGCAGGACACCGAGGCGATCGAGCCGTTCTGCTCGTTCTGCGCACACGCCGGGCTCTTCGACCTCGACGGCGAGGCGAAGCCGGCCTGGGGCGCGTTCCAGGCCGCCGCCGACCGCTGACGCCCGGGAGGAGATACTGCGTCGGGAATGTCGTCGAAGAACGTCGAGATCGTGCGGCGTGCCACCGAGGCCTTCAACGAGGGGGGCTTTGGCTCCGACGACGCCCTCGGCTTCTTCGACGCGGACGTCGTCTTCGAGGAGCCGCCCGAGCAGCCGGCTCCGAGGGTGGCTCGCGGGCGCGACGCGGCGGCTGAACTGTTCGGCCAGTTCGACGCCGCGTGGGAGGAGCACCGCTCCGAACCGGAGGAGATTCGGGCCCTGGACCAGGAACGAGTATTGGTGCTCAGCGTCGAGCACTTTCGCGGCCGCGACGGGATCGAGATCGACCATCCGGCCGGAACGATCTTCACGCTCCGGGACAGCAAGATCGTCCGCATGCAGGCGTTTTGGGAACGGAGGACCGCCCTCGAAGCCGCCGGGCTGTCCGAGTAGCGCGGCAGCCCTCGGGATGCGCCGCTAGAGCTCCAGCTCGCGCGAGCGGGCGCCCTCGCACAGGCCCGCCCCGAACACGACCTTTGCCTTCGCCACCGCGTAGTAGGTGCCGGGCCTGAGGTCCTTGGTGATCTCGTACTTGTTGTGCTTCCCGGTTCGCGCCGAGGCGACGGCACGATCGGTTCCGGGCCGCCTGGCGAACAGCCGTACACGCTGTTCTTTGAAACACGACCGCTCCCCGTAGCCCTTGAGGGTGCCACCGAGCTCGCCGTCGACAAGATGCAGGGTCAGCCCGCGATCGATCAAGGGGCAGCCGTGATGCTTGGCGGCCGGGTCATAGCGGCAGCGGTCGCGGTCGTCGGGGCGCGAGTCGGCGTCGGCGTCGCGGACCGAGCCACCGATCAGAAACCGCACCGCGAAACCGCTCGAGTAGGCCCCACGGAAGCTGTTGAAGCCGCTGTCGCCGACGACGACGATCCGGCCCTGGGGGTCAAGCCCGAGACCCTTGGCATGGGCGAAGTCCGCGCCGGTGATCGAGACGCGCGCGCGTCCGCCGCGGCCGAAGCCGGGGTCGGGCGTCCCGGCCGGCGTCAACCGGGTGACGGAGAAGTCCGGCTCGGCGAGGACGATCGCGCCCGTCCCATCGATCACCAGGGCGCTGAAGCTGCCGTCGCGGCCGGCGGTGTAGCTGCCATCGCCGGCGAAGGCCGGGTCGAGGCCGCCGGCCGCCGTCAACCGGAAGGCGGCCGGGCTCCCGTCGAGGGCGCCGCTGACGACGACGCGGCCCTGGTCGTCGAGCGCGACCCCGGTGGCCGAGCTCTCGACGCCGGGCGCCGGGTCAACCGAGCCGTCGCCGGCAAACGCCGGGTCGGGAGCCCCCGTGGGGCCGAGCTCGGCGACGTACGAATGGTCCGTGCGGTCCGACAGGTCGCCCGCGAGAGCGACACCGCCGTCTGCGCGGCTGGCGATCGATACGCCCTTGGTCGCGCCGACCGCCAGCGGCACGACCCCTCCCGCGAAGCTCGGGTCGGCGCTGCCGTCGGCGAGGCGCTTGGAGACCAGGAAGCCCGTTGACGTGCTCGCGCCGACGACGATCCCGCCGCCGGCCTCGAGCGCTAGGTCGATGTCGTTGAGGTCGCTGGCACCGAGATCGACGTTGACGACTCCGCCGCCGTTGAACGTCGGGTCCGGGATCCCGGCGGCCGAGAAGCGGCCGAGCACCAGGTCCGCCGCGCTGCCCTGGCGGCCGACCGTGGCAGCGGCCAGCAGGCGGCCGTCCGGGAGGGCGACGACGCGGCGGATCGACCCCGTCCCCGCAATCTGGGAGTAGCCGCTTGAGCTGGAGCCGAAGTCCGGGTCGTACCCCCCGGCCGCGGTCGCGCCGTACAGGGTGCCGACCGCCCCATAGGGCGCGCCGGTGCCGGCCACGATCAGCCGCCCGTCGGCCTCGGTGACCGTGCTGTACAGGGTGCCCTCGCCGAAGCTCGCCTTGCCGTACTTGCCGAGCTCAGGATCGAGGTCGCCGGGATACGCCGCGGCGACGGCGGGCAGCGCGAAGGCTCCGACCGCGGTCGCTGCCGTGAAGATCGCTCGGACACTGCGTGAAACGCGCACTCGCCTCCTCTCTCCTGTGTAGACAGCATCCCACCCCGGAAGGTTGCGGTCCAGGGAAGCGTCGAGGTGCGGGCGACTCGGTTGCGGCTAGGCGGTCGCCGCCTCGGCGACGTCCGCGTCGGCGTCGGCGTCGGCCTCGGCGGCCGGCTCGGAGCCGTCGCCGGCGGCGAGCTCGGCGAGGATCTCGGAGTCGCGGGTCCGCGACGGGTCGACCCGGATACCGGGACCCATCGTCGTCGCGAGGGTGATCGAGAGCAGGTAGCGGCCCTTCGCCGCGGCGGGCTTCGCGCGGACGATCTCGTCGATGATCGCGGCGTAGTTCTCGAGCAGCGCGCGCTCCTCGAAGCTGGTCTTGCCGAGCGTCAGATGGACGATCGCCTGGCGGTCGGTGCGGTACTCGACCTTGCCGGCCTTCGCCTCGCCGACCGCCTTGCCGACGTCGTCGGTGACCGTGCCGACCTTCGGGTTCGGCATCTTGCCCTGCGGGCCGAGCACCCGGCCGAGCTTCGAGACCACGGGGCCCATCAGCGCCGGGGTCGCGATCGCGACATCGAAGTCGGTCCAGCCCTCCTCGACCCGGGCCGCCAGATCCTGTGCGCCGACGAAGTCGGCGCCGGCCTCGGTCGCGGCGCGGGCGGCATCGCCCTCGGCGAACACCGCCACGGTGATCGACTTGCCGAGCCCGTTCGGCAGCGCCAGGGTGCCGCGCAACTGCTCCTCGGCATGGCGGACGTTGACGCCAAGGCGCATGTGGACCTCGACCGTCTCGTCGAACTTGCCGCCGGCGGTCTGCTTGACCAGCGCGACCGCCTCGGCGGGCGGGTAGGCGTTGGTGCGGTCGACCTTGCCGATTGCCTCGCGGTAGCGCTTGCCGCGCTTGCGGGCCATCAGGCGTCCACGCCTTCAACGAGCACGCCCATCGAGCGCGCGGTGCCGGCGATGATCTTCGAGGCGGCGTCGAGGTCGTTGGCGTTCAGATCCGGCATCTTGCGCTCGGCGATCGCCCGGCACTGGGCGGCGCTCAGGGTGCCGACCTTCTCGCGGTTCGGCTCCCCGGACCCCTTCGGGATCCCGAGCGCCTCGCGGATCAGCACCGCGGCCGGCGGTGTCTTGGTGATGAATTCGAACGAGCGGTCCTCGAAGACCGTGATCTCGACCGGGATGATCGTCCCGGTGTCCGCCTGCGTGCGGGCGTTGAACGCCTTGCAGAACTCCATGATGTTGACGCCGTGCTGGCCGAGCGCGGGACCGACCGGCGGCGCCGGGTTGGCGGCCCCGGCCGGGATCTGGAGCTTGATCAGGGTGAGTACTTTCTTAGCCATCGCGCGGCGGACGAGGATAGGGCATCTACTTCCACTTGCAGTTGTTGTCGTGGTCAGCTGCTGGTCCGCGGCGACCGCGCACGCCACCTACCGGGGGGCCAACGGGCCGATCTTGTTCGGCGCCGGGGGCGACGTCTGGTCGGTGGCGGCCGACGGCTCCGCGCTCACCGACCTCACCGACCTGCCCGGCGGCGCCGGCTCGGGCTCCGACCCCTCGGGGTCCGCGAACGGGGTCGTCGCCTTCGTCGTCGGCTCCGGCTCGGCCGCCGAGATCTGGACGATGCGCGTCGACGGCTCGAACCCGCGCCAGATCACCTCGAACTCCGCCATCGACACGATGCCGTCGATCTCCGAGAACGGCTCGACGATCGCCTTCGTCAGCGACCGCGGCGGCGACGCCGACGTATGGACGATGGCCGCCGACGGCTCGGGCGCGGCGGCGCTGCTGACCGCGCCCGGCGCGGAGGAGTACCCGCAGTTCTCGCCCAAGGGCGACTACGTGATCGCTGCGACCCACTTCGTGCCCACCAACCTGGACCTCGGCTACGTGCCGGCAACCGGCGGTCCCCACCCGGCCGCGACCCAGATCACCGGCACGCTGTTGGACGAGACCGCGCCGGCGCCGCGACCCGACCAGGTCCGCGTCGGCTACACCCGAGGCGGCGACATCTTCACCGCCTACTACGACGGCACCGACGAGTTCCCGTTCCCGACCACGGCGGCGGCCGAGAGCTTCCCCTCGTTCTCGCCGGACGGGACCAAGGTCGTCTACGCGGCCCCGACCGGCCTGGTGATCGCCGACTCCGGCGGGCTCAACCAGGTCGCCCTGCCAACACCCGGCGCCGCGTCACCGACGATGCCCGACTGGGCTACGGTCCCGCCGAGCGACCGGTCGGCGCCGCAGACGACGATCACCAAGCGCCCGCGCCGCCACCGGGCCAGGCCGAGGGCGAGGTTCCGCTTCACCTCCAGCGAGCCGGGCTCGAGCTTCGAGTGCAGCCTGGACGGTGCGGGCTACAGGGCCTGCGCCTCGCCGCTGGCCTATCGCCACCTCGATCGCGGGCGCCACCGCTTCCGGGTCCGCGCGACGGACGCCGCCGGCAACGTGGACCCGAGCCCTGCCGACGCCCGGTTCAAGGTCGCCGCGCCTAGATCTTCTTGACCTGCTCGTAGCCGACTTCGACCGGCGTCTCGCGGCCGAAGATCGAGACCAGGATCTTGAGGCGCTGGGCGTCCTCGTTGATCTCGGCGATCTCGCCCGAGAAGTCCGACATCGGTCCGGAGATCACCTTCACCGACTCGCCGACCTCGAACTGGGCATGGGCGCGTGGGCGCTCGGCGGTCTCGCGGTGCAGGAGGCGGTCGACCTCGGGCTGCGAGAGCGGGATCGGCTTGTTGCGCGAGCCGACGAAGCCGGTGACGCCGGGGGTGTTCTTGACCAGGTTCCAGGCGTCATCGGTCATCTCCATGTTGACCAGCACGTAGCCGGGCATGGTCCGCTTTTCGACCTGGATGCGCTGGCCGTCCTTGAGCTCGGCCACCTGCTCGGTGGGGACGACGACCTGGCGCACGCGGCCGCGGGCGGCCATCGTCTCGACCCGGTGCTCGAGGTTGGCCTTGACCTTGTTTTCGTGCCCGGAGTAAGTGTTGACTACATACCAGCGGAACATCAGGATTGGGAAGCTTTCGTTAGGGGGTTTTCGGGCTCGGCGCTAGATGATCCGCTGCACGAGCCAGTTGAAGACCGCGTCGAGGACGCCGAGGTACGCGGCCATGATCGTGATGAAAACGAGGGTGATCATCGAGGCCTGGATCAGGGTCTCGCGATCGGGCCACTGGACCCGCTTGAGCTCCGCCCAGCAAGAGGCGAAGAATCCGAGCACGCCGCCTCGCTGACGCTCGGTCGGCGCTTCTTTCGGGCTCCGACGTCGCTCGGAGTCCTTGGCGCGCTGCTTGCGCTCGCGCTCGGCCTGCTTGCGCGCCCGGCGGCTGATCTTGTCCGCGGGCTCGGGGGTCGGGCCGGTCTCGGCCGGCGCCCGCTCGGTCTCGGCCGGCGCCGGCTCGGTCTCGGCCGGCGGCGGCTCGCCGGGCTTGCCCTTGAGCTCGTCGAGGTCGACGCCGTGCTCCGCCAGCTCGGCCTCGAGCACGTCGGCGCTCTCCGGCACCTGCGTGTCGTGCTGCGCGCGCGACTCCGCCTCCAGCTCGGCCTGCGGACGACCGCCCTCTTGCTGCTGCTGCTGTTGGCGTCGGCGCTGCTCGGCCTTGCGCTGTGCTCGCGTCTTCGCCACGGTGGCTAGCGGGTCTCCTTGTGCGCCGTGTGGTGACCGCACCAACGGCAGTACTTGCGCATCTCGATCCGGTCGGGCGTGTTTCGCCGCGACTTGTTGGTCTGGTAGTTGCGCCGCTTGCATTCCTCACAGGCGAGGGTTACGGCGATTCGTACGTCTCCGCGAGCCATCTGCTCTCCTGGTTCGTCGCCGGGCCCAAATAAACGCGGGTCCCGACAGAAAAAAGACCTCCGCCGCACCCACTCATCAGGGCGAGGCACGAGGGTCGCGCAAGGATAGCGCGCGATCTGGCCTCGGGCGCGCCGATCCGGCGCCTGGACGTGAACTACGGCGTCGCGAAAAGAGCCCGGGAGGGGACTCGAACCCCTGACCCCCTCCTTACCATGGAGGTGCTCTACCAACTGAGCTACCCGGGCGCGCGGTCAGCGTAGCTACTGAGGGGCGACTCGGCGATCGCGCGCCGCCAGTCCCTCGCGGATCGCGCGCGTGATCGCCGTCATCGCCTCGGCCGCGCGGCCGCCGAAGCCGACCGCGTTGATGAACCCGTGGACCAGGTCGGGCTCGCGGATCAGGCTGACCGCGACCCCGGCGGCGCGCATCGCCTCGGCGTAGGCCTCGCCCTCGTCGCGAAGTGGGTCGAAGCCCGCGGTGACGACGTGCGCCGGAGGCAGGCCGGTGAGGTCGTTGGCGAGGATCGGCGATGCCCGCGGGTCGGTGCGGTCCTCGGGGCGGGCGAAGTAGTTGTCGCGAAACCAGTCCATCTCGTCGCGGGTAAGGAAGTAGCCCTCGGCGAATGTCTCGTACGAGGGGCGCTTGAAGGAGTAGTCGGTGACCGGGTAGATCAACGCCTGGAAGGCCGGCCCCTCGTGGTCGCGGGCGAGCTGGGCGACGACCGCGGCCAGGTTCCCCCCCGCGCTGTCGCCGGCGACCGCGATCCGACCCGGGTCCGCACGCAGCTCGGCAGCCTGCGAGCGGGCCCACTCGAACGCCGCCACCGAGTCGTCGACCGCCGCTGGGAACGGGTGCTCGGGCCCGAGCCGGTAATCGACCGAGAGCACCAGCGCCGGGGTGTTGGCGGCCAGGAAGCGGCACGGCTGGTCATGGGTGTCGAGATCGCAGATCACATGCCCGCCGCCGTGGTAGTAGACGATCAGCGGGGCATCCTCGCCGAGCCCGCTCGGCGCATACAGGCGGGCCGGGATCGTCCCGGCCGGGCCGGGGACCTCGAGCTCTCGAACGCCCTCGACCTCGATCCGCCGCCCGGCGAAGGCGCGGGCGTCGCTGCGGCGCTGGGCGCGCACCTGGTCGACCGGCGCCGGCTTGAAGCCGCCGGTCAGCTTCTGGAGCCGCAGTGCGAGCTGCACCTGCGGATCGAGGCGCTGGCCCTCGACCACGGTCGGGCGACCGCCGAGAACCCTGACCAGCGGCGCCGGCATCCCCGCCAGGGCGCGGGCGGCGACGGCTTCGATCAGTTCGGTCGGGCCACTCATCAGCCGCCGAATCTAACGCTGCCACCGATCAGGCGGCGACCGCGGCGGCGACCGCGGCGGCGAACTCGTCGACGTCGCCCGGCCCGGTGTCCCAGGCGCACATCCAGCGGACCTCGTCGGTCGCCTCGTCCCAGACATAGAAGGGGTGGTCGCCGGGGAGCGTCTCGAGCAGCCGGTCGATAGCCGGGCGGGGCAGGCGGGCGAAGACCGCGTTCGCCTCGACCGGGCGGCTGATCTCGACCCGGTCGATCGAGCCAACCGCGGCCGCCAGCCTGGCCGCCATCTCGTTCGCGTGCCGGGCGCTTCGCAGCCACAGGTCGCCGCTGAGCAGGGCCTCGAACTGAGCGGCGACGAAGCGCATCTTCGAGGCCAGCTGGGTGAGCTGCTTGCGGGTGAACAGGAAGCTCTCGGCGAGCTCGGGGCGGCAGAAGACGACCGCCTCGCCGAACACGAGCCCGTTCTTGGTCCCGCCGAAGGAGACCACGTCCACCCCCGCGTCGGTGGTCAGCTCGCCCAGCCCGGTCCCGAGGGCCGCGGCGGCATTGGAGAGCCGCGCGCCGTCGACGTGCAGGTGCATCCCCAGTCCGTGGGCCGTGTCGGCGATCGCCCGGGTCTCGTCGAGCGTGTAGACGGTGCCGACCTCGGTCGACTGGGTGATCGAGACGACCCGGGGCTGGGACTGATGCTCGTCCCCGCGCCTCGACTCCCAGCGCTCGACATCGGCCGGCGCGAGCTTGCCGTCGCGGTTGGCGACCGTGAGCAGCTTCGCGCCGGACAGCCGCTCGGGCGCCCCGCACTCATCCACGTGCATGTGCGCGACGTCGGTGCAGACCACGGCCTCGAACGGGCGGGTCAGCGCATCGATCGAGCAGACGTTTGCGCCCGAGCCGTTGAAGACGAAGAACGCGCGCGCCGCGTCGCCGAAATGCGCCCGCACGACCTGCTCGGCCCGGGCGGTCCACGGGTCGGCGCCGTAGGAGGCCGCGTGGCCGACGTTCGCCGCCGCGATCGCCTCCAGCATTTCCGGATGGGCGCCCGCGTGGTTGTCGGACGCGAAGTCGATCGGCGCGCTCGCCCGGTCCGCGGTCACGGATGAAGCGAGAGCCGCTTGCCGTTCATCTTCCGGGCGTCGTCGGAGCAGACGAACTCGATCGCGCCGGCGATCTCCTCGGCCGAGGTGAAGGTCTTGAACGGCTTCTCGGGGCTCTCGGCCCGCATCCGCGGGGTGACGATCGCGTTGATCACGACGATGTTCGCGGTCGCCGCGGACTCGGCGGAGCGGAAGCTGTCGGCGAGGGCGAGGGTCCAGGCCTCGGCGGCGGCCTTGGTCGCGCCATAGGCGGCGTTGGTGCCGTCCGGTCCTTGGGCCTGCGAGGAGGAGACGAGCACGAACCGCCCATGCTCGGACGCCGCAAGGCGATCGTAGAAGGCGCGGGTGGTGTGGATCACGGTGCGGACGAGCAGGTCGTGCAGCCACTCGTAGTCGGCGAGCGGCGCGGTCGCCAGCGGATCGCCGCCCTTCCAGCCGCCGACCAGATGCAGGAGCCCGTCGACGCGGGCGAAGCGCTCCTCGATCGCGGCCGCCCACTCGTTCGCCGAACGCTCGTCGAGCAGGTCGACGACTCGGGCGTCGACCCGGTCGCCGGCGAGGCCGAGGTCGGCGACGACCTCGTCGAGGCGACCCTGGTCGCGGTCGGTGAGCGCCAGGGTCGCGCCGGCGTCGGCGAGCCGTGCGGCGACCACCGGGCCGAGCCCGCCGGCGGCGCCGGCGATCGCGATCACGCGCGTATCCAGGGAAGCCATGCTCACAACGCTACCCGCGCCGGCCCGAGGCCGGCACGATCGCGGCGATCAGCGTGCCGATCGAGCCGCCGAGGGTGCCGAAGCTGATGTCGATCGCGGAGTCGAGCTTGCTCGGGTCCAGCGCCGTGTCGAAGGCACGATCGCCGGCCCACTCGCCCAGCTCCCAGAGCACGGTGAGGCCGAAGACGACGGCGACGGCCCCGATCGCCCACAGCGGCCAATCGAGGCGGCCGCGAAGGTATTCGGAGACCGCCCAGCCGACGAGGAGCCCGCCGCTGGCGTGGGCAACGGCGCTGGTCTGATCGGCGGTCAGCGGCGGCGGGTGCACCCATAGAACCCAGAGCAGGACGACCAGCCCGGCGGCCAGCGGCACCAGGGCACGGTTGGAGAAGCCGGCGAGCCGGGCGGCGAGCAGGCCGCCGAAGCTGAGGCCGCACATGATCATCGCGGCGCCGTTGTGGGCGGCGAAAAAGCCGAGGGTGAGCAGCGTCAGCGCGGCGAGCGAAAGCGCGAACAAATCGAATCGCAAGCGACGGTCGGCCATCGCCGGGATGGTAGGGATGACGGCCTAAAGCTCAGCTTTCGGCACTGTGGCTCCTGCGCACACCCGTCCACGTGCGCCACGCCAGATCCCGGGCATTGCACACGAATGCGCTCAAGCCGCGGGCGCCGAAAGCCGATGTCACGGACATGGACACGCCCGTCTTGAGCCCGGCCATCGACGAGCTCACCGGTCTCAACAACCGCCAACTCTTTTTCGAACTCGCGCTCGCCGCCTTCGAGCAGGCGCGCGAGGCGAATGCCGAGTGCACGGCGGTGATCATCGACCTCGATCGCCTCGCCTACGTCAACGACACCTACGGCCACCACGCCGGCACCGAGTTGATCCGCGAGACCGGCGCCGCGCTGGCGGCGATCGCCAACGAAGACGACATCGTCGGCCGCGTCGGCGGCGACGAGTTCGCCCTGCTTCGCCCGGGTGGACTGGCCTCCGAGGAGGACCTCTGGTGGCAGATCTCAACCGTCGCCAAGCGCGCCAGCCGCTCGGACCGGCCCTACGGGCTCGCGGTCAGCGTCGGCGTCGCGGTCGCCCGCGCCCGCGAGGTGGCCTCGCTCGACGCGCTGATGGCGCGCGCCGACAAGGCGATGTACGAGCACAAGCGCGAGGGCGGCGGCGAAGAGGGCCCGCCACACGCTCGCCGCACGGCACGCGACTGAGCCGGTCCGCGGCCGCCTACTCGCCGCCGAGCGCAGGTCGGCGAGCGACTCGGCTCAGCTTTCGCGCCCGGCAAGCGCCGGCGCCAGCTTCGGCGCCAGCTGAGAGTAAAAGAGGCTGAGCGGGAACTCGTCGTCGCGGACCAGGTCGACGAGCTGCTTCGGCTCCTCGACCTCGGGCAGGTCGCGATTGGCCTGCGCCCAGACCGAGCTCTCGTGCCGGCGGCACATACTCGGCGACCAGGTCGTGGGCGGCGATCCACTGGCCCAGCTTCGAGCGGTCGATGCCGGAGTGGTAGAGGTCCTGGACGCGCTCGCGCAGCTTGCCGACGCCCTCGGCGATCCGCCCCCACTCGAGCGTCAGACGATTGTCCGTCCAGTGCAGATAGCCCTCGCGGTGCAGGAAGGCGAACAGCAGCTGGCCGCCGAGGCCATCGTAGTTGCGCACCCGGCTGCCGGTGATCGGGAAGCGGAAAAGGCGGTCGAAGAGGATCGCGTACTGCGCGTGGCGGGCGAAGGCGAAGCCCTCCTGCTCGAGCTTTACCGCCTCGCCGAAGGCGGTCAGGTCGCAGCGCAACTCCTCGAGCGAGTACATCCAGTAGGGGCTGCGCTGGCGGATCATGAACGGGTCGAAGGGCAGGTCGCCGCGCATGTGGGTGCGGTCGTGGATCAGGTCCCAAAGCATGTAGGCGGACTGCGAGAGCTCGGCGCGAGCTCAGCAGGCAGGCGGCGTCCGGCGGCAGGTTGAGGTTGAGGATCCCGGCGGCGGCTCCGCAGACGCGGCGGAAGCGCTCGGCCTCGCGGTCGCAGAAGATCGCGCCGAAGTGGTAGTCGGAAGGGCGCTCGGCGGTCGAGAAGGTCTCCGGGAACAGCACCGCGCACTCGGAGTCGTAGCCCGAGGTGCGGTCGACGAAGGTGACCGGCAGGAACTTGGCGTTGTCGTAGCGCTCGCGCTCGAGCTCGGCGATCCAGTCCGGCCACGGGACGCGGACGATCAGTGCCTCGAAGCAGGTAGCGGTCGACGCGTTCTGCTTGTACATCGGAAAGACGGCGAGGTGCTCGATCCCGTCGCGGCGCTCGCGCTCGGGGCGGAAGGCCTCCATCGAGCGGTCGAAGGCGGGCTTTCCGAAGCCGGCGTCGGCCCAGGCGAGGGTGTCGGCGGCGAGGGCGTCGATGTATTCGTGCTGGTGGGGGAAGCGGGGCTTGAGCGCCTGCGCCGACTCGGCGATCGCGGCGGCGAGGTTGCGCAGCTTCTCGGGGTCGTGCTCGTCGGTGTCGACCGAGCCGTCGGGCGCCTGGGTCAGGCGGATCTCCTCGACCGCGGCGCGCAGCCGGATCCAGGCCGGGTCGGCGGCGGCGGGCGAGGCGGGCTCGGCGGCGGTCGCCGCGAACGAGGGCTGGGCGGCCCAGTAGACGAGGTTTACCCACAGGGCCCGGTGGTCGAGGTCGGCGATGCAATCGTCGCCGAACAGGTCCGAGTCGGCGGTGACGACGACCCGGCCGGCGCCGTGCTCGGTGACCGCGGCGAGCGGGGCGTTGGGTAGCGAGGCGGTCGGTTGTGAGCGAGCGATCACGCGGGCCCCGTTTTGAGTGCTGAGCACGCCGGCGCGGTAAAAGCAGGCGGCCTCGACCCCGGCCAGCGGATCGGCGCCGCGCGGTGCCGGGCCGTCGGGCAGGTCGCCGAGCGCGGCCAGCACCCAGGAGGGGGCGTCGCCGTGGTGGTGCTCGTAGTCCTGGACGGTCGCCGACTCGATCTGGATCCCGAATCTGTCTAGCAGCGCGTTGAGGTTCGACCCGTACTTGTCCTCCTCGGTCTCGCCGAGCACGATCAGCCCGCCGCCGTCGGCGACGAAGCGCTCGATCGCGTCGATCTCACCGGCGTCGAGCAGGGGCGAGCCGCCGTTCACGGTCGCCTCCCACTTCGGGTCGGAGGGGTGGGCGATGACCAGGACCGAGGCCTGGGCGAGGACGTCGTCGCTGAGCGGGGCGGCGACGTGGGCGCCGACCTCGAACTCGCGCTCCGCGAGCGCCTCGGCGGCGAGCGCCAGAGACGAGTCGGCCGGGATGCGAAGGCTGGATCTCGGCGGCGACCTCGGGGCGAACCGTCCATGCCTCGGAGTGCGACTCGTCGAAGAGCACGCGGGCGATGGCGGCCGGGCGATTCATCGCGATCAACGGTAGTGGGTGGCGTTGCACGCGTCAATATTGATTTTGGCGCACCTGTGCGCAAGAATCCTGCACATGGACGCGACTGATCGTCGAATTCTTTCGCTGCTGGTCGAGGATGGGCGGCGCACCTATGACGACATCGGCCGGCGGGTGAAGCTCTCGGCGCCGTCGGTGAAGCGGCGCGTGGACAGGCTGCGCGCCTCCGGGGCGCTGCTGGGCTACACGGCGCTCGTCGACCACGCGGCGCTGGGGTGGAACACCGAGGCGTTGGTCGAGCTGTTCTGCCGTCCGGGGACGACCCTGGCCGAGGTGGCGAAGACGCTGCGCGAGCACCCCGAAGTCGCGGAGGCCTGGAGCGTCACCGGCGAGGCCGACGCGATCGCGCGGGTGCGCACCTCCGACAACGCCGACCTCGAGCGCTTGATCATCGACCTGCAGCGAAACGGCCTGGTCGAGCGCACCCGCTCGCAGGTGGTGTTGTCGCGCCTCGTCCACCACGGCGGCGACTGACTCGTCACATCCCGCCGCGCCACCGGTAGCCAGCGCGAACGTATGTTCGCGCCAATGAGCGAGCGCCTGATCAACCGCCGCCAGCAGGGCGACCTCGGCGAGGCGTCGGCCATCGAATGGCTCACGCGACAAGGCGCGACCGTTTCGGCTCCACTCGGTCACAGCCCTGACTACGACCTGATCGCCGAACTCGGCGGGCGCCTGCTACGGGTCCAAGTCAAAACCTCGACTCACGCCGAGACAAAGGCGGACGGCCGATCCCGGTGGTCGGTCCTGATCTGCACGAACGGGGGGAACCAGAGTTGGACCGGGACCGTGAAGCTCTTCGATCCTGACCTCGCCGATTGCCTGTTCGTGCTCGTGGGCGATGGTCGTCGCTGGCTCATTCCGACCGAGCTCTTGGAGGGATCGAGGGCGGTGACCGTCGGCGGCGACAAGTACGCGGAGTTCGAGATCGAGCCCGTAAATCCGATCCTCGATCTCGTCTACGGGGGCACTGCTGACCCATCTACAATCCCGCCTTCGACACGGGGGAGCGTCGAAGCTGGAGAGTCGAGCGGGCCTGTAAAGTCCGTGCCCATGGCTGAGTGGGTTCGAATCCCACCTCCCCCATCCGCCCGCCCTGCCGCAAAGGGCGAGCGCCGTCTAGGTCGAGCCGGTCAGGCGATCGTGCGCGGCAAGCGGCAGATGACGGTGCCGCATCGGCCGTTCGCGGAGGCCGGGCTTCAGGTCGGCGACCGAATTCGGTTCCGTGCCGACGGGCCCGGGCGCCTGGTCGTGGAGCGGATCGAGCCGGGTCCCCGCCTACCCTTGTCGGATCAGCGTCCCCGCTCCAACTGACGACGCCGCCAACGCCGGCCGCGTGGCAAGCGCCCTCTACCTGAGCGGCGCGATCACGGTGGTGATCGGGATCGTGCTCGGGTTCGTGGTCAGCCCGATCCTGTTTGTGGTCGTCGCCGTCGGGATCTTCGACTGCGTGCTCGCGGGCCTGTTCTCGTCGGGCCGCATCGGCCCGCTCGCCGCGCAGCGACGCGCCGCAGCGTCGGGCGATGCCGCCGAGATCGCAGAGGCCGACCCGAGCTTCAACCCGTACGCGCGCGAGGACTGAGCCCCGCGCGCGCCGGGCCGTGGGGCTTCCCCGCCGCCCCCGGGGGCGAAACTCCGACCCCGCCCGCGTGCTCGTCTAGGGTGAGCGCCGCCGTCGGGGGCGGCTCCAACCTGATGGGACACCGAACCGACACGCGCACCGGCCGCCGCGCGCGCCGCCTCGCGGCGCCGATCGCCGCCGCCGCGCTCGCGGCCGGCGCGCTCGCGGCCGCCAACCCGGCGGCCGGCGCCGGCGCCACGGCTCAGCGGCCGAACGTGATCGTCGTGCTCACCGACGACCAGACCGTCGCCGAGCTCAACTCACAGGTCATGCCGCAGACGATGCGCAAGCTCGCCGCCGACGGCACCACGTTCACCAACAGCATCGTCTCCAGCCCCCTCTGCTGTCCCTCGCGCGCCGGCTTTTTGACCGGCGAGTACCCGCACAACTCCGGCGTCTTCGACAACGAGCCCGGCTACGCCGCGCTGATCGACAAGAGCTCGATCATCTACTCCTGGCTGCAGGCCGCCGGCTACCGCACCGGGCACGTCGGCCGCTTCCTGCTCAACTACGACCGCGCCGCCCCGCTCGGCCAGCTCTACGACACCAATGGCGGCCTCGCCGCGCCCGCCGGCCTCGACGACTGGTACGGCTACGTCGGCTCGCAGACCCAGTACACCGGCGCCACCTTCTCCGACAACGGCGCGCCCGTGCTCGCCGGTGCCGGCAAGGGCGGCTACTCGACCCGGATCATCAACCGCCAGGCGCTCGACTTCATCCGCGGCGCCCGGACCGACCCCCGCCCCTTCTTCCTCATGGTCGCCCACCTCGCACCCCACGCCGCCAACTTCACCGCCCCAGGACCCTGCGGCCAGGGCGGGCTGCCGATCCCCGAGAACGACGCGGCCTACAAGCCGTTCGCCGACTTCCCCCTCCCCAAGTCACCCAGCTTCGACGAGCAGAAGATCGGCGACAAGCCCGACTGGGTCTCCACCCGCCCCCACCTCGGTCACAAGCGGCGCGAGGGCCTGAAGCTCGGGCTGCGCTGCTCGATGGCGACCCTGAAGACCGTCGACCGCGGCGTCGGTGAGATCGTCGACCAGCTGCAGCGAACAGGGTGAGCTCGACAACACCGCGATCTTCTTCACCTCCGACAACGGCTACTTCTTCGGCGAGCACCGGATCTTCCTGAACAAGGTCTACCCCTACGAGGAGGCGCTCCGGGTCCCGCTCGTCGCGCGCATCCCGCCCTCCGCGCTGGGGCCCAAGGCGCGCCGCGACGGTCAGCCCCCCGACGTCCCCCAGGTGGTCAACAACCTCGACCTGAGCGCGACCATCCTCGACCTCGCCGGGGCCGCGCCGTGCACCGCCGGCGGCGACTGCCGCCGCCTCGACGGCCGCTCGCTCCGCCCGCTTCTGAACGGCAAGCGACCCGACTGGACCCGCGGCCGCGCCCTGCTCTACCAGGTCGGCGCCCTGCGGACCTGCGGCGCGATCCCGACCGAGCGCGGCCTCAACAACTACTACGACGCCCTGCGCACCAACCGCTACGTCTACGTCGAGCTCAACCGCGTCAACAAGGAGACCGGCCAGTGCGACCGGCCCGAGTACGAGCTCTACGACCTCGACAAGGACCCCTACGAGCTGCGAAACCAGGCCGTCAACCCGGCCGTCGCCACCCCCTCGGCGACCCAGGCATCGCTGGCCGCGCCGGCTCAACGCGATGCGCAACTGCTCCGGCATCGAGGGCCGCGACGCCGCCACCGCCCGCCCCTTCTGCGACTAGGAATAGCTCGCGCCACGTCCTCGGCTTCGCCTCTCGGCGTGCGCGGGCTCAGGCCAATTCGCGGAGGCGCTGCGCTTCCGGCAGCTGCTTGAGCTTCTTCAGCGTGTTGTTCTCGATCTGGCGGATCCGCTCGCGGGTGACGCCGAACGCCCGGCCGACCTCCTCCAGCGTCAGCGGCTCATGGCCGCGCAGGCCGTAGCGCAGCTCGATCACCTGGCGCTCGCGCTCCGGGAGCGCGTCGAGCGCCCGCTGGATGTCCTCGCGCTGAAGGTTCTCGGTCGCCGCCTCGAACGGCTCCTCGGTCCGCTCGTCGGCGACGAAGTCGCCGAGCTCGGACTCGTCCTCGTCGCCGACCGGCTTCTCGAGCGAGACCGGCATCTGCGCGACCCGGAGGATGTCGCGCACCTCGCGCACCGTGATCTCGAGCTCGGCGGCGATCTCCTGCGGCTCGGGCTCGCGGCCCAGCCGCTGGACCAGCTGGCGCTCCACCTGGGTCACCCGGTTGAGCTTCTCGACCATGTGTACCGGGATCCGGATCGTCCGCGCCTTGTCGGCGATCGCCCGCGTGACCGCCTGGCGGATCCACCAGGTCGCGTAGGTCGAGAACTTGTACCCGCGCCGGTAGTCGAACTTCTCCACCGCCCTGATCAGCCCCAGCGAACCCTCCTGGATCAGATCGAGGAAGCCCAGCCCGCGGCCGAGGTAGCCCTTCGCGATCGAGACCACCAGCCGCAGGTTCGCCTCGACCATGTGGCGCTTGGCCGCCATGTCGCCCTTCTCGATCCGCTTCGCCAGCTCGATCTCCTGGTCGGCGGTGAGCAGCTCGACCCGCCCGATCGAGCGCAGGTAAAGCCGCAGCGAATCGAGGCTCGGCTCGACCGTCAGGTCCAGCTCCGCCTTCTTGCTCTGCCCCGGCGCCGCCTCGCCCTTGGACTCCTTGTAGGCGGTCAGCCCGTCCTCGGCGATCACGTCGACCCCGTGCTCGATCAGGTAGGCGTGCAGGCCCTTGACCTGCTCCTTGGTGACCTCGACCTCCTCGAGCGCCTGCGAGATCTCCTCGAAGGTCAGGTAGCCGCGCTCGGCCCCGGTGGCGATCAGCCCCTGCAGATCCTCGGATTCGGGCAGCCCCGGGTCGCCCTCGTCGAGTGGGCGTCCCCCGTTTGCCTCCGGACCCTCCGGGGCATCCTCCGCGAGAAGCACATCCGCCTTCTCAGACATCGCCCGCCTCCTCCTATGCTGGGCGCGCGGGATTATAAGCGCCCCCGTACCCTGTGACGCATGTCCACGATCCCTGCCCAATCCGTCACCGAGATCGTTCCCGACGTACAGGCGGGCCGGCCGGCTACCGAGGTCAGCCTCACACGAGTCGGTGTCCAGGGGGTCGAGAAGGTGGTCCGCGTCGGCGGCGCCCTCTACTTCGCGGAGCTCAAGTGCTTCGTCGACCTCAACCCGCAGCAGGCGGGCGTCCACATGTCGCGTTTCGAGGAGGTCGTCAACGAGGCGATCGACGGCGCGATCCTGAACCAGACGCTGCGCGCCGAGGAGCTTGCCGCGCGGATCGCCGAGCAGGTGCGTGAGCGCCAGCAGGGCCTGCGCGCCGAGGTCACGATCGCCGCCCGCTACCCCGAGACCGTGCCCACCCCGGTCTCGAAGATCGCCACCCAGGAGATCTACACGCTGTTCGGGACCGCGGTCGCCTCCGAGCAGCGGCACCCGGACGCTGACCGGGGTCGAGGCCCACGGGATGACCGCCTGTCCCTGCGCCCAGGAGCTGATCGCCGGCAACGCCCGCGAGCGCCTGGTCGCCGACGGCTTCACCGACGACGAGATCGAGCGTATCTTCGCCTCGGTCCCCGTCGCCACCCATAACCAGCGCGGCATCGGCTCGCTCTACATCGGCTGTTGCGAGGGCAACCCGCTGCAGGTCGACGCCCGCGACCTGCTGCACATCGTCGAGGGCTCGATGAGCTCGGAGATCTACGAGCTGATGAAGCGCTCGGACGAGTCCGCACGTGGTCGAGAAGGCGCACCGCAACCCCCGTTTCGTCGAGGACGTCGTCCGCGAGATGATCCGCCGGGTCGCCGAGGCCTATCCCGAGCTGCGCGAGGACGGGTTCGTGCTCGCCCGCCAGGAGAACCTGGAGACGATCCACCGCCACTCGGTCGTCGCCGAGCGCTCCGGCGAGCTCGCCGAGATCCTCACCGAGCTCGAGACCGGCGAGCACACCCGCCGGCACCTGACCGAGCGCGAGTGGCTCGAGGCGCCCAGCGCCTAGATGATTGATTCCACGGAGGCGCGTGGATTCGTGGGACCACTCATCTAGTCCACCGAGGGCCGGGCGGCCATCGGCTGCGCCGCCTGGTGCTCGGCGATCCGGCGCCTGCAGCCCGAGGAAGTAGTCGGCACCGGAGATCACCGTGATCGCGACCGCGACGTAGAGCAGCACGTCGACCCAGGTCGGCGCCGGGTCGAAGGCGATCAGGGCGAAGATCGCCGCGATCTGAACCGCCGTCTTCAGCTTCCCGAGCCAGCTCGCCGCGATCACCACCCCGCGCTCGGCGGCGACGCTGCGCAGGCCGGTGACCGCCAGCTCGCGGGCGATGATCACCATCGCGATCCAGGCGTCGAGGCGGTCGAGCGAGACCAGCGAGATCAGCGCCGCGATCACCAGCAGCTTGTCGGCCAGCGGGTCCATCAGCTTGCCGAAGGTGGTCACCTGCTGGCGGCGGCGGGCGATGTAGCCGTCGAGGCCGTCGGTGAGCGCGGCGAGCGCGAACACGATCGCCGCGATCACGTCCCCGTCCGGCGTCTCGTCGAGCAGTGCGACCACCAGCACCGGGACCGCGAGGATCCGCAGCAGCGTGAGCACGTTGGGCACGTTGACCGGGAACATCTCCGCCTCAGTATGGCGCCGTCAGGAACCCCGTTCCGCCAGCTCCCGAGCGCGCGCGAAAACGGCGTCGAGCATCTCGCGGGTGAGCTTGCCCGTGAACGTGTTCTGCTGCGAGGGGTGGTAGGAGCCGAGCAGGCGGTACGGCCCGACCTCGGCCTCGGCGCCGTGTCCGAAACGCGGCTTCGGCCGCGGCGTGGCGTGTCCGAGGCCGCGCAGCGCCCGCAGCGCCCCGTCCCAGGCGAACGAGCCGAGCGCCAGCAACACCCGGGCGCTGCGGAGCAGCTCCAGCTCGCGCTCGAGCCACGGCAGGCAGCGGTCGCGCTCGTCGATCGCCGGCCGGTTGGCGGGCGGCGCGCAGCGGACCACCGCGGTCACCCAGGCGTCGTCGAGACGCAGGCCGTCGTCGCGGCGCTCGAAGCTCGCCTGGTTGGCGAAACCGGCCCGGTGCAGCGCCCCGTACAGCCACTCGCCCGAGCGGTCGCCGGTGAACATCCGCCCGGTGCGGTTGGCGCCGTGGGCGGCCGGCGCCAAGCCGACGATCGCCAGCCGGGCGGCGGGATCGCCGAAACCCGGTAGCGGCCGCGCCCAGTAGCTCTCGCCGCGGTACCGGCGCGGCGGGTCGCTCGCGCACGCCTCGCGCCACGCGACCAGCCGCGGGCAGGCCCGGCAGTCGGCGATCCGCTCGCCGAGCGCGGCCAGGGGCTCGTCGCTGTGGGGCTTCGTCGGCATGGGTGTCAGTAGGGTGCCGCGAATGCTCACCGTCTCGCGTCGCGGCTTTCTCGCCCTCGGCGGCACCGGCGCCGCCGGCGTCGCGCTCTCAGCCTGCGGCACGATCGCCGACCAGCGCGACGACGCCTCGCCGAGCGAGCTGAACACCGCGCAGGCGAACGCGGAGACCGCGCTCGCCGCCGCCTACTCCCAGGCCGCCTCGGCGCTGCCCAAGGGCGAGGAGCGCGCCGCGCTGGAGAGCTTCGCCGCGGCCGCGGCGAAGCGCACCGACGCCTTCGGCGGCGCCACCGCTCAGGCGGGCGATACGCCGCCACCGGACGGCGGTCCGGACTCCCCCGAGGCGCTCGACGGCGCGATCCACGCCGCCAACGCGGCGATCGCCGCCCACCGCCAGGCCGCCGGCCTGCTCGACACGACCGAGGACCGCGCGCAGGCAAGCTCGTTCCTGGTCGCCTGCGCCGCCGAGCTCGCCGCGGTCAACGGCTTCGCAGGCAAGGACGAGGTGCCGTTCGCGTTCGTCACCGGCGGGCCGGAGAAGCCCTACGAGTCGACCGACTCTCCCGCCGGGTCGGAAACGACCTCGACCACGAGCAGCTCGACCACGAGCTCGTCGACGACCGGCGCGGAACAGTGACCGAGACGGCCGCCAACCGCCGCGAGGCGCTGCGCCGGGGCGCCCTGGCCGCCGGCGCCCTGGCCGCCGGCGGGCTGCTGCGCCCGGCCCTGGCCCTGGCCGCCCAGTCGCCCGACGACGAGGACCTGCGCGACTTCCTCGTCGAGGCGATCGGGCTCGAGCAGGTGACCGTCCTCGCCTACGCGGACGCCGCCGACGCCGACCCGAAGTCGAAGCAGCTCTACGAGCGCTTCCGCGACCAGGAGCAGGCGCACGCCAACGCCCTGCGCCAGGCGATCGACGAGCTCGGCTTCGACGCCCCGGACGCTCCCAACGACGCCACCGACACCGGCGTCTTCGACGGCATTGATGGGCTCGACGACGAGGCGGCGGCCAAGCTCAAGGACCAGCTCGGCGAGGTCGGCAAGGCGAAGACGCCCACGGACTACCTCAACGTGATCAACCGGCTCGAGAGCGCACAGCTCGAGTACTACGTCGCCAACGGCCCGGCGCTCGACAGCGCCGATCTGTCGACCACCGCGACCGAGATCGCTGGTTGCCAGGGACAGCATCAGGTCGTCCTGAGTGGGCCCGGCAAGCCCCGCGGGATCGCCGCGACCGTCGGCGCGATCGGGCTCAGCGCCCGTCAGGCCGCCGCCGAGGCGACCTCCACCGCGAGCGCCGGCTCGACGACCTCGACCACCAGCACGACCTCGACCTCGACGGACACAACCTCGCCGTGAGCGACGCGCTCGAGCCGCGGCCGGTCGCGGACTCGTGCTCTGACCTGATCCGCTGGGCCGGGATCCAGGACGCCAACGCCGCCGGCTTCGTCCACGGCGGGATGGTGATGAAGACCGTCGACGAGGCGGCGGCGATCGCCGCGATCCGCCACTGCGGCCGCCGGGTGGTAACCGCCGCGCTCGACCGGATGACGTTCACCGAGCCGATCCACGTCGGCGAGCTGCTCACCTGCCGGGCGACCGTGAACGCCGCCTGGAGGACCTCGATGGAGGTCGGCGTCCGGGTCGAGGCCGAGGATGCGCGGACCGGCGCCCGCCGCCACACCTCGACCGCCTACGTGACCATGGTCGGGCTCGACGATGCCGGAAACCCGGCGCCGGTGCCCGGGGTGATCACCGAGACGTCCGACGATGTCCGGCGCCAGCGAGAGGCCGAACTGCGCCGGGCGAACCGCCTGGCAGAGCGCGACCAGATCCTCACAGAGCGCAGCTGAGCGTTTCGCCGCCCCCGCGCGCTCTCTACGCTGCGCTGCTGCGATGGCGCCCACCGACGACCTGGCCAAGCTCGCGATCGTGCCCGCCCACAACGAGGGCGGGATGGTGGGTCGCGTGGTCCGCGATATCAAGCGCGAGGCCCCCGGCTTCGACGTCCTCGTGATCGACGACGGGTCGACCGACGCGACCGCCGCCGAGGCCGCGGCCGAGGGCGCGGTCGTGATCATCCATCCGTACAACCTCGGGATCGGCGGCGCGGTCCAGTCGGGCTACAAGTACGCGCTGCGCCACGGCTACGACGTCGCGGTCCAGGTCGACGGCGACGGCCAGCACAAGCCCGAGTACCTGCCCGAGCTGCTCGCCGCGCTGCACACCACCGGCAGCGAGGCCGACATGGTCTACGGCAGCCGCTTTCGTGGCGACCCCGGCTACAAGGTCCCGCTCGGCCGCCGGCTCGGCAACATGATCTTCTCGGTCGTGCTCACGGCCCTGACCCGCCAGCGGATCACCGACCCGACCTCGGGCTTTCGGATGACCAACCGGCGCGGGATCGAGCTCTTCGCGCGCGACTACCCGCACGACTACCCCGAGGTCGAGGCGCTGTTGATGTTGCACGCCCACCACCTGCGCATCCACGAGGTCCAAGTGCGCATGAACGCGCGCGGCTTCGGCTCGAGCTCGATCGACTACCCGCGCTCCGCGTACTACATGGTCAAGGTGATGCTGGCCCTGTTCGTCGGCCTCTTCCGCCGCCGCCCGACGCCGGTGGAGGCGACCGGTGAGGACGAGCCGGGCATCGGTCCGCCGGCGGAGGCTTCGTGAGCATCCGGCTGGCGATCGCGACCGCAGCCACGTTCCTGGCGCTCTGCGCCAGCGCGCTCGCCGACACGGTGACCGTCACCTCGCAGGCCGACTCGGGCCCGGGTTCCCTCGGCCAGACGATCCTCGACGCGGGCGCCGGCGACACGATCGTGATCCCGCCCGGGACCTATCTGCTGACCAACGGCGACACGCTGGTCGAACAGCAGAACATCCTCCGCGGGGCCGGTGTCGGCGAGACCACGATCATCCCCTCCGGCGGCGGCGACGCGCTCGACCAGATCACCTACTCCGGGCTGACCATCGCCCCGGCAAAGCAGGCGGGTGGCAACGGCGGCGCGAAGATCGAGACCAAGGCCCAGATCATCGCCCTGATCGCGACCCTGGCAATCCTGGCCTCTGATCCTGGAGCTGGTCCGCCGGCGGCGCCTGGCCGAGCGCTACGCGCTGCTGTGGATGTCGGTGGCCGCGATCCTGTTCGTGCTCTCGATCTGGACCGACGGCCTCGACGTGCTCGCCGACGCGATGGGGATCGAGGAGCCCGCGAACGCGATCTTCATCCTCGCCTTCGGGACCATCTTCCTCTTGCTGTTGAACTTCTCGGTCGCCACCTCGCGGCTGAGCGAGGAGACCAAGATCCTCGCCCAGGAGACGGCGCGGCTCGAGCAGGAGCTGCGCGAGGCGCGAGGCTCAGACGCGGCCACCGGCGCCGAGCAGGCGCCGGACGACCGACCAGTAGGCGCCGAGGACGGCGGCTAGCACCCGCGAGCGCCCCGCCGCGCCCAGGTAGGGCGAGTCGAGCTGGGCCGTCAGCGTCGCCGCGAACTCGCCGGCGCCGATCCTCCGCGCGCCCTGGATCCGCCGCCGCTCCCCGAGCAGCCGCGGCAACCAGGCGATCGTCTCACCCCACGCGCGCAGCTTCTGCCACGTCCAGCCGCCCCCAATCGAGGCCACCAACAGGGCGAGCTCGGTCGCCAGCATCGCCGGCACCACCAGTGCCAGCAGCGCCGCCGGGTATGTGCGGATCACCGTCGCCCAGCGGTTGCGCTCCAGGTAGCGCCACTTGTGGGCGCCCTTGTCGAACTCGTAGTCGTGGTCGACCCGGGCCCCATCGACGACCCCAAGGGTGCCTCCGACGAGCCGCACGCGCAGCGAGAGGTCGACGTCCTCTTGGTAGAGGAAGTACTGGGGCGGCATCCCGCCGAGCTCGGCGTACAGCTCCCGGGCGATCACCAGGCAGGCGCCCGAGACGAAGCCGGGCTCGATCGCCGGTCCGTAGCCGGTCCAGCCCTCCCGGAGGTCGGCCGGCTCCCCGGCGCCGCCGGCCCACGCGATCCCGGTGAAGTGCAGGACGCCCCCCCGGGTGTTGATCGTGCGCCCGCCCTCGGCGGTGACCAGCGCCTGCCACGCCGACCAGCCCCGGCCGTCGACGGCCGGGCCCTCGATCGCCTCGCGCCAGCCGGGCTGCGGGACCGCGTCGGGATTCAGCAGACAGAGAAGCTCGCCGGCGGCGCCCTCGGCGCCTCGGTTGCAGGCGGCGGCGAAGCCGAGGTTGGCGCCGGTCTCGACCACGATCGCCGCCGGCGCCGCCTCGCGGACCGCGCCGGCGGTCCCGTCGGTCGAGGCGTTGTCGACCACGATCAGCTCGTCGCCGTCGCGCAGCTGAGCGTCCAGCGCGGCGAGTGTCGGCAGGACCGCCTGGCGCGAGTCGTAAGTGACGATGACCACGGATAGCGTCGGCATCAGCGCGCAATCTACGATGGGACGGCGAGATGAATCACATCCTGCGCCCGATCTTCGACCGCGTGATCATCAAGGAACTGGAGCCCGACCGGGTCCGGCGCTCGGGCCTGGTGGTGCCGGCGGGCAGCCACGAGCCACCACCGCAGCACGGGATCGTAATCGCGGTCGGCCCGGGGCTCGACTGGTGGGAGGGCGCCGGCGTGGCGATGCCGGTGCAGCCCGGCGACCACGTCGTCTTCCCCGCCTCGGCCGGAGCCTGGGTCGAGGTCGACGAGGAGAAGTTGCTCGTCTGCCGGGTCGGCGAGCTGCTCGGCGTGCTCGAGGAGATCGGCGTCTGCCCGTACTGCGGTGGCGACGGGCCCCCCGGCCCGGACGCCTGCCCCGTGTGCGGCCGAGGCGGGCGAGAGGCGGGGAGCGCCACCGGTTGAGCGCCTACGACGTCGCGGCCTGGTCGGACCTGTTCGTGGCCTCGGCCGGCGCCGCCGCGGCGCTGGCCGGGTTGGTGTTCGTCGCCGTCTCGATCAACATCGACCGGATCCTCTCCTACCAGGGTCTGCCCGAGCGGGCGCTGGAGACGGTGCTGACGCTGCTGGTGGTGGTCCTCGTCTCGATCATCGGGCTGATCCCCGGCCAGAGCGACACCGCGCTGGGGATCGAGCTGCTGGCGACGGCGGGCGTCTACGCGTTGGTGATCAGCCGTCTGTCCAACCAGGCGCTGCCGCCCGGTGCCGAGCCGCGGCGCTGGATCGTCGGGCGCATGTTCGTCCGCGCCATCGCGGCACTGCCGCTGCTGATCGGCGCGATCTCGATCATCGCCGGCACCGGCGGCGGGCTCTACTGGGTCGTGGCCGGGATCGCCGGGGCGATCATCGGCGGCGTTGCCAATGCATGGGTGCTGCTGGTCGAGATCCTGCGCTGAGCGAGAGAGGAGCTGTTCGAGTCGCCGGCTCGATGGCCTGATCGGACGTGCTTAGGCTGGTCGAGTGGGAGACCTGATCGACACCGTCGCCGAGGGCTTCAAGCAATCGCTGCTGATGGCCTATCAGGTCTGGTGGGCGCTGGTCCTGGGCTTCGCCATCTCGGCCATCGTCCAGGCCTGGGTCCCGCGCCAGCGGATCGAGAATGCGCTGGCCGGCTCGGGCCTTGGCTCCCTGGCCCGTGCCACCGGCCTGGGCGCGGCGTCGTCCTCGTGCTCCTACGCCGCGATCGCCATCGCTCGCTCGCTCTTTGCCAAGGGCGCCTCGGCGATCAGCGCGCTGGCCTTTCAGTTCGCCTCGACCAACCTGGTCTGGGAGCTGGGCCTGGTCCTCTGGGTCCTGCTCGGCTGGCAGTTCACCGTGGCCGAGTTCGTCGGCGGACTGGTGATGATCGCGCTGATGGCGGCGACGCTTCGGCTCTTCGTCTCGCCCCGGCTGGAGGCCCGGGCCAGGGCCAACGCGCAGAAGCTCGGCGGAGCTGGGCCGAGAAGTGCCGCGGCGTCGATGGCTTGGCGTGAGCGCCTCGGCTCGGCCCGGGCCTGGAGCGAGGTCGGGCGCTACTTCGTCCGTGATTGGCGGATGCTCTGGAAGGAGATCACCATCGGTTTTCTGCTTGCCGGCTTCATCGGCCTGCTCGGCAACGACTTCTTCAACGTGCTCTTCATCGAGGACGCGCCGGGCCTGGTGCAGACGATCGAGAACGTCATCGTCGGGCCCCTGGTCGCGGTCCTGAGCTTCGTCTGCTCGGTCGGCAACATCCCCCTGGCGGCGGTGCTCTGGTCGGGTGGGATCAGCTTCGCCGGTGTGCTGGCCTTCATCTTCGCCGACCTGATCATCGTCCCGATCGTGCTCGCCTATCGCAAGTTCTATGGCCCCTCGTTCGCCTGGCGGATCACGATTCTGATGTTCGTGACCATGGTCGCCGCGGCCCTGATCGTCGATCTGCTCTTCGGCGCCCTCGGCCTAATCCCAACCGGACCAAGACCCAGCCGCGAGGACATCTTCGGCTCGGTCGAGCTCGACTACAAGCTGGTGCTCAACCTGCTCGGCCTGGTCATCTTCACGATCCTGTTTGCCGTCAGTCGGCCAGGCTGGCGAGCGGCACCCCGATGACGTCGAGGCGCCGGGTGAGGCCGTTGAGGGCGAACTCCCTGACCTCGTCGGTGCCGACGCCGAGCCGCTCGATGTCGGGGCCTGAGCCGTCGCCGGGGCCGCCGAGGGCCTCGGCGACCGAGGGGAGCAGGTCGCGCAGGGTCCGGCGGACCGCCTCGGCCGCCGCGGGGTCCTGGCGGACGCTCTCGCGCACGAACCAGACGCCGTAGCCGATGTGGCGGGTCTCGTCGTGGTGGATGTGGGAGTAGCCCTCGACGAACCCGGGCAGCAGCTGCTCGCGGTTCAGGTATTCGGTGGCGAAGTTAAAGGTGGTCAGACCCAGGGTGGCCTCGAGGATCAGGTGGTAGATGGTCACGAAGCGAACCTTGGTGGCGAGATCGCCGGGTGCCGCGACCAGCTGCTCATGGGCCTGGACCAGAGCCTCGTCGAAGATCTTGCGGAAGGCCGGAGTGACCTCCTGCCGGGCTCGCTCGACGTGAGCGCTGACCGTGGCCGGTTCAGCGATGACCTCGTCCTGGAAGCGGGCGTAGAACTGCATGTGCCGGGCCTCGTCGACCTGCTGGGTGGAGAGGAAGGTGGCTTCGGACTCGTCTCCGTGGGCGCCGACCAGCCCTGAGAACTTGGTGGTGATCCGTTCCTCGGCCACCATCAGCTGGGCCAGGACCCAGTTGATGAGGTCACGGTCTTCCTCGGCCAGCCGGCCCCACTGCAGCTTGTCCCGCTCGAGGTCGATCTCGAACGGGTTCCACTGCGAATCCTCCCAGTGCCGGTAGAGCGTCTGGGGGTCGTTGAGCTTGATCTCGGTCATGCCAGGCGGGCGCGGACGATCGCAGAAGCGGCGTGCTCGTGAACGCGGTGCGTCTCCTGGGCCTCGATCTGGGTGAACCCGGCGGCCGTCAGCTCGCGCTCGAAGGCGTCGCGCGTCAGCGCGCCGGCGATGCACCCCGTCCACTGCTCCATGTCGCGTCGCGTCTGCTCGTCCATGTCGGGGTCGGCGATGACATCACTGACGGCGAAGCGCCCGCCCGCGCGCAGGACGCGCGCGGCCTCGCGAAAGACCGCCGGCTTGTCGCCGGAGAGATTGATCACGCAGTTGCTGATAATCACGTCGACCGAGTCGTCTGGCAGCGGCACGTCCTCGATCGTTCCCTTGACGAACTCGACGTTCTCGACTCCCGCCTCGGCCTGGTTACGACGCGCCAGCTTGAGCATCTCGTCGGTCATGTCGAGGCCGTAGGCCTTGCCGGACGGGCCGACACGCCGGGCCGAGAGCAGGACGTCGATCCCGCCGCCTGAGCCGAGGTCGAGCACGGTCTCGCCCTCATGGAGGTCGGCGACAGCGGTGGGGTTGCCACACCCGAGCGAGGCGAGCTGGGCCGCGTCCGGCAGCGCGTCGCGATCGCCGGAGTCGTAAAGGCCGGCGCCGAAGGACTTGCGCTGCTCGTCGGTGATCTCGGCGGCGTCACCACAACAGCTCGCCGATCCCGTACTGGCAGCGACGGCCGCAGCCGCGTAGCGCTCTCGCACCCGCTCGCGGACCTCGTCCTCCCCGGTGCTGCAGCCGCAGGTCCCGGCGTCGTGCCGCGCCCCGCAGCACTCGCTCTTGGCGTTGGGCTCACAACAGGTCTCCTGCGCCGCCGGCGAGCAGCAGCTCGACGGCTCGGTCTCGGCAAGGTCTAGCTCAGCCATGCGCTCAACTCCTCCAATGCTTGCGGCTTGACGTAGTAATAGGCCCACAGGCCCTTTCTTTCCGAGCCGACGATTCCGGCGTCGCGCAGCTTCTTCAGGTGATGGGAGACCGTCGGCTGTGAGAGGTCGAAGAGGGGAACCAACTCGCAGACGCAGACCTTGCCGGCGTGCTTTCGCAGCACGTCGACCAGCTGCATACGAACCGGGTCACCCAGGGCCTTGGCCACCTCGGCCATCCGCTCGGCCTGTGCCCGCTCGATGTCGGGATAGACCACCGGCTCGCAACACGGCTTGCCAACCGGGCGCTTGGTCTTCGGTGCCAGCTGCAACTCGGTGACCACGCTCATATTGAAGCACATCTATTTACGAGTATCTATGTAATCCGCTACCGTCCAGGCCGTGAGCGAGGCCAAGCCCGAGGTGCTCTTCGTCTGCGTCCACAACGCCGGGCGCTCACAGATGGCCGCGGGCCTGCTCGATCGTCTCGCCGCTGGGCGGGTAGCGGTCAGAAGCGCCGGCTCAGAGCCGGCCGATCAGATCAATCCCGTAGCGGCCGAGGCGATGGCCGAGATCGACATCGATATCGCCAAGGAGTTCCCGAAGCCCTTGACCACTGACGCGGTCAAGCGGGCAGACGTGGTCATCACCATGGGTTGCGGCGACGAGTGCCCCTTCTATCCGGGCAAGCGCTATCAGGACTGGGAGCTCGAGGACCCGGCCGGCAAGGATCTCGAGACCGTGCGCCGGATCCGCGACGAGATCGAAGCCCGGGTCCGCGGCCTGCTCGAGGAATTGACGGCGGATGAGGCCTGATCTCGGCCGCCGGGCCGTGGCCGAGGGCCTGGCCACCTTCGCCCTCGTCTTCGCCGGATGCGGCGCGATCGTCGCCGACACGGTTTACGACGGCGCCCTGGGCACGGTCGGCATCGGCCTGGTCTTCGGCCTGGTGATCATGGTCATGGTCTATGCGACAGGTCATCTCTCCGGCGCTCACATCAACCCGGCCGTGACCTTGGCTTTCACGCTGAGTCGGCACTTCCCGGCCCGCGAGGCCGCGGCCTACATCGCCGCCCAGCTGGCCGGAGCGATCGCCGGGGCCCTGGTTCTGCTCGCCGTCTGGCCCGATCAGCCAGCCGAGCTCGGAACCACGCTGCCGACCGTCGGCGCCGGCAGCGCCCTGGTCTACGAGATGGTCCTGACCGCCCTGCTGATGTTCGTGATCATGGCCGTGGCCACCGACACCAGGGCGGTCGGCCAGGCCGCGGCGATCGCCATCGGCGGCACGGTCGGCCTGGACGCCATCTTTGGCGGCCCCGTGACCGGCGCCTCGATGAACCCGGCCCGCTCGATCGGCCCGGCGCTGGTCAGCGGGACCGTGGATGACCTGTGGATCTACGTCCTCGGTCCGGTCGTCGGAGCGGCGTTCGGGGCCCTCGCTTACCAACTGGTGCGCGGGCCGGCGGCCGAGGACGCTCAGCCACAGGCCTGACGCCCAGGTCTCGATCTCGTCGAGAGGCCGAAGCCGGCGATCGGACTTGAACCGATGACCCCTTCATTACGAGTGAAGTGCTCTACCAACTGAGCTACGCCGGCGCGGCGACGGATTCTAGGCTCAGCAGCAGGCGCAGCCGACCTCGACGATGCAGCACTGGGCATTGGCGCCGCACGCGCAGCAGATATCGGAGCCGAAGCAGCAGAGGCCGTCGGAGCAGGGGCTGGTACCGGGCGGGCAGCTGGGCCCGGGGCCCGGGCAGACGCCTCCAAGCGCCCGGCACGGGGTGCCGCCGCCGCCGGTTAGTCCACCCGAGGCGTTCGACCTGCACTTGCCGCATGCTTCCTTGCTCGCCACCCAGCCGGCGAGCGTGCCGGCGAGCCCCGCGGTCACGAGGACGAGACCGAACCCGCTCAGAAAACCCCCGAGCGCAAAGGTCTTCAGCAGCGTGTTGTTGTGCTCGATCGCGACCCGGTCCGCCTCCGCCTGGCACGCGCAGGCGCTCTGTCGCAGGGGCAGCCGCGGGTCCGAGGCGGCGCCGGCGAGCAGCGGCGAGCCAAGCGGGCTCACGGCGACGGCGGCCGCGGCGGCGCCCTTGACCGCGGTGCGGCGATTGAACTTGGGCTGATCGTCCAGGCCGCGAATCGAGAGGCGGTCGAACCAGTGCATGACTAGAGCGCCGCCCGGGCGGCCTTCAGCTGCCTCGCCGCATGCTTGGTGAGTTTCTTCGCATCCCGCGCCAGCTCGGCCCCCGTCTCGTTGACGCCGGCCTGCAGCGCCTCCTCGAGCACGGCGAGTCCCTGATCGAAGGTCGCCAGGGCGCTGACGACGTCGGCTTGGGCCGGATTGGTCGTCTCGACGCTTGCGATCTCCCCGTTGAGCGCGGCATAGGAGCGGCGGATATCACTGAGCGCCGCGAACGCCATCGGGGCCGGTACGCCGCCGTCGCGCTTGGTCGAACGCTTCACCGCCGTGACCAGCCGCTTGCCGGACTTGGTCATCGAGACGTTGTCGGCATCGAGCAGCTCGCGAATCTGTTGTGAGCCGGCGTCGGCCATCAGCAGCAGGCGCAGCCGACCTCGACGATGCAGCACTGGGCATTGGCGCCACACGCGCAGCAGATATCGGAGCCGAAGCAGCAGAGGCCGTCGGAGCAGGGGCTGGTACCGGGCGGGCAGCTGGGCCCGGGACAGACGCCGCCGCGCGGTCGGCACGGGGTGCCGCCGCCACCGCCGGTGAGGCCTCCTGATGGGTTCGAATTGCACGTTCCACAGGCGACCTTGGCCGCGGCCTGACCGGCGAATATCCCGGCGAACGCAGCGCTGGCGAACATGAAGTTGTTCGGAATCAGGAGCCGCTTGCCGTTCGGGCCCACGAACTGCCGCCAGGCCTGGTCGAGATGCCTGGCGGCCGTCTTGTCGGCCTCCTTCTGGCATTGGCAGGCGCTCTCGCGGCGCTCGGCCCGGACCTCGGCCGCGGCGCGCGAGGCAATCGGACTCAGCGCCACGGCGCCGGCCGCCGCGGCCTTGACCGCGCTCCGGCGGGTGAACGTCCGCTCGCGCTCGGCGGCGCGTGCCGAGAGCTGATCGAACCAGTGGCTCACGCCAGACCCTCGCGCGCGGTCTCGAGGTCCTTGCCGGCCCGCTTGAGCAGCCTGCGAGCGCTGCGAGCAAGCTTCGCGCCCTCCTCGTCGATCCCCTCGTGCAGCGCATCCTCGAGCCCTGCGTGGCCGCGATCCAGCACGTCGAGCGCGGCCAGCACATCGCCCTTCGCCGGGTTCGAGGTTTCGATGCTCGCGATCTCCCCGCCGAGCTGGGCATAGAAGCTGCGGACGTCATCGAGGGCGGCGAAGGCGATCGGTGCCGGCACCCCGTCCTCCTGCTTCGCGACCCGCCTCAGCGCCCCTTGCAGGCGGTCGCCCGCCTTCGTCAGCCGGACCGACTTCTGATCCAGCAGCTCGAGGATCTGTTGCGCACCCGCGTCGACCGCCATCAGCCACCCGCCCTGATCACCGGGATCGGATCGTCCTCGTCGGCTCCGAGCATCGAGAGCAGCTGGGCCACCGCTTCGGTGCCCATCGCGGGGACGTCGGCGATCCGGCCGTCGACGTCGAGCATCACCGCTCCCGGCATACCGGTGACGCCCAGCGAGCGGGCGAGCCGGAACTCGTCCTCGAGCAGGACCGTCGTCAGCCCGTGCTCGCTCGCCTTGACCAGGTTGTCGGCGGCGCTGCCGCGGCTGATCACGACCAGCGGCGATCGGTTGCCCCGATCGCGCTGCAGGCGCCCGGCCGCCGGCAGCAGCGGATCGCAGGCCCCGCAGTCGGGGTCGCTGAAGACGATCGTCAGCCCTCGCCGCTCGGCGAGCAGGTCGGCCAGCGTGAGCTGCTCGCCCTCCAGGCTCGGCAGGTCGAAATCGGGTGCCGGCTGACCGACCTTGGTGCGGGATCCGCGGCCGTCGAGCCGCTCGCGCAGCTCGGCGAGGTCGGTTATCAGCCTTCCGTTCTGCTTCAGCAGCTGCCAGGAGAAGGCGAAGTTGACGATCGCGGCGATCCCCAGCACCGCGGCGACCGCGGCCAGGGCCGTCTCGGTTCCATCGAGGTCCCCGAGCCAGCCCACCGCGCTCGTTCCCGCGTCGTCCCACCCGGCCACGGTCAGCAACAGTGCTGCTCCGAGCAGGACCAGGTTCCTGATCAGGGTCCCGCGCCCGACGGGGCGCCCCGACAGCGATCCGAAGCAGTTGCAGTCGACCTGCTCGCCGCGCGCGAGCACCCGGGCCACGGCGACGCTGAAGGCAGCCAGCAGCAGCGCCGCGGCCAGCGCCGCCCAGGCGGCGGACGCGAGCGGGATCAGGGTCACCGCGATCGCCAACTCGAGCGCCGGCAGCGCCAACGAGACGAAGCCGAGAGCGCGGGGCGGGACGCCGAAACTCGCCAGCGATGCGACGGTTCCCGGCCGGTCGAGCAGCTTGGCGACCGCGGCCACCGCGAAGACCGCGGACAGTGCCAGGCGGACGATCAGCAGCGTGGTCCCCATCGAGCGACCACGACCCTACGCCCCGGCGGCGGGGCGCGTCAACCGCTTCGGCGGCTCTAGCGCTCGGCGAGCTTGTAGCCGACGCCGCGCACGGTGAGCACGAGCTCGGGCTCCTGCGGGTCGCGCTCGACCTTCTGGCGTAGGTTGGAGATGTGGACGTCGCAGGCGCGGACGTCGCCGGAGAACTCCGACTGCCACAGCTCCTCCATGATCTCGAGGCGGCTGAAGACCTGCCCGGGGCGCTCGGCGAGCAGCCGCAGGACCTGGAATTCCGAGCGGGTCAGGTTGACCGGCTCGCCGCGGATCGAGACCAGGTGGCGGGCCAGGTCGATCCGCACGGGTCCAGCGTCGATCGTCTTCGCCTCGGTCACCGTGCTCGAGCGGTCGAGCTCGCGGCGGCGCAGCTGAGCGCGCACGCGGCCGAGCAGCTCGCGGACCGAGAACGGCTTGGTGACGTAGTCGTCGGCGCCGACCTCGAGGCCGACGACCTTGTCGACCTCCTGGTCCTTGGCGGTCAGCAGGATGATCGGGACCGGGCTGCGGGCGCGGATGTCGCGGCAGATGTCGAGCCCCGAGCGGCCCGGCATCATGATGTCGAGGATCAGCAGGTCGAAACCCGGGTCCTGGCCGCCGAGCTTGCCGTCCGCGTCCTCGCCGTCGACCGCGAGGGTGACGTCGAAGCCCTCCTGCTGGAGCGCGTAGCCGACGGCGTCGCGCACCGAGGGCTCGTCGTCTGCGATGAGGATCCTGTCGCTCATGGGTTAGGGCTCGCTCACGCTACAGGGGTGGACGCCGGTTGCGCAGCGCGCAGGCGGACCCAGAAGACGCTGCCCTCCCCCTCGACCGACTCGACCCCGATCTCGCCGCCCATCACGTCGACCATCCGGCGTGCGATCGAGAGCCCGAGCCCGAAGCCCTCCTGCTCGAGCGACCCCGAGCCGCGGTAGAAGCGCTCGAAGATGCGCCCGATCTCGGCCTTCGAGATCCCGCTGCCGGTGTCGGCGACCTCGATCCGGACCTCGTCCTCGCCGGCCCCCCCGCCACGGGCGCGGATCGTCACCTTGCCCGGCGGCGGGGTGTTCTTGAACGCGTTCGTGAGCAGCCCGATCAGCACCTGGCGCAGCAGCACCCGGTCGCCCTGGGCGCTGACCTCGTCGCCGGTCTCGACCTCGACCTCGATCCCGTCCGGCGCGGCGACCGCCTCGGCGGCCTCCTCGATCACGAGGCGGACGTCGAGCGCCCCGGCGCCACCCTCGCCGACCGCCTCCATCCGCGCCAAGGTGAGCAGCGACTCGGTCAGGCGGCTGATCCGCTCGGCGTCCTCGGAGAGCCGGCTGAGGAAGTGCTCGCGCGCCTCGGGATCGTCCTTGGCCCCGGCGCGCAGAACCTCGATCGCGCCCGAGATCCCGGCGATCGGGTTGCGCAGCTCGTGCGCTGCGTTGGAGACGAACTCGCGCTCGGCGACCTCGCGGCGCATCTCCTCGGTTCGGTCGCGGACGACCGCCAGCACCGCGCCCTCGGCCGGCAGCTCGCGGGCGTTGAGCGAGTAGACGCGGTCGCCGACCCGCAGCGCGTCGTTCTCGACCACCGAGCGGCGGGCGGCGCGGCGCAGGAACGGGATCAGCGGGTCGATCGCGTGGCCGTCGGCTCCGATCAGGTCGCTCGCGGCGGCGTTCGAGAACCGGACCTCGCCGTCGGGCTGGACGACCATGACCGCGTCCGAGAGCGCCTCGAAGATCGCCGACAGGCGGTCGCGCTCCTCGCGCAGGGCGCTGAACGTCTGGCGCAGGGCACCCCGCATCGTCTCCAGCGCCCGGCCCAGGTCGGTGATCTCGTCGCGCCCGCCGGCTCCCTCGAGCGGCTCGTCGAGCTCGCCCTCGCTGATCCGCGCCGCGCTCTCGGCCAGCCGCTTGACCCGCGAGGTGATCGCGCTGGCGATCAGGAACGAGACCAGGACGGCGACCGCGACGGCGACCGCGAGCGCCGTCAGCCGGTCGCCGCGCAGCGCGTCGATCGCCTGCTGGACCTCGGGCGAGCGCACCGAGCGCCCGAGGATCGCGCCGTCGATCGCGCCGTCGCGGAAGATCGGCACGGCGACAACGGTGACGCCGCCGGGAAGGTCGTCGACGTAGCGGCTGCCGATCAGCGCCGCCTGCACCCCCCGGCGCCCGTTCGCCACCGCCAGCAGCTCGACCCCCTGCGAGGTCCGCGCCGTCTCCAGCGCCCCGTCGACGTCGAACACCCAGGCCGAGTAGCCCTGCTCGGTGATCCCGGCGAGCGTCGCCGCCGCGGCCTTCGGGGGCCGGTTGCCGATCTCGTCGGCGAGCCCGACGGTGCGCCCGACGGCGATCTGGGTCAGATCCTCGTCGGCCGCCCGCTGCCCGGTGTCGGAGACCAGCAGGTAGGCGAGCCCGGCGGTGATCAACGCGACCGCGGCAAAGGCGACCGCCAGGTAGAGGCGGACGCCGAAGGGCCGTCGGCGCACCGATCGCTGGCGGCCCGGGCTCGACATGGGCGGATTATCTACGCCGCGCGAGGACCTTGAAGTCGAACTTGCGAATCGGGCCCGGGCGGCCGCGCTCGCTGAGCGCCCGGTAGCGGAACGTGTGGCGCCCCAATCCGGCGCGGATCGAGCGCGCGGCGTCGCACGGCTTCAGCTTCGCCGAGTCGAGCCGGCACTCGAAACCGACACCCGCCTGGTCGGCGTCGAGCCTGAACCGCACCCGCGCCCGATGGCGGGCGGTCCGCACCCGCTTGTGCGGATGCTTGGCGAGCTTCGCGTTCGGGTCCGCCGAGCCGGCGACCATGCGGCCGAAGAAGTCCATGATCGCCGCCGTCTCGCCGGCGGTGTCGGCGCCACCGCCGACCGCGTCGTTGATCCCCTCATGGTCGTAGGGGACGGCCAGCACGCCGGCCGGGTCCTGGCCGAGCGCGGTCGCAAACGCCGCGTTGTCGCCGATCCGGTCGGCGCTCGCGGCCTGGGTGACGAGCAGGAAGCGCGGGTCGCGCGGGTCGGCGAACCCTAGCGGCGAGGCCTCGGCCCAGGAGTTGGTCGCGGCGTTCTCGGCCGGGGTTCCGAACGCGTTGTAGAAGAGCGCCTTCGCCTGCGGGCCGCCCTCGGCGATCCGGTCGGCGACATCGGTCGCGTCGGTGTCGAGCGAAACCGTGCCGATCAGCTGCCACGGCTCGACCCCGTAGGCCTCGGCGTAGCGCGGGTCGGTGGAGACGAGGTCGACCAGGTGGGCGCCGGCAGAGTGGCCGATCAGCAGTATCCGGGTCGGGTCGCCGCCGTACTCGGCGACGTGGGCGGACAGCCAGCCAAGCGCTTCGCCGACGTCGTGGGGGTGGGCGGGGAACATGATCCGCCCGGGCGCCTGGATCGTCGGGTCGTCGGGCGAGAGCCGGTAGTTGAGGCTCGCGAACACGTACCCGGCGCCGGTGAATAGATTGCGCTTCGAGGCGATCTGGTTGGCCTTGTCGCCGTTCATCCAGCCGCCGCCGTGGACGTAGACGACGACCGGGCGGCGGTCGGCGGCGGTCGCCCCGTCGGGCGTGTAGAGGTCGAGCGCGTTCAGGTTCGGGTCGGCGACCGGCGAGTCGATGTCGTAGCTGACGTTCGGGTGGGCGACGGCGGCGCCCGCCGCCGCCGGGCAAGCAAGGCAGAGGATCGTCGCGATCAGCGCGCGCATGATTGCGGGGGCCGGCATCGATCACAAGAACACCACGGGGGCGGGATCGGATCGCGGATAGGATCGGTGCAACCGATCGAGGAGGACATCCATGTACGCACGTGTGGTCAGGTTCACCGACGTCACCCCGGAGCGGATCGAGCAGATCAAGGCCCGGGTGGAGGAGTCCGACGGCCCCCCGCCCGGCGTCGAGTCGACCGGGATGAAGCTGCTCTACGACGCCGACCAGTCGACCGGGATCTTCCTCGGCCTCTTCGACTCCCAGGAGAAGATGCGGGAGGCCGACGCGATCTTCCGGGACATGGACGCCGGCGAAACACCCGGCACCAGGGCGTCGATCGACCAGTGCGAGATCATGCTCGAGCGGGAGATGGGCGACTGAGCTGAGGCTCAGCGCCGGGCGAGCAGGTACTCGATCCGAAAGGCGAGTGCCTCCAGCGCCAGCTGCTCGGACACGTTGACGGTCAGCCGCCGACGGGTCTCCATCACCAGCTCGCCCGCACGCCGGGCGCGGCGCGGGTCGAGGCCGTCGGCGAGTTCCGTCAGCTGCTCGGTTCGGTCGCTGTTGTAGGCGAGCTCCGGGGCGCGCTCGGCGACCGCAGCCAGGTCACGCATCCAGGCCCCGAGCAGGGCGAGCCCAAGGTCGAGGGTCGCGTTGCGCGCGCGCCGCGAGGCGCGCTTGGCCGCCTCGTCGGCCTCGCGGGCGCGCCGGCGGGCCGCCGGGCCCGAGCGCTCCGCCGCCTCCTCCTCGGCCGCCGCCGCGGCGGCACGCACCGCCGCCGCCTCGCGCTCGCCCGCGGCGTCGGCCGCGACGACCAGCGACTCCCACGGGGCACCGGCCAGGTCCCCGGTCGCCACCGCCCGCACCAGGGCCTCGACCTCGCCGCGCAGCTCGCGGCCCTCGCTGCCGACCAGGAACGCCGCCCGGGTCAGGTCGCCGTCGCAAAGCCGCGCCGCGGCCCGGCGCTCGGCGGACGAGCCGTCGCCTTGAAGCCGCGCCTCGACCGCGTCCGGCGCCAGACGGGCGAAGCGGACCGTACGGCAGCGCGAGCGCACCGTCTCGAGCAGGGCCTCGGGTTCGGCGGTGATCAGGATCAGGTGGGCGAAAGCGGGCGGCTCCTCGAGCGTCTTCAGGAGCGCGTTCTGGCTCTCCTCGGCCATCGCCTCGGCGGCCTCGATCACGAACACCCGCCGCTCGCCCTCGAACGGCCGGTAGGCAACCTGGCCGATCACCTGCTCGCGCACCGCCTCGACCAGATGCTGGGTGCCCGCCGGCCGCAACCAGACCAGGTCCGGGTGCGGCGAGGGGTCGGCGAGCGCCCGCCGGCGGGCCCCGGCCGGGTCATCCGCGCCGGCGGCCAACAGCTCGGCGGCCAGCGCCCGCGCGGCGGCGGCCTTGCCCGAGCCCGGCGGGCCGGCGAGCAGGTAGGCGTGGAAGGGATCCTCGATCGCGGCCTGGAGCGCGACCCTGGCGGCCGGCTGGTCGGCGGTCGCCTCTGAGATCACCGCCGCGCCTCGACCGCGCTCAGCACCAGCGCGTGCACCTGGTCGGGCGAGCCCGAGGCGTCGATCGTCTGGATCCGCTGCGGGTGGCGGGCGGCGAGCTCGTCGTAGGCGGTGGCGACCAGCCGCTGGAACTCCGGGCCCTCGGCCTCGAAGCGGTCGGCGCCATCGGCGACCCCGGCGGCGAGCCGCTGCTGACCGCGCTCGAAGGCGGCCTCGGGGTCGATCCGCAAGTAGAGGGTCAGGTCAGGTCGGCAGCGCTCGATCGCGAACTCGTTGATCCGCTCGACCAGCGCCGGGCCGAGCTTGCGGGCGACCCCCTGGTAGGCGACGGTCGAGTCGATGAACCGGTCGCAGATCACGTCGCGCCCGGCGTCGATCGCCCCGGCGACGACCGTCGCGCAGAGCTCCGCCCGCGCGCCGCAGAACAGCAGCAGCTCGGCGCGCGGGTCGAGGTCGATCGCGGGGTCCTTGAGCAGCTCGCGCATCCGCTCGCCGGCCTCGGTGCCGCCGGGCTCGCGCAGCATCAGCGCCCCGGGGAGCGCCTCGTGCAGCAACGCCGCCTGGGTGGTCTTGCCGGAGCGGTCGATGCCCTCGAGGGTGATGAACACCGCGGTCGCCGGCTCTAGGTGGTTGATTCCACGGCAGCGTGCGCGCGGGGGCGCGCGGGACCGAGCTGGGCGTGGCGGTCGGGCGAAGCCCATGCCGGTGGGCATGGGCAAGTCCCGAGCGGCGCGATCCAGCGACGGTATCCGTGCGTCATCCGCGCGCGCGGGGTCGTGGAATCACCCATCTAAGTGTTCGAGCGCGCTCGCTTGGTCCGCGCCGTGGTCGGCGCCGGCTTCTTCGGCCGCCGGCGGGCGCCGCCCTTGGCCGGCGCCTTCGGCGTCTCGGCGTCGTCGGCGGTCGGCTCGCCGTTGGTCTCGGCGGCCTTCGCCACCTCGCGCGCCTGCTTCGCGGCCTCGCGCTCGGCGCGCTTCTCGCGCATCTCGACCATCGTCGGGCAGTCGTCGTTGAGGCACAGCTTCCAGGGCCGCCCGGGGCCCTTCTTCTTCACCGTCAGCCGCGGGCGCTCGCCACAGACCGAGCAGCGCTCCTCGAGCCGCCAAAGCTCGAAGAAGCGTCCCGGCAGCGGCCCGCTCACCGGGCAGGAATCGGGCGACTCGGGGTCGTCGCGCTTCCACCCCTCGCAGCCGTACATCCGCTTGCCGCCCTTCAGGTCGATGATCCGCAGGCGGTTGGGCTCGCCGTTCTCGCGCTTGCGCCCGGCCTCCTCGCAGACCTTGCAGGGGCCGAGGAACTTGTCCTCGTCCATCCCGGCCCAGATCTGCTTCGCCAGGTCCTCCTTCTTCTGCTCGAGCTCGGTGGTGGTCTCGTGCAGCATCTCGCGGCTGATCCGCACGACCTCGTCCTTGGACGTCTCGCCGGCGGCGATCTGGTCCATGTCGCGCTCCAGCTCGGCGGTCATCTCCGGGGTCGCCATCCGCGGCACGTAGTCGTGGAAGGCCTTGTACATCGCGATCCCGGTCTCCGAGGGCTCGGGCGGGTTGGAGAACACGTAGCCGCGGTCGTAGAGCTTCTGGATGATGTCCGCGCGGGTCGCCTTGGTCCCCAGCCCGCGCTCCTCCATCAGCTCGATCAGCTTGCCCTGGCTGATCCGGGACGGCGGCTGGGTCTCCTTGTCGACGATCCACGGCTCGCCCTCCAGGTCCAGGCTCTGGCCCTGCTCGAGCTTCGGGATCTCCTCGTCGGAGGAGCGGGCGTAGGTGTAGATGCCGGCGTAACCCGGGTCGACGACGACCGAGCCGCGGACGAAGTAGGTCTCCGACCCCGCCTCGATGTCGGCGCGGGTCGACTCGGTGATCATCGGTGGGCTGAAGGTGGCGAGGAAGCGGCGAGCGACCAGCTCATACACGCGGCGCTTGGGCCCGTCGAGCGCGTTCGGGTAGACGGCCTGCGTCGGGTAAATCGGCGGGTGGTCGGTGGTCTCCTTCTTGCCGCGGGTCGCCTCCAGAGGCTTGTCGAGCAGGCCCCTGGCCGCCTCGAAGTCGGGGATCCGTACCAGCGAGGTGACCAGCTCCTGGGTGTTGAGCGAGGCCGGGTAGACCGTGTTGTCGGTGCGCGGGTAGGAGATGAACCCGTCCATGTAGAGGTCCTCGGCGATCCGCATCGCCGCGGCCGGGGTGATTCCGAGCCGGCTCGAGACGTCGGTCGTGAACGCGGTCGTGTTCAGCGGGGTCGGCGGCTTGCGGGTGTTGCGCTTCGACGACACCTCCTTGACGATCCCAGGGCTCTTGGTGCCGGCGAGCGCCGCGTCGGCCTCCGCACGGTCCCAGAACTTGTCCGTCGTGTGGTGGGCCTCGAACGAGCCGTCGGGATGGGCGAAGTTGGCGAACAGCTCCCAGAAGGGCTTTGGCACGTGGGCGCGCCGCTCGAGCTCGCGCTCGACGATCAGCGCCAGGGTCGGGCTCTGCACGCGTCCCACCGAGAGGAAGTTGGAGCCGAAGCGGCGGCTGGCGAGCGACACCGCGCGGGTCAGGGTCGCGCCCCAGATCAGGTCGATGTCCTGGCGCGCGGAGCCGGCGTAGGCGAGGTCGTAGGAGAGCTGGTCGAGGTTCGAGAAAGCGCGCTCGATCTCGTCCTTGGTCAGCGCCGAGTAGCGGGCGCGGGCGACCGGCGGGCGATTGCCGATCTCGTCGGAGGCCACGCCGGGGTTGACGTCGAGCACCTGCTGCAGAGCCTCGAGCCCGATCAACTCGCCCTCGCGGTCGAAGTCGGTCGCGATCACGATCGTGCCGGCGTCCTTGGCCAGCTTGCGGACCGCCTTGACCACGTTCTTGTCGGTCGGCTCGGGCACCAGCTGGGCGTCGATCAGCTCGTGCAGGTCCGTCTCCTGCCAGTTCGAGTAGCCCTCGGGGAAGGCGACGCCCATCACGTGGCCCTTGAGCCCGACGGTCATTTGATCGCCCTCGGAGTCGGTCCAGGTGTAGAACGGCACCTTGTAGGTGGCGTCGGCCTTCGCCTCGCCCCCGGAGAGGATCTCGGCGATCTTCTTCGCCGAATTGTTCTTCTCAGTGATGATCAGCCGCACAGCGGCGCGAGAGTAGCAGGGGGTCAAAACGGCTCCGGCCGCATGCAGGCGCGCACCCGAAGGGTGCGGTCGATGTCAACCGGGCGCTAGATGGCGCCTGTCCAAAGGGCTCTACCCTCTGTCGCCGATGCCGGCCCAGTCCTACGAAGGCAAGGAATGCGTCTGCCAGTACCAGCGCGGGCTCTGCGACCAAAGCTGTGTGCGCGGGATGCTGGAGACGCCGTTCTACGTCGCCTGCCTGCGCCTGGCCGGCCGCGACTGCCTGGTCGTCGGCGGCGGCGAGATCGGGCTCGAGAAGGTCGAGGGCCTGCTCGCCTGCGACGGCCGCGTCACCCTGGTGGCTCCCGAGGCGGTCCCCGAGCTCCGCGAGCTCGCCGACGAGGGATCGATCCGCTGGGAGCGCCGCGAGTTCGGCGCCACCGACCTGGATCGCAAGTTCCTGGCGATCGCAGCGACCGATGACACCGAGGTCAACATCGCCGTCTACGAGGCCGCCGAGCGCCGGGCGATGCTGGTCAACGTCGTCGACGTTCCCTCGCTGTGCAGCTTCATCCTCCCGGCGATCGTTCGCACCGGCCCGCTGGCGATCGCGATCTCGACCGCCGGCGCCTCGCCGGCCCTGGCGAAGCGGATCAAGCGCGAGATCGGCGAGAGCTTCGGCGAGCCCTACGCGCGCCTCGCGGTGATCCTCAACGAGGCGCGCGGGTGGGCGAAGGGGAACCTGCCCACCTACCAGGACCGCAAGGAGTTCTTCGAGGGGATCGTCAACGGTGACCCCGACCCGGTGGCGCTGATCCGCGAAGGGCGCGAGCGCGAGGTGCTCGACCTGATCGAGGTCGCGAAGCGAGCGGCCGAGCCGGCGGCCGCCGGCTGATGCCGCCGATCGGCATCTACGCGATCTGCGCCGGAATCATGGTGGTGCTCTCGATCGGCGTCTACGTGAACCGCTACTACGCGACCCGCAAGTGCCACCAGTGCGGCGCCCAGGTCGAGCTCGGCCGCTCCAAGTGTCACGCATGCACCTATAGGTTCATCAACTAGGAAAGGTGCCCCGATGAAGCTCAGAAGGCTGGGAGATTCCGAGCTCGAGGTCTCGGAGATCTCGCTCGGATCGTGGCTCACCTACTCGGGAGGGATCGAGCGCGAGCACACGGAGGCCTGCACCCGGGCCGCGTTCGACGCCGGGATCAACTTCTTCGACACCGCCAACATCTATGGCGTCGGGGCGGCCGAGCAGGCCTGGGGCGAGATCCTCTCCGACTACGAGCGCGACTCCTACGTGCTCGCGACCAAGGTCTTCTTCCCGATGTCGGACAGCGACTCCGGGCTCGGGCGCGAGCAGATCCACAAGCAGCTCGACGCCTCGCTGGCGCGGCTTCAGACCGACTACGTCGACCTCTACCAGTGCCACCGGTTCGACTCGGAGACGCCGATCGAGGAGACGATGGAGGGACTGACCGAGGTGGTCGAGGCGGGCAAGGCCCGCTACATCGGGTTCAGCGAGTGGACGCCCGATCAGATCCGGGCCGGGCTCGAGGTCTCCGGCGCGGCGAAGTTCGTCTCCTCCCAGCCGCAGTACAACATGATCTGGCGCGCCCCCGAGGCGGAGCTGCTCGGCCTCTGCGCCGAACACGGGATCTCGCAGATCGTCTGGTCGCCGCTCGCCCAGGGCGTGCTCAGCGGCAAGTACGAGCCCGGCGCCCCGGCGCCGGCGGACAGCCGGGCGGCCAACGACGAGATGAGCTTCGCGATCGAGCGCTACATGGACGACCGCGTGCTCGAGGCGGTCCAGCGCCTGCGCCCGGTCGCCGACGGGGCGGGGCTGACGATGGCCGAGATGGCGCTCGCCTGGGTCCTTCGCCGCGACGAGCTCGCCTCGGCGATCATCGGCGCCTCACGACCCGAGCAGGTGCATGCGAACGCGGCCGCTTCGGGGGTCGAGCTGGATGCAGACACGCTTGCGGCGATCGACGAGGCGCTCGACGGCGTCACGATTGACGGCCCGCGGCTCGCGGGCTTCGCGACCGAGGGCATCACCCACCGCGACTGAGGGCGCTTTACGCGGAGCCGGCTGCGGGCAGCGCGTACAGGGCGACGGCCGCGAAGTGGGCGGCGGCGGCGGCGATCACCAGCACGTGGAAGATCTCGTGGTAGCCGAACACGGCCGGCCTCGGGTCTGGGCGTTGGACCGCGTAGACGATCGCCCCGGTCGCGTAGAGAGCCCCGCCGACGGCGATCAGCACGCCGGCGACCACCCCGGCCTCGACCACGATCGCCGGGAAGCCGATCGCGCCGATCAGGCCGACGCCGATGTAGACGGCGGCCGAGACCCACTTCGGATGATCGACCCAGACCAGTTCGACGATCGTCCCGGCCAGGGCTCCCGCCCAGACCGCGATCAGCAGCGCGGTCGACAGCGGCGGCTCCATCACCAGGAGTGCGAACGGGGTCACGGTGCCGGCGATCAGGAAGAAGATCATCGTGTGGTCGAGCCGCCGCATCCAGCGGCGCGCCGACGGCCGTTCCCATTGGTGCACGTGGTACAGGGCGCTGACCCCGAACAGGGCCGAGAGGCTGACCGCGTAGATCGCGACCGCGAGCTGGGCCTCGGTCCCCTTGGCGATCACGATCAGGCCGGCGCCGAGGACGAGCGAGACGAAGAACGCGTACTCGTGTGAGACGCCGCGCAGGCGCGGCTTCACCTTCGCCAGCTGCTCGGCGGCTGCGGCCCGCGCGTCGGCGACCGCCTCGACCGCGGCGTCGCGGGCGTCGGTCACCCGCTCGACCGCGGCGTCGCGGGCGTCGGTCACCCTCTCGACCGCGGCGTCGCGGGCGTCGTTGAACTTCTCGCGCGGACTCACTGCCCACAGATTATTGCTGGCTCGGCGCCTCAGCGCACACGCTACATCTAGCGTTGCGACCTTGAAGGAAAACGCTAGTCCTAGTAGAATCAGTCGTCGATGGACTGTCCCGCCTGCCACCGGCCGACCCGCGTGCTGGAGAGCCGCCGCACCCCTGACGGGAGCGCGGTCCGGCGCCGGCGTCAGTGCGCCGACCCCGAGTGCGGCCAGCGGTTCACCACCTTCGAGCGCGCCGTCGAGACACCGATGCAAGTGATCAAGCGCGACGGCTCGAGCCAGCGCTTCGACCGCACCAAGCTGCGCGCCGCGCTGCTGCACTCGGCCCACAAGCGCCCGGTCTCGGCCGAGAACGTCGAACGCCTGGTCGACCAGGTGGCGGCGGCGATCTCGGCTGCCGGCGGCGAGCTCGAGGCCGAGCGGATCGGCGAGCTCTGCCTGGCCGGTCTCGAGCGGCTCGACCGCGGCGCCTATCTGCAGTTCCTCGGCACCCTGCCGGGGACCGAGGCCGAGTCGAACCCGGATTTTGCGGGGTCGGCGGCGGCGGGTTCCGTCCGGCCCGCTAGCGAGAGTGCATGGTTACCGGCTCAAACGGGCTGAGAGCAAGGAAAGTCTTGGAGAAGAGGAGTCTGAGGATGGCGGAAATCGCTGCAAACACCCCAAATCTGGGCCGCGAGGGTCTGATCGTGGAGCGCCGGCACACCAGTCCCGGCGTGCACCCCTTCGACGAAGTCGAGTGGGAGCTTCGCGATGCGGTGATCGGCGATCCCTCCGACCCGGCCTTCGAGCAGCACGGGGTCGAGTTCCCGACCACCTGGTCGCAGAACGCCACCAACATCGTCGCCCAGAAGTACTTCCGCGGCCGGCTTGGCTCCGAGGAGCGCGAGAGCTCGGTCAAGCAGATGATCGGCCGGGTCGCCGGGACGATCGCCGGCTGGGGTCGCGAGGGCGGCTACTTCGCCACCGACGAGGACGGCGACGCGTTCGAGGCCGAGCTCACCCACATCCTCCTGCACCAGAAGGCCGCCTTCAACAGCCCGGTCTGGTTCAACGTCGGCTTCGAGGAGCACCCGCAGTGCTCGGCCTGCTTCATCCTCAGCGTCGAGGACACGATGGAGTCGATCCTCGACTGGAACACCAAGGAGGGCCAGATCTTCCGCGGCGGCTCCGGCTCCGGGATCAACCTCTCCAACATCCGCGGCTCGGTCGAGCACCTGTCGAAGGGCGGGCTCGCGTCCGGCCCGGTCAGCTTCATGCGCGGCGCCGACGCCTGGGCCGGGACGATCAAGTCCGGCGGCAAGACGCGTCGGGCGGCGAAGATGGTCGTCCTCGACGTCGATCACCCCGACATCGAGGCGTTCATCTGGTGCAAGGCCGACGAGGAGAAGAAGGCGAACGCGCTGCGCGACGCCGGCTTCGACATGTCGATCGACGGCGACGGCTTCACCTCGATCCAGTACCAGAACGCCAACAACTCGGTCCGGGTGACCGACGAGTTCATGGCCGCGGTCGAGGCCGATGGCGACTGGGAGCTGACCGCCCGCAACGGCGGCCAGGTGACGAAGACGGTCAAGGCCCGCGAGCTGATGGGACAGATCGCCCAGGCGGCGTGGCAGTGCGCCGACCCGGGCGTCCAGTACGACTCGATCATCAACCGCTGGCACACCAGCCCCGAGTCGGGGCGGATCAACGCCTCCAACCCGTGCTCGGAGTACATGCACGTCGACGACTCGGCCTGCAACCTGGCGTCGATCAACCTGATGAAGTTCCGGCGCGAGGACGGCTCCTTCGACAGCGCTGAGTTCGAGCACACGGTCGACACCGTCTTCCTCGCCCAGGAGATCGTCGTCGGGCCGAGCTCGTACCCGACCGAGACGATCGGCGACAACGCGCGCGCCTTCCGCCAGCTCGGTCTCGGCTACGCCAACCTCGGCGCCCTGCTGATGTCCGACGGCGTCCCCTACGACTCCGACGAGGGCCGCAACATCGCCGGCGCGATCACCGCCCTGATGACCGGGCGCGGCTACCGCAAGTCGGCCGAGATCGCGGCCGCTGTCGGCACCTACGACGAGTACCCGAAGAATCGCGAGGCGCACAACAACGTCATGCGGATGCACCGCGACGCCTCCCACAAACTCGACGGCGACGGGGTCAAGGGCGACCTGGTCGAGGCCGCACAGCGCAGCTGGGACGAGGCGGTCGAGCTCGGCGAGGAGCACGGCTACCGCAACGCCCAGGCGACCGTGCTCGCCCCCACCGGGACGATCTCGTTCTTGATGGACTGCGACACGACCGGGATCGAGCCCGACTTCTCGCTGGTCAAGTTCAAGGAGCTGGTCGGCGGCGGGCAGATGACGATCGTCAACCGCACCGTGCCGATGGCGCTCGAGACGCTCGGCTATTCAGGCTCTGAGATCGAGCAGATCGAGGCCTACATCAACGACAAGAGCACGATCATCGGCGCCCCGGCGCTCAAGGACTCACACCTGCCGGTGTTCGACGTCGCCGTCGGCGAGCGCGCGATCTCGCACATGGGCCACATCAAGATGATGGCCGCGGCGCAGCCGTTCCTGTCGGGGGCGATCTCGAAGACGGTCAACCTGCCGCAGACGGCGACCGTCGACGACATCGCCGAGGCCTACATCGAGGGCCACAAGCACGGGCTCAAGGCGCTGGCGATCTACCGCGACGGCTCGAAGACCGCGCAGGCGCTGCGCACCGACGCCCAGGACGAGGCGGAGGAAGCGACCGAGACGGCGGCGCCCGTGCGCCGCAAGATGCCGCGCGAGCGCGAGTCGATCACCCACAAGTTCTCGATCGCCGGCCACGAGGGCTACATCACCGCCGGCAAGTACGAGGACGGCTCGATCGGCGAGATCTTCCTCACCGACATCGGCAAGGAGGGCTCGACCCTGCGCGGGATGCTGAACGCGTTCGCGACCGCGATCTCGATCGGCCTGCAGTACGGGGTGCCGCTGGAGACGTTCGTGAAGAAGTTCAGCTACATGCGCTTCGACCCGGAGGGGATCACCGGCAACCCGGAGATCCCGTTCGCGAAGTCGATGCCCGACTACATCATGCGCTGGCTCGGCAGCCGCTTCATCGACGACCTCGACGAGCTCGAGGACCTCGGCATCCTCACCCCCGAGGTGCGCGCCCGCAAGGAGGCGCAGCTGGCGATGTTCACCGATGACACGGCGACGCCGGCGCAGGCCGAGCCCGAGCACGCCGGCAACGGGAACGGCAACGGCGCGCCGAAGCCGGCCGCGGCGGCGCTCACCGACGCCCCGCCGGTGATCCCGGCCAAGCTCTCGCGCGGTGGCGACCTCGGCCCGGCCTGCGAGCAGTGCGGCGGGATGATGCAGCGGACGGGCTCGTGCTACACGTGCTCGAGCTGCGGCAACAACACCGGCTGCGGCTGAGCTGAGCCTCTGACGCTCCACGCGTGCGGAGGGTCCCCCTCCGTAGTTCGCCCCTGACCGTCCGGTGGCGAGTGCTGATGTCCACCGCGGCGCCGCGGAGGAGGATCCGGCTGCGATGCCGATTGAGGATGTGACGGCCCTTGATGCGACGTTCCTCGAGCTGGAGGAGGCGGACGAGAGCGCCCACATGCATATCGGCAGCGTCGCCCTATTCGAGCCGGCTCCCGGTGGTGGGGTTCCGAGCCTCGACCAGCTGCGCGCGAAACTGGTCGCCGTAGCCGAACAGATGCCGCGCTTCCGCCAGCGGCTTTCGCAGCCCCGCACCGGCGGTCTCCACTGGCCGCAATGGGTCGATGACGAGGCTTTCGAGGTCGCCAACCACGTCCGCGAGGCCGGGCTCCCGGCGCCAGCGGGCGAGCCCGAGCTGCGCGAGTGGGCGGGCGATTACTTCTCCTCGCGGCTCGACCGCGCCCGGCCCCTCTGGGAGATCGTCCTCATCCGGCTCGGCGACGGGCGCTGGGCGATGGTCAGCAAGACCCATCACTGCATGGTCGACGGCGTCGGCTCGGTCGACATCGGCCAGGCGCTGCTCGACACAGACCCGCATACCCCGGCGCCGACGCTAGAGCCAACGGGGTTCGACACGGAGCTCGTCCCGGCACCGCCGGCGGCGGGCTCACCGCTGCGCGCGGTCGCCGGCGCAACCGCCGCGGTCGGGTCCTCCGCGCTCGGGCTGGCGCGCTTCGGCGCCGGCTTCGTCCGCGGCGCCGCCTCGATCGCGAGCGGTACGGCCGACGCCGCCGTGCACCCAGGCCACGCCCGCGAGGCCTGGGACCGGGCGCGGGCGCTGGCCGGCGTTCTGGTTGCCGACGAGGTGGTCGGCGCTCCGGCCACCAGCCTCAACCGGCCGATCGGCGCGGCGCGCAGCCTCGCCGTGGTCGAGGTCTCGCTCGACGACCTGAAGCGAATCAAGGCCAGCCTCGGCGGCACGGTCAACGATGTCGCGCTCGCGGCGATGGCCGGCAGCCTGCGCCGGCTGCTTGAGCACCGCGGCGAGGCGCCACCCGCCGCCGGGCTGCGCGCGATGGTCCCGGTGAACATCCGCACCGCCGCCGAGCAGCTCTCGCTCGGCAACAAGATCACCTCGCTATTCGTCCACCTCCCGGTCGCGGAGCCTGACGGGCTGCGCCGCTACCGGCTGCAGGTCGAGGAGGCGGAGCGACTGAAGGCCGGCGATCAGGCCGTCGGCTCCCGGGAGATCATCGACCTCGCGGCGCACGCGCCGCCGGTCCTGCACACATTCCTGGCCCGCTCGCTGTTCGCCACCCGGCTCTTCAACGTCACGATCACCAACGTGCCGGGGCCGCAGGTGCCGCTGTACGCGTTCGGCTCCCGGATGACCGCGGTCTGGCCGCTGGTCCCGCTTGCCGCCCAGCACGCCCTCGGGGTTGCGATCTTCAGCTACGACGGGCGTGTGTTCTTCTGCTTCAACGTCGCCAGCGACGCGGTCCCCGACCTCGAGGTCGCGGCCGCCGGGCTCGCCGACTCGATCGCCGAACTACTCGAACTGGCGAACGGCGCGGGCGCGACGGTCACAAACGGCACCGCTGCTTCGACACTTCGCCGGTGATCCCGGCCAAGATTCGCGTTGGGGCCGACGAGCTAGCTCGTCCTGTCCCAGCGCTTCAGGTAGGGCAGCGGGTCGATCAGGTCGCCGCCCTTGTACCAGCCGGGCGGGCCCCACATCTCGAAGTGCAGGTGGCAGGCGGTAGCGTCACCCGTCTGGCCGACGAGGCCGAGCTTGTCGCCGGCGGCGACGCGCTCGCCAACCTGCACCGAAGCCCGGTGCAGCAGATGCATGTAGACGGTGTCAGCGGCCTTGCCGACGCCGTTGATGACCACGTAGTTGCCGGCCGCCGACTGGACGGCGACGCGCTCGATCCGTCCCGGCTGGGCCGCGACGATCGTCTTGCCGCATTTGGCGAGCAGGTCCTGGCCCTGGTGCCCGCGGCCGGCGCCGATGCCGTCGCCGTAGGTGTGATGGGCGCGGACCGGGAAGACGCCCTCGGTGGACCCGGTGGGCTCACCGGTGCCGCCGGTGCCGCCGGTACCGCCGCCGGTGTTGATCCCGCCGTTGCTGGCGGCGAGCGCCTGCGAGCCGATTCCGGCGATCGCGAACGCTGCGAGCAGGAGTGCCGGGGCGGACCGCCACCGCGCGCTGTCACAAATCGAAGCCACGTCCAGGTCCCTTTCGTCGGCCTACGGGGTTAGCTGACGGGCTGGCGCTGAAAGAGCCTGCGCCCCAGTCGCTCGGCGACTGGTTAGCCCCAAAACAGTTGGTTCCCCCGCTTCCGGTCCCCAGGGATGTGAGTGGTGACCAGAACTCGGCTTTACCGGTTATCTGAGTCGGGCAGGCTAGCGGGTTCGGCGGACAAATGCGAAGGTTTGCTCACACTTCGTGCGTGATGGTCGCCCACCTCTCGTGTTCATGAGGCATAGCCAACCGACGACCAAGGAGGTAGCAATGAACCGGAGGATCACCACGATCACCACGGCGCTGATCGTCTCGGCAGGCCTCGCGGCCAGCGCGATGGCCAGTGGCAACGACAACGAGATTCGCAACGCCGGCACCTGCACCGGCTCGAGCAGCTCGAAGATCAAGGTCAAGCCCAACGACGGCCGAATCGAGGTCGAGTTCGAGGTCGATCAGAACCAGTCTGGCGACACCTGGAAGGTGAGGATCAAGGACAACGGCTCGGTCGCCTTCAAGGGGAACGCGACCACCCACGGTCGCAGTGGCTCGTTCTCAATCGAGCGCAAGATCGACGACCTCGCCGGCAGCGACGCGATCAAGGCGACGGCGCACAACAAGGGCAGCGGCGAACGCTGCTCGGCCGCGGCGACCATCTAGGCGTTCGCGGCGCGAGGGTCAGTCGAGTTCGGCCGCGATCGCGCGCTCGAGCTCTGCCCCGACGTCGAGCAGCGGCGCCGGGTCGCGCTCGGCTCGGCTGAGGATGATCGCCCCCTCGACCCCGGCGACGACCAGGCCGGCGAGCCGATCCGCGCGGGTTGCCGCGACGCCCGCCTCGCGCAGGCAGTCGGCGAACGCGGCGCGCCACTGGCCGAAGGCGGCGGCGGCCGAGTCGAGAAGCTCGGGGGCCTCGTCGTGGCTCTCGACCGCGACCGCCGCGATCGGGCAACCGGCGCGGCAGCCGGAGCGCTCGAAGTCGACCCGCCAGAGCTCGATGAAACCGTGCAGCGCGCCGACCGGGTCGCCGTCGCCGAGCGCTCCGGCGATCGTCTCGCGGGCAAGGGCGCCGACGTAGTCGACCGCCTCGCCGGCGAGCTGGGCCTTGCCGCCGGGGAAGTGGTGGTAGATCGAGCCGCGCGGGGCGCCGGTGACCTCGATCACCTCGCGAAATCCGGTCCCGGTGTAGCCGCGCTCGCGCAGCAACCCGGCGGCGCCGCGCACCATCCGCTCCCTGGTCTTCTCGCCCGCGTCAGTCATTATGACGCCCATCATAGTATGGTTCGGCGGACACCCGACCGCCTGGAGGATCCTGATGCCGATGATTGACGTGACCTACCCGAGCGGCGCGATCGCGCCCGAGGCAAAGGCCGAGCTGCTCGAGGAGCTGGCGACCAAGCTGCTCGAGGCCGAGCGCGCCCCCGACACCGAGTTCTTCCGCTCGATCACCTGGGTGTTCGCGAACGAGATCGATCCCGAGTCGCTGGCGGTCGGCGGCCGCCCGGGCGGCGAGCCGCGCTTCCGGGTCCAGATCACGGTCCCCGACGGCGCGCTCTCGGACCGGCGCAAGGGGATCCTGGTCGACTCCGTCAACCAGGCGGTGCTGAGGGCCGCCGGACTGCCGGAGAGCGAGGGCATCCGCGTCTGGACGCTGATCGGCGAGGTCCCGGACGGCAACTGGGGCGCCGCCGGCCAGCAGGTCCGCTATCAGCAGCTGGTCGAGGCGGCCGCCGCACAGCGCGAGCAGGCCGGCGCGCCCGCGTAGTCCCGCGTAGTCGTTCCGGCATCCGCGATAGTCGGCGGGTGGCGCTCGACGAAAGCATCCGCGCCCGGCTGTTGGCGCGCATCGGCCTCGATGCGCCGCCTCCGGCTACCCCGGAGGGGCTGCGCGACGTCCACCGCGCCTTCGTCTCGAACGTGCCGTTCGAGAACCTCGCCGTGCAGCTCGGCGAGTCCGGCCCGCTCGATCCGCGCGGGCTGGTCGAACGCGTGCTCGGCGGCGGTCGCGGCGGCTACTGCTTCGAGGTCAACACGGTGCTGCTCGAGCTGCTGCGCTCGCTCGGGTTCGAGGTCGAGCGCCGAGAGGCGATCGTCGGGCCGCGCGACCTGTATCGAACGGGCGAGCAGACCGATCACCTGGCGCTGGTGGCGACCACGGCCGGCGGCGGGCAGTGGATCGCCGAGGGCGGCTTCGGCGAGGGGCCGGTCGAGCCGCTGGCGCTGCGCGAGGGACCGCTGCGCTCGGGCGAGTTCGAGCTCGTGCTCGAGCGCGAGGGCGACGGCTGGTGGCTGCAGCAACACGAGTTCAGCTCAACGCCGGGGTTTCGCTTCGCCGACGAGGCGGTCGAGCTCGCGGCCTTCGCGCCTCACCACGAGCGCCTTTCGACCTCGCCCGGCTCGCACTTCGTCCGCACCCTGATCGTCCAGCGGCCCGCCGACGACCGGATCACCGCGATCCGCGCGCGGACCCTGGCCGTCGACGGCCCCGGCCGCCGCGAGCGGCGCTTGCTCGAGCGCGACGAGTGGACCGCGACGCTCGAACACACCTTCGGGATCGACCCGGACGCGCTCGGGCCCGATCGGCTCGAACGGCTCTGGGTGCGTGCGTGCGAGCAGCACGTGGCGCACGTCGAGAAGGTGTAGGCCGTCAACACCCAGGGTCCGTTGGCGCGCCGTCCGCGGCCGCGCAGACTGGACCCATGAACCAGATCACCGCTCAGATCCGCCGTCCGCTGTCGTTCGTCGCGCTGCTGCTGGGGGCGCTCGCCTGTCTGGCGTGCTTCGCCGGTCGCGCCGACGCCTACATCTACTGGACCGACCTCGGCACTTGGGGCAGCGGCGACATCGGCCGCGCCAACCTCGACTACAGCGGCAAGGACCGCCACTTCGTCGACGACGGCATCGGGCCGAGCGGGATCGCGATCGACGACCGCCACGTCTACTGGATCAACGTCGACGGCGACTCGATCGGCCGCGCCCGCCTCGACGGCCACAAGGTCGACCAGCACTTCATCGACGGGATCGGCTTCGCGCTCGACATCGACGTGCAGGGCGGATATCTGTACTGGAGCCGCGGCGAGACGCTCGATAGCGATGCCGGGATCGCCCGCGCCAGCCTCGACGGCGGCCAGGTCGACCTCGACTACGTCGACTTCGGCGGCTCTCCCGACTACACCGCGCCGACCGGGCTCGACGTCACCCCCGATCACATCTACTGGGTCAACGCCTACCCGAACACCTCGCTCGCGCGGGCGAACCTGGACGGCACCGGAGTCGATCAGACCTTCATCGTCGACGCCGGGATCGACCTTCCCTTCGGCCTCGCGGTCACCGACGACGCGATCTACTGGTGCAACCGCGGCACCCGGTCGATCGCGCGGGCGCCGGTCGACGGCGGTCCGGTGCAGCTCGAGTTCATCCCCAAGGCCGGCTACGCCCCCAGCGTCGCCGTCGATGACCGGTTCATCTACTGGCCCGGCCCGCGCTACAGCCTCCTGCGCGCCCGACTGGACGGCGGCGGGCGCAAGGTGGTGAGCGAGCACCGCTTCCACGCGGACTCGATCGCCGTCGACGCGCTCGGGCCGAACTGACCGCTGCGGTAGAACTCGAGTCGATGGATGCCGACGAGGCCGCAGCGCCGGACGAGTACCCCGAACCCGGCGTCGATCAGCCACAGCCGGGCGAGGATCGCCGCAAGGTGGTGGCGATCATCGCCCTGGTCGCGCTCGCGATCGGGCTTGGGGTCGCGCTGGCGGTCGTGGCAGCCGACCCGCCGACCGAGAAAGTGTTCGTGACCCAGACGGAAACCACAACCTCGACCGAGACCCCGACGACGTCGACGATCACCACCTCGACCCAGACGATCACCACCTCCACCACGACCACCACCGACTCGACCACCACCTCGACGACCACGGCGCCACCGTCGACCTCGACGGTGACGACGACCGTCACCGCCCCCTAGCTCATCTAGCCCGCCCGGCGACGGTCAGCCGGTGCGTCGCCGGCGGTACTGCTCGACGGTCAGCTCGCGCCCGGCGACCGTCGAGAGGCTGGGCTCGTGGCTGAGGTATTCGTCCTCGTTTCGCCGCCAGGCGGCGATGTAGCGGTAGAACGGGATCAGCGGGTGCAGGTGGTGGACCAGGTGGTAATTCTGGTACAGCAACACCGGCGCCATCAGCCACTCGGCCCCAACCCGGTTGCGGGTCGTGGTGTAGCGGTCCTCCTCGGGGCGCGACGAGAGCCCGTGGTGCGGCAGCCAGTCGAAGGCGAAGGCGAGGAAGATCAGCGACAGGCGCGCCGGCAGCAGGTAGAGGAGCGCGTAGTCGAGCAGGTGGCCGGTCAGCGCGCAGGCTATGCCGACGCCGACGACCACGGCCGCCGTGACCGCCAGCTCGGCCAACTCGCGCCGCGGCCGCGAGCGCCAGGCGCGCAGGTAGAAGCGCGAGTAGTAGACGTCGATCGTCGCCCACCTCAGCGGCAGCTGCCAGCCGGGCCCGTTTTCGGTGTAGGCGTCGGGGTCCTGCGACGGATCGTGGTTGGTGAACCGGTGGTGCTGCATGTGGATCCAACGGAACACCGAGTACGAGGAGATCGGCGGGGCGAGGAACGGGCCGCTGAGCCGGCCGAGCCAGGTGTTGACCCAGTCGTGTCGCGCGGCGCTGCGGTGGCAAGCGTCGTGCAACACGGTGAAGAACATGTACGAGGCGATCGCGTTGAGCAAGATCGCGACGGCGTAGGGGAGCGAGCCGCCGACGGCGAGCGCGGTCGAGGCGCCGAACAACGACCCCGCGGCGACGAACAACGCCACCGTCGGCCAGGCGACCGCCGGGATCGGCTCGCCCGGGTCCGGGAGCCGCCGGCCGAGGCTGGCGCTGGTCGCCGACATCGCGCCGACGACTCTAGCCGTGGCGGCGAATGAACCGCCGCACCCAGTCGCGCGCCGGATAGCGGCCGCCGTACAGAGACGGCACGTGGCCGCCGTTGCGGACCACCATCTGGCGGGCGCGGGCGAAGTCGTGGACCACGGCGCGCCCCTCGCCCGCGCTGGTGACGTCGTCGAGCTCGCCGGAGATCACCAGCGTCGGCATCGCCGGCTTCGGCGCCCCGGCCGGGGCCGGCGGTTGGTAGAGGGACGACGGCTTCGGCCAGGCGAGACACTCGAGGTAGCCGGCGCTGGAGTCGAGCGCCACCTCGGCGGGGGTGAACGGCGCAAACTCGCCCGCCGGGTAGCCGCGCACCGAGGCGCGCAGCTGGCGCTCGCGCTGAGCGGGCGACGACGACTTGTCCCAGAGCATCGGGTAGTCGTTGCAGCTCACGGTCAGCTCGTCCCCGCGTGAGTAGAAGCGGTACTTGCCATAGCCGCCGCCGGTCGGCCTGGTCAGCCGCCGATAGGGGCGGCGGTTCCCGGCCAGGTAGTCGCTGATCGCGGTATCGATGCGCAGGTAGTTGTGGGTCGGCGACTCATAGCCACCGGAGGCGATCACGTCGAGCAGCGGCCCGACTCCGGCCGGGGTGCCACGCAGCAGCGGAAGAATCCGCCGCAGCCGCCGGGCGGCGTTGCCGCGACAGCGCCCGGCGCGGTCGCAGACCGTCGTCAGCGAACGGATCCCAGTGCGCCACAGGCTCGGGTAGAGCGGGTTTTCGCCGCGCACGGGATAGGCGCCGTCGAGCACCAGCGCCTCGAGGTTCTCGCCGTGGCGGAAGGCGTAGGACTGCGCCAGGAAGGTGCCGTAGGAGTCGCCGTACAGCGAGATCCGGCGATAGCCGAGCGCCCGGCGGACGTCGTCGACGTCGTCGGCGGCCGCCGAGGTCCGGTAGGAGCCGTAGTCGTCGCCGAGGATGCGCGCGCACTGGGCGACCCCGGCGCGGTCCGTGCCGCGGCCCCGCTGCAGCTTCGGGCAGTCGATCGCCCGCGAGTGGCCGGTACCGCGCATGTCGACGACGACCAGGTCGCGGCGCTCGAGCAGCGGCCCGAGCATGTGGATGTAGTAGCGGGCGCTGCCGATCGAGCCGTATCCGGGCCCGCCCTCGACCGCGAAGATCGCACCCAGGCTCGGCTCGCCAGGCTTGCCGCGCCGGCGGACCGCGTAGGCGACCTGGATCTTGCCCCGCGAGGGGTCGGCGCGCTCGAGCGGCACCCGCAGCCGGGCGCAGCGCAGCCGCCGCGGCCGCACGTGCTTGGGACACTCGCCCAGCTTCGCGCTCAGGGCCGGGCCGTCCGCGGGCGCCGGCCGCTCGCGATCGGCGGCGGCGGCCCCCGCCCCCACGAGCACGGCGACGACCGCCATCGCGATCGCTGTCCGCCCCCTGCGCATATACCGGGATTGTTGCGCTCCGCCGCCTGCGATTGGATGCAGCGATCACCCGCCGCGTATCGATCTCCGCCCCAGAGGCCCGCCGAGCCGCGCTCGCCGCGCAGGGTTTCGCCGACCCCAGGCCGGCCGCCGAGCCCGGGGGCTGGGACCTGCGCCGGGCGCTGAAGCGGGTCGGCCTGCTGCAGATCGACTCGGTGAACGTGCTCGAGCGCGCCCACTACCTGCCCGCCTTCAGCCGCCTCGGCCCGTATCGCCATGAGCTCCTGGACCGGCTGTCGCAACGCGCGCCCCGCCGACTGTTCGAGTACTGGGGCCACGAGGCCTCGCTGCTGCCGGTCGAGCTGCAGCCGTTGCTGCGCTGGCGGATGGAGGCGGCCGGCTCGGAGGCCTGGGGCAGCATGCGCCGGATCCAGTCCGAGCGCCCGGACCTGGTCGCCGACGTACTCGAGCAGGTTCGCGCGCAGGGGCCGATCGCCGCCTCGGAGCTGACCGAGCGGCGGCCGCGGCGCAGTGGGCCGTGGTGGGACTGGTCGGACTCCAAGCGGGCGCTCGAGTGGCTGTTTTGGTCGGGGCAGGTGACCGCGGCGCGCCGGCGGCGCTTCGAACGCCTCTACGACCTGCCAGAGCGGGTGCTGCCGGCGAACGTGCTCGTCGCGCCGACGCCCGCTGCGGCCGACGCCCAGCGCGAGCTGGTCCGGTTCGCCGCGGCGCGGCTCGGGGTCGCGGCCGAGCGCGACCTTCGCGACTACTTCCGCCTCCCCGCGGCCGACTCGAAGCTGCGGGTCGCCGAGCTGGTCGAGGGCGGCGAGCTGCACCCGGTGAAGGTCGAGGGCTGGGGGCGCACCCAGGGCTACCTGGCAACCGGCGCGACGATCCCGCGGCGGGTCGACGCGGCGGCGCTGATCGGGCCGTTCGACTCGCTGATCTGGGAACGCAGCCGGGTCGAGCGGATCTTCGGCTTCCAGTTCAGGCTCGAGCTCTACGTGCCGGCGCCCAAGCGCCGCTACGGCTACTACGTGCTTCCGTTCCTGCTCGGCGACCGGCTCGTCGCCCGCGTCGACCTGAAGGCCGACCGCGACGCCGGAGTCCTACGGGCGCGGGCGATCCACCTCGAGGACGACGCCCCGGACGAGACGCTCGAGGCGCTATCCGGCGAGCTCAGGTCGATGGCCGAGTGGCTCGGCCACGACTTCGATCATCGCCAGTAGGCCGCCACCGTCGCCTCGGGCGCTCGTCGAACCTACCCCAGCCCCGCGGACGCATCGGCCACCGCGCGACGCATGCCAGCCAGCCAGCGCTCCGGGTCGGCGCCCTTGAACGCAAGGTGCTTGGCGACCTCGGGGTGCGGCAGGATCAGGAAGCGCTCCTCGCGGATCGCCTCGACCGCGACCTCGGCGACGTCGTCGGGGTCCATGATCCCGCCGGCCTCGAGCAGGGCGCCGCCGACCGGCTCGGTCTTGGCGCTCTCCAGCATCGCCGTCTGTACCCCCTGGGGACACATGCAGGAGACCGCGATCCCGCGCTCGCGGTAGGTGATCGCCAGCCACTCGGCGAGCGCCACCGCGGCATGCTTGGTGACCGAATATGCCGCGGCCGATACCTGGGTCGTGAGACCGGCGGCCGATGCGGTGCTGACCAGGTAGCCCTCGCCGCGCTCGAGCATCGCAGGCAGCAGCTCGCGCGCCGCCCAGACGTGTGACATCAGGTTGATCTCCCAGGTCGCCTGCCAGTCGTCATCGGAGGCCTCGGGACCGCCCATCGGTCCCGGGATCCCGGCGTTCGACCAGAACAGGTCGATCGGGGCGGCGGCCCGGGCGTCGGCGACCAGCTCGGCGATGCTCGCCGGGTCCGAGGCGTCGACGCGGATCGCGGTCCCGCCGACCTCGTCAGCCACCTCGGCGGCCCCGCCCAGGTCGAGGTCGGCCGCGGTCACGATCGCGCCCTCGGCGGCGAACCAGCGTGCCAGCGCCGAGCCGATCCCTCCGGCGGCGCCGGTGATCACCGCGTGTCTGCCGTCGAGCTCCACCACGGCGGACCCTATCTGACAGCGCCAGACTCAGATCCGTGCCTGCGCGAGGCCGCGTGCGCTACCCTCACTTCAGAAAGTAAAGCTTGAACCCACCCGAAGGCAAAGGACCCCGCATGCAGCTCCTGCTCGTTCCGCTCGACGACAGCATCCTCTTCCCCGGCATGACCGCGACGATCGCCGCCGAGGTCGGCGACGCCGAGCAGGTCTTCCTGCTGCCACGCCCCGAGGGCGAGTACGGCCGCATCGGCACGATCGCCGAGGTGGTCGACACCGGGCGACTGCCCGGCGGCATCAACGCGGTCACCCTGACCGGGCTGCGCCGCGGCCGCGCCGGGACCGCCTCGCCGGCCCCCAACGGCGAGCTGGCGATCGACGTCGAGCCGCTCGACGACGGCGTCCCCGCCGACGAGCAGATCCGCGAGCTGGAGCGCAACTACCGCGCCGTGGTCGAGGAGATCCTCGAGCTGCGCGGCGACGACGGGCGGGTAGCCGCCTTCCTGCGCTCGATCTCCGAGCCCGGGCCGCTCGCCGACACCTCCGGCTACAGCCCCGACATCTCGCTCGCCGACAAGCAGCGGCTGCTGGAGACCGTCGACGTCGTCGAGCGGCTCGAGCTGGCGCTCGAGATGCAGCGCGAGCGGCTCGCCGAGCTGCAGGTCCGCCGCCGGATCCGCGATGACGTCGAGTCCGGCGCCCAGGCGCAGCAGCGCGAGTACTTCCTGCGCAAGCAGATGGAGTCGATCCGCAAGGAGCTCGGCGACGACGATGCCTCGGTGTTCGAGGAGTACGAGCGCAAGATCGCCGATTCGGCGATGCCCGAAGCGGTCCGCGAGCAGGCGACCCGCGAGCTCGGCCGGCTCGAGCGGATGGGCGAGCAGAGCGGCGAGTCGTCGATGATCCGCACCTACCTCGACACCCTGCTGGCCGTGCCGTGGGGCGAGCGCTCGGACGAGAAGCTCGATCCGGTGCACGCCCGCGAGGTGCTCGACTCCGATCACGCCGGGCTCGACGACGTCAAGGACCGGATCACCGAGTACATCGCCGTGCGCGGCCTGCGCCGCGACCGCGGCCTCGCCGAGGAGGGCAAGGGCGCCGGCGCGATCCTCACGCTGATCGGGCCACCCGGGACCGGCAAGACCTCGATCGGCGAGTCGATCGCCCGAGCGACCGGGCGTGAGTTCGTCCGCATGTCGCTGGGCGGCGTCCGCGACGAGGCCGAGATCCGCGGCCACCGCCGCACCTACATCGGGGCGCTGCCCGGTCGCCTGGTGCGGGCGCTGCGCGACGCCGGGACGATGAACCCGGTGATCATGCTCGACGAGGTCGACAAGGTCGGCGCCGACTGGCGCGGCGACCCGAGCTCGGCCCTGCTCGAGGTCCTCGACCCGGCCCAGAACCACTCCTTCCGCGACCACTACCTGGACGTCGAGCTCGACCTCTCCCAGGTCCTGTTCATCGCCACCGCGAACGTCGCCGAGACGATTCCCGGACCGCTGCTCGACCGCATGGAGGTGGTTCGCTTCGACGGCTACACGACCGACGAGAAGGTCGCGATCGCGCGCGGCTACCTGTGGCCGCGCCAGGTCGAGCTCAACGGCCTGCGTGACGACGAGGTCGAGGTCGGCGACGAGCTGCTGGAGGCAATCGTCACCGAATACACGCGTGAGGCCGGCGTCCGCGGGCTCGAGCGTGAGCTCGGCAAGCTGCTGCGCAAGACCGCGACCCGGATCGCGTCCGACGAGGCGAAGCCGCCGGTTGCCCTCGACCACGACGCGGTCCGGGAGGCGCTCGGCAAGCAGCGCTTCTACCAGGAGGCCGCCGAGCGGACCGCCGTTCCGGGGGTCGCCACCGGCCTCTCGGTGACCGGCGCCGGCGGGGACGTGCTGTTCATCGAGACGACCTCGATGCCCGGCAAGGAGGGCTTTGTGCTCACCGGGCAACTCGGCGACGTGATGAAGGAGTCGGCGCGGATCGCGCTCTCCTACGTGCGCGGCCATGCCGAGCAGCTCGGCCTCGACGAGGCCGCGTTCGCCGACCGCGAGTTCCACATCCACGTGCCCGCCGGCGCGATCCCCAAGGACGGCCCGAGCGCCGGGATCACGATGACCACGGCGCTGGTCTCGCTGCTCACCGGGCGCCCGGTCAGGCACACGGTGGGGATGACCGGCGAGGTGACGCTACAGGGACGGGTGCTGCCGATCGGTGGCCTGAAGCAGAAGGTGCTCGCCGCTCACGCCGCCGGGCTCACCGACGTGGTGATCCCGGAGCGCAACCGCGCCGACCTCGACGACGTCCCCGAGGAGGTCCGCGAGGAGCTCGCCTTCCACCCGGTGCTGTCGATCAACGAGGTGCTCGAGCTGGCGCTGGAGCCGACCGCCGCCCCGCCGCGCGCGGCGGCGGGGCGGTCGGCGGACGCCTAGCTGATCAGCGCCTCAGCGCCAGTTCGGACGCGAGCTGGTCTGCGTCTGATCCGGGGCGCCGTACTTCGCCTTGTAGGAGAGCGGGCCGGTGTCGCAATCCTCCTCGGGAACTCCGCCGTCGGCGGGATAGTGGAAGTTGATCTGGATCGTGCCCTTGATCTTGTTGCCGTTGCGGTTGAACTGTCCGTCGATCGTGGTCTTGTTGCCGAACGTGGGCTGGGAGTAGACCCCGCTGAAGCTGCCGTCACCCTGGATCTTGAGCTTGGCCGGGAACGTGTGAGCGACATTGGCGGTCCCCTCGACCGGACATTGGGACGGCACATCCTTGACCCGGATCTGCTTGACCTTTGTCAACGCCGACTGCTTGGTGATCTTTACGTCGAGAGCGATCTTGCCGTTCGTGCCGGTGACGGTGCCGGCCCAGGTGCCGATCTCCGCCTGGGCGGACGCCGCCAGTGCCAGGGTGGCGGCGAGCGTCGCCGCGCCCACTCCGAAAATCCTAATAGTCATCCATAACCTCCGATGGTGTTTTGGGCGGCCGACCCCTTCAGGCCGCGTTCCGACTGGTGCGCCAAACATACACCGGGATTTCCGGCGGTCAAAGGCTTGCTTGCACCGGCAACTATATTTCGCTATACTTTTTGAAGCCAGGGGTAGTAAACAGGGGGACCGCAAGACAGAACGAGGGGTGAAAGATGCCTCGCCAGAGGGGCGCTGCCGACCAGCGCCAGGTACGCCGCACGCGCGGCGAGCACACAGACAACCAGACTTCAAGCGCCCGCTCGCAGCAGCGGACGGATACGCATGCCGTCGCCGAGCCGACGACCGACAGCCTGCAGCTGTTCATCAACCAGGCGATGAAGTACCCGCTGCTCACGGCCGCCGAGGAGATCGAGCTCGCGAAGCGGATCGAGATGGGCGACCTGGCCGCCAAGGAGCGGATGATCAACTCCAACCTGCGGCTGGTGATCAAGTTCGCGCGCCGCTACCAGGGGTTCGGGCTGCCGCTCGGCGACCTGGTCCAGGAGGCGATGCTCGGCCTGATCCGCGCCGCGGAGAAGTTCGATTGGCGCCGCGGCTACAAGTTCTCGACCTACGCGGTGCTGTGGATCAAGCAGTCGATCCAGCGCGGACTCGACAACACCGGCCGCCCGGTGCGGATCCCGGCGCACATCGCGCAGCGCGAACGGACGGTCAACCGCACCACCTCGGAGCTCGCCGTGAAGCTCAATCGCGAGCCGACCGACGAGGAGGTGGCGAAGCGGGCGAAGCTGCCGCTCGACGAGGTGATGGCCGTTCGCGACCTGACCCGGGTGACGACCAGCCTCGACACCCCGGTCGGCGAGGGCGACACGACGCTCGGCGAGCTGCATGCCGAGAGCACCGCCGACCTCGAGGAAGAGGTCCTCGAGCGCGAGCAGGAGGAGGCGGTCGGCGAGGCGCTGGCCAAGCTCCCCGATGCCGAGCGCAAGATCATCGAGGCCCGCTTCGGGACCGGTGGACGCCCCGAGCTCTCGATCCGTGAGGCCGCGCGCGCCCTGGGCGTGACCCAGAACGCCGCCCGCGAGCTCGAGGCGAGGGCGCTCGCCAGGCTCGCCACCGACGGCTCCCTGGCCGGCTGGCGCGCCGCGGCCTAGGAGCCGCGGCCGTCAGGCCGCGGCGATCGCGGCGCCGTTGAGCCGCCTAGTTCGAGCCGAGGCGCTCAGCCGGCCGCCGCGAAGCGGGTGATCTCCAGGCCGCTGCCGGCGGGCTCGATGCGCAGCTCGTCGGCCTCGGCGAGGCCGCCGAACGGGGCGCCGCTGACCGCGACCATGTTCACGTAGAGGCTGCGACCGGGCGCCTGGCGCACGGTCGCGACCCCGTACTTGCTCGAGGTCTGCGGGCCGTCACCGGGGATGCAGTTGAAGCCGGTGAACTTGGACAGGTGCCCCTTCCAGGTGACGCTGGCCGCGCCGGCGCCGCCCGGCTCCGTCTGATCGGGGGCGTCGGCGATGAACATCCGGGTCGAGATCCGCGCCGGCGCCGCCAGCCCGGCGGCGTCGGTGGTCAGCCGCCCGCGGACCAGCAGCTGGTCGCCCTGCTGCAGGTCGGCGACCTCGTAGGAGAGCACCACCGTCTCGCGCTTGGCGACCGGCACGCCTGCGCACAGGCACGATGCCTGGCGCTCGCGGGGAGGCTCGGCGGCGTTGCCGGGGCGGAACCGGACCGCGCGGATCCCGGCCATGTCCTGGACCACGGTCGGCGTGGTCTCGTTCTGGCCGACCAGGATCAGGTCGCCGTCGCTGGCCTGCGGGTGGCTCGCCTCGACCACCAGGTTGAGGTGCGTGAGGCCGCCGTCTCCGATCCTGGCCTCGAGATCGCCGAAGGTGATCACCGCGTGGTGCTGCTGATGGGTCACCGCCCGCTGCCAGGGCGACGCCGGAAGCTCGATCGCCCCGCCCTCGCCGGCGGCGACCGTGGCGGGGCCCGGAGCCAACAGCAGGGTCGCCTCGACGTTGGGCGCGTAGGAGTAGGCGTTGCCGATCCGCCCGGGGTGGTTTGGGTCCTCGGCGTCGGTGGTCAGCTCGAGCTCGGCGAAGGCGAGCAGCCGGTCGCCGGCCGCGAGGTCGGGGAGCGGCGAGTCGCCCTTGGTCTCGGGGCCGAGGCTGAGGACCACGCGCCGTCCAGTGCCCGGTGTGCTGACGATCGGCAGTGTCTCCACCAGCTCGGGCTTGTTCTCGGTCTCGCCCACGGCGATCGCGGCCTTCGGCGCCGGCCCGTCCTTGGCCGGCCGCTGCTTCGGCGCCGCGGCCTGCTTGGGCTGGGCGGCCGGGGGCGCCGCCGCTTCGCGATCGCCGCCTCGGTCGGCGGGACGGTCGGCCCGACGCCGCGGCGGCCGCTCCTCGCGCGCCCGCGCCTTCTCCGGCTTCTGTGGCTTCTCCGCCTTGTCCGGCTTGCCCCGCCCGTCGGGTCTGTCGAGCCGCACCTCGGTCGAGCGCCGGTCCTGCCCGCGGCCCGGCCGGTCGCGGCCGGGCCGATCCCCCCCGCGCCCCTGGTGCCCCATCAGGCCTTGTCGAAGATCATCGCCACGCTCGGGTCGGCCGGATCGACCTTCAGCTTCACCGAGTCGCCGACGCTGAACGGGGCCGCCGGGTAGATGTACTGGTTGAAGGTCACCTGGTAGGCCGCGGCCTCGGCGGGCTGCGCGGTCGCGGTGATCACGTTCTCGGTCCCGCCGGGCTTGTCGGTGTTGCCGGTCGGCTCCATCGAGTCGATCGTCGCCGGCGTGTCGACGCCGTCCTTCATCAGCCTCTGCGCCCGGTTGGCCAGGTCCATCTGTCCCGCCGACGCGCCCACGCCGACCTTGCTCGTCTGCGCCTGCACCGACTCCGCGGCGCCCTTCAACTTGTCCATGAAGCCCATCCGGCTCTCCTTCGCGTGGTTCACAGCGACTCTATTGACGATGCTCAAGCGCGGCTAATGGGTGAGCGCCTTGATCACGATCAGCGTGAGCCCGATCGTGACCACGCCCGCGGTCACAGCGATCGCCCGCATCCGCGACAACCCGGCGAGCCGATTGGCGAGGATCGTGTACGCGGCGATCACGCCGATCCCGAGCCAGCGGGCGATGTCGTAGGCGGTCTCGAGCTCGATCACGCCGGCCGCCTCGAGGAAGAACGGGATCAGCGGCAGCATCGCCGCGATCGTCCCGGCGACGACGTCGCTGAGCTCCTGGCCGAGCCGGCCGCGGTCCGGATGGTGTCCGTCGCGGATCGTCAGCGCGATGTACTCGGCGTAGAGCTCGGCCAGCGATGCCGCGACCACCGACCCGATCACCGCCGCGATCACCTCGCCGGCACCCGCGTCGGCGTGCTGGAGCGCCAAGATCACGGCGAGCGCGATGATCGACCCGTAGACGGCCCGCGCCGCGCGTTCGGCGGTTCGCTCAATCCGCACGGTCCGAGGCCGTCTTAGCGGGGCTCGGCGTCGAGCAGGCCGCGCCCGAGCGCGTAGCGGACCAGGTCCGAGCGCTTGCTCAGCCGCAGCTTCTGCTGGATGTGCGCGCGATGGGACTCGACCGTGCGCACGCTGACGAACAGCTGCTCGCCGATCTCGGTGTTGGTATGCCCGAGAGCGATCAATCGCAGGACGTCGAGCTCGCGGCCGGAGAGGCCGTCAGCGTCCTCGCCGACGCCGGCGGCGAGCCTGGCGCCGAGCTCTGGCTGCAGGTAGGTGCGCCCGGCCGACGCCAGCCGGACCGCCGTGACCAGCTCCTCGTCGACCGCCTCTTTGAGCACGTAGCCGAGCACGCCAATCTGCAGCGCTTGGCGAGCGAAGGCCGGGTCGTTCTCCATTGTCAGGACGACGATCCCGGTGTGCGGGGAAGCGTCGCGCAGCTCCGGCACCGCGCCGATGCTGCGCCCGCTCGGCAGGTTCAGGTCGAGAATCAGAACATCGGGCTTGTGGCCGCGCACGTAGCGCAGGGTGGAGTCGATGTCGCCGGCCTCGGCGACCACCTCGAGCTCGTCCTCGGCATCCAGAAGCAGCCGCAGCGCACTGCGGACCACCGCATGATCATCAGCGAGCACGATCTTGATCGATGCCCCCATCCCACTAGAGCCTAACGCCGCATCGCGGCTGTGGCGCAAGTCATCTACCTAGCCGGATTGCGGTCAACTACGGAGTGAATCTTCGGTCCGGCGCTGATGGCCGACGCCCGCTCGCTGACGACAATCCCCTTGGACCACGCGTTCCCGCTTCAGGTCTACGGAGTCTTGTGACTCCAGTCAAGCGTCTCCGACCGGCTACTTGCCCTCCCGTCTCGCCGGTCGGGGGCGTCTTGACATATCAGCGTTGCCGCACCAGCAGCGTCTGCAGCGCGCGACCGATCGGGCCGCGCTCGTCGTGCAGGGTCGAGTCCGCGAGACCGATCCCGTTCGGCTCCGGCAGCGTGATCGCCTCGATGCCGACCCACTCGCCGACCGGAAGGCGGTACAGGTGGACGCTGAGGTCGACGTTGATGAAGATGAACTCGGCGTGGTCGAGCGTCGAGCTGACCCCGTTGCCGGAGTCGGCAGCGGTCAGCAGCCGCTGCAGCGGCGACGGCTGCTCTCCCTCGACCAGCGGCTGGCGCATCCGCATCCAGACGGTCGCCGGCCCGAGCTCGCGGAAGCCACCCTCGACGAACCGGTACTCCATCGCCGCGTGGTAGCCGACCGACTGGCCGGTCTCGAAGAACGGCTTCGGCTCACCGGCCTCCGGGCCGGGCAGCGGCGCGCCCGCCGCGGGCAGCCCGGCCGGCAGCTCCACCGGCCGTTCGGCCAGCCGCCAGGCGGTCGCCCGGATCAGCGGCTCGCCGGCGCCGTCGAACAGCGTCGCGCCGAGCAACTCGACCGAGCGGCCGGGGCGCAGCACCTCGACCTCGACCCGCAGCGGCGCGATCGGCACCGGGCGCAGGATCTCGAACGTAACCCGCCCGAAAAACCAGCCCTCCGTGGTCGCATCCTCGAGCGCCCTGCCGATCAGCGCCGCCGGCGGGCCGGCGTGCTGAGCCTCGGGGTCCCAGGGCCCGCGGGTGAGCTCGGATGAAACGAAATGGCCCCCTTCGGGGACATAGAAGGCGGAGGACATTCAGCGCACTAACCTAGGAGACAAGCGATGGAGAAGGTGGAGAAGACCGAGGCCGAGTGGAGGGCCGAGCTTTCGCCCGAGGAGTACCACGTGCTCCGCGAGCAGGGCACCGAGCGCGCCTTCACCGGCGAGTACTGGGACAACCACACCGACGGGGTCTACCGCTGCAAGGGCTGCGGCGCGGAGCTGTTCGCCTCCGGCACCAAGTTCGACTCCGGCACCGGCTGGCCGAGCTTCTTCGACCCGATGGACCATGAGACGGTCGAGACCAGGCCCGACAACGGTCTGTTCATGAAGCGGACGGAGGTCGTCTGCAAGCGCTGCGGCGGCCACCTGGGCCACGTCTTCGACGACGGCCCCGGCCCGACCGGGCTGCGCTACTGCATCAACAGCTGCTCGCTGGACTTCGCGCCCGACGACGAGGGCTAGCCGCCGATCACCGCGGGCGCGCCGGCTTCCACCAGCGCCGGCGGCAGGGCCACCGAGCCGTCAGCGCGCTGGCCGTTCTCGAGCAGAGCGATCAGCGTGCGGCTGACTGCGACCGCGGTCCCGTTGAGCGTGTGCAGGACCTCGGCGCGCGCCTCGGCCTGCGGGCGGAAGCGCGCGCCCAGCCGGCGCGCCTGGTAGTCGGTGGTGTTCGAGCACGAGGTCAGCTCGCGGTAGCGCCCCTGGCTCGGGATCCAGGCCTCGCAGTCGAACTTGCGGGCGGCGGGGGCGCCGAGGTCGCCGATCGCGATCTCGACCACCCGGTAGGGGAGCTCGAGCGCGCCGAGGATGCGCTCCTCGATCGCCAGCAGCCGGTCGTGCTCGGCGCTCGACTCCGAGGGCCGCACGAACGAGAACATCTCGACCTTGTCGAACTGGTGAACGCGGAAGATCCCGCGGGTGTCCTTGCCGGCGGCGCCGGCCTCGCGCCGGAAGCAGGTCGAGATCCCGGCGTAGCGGCGCGGCAGGTCGACGGCCTCGAGGATCTCGTCCGCGTGCAGGGCGGCCAGCGAGACCTCTGAGGTGCCGACCAGGAAGAGCTCGTCGCGCTCGACCTCGTAGATCATTTCCCGCTCGCCGGGGAAGAACCCGGTCCCGTACAGCGGCCCCTCGCGGACCAGCACCGGCGGCACAACCGGCTCGAACCCCTCGGCGCGGACCGTCTCGACCGCGAACCGCATCAGCGCCATTTCGACCATCACCAAGTCGCCGAGCAGGTAGGCGAAACGAGACCCGGACGCCGCGGCGGCCTTCTCGATCTCGATCCAACCGTGCTCGAGGCCGAGGTCGAGGTGGTCGCGGACCTCGAAGTCGAAGCTCGGCGGCTGGCCGACCTCGCGCAGGGTCACCGCGTCGTCCTCGCCGCCGTCGGGCACCTCGGGGTGCGGGAGGTTCGGCAGCGTGGCCGCGAGCGCGTCGCGGCGCTCCTCGACCTCGGCGAGCTCGGCCTGCATCTCCTTGAGCCGGCCCGAGACCCCCTTCATCCGTTCGATCAGATCGCCGAGGTCCTCGCCCGCACGCTTGCGCTCGGCGATTTCGTCCGAGGCACGGTTCTGCTCGGCGCGCAGCCCCTCGGCCTCGGGCAGCAGCTCGCGGCGGCGGGCGTCGAGTTCGAGCAGCTCGTCGAGCGCCTCGCCTGCCCCGCGGCGCGCGAGCGCCTTCCGGGCCGGGCCCGGGTCGTCGCGGATCGCGCGCAGGTCAAGCACGACGAGCGCCGACGCTACTGGCCGGCGTCCGATTCCTGGGCGTCGGACTCCGTCTCCGGCGCGGCGCCTGGCTTCGTCGGACGGTTCACGTCGGTGCCCGAGTACTGGGCGACGAAGCGGGCGACCGCGTCGGCCTCGTCGCCGACGAGGATGTTCTGGGGCATGATCGCGCCCGAGAAGCCGCCGTTGCGGATCGCGTAGAGCACGTCCTCGGGACTCTCCACCCGCTCGTTGAGGTTCGGGCCCTGGTTTCGCAGGTTGCGGTTCGCCGAGCCCTCGGCCCCGGCGGCCTTCAGCGAGTGGCAGCCGGAGCAGCGCTCGGCGAACAGCGTCGCCCCGGTGTAGTCGGGGTCGCCATCCGCGAGCTGGATGCCCTCGGTCCCGCACGCCGTCAGGGCGAGCGCCGTCAGGACCGCAGCCGTGAGTGCCAGAAGGGGTCGCACCGCGGCGGCATCATACTTTTTGGCCCCGTGCCCGCGCCGACGCCCGACCAGCTACGCCAGGCGATGGCCCTTGCGCCGACCGCCGTGACGATCGTCACCGCGACCGCCGAGGGCGGTCCCGCGGGGGCGACCGCCAACGCCGTCGCCTCGCTATCGCTGGATCCCCCGCTGTTCCTCGCCTGCCTCGACCGTGGCTCGCGCACCCTCGACGTGGTCCGTGCCAGCGGCGCGTTCGGCGTCAGCGTGCTCGCCGCCGGGCAGGAGCAACTCGCCCGCGCCTTTGCCAGCAAGGCGCCGCATACGGAGAAGTTCCGCGAGGTCGCGTTCGGCGAGCGCGAGGGCGTCCCGATCCTCGACGGGGCTGTCGCCTGGGTGGCGTGCCGTCTGCGCGACCTGCACCCGGGTGGCGATCACGAGATCGCGATCGGCGATGTGGTCGCCGTCGGTGCCGAAGGCGGCGACCCCCTGATCTTCCTCGGCGGCGGCTACCGGCCGCTGGACTGAGGCCGCCGGTCGTCAGGGACGGGGAGCTGATGCGCCTCGCACCAGGCGATCAGCTCACGTCGCGCGAGCTCGGCGGGATTCTGGGTCCTGGTCGCGCCACGGGTCCGAGCCGGGCGCTGTCGGTCTCTGGGCTGGTTGGCCATCTCAATCAGGTAAACCCCTATCGGCCCCGGAGTCGCGGTCGTTAAGCGAAATTTGAAGTAACCGACGCGGGATTTGAGGTAACCGACGCGGGTGGGCTCAGAACAGGTGCCCGCTGGTTCCGGCGGCGCGCATCGCGAGCCCGAAGACGACCAGCGCCGAGACCGCCATGATCCCGGTCTCGCGCCGCACGATCGCGTTCGCGATCGCCCGCTGGCGGTCCCTGGGCAGCCCATCGAAGTCGAGCCCTTCGAGCTCGCGCTCGGCGGCGCCGGCCCGGGCCGCCTCGGCGAGCAGGGTGACGACCAGCGGCAGCACCCCGTATACGTAGTGGAGGTCGTCGGGGGCCTCGTGACCGAGCAGCAACAGGATGGCGCCGAGCAGCACCTGGACGACGACGGTGCCCTGCGCGACCCTCAGCAGGTACCAGAAGGAAACGCTCGGGAGCCGGCGCAGCCAGGCGACCGAGCCGACCGCGCCGGCGATCAGGTTGGTGACCAGGACGGCGACGCCGACGATCAGGTGGACGGTCTCCACGGGGGGCGCATCAAAGCAGAAGCAATTCCGCCCAGATGGGTCGGATTTTCCGCTTTCTCATGCGGAACAACACTATGTAGCAACCCTGCACAAGGTCGGATAGAACTCGGGGTGCGTGCTGCAGAGCTACCTCCCCGTCCTCGTCTTCGCCGGCCTCGGGCTGCTGGTCGGAACCGCGTTCGCGACCCTCAACCACGTGATCGGCTACAAGCGGGTCCGCGCGCGGGCGGCGAAGGTCGATCCCTACGAATGCGGCCTGCCGAGCGAGGTCTCGCGCACCTTCCGCTTCGGGGTCAGCTTCTACATGATCGCGATGCTGTTCATCCTCTTCGACATCGAGGTCGTCTTCCTCTACCCGGTCGGCGTGATCCTGAAGGCGGCGGACTCGGTCTTCGTGCTCGTCGAACTGCTGATCTTCGTCGCCCTGCTGCTCGTCGCGCTGGTCTACGTCTGGCGCCGGGGTGCGCTGAATTGGAGGTGAGGAGGGAGAAGCTGCGGGCGCTTCAGCCGCTCGCCGAGCCCGGTTCCCCCGAGCATCTGCGCGTCCGCCAGCTGCGCGCCCGCGACCTGCTGCGCGGCGACCTCGACGAAACCGAGCTTGCCGAGCACGCGTCGCAGTCGGTGCTCACCACCTCACTCGACAGGCTGCTCGCCTGGGGGGCGACGAACTCGATGTTCCCGCTCACCTTCGGGCTCGCGTGCTGCGCGATGGAGATGATCGCCGCCGTCGGCTCGCCCCGCAACGACCAGGCCCGGTTCGGCGCCGAGGCGCTTCGGGCCTCGCCGCGCCAGGCCGACTTCATCATCCTCTCGGGCCGGGTCTCGATCAAGATGGCGCCGGTCGTCCGCCGGATCTACGACCAGATGCTCGAGCCGCGCTGGGCGATCTCGATGGGCGCCTGCTCGTCGTCGGGCGGGATGTTCGCCAACTACGCGGTCGTCCAGGGCGCCGACAAGTTCATGCCGATCGACATCCATGTACCCGGCTGCCCGCCGCGGCCGGAGGCGCTGCTGTACGGGTTCACGAAGCTGCAGCGCCAGATCCTGGGCAGCCCGGACATGGGTTGGCGGCGGCGCTACAACGCGATCGGCACCGAGGAGTGGGCGCGCGACGATGTGGTCGCCGGCCAGCCGTCGGCGGCGACCGAGGCCGCCTACGCCCGGGCGCGCCACGCGGTCGCCGACTCCGCCGAGTCGACCGGACCGCAGGAACCCGAGGGGCCGCCGACGCGCGGGGTCGGGGTTCGCTGATGCCCGACGCCCCCGGGCTCGAGCTGATCGCTGGCGAGCTCAAGGACGCCCATCCCGGCTGCGTCCTCGGCACCTACCACGAGCACGGGGACGCCTGCCTGATCGTCGATCCCGAGCAGGTGCTGGCGGTGCTCAAGTGGCTGCGCGACACCCCCGGCCAGGAGTACCGCTTTCTGGCCAGCGTCCACGGGGTCGACTACCTGCCCGCCGAGCCGCGGTTCGGCGTCCACTACGAACTGCTCAACCGCGACCGGGTCGAGCGGATCCGGGTCCGCGCCGCGATCGCCGACCCGGGCGCGACAGCGGGCCCGTCGACCGGGGAGACCGAGGAGGTCGACGGGATGCTGCTGCCCTCGATCGAGAGCTGCGTGCCGCTGTTTGCGACCGCCGAGTTCCAGGAGCGCGAGGTCTACGACTTCTTCGGGATCTTCTTTCGCGGCCACCCCGACCTGCGGCGGATCCTGCTGCCGGAGGTCTATGCCGGGTGGCCGCAGCGGCGCGACTTCCCGGTCGGCGGCGAGCCGGTGATCTTCACCCACAACGAGCACCAGGTCCCGGGGTGGTCACAGTGAGACCCAGCGAAGCGAAGCCGAGCCGCGCCGCCGTTGAGGCGCGTGATCTGACGGACCTGCGGGAGCACGGCAGCGCGCCCGCCCACGGCGGCGACGTGATCGCCGCGACCACGGCGACCGTGATCGGCGCCTCGCCGATCGAGCGCACCGAGGCCGGCGACCTGCTCGAGCCCGAGCACGAGCTGCTGACCGTGAACATGGGCCCGCACCACCCGGCGACCCACGGGGTGCTGCGGCTGCTGGTCAGCCTCCAGGGCGAGACGATCATCGACATGAAGCCGGTCGTCGGCTACGTCCACACCGGGATCGAGAAGTCGTGCCGAGCAGAAGAGCTACTGGAAGGTGATCCCGTTCGTCGAGCGGATGGACTACGTCTCCTACTTCTTCAACATGGAGGCCTTCTGCGGCGCGGTCGAGCGGTTGTTGGAGCTGGAGATCCCGCCGCGCGCCAAGTACCTGCGGACGCTGTTTCTGGAGCTCAACCGGATCCACTCGCACCTGATCTGGCTCGGCACCTCGGCGCTCGACCTGGGCGCGGTCTCGATGCTCTGGTACACGTTCCGCCAGCGCGACACGATCGTCGACCTGTTCGAGATGGCGACCGGGCAGCGGATGCACACGCGCTACTTCCAGGTCGGCGGCGTCTTCGAGGACATCCCGGTCGGCTTCGAGCAGAAGACGCGCGACTACTGCGCCGAGATGCCGCGGCGGATCGACCAGTACGAGGCACTGCTGGACCGCAACGAGATCTTCCTCCAGCGAACCAAGGGCGTCGGGATCGTCTCGCGCGAGCGGATGCTGGAGCTCGGGGTCACCGGGCCGCTGCTGCGGGCCACCGGCGAGCCCTGGGACCTGCGCAAGGCCGAGCCCTACCTCGCCTACCCCGAGCTCGACTTCAAGATCCCGGTGGGAACCGTCGGCGACGGCTACGACCGCTTCCGGGTGCGGATCGCCGAGATGCGGGAGTCGATCCGGATCATCGAGCAGTGCCTGGACGGGCTGCCCGAGGGCCCCTGGATCGCCGACGATCGCAAGGTCGTGCTGCCCCCGCGCGACGAGCTCTCGACCTCGATGGAATCGCTGATCCACCACTTCAAGCTGGTCACCGAGGGCTTCCGGGTGCCGCCGGGCGAGACCTATTACGCGATCGAGTCGCCGCGCGGCGAGCTCGGCTGCTATCTGCTCGCCGACGGCTCGGCGAAGCCGTCGCGGGTCCACTTCCGCGACCCGTCGTTCGTCAACCTGCAGTCCCTCCGGGACATGTGCATCGGCGGCTACGTCGCCGACACGATCCAGAACCTGGCGATGCTCGACCCGATCCTCGGAGGCATCGACCGGTGAATTACTCGCGCCACGTCCTCGGCTTCGCCTCCGGGCGTGCGCGTCCCCTGGTGAACTGATGGCCGAGCTGGAACAGCCTCGGCACCTGTTGGAGCCGACCGACGATCTGACCGCCGAGCAGCGGCACGAGCTGATCGCCTCGATGCGGCCGTCGGACGCCGAGGGCGTCCCCGAGCTGCACGAGGTCGACGTTCCCGACGAGCTCCGCGAGCAGATCGAGACCGCGATGTCGCGCTACCCGCAGCTGCGCTCGGCCTCGATCCCGGCGCTGTGGGCCGTCCAGCGCCAGTACGGCTGGTGCACTCCCGAGGGCATTCGCGAGGCGGCCGCGGTGATGGGCGTCACCCCCGCCTACCTGGAGTCGGTGGCGAGCTTCTACGACCTGTTCGCGACCTCGCCGGTCGGCACCCACCGGGTGCTGGTCTGCCGCAACATCTCCTGCTGGATGAACGGCGGCGACCAGCTGCTGGAGGCGTTCAGCGAGGCGGCTGGGGTCGACGCTCACGAGGCCCAGCACCTGGGTGCGAGCTCCGCCGACGGCGAGTTCTTCGTCAGCGGCTTCGAGTGCCTGGGCGCCTGCGACCTGGCGCCGATGGCCTCGATCGACGAGCGCTACTACGGGCCGCTGAGCGGCGAGGACGCGCTGGCGGCGATCGAGGCGGTGCGAGCCGGACAGGAGCCGGTGCCCGACCGGGCGCTATCCAGGCGCGGCGCCGCCGGCGGCCCCGAGCCCGAGCCCGACCCGCGGTCGCCGGCTGACCCGGTCGCCCCCGGAGGCGAAGCCGAGGAGGCGAGCGGAACGTGAGTGGTGCTGCTGAGGCGCGCGAGACCAGGGTCCTGTTCCGCCACATCGACGATCCCGGCCTGGCGACGATCGAGGGCTATCGCGAGCACGGCGGCTACCGGGCGCTCGAGACCGCGGTCCGCGAGCTCGAGCCCGGCGACCTGATCGGCACCTTCGAGGACTCGGGCCTGCGCGGTCGGGGGGGTGCCGGCTTCTCGATGGGCAAGAAGGGGTCGTTCCTGCCCCGTGGCGAGATGCGCAAGTACGTCTGCTGCAACGCCGACGAGTCCGAGCCCGGCGCCTTCAAGGACCGCGAGCTGATGCAGAAGAACCCCCACCAGCTGGTCGAGGGCGTGGCGCTGGCGGCCTACGCGGTCGGCGCCGAGTACGCGTTCATCTTCATCCGCGGCGAGTACTGGGAGATCGCCGACGTCCTCGACCGCGCCGTCGCCGAGGCCTACGAGGCCAACTACCTGGGCCCGAACGTGCTCAACTCCGGGGTCCGGGTCGAGCTGGTCGTCCACCGCGGCGCCGGCGCCTACATCTGCGGCGAGGAGACGGCGCTGCTCGACGCGCTCGAGGGCAAGCGCGGCAACCCGCGGCTGAAGCCGCCGTTCCCGGCGATCCAGGGGCTGTACGGCGGCCCGACGCTGATCAACAACGTCGAGACGCTCTCCAACCTGCCGCACATCGTCAACAACGGCTCCAACTGGTTCAAGAGCTTCGGCTCCGAGCAGTCGCCCGGGACCAAGGTCGTCTCGATCTCGGGCTGCGTGCAGCGGCCGGGCAACTACGAGATCGAGCTCGGGATCCCCTCGCGCGAGATCATCTACGGGCTCGCCGGCGGGCCGCCCGAGGGGCGCAGGGTGAAGGCGTGGTTCCCCGGCGGCTCCTCGTCGCCGGTGCTGACCGAGGCCGAGCTCGACCTGCCGTACACGTTCGAGGACATGGCCGAGGCCGGCTCGATGCTCGGCTCGGGCTCGATCATCATCGCCGACGACACCGTCTCGATCCCGGAGTTGGCGGTACGCACGGCGCGCTTCTACCAGCACGAGTCGTGCGGCAAGTGCACGCCCTGTCGCGAGGGCACCAACTGGACGGTGAAGATGCTCGAGCGGATCACCCGGGGCGAGGCAACCCCGATGGACCTCGAGATCATCACCTCGGTTCAGGAGAACATCATCGGCCACTGCCTCTGCGTGCTCGGCGACTCGATGGCGATGCCGGTCGGCGCGATGGTCGCCAAGTTCCGCGACGAGTTCGAAGCGGCGATGGAGTCGGCGCGCCCGGCGGTCGCGGCATGAGGCGTAGCCGAATCCCGCCGGTGTTGAGGCGGCTCGCGTGAGCGGCGCGCACGAGATCACGCTGGTGGTCGACGGGCTCGAGGTCACGGCGACCGAGGGCGAGATGCTGGTCGACGCGGCCAAGGGCGGTGACGTCGAGATCCCGGTCTTCTGTTACGAGCCCAAGCTCGGCGGCCCGGTGGGCGCCTGCCGCATGTGCCTGGTCGAGATCGAGGGGATCCCGAAGCTGCAGACCGCCTGCTCGACGCCGGTGCGCGACGGGATGGTCGTCTACACGCGCACCGACCGGGTGGTCGAGGCGCAGAACGCGGTGGTCGAGTTCCTGCTCGTCAACCACCCGCTCGACTGCCCGGTCTGCGACAAGGGGGGCGAGTGCCCGCTGCAGGACATCGCGATGGGCTGGGGTCCCGGGCGCAGCCGGTTCACCGAGCCCAAGCGCCACTTCCGCAAGCCGGTCCCGCTCTCGCCCCTGGTGCGGATCGACCGCGAGCGCTGCATCCTCTGCTACCGCTGCGTGCGCTTCAGCCAGGAGGTCGCCGAGGACGAGCAGCTGCAGTTGCTCGAGCGCGGCGCCAACAGCTACGTCGGCACGTTCGACGAGCGCCCCTACATCGCCCCCTTCCACGGCAACATCATCGAGCTCTGCCCGGTGGGCGCGCTGACCGCCGAGGCCTACCGCTTCCGCGCCCGGCCCTGGGAGATCGAGGACTCGGGCTCGATCTGCACCCTGTGCCCGAGCCAGTGCAACGTCAAGTTCACGGTCCGTGACGAGCGCGTCGAGCGGGTGCTGGCGCGCGACAACCAGGACGTCGACAACGGCTGGCTCTGCGACAAGGGCCGCTTCGGCTTCCAGATGATCGCCTCCGACGAGCGGATCACCGAACCACTGCTGGCCGGCAACCGGGCCGGCTGGGACCAGGCGCTCGAGGTCGCGGCGGCCAAGCTCGGCGCCGGCCGCGGCAAGATCGCGGCGATCGTCGGCGGCCAGGCCTCCAACGAGGAGGCCTATCTGGTCCAGCGGCTGGTCCGCGAGGCGCTCGGCTCGCCGCACGTGACCAGCGTCGACGAGGTCGACGGCGCCGGTCTGGCGTCGCTGTCGGCCCCCGAGCTGGGCGCCTCGATCGCCGATATCGACAAGGTCGAGTCCGTGCTGCTGATCGGCGCCGACCCGCTCAACTCGATGCCGATCCTCGACCTGCGGCTGCGGAAGGCGGTGCGCCACAACGAGCTCCGCCTGGTGATCGCCTCTGACCGCCCGACCGCGCTCGACGGCGGCGCCGAGGAGACCGCCCGCTACCTCCCCGGCGAGAACGCCGCCTTCCTCGCCGCCCTCGAGGCCGAGCTCGGCCCTGATCCGGCGCCCGAGAGCCCCCACGCCGGCGACGCCGAGCGCCTCGCCGGCGAGCTGCGCCCCGGCAGGACGCTGGTGATCTGGGGGGAGGCACTCGGCCGCGGCGCCGATGGAGCCGCGGCGCTGGCCGCGCTTCGCAACTGCACCCACGAGCTCAAATGCTCGGCCGAGGGCGGCGGCGCCTTCTCGGTTCCGGTCGGCTCCAACGCCCGCGGCATCCGCGAGGTCGGCTGCCTGCCGGGCTACGCGCCCGGCTTCGTGCGGACCGACGACGGCCGCGGCCTCGAGCAGATCAAGCAGGGCCTGTTGGCCGGCGAGCTCGACGGCGTGATCCTCCTGCACGCGGACCCGATCCGCGACCTTCCCGACGGGCCCGGCTGGGCGAAGGCGCTGAACCAGGCGCGCACCGTGCTCGCGATCTCGAGCTTCGACGACGCCTCGACCAAGGCCGCCGACATCGTCTTCCCCGCCGAGGCCTACGCCGAGAAGGAGGGCACGGTCACCCACCCCGACGGCCGCCTGCAGCGCCTGCGACCCGCCGTCCCCCGCCCCGACCTGGTGCGCCCGATCTGGCAGGTGCTGGCCGAACTCGCCGCCGCCCTCGGCGACGAGACCGGGGTCGAATCCGCCCCCGACGCGCTCGCGTCGATCGCCGGCGCGGTGCCCTTCTACGCCGGCCTCACCACCGGGGAGATCGGCGGCACCGGTGTCCGCTGGCAGGACCGCGACGCGGCGTCGGCTTTCGCGGACGGGGGCGAGGCCCCCGAGGAAATGGCCCGCGAAGACTTCGCCGAGGCAACGGCCGGCCGGCCCGGCGCGGACCCGCGCACTTCCTCGAGGACCTCACCCCCGCCCGCGACGCCGGAGCTGCGTTTGGGGACATTCCGGGATTTGTGGGCGGGAGAGGTGACCGACCGAAACGAGGCGTTGCGCTTCCTGGCGCCGGAGCAGCGAGTGGAGATCGCGCCGGCGGATGCCGACCGGCTGGGGCTGGCCGAGGGCGACGAGGTCGCCGTGCGGTCGAACGGGTCGAGCGTCAACGCGACCGTCGCCCTGCGCGAGCGCATCCGGCCGGGCTCGGCGTTCCTGATCGAGGGCACCGCGGCCGACAATGCAAACGCGCTCAACGGAGCCGAGACGGTGGAGCTGGAGAAGCGATGAGCCTGCCGCTCGCCGACACCAGCTTCACCGAGGCGACCTGGATCATGATCGTCAAGTCGATCGTGATCTTCCTGGTCGTGTTCATGATCGTCCCGGTGCTGACCGTGGTCGAGCGCAAGCTGATCGGCCGCTTCCAGAACCGCTACGGCCCCAACCGGGTCGGCCCCGTCGGGCTGATGCAGCCGCTCGCCGACATCCTCAAGCTGCTCGGCAAGCAGCCCTTCCGCCCGGCCGCCGCGGTCCCGTTCCTGTTCGCGATCGGCCCGATGCTGGTGATCTTCTCCGGGATCATCACGCTCGCGATCCTGCCCTTCGGCCCGGTCGAGGACGGGGTCGGGCTGTACGGGATCGACGTCCCGATCGGCGTCCTCTACTTCTTCGCCTTCGGCTCGTTCGCGTTCTACGGACTGCTGCTGGCGGGGTGGTCGTCGGGCTCCAAGTACAGCTTCCTCGGCGCGATGCGCTCGGCGGCGCAGCTGATCTCCTATGAGATCGCGATGGGCCTGTCGCTGTTCGGGGTGATCATGATGGCGGGCTCCCTGTCGCTGGTCTCGATCGTCGAGGCCCAGGATCAGGTCTGGTACATCGTCCCCCAGATCCTCGGCTTCCTGATCTTCATGGTCGCCGGCTTCGCCGAGACCAACCGGGCGCCGTTCGACCTTCCCGAGGCCGACGCCGAGCTCGTCCAGGGCTTCCAGACCGAGTACGGGGGCGCCCGCTTCGCCTCCTTCCTGCTCGCCGAGTACCTGGAGATGTTCGTGGTCTCGGGGATCGCGGTCGCCTTCTTCCTCGGCGGTTGGCACGGGCCCGGCCCGAGCTGGCTCGACCCGATCTGGATGATCGCCAAGATCCTCGGCCTGATCCTGTTCTTCATCTGGGTTCGCGCGACCCTGCCGCGGCTTCGCTACGACCAGCTGATGAGCCTCGGGTGGAAGATCCTGCTGCCGCTCGCGACCCTGAACATCCTCGTCACCGCGGTCCTGGTGGTGGTCCTGTGATCGCGGCGTCCGCAGGACGGTGCGGAGGCCCACCGCCGTTGAGGCGGTTCATATGAGCGAGGAGTTCCCGTACCTGAACGACGACGACGTGGTCGAGGTCCAGCGCGGCCCCGAGCCGGGCGGCGCCAAGGGCGCCTACCGCGCCTTCGGCGAGACCCTGCGCGGCCTGCGGACGACGATGGGCCGGCTGCTCGAGGGCCCGGTGACGCTCCAGTACCCGGAGGAGAAGACGCCGGTCTACCCGCGCTTTCGCGGGCGCCACAAGCTGCACAAGTTCGAGGACACGCGGGCTGGAGAAGTGCGTCGGCTGCTCGCTGTGCGCCGCCGCCTGCCCGGCGGACTGCATCCGCGTGGTCGCCGCCGAGAACGATCCCGCCGACCGCGTCTCGGCCGGCGAGCGCTACGCCGCGGTCTATGAGATCAACCTCTCGCGCTGCATCTTCTGCGGCTACTGCGAGGTCGCCTGCCCGTTCGACGCGATCACGATGGGCCACGAGTACGAGATGGCCGACTACAACCGCAACGACCTGATCTTCACCAAGGAGATGCTGCTCGCCGAGCCGATCGAGCGCACGCCGCTGCGGAGGGAAGGGGAATGAGCCTGGCCGCAGCCGCTGACCCCGGCACCCCCGGAGGCGAAGCCGAGGAGGTGGCCGGGTAGTGGTTCAGGTTTGCTTCTTCGTCGGCGCGATCGGCGCGCTCGGAGGGGCGATCGCGGTGATCGCGCTGCGCAACCCGTTCTACAGCGTGCTGGCGTTGATCGTCCACCTGATCTCGCTCGCCGGGCTGTTCCTGTTGCTGCACGCCGAGTTCATCGCCGCCGCGCAGATCGTCGTCTACGCCGGCGCGGTGATGGTCCTCTACCTGTTCGTCGCCGCCTACGTCGGCGGCACCGAGGAGCCGCTGTACGAGTCGATCCCGGGCCAGCGGCTGATCGCGCCGGTGCTCGCCGCGGCCCTGTTCGTCGAGGTCTCGATCGCGGTGATCGGCACCGCGCTCGCCTCGATCGACACCGAGGGCCCGACGATCCCGGCCGGGTTCGGCTCGCCCGGCTCAATCGGCCGCCTGATGCTGGAGCGCTTCCTGGTCGCCTTCGAGGCGGCCTCGATGCTGCTGCTGATCGCGGCCGTCGGCGCGATCGTGCTCGCCGGTAGGAAGCGGGGCGAAACGGCCTGATGGACGTTTCCTGGTACCTGGTCCTCTCGGCGCTGCTGTTCGCGACCGGCGCCTGCGGGGTGCTGGTGCGCCGCAGCCCGCTGGTGATCCTGCTCTGCCTCGAGCTGATGCTGAACGCGGGCAACCTGGCGCTGGTTGCCTTCTCGCGCTCGTCGGGCAACGAGGAGGGTCAGGTGTTCGCGCTCGTGGTCATGGTCGTCGCCGCCTGCGAGGTGGTCGTCGGGCTCGGCCTGATCGTCGCCATGTTCCGGCGCCGGATGACGCTTGACGTCGACGAGGTCAGTGAGCTGCGCGGATGAGTGCCACCACCTGGGGTTGGCTGGTCCTCGCCTTCCCGCTCGGCGGCAGCATGCTGATCGCCCTCGGCCGTACCGCGATGCCGGGCAAGGTCCCGGCCTGGATCGGGACCGCTTCGATCGCGCTCGCGTTCGCCTGCTCGATCGGGATGCTGCTGGCGCTGCTCGACCACCCGGTCGAGGAACGCCAGCTGACCGACTCGCTGTACAGCTACGCGTCGGCGGCCGGGCTCGACATCCAGCTCAACATCCTGGTCGACCCGCTGGCGGTCTACATGTGCCTGGTGGTCACCGGGGTCTCGACCCTGATCCACCTCTACTCGCTCGCCTACATGGGCTCCGACCGCGGCTACGCGCGCTTCTTCAGCTACCTCAACTTCTTCGTCTTCTCGATGCTGCTGCTGGTCCTGGCCGGCAACTTCGTCCTCCTGATCGTCGGCTGGGCCTTCGTCGGCTTCGCCTCCTACGCGCTGATCAGCTTCTGGTACCGGCGCGAGACCGCGACCAAGGCGGGGATGAAGGCATTCGTGATCAACGTGGTCGGCGACATCGGCCTGATGCTCGCCGCCTTCTTCATCTTCCGCGAGCTCGGCACCTTCGACTACCTCGCCTCCTTCGACGCCGCCCGCGAGACCTTCTCCACCAACCAGGGCGTGGTGATCGCGATCTGCCTGCTGCTCTGCGTCGGCGCCTTCGCCAAATCGGCCCAGGTCCCGTTCCACACCTGGCTCCCCGACGCGATGGAGGGCCCGACCCCGGTCTCCGCGCTGATCCACGCGGCGACCATGGTCACCGCCGGCGTCTACCTGATCGCCCGCATGTTCCCGTTCTTCGAGCTGGCGCCGACCGCGGCCGACATCGCCGCCTTCGTCGGCCTGGCGACGCTGCTGATCGCGGCGACGATCGCGCTCGCGGTCACCGACCTGAAGCGGATCATCGCCTACTCGACCATGAGCCAGATCGGCTACATGATCATGGGCGTCGCGATCGGCGCCTACGCGGGCGGCATGTTCATGCTGATGGCGCACGCCTTCTTCAAGGCGCTGCTGTTCATGGCCGCCGGCTCGGTGATCTCGGCGATGGCCAACAACCAGAACATCGACGACATGAGCGGCTTCCGCAGGGCGCTGCCGTTCACCTCGGCGCTGCTGCTGATCGGCTGCCTGGCGCTCGCCGCCTTCCCGTTCACCTCGGGCTTCTTCGCCAAGGACGAGATCCTCGGCTACGCCGCCGACCGCGGCGGCATGTACTGGATCTTCGCGATCGGCGGCTACGCGGGGGCGCTGCTGACCGCCTTCTACTCCTTCCGGATCGGCTTCCGGGTGACCGCCGGCCCGCCCTGCGAGGAGGCGAAGGAGCTCGAGGGCGGCCATATGCACCACGCGCCGCCGACCAACCCGCACACCGGCGAGGCCGAGGACACCGACGTCGGCTTCCCGGGCGAGGAGCACCACATCGCCGAGCGCGAGTGGCCGATGAAGGTGGCGATGGCGCTGCTCGGGGTCGGCGCCCTGTTCGGCGGCCTGATCCAGATCCCCGGGATCGACGACGTGGTGACCAAGTTCCTCGATGGCACCTTCTACAGCTCGTCGCTGTACGCGATCGAGCCCTCGACCGAGGATTCCTGGATCGGGCTCGCGGTCGGCGGCCTGATCTCGATCACGGGGATCTCGACCGCCTACCTCTGCTACGTGCGCCGCCCCGGCGTCACCGTCCGGCTCGCCGAGCGGTTCCGCCGCCTGCACGCCTTCCTCTTCAACAAGTGGTACTTCGACGAGCTGATCGACGCGCTCATCTACCGGCCGGCGATCGCGATCGGCCGGTTCTGCAACTCGGTCTTCGAGCGCTACGTCGTCAACGGGATCGTCGCCGGCACCACCGGGGTCGTCAGGGGCGCCGGCTCGGTCGTTCGCGGCGCCCAGTCGGGCTTGGTCCGGGCCTACGCGCTGCTGCTGATCGGCGGCTTCGCCGCGCTCGGCTTCTACTTCCTGGTGGTCGCCAACTGATGCTCAACGTGCTGCTGTGGACACCGCTGATCACCGGCCTGGTGGTGCTTGTCGCGCCGCGGGCGATGGCCCGCTGGCTGGCGGTCGTCGGGGCGCTGGTCACCCTCGGGCTGGCGATCGGCCTGGCCGCCGACTTCGACCCCAACGCCGCCGGTCTTCAGCACGTCGTCGACGTCTCCTGGATCCCCGACCTCGGGGTCCGCTACTTCCTCGGCGTCGACGGGATCAGCGTCTTTTTGGTGCTGATGACGGCGATCCTGTGGTTCGCGGTCACGCTCTGGTCGGCGCTTCGCGACGAGCCCGGCGACGGACGGGCGAAGCTCTACTACTTCCTCGTCGGGCTGGCCGGGACCGCCGCGCTGGGCGCCTTCCTGGCCCAGGACCTGCTGCTGTTCGTCCTCTTCTTCGACCTGATGCTGATCCCGTTCTTCTTCCTGATCGGGACCTTCGGCGGTCGTGACCGGGTCGCGGCGACGACCAAGATGATCGTCTTCACCCTGGTCGGTTCGCTGCTGATGCTGGTTGGCGCGATCGCGACCGCGATCCTCTCCCAGGACGCGGTCGGCGAGCTCACGTTCTCGATCCCGGTGCTGCAGGAGCACCTGCTGTCGACCGGCAGCCAGGAGTGGATCTTCTGCTTCTTCGCCGCCGCCTTCCTGGTCAAGATGCCCGCCTTCCCGATCCACGGCTGGATGCCGGACGCCTACCGCGCCGCCCCCCTGCCGATCCTGATCCTGCTCTCGGGCGTGTTGTCGAAGGTCGGCGCCTACGGCTTTTTGCGGGTCGCGCTGCCGATCTTCCCCGAAGCGACCAGCCACTTCCAGGAGCTGGTGATGCTGATCGCGCTCGGCTCGATCCTCTACGGCTCGGTGATGGCGTTCACGCAGACCAACATCCGCCTGATCGCCGGCTACTCATCGGTCGCCCAGCTCGGCTTCATCACCCTCGGGATCTTCAGCCTGCGCGCCGACGGCGCCGACGGCGCGGTCCTGCAGATGGTCAACCACGGGCTCGTGGTCGCCGGCGTGTTCATGGTGATCGCGATCGTCTACGCGCGGACGAGGACCGAGGACATCACCCAGATGGGCGGCCAGGCGCTGCGGGCGCCGCTGCTCGCAGCGCTGTTCCTGGTGATCGCGATGGCGAACCTGGCGATGCCCGGCTCCTCCAACTTCATCGGCGAGTTCTACATCCTCAACGGCGTCTTCCAGTCGAAGATCGTCTTCGCCTTCGTCGCCGCGATCGGGATCGCGCTGGCCGCCTTCTACAGCCTGCGGATGTACCAGCGGGTGATGCACAACCGGCTGCCGGACGGGGCGGAGTCGCGGGAGATCGGATTCCGCGACGCGATCGTGCTCGCACCGCTGGTCGCGGTGATCGTCGCCCTGGCGCTTTGGCCCGGGCTGATCCTCGAGCGGGGCCAGAACTCGGTCACCGAGAAGGTCGACGCGGTCGCCGCCGCCGGTTCGCCCGACCGGCTCGCCGAGACGGGGGCGCCGCGCTGATGGACTTCAACGCCCCCGACATCAACTACGCCGGGATCTCGCCGATCATCGCGCTCTCCGGGGGGCTGGTGCTGACCCTGCTCGCCGGGCTGATCGGCGGCTCGCGTCGGCGCCAGGTCGCCCTGGTCTCGGTCGTCGGGATCGGCACCCTGGCCGCGGCCGCCGGGCTGCTGATCGCCCAGTGGGGCGCCCACAAGAACCTGATCGCCGGAGCGCTGAAGCTCGACGACCTGGCGATCGCCACCAGCCTGATCGCGATCGGCGCCGCCGCCTTCTGCATCCCGTTGTCGTGGCGCGAGCAGGCCTTCGACCGGCCGCTCGGTCCCAGCGGCCACGGCGAGTTCCAGGCGCTGCTGATCTGCTCGGTGCTCGGGATGACGCTGCTCGCCCAGGCGCAGAACCTGATCGCCTTCTTCGTCGCCCTGGAGCTGCTCTCGATCCCGCTCTACGTGCTCTGCGGCGCGGCGCTGCGCCGCGAGCAGTCGCTGGAGTCGGGGCTCAAGTACCTGGTGATCGGCTCGCTCGGCTCGGCGACCCTGCTGTACGGGCTGGCGTTCGTCTACGGCTCCTCGAGCTCGACCGACTTCTCCGGGATCCGGACGGCTGTCGGGACGTCGATGCTCGACGACCCGCTGCTGTTGATCGGGGTCGCGCTCGCGGCGACGGGGCTGGCGTTCAAGCTCTCGATCGCCCCCTTCCACCAGTGGACGCCCGACGTCTACGAGGGCGCGCCGACGCCGGTGACCGCGTTCATGTCGGTGGCGACCAAGGCGGCTGTGTTCTGCGTCCTCGTCCGCTTCTTCGACGTCGCGCTGGGGCCTGCGGTCGACGACTGGCAGCCGGCGCTGGCGGCGCTGGCGGCGATCTCGATCGTGGTCGGCAACGCCGGTGCCCTGGGGCAGAACTCGCTCAAGCGCCTGCTCGGTTACTCGAGCGTCGCCCAGGCCGGCTACATGATGGTCGCCGTGGTCGCGGCGAGCTCGGCAGGGGTCAGCGCCCTGGTCTTCTACCTCGCGGCCTACGCGCTGATGAACCTCGGCGCGTTCGCGATCATCACGATCCGCGAGCGCGATACCCCCTACGGCGACGACATCGCCTCGGTCGAGGGGCTGGGCCGCGAGCGCCCGGGGCTCGCGATCGGCCTGACGGTCTCGATGCTGGCGCTGGCCGGCCTGCCGGGGACCGCCGGCTTCATCGGCAAGCTCTACCTGATCGAGTCGGCGGTCGAGGCCGACTACACCTGGCTCGGCGTGATGATCGCGATCGGGACGATGATCTCGCTCGCCTACTACCTGCGGGTGATCGCCGCGGTCTGGATGCGCCCTGCCGGCGAGCCGGTGGCGAGCCCGGTGCCGGCCCTGGCCGGCGGCTCGCAGGAGGCCGACGCCCAGCCGACCGGGGGCCGGTGCCCGGTGATCCTCGGCCTGATCGCATTGACCACGGCGGCGACGATCTTCTTCGGGATCATCCCCTCGCCGCTGGTCGACTGGGCGACCACCGCGGGCGAGTCACTCGGATCGCTGCTCGGCTGAGGGGCGCCGGGCGCATGCTCGAGGGATAGGATCACGCCGTGCGCACAAGGATGTTCGCTCTCGCCCTGACGCTCGCGCTCAGCTGCGCCGCAGGAGCGGCTGCCCACGCGCCGCGGCACCCGCGCAGGGGCGGTTATGGCGACTGGAACGGGGTCGCCTCGTTCCGCTACACCGAGGGGGCGGGCGGGGCGAGCTCGCAGACCGGAACCGATTCGCGCGCCTACAGCGTCCACGGCGGCTCGACGGCCACGATGACCGGGAGCGGCCAGGAGACGGTGTTCACCACGAACTACTGCGGGCCGACCTCGCTCGGGTGGAACTGGAACGCGTCTGGCCAGGTCCCGGCCGGCGTCACGGTGGATGACCAGACCCTGACCCTCTCGTTCGCACCCCTGGACGCGACCTACTACTGGCACGCCGGCGGCACGATCCACGGCGAAGGGATCTGCGACAAGGCGATCCCGACCCCCGACCCGACCCAGGGCGCGACGGGAGTGGCCCTCTACTCGGACAACACTCCCGCCCCGCGCAGCCACCTGCTTCGCACCTCCGGGAGCGCGACCGTCCCTGCCAGCAGCACTGCGCCGGCCGCCTCGACCGGCAGCCTCGGCTCGAGCGCCGAGACGACGATGGCCGCGACCTGGAGCCTGACCCGCAGCGGGCCCGACAAGGACGACGACGACCTCGCCGACGACGCCGATCCGCGACCCCATGACCCCGACACCGACGGCGACGGCTATCCCGACGGCTGGGAGGTCGACCATGGCACCGACCCCAACGACAAGCACGACCACACCGACGGTCCCTGGCATGAGGGCGCGCCCGACGGCGACGGCGACGGCTGGTCGGATCCGTTCGAGATCCAGCACGGAACCGATCCCGCCGACCCGGAGAGCCAGCCCCTCGGCGTCACCGACTCGCCGCCGATCACCCACAAGCCCCACAAGCCGAAGCCGCCGCATCACGGCGGGGGCCACGATCAGGCGCTCGTCTGCCTTTCGGGAGCCCCCACGATCACCGGGCCCGGTTTTCCAGGACCGAGCACGGACGGCGGCTCGCCGGTCCCCACGGTCGCCGGCAAGGTGTCGATCAGCTGCGTGGGAACCGCGTACGCGTCGGCGGCCCTGATCGTCCAGCTTCGTGTCCAGGTCAAGGACGGCGGCCGATGGCGCTCGATCCGCACCACACCGGGCAATTGGGGCGGCCTCGCGATGACCGGGTTCTCGACCCTGATCGAGGTCAATGCCCCCTGCGAGGCGGGCACCCAGCGGCAATACCGGCTCTCCGTCAAAGCGGAGCTGGACGGCAGTGGCGCCGGAATCGGACCCCCGCACGGATCGCCGGTAGCGGTCGATTGCCGGTCCTAGGGCCGCAGTCGCTCAACCCGGCTCGCTGTTGTGGCCCTCGGTCAGTCCGGCGGCCGCAACGGCTTCCTCGCGGTTGCGGAAGGCCTGCTCCCGCACCACCCGGTCGCCCTTGAACGTGAACACGAAGGCGAACGGCTCGTCGATCGCGATCTGGCTGGCGGGGCCGGACCCAACCGCCTGGGCGACCGCCACCACCTTGTCGCCGGCGTCGATCAGCTCCACCGGCACGACGTCGTAGCCGGACAGGTTCTTCTGGTTCTCCGCGTAGATCAGCCGGATCGCCTCGTTGCCGTGGTGGGTTCCCAACAGCAGCGTCTCGAACACGGCCTCCGGGTCGTAGAGCTCGACCATGGCATCGACGTCGCCGCGGTTGTGGGCAGCGAACCCGGCCTTGATCCTCTCGACGTTGCGCTGCGACACCCTGCGTCAGCCACCGGTGAGCTCGGCGGCGGCGGCGTCGAAGGCGGCCTGGTGGAGGTCGACGTGCTCGGCGGTGGTGGCGGGAGACATCAGGGCCATCATGTGAAACGGGGTCAGCAGGATCCCCCGGTTGAGCATGTACAGGTGCAGGAGCGCGTCCAGCTCCTCGTCCATCGCCGCCGCCGCCTCGGCGCCGTTGCGCGGCCGGGTCGGCGAGAACATGTACTCGGCGCGGCAGCCGAGCCTGGTGATCGACCATGGCAGCCCGGCCTCGGCGATCGTCGCCGCGACCCCGGACTCGAAGCGCTCGGCGAGCCCGATCATGCGCTCGAACGCCTCCTCGGTCAGCACCTCCGCGAGCGTCGCGCGGACCGCCGCCAGCGAGAGCGCGTTGCCGGCCAGCGTGCCGCCGACCCCGCCGACGTCGGCTTCGTGCCAGAAGGTGTGGTCGATGATCAGCTGGGCGACCTCCCCGGTGAAGCCGTAGGCGCCGGTCGGGATCCCGCCGCCGATCGGCTTGCCGATCGTCAGGAAGTCCGGCTCGAGGCCGTGGGCGCGGGTGTACCCGCCGGGCCCGCAGCACAGCGTGTGCGTCTCGTCGATGATCAGCATCGTCCCGGCCTCGCGAGTCAGCTCGCGCACCCGCTCGTGGTAGCCGTGATCGGCGAGCACGATGCCGATATTGGTCAGCGCCGGCTCGATCAGAACGCAGGCGACGTCGCCGTCGGCGAGCTCGCGCTCGAGCCCCTCGAGGTCGTTGATCTCGACCACCCGGGTCGTCTCGGCGACGTCCACCGGCGGGCCGACGCTGCCCTCGCGGGGGGCCACCAGGCCGTCGGCCAGCGTGGCGACGGTCTCGTCGACCGAGCCGTGGTAGCAGTGGTTGTGGACGAGGATCTTCGAGCGGCCGGTGATCTGGCGGCAGATCCGGATCACGAACCGGTTCGCGTCCGTGGCCGAGAGGGTGAACTGCCAATCGCGCAGGCCGAAGCGGCGTTGCATCTCCTCGCCGACGGCGAGCGCGTCCTCGGTCGGCAGCATCGCCGTGATCCCTCGCTCGAGCCGCTCGTTGACCGCGGCCACCGTCGGCGCCGGCGCGTGGCCGGTCATCGCGCCGGTGTCGCCGAGGCAAAGATCGGCGTAGACGTTGCCGTCGACGTCGGTGAGCTCGGCGCCCGCGGCCCGGTCCATGAACACCGGGAAGTCCCCGGGCCACCGGGTCATCCAGTTCATCGGCACCCCCGATAGCAGCGACGCCTTGCCGCGCTCGTGCAGCTCGCGCGACCCCGGGTGCTCGGCCGCGAAGCGCTCGCGCTCGCGCGCCATCAGGTCCGCGACGCGGCTCCGCTCGATCGTCATCGCGCGGACGCTATCTGCCCCGGACGGTCTACAGCCAGCCCTTGTGCCAGGGCCCGGTGATCGCGAACGTTTCGCCCGGGTACTGGATGTGGAGGAACAGCCACTTGCCGTCCGGGCTGAAACCGATGCCCCCGGCCTCGCTGTGGCCGACGCCCTCGCCTGGCTCCGGCGGGTTGTCCCAGCGGTCCGGGTTGTAGGGGAACAGGTCGGCGGCGATGTTGTCGTGCAGCTGCATCGGCTCGGTGACGACGCCGAAGTTGTTCAGCTTGCCGTTCGGTGAGATGTACTTGATCCGCGACGGCTGCCCCTTGACGTCCTCGCTGGCACCGTCCTCGCAGACCAGGATGCCGCCGCGCGGGCTCTGCGTGATCGCGTCCGGTCCGGCGAGCACCCGGTGCTTCTTCGACTCGTAGACGAGCTGAAGCGTGCCGCGCTTGAAGTTCTTGTTGTCGGGCGTGTACTTCCAGATCTGGCCCTGCCCCTGGTCTCCGCCGTCGGAGGCCGTGAAGTAGCAGCTGCCCTTCGAGAACGAGCCGCCCTCGAGGCCCATGAACCTGGCGCCACCCTTGTGGCGCCCCTGCATGTAGACGGCCTGCGGGAAGCGGTCGGCCCCGTTCGGGTCGGGGTCCTTGATGTCGACCCAGCGGCACTCCAGCTTCTCGCCGACGGTCTGGTTGGTGACGGTGTTGTACTTCGGCCGCCCGTGGATGGCGAGCATCTGCAGCTTGCCGCCGCGGTGGAGCTGGCGCTTGTGGTGGGGGAGATAGCGGTAAAAGCCGTCGGCGGGGTCGCCGTTGTCCTCGGTCATGTAGACGATCCCCGTCCTCGGGTCGACCGGGCACGCCTCGTGGACGAAGCGGCCCATCGCCTTGATCGGCACGGGCTCGACGGTCGACATGGCGCGCGCCGGAACCTCGAACACGTAGCCGTGCTCGGCGCCGTAGCCCTGCTCCCTGCCAACCGTGTTCTCCTCGCCCGTTAGCCAGGTGCCCCAGGGCGTCATCCCGCCGTTGCAGTTGTTGTCGGTGCCGTTGAGGACGAGGGCGTTGCCCAGGACCTTGCCGGTCTTCGTGTTGAAGTGCGAGACGGTGACCCCGCCCTGAGCGATCGGGTCGTAGGCGTTCACCGGTCCCTGGGCGCTGCCGCGCTGGAAGCCCTCCTGGTTACGCACGATCCAGACCCGGTGCTTGCCGCCGGAGAAATAGCCGGTGCCGTCGTGGCAGGTCGGCATCAGCAGGCCGTCGGACATCAGCGAGCCCGCACGGTCGAAGCGCACGAACTTGAAGCCCTTCGGCAGCGCCAGGGGCTCGCCCGCCTTGAACACGGGCCCCCCGTAGCCCTGCTTGGCGAGCGTCGGCTTCATCGACGCGAGCGCCTCGTTGGCGCCGCCGTAAGCGAGTAGTCGCTCGGCCACGGTGAGGCTCGCAACCCCGAGCGACTCCCTGCTTCAGCGCCTCCCTGCGTGTCAACCCCGAAGCCGATGCCTTCATCTGGAATTCCCTTCCACTAGCCGTCGCCAAGCGACGGAATTGTTACACAATTGTACGAAGCGCTCGTTCTGCGCGTCCGTCTTGTGCGTCCGCAAGGAATAACCCCTATTGGGACTTGAAGTCTTGGAAGGCCCGGACCCAAGACGGGTAGTCGGGCGGGTGGGTCTCGGGGATCGCCTCGTCGACGTACTCGACCCCCGAGGTCTGCTCGTAGTCGGGCGGCGCCAACGCGATCGCCTTGCGGTTGGTGACCACGTAGCCGTCATCGGCCCGGATCGCCTGCGCCTCCGGCGACGACTGCCAGTTCATCAGCGCGTAGGCCGCCGGGATGTTCTGCGCCTTCGAGGTGATCGCGAACCCGCAGACCCATGAGAGCGTGCCGTCCTTGGCGTAGGCCCACTTCGCCGGCACGCCGGCGTCGATGATCCGCTGCGCCAGCTGCGGCCCCGCAGCGGCGACGACCACCTCGCCGGACTTGAACAGGTTGACCAGGTCGGAGTCAGACCCCCACAGGGTCCGGAACTGGTCGGCGTTGTCGATCAGGAATTGCTTCGAGCGCTCGAGATCATCGGCGCTCATGTTCATCGGGTCCTTGATCCCGATCGCCAGCGCCGCCTCGGCGATCGCCGGCAGCGCGTATGAGCCCTGGATCGTCGAACGGCCGGTGTACTCCGGCGCCCACAGATCGGTGAGCTCGTCGATCCCCCCCGGGACGTCCTCGGTGTTGTAGACGAGGCCCTCGAGCCCGGCCGAGAGCGGCACCCCGTACTGCTTGCCGTCGAGCTCGATGCCGTTCGCGTCGGTGAACGCGAGGTCGTCCCAGGAGGTGATCCCCTTCGGGTCCAGCGGCCGGATCAGCTTCTGGTCCAGCAGCGGCTGCATCTCGTCGGCGCAGACCTCGACCACGTCGGCCTCGAAGCCGCCGGCGAGCTTCGCCGCCGCCTCCTCGTCGGAGTCGAAGGTCGCGGTCTCGATCTGCAGGTTCGGGTTCGCCTCGGTGACCGGGTCGATCATCTCCGGGCGCACGCTGTCCTCATAGGCGAACACCCGCAGCGTCCCGTCGACCTCGGCTTCGGGGTCCTTTGGGGCCGAAGCGATTCCGGATTCCCCGCCCGAACCGCACCCGGCCGCAAGCGCCGCAGCGGCCAGGCAGATCGCCATCATCCGGTTCACGGTCGGCATTTTGTCACATGAGTCCACAATCAGGCATTGCCGACGAAGTCCTCGGAGGCCGTGTACCGTGGGATGCGAATATCGTGCCAATTGAGGTTCTTTTCAACGAATCACCCAGGAGCGACGGATGAGCAGCACCGAGACCGCCACCGAGACCCCGGTCGTCAACACCCCCCTCCCGGGCCCCCGCAGCGCCGCCCTGATGGACCGCAACGACGCGATCATGTACGGCCCCTACCGCGAGCACTCGACCGTGCCGCTCTACATCGATCACAAGACCGACTGGCTGATCGCCGACGTCGACGGCAACACCTTCGTCGACCACGTTTCGGGCTGGGGCTCGAACCCGCTCGGCGCGATGCCGCAGCCGGCGCTCGAGAAGGCGGTCGCCGCGATGCACCAATACGGCTTCGAGATCACCGACTACGTCCGCAGCCCGCCGCCGATCGAGCTCGCCGAGCGACTGATCCAGCTCGCCCCGTCCAGCATCACCCGCGCCGCTAGCGGGATCACCGGCACCGAGGTGGTCGAGGGCGCGGTCAAGCTCGCCCGCGAGGCGACCGGGCGGCCGATGATCCTCGGCTTCCTCGGCCAGTACCACGGCGAGTCCACCTATCTGACCGCGGCCGGATCCACCGACCTTTCGGAGGTGACCTCGAATTCGGCGCAGTACGTGTCCGGGCTCGTCTTCGCCCCCTACCCGAACCAGTTCCGCGCTCCCTTCCACAAGGGCCCCGGCCCCTACGACGACACGATCTACGTCGACTACCTGGAGGAGGTGCTGCTGCGCCACCAGGTCGACCCCGAGCAGATCGCCGGCGTCTTGATCGAGCCGATCCTCGGCGAGGGCGGCATCGTGATCCCGTCGGCCGCGTTCTGGAAGCGCCTCACCGCCCTCTGCGAACGCTACGGCTGGGTGCTGATCGCCGACGAGGTGCAGACGGGGATCGGGCGCTGCGGGACGATGTTCGCGGTCGAGCGCTGGGACCTCGAGCCCGAGTTGATCCTGCTCGCCAAGGGATTCGCCGGCGGCGTGATGCCGATCGGGGGGACCCTGGGCAGCGAACGGGTGATGGCGCACGCGACCAACCACGTCGGCGCGACCTTCGGCTGGACCCCGGCGGCCTGCGTGGCGGCGCTCGAGAACATCGAGGCGATCCTGCGCAACGACGTGCTCGCCAACGTCCAGGAGATGGAGCGGGTTGCGCTCGAGGTCCTGGGGCCGCTCGTCAACCGCTTCGAGCAGGTCGGCGACGTGCGCGCCGCCGGCGGCCTGATCGGGGTTGAGTTCGTCACCGACATGGAGACGATCATGCCGGCGCCGAACTTCCAGCTCGCCGTGCACCACGCGGCGCTGCGGCGCGGCGTGCTCGGGATCACCCAGGAGGGCAAGTGGGTCTACCGCCTGCAGCCGGCGCTCAACCAGCCGATCGACCTGTTCCGTTGGTCGTGCGAGCGGGTCGCCGAAGCGGTTGAAGAGGTCAGCGCCAAGCCCCCGGCCGAGTAGCCGTGGCCGCGGAGACCGACTGGACCCGGCTGGTCGCCTACGCCGACCGGCCCTCGGCACGCCCGGGCGAGACCCTGATCGTGATGGCGTCGGCAGCGGCGACGCCGACGGCCACGGTGATCTCGCTGCCCGGCCGCGAGCCGGCTGCGGTGCCGCTCCGCGAGCTCGAGCCGGCCGCACGGCGCGAGGTGCGGACCGGGTCGTACGTAACCGTCGCGCATGACCCGGCGCTGCGTCCCCGCGACGGGCTCTCGGTGTCGACCTGGGTCTGGCTCGCGCCCGGCGCTCGCGCCGGCCGGCGGCGCGCGCTGCTGGCCAGCTGGGGCGAAGGCGGCGATGGCTTCGCGCTCGTGCTCGACCCAAAGGGGAGGCCGTCCTTCGAGGTCCAGGCCGCCGGCCGGCGCGACCGGGTGAGCTGCGAAGCGGCGGTCGAACCCGGAGCGTGGACGCGGATCGAGGCCGAGCTCGACCCCGCCGGGCGGACGATCGCGATCGCCCATCACCGCCGCAGCGGACTCCGTACGGAGGCGGTCGAGTTGGTCAGCGCGGGGTCCGAGACCGGCGGTCCGGGCCCCGGTGCGGGGCCACTGATGATCGGCGCCGAGCCCGACGGCGACGGGCTTGCCCGGTCGCACCTCGACGGCAAGCTCGACCGCCCTGCGGTCGGCTCGGGCCCGCAGAACAGCACGACGCTGGCCGCCTGGCGGCTCGGCGAAGGGCGCGGCCGGGAGGTCCTCGACGGCGGCCCGCGAGGCCTGCACGGCGCCTGCGTCAACGGGCCGCTGCGGGCGGTCACCGGCCATGACTGGCGCGGCGACGTCCACGACTGGCGGCTGGCGCCCGAGCAGTACGGCGCGATGCACTTCCACTCCGACGCCGTCGACGACCTCGGCTGGCCTCCGAGCTACGAGCTCGAGCTTCCGGAATCGCTGGCGGGGGGCATCTACGCGCTCCGGTTGGAGGCCGCCGGCGCCGAGGACGTGGTCGCCTTCGCCGTCCGTCGCGCACCGTCCGCCGCGCCCGCGCCCAACGTCGTCGTGCTCCCCACCTTCACCTACCTCGCCTACTCGTGCGAGCGCGAGGCGCCCGCGGCCGCGGGTTCCCAGCGGCCGGAGGACCGCTGGGTGACGGAGCACGGCCTGCGCTGCCTTTACGACCGCCACGCCGACGGGGTCGGCGTCTACGAGGCGTCGCTGCTGCGCCCTCTGACCCAGCTTCGGCCCGGCTATCGCTGCGCCCAGCACGGCGGCCCCCACGGACTCGCCCAGGACCTGATCCTGCTCGCCTGGCTCAAGCGCCGCGGGATCCGCTTCGACCTGCTCACCGACCACGATCTGGACCGCGAAGGCGCCGCGGCGCTCGCCGGGCACCGGACCCTGATCACCGGGGCCCACCCGGAATACGCGAGCGCAGCGCTGCTCGACGCGATCGACGGCCACCTGGAGGCCGGCGGCAGCCTCGCCTACCTCGGCGGCAACGGGCTCAACGGCACCGTCGCGGTCGACCCCTCGCGGCCGCACGTGATCGAGCTGCGCCGCTGCGAGACCCAGGCGCTGATGTGGCAGGCCCTGCCCGGCGAGCACCATCTCGCCACCGGCGAGTACGGGGGCGATTGGCGACGGCGCGGTCGGCCCGAGCACCGCACGCTCGGGGTCGGGCTGCGGGCCTTCGGCGATGGGCCCGCCACGGCCTACGAACGCGAGGCCCCGCCCGATCCGGCCGCGGCCGTGCTCTTCGCCGGGCTCGAGCCGGACTCGCCGATCGCGGCCGACGGCGAGGTCCTCGGCGGCGCCGCCGGCTATGAGGTCGACGGTCACGACCGGCGGCTCGGCTCGCCCGCGGACGCCGTGGTGCTGGCCACCGCCCGAGTCGGGCACGGCTACGCGCCCTGGCCCGACGACGTCGTCGACGATCCGGGCGGCGGCGGCGAGCTGCGCGCCGACATGACCCTCCACCGCCGTCCCGAGGGCGGCGCCGTGTTCTCGGTCGGCTCGATCGCCTGGACCGGCTGCCTCGGCGAACGACGACAACCCGGTCTCGAGGGTGACCGAGAACGCGCTCGCCGAGCTCGAACGCGAGGCACCGTTCGCGGGGCGCGATGCCTGACCGCGGCCGCCGCTTCGACGTCGCGATCGTCGGCGCCGGCCACAACGGGCTCATCGCCGGCGCCTACCTGGCTCGGGCGGGGCTGCGGACGATCGTCGTCGAGCGCCGCGAGATCGTCGGCGGCGCATGCACGACCGAGGAGTTCGCGCCCGGCTACTGGGCCTCGCCGGGGGCCTACGTGCTCAGCCTGTTACGCCCGGCGGTCTGGGGCGACCTGCGCCTTCGCCAGCGAGGTCTCGAGGTGCTCGAGGCGGCGCCGACCCTGAACGTGTTTCGCGACGGGGCCCGGCTGACCCTCCACGACGACGATGCCGAGACCGCCCGCGAGCTGGCGCGCTTCGATCGCCGCGACGCTGCCGCCTACCCGCGCTTTCGCGCCGAGCTGGTCGAAACCGCGGAGCTGCTCGGGCCCTGGTTCGACCGCCCCGCCCCGGGGGCCCCGGGGTGGCTCGGCCGGGGATCGCTGCGCGCCGTCGCGCACAGCCTTTGGGCGGGACGCCGACACGGGCTCGCCGCGGCGAAGCTGTTTGCGACCTCCGCCCGCGACCACCTCGAGCAGCGCTTTCGCTCCGAGCACGCCTGCGCGGCGCTCGGCTGGGACTCGATCTCGAACACGCTCGCCGGCCCGTCGACACCCGGCACCGCGTACTCGCTGCTGCACGAGCACGCTGCCGCGTCGTTTGGCGGATCGGCATGGGGCTTCGTCCGCGGCGGCATGGGGACCGTCACCCGACTGCTCGCCGAGGCCGCCGCCGAGGCGGGCGCCGAGATCGCCCTCGGCGCGCCGGTCGAGCGGATCGTGGTCGAGGAGGGACGCACGGCCGGGCTGCTGTTGGCAGGGGGCGGCGAGATCGCCGCCTCCACCGTGCTCTCGAACGCCGACCCGAAGCGAACCCTGCTGGGGCTGGTGGACCGCGCCTGCCTCGATCCCGCCACCGCCGAGTCGATCGAGGCGTATCGCTGCGACGGCGCCAGCCTGAAGATCAACCTCGCGCTCGGCGAGCTGCCGCGGATCGATGGCACCCCGCCGGGGCTTCAGCCCCACCACCGCGGGCTGACCCAGCTAACCCTGCCGCTCGCCGGCATGGATACCGACCAGGAGGGTGCGCGCCGCGGGATCCCGGCACCGGCCCCGCACGTCGAGCTCTGCGTCCCCAGCGCCCTCGACCCGTCGCTCGCCCCGCCGGGCCGCCACGTGGCAACGCTGGGCTTCCGCTCCCAGCCCTACCGGCTCACCGGAACGACCTGGGACGAGGAGCGCGACCGGGTCGCCGACCGCCTGCTCGAGGAGCTGGCGGCGATGATCCCCAACCTGCCCGGAGCGATCATCGACCGCCAGGTGCTGACGCCGCTCGACCTCGAGCGCACCCTGGCGCTGACCGGCGGCCACCATCTGCACGGAGACATGTCGCCCGACCAGCTCGGGCCATTGCGGCCGGCGCCCGGGCTCGGCGGATACCGGACGACGATCCCGGGCCTCTATCTGTGCGGGGCCGGGACCCACCCGGGCGGCGGGGTCACCGGGGCGAACGGGCGCAACTGCGCGATCCGGGTGCTCGCCGACCGCCGTCGCCGCCGTCAGCCCGGGCGCACGGCCTCGGCGAAGCGGTAGGAGTCCTTGAGCTCGGAGAGGATTACGGCGGTGTCGGTTTCGGCGACGCCGTCTACCTCGCGGATCGCGCCGGTCACCTCCAGTAGGTGCTGGTTGTCGCGGCAGACGGCGCCGACCAGCAGGTCGGTGCGCCCGGTGCAGACGGCGACGTAGTCGACCTCGGGGATCGCCGCGATCCGCTCCGCTGCGAGCTCGAGCCCGCCGCCGCTGAGCCGCACCGAGACGAATGCCTGGATCATCCCGAGAGCGATCGGGCTGGTCGCGGCGACGATCTGGATCACGCCGCGGTCGGTCAGCGAGGCGACCCGCTGGCGGACGCTGGCCTCGGAGATCCCGACCGCGCGGGCGATCTCGGTGTACGGCCGGCGGCCCTCCTCCTGGAGCTGGTCGATGATCCGGCGATCGACGTCGTCGAGCGGCCTGGTCATCGCGCCTCCGGATCGATCCCGGCCAGCTGCGCGGGAACCGGCGGGCGCGCCGCCGTGTCATACCAGTCGCCGGCCAGCTCGCCGCCGTCGACGACGATCGTCTGTCCGTTGACGTAGGAGGCGTCGTCGGAGGCGAGGAAGCAGACGGCGCGGGCGGCATCGCGAGGGACACCGACCCGACGCAGCGGCACCCGCCGCAGGTACTCGCGGGTCCGGGCGCGGTCGGAGTCGGTGTAGGCGGCCGCCTCCTCGGCGCTCACCGTTTCACCCGGGGCGACGCAGTTGAAGCGGACGCCGCGGTGCGAGATCTCGGTCGCCAGCGATCGCATCACCGAGACGATCCCCGCCTTGGTCGCGTTGTAGTGGACCTCGGGTGCCTCGCTGCGAAAGGCGTTCACGGACGCGATCGAAACGACCGCGCCGCGGCCCCGCTCCGCCATCCGCCCGGCGATCGTCTGGGTGAGGAAAAAGACCGCGCGCAGGTTGACGGCGAACAGCTCGTCCCACTCCGCGACCGTGATCTCGAGCGCCGGCGTCTGGCGCATCAGGCCGGCGTTGTTGACCAGCACGTCGACGCCGCCAAGCCGCTCCTCCGCGAGCTCGCCGAGCCGCCGCGGCGCCTCGGCCGCGGCGAGGTCTGCCTCGACGGTCGCCAGGCGATCCGGCGAGCCGAGCCGCCCCGGTAACCGCTCGAGCCCGTCGCGGTCGCGGTCGGCGACCAGCACCTCGGCGCCTTCGGCCAGGAACTCGGCGGTGATCGCGAGACCGATCCCGGAGGCGCCCCCGGTGACCAGGACCTTGCTGCCCTCGAATCTCATCGTGTGCCCCTCATCTGGTGCGAATCTCGCCGCTCAGACCCTAGTTGAGCGCGGAATCCGCATGCGGTCCGGCACCGGACGCATGATGGCGCAGACCATTTTTGTCTAATTGTGGAATAATGTGACACATGGAAGCAATCTCAGATCGTTCCGAGCAGGCCCGCAGCGTCCACCTGAACACCGTCTCGACCGTGGACGCGGCCGCCAACGCCCTGCGCGAGCTGATCCTCGACGGCGAGCTCGAGCCCGGGAGCCGGCTGCGCGAGGCCGAATTCGCGGAGCGGCTCGGGATCGCCCGCCACTCGTTCCGGGCCGCGACCCAGATCCTGATCGCCGAGGGCATGCTGCGCCGCGAGCCCCATCGCGGGGTCCAGGTCACGGTGCTGACCGCGGCCGACATCCTCGACACCTTCCGGCTGCGGGCGGCGCTCGAGACCGAGGCCGTGCGGCTGGCGATCGCCGCCGGCCGCGTCCCCGACGGCGCCCGCCAGGCGGTCGAGGATCTCTCGGCGGTTCCGGACGGAGCGCCGTGGCGCGATGTGGTCGAGCCGGATATGAGGTTTCACCGGGCGGTGATCGACGCCGCCGACAGCGATCGGATCGCCCGCGCGTATGCCAGTGTCCAGGCGGAGGTCCAGCTGTGCATGGTCCAGCTGCGCCCCCATTACGAGCGCCCCTCGCAAGTCGCCGCCGAGCACACCGAGCTGCTCGCCGCGATCGAGGCCGGGGACCCCGACCACGCCGACCGACTCTTCCGCCGCCACCTCACCGAGGCGGTCCAGAACCTGAGTACGGCCCTCGCATCCGGCGAGGGCTCCGATGTCGAGGAGGTAACCCTGTGAGCGTCAGCGAACCGTCCCTGATCAGCGCCGTGCGGGCCCGCGAGGTGCTCGACTGCCGCGGCCTGCCGACCGTCCAGGTCGACCTCGAGCTCGAGGGCGGGGTGGTCGGGACCGCCGACGTCCCCTCCGGCCGCTCGACCGGCTCGAACGAGGCGTGCGAGCTGCGCGACGGCGGCGAGCGCTTCGGCGGCTTCGGCGTCCGTGACGCGGTCGCGAACGTGACCGGCGAGCTCGCCGGGGCGCTGATCGGCACGCCGCTGCCAGACCAGCGGGCGCTCGACGTCTCGTTGATCGAGCTCGACGGGACCCCGGACAAGTCGCGGCTCGGCGCCAACGCCATCCTCGGCGTCTCGCTCGCAGCCGCGCGGGCGCGCGCCCAAGCGGCCGGCACCCCGCTCTACCGGGCGCTGAACGCCAACGCGCACGTCCTCCCCGTGCCGCTCGTCAACCTGATCAACGGCGGCAAGCACGCCTCCAACGACCTCGACTTCCAGGAGTTCATCGTGATCCCGGTCGGGGCCGACTCGATCCTCGAGGCGCTACAGATCTCGACCGAGGTCAACCTGGCGCTGGCCGAGATCCTGCTCGAGCGCTACGGCAAGAGCGCGCTCAACACCGGCGACGAGGGCGGCTACGCGCCGGCGATCTCCAGCCCCCAGGAGGCGCTCGGCCTCCTGCACGAGGCGGTCGCCAATGCCGGCCACGACGGCCGCTTCCGCTACGGCCTCGACTGCGCCGCGACCCACTATTACGACCGCGATTCGCGCACCTATGAGCTCGCCGGCTCCACCCGCGACACCGAGGCAATGGTCGAGCTGTACCTGGAGCTGATCCGCGACTTCGATGTGATCACGATCGAGGACCCGCTCGACGAGGAGGACTTCGACGGCTTCGCCAGGCTGACCTCGGAGAGCGGCATCCAGATCGTCGGCGACGACCTCTTCGTCACCAACCCGCAGCGGCTGCGCACGGGGATCGCGGCCGGCGCCGCGAACGCGCTGCTGTGGAAGGTGAACCAGATCGGCACGCTCTCGGAGGCGATCGACGCCGCCGACCTGGCGCACCGCAACGCCTACAAGGTGGTGGTCTCGGAGCGCTCCGGCGAGACCGAGGACCCGATAATCGCCGACCTCGCCGTCGCCTTGGGCGCCGGACAGATCAAGACCGGGGCGCCGGTCCGCGGCGAGCGGACCGCCAAGTACAACCGCCTGATCCGGATCTCCGAGGAGCTCGGTGAGACCGCCGTCTATCCCGGGTCCGAGCTCGCCGCGCCGGCCGTCGCCGCCTGAGCGAACGTGGCCGCGGACCCGACAGTTCCCGTGATCCCGCCCGGGACGGCGCCGCGGATCGCGGCGCTCGAGATCGCGGAGGCCGGGCTGGCGGCTTGCGACGTGCGGCAGGCCACCAGGCGCGCCGTCGAACTTGCAGGTGACGAGCTGCTCGTCGAGGGGGTCCGCCACCGGCTCGACCCGTCCGGAAGCGTGTTGGTCGTCGGTGCCGGCAAGGCCTCGCTGGGAATCGCCGAGGCACTGGAGGAGATCCTTGGCGACCGGATCGACGGCGGCGCGATCGCGGTTCGAAACGGCGTCGCTGCCAAGCTGGCGACGATCGAGGTGCTGAGCGCCGACCACCCGCTACCCAGCGCGGCGAGCGAAGCCGCGGCGCGGCGGCTGCTCGAGGTCGCCTCGCAGGCGGGCGAGCGCGACGTCGTGATCGCCTGCTTTACCGGCGGCAGCTCGGCGCTCGCCAGCCTGGCACCTGACGGCGTCTCGGTGGCCGACAAGCGCGCCCTGCACGAGCTGCTGCTCTCGTCCGGGATCGGGATCGTCGAGGTGAACACGGTTCGCAAGCACGTCTCGGCGTTCAAGGGCGGAAGGCTGGCGCGCGCGGCGCTGCCCGCGACCCTGATCAACCTGACCGTCTCCGACGTCGCCGGCGACCACATCGACGCGATCACCGACCCGAGCGTCCCCGACTCGACCCGAGCCGCCGACGCGATCGCGGTGCTTGACGGCCACGGGCTCTGGAAGCGCGCCCCGGAGTCCGTGCGCGAGTATCTGCAGCGGCCCGAGGCGGAGTCCCCGGCGCTCGACGCCGCGCGGATCCAGACCGTCCTGCTGGTCACCGGCGCGACCGCCTGCGAGGCGATGGCCGAGCGGGCGATCTCGCTGGGCCTGTCCCCGGTCGTCGTTTCGACCAGCCTCGAAGGCGAGGCGCGCCAGGTCGGCAGGCTGCTGGCAGACCTGGCGGGCCACAGCGCCACCACCGGGGCTCCGTTTCCGCCCGGCACCGCGATGCTCGGATGCGGCGGCGAGAGCACGGTGACCCTGGCCCCCGGCGCCGCCTTCGGCGAGGGCGGGCCGAACCAGGAGGCGGCGATCGCCGCCGCCCTTGAGCTCGAGGGCAAGCCGGTGGCGGCGGTCTTCCTCGACACCGACGGGTCCGACGGCGGCACCGAGCACGCCGGTGCGATCGTCGACGGCCAGACCGTCGAACGCGCCGCGGCGGCGGGCCTGGACCTGCGCGCGGCGCTGCTCGAGCACCGCTCGCAGGCGGCGCTGACGGCGCTCGAGGACGCGCTCGTCACCGGCCCAACCGGAACCAACGTCAATGACCTGTTCGCCCTGGTGGTCGGGGGTGATCGATGAGCGACCGCCCGATGATCGTCGTCGACCGCCTGGTCAAGGACTACGGCGACGTCCGCGCCGTCAACGACGTGACCCTTGAGATCCCGGCCGGCGAGTTCTTCTCGATGCTCGGTCCCAGCGGCTGTGGCAAAACCACCACGCTGCGGGTGATCGCCGGTTTCGAGGAGGCCGACTCCGGCCGGGTGCTGCTCGACGGCGAGGACGTGACTTGGGTCTCGCCGAAGAAGCGAAACGTGAACATGGTCTTCCAGGACTACGCGCTGTTCCCGCACATGACGGTCGCCGAGAACGTCGCCTTCGGCCTCAAGCTGAAGCGGGTCGAGCGCTCCGAGATCAACGCCCGGATCGCCGAGATGCTCAAGGTCGTCCGCCTCGAGGGCTACTCGGACCGGCGCCCCGCAGCGCTCTCGGGCGGCCAGCGCCAGCGCGTGGCCCTCGCCCGCGCGCTGGTCAACCGCCCCGCCGCCCTGTTGTTGGACGAGCCACTCGGCGCGCTTGACCTGAAGCTGCGCCGCGAGATGCAGCTGGAGCTGAAGCGGATCCAGCAGAGCACCGGGACAACCTTCGTCTACGTCACCCATGACCAGGAGGAGGCGCTGACGATGTCCGACCGGATCGCGGTCATGGACGGAGGCGTCGTCCAGCAGGTCGACGAGCCGCGGGCGCTGTACGAGCGGCCCTCGACCTCGTTCGTCGCCGACTTCATCGGCACCTCGAACACCCTCGACCTCTCCGGCGCTCGCCGCGCCGACGGCCTCGCGGTGATCGAGCTCGGCGAGGGGATGCGGATCGTCGCCCCCGACCAGGGTGGCGACGGCGATTGCCGGATCACGGTGCGGCCCGAGAAGATCCGAATCGGCGGCGTCGCAGGCGACGAGGGCTCGCGCGTCCCGGGCAAGGTCGTCGAGCAGGTCTACCTGGGCTCGCTCTCGCAGACCGTGGTCGAGATCGTCACCGGGGAGCGGCTGATCGTGCACGAGCTCAACGACGACGAGCGGCCCTCGCCCGAGCCCGGTACCGAGGTCGTGCTGAGCTGGCAGGCCCGCCACAGCCTGGTGCTGGAGGACGAGGGGACTCCGGGGTGATCAGCGGCCGGGGCCTCGCCGCCGTCGCCGTGGCCACGGCCGCGCTGGCCGCCGGCTGTGGCATGGACTCCGGCGACACCTCGGTCGCCCCGCCCCCCAAGAACCCCGACGCCCCGGTCAGCGGAACGCTGCGGTTCTTCGCCTATGGCGACACGGTCACCGACGAGATCCTCGACCCATTCCGCGAGCAGAACCCCGACCTCGACCTGCAGACCGCGAGCTTCAACTCGAACAAGGCCGCCGCGGCGAAGCTCGCCGGCGGCTTCGAGGCCGACGTGGTCGAGGTCTGCGCCGACGAGATGGAGCCGCTGCTGATCCGCGGCCTGATCCGCCCGCTCGACCCGTCCGGGGTCACGGACTTCGACCAGCTCAAGCTCTCGGACTCCGACGAGATCCGCAACGAGGCGGGCAAGGTCCTGTTCGCCCCCGCCTCGGCAGGACCGCACGGGTTGATCGTCAACACCGACGAGGTCGACCCGAGCCAGGTCGATTCCTACACCGACCTGTTCGATCCGCAGTACGCCGGACGCGCCGCGATCGAGTCGACGCCGCTGACCGCGATCGGCGTCAGCGCGATGGCGCTTGGCATCGATGATCCGATGAACCTGACCCCCGACGAGATCGACCAGGTCAAGGAGTACCTGATCGACCACCGCGACCAGTTCCGCGACTTCGCCGAGTCCGACGCCTCGATGGTCAACGACTTCAAGTCCGGCGAGGTGGTGATCGCCGACGGGGGCCGCGGGACAACCGAGATGATGATCCGCGACGGGGTCCCGGCCGAGTGGATCGCGCCCAAGGAGGGTGTCCTGTCCTGGGTCTGCGGTCTCGGGATCACCTCCAGTGCCCAGAACCTCGACGCCGCCTACAAGCTGATCAACTACTACGTCTCGCCCGAGGCGCAGGCGATCGGTGGCGAGAGTGGGTTCGTGGTCATGAACCCGAAGGCGCTCCCGCTGATCTCGCCTGAGTACCGCGTGACCGCTGACCCGAAGTCCCTCGACACGGCGATCCCGGAGACGCAGCCGGAGACCGAGGAGCTCTATGACCGCGCCTGGCAGGAGGTGGCCGCCGGATGAGCGAGGCGCAGACCGTCCGCGGACCGGTCGCGCTGAGCGCCGATCGTGGCGCCCCGCCGCGCAACCGCCCCGGCCTGCGGATCCGCGTCCGCCGCCGGCTCCCGGGCATCGCCAGCTTCCTGGTCATGGCGCTCGCGCTGCTGATCCTGTTCGGGCCGGTGCTGATGCTGGCCCTGTTCTCGTTCAACGACTCGTCGATCATCTCGCTTCCCTGGGAGGGCTTCACCACCAAGTGGTACGAGGCGGCCTGGGACTCGGCCGAGGCCAAGGACGCGATCCTCAACTCGCTGCTGGTCGCCTCGCTGGTCACGATCGGGTCGCTGGTACTGGGCACGCTCGCCGCCTGGGGCCTGACCAGGCTGCGGTTCCCGGGCCGCGGCGCCCTCGCCGGGATCCACGGCTCGGTGCTCGTCGTCCCCTGGCTGATCGTCGGCGTCGCCGGCCTGATCTTCTTCAGCCAGACCGGGATCCCGCTCTCCCTGACCACGGTCGGGCTGATGCAGCTCGTGGTCACCTTCCCGCTGGTCGTCGCGATCATCTCCGCCGGGCTGGTGCGCTTCCCGCGCTCGATCGAGGAGGCGGCGGTCGACCTCGGCGCCTCGCAGTGGCAGATGATCCGCTACGTGGTGATCCCGCAGATCGCCCCGTCGCTCGCCGCGGCGGCGATCTTCGCCTTCGCCTGGTCGTTCAACAACTTCGAGGTCTCGTTCTTCACCGGCGGCTTCGAGCAGACCTTCCCCGTCTGGGTGTTCTCGATCCTGCGCCAGTCCGAGAACCTGCCGATGGTGAACGCGGTCTCGACCGTGATCGCCCTCGCCCAGGTGATCGCCGTGTTCGCCGGCTGGCGGCTGATGAAGCGCCTGACCCGCGACCGCGGCGGCGACTCGGCGCTCACCGACCTGATGACCGGGACGGTGCGCTGATCGAGGCCGCGACCCTCCCCACCCCCGGCCAGCGACGCCCGCGCCGCGGCGGGCGGTTCCTGCGCCCGCTCGCCTTCATGACCGGGCCCGCGGCGGTGCTGGCGCTGCTGTTCGTGGCCCCGATGGTGGTGATGGCGGTGATCAGCCTCCAGTACGGGATCCTCAGCGGGCTCTCCGGGCCGACGCTGACGAACTACACCGACGCGCTCAGCGACCCGCTGTACCGCGAGGTCGCCTGGACGACGGTGCAGATCGCGACCATGGCGATGCTGGTCCAGCTGGCGATCGCGATCCCGATCGCCTACGTGCTCGCCTTCAAGGCGGGGCGCTGGGAGTTGCCGCTGCTGCTCTTCCTGGTGCTCGCCGACGAGCTCAACCCGATGGTCCGGATCTACGCGTGGCGAATGCTGCTCGGCCGTGAGGGCCTGATCAACGAGGGGCTGCAGCGGATCGGGCTGATCGACCAGCCGATCGACGCGCTGCTGTTCAGCAAGTTCGCGGTCGTGGTCGTGCTCTCGACCAGCTACCTGACCTACACGGTGATCCCGATCTATGGCGCGATGAAGGCGGTCGACCGCAACCTGTTCGAAGCGGCTCGGGACCTGGGTGCCGGCTGGTTCACGACCGCGCGCCGCGTCCTCCTGCCGCTGATCACGCCCGGGATCTTCGTCGCCCTGCTGTTGGTCTACATCCCGCTGTTCACCGACTTCGCCAGCCCGACGCTCGTCGGCGGCACCAGCGGCTACATGCTCGGCCAGGTGGTCAACGACCTGGTGCTCGAGAGCGGCGACCTCAACGGCGGGGCCGCGGTCAGCCTGATGATGCTGATCGCCTCGGCGATCTTCGCCGTGATCGCATACCGGCTGGCGAAGATCCGCCAGCTCGAGTCGTGAGCCCGACGACGGCCGAATACGACGCGGTGATCGTCGGCGGCGGCCACAACGGCCTCGTCGCCGCCCACTACCTGGCCGCGGCCGGGATGCGGACCGTGGTCTGCGAGCGCCGCGAGATCGTCGGCGGCTGCTGTGTGACCGAGGAGTTCGCCCCCGGCTTTCAGGCCTCGACCGGCGCCTACGTGCTCAGCATGCTGCGCGAGCCGGTCTGGCGCGACCTGCGCTTGGTCGAGCGCGGGATCGTCGTCGACCCGGCCGGCCCGGCGCTGAACCTGTTCGAGGACGGCTCCTGGCTGCACCTCGACGACGACCTCGCGGCGACCCAGGACGAGGTGCGGCGCTTCTCCGAGCGCGACTCGCGAGCGCTGCCCGCCTTCGAGGCCGAGCTGGCGCAGATCGCCGAGCTGATCACACCCCTGTTCGACACCACGCCCCCGGACCCGTCGAGGATGCGGCCGCGAGAGCTCGGCCGCATCGCCAAGCTCGCCGGCCGCGCGGCTCGCAACCGCGACAAGATCTCCGACGCGCTCTACCTGTTCGGCACCTCGGCGAGCCAGTACCTGGCCGAGTACTTCGAGAGCGAGCAGGTCACGGCGGCCCTCGGCTGGCACGCGATCAACGACTCGACCGGTGGGCCGTCGACCCCGGGGACGGCGTTCGTGCTCCTCCACGACCACGCCTCGGAGCAGGCCGGCGGCGGGATCCGCCAATGGGGCTTCGTCCGCGGCGGGATCGGGCGACTGACCGAGGCGATGGCGGACGCGGCCCGCGAGACGGGCGCCGAGATCCGCACCGGGGCGCCGGTGGCTCGGATCCTGGTCGAGGACGGCCGCGCGGCGGGGGTCGAGCTCGCCGGGGGCGAGCAGCTGCGCGGCGCGCGGGTGCTCTCCAACGCCGATCCGAAAACCACCTTCCTCAACCTGCTGGCCGCGGGCGCCGTGCCGGAGCGCTTCGCCGCCGCCGTCAGGGCGTACCGCTGCGAGGGCACGAGCGTGAAGATCAACCTCGCCGTCGATCGGCTGCCGGTCGCCACGGCGCTCGGCACCGCGGGCCTGCAGCCCTACCACCACGGGATCATCGAGGTGAACCCGACGGTCGCCGGCATGGACGCCGGTCAGGCCGACGCGCGGGCCGGACGCCCGGCGCTGGACCCCCACATCGAACTCTGCATCCCGACCGTGCATGATCCCTCGCTCGCCCCCGAGGGCCACCACGTGATCACGATCGACGTCAACTCGCAGCCCTACACGCTCGCCGAGCGTAACTGGGACCAGATCCGCGACGAGGTCGCCGATCGCGCGATCGCCAAGCTCGAGGCCTACTTCCCCGGGCTCACCGACTCGATCTCGGCACGACAGGTGCTGGCGCCGACCGACCTCGAGTCGCGGCTCGGGATCTGGGGTGGCCACGCCCTGCACGGCGAGATGGCGTTCGACCAGCTGTTCAACCTGCGCCCGGTGCGCGGCTGGGCCGATTACCGCACCCCGGTCCGCGACCTCTGGCTCTGCGGCGCCGGGACCCACCCGGGGGGCGGGGTCACCGGGGCCAACGGGCGCAACTGCGCCCGCGAGGTGATCCGCGCCTCGCGCGGGATCGGCGCCCGGATCGGGGGGCGGCGGTGAGCCCGCTGATCCCGCCCGAGTGGGAGGACATCGAGGCGCCGGCGATCGGCGTCGAGCCCCCCGGACCGCGCAGCCGCGAGATCCTCGCCCGGGTCGAGCGCTCCGCCTACCCCGGGCTCAGCCACGGGCTGGCCCCGCTGGCGCTCGACTCGAAGCGCGCCTGGACGGCGACCGACGCCGACGGCAACGTCTACCTGGACTGCGCCTCGGCCTCCGCCTCGGTGCCGCTCGGCGCCGGGCGGCCGGAGCTGCTCGGGCCTGTCACCGCGGCATTGGAGAGATTCGGCAACGAGGACAGCCACGCCCTGGTTTCCGAGTTGACGGCCGAGCTCGGCGAGCGGCTGCTCGCCGCTACCCCCGCGACCCTCAGCCGCTACGACATCGCCCTCAACGGCACCGAGGCGGTCGAGATCGCGATCAAGCTGATGCGGCGGGCAACCGGCCGCCCGGTGATCCTCGCCTTCCACGGCTCCTACCACGGCGAGTCGACCCTGACCGCGGCGCTCGGCGCCGAGGCCGCCGAGATCAGCCGCGGGCTGCGCGGGCTCGTGCCCGGGTTCGTCCACGTCCCCTACCCGCACCCCTACCGCTCCCCGCTGCGCGATCCCCGCCCGGGCGGCAGCGGCGACGCGACCGTCGACTACATCCGCGACCACGTCCTCTTTCACGCCCTCGACCCGACCGAGGTCGCCGGGGTGATGATCGAGCCGGTGCTCGGCTCGGGCGGTTGCGTCGCCCCGCCCGACTCCTTCTGGCCCGCGCTGGTCGAGCTCTGCGGCGAGCACGACTGGTTGCTGTGCGCCGACGAGGTCAAGTCGGGCTTCGGGCGCTCGGGCGAACTGTTCGCGGTCGAGCGCTGGGACGTCGAGCCGGACCTGATGTGTCTCGGCAAGGCGCTCGGAGGCGGGGCGATGCCGATCGGCGCCCTGCTCGGGTCCGAGCGCGCACTCGGCGGCTTCGACGACGTCCCGACCGGCAGCACCTGGGCCTGGCTGCCGGCGAGCTGCGCGGCGGCGCTCGCGACCCTCGACCTGTTCGAGCGCGAGCCGGTGCTCGAGAACGTGCGCGAGCTCGAGCGGGTCGGCCGTGCGCGGCTCAGCGAGCTCGCCGACCGCTTCGAGTCGATCGGCGATGTCCGGGTGACGGGCTGCTTCATGGCGATCGAGTTCGTCACCGACCGCGAGACCAAGGACCGCGATCCCGAGCTTCAGGACGCGGTCGCCGCCGAGGCCTGCCGCCGCGGCGTGCTCGCGGACTCGAGCACCACCTCGCTCAACATCCAGCCCTCGCTGGTGATGCCGGCGGCCGCGCTCGAGACGGCGCTCGAGATCATCGCCGAGTCGATCGAGGCGGCGTCTGGGTGACCGCGCTCGAGACCGAGCTGCGCGCCGAGCTCGAGAGCATGGAGGCGGCGGGAACGATGAAGCGGATCCCGGTCCTGACCTCGCCCCAGGGGCCGCTGGTCGAGGTCGAGGGCCGCGGCCAGGTGATCTGCCTGTGCTCCAACGACTACCTCGGGCTCGCCAACCACCCGGCGGTGGTCGAGGCCGGGTCCCGAGCGCTTTCGGAGTACGGCGCCGGGACCGCGTCCGTGCGCTTCATCTGCGGCAAGTTCGAGCCCCAGGTCGCGCTCGAAACCGATCTGGCCTCGTTTCTGCACACCGATGCCGCGCTCACCTACGTCTCCTGCTGGAATGCGAACGCGGCGCTGCTCGACGCGCTCTGCGACGAGCGCACCGCGGTCTTCTCCGACCGCCTCAACCACGCCTCGATTATCGACGGCATGCGCCTCGCCCGCCCCGGGCACAAGGCCGTTTACGAGCACTCGGACCCCGACGACCTGCGCCGTGCGCTGGCCGAGGCGCCGGACCTGGACCGGCGCCTGATCGTCACCGACGGGGTGTTCAGCATGGAGGGCGACCTGGCGCCGCTGCCCGAGCTCGCCGCGATCGCCGCCGAGCACGGCGCGACCCTGATCGTCGACGACTCACACGGCATCGGCGTGGTCGGCGAGACCGGGCGCGGGGTGCTCGAGCACTTCGGCCTGCTTGGGGGACCGATCATCGTCTCCGGGACGCTGGGCAAGGCGCTCGGCGGCGCCGCGGGCGGGTTCGTCGCCGGCGGCGAGGCCCTCTGCGCGGTGCTCGAACAGCGCTCGCGCCCGCAGCTGTACTCGAACGGGATCCCGCCGACGGTGGCCGCGAGCGCCCGCCAGGCGCTCGGCGAGCTGCGCGACGACCCGGCCCTGGTCGCCCGCCTGCGGGCGAATACGGCGGCGATGCGCGAGCGGCTGGCGGCGACCGGCGCGACGCCGCTGGCGGGCGAGAGCGCGATCCTGCCGATCATCGTCGGCCGAACGCCGGTGGCGATCGAGATCAGCCGCCGGCTGCTCGAGGACGGGGTATACGTGACCGGGTTCGGCTACCCGGTGGTCCCGGAGGGAACCGCGCGGGTGAGGGTCCAGGTCTCCGCGGCGCTGGAGCCCGCGCAGATCGCGATCGCGGCAGAGCTGATCGGCGAGCTCGTCACGGACCTGGCGCCGCCGTCGTGATAGTGATAGCGGGGTGAGCGATCACGTCGCCCATTACCGCGATGCCCTCGACGCCTGGAACCGGCGCGACCTGGTCTGGATCCTCGAGCAGGCGGCGCCTGACCTCGAATTCCACACCGCGCAGCTGTTCCCGGGAATCGACTCGATGTACAGCGGCCGCGAGGGGATGGTCGAGTTCTGGACCACGTTCATCGAGGAGCCCTGGGCGCTGTTCGAGCTCGAGGTCGAATCGCTCGACGCCGCCGGCGACGACCGGGTGCTCGCGCTGCTGACCTTCAACGGCACCGACCGCGAGTCCGGCAACGAGGTCAGCAAGCCCTATGCGCACCTGGCGACGTTTCGCGGCGACGAGGTGACCCGGATCGACGCCTTCGACGACTGGGACGACGCCCGCCGGGCGGCCGGCCTGGCCAGCTAGTGCTCCAGCATGTCTCGCTCGAGATCCCGCCCGACGAGGTCGAGGCCGCGATCGAGTTCTGGCGGCTGCTCGGGTTCGAGCCGGTCGACTCGCCCGAGGCGCTCGGCGGGTTCGTCAGCTGGCTCGAGCGCCAGGGCACCCAGATCCACCTGATCCACACCGAGGGGGCGACCGCGCCGGTGCTCGGCCACGCGGCGGTCGTGGTCGCCGACTTCGCGGCCGCGATCGCCGCGATCGGCGAGGCCGGGTACGAGGTCGAGGAGACCCGTCAGCTGTGGGGCGCGCGGCGGGCGTTCGCCATCGGCCCCGGTGCCCACCGGGTCGAGATCATGGCCGCGCCGCCGCCCGCCGGCGGCTGATCGCTGCCGACCCGCGAGCGGATCTGCCCGGCAAGCTCGAGCGCGTCGGCGGCGAACTGGCGATATGCCGCCTCGCGGGCGTCGATCCGCCGCCGCAGGTAGACGGCGAGCCCGGCCATCAGGACGACGCCGGAGCCGTAGGTGAGCGCCGCGGCGAGGGCCTCACGCGTCCCGCCGGCGCCGAAGGCGACCGCGGCGGCCAGCGCGATGAAGATCAGCCCGACGTGGGCGGCGACGACGCGCGCGTCGGTGAACGAGTAGGCCGCGAACCCGGCGACCAGGACGAGGTAGAAGCCGTAGCCGGGATCGATCGCGCTCGCCTCGATCGCGATGATCGCGGTGACCAGCGCGGGCGCCGCCTCGAGGGCCACGACCGGGACCCGCTCCCACCGGATCGCGAAGCAGGCCGCGCCGAGCGCGGCCGCGAGCCCTGCCAGGAGGACGACCGCGGGCCATTCGCCCGGCTCGAGCAACAGCCCGCACGGCACCGAGAGCACCGCTCCGGCGATGCACATCGCCCCGCCGACCCGGGCGTAGCGCCGGCGCATCCGCGGGCCCCGGCCGACCGGGTCAAGCAACCGCCGCGCACTGAGCTCGTCCACCGTTACCCTCTGGGGCGGGCCGGTTCGGGGGTCAAAGCCCACCGCAGGCCAAGATACTCGCGAGCTCCGGGAGCCCCGAACATCCGGCCAGTCCCGACCCCGCCGCCCGGATGGCTACGATCGCGCGCGTGCGCTATCCGGTCGAGTCGTTCACCCCCGCCGAGCAGGCCCTGCTCGAGCCCCACTTCACCAACCTCGACGGCCCCGTCTTCTGCCTCGTCAACCTCCCCGAGACCGTCAAGGGGGCCCTGTTCGCGCGCTACTCGCGCTACCCCGGCACCCTGCGGAGGCTGTTCTGCGAGGAGTTCGCCGACGACGTCCCGGCCGGGGCGCGGCCCTTCGACGGGGTCGAGGGCGAGCGCGCCGCCGGCCTCTATGAGCGGGTCTTCATCGGCTACGGCGACGACTCGATCGCCCAGGTCGGCGGCGCCCACGTCGCCTGCGAGTGGGTCTCCAACGTGCTCACGAAGATCCTCCAGCGCGGCCGCCTGGCCGCCTACCTGGAGCAGTCCACCCGCTACATCCCCTACGACAAGCCGATCGAGGGCACCAACGGGGGCGGGTACCGCTACTACTCCGACGACGAGCTCGGCCCCGAGTACCGCCGAGCGATGGACGAGCTGTTCGGGATCTACTCGCGCGGGTTGGAGACCGTCCAGGAGTGGGCGGCGGACCGCTGGCCGCGCGGCGACGACCAGCCCGAGGGTGCCTGGCGCAGCTCAATCCGGGCGAAGTCACTCGACCTCTTGCGCGGCCTGCTGCCGGCCTCGACCCTCAGCCACGTCGGCATCTACGCCTCGGGGCAGGCCTACGAGCAGCTGCTGCTGCGACTCGCCGCCTCGCCGCTGCCGGAGGCGCGCGAGTACGGGGTCATGCTGCTCACCGAGCTCGGGAAGGTGATCCCGAGCTTCGTCGCCCGGGTCGACCGCCCCGACCGCGGCGGGGACTGGGTCGAGCACCTGCGCGAGCGCCGCGAGGCGACCGAGCGCGCGGTCGCCCGGCTCGGACTCGACCGCCGCGGCGGCGACCCCGCACCCTCGGTCGAGCTGGTCCACGTCGACGGGTCGGAGGACGATCTGCTGGCCGCGACCCTGTTCGAGTCGGCCGGCGTCTCGGAGGCCGAGGTCCGGACCAGGATCGGAACCCTCGACCCGATCGAGCGCGCCGAGTTGATCGGCGATCTGGCCGGCGAGCGGCGCAACCGCCGCCACCGCCCCGGACGCGGCTGGGAGGCGGTTCGCTACCGGTTCGAGATCGTCTCCGACTACGGCGGCTTTCGCGACCTCCAGCGCCACCGGATGCTGACCTGCCAGTGGCAGCGCCTTGGCCCCGACCTCGGCGCCGGCGTCCCCGACGAGGTCCGCGAGGCCGGGGCCGGCGACGAGTACGAGCGCGCCCTGGAGGTCTCGCACGCCGAGTTCGACCGGCTCGAGGCCGCCGGCCTGGCCGACGCGGCCCCGTACGCCCTCTGCCTGGGGTACCGGATCCGCTACGTGCTCGATCTCAACGCGCGCGAGGCGATGCACCTCTGCGAGTTGCGATCCGGGCGTGAGGGCCACCCCACCTACCGCGCTGTCGCCCAGGCGATGCACGAGCGGATCTCCAGCGTCCACCCGGCGGTCGGCGCGGCGATGGTCCACGTCGACTCCAGCACCGAGCCGCGCCTCGAGCGGATGCTGAGCGAGATCCGCACCCATCGCAAGCGCGTCGCCGCGGCGCAGTCGGACGCGCCCCCGGGCGTCAGCACGCTCGGTTAGAGCGCGCTGACCGGCAATTAGGGAGAACTTAAATCCGTGTCACGGGCAATTCATCGCCGCTCGCCACCGTGGGCTCCGTAAGCGCAACCCACGAGAAGGAGAACAGCATGAGCAAGCGGATCTACACGGCGGCGGCGGTCCTGGCGGCCACCGCGCTCGGCGCGGCCGGGATCGCGAGCGCGAGCAACAGCGCAAACTCGGCGTCCGCGGCGGCGCCCGAACACGAGGCGATCCACGCCCCAGACAGCAGCGGATCGCGCCTCGACGACGGTGCGGACCTGCTGCCGCAGGCCAAGATCACCGAGGCCCAGGCCATCCGGGCCGCCCAGACGGCGGCTTCGGGCCCCCTGAACGAGGTCGACCTCGAGGACTACCAGGGCCACCTGGTGTTCAACGTCGACGTCGGCTCAAACGATGTCAAGGTCGACGCCTCCAGCGGCGACGTCCTTGCCGCGCCGGTCGACGACTAACGGCGAGGTCGCCCCACCCCGACGCGTCCGCGGCCGATCCGGTCGCGGGCGCTTCGGCGTTCGTCTACGGAATCCGCTGCTTGCGCTCGCAGCCCGGGCCGCGGTCGCGACCGGGGCCGCCGATGCATAGGTCGTTGCCCGGGCCGCCGATCAGGACGTCGGGGCCGTCGCCGCCGGCGAGCAGATCGCTGCCGTCGCCGCCCTTGAGCCGGTCGGCGTCCGACCCACCGCAGGCATGGTCGTCGCCGGCCCCGCCGCTGGCCCGGTCGTCCGCCCCGGCGAGCCGGAACGAGTCGGCGCCCTCGGTGCCGGTGAAGTCGTCGGCGGCCGCGGTCCCGAGGTTGGTGACGGCGGCACCGTGACAGCCCAGGGGCGGTCCCGAGGCGTGCTGGTAGAACGCCTGTGCCTCGGTGCCGAAGTAGGGCCCGTACAGGTGGATGAAGTCACCGGTGTAGGCGTATGAGACCAGCCCGTTGACGGCGCCGGCGCCGTTCACCCAGCCGCCACCGCTGGCGCCGCCGGAGAGGTCGCAGTCGATCTGCATCGTCTCGGGGCCGTCGCCCGGGGGGCTGTCGGCGCCGGTCACCCCGGAGCTACAGCTGAACAGCCGCTCGCCGTCGAAGGTCGGGTTGAACAGCGTCGGCTCGGCCGGATAGCCGAAGGCGGTGAACTGCTGGGCGCGCGAGCGGTTGAACTCGATCGGCCGGGCGCCGATCACGTCCTCGATCCCGCGACCCTCGGCGTCGCGGGCTATCTGGGCGACGCCGAGGTCCTGGCGGATGTCCGTCGATCCGGCCCACGGCACGGTGGTCAGCAGCTCGGTCGCCGGCCACTCGCCGTAGGGCTCGGCGCCGTTGCGGTAGCCGGGGACGAAGATCCAGTTGGTCGCGAAGCCGCCGCCGAACTGGGCGTCGTTGACACAGTGGCCGGCGGTCAGGACCACCGTGTGCGAGTTGGAGTGCACCGCGGTGGCGGAACAGACGAAGTCGCCCGGGTCGGTTCCGCCGGCGATGGTCAGGAAGACCTTGCCGTGCAGGCGCCCGGGGAAGGTGGCGCTGGCGCCGCCGGTATCGGTAGCCCGGGGTTGCTTGGCGGCCGGTCGGCGGACGACGCGGTCGGCGTCGGTCAGCGCCAGGTCGGCCGGCTCGGCACGGCGCATCCGGCGTGGCGTCCAGTAGGCGCGCGGGTGGCCGTGCTCCGCGACCGCCTTGGCGACCGTCTGCGCCCCGGCGGCGGGCGGCCCGCAAGCCGTCATCCCAACCAGCGCGCAAGCGGCCACGATCGTTCTCGCCCCGCCGTTCACTCGCACGACTTTAGAGCCGCGCCTACCCGGCGAGCGCCGTCAGCCGCGGCGCTCGGCGATCAGGCGATCGGCGCGCGCGATCGCCGCTCGCGACAGGCGCGGTCCAAGCCGGTCGCGCGAGCCCGCGATCCGCGCGTACGCGCGGTCGACGAGCCGCGGCGCGCGGTCGAACACCCAGGCCAGCGGCCGGCCGCCCGGCAGTAACCGCAGCAGCGGTGCGGCCGCCGCCCCGCCCGAGGCACGCCGCCCGTCGGCGTCGACCAGGTGCCAGGACGACGTCCGCCGTTCGGGAGCCACCCCGGCCAGCAACGCGTCGGCGTCCGGGTCCTGAAGCGCGACCGGTTCCAGTGCCCCGCGGCGGTCCCAGCGCAGCACCCAGCCCAGTGCCCAACGACAGAAGCCGCAGTCGGAGTCGTAGAGGACCCGAGCTCGTGGCGGGGCGCCGCTCACCCCGGCGCCGGCGCCGCCTCGACCCGCGCCTCCGGTGGCACGCAGAAGGAGCCCTCGGCGAATCCCTGGCCCTCGATTCCGAACGCCCAGTTGAACCTGGCGCGGTAGTTCTCGAGCGCGATCACGTTGGTGAGCTCGACCAGGCTCGGCTCGTCGAGCTCGGCCCGCAGGCGCTCGAACAGCTCGTCGGGAACCTCGACCGGGCTGCGCGACATCCCGGTCGCGTAGTCGAGCACCAGCTTCTCGAGCTCGGTGAAGCGCTCGCTGGCCCGGTAGGTCGGCAGCTCGCGCAATTCGTCCTCGCCGACCCCGGCCGCCTCGCTGATCGACGAGGCGAAGTCCAGGCACCACTCGCAGCCGCAGACCATCGCCGCCCGCACCTGGGCCAGATGCTTGAGCCGCTCGCCGACGTGGGTGGAGCGCTCGGTCGCCGCCTCGAGCGCCGCGTACCCGAGCAGCACCTTCGGGTTGTGCGCGTAGATCCGCAGCGGGTCGGCGACCTCGCCGTAGCGGCGGCGCGATTCGCGGTAGCTGAGGCGGATCAGGGGGCTGCGCGTGTCCTCGGGGACGCCGGCGATCCGGGCGACGCCGTTGCCGGGCCCGGAGCCGTGACCGTCCTGCGGCCGGCTCGCCTGGCGGCGCAGCTCGACCAGCACCCAGATCGGCAGGACCACGGTCGCCGCCAGGCCGAGGACGTTGGCGATCGCATCGCCGGTCGAATACGGGCCCAGGTTGAGGAAGTGGTAGATCGCGTGCGGGATCGAGAACAGCAGGAAGGAGGCCGCGGCGACGATCACCAGCCGTCGCTGAAGGAACCACGCCGCCGCCAGCAGGAGCGCCGCGGTGGCCAGGAAGAGGCCGCCGACGTCGCGTACCAGGTGCTCGTTGTAGGCCGGGATCGCCGCCACCCAGCCGCGCCCGAGCGGGAAGTCCTCGTAGAACGACACCGGGGCGAGCAGCGCGTAGAGGCCGTCGACGAGCTGAATCAGGCCGAGGGAACCGAGCGCGACGCGGATTGCGAAGGCGTTGCGGGTCGGGGTCGAGCAAGGATCAGGCATGGACTTCACTCCTCTCGAGGGTTTCGATGATCGCCACGCACGAGTCGACCCATGCGGCGGCGAAGCGCTGGTCGTCGACGCCGGCGAACGCGTCGCCGAACATCACCTGCTGCAGGACGAAGCCGACCAGCGAGGCGCAGACCACCTCGCCGAGCGCCTGCGGGTCGTCGATCGTCGCGCCCCGCTCGGTCGCGTAGCGCTCCAGGGTCGTCGTGGTCAGCTCCAGACCGCGCCGGACCACGGTCGCGTGGAAGCGCTCTGCCAGCTCGGGCACCACGCCGCCGTCGCGCATCACGATCCGCATCAGCTCGCGCTCGCGGCGCAGCTCCGCAAGCCCCCAGGCGGCGACCAGGGTGAGCTCCGCGCGCAGGTCGCCGAGCGGCTCGAGGGTGAGGCGCTCGTTGAACTCGTCGATCGCCGAGATCCGCTCCGAGAGCGCCGCCTCGAGCAGCTCGCGTTTGCTGGCGAAGTGCTTGTACAGGGCGCCGGACCGGGGCGCCAGGCCGGCCGCTGCCTCGATCTCGCCGACCGACGTGCCCTCGTAGCCGCGCTCGGCGAACAGCGCCATCGCGGCGGCGAGGATCCGCTCTCGTGTTTCAGGTACGCGGGCCATCGGTAATCAGATGATTACCGATGGTAACCGATCGCTTACAGCGGCGGGCGCGTGCTCAGCGGCGGCGCTTGCGCTTGCGCTTCTTCGCCCGCTCGCGACGGGCGGAGTGGTCCGCCGCCGGGGCCTGGGGTTCGGCGAAGACCTCGTTCGCGTCGCCCTCGATCGGGGCCTCGGCGGCGACCGCCGCCCGCGGCTCCTCCCCGCCCTTCGGCCACGGCATCGACTCGCCGGAGGCCCACGCGGGCGGGCGGCCCTTCGGGGTGCGGTCGAGGATCACGAAGCCGATCCACCCGAACCAGATCATCAGCCCGAGCAGGCCCGGGGGCAGGATGATCGTCGAGACCGCGAGCGCCATCCCCAGGGTCGCCGACATCCGGGTCAAGAGGCCGTTGCGCTGCGCCTGCAGGCAGGTGTAGAAGACCGCGACCACGAACCCGATGCTCGCCGGGATGTAGAGGCTGGACGAGAACTGGTACAGGGTGCTGTCGTCGAGCAGGTCGTCGAGCAGCGTGTAGATGTCGCCGCCCGCGGCCGCTTGGGAGAGGTAGTCGCCGGCGACCTGGTTCTGCCACGCCCAACTGGCGATGAAGTAGGCGGCAAGCAGGCCCGGGCCGATGAACAGGAAGCCGACCATCGGGCCGCTGACCCGCTCGCTGCGAGCCTGTGCGGCCCGGAACAGGTAGAGCAGCGCCGGGATCGTCATCAGCAGCGCCGCCGCCTGCAGCGCCGACGATGCGAGCAGCTGGCCCGAGGCGCCGTCGATGGCGCGAAACTGCTCGGTCGAGAGGCCGTTGAACGGCACCGAGCTTCCCTGGCGGATGAAGGTTGCGGCGAGCATCAGCGGCGCCGCGGCGACCGCTGACCAGCCGGCCAGCGCCTGGCCGCGGTCCTCGCGCTCGAGGATCTGCCTGCGGTCCACCGTCAGTCGCTCTCGGCGCCGGGGCCGCGGGCGCCGCCGATCTCCAGTCGCTCCGCCGCCGGGCGGATCGGGATCGGCTCATCCTCGGGGCCGGTCAGCTTCGAGACCCGGTCGCCAAAGGCGAGCACCAGGTCGAGCACCGGCGCACCGGCGCCGATCAGGGTCTCGAAGCGGGCGCGGGTGCGCAGCTGTTGTGGGGTCGAGGGCACCTTCGGCTCAGCCGCGCTCGTGGAAGAAGAATCCCGGCAGCGCGCCCTCGATCACTTCCTGGGTCATCCGCTGGGCGACCTCGAGGTCGCCGGTGCGAACCGCGATGTCGTCGAGGGTGACGATCCCGACGAGCTGCGCGTCGTCGACGATCGGCAGCCTGCGGATCCGGTGCTGGACCATCAGCGCCGCCGCCTCCTCGAGCTCCATCTCCGGCTCGCCGGTGACCAGGGGCCGCGAGCAATGCTCGGTGACCGGCTCGCCGGACGAGCGCTCGTCGGCGAGCGCTCGGACGGTCAGGTCGCGGTCGGTGACCATCGCCGTCGGCGCGCCCTCGGCGTCGCAGATAACCACCGAGCCGACCGCGCGGTCGCGCATCAGCTGGGCGACCGCGAGCACTTCGGTCTCGGCGCCCGCCGTGACCACGCCCGCGGTCATGATCTCGCGCAGCTGCATCAGGGGAAGGATATTCGTGCGCCGGCAAGGCGGCGGCGCTGTATCTACGATCCGCCGTCGATGCCCGAGCCTTTGAAGCAGCGCGGACCGGTGGCGGTCTACGGCGCCACCGGCTATACAGGGCGCCTGGTCGCCGCCGAGCTGGCGCGGCGCGAGGCCGACTTCGTGCTCTGCGGACGCGATCCGGCGAAGGTCGAACGGCTCGCGGCCGAAGTCGGGGGCGCCGCGACCGCGGTCGCGGCGCTCGACGATCAGGCGGCCTTGCGGCGCGCGTTCGAGCCCTGCGCGGCGGTGATCTCCTGCGCCGGCCCGTTCGTCCTATACGGCGAGCCCGTCTTGCGGGCGGCGGTCGACGCCGGCGCCGGCTATGTCGACAGCACCGGCGAGCAGCCGTTCATGCGCGCCGTCTTCGACCTCCACGGCCGCGCCGCCGAGGCCGCCGGCGTGCCGCTGGTCACCGCGATGGGCTTCGATTACGTGCCGGGGGACATGATCGCGGCCCTGACCGCCGCCGGGCTCGGGCGGCTCGACGAGATCTCGCTCGCCTACGGCGTGCGCTCGTTCGGGCCCTCGCGCGGGACCGCCGCGTCGGCGATCGGCCAGCTCAGCGGCGACGACGTCGAGTGGCGCGGCGGCGCCCTGGTCGCCGCCTCGCAGCGGGTCCGGCGCCCCGACCACGACTTCGGCGGGGAGATCGGACGCCAGCGGATGACCCGCTACCCGGCCGGCGAGCAGATCACCGTCCCGCGTCACGTCGAGACCGCCAACGTGCACACCGCGCTCACCGCCGCGACCTCGTCCGGCCACCCGCGGCTGGCGCCCCTGGTGGGGCTGACGATGCCGGTCCTCCAGCGGCTGCTGCGCACCCGGGCCAAGGGCCTGATCGAGCGCGCGGTCGCCCGCATGCCGGAGGGACCCGACCTCGAGCAGCGCCGCCGCGCCCGCTTTCAGATCGACTGCGAGGCGCGCGCCGGCACGCGGGTGCGGCGCGGCACGATCCGCGGCACCGACGTCTACGGCCTCACCGCCGTGACCCTGGTCGAGGGCGCGCTGCGGCTCGCCGCCCCCGGCTACGAGCGCAGCGGCGCCCTGGCGCCGTCGCAGGCGTTCGACCCGGCCGACTTCCTGGAGGCGATCGCGCCGACCGGGATCCGCTACGAGCTCTCCGACGGGTGAGCGACCAGCCCCCCTGCCCGCTGTGCGGGCAGCCCCTCTACGGCTGGATCGCGCTGCCCCCGTCCGGCGACGACGCGGTCGGCGTCGGGGAGCCGATCGCCGACCCCGGGCGCGAGCGGGTGATCGATCGCTGCGAGAGCTGCGGGGTGGCGCTCGAGCACGGCGCCGAGATCGACCTGGAAGCCGAGTGGGCGGCGGTCTGCGCCGCGGGCGAGATCACGATCCCCAACCGCGCCAGCCTCCAGGCCTGGATCGGCGAGGTCGGCTGGGCGGGGATCGACCGCTTTCCGGGGCGTCTGCTGCTCGACCCTGCCAGCCTGGAGCTGCTCGCCGAGCGCAACGGGCAGCGGCTCGAGCGGCTGCGCACGCCTCCCTCGCGCCGGGGGCAGGCGTGGATGTGGCAGACGCTGCTCAACGGGCTCACCTTCCACCGCAACTTCGCCCGCGAGGTTCGAGCCGGGCGGCTGCGCCCGGCAACCGGGAGGGGACGGTTGCGGTTTGCGGTCGACTCCGTGGTCACGGTCCTGGGCGCGCCCCTGGTCCTGCTGCTCTCGGCGCCGCTGGAGCTCGGCGCGGCGCTCGCCCGCCGCGGTGGCGAGATCGTCGCCGCCGCCTCGGTCAGGGGCGGCTGAGGACGCCGCCGCTCTGGATCCCGCCGCCGCTGAAGCTGTACCGGAGCTTGGCGCCCTGCGGGGTGACCTCGACCTGGCCGCTGCCCTTGCAGCTGCCGCCCACGCCGCTGTTGATCCGCTCGCGGAAGTCGACCGTCGCGCCCTTCACCCCGGTGTAGGTCCAGTTGCCGGAGCAGTTGATCTGGCCGCCGTAGTGGACCGGGTTGCGCTTCGGGTCGGTGGCCGAACGGATCGTGACCTGGATCGGGAACGGCTTGACGCCCTTCTGGGTCAGTGTCCCCGTCCAGCGGCCGAGGACCGGCTGGGGGATGCCCTGAGGCGGGTTGGGGGCGTGGGGCTGGGGCGGCGGCGGAACCTGGGACAGGTCGGGCTCCTGCTTCTCGCCGCAGGCCGAGAACGCCACCGCGAAGGCCGCCAGCATGACGGCCGCGGTCAGCCTCGCGCCCACGCGCTGATCTACGAGAGGCCCTCGCGCGCCTCGCGCACGAGCGTGACCGACTCGGGAAAGACGACGCGGATCGCATCGCGGACCTGCATCGCCTGCTCGTCGCTGGAACCGTGCAGCTCGAGCCTGGCGATCGCAGCGACCGTCATGTCGACCGCGAGCTTGATCGCGTTGTCAGCCCAGGCGACGCGCTGGGCGCCCTGCATCTGCTCGGCCATGTCCGCGAGCCGCGCCCGCAGCTCGTCGGGATCGCCGAACATTCCGCCGAAGGGATCGCTTCCTTCCATGCCCCGATCATAGAAGGCGCTGCTCGTTGACCGGTTCGGCACGCTCGGCGCGGCCCGCGTCGGCCGCCGGCGCCTACGTTCATATCGTGTACGCGCGCTCCGAATCCGGCGCAGCGACGGTCGAGCAGGCCGCTCTCTCGCTCCTCGTCGCCCTGCTGCTCGCCGCCGCAATCGCGGCGATCGCCGCCGGCGCCGACCGGGGTGGACGCGAGCTCGGCGCCACCCTGGGTCGCAAGCTGCGCTGCGCGGCCGTCGGGCCGGGGCCCTGCTGGCGCGACCCGCTCACGCTCGCCTACGGCCGGCCGCTGGCGGGCGCGGTGCGGGCGCTCGCGCCGGCACCGGTCGCCAGGGCCGGGGCTCAGGGCCCGCTGCTGCCGGTCGACTTCCGCTACTGCCGCTCGGCAAGCTGCGCCGCCCCCGGCAATCGACCGGGCCTGACCGCTTCCAATCGCCGGGTGACCGCCTTCGTCTCGGTCGACGACCGCCGGCCGGCCGGCGGCTTGGTCGAAATCACATACTGGCTTTACCGGCCGGGTCTAGGATGGGAACAGGTCACGCGGCTCGCATCGTCTGCAGAGGTCACCCGGCTCGCCCCGACGCCGCTGCTGGACAGGGCCGTCCCGGCGCTGGTCGCACTCGAGACGCTCGACGGCCGCAACCAGTACGAGTTCGCGGCCGGCGAGCAGCCGCCGTGGCGCTGGCGGGTGCAGTGAGGTGTAGTCGAGCCGAGCCGCTGTTGAGGCGCCTAATTCCGTCTATCACTGAACGGGCTCTACCAATGAGCGTCGTGGTGCTCGATCACGCCGAAGCCGGTTGCGAGCTGGAGGCCGCCGGGCAGCGAGCCGCTGAAGGTGCCGAACGGCTGGCGGTACGAGTACTTCGCCCACGGCTTGCTCTCCTCCTTGCTGCGCTCGGCCTCGGCCGCGAAGCTCAGCCGCGCCCCGTCCACATCGATCGCCGCGACGCCCTCGAAGGTGGCCGGGCCCGGCTCGGTCGGCTCGCCGTCGACCCAGATCGCCCGCTCGGAGCCCTGGGGCGGGTCGTTGATCCCGCTGACCAGGTTCCAGCCGACCGCGCGCCCGTCGGTGGTCGTGCCGACCCCGGCGCTCCAGTCCCAGACCGTGTGGTGGGGGTGGTAGCCGCATGACTCGTCCTCGACCCCGCGCGCCTCGCAGCGGATTCGCCGCTCGCCGATCCGCACGTCGCACTCGACGTCGATCACCCGCTTGCGGGTCCAGACGTAGCCGTCCCTCTCGCCGGTCGGGCAGACCACCTGATGCCAGCTGCCCTGCCCGGTGCGCAGGAAGGCGCGGATCGGCTCGGGCTCGGTGTCCTTCGCCGCGGCCTCGATCCGGACCAGGGTGCCGCCGCGCTCGGGCGCCCAGTCGATGCGGCCGGTGTGCTCGCCCTCGGCGAGCTCGGTCCAGACCTCGCCGCGTGCGATCCGCGGTGCGGTCATCCGGGTGCGCTCGTGGAACTCGCGCCGCTCGCGGTCCCAGATCGCCCAGAACGTCTGCCCCAGCGGGCCGACCTGAACCCGGGCGGCGCAGACCATCAGCTCGTCGCAAAAGGCGCCCAGGTAGCGCCATTGCTTGCGCCAGTTGCCGCCGCGCCGGACCGGAACCTTGCCCGGCGGCACCGGCAGCTCGACGGCTTCACTCACTGAAGGCGCCTCAACGGCGGCGCCGGGTCCGTCCTATCGGACGGCCCCTCACTGAAGGCGCCTCAACGGCGGCGCGGCTCGGGTCCGTCCTATCGGACGGCCCCTCACTGGATCACGCAGATCTTGTCGCCGGATTTGATCGCGGCGCCCTCGGCGACGCTGAGCTCGGTGACCTTGCCGGCGCGGTGCGCGGTGATCTCGTTCTCCATCTTCATCGCCTCGATCACGCAGATCAGCGCTCCCTCCTCGACCTCGGCGCCCTTGGCGACCGCGACCTTGAGCACCGTCCCCTGAAGCGGCGAGGGCAATGCCGGCCCGCTCGCGCCGCCGGCGCCGGCACCGCCGGAACGCTCACGCTTCGGCGGCCTGCGCCCGCCGGCGATGCCGGCCGCGGCGCCCGCCCCCGCGGCGCCAATCACCTTGACCGCGTGCAGGCGACCGTCGACCTCGACCGAGTAGGTGCGCTCAACCCTTTCGCCAGCCTCGTCTTCCTCAGACCCCGACCCGCCCGGAGGCGAAGCCGAGGACGCGTCAGGAGATGTTTGTTTGAGCCACTTCTTGTCCTCGGTGAGGTCACGGCAGGTCTCGCCGTTCGCCCATTGCTCGGTCGCCAGGATCGCCTGGTGGAAGGGGATCAGCGTCGTCAGCGGCTCGATCCGGTACTCGCCCAGCGCCCGCAGCATCCGCGCGGTCGCCTTCTCGCGGTCGACGTCCCAGGTGATCAGCTTGGCGACCATCGGGTCATAGAGCGGCGTCACCTCGGTCCCGGCCTCGAGCCCGGAGTCGACTCGAACGCCGGGACCGGCCGGCTCGATGTAGTGATCGATCCGCCCCGGCGCAGGGGCGAAGTTCTTGTGCGCGGCCTCGGCGTTGATGCGGCACTCGATCGCGTGCCCGCGCAGCTCGACCTCGTCCTGCGAGATCGAGAGCTTCTCGCCGGCCGCGATCAGCACCTGCTCGCGGACGATGTCGATCCCGGTGACCATCTCGGTGACGCAGTGCTCGACCTGAACCCGGGTGTTCATCTCGAGGAAGAAGTACTCGTCGCCGACCTGCATCCCCTCGACCGTGCCGGCGCCGCGGTAGTTGACCGCGAGCGCCGCGTCGGTGGCGATCTTGCCGATCCGCTCGCGCATCTCGGCGTCGACGTGCGGACCCGGCGCCTCCTCGATCAGCTTCTGGTGTCGGCGCTGGACCGAGCAGTCGCGCTCGCCCAGGTGGATCACGTTGCCGTGCGAATCGGCGAGCACCTGGACCTCGACGTGGCGCGGGTCCTCGAGGTAGCGCTCCAGGTAGACGCGGTCGTCGGAGAAGAACTTCTCGCCCTCGCGGGCCGCGCCCTCGAACGCCTCGGCGAGGTCGGCGGCGGTCTGCGCGACCCGGAAGCCCTTGCCGCCCCCGCCACCCGCCGCCTTGCAGGCGATCGGATAGCCAATCTCCTCGGCCACCTTGGCGGCGGCCTTGACGTCGGGTGAGGGCTCGATCGACCCGGGGACGATCGGCACCCCGGCGTCCTGCATGATCTCGCGGGCACGGGTCTTCGACCCCATCGCCTCGATCGCCGAGGCGGGCGGGCCGATGAAGACGATCCCGGCCTCCTCCAGGGCGGTTGCGAAGGCCGCGTTCTCGGCCAGGAAGCCGTAGCCGGGATGGACCGCCTCGGCGCCGGCGCCCTGGGCGACCTCGATGATCTTCGCGATCGAGAGGTAGCTCTTAGCCGGGGTCGGCGGCCCGAGCAGGAACGCTTCGTCGGCCTCGCGCACGTGCGGCGTCTCACGGTCAGCCTCGGAGTAGACGCCGACCGAGGCGATCCCCATCTCCTTGAGCGCCCGCATGACCCGGATCGCGATCTCACCCCGGTTCGCGACCAGGACCTTCTCGAACATCGCGCGGCAGGTTAGTGATGTTTACGTGAGCGAGATCACGCAGGTGATCGGCCGTGATCGGCGGCGTGATCGGGATCGTGGTGCGCGAGCGGCGGCGCGAGGCTACTCGGCTGCCGAGTAGATAGCCCCCGCGCATGGATTCCGGGGGCAGGCGTTGGCCGAGAACGCGCCCGAGGCCCGCGCCGGGCCTGATCGCCTACCCCCGGACCGCCGCCCCGGTCTCGATCACCTGCTCGCGCCCGGGCCCGACCCCGACCAAGGTGATCGGCACTCCGGTGCGGTCGGCGATCGCCTCCAGGTAGTTCCGCGCCTCCGGAGGCAACTCGTCGAGGCTGCGGGCGCCGCTGATGTCCTCGCTCCAGCCGGGGAGCTCCTCGTAGTCGGCGGTCGCCGTGTGCAGGATCGACTGGTGGTAGGGGAACTCGTCGAAGACGGCGCCTTCGGTGCCGCGATAGCGGACCGCGATCCGCAGCGGGTCGAGCCCGGTGAGCACGTCGAGCTTGGTGATCGCCAGCGCCGAGAGCCGGTTGAGCCGGGTCGCGTAGCGCAGCGCCACCAGGTCGAGCCAGCCGCAGCGGCGTTCACGTCCCGTCGTCGTCCCGAACTCGTGGCCCTGGTCGCGCAGGTGGACGCCGACGTCGTCGAAGAGCTCGGTCGGAAAGGGGCCGGCGCCGACCCGTGTCGTATAGGCCTTGCACACGCCCCAGACCTCGTCGATGTCGGTTGGCCCCACCCCGGCTCCGACGCAGGCGGCGCCGGCGACCGGGTTCGAGGAGGTGACGAACGGATAGGTGCCGTGATCGAGGTCGAGCAGGGCCGCCTGCGCGCCCTCGAAGAGCACCGTCTGACCCGCGTCCAGCGCCTCCCAGCACAGACGCGAGGTGTCGGCGATGTGCGGCTCGAGCCGGTGGCCGTAGCTCAGGTACTCCTCGGTCATCGCGTGCAGGTCGAGCTTCGGGTCACGCGCGAACGGCCGCAGGAGCTGCTGCTTGGGCTCCAGCGCGGCGGCGATCTTCTTGCGCAGGATCTTCGCGTCGAGCAGGTCCTGGACCCGGATCCCGAGGCGGGCCGACTTGTCCGCGTAGCAGGGCCCGATCCCCCGCTTCGTGGTCCCGATCTCGAGCTTGCCGAGCCGCGCCTCGCCGCCCTTGTCGAGCATCACGTGGTAGGGCATGATCAGGTGCGCGTTGGCGGACAGCTTGAGGCCGCTGACGTCGACGCCGCGGCGGCGAAGCCCGTCGATCTCGGAGATCAGCACGCCCGGGTCGACGACCACGCCGTTGCCGATCACGCTGAGCTTGCCCCGGTGCAGGATCCCGGACGGGATCAGGTGGAACTTGAACGTCTCGCCGTCGCGAACGATCGTATGGCCGGCGTTGTTGCCGCCCTGGAAGCGGACCACCATCGCGGCGCGGTCGGCGAGCAGATCGACGATCTTGCCCTTGCCCTCGTCGCCCCACTGGGTCCCGATGATCACTATGCCCGGCATCAGCCGAGTGATTATGCGGATTGGGGCGGCTGGCGGTGGCGCTCAGGCGGCCCAGCGGCGATCGTCGCCGAACACCGGCAGCTTCTCGCAGATCTCCACCAGGCGCGAGACCGTGCGCTTGCCGATCTGCTCCTCGAGCGCGGCCTCGTCGAGATTCGTGGTGACCAGGATCGGCCGGTTGGTCGAGTAGCGCTCGTCGACGATCGCATAGAGCTGCTCCAGCACCCAGTCGGAGCGCTTCTCGGCGCCGAGGTCGTCGATGTGCAGCAGGTCGACCGAGGTCAGGCGACGGAAGAACTGCAGGTAGGAGAGCTCGCCAGCGTCGGCGTCATAGGTGCGCCGGATCCGCGCCAGCAGCTGCGGCAGCGAGTAGATCGCCACCGAATGGCCGGCCTCGATCGCGGACTTTGAGACCAGCATCGCAAGGGTCGTCTTGCCGGTCCCGACGTCGCCCTCGAGCCAGAGGCCGCGCCCCTCGGAGATCCTCGCCCCGATCTCGTCGACGTAGGTACGCACGGCCTCGAACACGATCCGGGTCTGGGGGTCGCGGGCCATGTCGGAGACCGGCGGGCGGTCGAAGCTGACGCCCTGGAACTTGGGCGGCAGCACCGTGCGGACGCCGCGCGTGCGGGCCTGGGCGATGCGCCGCTCGCGGCACTCGCAGGCGCGCGCGGTGTCGTCGGACTCCTCGATCCAGCCACTGCCGTCGCAGCGCCCGAGAGGGCACGACTGGGGCAACCTCTCGACGCTCACCTAAGGCCCCTCAACAACGGGGCGGCTCCGCGCCGGTCTTCGACCGCCGCGATCACTGATCGACGGCCTCGACCAGCGGCGGCGCGTCGTCGTCGGCGGCTGCCGGTGCCTCGAAGTCGGAACGGGCCAGGTTGCGAAACGAGGCGTACTTGTCGATGAACGCGAGCTGGACCGTGTCGATCGGCCCGTTGCGGTTCTTGCGCACGATCAGCTCGGCGATCCCCTCGAGCTTCGCCCGCTCGGTCTCGTCGACGTCGTCGTCGCCGAAGTTCTTGTAGTAGTCCTCGCGATAGATGAAGGCGACCAGGTCGGCGTCCTGCTCGAGGTTTCCGGACTCGCGCAGGTCGGAGAGGATCGGGCGCTTGTCCTTGCCGGTGCGCTGCTCGGGGGCGCGGGAGAGCTGCGAGAGCGCGATCACCGGCACCTTCAGCTCGCGAGCGAGGATCTTCAGCCCGCGGCTCATCTGGCCGACCTGCTCGACCCGGTTGGCCCGCATGTCCTCGGCCCGCATCAGCTGGATGTAGTCGAGGATGATCAGCGCCAGGCCGCCGTTGCCGTTCGTCTTCTCCTGCGCATGCAGCCGGCGGGCCTTGGCGCGCAGGTCGAGCATCCCCAGGTCCGAGGACTCGTCGATCCACAGCGGGGCGCTCTCGAGCTCGTTGCAGACCTTCAGCACCCGCTCCCACTCCTTCTCGCGGACCTGGCCCTTGCGCAGCTTGTCCGAGGGGATCCGGGCGCGCTTGGCGATCAGCCGCTGGGCGAGCTCGGAGTCCGACATCTCGAGCGAGAAGAAGGCGACCGGGCGCTTCTCCTTGATCGCCACGTGTTCGGCGATGTTGGCGACCAGACCCGACTTTCCCATGCCGGGGCGGGCGGCGAGGATGATCAGGTTGCCGGGCTGAAAGCCGCCGGTGATCCGGTCGAGCTGCGTGAACCCCGATGGCGTTCCGGTGACGTCGGCGCGGCCGCTGGCGAGCTCGTCGAGCCGCTCGACCTCGCGCGAGAGGATGTCCTTGAGCACGTGGAAGTCCTCGGCCTGCTCCTCGTGAGCGACGTTGAAGAGGTCGCGCTCGGCGCGCTCGGCGAGCGCCTGAGGCTCGCCCTCGCGGTCATAGACCGACCTCTGGATCCGCTGCGAGGCCTCGAGCAGGCGCCGCAGCAGCGAGTTCTGCTGCACGATCCGCGCGTAGTGGCGGGCGTTGCCGGCCACCGGGACGGTCGAGGCGAGGTTGGAGACGACCTCGCGCCCGCCGACCTTCTCGAGCTCACCCTGCTGGGAGAGCAACTCCGAGACGGTGAGCGCGTCGATCGGCTCCGAGCGCTCGTAAAGGCGCTTGATCGCGGCGAAGATCAGCCGGTGGCGCTCGCGGTAGAAGTCGCCCTCCTCGAGGCGGACGTCGAGGATCACCGGGTTCATCGCCATGTCCGAGACCATCAGCGCGCCGAGCACCGACTCCTCGGCCTCGAGGTTCTGCGGCGGCACGTGGGCGGTGGCGGCTTCCATCGTCGGTCTCGGTTTAGAGGGCCGAGCGGCGGCAAAATCGCCCCTCGGGGTCCTCGCTTCCAGAAAACCACAGCGGTCGCCCGCGCGCCGGAGGCGTTCCCGCAAACTAGGCACGTAAGGTGACCGGCGATGGACGCGACCGAGATCGAGACCCCGAACGGCCCGGCCCGCGCCCGTGTGATCGCGGCCGACGGCGCCCGCGGCGCGCTTGTCCTCGGCCATGGCGCCGGCGGCGGGGTCGACGCCCCCGACCTGAAGGCGGCGACCGAGGCCGCCGCAGCGGCCGGCTTCACCGTCGCCCTGGTCGAACAGCCCTATCGGGTCGCGGGCCGCAAGGCCCCGGCGCCGCCGGGCCAGCTGGACGAGAACTGGATCGCGGTGGTCGAGGCCCTGCGCGACGGTGAGCTCGGCAAGCTGGCGCTGGTCGCCGGCGGGCGCTCGCTCGGCGCCCGGGTCGCCTGCCGGACCTCCGCCGAGCTTGGCGCGGTCGCCGTCCTCTGCCTCGCCTTCCCCGTCCACCCGCCGGGCAAGGCCGACGATCCCGCCAAGTCGCGCCAGGGTGAGCTGGACGCGGTCAGGCTCCCGACCCTGGTGATCCAGGGCGAGAGCGATCCGTTCGGGATGCCGGCGGCCGGTCCGAACCGCAGGATCGTCACGGTGCCGGGCAACCACAGCCTGAAGGGCGACCTGGCCGCGGTCGGCACCGCGGTACGTGACTGGCTACCGGGCGTCGTCGGTTAGCGCTCCCGGTTCCCGTACCGACCCGGGAGCCTCGCTTTGCATGCAACGCGAGCACCGGCCGGAGGACGAACGTCCCGGGTTGAGGGCTATAGGGGGTCGTCCGGGACGTTTGTCGACGTTGCGCTTCTCGCTCTCAGGCTTCTGGACGCGGTGCAGACCGCGCGGCACGTGGGTCCGTGAAGTCAGCCGAAGTTGAGGATCTGAAAGCGAGTCGAGTCGATCGTCGAGCCGGCTTCGCAGTCGCCGTTGGAGCCGACCTGAACCGTCAGGCTTCGCTCGGTTGGCTGTGGCGGCCCAGCGCCCGGAGCGGCGCCGATCTGCTGGGTGATCTGGACGGGCGTCGTCGAGTCGGTCTGCAGCTGCCCGCCGCCGACCTGCTGGCCGTCGATGCGAATGTCGAAGAAGACCTGGCAGGAGCCCGAGCCGCTGCCGTCATAGGCGAGCGTCGCGGTGCCGGAGCCGAAGACGACGTTGACCGCGTCCTTCGCTTGGGTCCACTGACCGTTGGAGAGCGGGTAGGGGTCCGGGCCATTGGTGACGGCCTGGGAGCCGCCCGAGGGGGTGGCGACGTAAAAGACGGGGAAAGTGAGCTTTTCGGGCTGGATCGAATCGTTTTTGACCTGGCCATTTCCGACCGCGCCGTCGGCGAGCTTCTCGGTGCTGACCGAGCCCGCCGCGAGCTTGCCGTTCTTGACCGCGCCCGGTGCGATCTTCTTCTCGGTCACCGCCTGGCGCTGAATGTCTTGCGTGCCGATCTTCGAGGCGGCATAAACAACGCCGCCGGTGAGGGCGAGGAAGAGGGCGATGGTCGAGGCAACGTTGGCGTAACTGAGCTTTGATCGCATAAGGCCCGAATCGGCATCTCGGCGCCCGTCCTTGAGCGCTGTCCTGCAAAGCGGAACTCTGGGTGCCGCTGGCTCAGCCGGGCTCGGTGATCGGCTCGGCCTCGGCCGGCTGGCCGACCGGCAGCAAAAGCCAGGCGGTCGCGATCGCGCCCGCCGCAGCGAGCGCGGCGCTGGCGATCAATGCGTGGTGGAGGCCGTCGACGTAGGACTGCAAGTCGCCGCCGAGCGCCGCGTCGGCCGGTACCAGGGTCCCGAGGGCCGCGATCCCGACCGCGACACCGGTCTGGCGGAAGGTGTCGTTGGCGCCCGCGGCGAGCCCGCTCTGCTCGGCGGGGAGCGCGTTGAGGGCGAGCGCGCTCCCGGTCGGGTTGAAGAGCCCAGTGCCGATGCTGGTGACCAACAGGCCGGGCAGCAACGCCGTCCAGGACGACTCGACGCCGGCGATCAGCATCAGCGCCAGCCCGAGGGCGACCAGGGCGAGGCCGATGCTGGCGATCCTCGCCGGCGAAGCGTTCGCTCCCATCTGCGCGGTCATCCCCGAGACGAGGAAGACCAGGAAGGTGCCCGGGAGATAAACGAGGCCGGTCTCGATCGGGGACATGCCGAGCACCGTCTGCAGATAGAGGGTCAGATACAGGAAGACGGCGAAGAACGAGGCCGCAATCGCGAAAACGGAAACCTGCGCGCCGGCGAAGCGCCGCTGGCGCATCAGCCGCAGCGGCAGCATCGGCTCGCGCGAACGCGCCTCGATGATCACGAAGGCGACCAGCAACGCCAGCGCCCCGGCCAGCGCCGCGACGATCTCTGGGCTACCCCAGCCCTCGTCGTTGCCGCGCAGCAGCGCCAGGACGAGCAGGAACAGCCCGCTGATCAGGGTCAGCTGCCCGGGCAGATCGATCCGCCGCGGGGTCGGGTCGCGCCCCTCGGCGACCGAGCGGTAGGTGAGCCAGAGGACGATCGCGCCGATCGGCACATTCACCAGGAAGATCGCCCGCCAGCCGAACAGCTCGGTGAGCCCGCCGCCGATGAACGGCCCGAGCGCGAACGAGGCGCCGATCGCGGCACCGTAGGCCGCCAGCGCCTTGGTCCGGCTCTCGCGGTCTGGGGTCACCTGAGAGATCAGCGCCAGCGCGGTGGCGAACATCATCGAGGCGCCCAGCCCCTGGATCGCCCGGGAGCCGACCAGCACCTCGATCCCGCCGGCGGCGCCGCAGAGCGCCGAGCTGACCGTGAAGATCGCGAGCCCGAGGATGAATAGCTTGCGCCGGCCGAGCCGGTCGGCGATCGCGCCCGCGGTCAGTACGGTTGCCGCGAGCGGGATCGTGTAGGCGTCCACCACCCACTGGAGGCCGCTGAGCCCGGTGTCGAGGCCGCTGGCGATCTCCGACAGCGCCGTGTTGATGACGCTGATGTCGAGCATCAGCATCGCCGTCGCCAAGCAGGCGGCGACGATCGTGATCGTGCTGCTGGATCGTTGCGGCTGGTTCATCGAGGCCGGTATCCCGATGCGACGGGGCTACTTGGCTTCGGCGACGATCGTCTTTACGGCCGCGGTGGCGCCGCCGGGAAGCTCGACCTCGACCATGTAGGTGCCGACCTCGCGGATCGGGTCGTCGAGGCGGATCTTCTTGCGGTCGATCTTCAGGCCGCGCGCCTCGCTGATCGCCTCGGCGATCTCGGCGCCGGTCACCGAGCCGTAGAGCTTGCCGTCCTCGCCGGCGCGGTGCTGGATCGTGAGCACGGTCTTCGCCAGCAACACGGCGGTCTCCTCGGCGCGATCGGCGGCCTCCTGGGCGGCCTTCTCGGCGGCCTCGAGGCGGCGGCGAGCCTCCTCGAGCGACCGGTCGGTGGCCGGCTGGGCGAGCTTGCGAGGTACGAGGTAGTTGCGCAGGTAGCCGGGCGAGACGTCGACGGCATCGCCGGCCGCGCCGAGCGTGTCCACGTCCTTGAGCAGGATCGCCTGGGCCATCGGCTTAGCGCTCGCCGACGTAGGGCAGCAGCGCCAGTTCGCGGGCTCGGCGGATCGCCAGCCCGAGCTGCTGCTGGTGGCGGCGCGAGAGCCCGGTCACCCGCCGCGAGCGAACCTTGCCGCGATCGGAGATAAACCGCCGCAGGGTGGTCAGGTCCTTGTAGTCGATGTCCTCGACGTTGATCCGCGTGTACTTGCGGGGCCGGTAGCGGTCGCTCATCCGCCCACCGCGGCGCGGGCGGCCCGAGGATCCCCCGGGGCCGGCCTGGGTCGGCTGGGCACGCTGCTTGCGGGCCATCAGCCGCGTCCCTTCGTCTGTCGGAAAAAGCTCTTCATCTCGCGCAAACGCGCCGCTGCGGGCGGCGCGAATGCACGATTCTAGCTACTCCCTGGAAGGCGAGAGGCGAGCGGGGCTAGGAAGCAGGGAGCGACGTGTGCTCTGCACACAAGCGACCGATGACGCCGCCCCGCGACGCTTATCGCCTTCCAGATCTAGAACGGGATGTCGTCGTCCGAGGCACCCACCGCTGCGGGGGCCGGGGAGTCGAAGTCCGAGGTGTCGGCGGGGACGTCGGACTGGGCGTTGAAGCGGTTGCCGCCGCCCTGCTCGCCGCCGCCGTCGCGGCTGCCGAGGAACTGGACCCGGTCGGCGATGATGTCCACCGACTGGCGCTTGTTGCCCTCCTTGTCCTCCCACTCGCGCCAATCGAGGCGGCCGTCGACCGCCACCGGGCGGCCCTTGGTCAGGTAGGTCGAGCAGTTCTCGCCCTGGGCGCCCCAGACCTTGACGTTGAAGTAGTTGGGCTTTTCGACCCAGTTGCCGCTCTCGTCCTTGCGGCTCGAGTTGACGGCGACGCGCAGCTCGCAGACGCTCGTCCCGCTCGGCAGGCTCCGGAGCTCCGGGTCGCGGGTCAGGTTGCCCGTGATGATCACGCGGTTAATTGAGGTACCAGCCACTGAAATCAGCCTCTCTCGAGATTTGTTCGATCGCTTCCCAGTCTAAGGGGACGGTCGGCGTGTTCTCGCCCCTTCGCCGCCCGAAAAAGGCGGAAGCTGCGGGACTACTCGGCGGGCGTCTCGGGCGCCGCCGGGGCCTCGGGCTCGGCCGGCGGTTGCTCGGTGGGCGCGGGCTCGGCAGCCTCGGGCGCCGGTGCCTCGGCGGCCGGGGGTGCCTCTGTGGGCGGAGCCTCTGCCGGGGGCGCCGCTGCCGGGGGCGCCTCGGGTGCCGCGGCCTCGGGTGCGGGTGGCGCCGGTACCTCGGCGGCGGGTGGCGGCGGCGGAGCGGGCTCGGCGGCGAGGTCATCGTCGTCGCGGCGGCCGCGGCGACCGCCGGGGCCGCGCGGGGCGGCGCTCGCCAGCGGCGCGGGAGGCGGTGGCTCGATCACCGGCGAGTCGGGCTCGACCTTGAAAATCCGGAAGCGCAGCACGCCGTCGGTGATCTTCAGGTTGTGATCGAGCTCGTCGAGCAGCGGGCTCTCGGTCTCGAAGCGAAAGAAGCGGTAGTCGGCCTCGTTGCGCTGCCCGATCTCGTAGGCGAGCTTGCGCAGGCCCCAGACCTTCTCGGCCTTGAGGCTGCCGCCCGACTCGATCCGCCCACGGGCGTCGGTCGCGATCTGTTCGCGGCGCTCGTCCGGGGTCTCCGGATCGAGCATCAGGACTAGTTCGTATTCGGAAGCAGCCAAAGCGGCGGACGACTATAGCGGGGGGCATCCGCCACCGCCGTGGGCTTGTAGGCGGCGGATGGACCGCACTCGAATCCGCTGGGCGAGCCTTGGACGCGTGTTCGCCGGCCTCGGAGCCGGGGGGCTGCTGATCGCCGTCCTCCCCGGTCTGCTCGAGTCCCCTGACCCGCCGCCGGTGCCCGCCGACGTCGGCCTCGACTCCGGCGCGAGCGGCGTTTACGCCCAGGTCGGCAGCCCTCCGGACGAGGCACCGAGCCCCCCGGATCGCCCGGCGCACCACCGGGCCGCGCCCGATCGCGACCCCGATCCGGACGCGCGAACATCGGGCGCCCGACCCGCCACCGCGGCCCGATCGTCATCTCCCCGAGGTGCCGCCCGAGCCACCCTCGGCGCCACCGGTCGACCCGGCCCCACCTCCGCCATCGCCACCCGTGCAACCGCCGCCTCCACCCCCGGCCGATACCGGCTCGGGCACCGACGGCGGCGGCTCCGAGCAGCAGCCGGACCCGGAGCCGGCCCACTCGCCGTCCACCCCGCCACAGCCGAGCCAGTTCGGGTTCGAGCACTGAGAGGAGCGCGATGCGCACCCGACCCGCCAACCTCGTCACCGGTCCGCGCCGGATCACCCGCTCGCGCCGGATCGCGATCGCCCTGCTGGTCGCCGCCGCGGCCGCCGCCACCTTCGCCCGCCCGGCGCGCGCGGGCAACTACGTGGTCACCGAGTGCAGCTCGGTGACGCCGTACTCCGAGGCGACCTGGGAGCGCAGCACCGACCACTACCGGCCGCGCGCGCTCTGCGGGACCGACGCCGGCCTACAGGCCTACCACGACGCCGACGACACGGCGCTGTGGCACTACGGTGCCTGGGTCTGGCGGGCACCTCTGGGCACCGTTTTCACGAGCGTGCAGGCGAACGCCAGCCTCACCAACCAGGCCGGCCACCACGGCGAGCTGGTCGCCTTCAGCCCCACCGGGCAGCCGACCTACTTCGGCTCCGAACACAGCGACTTCCGCGTCCACTCGATTAGCGGCGAATTCACCCAGTTTCAGAGCTGGCTCCGCTGCGTCGCGCCCGGTGCCGGCAAGCCGTGCGGCCGCGCCGGCGCCGACTCCGCCCACGCCTACGTGCGCGGCGTCTACCTGCGCACCGAGGACCGCGTCGCGCCGCGGATGGAGGTCACCGGCGGTTCGCTGCTCGGCGCCGACGTCGTCCGCGGCACCCGCGGGCTGACCTTCTCGGCCGGCGACGTCGGCAGCGGCATCCGCAAGGTGTTCGTCGAGGCCAACGGCGCCCCGCTGGTCACCGACATCCGCAATTGCGCGGTCGCCGAAGGCTTCGCCACAGCCTTGCGCCCGTGCCCGCCGCTGACCACCGAGTCGGCGGCCGTCCCGACCGCGGCCTCGGCGTTCGTCACCGGGCCCGCCAACACGGTCAGCGCCTGCGTCGAGGACCTGGCGCTCGACGGCGCTGCCAACCAGGTCTGCGAGCGCCGACAGGTCTGGGTCGACAACTCCTGCCCGGCCTCGGCGGTCGGCGGAGGCAGCGCGCTGAGCGCCGGCTTCGGCGACGGCTCGGCGGCCGAGAGCCTGGTCGCCTCCGACCGGCGGGCGGTGATCCGCGGCCGGGTCACTGGCGCCGCCGCCGGGGCGACGGTCTGCGCGCTCACCCACACCCTGGTCGACGGCCAGCCGATCGTCGTCGGCGCCACCGCGCTGACGGCCGCCGACGGGTCGTACGCGATCGAGTTGCCGCCGGGCCCCAGCCGCGAGGTCTACGTCCACTACGTGGTCGGCGACCAGGTGATCGCCCGCCACGGCCTCGTCTCGCGCTCGTCGGCGGCGCCCTCGTTGAGCGTGACCCCGAACCACGCGGTCCGCAACCACGACCGCCTCTACTTCAACGGCACCCTGCCGGGGCCATTCTGCTTCAACCGCGTGGTCAAGGTCCAGGCCCGGCTCGGCAAGCGACGCTGGCAGGTGTTCCGCACCGACCGCGCGGACGAGTCCTGCGATTTCACGGCCCGCTACAAGCTGCGTGCGACCTCGGACGCCAAGCGCTACCGCTTCCGCGCCCTCGTCCCGCAGGCGGCCGGTTACCCGTACGAGCGCGGCTACTCGCGGACGGTGAAGGTGAAGCTGCGCCGCCGGCGGCGCTGACGGCAGCGCTCAGCCGACCGGCGTGCCGCGCTTCGCGTTGATGTCGGCGAGCTGCTCGGAGATCCAGACGCCGGGGTCGCGCTCGCGGACGATCTCGCGCAGCCTCGTCGCGCGGATCCGGCGCTCCTCGGGGTCCATGGTCAGGGCCCGGTAGATCGCGTCGGCCTGCTCCTGGATGTCGAACGGGTTCACGGTCAGGGTGCAGTCGCCCAGCTCCTCGTGTGAGCCGGTGTTCTCGGAGAGCATGATCACCCCGTCGCGGGTGTTGACCGCCGGCGCCTCCTTGGCGACCAGGTTCATGCCGTCGAAGATCGAGTTGACCATCAGCAGGTCGAAGTGCTTGTAGCGGGCGACGGCGTCGGCGAAGTTCTCGTAGATCCGCAGGTCGATCGGCATCCAGTCGGTGGTCCCGTGGCGGTGGTTGACGACCGCGACCAGCGCCTCGATTCGCTCCAGGTACTCGGCGTACTCGGGGACGTCCTGTCGCGACGGCTGCAGGTGGGCGATGAACGTCACCCGCTCGCGGAACTCCGGATGCTCCTGGAGGAAGACGTCGAAGGCGGTGAACCCGCGCAGGACGTTCTTCGACAGGTCGGCGCGGTCGACGCGGATGATCAGGTGGTCGCGGCGGCGGCGCAGCAGCTCCTGCTCGTAGGCCAGCACCTGCTCGGACTCGGCGGCGCGCTCGAGCCGCTTCGCATCGATCCCCAGCGGATAGGCGCGGACCCAGGTCTCGCGGCCGTCGTGCAGGACCGCGCCGCGCTCGTTGTCGACTTCGAGCTCCATCAGCTCGCGGCAGCAGTACAGGAAGTTGCGGCAGTAGGCGTTGGTGTGGAAGCCGATGATGTCGTTGGCGAGCAGGCCGCGGTAGATCGCCTCGCGCCAGTGCGCGGGGATGATCCGCCAGCTGTCGGGCTGCGACCAGGGGATGTGGACGAAGTGCTGCAGGAAGGCGTCGGGACGGGCCTCGCGGACGACCGCCGGCGCCGTGTACAGGTGGTAGTCGTGGAACATGACCAGCGGCTCGGACTCGTCGGCGACGGTGTGCAGGACCGCGTCGGCGATATCGCGGTTGACCACGGTGTAGCCGTAGTCCCAGGCCTCGGCCTCCTCGCGGCGGATGTCAGGGGCGTTGGAGAGGTCCCAGAGATAGTGCTGGACGAACCACAGGATCGGGTTGGCGATCACGTTGTAGAAGCTGTCGTAGGCCTCCGGGGCGGACTCGACCATCAGCACCTCGTAGGTGACGTCGTCGAGCTCGACCTGGGTCGGCCCGTCGGACTCGCGGGCGACGGCGACGTCCTCCTCGGTCATCGCCGAGGCGATCCAGAGCGCCCCGCGGTGCGCGACCAGGCCCGAGAGCGCGGTCACCAGGCCGCCCCCGCCGCGGTGCACGACCCGCTGGTCGGCAGCGTCGCGCTCGAACTGCGCCGGCCCACGGTTGGAGACAATCACTAACCGCTGATCGGTCATCGCAGACCTGTTTTACCCGTTTGCTACGTCTCTAGCTCGGTGAACAGGTCGAGCCAGTCGCGCAGCAGGCGCGGGGTGAGGAAGTGCTCGCGGGCGTGCTCCTTGCCCGTGCGGCCGAGCCGCTTGGCGAGCTCGGGGTCCTCGAGGATCTCGATCGAGCGCCGCGCCGCGCCCTCGGACGAGTCGACCAGGAAGCCCGAGACCCCGTCCTCGATCTGCAGCGGGATGCCGCCGACATCGCCGCCGATCGTCGCGCGGCCCTTCCACAGCGCCTCCGAGACGGTCAGCCCGAAGCCCTCGCGGATCGACTTCTGCATGCAGACGTCGGCCTGCGACTGGAAGGCGTTGACCTCGATCGCGCCGACGTTGTTGAGGTTGTTGAGGATCTTGATGTCGGGGTCGCCGTCGGCGTGGCGGAAGGTGCGGTGGAAGAAGTCCCAGCCCTCGGGGTCGTCGGTGGCCATCGAGCCGACCAAAGCGAGTTGCGCGTCGGGGATCGACTCGCGGACCTCGCGGTAGGCGTCGATCACCCCCATCGGGTCCTTCCAGGGGTCGAAGCGCGAGACCTGGCAGATCAGCGGCCGGTCGGTGTCGATCCCGAACTGCTCGCAGACGAAGGCGGCGTCCTCGGGCGAGAGCGCCATGTTCTTCGGCGACAGGGGGTCGATCGCCGGCGGGCAGATCTTGATCTTCATGCCGCCGTCGAGCCCCTCCGGAACGTACTGCTGCAGGTGCCAGACACTCGCGTCGTAGCCCGTGATCAGCGGCTTCAGCCGCTCGATCGTCGACGGGTTCGGGGCCGAGAGGTCGATGTGACAGCGCCAGATCCAGCGCCGGGCCTTATCGCCGGCGTCGCGCCTGAACGCCGCCGGCTGGGGGTCGTGAATGATGATCACGTCCCACTCGTCCTCCAGCGACTGCGCGTTCATCTGGTTGTAGGCCTCGAACACCTCCCACTGCTGGTCGGAGATCGCCTGCGGATCGCCCTGCAGCGAGTTGTGCATCAGCTTGGTGACGTTGAAGAACTCCTCCTGACCGGAGATCACCTGCCAATGGCAGTCGAGTCCGACGTCGCGCATCAGCGGGACCAGGGTGTAGAGGATCTCCGAGACGCCGCCGCCGAACGCGGTGGCGCTGACGTGGAGCACGGACTTGCCCTGCAACGGCTCCGCCAGCTCGCGGATCCGCTCGATCAGGCCGCGCCCGGCGATATGTGTGTAGTCGGCGAGCGACTTGTGGCCTACCGGCACCTCTTGCAGCACAGCGCGGCACCCTACCTAACGCCGCCCGCGTGCTCGCGGATGTGGAATCAGTTGCCGACGGTGGTCGGGCGTTCGCCCAGGGTGAGCTCGATCTGCTGCGTGTCGCCGTCGCGGATCACGTCGAGGGTGACGACGTCGGCGGGATCGAGCCGGGAGACGATCCGCGGCAGGTCGGCGTTGTCGGTGACCTTCTGCCCGTTGACCGCGGTGATCACGTCGCCGCCGACGTCGATCTCGCGACCCTGGAAGCGGATCTGGTCGTCGCCCGCCTGCAGCCCGGCATCATCGGCCGGCGAGTTGGGGACCACCTCGGAGACCAGGGCGCCGGTCTCGACGTCGATCCCGAGCCGCTCGGCGAGCTGCGGATATAGCGGCTGGGTGGTGACCCCCGCATAGGCGTACTTCACCTCGCCGTTCTCGCGCAGCTGGTCGACCGAGCGCTTGGCGAGGTCGATCGGGACCGCGAACCCGACCCCCTCGTTGCCGCCCGACGAGGTCTGAATCTGCTGATTGATGCCGACCACCTCGCCGTCGCCGTCGAGCAGCGGGCCGCCGGAGTTGCCGGGGTTGATCGAGGCGTCGGTCTGCAGCGCGCCGTCGATGCCGAAGTCGGTGAGCGAGTCGATCGAGCGGTCGGTGGCCGAGACGACGCCCACCGACAGCGACTGGTTCTGGCCGAACGGACTGCCGATCGCGGCAACCGGGTCGCCGACTTGGACGTCGGTCTCCGAGCCGAGCGGCAGCGGGTGCAGGTCGAGCCCGTCGGGGTCGACCTGCAGCAACGCAACATCGGCGAACGGATCGAAGCCGACCACCTCGGCCTCGACCTGGTTGCGATCGGCGAACTGGACATAGATCTGCGCGGCCTCGTGCAGGGGCCGGCTCGGGCTGCCGGTGGTCTCGGCGTCGGTGACCACGTGGGCATTGGTGAGGATCTCGCCGTCGTCGGAGATCACGAAGCCCGAGCCCTGGCCGGCCTGCTGGCTGCCGCCGAAGATTCCGCCGCCGCCCCCGTCGAAGATCGAGATCACCGTAACCACCCCGGGGGAGACGGTGTCGTAGATCGAGCGCGCGTCGAAGGCGCCGTCCTCGGCCTGGATCACGACCCGCTGACCGTCGCTGCCGGAGTCGGCCGCGGTGACCGTGGTGGTCACGCTTGCGTCGCTGCCGCAGCCGGCGACCAGGGCCGCGATCAGGACCGCGAGCGCTACGAGGGACGGCGTCCGCGCCCTCACGCCGACACCGGGAGGTTGCGGAAGCGCTCGAAGACGCGCTCGCGCGAGCGCGGGTCGATCCCCGGGCCGTCGTCGGAGACGACCAGGCTTGCCGTGCCGGTGTCGGTGGCTGTCGTTGTCCCTACCTTGATCGCCGTTCCCTCCGGCGCGTGCCTGAGCGAGTTGTCGATCAGGATACGCATGATCTGCGCGACCCTGTCCGGGTCGGCCCCGATCGCATCGGCGTCGAGCTTCGAGATCGCGCTGGAAGCGCCGGACGCCATGCACGAAAGCGTAATCCCGGACGGCCGCGATTCCGGGTCGCCAAGATTCAGGCCCGCAATCTCCAAACGCCCCTTGATCGACCTCCGCCTCTACCGCCTCGCGTTCCTGCCAGCCGTGCTCGCGGTGGTGGTGGTGATGTTCTCGCTCGAGGGCATGCCCGACCCGTTGGAGCCGGTCACCCCGGCGAGCACCTTCGAGGCCGACCGAGCGGCGGCGATCGCCCGCCAGATCGCGACCACGGCGCCCGATCGCGAGCCCGGCAGCGCCGGCGACGCCGGGGTGGCCGCGCTGGTCGCCAACCGCTTCGACGAGATCCCGGCCGGGGCCGTGTCCCAGCAGCGCGCCGAGGCCTCCTACGAGGGCGACGACGTGACCCTGACCAACGTCGTGCTCACCCTGCCCGGCGACAGCGACCGGACGATCTTGATCGCCGCGCCACGGGACTCCGCCGGCCCCCCCGGCGCCGCGTCGAGCGCAGCCGCGACCGGGATCCTGGTTGAGCTCGCAAACGCGCTGCGGGTCAGCCACTCGAAGACCTACGTGCTCGCCTCGGTCAGCGGCTCGGCGGCCGGCGCCGCCGGGATCCGCGCGCTGGTCGACACCCTGCCGCAGCGCGACACGCTCGAGGCGGTGGTGGTGATCTCGCAGCCCGGGGCGTCCGAGCGGCACCAGCCGTTCACGGTTGCGACCTCGACCAGTACGCGCAGCGGCTCGGTGCAGCTGCAGCGAACGGCGGAGCGGGCGATCGAGGTTCAGGCCGGCGAGCCGGCCGCCGGCCGCGGCGCCTTCGCCCAGCTGGCCCGGCTCGCGATCCCGTCCGGGCTCGGCGACCAGGCGCCGCTGATCGGCGAGGGCCTCGACGCGATCGCGATCTCGTCGGCCGGCGAGCCACCGCTGCCGGGCGCGGACGATCAGCTCGACGACCTGTCGCCGCGCAGCGTCGACGCCTTCGGCCGCGCCGCCCAGTCGACGGTCAGCGCCCTCGACGTCGCCGTCGACGAGCCCGCTCACGGGCCGGCGACCTGGATCGCCGTCGGCGACAACCTGATCCCGGGCTGGGCGCTGGCCGCGCTCGCCCTCGCCCTGATCCTGCCGGCGGTGGTCGCCGCGGTCGACTGCTGCGCCCGCGGGGCGCGGGCCCAACTGCCACTGGTCGCCGCGCTCGCGTGGGCGGCGGCGCGGAGCCTGCCGTTCGTCGGCGCGCTGGCGGCCCTCTACGCACTGGCGATCGTCGGCGCGATCCCGAGCCCCGACTTCCCGTTCGATCCCAGCCTGTACGACCTCGGAGGGCGGGCCGCGATCGCCTTCGTCGCGATCGCGGCGGTCGCCGCCGCCAGCGCCTGGGTGCTGCGCCGCCGGGGGATTACCGCGCGCGCCGCGCCCGATGGCAGCGGCACCGCCGGGCTCGGTGCGGTCGCCGCGCTAGCGGCGCTGGCGGTCTGGATCGCAAACCCCTACCTGGCGCTGCTCGCGGCGCCGCTCGCCCACACCTGGCTCGCCGCCGCGCGGCCGCGGTCGCGGCCCGGCCGCCTGGGCGCCGGACTGGCCTGCGCGCTCGCCTGCCTGCCGCTCGCCGCGGCGCTCGTCTCGGTCTCCGGCGCGCTCGACCTGGGCACCGGCGCACCGTGGACGTTCACGCTGATGATCGCCGACGGACAGATCGGCCTGCCGACGATGCTGGCGCTGTGCTTCCTGGCAGGAACGCTTGCAGGCACCCTTGCGCTGATCGCCCGCGCCGGGGCCGGAATCCCGGAAACGGCCTAGTGGACGACCCCCACGACGCCTACGGGCAGGCACCCGGACCCTCGGACAGGCGTCGAGGTGGACGCAAAACCCATCGCGCACCCGGCCCCGACACCCGATCTAAAGGCTGTGGACGACAGCGCGGAGCGGCAGGAGGCCGCTTGGGCAAGCCGCGAAGTTCTCGATCCAACGGAGAACAGAGGAAGGTTGAAGGAGTTGAAGCGGGATATCGAACTCAACCGTTACGACGTCGACGCGGACGCAGTCGCCGACGCGATCCTGAGCAAGCTCCGGCTGCTCAGGCAGGGTCGCGAGGCGCTCGCCTCGAGCGCAGCTGGTCGAACCCCTCGGGGATCCGGTCCCCATCCGGCCCGCTGAGGGTCACGCCGCTGCCGGCGACCACCTCGCCGATCACCGTCAGGCTCGAGCCCACCGCGGCGACGGCGACGGCCGCCGCATCGAGCGAACCGGGCGCAATCGTCACCAACAGCTCGTAGTCCTCGCCGCCGCCCGCCGCGAGGTCGAGCGGATCGATCCCCGCCGCCGCGGCCAGCTCCGCCACCCCATCCTGAACGGGTAGCCGGGCGAGCTCGATCCGCAGGCCGACATCGCCGGCCTCGGCCAGGTGCGACGCGTCGGCCCCGAGGCCGTCGCTGACATCGATCATCGCCGTCACCCCGGCGAGGGCCAACGCCGTCCCGGCCTCGAGCCTCGGCTCCGGCTGCACCTGGCGGGCGATCAGGTCGGCCGCCACCGCAGGCTCCAGGCCCTCGCTCAGCTCCGGGCGCTCCAGGGCCAGCAGTCCCGCCGCGGCGCCGCCCAGCGCCCCGGTGATCGCGACCAGATCCCCGGCCCGCGCCCCCGAGCGCGCCACCAGCCGCGCCGGCTCGCCTCCGCCGACCACGGTGACCGCCAGCAGCAGCGCCGGAGCCCGGGTGACGTCACCGCCGGCGATCGCGACCCGATGGGCCGCGGCGACCGACGCCAGGCCGTCGGCGAGCTCGAGCAGCTGCTCGTCGTCGCGATCGGGTGGCACGCCGAGCTGCACGTAGGCCTCGCCGGCGCTCGCCCCCATCGCCGCCAGGTCCGAGAGCGCGACCGCGAGCGCCTTGTGGCCGACCTGGCACGGGGTGAACGGCGGAATCCGGAAGTGCACGCCCTCGACCAGGGCGTCGACGCTGACCACGTTCGCCCCGTCGCGCACGGTTACCGCCGCGTCGTCGCCGCTGCCCAGCACCAGTTCGGGCGAGCCCTCTGGGGCGCCGGCCCGGGCGACCCGTTCGCGGATCGCGGCGATCAGCTCGAACTCACCGCTCACGCCCACTATTGAACCGTGCCCGCGCCCTCGCGAGCGGCCTCGGGGGCTAGTTCGGATCGACCCCGCCGGCGTTCGGCGACGCGCCGCCTCCTGCGCCCGTATCCGGCGGGGTCGGCGTCGGAGCGGGCTGCTGCCCGGCGCCCGGGGCGTAGAGGTCGGGGTCGTAGCCGTTGGTGTCGCCGCCGGTCTGCGAGTCGGTGGTCGTGTCCGGCGTCGTCGTGGCCGTCCCGTAGGTGTCGGTGGTCGTGTCGCTGTAGCTCGACGAAGCGGTGTGATCGCTGGAGTAGCTCGACAGGTCGGCCGGGTTCTGCGGTTGGGGGAAGTCGTCGCAGGGCTGGGTCGCCGCGACCATCATGTAGTCGTGCCAGATCGGCGCCGCGAGGTCCGCGCCATAGCCGGGAAGCGCTACCCGCTGGTTTGGATTGCCGACCCAGACCGCGGTCGAGACGTGGGGGGTGTAGCCGACGAACCAGGCGTCCGCCTGCTCCTCGGTGGTCCCGGTCTTGCCGGCCGCCGGGCAGGGGATATCGTGACCGACGGCCGTGCCGTAGTCGAGCGTCCCCTTCATCACGTCGGCGACCGTATAGGCGACGCCGTCGGAGATCACCCGGGTGCCTTCCAGATCCGGGGGCTCGTCGGTGTGGCCGTCGGGGAAGACGACCTTGGCGATCGCGGTCGGGTCGTGGTGGACGCCGCCGTCGGCGATCGTCGCAAAGCCGTTCGACTGGTCGAGCACGGTCACGTCGCTGGCGCCGAGGACGTCGGCCGGATAGCCGGAGAGCGGGCTGGTGACACCCATCTTCTTCGCCATCTCGTCCATCGTGTCCGGCCCGATGTCGGTGACCAACTGGGCGAAGACGGTGTTGACCGAGTTCGCGGTCGCCTGGCGCAGGCTGATCGAGCCGCCGGCGCCGCCGCTGACCACCCAGGGCGCCGCCCCGATCCCCTGCGGGATGCTGATCGTGCTCGGCGCCGGGTAGTAGGTCGTGTCCGGGTCGATGCCCTGATTAACGGCGGCGGTTAGCGCGTAGGGCTTGAACGACGAACCCGGCTGGCGGCGGCCCTGGGCGGCGAGGTTGAACTGGCTGTCCTCGTAGGACTCCGAGGAGGCCATCGCCTTGATCTCGCCGGTGTCGACGTTGGTCGAGACCAGCGCCTCGGCGGCGCCGTAGACCGGGTGCGCGGCGATCGCCTGTTCGGCGACCGCCTGCAGGTGGGGATCGAGCGTCGTATAGACCTTCAGCCCGCCGTCGCGGACGGTGGCGACGCCGTACTTGTCGATCAGCTCCTGTTGGACGAAGTCGAAGAAGTACTGCTGCTTGCGCGACTCGTAGCGGTAGCCGCGCTCGAGGCCCAGCCCCTCGGCCTTCTCCCGACCGGCCTTCGCCTGGCTGATGTAGCCCTGCTCGGCCATCGCGTCGAGCACCTCGTTGCGGCGGTTCTTGGCCCCGTCGGGATTCAGGAACGGGTTGTAGTCGGTCGGCGCCTGCGGCAGGCCGGCGAGCAGCGCCGCCTCCTTCAGGTCCAGCTGATCGACGTCCTTGTTGAAGTAGACCTGCGACGCGGCCTGCACGCCGACCGCGGTCTTGCCGTCGTTGGTCCCGTACGAGGCGGTGTTGAGGTAGTCCTGGAGGATCTCGTGCTTGGAGTGCTCGTCCTCGTACTCGCGCGCCATCTCGGCCTCGATGATCTTGCGCTTGATCGTGTCCTCGGGGTTCTCGATGTAAAGGTTGCGGACCAGCTGCTGGGTGATCGTCGAGCCGCCCTGCTTGACCTCGCCGGCCTGGACGTTCTCGACCGCGGCGCGGACCACCGCCCCGTAGTCGACCCCGGAATGGTCGTAGAAGTTCTCGTCCTCGATCGAGATCGTCGCGTTCTGCAGCGCCTTCGGCATCTTGTCGAGCCCGACCGGGAGGCGGATGACGCTCGACTGGACGTAGCCGAGGCTGGTGCCGTCGGCGGCGAACACCTCCGAGGTGCCGCCGCTGTCGAGCGGCTTCAGCGTGTCGATGTCGGGCGCCTCGGCGGCGACGTCGAGCACCCAGATCCCGGCGCTGGCTACTCCGATACCGATGATCGCGAACAGAACGGCGAAGGCGAGCAGGACCTTCCTGCCGACCGAGCCGCCCTGCGAGCGCCGGTGACGTCTGCGTTGACGAGCGGTCATGGCGAACCGGTAAGAGTACCGAGGGGGATTATCCGGCTGAGAGGACTCCGGCCTCGCGAAGCGCGCGTTGCGCGCGCTCTCGCAGGGCCGCCTCCTCGCCCGCGGCGCGGGTACCGCCGGGCCGGCGCGGGCCGTGAACCTCGATCCGCACGCCCTCGGGCGTGATCTCGGCGACGTCGACCTGCGAGGGCTCGAGCCGCTGGAGCGCCTCGCGGGCGCCCGCCAGGTCGGCATCCGGCGGCACCCAGACGGAGACCGCCACCGGGGCGCTGAGGTTCCCGGTCGAGCGGTTGACGACCACGTTGGTGACCACGGTCTCGTTCGGGACGATCACCAGCCGCCCGTCGCCGGTGTCGATGAAGGTGTGCGAGAGGGTCAGGTCGTCGACCCGGCCGGTCTCGCCCTCGACCGTGACCGAGTCCCCGATCCTGATCGGCTGCGAGATCGCCAGCAGGATCCCGGCGAGCGGGTTGGCGAGGATCTTCTGCGCGGCGAAGCCGAGCACCAGCCCGAGCACGGCGCTGGAGGCGAGCACGGCGTTGGCGAGCCTGTTGAGCTGGTCGAACTGGCTCAGCGCGATCCCGAGTCCGACGATGATGATCGCCGCGAACACCAGCCGGCGAATCATCCGCAGCCGCGTGGTCGCGGCGCGCGAGACGGTCGTGTCGCTTACCTTCGCCGCCACGTTGCTGGCGCGCGCGATCACGAACCGGTCGACGATCAGGGCGACCGCGACCGCGATCGCGAGCGTGATCGCGGCCGAGATCCAGTCGCCGTTCGAGTCCCAGAAGCTCTGCTCCATGGATCCGATCCTGCCAGTCTTGCCAGCCCAGTGACGACTAGAGCAGTCTTTCTCGACGCGCTCGGCACCTTGGTCGAGCTCGAGCCGCCCTGGCCGCAGCTGGCCGCGGAGCTCGGCGTAGAAGAGGACGAGCGTCTGGTGACCGCAATGCGGGCGGAGATGGCGTATTACCGAGACCACGCCGACGAGGGCACCGACGCGGCCGCGCTCGCCGACCTGCGCCGGCGCTGCGCGGCGCTGCTCGGCCGCGAGCTCGGTCGTCCGGTGGAGGTCGAGGCGATGATGGCCGCGATCCGCTTTCGCGCCTACGACGACGCCGCGCCGGCGCTGGCGGAGCTGCGCCGGCGCGGCCTGACGCTGATCTGCGTTTCCAACTGGGACTACGCCCTGCCGCAGGTGCTGGAGCGCTGCGGGCTCGCCGCTTCGCTCGACGACGTGATCACCTCGGCCGCCGCCGGCGCCCGCAAGCCCGATCCGGCGATCTTCGCCGCGGCCCTCGGCCGTGCCGACTGCGCCCCCGAGGAGGCGCTGCACGTCGGCGACACCGCCGAGGAGGACGTGGCCGGGGCCGAGGCGGCGGGCATTCCCGCGCTGCTGATCGACCGCTCCGATGGCGGCGGCCAGCTAGCCTCGCTCGCCGAGATCGAGCAGCACCTGCGCCCTTGACCGAGCTCCCGCCCAGCCAGCCGCCGCCACCGACCACGCCGCCGCTGAGCGGCCCGCCGCCGGTACCCGCGGCCGAGGCCGCCCCCGAGCCGGCGCTCGAGCTCGCCAGCTGGGGGCCCGGACGGGCGTTCGGCGGACTCGGGTTCCTCGTCGGCCTGGTGTTGGTCCTGAGCCTGATCGTGGTCGCCTTCGACAAGGACCTCGAGACGCTCGCCGGCCAGGTCACGCTGCAGGCGCTGCTCTCCGGCAGCCTGATCTTCACCGCCTTCCTGTTCGCCGGCAAGGGCCTGAACGAGCTCGCCCCGGCGTCCGCGCTCGGGCTCCGGCGCCCGCTGCGCAACCCGGTCTGGCTCGCAGTCGTCACCTACTTCGGATACGTCGCCTGCGCGCTGGCGATCGCCGCCCTGCTCTCGCCCCACCAGGAGGACATCACCCGCGACCTCGGCGGCGACTCGGGCGCACTGGGCAAGGTGATCGCCGGGGTGCTGATCGTGATCGCGGCGCCGATCAGCGAGGAGATCTTCTTTCGCGGCTTCCTGTTCTCGGGCCTGCGCAAGGGGATGAACGTGATCGTCGCGGCGCTGGTTGCGAGCGCGATCTGGGGTGTGTTCCACTTCACCGGGCCCGGTAGCTGGGGGGTCGTCGTCCAGATCACGGTCTTCGGGCTCTGGCTCTCGTGGCTGTATATGCGCACCGGGTCGATCTACGCGACGATTGCCGTGCACGCGGTCAACAACGCGATCGCTTTCGCGCTGCTGATCTCGAGCTGAGGCCGCGAGCCCTGCCTATCCAGCGGGCCTGCTTCAATTCCCGGCGTGAACACGCCACTAACAGCCGGCTCAACGGCGCCGGGGCTCGGCTACGCCTCGCTGAGAGTCGCCGCGGGGGTCCTGGCGACGACCGCCATGCTCCTGTTCCCCGCGTTTGCGCTCGCCGACGGCGGTGGCGGTGGCGGCCCCGATCGCGCGCCGGCGAAGATCAGCCTCAAGATCAAGGGCCTCAAGGGCGGCAAGGCCAAGGTCGGTGACCGGGTCACGGTGGTCGGCACCGTCTCGCCCTATGTCCCGCACCAGAAGGTCGAGATCAGGCTCGGCGCCGGCGGCGACACGGTGACCAAGAAGACGCCGTACATCCGCCAGGTCAAGGGCAAGAACTTCGGCCGCTTCAAGCTGCGCTCGAAGCCGCTGCTCGACCCGGGCCACTACCGGGCGCGGGCGAGTAAGCCGGCCACCGACCAGCAGGCCGGCGGGCTGGCGAAGTCGAAGAAGTTCGGGCTCAAGTTCATCGACCTCGACCCGGGCGACCGCGGCCCGGCGACCGAGCTGTTCAACGACCTGCTGCGCCACGAGGGCTACTACGACACCGACAAGCACAACTACGGCTCCCACACGGAGCGGGCGGTGCTCACCTTCCGCAAGGTCAACGGGATGGCCCGCAACTTCCAGGCGACCCCCGGGATCTTCAAGCTCCTTGCCGAGGGCAAGGGCGCCTTCCAGCCCAAGTACCCGAACGCCGGCAAGCACGTCGAGGTCGACATCTCCAAGCAGGTGATGGCGCTCGTCAACGGCGAGACGCTATACGTGTTCCACGTCTCGACCGGCGCCCCGGGGACGCCGTCGGACCAGGGCACGTTCACCTTCTACCGCAAGGACCCCGGGTACAACTCCGAGGGCATGTACTACTCGGTCTATTACAACCGCGGCGAGGCCACCCACGGCTACGCCTCGGTGCCGACCTACAACGCCAGCCACGGCTGCATCCGCAACCCGATCCCCGACTCGGTCTTCATCTACAACTGGATCAGCCTCGGGGACAACATGTACGTCTACGGCTAGGCCCCTGGCCGACCCGCGCGACACGCTGATCGCCGAGCTGCGCGCGCACGCGCTGGTGCTCGGCGAGGTCGTCCTCTCCAGCGGCCAGACCGCTCAGTACTACGTCGACGCGCGCCGCGCCCTGATGCGCCCGGCGGGCTTCCGCGCCGCGGGCGAGCTGATCGCCGCGGCGGCGGTCGAGGCCGGCGCCGAGGCCGTCGGCGGGCCGGTGATGGCGGCGATCCCGCTCGCCTGCGCCGCGATCGCGGTGCCGGCCGGCGACGGCCTGGTCGGCTTCTTCGTCCGCAAGGAGACCAAGCGGCACGGCCTCCAGCGGATGATCGAGGGACCGGTCGCCGAGGGGACCAGGGTGTTCGTGGTCGAGGACACGGTGACCACCGGCGGCTCGACCGTCGACGCGGTCGGGCGGATCCGCGACCAGGGCCTGGAGATCGTCGGCGGCACCTGCGTCGTCGACCGGCTCGCCGGCGGCACCGACGCGATCGCCGACGCGATCGGCAAGCCCTTCGGGGCCCTGGTCACGATCGACGACCTCTACCCCGACCGGCCCGACCGCTAGCTCAGCCCCGCTTCCAGCGCGTCGGCGGGGGTCGGGAAGAGCTCCACGCCGACGATCTTGCCGTCGCGGACCGTGTACAGGTACCCGGTACGGCCTTCGACCTGGGCGCCGCTGGTGCGGCCGCGCCCGCGATGGCTCGCGTCGATGAAGACCTTGGGGCCGAGGTCGCGCGCCTGCTCGATCTCGAACCGGTAGCCGGGCTCGAAGGTGGCGAACCAATTCGCGAACCAGCGACCGACCGCGTCCTTGCCGGCGAAGGTCCCGCGTTCGAGGAAGGCGTCTGAAGCGACGACCAGCTCGACGTCCTCCGTGTAGAGGTCCATCGCACGCTCGAAGTCGCCGTCGTTGGTCGCCGCGAACTGGGCACGGACCGTGTCGACGTCCCGCTTGGACACGATCGCGAGCCTAGCCTGCCGGCTGGCGAGCCGGCCGGGGGGATCGTGGCGATCCCGTCGCGACTGGCTGCGGGGGCATAGAGTCCGCGCCGTGACCAGCGTCCGCGAGGCATCGCTCGACGTCTTTCGCGCCCATGGGATGACAACCATGTTCGGCAACCCGGGTTCGACCGAGCTGCCGATGCTGCGGGACTTCCCCGACGACTTCCTCTACGTGCTCGGGCTGCAGGAGGCGGTGGTCGTCGGAATGGCCGACGGCTACGCGCAGGCCAGCGGCGGCCCGGCGCTGGTCAACCTCCACACCGCGCCCGGCGTCGGCAACGCGATGGGGGCGATCTTCAACGCCCAGGCCAACCATACGCCGCTGGTGATCACCGCCGGCCAGCAGACCAGGGCGCTGATCGGCCTGCAGGCGAACCTCACCAACCGCGATGCGACCCGGATGCCCCACCCGCTGGTCAAGTGGAGCTACGAGCCCGCCCGTGCGGCCGACGTGCCGCTGGCGCTCGCCCGCGCCACCCACCTTGCGACCCTGCCGCCGAAGGGCCCGACCTTCGTCTCGATCCCAATGGACGACTGGGAGGCCGACGTCGATGACCACGACGTCGCCGAGGCGACCAAGCGCAAGACCGACGGCCGCGCGGCGGCCAGCGCCGAGTCGGTCGCCGCACTCGCCCGCCGGCTCGAGCGGGCCGATAGCCCGGTGCTGGTCGCCGGCCCCGACATCGATGCCAGCGGCGCCTGGGAGCTGGCGGTGGCGCTCGCCGAGCGCCAAAACCTGCCCGTGTTCGCCAGCCCGCCGACCGGCGGCGGGCGGCTCGGTTTCCCCGAGGGCCATCCGAACTTCCGCGGCGTGCTGCCGCCGGCGGTCGGCCCGGTCGCCGACACGCTCCGGGGCCGCGACCTGATCCTGGTCGTCGGCTCCTCGGTCTTCCCCTACTACCCCAACCTGCCCGGGCCGCTGTTGCCGGAGGGCGCCGAGCTGATCCAGATCACCACCGACCCCGACGAGGCCGCCCGGGCGCCGATGGGGGACGCGATCGTCGCCGACGTGAAGCTCACCCTCGAGCTGCTGCTGGCCGAGGTCGGCGAGTCCGACCGCGACCCCGGCGAGTCGCTGCCCGAGCCCACGGACGGGCCCCCGCCCGAGCCCGGCGAGCCGATCTCGGGGACCTCGGCGATGCACGCCCTGCGCGGCGCCTTCCCCGAGGACGGGATCATCGTCTTGGAGGCGCCCTCGTCGACCAGCGCACTGCGCAACCAGCTGCGGCTGTCGAATCCGGGCAGCTACTACTTCGCCGCCGGCGGCGGGCTCGGCTACGGGCTGTCGGCGGCGGTCGGGGTCCAGCTCGCGCAGCCCGACCGCCCGGTCGTCTGCGTCGTCGGCGAGGGCTCGGTCCAGTACGCGGTGACCGCGTTCTGGAGCGCGGTCACCTACGAGGCCCCGGTCACCTTCCTGGTCCTGCGCAACAACGAATACGCGATCCTGAAGTGGTTCTCGGGCCTCGAGCAGGTCGAGGGCGCTCCGGGGCTCGACCTGCCGGCGCTCGACTGCGCCGCGGTCGCCGGCGGCTACGGGGTCAACTCGCGCAAGGTCGAGGCGGCCGACGAGCTGCGCGAGGCGCTGGAGACGGCGATCGCCTCCGACCGGCCGGAGCTGGTCGAGGTCGGGGTCGCCCCGGGGATGTGGCTCTTCTAGAGCCGAAGACCGAGCGACTCGCCCCCGAGTCGCACAGCGCCAGCGCCGACGCCGCCCCCGCCTGGGTGGCGAAGGGGACGCCGGAGCCGCTGCGCTCCGACCTGATCGCCCTGCTGGGAGACGACCGCGTCCTCACCCGCTCCTCGGACATCGTCCGCTACGCGTCCGACGCCAGCCCCTACCGGCTGTTCCCGAAGGCGGTGGTCGTCGCCCGCGACCCGCGGGACGTCGCCACGGTGATCGCCTACGGCCGGCGGACCTCGACCCCGGTCGTCTTCCGCGCCGGCGGCACCAGCCTCAACGGCCAGGGGCAGACCGACGGCATCCTGATCGACGTCCGCCGCCACTTCCGCGGCGTCCGGACCGAGGACGGCGGCGCCCGGGCGCGGGTCAAGCCGGGCACCCTGCTCGGCGAGGTCAACCGCGTCCTCGCCCCACTCGGCTACAAGCTCGGGCCCGACCCCGCGTCGACCGAGATCGCCTGCGTCGGCGGGGTGATCGCGAACAACTCGGGCGGCATGCGCTGCGGCATCACTCACGACTCCTACGAGACGGTCGCCGCGCTCACCTTCGTGCTGGCGTCGGGAACGGTCGTCGACACTGAGGCCCCGGACGCCGAGCGTCGCTTCGCCGAGGCCGAGCCCGAGCTCGCGGCCGGGTTGCTGGAGATCCGCGACGAGATTCTCGCCGACGACGAGCTAGTCGAGCGGATCCGGACCAAGTTCGAGATCAAGAACACGACCGGCTACCGCCTGTGCGCTTTCCTCGACGCAGAGACCCCGGTCGAGATCCTCCGCCGGCTCCTGGTCGGCTCCGAGGGGACGCTCGCCTTCATCGCCGAGGCGGTCTTCGAGACCGTCCCCCGACCGGCGCGGACGACGGTCTCGTGGCTGCACTTCCCGAACGTCGATGCGGCGACCGAGCCGGTCCAGGAGTTCGTCGCCGCCGGCGCCCGGGCGGTCGAGCTGATGGTCGCGCCGGCGCTGATCGTCGCCGCCCACAACATCCGCGGCACGCCGGAGTACTGGAAGGAGCTCGACCCGTTCTCGGCCGCGCTGCTGGTCGAGTTCGGCGGCGCCGACGAGGCCGAGCTCGACCAGGCCGAGGCGCGGGCGGCGAAGCTGCTGTCCGGCCAGGAGCTGATCCGCGAGCCGGAGTTTCACCGCGACGCGGAGACGATCGAGGTCTACTGGACGGTCCGCGAGGGGATGCACGGCCTGGTCGGCAAGATGCGCGCCCCCGGGACCGCGCTGATCGTCGAGGACGTCTGCGTGCGACCCGAGCGGATGGCGGCGATGGCCAAGGACCTGCAGGCGCTGCTCACCGAGCACGGCTTCCTCCCCGGGGTCGCCGGCCACGCCTCGGCGGGAAACCTGCACTTCATGCTCACCCCCGACTTCGCCAAGCCGGAGGATCTCGACAACTACGACCACTTCATGGACGGGCTGATCGAGCTGGTGATCGACCGCTACGACGGCTCGCTGAAGGCCGAGCACGGGACCGGGGTCAACATGGCGCCGTTCGTGGAGCGGGAGTGGGGCGCCAAGGCAACCGGGCTGATGCGCCGGGTGAAGCGCCTCGCCGATCCGGACGGCGTCCTTGGCCCGGAGGTCGTGATCAGCGACGACCCGGGCGTCCATCTGAAGAACCTGAAGACGACGCCGGCGATCGAGGCCGAGGTGACGACCTGCGTCGAATGCGGCTTCTGTGAGCCGGTCTGCCCGAGCCGCTGGCTGACGACCACCCCCCGCCAGCGGATCGTGCTGCGGCGCGAGATGGCGCGCCAGGCCCCCGGCTCGCCGGTGCTCGAGGCGCTGCTCGCCGAGTACGAGTACGACGCGCTCGAGACCTGCGCCGCCGACGGCAGCTGCGTGCTCGCCTGCCCGGTCGGGATCGACACCGGCAAATACGTCAAGGGCCTGCGCGCCCGCCAGCACTCGCAGCGCGCCGAGAAGGTCGCGCTGCGGCTCGCCGACCGCTGGGCGTCGGCCGAGCGCGCCGCGCGCTCCAGCCTCGGGGCGGGCGACAGGGGACGGGTCGCGCGGGGGGCGATCCGCGGCGCCAGCCGGGCGGCGCGGCGGGCGCTGAGCTCGGACCTGGTCCCCGAGTGGCCCGCCAACATGCCGCGTCCCGCGCCGGCCGAGCTGCCGGCGACCCGCCGCGACGGCGCCGCAGCCGTCTACCTGCCGGCCTGCGTCAACCGGATCTTCGGCCGGGCGCGACCATCAGCCGCCTCAACGGCGGCGCACCTCGGCTACGCCTCGGAGGGGTCGGCGGCGGAGCTCAGCCTGCCCCAGGCCCTGGTCGAGGTCTCCGCTCGCGCCGGCGTTCCGCTGTGGATCCCGCCCGACGTCGCCGGCCACTGCTGCGCGACCCCGTGGACCTCGAAGGGCTACACCGACGGCGCCCGGCGAATGGCCAACCACACGGTCGACGCGCTCTGGCGCTGGTCGGACGGCGGCGCATTGCCCGTCGTCTGCGACGCCAGCTCCTGCACCCTCGGGCTGGCCGAGGAGGCGGTCGAGCTGCTCAGCGAGCTGAACACCGAGCGGCATTCGCGCCTGGCGCTGATCGACTCGATCGCCTGGGCGCGCGACCGGCTGCTGCCGGCGCTCGAGGTCGGGCGCAGGCTCGGCTCGGTGGCGGTGCACCCACCCTGTTCGAGCCGCCACCTGGAGCTCGACAGGTCGCTCGCGGCGGTCGCCGCCGAGCTCGCGGACGAGGTCGTCGTCCCGAACACCGCCACCTGTTGCGGCTTCGCCGGAGACCGCGGCATGCTGCACCCCGAGCTGCCCCCGGCGGCGACCGCCGACCAGGCGGCCGAGCTCGCCGGCCGCAGCTTCGACGCAAACTTCTGCTCCAACCGCACCTGCGAGATCGGCCTCCAGCAGGGCACCGGCCGCACCTACGAGAGCTTCGTCTTCGCGCTCGAGGAGCTGACCCGGGGCTGAACGCGGCGCGGTAGCGGTCGCGCCCGTTTGTAGCGCTCTTCCAGGTGCGTCGAAAGTCGTTCTAGTCGCGGATACCGCGACTCAGACGACACTCGACTTCTGAACGGCGGCATCGAGAACTGCTGGCTTCGTGCGCCGGTGGCCGCCGAGCGTGCCCGGCGCCGACGACTCGTAGGGGGAGCCGTCGGCGCCGATCAGCGTGAAGTCCGGCTCACCGAGTCGACGGCGAGCTCAGGTCGAGCTGCGCCAGCGGCGCCTCCAGGTCGAGCAGCAGCCGCTTGCGGTCGAGGCCGCCGGCGTAGCCGGTGAGGCTGCCGTCGGCGCCGATCACGCGGTGGCAGGGAACGACGACGGCGATCGGGTTGCGGCCGTTGGCGGCGCCGACGGCGCGGGCGTGGCCGGGGCGCCCGATCCGTTCCGCGAGCTTGCCGTAGGACTCGGTCTCCCCGTAGGGGATCTGGCGCAGCGCGCGCCAGACCCGGAGCTCGAACTCAGTTCCCCGCGGGTCGAGGTCGACGTCGAAGTCTCGCCGCTCACCGGCGAAATACTCGTCGAGCTGGGCGCAGAGATCGGCGAACGGCTCCGAATCAAGCACCCAATTCGTGCCCACCCGGGTCGGGCGGCGGCCGCTCTGCATGTGGAGCTTCTGCAGCCGCTCGCCGTCGCCCGCCAGCAGCAGCTCGCCGATCGGCGAGTCGACCGTCCAGTAGATCGTCGTCTTGGTTTCGTCGGTGGTCAGCATCGTTTCCTTTCAGTTGAGTGTGGACCAGAGGTGGGACAACGCGTAGGCGCGGTAGGGCCGCCAGCGCTCACCGAGCGCCGCCGCCGCCCGTGGCGAGCCGTCCTCGCCGAGCCGTTCGAGTGCCCGGCGCACGCCGAGGTCGGTGGGCAGGAAGGCATCGCGATCTCCCAGGGCCCGCATCGCGACGTACTCGGCCGTCCAGGGGCCGATCCCGGGCAGTTCGACCAGCTGCGCCCGAGCCTCGACCGGCTCCGCGCCGGGCCCGAGGTCGACCTCGCCCGCGGCAAGCGCGGCCGCCAGCCCGACCAACGCCCGCCCGCGCGCCCGCGGCATCGGCAGCGAGTCGGGGTCGAGGTCGGCGAGCACCCCGGGCGACGGGAAGAGGTGGGTGACGGCGCCGACCGGCCGGGCGAGCGGAGCGCCGTGCGCGGTGACCAGCCGCCCGGCGATCGTCCGCGCGCCGGCGACCGAGACCTGCTGTCCGATCACCGCGCGGATCGCAAGCTCGAGCGGGTCGGCGTGGCCCGGCAGCCGCCGCCCGGGGTTGGCGCGGACGAGCGGCCCGACGAGGTCGTCCTCGCCGAGCGCGGCCGCGATCGCAGCCGGGTCGGCGTCGAGGTCCAGCAGCCGACGGGTCGCGGCGATCGCGGCCGGCAGGTCGCCCCCCCGGCCCCCGAGCAAGCGCCCGGCCACGCGGCCGTTGACGGGCCGGAGCTCGAGCACTGCACCCCCGGCGACCCGGAGGCTGCGGCGGTAGGCGCCATCCTCGACCTGCTCGATCCCGGGCACGGCCCGGGCCGCGAAGAAGGCGAACAGGCCATCGGCATCGAGCGGGCCGCTGTATTCGAGCTCGAACTCCACGACACAGAAACGGCGGCGAGGCCGGGAATGTGAGCCAGCGCCGCTAGCGCATCTAGGCGCCCGGCGGCGCCTCGAGCAGGATCCGGATCACCTCGACGCCCTTGTCCGTCTCAGGCTCGGCGCCGGTGATCAGGTCGCTGTACAGGAAGGACTCCGAGACCCGGACCATCAAGTAGGACAGGGTCTCGAGGTCGAGCGCCGGGCTCAGCTCGCCGGCCTCGACCTGCTCATCGAGCAACTCGCGGGCGACGGTGATCATCCGCTCCTGGATCGGGCCCTCCTTGGAGGTCAGCAGGCGCAGGGCCAGCTGCGGCTCTGAGGCGATGAACACCCGCAGGGGCTCGAAGCTGGCGTTGAGCGCGGTGAACCGGCGGACGACGTCGACGATGTACGCGGCGCCGGTGCCGGACGCCCCGGCGCGGGCCTGGGCGACGCCGGTCTCGGCGAACGACCAGATCACCTCGCCGAGCAGGCGCTCCTTGCTGCCGACCCAGGTGTAGAGCGTCGCCCGGCTGATCCCGAGCTCGGTCGCCAGCGCGCCCATCTCCAGCCTGTCCCCCCCGAGCCAGCGCCGGCGGGCCAGCTCGAGCGCCTCCAGCGGTGTCGGGCGGCCGCCGTTGTGACCCGCCGCGAGCGCGCGTTCGAGTCCGGTCTGGCGGGTCGGGGTTGCGATGTACCGCATTGTAGACGTTTTGGTGGACTGTTGACGAAACTAGACATATCTGCTATTTGTCTATTGATGTCCAAGAAGCTCTTCGTCACCACTGCCCTGCTCCTCGCCTCGCTGGTCCTGCCGGCCGCCGCCGCGGCCGACGGCCCGCCGCTGACCGCTCCGAAGGGCGCGATGCGCGCGGCACTCGACTGCAGCGGGCCGCTCGACAAGTCGGCGCACCGCCCGGTGCTGCTCGTCCACGGGACCTTCGCCGACAGCGCGATCAACTGGAGCTGGAATTACTTCGAGGCGCTGCCGGCGCGCAACCAGCCCGCCTGCATGGTCGACCTCCCGGACCTGGCCTCGGGCGACATCCAGGCCTCGACCGAGTACGTCGTCTACGCGATCCGGACGATGGCCGAGCGCAGCGGCAGGCGGATCGACGTGATCACCCATTCCCAGGGCGGGCTCGAGGCGCGCTGGGCGCTGCGCTGGTGGCCGGACCTGCGCCGGCTGGTCAGCGACGTGGTCATGCTCGCGCCCCCCAACGGAGGCGCGGTGTTCACCGACCGCGTCTGCACGATGCCCTCGGCGTGCGCAGCGTCGATGTTCCAGATGCGCAGCGACTCGGCCTTCCTCGCCGCGCTGAACGCGGGCCGCCACGCCTTCGGGCGGGTCGCGATGACCTCGATCGGGACCGCCGACGACGCCGTCTTCGTGCTGCCCGAACAGGCCGTGCTCGGGGGCGAGAGCCCGCTGATCTCGAACCTCACCGTGCAGGACCTCTGCCCCGGCCACCCGGCCCAGCACAACGACCTCCCCTTCGACGGGCCCGCGTACGCGATCGCGATCGACGCGCTCGACCACCGCGGCCCGGCCGAGCTCGGTCGCATCGACCCGTCGGCGTGCTCTCAGGACACGGTCCCGGGGGTCAGCCGGGCGGACGCGGAGGCCAGGCTCGCCGCCTACTCGACGAAGCTGGTCGAGCTCCTCGGCCCGACCGGCCCGAAGGCGGACGGCGAGCCGCCTCTGGCCCCGTACGTCGATTGAGTTCTTAGCGGCCCTTCGGGTTCCGTTTAGGCGCCGGCGCTTGGGTGTCGGTATGGACCGAAGCCACAACCCAACCGACCGCGAGCCCGAGCCCGAGCCGCAGCGGGCCGTGATCAAGCGCCGCTGGGCGATCGTCCGCAAGGCGGGCGGCGGAGCCGCGGTGCTCGCCGTCGCCGGGGCGATCGCGCTCGGCGACCCCAACGACAACACCGACTACGGGCAGGACGGAGCGGGCGGGAACTCGCAAATCTCAGCCGAGTCCTGAGAATCGTGAAAGACTCGGCTGGATGCGTCAGCTGACCAGCGTCGACGCCCAGTTCCTGGCCCTCGAGAACGCCCGCCAAAGCGGCCATGTCGGCGGGCTGGCGATCCTCGATCCGAGCACCGCGCCGGGAGGCAAGCTGGAGCTCGCCGACGTCCAGCAGATGATCGCCGAGCGCCTGCCGCTGCTGCCGCCGATGCGCTGGCGGCTGGTCGAGGTCCCGTTCGGCATGGACTACCCGTACTGGATCGACGACCCCGACTTCGACCTCGACTTCCACGTCCGCGAGCTGGCGCTGGCGCCGCCGGGCACCGACAGCAAGCTCGCCGAGCAGGTCGCGCGGATCGTTTCCCGGCCCCTGGATCGCGCCCGGCCGCTGTGGGAGCTGTATTTGATCCACGGGCTCGAGGACGGGTCGGTGGCGATGCTGACGAAGATCCATCACGCGACCATCGACGGCCTCTCCGGCGCCGAGATCATGGGCGTGCTCTTCGATCTCGAGCCCGGCGGGACCGAGCGCCCACAGCCCCGCGCGCGCGGGAACGGCCGCGAGCCGAGCGACCTGGAGATGCTCGCCCGCGGGATCGCCGGCCTACCCCGCTACCCGGTGAGGATGCTGCGCTCGCTGCCAACCGCGCTGCCGAACCTCGACGAGACCGTCTTCGGCACCCTGCCCGGCGCCGACAGGGTCGCCCGGACCTCTGAGCGGTTGCGCAAGATGGTGCGCGGCGAGCGCGAGGGAGGCGAGCTCGAGCGCTCCGCCTTCAAGCCGCCCCGGACCTCGTTCAACGGCCGCGTCTCGCCCCACCGGCGCTTCGTCTTCGGGCGCCTCGGACTCGACGAGGTCAAGGAGGTCAAGAACGCGCACGGCTGCACGGTCAACGATGTCGTCGTCGCGATCTGCGCGGGCGCCGTCCGCCGCTGGCTGATCGCCCACACCGAGCTGCCCGGTGACCCGCTGGTCGCCCAGATCCCGGTTTCGGTGCGCTCCGAGCAGCAGCAGGGCACCTACGGCAACCGGATCATGCTGATGAGCGCGCCGCTGTTCACCAACGTCGTCGACCCAATCGAGCGCCTGCACCAGACCCACGAGGCGCTCGCCTCGATGAAGAAGCGCCACCGGGCGATGCCGGCCGACCTGCTCCAGGACGCCAACCACTTCATCCCGCCGGCGGTCTTCGCCCGGGCCGCCCGCGCGACCACCAGCCTCGCTGGCAGCAGCCGCGGTCGCCCGGCCTGGAATTTGGTGATCTCGAACGTTCCCGGGCCCCAGTTCCCGCTCTACTGCTGCGGCGCGCGGGTGAAGGCCAACTACCCGGTCTCAGTGGTCACCGACGGCATGGGCCTGAACATCACCGTGATGAGCTACTGCGGCAAGATGGACGTCGGCATCGTCACCGACCGCGATCAGGTCCCGGACGCGTGGCGCCTGATCGACTTCCTCTTCGACGCGCTCGAGGAGCTGAAGAGCGCCTAGGACGGATAGATCGGCTTCGTCGAGCCAAACGTCTGATTGAGCTGCGGAACGCCGGAGGCGACCTGGAACGACGCCACCGTCGCCGGCTTTGCGCCGACCGCGAGCGCATCGACGAGCTTGAAGTCCGCCTTCAGCTCCGTCTTCGAGAGCTCGACCACGGTGTAGCCACGGTGGTCGAAGTCGAAGAACTTGATGTGCGGATCGTTCCCGGCGAGCGCCTTCAGCGTCGACGACGGCACCCCGAGCGCCTCGGGGATGCCCAGCGAGGTGGCCGAGCCGCCCACCAGCTCGATCCCGGCCGGGGTACCGCCGTTGCGGCCCGTGGTCGAGACGTTGCCGGCAAAGAACGTGTGGATGTCCCCGGTGAGCACGGCCAGGTTCTGCACGCCGGCCGCGACGAAGCTCTCGAGGATCTCCGTGCGCTCGGCCGAGTAGCCGTCCCACTGATCCTGGTTGACGCCCTGGCCCGGGGTGATGTCGAGGCTCATCACCATGACCTCGCTCGCCCACAGCTTCCAGGTCGCCTTCGACTTCGGGACCGCACTCTTGAACCACGCCTTCTGCTCGGCGCCGAGCATCGTGCGGCCGGGAGTGCCTTCGTCGGGGCACGGGGTCAGCAGCACGTCGGAACAGGGCTGCAGATCGCGGTACTGGCGCTGGTCGGTCATGAACAGCTCGGCGAGCGCGCCGAGCTTGACCGAGCCGTAGATCCGCGTCTTGTCACCCTTGACCTGCATCCGCGGCATCGCCTCGAAGTAAGCCTTGTAGCCGTTCTTGCGCCGCTCGCCGAACGGAACCCGGCGCGGGTAGGTGTTGTTGTTCTCGAAGTTGGCGGGATCGGTGGACGCCGAGTCGGCCTGGGTGCCGGCGTAGTTGTCCTCGACCTCGTGGTCGTCCCAGATCGCGAAGAACGCGTGCGCGGCATGCATCGCCTGCAGGTTCTTGTCGGCCTGGTACATCCGGTACTTGCTTCGGTACTCGGCCAGCGACTGGACGTCGCCGTCGCCGTTGGCGCCGAGCGTGTCGACCCGGTCGGCGGGGCCCGGGTAGTACTTGTGCTCGTAGATGTAGTCGCCGAGGCAGATGACGAGGTCGAGGTCCTCCTTCGCCAGACCCGCCTGGGCGTTGTAGTAGCCGGCCTCGTAGTCCTGGCACGAGTAGTAGCCGATCTTCAGCTTCTGCTTCGAGTCCGCCGGGGGCAGCGTCCGGAACTGGCCGACCCGCGAGTTCTTGTTCTTGGTCGCGAAGCGGTAGAAGTACTCCTCACGCGGCTTCAGGCCCTTGACCTGGGCGTGGACGGTGAAGTCGCGATTCGACTCGGCGACCACGTCCTGGGTCTCGACCACGTGCTTGAAGTGCTTGTCGGTCGCGACCTCGAGCGTCAGCTTGGAGGACTTGGAGAGCTCGGAGACCCGCGTCCACAGGGTCACGCCCTTGGTCGACGGGAACCCTGCGGCGACGCCGTGGGCGAACTTGCCGCCGGTCGCGACCGGGACCCGCAGGCTGCGCGCCACCGCGGCGTAGTTCAGCGGCCCGGCAAGGGCGATACCCGCGCCCGCGCCTCCGATCAGGAACTCTCTGCGTCGCAGGCTTGACCGCGTGGCGTCGTCCATCAACTCTCCTCGCTCTCCGATGTACGGACGGCCCTCAATGACCGACCACCTGAGCGAACACTATCCGCAGCGCGAGGTTGCGCAGGCTCAGCTGTCGAGTTCGCTCTCGAGCTCGTCGTGAACCAGCTCGGTGGCGTCGAAGACGTCGCCCTCTGCCGGCAGGTCGATCCTCGGCTCGATTCCGAAGTCGTAGAAGTCCATCTGCATCGCCATCTGCGCATTCGGGCCACCGACGACGTTGAACGGCACCGTCATCGCTACCCGGCGGACGTAGTTGCGGCGATCGACCCAGACGCCAACGGTGGAGGTCTGCCCGTCCTTTTCGAGCGCCGCCGTATAGTGGGTCGTCGCGACGCCGCGCACCTGCTCGCGGCCGACGATGGCGACGTCCGAACCGATTTCCTGGAGCTGGTCGAGCATCTCCTTGGCGTTGGGGACACCCTCGTCCTGCGCCTGCTCGACGTCGAGGGCGCCGTAGTCGATCTTCATCCAGCTCTCGCCACCAGGGAGCTGGTTGGCGAAGATCGGGGCCGACACATAGGCGCTTGTGCCGTCGCCGACGATCAGCATCGGGCTCAGCTGGGCGAGGGCGCCGGCTGGAGCCGCCGCCGAGACGAAGTCCATCCGCATGGTCGATCGGTTGGTGTGGCCGTTGAGTTGGCCACTGAACTGCATCGTCATCGTGCGGCCATCGACGCTGAGCGCCCCGGTCCCGGCGACGTTTGCGCCCGTCACGGCCGCGGTCCGCTCGGCCGCCGCGGCGATCGGCGACAGCGGCGTCACCCCGGCGTCGCCGCCGCGCAGGCTGGTGATCACGATCGCCGCAAGGACGCCGGCGAGCGCCGCGCCGAGCCAGATCAGGCGCCGCCACCGCTGCGCGACCCCGGCCTCAGCCGCAGCGGGCTGTGCTGCCGGCTGGGCCGCTGGCAGCGGGTCCGCCCAACCGGGCGGGGGCGCGCTGGGCGCAGGCGGGCGCGGGGGGTCGTTCGAAGGCTCCACGAACAGGATTTCGGCCCCCTCGCCGCCGAGCTTGAGGATTGCGGACGCTCAGCCCGCGGGAAACCGCGGGTCGTCGCGGATCGAGTCGAGATCCGCGTCGTCAGCCGCCCACTGGGCGGCTTCGGGGCGCCCCGCGACCGCGGTCCGCAGGTGCTCGAGCGCCTCGTCGGAGCGGCCGGCGAGCGCCTTGAAGCACGCGAGCTGATAGTTCAATGTCGGGTGCTCGGGGTAGTCGCGCAGCCCCGCGGAGGCAATCGCGATCGCCTCCTCGTAGTCCCCGCGCGAGTACGGGCCCTGGGCCGTGTACCAGTGCTCGAACGGGGATGGCCGCAGGGCGTCGGGCGGGCCGCCGACGACCAGCACAGTGGTCGCGTCCGCGGTCGCGATCGCGACCCGGTCGACGCCGACGTCGATCCGGATCAGCGTCCCGGCCGGCGCGAGGATCTGCTCACCATCGATCTCGAACTGGGCCTCGCCGCTGATCACCAGATAGAGCTCCTGGTGGCGGCCGGCACCGGGGGCGGTCTCGTCGTGAGGCTCGATCACCGTCGCCCCGCGTTCGCCCGTGTACGCGTTGACCGCAAAGCCGGTGATCCCGAGTGGGCGTCGGATCGGCCGGAACAGGTTGCCCTCGATCGGGATCCGCTCGAGCTGGTCGAGGCTGGTGACCTCGAAGCCGTTGCTCATGTCGCCCCGATGCCGTGGCGGTGGGCGACCGCGGCCGCCTCGGTGCGGCCGCGGACATCGAGCTTGGTCAGGATCCGCGAGACGTGGACGCTGGCCGTCTTCTCGGCCATGAACAGGCGCTCGCCGATCTCGCGGTTGGTGGCGCCGGCGGCGACCAGCGCCAGCACCTGCAGCTCGCGGGGAGTGAGCCCGAACGGGATCTCCGCCTCGGCCTCGCCGGCCGGCTCGGCGCCGTTGGCCCCCGCCGGTCGCTCGACGTTGAGCCGGGCGCGGGTCGCGAGACCGCGGGCCTCGCCGCCGAGCCAGACCGCTCCCAGACGGTCGGCCGCCTCGACCGCGGCGGCGAGCGCCGCTTCCGCCGCAGCCCGATCGCCGCGGCTGAGCGAGGCCTCGGCCTGGCGCCAGCGTGCGATCGCCGCCGGGTAGGGGCGCTCGAGCGCGCCCCAAAGCTCGGCGACGGTGCTCCACAGCGCCGGGTCATCCTCGCCCTCGGCCCTCGCCATCTCCGCCTCGGCGACCGCCAGCAGCGCGCTTTCGACCGGCCGCTCACCCGCGTCCTCGGCCGCCGCCCGGACCAGTTCGCGCATCGATCGGGCCCGCTCGATCGCTGCACGCTCGGCCTCGTCGTCGGCGAGGTCGCGGGCGCGAACGGCCGCGTCGGCCTCGACCGAGAGCGCGACGCCCGCCACCAGGGCGATCCTGATCCCGTCCTCGCTGCAGAACTGGATCCGGTCGAGCCCCCGTCCGGCCGCGTCGCGGGCCCGGTCGAGGTCGCCGGCGCGGGTCGCGAGGTCGGCCTGCAGCGCCGCCAGCAGGGCGATGTACTGGGGCTCGAGCGCGTCGCGCAGCACCTCGTCGGCGTGCTCGAGCACCGCGGTCGCCTGCTCGATGTCGCCGCGGGCCAGCGCCAGCTGGGCGCGACGCAGATCGCCGTGCGCGCCGGCCACACCCTGGTTTGAATGGCCGGCGGCGTCGAGGTTGGCATCGGCGAGCTCCCACTCGCCCAGCTCGTAGTGGATCTCGGCGAGGTTCAGGTGGATGAACCGCATCGAGCGGTTCGAGCCGCCGCTGGAGACGACGATCCGGTCCTCGACCCTGGCGACGCCGAGCTGGGCGACCTCGCGGGCCTCGGCGGCGTGGCCGGCCAGGTGCAGCGCGTCGGCGAAGTTCAGGTACGCGGTCGCGAGGTCGTCGCTGAATCCGGTCCGCTCGGCGACCTCGATCGACTCGGCCATCCGCGCGCGGCCCTCCTCCTCGCGCCCGAGCCCGAACAGCGCCGAGCCCAGGCGGTTGAGGATTCCGGCCCGCTCGGAGTCGAGGCCCAGGCGCTCGGCCGCTTCGAGCGCGTCCGGGGCCGCCTCGCACACCTCGCGGAAGCGGCCCTGGAGCAGGAGGAAGCGGACCTGCTGGGCCAACAGCTCCGCGCGCGCGGTCGAGTCGGCGTTGCCGGCCAGCAGCTCGAGGCCGCGGCTCTGGGTGGCGCGGCTGCGGTCGGCCTGGCCGAGCGACCACTGGCAGGTCGCCAGTCGCGTGAGCAGGGCCGCAAGCCGCTCGGGGTCGGAGTCGTCGCCGATCGCCTCGATCGCCCGCTCGTAAAGCGCCGCGGCAACCGCCTCCTCGCCGTCGAGGTAGTGCACCCGGGCGGCGCGGCAGAGCAGATCGCCCTCGTCGATCCCGGTCAGCGCCTCGGGGTCGGCGACCCGCGGCCACAGCTCCAGCGCGCGGTCGAGCAGCGCCGCCGCCTCGCCGTAGGCGTGCAGCTTGCGGACCGCGGTCGAGGCGTCGATCGCCGCCTTCAGCGCCCGCGGCTGGTCACCGGCCGAGTAGTAGTGGTGCGCGATCCCGGTCGCCGACCAGGCCGGGTCGCGGTCGCCGGCGATCCGCTCGAGCGCCGCCGCCAGCGCCAGGTGCAGGTCGGCCCGCTCGCCGGGGAGCAGGTCGTCGTAGAGCACCTCGCGCAGCAACGCATGGCGGAAGCCGAACCGGCCCGACTCCAGCGCTTCGACGATCTGCGCCTCGACCGCCTCGCGGATCGCCGCCGAGAGCTCGCCCGACTCGGCACCGCTGGCCTCGCCGAGCAGCCGCTCGTCGGCGCGCCCGGCGACCGCCAGCAAGCGCAGCGCCCGCTGGCTCAGCTCCGAGAGCCGCTCGACCCGCAGCAGCAGCGCCTCGCGCAGGCTCGGCGGTAGCGAGCCGCGGCCGTCGACACCGGCGGCGAGCAGCTCCTCGGTGAACAGCGGGTTGCCGTCGCTGCGCCCGTACAGCCGCTCGACCACCTCGGCGGGGGGCGACTGGCCGATGATGTCGGCGAGCTGGTCGGCGAGCTCTCCGCGATCGAAGCGCTCGAGCTCGATCCGGCTGGCGCGCGGCGTGCGCTCGAGCTCGGCCAGCAGCGGGCGCAGCGGATGACGGCGGTGCAGCTCGTCGGCGCGGTAGGTGGCGACGACCAGCACCCGCTCCTGGTCGAGGCTGGCGGCGAGGAAGCGCAGGAACGAGCGGGTCGAGCGGTCGGCCCAGTGGATGTCCTCGATCCACAGCAACACCGACCCGCGCTCGCCCAGTCGCGAGATCAGCTCCAGGAAGGCGTCGAACAGCCGCCGCTGCGCCTCACCGCGCTCGGACTCTGGCTCTGACCACGGCTCGCCGATCTCGGGATTGAGGCGGGCAAGGTCGGCGCGGGTCGCCTCGGAGAGCTCGTCGAGCACCGGCTCACAGGTGCGATGCAGGGGCCGCAGCGCGGCGACCAGGGGCGCATACGGCAGCTCGTCCTCGCCGAGCTCGATGCAGGTCCCGCCGAGCACCATCCCGCCGTCGGACTCGGCCTTGGCGATCAGCTCGCGCAGCAGTCGGGTCTTGCCGACCCCCGACTCGCCGGCGACGAAGACCATCGCCGGAAGCTCAGCGGGAACCTCGCCGTCGAGCGTCCGCTCGAGCTCGGCGAGCTCCTCCCGCCTGCCGACGAAACGGCTCGAGGTAACGCGGATTGCCACCCCCTCAGTATGGCCGCCGCGCGTCCGTGCGTGAGTAAGGGGTGGGGGTTCGCAACTAAGGGGTCGGGGGCCTCAGATCGGCCCGAAAAGCCGATGTGCAAGCCGATTCTTAGACGTAGTTTTGATGATCGACGGCAACGCGGAAAGGGCACCGAAATGAACGCACTGATCACCAACATGGCCAACCAGCGAAGCAAGGAACTGCGCGACTACGCCGGCAAGCGCCGGCTCGCCGGTCGCCGCCGGTTCAGCCGCAGCACCCGGCCCTCCTCCTCAGCGGCCGGGATCTCGATCCGGCGCCTCGACGTCGACACCGACGCCGAGGCGCTGGAGCGGCTGGCCGGCCGCGACTCGGCCGCGACGCCGAGCGGCGACGTGATCGGCGCCGAGCGTGACGGGCGCCTTGTCGCCGCCGTCTCGCTGAGCACCGGCGAGCTGGTCGCCGACCCGTTCACGCCGAGCGCGACCGAGCGCGAGATGCTTCAGCGGCGAGCCGGGCAGCTGGCCGGTGACGGCCGCCGCCACTCGATCCGCCGCCACGGCTTCCACCTCTCCGCCCACCCGCGCCGCGGCTAGGGGGCTGCCGTCAGTCGGGCTGCCGTCAGTCGGTAAACGGCCGGCGGCAGTCGCCCCAGGCGCCGCGATCGGCGCGCCTGGCCTTGCGCTGTGCGTTGCGGTAGCTCTGGGTTCGAGCGAACGGCACGCCCCCGTAGACGTAGACATGTGCCCATCCGCGCAGGATCTGCTTGCGCCCCACGTCGAACCCACCGCGCTCGGCGTAGCGGAGCAGGCGCCCGTACCGATCGACCGCATCCTGGCTCGGGTCGGTGGTCAGGGTCACCGAGTCACCGCGTTGGAGCTGGTGCTTCATCGCCGCCGACGCCCTCGGCCCGCCGCACTCGGTACCGCCGTAGATCTCCGGGGTGTCGATCCCGATCAGGCGCACGTCGCGCGTCCTGCCGCGGTAACGAACCTTGAGCGTGTCGCCGTCGGTGACCTCGACGATCCGGGCCCGGTCTCGGGTGCCCTGGGGCGCCTGCTGGTCGGTGCCGCCGCGCCGACAGGGGCACGGAAGCGACTCGCACGCCACCCCGTTGCCATCCCCGTCGAGGTCATCGGGGTCGCTCGTCGGGCCGCCGTGCGCCTCGAAGAAGCGCTGGGCACGGGCCTGGGTCGCGAAGTCCTCGCAATCGACGTCCGCCTTGGCCGCCACCTCCGCGCTCGTCGACTTGCTGACAGTGGCGATGGTCGCCGGTCCGCCGGACCCACCGCATCCACTCGCAGCAACGACGACCAGGCTGGCCGCGAGCGCCGGCGTTGCCGTGGCGAGCATCCGGATCACGAGCGCCCCGGGCAGGAGTCGAACCTGCGACCTACCGCTTAGGAGGCGGTCGCTCTATCCACTGAGCTACCGGGGCCGCCGGTGAGACTAGAGGCTAGATGTGGGTTGGCCGTGCGTAGGGGGGTAGCCCTCAGCGACCCAGGCCTTCGCCTCATCGAGCCCATCGAGATCGCGGGTCATCACCTCGCGGTAGTCCTCGCGGGTCACGTGTCCGGTGGCCCGGAAACCCACCGTGCCCTGCGGCATGTCCTCGATCCGCTCAACCATCAACGCTCCTTTCGGTCGAACCCCCGGTGAGCACCTCGCGTACCAGCGCTACACCGGGGCGGTAGATCAGGTGGGCCGGCGAGGGCGCGTCGAGGATCGCCAGGTCGGCGCGCGCGCCCGGGGCCAGGTGTCCGATGTCGTCGCGGCCCAGCGCCCGCGCCCCGCCCGCCGTCGCCGCGGCGAGCGCCTCGTCGACCGTCATCCCCATGTCGCGGACCGCGAGGGCGATGCAGAAGGGCATCGAGGTCGTGTAGCTCGAGCCGGGGTTGGTGTTGGTGGCGATCGCAACGGAGACGCCGGCATCGATCGCCCGGCGGGCATCGGGGTAGGGCTGGCGGGTGGAGAAGTCGGTCGCCGGCAGGAAGGTGGCGACGGTCTCCGAGCCGGCGAGCGCCTCGATGTCGGCGTGCTCGAGGTAGGTGCAGTGGTCGACCGAGGCGGCGCCCATCTCGACCGCCAGGCGCACGCCCGGGCCCGGGCCGAGCTGGTTGCCGTGCACGCGCAGGCCGAGGCCGGCATCGCGCCCCGCATGCAGCACCGCCCGCGATTGGTCGGCGTCGAAGGCGCCGATCTCGCAGAAGACGTCGATCCACCGGCTGTGCGGGGCACAGGCCTCGAGCATCGGCCCGCGGACGAGGTCGACGTACTCGTCGGCGCGGCCCTCGTATTCGGGCGGGACCAGGTGGGCGCCGAGGAAGGTGACATCGTCGGTCAGCTCGCCGGCCAGCCGGCAGATCCGCGCCTCGGACTCGACCGTAAGCCCGTAGCCGGACTTGATCTCCTGATGGGTGATGCCCGAGGCGCGCGCCTCGGCGCGGCGAGCGCGGGCGAGGGCGAGCAACTCCTCGTCCGAGGCGGCCCGGGTCGCCTCGGTCGTGACCGCGATCCCGCCCGCCTCGTACGGGGCGCCGGCCATCCGGGCGGCGAACTCGTCGGCGCGGTCGCCGGCGAAGATCAGGTGCGTGTGGCTGTCGACGAAGCCCGGGATCACGCAGCGACCGTCGGCGTCGATGCGCTCGTCGCCCGCAGCACCCGCCGGCTCGATCGCCGTCACGCGACCGTCCTCGATCACCAGCGCCCGGTTGCGGGCGATCCCCAGCGGTCCCTCGCCCGACTGCGGGTCGTTGGTGACCAGGGTCCCGATCCGGTCGACGACCAGCGCGCTCACGGCAGGCGCCTCGACGGCGGCGCACCTCGGCTCCGTCCTGTCGGACTCCGCCTCACGGCCGCACCGTAGCGATCGACTGACGCAGCTCGGTGGCGACGTCGAGGGCCAGGTGGGCGCCGTCGCGGACGATCTCGCGCCCGCCGCAGATCACCCGGCGCACGTCGGCGGCGGTGGCCGCGAACACGGCACCCTCGAGCGCCGTCTCCTGCGCGACCCCGGCCAGGCGGACGCCGTCGAGGCCGACCGTGACCAGGTCGGCGAACGCGCCCGGGGCGATCTCGCCCGCGTCGTCCCAGCCCAGCGAGCGGTGGCCGCCGACCGTGGCGGCGCGCAGCAACGAGGCGGCGTCGTGGCGGCCGCGCTCGCCGCTGGCCAGGCGCTCGTCGAGCTCCAGCGCCCGCGCCTCCTCGAACGGGTCGATCACCGCGTGCGAGTCGGAGCCGAGCGCCAGCGAGGCGCCGGCGTCGGCCAACGCCGCGGCCGGGCCAATCCCGTCGGCGAGGTCGCGCTCGGTCGTCGGGCACAGGCAGCAACTGCAGCGCGCCGAGCCGAGCGCGGTCAGGTCGCTCGGCTCCAGGTGGGTGGCGTGGACGGCGGTGAAGCGCTGCGACAGCGCCCCCGCGTCGGCGAGCACCCCGGTCGGGGTGGCGTCGTAGGCGGCGCGACACGCGTCGTTTTCGGCTGGCTGCTCGGAGACGTGTGCGTGCAGCGGGCGCTCGCCGGACGCCGCCCAGGCGGCGACGTCGCGGCACTCCTGCGGCGCGACGGCGCGGACGCTGTGGATCGCGGCGCCGACCAGGGCTCCTTCGTCGCCCGCGAGCGCCTCGACGCGCTCGGCCCAGGCGGCGGCGGTGCCGTCGCTAAACCGCTCCTGAACCGGATTCAGCGGCTCGCCGACGCCGCCGTGCAGGTAGCACGCGTCGAGCAGGGTGATCCGGATCCCCGCCTCGCGCGCCGCGGCGACCATCGCCAGGCCGAGCTCGTTCGGATCTGAGTACGGCGTCCCACCCGGGCCGTGATGGACGTAGTGGAACTCGCCGACCGCGGTGATCCCGGCGAGCGCCATCTCGCCGAACGCCGCCCGGGCGAGGCGGAAGTAGCTCGGCGGGTCGAGCCGCGCGGCGACCTCGTACATGTCCTCGCGCCAGGTCCAGAAGCTCCCGCCGCGGCGCTCGGCGTTCGCCCGCAGCGCCCGGTGAAACGCGTGCGAGTGGCCGTTGGCGAACCCGGGCAGGGTCAGCCCGTCGAGGCGGGTCGCCCCGGCGGGCGGCACCGCCACCCCGGCCTCGACCGAGGCGATCCGCGCGCCGTCGACGTCAACCACCACGCCGGCCTCGGCAGCGTCGTTGCCGAGCCAGGCGAGCTCGCACCAATACGTGATCACGACCCCACCCTGCCCACGAACTTGGTGATCCGCTCGACGAAGGCGTCGCGGTGGAAGCGCTCGAACTGCTCCCAGGTGCTCAAGCTCGCCGGATCGGCGCGGTCGACGAACAGGATCCCGTCCAGATGGTCCACCTCGTGCTGGAACGTCCCCGCGGTGAGCCCGCGCTTGACCTCGTCGTGCTCGACCCCGTCGCGGTCGAGGTAGCGCACACGGACGTTGACGTGGCGGTCGAGCTCGCCGCGCAGGTCGGGGATCGACAGGCAGCCCTCGTTGATCGCCACCAGCTCGTCGTCGAGCGGCTCGATCACCGGGTTCACGAACACGGTCAGCGGGATCGGCGGTTTGTAGGGGTAGCGCGGGTTGTCGGCCTCCACCTCGGCGATCGCGATTCGCACCGACTCGCCGACCTGGGGCGCGGCCAGGCCGGCGCCGTTGGCGGCCCGCTTGGTCTCGATCAGGTCGTCGATCAGCTCTTGAATAGGGGGCGAGGCGAGCTCCTGGAGGCTCAGCTCGCGGGCAGGCTCGCGCAGAGTCGGATGGCCGAGCATCAGGATCGGGCGGACGGTCACGAATAAGGCGCCTCAACGGCGGCGCGGCTCGGCTTCACTTCGTTCCGCCTCACTTTGCATCGGGACGCGGACCCCGCGCTCGGCCGCGATCTCGGCAGCCCGGTCGTAGCCGGCGTCGACGTGGCGGATCACGCCCATCCCGGGGTCGGCGGTCAGCACCCGGTCGAGCTTGGAGGCGGCGAGCTCGGTGCCGTCGGCGACGCAGACCATGCCGGCGTGGATCGAGCGCCCGATCCCGACCCCGCCGCCGTGGTGGATGCTGACCCAGGTCGCCCCGGAGGCGGTGTTGACGAGCGCGTTGAGCAGCGGCCAGTCGGCGATCGCGTCGGAGCCGTCGAGCATCGACTCGGTCTCGCGGTACGGCGAGGCGACCGAGCCGGAGTCGAGGTGGTCGCGCCCGATCACGATCGGGGCGCTGATCTCGCCCGCAGCGACCATCCGGTTGAAGCGCAGCCCCAGCCGCCGGCGCTCGCCGTAACCGAGCCAGCAGATCCGCGCGGGCAGACCCTGGAAGGCGATCCGCTCGCCCGCCATCCGGATCCAGCGCGCGAGCGCGACGTCGTCGGGGAACTCCTCGAGCACCGCCCGGTCGGTCGCCGCGATGTCGGCGGGGTCGCCCGAGAGCGCCGCCCAGCGGAACGGGCCCTTGCCCTCGCAAAACAGCGGCCTGATGTATGCGGGGACGAACCCCGGGTATGCGAACGCGTTCTCGAACCCGCCCAGCTCGGCCTCGCGACGCAGGCTGTTGCCGTAGTCGAAGACCTCGGCGCCGGCGTCCTGAAAGCCGACCATGGCGAAGCAGTGGGCGGCGGCCGAGGCGCGCGCCCGGTCGATGTAGTCGTCGGGGTCGCGCTCGCGCAGCTCGGCGGCCTCGTCCAGCGACATCCCGGCGGGGATATAGCCGACGAGCGGGTCGTGGGCCGACGTCTGGTCGGTGACGATGTCGGCCTCGAAGCCGCGACGCAGCAGCTCACCGACGACCTCGGCGGCGTTCGCGCACAGGCCGACGCTGAGCCGGCGGCGCTCGGCCTTGGCGGCCATGCAACGGGCGATCGCGTCGTCGAGGTCGTCGGCGACCTCGTCCAGGTACCGGGTCTCGATCCGGCGCTCGATCCGCTCCGGATCGACCTCGACGCAGAGCGCCACCCCGTCGTTCATCGTCACCGCCAGTGGCTGGGCGCCGCCCATGCCCCCGAGGCCGGCTGTCAGCGTGATCGTCCCGGCGAGCGAGCCGCCGAATCGCCGCCGCGCGATCTCGGCGAAGCACTCATATGTGCCCTGGACGATCCCCTGGCTGCCGATGTAAATCCACGAGCCGGCCGTCATCTGCCCGTACATCGTCAGCCCGAGCGCCTCCAGTCGGCGAAACTCCTCCCAGGTCGCCCACTCGCCGACCAGGTTGGAGTTCGCGATCAGCACCCGCGGCGACCATTCATGGGTGCGGAAGACGCCGACCGGCTTGCCCGACTGGACCAGCAGCGTCTCGTCGTCGGCCAGCCGGCGCAGCTCGGCGACGATCGCGTCGAAGGCGTCCCAGGAACGCGCCGCGCGCCCGGTGCCGCCGTAGACGACGAGGTCGTCGGGGCGCTCGGCAACCTCGGGGTCGAGGTTGTTCATCAGCATCCGCATCGGCGCCTCCTGCTGCCAGCCGCGGCAACTGAGCTCGAGCCCGCGGGGTGCGCGGACCGCGCGCGCGCCCTTCATGCCAGCGGTCCGTCGGCCGCGTACAGGACGGGGAACCGCGGTGAGTCGAACGGGTCGCCCTCGGCGATCTCGGCGTCGAGGCCCGGAAACGGCGGGCTGGTCGGATGCGGCCGGGGAGCGTAGGTCGCGTCGTCGCCGAGCAACCGGACCGAGAAGGCCCGCCGCAGGGTCGGCGAGCCGCCGGCCTGATGCAGGGTGAGCATGTGAAAGGCGACCGCGTCGCCGGGCTCGAGCTCCCAGCCGAGGATCTCGTGGGCGGAGCGGTCGGCCTCGACGTCGGGCACGTCCTCGAGCTCGCCCTCGCCGAAGACGAGCGCCGTCTGCGAGATGAACGTTCGCGGCATGTACCAGGTGCCCGGGGCGTGCGAGCCCGCGACGAACTCGAGCGTGTTCTCGCGCGCGACCGGGTCAACCGGAATCCAGAAGGAGACGTTCTGGCGACCGTCGACGCAGTAATAGGGCTGATCCTGGTGCCAGGGACTCGGCTCGGTGCTGCCCGCCTCCTTGACCAGAACGTGATCGTGAAACAGCCGCGCGGTCCCGCTGCCCATCAGCTCCGCGCCGATCCGGCCCAGCTCCGCGTCGCGAATCACCTCGTCGTACTCGCCGATCCGCTCCCAGTTGCAGAAGTCCTCGAAGAAGCTCCGGTCGGCGCCATGGCCCTGCGCCAGCGGGCCGGGCTCGGCGCGATTGCGCTCGATCCCGCGCCGCAGGGTCTCGACCTGCTCGGCCGACAGCAGGCCGCGGATCGGGACCGCGCCGTCGCGGGCAAACGCCTGCGTGATGTCGCCGTCCACCGTCATTCGAGGCTCCCGATCGCGCCCTCGACCGCAGTCAGCAGCGTCCCCGAGCCGAGCAGCCCCTCGACCGCGGCCAGCTCCGGGGCCAGCCAGCGGTCCGGCCCAGGCCCAGCGACCACCTCGCGGATCGCAGCGAGCGCCGCCGCGGTCCCCGCCGCCGGGGCGAGCGGCGCGCGCAGCTCCAGGCCCCGCGCCGCGCAGGTCAGTTCGACCGCGAGGATGCGGCGCAGGTTGGCGACCACGCCACGCAGCTTGCGCGCCGCCCCCCAGCCCATCGAGACGTGGTCCTCCTGCATCGCCGATGTCGGCAGCGAGTCGACCGCCGCGGGAGCGGCCAGTCTCCGGTTCTCGGCGACCATCGCCGCTTGGGTGTACTGGGCGATCATCAGCCCCGAGTCGACGCCCGCGTCGGGGGCGAGAAACGGCGGTAGGCCGTGCGAGCGCGACGCGTCGAGCAGGCGGTCGGTGCGCCGCTCGGCGATCGCCCCGACCTCGGCGGTGGCGATCGCGAGGAAATCGCAGGCGAGCGCCACCGGCGCTCCATGGAAGTTGCCGCACGACTCGACCCGGCCGTCGGGAAGCACCATCGGGTTGTCGATCGCCGAGACCAGCTCGGCGGCGGCGACCGCGGCGCAGTGGGCGACGGTGTCGCGGGCCGCGCCGTGGACCTGAGGCGTGCAGCGGATCGAGTAGGCGTCCTGCACCCGGGGGTCGTCGGTGCGGTGGCTGGCGACGATCGCCGAGCCCTCCAGCAGCCGCCGCAGGTTGGCCGCGCTCACCGCCTGCCCCGGCTGTGGGCGCAGGGCGACCAGGTCCGCGGCGAAGGCGCGGTCGGTCCCCAGCAACGCCTCGGTACTGGCCGCTGCGGCGAGGTCGGCCAGCCGCAGCAGCGCGGCGAGGTCGGCAAGCGCCAGGACCAGCATCCCGAGGATCCCGTCGGTGCCGTTGATCAGCGCCAGTCCCTCCTTCGGGCCCAGCACCGGCGGCTCGATCCCGGCGGCCTCGAGCGCCGGTCCGGCCGCCACCGGTTGGTCGTCCGGACCGAGCGCCTCGCCCTCGCCGAGCATCGCCAGGGCGCAGTGGGCGAGCGGCGCCAGATCGCCGCTGGCGCCTAACGAGCCGTGCTCGGGGACGACCGGGTCGATCCCGGCATCGAGCATCGCCAGCATCGTCTCGGCGAGCGCCGGGCGGGCGCCCGAGCGTCCCATGGCCAGCGAACGGGCGCGCAGGAAGAGCATCGCCCGGACCACCTCGCGCTCGACCGGCGGCCCCATGCCGGCCGCGTGCGAGCGGATCAGCGCCCGCTGCAGGTCGACGCGGCGGTCCGCACCGATCGATGTCTGCGCCAGCGAGCCAAACCCGGTCGAGATCCCGTAGGCGGGCTCGTCGGAGGCCGCGAGCCGCTCGACCACGGCCGCCGTGCGCTCCATCTCCTCGCGGGCGGCGTCGGAGAGACCGGCGCTCGCCCCCTGGCGCGCGACCGCGATCACGGACTCGGCCGTCGTTCCCTGAGGCCCTAGCTCGATCGCCGCCAGCTGCGTCAAATTCACTCCCGCGGCGAGCATATCCAGGCCCGCCGCGAGGCTCTCGGCGGGCCGAGCGTTCAAGGCATCACGCGGTTCGAAGGTCTCGTCCTGGTGCTACTTCGACAGCCCCGCGGCTTCGAGGGCTTCCTCCGGGCTCGCATACATCTGCATCCGAAACTGCCGGCCGCCCCGGATCGTCCACACCTGGCCGAAATGCATGACCACCGGGGCGCCGGTGGCCTTCGCTCGCCCCTGCTGGCGAAGGATGACGACGACCCGTTCGCCGCCGTCGACGTAGCCCTCGACCTCGAGCTCCCAGTCCTCCCAGGCGTCGGTCCATTCGGTGAGAAATTCCCTTGCGCCCTCGGTGCCGGGGTAGGTCTGGCGCTCGGGCCAGCCCCGGAACGTCGACATGTCCCAGACGAAGTCGGGATCGGTGAGATCGGCGAGCAGCTCACCGGTGGCGGCGAAGTGCTCATAGCCCCGGCGCACGATCTCCACGTTCTCCTGCGACATCGTCGACGGAGTATCTCGCGCAAGCGCTCGGCCTTAAAACTCGGGCCCGAAGCCCTTGCCCTTGCCGACCACCCTGATGGTGCGCCGGTAGGACTGGCGCAACTCGCCGGCGTTGCCCGGGTCCGCCGACGCCTTCGCCGGCAGGACGACGTAGTCGCCCAGTCGGACCCAGGTCGGCACGTAGCTAACCCGGCGCACCGTCACCTTGCCGTCGAGCGCCTTGAAGTGCAGCACGGCGATGTAGCCGTCCTGGGTTGCGGCCGGCAGCCCGGTCGATTCTCCCTGATTTGAGACCAGGTTGCCCTCGCTGAAGACGACGAACTTGCCGTTGACGCGCTCGATCGGCTGGACCACGTGCGGGCCGTTGGCGACGACCACCGAGATCACCTTCGAGTCGGTCAGCTTCTTCGCTACCGCGATCTGCGAGCTGTTCGGCGTCTGCGAGTTCTCGTCGCCCCAGGCGAGCTGCGCGATCACGGCGTCGGCGCCCGCGTCGCGGGCATCGCGGGCGTCGTGGATGATCTGCTTCGCGCCCGCCTTCGGGTCGGCCGCCGGGTAGTAGTTCAGCGACCAGGAGTGCGGCGGGGTGAAGCCGTTGGTCGCGTCGGTGTAGGCGACGAAGCCGATCTTGATCCCGTCGACGTCGACGATCGTCGGCCTGTGGCTCATCTTCTCCGAGGAGAAGGAGCCGGTCTGCTCCACCCCGGCGCGCTTGAACGCCTTCACCGTCCCGTCGATCCCGGCCTGGCCGCCGTCGAGCGAGTGGTTGGAGGCGTGGTCGCAGAGGTCCCAGCCGCTGCGGTGGATCGACTTCGCCAGGTCACTCGGCGTGTTGAAGATCGGATAGGTGGTGATCGGCCCCGGCCCCATCGCCGTCTCCATGTGGCAGATGCCGAGATCGACGTCCTCGATCCAGGGCGCGATCTGGTGGAAGAAGGGGGTGAAGTCGTAGCCGCTGCCGCCGGCGTTGGCCCGGGCGCGGTCGAGCAGCGGCTGGTGCATCAGCAGGTCGCCGCTGGCCGAGACGGTGAAGTGGACGGCACCGCTGCCCCCGCCGGCGTGCTTGTCACCTCCCCCGCCGCCGGTGGGCGGCGAGCCGGTCGACGCCTGGGCGGTGTTGCGGCCGCCGCCGCCGAGCCCTCGCCGTTGACGACCACCAGCCAGACGGCGATCGCCGAGCCGAGGACACAGACGATCGCGAACGCTGCGGCCAGCCACCGGGTCACCGCGGTTCCTCGTCCTCCTCGCCGGCGTCGTCGTCATCGTCGGCGTCCGCGTACAGGCTCTCCGAGGCGAGCTCGCGAACCGAGCGGTTCCAGAGCTTGACCTCGAGGTAGAGGTCGTCGCCGAAGCCGTGCACCGCGTCGACCGCGACCAGGGTGAAGCGCCCGTCGGTGACCGGCGCCTGGTCGAGCGTCTCGCCCTCGAGCTCGGCCGTCGCCGCGACCGCGCCGCGGACCAGCGGCAGTCCCCAGATCAGGGTGACGTCGCCGCCTCGCCCGCCGTCGGTACGCCAGCTGCCGACCACGTCGTCGTTGATGTCGATCTGCCAATCGGGGTTGTCCTCGGCGGTGACGTCGGTGAAATCGGCCGTCGAGCGCAGCTCGGCAGGCTCGCCGTCCTCGCCGGAGGGGACGTAGGAGACCCAGCCGTAGAACTCGGCCAGCACCGCCTCGCCGTCCTCGCCGGTGATCGCCTCGGCCGCGCGGCCCGACGCGGGGACGTAGACGCGCCCGCCCCAGCTGCGGTCGGGAAACCAGCGCACGGTCTCGGGGTCGAGCCCCGAGCCGGCCTCGGCCGCCAGCGGCTCGCACGCCTCGACGAACTCGGCGCGCAGGCGCTCCTCCCAGCGCCCGTAGGGCGCCGTCTCCTGCGAGGCGTCGGCGATGAACCGCGAGAAGGGGCGACGAGTCGGCGGCATGGCGGGGCAGCGTAGCGGGGAGCCGAGCCCGCTCAGTTGCCTCCGAGCAGGTTGCCGAGCGCGCCCGCGGCGCCGCCGCTGCCGCCGGCCGGCGCGACCCTGCCCTCGGAGGGCTGGATCAGCAGCCAGCCCTGGCCCGAGAACGAGAGCTGGATCGACTCGCCCGAGCCCTTGCCGATGAACGTCTTCAGGTTGACGTCGGTCTTCACCGAGCTCGAGACGCCCTCCGACCAGGTGATCGCCGCCTGCGGGTCGGCGTAGGTCGGGCCGCCTGTGATCTCGAGCATCACCGGCGGGCCGTCGGTGACCAGCGCCACCATCCCCGAGCCAGAGAGCTCCATGTTGTAGAGGCCGCCCGAGAGCGCGCCCGATACCCCCTCGACCTTCTTGATGTCCCAGTCGATGCCGGACTCGAAGGCGAGCACGTGGGGGCCGTTGACGGTGATCTTCTCGCCGTCGAGCTTCAGCAGCTGGATCTCCTGGGCGGTGTCGGCGAGGAAGACCTCGCCGGTCCCGGTCACCTTCATCAGCTGGGTGCCCTCGTTGGTGACCGCCTTCTTCAGCATCCGCCCCAGCCCGCCCGAGCCGGCGTGCTCGAAGCGAACGTCGCCCTGATAGGCGACCATCGAACCGAGCTTGGTCTGGATCTCCTCGTCGGCGAGCTCGACCTTGAGCAGCTTCGAGTTCTGCAGCCGGAACGCCTCGCCGCCCTCGGTCTCCTTGAACTGCGCCAGCGTCTGCTCAACCGACATCGCTACCTCCTGTCGTCATCGATGGGCCGCTCACGTTAGCCCCCGGCAGCGCCGTGCGAAGCGTGGCCAGCAACGCCGCCATCAGCATCGAGGCGAGCCCGACCAGGCAGGCGCAGGCGAGGACGAACGCTCCGTCGACCAGCGTCCATCCGACCGCGCCGGCCTCCCGGGCGAAGGCGATCGCGATCGCGACGATGAAGCCGGCGATCGGCAACCCGACGCCGATCGCGACGTAGTGGGCGGCGGCGGTGCCCCGTGGCCAGGCCTCGTCGGTCCGCAGGAACGCGTCGTCGTCGGCGAGCGCGGCGACCGCGACCACGATCGCCGTCCAACAGGTGACCACCAGAAAGGCGCCGACCACATCGCTGGGCCGGTGCCAGCCCGTGGCGACCACCGCGACCCCGACCGCCGCCGCGTAGAGGACGGCGAGCGCCGCCGTCGGTCGCCGCAGCCGCGGCGGCACCACCAGGGTCGCCGCCACCCCGACCGCGAAGGCGATCGTCGCGTGCCCGCTCGGGAAGCTGTTCTGGTACAGCGACCGGCGCAGCAGGTCGGGGCGCTCGAGCAGGTAGTGCTTGAGCACCTCGGTGGTCAGCACCGAGGCGACGATCACCGCCGCGGCGACCACCGCGAGCGCGATCCGGCGGCGAACGACGGCCTGCGCGAAGAGGACGACGATCGCCAGCGCCAGGGTGGCGACGCTGATCGTGGTCAGCAGGTGGTCGGCGGCGATCCGCGCTCGCCCGTCGGCCAGCGCGCGGCCATCGAATGCACCCTGGTCGAGCCTCTGGCCGTGGTAGGTGCGGACGAAGAGCAGGTAGGTGAGCGCCAGGCCGGCGGCGGCCCCCACGGCAAGCGCCCACAGCCAGGCGAGCCTGCGGCGCGGTGCGCTCAGCCGAGCGCCTCGCGCAGGTCGGCGGCCGCCCGCTCGGGCTCATAGACGTTGATCTCGACCCCGGTGCCGAGCTCGAACCCCGCGCGGATCGTCAGCCGGGGGACGATGTCGATGTGCCAGCAGAACTCGTCGGAGCCGCGCGGCGCGGTGCGCACCCAGAGGTTGAGCTGCGGCACCGCCCCCAGCGTCCCGCCCAGGGCCCGCAGCGCGGTCGCGATCATCGCCGCGCCACCCGCCGACTGCTCGAATCGCGGTGCCGGAGTCCGCGGGATCACCCGCAGCTCGAACGGCGAGCGCGAGGCCCAGGGGCAGATCAAAAGCACCTCGTCGTCGACCGCGACCAGGCGCTCGCGGCGGCGCACCTCGTCGGTGGCGACGTCCTCGAGCAGGTGGGCCCCCATCGTCCGCTCGTGGTAGGCGCTGGTGCGCTCGCGCTCGCGGGCGATCGCCGCCGGGACGAAGTCGAGCGCGTAGAGCTGGGCGTGCGTGTGCTCGAGCGAGGCGCCCGCCTCCGGACCCTCGTTGACGATCAGGTGCAGGCAGGCGGCGTCCGGATGGGCCCGCATGCGCTCGCGCCAGGCGCCGACCGCGACCTCGAGCTGCTCGGGCCCCAACTGGGAGAGCGAGGTCGCGTGCTCGGGGGCACTGACGATCACCTCGTGGGCGCCGGTCGCCGGCTGCGAGCGAAACAGGTCCGCCTGCCCGCGGGTCGCGGCGCCGAGCGGGTCGATCGAGCTGGTGATCCCCGACTCGGCGGCCGGTCGCTCGCCGGCCGGCGGCGGCTCGGGGTCGGCCCCGAGGACCGGATAGAGGTTTGGGACCGAGCGTGCGCTCCAGCCGGGGCTGTCGGGCGGGCCCGACGGCCGGTCGGACCAGACCTCGGGCGGGGTGCGGTCCTCGCGGCCCTCGCAGAACGGGCAGCCGGCGGCGGCGTCGGGCTTCGGCTCGGCCGGGCGCGGGTCGAAGGCATCGGGGCGCTCGGCGCGGCCCGGGGCGAGGATCGCCCGCAGGCCGGTGAGCTGATCGATGCGGACCTCGGGCGGGTTCAGGCTTATGGCGCTGGATCCGAGGAGGGCAGGCCGGGTTCCCCGGGCGGGACGATCGGCTCCGAATGCACCTCGAGTAGTGGCTTCAGCAGGTCGAGCGGCAGCGGGAAGATGATCGTCGAGCTGTTGTTGACCCCGATCTCGACCAGCGTCTGCAGGTAGCGCAGCTGGAGCGTCGCCGGGTTCAGGCTCATGATGTTCGCCGCCTGCGAGAGCTTCTCGGCGGCCTGGAACTCACCGTCGGCGGCGATCACCTTCGCCCGCCGCTCGCGCTCAGCCTCGGCCTGGCGGGCGATCGCCTTCTGCATGTCGACCGGTAGCTCGACGTCCTTGACCTCGACCGTCGAGACCTTCACCCCCCAGGGCTCGGTCTGCTCGTCGATGATCTGCTGCAGCTCCAGGTTGAGGCGCTCGCGCTCCGACAACAGCGCGTCGAGCTCGGCCTTGCCGAGCACCGAGCGCAGCGTGGTCTGCGAGATCTGCGACGTCGCCAGGAGGTAGTTCTCGACCTCGGTGATCGCCTTGTTCGGATCGAGGACGCGGAAGTAGGCGACCGCGTTGACGCGCACGGTGACGTTGTCCTTGGTGATCACCTCCTGTGGCGGCACGTTCAGGGTGATCGTCCGCAGGTCGACCCGGACCATCTGATCGATGAACGGGATCAGCAGGATCAGGCCGGGGCCCTTCTGGGCGATCAGCCGCCCGAGCCGGAAGATCACGCCGCGCTCGTACTCGCGCAGGATCCGGATCGCCGCGCCGAGGAGGATCAGGATGAAGACCGCGAAAACGGCAATGACCGCGATGGCGACTGTCATGTAACGGCTCCTTCCTCGCGCTCGGCGACGACCTCGGCCTGCGGTCGCACCCGGAGCGTCAACCCCTCGACCGCCTCGACGCGCACTCTAGCGCCGCGCTCGCGCACCCGCTCGTCCTCGCCCGGCTCCGCGTCCTCGGCGAGGCTGGCCCGCCACAGGGCCCCGCCGACGAACACTTGGCCGACCGGGACCAGCGGCACGCGGACCTCGCCCTCGGCGCCGATCATCTCCTCGCGGCCGGTGGTCACCGGGGCATGGCGGGCGTCGACCGCCTTCTTGGCGGCGAACGCCAGCCCACCGCCGAGCAACACCGCGACCGCGATCACCACCGGGACCGAGACCTCGAAGGCGCTCGAGTCGGTGTTGAACAACAGCAGCCCCGACGCGGCGAGCGCGATCACCCCGACCGCGCCGACGATCCCGTGGGTGTCCAGGTGCGCCTCGGCGATCAACAAGACGATCCCGACCACCAGCAGGGCGATACCGATCGCGGTCACCGGCAGCTGCGTGGTGCCGTAGAGGCCGAGCAACAGCGAGACCGAGCCGAGCAGCCCGGGCACGATCAGGCCCGGGCTGAGCAGCTCGATCGCGATCCCGACCAAGCCGACCAGCAGCAGCAGGTAGGCGACCGTCGGGTCGACGAGCACGTTCAGCAGCTGGTACTGGAAGGACATCTGGCGCTCGTCGATCTGCAGGCCGGCGGTGTGCAGCGTGGTCGCCTTCGGGCCCTTGACCTGGAAGCCGTCGAGCTGGGTCAGCAGGTCTTCCTGGCTGTCGGCGACCAGGTCGATCGCGTTCGCGTCGAGCGCCTCCTCGGCGGTGAAATTGGCGGCGTCGGTGACCATCTCGCCGGGGATCTCACCGTCGCGGCCGTGGCTCTGGGCCAGCGCGCGGATGAACGCGGCGGCGTCGTTTTCGATCTTGATCCCAAGCGTGCCACCGATGTCCTCGCCGTTCGACTGGATCGCGCTCGCCGAGCCGATGTTGGTCTGCGGAGCCATCGCGGCGACGTCGCCGGCCTCGGTGATGAAGGCGCCGGCCGACGCGGCCCGGGCGCCGTTCGGCGACACGTAGACGACCACCGGCATCGGTGCGTCGAGGATGTCCTTGACGATCTCGCGCATCGAGGTCTCCAGCCCGCCGGGGGTGTCGATGCGGATGATCGCCAGCGGCGCGCCCTCGTCGGCGGCGTCGTCGAGCGCCGCGCCGATCCACTTCTCGGTCGCCGGATTGATCGACCCGTCGAGCTCGATCGACGGAACCGTGGTCGAGGACTGCGCCTCCAACGCCCCCGGCGCGATCAGCGCCGCAGCGACAACCAGCCAGACCCAGAAGGCGAGCCTCGAGCGCATGTCCGAATTATCGCGGACCGGCATGGCCGGCTAGGTGATCGATCATCTAGCTCGCGTACTTGTCGATGTCCGCGTTCAGCTCGTCGGCCGAGGTGTAGGGGCCCTGCTTGACGTAGACCCGCTCGCCGTCGGAGTTGTAGAAGGCGGTCGCCGGATAGCCGCGCAGCTCGTATGCGTCCTTGATCTCCGAGTCGGGGTCGGTGACGCTCGGGTACGGAAGCGGCAGCTCCTTGAGGAAGTCCTCGGCGGCGGCGTCGGAGTCCTCGGCGTTGACGCCGATGAAGGCGATCTGGTCGCCGCGCTCGGCTGACACCTTCTGGAACTCGGGCAGCTCGAGCCGGCACGGGCCGCACCAGGACGCCCAGACGTTGACAACAGCCGGATGGCCGTGGACCGAGGCGAGCGTGTCCTCGAGCGCCGCCTGGCCACCCGGGATCAGGGCATCGCCGTTGGCGTAGAGCTGCTTCAGCGCCGGCGGGGCGTCGGCGAGCGCCTGGGCGTAGTCGGTCGCCTGCGAGGCCGGGTTGGCCGAGCCCGGATCGGCAGCATCGCCGCCGCCCGACACCAGCCCCCAGACCACCAGGCCGACGATCGCCACGGTGCCCGCGGCGGCGAGGGCGAATTTCGTGCTTCGCGCCATTAGCTGCCTTTTCGCTGCCCTGTGTGGTTCAATAAGCCCTGGTCCCGCTAGTTCTTGGACCGCGGAGGGACGTCGACCGGCCGAACGGGGATTCGGGTTCTGGGTGCGGCGCCCGCCTCTTCCGAGCTTACTTCGCTCGCCGTCTCCGACCTGGATCACAGGCGGGCCGGGACCACGATTACCCCTTGCCCATGGCCAATACCACTGACGTAGCCGCGAGCGCGGCTGGCGAGCTGAGCGAGGCCGATCTCGATCGGGCGCGCGAGTTCACGCGCGAGCCGATCCTGCTCTCCGGCGAGACGATCGCCGACCTGGCCCCCGGGACCGCCCGGAGGCTGGCGGTCGACGCGGCGCTCGCCGAGCTCGACGACGGCGCCGAGGCGCCGAGCTTTCAGTGGCGCGGCGACCACTCGCTGATGCTCGGGCTCGAGCGCCTGCTCGACGAGGAGACGCCGAAGCTGCTCGACGGCGCCGAGCTCAACGACCACCAGGTCGACGCGCTCTCGGGCACCCTGGCGGCGATCGTCACCGAGCTCGAGGGACCGGCCCCCGGCGCGCGCCAGAACGGGCGTAACGGCGCCCGCGCCAACGGTGAGCCGGCGGCCGAGAACGGCACCGGCAACGGCGAGCTCGACGAGGATCCCGACGCGCTCGCCCCGGATGAGGAGCCGCAGGACTGGGAGGAGCCCGAGACCGAGGACGCCGACGTCGTCGCCGAGGCGCCCGAGGACCCGGGGGCTAGCCGCCGCTTCTGGTTCGAGCACGCGACCGGCGCCGGCAAGACCGTCGCCGCGGTCGGCTTCATCGACGCCACCCGCACGGGCGGCGTCCTGATCCTCACCCACCGCCGAAACCTGGTCGACCAGTTCATCGGCGAGATCTCCGATCGCGGCTACAAGGAACGGCTCTCGCCGCCGCTGCTCGACGGCGCCGACCACCCCTACGGCCCGGTAACGGTCGAGACCTACCAGTGGTTCGTGCGCAACGCCGGCCGCGTCTCGGACGCCTACTCGATCGTGATCTGCGACGAGGCGCACACCGCGCTGGGCGAGAAGACCAGCGGCTGCATCCGCAACTGGACCCACCCGGTGTTCATCGGGATGACGGCGACCGGGGCACTGATCGCCCGGCACGTCGCCGACCTGTTCCCGACCCAGACCTCGCGTTTCGACCTCGCCCAGGCGGCGCGCCGCGGCGTGATCGCGCCGCTGCGCTGCATCCGCATCCCGCCCGGCCCAGGGGTGAGGACGATCGCCAAGGTGCCACTGCGCCGCGGCGAGGTCGACCAGGACTTCGACCAGGAGGAGCTCGCCGCGCTGCTCGACCAGGAGCCGTTCAACGTCGCCGTTGCCGACCTCTACCAGTCGCGGTTCCGCAGGGTGCCCGGGGTCGTGTATACCGCCGGCGTCAAGCACGCCAGCAACGTCGCCGCGGCCTTCCGCAACGTCGGCATCAACGCCCAGGCGGTCTCCGGCGAGACGCCGAAGCGCGAGCTGGCCGAGATCCTGGCCGGCTTCGAGCGCGGCGAGGTCGACGTGCTCTGCAACGCGATGCTGCTCGCCGAGGGCTGGAACTCGCCGCGGGCGACGATCTGCATGCACCTGGCCCCGACCGCCTCGCGCCGCGTCTATCAGCAGCGCGTCGGCCGGGTGACGCGCCGAAACCCGGGCAAGGAGGCCGGCCTCGTGATCGACCTCGTGCACCCGGCGACGACCTCCGACGAGACGATCGTCACCCTGCACAGCCTGCTCGACCGCGACGTCTACCGCGGCGGCGCGATCGTCGTCGGCCCGGTGCGCCGTGGCCGCGGCCGCCGGGTGCGGGTCGAGCGCCGCGTGGTCCCGGTGTCGGCCGACCCCGAGCGGCGGCTGGCGGTGCTCGAGCGCGAGCTGTGGCGGATCGCGGTCGAGAACCTCAACTACTCCGAGCAACACGCCTGGGCCGCGCTCGCCGGCGCCCGGGTGACGGCCGCCCACTGGCGCCGCGCGAAGGCGATGATCCAGCACGATCAGGCCAAGGAGCTGCGCCGGCGCTTCCTGCTCACCTGCCTGCAGCGAAACCGAAACCACCAGCTGCGGCTGAAGGCGCTCGGCGAGGTCGCCACCCTGCGCGAGGCCGACCCGTTCGACGACGCGGTCGACGTGGTGGTCGCCTGGCCGCGCGACGAGCGCCGCGCCGGAGCCAAGATCCTGCTCCAGGCGCTGGCCGAGAAGCGGATCGGCCGCCGCGACCAAGCCCAGGCGTGGGTCTGGCGGCTGGCCGAGGCGACCCGCGAGCTGCACGAGGAATACGCGGTCCAGCGCTGGCCCGAGACCAAGCGGCTGCTGGGGCTGTTCGTCAACTCATCCGGCCGCGCCCACGGTCGCAACGCCCGCCGCATCGTCCATGCCGCCCGCCAGCAGGACCGCCGGCTCGCGGTCGCGCTCCTGGCCGCCGCGGTCGCCCACACGCCGGAGGCCGAGGAGGTGCTGCGGGGTGCGCGGATGCGGATGGCCCGCAAGCCCTCGGCGGTCGCGCGAGAGCTGCTTCGCAACTTCCCCAAGGGCGGCAAGCGCCGCCGACGGCGCTCGAAGGGCGGCAACGGCGACGCCAACGGCGAGGTCCGAGAGCGCGAGAAGCTCGACCCCGGCGACGACGAGGTGGTCGAGTCGACGGCCGAGGGCACCGAGGAGACCGCCACGGATTAGGATCGGGCCGTGCTCGATCATGTCGGCGTCAACGTCTCGGACCTGGCCGCCGCCCGCGCCTTCTACATCGCCGCGCTGGAGCCGCTCGGGATCAAGCCGATCATGGAGCTCGAGGGAGCCGCCTCGGGCTTCGGCGACGACCGCAAGCCCTACTTCTGGATCGCCAAGCGCCCGACCCCCACCCCCTCGGCCCACATCGCCTTCGCCGCTCCCGACCGCGCCACCGTGGACGCCTTCCACGAGGCGGCGCTCGGCGCCGGCGGGCGCGACAACGGCGAGCCCGGCCCGCGCCCGATCTACCACGAGCACTACTACGGCGCCTTCGTGCTCGACCCGGACGGCAACAACATCGAAGCCGTCTGCCACTTCCCCGAGGGCTGAGCCCGCCCGGACCTGCTCCGGCGCGCCGCAAGGCAGCTAACGCTATTCGCTTAGCCCAGCGGCTTTGCGGGCCGCACCCCGATCCAGATAGCCCTGGATGCGAACGACCCGCCCGCCGCTCACGGCAATGACGAGCGCGGTCTTGGCTTCCAGCTCGACTCCGCTACCACTGCCGCGCCGGTATTCGTGCAAGAGCACAACGACGTTGTCGCCGGCGTCGATGAACTCCTCCGCTTCCAGGCGGCGCTCTTCCCACGCCTCCAGATCCTCGGCCTCGAACTTCTCCTCGATCTGGGACTGACCGTGGGCTACCTGGCCCTGTTGAAGCCCGCCGACGGTGCCATGGAACTCGACCTCGGGATCGACAAGCCGCGCTGTCTTGTCCACGTCGCCTCCCTGGAACGCCTCGAAGGCCTCCCGCACGATCTCGACGTTCTCCTGTGACATCACGTCGAGTATCTCGTCCGAAGCGTTGGTCCGGCAACCCGGCTGCTTCCCGGCGATGAGTTTCGACACCTGGCTCGGTCTCGTTTCATAGTCCCGACAACCCGAGCCGAGGAGGACCAGGTGAGCACGTACGTCGATGGATTCGTGATGCCGCTGCCGAAGGCCAACGTCGATCGCTATCGCGAGGTCGCAACCACGGCGGGTGGCCTGTGGCGCGAGTACGGCGCCCTCGACTACAAGGAGTGCATCGCCGAGGACGTCAAGCCCGGCGAGCTGACCTCGTTCCCGCAGGCGGTCAAGCTCGAGGACGACGAGACCGTGATCTTCGCCTGGATCACCTACGAGTCGCGCCAGCATCGCGACGAGGTCAACGCGAAGGTGATGGACGACGACCGGATGAAGGCGCTGATGGACCCGGCCGGCGAGATCGCCGACTACAAGCGGATGGTCTACGGCGGCTTCGAGGTCCTCGTCGACGTCTAGGACGTGACGCCGACCACCGCGCGCATGCAGCGCCGCGCCCGCGCCGAGGCGCCGGGCTCGCCGAGCTGAATCGCCTGGCTCGCCGCCGAGGCGAGCGCGTAGAGGGTGAACGCCGCGTCGGCGGGGTCGGTCCCGACCGGGATCTCGCCCGCCTCGACGCCCGCGCGAACATCCGCCGCGAGCGCCGAGTGCATCCGCCGGCGGGCGCCGGCGACGGCGTCGCGCAGCGGCCCTGGACGGGCGTCGAACTCGATCGTCGCCGTGGTCACCAGGCAGCCCCCGGGCAGGGCGCGGCGGCGGTGGTAGGCGATCCAGCGGTCGATCAGCGCCAGCAGCCGCGTCAGGCCGGGCTCGCGGCCGGCGACCGGCTGCCAGACCTCGCGGGTGAAGTCCTCGACCCCGCGCTCGAATGCGGCGGCCTGCAACTCCCCCTTGCTGCCGAACATCCCGTGCAGCCCCGACTTGCTCATCGAGACCTCGTCGGCGAGCCGCCCGATCGTCAGGCCCTCGAAGCCGTCGATCGAGGCGCGCTGGACCGCGGTCTCGAGCACCTCGGCGCGGCTGTCGGCGACGGCGGCTGCTGAACGACGCGGCATCTGTGGCACTATACAGGACGATCGTTCGGTAAACCCCTAGGAGGCAAGGATGAAGGTGCGCTGGCTGGGATGGGCGGGAGCGGAGTACGAGCACGATGGCGAGACGGTGGTCGTCGACCCGCTCGGCGACCCGGCGGCGACGTTCGCCGCCTTCGGGGCGGCCGCGGACGGAGTCGAGCTGCCCGAGGTGGCCGCGGCTGCCCCCGGCGCGGTCGCCGGCCTGGTCAGCCACCTGCACCGCGACCACACCGACGCCGCGGCGCTGGCGACGGCGCTGGCGCCCGGATCGGCCGTCCACCATCCGGAGCCCGTCGGAGATCAGAACCTCGCCCTCGCTCAGGCCGAGCACGAGCTCGGCGAGGCGGGCCTGCCGCGGCGCGCGGTGGCGGTCTGGGAGTCGGTCGCGGCCGGGGCGTTCACGCTCACCGCGCTGCCGGCGGTCGACGGCCTCGGCGACCCGCAGGTCTCCTGGCTGGTCGAAGCCGGCGGGATCCGCGCCCTGCACCTCGGCGACACGGTCTTTCACGGCGGCTGGTGGCAGATCGCCCGCCGCGCCGGTCCGATCGACGTCGTCCTCGCGCCGATCAACGGCGCGGTCGTCGACTTCCCCCACCAGCAGCCGCCAAGCCCGCTGCCGGCGGCGATGGAGCCGGAGCAGGCCGCCCTGGCCGGCGAGCTGCTCGGCGCCGACGCGGTGATCCCGATCCACTACGGCGGCTTCGCCTTCGAGCCCCACTACGTCCCGGTGGCCGATGCCCGCCCGCGCTTCGAGGCCGCCGCTCGCGGGCGCTCGTACCGTGCGGCGCCGCTCGCGGTCGGCGAGACGCTCTAGGCGCCGGCCCTAGCTACAGACGAGGCCGACGCACTGCAGCGGGTTGCCGTTGTTGCGCGCTCGGTTGCCGCCACCGTCGCCCACATTGGACACGGCGTCGATCCCAAGGTGGCGGTTGCGGTTGGCGCGGTTACCGACCAGCGTCGTCGCCGGCCGGCGGACGTCGATGCCGTCGTCGCGGGAGCGCCGGGCGCGGTTGTCGAGCAACAGCGAGTCGACGGCGTTCGGCTCCACCAAGATCCCGTCGCCGTCATTGACCACCAGGTTGGCGCGTACGAGGTTGTCGCGGCTTCGGTAGTTCGGCGGGACGAACCTCGGGGCGACGCCGACCCTGATCCCGAAGCCCTCCGCGCGGGAGACACGGTTGTGGACGATGCGGTTGTCGCGGGCCCCCTCGACCGCGATCCCTGTCGCGCAGCCGTTCTTCGGGCACCCTGGGGGCGCCTCGATGTCGCTGATCCGATTGCGCGCGACCCTGCTGTGGCTGGCGTCGAGGATGATCCCGTCGCCGGCATGCGAGATCCGGTTGCCGCGGATCTCGACCCGCTTGCTGCTCGCGACCGCGAACATCCCTGCCTCGGGATTACCGACGATCCTGTTGCCGGCGATGCGGACGTCGGCCAGGCTCTCTGAGTAGAAGCCGATGTCGCCGTTGCGCGCGAACGTGTTGTGAGAGATGCGGACGTCGCGCGAGTTGATCATCGTCATCCCGGCCTGATCGGTATCGAGCCCGTCGCGGTTGGCCGTGCTGGCCCGGACCACTCCCCCGGTGACGCCGAAGTAAAGGATCCCGCTGAACGCGTTGTGGTTCGCGCGCAGGCGCTGAACGGCTACGTCTTGCGACCTGAACGCAGCCAGCCCAAGCACGGTGTTGCGCGGCGCGTCGATGTCGTGAACGAAGACGTCGGCCGCCTTGAAGACATCCACGCCGAGCCCGAACCCGGTCACGCGCCCGCCGCCGACGGTCACGCCCTTGTGATGCTCGATCGCGATCCCGAGGTCGCAGGCCCCGCTTGGGCAAGGTTTGTGGTCGGTGCCGTCACCGCTGATCGTGTGCCCGTCGAGGTCGATCTCGACGCCGTTCGCGCCGACCACGAGCCCGTTGTCGGGGCAGTTCTTCAGGTCGGCCTTGAGCGTCACGTCGGCCTTCACGGTGTCGCCGCAGGCCAGCGTTCCGGCCGAGGCGGGATCCGTTGTGAATCCGAAGACGGCCGCAGCCGCCAACGGACAAAGGAGCATTGCGGGGTGCCACCTGGCCTTCCGAGCCACTGTGCTTGGCGAGCCTATGCCGAGCGGCTCTCGGCGTCAACCGTCGATGCGTTCGCTCAGGTGGACGGTGACGATCTCGCCCTCGCCCTTGCCGATCGCCATGCGGGTCTCGGCCTTGACCGGGAGCTTGTGGATGCCGTCGCCAATGGCCATGAACGAACTGCGAAACGGCTTGCCGTCGATCGTTCCGCGGACCTTGACCAGGCCGCGGGTACCGAAGTAGTCGGCCGAGCCGTCCATGACCACGTACGTCCAGCCGCCCTTCGCCGGGCTGCGCTGCAGCGTGGCTTCGAATGTCTTGTCCAATCGCGTCACGTCAATTGGGACCGGCGGGCGGCCTCCAACTAATCGCACCCGTCGATGCTCTGCCATGAGGGAGGATCGCTTGTCGTCCAAAGCGCTACTTCGACGAACGTCCCGGACGACCCCCCAGAGCCCTCAACGCGGGACGTTCGTCCTCCGGCCGGTGTGTCGCATTCCATGCAAGCGCTACTTCTGCGCCAGCCGGAGGCTGACCTCGCCGGAGCCGAGGCTGAGCCGCTCGCCGCCGGCGAGCTCGACGATCAGGTTGCCGCGCTCGTCGACTCCCGCCGCGGTGCCGGTGCCGGGATCGATCCCGGCTCCCTCCCAGCCGACCTCCCGGTCGGCGAGCGCGTCGCGGCGGCGAAACTCGGTCAGGACGTCGGCCTCCGAAGCCTCGACCCAGCGGTCGAGCGCCGACGAAACCGCCTCCCGGACCTGCGCGACGGTCGCCTCGCCGCCGATCGAGGCCGCCGGCCAGCGCAGGTCCGGCGGGAACTCGGCGGGCTCGATCGCGACGTTGACGCCGATCCCGATCACAGCCCATTCCGGCGGTCGCGCCTCGATCAGCACCCCGGCGACCTTCGCCTGATCGAGCCAGACGTCATTGGGCCATTTGATCCGCGCCTCGGCCCCGGCGGCAACCGACTCGACCGCCTCACAGACGGCCACCGGGACCGAGAGCGGCAGCAGCACGTGGGCGAGCTCGAGCGGCCTCAGGATCGCCGAGTACAGCAGCGCCTTGCCCGCCGGCGCCGACCAGACGCGCCCCCGCCGGCCCCGGCCGGCGCTCTGCTCGGCGGCGGTGACCACGGTGCCGCTCGGCGCCCCGGCCTCGGCCAGCTCGCGGGCGCGGTCGTTGGTCGACTCGGTCCGCGCCAGGTGCAGGTGCGGGCTCCCGAACGCCACCGGCGCTAGATCCTGGTCAGCAGGACGCGGTCGCCGACCCCGAGGTCGAGCTGGCGCGAGGCGTCGCCGCGGTTGACCGCCAGCGCCAGCGAGTAGGCCGAGTCGACCAGCAGGACCATCTCGCCCGGCTTGGCGTCGGCGAAGGTGAGCGCGTACACCGCCTCGTCCGAGCGCCGCGGCCCGCGGACCCGGACCCGCTTGCCAACCTCGAGTCCGGCGTCATCGGCGTCGGCGGCGGTCGCGATCAGCGAGAGGTTTCCGAACGCGTCCACGTGGCCGATCGCGGCCTCGAGCCGCAGTCCCGACTCGACCTCGGGCTCGCCGCGGTCGATCGTCTGCAGGCCGGCGGGATCGATCGCCTGGCCGAGGCCGGACAGCGGCTCGCCCAGCGCCAGATGAGCGGCGACCGGCGCGAACAGGTCGCGGCCGTGGAAGGTGGCCGAGACCGGATCGAGGCGCACCGGACTGGCGGAGATATCCACCGCCTCGGTGGGGCCGCCGAGGCGCTCGATCGCCAGCGCCAGCAGCCCGTTGTCGGGGCCGACCAGGTGCTGCCCCTCGCCGGCGGCGATCGCCACCGGTCGCCGCTGCCGTGCCGACCCCGGGGTCGACAACCGCCAGGTGGACGCCCGCCGGGGCGAAGGAGAGCGCGTTGGCGAGCACGGCGGCGCCCTGGCCGACGTCGTGGCGGGCGATCCCGTGGCTGAGGTCGATCACCCGCGCCTGCGGCGCGATCCGCGCGATCACCGCGCGGCAGACGCCCGCGAACTCGTCGGCCCAGCCGTAGTCGGAGAGGAAGGTAATCGGCCGGGCCACGGCCGCAATCTATTGCGCCGCGCTCAGCGGTTGACCGTGGTCATTCCCTGGGCGTCGTAGCGGTCGCCGGCCGCCTGCGGCAGCTCGGCTTCGATTTGCGCCAGGTCGTCGGCGGTGAGCTCGACCTCGGCGGCGGCGGCGTTCTGCTCCAGGTAGGAGCGTCGCTTGGTCCCCGGGATCGGGACGATGTCCTCGCCCTGAGCCAGCACCCAGGCGAGCGCGAGCTGGGCGGCGGTGATCCCCTTCTCGCTCGCCAGCTCCTCGACCTTGGCCGCCAGCTCCAGGTTCGCCTCCAGGTTCTCGCCGGTGAACCGGGGGCCGTGGCGGCGAAAGTCGCCCTCGTCGAGTTCGTCGGGCGACTTGAAGCGGCCGGAGAGAAAGCCGCGCCCGAGCGGCGAGTAGGGAACCAGGCCGATCCCGAGCTCGCGCAGGGTGGGCAGGATTTCGGCCTCGAGATCGCGGGTCCACAGCGAGTATTCCGTCTGCACCGCGGTGATCGGATGGGTGGCGTGGGCGCGGCGGATCGTCTCGGGAGCCGCCTCACTGAGCCCGATGTGGAGCACCTTGCCCTCGGCGACCAGCTCGCCGAGCGCGCCGACGGTCTCCTCGATCGGGACCTTCGGGTCGATGCGGTGCTGGTAGTAGAGGTCGATGCGGTCGGTGCCGAGGCGCTCGAGCGAGCCCTCGACCGAGCGGCGCACGTTCTGCGCCGAGCCGTCGATCACCCGCCGCATCGGCTGCTCCTCGGTCGGATCCCAGCGGATCCCGAACTTGGTCGCGATCACGTACTCGTCGCGGTTTCCGGCGACCGCGTTGCCGACCAGCTTCTCGTTCTCGTACGGGCCGTACATCTCGGCGGTGTCGAGGAAGTCGATCCCGAGCTCGAGCGCGCGCTGGATCGTCGCCACCGCCTCGCCCTCGTCGGCGGAGCCGTAGAAGGCCGACATCCCCATGCAGCCCAGGCCGAGAGCCGAAACCTCGAGATCCTGTCCAAGCTTGCGTCGTTGCATTCCCACTCCTTCGTCGTTGACTCACCCTCTTCCAAGTTAAGGGGCTGCCACGCGATTGGGATAATCGGGACGTGAGCGAGGGGCTGATCGAGCGCGAGTCAGAGCGCCGGTGGTTGCAGGCGGCGCTCGAGGAGGCGTTGGGCAGCCGCGGCTCGCTGGTCCTGGTTTCAGGCGAGGCAGGGATCGGCAAGACCCGGTTCGTCGAGGCGATCGCCGAGCCCGCCGAGGTGCGGCTGCTGCGCGGGTCCGCGGTCACCTCGTCGCTGGCCTACGGGCCGATCGTCTCGGCCCTGAGGAGCTTTATGCGCGCCGATCCCGATGGCCTCGCGACCTGCGGGCCGCTGCGTCCTCACCTCGCCCTGCTGCTGCCAGAGCTCGGTGATGCGGTCGAAGAAAGCGACCGGGCGACGCTGTTCGAGGCCGTTCGTTGCGGCCTTGCGGCCGCGGCCTCGCGAGGTCCGCTGGTGCTGCTGCTCGACGACTTGCAGGCGTCTGACGAGACGACGCTGGAGCTGCTCGCCTCGCTCGCCGGCCAGCTCACCGAGCTGCCGGTGCTCGCCGTCGGCGTCTACCGCTCCGACGAGATCCCCGGAAGCCACGGTGTCCGGCGGCTGCGCGACCGGCTTCGCCGCGCCGGAGCGCTGGAGGAGCTCGGACTGGAGCCGCTGACCGAGCAGGGGACCGGGGAGCTGGCCGGGCGGATGCTGGGCGAGCCGATCTCCAAGCACTTGGCCGAGGTCGTGCACCAGCGGACCAACGGGGTCCCCTTCTTTGTCGAGGCGCTGACCGCTGCGCTTGACGCGGATGGACGCCTGGTGCGGGGCGACGGCGGGCTCGAGCTGACGGCCGAGGCCGAGGTGCCGATGCCGCAGACGATCCGCGACGCGGTGCTGCTTCAGCTCGCCGACCTCAGCGACGCCGGTCGCGCCACCGCCGAGGCTGCCGCGGTCGCGGGCTTGAGCGTCGACCTCGACCTGATCGGCGCCCTCGAGCGCGCCGACGGCCTCGAGGAGCTGCTGGCGGCCGGCCTGCTCCGCGAGCTCGGCCAGGGCCGTGCGGAGTTTCGCCACCCGTTGACCCGCGACGCGATCTACGAGGACATCCCCTGGCTCGCGCGACGCGCGCTTCATCGCCAGATTGCGGCCGAAGTCGAGGCCCGCGGCGGCCACGGGACGGAGGTGGCAGCCCACTGGCTGGCGGCCCGCGACGAGACCCGGGCGCTCAACTCGCTGCTGGTCGCCGTCGACGAGCTCGGGCGCGTCCACGCCTATCGCGACGCGACCGAGCTCGGCCGCGAGGCGCTCGAACTGTGGCCGGAGGACGAGCGCGGCGACCAACGGGTCGAGGCGCTCGAGCGCCACGCCTCGTTCGCGAAGCTCTCCGGGGAGCTGGCCGAGGCGGCGCGCGCCCAGCGCGAGGTGGTCGCCGTGCGGCATACGGAGGGTTCGGGTGTGGGCCTGGGAGACGCGCAGCGGCGGCTGGCGACGATCTACGCGCTGCAGGGCGATCGCGAGCGAGCCCTAGCCGCACGGCGCGTCGCCGCCGAGGCCTATGCGGCCCACGACCAGCCCGGTGAGGCGGCCGCCGAGCGCCTGGTTGCGGGCGGCTACCTGCAGAGCAGCGGCGCCCACGGCGAGGCCATTGGACTGATGACCCGTGCGGCCGACGAGGCGGCCCGAGCCGAGCGCCCGGACCTGCAGGCGCGCGCGCTTGGGGTCAAGGGTGTCGCCACGGTCAAGGGCGGTGAGTACGAGGCGGGGATCCGGATCGTCCAGGAGGGACTGGCGCTGGCGCTCGAGCATGAGCTCACCCTGGAGGCGGCCGAGGTCTACCAGCGACTTGGGACGGCGCGCGAGATCTCGGGTGACTACGCGGGAGCCCTCGACGCGCTCGAGACCGCCGTCAGCTTCTGCGCGACCGGGGGCGGCGAGGGGATGGAACACAGCTGCCTCAGCTGCATGGCCTATGTGCTGCGCGAGCTCGGCGACTGGACCGAGGCCGCCAAGCTCTGCGACCAGCTACGAGAACCCGAAGCGAGCGCCGACGAGACTCTGGTCGCCGATGGGGTCCTCGGCGCGATCCGCGGCTTCCGCGGGGACGCGGCGGACGCGCGGCCGCTGCTCGCCCGGTGCCTGGTCACCGGCACCCGCCTGAACGTCGTCTCGATGACCGTCGACAGCGCAGCCGCACTCGCCTGGCTCGATGAGCTCGAGGGCGACCTGGACGGGGCGCGGGGTAACTGCCGCTTCCTGCTCGAGCGCTGGGAGCGCAGCGAGGATCACCATTACGCAGTCTGGGGGTTGCGATGGGCCGCTTGCTTTTTCGCCCGCCACGGGGAGCTGAGCCACGCCCGCGCCTGCGCCGAGGCGCTCTCGAGCATCGCCGCCGACGCCGGCCATCCCGACGCGCTCGCCGCGCTGGCACACGCGCTTGGCGAAGCGGCGCTCGCCGACGGCCACGTCGATCTCGCCGCCGAGCAGCTGATGCGCGCAGTCGAGCTGCACGAGACGCTGCGGATCCCGTTCGAGCGAGCGCAGATCCAATTGCGCGCAGGCGTCGCCTTGGCGACCGCGGGCCGACGGGCCGAGGCGCTCGAGCAACTGAAGGCAGCCCACGATGTGGCCCGCAAGCTCGACGCCGCGCCGCTGGCGGCGAGCGCCGCCGAGCAGGTGGCGAAGCTGGGCGAATCGGTCGAGGGGACGCTAGGCCGCAGAGCGGCCGCCGAGCGTGATCACGCCGGGCTCTCGCGTCGCGAACTCGAGGTGGTGCGGCTGGTGGCCTCGGGTCAGACCAACCGCGAGATCGCCGAGCAGCTGGTGCTCAGCACGAGGACCATCGATATGCACGTGCGCAACATCCTCACCAAGCTCGGCTGCCGCTCGCGCACCGAGGCGGCGACCCGAGCCGGCGAGCTCGGCCTGCTGGCCTGAGCGCGCCGACCCGATTGCGCCGCTGCCTCGTGGCGATCGGTTTGTCCGGAGTTAGCGGGGGAGATCCCGCGGGCCATTGCTGTCGAACACCGAGACCACCTCGACGACGAGGTTGGCCGGGAAGCCGCCGGTCTTGGCGTGCTCCTCGATCACCTCGGCCCTCTCGGCCTGGTGGACGCAGTAGACCTTGTCGCCGGCGACGTAGCTGTGCAGCCACTTATAGGGCTTGTGCAACGACTCCACGGCCTCGTTCGAGGTCTTGGTGATGCCGCGCAGCTCCTCATCGGACAGCTCGCTCGCGCCGGGGATCTCCCGCTCGATCAGAAACGTCTTCATTTGAATGCCTCCTTCGGTTGCAGTGACCTCAACTGGCACCGACGGTAAGCGCAGTGATCGGCCGGCACATCGGCCGAATTGCCGTATTGCGGGGCGGCGAATGCCGTATTGCGCGGGCGCGCTCGCCTCATTCACCGCCCCCGGTCGCGTCCGCTAGCAGCGCGGCGATCAACCCCTCGACGTCGTGGCGCTCGGCCTCGACGTCGATCTCGAGCCCGAGCTCGCGGGCGGTGGCGCTGGTCACCGGGCCGATCGAGACGAGGCGTGCCTGGCGCGGGAAGGCGTCGCCGAGCGCCTGGGCCAGGTTGCGGACGGTCGAAGAGGAGGTGAAGGTGACGTAGTCGGCGTCCGCGGCGGCCGCGACCGCGTCCGGAGCGGGCTCCTCGCGCACGGTCTCGTAGAGGGTGACGACGTCGACCCGGGCGCCGCGCTCGGCGAGCGCCTCGGGGAGCACGGCGCGGGCCTCGGCGGCGCGGGCGACCAGCACCGGACGCCCCGAGACCTCGACCTCGGCGAGCGCCTCGACCAGGGCCTCGGCGACGTAGCGCTCGGGGACGACGTCGGCGATCACGCCGCGCCCGGCGAGCGCCGCCGCGGTCCCGGGGCCGATCGCGGCGACGGTCGCGTTGGCGAGCGCCCTCGCATCGCGGCCCTGGGCCGCCATCGCCTCGAACAGCAACCGGACGCCGTTGGGGCTGGTCAGGCAGACGAGCGCGTAGGCGTGCAGGTCGGCGACCGCGTCACGGACCTCGTCGGAGTCGATCCGCGGCTCGATCCGGATCGCCGGCAGCTCGATCGCCTCCGCCCCCAGCGCCCGTAGGGTCGCCGCCAGGCCGCTGGCCTGCGCCCGTGCCCGGGTGACGACGATCCGGCGGCCGTGAAGCGGGCGACGCTCGAGCCAGGCGATCGCCTCGCGGCGCGCTGCGACCGGCCCGAAGATCAGGATCGCGGGCGCCGCCAGGCCGGACTCGGCAACCGCGCCGGGCAACCCGGCGAGGGTCGAGACCACGGTCCGCTGGCCCGGCTGGGTGCCGCGCTCGACCGCGGCGGCGGGCTCGTCGGGGTCGCGCCCGCCGGCGGCGAGCCGGTCGGCGATCAGGGGCAGGTTCTTGACGCCCATGTAGAGGACGAGCGTGCCCGGGAAGCGCGCCAGCGCCTCCCAGTCGAGCGCCGTCTCGTCCTTGTCGGGGTCCTCGTGGCCGGTGACGAAGGCGACCGCGGAAGCGTCGTCGCGGTGGGTGACCGGGATCCCGGCGTACGCGGGCGCCGCGACGCCGGCGGTCACCCCCGGGACGACCTCGAAGTCGATCCCGGCGGCGGCCAACGCCTCGGCCTCCTCGCCGCCGCGCCCGAACACGAACGGGTCGCCGCCCTTGAGCCGCACGACGCTGCGGCCTGCCCCGGCGCGCTCGGCCAGCAGCGCCTCGATCTCGCTCTGCTCCATGGCGTTGTGGCCGGGGCGCTTGCCGACGTAGATCAGCTCGGCGTCGGACCGGGCGCCCGCCAGGGCGCCGTCACCGATCAGGCGATCGTGGAGGATCACGTCGGCGCCGGCGATCAGCTCGAGCGAGCGCGCGGTCATCAACCCGAGGTCGCCGGGGCCGGCGCCGACCAGATATACGACCCCCGGGCGAGCGCTCACGCGCGAGCCTCCGCGGCGAGGATCGGTCCGGCTCCCGCCGCAAGCATCCGCTCCGCCAGCGCCTCGCCGAGCGCCGCGGGTTGCTCGGGATCGCCGCTGACCCGGTCGCGCACCCAGGCCGAGCCATCGGCGGCTCCGGCGTAGCCGAGCACGGCGAGCTCACCCTCGGCCGCGCGGGCGCAGATCCCGACCGGGGTCTCGCAGGTCGCCCGCAGCGCGCGCACCGCGGCCCGCTCGGCGGTCAGCTCGCCGAGCGCGCCGCGGTCGGAGATCAATCCCGCCGCGGTCGCGGTCGGCTGGTCGCCGTCGCGTGCCTCGAGCGCGAGGCAGCCCTGCCCGGGCGCCGGCGTCATCTGCTCGAGGTCGAAGTGAAAGGAGATCTCCTCGAGGCGCCCAAGCCGCGCCAGCCCGGCAGCGGCGAGCACGATCCCGTCGTAGCCGCCCTGGGCCAGCTTCGCCAGCCGCGTGTCGACGTTGCCGCGCAGCTCGAGGATCTCGAGGTCGGGGCGCAGGGCGAGCAGCTGCGAGCGCCGGCGCAGGCTCGACGTCCCGACTCGGGCGCCCTCGGCGAGCTCGTCGAGCGATCCGGCGGCGCCGATGAACGCGTCGGCCGGGTCCTCGCGGCCGGGGACGCCGACCAGCGCCAGGCCGTCGGGAAGCTCGCCGGGCAGGTCCTTGGCCGAGTGCACGCCGAGTTCGACCTCGCCGTCGAGGATCGCCAGCTCGACCCCGCGAACGAATCGTGACTTGTCGCCGGGCTCGCCGTCGGCGGTGCTGATCGCGATCACCTCGGCGCCGCCGAGCGCGGCGGCAACGGCGCCGGCCTGGGCGAGCGCCAGGGTGCTGCCGCGCGAGCCCAGCCGCAGCTGGGTCACAGCAGGCGCCTCAACAGCGGCGCGGCTCGGCTACGCCTCACTGCCCGCGGCCGTGCTGCCGGTTGCGGTGCTCGTCGAGGTCCGAGACCGGCGCGGCAGCGGTGTCGAGCGGCTCACTGTTGGGATCGAGGCCGAACAGCTCCCGCATCACCGCGACCTGGACGTAGGCGCCGGGCTCGGTCGCGTCGCGCTTCAGCCGCAGCGTTGGCTCGTGGAGCAGGCGCGATGAGATCGCGCGTGCGAGGGCGAGCAGGCGCTCGCGATCGGCGTCGGTGAGGCCCTCCCAGCGGCTCTCGTTTTCGGCCAGGACCCGGTCGACGACCTCCTCGGCGCGCTCGCGCAGCGCGGCAATCGTCGGGGTCACGTCCTGGGCGGCGAGCCAGGCGGCGAACCGGCTCAGCTCGGAGCGCAGGATGCCCTCGACCTGGCGCGCCTCGGCCCCGCGGCCGGATGCGTTGCGCTCGACCAGCGACTGCAGGTCGTCCATGTCGTAGAGGCTGACCCCGCCGACCTCGCGGGCACCCGGCTGGATGTCGCGCGGGACCGCGAGGTCGATCATCAGCAGCGGCCTGCCGTCGCGTGCGTCCATCACCTCGGCGAGCGCCTCGCGTTCGATCACGCTGTGCGGGGAGCTGGTCGAGGTGACGACGATGTCGGCGTCGATCAGCTCCTCGGGAAGGGTGTCGAAGCGCACCGCGTGGCCGCCGAAGCGCTCCGCGAGCCCGATCGCGCGGTCGTAGTGGCGGTTGGCGATAAAGATCGCCTCGACGCCCTTGGCCGCCAGCGCCCTGGCGGTGAGCTCGGCGGTCTCGCCGGCGCCGACGACCAGCACCCGCCGGCGGTCGAGCTCGCCGAGCGTCCGTCGCGCGAGCTCGACCGCGACCGACGGAATTGACATCGAGCGTTCCGAGATCGCGGTCTCCGAACGTGCTCGCTTGCCGGCCGCGAGCGCGGCGCGGAAGAGCCGGTTGAGGACCGGGCCGGTCGCGCTCTCGACCAGGGCGAGCTCGTAGGCGCGCTTGACCTGGCCCTGGATCTCGGCCTCGCCGATGATCATCGAGTCGAGGCCCGAGGTGACCCTCATCAGGTGCTCGGCCGCCTCCTCGCCGCCGAGCGAGTAGAGGTGACCGACGAGCTCGGTGGGCTGGGTGTCCGCCTCGCGCGAGAGCAACCCCAGGGCGACGCTCTCGGCCCCGACCGGGTCGTCCGCGTAGACGTACAACTCGGTCCGGTTGCAGGTCGAGATCGCCGCCGCCTCGAGGATTTCGGGGCGATCGCGCAGCTCGCCGAGGATGCCGACCGCGCGGCCCTCGGTCAGCGCCATCCGCTCGCGCAACTCCAGGGGCGCGGTCTTGTGCGAAACGCCGAGCGCCAGCAGCTCAGCCATCGAATACCTCCTGTCGGCTGCTCGTCTCCCGCTCGAACACCTTGCCCTCGGCTTCGCCTCGGACATTTTCTTCTGCTCCCGACTCCGCGCCGCCAGGGTCCGTGGCAGGCTGGCGCTCCGCGACTGCCGCCAGCTCGCCGAGCTCGCGGTCGATGCGGTTGAGCCGGATCGCCATGATCGCGACGTAGATCAGCAGCAGGGAGACGAAGACGACATAGGCGCCGGCGACGTACTTGCCGGCCTCGTCAAGCGGCAGGGCGGGCATCGGCTACTTCGCCTCGCTCGGGACGGGGGCGATCCGCGAGGCGGGACCGGCGGCCGCGTCGGCATCGAGCGCCCGGCGCAGACGGCCGATCTTCGCCCGCGACGACTTCGCAGCGAGCTCGAAGCGGACCAGCGTCTCCCACAGCAGCCCCATGCCGGCGAAGCAGATCAGGAAGGTCAGCAACATCTTCGGCGGCAGGCCGCCGTCGCTGGTCGCGAACACCCGCGGATGGATCAGGGTCTGGGCGAGCCGCACGGCGAGGAAGTTGAGCGGCACGAAGGCGCCGGCCATGATCGCGAACACCGACGCGTAGCGCGCCTGGCGCTCGCGGTCCTCGATCGCGTAGCGCAGCGGGTAGTAGGTGCAGTAGAGGAGGAAGACGATCAGGAAGCTGACCAGGGTCGGCTCGTCCCAGACCCACCACTCGCCCCACGAGGCCTTCGCCCAGATCGCGCCGGTGAGCAGGGCGCCGACCCCGAAGATCACCGAGATGTGGATCGAGACGTAGGCGCGCACATCCCACTTCGGGTTCTGGGTCCGCAGGTGGAGGATCGCCTGCACGGCGGCGACCATGAACCCGATCAGCGCACAGCTCGCGAGCGGCACGTGCAGGTAGAAGATCTTCTGAATAAAGCCCTGGTCGGCGTCGTTGGGGGTCCAGAAGAAGACCAGGGCGAACCCGGTCGTGATCGTGACCACGGTCAGGATCGGGAGGATTTTGGGGGCGCGAAAGCTCAATAGACGTGTGTGGGGTCAGTCCTCGAGCAGGAAGTCGTAGACCGCATAGCCCACGAGGAAGAAGACGACATCGTAGAGAGCGAGGACCGCGATCCACTTGCCGAAACCGTCGTATGAGGGCCCAGTCGCAGCCAGCAGCGGCTCGGCCGCGCCGGCCGCGGCGATCATCACCGGCACCAGCAGGGGCAAGAGCAACAGCGGGGCGATCAGGTCGCGGGCCCGTGAGTTGACGGCAATCGACGAGACCAGCGCCCCGATCGCCGCCAGTCCCAGGTCGGCGAGCGCCAGAACCCCAGCCAGCGGCGCGAGTCCGCCGACCTCGTCGAGGAAGAAGACGGCGAACACCGGGACCGCGAATAGCTCGAAGGCGAGCAGGTAGATCACCAGCACCGAGACCTTGGCCATGTACAGCGCCGTAGCGTCGACCGGCGCCAGCCGGATCACGTCGAAGCCGCCCTGTTCGCGCTCCGCGACGAAGACGCGGTTGATCGTCAGGATCGCGGCGAACAGGATCGTCGCCAGCAACACCCCCGCCGCGAGACTGCCCTCGAGCTGCTCACGGTCGAGGCCGAAGCGAAAGAGGATGAAGGTGGTGACGCTGAACAGCGCCATCGCCGGCACCGACTCGAGCGTGCGCAGCTCGGTCCGCAGGTCCTTGGCCAGCAGGGTCCGGTAGGCGTTCACAGCAGCCGCCTCAACAGCGGCGGAACTCGGCTCCGCCTCATAGGCTCCCCTCCACGATCGCGCGGGCGGAGGCGAGGTCCAGGTCCGCGGCCGCGCCGGCGTGGGCGACGGAGCCGTCTGCGCGCAGCGCCAGCACCTGGTCGGCCTCCGCCAGGCCGGGTTCGATCTCGTGGGTGACGATCACCCGGCTGCGCCCCGCCGCCGGGCCGAGCAGCTGATCGACGACGGCGGCGGCGCCGAGATCGAGGTGCGAGCGCGGCTCGTCGCAGATCAGCAGCGCGGGGTCGTGGACCAGGGCGCGGCAGATCGCCGCCCGCTGCGCCATCCCGGCGGACAGGTTGCGGACCTTCTCAGCCGCCCGGTGGGCGATCCCGGCTCGCTCGAGCAGCTCGCCTATCCGCCTCCGCGGGTCGGCAACGCGGTGCAGGCGAGCGTTGAAATCGAGGTTCTCAGCCACGGTCAGCTCGCGGTAGAGCAGTGGGTCGTGGGCGAGGTAGCCGACCCGGCCACGGGCTTTCCACGCCTGGCGCGGCAGCCCGGCGCCCAGCACCTCGACCTCGCCGGCGGTCGGGCGCAGCAGGGTGGCGAGGATCCGCAGCAGGGTGCTCTTGCCAGCTCCGTTGGGACCGATCACCACCATCGTCTGCCCGGCGGGGAGCGCCAGCGACACCTCCCGCAGCACCGGCCGGTCGTTGTAATCGCGGCGCAGTTGGCGAACCGTGACCGCGTTCTGGGTCGCGGCGCTATCGGCCAACGGTCAGCGGCCCTTGCGGACGATCTTTGCGCCGACCTTCGCCAGCGGGCCCGCGCCCTCGCGCAGGCCGCGCATCCGGGTGGCGCCGCGGCCGTAGAGGATCCGCGCCGACGAGCGCAGGGCGGTGCCAAGGTCGCCGTCGTAGGGCTGCCACCAGAAGTCGCGGGTCAGGCCGGGCTCCCAAGCCACGTGCTTGATGTTCACGCACTCGTAGAAGCCGAACTTCGAGTGCGATCGGCCGAGGCCGGAGTCCTTGACCCCGCCCCACGAGCACTGCATCGCCCCGTGCGAGTAGGAGTGGTCGTTGATCCAGACCATCCCCGACTCGATCCGCCGCGCGATCCGCTCGCCCTTGGCCCGGTCGGTGGTCCAGACCGAGGCGCCGAGGCCGAACTGCGAGTCGTTGGCGCGCTCGAGCGCCTCGGCCTCGTCCTTGACAACGATCACCGGCACCACCGGACCGAAGATCTCCTCGCGCATGATCCGCATCTCGTCTTCGACCCCGGCGAGCACGGTCGGGGCGATGAACCGGCCGTCGTAACCGGGCACGTCACGCGGGCCGCCGGTCAGGCGGTCGGCGCCGGACGAGAGCGCGTCGTCGACCAGGCCGGTGACCAGGTCGGCCTGCTCGGCGGAGACCATCGGCCCGATCTCGGTCTCCCAGTCGAGCGGGTCGCCGACCGTCAGCCGCTCGGTCTCGCGCCGGACGCCGTCGAGGAAGCGGTCGGCGACCGCCTCGACCACATAGGTCCGCTCGATCCCCGAGCAGGTCTGGCCGGCGTTCGCGAAGCCGCCCCAGACGCAGCCGGAGACGGCGTTGGCCAGGTCGGCGTCGGCACAGACGATCTGCGGGTCCTTGCCGCCCAGCTCGAGCACGCTGCCCTTCATCTTCTGGGCGCAGATCTCACCCACCCGGCGGCCGACTTCGACCGAGCCGGTGAAGAAGATCTTCGCCGTCGACGCCTCGCACAGCGCCTGGCCGATCTGGCCGCCGCCGTGGACCGTGCGGACCAGCCCCTCGGGGAACCCGGCGTCGTCGAATACCTGCTGGATCCGCTCACCGAGCAACGGCGTCAGGCTGGCCGGCTTGAGGACGACGCCGTTGCCGGCCATCAGCGCGATCGCGACCTCGCCGAACGGAATCGACCACGGGTAGTTCCAGGGCGCGATCACGCCGACCACGCCGAGCGGCTCGTAGCTGAAGAAGCTGCGCTTGGTCTTCAGGAAGGCCTGGGGATAGCGGATCTTCTCGTCGGCGAGGATCTTCGGGCCGGCGTCCGCGCACCAGTGCAGGGCGTCGATCGTCGGGATCAGCTCCATCACGTAGCTCTCGGTGATCGGCTTCCCCTGCTCTCGGGTCAGCAGGTCGGCCACCTCCTCCATGTCGCCCACCAGGACCTCGGCCGCGCGGCGCATGTAGCGCGCCCGGTCGCCAAGCGACAGCTGCGCCCAGAACGGCTGCACGGAGGCGATCTCGTCGACGACCCCCTGCACCTGGTCGGGGGTGATCGTCTCGACCGTGCCGACCAGCTCGCCGGTCGCCGGGTTGAAGGATTCCAGGGTCCCCACGGCGGGTGATTCTATGAGCGCACGGCGGGTAGGAGTCAGATGCGACCGTCGCCGGCCCTCCGTCGCGGGCGGGCCGAGCCGCCCGCCGACTACCGGCGGCGGTCGCTTTTCGCCTAGTTGCCGCGACGCTTGCGCGCCGCCTCGAGCCGCGCGGCAAGCTCCGCCTCGAGCCCGCGGTCGGTGGGCTCGTAGAAGCGTTTGCCCTGCACCTCCTCCGGCAGCAGCGGCTGGTCGGTGACGGCACCCGGCTCGTCGTGGGCGTACTTGTAGCCCTGGCCGCGGCCGAGCGTCTTGGCACCCGCGTAATGGGCATCGCGCAGGTAGTCGGGGGGCAGCTTGGCGCCGTGCTCGCGGATCTCGGCGCCGGCGCGGGAGATCGCCACGGTCGAGGCATTGGACTTCGGCGCCAGCGCCAGATAGGCAGCCGCCTGGGCGAGGTTGAGCGCGCACTCCGGCAGCCCGACCCGGTCGACCGCGGCGCCGGCCGCGTTCGCGACCACCAGCGCCTGGGGGTCGGCGTTGCCGATGTCCTCGGAAGCGAGGATCACCATCCGCCGGGCGATGAACCGGGGGTCCTCGCCGCCCTCGAGCATCGCCGCCAGGTAGTAGATCGCGGCGTCGGGGTCGGAGCCGCGCATCGACTTGATCAGCGCCGAGGCGTAGTCGTAGTGCTGGTCGCCGCCCTTGTCGAAGCTGACCGCCTTGCGCTGCAGCGCGTCCTCGGCCGCCGCCAGGTCGATCCCGCCACCGCTCGCGCGGGCGGTCTCGACCGCGCGCTCGAGCGCGCCCAGGGCCGTTCGCCCGTCGCCGCCGGAGCGCCGAGCGAGCAGCTCCAACGCTTCGTCGGTGATCTCGGGGGGCTCGGCGATCCCGCGCTCGGGGTTGGCGAGCGCCCGCTCGATCAGCTCGCGGACCTGCTCGGGCTCGAGCGCCCGCAGCTCGTAGATCTGGCTTCGCGAGAGCAGCGCCGAGTTGACCTCGAAGTACGGGTTCTCGGTCGTCGCCCCGATCAGCGTCACCAGCCCCTCCTCGACCGCGGGCAACAGCGCGTCCTGCTGGGCCTTGTTGAACCGGTGGATCTCGTCGAGGAAGAAGATCGTCGGCTGGCCGGTCGCCCGCCGGCGCTCGCGGGCCCGCTCGATCACGGCCCGGACCTCGGCGCGGCCCGCGTTGACCGCCGACTCCTCCTCGAAGGCGCCGCGCGCCGCCCCGGCGACGATCCGCGCCAGCGTCGTCTTGCCGGTCCCGGGCGGGCCGTAGAGGACCATCGAGTGCGGCTCGCCGCTCTCGATCGCGGTCCGCAGGGTCGAGCCCGGCCCGAGCAGATGCTGCTGGCCGACCAGCTCGTCGATCGACGCCGGGCGCATGCGGACGGCCAGCGGCGCCTGGTCCGGCGGCACCGCCCCCTCGGGCCCACTCGCCGCGGCGCCGGTGTCGAACAGCCGCTCGCTCATCGCGCTCAGTATCCACCAGCGGACCACGGGTAACCTGAGCCCATGGGAGAGGACACGGCGCTGGCGCCGAGCCCGCTCGGGACGAAGGCGGTCGAGCTGCTCTCGGAGCTGATCCGCGCCGACACCGTCAACCCCCCGGGCAACGAGGGCCGCGTCCAGGAGCCGCTGGCCCAACACCTGCGCGACGCGGGCTTCGAGGTCGAGCTGCTGGAGGCCGAGCCGGGACGCCCGAACCTGGTCGCCGACCTGGCGGGCGAGGCCGAGGGCCAGACGCTCTGCCTGCTCGGCCACGTCGACACGGTGCCCGCCGACCCCGACGAGTGGACCTTCAGCCCCTGGTCGGGCGAGGTCGTCGACGACCAGGTGCGCGGCCGCGGCGCCCAGGACATGAAGGGCCAGGTGGCCGCCGAGGCAGCCGCGGCGATCTCGCTGGCGAGCTCGGGCTGGCGGCCGGCGGCCGGCGCGCTGAAGCTGGTGATCACCGCCGACGAGGAGATGGGCGCGACGCTGGGCGCGCAGTGGCTGTGCGCCGAGCGGCCCGACGCGGTGCGCAGCGACCTGGTCGTCAACGAGGGCGGCGGCGCCTCGTTCGAGCTCGGCGGCCGGCGCTTCTACACCCTCTGCGTCGGCGAGAAGGGCGTCAACCGGTTCCTGCTGCGGGCGCGCGGCGTCGCCGGCCACGCATCGGTCCCGGCGCTCGGCGACAACGCGCTGCTGAAGCTCGCCCCGGCGCTCGCCGGGCTCGCTCGCCAGCCGCCCTTGCAGCCGAGCCCCGAGGGGATCGCCTTCCTCGAGGCGCTGCTGGGCGAGCCGGTTGACGGCGACCTGGAGGGGGCGGTCGAGCGGCTTCGCGAGCTCTCACCCGAACTCACCGCCTACGTCGCCGAGCCGATGCTGCGGGTGACGATGGTGCCGACCAAGGCCCACGCCTCCGACAAGGAGAACGTGATCCCCTCGCACGCCGAGGTTCTGGTCGACTGCCGCGTGCCGCCGGGCGGCGGCCCGGACGAGGCTCGCGCGGCGCTCGCCGAACTGCTCGGCCCGGATGCCGACGATTTCGAGGTCGAGTTCACCGAGCAGGTGAACGGCAACAGCTCGCCGGCGCAGTCGCCGCTGGCGGAGACGATCGCCGCCTCGCTCACAACGCTGGACCCCGACGCGACCCTGGTCCCGATCGTGATGTCGGGCTTCAGCGACAGCCACTGGTTCCGCAAGGCGTTCGGCTCGGCAACCGTCTACGGCTTCTGTCCCCAGCGGCGGCTCGGCCTGTTCGAGGCGGCGCCGCTGATCCACGGCGCCGACGAGCGCGCCGCGGTCGCCGACGTGGCGATGGCGGCCGCCTTCTACGCCGACCTCTGCAGGCGGGTGCTTGGATGAGTTCCGAGAACGGGGGCGCGAGCAGCGGCTCGGAGCCGACGGCCGAGCCCCGCATGCGGCTTGGCGGGATGGCGCTTCGCAACGGCCTGCTGATCCACGGTCCGACCTCCTGGGCGGTCGCCGCGCGCAGCTCCGAGGGGCGGATCGAGGTCGCCTCGGGCCCGAAGCCGAGACTGGCCCGCGGCAGGCTCGCGACGATCCCGCTGATCCGCGGCCCGCTGCGCCTGGCCGAGGCGATGGCCGTCGTGCCGCTGGCGCGGATGCGGCTGAGCTCCGCTCGGCTGCCGCTCGAGGACCCGACCGTGATCGGGGTAGCCGCCGCCAGCGTGATCGGCTCCAACCTTCTGCGCCGCCGCGGGCCGGCGACGCTCGGCCGCGAGCTGGCGGTCGCGCTGTTGGGCGCACTGCCGGCGCTCGCCGCCCTGCGCGACCCGAGCCTCGCCTCCTACCACGCGGTCGAGCACAAGGCGATCGGCGGCTACGAGACCGACCGCGACCCCGAGGACGTGCCGAAGGAACACGAGCGCTGCGGCTCGAATCTGATCGGCCCGATGCTTGCCTTTTCGATCGCGGGCCAGCTGCTCACCGACCGGCTGATCGACGATCCCGGGCCGGCGGCCAGGGCTGTCGCGGCGCTGGCCGGGGTCGGCGGGGCGGTCGAGTTGTTCGTGTTCGCCGAGCGCAACCCCGATTCGGCGGTCGGCCGCGCCGTGCATGGGCCGGGCTATGAGATCCAGCGGCTGGTCTCGACCCGCGAACCGAGCCCCGAGCAGCTCGAGGTGGGGGTTGCCGCTTTGAACGAGATCCTACGGTTGGAGCGCCCCTCTGCCGATACCGTCTGAGGGGCACGGAAGCCCGCACGGATCATGAGCACCGCTTTTCTGGGTATCGACAGCTATCAGGAGTTCCTCTCCAACTTCCTGATCCCCTGGGCGCCGATCCTGCTGTTCATGGTGCTCATCTACTTCATGTGGCGAATGCTGCGGCTGATGCCGCGGACCAAGCCGCAGGAGATCAGCCCGCGCTCGAAGAGCTCGGTCAGGTGGGCGGACGTCGCCGGCGTCGACGAGACCAAGGCCGAGCTGCGCGAGGTCGTCGACTTCCTCACCGACCCGGGGCGCTTCAAGCAGCTCGGCGCGAAGGTGCCTAAGGGCATCCTCCTGCACGGCCCGCCCGGGACCGGGAAGACGCTGCTCGCGAAGGCGGTCGCGCACGAGTCCGGGGCGCAGTTCTTCGGCCAGTCGGCGTCCTCGTTCATCGAGATGTTCGCCGGGCTCGGCGCGGCCCGCATCAGGAGGCTGTTCAAGGAGGCGCGCGAGAACGCCCCGGCAATCATCTTCATCGACGAGCTCGACGCGGTCGGCGCCCACCGTGGCTCCGACATCTCCGGTGAGCGCGACCAGACGCTGAACCAGCTGCTGGTCGAGATGGACGGCTTCGACGCCCGCGACAGCGTCGTCGTGATGGCGGCCTCGAACCTGCTCGAGAAGCTCGACAAGGCGCTGCTGCGCCCGGGCCGCTTCGACCGCCAGGTGTTCGTCCCGCCGCCCGACATGAACGGCCGGCGCGAGATCCTCGAGGTCCACACGCGGGGCAAGCCGCTGGCCCAGAACGTCGACCTGGAGCGGGTCGCCCGCCACGCCGCTGGGCTGACCGGCGCCGACCTCGCCAACCTCGCCAACGAGGCGGCGATCCTGGCGGGCCGCAACAAGCGCGAGTTCGTCTCCCAGTCCGACTTCGAGGACGCGTTCGAGCGGGTGGTCGCGGGGCTGCAGTCGCGCAAGGTGATCACCGCTCACGAGAAGCGGGTCGTCGCCTGGCACGAGGCGGGCCACGCGCTCGTCTCGGAGCTGCTGCCGAGCGTCGACAAGGTGCAGAAGGTCTCGATCGTCCCCCGCGGCAAGGCGCTCGGCTACACGCTCAACCTGCCGCAGGAGGACCGCTATCTGAAGTCCCGCGAGGAGCTGATCGACTACATGAAGGTCCTGCTCGCGGGGCGGGTCTCCGAGCAGATCACCTTCGGCCGGGTGACCACCGGAGCCTCCGACGACCTCAGCCGGGTGACCGCGATCGCCCGCTCGATGGTCCACGAGTACGGCATGGGGACCTCGATCCGCTCGCATCAGGTGCCCGGCGACGACTCCACGCTCTCCGAGGCGCTGCGCCAGACGCGCGACGAGGAGGTCCAGGCCGTCGCCGAGGAGGCCTACCGCGCGGCGACCGAGCTGCTCACCGACCATCGCGACCTGCTCGACGAGATCGCCGAGGTGCTGCTGCGCCAAGAGGTGATCGAGCGCGACGAGATCCGTGAGCTGATGGGCAGCGGCCGCGAGCGGGTCGAGCCGCCGTCGCCGGCCTACGCGCCGGCCGCCGGGACCCCGGCCGAGGCGCTGGTCACCGAGCCGCCGCCTCAGCCCGAGTAGTCCCCGCCGCGCCCACCGGTGATCTAGTCTCAGCGCCCGGATGTTCGGGCTGATCGATCACGTCGGCGTCGCGGTCTCCGACCTCGACGCTGCGCTGGAGCTCTACGAGGGCAGCTTTGGGATGCCCGTCGCGCATCGCGAGACGGTCGAGTCGCAGGGGGTCGAGGCGGTGCTGCTCGACGTCGGCGACTGCCACGTGGAGCTGCTGCGCCCGCTCGGGCCCAAGACGCCGGTCGGCAAGTTCCTCGACCGCAAGGGCCCGGGGCTGCACCACGTCGCCTACCGCGTCGACCGACATCGAGGCGGCACTGGCGAAGCTCAGCGAGGAGGGCGTGGCGCTGATCGACTCCGAGCCGCGGACCGGAATCCGCAACAGCCGCGTCGCCTTCCTGCACCCGCGGGCGACCGGCTCCGTGCTGACCGAGATCGTCGAACCGGCGGAGGGACACTGATGGCAGACAAGGACGCGGACACGAGGGTCGAGATCGGGTTCGGGATCGGCCAGGTGCTGACCGTGAAGCTCGAGCCCGGTGAGCTCAAGGACCTGCGCAAGGCGGTCGAGGCCGGCAAGGGCTGGCACGACCTGCGCACCCCGGAGGGGACGGTGGCGCTCAACCTGGCGACCGTCGTCTTCCTGCGCGTCAACGACGCCGAGCACTCGATCGGGTTCGGCGGCTGACCCAGGGTCGGCGTATGCGACCCCGAACCCTCGCTGTGGCCTCGGTCGCGGCGCTCGGTGCCGCGGCATTGTGGTGGCGGCACAACCCCTCGGCTTGCCCGTACAGCCAGCGCTTCTGGGTCGAGGCACCGCACCCGCTGATCACCCGCGAGCGCCTGCGCGAGACACTCGCTCCGCTGCCGGGTGAGCGGGTGCTCGAAATCGGCGTCGGCACCGGCTACTACTCGCTCGACCTCGCGAACTGGCTCGGCGACGAGGGCCGGCTCGAGCTCTTCGACCTCCAGCAGGAGTTCCTCGACCACACGATGAAGCGCGCCGGCGAGCGCGGGCTGGCGAACCTGGTTGCGACCCGCGGCGACGCCACCGCGCTCCCCCACGCAGACGACAGCTTCGACGCCGTGGTGCTGACCGCGGTGCTCGGCGAGATCCCCGACCAGGACGCCGCCATTCGCGAGATCGCCCGCGTCCTGCGCCCCGACGGCCGCCTGGTCGTCGGCGAGCTGTTCGGCGACCCGCACTTCACCGCCCCCGGCGCGCTTGAACGCCGCGCCCAGGCCGCCGGCCTACGGCTCGCCGAGCGCAACGGCCCCTGGGTCGGCTACTTCGCTCGGCTGGTGGCGGCCTGACTCCAGTCGCGGGCTACGACGCGTTCAGCTCAGCCGCAGAACGGACGAGGGCTTTGAAGGCCTCCTCGTCGATGCCGTCTCCCTCGTGGAGGTCGATCGCGCGCCTGACGTTGCCGTCGAGGCTGGAGTTGAAGAGGCCGGCTGGATCCTGCAGCGAGGCTCCCTTGGCGAACGTGAGCTTGACCTTGTCCTTGTAGGTCTCGCCGGTGAAAATGATCCCGTCTTGGGACCAAACCGGGACGCCCAGAGGGTTCGACGACTTTCGCCATTTGACCTCTTCGACCACTTCTGGAGCGGCCTGCTTGGCGAGCGCGCGGATTCGGGAGAGCATCTCTCCGCGCCAGTCGTCCAGCTCCTCGATCTTCGCGTCGATGACCTCAGACGGTGTCTCTGATTCGGACTCGGCGGGCATGTCTGGACTCTAGGACACGATCGCGACCACGCGCGCGGGGGCGCCGGAGGCGCCGACGACCCGCAGCGGGAAGCAGGCGACCTTGAAGCCGTGGTCGGGCAGCTCGCCGAGGTTGACCAGCCGTTCGATCTGCGAGTAGGAGAGGTCGGCCTGGTGGGCCTCCCAGAAGATTCCCGGCTGGTCGCGCTCGATCGCCTCGGCCGCCTGCAGGTGAAGCGGGCGATCCCAGCCCCAGGCGTCGATCCCCATCACCCGGACGCCGCGCTCGTGCATCCAGCGGGTCGCCTCGGCGGTGACCCCCGGGCCGCGGGCGATGTAGTCGAGCTGGCCGTAGAACTCGTCGCGGCCGGTGTGGACGAGGACGATGTCGAGCGGCTTCAGCCGGTGGTCGATCCGTTCGAGCTCAGCCTCCACCTCGGCGGCGGTGATCGCCTCGCCATCCTCGCGCCCGGTCATCGTCAGCTTCACGCCGTCGGCGAAGAACCATTCCAGCGGCAGCTCGTCGATCCGCTTCGCGGGCTCGCCGCGGATCGTCGAGTTGTAGTGCCAGGGCGCGTCGACGTGGGTCGAGTTGTGGGTGCCCAGGCGGCGGAACTCGTCGTTTGCCCAGCCCTCGCCGTCACGCAGGAGGCGCGCCGGGACCCCGAACATCGTCTCGATCAGCTCGGCGCCCGCGGCGTGATCGGAGTAGGAGATCTCAACCCGCAGTGGCTCCGGGAGCTCGGCGGGACTGGGCTCGATCGGGGCGCTGAGGTCGATCAGGGGCATCCCTCAGTCCTTCGTCTTCGGGGCGGCCGCGAGGTTCGTCTCGAACGCGTCGAGGGTGGCGTCGAACCAGCCCTCGGGGGCGGGAGGCAGAAAGCCACCGCGGGGCTCGACCGCGGCCGCGATCCGGTCGCGCGACTCGACGGCGAGGTCGTCGGCGCGCGGCCCGGCTGCTCCTACCAGCTCGCCGCCCAGTTTCACCGGGCGACCCGCGACCAAGACCCCGTCGACCTCGTTGACCCCCGCCTGCATCACCACCTGGGCGACCGGGTCGTTGGCTGGCATGAATCCGAGCTGGTCGGTGCGCAGCAGCACCAGGTCGGCGGCCTTGCCCGGCTCGATCGAGCCGATCTCGGAGTCGAGGCCGAGCGCCTTGGCGCCGCCCAGGGTGGCGAAGTGCAGCATCTCGGCGGCGGTCAGGGTGAGTGTCTCGGGCATCACCCCGGCGCGGATCTCGGTCTCGTTGGTGCGGGCGCGCTCACAGGCGAGCCCGAGCCGCATCTGCGTGAACAGGTCGCCGCGGTTGTTGGAGACGATGTCGCAGCCGATGCTCGGGGTCATCCCGCGGTCCAGCAGCCGCTGGGTGACCGGGAACCCCATCCCCATCTGCAGCTCCGTCTCCGGGGTGACCGAGACCGAGGCGCCCGCGTCGGCCAGCAGGTCGAGCTCGCGGCCGCTGCAGGCGTTGCAGTGGACGTGGACCTGGCGCTCGCCGAGCAGCCCTGCGGCATCGAGCAGCGCCACCTCGGGGCGGCGGCGATCCGACCAAACGGTGCCGATGTGGGCGGTGATCAGAGCGTCGAGCTCGCGCGCGAGATCGACCTCGGCGACCGTCGTCTCCCACGACACCAGGCCGAGCTCGGTCAGCGCAATCCCCATCGCCAGCAGACCGTCGCCGGAGGAGAAGTGCTGCTCGCGCACCCGGCGCGCGTCCCCGGCGCGGGCCTCGACGTCCGCGAACGGGGGCTCGGCCAGCGGCACCGCGTACATGCCGTAGGCGAACGTGCCCCTGATCCCCGCCTCGCGCAGGCCGCGGACCGCCTCGTCGGAGTGGTCCGGCGAATTGAGACAGTGGGAGAAGTCCAGCACGCAGGTGACCCCGGCGTCGAGCGCCTCGAGCGCGCCGACGTAGTTGCCGGCGAAGACGTCCTCGGGGCCGTAGACGCCGGCCGCGTTGACGCGGATCCCGAGGAAGTAGTCGAGCAGCGTCCAATCGGCGCAGATCCCGCGCATCGCCGTCTGCCAGACGTGGCGGTGGGTGTCGACGAAGCCGGGCACGATCAGCCTCGCCGACGCGTCGACCACCTCGGCGTCCGCCTCCAACCCCGGCCCGATCGCGGCGATCCGGCCGTCCTCGATCAGCACGTCGGCGACCTCGAGCTCGCCCCTGCCCGGGTCGCCGACGAGCACCTCGCCGCCGCGCAGCAATGTTCGCGCCATCCGCGCAGGGTAGAAGTCCAGGCTGACTCACGAGCTCGACGTTCTCCTCCGACATCGCTGCGCGGTATCCCGTGCCATAGAGTCGTCCGGTGAGCGTCTCGCGAGCCGAGGACTGGCGAGCCCGCGGTGGGTATTTCCCCTGGCGCCCCGACGACGCCGGCGCGGAGGCGGTGCAGATCTTCCACATCGAGGCCGGTGATCCGGAGGCTCCGCCGCTGCTGCTCGTACACGGCTTCCCGACCAGCAGCATCGACTGGTACGAGGTCGTCGACCGGCTCGCCGAGCGATTTCGGGTCTGCGCGCTGGATTTCCCCGGCTACGGGTTTTCCGACAAGCCGGCGGGATGGGGATACAGCCTGATTCGGGACGCGCAGCTGCTCGGGTTCTACCTGTCCGAGGTCGTCGCCACCGAGACCGCCGCCGTCTTCGCCCACGACCGCGGCGACAGCGTGGCGCTGATCCTGGCGGGCGGTCACGCCGGCGACGTGCCGCGGATTCGTCTGGAGCACCTCTTTCTGACGAACGGAAACATCTTCCTGCCGCTATCCAACCTGACCATGGCCCAGCGTCTGATGCTCGATCCGTCCACCGCGGCGCAACTGCTCGAAGGAGCGACCGCGGCGCTGCTGGCCGAAGGAATGGGCACGGCGACCTTCTGGCCGCCGCGTGGCCCGGACGACCCGGGAGTTCAGGCGCTGACCGAGACCTTCGCCCACCAGGACGGTGTCAAGGTCATGCACGAGACGATCCAGTACCTGGTCGAGCGGTCGGCCGACGAGGACACCTGGCTGAAGGCGCTCGGCGACTTGGAGGTTCCGACGACGGTGATCTGGGGTCTCAACGACACCGTGTCGCCGCCGCGCGTGGCGAGCTGGGTCTGGAATCAGCATCTGATGTTGAAGCCCGGCCGCAACTCCCTGTACTTCATCTCCGACGCGGGTCACTACCTGCAGAACGACCGACCGGACGCCCTTGTGGACGCCGTCCTGCACGCGCTCGACGCGACCGACGCCCAGGAGCCCGGGGCGATCGAGGTCGCGGCGGGCGCTCCGGTCCTGGTCGATCGCTCGCGGGAACGGATGCCGAGCGCGGCGGAGTTGCTCCCCGCGGGCGAGCCGCCGGCCGGGGATTGAGCGAGCCCTCGGCGCTCGCGGCTACGCCAGCAGCGACGGCCACAGGCGTTCCTCGGCCTCGAGCACGGCCTGCGCCCGCTCGCCGATACGCCCCCAGACCGTCGGCTCCGCCTGCTCGGACTCGCTCGCGGCGAGCAGCTCGGCGGCCAGCGCGGTCCAGCCCTTGGCCGCCTCGGCGGCGATCTTCGCCTGCTCGAAGCCGGCCTCGTCCAGGAAGCGGGCGTACATGAGCCGGAAGTTGCCGCCGCCGGTCCCGCGACGCTCGATCACCTGGTAGCAGAAGCGCGCCGACCACTGCCAATCGGAGACCTCGTCGGGCCAGCGCGGCAGCTCATCGGCGAACCGGCGCAGCGCCGGCAGGCCCTCGAACTCGCCCGTCGCCGGCTCGATCATCTGGCGAGCGTTGCGGGCCACCGCGGCCGGCGCGGCGTCGCGCGGGTCGGTGAGCGCACCGGGGTCGGGCACGATCATCATCTGACCGTCGAGCGGGAACACGGGGTGCTTTCCGTGGCGCGCCCTGGCGAGGTTCTCGAGCCGGGTCGTCTGCAGCTCCTCGAAGCCGGTGTCGGAGAGATACGCGACCCGGTCGTCGTATCCGGCGAGGATCACCGCGTGGCCGGGAAAGTGGGCCGAGTTGCCGTAGTGGTCGAGGTAGTAGAGGTCGGTGATCAGCAGCGCCGGGCGGCCGGCGTCGACCGCGCCACGCGCCGCCTCCCATGAGCTCTCGGGCCCGTCATAGGTCTCGAGCACCAGCGGTGCACCGGTGAGCTCGAGGAACTGCTCCTCGAGCCGGCCGACGCGGCCATTGGTGAACCGCGATGGCGACTGGCCGTCGAGGTGCAGGTAGTAGAAGCAGACCCCGGCGCCGAGCCCGAGCGCCATCTCCTCGGTGACCTCGATCCCGTCGTAGGCGAGCAGGTTGCGCAGCGCGGTCGAGCCGCAGTGGTGGCCGGGCCGGTGGCGATACCCGGCGAGCATGGTCGAGGTCATGGGCTGGACCGCAGTCTGAGGTACTCGGCCCGATTGCGGAAGGTGGTTCGCATCTCGTCGGTGAGCTCGGTCAGGAACTCCTCGCGGTAGGTCGAGTCGGTCAGCATCGCGACCGCGAAGTAGAAGCCCGAGAACGCCGCCAGGCCGCCGGCAACCCGCAACAGCTGGGACGTGAGCTCGAACTGGTCACCCCCGACCGAGATCGTCAGCAGCACGTTGCCGTTCTCGCCCAACCACGACTGGCGGGCGGTCTCGTCGATCGCGAGCAGGCCGAAGATGACGAAAAAGATCCCGATCGAGAGGCTGACGAAGAGCACCTGGAGGCCCTGGCTCACGAACAGGACGAGGCCGACGTTGAACCGCTGCGCGCGCGAGAGCGGCGGCCCGTCGCCCCCCGCCTCGGCCTCCAGCCGCCGCGCCTCGAGCGGCATCCGGACCGCGAGGAAGGCGCTGCCGAGGAGGACGAACAGCCCGATCGTGCAGAAGTAGGCGAACGTGCTCACGGTGCCGAAGATCTGCCACATCTCCTGGCTGGCGAACGAGAGCAGGGCGAAGATCGCCAGCAGCGGCACCGCGTTTGCCAGCAGGCCGAGCGAGGAGCGCAGCTGCCCGGCCAGGCGGCCGAACACCCAGCGGACGATCGCCAGCAGCCCGTAGACGAAGACCGCGTAGATCACAGCGAGGATCAGCAGGTTCGCGGCGACCGTGGTCGCCGCGCTGCCCAGCTGGCCGCCGAAGATCAGCGGCAGCAGCGCCGGCAGGATCACGAACGCCGCCAGCTCGGTCTTGCCGAGCCGGTTCGGGACCGCCCGCACCGGTCGCCCCTGAACGACGTTGAGGATCGCGATCGCCGCGAGCACGATCGCGACGCCGGCGAGCACTGCGAGCACGTTCTGCCACCAGCTCCAATCGAGCTGACCGGCACCGAGCAGCTCGCCGAGGAAGACCAGCCCGAGCAGCGGCGCGGCTCGGTTGAAGACGTCGGTCGAGGCCGAGAACCCCTCGACGAACATCGGCAGCCCGGCGCGGCGAAACTGCCGCTCGTAGGAGGCGATCTGTGCCTGGTCGGCCATAAACAGGCGCCTCAACGGCGGCGCGACTCGGCTCCGTCCTGCGGACTCCGCCTCATGGGCGGGGATTCTGGCCCTATCCTGCGCCCGGTGCTGAAGCGAGTGAAGCCGAAGCGGCGGACCAACCCGGTGCTCGCGGCGCTCGGCGATCTCGATCAGGCCGCGCTGCGGTTCCTGCGCACCCGCGGCCACGCCGAGCCGGTCGAGACGGTCGCCAAGGCGCTCGGCCTGGCGGGCGAGTACGGCGCGATCTGGGCCGGGATCGGCGCCGTCGGCGGCTCCGTCGATCCGCCCCGGCGCGGCCAGTGGCTGACCGCGGGGCTGACCGGCCCGGCGGCGATCGGGATCAACTACGCGGTCAAGCGCGCAATCGGCCGCCAGCGGCCGCTGATCGAGGACCACCCGCCGCTCGCCAAGGCCCCCAGCAAGCTCTCCTTCCCCTCCGCCCACGCGACCTCCTCGGTCGCCGCCGCGACCGCGCTCGGCCGCGTCCAGCCGCGCGCTCGGCCGTACCTGTTCGCGCTCGCCGCCGCGGTCTGCGCCGGGCGCCCCTACCTGGGCATGCACTACCCGTCCGACGTGCTCGGCGGCGCCGCGCTCGGGTTCTGCATCGGGTCGCTGGTCCCGGGCCTCGGCGCCCGGCATGCGGAGGAGCGGATGTTCGACCTCGCGATCGACGCCAACGAGCGCGCCCAGGCGAGCCACCGCGCCGGCGGCAACGGTGGCGCGGTCTCGGTCGGCGTCGCCGCCGAGCGCGGTCCCGAGACCGCGTGAGCGCGTGAAGATCGGCATCGTCGGCCTGCCCAACGCCGGGAAGTCGACGCTCTTCAACGCCCTCACCCGCGCCGGCGCCGAGACCGGCGACTACGCGTTCACGACCATCGACCCCAACGTCGCGATCGTCCCGGTCCCCGACGAGCGCCTCGACCGGGTCGCCCAGGTCGTCGGCGCCAGCGAAGTCGTCAACGAGACGATCGAGTTCCATGACATCGCCGGGCTCGTCCCCGGCGCCGCCCAGGGCGAGGGCCTCGGCAACAAGTTTCTGGCGGCAATTCGCGAGACCGACGCGATCTGCCACGTCGTCCGCTGCCACGCCAGCGGCGCCGTCCCCCATCCGGAGGGTCGTCTCGACCCCGGCGAGGACATCGACCTGATCGAGACCGAGCTCCTCGCCGCCGACCTGGAGCAGGCCGAGCGACGCCTGGAGCGGGTGATCAAGCAGGCGCGATCCGGAGACAAGGAGGCGATCGCAGAGCAGGCCTGGCTCGAGCAGGTGGTCGACGCGCTCGGGGCCGGCACGCCGGTCCGCGACGTGCCCGTCCCCGACGAGGCGGCCGAGGCGCCACGGCGCCTGTTCGCGCTCACCTCGAAGCCGATCCTGTACGTCGCCAACGTCGACGAGGGCGACGACGAGGTGCCCGCCTCGGTCGCCGAGCATGCCGGCGGCGCGGGCGCGATCGCGGTCGCGATCTCGGCCCGGATCGAGGGCGAGCTGGGCGAGCTCGAGGACGCCGGCGAGGCGGCCGAGATGCGGGCTGAGCTCGGGATCTCGGAGTCGGGACTGGCCCGGCTGATTCGGGCCGCGTTCGAGCTGCTGGCGCTGAACCTCTTCTTCACCGCGGGCGACGGCAAGGAGGCGATGGCGCACGCGCTGCCGCGCGGGGCGACCGCCTGGGAAGCGGCGGGCCAGATCCACACCGAGATCCAGCAGGCGTTCGTGCGCGCCGAGGTGGTCGCCTGGAATGACCTCGTCGACGTAGGTGGATACGCTGCTGCGCGCAACCTTGGTCTGCTGCGCACAGAGGGACGCAGCTACGAGGTCGCCGACGGCGACGTGATCACGATCAAGGTCTAGCGGTAGTGACTTCGATGAAGAAGATGGCGAGACGGACATCGCTGACCCTGCTCGCGCTCTGCGCGACCGCGGCGCTCGTGGCCGCGGCGCCCGCCGCCGCCTCCGACGAGCCGCCCGCCGGCCAGGAGTACAACCTCGACCTGCCGGGCGCGGGCGGAGGCTCGCAGACCCCCGCCGACAGCAACGGGACCTCCGGCAGCTCGGATTCGGGCGGCTTTCCGGTGATCGCGGTGGTCCTGATCGCCGGCGCCGGCGTCGTCGCGGGCTTCGCCGCCTGGCGGTTGCGCAAGCCCGCGAACGGCGACGACACACCGGACGCACCCTCGGGGGGCGGCGGCGCCGGCTAGTTCGAGGCGTTGCCGAGCAACTCGGCGCCGCGGTCCGAGACGGTGACGTGGATCGCGCCCGGCTCGACCGCGTAATCCAGCACCTCGAGCGCCCGCAGCCGGTCGAGCTCGTACTGCAACGCCTCGGCCTGTGCCCTCGACGCGTACTCGCGGCGGATGTCGAACGCCCAGCCGGTGGTGTGCAGCGAGTACTCGGGCGTCGCCTGGACGTTCTCCTGGACGAGCAGGTCCTGGTACTCACGGTCGCGCACCGCGCTGTCGAGCTCGAGCGGCGCGGCGTCGTCGCTGAGCTCGCGGACGACGCCCGCCAGGTATGTGAGCGTCGCCAGGGCCTCGGGCCGCAGCGCCCGGTACAGCGACGGGTCCTGACCTACCTGGTCGGCGAGCTCGCCGATCTGCTTGGTCGGCTCCCAGCCCAGGCCCGGGTCGTCGGGTAGCGGCAACAGGTCGCCGTCGTCGGTCGCGTCCGCGATCGCGCCGGGGTCGGCGAACACCTCGGTCGCCGATTCGGGGTGGTAGACCTCCTCCAGGGTCGCCTTGTTGGTCGCCAGCTCGGCGGTCGCCGCGAGCTGGTCGGGGTCGTCGCGGTACTGCTCCAAGACCTGCTTCGACGCCAGCACCTTCCACAGATAGTCAGCCGACTCGTCGCCGAACGAGGTCAGCAGCTCCCAGGCCGCGCGGTGCGAGTCCGGCCCGGAATCGAAGTAGACCTGTGCGTAGTCGAGTCCGGCCGTGTCGCCCCCCTTGCCCGCGTAGGACTCGAGCACGCTCTGCAGGTTGCCGATTCCCATGTGGTACGAGACGACCGCGAGCTCGGGGTCGCCGAACTTCTGTCCTGCGATCTCCAGGTAGCGAGCGGCGCCGTCGATCGCCGCCTCGGGGTCGAAGCGCTCGTCGATCGCGGCGCGCTGCGCCTGCAGCCGGTCGGTCTGCGCCGGTGACCGAGAGTGCGAGATCCGCTGCGTGAGCGCGATGCTGGCCGGCAGGTCCACCGACATCCCGAGCAGGTCGGTGGCGGTCGAGGGCAGGATCTGCGCCAGCCCCGACGCCGACTCGGGGGTCGGCCCGGCGATCACGTCCGGGCGGCCGGCGCTCTCGAGGAAGATCACCGCCTCGAGCGTGTCCGGGTCGACCCCGTGGCGCTCGGCCGCGGCCTCGATCAGGTCGCGGTAGGCGGCGGTCCGCTTTGCCGAGGCGACGGCGCCGCCCGGGCTCATCTCATAGATCACATGCGAGAGCCCGACCGCGGCGCGGCGCTCGAAGTCGGCGCTGCGCGACGGCTTCCAGGCGAGCGGGTCGGCCGCGGGCTCGGTCGCCGCAAGCGCGTTGGCGGTCACCCGCGCGACCTCGATCTCGAGCGGCTCACGGTCGCCCAACCCGAGCGCGAGGGCAAGCGCCGCCACCGCCCCGGCGCCGGCGACGAGCAGCAGCGTGCCGGCGACGGCGCGAGCGATAACTCCCCAGCCTCGCTCCTCGTCGCGCACCGGAGGCCATGTTAGGCTGCGGACCGTGCAAGCGAGGCTGAGATTGTCCTTGCTGGTCGGTGTACTTGCGACGGTCGCGCTCACCGCCGCGGCGCTGGCTCCGGCCGCCTGGGCGAAGGCCAAGGGGTTCTCCTACGGCGTCTCGTCGGGGGACGTCACCTCGGACTCCGCGATCCTCTGGGCGAAGGCCGACAAGGGCGGCAACGCCTACCTGCAGCTGGCGATCAAGGGGCGGTTCGGCGACTGCGGGACCGACGGCGTGGTCGGCAAGGCGAAGGCGAACAAGAAGCACGACTTCACCGTCCAGGCGCAGGTCACCGGACTCGACGCCGGCAAGGCCTACAAGTACCGCTGGTGTCAGCCGAGTCGCGGCTCGAGCTCGGAGATCGGCAAGTTCACGACCGCTCCGGACCCGAAGAGCAAGCAGACGATCCGCTTCGCGCTCTCCGGCGACCAGGACGCGCGCCCGCTGCCCGGCCAGACGACCCCCTACTGGAACAACTTCGAGATCTGGAAGCGGATCACCGGCCAGCACAACGACTTCAACGTGCTGATGGGCGACACGATCTACTCGGACACCGAGGTCCCCGGCTACGGGCTCAGCGACGTCGCCCTGAGCGTGAAGCAGAAGTGGGAGGCCTACAAGACCAACCTGGCGATGAAGCCCTGGGCGAAGGCCCGCGGTTCGGCCGCCTACTACGCCCACTGGGACGACCACGAGTTCGTCAACGACTTCTCAGTCTTCGAGGACATGTTCCCGCTCTCGGTCGGCGACGTGAACATGAACGGCGAGCAGCTGTACAAGAACGGCGTCCAGGCGTTCACCGATTACAACCCGATCACCTATACGAAGAAGACCGGGATCTACCGCTCGACTCGCTGGGGCAAGAACCTCGAGATCTTCTTCCTCGACGAGCGCTCGTTCCGCAGCGCAAGCTCCGACTACCAGGGCACCTGCGACAACCCGGCCGGGAGCGGCAACGCCGACCTGGCGCCGACAGCGCCGCAGAGCACCCGCAACCTGTTCTCGATCCTCTCCCCGCCGCTCGCCAACCCGGTCTCGGCGGCCTGCCTGGCGTCGATCAACGACCCCGACCGCACGATGCTGGGTTCCAAGCAGCTGAAGGACTTCGAGAAGGCGGTCAAGAAGTCGAGCGCCACCTTCAAGGTGATCTTCAACGAGGTCCCGATCCAGCAGTACTACGCGCTCCCCTACGACCGCTGGGAGGGCTACGCCGCCGAGCGGACCGCGCTCCTGCACTACCTGCAGGACAACGTCAAGAACGCGGTCTTCCTGACCACCGACGTGCACGCCAACCTGGTCAACGACGCGCGCTACAACACGCTCGGTGATCCTCCGGGGGTCCAGGACTCGGGCATCTACGACGTCACCACCGGCCCGGTCGCGACCGAGTCCTACGCCGGTGAGATCAACGCCACCCTCGGCACCTCGAGCGGCGGGTCGCTGATCCACGACGTGTTCCTCAAGCCCCAGCCCCCGAACGGGGTCGGCATGCAGTGCGCGGCCATCAACCAGTTCAGCTACGCCGAGGTCGAGGTCTCGCGCAGCCAACTGACCATCGACCTGCTCGACTCCAACGATCAGCCGGTGATCGACACCGGCAACGTGGCGACCGCGCCGGTGGGCGCGCCGACCTGCAGCGAGGTCGTGATCCCGAAGCAGTAGGTTCCGCCGATGCGGACCGAGGCGCGCTTTCCCGGGCTCGAACCCGGGACGGGGCACTACGAGAGCTTCTATCTGAAGGCGACCCGGCCCGGCGGCGGTCAGGCGATCTGGATCCGCCACACCGTTCACAAGCGGCCCGACGCGGGGCTGAGCGGCTCGGTCTGGTTCACGCTCTTCGACGCGGACTCCCCCGGGCCGCGAGCGACCAAGTTGACGGTCGGCCCCGAAGCCGTCTCCGCCCCCGACGGCGCCTACATCCAGGTCGGCGAGGCGCTGATCGAGCCTGGCGCCGCGCGGGGTTCCGCCCGCACGCCGGAACTCGAGGCAAGCTGGGACCTGACCTTCACCGATCGCGACGAGCCCTTCCGCCACCTCCCCTACGGGTTCCTCTACGGGGCGCCGCTGCCCCGCACGAAGCTGCTCTCACCCGATCCCGACGCCCGCTTCAGCGGCACGGTGACGGTCGCCGGCGAGCGAGTCGAGCTCGACTCATGGCCGGGGATGGTCGGCCACAACTGGGGCGCCGAGCACGCCGAGCGCTGGAGCTGGATCCAGGCGAACGAGTTCCGCGAGGCCGACGGCTGGTTCGACGCCGGGCTCGGGCGGATCAAGGTCGGGCCGTGGACGACCCCATGGATCGGCAACGCGATGCTCTGCATCGACGGCGAACACCACCGCCTCGGCGGCCTCGACCGGGTCCGCTCGACCAAGGTCGCCGAGCGGCCGACGAGCTGTGATTTCGAGCTCTCCGGGAGCGGGATCAGGGTCCGCGGCCGGGTCGCCTCGGAGCCGCGCAACTTCGTCGCCTGGGTCTACGCCGACCCGGTCGGCCCCGAGCACAACACGGTCAACTGCTCGATCGCCGACCTCGAGCTCACCGTCGAGCGCAAGGGCCAAGAGCCGCGGCGGCTGGAGTGCGTCGGCGCCGCCGCCTACGAGCTCGGCATGCGCGAGACCGACCACGGGATCCCGCTGCAGCCCTATGAAGACGGCTGAGTCGTCGCGACCGGCCGCTCGGTTAACTGAGCGCCGTCAGCCGGCGGCGACCCGGGTCGGTCGGCTGACGAACCGGTCGCGGCCGTCGGCGTCGACCTCGGACGCCGAGAGCAGGATCTTGCGGCCCTCGACCCGGCGGGCGTCGGCGTTGCTGATCGGAAGCCGGACGGCGGCCTTATGACCGGGGCTGACCTTGTAGGCGGTGTGGCCGAGCTCGCGCCGGCCGAGCAGGGCTTCGAGCCTGCCTTCGCAGGTCTCGGTCTTCAGGGCCGGGCATCTGACCCGCGTCGCGAGGGCGCCGTCGACGATCTTCGCCGGGCGGCCGGAGAGCTTGGTGTCGTAATGGTGCTTGGCCGCGGCGGTCGAGATCGAGCAGCCGGTGGTCTCGCCGACGACCCTGTCGACCAGGTCGTCGATGATCACGTCCTCCTTCACGCAGGGGACGTCCTCGGCGTAGCCGTCGCGGGCGAGGAAGGTGTCGTTTCCAGTTCCCTTTGGGTAGGTGTCGATGCCGAGCCCGCCGTCGAGCGTGTCCCTGCCCACGCCGCCGACGAGGTCGTCGAGGTCGTCGCCGCCCTGCAGGTTGTCGTCTCCACCGCCACCATTGAGGTTGTCGTCGCCGGCACCCCCGACGAGCGTGTCCGGGCCGGACCCTCCGGTCAGCACGTCTCCGACCTCGGTGCCCGAGAGGCCCTCGATGCTGCTCAAGGTGTCGGTGCGGAAGGTCGCCGGCTGACTGGCCGAGTTGACCCCGGAGAAGACCGCGGTCTTGGCATCCAGCGAGGCGGTTACCCCGATCGGGCCACCGCCGTCCACCGTGACCAAGCCGGTGCCGGCAAAAGATGCCGTGTCGATCCCCGTCCCTCCGTCGAAGATCACGGGACGGTTGCTGGTCGTGGACTGCGTGACCGTTCCGGGCGCGGCGAGCTGATCGTCGCCGTCCTCGCCCTTCAGCGTCCGGTCGCCGCGAGCGATCACCTTGATCGCGTCGTTTCCAAGCGCGCCGGCGGCCCGAACGGACGACAGCACCCCTTCGCTGTCATCGACGACAAGCGCGTCGTCGCCCTTCTTCAGATCGATCACGAGCGACTGCACGGTCGTCTGATTGAGCGTGCACTCGTTCCTCGTCGGCCGTCCCGTGAGCGGATCCGTTTCCGGCGGACAGGTACCTGAGGCGGCGATGATCGTCGCCGCCGGCCTGATCGTCAGCGAGGGGCGGCCGGTGGTTCCGAATCCGATCTCGATCTGGACATCGAGGTCGTCCTTGCCGTCCGTGCCCGTGATCGTTATCTGCCCACTCAGGGGAGTGTTCGGGGGCCCGGCCGCGCCCGCGGTCGCTGCGGTGCCGGCGAGCACCGCGAGACAGACGAGCAGGGTTCTGGCGAGACCGCCGAGAATCGACACCGTCGCCGATCCTAACCCTGCCGGCAACCGCCCGCAAGGGCTAGGCGATCCTCAGCACCTCGAGCCGCTTGGTGGCGCCGCGCGGGGTCTCGAACGAGACCGTCGCGCCCGCGGTGGCGCCGAGCAGGGCGGCCCCGATCGGGCTCTCGACCGAAAGCTTGCCGGCCGCAACGTCAGCCTCGAGCTGGTTGACGAGCGTCACCTCCTTCTCGGCAGCGCCGTCGCTATAGCGGATCACCGAGCCGACCCCGGCCTCGCCTCCCGCCGCCGCCTCGGCGACCACCGCGGTCGCCAGCCGATGCTCGAGCGCGCGGATCCGCGACTCGTTCATCCCCTGGGCCTCGCGCGCGGCGTGGTACTCGGCGTTCTCCTTCAGGTCGCCGAACTCGCGCGCGGACTTGATCGCCTTGACGATCTCGGGCCGGCGCACCTCGGTGAGCTCGCGCAGCTCGGCCTCGGCCTTCGCCTTGCCCTCGGGACTGATCGTGTTGCGCGCGTCGGCCACGCGGGGACCGTAGCGCCCGCCCCGGGTCGGAGGGCGGGCGGTCGATACGCTGATTCGCGACAGCGAGATGGAGGTTCGATGAGCGCCAGCGAGCGGGAACGGGAGATCCTCGAACGGACGCCACGCCAGCTTCTGATCGGCGGCGAGTGGCGTGACGCGGGCGGCGGCGCGACGCTCTCGGTCGAGGATCCCTCGACCGGCGAGAGCCTTTGCGAGATCGCCGACGCGACCCCCGAGGACGCGAAGGCGGCGCTCGATGCGGCGTGCGAGGCGCAGGCGGGCTGGGCGGCGACCCCGCCCAACGAGCGCTCCGACATCCTCCAGCGCGCCTTCGAGGCGCTCAACGAGCAGGCCGACGACCTCGCCCTGCTGATGACCCTGGAGATGGGCAAGGCGGTCGCCGAGTCGAAGGCCGAGATCACCTACGCGGCCGAGTTCTTCCGCTGGTTCGCGGGCGAGGCGCTACGGATCGACGGCTACTACAAGGTCGCCGGCAACGGCGCCTTCCGCGTCCTGGTGATGAAGCAGCCGATCGGGCCCTGCTACTTCATCACCCCCTGGAACTTCCCGAACGCGATGGGCACCCGCAAGATCGGGCCCGCGATCGCCGCCGGCTGCACGATGGTCGTCAAGCCGGCGCAGCAGACGCCGCTGTCGATGCTCGCGCTGGGGAAGCTGCTGTCCGAGTGCGGTCTGCCGGACGGCGTCCTCAACGTGATCACCGGGCACTCCTCGAGCGAGATCTCGAAGCCGATCATCTCCGACCCGCGGCTGCGCAAGCTCAGCTTCACCGGCTCGACCGAGGTCGGCAAGAAGCTGATCGCCCAGGCCGCTGACACCGTGCTCAAGGTGTCGATGGAGCTCGGCGGCAACGCGCCGTTCCTGATCTTCGACGACGCCGACGTCGACGACGCGGTCGAGGGCGCGATGATCGCCAAGATGCGCAACATCGGCGAGGCCTGCACCTCGGCGAACCGTTTCCACGTCGCCGAGCCGATCGCCGCCGAGTTCGCCGAGAAGCTGGCGGCGCGGATGGGCGCCCTGAAGCTCGGCCGCGGCACCGAAGAGGACGTCGACGTGGGCCCACTGATCGACGCCAACCAGCGAGACAAGGTGGCCGAGCTGGTCACCGACGCGGTCGACAGGGGCGCGACCTGCGTAGTCGGCGGATCGGCCCGCGACGGGGCCGGCTACTTCTTCGAGCCCACCGTGGTCAGCGACGTGCCCGACGGAGCCCGCGTGCTGACCGAGGAGATCTTCGGCCCGGTCGCCCCGGTCAAGGCGTTCGCCTCGGACGAGGAGGCGGTGGCAGCGGCCAACGACACCGAGTACGGCCTCGTCGCCTACGTCTACAGCTCGAATTTGAAGCGGGCGCTGCGGGTCTGCGAGGGCCTCGAGACCGGGATGATCGGCCTCAACCAGGGCATGGTCTCGAACGCCGGCGCCCCGTTCGGCGGCGTCAAGCAGTCGGGCATCGGCCGCGAGGGCGGCAACGAGGGCGTTGACGAGTACCTGGAGACCAAGTACGTCGCCGTCAACCTCTGAGCCCCCGAGCCTGTTCGAGTGGGCCGGCGGTGCCGGCCCACTCCGGGCGTTGATCGACGCCTTCTACGACCGCGTCGAGTCCGACGACCTGCTCTCGGGATTCTTCCCCGGCGGGGTCTCGGAGGAGCATCGCGACCACGTCGCCGCCTGGTGGGGCGAGGTCTTCGGCGGCCCGCCCCGCTACACCGAGGAGCTCGGCGGCTACGACGCCATGCTGGCCCACCACCGCGGGCTCGAGATCACCCCCGGACAGCGCTTCCGCTTCGCCTCGTTGATGAGCCTCGCCGCCGACGACGCCGGGCTCCCCGACGATCCCGAGTTCCGCGCCGCGCTGGTCGGCTACCTCGAGTGGGGCACCCGGCTCGCCGCGCAGAACTCACAGCCTGGGGCCGAGGTCGCCGAGCACGCCCCCGTCCCGCGCTGGGGCTGGGGCGTGGCGCCACCCTACGACGGCTAGCCGAGCGCCGCCCCGGGCTCGTAGCCCGGGAAGACGCTGCGCAGCAGCGAGTCGAAACGGTCGAAGCGCTCGATCTCGCAGCCGTTCGATCGCGTCAGACGGACTCGCACGTGGGCACCACCGTCGAACTCGCCCTCGACGGTGGCCACGTCCGGCCCGCCGTAGATCTCTGTGCACGCGGTCCCCGGCGGCACCGGCGCGAAGTCCGATTCCTCGATCCCGTAGCAGCTGTCACCGGAGCAAGCGACATTCTTGGTTCGCGGTGGTTCTCCGCCGCGGCCGTCGCGATCGAGCGTCACCGTCAGGCTGGCGTAGCTCTGCGCCACCGACGTCTCGTCCCCCTGGGACCCGCAGGCCGCGATCGCAAGCGCGATCGCGGCCGTCGCGAATGCGGCCCCAAGCCGGATCAGCGCCCGAGCAGCTGGCTCAGCAGCCCGCCGCCGGATCGGCGCTTCTCGAGGTAGCACTGGTGGTACTCCTCGGCGCGCCAGAAGGGCTTCGCCGGCATGATCTCGGTGACGATCGGAGCGCGGAACCGATCGCGGTTTCGGTCCAGGACCTCGCCCGCGATCCGGGCCTGCTCCTCGTCCTCGGTAAAGATCACCGACCGGTACTGCCAGCCGACGTCGGGGCCCTGGCGGTTGAGCTGCGTCGGGTCGTGGATCTCGAAGTACTTCTGGACCAGGTCCGCGTAGTCGATACGGGCCGGGTCGTACTCGACCCGGGTCACCTCGACGTGACCGGTCTTGCCGGTGCAGACCTGCTCGTAGGTCGGGTTCTCGATCTCGCCGCCCTCGTAGCCGACCGCGGTGTCGACGACGCCGTCGAGCGCCCGGAAGTTCTCTTCGACCTGCCAGAAGCAGCCCGCCCCGAAGGTCGCGTAGTTGGTCTCAGTTGCGTTGTTGATCTCGTTTTCGCTCATGCCCTTCAGTCTCCTCGGCGTGGTCAACGTTACGCCGATCAGTCGTGCGGCCTCGCCATCTGGACGAAGTCGAGCGCCTGCTCGAGCACCTCCTCGTCGACGCCGCGCTCGGTCGCGACCTCGCGCACGGTGCGGTTCGAGCTCGCCGCCTCCTTGACGATCTCGGCAGCCTGGTCGTAGCCGATGTGCGGGGTGAGCGCGGTGGCGACCTGCAGGGTCGACTCCGCGTGGCGCGTGAGCATCTCCTCGTTCGGCTCGATCCCGCTGACGCACTTCTCGTCCAGCAGCCGGGCGCTCGCCGCCAGCAGCTTGATCGAGTCGAGCAGGTTGCGGGCGATCAGCGGCACCCTGACGTTGAGCTCGAACTGGCCCTGGGTACCTGCGACCGCGATCGCGGCGTCGTTTCCGATCACCTGGTCGCCGACCTGGATCGCGACCTCGCAGATCACCGGGTTGACCTTCCCGGGCATGATCGAGGAGCCCTTCTGCAGCTCGGGGAGCCGCAGCTCGGCGAGACCGGCGCGGGGGCCCGAGCCCATCAGCGCCAGATCGCTGGCGATCTTGATCATCGAGACGCCTACCACTTTCAGCGCCCCGGAGAGCTCGACCAGCGCGTCGCGGTTGCCGTTCGCCTCGAACGGGTCCTCGGGCGCCGAAATCTCCAGGCCGGTCGCCTCGGTGAGCTTTGCCCGCACACGCTCGGCGAACTCGGCGTGGGTGTTGATCCCGGTCCCGGTGGCGGTCCCGCCGAGCGGGATCTGGCCGACCCGTCCGAGCGTGTCGCGGACGCGCGCCGCGCCGAGGCGGATCTGCGCAGCGTAGCCGTGGAACTCCTGCCCGAGGGTGACCGGCACAGCGTCCATCAGGTGGGTGCGGCCGGACTTCACGTGGTCGGAGAACTCGTCGCCCTTCGCGGCCAGCGCGCGCTCCAGCCCCTCGAGCGCCGGCAGCAGGTCGGAGTGCACCTGATCGAGCGCCGCCAGGTGGACGGCGGACGGGAAGACGTCGTTTGAGGACTGGCCCATGTTGACGTGGTCGTTGGGATGGGCGCCGTCGCCGGCGAGGTTGGCGATCACCTCGTTCGCGTTCATGTTCGACGAGGTCCCGGAGCCGGTCTGGAAGACGTCGACCGGGAACTGGTCGTCGTGATCGCCGGCGCCGACCGCATCGCCGGCCGCCGCGATCCGCTGGGCGATCTCGTCGTCGAGCTTGCCGAGCTCGGCGTTCACCCGGGCCGCGGTGCCCTTGATCCGCCCGAGCCAGTGGACCACGGGCGCCGGCACGCGATCGCCGGAGACCGGGAAGTTCTCGACCGCCTTCGCGGTCTCTCCGCCCCACAACTGCTCAGTCACGCGCGCCTCCGTCGTCGTTTGGCCTGCGCAATCAGGCTATCGGGAGATCTCAGGCCGCGGACGGCTTGTGGCGCTCGCGAAACCGGCGCGCCTTGGCGCGGTTGCCGCACTTGCCGATCTCACACCAGGTCCCGGAGCGGTTGCGCGAGTGGTCGTAGAACGCCCACAGGCAGTCGTCGGCCGGGCACACCTTGAGCCGCGGCCAGGTGCGGTCGCCCATCGAGTCGTGGACGATCGCCAGCAGCTCGGCGATCGCGTGATCGACGCCGCCGCAGTGGGTGACCAGCTCGGCTCCGGAGGCGTCGAAGTGCAGGACCACCGCCGCCTCGGCCGACTGCTCGTTGAGGACCTCGATCGCGTCCGCCGGCGCGGGCGCGCCCGCATTGTTGGCGAGCAGCATCGCTCGCAGCGCTTCGCGGACCGAGATCAGGCGAGCGAGGTCCGCCTCGTCCATCGCCGGCTGTTCGCCGGCCAGTTCGTGGGCCTTCAACCAGGCGACCGCGGCGGCGGGAGTCGAGAGCTCGTCGCCGGAGTCCTCGACGTCCAGCGTGTTGACGAACTCTCGCACCAGCTCGAGTTGCGCGGGTGCCGTCTGATCGGTCGGCATAACCGTCATTGTACTGACATCGGTTACTTTCTGCTATAACTATCTAACTGGAAACACTGGTTAGGAGGCAGAACATGCACCCCACCCTGATGCTCATGTGGATGGACGCGAAGCGGGCCGACCGCGAGCGCTCCTACCGCACCCAGAAGCAGAGCGCTCCGCGCGAGCGCAGCCGGGTCCGCGACGACGAGCGGCGCTAGCCGCTCGTCGTTTCGACCGGCGGGGCTCGGCCCTCAGCCCGAGCGCTGCCCGGCCGCGTAACCGGTCCCGAAGGAGCGCTCGAACGCCGCTCCAAACGGCTTTTCGCCCGGCCCCGGATAGCGGGCCGCCGAGTCGAGCCGCAGGACGAGGTCCTGGTGGATTCCGTCGGTACCCGAGGCGCCCTCCTGGACCGCGCCGACCAGGTAACCCAGTTGCACGGTCGCGCCTTGGTCGCCGCCGCGGACCTTGCGGTTGAGCTCGGTCGCGGCCCCGATCACCGACTTGCCGACCGTCTGCAGGGCGCCGGTCGCCTGCTCGGCGACGAAGCAGGAGCTGATCGGCGTGGTGCCGGCCAGGCGGACCTCGGCCGGCGCCGCCTGGAGCGCGGTCAGGTACGCAGACGCCGGGCCCAGACAGGCCGCCGGCGTCTGCGGCGGGTCCGACGACCCACAGCCGCTTAGCGCCGCCATCGCCACGATCGCCGCCGCCAGGCTGAGCCTCCTGCGCACGCCTCCATCGTAGGGAGCCGCTTTAGGCTGCAGCCGTGGGGGCGAGCGACGACTACCGCCAGTTCGCGGCGGCCCATCGGCTGGCCGAGGCCGACGGCTTCGGGCCCGGACCCGTGACTCCGCTGCTCACCATGGGCGGCCAGCTCAGCCCCGCCTACGCCGGCGAGCTGCTGCCCGCTCTCGAGGGCGTGATCGCGCGCTACAGCTATGGGCGCTTCGAATACAACGTCGTCTTCGCGCGGATCCCGGAGTCGCAGCCGTTCGTGCCGCGGCTGAGCTGCGACCGGCTCGGAAGGAACACCAGCGACACCCACTACGGCTTCGAGGTCCGCAGCTCGCGGCTGTGGACCGAGAGCGAGAAGCTCAACGCCCGCTTCAAGGTCACGGTGAGCCCGTTCCAGGACGACAATTGGCTGCGCCAGCTGTTCGCTCCCTCGTTCATCGACTGGCTCGGCGAGGGCTCGCCGGGTGACTTCTCATTCGAGCTCGCCTATGGGTCGCTGCTCTGTTCGGTCGAGCAGGACGATCCCGACGAGGCGGGCCTCGCCGCGCTCTGGGAGGCGGGGGCGACGGTGGCGAAGCGAATCCGCGACGAGGCGAACGAGTAGGCCGCCGTGCAGATCAACCGCACCGGCTATTTCCTGCTCGCCCTGTTTGGGATCGGCGGGCTGATCTTCCTGATCTCCGGGATCTTGATCGGGGGCACGCTCGCCGGGACCTTCGTCCCCCTGGGCGGGATCTGGGTGCTGGTGGTGGTCGGGCTGATCGTCTACGCGATCCGCCAGGCGCGCCAGGGCCGCCACGAGCAGTGGCTGTGGAAGACGGGGATCAAGGGCCGGGGAACGCTGGTCTCGGCCCACTCGGGGGCGCTGATCAACGACCAGCCGCTGATGACCCTGGAGCTCGATCTCGACGTCCCCGGCCAAGGGCCGAGGCGGGTGAAGCGCAAGCTGGTGATCTCCAACTTCGCCGCCGGGGTGATGCAGCCGGGGCTGGTGCTGCCGGTCTACGTCAACCCCCAGGATCCCGAGGACATCCTGATCGCCTGGTGAACGGCTGACCGCCGCTCCTAGAATCACCCGCTCGTGAGCGGATTTACACCGGTAGACCCGAAGCAATCGTTCCCCGAGCTCGAGCAGCGGGTGCTCGAGCGCTGGCGCGAGGACGACACCTTCGACGCGCCAGCTCGACCAGCGCCGCGACGCCGGGGCGCCGGTCGTGGAGCTTCTACGAGGGCCCGCCGACCGCCAACGGCAAGCCCGGGTCGCATCACGTGCTCGCGCGCGTGTTCAAGGACGTCTACCCCCGCTACCGGGCGATGCGCGGCTATTACGTGCCGCGCAAGGCCGGTTGGGACTGCCACGGGCTGCCGGTCGAGCTCGAGGTCGAGAAGGAGCTCGGGATCTCGTCCAAGGCCGAGATCGAGGAGTACGGGATCGCCGAGTTCAACGCCCGCTGTCGCGAGTCGGTCTTCCGCTACGTCGAGGACTGGAACCGGCTGACCGAGCGGATCGGCTTCTGGATCGACCTCGACGACCCCTACCGTGACGCTCGACAACGACTACATCGAGTCGGTCTGGTGGTCGCTGCGCCAGATCTGGGACGCCGAGCGCCTCTACCAGGGCCACAAGGTCGTCCCCTACTGCCCGCGCTGCGGCACGGCGCTCTCCTCGCACGAGGTCGCCCAGGGCTACCGAGGACGTCGAGGACCCGTCGGTCTACGTGCGGATGCCGGTGCTCGAGGCGCCGCCGTCTGACGCGATCCCCGAGTCGCCGATCGAGCCCGGCGACTCGCTGCTCGCCTGGACGACGACGCCGTGGACGCTGATCTCGAACGCCGCCCTCGCGGTCGGCGAGGAGATCGAGTACGTCGCGGGTCCGCAAGGACGGCGAGGTCTTCGTCCTCGCCCGCGACCTGGTCGAGCGGGTGCTCGGCGAGGACGCCGAGGTGCTCGCGCACTTCCCGGGCGCGGCGCTCGCCGGGGTGCGCTACGAGCCGCCGTTCACCTACGTCAGCGACTACGGGCCGCGCGGCCACACGGTGCTGGTCGGCGACTTCGTCACCACCGGCGACGGCACCGGGATCGTCCACACCGCGATCGCCTTCGGCGAGGACGACTTCCGCCTCGGCGAGCAGTACGGGATCAAGCTCCAGAACCCGGTCCGAGCCGACGGCACCTTCGACGAGCGGGTCACCGACTGGGCCGGGCGCGGGGTCAAGGACGCCGACCCCGAGATCGTCGAGGCGCTGCGCGACGAGCGGCCGGCTGCTGCGCGCCGAGGTCTACGAGCACGCCTACCCGCACTGCTGGCGCTGCGGGACGCCGCTGCTCTACTACGCGAAGTCGAGCTGGTACATCCGCACGACCGAGGTCCGCGACCGGATGCTGGCCGAGAACGAGCAGATCGGCTGGCGCCCCGAGCACGTCAAGCACGGGCGCTTCGGGCGCTGGCTGGAGGGCAACGTCGACTGGGCGCTGTCGCGCGAGCGCTACTGGGGCACGCCGCTGCCGATCTGGGAGTGCGAGACGCCGACTGCGACGGAGTCGTTCTGCGCCGGCTCGATCGCCGAGCTGCGCGAGCGCGGCGGCGAGGTGCCCGACGACCTGCACCGCCCCTACATCGACGACGGTCGTCGTCCGCCTGCGAGGCCTGCGGCGGCGAGATGCGCCGGGTCGAGGAGGTGATCGACGCCTGGTACGACTCGGGCGCGATGCCGTTCGCGCAGTTCCACTACCCGTTCGAGGGCGAGGAGCGAGTTCGCGCGAGCGCTTCCCGGCCGACTACATCTGCGAGGCCCAGGACCAGACCCGCGGCTGGTTCTACTCGCTGCTCGCCGAGTCGACCCTGCTGTTCGACCGCTCCAGCTACCGCAACTGCGTCTGCCTGGGCCTGATCCTCGACCCCGAGGGCCAGAAGATGTCGAAGAGCCGCGGCAACGTCGTCGACCCGTGGGAGGTGCTCGACAGCCACGGCGCCGACGCCTTCCGCTGGTACTGCCTCAGCTCGCAGCAGCCCTGGGCCGGCTACCGCTTCTCGGCCGAGACCGTCGGCGAGTCGCTGCGCCAGTTCCTGCTCACGCTCTGGAACACGTACTCGTTCTTCGTCCTCTACGCGAACGCCGAGGGCGTCGGCCCCGACGATGTCGGTGCCTACGAGCGCGGCGGCGACGACCTCGACCGCTGGGCGGTCTCGCGGCTGCAGGGGCTGACCGCGAGCGTGATCGAGCGCATGGACGACTTCGACTGCACCACCGCCGGGCGCGAGATCGCCGCCTACGTCGACGAGCTCTCGAACTGGTACGTGCGCCTCAACCGGCGGCGCTTCTGGGACGGCGACCGCGGAGGCGTTCGCGACCCTGCGCCACTGCCTGCTCGAGCTGGCGAAGCTGATCGCGCCGTTCACCCCGTTCGTCGCCGACGAGATCCACGCCAACCTCTCCGGCGGCGGCGACTCGGTCCACCTCGCCGACTTCCCCGAGCCCGACCCGGCGCTCGAGGACGGCGAGCTCGAGGCCGGGGTCGAGGCGGCGATGCGGGCGATCGAGCTCGGCCGCGCGGCCCGGGCGACGGCGAAGGTCAAGAACCGCCAGCCGCTGCGCCGCGCCGTGATCGTCGCCACCGACGCCGAGCGCGGCGAGCTCGAGCGGCTCGCGGAGCTGGTCCGCGCCGAGCTCAACGTCAAGGAGCTCGAGTTCGTCTCCGAGGAGGGCGAGCTGGTCCGCTACGCGGTGAAGCCCAACTATCGCTCGCTCGGGCCGCGGTTCGGCAAGTCGATGCCGACGGTCGCGGCCGCCGTCGAGGCGCTCAACCCGGGTCACGTCGCGGAGGCGATCCGCGGCGAGCGCCAGATCGGGATCAACGTCGACGGCGCCGAGCACACGCTGGCGGCGGACGACATGACCCTGGTGATGCAACCGCTCGACGGTTACGAGGTCGAGGCGGAGTCAGGCCGCGCGGTCGCCCTGGCGCTCGAGCTCGACGACGAGCTGATCCGCGAGGGGCTCGCGCGCGAGATCGTGCACGCGATCCAGAACGCCCGCAAGCAGGCCGGCCTCGACGTGTCCGACCGGATCTCGCTCGTCGTGGGCGGCGACGACGAGTTGGTCGCCGCCGCGCGAGCCCACGACCGCTACATCGCCGGCGAGACCCTGGCGACGTCGCTCGCCTTCGGCGGCGACGACCTCGCCGCCACGGCCACGATCGAGGGCCGCGAGCTTCAGATCGGGATCGAGACGAGCTAGGCGGCTCGAGACGAGCGCGGGCTCGAGCTCGGCCTCGAGCCGCCGCTTCGGCAGCGCGCCGACGATCCGCTTCGCCTCGGAGCCATCCTTGAACAGGATCAGCGTCGGGATCGAGAGCACCTCGTAGCGGCCCGCGGTCTGCTGGTTGTCGTCGACGTTGAGGCTGACGATCCGCAGCTCGTCGCCGCGCTCGGCCGCCATCTCCTCGAGGATCGGGTGGACGACGCGGCACGGACCGCACCACGGAGCCCAGAAGTCGACCAGCACGGGACCGTCGGCCTCGAGCACTTCGGCCTGGAAGTTGGCGTCGGTCACGTCGGGGAGCTTCCCAGTCACTCTCGGTCTCCTAGCGTCGGGTGGTGTGGTGGGTGTGCTACTTCAAAAAGTATAGTACGGCCTGCCGGCTACGCGTTACACCAACACTATGACCGCGACCGGCGTCTGGCCGATCGCATCGCCGGAACCCGTAGCGCGGCCTCGATCACGATCGATCCGGTCATCTTCGACTCGCCCACCCGGCGGTCGCGGAAGACGATCGGCACCTCGACGACGCGAAAGCCCGCCGCGATCGCCCGATAGGTCGTCTCGACCTGGAACGCGTAGCCGAGCGAGGGGATCGTCTCGACGTCGATCGCCTCGACCACCGCCCGGCGAAAGACCTTGTAGCCGCCGGTCAGGTCGCTGACCCCGACGCCGAGGACGGTGCGGGCGTAGGCGCTGCCGCCGCGGCTGATCAGCCGCCGCAGCGGCCCCCAGTCGGCGACCCCGCCGCCGTCGACGTAACGCGAGCCCAGGACCAGGTCGGCGTCGGCCGCAGCGTGCAGCAGCCGCGGCAGGTCGGCGGGGTCGTGAGAGAAGTCGGCGTCCATCTGGGCGATCAGCTCGGCGCCGCCCTCGAGCGCCCTGCGAAACCCCGCGACGTAGGCGGGGCCGAGCCCCTGCTTGCCGGGTCGGTGCAGCACCTCGACATCGTCCGACTGGGCGGCGATCTTGTCGGCGATCTCGCCGGTGCCATCAGGCGAGGCGTCGTCGACGACCAGCACCCGGCGTTCGTCGGGCAGCCGCTCGCGCACGGCGGCGACGATCGCCTCCAGGTTCTCGGCCTCGTTGTAGGTCGGCAGGACCACCCACGTGCTCATCGGCGGCCAATCTAGAGTTCGCAGGGTGCCGATGCGAAACGCTGAGATCGCCGACGCCCTGGTCGAACTCGGGGTCCTGTACGAGCTCGACGGCGCCAACCGCTTCCGGGTGATCGCCTACCAGGAGGCCGCGCGGGTGATCCGCCAGAGCCCGGTCTCGGTCGAGGAGCTGGCGCTGGCCGGCAAGGCGACCGAGCTGCCGGGGATCGGCGACACGCTGCAGGAGAAGATCGTCGCGCTGTCGGAGACCGGCGAGATCCCGGCGGCGGTGAAGCTGAAGGCGAAGTTCCCGCCCTCGCTGATCGAGGTGACGAGGATCCCGGGGCTGGGCGCCAAGACCGTCCGCAAGCTCTACGACGAGCTCGGGATCACCAGCCTCGAGGAGCTCCGCGAGGCGGCCGAGCAACAGCGGATCCGCGGTCTCAAGGGCCTGGGCGCGAAGGTCGAGGAGAACGCTCTCGCGGGGATGGAGCAGCTCGCCGCCGAGGGGCCGAAGGAGCGGCTGCTGCTGTCGTCCGTGTTGCCGATCGCCGAGGAGCTGGCCGCTGCCCTGCGCGCGCATCCGGCCTGCGATGCGGTCGAGGTCGCGGGGTCCGCCCGCCGGCGCGCCGAGACCTGCAAGGACATCGACCTGATCGCCACCGCCTCGGACCCAGAGGCCCTGGCCGTGGCGCTTACCGAGCACGAGCTCGCCGCCCAGTCCGCCTCGGCAGGGCCGGCGGGAACCCGGATCACGACCCACAACGGGGTCTCGGTCGATCTGCGGATCGTCGAGCCCGACGCCTACGGCAACCTGCTGCAGCACTTCACCGGCTCCAAGGCGCACAACGTCGAGCTGCGCGAGCGGGCGGTGAAGCAGGGGCTGTCGGTCTCCGAGCATGGGATCCTCGAAACCGAGTCGGGTGACCTCGCCCGCTATGCGAGCGAGGCCGAGGTCTATGCGCGGCTGGGGCTCGAATACGTCGAGCCCGAGCTGCGCGAGGGCAACGGCGAGATCGCGGCCGCGGCCGCCGGCGAGCTGCCGCAGCTGGTCGAGCTGTCGGACATTCGCGGCGACCTGCACTGCCACACGACGCTCTCGGACGGCCGCAACACGCTCGAGCAGATGGCCGAGGCGGCGCGCGAGCGCGGCTACGCCTACCTGGCGATCACCGACCACTCGGCCAGCCACGGGTTCGGCAACCACGTCACCCCGCAGGCGCTGCTGCGCCGAGTCGACGAGATCGCCGAGTACAACGCCGCAAGCAAGGGGCGCTTCGCGCTGCTCGCCGGGTCGGAGGTAAACATCCTGCCGGACGGCTCGCTGGACTACGAGCCCGACGTACTGGAGCGGCTGGACTGGGTGATCGCCAGCGTCCACACCTCGTTTCGGATCTCGGCCAAGAAGATGACCGAGCGGGTCGTCGCGGCGATCGAGAACCCGCAGGTCGACTGCATCGGCCACCTGACCGGGCGCCTGATCGGCAAGCGGGAGCCCTACGGGATCGACGTCGAGGCGGTCGCCGAGGCCGCCGCCGCGAGCCGGACCTTCCTCGAGATCAACGGCAACCCCAACCGCCGCGACCTGAACGAGGGCCACGCCAGGCTGGCCGCCGAGGCCGGGGTGAAGATCGTCGTCAACACCGACGCCCACGGCACCGACACGCTCGCCAACATCGACTACGGGATCGCCACCGCCCGCCGAGCCTGGCTGACCAAGGCCGAGATCGCCAACACCCGCACCTGGAAGCAGCTGTTGAAGCTGCGCGGGCGAACGGCGTGAAAGTAGTTTGCTATGCTAATTAGCAATGGTAACTACTTCGCCTCCCCTCGCAGAGATCGCCGCCCGGCTTCGGTTCGCGGTCGTGCGCACCGCGCGGAGGCTGCGCCAGGAGGCCTACGACGCGGAGGGCGACGGGCTCCTCAGCCCCACCCTGACAGCGGCGCTGGCGACCGTCGCCAACTTCGGCCCGCTGACGCCGTCCGAGCTCGCCGACCGCGAGCGCATCCGCCGACCGACCGCGACCAGGATCGTCACCAGCCTCGTCGACCTCGGACTCGCCACCCGCACGCCTGATCCGACCGACGGTCGCGGCTGCCTGGTGTCGCCGACCCCTGCGGGCGGGGCGCTGCTGAAGCGGCTTCGAAAGCGCAAGAACGCCTACCTCGCAAAGCGGATGCGCGATCTCGATCCGAGCGAGATCGCGACCCTCGAGAGCGCCGCCGCGATCCTCGAGCGGCTGCTCGACGAGGACTCGGGGAGTCATCGTGAGGCGTAGCCGAACTTCTGCCCTTGTTGAGGCGGCTTCTGGATGAGCGCCGCGCTCAGCCGGTCCTTCAGCTCGCTGCAAATCCCCAACTACCGGCGCTACTTCGCCGGCCAGATCGTCTCGGTCAGCGGCAACTGGATGCAGATGGTCGCCGAGATGTGGCTGATCCTCGAGCTCACCGGCAGCGGCGTCGCGGTCGGCGTCACCTCGGCGCTCCAGTTCCTGCCGATCCTCGTCTTCGGTGCCTGGGGCGGAGTCCTCGCCGACCGGTGGCCGAAGCGCTCGCTGCTGATCGTCACCCAGTCGATGATGGCGGTGCCGGCGCTGGCGCTCTGGGCGCTGACCGCCGCCGGCGCGGTCGCGCCGTGGATGGTCTTCGCGCTCGTTTTCGTCCGCGGCGCCGTGCTCTCGGTCGACAACCCGACCCGCCAGAGCTTCGTGATCGAGATGGTCGGCGCTGACCAGGTGGTCAACGCGGTCGGGCTGAACAGCGTCCTGATCCACTCCGCCCGAATCCTCGGGCCGGCGACGGCCGGGATCCTGATCGCGACCCTCGGCGTCGCCCCCTGCTTCCTGGTCAACGGGCTCACCTTCGTGGCGATGATCGTCGCCCTGCGCGCGATGGACCCATCGCGGCTCAGCGCCCCGGCGGTCCCGGACCGCGAGGCGGACGGCGTCCGCGCCGCCCTGCGCTATCTGCGCGGCGAGCCGTCGCTGCTGATCCCGCTGGCGATGATGGTCGTCGTCGGCACCCTGGCGTTCAACTTCCAGGTCCTGCTGCCGCTGCTCGGCCGGTTCACCTTCGATGGCGGCGCCGGCGCCTACACCGCGCTCGCCGTCGCGATGGCGATCGGCTCGGTCGGCGGCGCGCTCGCCGCCGGCGCCCGCGGGCGGGTCTCGGAGCCGCTGATCGTCGGCTCGGCGGCCGCCTTCGGCCTTTTCGCCCTGCTCGCCGCCGCGGCGCCGACCCTGCCGATCGCGATGCTCGCGCTGGTCCCGGTCGGGGCGGTCAGCGTCACCTTCGCCGCCTCGGTCAACTCGACCCTGCAGCTCGGCGCCAGCCCGCAGATGCGCGGCCGGGTGATGGCGCTGTACTCGGTCGTCTTCCTCGGCTCGACCCCGATCGGCGGCCCGATCGTCGGCTGGCTGACCGAGGTCGCCGGACCGCGCTCCGGACTCGTGCTCGCCGGGATCGCGGCGCTCGGCACCGCGATCGGCGGCTGGATCGCCTTCGCCCGCAGCCGCGAGCCGGAGATCGAGCTATCCCGCCTGGGCCGGCGGGGGTGGCGGCGGCTTCGCCGTCGGCCCGCGGTCGCGATACAGGCCTGGCGTGCGAATCAGCTTCACCGGCTCGAACGCCGAACTGGGCTCGACGTAGAAGCGCACCCCGTCGCGCTCTTCGATCGCCGCGACGGCGTTCTCGCGCCCGCGCCAGGCGAGCGCGATCAGGATCGCGTAGCCGGCGCCGATCGCCGCGATCTGGGGGGCGACCAGGCCGGCGATCCCGGCCGCAAGCGCGAAGAAGCCGATCGGCCAAAGCCGCATCAACGCGATCCGGCTCGGACTCTGCGACGGCAGGCTGGTCGCGGTGCGCGCCCCTGCGAGCAGCCGGGCAATCGCCTCGGCCGCGCGCGCCGGACGCCCGAGCCAGACGCCGATCAGAGCTCCGCAAACCCACCAGCCGGCGGCGACGGCGAGCGCGAACTCGTTGGCGTCCTGGTGGGCGACGACGACGCTGACCGCCCCGAGCGCGGTGGCAACCGCGGCGACCAGCAGCACTGAGACCCGAAGCAGGTCGCAGAACAGCACCGCTACAGGCTCCTGAGCAGGTCGAGGAAGCCGGCCGGCCCATCAACGACGACGTCGGTGCGCTGCTCGATCTCGGGCGGCGCCTCGGCCGACGAGACGCCGACGCAGACCGCCGTGGCCAGCTCGCCCGACGCGGCCAGATCGCGCAGGGCGGCGAAGGCATCCAGGTCGGTGCGGTCGTCGCCGCCGAACACCGCCGCGCTCACCCCCGCCTCGGACACCAGCCGCCGCACCGCGATTCCCTTGTGCACGGTCGCCGTCGGCCGCACCTCGAGCACCATCCGGCCGCGGTGGGCGACCAGGCCCTCCTCCTCCGCCAGGGCCGCGATCGAGTCGGCGCGCTGGGCGGCCGTCGACTCGTCGTCGGCGCCGCGCCAGTGGATTGCCTGGATCGGCCCCTTGTCCTCCAGCCGCAGGCCGACGCGTTCGAGCACCTCCCAGTCGAGCCGGGAGACGAATCCGGACGCGGCGGCGCCTCGGTGGCCCAGCGCCGGGTCCAGGCGCGGCATCGCGTCGCCGGGAGCGAGCAGCTCGAGCCCGTGGTTGCCGGCGTAGGCGATCTGGTCAAGGCCGACCATCCGCCGCGCCGCGCTCGCCCGTCGGCCGGTGACGCAGGCGACCAGGCGGTAGCGCTCGGCCAGCCGCGCCAGCGTCGCCGCCGCCTCGGGGGGCACCGCCGCCGCCTCCGGGTCGTCGACGATCGGGGCCAGGGTGCCGTCGACGTCACAGAGCACCGCGGCCGACGCGGGATCGGCTCGCAGCGGGTCGAGGATCGCGTCGGAGACCATCGCGAAACTAGTATCGCGGCGGATGGCGCGCGACCGATTGCTCAAGCTCGCGGTCATCGGCACCGCGGCGGGCGCCTTCAGCGCCATGTTCGGCGTCGGAGGCGGGACGGTGATCGTGCCGCTGCTGATCTTCTGGTTCGCCTACGGCGAGCGCGAGGCCACCGGCACCAGCCTGCTGGCGATCGTCGTCATCGCCCTGCTGGCCGCGGTCGGTCAGGGGCTGAAGGGAAACGTCGACCTGCTCGAGGGCGCGCTGGTCGGGATCCCCGCCGTCGGCGGGGTGGTCGCCGGCACCGCGCTCCAGCAGCGGGTGCCCGAGCGCACGATCTCGCTGCTGTTCGCGCTACTGCTGATCGCCGTCGCCATCGAGCTGCTGGTCGGCTGATGGAATACGTGGCGGCAGCGGCTTTGGGCTTCGCCGGCGGCATCGTCGGCGGCATGCTGGGGGTCGGCGGCGGGATCCTGTTCGTGCCCGCGCTGGCCCTGTTCTTGAACGAGCCGCAGATCCGCGCCGAGGCGACCTCGCTGTTGGCGATCGTCCCGGTCGCCTTGGTCGGCGCCTGGCGTCAGAACGCAGCCGGCAACGTGCGCGTCCGCGACGGGCTGATCGTCGGCGCGCTGTCGCCGCTCGGGGTCCTGATCGGGGTCCTGGTTTCGAACGCGATCTCCGAACGCGCGCTCGAGGTCTCGTTCGCGCTTCTGCTGCTGGTCGTCGCCGCTCAGATGATCAGGCGAGCCCTGAGCCACCCTCCAGCGCGCCCTTCACCGAAGCGTCCAGCGCGTTGAGCCGGTACAGGGCCACGGCCTCGGGCGAGGCGAAGCCGTGGCGCGGGCCGGGACCGGCGTCCGTACCGTGGTGTGAGAGCACGCAGTTGACCACGGCCAGGCGGCGCTCGGGGGCGTGGCGGGAGGCCACGGCGCCGACGATCTCGGCGCCGATCGCCAGGTGCCCGAGCATCCGACCCTCATCGCTGATCCCGAACTCCGCCCCGTAGGTGAACTCGCGCGCGCGTCCGGCGTCGTGGACGATCGCCGCCGCCATCAGCAGGTCGGAGTCGAGGCGCGGGTGCAGCGCACAGGTCTCCAACACCAGGGTGGCGACCGCCACCGTGTGCTCGAGCAGCCCGCCGATGTAGGCGTGGTGCGAGCGCCGGGTGCAGGGCGCGCGCCGAAAGTCCTCCGCCAGCGGTCCCGTGAAGACGACCTCGTCGACGACCGCCCGCAGGCCGGGGTCGTGGACCTCGCCCGCCAGATGCTCGAGGAAGCCGTCGAGCTCCTCGGCGGAGCGGTAAGCGGCGGGTAGGAACTCGGCCGGGTCGTAGCTGCCCGGCTCGAGCCGCAGCGCGTCGTCGATCTCGACCACGGGCTCGCCGCGGAACCGCTCGACCCGGCCGCGGACGGCGATCGCGTCACCAGCCTCGAATCGCAGCGCCAGCCGGTCCGCGTCGCGGAAGACGCGGGCCGCGATCGTCCCGGTAGGGTCGCGAAGCCGCAGCGAGAGGTAGGCGGAGCCGTTGCGCGCCGTCTGGCGCTCCTTGCTCACACACGCGTACCGGCCCTCGAATCGCTGCCCGGGGCGCAGGTCATCGATGGTTGGACGGATCTGGGCTACCGCCGCTTCCACCCCTCGATAGTGGCCGCGGCAGCGGACGCGATCAGCGTGCCTGCGGCGCCCGCCCGGTAGGCTCGAATGCTGTGAGGCGGAGCAAAGCGAAGCCGAGGTGCGCCGCCGTTGAGGCGCCATAAATGGAGGCGCTGAACTGGGTTGGGGAGTTGAAGGAGCTCCGTTCACCGGTCCTGGTGGCGGCGTTCGCCGGATGGAACGACGCCGCCAGCGCGGCGACCACCGCACTGGAGACGATCGCGGTCTCGCTCGAGGCCGAGCCGGTCGCCGAGATCGACCCCGAGCAGTTCTATGACTTCCAGGTCGCCCGGCCGACGATCCGGATGACCGAGGGCCAGGCGCGCGAGGTCGACTGGCCCGCGAACACGATCTTCACCGCACCCGCCCCGGCCGCCGAGCGCGACCTGGTGCTGGTCTCGGGCGTCGAGCCCAACCTGCGCTGGCGCACCTTCGCCGAGGCGGTGATCGAGGCTGCCGAGCGGCTCGGGGTGGAGATGGTGGTCACGCTCGGCGCGCTGCTCGCCGACGTGCCGCACTCGCGGCCGGTCCCGATCACCGGCCTGGCCTCCGACCCGGATCTGGTCGAGCGCCTGTCGCTGAGCCGTTCCAACTACGAGGGCCCGACCGGGATCGTCGGCATCATCCACGATGCCTGCCGCCGCCGCGAGCTAACCTCGGCGAGCCTCTGGGCGGCCGTCCCGCACTACGTCGCCGCGGTCCCCAACCCGAAGGCCGCGCTGGCGCTGCTGCGCCGGCTCGAGGCCTTCACCGGGGTCGCAATCGAGGCCTCTGAGCTGGAGGAGGCGATGGACCGTTTCGAGACCCAGGTCGACCGCGCGGTCGCCGCCAACCCCGAGATCGAAGAGCTCGTGCGCCGGCTGGAGTCCGAGCAGGCCTCCGACGACGAGCTCGACCCCACCGACATGCCCTCCGGCGACTCGATCGCCGACGACTTCCAGCGGTTCCTGCGCCAGCAGTCGGACGAGCACGAGTCCCCCGGCTGAGCAGGTCCGCCGCTGCGCGACGGATAGGGTGACGCCATGGCCAAGCGGGTAGTCGTCCTCGGCGCCGGCTTCGGCGGCCTCGAGTTGACCACGATGCTCTCGGAGGCGGTCGGGGACGAGGTCGAGGTGACCCTGATCGACGGCGGCGACGCGTTCGTCTTCGGCTTCTCGAAGCTCGACCTGATGTTCGGGCGCCGCACGGCGGAGGAGGTCCGCCTGGAATACCGGCAGATCGCCAAGCCCGGAGTGCGCGTGTTGCGCGAGACGATCACCGCGATCGACGCCGAGGCGCGACGGGTGACCACGGACGCCGGCACCCACGACGCCGACGTGCTGGTGATCGCACTCGGCGCCGACTACGACTTCGACGCGACCCCCGGGCTTGTCGAGGGCGGCAACGAGTTCTACTCGGTGGCAGGAGCGGGACGCCTGGCGGCGATCATCCCCACGTTCTCCCAGGGCCATGCCGTGATCGGTGTCTGCGGCGCTCCGTTCAAGTGCCCCCCGGCTCCGAGCGAGTGCGCGCTGATGCTGCACGACGAGCTCACCGCGCGCGGTGTACGCGACGCCTGCCGGATCTCGTTCGTGATCCCGTTCGGCCGACCGGTGCCTCCGTCCCCGGAAACCTCCGACGCGCTCGAGCGAGAGTTCGAGCAACGCGGCATCGAGCTGATCACCGGCCGGCGGGTGGCCTCGATCGACCCGCGGCGCAGCGTCGCGGTCCTCGATGACGGCGTCGAGCTCGACTTCGACCTCTTCCTCGGAGTGCCGAGGCACCGGGCTCCCGACGTCGTGATCGCTTCCGGGATCACCGAGGACGGCTACATCCCGGTCGACTCGGCGACGCTGCGCACCCGCTTCGCCGGCGTCTACGCGGTCGGCGATGTGGCCACCGCCGGTGTTCCCAAGGCCGGCGTCTTCGCCGAGGGGGCGGCGAAGGTGGTCGCCGCGGCGCTGATCGCCGAGATCCGGGGAGCGGCGCCACCGGAGCCGTACGGCGGTCGTGGCTCCTGCTACATCGAGTTCGGGGCCGGGCGGGTGGCCCGGGTCGACATCGACTTCCTCTCCGGGCCGGAGAAGACCGGGATCTTCAATCCGCCGAGCGAGGCCCTGCGGGCCGAGAAGGACCTGTTCGGCTCCAGCCGCCGCGAGCGCTGGTTCGGCTTACGCCTCGAACTAGCCGGCTCAACGGCGCCGCGGCTCGGCTACGCCTCGAATTAGGCGGCTCAACGGCGCCGCGGCTCGGCTACGCCTCGCTGGCCGGGCAGATCAGCCGGTAGTCGCACCAGCTGCAGATCTCGTGCGAGGGCCGGGGCTCGAAGTCCTGGTCGGTGATCCCGGCGGCCACCTCCAGCACCGTGCGCTCGACTCGTTCGGCGTCGTCGGGCTCGGGCTCGAGCGAGACGCGCTCGTCGGCGAGCACGTACCAGTAGCTGCCCCGGTCGGCCTCGATCCGCCACGCCTCGCGGGCGCCGAGCCGGTAGAGGGCCAGCTGGACGTCGCCCGAGAGCTGCGGACCGGAGCCGGGATCGCCGGTCTTGTAGTCGATCACCTCGTAGCCGCCGTCGGGACGCTGGTCGACGCGGTCGACGCGGCCGCGCAGCTGGTGGGGGCCGATCGCGAAGGTGAAGTTGCGCTCCAGCCACACCGGCCGCGATTCCGAGTGCGTGTGGCGCTCGTGGTAGCGGGCCAGCGCGGCGACCGCGCGGTCGCGGTACTGAAGCTCGTCGTCGGTCGCGCCGAACCCCTGGCGCCGCCAGCCGGCCTCGAACAACCCGAGCAGGCGATCGAGGTCCCCGGCCGGGGCGGCGAACGGCTCGCCGCCGCCGCTTCGCGCGCGCAACTCCTCGGCGTGGAAACGGTCGAGGACCTGGTGGATCAGGATCCCAAAGCGCTGGTTGATCGTCGGCTCCTGCGGGATCGCGAACACGCGGGCGAACTTGTACTTCAGGGGGCAGGTCCGGTAGAGGTCGATGTCGGTCGCCGAGAGCCCCAGCCCCTCGCCCCCCTTGCGCCGCGGCAGGAATTGCTCCAACGACGGCTCGCGCCGCGCGGCGACCTGGGCGCCGCGGGCCTCGCGCTCGCGCTCCTCGCCGACCACGTAGTCGTCAAGCGCCGAGGCCTCGATCGCGATCCGCTGCTCCGGCGAGGCGACCCGGCCGAGCAGCTCGTTGATCGCCTCGATCGCCTCCGGCGCCGGCTCCGACCCCGGGCTCTGCAGCAACGCCGCCAGCTTCACCAGCTCCAGGTAGCGGGCGACGGCCGTGTTGACGTCGTCGACGGTGTCGAGGCGCATCTCGGAGATCGCCGATCCCGCCTTCCACGACGCCTCCAAGACCTCGTCGCGCAGCATTCGGTAGGTGGAGTGAAGGCCCTCGGCGGGGCCGAACAGCTCCTCGGTCTGCACCTCCTCCTCGCCGCCGTGAGCCTCGCGCGCGGCGCGGTAGATTCGCGACGGGACGGTCTTGCCCTCCTCCGGCCGCTCGGGCCACGACATCACCAGGACCAGCCGCGCCCGGGTGATCGCGACGTGGGCGAGCATCAGCCGGCGCTCGGTGCTCAGCTGCTCGCCGGGCTGCGGCAACGGTTCGGCGATCAGCCGGTCGGGAATCCAGGTGTCCTCCCACGCTCGCGCCTCGATCGCGCCGCCGCGCAGGCCGAGCAGGTAGACGTGGTCGAACTCGAGGCCCTTCACCTGCTCGGGCTCGGCGACGACCACGGCGCCGGCGATCGGGGGGTCGGTGTCGTCGCCGCCCAGCTCGCCGGCCTCGGCGACCGCGTTCAGGTGACGGACGAAGTCGCGGACCGAGCCGCGCGGCTCGCGTCGCGACCAGTCGGCCGCCAGCTCGGCGAGCCGTGAGAGGTTGACCAGCCGCTCCGCGGTCTCGGGGCTGGCCGCGAACAGCCGCTGGCGGCGCAGGCCGACGCGCTCGATCAGGCGGCGGACGAAGACGTCGGCGCGCATCTGCTCGAGCGCGTTCGAGGCCGCGCCGTGCAGGCGCAGGAAGGACTGGATCCGGTCACGCGCCTCGGGCGGCAGCTGGGGGCTCTCGAGCGCGGCCTCGAGCGCCGAGATCATGTCGAGCTTGCGCCGCCGCGCGATCGTCGTCACCTTCGCCAGGTCGACCGAGCGCAGTCCGGCGGGCGGGCGGGTGAGGGTGCGAACGACCGCCGCCGCGTCGTTGGGGTCGGCGAGCATCCGTAGCCAGGCGAGCACGTCGCGGACCTCGGCCCGGCCGAAGAAGGCGGCGTCGCCGGCGTAGCGGAAGGGGACGCTGCGCTCCTCGAGCGCCGCCGCCACCAGCCGGCTCTCACGCCAGCCCGAGCCGGCGATCACGCAGATCCGCTCGGGGCGGATCTCGCCCGCCGCCAGCAGATGCTCGATCTCGCGCGCGGTCGCCTGGGCCTGCGCGCGGTCGTTCTCGCAGCGCCAGAAGCGGGTCACGCCGGGCGCCCGCAGAGAGCCGCCGAGATCGATCTCGGCGAGCCCGGGGTGAGCAGCGCGGAAGGCGTCGATCGCCGCCGCGCCGGCGCCCCGGAACCGCCGCGTCGCCTGCGCCGCGTCGCCGGCGCAGACCAGGTTGCCGTGCGAGCCGATTGCCTCGATCACCGCGCGGTGGGAGACGCCGGCGTCCTCGAACTCGTCGACGAGCAGATCGGCGAATCGCTCCGAGAGCTGCTCGGCGACGTCGGCGCGGTTGGCGAGCAGCTTGCCGAGCTCGAGCACCAGGTCGCCGCCGTCGAGGCTGCCCGCCTCGCGCAGGATCCGGTCGTGGCGGGCGTAGAGGTCGGCGAACTCGATCTCGCGCTCGGCTCGCTCGCGCTCCCCCGCGCCCGAGGCCTCGCGCTCGGCGGCCACCGCCCATTCGCGCAGAGCCGACGGCGCGACCGCCTCGGCCTTGAGCAGGTCGATCCGGCGCAACAGCCGGGCGAGCAGGCCCGCGGGGTTCCCGCGGATCTCGTGGCGACGCAGGGGCAGCTCGTCGAGGCGGTCGAGCAGAATCGCCAGCCGCTCGGCGGGCCCGACGGTGGTAAAGAAGGGGTCGAGGCCGGCCTCGGTCGAGTACTCGCGCAGCAGCACCTCGGCCGCCTCCTCGTGGGTGTGGATACGCAGCTGCTCGTGTGGGCGTTCGACCAGCAGCTCGGCGCGCTCGCGGATCAGCGCTCGCGCGGCGCGCGAGCGGGTCAGGACCAGGACCCGCTCGGGGCCGGTGCCGGCCGCCGCCAACGCCTCCAGCCGCAGCGCGAGGGCCTCGGTGCGCCCCGAGCCGGCGTCACCGGTGACCAACAGCGGCCCGCGGCCGTGCTCGGCGACGGCCCGCTGGGCTTCGGTCGGTGTTCGCCCGTCAGGAGGCACTGGGCGTCATGTCTAGCATGGGCCGCATGGCCGCTCCACTAGTAGCCGGACTGCCCGTCGACGCCTGGCTTGACGCCTGTCGGCGAATGGTCGGCCGCCAGGCCGAGCTCTACGCCCGGACCCGCGGGATCAGCGCCCGGACCGAGTACGCCGGGGTCGGCGAGGGCGGCGACCGATCGCTGGTCATCGACCGCGAGGCCGAGGAGATCGTCTTCGCCGAGCTCGCGTCCCTGCACGACGCCGGGGCGCGGTTCACGGCGATCTCCGAGGAGCGCGGCGAGCAGGTCTTCGGCGACGGCTCCTCGCCCGATCGCGTGGTGATCGATCCGATCGACGGCTCGCTCAACGCCCGCCGCACTCTGCCCTCGTTCGCGCTCAGCATCGCGGTCGCCAACGGCCAGACGATGGCCGACGTCGACCTGGCCTTCGTCCACGACTTCGGCGCCGGCGAGGACTTCGTCGCCGTGCGCGAGGGCGGTGCCACGCTCAACGGCGAGCCGATCGAGGCGCGCGGGCCCGGCTACGGGCTCGAGGTCGTCGGGCTCGAGTCGGCGAAGCCGGAGCTGATCGGACCGATCATCGCCGGGCTCGAGGGCCGCGCCTACCGCATCCGCGCGGTCGGCTCGCTTGCGATCACCGTCTGTTACGTCGCCGCCGGGCGCTTCGACGGCATGCTCAGTGCTCGCGCCTGCCGCTCGGTCGACGTCGCTGCGGCGCAGTTGATCGCCCGCGAGGCCGGCGCCAGCCTCAAGTTCGGCGAGCAGATGCCCGGCGACGTCGATCTCGGCCTCGACGCCCGTTTCCCGATCGCCGCCGGGCTCGATGAGGAGATGCTGGGCACCCTGCTCGAGGTGCAACGGGCCGCACCGACCGAGGCCTTGTGAGCGGGGTCGTCGACTGGGGACTGGCCGAGCGCGCCGCCGCAACCATGATCGACGGGATCGGCGGGCTGGCGGGGCGCCCGGCGCAGCTCGCGACCGGGTATTCGGCGGCCGAGGTCGAGCGGGCCTGCGGCGACGCGATCGCGACCGCTGCCGCCTACGCCGGCCTCGGTGAGGTCGAGCGCCCGCCGGTGCCCGAGCTGGTCGATCGCCGGGCGTGGGCCCGAAACGCACTGCGCGGGATCGCCGCGGCCGCGCGGCCCCTGGAGGAGAGAGTTGCCGCCGATCTCGACCTCCCGGGACCCCTCGGCCCGATCGCCCGGCGAACGCTCGGGGCGGCGGTCGGGGCCGAGGCGGGGATCGCCGCCGGCTACGCCGCCAAGCGGGTGCTCGGCCAATACGACCTGGCGCTGGTCGGCGGCCCGCGCCCGGCCCGACTGCTGTTTGTGGCCGAGAATTTGGAGGCGGCGCGCCGCAACCTGGACGCGGATCACAGCCTGTTCCTGCGCTGGGTCGCGCTGCACGAGACCACGCACGTGATCCAGTTCGACCGCGTCGGGTGGCTGGCGCCCAGGATGCGCGAGCTGGCCGGCGCGCTGATCGATGGCGCCGCCGCCGGGGTCGACTCGGCCACCCTGGCGGGGTTCGGGCGCCGGCTGCTGCGTGACCCGCGCGAGCTGGTCCGGGCGCTGCTTCGCGGCGAGCTCGCCCGCACGCTCGCCGACCCCGAGCAACGGGCGCTGTTGGACCGGCTGCAGGCGACGATGTCAGTGGTCGAGGGTCACGCCGAGCACGTGATGGACGCCTGCGTCGCCGACCACGGCCCGGAGCTGGAGCAGCTGCGCGCCCGCCTCGACGCCCGCCGCGAGCGGCGCGGCGGCCTTGGCGAGCTGATCGCCCGGCTGCTGGGCATGGACCTGAAGCTGCGCCAGTACGAGCTCGGCAAGTCGTTCTGCGACGCGGTGGTCGCCGCCGGCGGCCCCGAGGCGCTGCGCCTGGTCTGGCGCTCGCCCGAGGACCTGCCCGACCTGGCCGAGCTCGAGCAACCGGGCGCGTGGCTGGATCGGGTGGCTGCGTCTGTAACCCCCGGGTAGGCCGAGGGTACAAACAGATGTTCGCTTTGCTAAGATGAACATCGTTAGAAGTAATAAAGTTACGAACACCGAACCCGAGGGGTTGACCAAGAACATGGCCACCGCCAAGACCAGCACCACCACGAAGACCAAGGCCGCGACGCCGAAGACCGGCACCACGCAGGCCAAGCAGGACACCAGCCCGATCTCGATCGCCTTCTCGGCGGCCGAGCGTGCCGTCGACGTTCCCGTCGGCGCGGCGCTGACGCTGCGCGACCGCGTCGAGGACGCGCTCGAGCCCTGGACCACCGAGACGACCCGCGACCGGGAGCTGAAGAGCCTCCGCACGCAGGTCACCCGCGAGCTCAACAAGTTCGAGCGTCGCGGCGGCCAGGCCCGTCGCAAGGCCAGCCAGCGCGTCCGCTCCACCCGCAACCGGGTCGAGCGCGAGGTCAAGAGCCGGCGCCGCGAGGTCGAGAAGGCCGTCAAGGCGAACCGGACCGAGGTCGAGAAGGCCGTCAAGCAGAACCGCGTCAAGGCGGAGGAGCAGCTGAAGAAGGCTCGCACCGCGGTCGAGGAGCGGATCCCGGCACGCGCTTCGTAAGTACCGCTTATCCCGGGCCGCCCCGAGGGGTGGCGCGCCCGGAACGGCTGTCCGCACTCATCTCTCGCGGGCAGAGCGCAACCTCTCCTCCCGCGATCGACCGGCCTTCGGGCCGGTCGATCGCTTTCGATCACCGCGAGGGCGGCGCCGGTTGCACGGCGGATTCGGCCGCTCGGATCCGTTCAGCGTCGAACAGGCCGTGCACGAGCTGAATCGAGATCGATCCCTCCCCGACCGCGGAGGCCACGCGCTTGACGGAACCATGCCGCACGTCACCGGAGGCGAAGACGCCGGGCATGCTGGTCTCCAGCAGGAACGGGCGGCGCTCGAGCGGCCAGCGATGATCGTCGGCGAGGTCTGGGCCGGTGAGCACAAACCCCTGCGGGTCCCTCGCGATCTGTTCCGGCAGCCACTCGGTGCGCGGCCGGGCGCCGACGAGCACGAAGAGGCCGTCGGCGGTGACTCTCTCGTGCTCCTCGGTCGCATCGCCGCGCAGCTCCAGGTACTGCAGGCGCCCGTCGCCCCCGCCACCGACGACCTCGGTGCCCAGCCGCACATCGACGTTCCGCGCGGCCTCCAATTCCTGCACGAGGTAGTGCGACATCCGGGCGCTCAGGGACTGAGCTCGCACCACCAGCGTTACTCGGCGCGCGTAGTCGGCCAGGTGCAACGCCGCCTGGCCCGCCGAGTTGGCGCCCCCGACCACGTAGGCATCCTTGCCGGCCATCGCGGGCGCCTCCGAGGTGGGCCCGCCGTAGAACACCCCCGCGCCGTTCAGCGCCTCAAGCGCTGGGAGGTCCAACCTGCGGTACTCGGCGCCCATCGCCAGGATCACCGCCCGAGCCGACACGGGCCGACCTTCCGCCAGCATCACCCGCAGCCGGTCGCCGACGTGACTGAGGTCGGTCGCCGTGTGCATGAAGCTGAACTTGGCCCCGAACACCCATGCCTGCTCGTACGCATGCTGTCCGAGCCGGCGCCCACTGATGCCGCGCGGGAAGCCCAGGTAGTTGCGGATCAACGAGCTGGAGGTCGCCTGTCCCCCGATGCCGCCCTCATCCACGACCAGCGTCTCGAGGCCCTCCGAGGCGGAGTAGACCGCCGCCGAGAGGCCCGCCGGCCCGGCCCCGAGGATGGCAACGTCGTAATCCTTGCCCTGATCATCGATGGAGGCGCCGGTCGCCTCGGCGATCTCCCGATCCGTGGGGTTGTTGAGCACCTTGCCGTCCGGCAGGATCACGCACGGGGGCTCGGCCTCGGCCCCCGCCTTGGCAAGCGCGCTGCGTCCGTCCGGGGAATCGGCCAGGTGGAAGGCGTGCGGGATCGCACAGCGCTGCAGGGTCTGCCTGAGCTCGTGCGCTCTGCCCGCCCAGGCATCGCCGACGATGCGGATGGTGTGCGGTGCGATGCGGCGAGCCTCGGTCCACTCGAGTAGAAATCCCGAGATCGCATGGTGGAACAGCTCGTCGGGCGAGACCGCGGGCCTGAGTAGGAAGTAGTCGATCCGCCCCAACGCCATCAGGTCGAAGATCGCCTTCGCCGTCGTCACATCGCCCCACTCACCCCAGTCGACCAGGAGGCCCCGCCGTGCATGCGGATGGAGTTGGTGCGCGCGTTCGAGCACCTCGCCTGCGGTCGGCTCCGACGGGGAATGCGCCGCGAGCACCAAGGCGACCTCCTCACCGGCATCGGACAGCTCGGTGAGCGTGGTCAGCGCCTCGTCCGCCGCGGCCGTGCAGATGACCCGGTAGCTACCTTGGTAGCGGCTGCGCAGCTCGCTGTCGATGTCGGCCAACTCGGGCTCGGAATCGACGGCTAGCAGCACAGGGGGCGGCATCCAGGGGCCACTCTAAAGCGTGCGACCCTGCTTCAATGGACGCATGAGTCTGCCGACCAAGGACCAGGTGACCGAGGCGCTGCGCGCCGTAATCGACCCCGAGCTGCGGCGCTCGATCGTCGACCTCGGGATGGTGCGCTCGATCGAGATCCTCGACTCGGGCAAGGTCGAGGTCGTGGTCTCGCTGACCACCGCGGGCTGTCCGATCCGTAATCACTTCCAGCAGGCGGTCGCGTCGAACGTCGCCGCGCTCGACGGCGTCACCGAGGTAGGGGTCGGCTTCGACGTGCTCACCGACCAGGAGAAGGGGCGTCTCAAGGAGGCGCTCGGCCGCCCGGGCGGCCTGCCCGAGGGTGCGCTGGCGGCGGTAAAGAACGTTATCTGCGTCGCCTCGGGCAAGGGCGGCGTCGGCAAGTCGACGATGACCGCCAATCTGGCCGCCGCGCTGCAGGCCGAGGGCCACGCGGCCGGAGCCCTCGATGCAGACGTCTACGGCTACTCGATCCCGCGCATGCTCGGGGTTGACGGCAAGCCCGACGTCAACGGCGAGCGCAAGATCCTGCCGATGCTCAACCCGGCCGGGATCAAGGTGATGTCGATCGGGTTCTTCCTCGAGTCGAACGCCGCCGTCGTCTGGCGCGGGCCGATGCTCCACAAGGCGATTCAGCAGTTCCTCGAGGACGTCGCCTGGGAGGAGCTCGACTACCTGCTGCTCGATCTGCCGCCCGGGACCGGCGACGTCTCGATGACGCTGGCCCAGCTGCTGCCGCAGGCGAGGGTGATCGTGGTCACGACGCCACAGCCCGCGGCCCAGTCGGTCGCCCGCCGCGCCGCCGACATGGCCGCCAAGGTCGACCTCGAGGTGCTCGGCGTAATCGAGAACATGTCCGGGTTCACGACCCCCGACGGCCAGCGCTTCACGATCTTCGGCGAGGGCGGCGGCCAGCAGCTCGCCGACGAGCTCGACGTGCCCCTGCTCGGCAAGGTGCCGATCTCCGAGCCGCTGCGCGAGCACGCCGACGCCGGCACCCCGCTGGTACTCGCCGACCCCGACTCGCCTGCCTCGGTGGCCATCCGCCAGATTGCGCGCGGGATCATCGCCGCCACTCCCCAGGAGCTGCCGGTGATGCAGGCCGAGACGCCCAGCGCGCCGGCCCTGCCGACGCTCGGCGGCACCGAGCTGCCGGTGGTCCAGGTCCAGGGCTGACGCCCGCGTGGACGAGCGCTTCGAGCCCAACCGGGCTTGGTGGGACGAGCGCGTGGCCGGCCACGTCGCCAGCGACTTCTACGACGTCGAGCGCTTCCGCAAGGGCGGCTCCACCCTGCGCCCGTTCGAGCTCGAGGAGGTCGGGGACGTCGCCGGCAAGCGGCTGGTCCACCTGCAGTGCCACTTCGGCCTCGACTCGATGTCGTGGGCGCGCGCCGGAGCCTCGGTCGTCGGGCTCGACTTCTCGGCCCCGGCGGTCGAGGCCGGGGCCGCGCTCGCCGACGAGCTCGGCCTCGACGCGAGCTTCGTCCAGGCCGACGTCCACGACGCGGTCTCCGCGCTCGGCGGTGAGCGCTTCGACGTCGTCTACACCGGCCTCGGGGCGCTCAACTGGCTTCCGGACCTGCCCCGCTGGGCTGCGATCGTCGCCGAGCTGCTGAAGCCCGGCGGCTTCCTCTACCTGAGCGAGTTTCACCCCGTGACCTGGGTGTTCGCCGACGAGTCGCTGGAGGTCGAGTACGACTACTTTCACGACCCGGCCGGCGAGACGTTCGACGACGACGAGCAGGGCAGCTACGCCGATCTGAATCTGCCGACCCGCAACAACGCGACGATCGAGTGGGCGCACACGATCGCCGACGTGATCGGCGCTGTGCTCGGCGCGGGCCTGCGAGTGGAGCTGCTCTCCGAGCATGACTACACCCTGTTCCCCCGCTTCCCGCACCTGATCGAGGACCGCGAGCTGCTCAGCGCCCAGGCCGTCTACCGCCAGCCCGAGGATCGGCCGAAGCTGCCGCTGATGTACTCGCTGCGGGCCTCGGCGGGGGTGTGAGCGAGTCCACCCCTTGGTTCCCTGGGAGCGGGGCGTCTGGCGGGCGAATATCAGGGTGCAAGTCAACTTCGCACCTCAAGGAGAAATCAGATGCTTCGCAAGACCCGCCTCGCCGCCGCCCTCGCCACCCTCGCCGTCTCGGTGACCGCCTTCGCCGGCGCCGCGGACGCCTCGACCGCCAAGTCGACGGTCTCGATCCTGGGTGACAACGGCGACTACTACGGCTACGTCCACAGCTCCGACGCCAGCCACTGCGAGTCCAACCGCAAGGTGACCGTGTTCAAGCAGCTGGGCTCGGTCCAGGACCCCCACGTCGACCAGAAGATCGGCAGCGACATCGCCCAGCCCAACGGCCCCGACGCGATGTGGTCGATCGGCAACTCCGGCTTCAAGACCGGCAAGTTCTACGCCAAGGCCGCCAAGGTCCCCGGCTACTGCAAGGCCGCGACCTCGGCGACGATCAGCCGCTAGGGAGCCCACCCCGCACGCCCGCAGGCGCAGCCGAGGACGTGGCGGGAGTCGTTCAAGCGCCCCGGTGGCTTTGGCCGCCGGGGCGTTTTGCGTTCAGCGAGGTCGCGTCAGACTCGCTAGTGCGCGGGCCGGGAGCGGCATCTGCCGAGAGTGCCATACCTGCCGTTCCTCGAACGGCCAGGCGTAGATCGGGTTGCCGTCACGAATCAGCTCCAGCAGGCGCGGTTCGGCGAGCTCCACGGCGGACCATTCGTACAGGCGTTGCAGGCGCGGGACGATCACCGCGTAGTCGAGCATCCGGCCGAGACGCTGCTCTTCGGCGATGTAGCGCTCGACCTCGTCGTCGAGCGGATACCGGTTCGGGAGCACGCGTCTGAGTGAGAGGAAGACCCCTGCCATGCCGAGACGCGGATCGCCGATAAGGCGACCAAGCGGCGCCGACGGCCCCAGCGCCAGGCGCGGAGCGGCGACGAGTGCGTGCGCGTAGAGCACGCGCACCAGCGCGACGTTGATGAAGAAGCGCTCCGGCTCGCTTTCCGCATCGGCGAGTCCCCGATGGCTCAGGTAGCCACCCACGATGCTCGCGTTGTGTGATCGGTACCAGTTACGCCCGGTCGGTCTCGCACCGAACTCCAGCCAGAGGCGCACGGCCTGCGACGACGGCTCTCCGGCGAAACCACCGAGGAGCGCGACGGTTTCGCAGCCATCTCGCAGCAGTCGCTCGTTGACCGCCCGCCACCACGGCTTCCGGGTGGCGAGGCGTCGAGCGGATCGAGCACGCCACGGCCGGCTTGCCAGCGCATGAACGAGAGCGCCGCACGCCGGAACGGCAGGTGTCGCGGGGCGCTACCCGTCGGCCCGCGGAACACCCGCGCCATCAACGCAAGGCGCGCCGCCGGATCGTCGCGCGCCGCCGCGACCTGCGCCTGAGCCCGAACGAGCGCGGCTGTGCGGTTAGCTGCCGCCGTTGGCGCCGTAGTACTCGGCGTTGATCGCGGTGTACTTGGCCCACTCCTCGGGGAGCTGGTCCTCGGCGAAGCAGGCGTCGACCGGGCAGGCCTCGACGCAGGCATCGCAGTCGATGCACTCGTCGGGGTCGATGTAGAGCTGCTCGACGCCCTCGTAGTCGGGCTCATCGGGGGTCGGATGGATGCAGTCGACCGGGCACACCTCGACGCAGGAGTTGTCCTTCTGGCCAATGCAGGGTTCGGCGATGACGTAAGCCAAGGTCTTTGCCCTTTCTTCCTTCTCTTGCTTCGGACGGTGTGCGGAGCGGCCATTCTAGAGTGGCGGGGATGATCCTGGTCACGGGAGCAACCGGAACGGTTGGGCAGGCGCTGGTGCCGAAGCTGCTCGAGCGCGGCGACGAGGTCCGGGTGCTGGTGCGCGACCCGCGCAAGCTCGGTCGGCTGCGGGTCGAGGTCCGGATCGCGCTCGGTGACCTGATCGAGCTCGGCGACCCGCGGGTCGCCCGCCAGGCGCTGCGCGGCGCCGACACCGTGATCCATCTGGCGGCTTCGATCCGCGACCAGCCGGGTGCCCCGGTCGAGGAGCTGAACGGCCTGGCGACCGCTCGGCTGTTGCGCGCCTCCGAGCAGACCGGCATCGGCCGCTTCGTGTTTTTCTCGGCGATCGGCGCGACCGAGTTCCAGCGCACCCGCTTCTTTCGCGCCAAGGCGCTCGCCGAGCGGGCGGTGCTCGGCTCGGAGCTCGACGCGACCGTGTTCGCCCCCTCGATCGTCTACGACCGCTCCGACCCCTGGGTGACGACGATGCGCCGACTGACGCTGCTGCCGGCGGTGCCGATCTCGGGCGAGGGCGACGCCGCCTACCAGCCGATCTGGGCCGAGGACGTGGCCCGCTGCGTGGTCGCCGACCTCGAGCGCGACGGCTCCCAGGGCTCGGGCACCCGCCGGCTCGAGCTGGCCGGGCCCGAGACGCTCACCTACGACCAGATCGCCCGCCTGATCGCGCACGCCTCGGGGCGCGACCGGCCGCTGGTCCACGTGCCCTTGAGCTTCGTCCACTACGGGCTCGCCGGGCTGCGGCGGTTGGTCGGCGAGGCCGCTTTTGCCACCTGGGAGGAGGCCGAGCTGATGGAGGTCCCGATGGTCAGCGAGCGCGGTAGCGCCGATGCCGAGTCGCTCGGGGTCGAGCCCCGGCGGATGGCCGAGGTACTCGGGGCGTAGGTCCGTTGGACGCAAAGAGGCCCGAGCCGCCAGGCCCGGGCCTCCAAACGATTCGCCCAAAGAAGGGCGAGCTACATCATCCCGCCCATGTCGGGCATACCGCCCGGCATGCCACCGCCGCCATCCTTCTCCGGCGGCTCGGCCACGATGGCCTCCGTCGTGAGGATGTTCTTGGCGATCGAGGCCGCGTTCTGCAGCGCCGACCGGGTGACCATGGTCGGGTCGATTACGCCGTCCTTGATCAGGTCGCCGTACTCGCCGCTCTCCGCGTTCAGACCCTCGCCCGGCTTCAGGCCCTGGATCTTGTTGACCACGACCGAGCCCTCGAGCCCGGAGTTGTGGGCAATCTGGCGGATCGGCTCCTCGAGCGAGCGGCGGATGATCTCCGCGCCCGTTGCCTCATCGGCCTCGAGGTCCTTGGAGTCGATCGCACCGACCGCGTTCAGCAGCGCGACGCCGCCGCCCGGGACGATGCCCTCCTCGAGCGCCGCGCGAGTCGCCTGCAGGGCGTCCTCGACCCGGTGCTTCTTCTCCTTCATCTCGGTCTCGGTGGCGGCGCCGACCTTGACCACCGCGACCCCGCCCGCGAGCTTCGCCAGGCGCTCCTGGAGCTTCTCACGGTCGAAATCGGAGTCGGTGTTCTCGATCTCCTGACGGATCTGGTTGATCCGCCCCTCGATCGCCGACTTCTCGCCGGCGCCGTCGATGATCGTCGTCGTGTCCTTGGAGACGACGACGCGACGAGCGTGCCCGAGCTGCGAGAGCTGCGTGTTCTCCAGCTTCAGGCCCATCTCCTCGGTGATCACCTCACCGCCGGTGAGGATCGCGATGTCCTCGAGCATCCGCTTGCGGCGGTCGCCGAAGCCCGGCGCCTTGACCGCGACTCCGGTGAACGTGCCGCGGAGCTTGTTCACCACCAGGGTCGCCAGGGACTCGCCCTCGACGTCCTCGGCGATGATCACCAGCGGCTTGCCCGACTGCATCGTCTGCTCGAGCACGGGCAGCACGTCGCGGACCGAGCCGATCTTCTGGTTGGCGATCAGGATGAACGGATCCTCGAGCACCGCCTCCATGCGGTCCTGGTCGGTGATCATGTACGGCGAGATGTAGCCCTTGTCGAACTGCATCCCCTCGGTGAACTCGAGCTCCATCCCGAAGGTCTGGCCCTCCTCGACGTTCACGACGCCGTCCTTGCCGACCTTCTCGATCGCGTCGGCGATGATGTTGCCGATCTCCTCGTCGGCAGCCGAGATCGCGGCGACGCGGGCAATCTGCTCCTTGCCACCGACCTCCTTCGACTGCTTCTCGCGGAGATCCTCGACCACCTGGTCGACGGCCTTCTCGATCCCGCGGCGCAGGGCCAGCGGGTTGGCGCCGGCGGCCACGTTCTTGAGCCCGTGGCGGACGATCGTCTGCGCCAGCAGGGTCGCGGTCGTGGTGCCGTCACCGGCGACGTCGTTGGTCGCCGTGGCGACCTCGCGGACGAGCTGAGCGCCCTGATTGGCGAACACGTCCTCGATCTCGATCTCGCGCGCGATCGTCACCCCGTCGTTGGTGATCGTCGGCGCGCCGAACTTCTTGTCCAGGACCACGTAACGGCCCTTGGGGCCGAGCGTGACCTTGACCGCGTTGGCGACGGCGTCGACGCCTTCCTGCAGCGCCGCCCTTGCCTCCGCGTCGTACTTGAGCTCCTTGTGAGCCATGTTTCAGTTCCTCCTGTGGTTTCTAAGTTGGTGGGTCAGACGACCTTGGCGAGGACGTCGGACTCGCGCAGCACCAGCAGGTCGTCGCCGTCGACCTTGATCTCGGTGCCGCCGTACTTGCTGTAGAGGACTTCGTCGCCCTCGGCGACGTCGAGCGGGATCCGCTTCTCGCCGTCCTCGTCCCAGGCGCCGTCACCGACCGCGATGACCGTGCCCTTCTGGGGCTTCTCCTTGGCTGTCTCGGGAAGGACGATGCCGCTCGCGGTCGTCTCCTCCTCCTCGATCGCCTTGACGATCAGCCGATCGCCGAGGGGCTTCAGGTTCATTCCGTGTTACCTCCGGTTGGTGGGTTTCGAAAGTATTCTTGGCACTCCCCATATGAGAGTGCCAACGTCCACGGCGAGGATAGCGGACCGCGGCGGGCTGATGCGTATCTAAGCCGTGAAGGCTTAGATCCAGGAGGTCAGCCAGGAGGTCAGTCGCTGGCCAACAACCGGCAACCGAGCAGCTCGGCGATCCCGGTGCCGCCGTTGCGCATCACCCAGTTGTGGTTCCACTCGAACACGGGCCTCAGCGCGGGCGCCAGCGCGTTCATCCACCGCCTCGTGGTGTGGACGTTCCACTCGTAGAGAACCGCGGTCACGCCGTCCCCCTCGAACAGACGCCAGCGGCCGGTGCCCTCGAGCTCCCCGAACGCATCCGCCTCGATCATCCGCGGCCTCTCGACCGTGCGCGTCCTCGCCTCGAAGACCAGGTCGTAGGGGAGCTTCGAGCGCCAGGTGAGCCGCGAGTGCGAGCCGACTCCGTTGTCGTCGCCGGGCTCGAGCTCGACCACGTCGTCGACCCCGCGCCACCATGAAGGCCACGCCTTCTGGTCGTAGATCGCCTCCCAGACCGGCTCGCGCGGCGACTCGAGCAGCCAGGTGGTCAGGAAGCGATAGTCGACCGGCATCGCCGGTTTAGTTGCGCGACGGCGGCTCGCCGTTGCCGAACCCGGGCGGCGGCTCGTGGACTCGCGAGAAGCGGACCACGGTCACCGTCTCCTCGGGGTCGATCTCGCGGCCGTAGATCTGACGCATGAAGCCGAGCGTCTCCTCGAGCCGCCGGAATTCCGGGTTGTCGTGCTCGATATCGCGTGGCGAGAGCTCCGATGCCCGCTTCACCTCGACGTCATCGATCACCGCGGTGAAGATCTTTTCGCGCGGGCTGTGCTGGTGGCCGATCGTCACCCAGAGCAGCTGGCCGCGCTCGTATTTGCGCGACTTGTCGCCGAGCCGGATCGTCGCCGTCTTGCGCCCGCGCCGAAGCTGGTCGGCAAACGCCGGCGAAAAGAAGTTGAGCGCGTAGAAGCCGCGGGACATGACCGCGCCAGCCTATCGCTCGCCGAAGCCCTGCTCCCCGACGAGCGGCACGAACCGGCACGGTGCGATCTCGCGCCGCTCGAGCCCGCCCTCGCCCACGGTCAGGACGACGAGCTGGTCGGCGCCGGCCTCGGCAATCGGCAGCACCAGCCTGCCGCCGGGCCGAAGCTGGTCGATCAGGCTCGGCGGCGCGGCCGGGGCCGAGGCGTGTACGGCGATCGCGTCGAACGGCGCCGAGTCGGGAGCGCCGAGGCTGCCGTCGGCGATCCTTACCTCGACCTTCCCGACGCCATCGAGCTCGAGCCCTGCAAGCAGCTCCCGGGCGGCGGTCGCCAGGCTGGCGATCCGCTCGACGCTGATCACCTCGCGCGCCAGCAGCGCGAGGATCGCGGTCGAGTAGCCCGAGCCGGTGCCGACCTCGAGCACCCGCTCGTCGCCGCGCAGCTCGAGCGCCTGGCAGATCGCCGCCACGACCCAGGGCTGGGAGATCGTCTGCTCGGCGCCGATCGGCAGCGCCGAGTCCGCGTAGGCACGGCCGGCCAGCCGCGGGGTGACGAAGCGCTCGCGCGGGACGCGGCTGATCGCCGCCAGCACCCGCTCGTCGGCGATCCCACGTCGGCGCAGCTGACGCTCGACCATCCGTCGTCGCTGGTGCTCGAAGTCGGTCAGCTAGCGGTACCTCACGCCACGGATCGTCGCAACTGGCGGCCCGGGCCGCCTAGAAGATGTACGCACGCAGGCGGCGCGGCTCCAGCACCGTGACCCGGCCGCGGCCGACCGAGACCACGCCCGCGCGCTCGAGCGTCGCCAGGAAGCGGCTGACGCTCTCGCGCGAGGTGCCGGCGAGCTGTGCCAGGTCGGCCTGGGTCATCCGCACGGTGATCCCGCGGCGCTCCTCGGGGATCGCCTCCTCGGCGATCAGCTGGTTGAGCACTCCGGCGACCCGGCTCGGGACGGTCTGGAATGACTGCCGCGCGACCCGCTCGTTGGTCTCGCGCAGGCGGCGGGTGATCGCGACGATCAGCTTCGCCGCGATGTCGCCGTGGGCGGCGATCACGCGCCGTACGTCGGAGGCCGGCAGCGCGAGCAGCTCGGCGTCGGTGAGCGTCTCGACGCTCGCCGACCGTGTCCCGCCGTCGAGCATCGCCAGCTCGCCGAAGATGTCACCCGGCCCGAGCGTGGCCAGCGCGATCGCCCGCCCGTCGGAGTGCTCGCGGGTAACCCGCAGGTCGCCCGCGCGGACGATGTAGCAGGCGTCGGAGTTGTCGCCCTCGTGAAAGACGCGCACGCCCTTTGGGTATGCGCGCGGGATCGCCACCGAAGCGATCCGGTCGAGCTCGGACGCGGACAGCTCCGCGAACAGCGGCACGCGCGTGAGCAGCTCTGCGGACTCCTCGCCCATCCGCGCAGCAGTATCCCGCTTGTGGCCGCGGTTCGCGGATCAGGTCTGGCAAACCGGGCACCAGTAGGCGGTGCGGTTGTCCTCGCCCTGGCCGCGTGAGCGGATCTGACCGCCGCAGGCCGGGCAGGCGCGGCGCGAGGAGCCGTAGATGCGCTGCGGGCGGCGGCCGCTGGTGATCGAGGCGCGCATGATCCGCTCGCTCTCGGCGACCACCGCCTCGATCTCTGCGTCATCGAGGTCGTCGACCGCGCGCCACGGGCTGATCCCTGCCGCAAAGCAGGCCTCGTTGCGGATCACGTTGCCGATGCCAGCGACGATCCGCTGGTCGAGCAGGGCGTCGCCGATCTCGCGTCCGGCTCCCGCGCGGCGCAACCGCCCGGCGGCCTCAGCGACGTCGAACCCGGACCGCAGGGGATCGGGGCCGAGCTCGCGCAGGACGGGATTGTTGCGGACGCTCGACTCGGTCACCAGCCGTAGGACCTTGCCGCCGGTCTGCGCCGCGATTGCCCGTCCGGACGCAAGCACGAGCCACGGTCTGCCGTGCGGGAGCCGCCCGTCCGCGGCGACCCACCAGCGCCCGCTCATCCCCAGATGGCTGTGGATCACCGCGTCGCCGGACAGGTGGACGAGCAGATGCTTGCCCCGCGCCTCGGCACGCTCGAACGTGCGGCCCGGCAGCTCGGCGGCGCGATGGTGAAGCGGCGAGCGCGGGTTGGGCGCCTCGGCGAGCTCGAGCTCGCGGCCGGCGAGCGCGCTGTTGAGTCGGTCGGCGGCGCGATGGATCGTGTCGCCCTCGGGCACCCGACCAAGTTAGTGCGCGGCCGTACTCAGGCCCAGAGACCTCTGTTAGCCGGCGGCCACCAGCTTGCGCGGCTGGCGGCTGAAGCCGGCGGCGATGATCTGGTCCTCGAGCCCGGAGCCGAACACGGGCTCGCCGTCGACGCGTTCGATCCCGAGCTTCGGGATCACCTGCTCGCGCGCCGCGGCGGCAAGCTGGGCGACGGCCTCGACCAGCGCCTCGCCCTCGAGCTCGACCAGCCGGACGATCCCCTTGCCGCCACGCTCGACGTAGACGACCGGGTTGCCGTCGCGCAACAGGACGAACGCGCCCGGCGTCCGCGCTGGGCGACGGCCCTCGTCGCGCTTTGGCCAGCGAAGCGCGGCGCCGTAGGGCTGGGCGGGATCGGTGGCCGCGAGGATCAGGTACTCGTTGTCGCGCTCGGGCAGGGCGCGCAGGCGCTCGACCGCGCCGGCGAGTGCGAACTGGGCCCCGCCGAGGCCCTCGACGAAGTAGCCGCGCCGCGCGGTGCCGAGCATCTCCAGGTTGGACAGCTCCCCGTAGAGGCTCGAGAACCCGCCCGGTACACCCTCGGCGAGCACCGTCTCGCGGGTGACGATCCCGTAGCGCTCCAGCATCAGCTCGGCCTGGGCGCGCAGCCGCGGGCCGTCGGCCGGGGCGTCGCGGAACAGGCTCTCGGTCAGCGACCAGCGGCCGACGATCGCGTCCTGGGCCGGGCTGCGCCGCGAGGCGAAGCGGCGCGCGGGGCGCTTGTCGCGCGCGACCGCCGTCAGCCGCCGGGCCCGCAGCGGCGCGAACGCGTCGTTGGTCACCTCGCCCGCCCAGACCAGATCCCAGAGCGCCGCGTGAAGCTCCTCGCGTTCAAGGGAGGCAGAGCCGACCCGCGCCGCCGTTGAGGCGCCTGGTTCGACCAGCTCGGAGACCAGGTCGAGCCAGAACGACGGCGCGCCGTCGAGCCGGGCGCGGATCGCATCGTGCACCTCGCCCTCGGGCCGCTCGAGCTTCGCGTTCGACGGCGGCGGGCCGCAGAGGCGCACGTCCTCGCGGAAGTACATCGCCACCCGGCCGGTCCGCGCCAGCGGCCCGGCGCCGATCCAGACGAGCTCGCCGCTGGTGGTCAGCTGGTCGAGCCAGGTCGGGCTGTAGGCGCCGAGCCGGCGCGGGAGCACGTCACGCTCCCAGACCTCGGGGGTCAGCGCGACCCCCTGCAGCGGGATCAGCGCCTCGCGCAGGCGGTCGGGGCCGGCGCCCGCGGGCCGGTGGGCGTCGACGTTCTGCCATGCCGGCAGAAAGCGCGCCAGCTGCGCCGGGTCGACCGCCTCGGCCTCCTGGCGCAGGGCGGCGACGCTGGCGCGGCGCACGCGGCGCAGGACGTCGGCATCGCACCATTCGCGCTCGGTGCCGCCGGGCAACAGCTCGCCGCGGACCAGCTCGCCCGCGCGCTCGAGCTGCTTCAGCGCGGGCGTCACGTCGAGCCCGAAGCGGCGGCTGATCTGCGCGGTCGGGAACGGCCCGTGGGTGCGCGCGTAGCGGCGGACCAGGGCCGCCATCGCGTCGGCGACCGGCTCCAGGTAGGTGTCGGGCAGCCCGCCCGGCGGCGGCACGCCGATCGCGTCGCGGTACAGCCCCGCGTCCTCGGCCGCGATCCAGCGCTCCTCGCCGGCGATCCGGACCGCGACGGCGCGGCGCTCCTTTTCCAGCTTGGCGAGCATCGAGGCGGCCGAGAAGCCCTCGGCGGTGCGCTGCTCGAGCTCGGTGACGCTGAGCTCGCCGAGCCGTCGCAGCACCTGCTGCAGCGCGTCGCGGTCCTTGGCCAGGGCGTCGGGGTGCAGCAGCTGCAGGGAGCGCTCGACCTCCTCGAGCGCCTCGGGGTCGATCAGCTCGCGCAGCTCGTCGGCGCCGAGCAGCTCGGAGAGCAGGTCGCGGTCGAGCGCCAGGGCGGCGGCGCGCCGCTCGGCGTTCGGCGTGTCGCCCTCGTACATGTAGGTGGCGACGTAGTCGAACAGCAGCGATGACGCGAACGGCGAGGCGGTCTGCGTCTCGACCTCGACCAGGGTGATCTTGCGCGAGTGCAGGTCGCGCAGCAGCTCGACCAGGGCCGGCAGGTCAAGAACGTCGCGCAAACACTCGCGATAGGTCTCGAGGATCACCGGGAAGCGGGGGAAGTCCTTTGCCACCTCGAGCAGCGACTGCGACTTCAGACGTTGCTGCCACAGCGGCGTGCGCTTGCCGGGGTAGGCGCGAGGGATCAGCAGGCTGCGGGCGGCGTTCTCGCGAAAGCGGGCACCGAACAGCGCCGAGCCGCCGAGCTCGCGGACGACCAGGTCCTCGATCTCGTCGGGCTCGAGCAGAACCAGGTCGGCGTCCGGCGGCTCGTCGGCGTCGGGCAGGTGGACGACGATCCCGTCGTCGGACCAGATCGCGTCCGCCTCGAGGTCGAGCTGGTCGCGGATCCGCGCCGACAGCGCCAGGCCCCAGGCGGCGTGGACGCGACCGCCGAACGGCGAGAGCACGCACAGGCGCCAATCGCCGATCTCGTCGCGGAACTTCTCCACCACCAGGGTTTCGTCGGAGGGCACGACCCGGGTCGCGGCCTGTTGCTCGCGCAGATAGGTGACCAGGTTCTCGGCCGCGCGCCGCTCGAGGTCGTACTCGCCGGCGAGCTGCTCGGCGTCCTTGCCGACCGCCTCGCGAGCGAACGCGCCGATCGCGCGGCCGAGCTCGGACGGGCGGCCGACCCCGTCGCCGCGCCAGAACGGGACCGCGCCCGGGACCCCGGGCGCCGGGACGACGATCACCCGGTCGCGGGTGATGTCCTGAATCCGCCAGGTGGTCGCGCCGAGCAGGAAGGTCTGGCCGGGACGCGCCTCGTAGACCATTTCCTCGTCGAGCTCGCCGACCCGCCGGCCGTCGGGCAGGTGGACGCCGTAGAGACCGCGGTCGGGGATCGTGCCCGCGTTGGTGACCGCGAGCTGGCGGGCGCCCTTGCGGCCGCGCACGGTGCCGGCGGTGCGGTCCCAGACCAGCCGTGGGCGCAGCTCGGCGAACTTCTCCGACGGGTAACGGCCATCGAGCATGTCGAGCACGTTCTCGAACTGCTCGCGCGAGAGCTCGGAGAACGGCTCCGTCGCGGTCACCACCCGCTCGACCTCGTCGACCTCCCACTCGGTGTCGGCGACCATCGAGACCAGGTGCTGGGCGAGCACGTCGAGCGGGTTGCGCGGGATCACGGTCTCCTCGATCTCCCCCTCGCGCATCCGCTTGGCGACCACCGCGCACTCGAGCAGGTCGGCACGGAACTTGGGGAAGATCCGGCCCTTGGAGACCTCGTTCAGCTGGTGGCCGGCGCGGCCGATGCGCTGCAGCCCCCGCGAGACGGATTTCGGCGACTCGACCTGGATCACGAGGTCCAGGGCACCCATGTCGATCCCGAGCTCCAGCGACGAGGTGGCGACCAGGCACGGCAGCTTGCCCGACTTGAGCAGCTCCTCGACCACGACCCGCTCCTCGTGGGCGAGGGAGCCGTGGTGGGCGCGCGCAATCTCCTCGAAGGGAGCGACGTCCTGATCCTCGCCCCGCACCCCCGCAGGCGAAGCCGAGGAGGTGGCGGGAGTTGTTCCGTCGTGCTCGGTCGCCGGCAGCTCCTCGTGAGGCTGTTCGTTGTGGAGCTCGTTGAGGCGCTTGGCCAGCCGTTCGGCGCCGCGACGGTTGTTGACGAAGATGATCGTCGAGGTGTGCTCGCGGACCAGCTTCAGCAGCTCCGGGTAGATCGCCGGCCAGATCGAGCGGGGGTTGGACGCCGGGTCGAGCGACGACTCGATCGGCCCCGGGTCGATGCGGTCGGGCGATAGCTCGGGCAGAACCTGGCCGTCTCCGGCCGGCGCGGTGCTCGCCCCGGGCTCGGACATGTCGTCGACCGGGACGACGATCTGCAGGTCGAGGTCCTTGCGGATCCCGGCGTTGACGATCTCGCACTCGCGCTTTGGGCCGACCAGGAACTTGGCGATCCGCTCGAGCGGCCGCTGGGTCGCCGAGAGCCCGATCCGCTGGGGATCCGGGTTGCCCCCCTCGGCGACCATGTGCGAAAGCCGCTCCAGGGTCAGCGCCAGGTGGGAGCCGCGCTTGGACTGTGCGACGGCGTGGATCTCGTCGACGATCACCGCCTCGACCCCGGTGAGGATCTCGCGCACCTGCGAGGTGATCATCAGATACAGCGACTCGGGGGTGGTGATCAGGATGTCGGGCGGCGTGCGCTTCATCGCCTGGCGCTCCTTCTGCGGCGTGTCGCCGGTCCGCAACCCGACCGATACCTCGGCGCCGATGCCCTTCAGCGGGGCGCGCAGGTTGCGTTCGACGTCGTAGGAGAGGGCCTTGAGCGGCGAGACATAAACGATCTTCGTCCCCGCTCCGAGCTCTTCTGGGCGGCGCGCGAGCGAGTCGATTCCCCAGAGGAAGGCACTCAGCGTCTTGCCGGAACCGGTCGGGGCGCAGATCAGCGTGTTGGCGCCGGCGGCGATCTTCGGCCACCCCGCCGCCTGGGCGGGTGTCGGCTCCTCGAACGACGACTCGAACCAGCGCCGCGTGCGGTCGCTGAACGCATCCAGAACGTCGATCTCGCGGTCGGTTTTCGCACTCATCGCCAACCACCGATCATACGCGCGCCATAGGCTGGCGTACCCGCGCGGACGCCGAGCGCTCCTCCGGGCTTCGGTTCTCCTAGAACGGCAGCTCGTCCGCGATCTCGGCGAGCATCGGCGCGCCGCTGTCGCGGTCGGAGACCTGCGGGTCGGAGACCGGCCACTCGACCCCGACCTCCGGGTCGTTCCAGGCGATTCCCGCCTCGGTCTCGGGGTCGTAGTAGCTGGAGACCTTGTAGTGGACGTCGGCGATCTCCGAGAGCACGCAGAAGCCGTGGGCGAAGCCGATCGGGACGAACAGCTGGCGGTGGCTGACGTCGTCAAGCTCGTAGCCCTCCCAGCGGCCGTAGGTGGGCGAGCCGCGGCGCAGGTCGACGGCCACGTCCCAGATCTTCCCGCGGACGCAGCGGACCAGCTTCGCCTGACCCGGGTCGGTCTGGAAGTGCAGCCCGCGGAGAATCCCGGCGCTGGAGCGCGAGTGGTTGTCCTGGACGAACTCGGCGTCGACGCCGAGCGCCTTCCACGCGCGGGCGCTGAAGCTCTCGAGCAGGAAGCCGCGCTCGTCGCCGTGCACCTGGGGCTCGACCAGGACCAGGCCGTCGAGCTCGGTCTCGAGTGCGGTCGCCATCAGGTGGCGCCGTAGCGGCGCTCGTAGTACTCGCGGTACTCGCCCGAGAGGATCGGCTGCCACCACCACTCGTTCGCGCGGTACCACTCGACCGTGCGCTCGATTCCCGCGTCGAAGCCGACCGCCGCCTTCCAGCCCAGCGTTTCGGTCTTCTCGGAGGAGAGCGAATAGCGGCGGTCATGGCCGAGCCGGTCCTCGACATGGGTGATCAGCGACTCGTCGCGGCCGGTGAGCTCGAGGATCCGCTTGACGACCTCGATGTTGGGCAGCTCGTCGGGGCCGCCGACGTTGTAGACCTCGCCCGGTTCGCCGAACTCCAGCGCGGTGTCGATCGCCGAGGCGAAGTCCTCGACCCAGAGCCAGTTGCGGACCTGCATGCCGTCGCCGTATACCGGCAGCGGCCGACCGGCGAGCGCGTTGAGGATGCACAGCGGGATCAGCTTCTCCGGGTACTGGCGCGGCCCGTAGTTGTTCGAGGCGCGGACGATCAGCGCCTCGGTCCCGTAGGTGTTGCGGTAGGCGCCGACCATCATGTCGCCGCCCGCCTTGGAGGCCGAGTACGGCGACGAGGGATCGATCGGCGAGCTCTCCGTGAACGAGCCGTCGTCGATCGAGCCGTAGACCTCGTCGGTGGAGATCTGCACATACCTGACCCCGGCCTCGCGGGCGGCCTGCAGGAGCACGTAGGTCCCGAAGACGTCGGTCTGGATGAACTCCCCCGGGGCCTCGATCGAGCGGTCGACGTGGGTCTCGGCGGCGAAGTTGACGATCGCGTCGACCCCGTCGACGGCGGCCTTGACGGCCTCGGCGTCGGCGATGTCGGCGACCACCAGCTCGAGCCGCGCGGCATCGAGGCCCCCGAGGTTCTCCTCGCGCCCCGCGTAGGTGAGCTTGTCGAGCACCCGGACGGAGAAGTTGGGATGGTTATCGAGCCGGCGGCGAACGTAGGCCGAGCCGATGAAGCCGGCACCCCCGGTGACCAGGACGTTCATGCGACCCTCGCCTCGCGTGCGGCCAGGTACTCGGCCAGGCCCTGGTGCCAGTCGGGGAGCGCGATCGGGTCGGGGCGCTCGGAGACCAGCAGGGAGAGCGGAGGCCGCGGGGCCGGCCGGCCGAGCATCTCCGTGGTCCCGGCCATCACCCTGGTGTCGAGCCCGGCCTGGTCGAAGATCTCCTGGGCGTACTCGAACCACGAGCAGCGCCCGGCGGCGGCGATGTGGTGGATGCCGTACTCGTCGCTGTCGATCAGCAGCGCCAGCGCCTGGGCCAGGTGCGGCGTGTAGGTCGGGCTCGCGACCTGGTCGGAGACGACGATCACCTCGGGCTGCTCGCCGCCGACGCGCAGCATCGTCTCGACGAAGTTCGGCCCGCCGGTCCCGAACAGCCACGAGGAGCGAACCACGTAGTTGCGCGGGTTCGCGGTTTGGGTCGAGGTCTCGCCGGCCTGCTTGGAGCGCCCGTAGGCCGAGATCGCTCCCGTGAGGTCCGATTCGACGTACGGCGAGCCCTTGGTGCCGTCAAAGACGTAATCGGTGGAGACGTAGAGCACGCTGGCGCCGTGGGAGGCAGCGGTCGCGGCGACGATCCCGGCGGCGGTGTCGTTGACCCGCATCGCCGCACGCTCGTCCGCCTCGGCGCCGTCGACGTCGGTCCAGGCGGCGCAGTTGACGACCGCGTCCGGGCGCAGGTCGGCGATCGCGTCCTCGACCGCGGTGACGTCGGTGATGTCGAGCTCCTGACGGGCGAGGCCGACGACCGAGTGGCCGCGGGCGGCGATCGCGGTGACCGCGTCGCGCCCGAGCATGCCACCCGCTCCTGTAACCAGGACCCTCACGGGATCGTGATCTCCGACTTGTCGCCGACGATCATCCGCAGGGTCTTCGGCATCCCCTCGCCACGGGCGAGCTTGACGCCCTTGCCGAGCAGGCTCGCCTCGATCCGCGCCGGCAGGTTGGTGACGCTGGCGCCGGCGAGCAGGATCGAGTGCTCGACCTCGGTCCCGATCACCTCGACGTCGGCGTCGATCGAGGTGTAGGGGCCGATGTAGGAGTCGACGATCCGCGCCCCGGCCGCGATCACCGCCGGCCCGCGGACGACCGAGCGCTCGAGCGTGGCCCCGGCCTCGACCACCACCCGGCCCTCGACCTTGCTCTCGTCGTCGAGCTCGCCGTCGATCCGGCGGACGATGTCCTCGAGCACGAGCCGGTTGGCCTCCAGCATGTCGGCGAGTTGGCCGGTGTCCTTCCACCAGCCGCCTACGGTGTGGCTCTCGACCTTCGACCCGTTGTCGATCAGGCTCTGAATCGCGTCCGTGATCTCGAGCTCGCCGCGCGGCGAGGGCTCGATCGCCCGGGCGGCGTCGAAGATCGCCGAGGTGAACATGTAGACGCCGACCAGCGCCATGTCGCTGGGGGGTTCGGAGGGCTTTTCGACCAGGTGCACGACCGAGTCGCCGTCGAGCTCGGCGACCCCGTAGTGCCAGGGATCGGGGACCTTGGTCAGCAGGATCAGCGCCTCGGGCTCGTGCTCGCGGAAGGCGACGACCAGGTCGGTGATCCCGTCGCGCAGCAGGTTGTCGCCGAGGTACATCACGAACGGCGACTTGCCGATGAACTCCTCGGCGGTCAGTACCGCGTGGGCGAGCCCCGCCGGCGTCTCCTGCGGGATGTAGGTGATCGAGGCGCCGAACTGCGAGCCGTCGCCGGCGGCCTCGCGGATCTCGTCGCCGGTCTCCGGGGCGATGATGATCCCGATCTCGTCGATCCCCGCGTCGACCAGCGCCTCGATCCCGTAGAAGAGCACCGGCTTGTTGGCGACCGGGACCAGCTGCTTGGCAGAGGTATGGGTGATCGGGCGCAGGCGCGTTCCCGCGCCGCCCGAGAGGATCAGGCCTTTGAGCGCCTCCATCGGTCGGGGAGGCTAGCGTTGGGGGCGCGATGCGGATTGCAGGTCGAGGGGCGGTGGCGGTCGCGGCGCTGGTCGTGGCGGCGTTTACCGGATCGCCGGCGCACGCTCGATCGCCCGATTTCGTCCCGCTCAGCCAGGGCTCGTTCCCGCAACTCGGCTTCAACTGGCAGGCGAACGCGGCGCGGCCGAACGGACTGCTGTTCGACTTCATCAACGGCGAGGGGATTCTCACCGACAGCTACGAGGCGACCTTCGACGGGCCGCCGCCGAAGCGCGGGCTGAGCGCGATCGGGCAGCGGCCGTTCGGCCTCCCGAGCACGGCCGCGGTCGTCTACGGCGTCGCGGGCACCCGGGTGAAGAAGCTGAAGCTGCGGTTCGTCGGTGGCTTGCGCCAGACGCTGCGGCCGGTCTCGGTCCCGGCCGACTGGGGCTTCGCCGCCCGCTTCTTCGCCACCGGGGTGACGATCGGCGACGGGTTCGCCACCACCACCCAGGCGGTGACCCGGATCAGGGCGCTGGACCGCAAGGGCAGGGTCCTGGCGACGCTGACCAACGTTTTCACCAACCCGTTCTAGGCGCCACCGACTACGTCCGCTCCCCGCGGCGGCCGCGATCCCTCGTAACTACCGCCACGAGGGGATGCGACGACCGCGACCTCGATGCTGTAACCGTGTTGAGGATCCAAAGCAAGCAAGAAGACGGAGGCACGGAACTTGTTCGGGATGGGAAAGCGCGGGGGCAGGACGTACACGGCTGCGGTGCTGGCGACAATGACGCTGGCGCTGGCGGCCTGCGGAAGCGAGAGCCAGAGCGCCAGCGCGGCCTCGGCCCCGGCGTCGTTCTTCGGCGTCGTTCCGCAGACCAATCTGACCAGCGACGACTACAAGCGCATGGGCAACGGCAAGGTCGGGACCCTGCGGCCGATCATCAGCTGGTCGGCGATCGATCCGACGGCGGCCGCCGATGACGAGAGCTGGGGCTCGTTCGACCCGATCGTGCTCGAGGCGGCCACCAACGGGATCGAGGTGCAGCCATTCGTCTACGGGACGCCGGAGTGGGTCTCCAAGGGGATCGACCACTGCAACGGCTCGACGGCCAAGTGCGGCGCCTACGCGCCGAAGTCGAAGGCCGCGCTGGCGGAGTTCCAGACCTTCGTCGGCAAGCTCGTCGATCGCTACGGGCCCAACGGTGACTTCTGGACCGAGAACTCCGACGTCCCCAAGGACCCGATCGAGGTCTGGCAGATCCTCAACGAGATGAACTCGAAGACGTTCTACCTGCCGAAGCCGAGCGCAAAGGGCTACGCGAAGGTGCTGGCCGCCGCTCACGAGGCGATCAGCGCCCGTGACCCGCAGGCCCAGGTGGTCCTGGGCGGGATGGCCGAGCTGGCCGGTTCGCACAAGGCGATCCCGGGGTCCGAGTACCTGGAGCAGCTCTACGACGTCAAGGGCGTCAAGGACGACTTCGACGGCGTCGCCCCGCATCCTTACGGGGCCTCGATCGGCAAGGTGACGAGCCAGATCGACCTCTATCGCCAGGTGATGAAGAAGGCGCACGACAGCGGCGCGTCGATGTACGTGACCGAGATCGGCGCCGGCTCGGCCGGTGGCGGGAACGCTCTCAACCTGGGCGAGTCCGGCCAGGCGAAGTTGCTGAAGCAGATCTACCAGTACTTCCTCAAGCAGCGCAACAAGCTCAACGTCGAGGCGGTCGACTGGTTCAGCTGGATGGACTCGAAGACGAGCATCTGCTCCTGGTGCGCGAGCTCCGGCCTGCTGACCACGAGCGGCAAGGCGAAGAAGTCCTACAAGGCCTACACCAAGCTGAGCGGGGGCTCGCCGAGCAAGCACTGACATAGGCTGCAGCGGTGGCGGACGCAACCGGCCAGATCCTTGCGTTCGCCGTCGCCGCGGCGATCAGCCCGATTCCGATCATCGGCGTGATCCTGATGCTCGGGACACCCCGGGCTCGCTCGAACGGACCCGCCCTGGTCGGTGGTTGGGTCGTCGGTGTGACGGCGGTCGGCACGATCGTCCTCCTGGCCTCGGGCGGAGCTGGTGCCGAGGATCAGGGCCAACCGGCCGACTGGGTCGACGCGCTGAAGCTGGTGCTCGGCGGGGCTCTGCTGGTGCTCGCGGTCAAGCAGTGGCGACAGCGGCCCCGGCGCGGCGAGCAGGCGAAGATGCCGACGTGGATGCAGTCGGTCGACCACTTCACGCCGGGGCGCGCGGCGGGCCTGGGCGTGGCGCTCTCCGCGGCCAATCCGAAGAACCTGGTGCTCGTGATCGGCGCCGCCGCGGCGATCGCCCAGACCGGCGCCTCGGCCGGTGCGCAGGCCGCGGCGCTCGCGATCTTCACCCTGATCACGACGCTCGGGATCGGGATCCCGGTCGCCCTCTACCTCAGGCTCGGTGAGCGCTCGCGGCCGGCGCTCGACTCGACCCAGGACTGGATGAGGCAGAACAACGCCGTGATCATGACCGTGCTCTGCCTGGTGATCGGAGCAAAGCTGATCGGGGATGCGATCAGCGGCTTCGCCGGCTAGGTGACGCGCGCTCGCCGTGGGGCGGCTTTTGCCCGCTATCCGGGAGAAAACCGCCCCGCCTCGGAGCGCTAGTAGGTGCCGCCGAGCTTGCGGTGGTCCCAGGTCGCGGTGCGGATCGGCTGGAAGCGGATCGCGACCCGCTTCGCGGCCTGGGACTCGAGCGCGGCGGCGGCATCGCCCTCGACCTTGTCGATGCCCTCGGTGTAGCGGACGGCGAGCTGGGCGCCGAACTCGGCGACCTTGGGGGTGTCGCGGATCAGCTCGGCCTCGGCCTCGATCTGGATCCCGCGCAGCTCCGTGTACTCGGTCCCCGCCTCGACCAGCAGCGTCGCCCGCGGGTCGCGCTCGAGGTTCTTCACCTTCTGTGACTTGGCGAAGGTCCAGATCCAGATCTCGCCCTCGCGGACACAGAACCACATCGGCATCGAGTGCGGCCAGCCGCGCGGGCCGATCGAGCTGACGATCACGATCCGCTCGGCGTCGAGCAGCTCCGCCTGCTCGGCCTCGGTGAGCTTGATCTGGTCGCGGCGGCTCGGCACCGGCGTCAGTCAATCAGCTCGCCGGAGTCCAGCCGGCCCTCGGCGTCGAGCTTCTCCAGGTGCGCCTGCATCGCCATCGCGGCGGCCGGGCGCATCGGCTCGGGGACGTCCGACCACCCGGCGTCGAGCAGCCGCGCGCGGGAGCGCTCGCCGGCCTCGAGCGCCGCGACCAGTGCGTGGTCGCGCATCAGCCGGTGCTCGACGTACTCGGCGATCTTCGCCGCCGGGTCTGAGATCAGCGGCCCGTGGCCCGGCGCCAGCAGGTCGAGCTCGAGGTCGTCGATCAGCTGCAGCGACGACATGTACTCGATCAACGAGCCGCCGTGCTCGGCTGGCGGCACGATCGCCGAGCCGTGGCCGAGGATCAGGTCGCCGCAGAAGCAGACCCTCTCGGCGACGTAGCTGATGTGGTCGGCGGCGTGGCCGGGCGTCGGAATCGCCTCGAACGGGGCATCGGTCGCCGGGGGGACGCCGAGCGACTCGATCCCCTCGCTGTGGTCGGCGTGGCCGTGGGTGAGCAGATAACCGGCGATCCCGCCGCGGGCGTCGCCCTCGGCTCGCACCCGCTGCAGGTGGCCGGCGTCGTCGGGGCCCGGATCGATCACCCAGGCCGGGTCGCGCCCGACGACGTAGGTGTTCGTGCCCTCGAGCGTCATCGGCCCCGGGTTCGGGGCGACGATGCGCTCGAGGTCGAGCACGGCGCTAGCCGACGGCCTTGAGCACGGCCTCGCGGGCCTCGGGCGGCTCGAGCACGACCAGGTCGCCGACGCCCTTGAGGACCTCGCGCGCGAGCCAGTCTCCGGAGCCGTAGGGGAGCTCGACCACGACGGCGCCGTCGGAGAGCTCCTCGACCACCGTGCGCTGCTCGCGCAGCCAGCGGGCGCGGTCTGGCGCGACCCAGACGCGGGCGATGCCGGCGGAGGTGACCTCGCCGTGGACCAGCCATTCCTGCTCGGCGAGCGCCTCCTCGACTCCCTCGCGGGGCTCGAACTCGCGCTCGGTCATCTGCGCCTCCTTCATCCGGTCGAGGCGGAAGTGGCGGGTCGCGCCGCGACCGAGGTCGAAGCAGCCCAGGTACCAGCCCTCGGGGCCCTTGACCAGCTGGTAGGGCTCGACCTCGCGCTTGGTGAAGTCGTCCTCGTTCTCCTTGTAGTAGCGCAGCTCCAGCACCCGGTGGGCCTGGATCGCGTCGTTGACCGTCCGCACGACGGATGAGTCATCGCGCCCGGGAGCGATCTCGAGGCCCTCCTCGGAGGGGTCGTGGCCGAGCGCCTTGATGATCTTGCCCCGCGCCGTCTGCAGCCCGGACTGGGGCAGGTGATCGCCGAACAGGTCGATCGCTGCGACCAGCGCCTTCGCCTCCAGCGGCAGCAGTCGCGCCGGGCGAGCGAAGTTGTCGCCGTAGGTGTCGGGGTCGACCTCGATCGAGTCGCCGGCAAGCTCGGCGTAGAGGACGTAGGTACCGCCGCCGAAGTTGACGACGTTGAGCACGTCGAGGTCCTCGCGCAGCTCGTCGAGCGAGATGTTGAGCTCGTCGAGAACCTGCTTGGTGGGCAGATTCTCGTCCTCTCGAGCGGCCCCGATCAGCAGGCCGGCGAGCGTCACCAGGCGGGCGAGGCGCTCCGGGCGGATCACCGACTCGGAGCGGCCGGTAGCTCGCGAACCGCCGTTGCGACGCCCGTTGCCGCCCTCGACGACCGGCCTGGAGACCGTCTTCGCGACGTCGAACTCCTCGCGGTGGCGGTCGCGCAGCAGGGCGAGGCGCTGGTCGGCCTCGGCGGCGAGCTCGGGCGGGTCGAGCAGGCGGGCGTTCTCGCGCCACGAGAGCACCCACGAGATCAGCTGGCGCTCGGATGAGTAGTCGGTCTCGAACACCATCCCGCGGCCGCGGGCGCCGTCACCGCGCTCGGGCTTGCGGAGCGTCCCATGGCGGGCGAAGTCGCGCTCGACCAACCAGGCGATCCGCTCGCGCAGGAAGACCTTGGCGGTCCCCTTGGTCTCGCCCATCTGCCAGTCGGCGCGGGTCGCGTAGTCGCGGCGGTCGAAGTCCTCGGGGGAGCTGAAGTCGTGCTCGGCCTTGGTCGCGTAGGAGACCTTGCCGCGGATCCGCGAGAGGCGGAAGACGCGGACCTGGTCGCGCTCGTGCGAGTAGCCGATCAAATAGAACTGGCCCGTCGCGGAACACCAGGTGGTAGGGGTTGACCTTGCGGTCCGAGAGGTCGTCGCGCTGCAGCGAGTAGTAGGAGAACTCGATCGTCTTACGGCGCGAGATCGCGGTCTCGATCTTCGCCAGCCGCTGCGAGAGCTCGCGCCCGGCACCGGCGGCCGAGAGCTTGACGTCGATCGGCGCCTCGTCCTCCTCGGTCAGCGGGCTCGGCCGCCCCCACGAGACCTGCTGCAGCGCCAAGCGCAGCGGCTCGGCGTAGGCGAACTCGCCGTCGAGCAGGCCGAGCGCGGTGCGCAGCGCCGCGAGCTCGGAATCCGAGAAGGCGATCGCCGGCAGGTAGTAGTTCTCCGGCGGCAGCGCGTAGAGCTCGGCCTCGAAGAAGCCCTCCGAGGGCTTCTCGACCTGCAGCGAGATCCCGAGGCTCTCGAGCTCGGCGCGGTCGGCGTAAAAGCGGCGCGCGAACGCGTCCTCGTTCATCGAGCTGTAGCCCTCGACCTCGCGCTTGATCTCCAACGCCGACACCGGCCGGCGGTTGGCCATCAGGAACGAGATCAGCGAGAGCTGGCGGATCAGCTTCTCGGTGTCCTTCGCCATGACTGTGCTCCGAGGATATTCAGCGCCATGCGGCCCGTTTCTCTCCGCTCCGCAAACTGGGCCAATTGCGGGCAGCCAATCAAGATCATCACCACGGTGACGACCTCCTCTTCGGCTAGATTCGCGACTCATGCTCGGCGCCGGCACAGTCATCAACCCGATCATCAAGATCGTCACCACGGTGGTGATCCTCGGAGCGGTCTACCTGTTCATCGTCAAGCCGACGCTCGACACGACCAACAACGCCTTCGACAGCATCACCGACCCGTTCGACAATCTCGGTGGGCTCTCCGACAACCTCCAGTCGCAGATCAACGACGCGATCGACAGCTCGGGCGACTCCAGCCGCCTGCAGCAGTGCATCGAGAACGCGATCAACGGCACCGACGTCAATCAGAACCAGATCGAGCGCTGCATCGATCGCTTCGGCTGACCTGGAGCCCACTGCGGCGCCGTCTACGCTGCGCCGCACCGTAGCCGAAATCGCGAGCATCCCCTTCGAGGGGCTTCGACGGGTAGGTCCGCGTCTTGCGCGGCGAGCTCCTCGGCCCGGGAGTTGATCGCCTCGATGAGTTCGTCCTCGCGCTCAGGTGCGGCGAGGGCGAGATACTTGCCGACCCCCTGGAGCAACTCGCGCGCCGACGTCGCGCCCGGGGCGGACGTCACCGTGCTGCGGGCGGTGAGCGCTACGCCGCGCGGCTTCTGAAGTACGCGGCGGAGTCGATCCCGCGGTCGAAGCGTGACCAGGTTTGGCCGTCGGGCAGCTCGCGCTCGATCCGGTCGAAGCTGCCGAGGGTGCCGCCGAGGTTGTCCATCGCGTGGACCAGGGTCGCCTCGCGGGTCGCCGGCACGACCGGCGAGCCGTTCTCGAGCTTGCCGTGGTGGGAGAGGATGATGTGCAGGACCGCCTGGGCGAGCTCCGGGTCGAAGCCCTCGATCGACTCGATCGAGCGCCGCACCAGGTAGTAGCCGAGCGGGATCTCGCCCAGCAGCCGGCCGGCGTCGGTGAGGTCGATCGCCAACGGGTCGTCGTTGTAGGCCTGGGTCTTGCCGAGGTCGTGAAGCAGGGCGCCGGTGATCGCGACGTCGCGGTCGATGCCCGGGAAGGCCGATGCGGCGGCGCTGACCGCCTGCGCGACCGAGACCGTGTGGTCGAGCAGTCCGTGGGGGTAGGCCTGGTGGTAGTACTTCGCCGCCGGCGCAACGCGGAAGCGCTTCCAGATCTCCGACTCGGGGGCGAAGAAGCGGTCCAGCAGCCGGCGCAGCTGCGGGTTCTGGATCGTCTCGAGCAGCTCGCGCAGCGCCACCTCGAGCGCTTCGGGCGCGACGGGAGGCCCCTCGGCGAGGTCCTCGTGCTCGTACTCGTCCGCCCGGGCCTCCCGGACCGAGCGCAGGGTGATCTTCGCCCCGTACTGGGGGTGGACCGAAAACTTCCCCTCGACGAAGACGACCGCACCCGGCGCCGCCTGTCCGAAGCATTCGTCGACCTCGTCCCAGGCGACCGCCTCGACCGTGCCGGTGCGATCGGCGAGTACGAGCCGCAGGAAATCCTCGCCGTTGCGGCGGCTGCGGCGCTCGCGCTCGCGGACGGCGAACGCGGCGGCCACCGCGTCTCCCTCGACGAGGTCGCGGATGAAGGTCCGCAGCAGCGGGACCGCCACCGGCGGGGCTTCGAGAGGCGCCTCGAGGGGCTCGATCCGACCCTGGCTGCTCATCGATCTCAAACTAGAGAGGGGGCCGGACGGCGCGGTTCTCTGCGAGCGGCTCATATTGGAACAGTCGCCGCGGGCGGGACCGCTCTGACGCGGCCCGTCAGGTCGGGTCGAGCGGCACCGGCTGTCCCGGCGGGGCCTGCTGCTGAACCGCCGTCGCGGTCCGCTCCAGCTCGGCGGCGAACTGGGCGCCGAAGACGACCGCGATGTTGGTCAGCCACAGCCACAGGAGCAGGACGATGCCGCTGGCGAGGCTGCCGTATGTACCCGCGTAGGAGCCGAAGTTGGCGACGTAGAAGCTGAAGCCGGCCGAGAGCACGAGCCAGAGCACGGTCGCGACCAGGCTCCCCGGGAGGATCCAGCGCAGCCCCTGGTGCGAGGCGTCGGGCGAGAAGCGGTACAGGAGCGCGATCACGATCACCACCGCGCAGAACAGCAACGGCCATTTGACGATCTCGAACACGGTCAGGCCGGCCTCGCCGATCCCGAGCTCGTGGCCGATCGCCCGCGCCAGCGGCCCGGTGGCGACGAGCAGGATCAGGATCACGGCGACCGCGATCGTCATCACCAGGGTGATCAGTAGCTGCAGGGGGCGCAGCTTCCAAAACGAGCGGTCCTCGTCGACCTCGTAGACCTCGTTGGCCGCCCGCATGAAGGCGCCGATGTAGCCCGACGCCGACCACAGCGCGACCAGGACGCCGATCACCAGCGCCAACCCGGCCTCGTTGTTGTGGCGGACGATGTTCTCGATCGGCCCCCGCAGCGTCTCGACGGCCGATGAGGAGCCGAGCTCCTCGGCGATCCGCAGCAGCCCGTCGATCGACTCCTCGGAGCCGACCACGCCGAGCAGCGAGACCAAGACGATCAGCCCCGGGAAGATCGAGAGCACCGAGTAATAGGTGAGCGCGGCGGCGTTGTCGGTCAGGCTCTTGGCCGCGAACGCCTTGGCGGCGTCGCGCAGGGCGTGCCACCAGGCGCGCACGGTGAGGTCGGTGGGGCCGCTGATCATCGTCGTCGGGAGTTCTACCCGCGGGCGCTGCGGCTCAGCCTCCGAGCGCCAGGCTTACCCCCAGATAGGCGATCGCCAGGGTCAGCAGCAGGATCGCCGCCTGCAGCAGGTGCGCCCGCGGCCAGCGCAGGTGGGCGACCGCAAGCAAGACCAGAACCCCGAGCAGCCCGAGCTTGGCCTGCAGCGTCGGCGAGCCCCACAGGTGGTAGTGCGAGGCGAGCGCGGCGCCCGTCGCCACCAGGATCGCCAGCGCGAACAGCGAGCCGATCCCGAAGCGGCGCGCGATCGGCCCGATCTCGATCGAGCCGGGGTCGCGGACCGATTGCGGGACGACGACGACGGCCAGGAAGAGCTGCCCGCCGACGAAGAACGCCATCGCCAGCAGGTGCAGGTACAGAACCACCTGCCAGGCGTCGGCCTCGCTCATCGCCGCATCATGCACCACCGCCGCCGGATCGCGACGGATTTGCGCTCCGGGTTGCTCGGTGATTAGCTTGGCGCGAGTGTCGAGTTCGGGTGACAAGCGCGAGCTTCTGATCTCCAGGCGCTGGGTACAGGCGGCGGTCTTCGTCTTCGTCTTCGGCTTCTTCGTCCTCGGGCTGCTGGCCTTCCGCACCTACCAGGCGGACCCGCCGATTCCGGCGCGCGTCGTCGACCCCGCCGGCCAGACCCTGTTCACCGGCGACGACATCCGCGACGGCCAGCAAGTCTTCCTCGATAACGGGCTGATGGAGTACGGCTCGATCTTCGGCCACGGCGCTTACCTGGGGCCCGACTACACGGCCGACTACTTGCACCGGGCCGCGCAGTCGGTCGAGGACTCCTACGGCGGCCAGGGTTCCGCCAGCGCCCGCGACCGGACGATCGCCGACTTCCAGGCGAACCGCTACGACGCCGACACGGACACGATCACCTACACCGAAGCCCAGGCGCAGGCCTACCGAGACCTGCAGGGCGTGTACACGAAGTTCTTCAGCGACCCGACGACCGAGTTCGGGCTGCATCCGGAGGCGATCGACGACCCTGACCAGGCGCGCCAGCTGACCTCGTTCTTCTCCTGGTCGGCATGGGCGGCGGCGGCGCGACGCCCGGGCCACGACTACTCCTACACCAACAACTGGCCCCCCGAGGAACTGGTCGACAACGGCCCGACCGGCCACGTGGTCCTGTGGAGCGTGGTCTCGCTGATCGCGCTGCTGGGCGGGATCGGCCTGTTGTTCGCGGCCTTCGGGCGCTGGAACTTCCTCGGCTGGCAGGGCCGCGAGCAGGCCGCGCTCAGCTTCCGTCGGCCCGGCGACGTCGCCCTCACCCCCGCCCAGCGCGCGACCGCCTGGTTCTTCTTCGTGATGGCGCTGCTGTTCTTGCTCCAGACGCTGGTCGGCGCCGCCTCGCAGCACTACCGAGCTGATCTCGGCGACTTCTTCGGCATCGACCTCGCCCAGCTGCTGCCGTTCAACCTCAGCCGCACCTTTCACGTCCAGCTGGCGCTGTTCTTCGTCTCCGCCTCGTTTCTGGCCGCCGGGATCTTCCTGGCGCCGATGATCGCCGGCCGCGAGCCGCGCGGCCAGCACTACCTCGCCTACGCCCTGTTGGGCGCGGTCGCGGTGGTCGTCTTCGGCAGCCTGATCGGCGAGTTCGGCTCCGTCCACGGCTGGTGGGGCAACAACGGATCGGTGTTCGGCACCCAGGGCTTCGAGTACCTGGACCTCGGCCGGTTCTGGCAGGTGCTGCTGGTGATCGGGCTCTTCTTCTGGGCGTTGATCATCTTCCGCGGCGTTCGCTCCCGATTGGCGCGCGAGCGTAAGGGCAATCTGCCGTGGATCTTCTTCTTCGCTGCCCTCGCGATCCCCGCCTTCTATGCGGTCGGCCTGCTGGCGCGGTCGCAGGAGAGCTTTACGGTGACCGACTTCTGGCGCTTCTGGGTCGTCCACCTGTGGGTCGAGGACTTCCTCGAACTGTTCACCACGGTGATGGTCGCCTACATCTTCGTCCTGCTCGGTGTCGTCCGCGAGCGGGTCGCGCTGACCGTGGTCTTCCTCGACATCCTCCTGTACTCGGTCGGCGGCGTGATCGGGACCATGCACCACCTCTACTTCTCCGGCGAGCCGGCCGAGCACATGGCGCTGGGGGCGGTGTTCTCGGCCGCCGAGGTGATCCCGCTGACCTTCCTGACCGTCGAGGCGTGGAGCTTCCTGCAGCTCGGCGCCCGCCAGGAGTCGAAGTCGGCGACCCCCTTCCCGCACCGGTGGGCGGTGATGTTCCTGGTCGCGGTCGGCTTCTGGAACTTCCTTGGCGCCGGCATCTTCGGCTTCCTGATCAACCTCCCGGTGGTCTCTTACTACGAGATCGGGACCGCGCTGACCGCCAACCACGGCCACGCGGCGATGATGGGCGTCTACGGGATGCTCGCCGTCGGCTTGGCGCTGTTCTGCCTGCGCTACCTGATCCCCGACGACAAGTGGCCCGACCGGGCGGCCAAGTGCAGCTTTTGGTCGCTGAACATCGGCCTCGCCTGGATGAGCTTTGCGACCCTGTTCCCGCTCGGGCTGATCCAGCTCTACAAGTCAGTCGCCGACGGTTACTTCAGCGCCCGCACGCTCGACTTCCTCACCAACGACACCAACAGGGTGCTGGAGTGGATCCGCTTCCCCGGCGACGTCCTGTTCATCGTCGGCGGCGTGATGCCGCTGGTCTACATCTGCTTCCTCGGGGTCCGTTACCGGGTCAAGCGCACGACCACCGACGAGCCCGAGGACATTCTGTTCACCGAGATCACCCTGCCGGCGGGCGAGCCGGCCGCGGCGATGACCCAGATGCGCGCCGACGACCCAAACCGATGAGTAGCGAGGCTGTTCTGGCCGCCGGCTACGCGGTCCTGCTGCTGGCGATCGCGTGGGGCCTCGACGCGCTCGCCCGTCACTCGCACCGGCGCAGCGACCGCTACCGGACCGCCGGCTTCGCCTACCGGCCCGACCTCGACGTCTGGGAGTGCCCCGAGGGCGAGCTGCTTCGCCGCCACGAGACCGACCAAGACCAACGCCTGGTCCGCTATCGGGCGCGCGCCCATATCTGCAACCAATGCCCTGCCAAGGACGGCTGCACCGACTCCGACCGCGGGCGCGAGGTCGTCAGCCCGCTCGACCCGTGGCCACACTCGGAGGCGGGCCGCTTCCATCGTGGCGTCTGCGTCGTGCTCGCCGCGCTGGCGGCGCTGATCGCCGCCGTGGCGCTGGTCCGCAGCGACGGCACCCTCGACCTGGTCGTGCTGGCGGCGCTGTTTGGCATCTCGGCGGTGCTCGCCGGGCGGATGCTGGGCTCGTTTCGCCACACGCCCAGCGGCTTCCCGGCCGCGGGCTGAGCGCGTTTACGCGCGCCGCGGGGTCAATCCCAGCGCGCCTGGGAACTCCAGCGGGCGGTCAGCTGGTAGATGATCGTTACGTCGAGGACGATCATCAGGAACGCCCACAGCGGCGCCGCGGGGAACCAGACGATCTGAGCGATCGCGTTGACCGCGAGCAGGAGGATGCCGAACACGCGAGCCGCGGAGTTCCCGGTGATCAGGCCGATCCCGGTCAGGGCGATCAGCGAACCGAGGAGCAGATGGATCCAGCCCCAGGTCGTGATGTCGGCGATGATCGCACCCTGGCCGCCGACGACGACGATGTTGTCGTTGAGGATCCCGCCGAGCCCCCAGAGGGCGTTCAGCGAGCCGACGATGAACATGATCACGCCGGCGAACGTCGCCCAACCGGAGTCGCCCTTGCGCGCCGCACCGCGTGCTTCCATGGTTCTCTCTCCTTAGGTAGGTCCGCTGGCGGAGCGTTTCGACGCTGGCGGCTTCGGTCCTGCCTTGCTTTCGGCGTCAGGCCGCGTGTCGCCGAGCCATCGCGAGCCCGGCGTGCCACCCGGGGGCGCGGCCGCCGGTCGGCGGGTCGATCGAATCGGCGAGCCCGGCGCGCGCCAGCACCCATGCGATCACCGCGTTCGAGTTCCACATCTCGCCGGTCCGCATCTCGTCGCGCCCCCAGACCGGGGTCGGCACCTGCGGCACCAACTCAAGCACCCGCCGCGCACAGGCCTCGTCCTCGCTCAACCGCCGCGGACTGTCGACCGCCTCAGCGATGTCCGGGATCTCGCCGCCGTGCCAGACGCGGATCTCGTAGCGGAAGACCCGCAGCCGGCTCGCCCATCGGCTGCCGACAGCCCCGGTCGCGACGACCCCGCGGTCGGGCCCGACCACCCGCGGCACGGGCGCCTGCTCGACCACGAAGGTCCCTTCCGGCACCCGGACCTGAAGCGCGGCGTGGTACAGGTCGCAGGCCTCGCGCCGCTCGATCCGCGACTTGATTGCCTCATAGAGCCGTCCGTTGAGCCGCACCGAGTGCCCGCCGGCGCCGAGCGGAAGCCAGTACAGGTCAACGGCGGCGGCGTTGGCTAGGGCCGGAATCGAACCGGCGAGACCACGGTCAGTTACCGCTCGCCTCCCATTCCGCCAGCGCCATCTCCCAGGTCGCAAAGGCCAGGAATTCGACGATCATGAGCTCGCGGAACCGTACGACGTGCCCGGCCTCGACCCTCACGTCGATGCCACTTCCGAGCCCGCGTCCGTCCAGCCACACCTCCGCGGCCACGCAGTCGTTGCGGGCGACGGTCCGGCCGGTCTCGATCTCCAGGCGCTCCCACGGCTCGGTCGCCGCGTGCCAGAAGGTGGCGATCTCCTCGTGGCCGACATAGCGCTCGCGCATTCCGGGGAACACGCCGCTCGTGCGATAGAAGCCCTCGGGGTCGAAGAGTTCGGGGATGCGTTCGAGGCGCCCCTCCGCGAACGCTTCATAGGTCTCGGAGAGGCGTTCGAGTTCCTGACTCGAGGTTCGGTTCGCGGTCATCTGGTCAAGCGTCATGGTTATCACTACCCGAAGGCGCGCCGGGCGGCGCGGGAGCAGGTCATAGCACCACCACCGCACCATCGGGCGGACTTGGCTCACACTTCGGCCAGATCGCGGTGCAAGCCTGCGGTCTCAACAGGGCCGTCGGGGTATGGCGAGGGCCGGAATCGAACCGGCGACACCACGATTTTCAGTCGTGTGCTCTACCAACTGAGCTACCTCGCCGCGGCGGGTAAGGCTAGCGCTCGTTACCGCGCTTGTAATTGCCCGTCACCCTCGCCATCAGCTGCTGCGCGGCCTCGTCGTCGGCCGCCTCGACCCGGCCCAGGAACGCTTGCGCTCGCTCGCCGGCGAGGGTCGTCACAACCCGGCCGCCGCGCGAGATGCGCACCCGGCCGTCCTTGGTCGCCCACCACTCGAAGCTCATCGCCGCTCGGCCCCGATCAAATTGATGATCGCGTCCATCAGCTGCAGGGCGCCGGCCTTGTGCAGGGGCTCGTTCAGGTTGCCGCACTTGGGGCTCTGCACGCACGATGGACAGCCGACCTCGCACGGGCACTCGGCGACCAGCCGCGCCGCGTCGCCGACCAGCCGCTCGAACTCGTCGTAGCCGCGCCTGGCGATCCCGACCCCGCCGGGGTGGCCGTCGTAGATGAAGATCGTCGGCAGCCCGGTCTGGAAGTGGATGTTGGTCGACAGGCCGCCGATGTCCCAGCGGTCGCACATCGCCAGCAGCGGCAGGACCGCGATCTGCGAGTGCTCGCTCGCGTGCAGGGCGCCGAGCTGGGCGCCGTCCTCGAACGCCCCTGGCCCACCGAGCGAGTCGGGCAGCACGTACCAGAGCGCCTGAGTGGGGAAGTTCTGCTCCGGCAGGTCGAGCGGCGCCAGGTCGATCACCGAGTGGTCGGCGAGGCTCTTTCGCTGGTAGGCGATCACCTGCTCGGTGACCGAGACCTCGCCGAACTGCAACTCCACCCCGGCGGCGCCGGCCGGCCCGATCCGGCGTTGCGCGGCGGTCGCCTCGACGAACACCATCGTCTCCTTCTTCGGCTGGGTGTACCAGTCGCCGTCGAAGGCGTCGACGATCGCCCGCCTGCCGTCGACGTCCAGCTCGGCGACCTCGTAGGAGCGCCCCAGGTGCAGATACACGGCCCCCGGGTGCACGGTCGTGAACGCGCGCTCGGCCTCGACCTGGCCGATCACCTCCCCCGACGCCCGCTCGACCACGGCGACCGAGTCCGGCGACGCCGAGCGCAGCGAGATCTCGCCGGCGGGAAAGCCGGGTCCGCGCGGCAGGTAGCGGCCGTCGCGCCCGCGGCGCAGCCGGCCGTCCCCGACCAGCGCGTCCGCGCGCTCGCGCCAGCGCTCGCCGAACAGCTCGTCGTCGAGCCCGCCCGGCTGCTCGGAGGTCCCGCCGAGCGGAGCCTCGTAGGCGGCCGCGAGCAGGTGGGCGGTCTGGATCCGCTCGTTGGTGTGATCGAGGATCGCCGCCTCGACCGGCCGGGCCAGGAACTCGTCCGGGTGGCGGCAGAAGAACTGGTCGAGCGCGTCGGCGCCCGCGACGTAGACGGCGATCCCCTCGCGGCGCCTCCCCGCCCGGCCCCACATCTGGCGCAGGCTGGCGACCGAGCCCGGGAAGGTGGCGCAGATTGCCGCGTCGAGCTCGCCGATGTCGATCCCGAGCTCGAGCGCGTCGGTGGCGACGACGGCCAGCAACTCGCCGCCGGCCAGCTTCGCCTCGATCTCGCGCCGTTGCTGGGGCGTGTAACCGGCCCGGTAGGGAGCGATCCGCGATGCCAGGCCGGGCTCGCCGAGCTCGGTCAGCCGCATCCTGGTGAACCTCTGGATCAGCTCGATCCCGCGGCGGCTGCGCAAGAAGCAGATCGTGCGCGAGCCGTTGATCACCAGGTCGGCGAGCAGCTCTGCCGCCTCGGAGAGCACCGAGCGGCGGGTCATCGTCTTCGAGTCGATCACCGGCGGGTTCCAGATCGCGATCCGCCGTCGCGGCATCGGCGCCCCGTCCGAGTCGATCAGGCGGAAGTCGCTGCCGGTCAGCGCTTCCGCAAGCTCGAGCGGGTTGGCGATCGTCGCCGACGCGCAGATGAACCTGAGGTCGGAGTCGTAAGCCCGGGCGACCCGGCGCAGGCGGCGCAGGACGTTGGCGACGTGGGACCCGAACACGCCTCGGTAGGTGTGGGCCTCGTCGACGACGACGAAGCGCAGGTTGGTGAGGAAGTCGCCCCAGCCCTTGTGATGCGAGAGCACCCCCATGTTGAGCATGTCGGGGTTGGTCAGCACCAGGTTCGACCGCCTGCGAATCCCGGGTCGGTCGTCGCGCGGCGTGTCGCCGTCGTAGATCGCCGCGCTCAGCTCGGGGAGGCCGAGCTCGAACAGCTTGCGCGCCTGGTCCTGGGCCAGCGCCTTGGTCGGGTAGATGTAGAGGGCGCGGGACTTCGGGTCGGCGCAGAGCGCGTCGAGGACCGGCAGGTTGAACGACAGCGACTTGCCCGAGGCGGTGCCGCTGGTGACGATCACGTCGGACTCCCGGGCGGCCTCGTAGGCCTCGACCTGGTGTGAGTAGAGGCCGGTGATCCCGGCGCGTAGGAGGGCCGAGACCAGCTCGGGCGCGAGTCCGGCCGGGGTCTCGACCATCGCCGCCGAGCGGGCCGGCTCGTCGGCCGTCGCGACCAGGCGCTCGTCGGTCTCGCCCGCCTCGACCAGGCGTTCCCAGGCGAGCGGCGGCGCGTCGAGCAGCTCGGTCATCGGGTTTCCGCGATCGCTGACGCGACGCGGACCGCGTCGAGCGCCTCGACGTCGTGGATGCGGATCATCTCCGCCCCGGCGGCGACCGCGAGCGCCGTCGCCGCCAGGGTCGCCGGGCCTCGCTCGGTCGCATCGAGGCGCCGATCCCACGAGCCGGCGGCGATCGCGCCGAGGAAGTCCTTGCGCGAGAGGGCGACGAACAGCGGCCGGCCGAGCTCGCGCAGCTCGCCGAGGCGACGGAGGATCTGCAGGTCGTCGTCGGTGGTCAGGTCGAAGTCGAGCCCGGGGTCGAGCGCGATCTGCTCCGGCTCGACGCCGAGCGCGCGTCGCGCGTTCGATTCGGCCCGCGAACCACTCGAGCAGGTGCTCGACGACGTCGGCGTAGCCGGGCGCCGGGCGGTCGACCCGCGGCGGGCCCTCGATGTGCATGAGCACGTAGCCACAGCCGCGCTCGGCGATCAGCTCGAGCATCTCGGGGTCGCCGCCGCCGATGTCGTTGATCGCCGCCGCCCCGGCGTCGATCGCCCGCGCCGCGACCGCGGGCGAGAAGGTGTCGGCGAGCACCGGGACGCCGGACTCGGCGGCCAGCCGCTCGACCGCGGGGACCAGGCGCTGAGCCTCCGCGGCGGGGTCGACCGGCGGCCCGCTGCGCGCGGCGACGGCGCCGACGTCGATCAGGTCGAAGCCGGCCTCGACCAGGGCGAGCCCGTCGGCCAGCGCCCGCTCGGGGGTGCCGCTGCGCGCGCCGGCGTAGAACGAGTCGTCGGTGACGTTGACGATCCCGGCGGCCAACGGCGGGCCGAACTCGAGCGTCCGGTCGGAAATTCGCCAACTGCTCACGTGCGTCTAAGTTAGTCGCCCCGATGGCACTGAGCTGCGTCTACACCGACCTCGACGGCACGCTCCTCGGACCGCGCGGAGCTTTGTTTCGCGACTCCCAGGAGAACTTCTCGATCGCGCCGGCGCGCGCGCTGGAGGCGTGTCATCGGGCCGGGGTCGAGGTCGTGATCATGTCCGGGCGCCGCGAGTCGACCGTGCGCTCCGACGCGCGGCTGCTCGGCCAGACCTCCTACATCTACGAGGCCGGCTGCGGGGTGACGATCGACGAGGAGCGCACCTACCTGACCGGCGACTGGGTCCCGAACGACGACGGCGTCCCGGCCGAGCGGCTGATCGCCGCCGGCGTCCCGCAGATGCTGTTCGACCATTTCGAGGGTCGGCTCGAATGGCACTCGCCGTGGCACACGGGGCGCGAGCTGTCGCTGCTGATGCGCGGCAGGGTCGACGTCGCCGTGGCCAACGAGCTGATCCGCGACGCCGGACACTCAGACCTTCGGTTTCTCGACAACGGCGCGATCGGGCGCCGGATGGAGGCGGTCGAGGGAACCGTCCACGCGTATCACCTGGTCCCCGGCGGGGCGAGCAAGGCGAAGGGTGTCGCCTTCCACATCGGCGCGCGGGGCTACGCGCCGCAGGACTGCATCGCGATCGGTGACTCGATCGAGGACCTCGAGTCGGCGGCCGCGGTCGGGCGCTTCTTCGCGGTCGCCAACGGCCCCGGGCGCGACGAGGAGATGCGCGCCGCGCTGTCGCGGTTCGACAACGTCACGGTCACCGAGGGCGAGATGGGCGACGGCTTCTACGAGGCCGTGATCTCGACCCTGGCGACGCGCTGAGCGGCGCCGCGGGGCACGGGGCTAACATCGGTCGCGATGGCCGACGCGACCGTTGCCGAGGAGGAGTACCTCCAGATCATGTTCTGGCTCGAGGAGGCCGGACTGCCGATCACGGGGGCCAACATCGCCCGGGCGATGCAGCTCTCGCCGCCGACCGTGCACGAGATGGTCGGCCGCCTGGAGCGTGACGGCTACGTCAGCCGCGCCGACGACAAGTCGCTCGGTTTCACCGCAGGACGGGCGCGAGCACGCGCAGGCGATCGTCCGCCGTCATCGGCTGATCGAGCGCTTCCTCACCGACGTCCTCGGGATCCCCTGGGACGAGGTCCACGAGGAAGCGGAGCGGCTCGAGCACGCGATGTCGCCGGTGCTCGAGGAGCGGATGCTGGCGGCGATCGGCGACGCCAAGACCTGTCCCCACGGCCACCCGATCGTCGAGGGCGCGCGCGAGGACGGCGTCCTGCTCGCCGACGTCGCGCCCGGGGCGGACGTCACCGTGCTGCGGTTCGAGAACGAGGCCGAGGAGCTGCTCCACTACCTGAAGCAGAGCGGCCTGCACCCGGGGCTCGACGGCAAGCTCGAGAGCTCGGACGACGACGAGGTGATCCTCGTCTCCGACGACGGTCGCCACGCGGTCTCGCGCAGCGTCGCCGAGACGGTCTCGGTGCGCGCCGAGCCGGCTCCGGAGCCGCGCGCGCCGCTACCCGATGCGCTCGTCCTGTCCGCGGATCGCTACGGGCGCTGACGCAGAGGCGCTAGCTCAGGCGGTCTCGCGGCGCTGCGGCCGGGCCTCGTACACGTCGCAGATCTGACGCAGCCGCCGGTAGAGCGCCTGGTCTTGGGGGCGCATCTGAAACTCACGCCTGCGGACGTTCGCCTCGTGCTCACGGACCGCCGCCGCGAGGGCGGCGAACCGGCGTTCGGCGAGGTTGCGCTCCCCCACCGGGTCCAGCTGCCTGCTTCCTTCGATGATCTGTACCGGACTCACCTAGCCACCCTCCTCGTCGTCGTCGTTCCCAAGGTTGGACCCTCGGGGGCTCGAGTTTGTTCCGAACTCGTAAACGCAGCCTAACATGTTTCCCCACCATTTTGGTGGGCAATAGGTTGCAGGCTCAGGCGGGGCTGGTGGTGCGGACCGAGTTCAGCGCCGCGACCAGACGGCCGACGCCCTCGGCGACCCGGTCGGCCGGGACGCTCGCGAACGAGAGCCGCAGACTCGATCGCCCGCCCTCGAGCATGAAGTCGGGCCCGGCGACGAAGGCGACGCCCTCACCCTTGGCGGCCTCCAGCGCGGCGACCGTGTCGTACTCGTCCGGCAGGTCGATCCAGAGGAAGTAGCCGCCGCCGGGGACGACGAACTCGGCCTCGGGAATCTGATCGCCCAGCGCCTCGACCAGCGCGTCGCGGCGCTCGGCCAGGGCGCCGTTGACGAACTCGATGTTCTTCGCCAGGGCGCCCGAGCGGCAGAGCTCGAGGACCATCGACTCGGCCAGCATGTTGGGCGAGATGTAGTGCTCGGAGCCGCGCTTGGCGAGCGTCTGGATCTGCTCGGCGGGGCCGGCGAGATAGCCGACCCGGACCCCGGGGCTGACCGTCTTCGAAAACGACGAGGCATGGATCACGTGACCCGACGCATCCGTGGACAGCATCGTCGGCGGCAGCTCGCCGTTGCCCTCGAACTCGTCGAAGGCGACCAGCCGGTAGGGGTCGTCCTCGAAGATCCAGAAGTCGCGCTCGGCGGCGAGCTCGACCAGGCGCTCGCGCTTGGCCGCCGACAGCGTGCAGCCGGCCGGGTTGTGGAAGTTCGGGATCACGTGGGCGAGCTTCACCGGCCCGCCCTCGAGCGCCGCCTCGAAGGCGGCGATCTCGAGCCCATCGGATTCCAGCGGCACGCCGACGATCTCGGCCCCGGTGCGACCGAGCAGCAGCAGGGTGCGGTCGTAGGACGGCTGCTCGACGATCACCCGGTCGCCGGGCTCGATCAGGTAGCGGAACAGCAACGCCGCCGCCTCCATCGACCCGTTGGTGAACATCACCTGCTCGGGCTCGATCCCGTGGAATTCGCGCGCCACCCACTCGCAGAGCCCGGGGTGGCCGATCCCGGTGCCGTAGGAGAGCGCGCGCTCCCAGTCGGACTCGAGCGACTTGGCGGTCGCCTCGCGGACCGCGTCGACGGGCAGGATGTCGGCGCTCGGGGCACCGCGGGCGAAGCTGATCGTGTCGGAGGCCATCCCTTCGAAGATACCGCCGATAATGCGGCCGTGGAGTCCGAGCATCTGAGAGAGATCCGGACCGGGTTCGAGCTCTTCGGCGACGGCGAGTTCGAACGGTCGCTGTCCCACCTGTCCCCCGAGATCGAATGGGACACCTCGAGCGCAGTGCCCGACGGCCGGGTCTTCCGTGGCCGCGAGGAGGTGCTCTCGTTTTGGACCGCCGTGGTCGAGGACCACTGGGCGGAGTTCCGGATCGAGCCCGAGCGCTGGATCGACGGCGGCGACGTCGTCCTGATGCTCGGCCACATGGCAGCCCGCGGGCAGGGCAGCGGCGTCCCGGTCGAGGGCACGTGGGATCAGGTCTGGCGGATCAGCGACGGGCTCGCGGTGCGCTGCGAGAACTACGTCGACCGAGCCCGGGCATGGCGGGAATCCGGGCTCGACCCGCGGGACTTCGAGTGACTGACCTCGGCCCGCTCGCCGATCTTGCCGAGCGCCTGGCCGCCGACGCGGCGGCGCTCTCGCTCGAGCGACTGGACGAGCCGCGGACCAAGGTGCGGACCAAGTCGAGCGCCACCGACATGGTCAGCGAGGTCGACGAGGCCTGCGAGCGGCTGATCGTCGACGGGATCCACGCCTCCCGGCCCGGCGACGGGATCCTCTCCGAGGAGGGGGCGAGCGCCGCGGCGACCACCGGCGTGCGCTGGGTGATCGACCCGATCGACGGGACCACCAACTACCTCTACGGCATCCCCGGGTATGCGATCTCGATCGCCGCCGAGGTGGACGGCGAGGTCGCGGTCGGGGTCGTCCACGATCCCCTTCACCGCGACCGCTTTGCTGCCGTCCGCGGCCGCGGGGCGACCCGTAACGGCGTCGCGATCACCGTCTCGGACGAAACCGAGCTCGCGTCGGCCCTGGTCGCGACCGGCTTCGGCTACCAGCCCGCCGTCCGCACGTCGCAGGCGGAGCTGCTGGCCGGGCTGATCGGATCGATCCGCGACATCCGCCGGATGGGCGCGGCCGCGGTCGACCTCTGCTGGGTCGCCTGCGGGCGGCTGGACGCCTACTACGAGCGCGGCCTCAACCACTGGGACCTGGCCGCCGGAGCGCTGATCGCCGCCGAGGCCGGGGCCACGGTCGGCGGCCTCGGCGACGGGACGGTGATCGCGGCGCCTCCGGCCCTGTACGAGGCCTTCAGCGCCGCGATCGCCTCGGCGTCCTCCTAGCGGACCAGCGAGATGTGCAGGAAATGCCCGTGGACGACGAGCTTGCCCGCGGCTCCCGCGAACTGCCCGGTGCCGGCGGTGATGTTCAGCCGCTTGTCACCGTGGCCGAAATTGCCGTTGATGCGCAGGAAGCCGGCGCCACCAACCTCGCCGTTGAGGTGGATGTAGCCCTTGCACTTGAGCTTGCGCTGCGCGGTCGGGCGACAGCGAACCCGGTCGTTACCGACCTGGTTGCTGCGGTTGAACGTCGAGAACAGCGCCTGGTGGAAGGCGAAGCCGCCGTCGCTCGTCTGATGGCCGGAGATGTTCCTGGTGACCACCGTGAAGTGGTGATCGATCCGCGCCGAAGCGATGCTGGCGAACGCGGCCAGCGCGACGACCCCGACGATCGCCAGGAGTGCGAACTTGCGCATCTGTACTCCTTGGGGTTGTGGAACTGGGATCCGTCAGGGGCCCCCACCTGAGCGGTGAGCTCACCCTAACCAATCTCGCCGAACTCGGAAGCCGATTTGCGCTAGCTCATCGCCTCGACCGCAAGCCGGGCGGCCTCGGTCGGGCTCTTGCCGACGCGCACGCCCTTCGCCTCGAGCGCTTCCTTCTTCGCCTCGGCGGTCCCGGAGGAGCCGGAGATGATCGCCCCGGCGTGGCCCATCTGCTTGCCGGGAGGAGCGGTGAAGCCGGCTATGTAACCGACCACGGGCTTGGAGATCGACTCGGCGATGAAGTCCGCTGCCCGTTCCTCGGCGTCGCCGCCGATCTCGCCGACCATGACGATCATCTCGGTCTCGGGGTCTTCCTCGAACAGGGTGAGGACGTCGATGAAGTCGGACCCGACGATCGGGTCGCCGCCGATCCCGACGATCGAGGAGTTGCCCATCCCCGCCTGCTTGAGCTCGTTGCCGATCTGGTACGTGAGCGTCCCCGACTTCGAGACCACACCGATCTTGCCGGCGTCGAAGAACTGCGCCGGAATGATCCCGACGTTGGCCTTGCCCGGCGACAGCACCCCCGGGCAGTTGGGGCCGATCAGCCGCACGCCCGCCGCGCGAGCCTTCCAGTACAGAGGCATCATGTCGAACACCGGGATCCCCTCGGTGATCGCGATTACCGTGCCGACCCCGGCGTCGATCGCCTCGTCGATCGCCGCGGCGGCGAAGCGCGCCGGGACGAAGATCATCGAGGTGTTGGCGCCGCGCTCAGAGACCGCCTCGGCGATCGTGTCGAAGATCGGCACCCCTTCGACGTCCTGGCCGCCCTTGCCCGGGGTGACACCGGCGACCAGGTCGGTGCCGTAGTCGCGATTTCGCATCCCGTGGAAGGTGCCCTCGCGGCCGGTCAGGCCGCTGACCACGAGCTTGGTCGCGGAGTCGACGACGATCGCCATCGCTACGCCTTCCCCGCCAATTCGACGACCGCCTCGGCCGCCCCGAGCATGGTCGTCTCGACGTGCAGATTGCCCAGCTCTGCCTCGGCCAGGATCCCCAGCCCCTCCTCGGAGTTGGTGCCGTCGAGGCGGACGACCAGCGGCACCTGGATGTTGATCTGCCTCGATGCCTCGATGATCCCTTTCGCGATCTCGTCGCAGCGGGTGATCCCGCCGAAGATGTTGAACAGGATCGCGCTCACGTTCGCGTCCGAGGTGATGACCTCCAACGCGGCCACGATTGCTTCGGCCTTCGACCCGCCGCCGGCGTCGAGGAAGTTGGCGGGCTCGCCGCCGGCCTGGGCGACGACGTCGAGCGTCGACATGCACAGCCCGGCGCCGTTGGCAAGGATCCCGACGTTGCCGCCGAGCTTCACGTAGGTGAGGCCCTTCTCCTTCGCCATCGCCTCCTGGGGGTCCTCGGCCGACTTGTCGGTCAGCTCGGCGAGCTCGGGATGGCGGAACATCGCGTTGCCGTCGATCGTCGTCTTCGAATCCAGCAGGACGACCTTGCGGTCGGCGGTGACGATCAGCGGGTTGACCTCGATCAGGGTCGCGTCCTCGGCCTTCGCCAGCTCGCACAGCATCACCAGGACCTCGGCGACCTGGTCGGTGACGTCGTCGTCGATCCCCGCGTCGACGGCGATCTCACGGGCGGCATCTCTGGTCAGTTCGGTGCCTGGCTCGACGTGTCGCTGGATCAGCGCATCGGGGTCGGTCTCGGCCATCTCCTCGACGTCCATGCCGCCCATCCGCGAGAGCATCACCATCAGCTTTTTCGCGCCGCGGTCGAGGATGATCGAGGCGTAGTACTCGGCCTCGATCTCGGATGCCTGCTCGATCCACAGGTCGTGGACGGTGAACCCGCGGATGTCCATGCCGAGGATCGCCTCGGAGTGCTGGCGCGCTTCAGCCTCGTCCTTGGCGACCTTGATCCCGCCGGCCTTGCCGCGCTTGCCGATCGCGACCTGCGCCTTGACCACGCAGGGGTAGCCGATCTGGTTAGCGGCGGCGACCGCGTCGTCGACGGTGGCCGCGTGACGACCCTCCGGGACGGGGAGGCCGTGCTTGGCGAAAAGCTGCTTGCCCTGGTATTCGAGTAGATCCATGACTAGGCGGGGGCGGCAGCGTACAATGCCGCGCCCGATGCCGCTACCGAAGCTCAAAGAGATCACCTGGGTGACCACGGACTGCTACGGAACCCTGATCGATTGGGAGAGGGGGATCCTCGACGCGTTCCAGGCGGAGGCCGACCGCGACGGCTTCTCGTTCGACGCGCCGAAGTTCATGGCCCGCTTCCTCGAGGTTCAGGCCGAGATCATGGGTGGCTCCTACGAGCTCTACGCCGAGGTCCTGCGCCGCACCGCGGTCAAGGTCGCCGGTGAGATCGGCTGGGAGCTGGAGCCGTCGCGGGCGCAGTTTTTGCCCGACAGCGTCGCCCGCTGGGTGCCGTTTCGCGAGGCCAACGCGGCCATGGACCGGCTGGGGAAGCGCTACCAGCTCGGAATCGTCTCGAACATCGACGACAAGTTGCTCGGGGTCTCACGGCGCCACCTGCGCACCGACCTGGAGCTGGTCGTGACCGCGCAGCAGGTGCGCAGCTACAAGCCCGACCCCGCCCACTTCAAGGAGGCGGCCCGCAGGATCGGCGGCAAGAAGCGATGGGTGCACATCGCCTCGGGCTACGAGGCCGACGTCGCCCCGCTGCTGAAGATGAACGTGCCGGTGATCTGGATCAACCGCCACGGCGAGAAGCTCGAGGGCCGCAAGAAGCCGACCGCGGAGGCGAAGACCTTCCGCGACGCGGCAAAGAAGCTCGGTGCCGGCGGCTGACGCCGGCACGCCTGCCGGAAGCGATCCAGCGGACGATGCGATGGTCGCGCGTGCGCGGGAGCGGTTTGCCGCCGAGCGTCGCCATCTGACTCGCCGCCGGCGCCGCGCCGAGCGCCACGGGGCGCTGCCGAACCTGATCGTGATCGGCGGGCTCAAGTGCGGCACCACCAGCCTTCACCACTACCTCAACCTGCATCCGCAGGTGGCGATGTCGCGGCCCAAGGAGCTGAACTTCTTCGTCGCCGAGCTCAACTGGGAGCTGGGGCCGGACTGGTATGCGAGCCACTTCGACCGCGACGCCGAGGTCCGCGGCGAGACCTCGCCCCACTACACCAACCTGCCGCGGTTCACCGGGGTCGCCGCAGCGGATGCGCGAGCTGCTCGGCGAGCGCTCGCGGATCGTCTACATGGTCCGCGACCCGATCGAGCGGATGCTCTCGCACTACCTGCACAACGTCGGCGGCGGCTACGAGAGCCGGTCGCTCGAGGAGGCGCTCGGCGATCCGGACTCCGCCTATGTCGCCCGCAGCCGCTACGCGATGCAGATCGAGCCCTACCTGGCGAGCTTCGACCCCGGGTGCGTCCTGGTGGTCGACAACGCGGAGCTGGGCGCCGAGCGGGCGGCGACCATGCGCCGGGTATTCGAGTTCTGCGAGGTCGACCCTGGATTTCGCTCGGAGCAGTTCGAACGCGAGTGGGAGACCGGGAGCGCCAAGCAGGAGGGCGGCTTCCGGCTCATGGACCGCGCCGTGCGGCTGCCGGGTTTGCGGGCGCTCGACCGCAACTTCGACCGCCTGCCCGAGTCGCTTCGGTGGCTGGTCGAGCGACTCGTCCATGATCCCGGGCAGGGCCCGGCGCCGAAGCCGCAGCTGGACCCGGCGCTGCGCGAGCGGCTGCACGACTACGTCGCCGACGACGTCGTCGAGCTCGAGCGGCTGACCGGGCGGTCGTTCGGATGGCCGAGGACATAACGTCCCGGCCGATGAACGGATTCTCAGAGCTTCAGATTGCAGGGACGGTCGCGACCCCGGACGATGCCGATTGGGATCAGCTGCGCCAGGCGTGGAACCTGGCCGCCGATCCGCATCCGGCCGCGGTCGCCTTCGTCGAGAACGCCGACGACGTCGCCGCCACCCTGCGGTTCGCCGCCGAGCACGACCTGCGGGTGCTCGGGCAGGGCACCGGCCACGGAGCGGTCGCGGTCGGATCGCTCGACGACACGATCGTGATCAAGACCGAGCGCATGCGCTCGGTCTCGGTCGACGGCGCGCACGGCGCGGGTCGAGGCCGGGGTGCTGGGCGAGGAGCTCGGCGCCGCGGCACAGAAGGCCGACAGCTGCTCGCTGCCGGGCTCGTCGCCCAACGTGGGCGTGATCGGCTACACGCTTGGCGGTGGGTTGAGCTGGCTCGGGCGCAAGTACGGCTTCGCCTGCAACCGCGTCAGCGCGATCGAGCTGGTCACCGCCGACGGCGAGGCCCGGACGGTCGACGCCGACAACGAGCCCGAGCTGTTCTGGGCCCTGCGCGGCGGCGGCGGCTCGTACGCGGTCGTCACCGCGCTGCAGCTCGAGCTGCTGCCGATCGGCGAGGCCTTCGCCGGCATCGTCATCTACCCGGCGGCGGTCGGCGAGACCGCGATCAGGGCCTACCGTGACTGGGCGGCCGAGGCTCCGGACGAGGTCACCTCGGTGATCCGCTACCTGCGCCCGCCGCCGCTGCCCGACGTCCCCGAGCCGCTGCGCGACACGCCGTTGCTGACCATCGACGCGACCGTGGTCGGCGACCTCGACGAGGCCGAGGCGCTGGTGGCCCCGCTGCGCTCGCTGGGCGAGCCGATCATGGACAACTTCGCCCGGATGCCGGCCGAGGGCTCTGTACCGGATCCACATGGACCCCGAGCCGCCGGTCCCCGCCCTCGGCCACAACGCGCTGATCCGCGAGCTGCCCGACGAGGCGATCGACGCCTTCATCGGCCTGGCCGGCCCCGACGCCGGCTCGCCGCTGCTGCTCGGCGAGCTGCGCCAACTGCGCGGTGCGCTCGGTCGTCCGGCCGAGGGCGCCGGCGCGCTCTCGCACCTCGACGCCGACTACGGGATGTTTGGGATCGGAATGCCGATGACGCCGGAGCTGGGCCAGGCGATCGCGGGGCATCTCGACAAGCTGGTCGAGACGATGAGCGCCTGGGGCGGCGGCGCCTATTACAACTTTGCCGAGCGGCCCTGCGACCTCGACGCGATCTTCGACGCCGAGATCTGCGACCGGCTCCGCGAGGTCAAGGACAAGTGGGACCCCGACGGCCTGATCCGCGCCAACCACGCGTTCGCCGTAGCCGCGGGCTGATCAGCCGCGCATCTCGGTGAAGACCGCGGTCCGGCCCCCCTGGTCGGGCTCGCGTTGCTCGTCGGCGATCACGTGGGCGACGGCGTTGATCAGCGCCAGGTGGGTGAACGCCTGCGGGAAGTTGCCGAGGTGGGTGTGGCTGCGGGGCTCGATCTCCTCGGCGTAGAGGTTGAGCGGGCCGGCGAGCGCGAGCAGCTTCTCGCACAGTGCTCCGCGCCTTCTCCGCCTCACCGATCTCCGAGAGCGCCGCGACGAGCCAGAACGAGCAGATCGTGAACGTGCCCTCCTCGCCGTGCAGGCCGTCCTCGGTCTCGTCGACCCGGTAACGGAGCACGAGCCCGTGGTCGGTGAGTTCGTCAGCGATCGCCAACACCGTATTGCGGATCACCTCGTGATCGGGTGGCAAGAATCGGACCAGCGGCGCGAGCAGGACGGAAGCGTCGAGGGCGTCGGTGTCGTAGTGCTGGCGCATCACGCCGCGGTCCGAGACCCCGCGCTCGAGGATGTCGGCCTTGATCTGCTCGGCGATCGCGCCCCAGCGCTCGGCCTCCTCCTGGCCCTCGTCGCGCCGTCGGGCCAGGCGGGCACCGCGGTCGAGCGCCACCCAGCACATCAGCTTCGAGGAGACGTAGTGCTTGGCCGGGCCGCGCGCCTCCCAGATCCCCTGGTCGGGCTGGTCCCAGATCTTCGCCGCGCTCTCGACCTGGTCGGCGATCACCGGCCACAGCTGCGGCGTCACGATCCGGTCGGCGCGCGAGTGGATGTAGAGCGAGTCGACCAGCGCCCCGTAGACGTCGTTCTGCTGCTGGTCGAAGGCCCCGTTTCCGATCCGCACCGGTCGCGCGGCTCCGTAGCCGGAGAGGTGATCGAGCGTCGACTCCGTCAGCTCGCGCTCGCCGCCGATCCCGTACATGATCTGCAGCCGGTTGCCGTGCTCGTGGCAGATGTCGCCGATGAAGCGGGCGAAGTCGTCGGCCTCCTCGTCGAGCCCGAGCACGTGCATCGACCAGAGGGTGAAGGTCGCGTCACGGATCCACATGTAGCGGTAGTCCCAGTTGCGTTCGCCGCCCGGGGTCTCCGGAAGCGAGGTCGTGAGCGCGGCGATCATCGCGCCGGTGGGGGCGTATGTGAGGCCCTTGAGAGTCAGCGCGGCGCGCTGCAGGTGGATCCGCCAGGGATGGTCGGGGAAGTCCCCGTTGGCGAGCCAGCGGCGCCAGAAATCGCTGGTCCGGTCGAGGCGCTCGAACGCCTCGTCGCAGGTCGCGGGACCGTAAGGATCGGCGCTCCAGGCGACCGCGGCGAAGCAGCTCTCGCCGTCTGAGAGCAGGTGGCGCGCCTCGGCGCGCTGGATCTCGATCCCGAGGTTGAGGTTGGTGGTGAGGACAAGATCGGGCTGACCGTCCGCGGTCGTCCGCGCGGAGTGGCGGTCGTCGGCGAGCTCCCACTCGGGCGCGACGCGCGCGTAGTCGAAGATCGGGTGGCAGGTGAGCTCGACCGGGACCTCGCCCTGGACGCAGGTCGCGCACCGCACCAGGCAACATTCGGCGTCTATGTCGGGCGGCGGGCGGGTGTGGGGGTCGTCCGGGCGCGGGCGCCAGGGGCCGACCGTCAAGGCGTCGATGACCACCAGCCAGCCGGTCTTCGTCGCCCAGGTCGTCTCGAGGATGTTCGTCCCCGGCTGATAGCGACGGGCGACCGGCACCACCTCGCGCGGGCCGAGGCGAAACCGGCCGGCGCCGCGGTCGAGCACCGAGCCAAAGACGCTCGGCGAGTCGAAGCGGGGGACGCAGAGCCATTCGACCGCGCCGTCGGGGGCCACCAGGGCGCCGGTGTGGCAGTCGGAGAGGAAACCGTAGTCGCCGATCCGCGGAAATCCCCCTGGCTGCATGGACGGATTACTACCAGCGGGCGAGGTCGCCGAGCACGTTCGCCAGCTCGGCGGGCCGCGACAGCATTGGTGAGTGCCCACCGGGCAGCTCGATCGGCTCGACGCCCAGCCGATCGGCGGCCAGGCTGGGGCCGAGGTCGCCGAACATGCGGTCGTCGGTGCAGCTGATGTAGGAGCTCGGCGCCGCCGGCCACTCCGCCAGCGGGCAGGGATCCGCCGAGGCCCGCTGGGCTTGGGGTCGCAAGCGGGTGACCGCCTCGGCAGCCAGCTGGGGATCGCAGTCTTGATACAGGCAGGCGATTGCGTGGTCGGCATCGGTCCAGAGGGTGCGGCCCTCCGCGTCGGTGTCGCGGCCGCCGCGACCCGCCTCGGTGAGCCAGAAGTGGCCGTCGGCGAACTCCTGGTTGGCGCTGACCCCGGGGCGAGGGACGAGGGCGGCCAGGAACACCAACCGGTCGACGGGGCGACGGTCGGCGACCAGCGGGATCGTCAAGCCCGCGAACGAATGGCCGACGACGACCAGCTCGCCGTCGCCACCGGCCTCGTCGATCACGGCCTCGACCGTGTCCGCGTAATCGGCGAGCCCGGCGCCGACATCCTCGATCGGCAGCTCAACGGCGATCGCCCGGTGACCCCGGCGCTCGAGCTCGGCGGCGAGCAGGTGGTAGGCCCAGGCGTCGTGCCACGCGCCGGGGACGAGGACGAATCGGGCCATAGCCCATGTTTACCATCAGGCCGATGCGGATCGCTGGCCACCGGGCCGAAATCGAGTCGGGGGCGGGAGCCGGGTGATCAGGCTCCTCCCGGACCGCGCCGAGACCTCCGTGGCCGAACAGGTCGCTGGTCTCGACCTGGTCGCGGTGGCGCCCCCCGGCCGTCCCTACGTGATCACCAACTTCGCGCTCACCCTCGACGGCCACGCGACGATCGCAGGGCGCTCCGGGGCGATCGGCTCGAAGACCGACACCGCGATGCTGGTCGGCCTGCGGACCCGCGTCGACGCGGTGATGATCGGCGCCGGGACGATGCGCGCCGAGCGCTACGGGAGGGTGGTGGGCGACCCGGCCAAGCGCGAGCTGCGCGAGCGCGGAGGGCTGGCGCCCGACCCGCTGATCGTGATCGTCTCCGGGCGCCTCGACCTGCCCTGGGACGCGCCGCTGTTCACCGAGGGCCACGGGCAGGTGCTGATCGCGACCGCGTCGGATGACGACCTGCCGGACACCCAGACCCCGGTCAGCGTCCTGCGCCAGCCCGACGGCGTCGACCTGCCGGCGCTGCTCGCCCATCTGCGCGCGCGAGCTTGGGGTACGGGCGCTGCTGTGCGAGGGCGGGCCGCGCCTGCACGCGCAGCTGATCGACGCCGACCTGGTCGACGAGCTGTTCGTCACTCACGCGCCGAAGCTCGCCGGCGGGGTGGGACCGGGGCTGGTCTCCGAGCTCAGCGAGCGCGAGCGCGACCTGGAGCTCGGCTGGCTGCTCGCCGAGGAGTCGACCGGCGAGCTCTTCGGCCGCTACCTGACCGGCGCCTAGCCGAGCGGTGGAGCTGGTCGACTACACCGACGCCGACCTGCCGCTCAGCGTCGCGCTCGAGTCCGACCCCGTGGTCATGGCCGAGCTCGGCGGGCCGCGGCCTCGCGATCAGATCGAGCGGGCCCACCGTGGCCGGGTCGCCGGGGCGCTCGCCGACGGCGGCATGTGGCTGAAGATCCTGCCCCAGGCCGCAGCCGAGCCGGTCGGCGCGCTCGGCGTCTGGCGCTCGGAGTTCGAGGGCGAGGAGCTCTGGGAGGTCGGCTGGATGCTGCTGGCCGACTTTCACGGCCGCGGGCTCGGGAGCGAGGCGCTCGGGATGCTGATCGAGCGGATCCGCGCCGAGCCCCAGTTCGAACTCGTGCACGCCTTCCCCGGGGCCACGAACGCTGCGTCCAACGGGCTCTGCGAGAAGTTCGGCTTCCAGCTGCAGGGCGAGTCGGAGGTCGAGTTCTCGGGCCGGCCGCTGCGGGTCAACCACTGGACGCTCGACGTCTTGTGACGGCGCTCAGGCGAACTCGGGGACGCGGTACTCCCCGGTCTCGTCGGGGATCAACCCCGCCTCCTCCGACTGGCGCTCGCCGCGGCTCAGCATCCGCAGGGCGAGGATCGTCGCCGCCAGCAGGCCCGCGAGCCCGAAGCTGACCTGGACGCTGAGCACCCCCTCGCGCGACCAGTAGACGTCGTCGAGCTCCAACAGCAGCGCGGCCTCGTCGAAGGTGAGGCCGATCCCGGCCCCGAACGGGACCGCGAGCGCCGTCTCCAGCCGGTCGCTGCTGCTGACCAGGCCGGCGCCGCCGGCGCCGAAGGCGATCAGGATCCCGGGGATGAAGTGGTGCACGTGGCGGCCGCCGACCCGCACGTTGCTGGCCGGCCACCAGCCGCTGCGGATCCCCCAGGTCGACAGGCGCACGAGCGCGAACGAGCCGAGGAAACCCGAGAGCATGTTGAAGAGGATCGTCTCGCCCTTGGAGGCCGACGAGTAGCCCTCGATCGCGACCGTGAGCGAGTCCTGGGTCGCCTGGGTGGCGGTGCCGAGCGCGTGCTCGGTGCTCTCCAGCACCCCGACCGGAGCCTCGCTCTCCTCGGCCGCGGCGGCGCGGCGGCGGGCCGCCATCCGGGCGACGTGACCGGCGAAGACAGCCCCGGCGGTGCCCATGGCCGCGACCGCGAGCCCGACCGTGACCCGGTCGGTACCCCCGGAGCGCTGTCGTCGCCACGCGAACACGGCCCAATGATCCCCGATCCGGGCCGAGGCGCTCAGAGCCGGATCAGGTTCGGCGCCGCGATCCCGCGGCTGACGCCGCGGAAGTCGATCACCAGCGGCGCGTCGGCGATCACCCGGTCGTAGTCGACCTCCTCGTGGGGGGTGATCACGCAGGCGACGTCGCAGCGGCCGAGCTCCTCGACGAGCTCGACCGAGGCGAGGCCGAGCTCGTCGAGCTTCGGCACATGCGGGTCGTGGTAGGAGAGCTCGGCGCCGAGCTCGCGCAGCAGGTGGGCGATCTTTAGCGCCGGCGCCTCGCGCATGTCGCCGACCCCGGACTTGTAGGAGACGCCCAGCAGCAACACGCGCGCCCCGCGGGTCGGCTTGCCGACGTCGTTGAGCGCGTGCGCAATTCGCTCGACGCAGTAGTGCGGCTGCTGCTGGTTGACCTTGCCGGCGAGCTCGACGAACTCGGCCGGGAAGTCGTACTCGCGCGCCTTGAACGAGAGGTAGAACGGGTCGACCGGCAGGCAGTGGCCGCCCATCCCCGGCCCCGGCTCGAAGCGCATGAACCCGTAGGGCTTGGTCGCCGCCGCGTCGACCACCTCCCAGACGTCGATCCCCATCCGCTCGCAGAGCACCGCGAGCTCGTTGACGAGCGCGATGTTGACCGAGCGGAAGATGTTTTCGAGCAACTTCGTCATCTCGGCCGCCTCCGGGGTCGAGACGACCACGACCTCATCGCAGACCTCGGCGTAGAGGTCGCGGGCGCGTGTCGCGCAGGCGTCGGTCAGCCCGCCGACCACCTTCGGCGTGGTCGCGATCGTGTGATCGGTGCGACCGGGGTCGATCCGTTCCGGCGAGAAGCCGAGGTGGAAGTCCGACCCCGCAGTCAGCCCCGATTGCTCGAGGATCGGCAACAGGCGCTCTCGGGTCGTCCCCGGGTATGTCGTCGACTCGAGCACGACCAGCTGGCCCTGGCGCAGGATCCCGGCGATCGCCTCGCCGGCGTCGGCGATGTAGCTGAGGTCGGGCTCGCGCTGGTTGGCGAGCGGGGTCGGTACGCAGATCAGGATCGCGTCGCACTCGGCGAGCGCAGCGGGGTCGGCGGCAGCCGTGAGCCGGCCCCCGAGGGCCGCGAGGCGCTCGTCGGCGATGTCCTCGACCTGGCTGCGACCGCCGTTGACCGCCTCGACCACCGTGGTCGAGGAATCGACGCCGGCGACCTCGTGTCCGGCCTCGGCAAAGGCGACGGCGAGCGGTAGCCCGACGTAGCCGAGCCCGATGATCCCGATCCTCATGCGGCGCGAGTGTAGGCCTCGGCGAGCTGGGCGATCAGGCGGCCGTTCGGCGACGAGGGGTCTCTTGCGGGCTCGGCCGCCGCGACCGGGATCAATAGCTTGGTCGCCACCAGGGCGGCGGCGAGCGCTGAATCGGAGTCGTCGGCGAGCAGAACCAGATCCGGCCGTTGAGCGGTGACCTGGGCTTCGAACTCGACCAGCGCCCGCGCCAGTGGGGCGCTTGACCCCTCGGGGTCGGCGCCTGCGGGCGTCTGTTCACCGGAGACGATCAGCGTCATTTAGAACCGAACCTTTACCAATTCACTCAACAAAAGGCACGGGGACCGGACCTTTACGCCGCCCCGGCCGTTAATGTCGTGATGAGCATGAAGGCTTTGCTTTCACCGTGGTCGCTCGGCGTCACCGCCGCCCGCCATCTTGCCTGGTACATCGACTATCAGGTCAGCGGCGCGACCAAGCCCCGCGCCTAGCTGACGCCGAGCGGCGCAGCTCGCGCAATTCGATCACCGCGTCGGGAACCTCGTCGATCGCCGGCCGCGGCGACGGCAGCGGGATCGCGGTGATGATCGCCTCGCCTCGACCGCCGGTCGAACTCAGGCGAAGTTCATCGCCTCGTCGGTGAGGCTTCCATGGCGCAAAGCCAACAGGTCGCGGAGGTAGTTCTGGTGCAGTCGCCAAGGCGGCCGCGAGCCCTGCTTGGGGAAGGTGTCGATCGAGCGCAGCACGTAACCGGAGTTGAAATCGATGAACGGCTCCGGGATCACGGTCGGATCGTCGTTGCGGGGGGTGCAGGTCGCGTACCCGTGGTCGCGCATGTGGTTGAGCAGCCGGCAGACGTACTCGCAGGTGAGGTCGCACTTCAGCGTCCAGGAGGCGTTGGTGTAGCCGAGCGAGACCGCCAGGTTCGGAATCCCGCTGAGCATCATCCCCTTGTAGCCCATCGTCTGGTTGAGCTCGATCTCGCGGCCGTCGACGACCAGCTGCATGCCGCCCAGCGCCAGCAGCTGCAGGCCGGTGGCGGTGACCACCAGGTCGGCGTCCAGGTGGTCGCCCGACTCGAGCTCGAGGCCGGTCTCGGTGAACGTCGCGATCCGGTCGGTGACGATGCTGGCGCGGCCGCTGCGCAGGACCTCGAACAGGTTGCCGTCGGGGACCAGGCAGACGCGCTGGTCCCAGACGTTGTAGCTCGGGTTGAAGTGGCGGTCGATGTCATAACCGGGCAGCTGGCGCTCGACCCCGCGGCGCACGAGCTTGCGGGTCAGCTCGGGGCGGCGGCGGGCGAGCTGGAAGAAGGCCATCCCCATGAGCACGTTCTTCCAGCGGACCACGGCATACGCCGCCCTGGTCGGCAGCAGCCGGCGGGCCGCGCGGGCGATCGGGTCGGTCCCGGGCAGGGCGACGACGTAGCTGGGCGAGCGCTGCAGCATCGTCACGTGGTCGGCCTCGGCGGCCATCGCCGGGACCAGCGTGACGGCCGTCGCGCCGCTGCCGATCACCACCACCCGCTTGTCGGCGTAGTCGGTCGAAGGATCCCAGTGCTGCGGGTGGACGATCTCGCCACCGAAGCGCTCGGTGCCGGAGAACTCGGGGGTATAGCCCCGGTCGTAGCGGTAATAACCGCTGCAGACGTGGACGAACGAGCAGCTGAGCTCGACCCGGTCGCCGTCGGGGAGCTCACAGCTGACCGTCCAGCGGGCTTCGGCGCTCGACCACTCGGCGGTGACCACTCGGTGGCCGAAGCGGATCTTGCGATCGATCCCGCGCTCGCTCGCGGTCTCGCGCACGTAGTCGAGGATCGCCGGGCCATCGGCGATCGCCTTCGCCGCGCGCCAGGGCTTGAAACGGTACCCGAGCGTGAACATGTCGGAATCCGAGCGCACGCCCGGATAGCGGAACAGGTCCCAGGTGCCGCCGCTGGTCTCACGGGCCTCGAGGATCGCGTAGCTGCGGTCCGGGCACTCGGTCTCGAGGTGATAGGCGGAGCCGATTCCCGAGAGCCCGGCGCCGACGATCAGGACGTCGAAATGTTCAGCGGCCATCGATAAGAGCGCGGAAGGGACCGCAGAGGATACGAATCGACGGGCCGCGAAGCGTCGGCCTCTACGCTTCACCGGGGTGGAGCGGATCAGATCGACACTGTTCGACCTGCGCGAGGCGATCACGCTGCGCGGTGCCCTGATCGCGCTCGGCGCCGTCGCCGTGGTCGGCGCGATCGGTGTCGGCGCCTACCTGGTCGGGCGGTCGACCGGCCCCGACCTGGATGCCGCGCGCGCGGCGGGCGTCAGCGAGGGGGTCCGAAAGGGGGTCGCGAAGGGCACCAAGGCGGGGCTGCGCCGCGGGGTCGAGGCGGGCCGCCGGGCCGGCTTCGACGAGGCCTTCGGCGACGCCTATCGCGAGGCCTACCAGCGCCAGTTCAACGCCGCCCAACTGAGGCCGCCGCGCGAGATCACCGTCCCGGACGCCGAAGCCGCCTCGGGATAGCGCCGGGCTAGCCGCAGACGGGCCAGGGGCCGGTGCCGTCGCGGTGCATGAGCGCCACGGCGACAACCGCCTGGGTCCTGTACGAGTAGTCGATCGGGTCGCCGCCGGGGCTCCTCGGCGAGGTCTTCCAGGCGTCCCACGTGAACATGAAGGCGCCGCGGTAATCGCCGCCGAGCGCGGTCAGGTTCGGGTCGTGACCGGTCTCGCACTCGGCGACCTTGTGCGCCCAGCGACGGTCGGACACCGAGACGCGCTTCCACAGCCGCACGTACTTGGCCGGGGTCAGGTTCTGGTTGCCGTCGTCGCCCTGGGCGCTCGGGCTCGAGGCACTCGAGCCGCCCGAGGGGTCGATGCCGCCCGAGCTCGCCGAGGCACCGCTCGCCAGCGCCAGGCTGGCCACGGTCGCGCCCACGGCGACGGCCATGGTCGCGCCACGAATCGGCTTCGAAAGCTTGGTTGTCCGCCGCACTTGTACGCCTCCGCTCTTTGGTCGCTTGCGGGGTTAGCTGTCGGGCTCGCGCGAAAGAGCTCGCGCTACGCGGCAGAGGCCACGATTCGCCCCAAACGCTTGGGTCCCCCGCTCCCTCGCCTTCGTGCATGGCCAGGGACTCAGCAGGTCGGCGGGCATGTTAGCAAACGGTTAGCAAGGCGCGAGCCGCCCCCTCCGTAAGCTCCGGAGCGTGGGGCGGCTACGGGCACCGATCGCGATCCTGCTCGCCGGCGCGGCGCTGGCGGCGGCCCCCGGCGCCTGCCGCGGGCTCGACCTGGGTGGTCAACGGCGCCGGCTTCGGCCATGGGGTCGGGATGAGCGCCTACGGCGCCTACGGCTATGGCAAGCACGACGCCGGCTATCACGCGATCATCAACCACTACTTCCGCCGGATCCGGTTCACCGAGCTTCACCACACCCGCTCGGTCCGGGTCCTGCTCGAGGTCAGCTCGCAGGTCAGCTTCAAGCACGCCAAGCGCGCCTGCGGGCGACGGCTGCGCCCCTCGCGCTCCTACCGGGCGATCGCCGGCGGCTCGGGGGTGCGGTTGCTCTCGGGCTCGGGCGGGCTGCTGGAACGCTGCGGGGATCGCCTGCGCGCCGACGGCGCCGGCCCGATCAAGATCGGCGGGCTCGGCCGCTATCGCGGTGCGCTGGAGCTGACCGCGGCCGGCGACTCGCTCAACGTCGTCAACAAGGTCGAGGTCAACGACTACGCCCAGGGCTCCGTACCCGCCGAGGTGCCGCCGAGCTGGCCGGCGCAGACCCTGCGCGCGTTCGCCCTCGCCTCGCGCTCGATCGCGCTCTCGACCGACGTCGGCGGCGACGGCTACGACATCTACTCGGACACCCGCACCCAGCTCTACAAGGGGGTCGGAGTCGAGACCGGCCGCACCAACCGGGCGGTACAGGGGACCCGCAACGAGGTCGTCACCTACCACGGCCAGGTCGCGCAGACGACCTACTTCTCGTCATCGGGGGGGCGGACCGAGTCGCGGTTCCTCGGCGGCCCGAAGGTGCCATACCTGGAGAGCGTCAAGGATCCCTACGACTACTACTCGCCGCTTCACCGGTGGACGGTGCGCTTCTCGGACGCGGAGATGGACTCTCGCCTGGGCGCCTACGTCGACGGTCACCTGCGCCGGATCGAGGTCACCAAGCGCGGCGACTCACCGCGGATCGTGACCGCGAAGCTGATCGGCAGCGGCGGCACCTCGACCATCGACGGCGGCTCGCTGGCCGCGGCGCTCGGCCTCTACGACCGCTGGGCCTACTTCAAGCGCCGCTGAGCGGGAGCTCAGCCGGCCGCGGTGGTTGTAGTCGGGGTCGTCGCCGGCGGGGTCGCCGAGGAGGCGGCCTCGGCCCTGTGCTTCTTGGCCGCCGGCAGCTTGTCGGGCGGATGGATCACGCAGCTCGACGACGCTGGCGTCGCCGAGTCGACCGGTGCAGAGGCGGGGAAGGCGGTCAGCAGGGCGCTGGCGATCAGCCGCGCCCGGGCCGCGTAACCGGGCGTCGTGAAGTGGATCCCGTCGTCGATGAACCACTGGTCCTTGACGTCCGAGGCCCAGTCGTAGATCCGCATGTTCGGGTAGCGGGTGCAGGCGGACAGCAGAGCCGCGTTCCAGCGGGCCATGTTGATCTCGGCGTAGGGGCCGTCGGTGAGCTGCGACTTGACGTTCACCCACAGCACCGGGTCGCCGGCGGCGACCGCCATCATCGTGTCGATGCGCTGGTCGTAGTCGACCTTGGAGCCGGCGGCGACGTTGGCCGCCTCGTTGGTCCCCAGCGCCAACACCCAGCAGCCGTCGAAGCCCTGGTCCTTCCATGCGCGGGCGACGTCCTCGGCGTTCGGCGAGCCCTCGAAGGTCTCGTAGATCGAGCGCGCCCCCGAGATCTCGAAGTGCTGCGTCTCGACCCCGACGCGTCCGTAGGTGGCGCTGATCTGCTGGCGCGGGTTGGGCAGGTAGTCGGACGAGATCAGGCCCTCGGAGGTCGAGTCGCCGATGTCGACGATCGCCTTGCACGAGGTCCGGTTGGCGTCGTCGGCCGCCGCCGCGTCGCTCTCCAGCGTGGTCGCGACCGAGACGTTGCCGGGGGCTTCGTTGGGGCTGGGCCCGGCGCCGACGCCCGCGGCGCCGACCAGCGCCGCGGCGCAGACGACGCCGCTGGCGCCGATCACCGTCCAGCCGCGGCGACTGACCTGCTGGCGGCCGCGCAGCTTCTTCAGCGCGCCGTGGCGGATCGGGTCCTCGACGTACTTCCACGACAGCGCCGCGATCCCGACGGTAACGGCGATCTGGAGTGTCGCGCGCACGAGGCTGTCGCCGTGGGCGCCCTCGGGTGTGCTCAGGATGATGACCGGGAAGTGCCAGAGGTAGATCCCGTAGGAGCGCTGGCCGATCCAGCGCAGCGGGGCACACCCGAGGATCGGCCCCAGGCGCGAGGCGGGGTGGGCAAGCGCGGCGATCAGCATCGCGGTGCCGATCGACAGCACCAGAAAGCCGCCCCGGTAAAGGAACGACTGGAACTCGCTCGAGCGCCAGAACATCAGCGCGATCACCAGCAGGCCGACGCAGCCCTGGAGGTCGATCACGTTGCGCGCCGAGGCGCTGATGTTGGGTCGCAGCATGCGGCTCGGCCAGACCATCGCCAGGGCGGCGCCGATCAGCAGCTCCTGCGCCCGGGTGTCGGTGCCGTAGTAGACGCGTGAGGGGTCGAGGCCGGGCTTGTAGAGGACGAGCATCAGGATCACCGAGACCAGGCCCAGGCCGAGCGTCACCAGCGCCAGGCGCGGCCGGGTCCCGCCGGGGCCGACGCGCTCGGGGACCAGGCGGATCCCGACCATCAGCATGAACGGCCAGAGGATGTAGAACTGCTCCTCGACCGACAGCGACCAGAGGTGGTTGAGCGGCTCGGGGGTGGCGAAGGCGGCGAAGTAGGAGACGTCGTGGAAGATCAGCCACCAGTTCTGGAAGTAGAACAGCGCACTGCCAGCCGATTCGTTGAAATCCGACGGCTGCTGGGGGCCGAACACCGTCACCCAGGCGAGGACGACGATCAGCATCACGATCAGCGCCGGCAGCAGACGCCGGGCGCGGGCGAGCCAGAACTGGGCCAGCTTGATCCCGCCGCGGTTGACCTGGGTCAGCAGGATGTCGGTGATCAGGTAGCCGCTGAGGGTGAAGAAGACGCCGACCCCGAGCAGGCCACCCGGGATCGAGTCGGCGCCGACGTGGTAGGCGATCACCCCGAGCACCGCGATCGCCCGCAGCCCGTCCAGGCCGGGCATGTAACGCTGGCCGCGTTTTACGGGTTCAGGCATTTCGCACGCTCGTGATCATCGGCTGATGAACCGCCCGCCGCCGGCGTGACGGCGGACCGGAGCTGGCTGTCGGGCGTTCTGAGTTGTCTAGGCTTCGTCCGGTGCACCGCCCGTCCGGCGACCATAGTCAGCGGCCTCGCGCCGGTGCGCAGGTTAGCGAGCGCGGCCGTCGGGCCCGGCTCCTGGCGCGGAGATGATGCTCCCCGAGCGGCGGACCGTGCTCATCGCGGTGGTCGTCTGCGTGCTCGTCGCCTGTGGCGGCTACGCGCTCGGCGCCTCGACCGTGGCCAGCGACAGGCAGGCGGCCAGCCAACGCGAACGGGCGGCCGGGCCCGCCTACGCAGCGGCGCGGGCCGGCGCCTTCGCCCGCGGCGTCAGCCGCGGGCTCGAGCAGGGCGCCGCCGCCGGCCGGCGCCTGGGCCAGACCCAGGGCGGGGCGCAGGGGGCGGCCGAGGGGCAGGTGGCGACCCAGGACGCCTACGACGGAGCGACGCTGGTCAATGACACCACGCGCGCGGGCGGTGGCGGCGGCAACGGGTCCTTCCCGGGGGCGGATGAGGCCGAGCCGACCGCCTCGCCGCCGAGCGTGCAGTCGGGCCACGGGGGCGTGTTGGTGGTCGGCGACAGCCTCGAGGTGCTCACCTCGCCGTATCTGAGTCGCTACATCCCGGCCAAGGAGCTGACCGTGAACGCGGTCGGCGGCTACTCGAGCCTGCAGATCTTCGAGCTGTTCCAGGAGAGCTACGACCCGTCGCAGTCGGTGATCGTGTTCGACGCCGGCACCAACGACAACCCCTCCTATCCCGAGATCCTCGCCGGGCGGCTGGCGGCGGTCGCCGACATCGTCGGCGACCGCTGCATGGTCGTGCCGACGATCCACGGCCTGAGCGTCGACGGCGTCAACTCGGACGGCAAGAACCGCGTCGTCCAGGCGTTCGCGGCCTCGCGCCCGGGAACGCAGACGCCCGACTGGGCCGGCTTCGTCGGGATCCATCCGGAGCTGATGCAGGCCGACAACCTGCACCCGACCGCGGAGGGAGCGGACGCGCGCGCCCAGCTGATCGCCGAGGGCGTGGCCGGCTGCCAGTCGGGGGACCTGAGCTTCGGGCTCAACCCCCACTTCGGCTCTAACTGACTCAGAGCCCGGTCCAGCCGCCGCCGTAGCACGGCTTGGGGCCGCAGACGTTGAGGATCGCGCCGTTGACCTGGAGGAAGTTCGAGACCTCCGCCAGACCGTCGTCGATCCCGCGCGGGGCGCCGTGCGGGTCCTCGCCGACGCTGTTGGGGATGTTGAGCAGGGGGTCGGGCGGGGTGCCGATCGTCTGCATCGGGTTCATCGGGTCGGGGCGGACCGGGCCGAAATCGTTGTAGGCGATGAAGGAGCCGGTGAACGGATAGCTGGTCACCCGCGGCACGTTCCAGAGCACGTCGGTGTCCGGCCAGCGGCCCGGGTCGATGATCGGGTCGTGCGCCTGGGCGCCGATCGTGCGCGCCTCGATGTCGGTCGCCCAGTTGGTCACCTGGTGGTCACCGACCGCGGGGCCGAGCAGGATTGTGTGCGCCGGAGTGTCGGGGAGCGGATCGGTGGTCATCCGATGCGCGTAGCCGTTCGGCTCGCCGCGGTCCCAGAGCATCTGGATCAGCGACATCAGCAGGGGGCGCTCGAGCGGGTCGGTGTAGGCGGCGTTCAGCGGGGTGGAGAAGTTCGGGTCGTAGTCGACCGAGCGCGGCAGCAGCATCGAGTAGCGCATCGCCGGCACGCCGAGCGCGGCGCGGTTGAAGTCCGGGGCGACGGCGGCCAGCGCGCCGCCCATGATCCCGCCCTGGCTGTTGCCGTCGTAGAACAGCCGCTGGGTGTTGATGACCGACGCGGTCCCGAGCGTGCCGTCGGCGTGGAAGGCGGCGTTGGAGCTGAAACCGTTCGGGTGGATCATCAGCCGGCCGAGGAAGAGCTCGCTCAGCAGTCCCTCCTGGAGGCGGTCGGCAAGCTCGGGGAAGTCGGACAGATCGCCGAGGATGCCGAGCGTGTTCACGAGGTCCTCGCTCGCCATCCCGATCTCGTCGGTGGCGCAGAGGATGAACCCGTGGTCCTGGGCGAGCTGCGGCTGGTAGCCGCTGAAGACCTGGGAGGCGGTGCCGAAGAGGCCGTGTCCGTACAGCGAGGGGCGCACGGCGACCGGCGTCGGGCCGTCGACGGCGACCCTGGGGATCACGCAGTCGAACTTCGCCTGGTAGTCGCCATTGCGGGTCGGCAGGCCGTCGGGCCCGAGCACGAATCGCCCACCGGGCTGGCAGTTGGGCTGCAGGTAGCAGGGGACCGTGTAGGTGCCGCGGATCCGGCGGGCGACGTTTGCGTTCTGCCCGCTCGTGAAGTCGTCGACCGTGTTGACGCTGAACGCGGGCGAGGAGCCCTGGACCGTCATGTCCGCCATCGTCGTGTCGCCGAGGGTGGCGAAGGCGTCGTTGCGGATCTGGAGCGCCCGCGCCGCGATGTTGAGGTCGCTGGCGACGGTGAAGTCCCAGGCGAGGTAGAGGTTCGAGCGCCGGACCCCGGCGTCGCGCAGGGTCTGGAAGATCGACTCGAAGCGCGGCCGCTGGGCCTCGATCGGCTGCGAATCGCTGGGAATCTCGTCGCGGTAATAGCGGAACCCGGCCGGGGCACCGATCTCCGAGCCGTCGGCCGTCTTCAGGTTGCGCATCGCGACGATGTAGCGGTGGCCCGAGGCAAGGTTGACGGCCGGGTTGATCAGCACGGCGGTGCGGTCGGGACTGCCGGCGTTCGAGTCGAGCTCGACCCAGATCGGCCAGCGCTCGCCCGTGTTCGCGTCGATCATCACCACCGGGGTGTCGGGCTCGGAATAACGGCCGAGGTGGTTGAGCGGCGCCGGGTCGGTCTTCGCCAGCGCCTCGGGAGTGTCCAGGCCGGGGACCCGGACGACGATCGGCTGGCCCTGGCTGAAACCGTCGTTGAGGCCGTAGGGCGCGGCGGCGACGTGGGTGCCGGCCTCGTTGGCGGGCATCGCCGACGTCTTCAGGTCGACCCGCCGCCCGGTCGCGGTCGATGAGTCGGCGACCGTGTAGTAGTCGTCGGGAAACGGCAGCAGGCACAGCGACCCGTCCTGCTGGCCGATGAAGTCGCACTCCGAGGCGCGGCTGAGGTCGACCGGGCCGGGCTGACAGGCGGCGCTCGTGCGCCTCAGCTCGGCTCGCTTGCGGACCTGCTTGCCGACCTTCAGCCGCAGGTCGCGGGCGGCGCAGGAGGCGATCGCCTCGACCCCGCGCGGATTGAGCTTCAGGCGGGCGCTCTCCTTCGAGTCGCCGTCGACCGCGACCTTCTTCGTCTTCGTCAGCTTGGTCCAGTCCTGGTCGTCGAAGGTCCGCGACTCGACCTTGACCTTGACCTTCTTGTCGTCGTCGCCCTTGTTGACCAGCTTCGCCTTGAAGCCGTGCTTGAGGATCGAGTCCTGGCCCGAGCTCAGCGACTTCGCCTTCACCGCTGCGCCGGCGGACGACGGTACGGCGGCGCATGCCACGACAAGCATGGCCATCCCTGCCAAGGTCGCCCGCACCACCGCGCGCTCCATCACCGCAACCGTACCGCTCAGTCGAGGTAAGTGACGGGCCCGCCTGGGTCGTCGTCAGCCGTCAGCGGCTCAGTAATTGCAGCTCGGGTCGAGGCTGCGGCGACCGCGCAGAGCCGCCAAGCAGGCGTAGGCCGGCTTGTCCCCAAGGCTGTCGATGGAGGTGCTGACCCCGAAGGCCCCGTAGAACGGATCGGTCGTCGTTGGCGGCTGCTCGTCGACCAGCTGCTGCACGATCGCCACGCGAACGTAGTCCGACCGATCCGCGAGCGCCCGGTACATGCCGGTCAGCGCCTGGGCCTGTCCCTCCTCGTCGAGCGACCGGCAGTCCGCTGACGCCCCGCCGGCTGAGGACGCCCCGAACTCGGTGACCCAGATCGAAGCTCCGGTAAGGCCGCGAGCCTCGGTCACCTGGTCCAGCATCCCGCCGGCCAGCCGGCGGGGCAACGGCTCCTGTGGCTCGGTTTCGCAGTCAGCGGTGTTCGGATACGGATGGAGGCCGATGCCGCTCGCGTAGTCGAGCACGCCAAGATCCTGGATCGCGCCCAGGAAACTCGTCCAGGGGATCACGTCCTCACTGCTCGCAGGGTTCAGCCCGGCAGTGATGATGAACCGGTAGGGCTTGATGAGCTGCGCCGGGCCCATCGCCTCGCGAGCAAGGCGGACCAGGTCGACGTAGGCCGCCTCGCGCTCGTCCGTCGATTGCGGGCAGCCAGGGCCACCCCAGAAGTCCGGCGAGTTGGGCTCATTCCAGACCTCCCAGGCCAAGGCCTCTGGGAACCTGGCCGCCGCGTCGGCGACGAACGCCTTCCAGTCGGCGTAGTGCGACGGATCGGGCGGAGCCCAGATTTGCTCAGCGCAATTCACCGGGCGCCACTCCGTCGGGGTACCGAGAAGCCGGACGACTGGGGCAATGCCCCGGTCGGTCATCGCGTCGTACAAGTCCTGGTAGCGAGACCAGCCGTTGTTGAGGACGTCGGCCCAGACGATGGGAAGCACATCCGAATCCGCGCCGCCATCCGCCGTCGCCTCGACGGCGGCCTGCATCCTTGCGTCAGGGTCGGGCCCGCCCTGGTCCTGCCAGCCGACCTCGCCGTCTTGGATCCACCGGAACTCGTTGTATCCGAAGTACGGATGGTGGTCGGGCGTCCGCACGGCCGGCTCCGAACCGCCGCAGCCGCAGATCACCCAGGCGGCACCCGCCGCCAGCAAGGAAGCGACGGCTTTCAAGCCTCGGGTCATGGTTAACCGAGTGGGCCGTACAGGGATCGAACCTGTGACCTTGAGATTAAGAGTCTCCTGCTCTACCAGCTGAGCTAACGGCCCGGGACGGGCATCGTAGCGAGGGATCTCAGGGGGTCGAGGGCGGCGGGGCGGTGGCTCCGCCAAGGCCTCCGAACGGGTCCTGGAGCTGCTGGGCGCCGGTCCCCGAGCCGCCCTGTTCCTGCTGTTGCTGCTGCTGCTGTTCGAGCTGGTGCTGGAACTTGATCGCCTGCTCGCGATAGCCGTCGATCGTCTTCTGGACCTGCTTGCGGTTCGACGGATCGGCCGCGGCGACGGCCTGCTTGCCGGCCTCGTCGCCGCCCTTGATGTCGCCGTCGGCGTAGCGGTACAGCGCCAGCTGGGCGTAGGCCGAGAAGGTCTGCTGCTCGTCGGCGACGATCGTCTGCGCCTGGGCGGCGCCGGAGGCGTCGTTGAGCAGCACGAACACCTGGACGGCGCTGACCGCGGCCGAGACGTTCGGCTTCTGCGGCTTGGTCTTGTAGTAGTCGTCCCAGGCCTGGCCCGCCCTCTGCAGGTCCGACTGGGCGTCGGAGCTGATCGAGAGCTGGCCGGTCTGAGAGTCACGCGAGATCCCCGACTGCGCCGAGCCGTAGTAGGCGGCGATCAGGTCGGCGTAGGCGTTGCCGTCGTTGGGGTTCGCCTCGATCGCGTCCTGGGCGTCGGAGATCTGCTGGTCGAACTGCGGGTTGGACGAGTTGCTGTCGCCGCCAAGCCCGAGCGCGTCGAACAGGCCGCCGGCGCCGTTGCCGGTGCCGACCCCGAAGCCGACGAAGCTGATGAAGAAGATGAACGCCAGCAGCCCGAAGACCACCTGCACGACGCGCCGGCGGCTGCCGCTCTTGAGGTCGAAGATCATCCGACGTCGCAGCGTAGAGGAACGGGCTCGCTCACTCGGAGGCCTCGTCGATTGGCACGTCGCTCGGCTTGCCCCAGACCCTCGCCAGTACCAGGGAAAGCTCGAACAGCAGGTACAGCGGCGCCATCGAGATCAGCATCGTGATCGGGTCGGTGCCGGGAAGCAGCATGGCGACGATCGCGATGATCAGGATCGCGTAGCGGCGATTGGACGCCAATTGGTCTGGGGTGACGATCCCGAGCCGGGTGACGGCGAGCACGCCGACCGGGATCTGAAACAGGATCCCGACCCCGATCAGGGTGACGACGAAGAACCCGTAGTACTCGCTGGCGCGGATCTCGATGTTGAACTGATCGCTGTTGAAGCCGAGCAGGAAGTTGAGGGCCGGCGGCAGGACGACGAAGTAGGCGAACACGACCCCGGCGATGAACAGAAACGGGACCATGATCAGCATCGGCAGCACCACCCGGCGCTCGCGGTCGCTGAACGCCGGGAGCACGAAGGCGTAGATCTGGTAGAGCAGGATCGGCAGCGCCAGCAGGATGCCGCCGTAGAAGGCGAGCTTGACGGTGGTGAAGAACGGCTCCGTGGGGCTGAAGGTCAGCGGCTCCTTGTCGCCGGGCAGCGGCTCGTTGGCGAGCTTCAGCACCTCGTGGTTCTGCCAGAAGCAGAAGACCACCGCCAGCACCAGGACGACGCCGCAGACGATGATCCGGGTGCGGAGCTCGTCGAGGTGCTCGACCAGCGTCAGCCGCTCGTCGAAGTCGGCTGGCTTCAGCCTCGCCACGTTGCGGAGGACGCTCCCTAGGAGCGCTCGTCGGCGACGACCTCGCCCTTGACGGGCTCCACGTCGTCATCCGGCTGAGGCTGCGAGGCCGCTGCCTCGAGCTTCGCCTGGTCCTCGTCGTCGTCCTCGTCGTCGTCGTCGTTGCCGGTGAGCGAGTCCTTGAACTCGCGCATCCCCGACCCCAGCGACTTGCCGAGATCCGGCAGGCGCTTGGGCCCGAAGATCACGAGCGCGATCACGAGCACGATCGCAAGCTCGAGTGGTCCGATGTTTGGCATCGCCGCAGATGCTACTCCGCGGCGGCCAGCTGCTCCTTGAAGTGCTTGCTGAGCATCGTCACCTGGCCCTGATAGTTCGAGCCGACATCCTCGCCGTAGAGCACGTCGGGCGTCGCTGCCATGCGCTCGAAGCCGAGCTTGCAGATCGGCTGTCGGTGCTCGACCATGAACGGGACGTCGCGGGCGCGAACCTCGAGCGCGGCGCGGCTGCCGTGGCGATCGTGGCGGGCATCGAAGCCGAAGCCGGGGTCGAAGAAGCCGGCGTAGTGCGTGCGCAGCTCGCCCGCGGTCGGGTCGTAGGCCATCATCTCGGCGGCGTAGCCCGGCGGGATGCAGACCCCCTCCGCGGAGAGCAGCAGGTAGAAGATCTCGGGCTCGAGCACGATTCGCGAGCCCTCCTCGGGGTAGACCGGGTCCCAGAAGTCGTTCCAGCGGTAGGCGCGGACCTTGCTCAGGTCGATCGGCAGGCTGTTCTTCTTCGCCCGGTAGCCGACCACGCGGTCGGCCGGGCCCGAGAGCAGGTCGACGCTCAAAAAGAGGCCGTCGGCGATCGCGAGCTCGGTCTCGCGCAGCGGGTGCTGGTCGACGTACAGGAGCGGGAACTGCTGGTGCAGGGCGACCAGCTGGGCGTCGTCGAGGCGAGCGTCGCCGGTCGACAGCCGCAGCTGGTTGAGCGCCAGGCCCTCGCGGACGTAGATCGCGAACGAGCGCGGTACGACCTCGAGGTAGAGGCGGCCGCGGTAGCCGGGACGGACCTCGTCGAAGCGGTGGTTGCGGTCTGTGATCACCCTCGTGAACACGTCGAGCCGGCCGGTCGAGGACTTCGGGTTCGCCTTCGCGCGGATCTCGTCCGGCAGGGCGAGCTCTTCGAGCAGCGGGATCAGGTAGGGGCGGTCGCGCTCCAAGGTGGCGCCGTCGCGCAGGTCGACCTTCTGGAAGGCGATGTCGGCGAGCTTGTCCTCGACCGTCGAGCCGACGTCGGGAAGGAAGCTGCAACGAAGGGCCCAGGCGTACTCGCCCAGGCGCAGGTCGATGCTCGCCGGCTGGATCGCCTCGGCGCGGATGCGAAAATCGCCCGCGGTCACCCACTCATTCTCGATCGCCGCCCGCAGTTCCTGCGAGGCGAGCACGCGCCCGGGCGGGGGCCCGGATTCACCGGTCCCGTGCGCCGTCTCGCCGACCGCGGGCTCGCTCATCGGACGCATGATGCTGCACGCGCGGGCGGACGGGGGCTGGCGGCCGGCGGTCAAGCCGCTCGTTGCGGCCATCGGCGGTGGGGGTGGACCCATGGTGCAAGCGGGGTCGAACCACTAAAGGGACCCGCGGACACGGCCGATATCCGATCCGTGGCCGATAGAGAGACCACAAGCAAGCGCAGCACCGCCCCCGCGGGCGCCGTCGTCGACCGCCTGCACCTGTGCCCCGAGTGCGCGTCGCAGCTGGTCTACCCGATCGACTGGGCTCCTGCAGAGCGCAGCGGTTGGAGCGTCGACCTGCGCTGCCCCGAGTGCGAGTGGCACGGCAGCGGGATCTTCGCCCAGGATGTGGTCGACCGCTTCGACGAGGAGCTCGACCGCGGCACCGAGCAGCTGATCGCAGACCTCGGCATGCTCACCCGGGCCAACATGGAAGAGCAGGTCGAGCGCTTCGCCGCCGCCCTGCACGCCGGCTGGGTCCTCCCCGAGGACTTCTAGACCGCGAGCGTCGTCAACCCGACGACAACCTGGACCGGCAGGTCGGCCGGTGTCTCGCCGGCCTCGACGATCTCGGCGATCCGCGACAGCCACTCCTGGCGATCGGCCTCCGAGAGCGCGGCCACCCAGCTCATCGAGGCGACGTAGTCGACGATCCGGCCCGGGTCCGCGGGCTGCATCGTCGTCACCCGGATCACCCGCGGGGCGGTCCAGCCGCCGGCGGCCGCGACCGCCGCCTGCCACGGCGGTCCGTCGAAGTAGGGATGCTCCGGGCGCGCCTCCATGATCATCGTCCCGACCTCGTGCGCCCAGGTCGCCCCGCTCCAGTCGGGCAGCGTGGTCAGGATCGCGAGCCCGCCGCCCGGGGTCAGCACGCGCCGGATCTCGGCCAGCGCCGGCTGGGGATCGAACCAGTGAAAGCCGTCGGCGACGGTCACTGCGTCGACGGTCCCGTCGCCGACCGGGATCGCCTCGGCGACGCCCTCGCGGACCCGTTGGGCGCCGAGCGTCGCCGCCAGCGCCTCGCGCAGCGGTGCCTGGGGCTCGACGGCGACCACCTCGAGGCCTGCCGCGGCGAGCGCCCGGGTGAGCTTTCCCGTTCCGGCGGCCAGGTCGAGCACCGGCGCTCCCGCGCCCAACCCCAGCTCGGCGGCGAGCGCCCCGACGACCGCGGGCGTGTACTCGGGCCGGCCGCGCTCGTAGGCGCCGGCGACGGCGGCGAACTTGGCGGCGAGCGGATGCAGGGTCACGAGTAGCGCTCGACGACGCCGTCGGCGACCATGGTCAGGAGCTCGACGCGACCCGCATCGAGCGAGGCCTCGGCGAGCGCGGCCTTTGCCCGCTCCACCCTTCCGCGGGCGTCCTCGCGGACCAGATCCAGAGCCCCGGTCGCCTCGATCCGGGCGCAGAGGGCGGCGGCACCGTCGGCGTCGAGCGCCCGCAGGTCGACCTCGGCAAGGCTGGGATCGCGCTCGCGGGCGAGGATCAGCGGCATCGTCACGGTACCGTCGAGCAAATCGGTGCCCAGCGCCTTGCCGGTGCGCTCCGGCGGTCCGGTGACATCAAGGACGTCGTCGAGCAGCTGGAAGGCGAGGCCGATCTCGTTGCCGTAGGTGGACAGCGCCGCCGCGCCCGGGGCGCCCTGGTCGGCACCGATCAGGCAGGCGCACTCGAACAGCTTCGCGGTCTTCAGGCGGCAGCGCTCGAGGTAGCGGTCGGCGCTCAGCCCCAGGTCGAAGGCGTCGCGGCGCTGGGCCAGCTCGCCACGGGCAAGGCCGACCGAGGCGCCGGCGAGCAGCCCGACCTGGCGCCCGGAGCCGTCACCGTCGGCGAGCTCCGCGAACGCGCGCGAGAACAGCAGGTCGCCGACCGCGGTGGCAACCGGGCGACCGGCTCGGGCGACGACGGTCGCCACCCCGCGGCGCAACGGCGCCGCGTCGAGGACGTCGTCGTGGACGAGGGTCGCCATGTGCACGAGCTCGACCGCCGTGGCGGCCCGGAGCGCCCCGTCGCCGGCCTCGTCGCCCGCGCAGACCAGGACAAGCATCGGGCGCAGCCGCTTGCCGCCCGCGGCCAGGGTCGCCCCCGCCTCGGCCGCCAGCCGCTCGCCGCCGCCGGCGACCAGCTCGGTGAGGCGCGACTCGACCGCAGCCATCCGCCGCGGCAGCCAGTTCTCGGCCGCGGCCAGGACCCGGGTCACGGGTGGGGGGACGGAGCTCCGGTTCATCGCGGGTCGCGGGTGCCCGCGCTCAGGCGGGTCGGGCGCCGGAGTGGATCGCGATGATCCCGCCGGCAAGCACCGTGTAGCGGATCGCCTCGAGCCCGGCCCGGTCCATGATCAGCGCCAGGCCCTCCGGCGGCGGGAAGCGCTTCACCGACTCGGGCAGGTAGGTGTAGGCGTCGCGGTCGCCGGCCAGCGTGCCGAGCAGCGGCACCAGGCGATCGAACCAGAGGCTGAAGAAGGTCGACATCGGCGGTCGCCGCGGCGTGGTGATCTCGAGGATCACCAGGCGTCCGCCCGGCTTCAGCACCCGGGTCAGCTCCCCGACCCCGCGGTCGAGGTCGGCGAGGTTGCGGACCCCGAAGCCGACGCTGACCGCGTCGAAGGTGGCGTCGTCGTAGGTCAGGTCGAGCGCGTCCCCCCACTCGAAGCGCACCGAGCGAGCGCCGCGGGCCTCGGCCTTGTGGCGGGCGAGGTCGAGCATCGGCTCGGAGAAGTCGGAGCCGATCACGCGGCCCTCGGGCCCGACCCGGCGGGCGAGCTCGAAGGCGAGGTCGCCGGTCCCGCAGCAGACGTCGAGCGCGTAGTCGCCGGGCTCGAGCTCGGCGCGGTCGGCCGCCCGCTCGCGCCAGCGATGGTGAAGGCCCGCCGTCATCGCCGTGTTCATGACGTCGTAGACGCCGGCGATCCGGTCGAACATCCCGCGGACCTGGCCCGCGAACTCCTCCTGCTGCTCGGGGGCAGCCGCCCCGTTCATGCTGGGCGCCTCAACGGCGGCGCGGCTCGGCTGCGCCTCACTGAAGCGACGAGAGGAACTGAACCAGGCTGTTGAACTTCTCCTCCGGCAGGCAGGAGCTCTCCGAGGTGCCCGGCGTGCCGCAGGGCGCGAACACCGGCATCACCCCCGAGGGGTTGATCAGCGTCCGTCTGATGCCGGCCGCGGGCAGCTTGGCGCCGATCTCGGTCAGCTCTGGTCCGGGCCCGTTGTTGCCGTTCTCGCCGAACTTGTGGCAGGCCAGACAGCCCGACTGCGCGGCGACCTGTTTGCCGGCCTCGAACTGCGGCGCGACCTTGAGGTCGATCTCGGTCGGCGACCCCGCCGAGGCGCCGAGGTAGGTGAGGAAGGCCATCGCGACGATGGTCATGATCCCGGCCGTGGTCGCGACCGGCCGCCGCCATGGAAGCCGCTCGGGGTTGCGGTCGTAGAACGGCAGCAACAGGAGCAAGACCATGCACAGGGTCGGGATGCCCACCGTCGCCACCGGGACCAGCTCGTTCGGCTTGATCACCCGCAGCAGCTCGAAGAGGAAGAAGAAGTACCACTCGGGCCGCGGCACGTAGGTGGTCGTGGTCGGGTCGGCCTTCGGGCCCTGCTCGGCGCCGAGGATCAGCGACATCGCGACCACGACCAGGGCGACGACCAGCATCATCGCCGAGTCCTTGAAGATCGCGTACGGGAAGAAGGGCTTGCCCTTCTTCTTCAGGATCTCGTACTCGCGGAGGTAGGCCTCCTTCTCGGCGGAGTTCATGAACCAGGCCCCTCAACGGCGGGGCGGCTCGGCTTCGCTTCGCTACGCCTCACGGGACCTCCTCCTCGCGCAGCGGCTTCGGCTGCGGGTTGGCGCGCAGCCATGGCGGCGCCGTGGTCCCGAGCTTGACGACCAGGTACAGGTGGGCGCCGATCAGGGCGATGATCAACCCGGGGACCAACAACATGTGGACCGAGTAGAAGCGCGGCAGCGTCGTCGCCCCGAACTCCGAGCCGGCGCGCAGGAAGTCGGCCAGGTAGGGCCCCATGATCGGACCCGTGCCGGTGATGTTCATGGCCACGATCGTCGCCCAGTAGGAGCGCTGGTCGAACGGCAGCAGGTAGCCGGTGAGCCCCATGACCAGGGTGAGGATCAAGCAGCACGACGCCGATCACCCAGTTGAGCTCACGCGGGTACTTGTAGGCGCCGAAGAAGAACGTCCTGCCCATGTGGAGGAAGATCAGGATGATCATCAGCGTCGCGCCCCACTTGTGCAGGCCGCGCACGAACTCGCCGAGGAAGACGTCGTTGGTCAGGTGGCTGATCGAGTTGTAGGCCTCGGTCGACGAGGGCACGTAGTACATCGCCAGGAAGACGCCGGTCAGCGCCTGCATCGCGAAGATGAACAGCGTCGCCGAGCCGAGCGTGTAGAACCAGTTCGTCCCCTTCGGGACCTTGCGCAGCAGCAGCCCGGTCAGGAACGGGGTCGCCCCGGTGCGCTCGTCGACCCAGCCGACGACGTCGATCCCGCCATCGGCCAGCTTGCCGTGCTCGCCGCTCCGCTGCGGGGCTTCGCCGCCGTTCGGGCTCGCGCCGTTACCGCCCTTGCCGGCGCCGTTGCTGCGCTCGCCGGGCTTGCCGGGCTTGCGCAGGACCTGGGGGACGGGAAGCTTCGGCATCAGGGCGGGGGCGCGGTCGTGAACCGGGGCGGATACAGGTACTCCCAGATCCCGCCGGTGTACTCACCGGGATCGCGGGCGCGGACCGGCTCGAGGTCGGAGGTGACGCTGTAGCGGGGGCCGATCTCCACGACGCCGGCGCGGACCCGGGTCTGGAAGCGGTCGAGCGGCCGCACCGGAGGCCCGCCGATCACCTGGCCCTCGAAGTCGTAGACGCCACCGTGACAGGGGCAGATGAAGTTCCCCGCCGCCTTGACGAAGCGCACCGGGCAGCCGAGGTGCGCGCAGCGGGTCGAGATCGCGATGAAGCTCGCCGGGTCCTCGTCGAGGTCGGGGCTGCCGCGGCGGATGTAGACCGTGGTCTTGCCCGAGTCGCCGACGCCCTCGACGATCGTGATCACCGCCTGGCGGTAGGTGTCGGCGGCGAAGTCGTCGGGGTGGCCGACGCCCTCCCACATCTCCTCGGGCCGGTCGAAGATCGGCGCGAGCGCGAACCCGACCGTGGGCAACGCGACGAGGAGCACGGCTCCGGCGCCGAACGCCTGCCCACCGAGGCCGAACATCGTCCGGCGAGTCATCGTCTCGCCTTCGAAGTAGCCCGCGGGCTTCGGCTTCTCGGGAGCCTGGCCCTGCTTGTTCTGTTGGTCAGCCAAGTGAGGGGAGGTGGTCGGCCCGGAAGTCTAATCCAGCGGCAGCGTCCTCTAACGCCTGCCTAAACCCACCCGCGTCGGCCGCCGATGTGGCCCCCGCCCAAAGCGCTGCCGCGGCGGCCTCGGACTCGGATCGCAGTCCCTGCTTCGCCTGCTCATGGGCAGCGGTCGGCCCGCCGGCGATCGCCGCCGTGCTGGCCAGCCACAGCGCCGCCTCCTCGGCGGCGGCGCGCTCGGCGGGGCGTGAGCCGTCGTGGGCCTGAGCGGCGAGGCTGATCAGGTCCGAGAGCTCGCGGACGGCGTCGAGGTCGCCGATCGCCGCCAGCCGCTCGAGCCCGAGCGCGTACAGGTAGTCGCCGGCGAGCAGAGCCAGGTCGCCGTCGGCGCCGCGCACCAGGCGTCCCTCGTGGCCGGCGCCGTAATGGAGCAGGTAGCCCTCGCGGACCGCCTCGACCACCAGCGAGTACTCGGCCGCCGCCGACCCGGTCCGGGGCCCGGCGGCGGCGAGCCGGCCGAGCGCCGGGTCGGCGTCGGCGGGGTCGGTGACGAACGGGCTGACCACCGAGCGGTCGGCGCGGAGCAGATCGGCGAGCTCGGCGAGGGCGCCGGCGGCGGGCTCAGCCACGGGGCGGCGAGGATAGTCCGCGCTAGCCGTCGAGGGTCGCGGCGAACGCCTCGGCGGCGGCCTCGGCGGTGTGCTCGATCGCGGCCTCGTCGTGGGCAAGCGAAACGAACCAGGTCTCGAACTGGGAGGCGGGCGGGTAGACGCCGCGGTCGAGCAGGGCGCGGGCAAAGCGCCCGTAGGCATCCAGGTCGCAGGCCGAGGCGCCGGCGAAGTCGTTCACCGGCTCGGCGCTGAAGAACGGCGTCACCAGCCCGGGCACGGAAACGACCTGGACGGGGAGGTCGCCCGCGGCTTCGCGCAGCGCTCCCGCGAGCAGCTCGGTGAGCGCGGCCAGCCGCTCGTAGGCGGCGGCGTCGAGGCGTGTCAGGGTGGCGAGCCCGGCGGCGACCGCGAGCGGATTGCCCGACAGGGTCCCCGCCTGGTAGACGTCGCCCGCCGGGGCGACTCGTGAGAGCAGGTCCCGCCGCCCGCCGTACGCGGCGGCGGGCAACCCCCCGCCCAGCACCTTGCCCATGATCGTCAGGTCGGCGTCGACCCCGCAGAGCTCCTGCGCCCCACCGCGGGCAACCCGGAAGCCGGAGATCACCTCGTCACAGACCAGCAGCGCGCCGTGCTCGGTCGCGAGGCGGCGCAGGTCGCCGAGGAAGCCCTCGGCCGGAGGCACCAGGCCCATGTTCGCGGGTAGCGGCTCGGCGAGGATCGCCGCGATCTCGTGTTCGGCGAGCGCCGCCTCGACCGCGGCGAGGTCGTTCCAGGGCACGACGATCGTCGCCGCCGCGTGCGCCTCGGGGACCCCCGGGCTCGCCGGGATGCCCTGGGTCGCGAGGCCGGAGCCCGCCTCGGCCAGCAGCCCGTCGACGTGGCCGTGATAGGCGCCGGCGAACTTGATCAGCCGCTCGCGCCCGGTTGCCGCACGGGCGAGCCGGACGGCGCTCATCGTCGCCTCGGTGCCCGAGTTGACCATCCGCACCATCTCGACCGAGCCGAACCGGTCACAGACCTCCGCCGCCAGCTCGACCTCGCCCTCGGTCGGCGCCCCGTAGCTGGTCCCGCGCGCGGCGGCCTCGCTGACGGCCTCGACCACCGCGGGATGCGCGTGGCCGAGGATCAGCGGGCCCCAGGAGCAGACCCAGTCGACGTAGCGATTGCCGTCGACGTCGATCAGCTCGAAGCCCTCGCCGCGGTCGACGAAGATCGGGTAGTCGCGGCCGATCGAGCGCATCGCGCGAACCGGGGAGTTGACGCCGCCGGGCAGCAGCCCGACCGCGCGGGCGTAGAGGACCTCGGAGGTCCGGGTGTCGAGGCGGTCGGCGATGCGCTCAGCTCGGTGCGTGCTGACGCTCCCAGCCCGCGTACTCGTCGGTGAAGTAGTGCAGGCGGATCTTCTTGAACTCGGTCGACGAGTAGAGCGTCGCGCGGTCAGGGCCGTGGAGGTCGTGCTCGTCGGCGATCGACTGCAGGATCGCGTCGCACTCCTCCTTCGAGCGCCCGTGGGCCATCGTGAACACCGAGTAGGGCCAGTCCTCGTAGGTCGGGCGCTCGTAGCAGTGCGAGATCCCGCGCACCGCCGACATCCGGGTGCCGACCTCGAGGATCCGGTCCTCCGGAACCCGCCAGACGCCCATCCCGTTGGCCGAGAAGCCGGCGCGGCGGTGGTAGAGGATCGCCGCGACCCGGCGCAGGATCTTGCGGTCGACCATCGCCCGTAGATGCTCCAGCAACGCCTCGGTGGCGATCCCGACCTCGGCGGCGGCCGCGTCGTAGGGGCGCTCGATCACCGCCATCGGCCCCTGCAGGGCGCGGATGATCGCGATGTCCGTGTCGTCGTAGGGCTGGCGCTCGAGCTCGCGGGGCGTCGCGGCCTCGGCGGCCGCGGCGAGCGCCTCGGTCCCCTTCTCCATCTCCAGGTTCATGTTGATCTTGAACAGCTTCAGGGTCGGCAGCTGGCGGATCGAGTCGGCGCCGGTCAGCCGCTGGAGCACGTCGAGCGTGCCCTTGCAGGCCGAGGCCGGAGTCCGGCGGGGTCGCGATCGTGAACCAGAGGTTGAACTCGTGGGTGCGCAGGTAGTTGTGAGAGACGCCGGGGTGCGAGTTGATGATCTTCGCCGCCCGGTGCGGGTTCTCTGAATCCACCTTCGCGGCGACGAGCATCGATGCGTAGCCGAGCGCGCGGGTGTCGAAGATCGGCGTGATCTCGCGGATGATCCGCTCGCGCACCAGGCGGTCGGTCCGTGCGAGGACGTCGTCGAGCTCGAGCTCGGCCTCGCGCGGCGACCCCGGCGTAGGGCTCGGGGTCGAGCGGGAAGCGCGACTGCAGCAGGTTCATCAGCCGCTTGTCGGTCTCGTCGAGCGGGATCGCGGCGCCGTCCTTGCGCGAGCGCGCCTTCGACTGAGGGACCTTTAGGCCAGCCACCCCGCCGCCTCCTTGGCGTAGTAGGTGAGGATCACGTCGGCGCCTGCGCGTCGAATCGATGTCAGCGCCTCGAGCGCCGCGGCGCGCTCGTCGATCCAGCCGTTGAGCGCCGCCGCCTTCAGCATCGAGTACTCGCCCGAGACCTGGTAGGCGGCGATCGGGACGTCGGTGTCGTCGCGCATCGCTGCGGATCACGTCGAGGTAGGGAAGCGCCGGCTTGACCATCACCATGTCGGCCCCCTCCTCGATGTCGAGGCGGGCCTCGCGCAGCGCCTCGCGCGCGTTGGCCGGATCCATCTGGTAGCCGCGGCGGTCGCCGAACTCCGGGGTCGACTCGGCGGCCTCGCGGAAGGGTCCGTAGAAGGCCGACGCGTACTTCGCCGAGTAGGCGAGGATCGCGGTATCTGGATGGCCCTCCTCGTCGAGCTGGTGGCGGATCATCCCGACCGCCCGTCCATCATGTCCGACGGAGCGACCACGTCGGCGCCGGCCTCGGCGTGCGAGATCGCCGTCTTCGCCAGCAGCTCGATCGTGATGTCGTTGTCGACCTCGCCGTCGCGGACGAAGCCGCAGTGGCCGTGCGAGGTGTACTCGCACAGACAGACGTCGGTGATCACGGTCAGGTCCGGGTGGGCCTCCTTCAGCGCCCGGACGGCCATCTGCACGACGCCCTCGTCGTCGTAGGCGCCCGAGCCGGTCTCGTCCTTGGCGGCCGGGATCCCGAACAGGATCACCGCCTCGACGCCGACCGCGCGCAGCTCCGAGGCCTCGGCGACCAGCTCGTTGATCGAGAAGCGCTCGATCCCGGGCATCGACTCGACCGGCTCGCGCACGCTCTCGCCGCTGACCACGAACAGCGGCTGGACCAGGTGTCGCGGCGCCAGCTCCGTCTCGCGGACGAGGTCGCGAAGGGCCTGCGTCCGCCGCAGGCGGCGCATCCGGGTGGCGGGGAAGCTCACGGCGTGGATTGTAGGGTCGGCGAGCGCCTCGTCATGCACGGCTGCGGCCGTCGCCCCACGCCCACGCGTCCGCGGCCGCCCCGGTCGCCGACTAGCTCGCGAAGCGGCGCAGGGCGAGGCGGGCGAGGATCCCGTAGGCGGCGACGATCGCCGCCAGGTGGACGAGCGGCACCAGCATGTCCGGGCCGTCGGAGTCGAGCGCACCCTGCATCGCGTCCAGCGCCGGGTCGAACGGGAACAGCGCGCGAACGACCTCGATCGCGTGGAAGACGCCGACGTTGACCGTGCCCGAGGGGACCAGGGAGAGGAAGGCGATCGGCAACGAGACCATGAACGCGAGCAGCGAGCTGGCTCGGACCTCCTTCGCCGAGCCGCCGATCGCGGCGCCGAAGGCGGCGAAGCCGGCGCCTCCGCCGAGGATCCCGAGCAGGATCAGCGGCGTCCGCCCCCAGTCGATCGAGACCAGGAGCGTGAGCGCGACCAACAGCAGCAGGGTGACCACGAACGAGGCGACGATCCCCAGGGTCACCTTCTCGGCCAGCAGGCCGCCGGGCCCGACGATGCCGCGGGTCACCCGGGCGATAGGCGTTCTCCTCGCGCTCGAGCGCCAGCGAGCCGGCGACCAGCAGCACGGTGACGAACATCAGGGTCACGGTCACCGCGACCGCGATCGCGAAGTCCCCGAGCTCGGATGTAGTGCCGGCGACGACCTGCTTGTCGACCGTGATCGGCTCGGCGATCGCGCCCAGCAGGGGCAGCGCGAAGTGCAGGTTGTCGCCGGCGAGGTCAGCGAACTTGATCACCTGATCGAGGTCGTCGGCCACCGGGCTGTCCGCCGGGAGCTGCTTGTCGACCGTCTTCAGGATCGCCGCCGCCCGCTCGAGCCCGAGGATGTCGATGTCTCCGAGCAGCGGCAGGCTGAAGCTGCCGCCCTTGACCAGCAGGTCGAGGTAGTTGGCCGCCTCGTCGGAGATCCTCTGGGCGAGGATCAGGTTGGCCTCGGTGATCAGCGCCTGGATCCGGTCGTCGACGAGGCTCGCCTTCACCGGGTCGTCCTGGTTGACGAGCACCTCGACCTGGGGCTGCTGGGGATTCAGGGTCGCGAGCGAGTTGAGCTTGTCGAGCAGGTCCGGCGGCAGGATCAGGGCGGCGATCACGTCACCGTTGGTGACCTTGTCGATCGCCTCCTCGCGCGAGGAGACGTCAACGCATTCGACCCGGCTGCAGAGCTCGCTGCGGGCGAGGTCACGGTCGATCTCGTCGTCGCCGCCGCCGACCTGGAACTGCTCGCTGGGATCGATTTCGTTCAGGAACGCGACCCGCGGCTTCGAGTTGTCGGCCGAGAGGGCGAAGCCGATCAGCACCCCGAGCGCGACCGGATAGGCGATCAGCAGGGCGACGATCAGCGGCGACCGGCGCAAGATCTGCAGGTCCTTGAGCAGCAGCCAGCGCATCAGTGCCCGCGCTCCTCGAGGAAGCGGACGAAGGCGGCCTCGAAGTCGGCGACGGTGCCGCCGACCGCGGCGTGCAGCTCGGCCGAGGTGCCGTCGAAGACCGGCTCGCCGTCGGCCAGCACGAGCAGGCGGTCGCCGTAACGCTCGGCCTCGAGCAGGTGGTGGGTCGAGTAGATCACCGTCGTGCCCGAGCCCGCGAGCCCGAGCACGAACTCCCAGAGGCGTTCGCGCTGGCGCGGGTCGAGGCCGGTCGAGGGCTCGTCGAGGAGCAGCACACCGGGCGCCGAGAGCAGGCCGATGGCGATGTTGACCCGCTGCTGGTTGCCGCCCGACAAAGTCCCGACCTGGTCGTCACGCCGTTCGCCGAGCTGGGTCTGGGCGAGCATCCGCTCGACCGCGCCGTCGACGTCCTCGACGCCCTCGAGGCGCGCGAACAGGCGCAGGTTCTCGGCCACCGTCAGCCGGCGGTAGAGCGCCGCCGACTGCGGCACCCAGCCGACCTCGCCGGGCACCGTGACCTCGCCCTGGTCGGATTCGCGGATCCCGGCGAGGATCGAGAGCAGCGTCGTCTTGCCGGCGCCGTTGGGGCCGATCACGGCCAACAGCTCGCCCGCGCGAGCGTCGAAGGAGACGTTGCGCAGGGCGGCGCGGTCGCCGAACCGCTTGCCGAGCCCCTGCACCTCGATTACCGGCCCGCCGTTGGCCTCCTGCCCGCTCACCGGCGGAAAGCTACGGCACTCCAAGTAGCGTAGGCGCGGGATGAAGGTGCTCTTCATCGGCGACGTGGTCGGCAAGCCCGGGCGGGCGGGGCTGGCGCGGGCGATGCCCGGGCTGCGCGACCGCCACGCCCCCGACCTGGTGATCGTCAACGGCGAGAACTCCGCCGGCGGACTCGGGATCACCGAGAAGACCGGCGACGACCTGTTCGCGATCGGCGCCGACGTGATCACGCTCGGCAACCACGCCTTTCGCCACCGCGACGCCTACGAGTACCTCGACCGCACCGAACGGGTCATCCGGCCGGCGAACTTCATGGCCTCGAACCCTGGCCATGGGCACGTGATCGTCGATGCCGACGGCGCCCGGGTGGCGGTGATCAACCTGATCGGCCAGGTGCAGCTACGGGCGGCGCGCTCGCCGTTCGCCGAGGCGGAGGTGCTGCTCGAGCGCCTCGACGGCAGGGCCGACGTGGTCTTCGTCGACTTCCACGCCGAGGTGACCTCGGAGAAGGTGGCGATGGGCTGGCACCTCGACGGCCGCGCGGGTGCCGTAGTCGGCACCCACACCCACGTCCCCACCGCCGACGCCCGGGTGCTGCCGCGGGGAACGGCGTTCATCTCCGACGTCGGCATGACCGCCTCGCGGGCGAGCGTGCTCGGGGTCCGCTGGGAGCAGGCGCTGGAAGGCTTCCGCACCCAGATGCCCGTCCGCTTCACGACCGCCGAGGAGGACGTCTGGATCAACGCGGTCGTGGTCGACATCGGCCCCGACGGCCGCGCTCGCTCGATCGAGCAGGTGCTCGAGCCGGCGCCCGACTAGACCGAGTCGTTACGCCTGCGACAATCCGGCCATGGGATGGCTGACGCGATTGATCGACCGAATCGACGCCAAGCTCGACAAGCCCGCGGATCAGACGGTGCTGACGAACCCGCGCGGCGGCAGCGAGCGGTTGATCCAGACCGAGGACCCCGAGCAGGCACGGGCGGCGGCGACCGACGTCCGGCGCGGCCGAACCCGGATGCGCGACCGCTGGCTGGGCGGCGGCCGCTGAGCTAAGCGACGCTTTCGGTGCGCCTCGCCGCGGGCGCGCCGGGCGGCGCCGACTCGTCGCCTGTCGCCAGCAGGGCGATCGCCACGGCGCCGAAGAACCACGGAATGTAGAGATAGAACCAGTGGTCGACCGATAGCTGGAGGGCGATCAGCACGACGGCGGCGAGCGCGGCGACGCGGGGGACGGTTCGGTGGCGGGGGACGAAGGCGAGCGCCGCGGCGAGGACCCCGGTGGCGGCGAAGACCGCCGTCTGCAGCCACTGGATCCCGTCGACCTGTCCCCAGATGCTGAACGGCGAGGTGCGGTCGATCTGGCTGACCACGGTGCGGTCGAAGAACGTCGGCAGGCCGGCGTCGACCAGCGGCAGGATCAGCATCAGGCCGACAATGCCGACGAACGCGGCGACGAACTTCGCCACCGGCTTGACCAGCTCGCGCCTCGGCGCCAGTCCATCGAGGCCGCCGGTGTAGAGCGGCGCCAGTGCCAGGGGCGCGAACTTGGTCATCGTCGCCAGCGCCAACAACGCCCCGCGGGCGACCGGTTTGGCGAACAGGGCCAGCGACCAGATCACCAGCGCGGCGACCAGCGAGTCATTCGAGTTCGCCTGCAGGGAAAAGTCCGTGTAGGGGTAGGCGACCCAGGCGAAGCCGAGCAGGATCCCGAGCTCGCGACCGCGGCGGCCGGGGCGCAGCCTGGTGCCGGCGAAGAACAGCCCGAGCACCGACGCGAGGTCGAAGGCGATCGCCGCGCCGTGCGAAGCCGGCAGGTGGTCCCACTCGCCCCCCCACGGCATCGCCAGCTCGAAGGGGACGTAGGCGTAGTAGTTGAACGGCCCGTAGGTGTCTCCGAAACGGTTGTCGTCAGGGAACTCGCCCTCGCCGTAGAGCCGCTCCGCGTGGGTGATCTTGTCGGCGCCGATCGTGCCCGCGTAGCCGACGTCGATCACTCCCGAGTCGGCGATGTTGATCGTGATCCGGAAGGCGATCAGGACCACCGCCGCGAGCCCGATCCATTTCACAGGCAGCGACGGGCGCAGTCCCCGGCCGCCGCGAAAGCCGACCCAGAGCATGCGGACGAGCAGGTAGACGAGCGGCGGGTAGGCGAGCGGGACGGAGAGGCCGATCGTCCCCTGGTTGAAGAAGTAATGGGAGACGCCGAACGAGAGCAGCACCAACAGGTCGAGGTGGGCGAGGCGCAGGGGCCGGCGGTAGTCGAACAGCCCGGCGAGGAAGATCAGCGCCATCGGAAACCAGACGTAGGGCGCGTTGAGCAGATGGCCGAACTGGCCCTCGTAGCCGCGGGCCATCGGCCACGCGACCTGGTACCCGGTCCAGCTCTCGGTGACCGCGCCGCTGTGCGGGTCGATCTTCACCTGGACGACCTCGGTGTCGCCGTCCTTGTAGCCGACCTGCCACAGGCTGTCGTCGTTGAACTCGATCGCCGTGGTCAGCTCGCCGGCGTGCTCGGCGCTCTCCGCGAGCACCTTCGGTTGCACGTTGGCGATCTCGACCGCCTCCTGGCGCGCTGACCTCGACCCCCTCGGGCGTCGGCGGCAGGTAGTCGGGCGGGACCAGGGTCGCGGCGGTCGAGCCGGCGACGGCCTCGCCCCCGGCGGCGAGCGCGGGTGTCGCGACGAACAGGAACGCGGCGGCCGCCAGGACGGCGGCGAGACGCGCTAGGACCCGAATGTCCACAGCTTGTTGCCGATGAAGTTCACCGGCATCGTCAGCGCCACCGCGAGCGCCTGGGCCGGCAGCGCCGGGAGCTCGAGCGCGCTGACGAAGAGCTCCAGCAGGACCAGGTTGAGGCCGAGGCCGAGCAGGCTGACGGTGAAGAAACGCGCTGCCTGGAAGCCCGCGTGCCCGTCGCCCGCCTCGAAGGTCCAGTGGCGGTTCCACCAGAAGTTGTTGATCACGGCGACACCGAAGGCGAGCACCGCGGCGGCGATGTGATGGACGCCGAGCAGCGACGAGGCGAGCGCGAAGACGGCCAGATTGACGACGTAGCCGGAGCCGCCGACGAGACCGAAGCGCAGCAGCTGCATCCAGTTCGCGGGCTTGCGGGTGCCGTGGTGGATGCGCCGGACCAGCGCGATGCGGCGATCGGTCAGGGGCACTGCCCGGTCGGGGGCGGCCATCGTCAGCCTCGCGCCCCGGCGGCCGCCGCACGAAGCAGGCGCGGGGCCTCGGCGCCGTCGAGCCCGAAGTGGCCGCGGACCAGCCCGGCGACGTCGCGGATCGCCCACTGGTCGCGAAGCGCCTGGGTTCCCGGCTCGAACCCGCACAGCAGCAGTGGTCCGAGCGAATCCCCCGCCTCGAGCGATCCGTGGCTGCCGCCGGGGCAATGCGTCATCCCGCCCCAGTCGACGAACTCGTAGCGCGGCGCGGCCGAGATCAGGATCTCGCCGGCGTGCGGCGCGACCAGCGCCGCCCAGAGCCTGGCGAGCGCGTCGGGATAGGTGGCGGAGTCGATCCGGCCGCCGGTGACCGTCGCGGCGAGGGTCGCCGGGTCGCCGTCAAGCTGCCAGCCGGCGCCGCGGCGGTCGCGGACGGCGTCGCCGGGGCGGAAGCGAAGTCGCGAGCCCGCGCGCTCGACCACCGCCTCGGCGTCCGGCGGGGGCGGGCCGTCGCCGGCTCGCAGGACCGGCTCGCCGTCGAGCTCGAGCCAGGCGAACAGATCGACGCCGTCGATCGCCGGCAGCCGGTCGCGCACCGCGGCGTGTCGGCGGCCGCCGCGCCGGTCGTCGTCGAGCACGTAGACAGCGGCGGCGCGTGAGCTCGGACAGACGGCGAGCTCGGCGCCGTCGTCCCGACGCTGGTTGGGCTGCAGGACGCGCCAGTCGTCGCCGAGCGCCTCGGCGAGCGGCAGCGGCAGTGTCGACGGCGGTCTGCGCGTGGTCGGCGACCACGATCACCGCGTTCTCGGCGAGGAAGCGCTCCAGTCCGCCGCTCGCGTCGACGAGCTCAGCGAAGGCGGCATCGGCGTGGACGATCGACTCGGCCTGGCCCTCCGGCCCGAGCTTGTGCGAGTGGTAGTCGTTGTCGGGCAGCGAGAAGAGAAGGAAGTCGTAGAGGTCGTTGGCCGCCAGCTCGCGACCGCAGCAGGCGGAGTACTCGTCGCGGGTCCCGGGGCGGGCGAGGGTCGGCCGGCAGGGGACCTTGCGGCTCGTATAGAGCTCGCCGTAGAAGAGCTCGTCGGGGCCCCAGGTCGCGTGGCGGAAGGTCGCCGCCAGGGCTACGCGGCGCAGCAGCCCCTCGAGGCCCATCTCGTGGCGGGTGCGGCCGCGGTAGATCAGAAACGGCGTGCAGGCCGTGCGGATCCCCGTGATCGCCGAGGCTCTCGAACACCGTCTCCACCTCGTCGGAGAGGTGGGCCATGTTCATGTTGTAGACGGTGTCGTAGAGCGATCGGAAGAGCCCGAAGGCACGGGTCGCCTCGAACGAGCTCCCGTACTCGACGTAGCGGCGCTCGGTGCGGTGGTACCAGTTCATGCCGCTGATCCAGTGACCGTCGGGCGCCTGGCCGGTGGTGATCGAGGAGGTGCAGACCGGGGTCACGGAGGGAAACGACGAGACGCAGTCACGGATCAGCTCGCCGCGGTCGAGCAGGGCGGCGAAGGTCGGGGCGCTGCCGTCCGCGGCGGCCCGCTCGAGGATGTCGGTGCGGAGCGAGTCGACGACGCAGAGGACGAGCTTGCGGGCGCTCACCGCAGCGACCGCAGGCCCTCGTACTTGCGCGCCGCGCGGCCGCGGCGGGCGAGGCCGAGGTAGACGATCGCGAGCAGCGCGACGAGGCCGAACGGGCGGACGATCACCGAGAGCGCCGCGGTGGCCAGCGCCGCGAGCACGAGCAGGGCGGCGATGAAGCCCGCCGCCGTCGGCGCGGGCCGCCGCCGCCGCGGAGAAGTCGCAGACGACCGTGAACGCGCCGGCGGCGATCAGCGCCCCGACCGGCCATCCCGGCCAGGCCGGGTGGTCTTCCTCGGCCAGCGAGGCGCCGAACAACAGCGCGCCGCCGATCACGGCCGCGATCAGCAGCACGGTACCGAGCGTCCCGCGCCGGCCGGGGGCGCCCGCGAGGGCGCCGGCGGCGACCGCCAGGCCCGCGCCCTGGCAAGCTGCGAGGAAGAAATGCATCGGCGCAGCAGGGTACCGAGGCGTTGAGCGGGGCAGGCCACGGTCCCTGGGCGCTGCGCGAGCCCTCCGAGGCCGACCGGCGCGCCTACGCCGACGCCTCGACGACGCCGTTTTGGCTCGACTCGCCGGACCGTCCCGCGCCCCGGCCACCGCTCGACCGCGACGGCGACGAGGCCGGGCTGGCGATCGTCGGGGCGGGGCTCAGCGGCCTGTGGGCGGCGGTGCTCGCCAAGCAGCGCGATCCCGCCGCCGACGTCGTCGTGCTCGAGGGCGGCGAGCTGGCCGGCGCCGCGAGCGGGCGCAACGGCGGCTTCCTGTCGTCGTTCCTAACCCATGGGATCGACAACGGCGAGGCGCGGTTCCCCGACGAGATGCCGGCGCTCGAGCGCCTCGGCCTGGAGAACTTCGGTGCCACCCGCGAGCAGCTCGAGCAGCTCGGAATCGACTGCGACTTCAGTCCGAGCGGCGACCTCGACGTCGCGGTCGAGGCCCACGAGGTCCCCTTGCTGGCGCCGGCCGCCGAGCGGCTGCGGGACCTGGGCCACACGGTCGAGCTCCTCGACCGCGACCAGGTCAGGGCGGAGGTCGACTCGCCACTGTTCGAGGGCGGGCTCTGGCGGCGATCCGGCTCGGCGGTCGTCAATCCGGCGAAGCTCTGCTGGGGCCTCGCCGAGGCCGCCGAGCGGCTCGGGGTGCGAATCCACGAGCGGACAACGGTCACACGGCTTCAGCGCCGGGGCCCCGGCGTCGCGCTGATCACGAGCGCCGGTCCGCTGCGAGCCGAGCGGGCGCTGCTCGCGACCAGCGCCTTCCCCGGGCTGCTCGGCGAGATCCGGCGGCGGGTGGTCCCGATCTGGGACTACGTGCTGGTCACCGAGCCGCTGAGCGCCGAGCAGCGGGCCGCGGTCGGCTGGGCCAATGGCCAGGGCCTCGGCGACATGGCGAACCGCTTCCACTACTCGCGGCCGACCGCCGATGGGCGCATCCTCTGGGGCGGCTTCGACGCGATCTACTACTACGCGAGCGGGATCGGCCCGGAGCGCGAGTTGCGCGAGCGCAGCTTCGCCGACATCGCCGGCCACTTCTTCACCGCGTTCCCGCAGCTCGAGGGGATCGGCTTCAGCCACCGCTGGGGCGGCGCGATCGACACCTGCTCGCGCTTCTTCGCCTTCCAGGGCACGGCGCTGGGCGGCCGGGTCGCCTACACGGTCGGCCACACCGGGCTCGGGGTCGGGGCCAGCCGTTTCGGCGCCGGGGTGGCGCTCGACCTGCTCTACGGTCGCGAGTCCGAGGCGACGCGGCTGCGCGCTCCGCGCTCGAGGCCGTTCCCGTTTCCGCCCGAGCCGCTCCGCTGGGCCGCGATCGAGCTGACCCGCAACCGGCTCGCCGCCGCCGACCGCCGAGGCGGCCGGCGCGGCATCTGGTTGCGCACGCTCGACCGCCTCGGGCTCGGTTTCGACAGCTAGGCCCCCGCCTGCGCGTAGCGCAGCGACCCCGGCGTGTCGAGCAGCTCGCCGGTCTCCAGCAGCGTCTTCAGCCCGGAGAGGATCATCGGCCAGCCGCCGAACAGCTCGCTGTTCGCATCCGCGGCGAGCTCGTCGTGGACCACGCGCAGCCGGCAGGAGCTGCCGACCGGCTCGATCTCCCAGGTAACCCGCGAGGCGCCGGCCGACTTGACCTCGTCGCTCCACAGCGCCGTCATCGTCTGCACCAGGCGACGCGGGGGATCGACCTCGACGTTCTCGCCCTCAGAGATCTCGACCACCCCGGGGACCGAGGCCTCGTAGCTCGAGCCCGGGGTCCAATCCGAGCGGGTCTCGACCCCGAAGCTGTACTTCGCTCGCATCTGGGGGTCGGTGATCGCCTCCCAGAGCCGCTCCGGCGTCGTCTTGATGTAGATCTCGAACACGGACATCGCCCCGCGTCCATCGATCACCGTGTAGGGCATCTCTTCCACAGTCATCCTGTTTCCTCCTCTAGTTCGTGCTTGAGCCCGGTGAGCGCTGCGGCCCACGGCTCGGCGTACTTGCTCACCCACCGGTCGTGGATGAGCCGGATCGGGACGGGGTTCAGGAAGTGCAACTTCTCGCGACCGCGCCGCTGCGTGGTCACCAGTCCGGCGCCCTCGAGCACCTTGAGGTGCTTCATGACCCCGAACCGGGTCATGTCAACGCGCGCCTCGAGCTCGCTCAGCGTCTGCCCATCGCGCTCGAACAGCTCGTCGAGCAACCCGCGGCGGGTGGGATCTGCAAGCGCCCTGAACACATCGTCCATACCCGAGAGTATAGGTGACCAAATGGTCACATGTCAACCGGAGCGCGGCGGCGGTTGCGAGGTGGCGCATGAGCAGGCCCGGATCCGGTCGCAGCCCTGCGTGCGCGCGCCGGTTGCTGCAGACTCTTCAACGTGGCCGAGACGCCTGATCGCGCACCCGGAGGCGGCGCCCCGCCGCCCCCTCACCGCCGCGCCCACACGACCTCACGCGACCTCGAGCGCTACGCGCGGCTGTTCGCCGAGCGCACCCGGGTGATGCGCTCGTCGGCGATGCGCGACCTGATGGAGATCACCGCCCGCCCGGAGGTGATCTCGCTGGCCGGCGGGTTGCCGGACACCTCGACCTTCCCGCCGGAAAGCTTCGCCGCCCAGATGACCCGGATCGCCCAGGAGAGCTCTGCCGAGGCGCTCCAGTACGGGCCGACGGAGGGCTTCGCCGAGACCAAGGAGTGCATCCGGGAGGTGATGGCGGCCGAGGGCATGGACCCCGATCCCGGCGACGTGATCGTCACCACCGGTGGCCAGCAGGCGATCGACCTCGTCGCCAAGACCCTGGTCGATCCCGGCGACGTGGTGATCGCCGAGGCGCCGACGTACCCCGGCGCGGTTCCGGTCTTCTGCTCCTACCAGGCCGAGACCCTGCAGGTGGGGGTCGACGAGCACGGGATGCGGATCGACGAGCTCGTCGAGCTGCTCGACCGCCTGGCGGGCGAGCGACGTTCGCCGAAGTTCATCTACACCGTGCCGAGCTTTCAGAACCCGGCCGGGGTGACGATGTCAGCCGATCGCCGAGTCGCCCTCGTCGATCTGGCACGCGAGCGCGAGCTGCTGGTGGTCGAGGACAATCCCTACGGGCTGCTGCGCTACGAGGGCGAGCCGGTCGATCCGCTTTACAAGCTCGACGGTGGCGACTACGTCCTCTATCTGGGCACGTTCTCGAAGATCCTCTCGCCGGGGATTCGGCTCGGCTGGCTGTGCGCGCCGCCGCCGGTGATGGAGAAGGTGGTGCTGGGCAAGCAGGCGTCCGACCTGTGCACCTCGACCCTGACCCAGTACTTCGTCCGCGAGTACTTCGCCGAGGGGCGCTGGCGCGAATACGTCGGCGACCTCTGCGGGATCTACCGCGAGCGCCGCGACGCGATGCTCGAGGCGCTCGAGCGCTTTTTCCCCGAGCAGGCGACCTGGTCGCACCCCGACGGCGGCCTGTTCTGCTGGGCGACGCTGCCCGAATACATCGACACCACCGACCTGCTGGCCAAGGCGCTGCGCGAGAACGTCGCCTTCGTCCCCGGTGCGGCGGCGTACGTCGACGGGCGCGGCGGTTCGGAGATGCGGCTCAACTTCTCGGCCTCGGGCTCCGAGGAGATCCGCGAGGGGATCAAGCGGATCGGCGCCGTGATCGCCCAGCAGGTGGACCTGTACGAGACGATCACCAGCGAGCACCCGATACCCCGCACCTCGGCCGAGCCTGGGACCTCCGCGGGCGAAGCCGAGGAGTCGGCCGGGCAGGTCTTCCCGTTCCGCCGGCCCGCGTCATGAAGGTCGCCGTCCTCACCGGCGGTCGCGGGCTCGAGCGCCAGGTCTCGTTGCGAAGCGGCGCCCGGGTCGAGGATGCGCTCGCCTCGCTCGGCCACGAGGTGACGATGATCGACGTCGGCGCCGAGTTGGTCACAACGCTGAAGGCGGCGCGGCCCGAGGTCGCGTTCATCGCCCTGCACGGCCCCGGGGGCGAGGACGGCACCGTCCAGGAGCTGCTCGAGATTCTCCGGATCCCGTACACCGGCCCGGGGGTTCGGTCGTGCATGCGCTCGATCGACAAGGTCGGCGCCAAGCACGACCTGCGCGCGGCCGGCGTACCGACGCCCGACTGGGCGGCGTTCAGCTCGCTTGCCTTCCGCGAGCTCGGCGCCGCCGAGGCGCTCGAGGAGATCGAGGCCAACCTCGGCTTCCCGCTGGTGATCAAGCCGGCGGCGGGCGGCTCGGCGCTCGGGGTCCGGTTCGCCGCCGCCGCCGACGAGGTCCCGACGGCGCTGGTCGCCGCCTTCTCCTACGACGACCGGGTCCTGCTCGAGCGCCACGTCGAGGGGCGCGAGCTGGCGGTCTCGCTGGTCAACGGCATCGCCCTGCCGGCGGTCGAGGTCGTCGCCCGCGACCAGGACCGGTTCAACTACGAGGCCCGGTACGAGATCGGGCGCACCGACTACGTCTGCCCGGCCGACCTCGGCGCTGCGGAGGGCCCGGTGCTCGACGCCGCGCTGCGCACCTGGGACGTGCTCGGCTTCGACGGCTTCTGCCGCGTCGACATGATCCTCGGCGACGACGGCCCGCAGGTGCTGGAGGCGGACGCGATCCCCGGGCTCACCGACACCTCGCTGCTGCCGATGGCGGCCGAGGCGGCCGGGTTCGGCTTCGAGCGGCTGTGCGAGCGGCTGTTGGAACTGGCGCTCGCAGACGAGCCCGTCCGCAGCTGAGCCGACGCAACCGGGCCGAGCCCGGGATCCCTACTCCTCGCCGGCGGCGAAGTCCTCGGGCGAGACCTCGTCGAGGAAGTCCTTGAACCGCTCGACCACTTCCTCCTGGTCCTCGACCTCGTGCTCGAACTCGATCGACGACTCGTCGATCACCTCCTCGGCGGCGAAGATCGGCGCCTGGCAGCGAACCGCGAGCGCGATCGCGTCCGAGGGACGGGAGTCGATCTCGATCTCCGAGCCGTTGACCGAGATCGTGATCGAGGCGTAGAAGGTGTTGTCGCGCAGCTCGGTGACCGAGACCCGTTCGCATTTGGCGTCGAGCTGCTCGAGCAGGTCGTTGAGCAGGTCGTGGGTCATCGGACGCGGCGTCTGCGCGCCCTGCAGCTTCATCAGGATTGCGGCGGCCTCGGGGTGGCCGATCCAGATCGGCAGGAAGCGATTCCCGTCGACCGTCTTCAAGAGCACGATCGGCTGCTTGCCGACCATGTCGAAGCTGACGCCGTAGATCTGCATCTGCTGCAACTTGGGGCGCATTATAGGTGTGGCCTACCCGAGCTCCCGGGCCGCACACGACGCGGGGCAGTGAGACAATCGCCCCGTGTCGCTGTGTCGCCAGCAGGGGTTCATCGAGGCGCCGGTCCCGGTCGTCTGGGAGCTGATCTCCGACATCGAGCGCCATTCGGAGTGGTGGCCCCGGGTGGTCGAGGTCGAATGCGACGGCCTCGACGAGGGCTGCACCTACCGGCAGCTGACCCAGACTCCGATGGGCAAGGAGGAGATGCACCTGCTGATCGCCAAGCGCGAGGACATGCGGGCGCTGCACATCCGCTGCCTCAACACCGGGACCTTCGTCCGCTTCGAGATCACCGGGGCGCAGGACGGCACCTTCGTCGACGGCGAGATGGGCATGGACCCCAAGGGTGTGCGCGCGAAGGTGATTGACGTGACGATCGGCCGCCGTTACTTCACCGACTGGATGAGCAAGACGCTCGACGGGTTGCGCAGCGCCGCCAGCAGCCGGATCAACACCTGAGCCGGCTCACTCCCACGTGCCGGAGCGCAGGGCTCTGCGCGAACGGACGGATGGTGATGGGCGATCGTGGACTCGAACCACGGACCTCGTCCTTATCAGAGACGCGCTCTAACCAACTGAGCTAATCGCCCGCGAGGGCGTCATTGTAGGCAGCGGCGAATGCCACGACGACCCGACATGCCGCCGCTGCGCCGCGAGGATCTGGCCGCCGACCCGATCGAGCAGTTTCGGTCCTGGTACGCGCTCGCCGAGCGCGAGGTGCCGCTGGCGGAGGCGATCGCCCTGGCTACCGTCGACGGCGCCGGCGACCCGGACGCGCGGATGGTGTTGCTGAAGGGCGTCGACGAGCGCGGCTTTCGCTTCTTCACCAACCTCGAGTCGGCAAAGGGCACCCAGCTCGCCGGACGGCCGGCGGCGGCTCTGATCGCCTACTGGCGCGAGCTCGACCGCCAGGTGCGGGCTCGCGGGCCGGTCGAGCGGCTCACCGACTCGGAGGCGGACGAGTACTTCGCCTCGCGGGCGCGCGATTCCCAGCTCGGCGCCTGGGCGTCGCCGCAGTCGCGGGCGCTCGCGTCTCGCGAGGAGCTCGACCGCGAGCTCGCCGAGGTCGCGGAGCGGTTCGGCGACGGGCCCGTGGCGCGACCACCTCAGTGGGGCGGCTACCTGCTGCGCCCCGAGGCGATCGAGTTCTGGCAGGGCCAGGTCGCTCGCCTGCACGACCGCTTCCGCTACACGCGGGAGGCCGACGGCTGGCGGATCGAGCGGCTCGGGCCCTAGGACCCGGTCTCGATCCGGCGGGCGAACTCGAGCAGCTCGTCGAGGCCCTCGAAGCTGAGCTCGGCGCGGATCCCCTGGCGGGCGGAACGCACCCGGACGCCGGTCCCGAGCGCCCGCTCGAGCGCGTCCTCGGCCCGCTCGAGCGCCGCCTTCTGGTCGGGGTGCGGGACCACCCTGGCGGTCGGAGTCGATTCGGCGTGCTTCGCGCGGCGCTCGGTCTCGCGCACCGACCAGCCGGCAGCGACCGCGTCGCGCGCCAGCCGGCGGCGCACGTCGTTGCCCTTGGCGATCAGGATCGCGCGGCCGTGGCCCTCGGTCAGCTCGCCGTCGGCCAGCAGCTCGAGCGTCTCGTCGGGCAGCTCGAGGATCCGGATCAGGTTCGAGATCGCCGGCCGGGTGCGTCCGAGCCGCCCGGCGAGCTCCTCCTTCGATAGGCCGAGCTCCTCGACCAGGGTCGCGCACGCGCGCGCCTCGTCGACCGGGTTGAGGTCCTCGCGGGCGACGTTCTCGATCAGCGCCGTCTGCATCCGGTGCGCCTCGTCCTCGTCGCGGACGATCGCCGGGACCGTGTCGAGCCCGACCTCGCGCGCGGCCCGCCAGCGGCGCTCGCCGGCGATCAGCTCGTAGCGGCCATCGGCAAGCGGGCGGACGATCAGCGGCTGGACCACGCCTGCCTCGCCGATCGACTCCGCCAGGCCGGCGATCGACTCGGGGTCGAACCGGCGGCGCGGCTGCTCGGGGTTGGGGCGGATCAGGTCGATCGGGACCTCGCGATAGGACGGCTCACCGGGCTCCTCCTGGGGCAGGATCGCCGCCAGCCCACGTCCGATCCCCGGGCGCGCGCTCACCTCAGGCGCCTCACGCTGCCACCGCCCTCAGCGACTCGGGTTCGGCGCGCGCTAGCTCGGTCGCCAGCCGCCGGTACGCCACGGCGCCGCGGGAGTCGGGGGCGTGGGCGATCACCGGCAGCCCGTGGCTAGGCGCCTCCGCGACTCGCACGCTCCTGGGTATCACGGTATCGAACACCTGTTCGGGTAGATGCTGGCGTAGCTCTGCCTCGACGTCCAGGGCGAGGCGGGTCCGCTCGTCGTACATGGTGATCAGCACGCCGGTCAGAACCAGCCCCGGGTTGAGCTTGCGCCGCGCCAGGTCGAGCGTCTCCAGGAACTGGACCAGGCCCTCGAGCGCCAGGTACTCGGCCTGCACGGGGACGATCACCCGGTCGGCGGCGGCAAGCGCGTTCACGGTCACCGGCCCAAGCGACGGCGGGCAGTCGAGCAGGGTGAGCGCGAATCGCTCGCGGACGGGTCCGAGCCCGTCGCGCAGACGGTGCTCGTAGCCGTCGATCCGCGGCAGCTCGACCGAGGCGCCGGCGAGGTCGCGGTTCGCCGGCACCAGCCAGAGGTTGTCGGGTCCCGCGGGTCGCGCCGCGGCGGCGACCGAGGTCTCCCCGCACAGGCACTCATATGACGAGGGTGCGAGATCGCGATCGAAGCCCAGGGCGACGGTCGCGTTGCACTGCGGGTCGAGGTCGACGATCAGCACCTGGCTGCCCTCGGCGGCGATGCAGGCGGCGAGGTTGACCGCGGTCGTCGTCTTGCCGACGCCGCCCTTTTGGTTCGCGATCGCGTACACGGCTCCCATCCCCGCGAGCGTAACCAGCGGCGCGGCGACCCGAGCGCGCAACTGCCGCTAGATGCGGGTTCAGTTTCCCCGCGGGCGCTTCTTTGCCATCCCGGCGCGGCGCGGCAGATCGGACGGGGTCGGGCCGTGCTTGCGGATCGCGTGCAGGTGGCGGTGCTCGGACCCGGCGCGGTCGCCGACCGCCTCGACCCGCTCCGGCGTCATCGCCAGCTGCTCGCCGGCGCGTTCCAACTCGGCCTCCTCGTCGCCGTCGCGCCGGCCCTTCCACGCGACCAGCAGGCCGCCGTCTCGCAGCAGCGGCGAGGCGAGCTCGGCGAGGGTCGCGAGCCGGCCGACCGCGCGCGCGGTGACCACGTCGTACGCCTCGCGCCCCTCGCCGCCGGCCCAGTCCTCGGAGCGCAGCCCCAGCGCCCGCGCGTTGTCGAGCCCGGCGGCGGCGATCGCGCGCTCGATGAACTGCGCCTTGCGGCCGACCGACTCGATCAGGTCGACCCGCGCCTCGGGCAGCGCCGCGGCGAGCACCAGCCCAGGGAACCCCGCGCCGGCGCCGATGTCGGCGAGCCGGTCCGGGTGACCGACCAGCTCGAGCCCGCTGAGCGAGTCCTCGACATGGGTCTTCCAGGCGCGCTCGCCGGCGCGCACCGAGCTCAGCGACGCCGGGTCGGCGGCGAGCAGCTCGAGGACGGGGGTGAGGCGGCGGCGGAGCTGGTCCGAGTTCAATCGTCGACGTTGTCGACGTCGGCGACCAGCGGAGCGACGATCACGCAGCGATCGGGCTCCTCGCCCTCGCTGAAGGTCTCCAGGCCACTGCGGTCGGCGAGCTGGTCGTGAACGATCTTGCGCTCGGTGGCGCTCATCGGCTCGAGCTCGATCTCCTTGCCGGTCTCGAGCGCCCGCTCGGCCGCCCGCTCGGCCTGCCGTTCGACCGTCTCGCGGCGGCGCTCGCGATAGCCGGCGGCGTCGACCGAGACCCGCTTGCGCTCGCCGCGGCCGCGGAACGCGACCCGGTAACAGAGCAGCTGCACCGCGTCGATCGTCTGGCCGCGGCGGCCGATCAACAGCCCGAGGTCGTCGCCGTCGACCCGGGCGAGGATCTCGGCGTCGGTCTCGTCGACGATGATCTCGGCGTCGAGGTCGAGCGCCTCGGCGATCTCCTCGAGCAGGTCGGCAACGCGGTCTGCGGGTTCGTCGGCGGCGTCGCTCATCGTCGCTTCTTCTTCTTTCGCGGTGGCGGCGGCGGCGCGACCACCTTCTTTTGCTCCTCGGGTGAGGGTGGGGTCGGCATCGGCATTATCCGCTGGACCACGACCTGCTGGCCGAGGCTCCAGATGTTGGTGGTGATCCAGTAGATCGCCAGGCCGGCGGGCTGGTTGGCGATCACGGGGGCGAACAGCAGCGGCAGCGCCAAGAAGATGTAGCGCTGCGGGCCGGTGGTCGTCTGGGTGGTCGCGGTGGTGTAGAGGAAGGTGAGCACGGTCGTGCTGATGAACAGCACGATCAGGACCCACTTCTCGGCGCCCTCGGGCGCCTGGAGGATGTTGCTGACGCCCGAGGAAGTCGACCGCAGTGCCGCTGGCGAGCACGTCCTCCTTGAACGTGTCGCCGCGCAGCAGCGAGTAGACGGCGATGAAGAACGGGATCTGAAGCAGGAACGGGAAGCAGGAGGCGAGCGGGTTCACCCCGTGGCGCTTGTAGAGCGCGAGCATCTCTCGTTGCTGGCGCTCGCGGTCGTCCTTGTACTTCTCCTGGACCGCCTTGAGCTCGGGCGCCACCAGCTGCATGCGACGCATCGAGCGGATCCCGGTCAGCGACAGGGGCAGGGTCAAAGCGCGGACGGTCAGGGTGAGCATCACGATCGAGAGGCCCCAGCTGAGGCCGACCGTCTCGGCGAAGAACTTGATCACCGCCTCGGCCAGGTCGACGAACGGCTGGAAGATGACCAGGACGCCGAGCGTGGTCATGAATCAGCCGCCTCAACAGCGGCGGGGCTCGGCTTCGCTTCGCTACGCCTCACGATCGCCCCCGTGTCGGAGTGTTTGTGCGGGTGATCGTGGTCGCGAAACAGACGCCGGTCGGCGAGTTCGTCGACGCCGCCGTTACTGAACGGGTTGCAACGGATCACGCGCCAGGAGGCGACGATCGAGCCGCGAATCACGCCCAGCTCACGCACGGCCTGGACCCCGTAGGTGGAGCAGCTGGGGTAGTACTTGCAGCGCGGGGCCAGGTTGGGCGAGATCACGTAGCGGTAGGCATGGAGCGGGAGTAGGAACACCTCACGAATGACGTGCGCGAGGCGCGTTCGGATGCTTCCCACCTGTTCGGGCGACCGTTTCACGTGTTACGCCCGGTCCAGGCTCGCTTGGTCGAGCAGCTCGCGGAGCGCGGCCTCGACCCCCGGTGTTCCCTCACGCTCAACCAGACGTGCAGCCTCAGGCCTGGCGACGAGGACGAAATCATGCTCGTTGGGCAGTTTTGCGTCGAGGCTCGCCGAACGCCTCGCGCAGGGCTCGCTTGACCGCGTTGCGCTCGACCGCGCCGCCGACCTTGCGACTGACCGAGACCCCGAGCCGGACCTCGTCGTCGGCACCCTCGCCACGCGGAAAGGCGTAGAGAACCAGGTAGCGGTTGGCATGCGAGCGACCGTCGCGGTAGACCCGGTCGAAGTCCCCGCTGCGCGACAGCCTGCCGCGCTTTCGGCGCTCGGTCATCTACGGCGTGAGCCGCTTGCGGCCCTTGGCACGGCGACGCCGCAGGACGTCGCGGCCGGAGCGGGTCCGCATCCGGGCACGAAAGCCGTGGGTACGGGCTCGCTTGCGCTTCTTCGGCTGCCAGGTGCGCTTCATCGGATCGGCCAGTCTACAGAGACGCCGGAGTTTCTTTCCCGCGAAATGCGGGGTGGCCTCCGAGCGGGGCGCAGGCGCGAATGTAAGGTCGGGCGAGTGCCGACCCAACCCCCAGAGCAGGACCTCGAGCAGCTCTGGGACCGGGTACGCGCCGAGCTTCGCGCCTCTTATCCACAGGCCACCTTCGACCTCTGGTTCGAGCCGCTGCGCCCGGTCTCGCGCCAGGGCTCGACCCTGTACCTCTCCGCGCCCGACGGGATCCGCACCTGGGTCGAGCGCCGCTACGGCCAGCGCCTGCGCCAGAGCCTCAGCGCCGCAGCGCCGCAGCTGACCGCGATCGCGTTCGTCGACGGCGGGCGCGGCGCGCGGGCGCCGGCCGGAGCACAGCTCGAGTCGCTGCCGCTGAACCCGAGCCACACCTTCGAGCAGTTCGTGATCGGGCCCGGCAACCGCCTCGCCCACGCCGCCGCGCTGGCGGTCGCCGAGTCCCCGGGGGACGCCTACAACCCGCTGTTCCTGCACGGTCCACCCGGGCTCGGCAAGACCCACCTGCTCGGGGCGATCGCGGAGTACCTGCGGCGCGTGCACCCCGAGCTCGAGGTCCATTACACGACGGCCGAGCGGTTCACCGCCGAGTTCGTCGCCGCCCTGCAACGCGACGGCCCGGAGGCGTTCAAGGCCCGCTACCGCGAGCTCGACGCGCTGCTGATCGACGACGTCCAGGTGCTCGAGGGCAAGCTGCGCACCGAGGAGGAGTTCGTCCATACCTTCAACACCCTGCACTCGGCGGGCAAGCAGATCGTGCTCTCCTCCGACCGCCCTCCCGAGGCGCTCTCGAAGCTCGCCGAACGCTTGCGCGACCGCTTCAACTGGGGCCTGCGGGTCGAGCTCGAGGCGCCCGACCTGCGAACCCGGATCGCGGTTTTATGGCGGATCGCATCGAGTTCGGCCGGCGAGCTGCCCGATCCCCGGGTGCTGCAGGAGATAGCGGCCGGCGTCCCCGAGAACATCCGCGTGCTCGAGGGGGCGATGACCCGGGTGATGGCGATGGCCTCCCTGCTCAGCGAGCCGCTGTCCAGCCCGATCGTGCGCCGGGCGCTGGGGAGTCCCGACAGCGAGGCGCGACCGGTCGCCGAACCGCCGACGCTCGGGGCGATTCAGGACGCCGTCTGCGCCGTCAATGGGATCACCCGCTCCGAGCTGCTCGGCCCGCGGCGCTCCAAGCGCGTCACTCACTCACGCCAGCTCGCGATGTACCTCGCCCGCGAGCTCACCCCTCTGTCGCTGGCCGAGATCGCCCGCGGCTTCGACCGCGACCACACGACCGTCCTGCACGCCGTTCGCCGCGTCAGCGCCCGGCTCGAGCCCGGCTCCGAGACCGCCGTCGCCATCCACCGGGTGCGCGCCAGCCTGGGAAAGCCCGAGCGCGGAGATCATCCGTCCACCGATACGGGGCATGATCCACCGGCGGCGGGGTCTTGATCAACAGGGCCGGCACCGCTCCCGCAAGCCCCGATCGACCCACGATCCACAACCATCCACGAAACAGATACATCTGATCAAAGTAGGAAGATGAGCGACCCTCGATGAAGTTCTCCGTCACCCGTGACTCCCTCTCCGGCGCCCTGCAGCTGGTCGGCCGCGCCGTCTCGACCCGCGGCGCGCTGCCGTCGCTGGGCGGCATCCTGGTCGCCGCGACCGACGGTGCCCTGACCATGCGCGCCACCGACAACGAGCTCGCGCTGACCAGCACCCTCAGCGACGCGAAGCTCGAGCAGGAGGGGACCGTGCTGCTCCCCGGCCGCCTGTTCGCCGACGTCGTCCGCAGCCTGCCGCCCGGCGAGGTGTCGGTCGAGCTGCGCAGCGAGCAGCGCGACGTCGAGATCGCCGGCGGCAGCGCCCGCTTCCACCTGCGCACGTTGCCGGCCGATGACTTCCCGCGCCTACCCGAGCTCGAGGGCGAGGTCGCCAAGCTCCCGGCCGCGCCGCTGGCGGCGACCATCGACCTGGTCGCCCGTGCCGCCTCGCGGGACGAGGTGCGCCCGATCCTGACCGGGGTCCTGCTGCAGGCCGAGGGCAACACCCTGACCATGGTCGCCACCGACTCCTACCGGCTGAGCGTCAAGCACACCCAGCTCGACGGGCCCGTCTCCCAGACCCTGGAGGCGAACGTACCGGCGAAGGCGCTGCGCGAGCTGGCGCGGATCATCGCCGCCTCGGGGGCCGATGAGGTCGAGATCTCGCTGCCGCGCAACCAGGCGGTGTTCTCGGTCGCCGGGGTGATCCTCTCCTCGCGGCTGATCGAGGGTCAGTTCCCGAGCTGGCGCCAGCTGATCCCCGAGGCGTTCGAGCACGACGTCCACCTGCCGCGCGAGGAGTTCCTGGAGATCGCCAAGCGGATCAGCCAACTGGCGCAGCGCAACGCGCCGCTGCGGCTCGCCTTTTCCGAGGGCGAGCTGACCGTCGCCGCCGAGACCCCGGACATCGGCGACGCGAGCGAGGCGATGCCGGCTCCGTACTCGGGCGAGCCCCTGGAGATCGCCTTCAACCCGCAGTTCCTGGTCGAGGGCGCCGAGAGTGTCGCCACCGAGCAGGTCGCGATTCAGCTCAGCTCGCCGTTGCGCCCCGGGCTTCTGCGCCCGGTGGACGGCGACGACTTCTCGCTACCTCGTGATGCCGATCCGCCTCAACGTCTGAGGGGGCGTGGTCGTGTGGTCGTCGAGAGCCTGAGCACCCTCAGCTTCCGCAACCTCGCCACCGCGCAGATCAGCCTTGGGCCGGGCATCAACCTGCTCTGGGGCCCGAACGGCGCCGGCAAGACCAACCTGCTCGAGGCCCTGTACACCGCCCTCGCCGGGCGCTCATGCCGGACCCGCGACGCGCGCGAGACGATCGCCTTCGGCGAGTCGCTGATGCGCGTCGAGGCGGTCGTCGCCGAGGCCGACCAGCGGCGCGCCTTCCTGAGCTCGGTGAGCCGGGCCGACGGGCGCCGCCACCTGGTCGACGGGGCGCCGACGGAGGCGGCCGGGTCGGCCCTGCGTCCCGCGCTCGCCGTGTTCATGCCCGACCGCCTCGCCCTGGTCAAGGGCCCGCCCGCGGGCCGACGGGCGCACCTCGATGGCTTCTGCGCCGCCCTATGGCCGGCTCGCGACGAGGCACGCCGCCGCTACTCGCGCGCGCTCGCCCAGCGCAACGCGCTGCTCGGCCGGATCCGGTCCGCAGCCGCCTCGCCGGCGGGCCTCGACGCCTGGGACCTCGAGCTGGCGATCGCCGGGGTCGAGTTGGCGGCTGTCCGGGCGGCCGCGGTCGAGCGGCTCGCGACGCCGTTTGCCGAGGCGAGTTCGGCGCTCGGGCTCGGCCCGCCGGCGACGCTGCGCTACCGGCCTCGCAGCGAGGCGACCGGCGCCGAACAGCTCGTCGCCGAGCTCGCCGAGCGCCGCGACACCGATGTGGCCCGTGGCTACAGCGGCTGGGGGCCGCACCACGACGAGCTCGCGATCGAGTCCGGCGATCGCTCGCTGCGGCGATACGGCTCGCAGGGACAGCAGCGAACGGCGCTGCTGGCGCTGTTGTTCGCGGAGCGCCGCGCGCTGCTCGACGACGGACGCCCGCCGCCGCTGATGCTGCTCGACGACGTCAGCTCCGAGCTCGATGCGGAGCGCCGCCGGCTGCTGGTCGAGCACCTGGGTGCCGGCGGCGGTCAGGCCGTGGTCACCGCCACCGAGCCCGACCACCTGCCGGCGACGGTGAGCCGTCGCGAGATCGCGATCCGCGACGGCCGCGCGCTCGCCGACGCCGCCGGGGAGCGGGCTGCATGAAGCGGGGAGCGCCGCGGCCGATCGGCATCGCCGCCGGCGACCTGCGAGCCCGGGTCGAGCCGCGGACGCTGCTCGCCGCGGTCCAGGGCAGCTGGGGCTCCGCGGTCGGCCCCCGGATCGCCGCCGAGGCGCGACCGGTGCGTGACCGCGACGGCACGATCACGGTCGAGTGCCGTGCCGCGACCTGGGCCCAGGAGCTCGATCTGCTCCACGACGAGCTGCGCGCGAAGCTCAACCAGGCGCTCGGCGAGGCCCGCGTGAGCCGGCTTCGGTTCGTCGTCGGCGAAGGTTTCTAGATCGCCACAATTTGGTGCGTAATTTGCAGGTACTTTATGTTTGACCGCGCGGCTTTCCGGGGTCCGGTCCTGGTATCCTTATGTGAACTTGTACCCCCGCCCCGAACCGCTGGGTACTCGGCCTCTCGTCGGGCCAAGCGGTCGGGGTTTCTCATGAAATCGACCGGAGGTCTGACCACCTAGTGGCATCCAAGGCGGGCGCCGACCGCGAACGCGCGGCGGGCTCGGAGAACAAACAATCGAACGGCTACACCTCTGACGAGATCACCGTTCTGCGCGGACTCGACCCGGTCCGCAAGCGCCCCGGGATGTACATCGGCTCGACCGGCCCCCGCGGTCTGCATCACCTCGTCTACGAGGTCGTCGACAACTCCGTCGACGAGGCCCTCGCCGGCCACTGCGACAAGATCGAGCTCACCCTGCACCCGGACAACAGCGTCACCGTCACCGACAACGGGCGCGGGATCCCGGTCGACGACCACCCGGAGGAGAAGCGCCCCGCTGCCGAGGTCGTGCTGACCACCCTGCACGCCGGCGGCAAGTTCGGCGGCGAGGGGAGCGGCTACAAGGTTTCCGGCGGCCTGCACGGCGTCGGCGTCTCGGTCGTCAACGCGCTCTCGGAACGCCTCCATCTCGACATCCGCCGGGACGGCCATCGCTGGACCCAGGACTACGAGCGCGGCGAGCCCCAGGGCGACCTGAAGCGCGGCGAGAAGCTCAAGGGCAGCGGCACGACGATCACCTGGCTGCCCGACGACGAGGTCTTCGAGACCCTGGAGCTCGACTACGACACGCTCGCCGAGCGCATGCGCGAGACCGCCTTCCTCACCCGCGGGCTCGAGATCCGGATCGTCGACGAGCGCGGCGCCGGCCAGCGCGACACCTTCCTCTACAAGGGCGGGATCGTCGACTTCGTCAAGCATCTGAACGAGAACAAGGACGCCCTGCATCGCAAGCCCGTGTTCTTCGAGAACGAGACCGAGGACGGCGCCGTCGAGGTCGCGATGCAGTGGAACTCCTCCTACCAGGAGTCCGTGTTCTCGTTCGCGAACAACATCAATACGCACGAGGGCGGCTCGCACCTGTCCGGCTTCCGCGCGGCGCTGACCCGAACCCTGAACGCGTACGCACGGACGAAGGGGATTCTGAAGGAGAAGGACGAGAACCTCAGCGGCGAGGACGTCCGCGAGGGCCTGACGGCGGTGATCTCGGTGAAGCTCGCCGAGCCCCAGTTCGAGGGCCAGACCAAGTCGAAGCTCGGCAATCCGCCGGTCGAGGGGCTGGTCAAGGAGACCGTCAACCGCAAGCTCGGCGAGTTCCTCGAGGAGCATCCGGCCGACGCCAGGCGGATCGTCTCCAAGTCGGTCGACGCCGCTCGCGCCCGCCACGCGGCGCGCAAGGCCCGTGACCTGACCCGGCGCAAGTCGGCGCTCGAGAACTCGACGCTGCCCGGCAAGCTGGCCGATTGCACGGTCCGCGACCCGTCGCTGGCGGAGCTGTTCATCGTCGAGGGCGACTCGGCCGGCGGCTCGGCGAAGCAGGGCCGCGACCGCAACACGCAGGCGGTGCTGCCGCTGCGAGGCAAGATCCTCAACGTCGAGAAGAGCCGGATCGACAAGATCCTCAACAACGAGATGATCCTGGCGATGATCACCGCGATCGGGACCGGGGTCGGCGAGGAGTTCAACCTCGAGGACGCGCGGTACCACAAGATCATCGTGATGACGGACGCCGACGTCGACGGCGCCCACATCCGCACCCTGGTGCTCACCTTCCTCTACCGCGAGCTCCCCGACCTGATCGAGGCCGGCTACGTCTACATCGCCACGCCGCCGCTCTACAAGGTCAGGAGCGGGCGCAACGAGACCTACATCGAGAAGGAATCCGAGCTCGAGGAGCTGCTGCTGCGCGACAAGCTCGAGGACTTCGAACTGCGCGACGTCGACGGCAAGCAGCACAAGCTGACCACCGCCCGCTGGCAGCGCTTCAACCGCCGCTACAAGGAGCACGAGGGCTGGGCGGACTCGCTGCAGGCCGAGTTCGGACACGAGATCGTCCGCTTCCTCTCCGAGTCGCAGATCCTCGACGAGGGGGCCGCCAGCCTGGCCGGCGTGAAGAAGCTGCTCACCGGCGCCGACCCGGAGGGTGAGCCGTTCGACACCGAGATCCTTTCCGAGTCCGACACCGAGCTCGAGGTCCGCGCCGTGCACCGGCGCGACGGCCTCGCCCGGACCTACTCGCTGAAGAAGGAGCTGTTCACCGCCAACGACTACCGCCACCTGGTCGAGGTCCATCAGGACCTGCTCAAGCAGGTCGGCCGCCCGCCGTTCACGATCGCCTACGGCGAGAAGTCGAAGCGAGGTCGAGTCGTTCGGCGAGCTGCGGCGCGCGGTGCTCGAGCTCGCCCGTCAGGGCGTCACCATGCAGCGCTTCAAGGGCCTCGGCGAGATGAACGCCGAGCAGCTGCGCGAGACGACCATGGACCCGGCGACGCGGACCCTGCAGCGGGTGCAGATCGACGACGCCGCGCTCGCCGAGCGGATCTTCACCGAGCTGATGGGCGACAAGGTCGAGCCGCGCAAGGCGTTTATCGAGCGGCACGCGAAGGAAGTGAGGTTCCTCGATGTCTGAGGGTTCGCTGGATGCTCTGACCGGGCGGATCGAGGAGCGCGAGCTGACGCAGGAGATGCGCAGCTCGTATCTCGACTACGCGATGAGCGTGATCGTCGGCCGCGCGCTGCCCGACGTCCGCGACGGCTTCAAGCCCGTCCACCGGCGGGTCCTCTACGCGATGCACGACCTGGCGCTGCAGCCGAACCGGCCGTACCGCAAGAGCGCCTTCATCGTCGGCGAGGTGATGGGTAAGTACCACCCGCACGGCGACTCGGCGATCTACGACACGCTGGTCCGGATGGCGCAGGAGTTCTCGCTGCGCTACCCGCTCGTCGACGGCCAGGGCAACTTCGGCTCGATCGACGACGACCCGGCGGCCGCGATGAGGTACACGGAGGCGCGGCTCGCCCGCCTGGCGACCGAGATGCTGCGCGACATCGACGCCGACACCGTCGACTTCGGGCCCAACTACGACGAATCACAGTCCGAGCCCCTGGTCCTGCCGGCCCGGTTCCCGAACCTGCTCGTCAACGGTTCCTCGGGGATCGCGGTCGGGATGGCGACCAACATCCCGCCGCACAACCTGAGCGAGTCGATCGGCGCGGTCAAGGCGTACATGACCAATCCGGAGATCGACCTCCCCGGGCTGATGGAGCACATCAAGGGCCCCGACTTCCCCGGCGGCGGGATCATGAGCATGGAGGGGATCCGCGACGCCTATGCGTCCGGCCGCGCCTCGGTCAAGGTCCGCGCCCGCGCCCACGTCGAGCCGATGAAGGGCGGCCGCGAGGCGATCATCGTCTCCGAGCTGCCGTTCCAGGTGAAGAAGGGCGGCGACGGTGGCCTGATCACGAAGATCGCCGACCTCGTGCGCGAGAAGAAGATCAGCGGGATCTCGGATCTGCGCGACGAGTCCGACCGCTCCGGGATGCGCCTGGTGATCGAGCTGAAGCGCGGCGGCGACCCCGCCGAGGTGGTGCTGAACCAGCTCTACAAGCACACCCAGATGCAGAACACCTTCGGGGTCAACATGGTCGCCCTGGTCGACGGCGTCCCGCGGACGCTGTCGCTGAAGGAGCTGATCGAGGCCTACGTCGTCCACCAGCGCGAGGTCGTCACCCGCCGCACCCAGTACGAGCTGCGGCGCGCCGAGGCCCGGGCGCACATCCTCGAAGGACTGCTGATCGCGCTCGACAACCTCGACGCGGTGATCGAGCTGATCCGGGCATCCGCCGACACCGACACCGCGCGCGACGGCCTGATCGACAAGTTCGAGCTCTCGGAGTTGCAGGCCCAGGCGATCCTCGACATGCGCCTCGCCCGCCTGACGGCGCTCGAGTCCGACAAGGTGCGCGCAGAGCACGCGGAGCTGGTCGAGCGGATCGCCGAGCTGCGGGCGATCCTCGGCGATCCGGGCCGGGTCGACGAGTTGATCGTCACCGAGCTCGACGAGGTCGATCAGCGCTACGGCGACGAGCGGCGGACCGAGATCACCCACTTCGACGGCGACATGAACATCGAGGACATGATCGCCGACCAGCAGATGGTGATCTCGATCACCAACTCGGGCTACGTCAAGCGGCTGCCGCTGGTCACCTATCGCCAGCAGCACCGCGGCGGCGTCGGCGTGATGGGGATGGACATGAAGGAGGGCGACTACATCGAGCACCTGCACATCTGCTCGACCCACGACTTCATGCTCTTCTTCACCAACCGCGGCAAGGTCTACCGGCTCAAGGTCTACGAGCTGCCGGAGGGGTCGCGCACCTCGAAGGGCCGGGCGCTGGTCAACGTCCTGCCGCTACGAGACGGCGAGAAGGTGATGGCGGTGATCCCGACCCGTGACTTCACCGAGAACAAGTTCCTCGCCTTCGCGACCGCCAAGGGCCTGGTAAAGAAGACCGAGTTCACCGCCTACAACACGCCGATCCGCGCCGACGGGATCATCGCGATCAAGGTCCGCGACGGCGACGAACTGGTGCAGGTGCGGCTGACGAGCGGCGAGGACGATCTGCTCCTGGTCTCGAAGTCAGGGCACGCCTCGCGATTCAGCGAGTCCAAGGTCCGGTCGATGGGCCGCGACACCTCCGGGGTCAAGGGCATGAACGTCTCCGGCAAGATCGGCAAGGAGCCCAACCGCGTCCTGGCGATGGACGTCGCCCACGACGACTCCGAGCTCTTCGTCGTCACCGAGAACGGCTACGGCAAGCGCACGGCGGTCGCTGAGTACCCGGTCAAGGGCCGCGGGACGAAGGGCGTGCTGACGATCAAGCTGACCGAGAAGAAGGGCGGGCTGGCCGGCGCCCTGATCGTTCGCGAGCACCAGGACCTCCTGTTCATCTCCCAGAACGGCATGGTCCAGCGGACCAGGGCCGGCGGGATCTCCCAGATGGGTCGCGCGACCCAGGGCGTCAAGGTGATGAACATCAAGGACGACGACCTGGTCAGCGCCGTCGCCCTGGTCGTCGCGTCCTCGACCGACGTCGGCGAGGAGGCCGACGTCGTCGCCGAGGCGGCTGCCGAGGGCGCAAAGCCCGCCACCGACTAGCGGCGCTCGAGAACCACCGACGTCTCGATCTGGCGCGCGGGAATCGTCCAGTAGGTGCTCAGCAGCTCGGCCTTGCGGTCCGGACCGACGAGCGCGAACCCATTGCGCTCATAGAAGGCGATCGCCCAATCCGCGGCCGACCAGGTCCCGACCAGCACGGGACCGTCGCTGAGCGCCAGCAGGTGCTCGAGCAGCGCCGCACCGACGCCGCGACCCTGGCTTTCGGGACGCACGTATGCGTGGCGGATCAGGTCGACGCCGTCCATCCCCTGTACGCCCATCACCCCGACCAGCGCGCCGCCATCGTCGACGCCGAAGAACCGCACCCCGGCGGCGATCTCCGCATCGAGCTCGTCGGCGGCCATGTACGGCTCGCGCCAGCGATCGGCCGGGATCACCCCGCGGTACGCCGCCGCCGCGGAGTTGACGATTGCCAGGATCTCGGGGCGCTCGTCGTCGCGGCAGGGACGGCAGTTCACCCTCGTCAGGCTAGGCGGGCTCGGGCTCGAAGCAGCCGCCGAGCGCCGGCGCCGACTCGGGCAGCTGCTCGCGCTGTTCGCCGAGGCTGCGGCGCAGCTGGGCGAAGGCGGCGAGCCCGAGGATCGCCGGGACGCCGAGCTGGAAGACGCGGTAGGCGATCACCGCCGCGCCGCTGATCGCCACCGGGGTGCCCAGCAGGCCGAAGGCCAGGATCAGCCCGCCGTCGGTGCCGCCGACGCCGCCCGGGACCGGGATCACGCCGCCGAGCTGGCCGAGGGCGTACGCGAGCACGAAGGCGCCCGCGCCCGGCGCGCCCCCGCCGAGCGCGGCAAACGCGATCGCCAGGGCGACGACGTCGAGCGCCATGTAGCCGACCGCGCCCAGCGCCACCGAGGGCCGTCCGGATCCGAGCAGGGCGACCGCGTCGCGGATCCCGCCGGCGAGGTGGCCGCGGCCGGAGGCGAGCGCCCGCCGCAACCGGCCGCCGTCCGCTGCCTCCGCCCGCTCGAGCAGCCGGGGCAGAAGGACGATCGCGACGATCCCGAGGGCGGTGATCGCGGCCGGGATCAGGGCGAGCGCCATCGCGTGCTGTCCGGGCAGCAGCCCGAGGCCGACGGCGACCCCGGCCACGACCACGGCGATGAAGTTGATCGAGCTGGTGATGAGGAAGAAGGCGACGGTCCGCCGCCCGATCCGCTCGGCCGGCATCCCGATCCGGCGCAGCGCCCAGGCGCCGAGCGCCAGGCCACCGGCGCCGCCGGTCGGCAGCAACACGTTGGCCGCCTGTTCGGCCATCGCCACCTCGTAGGAGAAGCGCCAGCCGAGGCGACGCGAGAAGACGCCGCGAAACGCGGCGACGAAGGCGAGGCACGAGCCAACCTCGACCGCGGCGGCGAGCGCGATCAGCCGCGGGTCGGCGCCGGCCAGCCGCTCGCGAAGGTCGCCGAGGCCGGGAAGCGCGAACACCGCTCCGACGATCAGCGCGGCGAAGACGCCGATCTCGATCAACCGCCTGCGTCCCTGCGCCTGTGAGGTGTAGCCGAGCCGCGCCGCCGTTGAGGCGCCTCGTTCCGCGAGTTCCATCTCGACCCCCACTACGTCCGTGTCGGGAGTTTGGTTCATGTCGACAGCGTCTGACATTCGGCCTCGTCATTACGTGAGACCGGTCACGCCCCGCGGATTCATCGACCCCGACCTCCGCGTTTGCTTCAATCGGGGGACCAGAGAAAGGAGGTGGTCCGAAGTTGAGTGACAGTACTTTCGGGACGCTGGAGGTGCGGGGCCGCTAGTCGGCCGCTCCGTTCGCTCGGCGGGCGACCGTCGATCCGGACGGGCAGCGTGCGAGCCGCCTGGCGGAATCCAACCCCAGGCACCGGCGGGTGCCGGAGGCCGGACTGAGTCCCACCCGGCCGCGAATTCGGGACCCGCCCAGAAATCGCACCTTGGAAGGGCCGCCCTGAGTAATCGGGGCGGCCCTTCGCTTTCCCGGGCACGGGTAGGGTTGGCCGACGATGGAGCTCCGGGGGGCGAACGCACTGATTACCGGCGCCGCCGGCGGCCTCGGTGGTTACATCGCCTCCGCCCTGGCCGCGGAGGGCGTGAATCTGGCGCTGTCCGATCTCGCCTCCCCAGACGAGCTGGTCGACCGGGTCCGGGCCACCGGGGTGACGGCGGAGGGGCTGAGCGCCGACCTCACCGACACCGCCGGCCTGGAGATGCTCGCCCGCCACGCGACCGAGGCGGTCGGGCCGCTCGACATCCTCGTCAACAACGCCGGGCTCGAGTTCCTGGGCCCGTTCGCGGATCAGACCCGCGAGCAGCTCGAGGCGATCGTCTCGGTCAACCTGCTGGCGCTGATGGAGCTGACCCGCGTGGTGCTGCCCGGGATGCTCGACCGCGGCCGCGGCCACGTCGTCAACGTCGCCTCGCTCGCCGGCAAGATCCCGACCCCCTACTTCCATACCTACAACGCGACCAAGCACGGGGTCGTCGGCTTCACCCACTCCCTGCGCGGCGAGCTCGCCGACAGCCGGTCTCGGTCTCGGTCATCTGCCCGGCTTCATCGGCCAGGTCGGGATGCTGGGCAGGATCGAGGACCTCGAGATCCCGTCGGCGCTCGGCGTCCTGCCGCCCGAGCGGGTCGGCGAGGCCGTCGTTCGCGCGATCCAAGAGGACGTCCCCGAGGTGATCGTCAACCGGCGCCCGGTGCGCCCGCTGATCGCCTTCGCCTCGATCTTCCCCGGCGCGATGCAAAGGCTCTCGCGACGCGCCGGCCTTGCCGACGCGGCCCGCACGTTCGCCGAGGCCGAGCGGCCGCCGAACTAGCCGCCTCAACAGCGGCGGGGCTTCGGCTACGCCTCGCGCTAGGCCGCGATCAGGTACGGCTCCCAGGCGATCGGGACTCGGGGCGCGGCGATCCGGATGAAGACCGTCGGGCCCGGCGGGGTCGGCCGCCGCGTCGGGTGCATCGCCGCCTCGCGCGGCATCCGGTTGCCCTTCTTGCGGTTGCAGGGCGCGCAGGCGGCGACGATGTTCTCCCAGATCGACTGGCCGCCGCGACTGCGCGGGATCACGTGGTCGACGGTCAGCCCGGACGCCTCGCGGCCGCAGTACTGGCAGGTGTAGGAGTCGCGCGCCAGGACCGCCTTGCGGGTGATCTTGCGCCGGTGAACGTCGCGCGGAATGCGCACGTAGCGGACCAGCCTGATCACGCAGGGGCGGTCGAGCGCGAGCCGCTCGGAGTGCAGCGCGCCCTCGCCGCGCTCGAGCAGCTCGGCGCGCGACTTCAGCACCAGCACCGCCGCCCGGCGGACGGTGCAGACGTTGATCGGCTCGTAGCTCGCGTTGAGGACCAGCACCCGCCCCCGCACGACGCCGCCGCGCGAGCGGGGCGCGCTTACCTCGGGGTCAGCGAGGTCCTCCATGATCCGCGGATTGTAGTTGGGCGCCGGGTCGGGGAACCCGGGTCGGCGTCAGGGGACTCCGGGCGAATCGAGCGGGTAGCTGCCGAGCACGCGCACGTTCTCCGCCTTGCCCCGCAGCGCCTCGATCGCCTCACCGACGGGCCCGTCGGCGACCCGGCCCTCGAGGTCGCAGAAGAACATGTAACGCCCGAGCCCGCCCTCGCGCACCGGACGGGACTCGATTCGGGTCAGGTTCACCGACCGGCTCGAGAACTCGGTCAGCGCCTCGACCAGGGCGCCAGGATGGTCGGCGCCGAGCTCCGAGAAGCTGAGCGTGGTCCGCCACTCACCGCCGCCACCGGGCTCGGTGCCGGCGGGGGCGATCCAGACGAACCGGGTCACGTTGCCGGCCTCGTCCTCGACCCCCTCTCGCAGGACCACGCAGTCGTAGATCTCCGCCGCCGACGCAGCGCCCAGCGCGGCCAGCGGCCGTTGCGATCCGGCGACCTCGCGGACCGCGTCGGCGGTGCTCGCCGCCGCGCGGATCTCGGCCTGGGGGAGCTCGGTGCGCAGGAAGCGCCGACACTGTGCGCTCGCCTGCGGGTGGGAGACGACGACCTCGATCTCGCCCAGCCCGAGCGCGCGGCGCGCGATCAGGCTGTTGGTGATCGGCTGGTCGTGCTCGCCGACGATGGTCACGTCGGGGGCGTCGAAGGCGAGCGTGTCGAGCGTCGGGCGCACCGAGCCCTCGGTCGAGTTTTCGAACGGGACCAGCGCCCGGTCGGCGTCGCCGCCGACGACCGCCAGGATCGCGTCGTGGATCGTCGACATCGCCAGCGGCTCGATCGCCGCCTCACCGGCGGCGTCGCGCAGCGCCTGCTCGCTGAAGGTCCCGGCGGGACCCAGATAGGCGACCCGGACCACGCCGGTCAGTTGAAGGTGACCGTGTAGGTCGCCGCGTTGTTCTCGGCTGACTCTTCGCCCGGGACCGGCAGTACCTCGACCTCCAGGGTCAACGGCACGTTGGTCTCCGGCTGGTCGTCGAGGGTCAGGTCGACGGTATCGATCCCCTGGGCGTCGAGATTGTTGATCTGTCCTTCGCCCTCCAGCGGCACGGCGCCACCGCCGAGTGAGTAGCTGACCGTGACCTCCTTCTCCTCCTGGTCGCCCTGGTTTTGAACCTCGATCGAGATCGTCGGCGCTCCACTGCCGAGTGAGACCGGGTTCTCCGCGCCGGCGGTCAGGGTCGTCTTGTTGATCGTCGTGCTCAGCAGACCGAGGCCGTGGATGCCCTGGGTGGTCCCGGCGCTGCTGGCGAACGCGCTCAGCACCGTGGCCAGCTGCAGGTGGTCGATCCAACGGTCGACCGGCTCCGGCAGGAAGACGCTGTCGAGCACCTGACCAGAGATGCCCTGCTCGGTGAGCGCACTCTCGATCTCGGCCTTGGCGCGGGCGTACAGAACATCGCTGGCGAGGAAGCCGCGCATGTCGCCGGTGATCCGGGTGATCGCCTCCTCGCGGCCCGCGTCGCCGAGCGCTGCCGGGATGTCGTCGGCGATCCCGGCGAGCCCGTCGCGACGCAGCTCGTACGCCTGCACGAGCTCCTGTTGGGCGTCGGAGAGGGCGTTCGGCGTGTCGAGGCCCTCGACCCGCTGCAGCTGGCTCTCGGCCGAGCCGCGGTCGGAGGCGATCTGAGCCTCGAGCGTGGTCTCGTCGCTGTTCGCCGGCGGGTCCAGGAGCCTGGCGAAGAACTCGTTTGAGAGCTGGTTGGTCTGCTCGACGATCGCGTGCAGGTCGCCGACGTAGTTGTCGAAGCTGCGCTCCTTGCGGGCGTTGAGGCAGCCCTTGACCGCGAGCAGCAGCAGGATCACCACCAACACGCCGACCGCGAGCGCGATCACGCGACGCAGCAACAGCTGGCGCTGGCGCTCGGACCCGGGCCTCCGGGGTCCCGCGCCGGATCCGGCCGGTTGTAGTTCGTCCTCGTCGAGGAAAGCCACGATGTGCCGAGGTCCTTCGGCGGGGGAAGTATGAACCCTGCCACGGCTGGACTTGCGCCGGCAGGAGAGGCTCGGCTGGCGGCGAACGATCAGGGTTGTGGTGCAGGACCTGGTGATGGAGCGCTTCCGCGTGATCGAGCGGATCGGCACCGGCGGGATGGGCACCGTCTACCGCGCCTACGACGAGCGGCTCGAGCGCGAGGTTGCGCTGAAGCAGCTCGAGGACTCCGAGCCCGACCGGGTGCTGCGCGAGGCCCAGGCCGCCGCGCGGCTCAACCACCCCTCGATCGTCACCCTCTACGAGCTCGGCGAGCATGCCGGCCGCGCGGTGTTGGTCTCCGAGCTCGTCTCCGGTCAGACCCTCGCCCGGCTCGAGCACGACGGCATGCTCTGCGACCGCGACGTCGGCGAGATCACCGCCGACCTCTGCGACGCGCTCGCCCACGCTCATCGGCGGGGCATCGTCCACCGCGACATCAAGCCCCAGAACGTGATCGTCGCCACCGACCGCCGCGCCGGCCGCCGGGCGAAGCTGATGGACTTCGGGATCGCGCGGATCGCCGGGTCGCCGACCCTGACCGCCGCCGGCGAGGTCGTGGGCACGCTCGCCTACATGTCGCCCGAGCAGGCCGACGGCGAGCTCGCCGGCCCACCCACCGACGTCTACTCGCTTGCCCTGACCGCGTATGAATGCTGGGCCGGGACCAATCCGGTCGCGGGCGCCACCCCGGCGCAGACCGCGCGCCGGATCGGCACCGCGGTGGCGCCCCTGCGCGCCAGCCGCCCGGACCTTCCCGAGGGTCTCGCTGACACCATCGACGCCTGCCTCGAGCCGGAGCCCGAGCTGCGCCCGACGCCCGAGGAGCTGCGCGAGTGCCTGGAGGCGGAGATTCCCGGCCTGGATTCGTCGCGCTCGTTGCCGGCAACCGGCGTCGAGGAGACCGAGCCTCGCGCGTCGCTGGGTCGCGGCCGAATCGGCGCCCTGGTCGCGCTCGTACTCGCGCTCGCTGCGCTCGCCGGGCCGCTCGGCGTCCCCGGTACGGCCCTGGTCCTCGCCGCGCTCAGCCTGCCGGGATTGATCGCGGGCGCGACCCTCGGCTCCCTGGCGCCGCTTGCCGCCCCCCTCCTGGCGGCGATCGGGCTCGGCGGGGCCGCGACCGGCCTCGGCGCCGCCGGGACCACGCCGCTCGCCCGCGCCGCGCTCGGCGTCGGCGCCTGGGCGTGGATGCTGACCGCCTCGGTGGCACTTGGAATCGGCCCCGACCTGGGGATGGCAGGCGCCGCTGCCGACGGCTGGTCGGCGAGCGCCTCGGCGGCCGCGGACGAGGTCCTGGCCCCACTCGGGGCGGTCGACGCACTGCTCGCCGCGGGCGTCTTCGCCGCCGCGGCCGTGGTCCTCGGCTGGGTGCTGACGGCGCGCCACCTGCCGCTTGCCCTGGTCGGCGCGATGCTCTGGGCGGCCGGCGTCGACGCGGCGCTCGGTCTGATCGGCGATGGGGCCCTGGGCGGGAGCACCGCCGGCGTCGTGGTCGCCGCGGTTGCCGCGGTGGCGATCGAGTTTGGCCTCATGCGGCCCGCCGGCACGCCTGCCGAGCCGGCCCCGAGGGCTCGAGCCGGGCGCCGAGCGCTCTCCGGACGGCTGGCCTGAGCAGGGGTCGAACCGCGCCCTAGCCTCGAGGCCAGATGTACGGCCAACGCCCATCTAGCCTCTAGGATTTCCTTCCCCCACACCGGGCAGGCGCGGCTTCTGCGTGCCCGAGAGAGACGGAATCATCAGCGTCCTACGCAACCTCGAGCAGCGGATAGAGAACCTCGTCGAAGGGGTCTTCAGCCGTGCCTTCTCGTCTCAGGTCCAGCCGGTCGAGATCGCGCGCAAGCTCGCCAAGGAGATGGACGCGCACCGGACCGCCTCGGTGTCGAGGGTCTACGTGCCCAACCAGTACACGGTCTGGCTCTCGACCGAGGACCGCCAGCGGCTCGAGGGCTACGAGCGCTCGCTCGAGCAGGAGCTGTCGGCCTACCTGCTCGAGCACGCCCGCCGCCATGACTACGCGCTGCTCACCCGCCCCGAGGTCCACCTCGAGTCCGACGAGCGCCTGCGCCTGGGGGAGTTCGGGATCCAGACGCGGCTGGTGAAGCCGCCGGCGCGTCAGGGCGAGGCGCCCGAGCAGGGCGAGCAGGGCCACACGATGGTCTACTCGGTACCGCCCAAGGACACCAAGTCGCGCAAGCGCCGCTCGGTCGCGCACCTGACCGAGACCAAGGCGATCGTCTCGCTCGACGACCGCCGCTACGTGCTCGACGGGCCGACCGCGTCGCTCGGCCGCTCGCGCGAGTGCGACTGCGTGCTCAACGACCCGAACGTCTCCCGCCGCCACGCCGAGTTGCGCCGCGGCTCCACCGGCGACTGGCAGATCGTCGACCTTGGATCGACGAACGGGGTGAAGGTCAACGGCCGCCAGGTCGACGCCTCGCGGCTCAGCCCCGGTGACGAGGTCGTGCTGGGGACGGTCCGCTTCATATTCGACGTCGAGCAATAGAGACCAGTGGACACTGAACCGATCGCGGTCGCGCTCAAGTTCGGCTTTCTGGCCGTGCTCTACCTGTTCCTGTTCTGGGTCTCGCGCAGCGCCCTGCGCGAGCTGCGCAAGACCGGCGCGCCGGCGCCCGAGGCGACCGGCTTCCACCCGGTCGGCCCCGGCGGCCGCGCCGCCGCCACCGATGCCTGGCTGATCGCGGTCACGGGTGGTGGCCTACCTGCAAACGAGCGCTACGACCTCTTCGGCGGCCTCTCGATCGGGCGCTCGGGCGAGGCGGACGTGCGGATCGAGGACCGGTTCGCCTCCTCGGTCCACGCGCGGATCTACTCGCGCGGGGCGTCCTACTACGTCGAGGACATGAACTCGACCAACGGCACCTTCCTCAACGGTGGGCGCCTCCACGGCGAGGCCGAGCTCTCCGACCTCGACGAGATCAAGATCGGGGATACCGAGTTCCGCTTCGAGCTGCAGCTGCCGGGGGACGGCTGATGCCGCTGCGGGTAGCGGAGCAGGCCTTCAAGTCCGACACCGGGCGCCAGCGGACCGCCAACGAGGACTCCTACTACGCCCGGGCGCCGATCTTCGCGGTCGCCGACGGGATGGGCGGCGCCCAGGCCGGCGAGGTCGCCTCGCGGATCGCCGCCGAGTCGTTCGAGCCCGAGGCTCTCCAGCGCGGCGATCAGGCACCCGAGGCCTTCCTCCGCTCGATCGCCGAGACCGCGAACGAGCGCATCCACAGCCTCGCTCAGCACGACTCGAGCCGCTCGGGGATGGGCACGACCCTGACAGCGGCGATCGTCGAGGGCGACGATGTCTCGTTCGCCCACGTCGGCGACAGCCGTGCCTACCTGTGGCGCGACGGCGAGCTGCGGCTGCTGACCTCCGACCACTCGCTGGTCGAGGAACTGCGCCGCCAGGGCCGGATCTCCGACGAGCAGGCGATCGACCACCCACAGCGCTCGATCATCACCCGGGCGCTGGGGCCCGAGTCGGCGGTCGAGGTCGACACGCTCAGCTTCAGCGCCCGCCCCGACGACGTCTTCCTGCTCTGCTCCGACGGCCTGACGACGATGGTCAAGGACGACCAGATCGCGGCGGTGCTCGCCGAGGCCGACACCCTGGCCGACGCGGTCAGCGAGCTGGTCCGGGTGGCCAACGAGGCGGGCGGGCGCGACAACGTCACCGTCGTCGCCTTCCGCCTCGAGGAGACCGATGCCGTGGTCGGCGCCGACGACGGCGCCACCCTGATCGGCCCCAGCGCCGAGGAGGCGGGGCTGTCGGCAGAGCGCGTCCGCGCCGCCGCCGCGCGCCGCTCGAGCGCGGAGCGCCGCGTCCCGGCCACCGAGCGCCGCCGCCCGTGGCGGACCGTCGCCAAGGCGCTCGCGGTGTTGGTGGTGGTCGGCGCCGTGGTCGCCGGCGCGTACCTCGGGATGCGACAGGTCTACTTCCTCGGCATCGACGAGGGCGGGCGGGTGACCCTGTATCGCGGCCTGCCGTACGACCTGCCGCTCGGGATCGAGCTCTACACCGAGGTGCTCTCGACCCCGATCCAGGCCTCCTCGGTCCCGGTCGACCGCCGCGACTCGCTCACCAACCACGAGCTGCGCTCGCACGACGACGCCGTCGACCTGCTCGACGATCTCGAGACGGCGGCCGCCCCGCCGACCCCGCCGCAGACGAATCAGCACCAGAACCAGACGGCGAACGGCCAGCAGCAAGGCAGCAACGCCGGCGGCAGCAACGCGAACAACAACAACAACAACAACCAGCACCCCAACCGCAAGCAGAGCAAGAAGAACAAGTGAGCGCCCGCAACCGAGAGCTGCTCGCGCTGGTGCCGGTCGCGGTGATCGTCGCGGCCGGCTTTGCCGCCGTGTTCATCGTCAAGGACAACGAGGTCTCGAACGTCAGCCTCACCTACGCCGGCTACTTCCTCGCCCTCTGCCTTGCCGCCCACATCTTCCTGCGCATCCGGCTGCCCTACGCGGACCCGTACCTGTTCCCGCTCTGCGCCCTGCTCGCCGCGATCGGCCTGGTGGTCATCTACCGGATCGACGACAAGCTCGCCTTCGACCAGGCCTCCGTGTTCGTGCTCGGGCTGGTGCTCTTCTGCCTCACGATCCTCGTCCTGCGCGATTACCACGTGCTCGAGCGCTACCGCTACCTGATCGCGACCGCCGGGATCCTGCTGCTGCTGGCGCCGTACATCACCCGCACACGCCGTCAACGGCGCCTACCTGAGCGTCGACATCGGGCCGATCCAGTTCCAGCCCGCCGAGCTGGCGAAGATCTGCATCGTCATCTTCCTCGCCAGCTACCTGGCGGAGAAGCGCGAGATGCTCTCGGTCGCCGCGCGGCGTTTCCTCGGCCTGACGATTCCGCCGCTGAAGCACTTCGGCCCGCTGCTGGTCGTCTGGGGCGCGGCGATGCTGATGCTGGTCTTCATCAAGGACCTGGGCAGCTCGCTGATGTTCTTCGGCGCCTTCCTGGCGCTGCTCTACGTAGCCACCGGGCGCTTCTCCTACGTGCTCATCGGGCTGGTGATCTTCGCGATCGGCGCCTACGCGATCGGCTCGACCATCCCCCACGTCCACGACCGCTTCGAGATCTGGCTCGACCCGTTCGGCCGCGACGCTCCCGAGGGCGCCGGCCAGGTGCAGCAGTCGCTGTTCGCCCAGGCCGACGGCGGCCTGTTCGGCCAGGGGCTGGGTGAGTCGCTGCTGAAGCTGCCGGGCCCGTTCGCGCCCAACTGCCACCAGCCGTTCCCCGACTGCGGCTCGATCCTGCCGGCGCCGCACACCGACTTCATCTTCGCGGTGATCACGATGGAGCTCGGGCTGTTCGGCGCCTGCGGGCTGATCCTGATCTACGCGCTGATCGCCGCTCGCGGCTTCAAGACCGCGGTGATGGCCCCGGACGCGTTCTCGAAGCTGCTGGCCACCGGGCTGACCGCGGTGTTCGCGCTCCAGGCGTTCGTGATCATCGGCGGGGTGACGAAGGTGATCCCGCTCACCGGGGTGACCCTCCCCTTCGTCTCGTTCGGCGGCAGCTCGATCGTCGCCAACATGATCCTGCTGGCGCTGCTGCTGCTGGTCTCCGACCGCGCCCGCCGCCCGCCCTCCGATCCGCTCGCCAACGACCCGATCGACCTCGCGGGGCTGCCGGCATGAACACCCCGATCATCCGCGTCTACGTCCTCGTCCTGCTGCTGTTCGGGCTGCTCGTCTACTTCACCTCGAAGTGGGCCGTGTTCGACGCCGACGCGCTCCAGGATCGGACCCAGAACCGCCGCCCGCTGATCGAGGAGCAGCAGGTGCCGCGCGGCTCGATCACGACCGCCGACGGCGTCCTGATCGCCGAGTCCAATCCCGAGGGCGGCGGCAACCACCCCGTCTACGTCCGCCACTACCCGCAGGGCTCGCTGTTCGGCAACCCGATCGGCTACAGCTTCGTCAACATCGGCCGGATCGGGGTCGAGCAGTCCGAGAACGACCTGCTCGCGGGCGAGAAGAACGAGTTCGCGTCGATCATCGACCAGCTCGCCAACAACCCCCAGGAGGGCGCCGACATCACCCTCACCCTCGACGCCGGCGCCCAGCAGCTGGCGCTCGAGCAGCTGCAGTCGGCGATCGCCGCGACCCCCGGGGCGAGCGGCGCCGGCGGCTCGGTCGTCGCGATCGAGCCCTCGACCGGCGCGGTCAAGGTGATGGCCTCGGTGCCGGGCTACGACCCGAACGCGGTCAAGGACCCGGACGAGTTCAGCCGCCTGTCCGAGGACGAGTCGGCTCCGCTGGTCAACCGCCCGACCCAGAGCACCTACGAGCCCGGATCGACAATGAAGGTGGTGACCGCGGCGGCGGCGCTCGATTCGGGTGAGTTCCAGCCCGACACCATGCTCAGCGGCCAGACCGGGCTCGAGATCGACGGGGTGCCGCTCGCAGAACGCCGGCGGCGAGACCTTCGGCGAGATCGACATGGACTTCGCCCTCACCCACTCGGTCAACACCTACTTCGCCCAGGTCGGCGAAAAGCTGGGGACCGAGACGATGTTCGAGTACATGGACCGGTTCGGGTTCTTCCACGACCCCGAGCTCGACTACCCGGACATCCAGATGGCGCCAAGCGGCGTCTACGAAAGCGGCAAGCTGCTCGGCGCCGGCGACGCGATCGACATCGGCCGGGTGGCGATCGGCCAGGAGCGGCTGCTGGTGACGCCGATGCAGATGGCCGAGGTCGCGGCGACGATCGCCAACGACGGCAAGCTGATGAAACCGACGTTCCTGCAGTCGGCCAAGGATCCCGACGGGCGCACGATCCAGGAGCTCGACCCGTCAGAGCAGTCCGACGTCGTCTCCTCGGAGACCGCCAATCAGGTGACCGAGATGATGACCCACGTCACCGAGGAGGGCACGGCGGCGGGGCTGACGGTCGGCGGGATCCCGTTCGCCGGCAAGACCGGTACCGCCGAGGTCGACGTCGAGAACGGGATCAACCGGCCCTGGTTCATCGGCTTTGCCCCGGCGGCCGACCCGCAGATCGCCGTCGCGGTGATGCTCGAGCGCTGCCAGGGCTGCTTCGGCGGCGAGGTCGCCGGCCCGATCGCCACCCAGGTGATGGAGTCGCTGCTCAACTGATGGCTCTGCAGCAGGGACAACGAATCGGCGACCGCTACACGCTCCTGTCCCGCCTCGGCGGCGGCGGGATGGCCGACGTCTGGCTCGCCGACGACGAGATGCTCGGTCGCCGCGTGGCGCTCAAGTTCCTGCACGAGCGCTTCGCCCAGGACGCCCAGTTCGTCGAGCGCTTCCGCCGCGAGGCGCAGGCGGCCGCCGGCCTTCAGCACCCGAACGTGGTCGGCGTCTACGACCGCGGCGAGACCGACGGTCGCTACTGGATCGCGATGGAGTACGTCGAGGGCGCCTCGCTCAAGGACCTGATCGCGCGGGGGCTGACGATCGGCGAGGCGGTCGAGATCACGCGCCAGGTGCTCGCCGGGACCAAGTTCGCCCACGAGCGCGGGATCATCCACCGCGACCTCAAGCCCCAGAACGTGCTCGTCGACCGCCATGGCCGCGCCCGGGTCGCCGACTTCGGGATCGCGCGGGCCGGCGCCTCGGAGATCACCCAGACGGGCTCGGTTCTGGGGACCGCCCAGTACCTGTCGCCCGAGCAGGCGCAGGGGCTGCCCACCGACGCCACCTCGGACCTCTACTCGATCGGGGTGATGCTCTACGAGACGCTAACCGGCCGGGTGCCGTTCGAGGCCGACTCGCCGGTGGCCGTCGCGCTGAAGCAGATCTCCGAGCAACCTCGCAGGCCCTCCGAGGTCAACCCCGAGGTGCCGCCCGCGCTCGACGCCGTCGTCCTGCGGGCGCTCGCCAAGGATCCGGCCAACCGCTTCCAGTCCGCCGACGAGTTCATCGCCGCGCTCGATGCCGCCGAGGTCGACCCGTCCGGCGGCACGGCGCTTGCCGCCGCGGTCGCCGAGACGCCCCAGGAGCCGGTCGACGAGGACCGGCCGTGGTGGAAGCGGCGCTGGGTCTGGGCGCTGGCGATCATCGCCGTGCTGCTCGCGGGGGTGGCGGCCTACGCCCTGACGAGGCCAGGCACCGTCCATGTGCCGAACGTGCTCGGGGACACCGCCGAGCAGGCGCAGGCGAAGATCGAGGCCGCCGGGTTCGACTACGCCCAGCGGCCCGCGCCGACCTGCAGCGAGCGCAACACGGTCACCGAGCAGGACCCGCCGGCGGCGGCTGAGGCCGAGGAGGGATCGACGGTCACCGTCACAGTCAGCCTCGGGCTCGCGATCCAGGTCCCGGACGTCAGCGGGATGGCGGAGGCCGACGCTGCGAAGCGGCTCAAGCAGGAGCAGCTCTTACCGAAGAGCCAGCCGAAGGCGTCGCGCACGGTGAAGGCGGGCCGGGTGATCTCGACCGAGCCGGCCGCCGGCAGCGAGGTGGATTGCCAGTCGGCGGTGACGATGCTGGTCTCCAAGGGGGTCAACCTGATCACCGTCCCCAGCGTGATCGGCGAGGACGAGACCGTGGCGCGGTCGCAGCTCGAGAACCTCGGCCTGGTCGTCAACGTCGACACCAAGGACGCCGACGACCCCGAGGGGACGGTGATCGGCCAGGACCCGGGGCCGGACTCGCAGCTCGAGCGCAACGACCGGGTGACGATCGTCGTCTCGACCGGCGCCGGTTCGGTGATCGTTCCCGATGTCGTCGGCCAGTCCGAGGATTCGGCCCGCTCGAGCCTCGCCAGCCGCGGGCTCGCGGTCGACGTGGTCGAGCAGGACACCACCGACCGCAGCGAGGACGGTCGGGTGCTCGACCAGGCCCCGCCGCCGGGCTCGCGGGTGCGCAGCGGCGACCGGGTGACGATCGTGGTCGCGGTGTTCACCGAGCCCGAACCGACGACCACCACCACTTCGACGACTTCGACGACCCCGACCAGCACCACCACCACCACGCCGTGAACGTCGCGGTGATCTCCGGCGGCCGCTCCTCCGAGCACGATGTCTCGCTGCGCTCGGGCGCCTCGGTCGCAGCCGGGCTGCGCGAGGCCGGACACCAGGTGACCGAGGTGCTGATCGACCGCGACGGCCGCTGGACCGCGAACGGCGACGAGGTCCAGATGAGCCCCGCCGGCGGGCTGCTCGGCTGCGACGTCGCCTTTCCCGTCCTCCACGGGCCGTTCGGCGAGGACGGCTCGGTTCAGGGGCTGCTCGAGTCGCTCGACGTCGCCTACGCCGGCCCGAGCGTGCTCGCCGCGGCGGTGGCGATGGACAAGCTGGTCTGCAAGCGCCTGCTCGCCTTCTGGGAGCTGCCGCAGGTCGAGTTCTGCGAGGTCGGCGAGCCCGGCTGGCGCGAGCACGCCGCGGCGATGGGCCGGCCGTTGTGGGTGAAGCCGTCGCGGCTCGGCTCCAGCGTCGGGATCTCGCGCGTCGCCTCGCCCGAGTCAGAGCTCGAGGCCGCGGTCGAGCTGGCCGCCGCCCACGACCCCAGGGTGATCATCGAGGCGAACGCGGGCGGCCGCGAGGTCGAGTGCTCGGTGATCGGCAACGCCGGCCTCGGCGAGCACACCACGATCGAGACCTCGCTGCCCGGTGCGATCGTGACCAAGGCCTCCGATTGGTACGACTTCGAGGCCAAGTACGCCGAGGGCGGCATGGAGCTGTTGGTGCCGCCGCCGCTCGACGACGCGGTCATCGACCGCGTCCGCGAGCTCGCCGCCCGCGTCTTCGAGGCGGTCGCGGGGACCGGCCTCGCCCGCTGCGACTTCTTCGTCCGCGACGACGGCGAGGTGCTGGTCAACGAGATCAACACGATCCCCGGCTTCACCGAGACCAGCGTCTTCGGCAAGCTCTTCGAGGCCACCGGGATCCCCTACCCGCAGCTCTGCGACCGCCTGGTCCAGCTCGCGGTCGAGCGCCACCGGATCGAGCGCTCTTACCGGTTCTAGTCGAGCGCCGCGACCGCGAGCCCGCCGCCGACCAGCCAGACCGCCATCACCAGGGCCGCCCCGCCGGCGCGGTGAAGCCAGTCGCGGTCGCCTGACGCGGCGCAGGCGATCGCCGTGAACGCCGAGGCGGCGGAGGTCAGCGCCGCGCCGACGTAGAAGACGGCGACGGCGACCGTGTCCCAGATGCCGAGCACCGCGCCGACGAGGCCGAACCACAGGGCGACGATCGTCGCGGCGATCCCGTAGACGGCCAGCAGAACCCGCAGCGGGCCGCCGACCCCGCCGCCCTCAGGAGGCATTCAGGGCGACGTCGGAGACCTCGACCCGGCCGCCGTCATCGGCGGCGGCGAGCTTCGTGAACCAGATCAGGAAGTAGCGCGCGGGGCCGTTTGGCGTCAGCGCGATCTGCTCCTGGTCGTCGGCGCCGGTGACCGTGCCGATCGGCTGGCCCCATCCCGCTAGGTCGGTCGGCGGGCCGGAGTCGGCGGCGTAGATGTCCGCGTCCCAGCCGCCCTGGGTGGTGCCGATGGTGATGCTCTGGCCCTCGACCGCGTCGTCGGTCTCGACGATCAGGCCGACGCCACTCTTGTCGGCCGAGGTCGCGATGTCGGGCCCGCCGCTGTAGGTCTCGGTGGACCAGGTCGTGTTCGGGATCCCGTCGATCGCCAGCTTGACCTCGTCGCCGTGCTCGTCGTTGTCGCCCTCGGGGTCGAAGTCGGCGGCGCCGGTCAGCTGGACCTCGGCGCCGGGAGGTGTGGTCTCGGTGCCTCCGTTGCCACCGCTGTGCTGCTTGTCGTCGCCGTTCAGCGATGCGATCAGCAGCGCCGCGGCGGTCGCCGCAAGCACCAGCAGGATGCCCACCACCGAGACCCGTCGCGAGGTGACCATGCGCTCGCGCCGCGGCACCGAGTCGAGCACCGTGGTCGCCTCGCCGGTCGAGCGCCCTGCCCGGGCGACCTCGACCTCGAGCGCGTTCTCGAGGTCGGCGAGCATCGCGTTCATGTCCTGGTAGCGCTTCTCGGGCTTCTTCTCGGTCGCCCGTTCGACCACCGCGGCGAGCGCCGAGGAGACATCGCGGCGGCGCTTCTGGACGTCGGGCATCTTCTCGTTGACGTGCTTCATCGCCACCCCGACGAGGTTGTCGGCCTGGAACGGGACCTCGCCGGTGAGCATCTCGTAGAGCAGGATCCCGAGCGAGTAGATGTCCGAGCGCGCGTCGACCTGCTGGCCCATCGCCTGCTCGGGCGAGACGTAGTCGGTGGTCCCGAGCACCCGGCCGGTCTTCGTCAGCCCGTCCTGCTCGAGCTCACGGGCGATCCCGAAGTCGGTCACCTTGGCGCGGCCCTCGGAGTCGATCAGCACGTTCTGCGGCTTGACGTCGCGGTGCACGAGGCGGCGGGCGTGGGCGGCGGCGAGCCCGCGGCCGACCTCGATCCCGTAGGCGGCGGCCTCGTCCAGCGGCAGGCCGCCCTGGCGGTCGATCCGCTGCTTGAGCGTCTCGCCGTCGCAGTACTCGAAGACGATGTAGGGGCGCCCGCCGTCCTCGCCGGCGTCGATCACCGCGACCACGTTCGGGTGCGAGACCTGGGCGACGGCGCGCGCCTCGCGGCGGAAGCGCTCGATCTGATCCGGCTGGTCGGAGATCTCGCGGTGCAGGACCTTGGCCGCGACCCAGCGCTCGAGCGTCTCGTCGCGGGCAAGGTAGACGGTCGACATCCCGCCGCTGCCGAGCTTCGACTCCAGCCGGTAGCGGCCGCTGAGCACCGTCCCGGTCAGAGCACCGGGTGCTCCTGTGGTCGTGTCGCTCATCCGCAGCCTATTTTCAACCCTCGAGCCGGCGCGGGGCTTCAAACCCCCACCGACTGCATGATGAACGTCGAGCGATGCGGGCGCGACGCTCGGCGCTGCCGAGCGTAGTCAGCGCGTCGGAGCGCTCCTAGGCGACCGAGCGGACCAGCTCGACCAGCTCCGGTGCCGCCTTCTCGGGCGAGCCGGAATCGAACGGCGGCTGCGGGTCATATTCGATCCCGAGCTGGATCCCACGCGCAAGGTCCTCGCCGTATTCGAGCGCGGTCAGGTGAAGCGCCATGTCGATCCCGGCCGAGACCCCGGCGGCGGTGACGATCTTGCCGTCGACGACCACCCGTTCGGCGACCGGCTCGGCGCCGAACCGGGCGAGCTCGTCGCGATACGCCCAGTGGCTGGTGGCGCGCTTGCCCTCGAGCACCCCGGCGGCCGCGAGCACCAGCGAGCCGGTGCAGACCGAGGTCGTCCACTTGCTCGTCTCGTGGACGGCGCGGATCCAGTCGAGGACCTCCTCGTCTTCCATCAGCGGCCGGTTGCCCGCGCCGCCGGGAACCAGCAGGATGTCCGGCTCGGTGAACTCGGAGAGCGCGACGTCGGCGCTGATCCCGAGCGCGCCGGTATCGGTCCGCTTCTCGCCGGGCTGCTTGGCGACGAAGCGCAGCTCGGCCTCCGGAAAGCGCGAGAGCACCTCGTAGGGACCGATCGCGTCGAGGGCGGTGAGCTTGTCGAAAACGAGGAGAGCAATCTTCATCGCGCCATCGTGACCTGATCGGGTCCCGGTCACAAGAGGCAGAAATGCCCATATACGCTAGATTTCTGCCAATGAGCTCGAAGCCTGCCCACCGGATCGCGGCCCTCTGCCTCGAGCGGCTGGTGGCCTTCGACCTCTCGACCGCGGCCGAGGTCTTCGACCTCGCCTGGCGTGGTGGCCGCCCGGCGTACGAGTTCACCGCCTGCGCGCCAAAGGCGGGCACGGTCTCGACGACGACCGGCTTCACCATCGGCGACCTCGCCGGGCTGGAGGCGATCGAGCGCGCCGAGACGGTGATCGTCCCCGGGTATCGCGACCTGTTCACGCCACCACCACAGGCCGCCCTCGATGCCCTGCGGGCGGCTCACGACCGCGGCGCGCGCATGGTCTCGATCTGCACCGGCGCCTTCGGCCTCGCCTTCGCCGGCGTTCTCGACGGCCACCGGGCGACCACGCACTGGTTCTCGGCCGAGACGCTTGCCGAGATGTTCCCGCTGATCGACGTCGACCCCGACGCGCTCTACGTCGACGAGGGTTCGGTGCTGACCTCGGCTGGGCTCTCGGCCGGGATCGACCTCTGCCTCCACATCGTCCGCTCCGACCACGGCGAACGGGTCGGGTCCCGCGTCGCCCGGGCGATGGTCGCCGCCCCCCACCGCGCAGGTGGCCAGGCCCAGTTCATCGAGCGTGCCCTGCCGCCCGCCAACGGTGGCGGCTCGCTGGAGGAGGTGCGGGCCTGGACGCTCGACCACCTCGCCGAGCCGCTGGACGTGCGGACGCTCGCGGCCCGTGCCGCGGTCAGCCCGCGGACCTTTGCCCGCCGCTTCGTCGCCGAGACCGGGACCACGCCGCTCAAGTGGCTGCACGCCCAGCGGGTGCTCGAGGCCCGCCGGCTGCTCGAGCACACCGACCTCTCGGTCGAGCAGGTCGCCAGCCGCGCCGGCTTCGGGTCGGCACCCTCGCTTCGGGAGCACTTCCGCCGCGCGACCGCGACCACCCCGACGGGGTACCGGCGGACCTTCGCGTCCTCAGCCTGAGAGGGTTTGGGGGCAACCCCGACCCGAGGAGGAACAGGATGAGCGAAAGCGTCTATCGCGTCACCGAGGTGGTCGGCGTCAGCTCGGACTCATGGGAGCAGGCGACGAGGAACGCGGTCGAGACGGTCGGCCAGTCGGTCCGCGAGTTGCGGATCGGCGAAGTCGTCCGCCAGGACGTGACGATCGAGGACGGCAAGGTGTCCGGATTCCGCGTCCGTCTGGGAGTCTCGTTCAAGTACGACAAGGAGTAGCCAGGACCGGTTAGGCGCGCTCGACGACTCCGTTGCGGTCGGTGACCGTGCCGATCCGCTTTGCCGCGGGGTAATGGCCGCGCAGCAGCTGCATGGCCGCGTCCTCGTCGTCGGCGGCGATCACGCAGACGAAGCCGCAGCCCATGTTGAAGACCTCGTACATCTCGTCCTCGGAGACCTCGCCGAGCTCGGCGATCAGGTCGAACACCGGCGGCACCGCGAGCGGGTCGGTGATCTCGTAGCCGACCGGCGCGGCGAGCCGGGTGAGGTTGTTGAGCCCGTCACCGGTGATGTGGGCGAGGCCGCGGACGTCGATCGCAGAGCCGAGCAGCTCGCCGATCGCGGGGACGTAGATCTCGGTCGGCGCCAGGATCACCTCGCCCAGCGGTCTGCCGAGCCGGTCGTCGTCGAGCGGCAGCTGGCGCAGTGCCCGGCGCGCGAGCGTGTAGCCGTTCGAGTGCAGGCCCGAGGACGGTAGGCCGATGAGCACGTCGCCGGGTTCGGCACGCCCGCCGTCGACGATCGCGTCGAGCTCGACCAGGCCGATCGCCGAGCCGCTGAGCTCGATCCCGGTGACGAGCTCGCCGACCTGGGCGATCTCGCCGCCGGGGATCTCGATCCCCGCCCGTTCGGCGCCCTTGCGCAACCCGGCGCCGATCTCCGCGCAGACCTCCGGGTCGGCGCTGCGACAGAGGATGAAGTCCAGCATCGCGATCGGCTCGGCGCCGACGCAGATCAGGTCGTTGACGTTCATCGCGATGCAGTCGATCCCGATCGTCGTGAAGTCGCCGATGCGCTCGGCGACCAGCATCTTGGTCCCGACGCCGTCGGTGCCGAAGGCGATCCCGTTGCGGTCGTCGATCCGCAGCACGCTCGCGTAGTGGTTGGGCAGCGGCACAACCCGCGATGGCTTGCCGGTGTCGATCAGCTTCAGGCTGCGGACCAGCGCTTCGACCGCGCTGTCGGCGTCGCGCTGGCTGACCCCGGCCTCCGCGTATGCCTGTGAGGCGGAGCGCAGCGAAGCCGCGCCGCGCCGCGGTTGAGGCGCCTTGTTCTTTTCGCTCATCGACGAGTCATTCTGACCGTGACCGCGGCCGCCAGGGCGAGTCGATAAGCGGCGTACGGCCACAGCGCCCGGTCGCGTTCGACCAGGCCGATCAGCCGCTGCGAGGCGAGCGTCGACGTGAACGACGCCGCCACCCCGACCGCCATCGCGCCCTTGAGCGCCGGCGAGACGCCACGGCGGCGCAGGCGCACGCCCTTGAGCGCCGTCGCCCCGACGATCACCGGCAGCGCCACGGTGCGCGAGAGCAGGTTGGCGTGCTCGCGGGTGAACCCGCGAGCCCGGGCCGCGGTCAGGGTGGCGCCGTTTCGCGACACCCCGGGCATCAGCGCCGCCGCCTGGGCGAAACCGAGCGCGAGCCCATCGGCGGCGCCGGCGTCTCCGGGGCCGCGCAGCTGCGGCCGGCGGTCGGCGGCGAGCATCGCCAGCGCCCCGCCGGCGAGGCCGGCGGCGATCGACCGCGTCCCGCCGAGCCGCCCCTCGATCTGGCGCTCGAGGAAGTAGCCGGCGAGCGCCGGCGGCACGAACGAGAACGCCACCACAGCGGCTCGGCGGCGATCGAAGGCGGCGATCTCGGCGGCGATCTCGCGCCGCTGGCCGATCAGCAGCGCGGCCGCGGTCCCCGCGTGCAGCGCCACCTCGAAGCTCTTTCGCGCCTCGGGGTCGGCCGCCAGGTCCCAGCCGGCGAGCTGTGGCAGCAGCGACAGGTGCGCTGAACTCGAGACCGGGAGCAGCTCGGTCGGACCCTGGAGGACGCCGAGCATCGCCGCGCGCCCGGGGCTGAGCCCGGGAGCATCGGCGGCGCCGGCGCCCGCCACTACGCCGGCTTCGGATCGTGGCGACGGCGGATCAGCAGGTAGCCGATCCCGATCACGATCGCGGCGCCGATCACGTAGTCGAAGTACTCGAGGTAGTGGCGCCAGTCCTCCCAGTTGTCGCCCACCTCGCGGCCGATCAGGGCCAGCGCCGTCACCCAGGGGATGCAGCCCAGGGTGGTCAGCGCGGTGAACCGCCAGAACGGCATCCGGGCGACCCCGGCGGGCAGCGAGATGAAGGTGCGGATGATCGGCAGCATCCGGGCGAAGAACACGGTCGCGTCCCCGTGGCGCCGAAACCACGAGTCGGCCCAATCGAGGTGCTTGCGGTTGATGTGGATGAAGCGGTTCTTGTCGAGCACCTCGATCCGCCCGTAGTAGCCCGCGGCGTAGGCGATCCAGGAGCCGACCACGTTCCCCGCGACCCCGGCGACGATGATCCCGATCAGGGTCATCTCGCCCTGCGAGACGTTGAAGCCGGCGAACAGCATGATCGCCTCGCTGGGCACCGGGATGCAGGCGCTCTCGAGCGTCATCAGGATGAACACCCCGACGACGCCGACCGAGTCGATGAAGTCGGTGGCGGCGTTGACGATCGGCTCGGTGAGCGAGGCCACCGGCAGGGCCAGATGAAGGCTGAGCGGGTCCATGCGGGCCGGACACGTTACCCACCGGCCGCTTCGCGTCCGCCGTAGACTCGCTGGCCATGAGCCGGTTGTCCGACCCCGTCTACAGGCGCCGGGCGCTCGAGTTCGCCGCCGACGCGCTGCTCTGCGCGCTCGCCTTCGCGCTCGCCTTCTTCCTGCGCTTCATCGACGATGGCGGCCGGATCCCCGACCGCTACGTGACCATGCTCCTGGGGTCGGTCGCCTTCGTCGGGATCGGCAAGTCACTGGTGCTCGAGGTGCTTGGCCAGCATCACCAGTGGTGGCGCTACTTCCGGCTCACCGACCTCTGGCCGCTGTTCCGATCGCTGGCCGTCGCGAGCGCCCTGTTGGTGTTGGTGTTCGTGCTCGTCAAGCCGTACCCGGACAGCCTGCCGCGCTCGGTGGTGATCTTCGACTTCATCCTCTCCTGCGCGCTGCTCGGCGGCGCCCGGCTGGCCCGCCGCTCGCTGGCCGAGCGACCGCAGCGACTGGCGCGCAGCGGTCGCTCGCGCAGCGTGCTGGTGATCGGTGCCGGTTCGGGCGGCCAGATGGTCGTCCGCGAGCTGCAGCTGAACCCGAACCTGGGCGCCCACGCGATCGGCTTCGTCGACGACGACCCGTCGAAGCGCAACATGCGCGCGGTCGGCCTCAAGGTGCTCGGGACGACGGACGAGATCGGCCAGATCTGCGACCGGCTGTCGCCCGATGAGGTCGTGATCGCGATCCCCTCGGCGCCCGGCGTGCTGCGCGGAAAGGTGGTCGCCGCCTGTCGCGAGCGCGAGATCACCGTTCGCACCCTGCCGACCGTGTTCGAGCTGCTGCGCGGAGGCGTCCAGCTGACCCGCCAGCTGCGCGAGGTGCGGGTCGAGGACGTCCTCGGCCGCGACCCGGTGGTGATGGAGCTCGACCGGGTCGGCGCCTACCTGGAGGACAAGCGGGTGTTGGTCACCGGCGCCGGCGGCTCGATCGGCTCCGAGCTCGTCCGCCAGATCGCCCGGGTCCGCCCCCAGCTGCTGGTCCTGCTCGACCACGCCGAGGACAACCTGTTCGAGATCGACCGCGAGATGACCGCGCAGTGGCACTTCACCCGGGTCGAGTCGGTGCTCGCCGACTGCAAGGAGGGCGACCGGATGCTCGAGGTGATGCAGCGGTTCAAGCCCGACGTCGTCTTCCACGCGGCCGCCTACAAGCACGTCGGCCTGATGGAGGCCAATCCGCTGGAGGCGCTGCGAAACAACGCGATCGCCACCCAGGTGACCTCGAAGACCGCCGCCGCGGTCGGGGTCGAGCGCTTCGTCTTGGTCTCGACCGACAAGGCGGTCAACCCGCGGACCGTGATGGGCGCGACCAAAGCGATGGCCGAGTGGATCATCGCTTCGGTTGGCGCCCGCAACCAGAGCACCCGGTTCACGATCGTGCGCTTCGGCAACGTCCTCGCCTCGTCGGGCAGCGTGGTTCCGATCTTCCGTTCGCAGATCGAGCAGGGCGGCCCGGTGACGGTCACCGACGCCGAGATGACCCGCTACTTCATGACCATCCCCGAGGCCGTGCAGCTGGTGATCCAGGCGGGTGACCTGGGCAGCGGCTCGGGGGACGTGTTCGTGCTCGAGATGGGCGAGGCGGTGAAGATCATCGAGCTGGCGCGCAACATGATCAGGCTGGCCGGCTACGAGCCCGACACCGACATTCCGATCGAGATCATCGGCGTGCGGCCCGGCGAGAAGCTGCACGAGGAGCTGTTCAACTTCGACGAGCGCCCCCAGCAGACCACCGCCGACCGGATCGTCCGAGCGGTGCGCGACCACCAGCTCGATCCCGACTGGGTCGAGCAGACCGTCGAGCGGCTGCTCGCGCTGGTCGCGACCGGTGACGAGGCCGGGCTTGCCGACCACGTCGTCGAGCTGATGGGCGGCGGCGGAACGACGCGCCACACGGTCGGCTGATCGGCAAGACTTCCGCGCTCAACCTATGACTGACCTGATCGACCGGATCGGGCCCTACCTCGGCATCGCCGCGTTCCTGGGGCTCGCGATCCTCGCCTTCCTGATCATCCAGCAGGCCCGCGAGGTGCGCCGCCTGCGGGAGTGGGCCGGCCGTGCGCCCGAGAGCGCCGACGAGGCTGCCGAGGCCGAGGCCGCGGTCGTCGAGGCGAAGGGCGATGCGCCGGAGGAGGAGGAGGAGGTGGTGGTCGATGAGCCGCCGCCGAGCGAACCGGCGAGGCGGTTGCAGGGCGTCCGCGACGCGATCAGCGACCGGTTCGCCGAGCTCGACCGCCGCAGCCCGATCGACCCGCGCTGGTTCGGCGCCGGACTGATCGCGGTGGTGATCGCCGCCGGGGTCGTGACCAGCGGCTTCGGCCTGGTCGGCGGCGACGAGGGCGGCGGCGGCAAGCAGGGGGGAAAGCACGGCGGCGGCAAGCCCGACAACGAGAAGGTGGAGGTCGCGGTCCTCAACGCGACCCAGGAGCAGGCGACCGACGGGACCACGATCGCCGGAGTGCAGGGGCTCGCCGACGTGGTCGCCAAGGACGTGGTCCACCCGCTCGACGGCTTCAAGGTGGGCGTCAAGACCGACGCCAGCTCCGGCTCCGCCGAGACCACGGTGATGTTCGAGCCCGATAGCGAAGACGCGGCCAACGAGCTCGCCGGCGACGTCGCCGACCAGCTCGGCGAGCCCGGGGTGACGCCGATGGTCGCCGAGGTGCGCGACCTGGTCAAGGGCGCGCCGCTCGCGCTCGTGGTCGGCAGGGACGACGCCGACTTCGGCTCCTCAGAGTGACCGCGCGCGAGATCTTCGACACCACGGGCGGCTTCGTCGCGCTCGGTGCGCTGATCGGGGTCTTCCTCCTGGTGCCGCTCTACCTGTCGCAACGACGCGACCTGCGCCGGCTGCGCGCCTGGGCGGAGCGCGAGCCCGGCTATGCGGCCGAGAACCTGGCCCGCAACGAGCAGCGCCTCGACCGAGGCCGAGACCGAGCTCGAGCAGGTGATGGGCGAGACGGTGATCTCGACCTCCGAGCCCGCCGCGACCCCGGCGGGCGGGATCCCGGCGGCGACCCGGGTGACCCACGAGCGCCCGGCGCTGGAGCGGGTGACGATGGAGCGGGCGGCGCTGCAGCCGCATCCCCGCTGGCGCCGGTTCGTGTCCCGGGTGACGCAGCCGCGCACGCTGGTCCTGATCGGGATCGTTGCCCTGGTGCTCGGCGCCGGCGCGATCTTCGCCTCCGAGCAGCTGCTCTCCGGCGACGACACCCAGCGCAAGGAGCACGCGGCTCGCATCGACCCGGGCGAGATCAAGGTGGCGGTCCTCAACGGCACCTCGGTCAACGGCCTTGCCGGCACCGTCACCGACACGCTGACCGCGGCCGGCTATGACGTGATCGCGACCACCAGCGCCGAACCCGGCTTCACCAAGACCGAGGTGCTGTTCGCCGACGGCCAGAAGCCGGCCGCGCAACGGGTGGCCCGCGAGCTCGGCGTCAAGGAGGTCAAGCGGCTCGATCCCGATCACGGTGCGCTCGCCCCGGGCGCCGACGTGGTCGTGATCGCCGGCGAGGACCGCGCTTAGTGGACCGCCGCGTCTGGTCCGGCGCGGCGCTGTTCCTCTGCATGCTCGCGGCGGCGCTGGTGACCGCGGTGCTGATGGTCCGCGCGCGGACCCCGAACCTGGTCCTCGAGGTCGTCGAGCCCCCGGCGAGCGAGCCGGCGGTCATCCACACCGACGGCAGGCCACCGGGGTCGGTGAAGATCACCTTCTTCGTCCGCGAGGCCGACGACGACGCCCTCGTCGGGATCGTCGACAGCCACGAAGGCCTGGTCCGCACCCTCGACGCTGACGTCGCCCTCGAGCGCCACCAGCAGGTCACCTATGTCTGGGACGGGCGCGGCGACACTGGCGCGCCGGTGCCGCCCGGCCGCTACCGCCTGCTGGTCGAGCTGCCCAGCGAGGACCGCGAGATGATCTGGCCGCGCCGGATCACGGTGGACCCGTGAACGCCTCGGCGGCCGAGTTGCTCGGGATGCTGACGGTCTGCGGCGGTGCCGCCGCGGGCCTGGTGCTGAGCGACCGCCGCGCCCGCCTGGCCGCGATGGGGGTGGCGCTGGCGGTTGCCCCGGTGCTCGTCCTCGGCAGCGTCTGGAGCGAGCCCCGGGTGGTCGACTTCCGCACCAGCCCCGCCCAGATCGCCGCCGCGATCGTGGTCGGGTCGGCGGCGCTGGCGGCGCTGGTCTGGGCGTTTCGCCGCTGGCCCGAGGCGTTCGCGATCGCGGCGTTCGCGGTCCTGCCGTTGCGGGTGCCGATCGAGATCGGGGGCGAGACCGCCAACCTGCTCGTCCCCCTGTACCTGGTGATCGTCGCCGGGGTGATCGTCCGCGCGCTGGCGAGCGACGAGCCGCGAGCGGCCGCTGACCGCTCGGACCCCTGGCCCGCGCGGCTGCGCTGGGTGCTCGCGGCGACCCTGGTCCTGTACGCGGTCCAGGCCTCCTACTCGGTCGACGTCTCGAACGCGATCGAGAACATCGGCTTCTTCCTCGCCCCGTTCGCCGTCCTGTTCGCCCTCCTGCTCGAGGTCGAGTGGTCGCGCCGGCTGCTCCGCCATGTGCTGGTGGCGGTGGTCGCGGTCGCCTGCGCCTGCGCGCTGGTCGGGATCTACCAGTACTTCGCCCGCGATCTGTTCCTCAACCCGGAGCTGTTCGACGCCAACGAGTTGCACGTGTACTTCCGGGTCAACTCGCTGTTCTTCGATCCGAACGTCTTCGGCCGCTACCTGGCGCTGGCGCTGACCGCGCTCGGCGCCTGCGTCGCCTGGGGCGGCAACCGCCGCGACCTGGCCGTCGCCGCCGCGGCGTTCGCGCTCGGGCTGGTCGGGCTCGCGTTCAGCTACTCGCTGACCAGCATGGCGTCGCTGCTGGCCGGGCTGGGGACGGTCGCGCTGCTGCGCTGGAGCTGGCGCGGGGGAGCCGCCTTCGCCGCCCTCGGCTCGATCGCGATCGTCGTCCTGCTGATCGCCGGCGGCACTCCGACCAGCGACGTCCAGGACGTCCGCAGCATCGACAGCGGCCACGCCGACCTGATCAAGGGCGGGCTGGTGCTCGCCGGCCTGCGGTCGCCCGACAACGGCGCCGAGGACGTCGGCACGCCCGATCGCCGGCTACGGGTCGGGGTCGTTCGGGCGGGCCTTCTTCGACCACATCGAGCAGGCGCGGACCACGGTCTCGCACTCGGAGCCGATCACCGTCGCCGCCGAGCAGGGGGTGATCGGCCTGGTCGTCTACGCGCTGTTGCTGGTCTGCTCGCTTGCCGTCGTCCTCGGCCGGCGCGCCGGCGCCTCGCTCGCGCGCACGGTGGCCGCCGCCTGCTACGTGGCGATCCTGATCGACAGCTTCGGCTACACGGGGTTCACGATCGACCCCGCGATGTGGGCGCTGCTCGGGCTCGGGCTCGCCCTGCGGCTGAATCCGCCCGAGCCCGCCGCCACGATCTAGTGCCCACATGACACGGCACGCGTAGATGTTCGAGTACCTGCGCCGCCTGGCGACCACGGGCGCCGCGTACACGGCCTCGAGCGTGATCTCGAAGCTGATCGCGGTCGTCCTGCTGCCGATCTACACCGGCGCGCTTTCGCCGGCGGACTACGGCGCCGCCGAGGTGATGCTCGCCTCGGTGATCGCGGTCAGCATCGTCATCCGCCTCGGCTTGATCGAAGCGCTGCTGCGCTTCTACTACCTGCCGAACGTCGACCGACCCGAGGTCGTCCGCACCGGTTTCGCGGCGCTGTTCTGGGCCACCACGGTCGTGGCCCTGATCCTGACTCCCGTTCGCGGGCCCGATCTCCGACGCGCTGCTCGAGCACCCCGACCCCGAGCTCGGCCGGCTGGCGATCCTCGGGCTGTGGACGCTGACCCTGTGGGAGTACGCGCTCACGCTGCTGCGCGTCGACGAGCGCGCCCGGGCCTTCTTCGCGCTCACGGTGCTCAACGTGCTGGCGACGATTCCGGTGACCGTCGTCCTGGTCGTGTTCGAGGACCAGGGCGCCGCCGGGATCCTGCTGGGGACGTTCGGCACCGGGACGGTCTTCCTGCTCGGGTTGCTCTGGCGCCAGCGCCACCGCCTCGCGCTCCGGTTCAAGCGCCCGCTGCTGCGGCGGATGCTCCGGTTCGGGCTGCCGACGATGCCGGCCGAGCTGTCGCTCTACTCGCTCAACTTCATCGACCGGATCCTGATCGTGCGGCTCGCCGGGCTCGCCGAGGCCGGGCTCTACGCGCTGGCGATCAAGTTCGCCCAGGGGATGAACGTCGTCGCGCGGGCCTTTCAGCTCGCCTGGCCGCCGCTCGCCTACTCGATTGCAGACGACGACGAGGCCCGTCGGGCCTACAGCCTGGTGTTCACCTGGTTCGCCGCGGTCTGCGCCTTCGGTGTGGCGGGGCTGTGGCTGCTGGCGCGCTGGATCGTCGACCTGCTCGCGGCGCCCGCGTACTTCGAGTCCTACAAGGCGATCGGGCTGCTGGCGACCGGGATCTCGCTCTACGCGCTCTACCTGGTCCTGGTCGTGATCCTCGGCCGCACCGGGCGCACCGAGTTCAACCTGCCGGCGACGATCGCCGGGACCGTGGTCAACATCGTCCTCAACCTGATCCTGATCCCGGACCACGGGATCGTCGGCGCCGGGATCGCCCTGGTCGCTTCCTACGCGGTCGTCCTGGTGCTGATCCAGCGGCTCACGCAGCGCCTGTTCCCGGTCCCCTACGAGTGGCGGAGGCTGGCGTTGCTGGTCGGGGTAACGACCGCCGTGATTGCCGGAGGCGAACTCCTGCTGCCGACCCACGGGGCGATCGGCCTGATCTCGCGGACGATTCTCTGGCTCGCCCTGCCCGCGATCCTGCTGGTGCTCGGTTTCCTCACCCGCGAGGAGCGCAGGGGGATCCGCTCGATGCTCAACCCGGCGGCCGTGCGCGCACGCCTGCGCGTGCTGGCGTCCGCGGTCGGCTCCGCCGAGGGCGAGACGCCGGCGGGTGCCTCGGCGGAGATCTACGAGGCCGTGCGTCGCGACGAGGACCGGCTCTAGCTCGCCGGCGCGACCCAGCGCTTCTTGCGGCCGAGCTGCTCGAACCCGACCCAGAGCGCGTTCATCGCTGCGGCGACCACCTGCTCGCGCGGGACCTCGCGGTGCTCGTACCACCACAGGGCGAGGCCGGCGATCGCCGAGCGCAGGAGCTCGATCGCCATCGCCCGCGCGGTCTCGTCGGCCGATCCGGCGATCGCCTCCGCCCCGGGGAGCGTCTCGAGCAGGGGCAGCAGGCCGCGGCTCGACTCGGCCTGGATCGCGCGGTGCGCAGCCTGCACGGCGGGCTCGCCGCTGGTGTCGCGAAAGATCATTCGCCAGGCGTAGGGGTGCGATTCGACGTAGGCGAACCAGGCGTCGAGCGCGCGCGCGATCCGGTCCTCGGCGTCGCCGGCGCCGGTCAGGTTCGACCTCCACACCTCGCGCATCTGGGCCAGGTGCTTGCCCAGCAGCCGTGTGTGCAGGTCGGCCTTCGACTCGAAGTGGTCGTAGACGACCGGCGCCGAGACCCCCGACCGCCGGGCGATCTCGTCGATCGCCGCCGCCTGGTATCCGCGCTCGGCGAACACCTCCGTCGCCGCCTCCTCGATCACCTCGCGGCGGGCGCTGGAGCTCATCCTCGTTCGGGTCGGCATCTCCTGCTGCGGTTCGGTACGATTACCTAATGAGCGTTAGGTTAGCGACCGGGGCAGACGCGGCACCGAGCTGGACCCCGGCCCAGAAGTGGGTGCTGGGGATCTGCGTGTTCCAGCTCGGCTGGGCGCTGGCCGGCTTCATCGCCGAGCCGAGCTTGCACTTCGGCGACGGTGCGCCGACCGCGACGGTGCTCTGGGTCGACTTCAACGGTGTCCACTCACTCTCCGGGCTGCTCCTGTTCGGCCCCGGCTTGGTCGCCGCGACCCGCCCCTCGTGGGCACTGCTCTACTCGTTCGCCGCCGCCGGCGCGTTGATCGTCACCGGGCTCTGGGCCCTGGCGAGCACCCAGCCGGCGGGCGTGTTCAGCTTCCCCAACAACGAGCGCGACGCGGTCCTGCACCTCGCCACCGGCGTCCTCTTCGGTGCGGTCGGGCTCGTTCAGCTGCGCCGCGACAGCGCCGCGTTGTAGGCGGCGGCCGCCTCGCGTAGGCCGGCGCCCCGGCCGGGGCGCAGCGCCTGTCGCGCGTGCAGCCAGTAGGTCGCCGGGTCGTGGCCCGGCAGGACCGTGGCGGCGAGCGCCCGAACCGCGTAGGTCCATGCCGCGAGCGGCCGTGCCGCGAGCGCGACGGCCCCGCCGTGGTGCTTTCGCAGGTAGAGATCGCGGCCACGGTGGAACTCGACGATCCGCCGCTCGCGGGCGGCCGCGTCGGTCGCTAGTTGCTCGTGGTGGACGACCTCAGCCGCCGGTACGTGAAGGATCGACCAGCCGGCATCGCGCAGGCGCTTGCAGAGGTCGGTCTCGTCGGAGTAGACGAAGAAGTCCGGGTCCAGGTAGCCGACCCGCTCGGCCGCTCGGCCGCGGACGAGCATCGCCGCCGACTGGACCCAGCCAACCTCACGGGTCTCAGAGCCGCCGCTCTGGGTGACCACGAGGCGATGAAGGAACAGCGCCCCGGCGATCGAGCTCGCCAGCCCCGGCAGCCGCCAGGCGCACGGCTGCGGGCGGCCGGCGGGGTCCAACAGCAGCGCTCCCGCCGCCCCGGCCTGCGGTTCGGTGCGCAGCGCCTCGACCAGCGCCTCGACCGCCCCGGGACGCAGCTCGGAGTCCTCGTTGAGCAGCAGGCAGAGCTCGCCTCGGGCCTCGCTCAGCAGCAGGCTGTCGAGCGCTGCCTTGCCCTCGCGGCGATCGCCGCGGATCAGGCGCAGGCGGCCGCCAAGGCCCTCCGGCGACGCGTTCCAGGCCTCGACCGCGTCGGCCGAACCGTCGTCGGAGGCGTTGTCGATGACCAGGACCTCGACCTCGAGCCCGGGCGCGCCGTGGTCGCGAATCGACGCCAGGCAGGCGAGCAGCAGCTCCCGCCCGTTGGTGTTGACGACGCAATAGCTGAGGTCCATCGGAAGAATCGTCCTCGATGCGGGTCCAGATCGTCGATCCCCCTGCGTTCACGCCGCCCTACGACCGCGCGCTCTGCGCGGCGCTGGCCGCTGCCGGCGCCGAGGTCGAACTGGTCACCAGCCGGTTCGAGTACGGGCCGGTGTCGCCGGCGGACGGCTACGAGGTGAGCGAGCTCTTCTATCGGCGGTCGACCCGCCGGGGGCTCGAGTCGACCGGCCGCCGCGGCCTGCGGCTGGCCGAGCATGTCCCCGGGATGCGGCGCCTGCGGGCGCACGCGACCGCCGCCGACGTCGTCCATCTGCAGTGGCTCAGCGTTCCCGACCTCGACCGCTATCTGCTGCCGCGCCGGCCCCGTGCCTTCACCGTCCACTACCCGCTGCCGGAGTCGGCGCGGGCGTGTCGCCGCCAGCGGGCGCTGCTCTCGCGCATGGACGCGCTGATCGCGCACTCCGAGCACGGCGCCGATCAGCTGCGGGGCCTGATCGCCGACCCGACCCGGGTCCACCACATCCCGCACGGTGCCTTCACCCATCTGACCAGCCAACCCGACGAGCGCCCGCTGCCGGCCGAGCTGGCCGAGGTGAGCGGGCCGGTGATCCTCTGCTTCGGCCTCGTCCGCCCGTACAAGGGCGTCGACGTCCTGCTCGAGGCGTTCGCGGAGATCGAGGGCGCCGAGCTCTGGGTGGTCGGGATGGCGCGCATGGATCTGACGCCGCTGCGCCGGCTCGCCGAGCGCTGCGCGGGGACGGTCCGGTTCGTCGATCGGTTCATCACCGACCCCGAGATTCCGGCGTACTTCCGCCGCGCCGACGTCGTCGCCCTGCCGTACCGCCGGATCGAGCAGTCAGGGGTCCTCTACACGGCGCTCGCCTTCGGCAACGCGATCGTCGCCAGCTCGATCGGCGGCTTCACCGAGATCGGCGAGCGCGACCACGCCCTGCGCCTGGTCCCGCCAGGCGACCCGACGACCCTGGCGGCGGCGCTCGAGCAGCTGATCGGCGACCCGCAGGCGCGATCCGAGCTGACCGCCGCCGCGGCCGCCGCCGCGGCGGGGCCGTACTCGTGGGATCAGATCGCCGCCCGCACGCTCGACGTCTACCGCGGCCTGCTGCCCGGATAATCGCCTTCATGGGTGCGCTCGAGATCGTCTTCTGGGTCGCCGTCGGGCTGCTCGTCTACACGCACCTCGGCTATCCCCTGGTGCTCGCACTGCTGACCGCCGGGCGGCGGCCGGGCGAGCCTCCGCGGCTCGAACCGCTGCCGAGGGTGTCGCTGATCGTCGCCGCTCACGACGAGGAGGCGGTGATCGAGGCCAAGGTCGCCAACGCGCTGGCGCTCGACTACCCGCGCGAGCTGCTCGAGCTGATCGTCGCCTCGGACGGCTCGACTGACCGGACCGCCGAGCTCGCCCGGGCCGCCGGGGCGGACCTGGTCCTGGAGCTGCCACCGCGCGGGCAAGGTCCCGGCGCAGAACGCCGCCGCCGCGCGCGCGACCGGCGAGCTGCTGGCGTTCAGCGACGCGAACTCGACCTGGGAGCCCGGCGCCCTGAGCGAGCTGGTCGGCGCGTTCGCCGACCCTCGGGTCGCCTACGTCTGCGGCCAGGCGCGGCTGCTCGACCAGGGCGGCTCCAACCAGGAGGGCGCCTACTGGCGCTACGAGCTCGCGATCCGCGAGCGCGAGTCGGCGCTCGCCGGGGTGACCGCGGGCAACGGCGCGATCTACGCGGTCCGCGCCTCGGCCTACCTCGCGCTTGGGCCGGCCTCCAGCCACGACCTCTCGTTCCCGTTCATGCTCACCAAGCGCGGTCACCGCGCGGTCTACGCCTCCGGCGCGGTCGCCTCCGAGAAAATGGTCGCGTCGAACGAGGGCGAGTTCGCTCGTAAGCGGCGGATGATGCGGGGGATCTACGACGAGGTCGTCGGCGACGGGATGATCGACCCGCGCGGATACGGGCTCGCCTACGGGTTCGAGATCGCCAGCCACCGGCTCCTGCGCTACGCCTCGCCGCTGTTGCACCTGATCGCCCTGGTCGCAAACCTGGTCCTGCTCGACGACTCGCCGGTCTACGCGTTCACGCTCGCCGCCCAGCTGTTGCTGCTGCTCGCCGCGGCGCTCGCCGGCGCGCTGCCGCTTGCCCCGCTGCGCATCGCCCGCTACTACGTGCTGATGACAGCCTCGATCGCCGCCGGCTTCTGGGACCGGATCCGCCACGGGACGCCGGGCGCCTGGGAGAAGGCCGAGGGCACCCGGTGACCAGGGCGCTTGACCTGCTGATCGCGGGGATCGCGCTCGTGATCGCGGCCCCGCTGATCGCGATCGCCGCGATCGCGATCAAGCTCGACTAGCCGCGGGCCGGTCCTCTACATGGCCCGCCGCGTCGGCCGCGACGGGGTGCCGTTCGACCTCTGCAAGCTGCGCACGATGCACACCGGGAACGACCCGGTCGGGGTCGGGACCCCGGTCCTCGCCGGGGACCCGCGGGTGACCCGGGTCGGCGAGTTTCTGCGCCGCTTCTCGCTCGACGAGCTGCCGAACCTGATCAACGTCTTGCGGGGGGAGATGTCCGTGGTCGGCCCGCGTCCGACGCTCGCTGCCCAGGTTGACGACTACACGCCGCACCAGCGCCGCAGGCTCGAGGTCAAGCCCGGGATCACCGGCTGGGCCCAGGTCAACGGCCGCGCCGGGATCCCATGGGCGGAGCGGATCGAGCTCGACGTCTGGTACGTCGAGCACCGCTCGACCGGGCTCGACCTGCGGATCCTCGCCCGCACCGCCCGCCTGCTGCTGACCGGCCAGGGCCTCTACGGCTAGTCGCGTGACTCCCGCGCCGACGGAGCTACGACCAGAACTCGTCCCAAACGTAGAGATCGTCAAAGTGCTCCCAAACCTCAACAACCCGACCGCCGTCGAGCTTGAACACAATGCAGTTGCCAACGTCCAGGTGCTTGCCGTCACGCTCCGCGCGGCTGCGCTGAACGCCGACGACGTAGTTGTCGTCATCCGCGAGCAGGTGCCCCAGCTCGGCCCGAAACGTCCCTGAGGTCTCCTGTCCTAGCCGGCCCAAGTAGGCGAAGGTCGCATCGCGGCCCTCGTGGTCGCCCGCCAGCGGGGTGCGACCGGGCGCGTGCCAGACGGCGCTCTCGTCGAAGATCTCGGTGAGCGCGTTGATGTCGCCCGCGTTGAAAGCCTCGTAACCGCGCCGAACAAGCGCCGCGTTCACGTCTGATGATCGCCGCGTCTCCGTCTGTCCTTCCATCACTTCCTCCTCTTCGCTGGTCTGGTGCACAGGCGACACTCTCACATCGGCGCCGAGGCGGGGCGGTTTTCTCCCGGATAGCGGGCAAAAGCCGCCCCACCGCGTTTCCCCCAGCTGAGCTGCTCGGCGATCCTGATGAGCGGCCGAGGCTGGTGGTGGACCCGCCCCACGCCGCAGCGAGATACTGCGCGGGCGATGTCGCACGAAACCGTCGTATTCGCTCAGAGCGTGTTCAGCCGCTGGAACGCCGGGGATCGCAGGTTCCCGGATGAAGAGATTCATCCTGATGTCGTGCTCGTGAGTCAGCTCTTGGGTGGTGTGCCCGTCCACGGCCGAGAGGGCGTCCGTCGCTATCTCCGGGAGATCGACGAGCAGTTCGACGAGTGGACAATGGCGATCGAGGATTGGCGCGACGCCGGCGACTGCGTCGTGGCGCTCGGCCATATCCGTCTGCACGGCCGGCGGAGCGACGTCGCGTTCGATCAGCCGGTTGGGATCCTGTTCGAGATCCGGGAAGGCCAGCTCGTTCGCTTCGAAACCTTCCCGGATCAACCGGCCGAGGCGCTCAAGGCCGCGGGGCTGGCGGAGTAGCGATGTCGCAGGAGAACGTGGAGATCGTTCGAGGCATGGTTGACGCCTTCAACCGGGGAGATGTCGATGCGGTGATCGCGAGCTTCCACGAACACTGCGAACTGCACGAGCCGCCGGAGATGGTTGACACCCCGCGAGCCGGGTTTCGAGGGCACGACGGCATCCGCGAGTGGATGGCCAACCTGCGCGAGACCGCTGAGATTCGGTTCGAGCCGACGAGCTTCATCACCGACGGCGACTCCGTTTTCTCCGAATGGGTGGCACGGGGCCTCGGGCAAACCGGCGGAGTGCCGATCGAGTGGAGGAGCTTCGTCGTCCTGCGTGTGCGCGACGGCAAGATCGAGCAGGCGCGGGCCTTCCTCAGTCGCGCTGAAGCCCTTGAAGAGCAAGAACGACGACCGGGGTAGGATCGGGCGATCGGCTTCACGACGACGTGCGGGCCGATCGCGATGAACTCGCGCGGCTCGATCCGAACCGACGCCCAACTTCCGACGAACTCGTGGCGGTACGGCTAGGTAGCGTTCCGCCCCCATGGGTGAGAAGGCCGAGGTTGCGCTGCGCGACTTCCGTCCCGGCGACGCCGAGGCGGTCCATCGCTGGTTCAACAACGAGCGGGTCACCGCAGACCTGGTCGGCAGCCGCGACTCGTTCACGCTCGAGGCCGCGGCGGGCTGGGTCGAGCGGGCGATGGAGACCGCTGAGGACCGCAAGTGGGCGATCACGATCGACGGCTCCGACGGTGCGGTCGGGTTCGTCGCCCTGTTCGGCCTCGAACGCCAGCTCGGCCCCGAGCTCGCCGTCCTGGTGGGCGACCCGGCCGCCTGGGGCAAGGGCGTGGCCCGCGAGGCCGAGCGCCAGGCCTGCAACCGCGCGTTCGCCGAATACGACGCCCATCGCATCCACGCCGAGATCCCGGCGACAAACGAGGCCGCCCAGAGGGTGGTCACCTTCCTCGGCTTCCAGCGCGAGGGCGTGATGCGAGCGGCAATCCGGCGTGGGAACGAGCGGATCGACAACCAGGTCTGGGGACTGCTGCCCGAGGACTTCACCGGGTGGGACTAGCCGCCGCCGAGCTGCTCGCCGACCGCGGCGCGGCGGCCCGTAGCGACGACCTGTTCCGCTGTCAGGCGTTCCTGGAGGCGGAGGGCGTTACCCACACTCTGCGGCTCGTCTCCGCCGACCGCACCGCGCTGGTGCCGCTGATCGTTCGCGCGATCGAGGGCGGCGACGGCGTCGACGCGGTCTCGCCGTACGGATATCCGGGTGGCCTGGTCGAGGGGTCCGGCGAGCCGCCCTCGCCCGGCGACGTCGACTGGACGGCCACCGGCCTGGTCAGCGTCTTCGCCCGAGAGCGCCTCGGTGCCGAACCGTGGCTCGCGGAGGCGACCGAGCGCTCCGCGGTCCTGGTCCATGACCCGGCCCGCGAACGCAGCGTCCGCCCCCGGCTGGCCGAGCAGATCCGCGCCAACCAGCGCGACGGCTGGTCGGTCGAGACGACGCCCGGACCGCGGTCGGCGACGGCCGATCGCGACGCGTTCGCTGTCGCCTACGAGCAGACGATGCGTCGCGCCCGGGCGGCCGAGCGCTACTTCTTCGCCCGCGACTACTTCGACGCGGTGCTCTCGTTCGAGCGCAGCTGGCTGCTGATCGCCGGCCGGGCTGGCGAGCCCGGGGCGGGCGCGATCGCCGCGCTCAGCGACGGCGTCCTGCACTACTACCTGGGCGGCACCGCCGACTCGGCCCGCGCCGCCTCGCCGTTCAAGAACGTGGTCGCGGCGATGCTCGACCTCGCCGACCAGCTCGGCGCGCTCCTCAACCTCGGTGGCGGGGTCGAGTCGGGCGACGGCCTCGAGACCTTCAAGCGCGGCTTCGCGAACTCCGAGCTCCCCTTCCTCACCCACGAGCTGATCTGCGACCCGAGCGCCTACGACGCCCTCAGCGCCGACCGCGACGCGGGCGCTTTTTCCCGGCCTACCGCGCTAGCTGAGCGAAGGCCGGGCGCCTCACTTCGGCGTCACCCCGCCCCCGTGTCCGTGCTCGGGGGCACGGTGACGCCGCCCGATGCGTCGATCTTCGCCTGAATTCGGCGCTTGATCGCGGGGATCATCGCGGCCAGCACGTCGCCGGGGCAGGCCGTGAGGCCGATCGTCCCGTGGCCGATCACGCGGCTCAGTCGCACCCGGCGGCCGGACGGATAGCGGCTCAGGTCGCCGCCGGCCGAGGTCAGCGTCGTCTTGCCGGTCGCGTTGATTCCGGCCAGCGCCAGCCGCCAGGCCAGGTAGTTGACGATCGCCCCGGTCGCGGCCGGGGTCGGCGCGACCTTGGTGTGGGTGCCGATCGAGGCGACCGCCGTCGTCTGCGCGTTGAAGCCCTGCGCCTGGGCCCCGATCACCGCCTTCTTGATCCCGCCGGCGCGACCCTGGTAGACGTTGCCGAACCGGTCGACGAGCGCCTGGTAGCCGATGTCGTTCCAGCCGTTGGCGTTGCGGTGGTAGCGGCAGATCCCGAGCACGATCGAGGGCGCCTCGGCCTCGGTGTAGTCGTTCGCGGTCACCGTGTGGTGGATCACCCCGGCCTTCACGGTGCCGTAGGAGGGCGCCGCCCGCGGCGGGCAGCCGCCGGACTCGAGGTTCGCGCCCCACTCCCTGCGGGTGACGATCTCGGGCTCGGCGGGCTGGGCGTCGGCGACCGGCGAGATCACCGCGCTCGCGGAGATAAAGGCTGAGTTGATCGCCGTTCGGGCTGCGGTCAGCAGGCCGCTCGCGGCGCTCGTCGTCCCCGACACGTTGACGTAGTGCAGCGTCCCCGTCGGCCGCCAGCCACGCGCTCGGACCTGAAGCTGGTCAGCGCCGCCGAAGTAGACCGGGTCGCCGTCGGCGGATTCGACCCAGTCGCTCCATTTGCCCCCGTCGTCGCGGGCGCGGATCTTCAATGGGCGCATCTCGCCGGCCAGGCCGACCAGATCGAAGCGCTTCGGCGCCTCGATCACCGGTGAGCGGTAGCTGACCGGCCCCTTCGCGGAGTGGCTCGCGCGCACGCCGGGCAGGGTTTGCTCGAAGTCGACCGCCCCGGGCAGGTAGCGCTGCGACGAGAGCGCGGGCGCGGCGACCCACGCGAGGCCGGCGAGTAGGAGCGCGGCGAGCAGGAATCGCGGCTTGATCGCAACCAACACCATCCCCAACACGGTACGCGGTGCGAAGCTTCGCTTCTGCCCGCTCAGTTGCGGGTTTGCAGGCGTTTTCCGAGCCGCTCAGCCCGAGACGTGCAACGGCAGCGGCTCCGGGCCGAGGCCGATGTAGGTGTCGCGGAAGTCGCGCACGGCGTCCAGCGTCTTGGCGCCCTCGTACTTCGGGCACCCCATCAGCTGCGTCCAGGCGGTGACCGCGACGTCGTAGGGCATCTTGTCGTTGGGGAAGAACAGGACCCCGTCAGTCTGCTGGTCGAACACGCCCTTGAGCGCCAGCTGGTCCGCCTCGGGCAGGTCGGGGCTGTACTGGATCTCGATCCGGCCGTGCTCGAGCGAGTGGACGAAGTACCACTCCTGCGGCATCTCGCTGTAGGCGCCGTCGGCGAGCTGCTGCGGGTTGTGGTTGCCGGAGGTCGGCGGGTTGGTGCCGTAGTCGGGGATCTCCGACTCGTTGGTGATGTGGGTGTTGCCCTCGTCGGGCAGGTCGAGCTTCAGCTCGCAGCCCGCCTCCTTGGCCGCGGTCTGCAGGTCACCCTGCTGCAGCGCCGGCGGCGGGGTCCCGCTCGCGGCCGTCGGGGGTGACGTCGTGCAGGAAGCCGCTGTTGACCTGGATATGGGCGGCCGCTGGAATGTCCTCGCCGTTGACCTGGTTCTGCGCGTCGCCGCTGCCGCTGGAGAGAACGATCACCAGTCCGACGACGACCGCAAGCCCGAGCACGCCCGCGACCACATAGCCGAGCAGCAGCCGGCGGCGCTCCGCGGCGGCTGACGCCTGCTCGGCGGCAACCCGCTCGGCACGGCGCTTTTCACGTTCTGACTTGCTCGACATCGACGGCGCAGAGTAGCGGAGAACCTTCAGCCGATCTCAAGTCTCCGACGGCGGTTCAGCTGGGCGTGCCGGCCGATGTCGACGCCTGCTCAGAGGCATAGACCTCGTCGATGAACTCGGCCAGCTTGTCATCGAGGCGGCCCGGGTTGACCCGCCACTCGAGGATCGACTCGGCGTTCACCAGCCGCGCGCGGGGAATCTCGTCGGCGACCATGTCGGAGTCGGTGAACGGGTGCAGCGGGTCAGCCGGATGCCCGATCACCAGCGCCGGGACCCCGATCAGCTGACGCTCCTCGCGTGGCGGGGCGGTGCGCCCGAAGAGGATCCCCTCGAGCACCGCCTCCGACGCCTCCGGCGGGCGGCGGGTCCAGTCGAGCGCGAGGTCGACGAGGTAGTGCGAGCGCGGGATCCTGTTGGTGATCGCCGAGACACTCCGCAGGACCGGCTTCGCCACCCGCAGGGCCAGCAGGATCGGCAGGAAGATCAGCCCGGCGGCGACGAGCGCGTTGTCGAGCACCGGCATCTCGATGAACAGCCCGCGGGCGGCGCGCGGATGGCGGACCGCCAGCTCGAGCGCGGCGTTGGCGCCCAGCGACGTGCCGCCGACGATCGGGCGGTCGAGCTCCAGGTAATCGATCAGGGCCCCGATCTGGTCGCCGAAGGCGGGCATGTTGTAGGCGCGCATGTCGGCGGGCTTGTCCGAGGCGCCGTGGCCGAGCAGGTCGACGGTGATCACCCGGAAGCCGCGCGAGACCATCTCGGGCGCCAGGTGGTCGTACATGTGGCGGTTCATCAGCAGGCCGTGCGCGAGCACCAGCACCCGGTCGCCCTCGCCGTAGTCGGCGAACGCGATCCGATGCCCGTTGAAACGGAACGAACCTTCCCTGGCCGTCACGCCCGGAACTCTAGTCAGCGGCGCGTACGGATCCGGCGGCCTCGGCGCGCTCCCACGGCCGCGACGCCTGCAACGCGGCAAGCACGGCGCGAGTTCCGGCTGCTCGATTGAGCGCGATGAAGTGAATGCCTGGCGCACCGGCGGCCAAGCAGCTCCTCGCACTGGCGGGCCGCGTACGCCACCCCCAGCAGTCGCCTCCGCTTCCTCGTCGCCTCCGAGGGATTCCATGGCCCCGGAGAGATCGACCGGAATCTCGGCGTCGCACAACTTGCAGATCCGGGCGACCTGCCCGAAGCTGGAAATCGGGATTACTGCCGGGATGATCGGAACGCCGATCCCGATCGCGCGAGCTGCGGCGACGAAGTCGAAGTACACGCTGTTGTCGAAGAACAGCTGGGTGATGAGGAACTTGGCTCCGGCGTCGACCTTGGTCTTCAAATACCCGAGGTCCGTCTCCTTGTCGGGCGCCTCCGGATGGACCTCTGGAAAGCACGCGCCGCCCAGCGTGAACTCGTAATCAGCGCCGATGAACGAGATCAACTCGGTCGCGCTCGAGAGCCCGTCCTCGGGCGCCGTGAAGTTCTTCTCGCCCCTGGGCGGGTCGCCGCGGAGGGCCATCACGTTCTCGATGCCGGCGGCGCGGAAGCGTTCGAGTAACGCGCGCAGGCCATCGCGCGTTTCCCCGACGCAGCTCAAATGGGCCATCGCCTCGAGGCCGAATTCCTCCTTCATCCTGGCGACCATCTCGACCGTTCCATCACGGGTGGAGCCGCCCGCGCCGTACGTGACGGAGACATAGTCCGGTTCGAGCGGCTTCAACGTCTGCACCGTCTCCAGCAGCATGCGGCGGCCCTCGTCGGTCTTCGGCGGGAAGAACTCGACCGAGAACACCGGGCGCTGATGGGCGAGCAGCTCGTCGATCCGCATTCGGCCGCTGATGGTAGAGCGCCTAGACTGGTTCCCATGTCGGTTGAGGGGCAGCCGCAGGCCGCGATCGAGCTCACCGGGGTGTTCAAGCGGTTCGGCGCCGCCGAGGTCCTGCACGGGGTCGATCTGACCGTCCCGGCGGGCGAGATCACCGTCCTGCTCGGACCCTCGGGGGCGGGCAAGACGGTAACGATCAACCACATCGTCGGCCTGATCCAGCCCGACCGCGGCACGGTCGAGGTCGAGGGGCGCAACCTGCGCCGCGTTTCCGACGTCCAGTTGAACGAGATCCGCCGGCGGATGGCCGTGGTCATCCAGGGCTCGCTGCCGTTCACCTGCGGGCTCTTCTTCTCGCTCAACGTCTACGAGAACGTGGCCTTCGGGCTGCGGCAGCGAAACCGCCGCTGGTCCGAGGCCCGGGTCAATGAGGCGACGATGACCCACCTGGAGATGGTCGGCCTGCGCGATCGCGCGGAAGCGATGCCCGACCAGCTCTCGGCCGGGATGTGCAAGCGGGTGGCGATCGCCCGGGCGCTGGCGCTCGAGGCTCGGATCGTGATCGTCGACGACTTCGACTCCGGGATCGACGGTGTCCGCCTCGGCCTGCTCTGCGAGATGCTCTCCGACGTGCAGAGCGAGAGCGGTGCCACCTTCCTGGTCACGACCCACAACATGACCGCCGCGAAGCGGCTCGCCAACCACGTCGCCGTGATCGACACTGGCCGGATCGTGCAGAGCGGCCCCGCCGCCGAGGTGCTGGGGTCCGAGGAGCCCCTGGTCCGCCAGCTGGTCACCGGCGCGACCACCGGCCCGATCCAGCTACGCGACGTCTAGCCGGTGGCCGACATCGGCGAGAAGCTGGGGCCGCTGGCCGAGTCGCTGGTGGAGCCCGGCGAGACGCTCCTGGGGATGTGCGTGGGCTCGCAGTCGGGGTTCATGTCGAGCAAGGTCGTGCTCATCGTGGTCACCGACCGCCGCCTGATCGTCCAGGAGACCACCCGCAAGCAGGAGCCGAAGGGCGAGCCGACCTCGGTCACCGCGGAGCGGTTCGCGGGGGCCGGAAGGGGCATGTTCACCGGAGAGGGGACCGCCGGGATCATGAACGCGACCTCGATCAAGCTGACCCTGAAGACGACCTCGGGCGAGAAGCTGAAGCTGATGATGGCCAAGGGTGGCGGCCCGCTCGGCAAGCTGACGGGCGGCCAGGTCCAGGAGGACGGCGTCAGGGCCCTGAGCGCCTGGATCGAGCGCAACTCGCGCTCCTGAGGGCCGCTACTCGGTCCGGTGGGCGATCTTCGCGGTCGCCTGGGCGGTCGGCTTGACCGCGACGTAGTCGATGTCGACCCGGCCGGGGCGGGTGACGCAGAACGCGACCACCTCGGCGACGTCCTCAGCGGTCAGCGGCTCGATCCCGCGATAGACGCCTGCGGCGCGCTCGGCGTCGCCGTCGAAGCGCACCAGCGAGAACTCCGTGTCGACCATCCCCGGGGCCACCTCGGTCACCCGGATCCCCTCGCGGTGAAGCTCCAGGCGCAGGGTCTCGGCGATCGCGCGGGCCGCGTGCTTGGCGGCCGTGTAGCCGCCCCCGCCCTCGTAGACCTCGACCCCGGCGACCGAACCGATGATCACGATGCTCGGGTCGGTGCCGCGGCGCAGGGCCGGTAACAGCGCCTTGGTCACCCGGACGACGCCGAGCACGTTCGACTCGAACATCTCCCGCCAGCGCGCCTCGTCCGCCTCGGCCACCGGTTCGAGCCCGAGCGCTCCGCCGGCGCTGTGGACGACCGCGTCGACCTCGGGCAGCTCGGCGGCAAGCCCCTCGACCGCCTCCGGGTCGGTGACGTCGAGCGCCAGCGCCCGACCGCCGACCTCCGCGGCGAGCTCCTCGCAGCGCTCGACCCGCCGCGCCGCTGCGACCGTCTCGAATCCCTGCGCCGCCAGCGCCCGCACGGTCGCCGCTCCGATCCCGCTCGAGGCGCCCGTGATCAGCGCCACTCGCCTTCGTTCGCTCACCGGTGCGAGGCTAGCGCCGGGCCGCGACCGTAGCGTGACGCGAAACCGCAGGCGCCGGTCCGGGTAGGTGGACGAGATGAGCGAATCCGGACTGGAGCATTCGGTCGAGGCGACCCGCGAGCCGAGCTTCCTGCTCGCCAAGCCCGAGAAGCGGCTGCTGCGCTGGATCGCAGCCCGGCTCCCGCGCTGGGTGCTGCCCGACGACCTGACCGCGCTCGGGGTGCTGGCGGCGCTCGGCGTCGCTGTCGCCTACCAGCTCGCCAACGACTCGATCGGATGGCTGTGGGTGGCGAGCGCGCTACTGGTCGTGCAGTGGTTCGGCGACTCGCTCGACGGCACCCTGGCGCGGGTCCGGGGGATCGAGCGCCCGACCTACGGCTACTACCTCGACCACCTGGTCGACGCGATCGCCACCGCGGCGATCGGGATCGGGCTCGGCCTCTCCCCGCTGATGCTGCTCTCGATCGGGACCCTGATCGTGGTCGCGTACCTGATCCTGTCGATCAACGTCTACCTCGAGAGCTTCGCCTTCGGGCGCTTCTCGATCGGCTACGGCTACGTCGGCCCGACCGAGATCCGCCTGATCCTGATCGCGCTCAACACCGTGGTCGCGCTCGGCGCCGGGCTCGACTTCGTGCTCGTCGACCTGCAGCTGACCGTGTTCGACGTGATCGGGCTCGGGATCGCGGGGACGATGATCGTCCTGCTCGCCGGCCGAGCGGCGCGAAATCTGCGCGAGCTGGCCCGCAAGGAGCCTTCGGCGCCTCGAAAGTAGGTGCGTTTTCCCGCAGATTGCGGGATTGACGCCAGCGCCCCCCTTGCATTCCCCGGCGGGCGGGCATAAGTTTCACCTGCGGTTCGGGAGAGAGGAAGACGGCGACGGAAGCTAAGTCGCACGGGCCTCTCGAAGGAGACTGGCAAAGCTTTGATCGCGCGAAGGCTACGCGCGAGGCAGGCAGCGCCGCGTCACCCCCGGGCCGCATTTTCTTTGCCTGATCGGGGTGACATCGTCGTCCGATCTCGCCTCTACCGTGCGGGCCGCGGTGATCAAGTCGCCGCCGACTCGGGATGGCCTGCCGCCCGCGAGTCGCGCGACCGGGGCGCATCAGGGGAGCGAGCGCCGAGGTGAGACCCCGGAACCACCTCAGGCTAGCCCGCCCGCTTCCCACCTAAGGCGCCCGTTTACCATTGGTCACGTGTCGACGGTTCCTGAACTGGACCCGGCCGGTGTGGCGGACGTCGGGCAGCGGCTGCGGGACAACATCAAGCTGGCGGTCAAGGTCGACGACGCCGTCGTCCGCGACGTGCTCGTGGCGCTGTTCGCCGAGGGCCATGTGCTGATCGAGGACTACCCGGGGGTCGGCAAGACGGCGCTCGCCCGGGCCCTGGCGCGCTCGATCGACGCCGAGTACGCCCGTGTCCAGTGCACCGCCGACCTGCTGCCCGCCGACATCGTCGGCACCAACGTCTTCGACCAGCGCGAGGCGCGGTTCGAGTTCCACCCCGGCCCCGTGTTCGCGAACGTGGTCCTGGTCGACGAGATCAACCGCAGCTCGCCGAAGACCCAGTCGGGCCTGCTGGAGTGCATGCAGGAGGGTCACGTGACCGTGGACGGCAACCAGCACGAGTTGGCGCGCCCGTTCGTCGTCGTCGCCACCCAGAACCCGGCCGAGTACGAGGGCACCTATCCGCTGCCCGAAGCCCAGCTCGACCGCTTCATGGTCCGGGTCTCGCTCGGCTATCCGGGGCCGGTCGAGGAGGCAGAGATGCTCGAGGAGCACGCGGCTCACGATCGCGTCCACGACCTCGGCCCGGTCACCGACGTGAACACGGTTCGCGCCGCGCAGGCGGCGGTGGCCGCCGTGCACGGCAGCGAGGCGCTGCGCCGTTACGCGGTCGCGATCGGCGAGGCGACTCGCACCGACACCCGGGTCGAGCTCGGGGCCAGCCCGCGTGCCGTGCTGATGTTGTTTCGCGCCGCGAAGGCGCTCGCGGCGCTCGATGCGCGCGACCACGTGCTTCCCGACGACGTCCAGGCCCTGGCTCCGGCCGTGCTCGCCCACCGCATGCTGCTCGCGCCCGAGGCCGGCCAGGGCGAGGCCAGCGCCGTGATCGCCGACGCGCTGGAACGCGTCCCGGCCCTGTAGGACCCGCCGATGGCCCCGGCGCCGACCGCGGCGGTGTTCGGCTCCAGCCTGCTGCTCGCGGGGCTCGGCTTCGGGTCGCCGTCGCTGCTGGTCCCGGGGATCGGCCTGCTCGGCCTCGTGATCGCCGCGGTCGCCTGGGTCGGGTTGGCGACCCCGCGGCGGCTGGTCCGCGCGCCCGGCCCGACTCGGGTGGTCGAGGACGAGCCGTTCCGGCTGCGAATCACGACCGGCGGCGCCCACCTGCCGCTGCCCGGGGGCGAGCTCACCGATCCGGTGCTCGATCAGCCGCTTCGGATCGGCCCGCGGTGGGACCGCACCGTCGACCGCCAGGTCAGCCTGCGCGGCCGCGGGCGGCGCCGGATCGAGCCCGCGCGGCTGGTCGTCCGCGACCCGCTGTCTCTGTGGACCCGGGTGGTCGAGTCCGAGCAGACGACGGACCTGCTGGTCCTGCCGCGGATCGATCCGGTGGTCGTCTCGGCCGGCGGGGCGGGCGGTGCCAGGGCGCTAGACGGGCTCGAGGACGGTGCCGCCGCAGGGACCTTCGACGCGCGATCGATCGAGCTCGAGGTCGACGGGCTGCGGGCCTACCGCAAGGGCAGCCCCGCGTCGCGGATCCACTGGCCGGCAGTCGCTCGCACCGGCGAGCTGATCGAGCGCCGCCTGGTCGCCGGGGCCGACACCGCGCCGCTGGTCGTCCTCGACGCCTCGCGCCCCTCCAGCCCGGCGGCCCTCGACGCCGCGGTCCGGGCGGCGGGATCGCTGTGTCGCCACCTGGCCGAGGGTGGCGGATGCGCGATTCAGCTTCCCGGGGAGCGCCGCCCGGTGACGGTCGAGGCCGAGCTGCGCGGGTGGGCTCAGGTCCACGCCCGCCTGGCGTTGGTCGCGCCGACGACCGCCCCGCCGGCGATCGCCGGGGCGCAGCGCTCGGGCGCGGTCTTCTGGGTCACCGCGCGCGCGAGTGCCATCGCTGCCGGGCACCCTGGGAAGCGCCTCCGGGCCGCGGTACCTGGTCGGCCCCGAGGTCCGCGGCCGTGGCAACCCGGCGCTGCTCGTCTCCGGTTGCGAGGGCCGGCGCGTCGGCCGACGCGGGTCGCGACCGGTCAGGAGCGCGGCGTGAGCAGCGTCGCCGTGCCGGCCGCAGGGCTTCGGCCCGGGGCGGTGTCGCGTTCGGACGAGCCGGCCCGCGAGCGCTGGCTGGCTTCGTTGCTCACCGAGCTGGCGCTGTTCGCCGCGCTGGCGGGCTTTGCGATGGCGCTCTGGGCGCGGCTGGTCGAGCCGTCGTCCGCCGACCGCCAGGCCGTTGCCCTGGCCGTCGTCTGCGCCGGGGCCCTGCTGCTCGGGCTGCTCGGCAGGCTGCGCCCCGGCGGCCCGCGGACCTCGGCTGCGGTAGTGGTCTCGATCGCGACCGTGTTCGGCGCCCTGGCGGCGGTCGGCGTCCCGGCGCATCTGCTGGCCCCGGCGGGCTGGCAGGAATTCCGCCACCAGATCCTCGACGGGATCGGCGGGATCGAGGGTGCCGACCTCCCCTACTCCGGCAGCGATCCCTGGATTCGGCTCACCCTGGTGATCGGCGCTCCCGCGATGGTTGCGCTGGCCGGCGTGATCGGCTTCTGGCCCACCCGCCGCCGCCAGCTCTGCCGGGCGCTGGCGCTGGCGCTGCTGCTGATCGCCTATGGGTTCGCGGCGACGCTCGACAATCCCGGTGCCGAGGCGTTCTGGGGAATCGTGCTCCTGTTGCTGGTGGTCTCATGGCTGTGGGTCCCCAGGCTCGGCGCCGGGCGACGGGCGGTCGCCGTCGCCGTGACCCTTTCCGCCGGCGTGCTCGCGCTGCCGCTGGTCGGCAGGCTCAATGGCCCGGCCTGGTGGGACTACGAGAACTGGTCGTGGTTCGGCGCCCAGCCGACGATCAGCTTCGAGTGGAACCACGACTACGGGCCGCTCGACTGGCCCACCGACGGGACCACGGTGATGACCGTGCACACACCGACGCCGCTGTATTGGAAGGCGAGCGTCCTCGACCGCTTCGACGGTTATGGCTGGCAGCGCGCGGTTCCCGGCGACCCGGCCGCGGCCGCCGAGCTGCGGGCTCGCGGCGTCGTGCCCGGCCGCAACCTCGAGCTGCTGCACCCGGGCTGGATCGCCGATGCGGACTTCGAGCTCCGGGCGCTGAGCAGCGACCTTGCGATCGGGGCCGGGACCACAACCTCGATCGACGGCCTCGACAGCACCGTGGAGAGCGGGGACGGCACCCTGACCCGCCTCGGCACGCCGCTCGAGCGCGGCGAGCAGTACTCGATCGCCGCCTACGTCCCGCAGCCGACCCCCGACCAGCTGCGCGAGGCGCCGCCGCCCCGATCCGAGCGGCGCTTCAGCGGCTCGACCCTGCTGACGGTGCCGACCACCGGCGCGGTCGGCGGGCCGCCCGCGGCGACGGCGATGCCGCTGTGGGGCGAACGCGACCCCGTGGTCGCAGCACGCCTGCTCGCCTCGCCCTACGCCGAGACGTACCGGCTCGCGCGACGCTGGGTCGCCGGGGCGGCGACCCCGTTCGAGGCGGTCCGCGCGATCGAGGGCCACCTGCGCCAGGACTACGCGTACACGCCCACCGTCCCCGAGCACACCTACCCGCTTGCCGGGTTCCTGTTCGCGGACAAGGCCGGCTACTGCCAGCAGTTCGCCGGCACGATGGGGCTGATGCTGCGGATGGTCGGGATCCCGTCCAGGGTCGTGTCCGGGTTCGCGCCCGGCACGCTCGACCCCGCGACCGACACCTACGAGGTCCATGACACCGACGCCCACTCCTGGGTCGAGGTCTACTTCCGAGGTATCGGCTGGGTGACGTTCGACCCGACGCCGAACGCGGCCCCGGCGCAGTCACAGCGCGTCCTCGGCGACTTCGCGAGCGCCTTCCGCGGGCCGGCTCCGAACCCGGCCGCACCCGACGGCCGCGGCCGCCACCGCGGCCATAGCCCGGCGGTCGCGTCGACGGCGGCGCCCGCGCCCGCCTCGACCGGCTCGGGCCTCTGGGGACCGGTCGGGATCGCTCTCGTCGCGGTCGCCGCCCTGGCGACGGCGATCATCGCAGCCGTCTCGTGGCGCCGGCGCCGGCGGCTGCTCAGCGGCGACCACACGGCCGCCCAGGTCGGCGAGCTGAGCGCCGCGCTCGACCGCCTCGGTTGGCGAATCGGGCCGCGCACGACCCTGCTCGGGATCGAGCGCCGCGCGACCGGGGTTGCCCGCGCGCCGGTGCGCCGATATGCCGCGGCGCTGCGCGACCACCGCTACGCCGGCGACGCGCATCCTCCACCGGGCCCGGCCGAGCGGCGGGCGCTGCGGCGGGCGCTGAGCGGAGGCGGGGTGCGCGCCCGCCTGCGGGCGCTGATGGCGATCCCTCCGGGCGGGCCGGCGGGCGGGTGACCGGGTGAGCGACGGCGCCCCGGGCGCGCTCACCGGGGTGCTCGAGACCAGCCTCTACCACTCGGCCGCCGAGACGCCCGAGGTTGAGTCCTTCTACACCGGCGTGCTCGGGCTGCCGCTGGTCTCGCGCTGGCCCGGCGGGATCGCGCTGCGAGTGGGCGCCGGGCTGCTGCTGCTGTTCGAGCGCGAGGGTCTGGCAGAGCGCGACAGCCCGATCGCCGCCCACGGCACCACCGGGCCGGGGCATGCCTGTCTGCTTGCCGCGGACGGCGCCGACTACGACCGCTGGCGCGAGCGCCTGCTCGTCGCCGGGGTCGAGCTCACCCACGAGCACGAGTGGGATGGCGGCCGGCGCTCCCTGTACTTCACCGACCCGGCCGAGAACCTGCTCGAGATCGCCGACGGGGATCTGTGGCCGGCGGAGCCCGGGTAGGCAGGGAGCGTGGCGGGCGCGCGAGTGCTCAGCGAGGCGGAGCTCAACCGGGCGGTGCTCGAGCGCCAGCTCCTGCTCGAGCGCCGCAAGCTCTCGCTCCCGAAGGCGCTGGAGCGAGTCGCCGGCATCCAGGCCCAGTACGCGCCCTCGATGTACGTCGGCCTGTGGAGCCGGCTCGAGGGCTTCGAGCGCGAGCAGCTGACCCGCGCGCTCGAGCGGCGCGCCGTCGTCCAGGGCACCTCGTTGCGGGCGACGATCCACCTGCTCTCTCCGGGTGACTGGTGGACGTTCGCGGTCGCCACCCGCGAGCAGCGCCGCCAGGATTGGATCCGGACGCGCAAGCTCGCGACCGCGGCGCAGATGCGGACAATCACCAAGCGGGTGCGGCCGCTGTTCGACACCGGGGCGGTCGAGCGCACGACCCTGCAGGATGCGGTCGGGCTCGGGGCTCCGGGGATCAGCGCCATCAACGCCTGGCTCGACCTGGTCCGGGTGCCGCCGTCGGGGACCTGGGAGCGCCGCCGCGCCGACCTGTTCGCGGACGCCGCCGACTGGCTCGGGCCGCGGCCGACGCAGGACGCCGCGGCGGCGACGGTCGAGCTGGTGCGCAGCTACCTGCGCGGCTTCGGCCCCGCGGCGCCGGCAGAGATCGCCGATTGGGGAGGGCTCGGCCTGAAGGCGGTCCGCGCGGCGCTCGCCTCGCTCGAGCTGCGTGAGTTCGCGGCCGAGGATGGTGCCGAGCTCGTCGACCTGCCGCGCTTGCCGCTCCCCGACCCCGAGACCCCGGCGCCGCCGCGCTTCCTGCCGACCTGGGACGCGATCACGCTCGCCCACGCGCGCCGCGCCCAGGTGCTGCCCGAGCGCCACCGCTCGCGGGTCTTCAGCACCAAGACGCCGCAGTCGGTGGCGACCTTCCTGATCGACGGGCGGGTCGCCGGCAGCTGGCGGTTCGAGAAGGGGACGGTGCGGATCGAGCCGTTCGAGAAACTCGACCGCGGGGCGCGGCGCGAGCTCGATGCCGAGGCCGAGCGGTTGGCCGAGCTTCACGCCTGAATGCCACATAGGATCGGTGCGTGATCGCGGGTACGACGGCTGCTCGAGGTCTGGCGGCGGGGCTGGTGGTGGCCGCGGCGTTGACCGCGCTGGCAACGGCGAGCGCCGGCGGTCCCGCCGTGCGGGTGGCGACCACCGGCAACGACTCGGAACTGGTCAAGACGCTGCCGATCACCCGCCGGCCCGGTCGCGAGCCGCGGGTGGTGATGTCGATGACGCCGGCGGCGCTGCCCGACCTGCGCGAGGGCGACCGGCTCGAACTGACGGCCGAGGTGCAGACGACCAACAACTGCAACTACCACAGCCCCCGTTGCGTCGGTCCCGTCTACCACTACGACCCCACCATCCGCGCCGATCTCGTGCTCGCCGCCGACCCGACCACGACCGGCGGCCCGGGGGCGCTGCGCGTGGCCCGGCCGCAGCACGAAAAATGCACGCAGCACCGGCCCGACTTCGAGCACCACTGCGTGCTGGTGTTCACGCACGGCGGGCTGCGGATCGGCGACCCCGGCCGGCTGCCGTGCGCACTTGACGCCTGCTTCGTCAACCTCGTGGCCTCGGCGGACTCACCGCAGGCCGGCGGCGGCGACCTGGTCATGGTCGGTGGCCAGCGGCCCGACGGCCACATCCCCCAGGACCGCGGCCGCATCAACGCGATCCGGATCCGCGACCTGAGCCCGGCCGACTTCCAGACGCTCCGAACCGACGTACGCCGCCACCGCCACCTGCGGCCGAACTTCCAGCGGCGGGTCGTCTACTCGCAGCGGCTCAACCGGTTGCGCGACGGCGATCAGCTGGCGGTCCAGGCGACGATGCGAACGGGGATCGCCCAGCTGCGCTACGCGGTCCGCGCCAGCGCCCGGCTGATCCTCGCCGACGCTCCGAACGCCGTGCACCAGGGCAACTTCGTCCGCCACCACGCCTTCGATCGCGGCGAGATCTCCGAGAACAACGGCTCCAACTGCACCCAGGACGAGCGCACCTGCCTGTACCGCAAGGTCGGGGTGCTGGAGATGCGCCGCAGCGCCGTCGACGCCCGCGGCCGGCCGGTGCCGTTGTACGTGAACCTGATCACCGTGGTCGGGCCGAAGCTGACCAAACCCCGCGCCGGGGACCGGGTCGACATCCGCCGCCGGGGTGGAATCGAGGTCGCTCGCTATCCGGCTCGCTTCAACGGGTAACGAGCGGGTCACGGCGAAGCTCCGGATCGAGCCGGGCTCAGATGCCCACGTTCAGCGACAGCGAGATCCCCTTGTCGGCGTCCCCGGCCCAGGACGCCAGCTCGCTCGCGTAACCGTCGCTGAACACCAGGTCGGTATCGAGCGAGGTCTGCGCCAGGTTCTGCAATGACTGCTCGTAGCCGTCGGTCGTGTAGACGACGTCGCACGCATCCTTGGGCAGCGCGATCTGCGAGGTGCGCAACTTGGTCGACGCGGCGGTCGCGGCGTCGAGGCTGTCGTAGACCTCGAAGTGCATGTGCGGCCAGCGGCCCGAGTACGCCCCGGGGAAGATCGAGGCAAACGACAGGGCGCCGCCCTGGTCGCTGACCTGGACGCCGCGCAGGTAGTTCTGGTCGCTGATCGCCGGGTCGTACAGCGAGTACTGGCCGTCGCGGTTGCAGTGCCACAGGTAGACGGCCGCGCCGGCCAGCGGCCCGCCGCCCCCGGCGACGTCGACGAGCTGCAGATCTACGGTCGCCGGCAGGCCGTCCGCCGTGCCCGAGGCACCCCCGAAGCTGGTGGTGATGTCCCTGCGGACCACGCCGCCCTCGGTGAGCACGTTCGGCCCGTTCGAGCCGTCGCCAGGGAACGGGCCGGGGGTCTCCTCGGGCACCGATGTGTTGCCGCTCGCAGCCTCAGCCGTCGCCGAGCTGCCCGTCGTGGCGCCGGAGTCGGCTCCGCAGGCCGCCAGCGCGACGGCGCCGACCGAGCCGGCCATCAGGCCCAGTGCCCGCCGCCGGTTGATCAGCAGCGGGAGGTCGAAGTCGAGGCCGCGGTCATGGTCATGGTCGTCGTCGGTCGTGTTCATGGCCGAGAGTCAAGCGCGGCGAAGTAAGGCGTGGCGAAGAAATCGGAAGCGCCGGCGGCTCCCGGCCGGAGCTGGAGCCTCGGACGGAAGCTGAGAGACTGGTCATGTGGACTTGGGCGTCCATCTGCCGCTGATGCAGTTCGGCGAGGAGGGGCTCTCGCTCCGGCGCCTCGAGGCGGCCGTTGACACGGCAAGGGATTGCGGGTTCGCCGCGGTGTCGGCGAACGATCACTTCATCTACCAGACGCCCTGGCTCGATGGGCCGACCGCGCTCGCGAGCATGATCGAGCGCTCCGGCGAGATGGCCCTTGCCACGACGGTGTCGCTCGCCGTCCTGCGCGGCCCGGTTGCGATGGCAAAGGCACTGGCGGCGCTGGACATACTCTCCGAGGGTCGACTGGTGGCCGGCGTGGGACCGGGCTCATCGGAGCGCGACTACACCGCCCTGGGCATTTCCTTCGAGGAGCGCTGGAAGCGGTTCGACGAGGCGGTCGCCGTACTGCGAGCACTGCTCAGGGGAGAACCAGTCCCCGAGCAGGCCCGCTACTACCCCGTCCCCTCGGACATCGAACTGGCGCCGGGTCCCAGGCAGCAGCGCGGTATCCCTCTGTGGATCGGGAGCTGGGGCTCGAAGGCCGGGCTTGCTCGAGTTGCGAGGGCGGCCGACGGCTGGCTTGCCTCCGCCTACAACACAACGCCGGAGGGCTTCTCCGCCGCGCGCTCCCTCTTGGCGAGCAAGCTTGAAGACCAAGGCAGAGAAGCGGAGGACTTTCCCAACGCGCTTGCCACGATGTGGACCTGGGTTTCGAGGGATCGAGCTGAGGCCGATCGAGTGCTCGCCGAGGTCTTGGCTCCGCTGCTGAACCGCGATCCCGACGAGCTTCGCGGACAAGTCTGCGTCGGCACCGTGGAGCACTGCGCGGAGCTCCTCTCGCGCTACGCCGAGGCCGGCTGCCGACGGGTTTACCTGTGGCCGTTGGGCGACGAAGCGCGACAGCTCGAGCTGGTCGCCAGCGAGGTCGCCCCGAGCATCGAGCGTCACGCAACCGAGTAAGTCTTGACCGCGTATCGAGTCGGGCGTAGGGTCGTGGCGGAGGTTTCTTAGTGGCTCGGACGCCGCCGGCGCGCTGACGTCGAGCGCGTTGCGGAGACGTTGTGACAACAGAAAGGAGCGCCGATGAGCGCTGCCGTCGCATCCAAGTACCAGCTGACCGGGACCCTGTTGGAGGCGTGCTCGTGCGGGGTGCTCTGCCCGTGCTGGATCGGTGAGGACCCCGATCACGGCACCTGCGAGTCGTGCAACGCCTACCACTTCGAGTCGGGAACGATTGGCGGCGTCGACGTCGGCGGGCTCTCGATCATCGAGGTCTGCCAGATCCCCGGCAACGTGCTGACCCCGGGCAGCTGGCGGGTGGCCATGTACATCGACGAGCGCGCGACCGACGAGCAGTTCGAGGCGATTCGCGCCGCGTTCTGCGGCGACCTCGGCGGGCCGCTCGGCGACCTCGCGGGGCTGATCGGCGAGGTCGTCTCGGTCGAGCGCGCCCCGATCACCCACGAGACCCGCGGCGGCGAGGGTGTGCTCGAGGTCGGCGGCGGCCGCCTCTCCTCGCGCATGCGGCCGTACACCGGCAACGACGGATCGAAGACGACCCTGCGCGACTCGCTGTTCTCGACCGTCCCGGGCTCGCCCGCGTACGTCGGCGTCGCGGACCATCTCAAGGTCGAGATCCCCGAGCACGGGATGAGCTGGTCGTTCGAGGGCCGCAACGCGATCCAGTCCGACTGGAGCCTGGACTACGTCGGGGACGCGTGAGCGTCGCCAGCGCCACCATCTCCCGGGCAGCGGCCGTCCCCCGCCCGGTGCTGGGGGCGGTCGCGATCGCCTGGGCCATCTCGATCGCCGCCGCGCTGAGCGGGGCGGGCGCCCACTTCGGCCATGACGAGTTGATCGAGGGCAGCATCCCGCTGGCGATCGCCGTCCTGCTCTCGCTCGTCGCCTGGCAGGTGATGGTGGCGGCCATGATGCTGCCCACCAGCCTGCCGCTGATCCGCACCTTCGAGCTCGCCGCCGGGCGCCAACCTCATCCGGGACGCGCGCTCGCCGGCCTGCTCGGCGGGTATGCGGCAGCCTGGACGGTATTCGGCGCCCTCGCCTTCGGGTTTGACGTCTGCGTCCATCGGGCCGTTGACTCGAGCTCTTGGCTGCGGGCCAACGATGCGCTGATCCTCCCGACCACTCTGGCGCTCGCCGGCGCGTTTCAGTTCAGCTCCCTGAAGGAGGCCTGTCTGCGCCAGTGCCGGCACCCGGGAGCCTTCGTGCGCCGCTACTACGAGCGCGGGACCGCCGGCGCGGCACGGCTCGGAGCCCGCCACGGACTGTTCTGCGTCGGCTGCTGCTGGGCGCTGATGCTCGTCATGTTCGCGGTCGGCGTCGCCAGCCTCGTCTGGATGGCCGCGCTGACCGGGGTGATGGTCGTCGAGAAGACGACGCCGGGGGGTGCCCGCTCGGTTCCGTCGACCGGCTGGGCGCTGCTGGCGTGCGCCGCCGCGATGTTCGTGTACGCGCTCGCCGCCGGCTAGATGTCCGACAAGGCACCCCGGTCCGACGCGCCAATCGCCGCCTGAGCGGCAGCGACCCGGGCAACCGGGGTGCGGTAGGGCGAGCAGCTGACGTAGTCGAGCCCGATCGAGTCGAAGAAGCGGATGCTGGTCGGGTCGCCACCGTGCTCGCCGCAGATGCCGAGCTTCAGTTCGGGATTCGCCTCACGACCGCGCTCGACCCCGATCCGGATGAGTTCGCCGACGCCGGGGCCGTCGATTACCTCGAACGGGCTGCGGTCGATGATCCTTCCGGCGAGGTAGGAGGGCATGAAGCTGCCCTCGACGTCGTCGCGCGAGAGCCCGATCGTCGTCTGGGTGAGGTCGTTGGTCCCGAAGGAGAAGAAGTCGGCGTGGCGGGCGATGTGCCCGGCAATCAGGCACGCGCGAGGAAGCTCGATCATCGTCCCGACTGAGTACGGGACCGGGCTTGCAGCCTTCCGCCTCGCCTCCTCGGCGACGTTGACCACGTGCTCGCGGAGCTGGCGAAGCTCGGTCTCGTAGGCAACCAAGGGGATCATGATCTCGACATGCGGAGTGTCGCCGGCCTCCGTGGCATTGGCAGCGGCGGCGATCACAGCCCGCACCTGCATCTCGTAGATCTGCGGATAGAGGAAGGCAAGGCGCACCCCCCGCGTCCCGAGCATCGGGTTCGCCTCCTGCAGGTCGCGAACGATCTCGGCCGCCTCACGGGCATCGGTGAGCCGATCGTCGGCCGCCGTTTCGAGCCGGCGCACCTCGGCCTCGAAATGCTCTAGCGGGAGGAACTCGTGCAGTGGCGGATCCAGCAGCCGGACCGTCACCGGCAGACCGCGCATCTGGTGCAGGATTGCCGTGAAATCGGTCCGCTGCAGCTCCCCGAGCTGGTCGAGGGCTTCGTGGAACTCCCCGCGGGCGCTCTCGAGCTCCGGCGGCGCCGGCCCTCCGTCGGCGGCCGCGTGGACCTCGGCGCGGCGCCAGCGGGCGGCGGCGACGAACATGCTCCGCACCAACTCGCCCCGGTCCTCGCCGAAGAACATGTGCTCGGTCCGGCAGAGGCCGATGCCTTCGGCCCCAAGGGATCGCGCCTTCGCCGCGTCCTCGTCGGTATCGGCGTTTGCTCGCACGCCCAGGCGGCGCAGCTCGTCCGACCAGCGAAGCACCTCAAAGAAGTGCTCGCCGATCTCGGGCTCGATCAGGGGCACCTCGTCCGCGGTGACCTGGCCGGTGGTGCCGTCAATTGCGATCAGATCTCCCGCGGCGAGCTTCTTCTCGCCGATCCGTACAACCCCGGACTCGGCGTCGACCTTGACCTCGGAGGCGCCTACGACGCACGGACGACCCATGCCGCGGGCGATGAGCGCCGCATGTGAGGCCTTGCCACCCTGGGCGGTGAGGATCCCCCGCGCAGCGTGAAATCCGGCGACGTCGTCGGCCTCGGTGAATGGGCGCACCAGGATCACGTCCTCACCGCCTCCGGCGCGGCGCACCGCCTCCGCCGCGCTCAGCGCGATCGCGCCCTTGGCGGCGCCGGGCGCCGCCGCCACGCCCGTGGTCAGTACCTCGAAGTCGTATGCGGGATCGAAGACCGGATGAAGCAGGGCCTCGAGCGCCTCGGGATCGATCGTCAGCAGTGCCTCCTCGCGGGTCAGCAAGCCCTCCTGCACGGAGTCGACGGCGAAGCGGACGGCAGCTTGGGCGGGGCGCTTGGCGGCCCGGGTCTGAAGCAGGAAGAGGCGCCCGTCCTCGATCGTGAACTCGACGTCCTGCATGTCCTTGTAGTGGGACTCGAGCCGCGCCAGGTCGCGCAGAAGCTGTGCGTGGGCCTCGGGGAGGTGGTCCTCCAGCGCCGCGAGGTCTTCCGGGTCGCGGGTGCCGGCGACGACGTCCTCACCCTGGGCGTTGAACAGGAAGTCGCCGGACGGGGTCGGTTCTCCCGTCCGCGCGTCGCGGCTGAACGCGACGCCGGAGCCGGAGGTGTCGCCCCGGTTTCCGAAGACCATCTGTTGAACGTTGACCGCGGTGCCCCAGTCGTCGGGGATGCCGTTGATCCGGCGGTAGGCCACAGCGCGCCCTCCGTCCCAGGAGTCGAAGACCGCGGTGATCGCCTGGCGCAGCTGTTCCCGGGGCTCGAGCGGAAACGGGTCTTTGGTCGCCTCCTCGAACAGGTCCTTGAAGGTCGCGGTCAGCTCCCGCAGCTCTTCGGCGCCAAGCTCCGTGTCGGCGCGCACTCCCTTGCTGCCCTTCGCCTCCTGCAGCGCCCGCTCGAAGCTCGAGAACGGGATTCCGCGCACGACGTTGCCGAACATCTGCACGAAACGCCGGTAGGAGTCCCAGGCGAACCGCTCGCTTCCAGATCTGGCGGCGAGGCCCGCGACGGACTTGTCGTTGAGCCCGAGATTGAGCACGGTGTCGAGCATCCCCGGCATCGAGACACGAGCGCCAGAGCGCACCGAGACGAGCAGCGGGTCGCGCGGGTCACCGAGGGCCTTCCCGGTCCGGCGCTCGAGCGCGGCAACGGCCTGATCGACCTCCTCGGACAGGCCACCGGGCAGCTCACGACCCGCCTTCATATAGGCGACGCAGGCCTCCGTCGTGATCGTGAACCCGGCCGGCACTCGCTCGGCGCCGAGCACCCGCATCATCTCGGCGACGCCAGCCCCCTTGCCCCCGAGCAGTTCGCGCTGGTCGCGCGATCCGTCGGAGAACTCCTGGATCCATCTCATCGCGGCGGCCCCGCTCCGGCCCGAGCCAGTAGCGCCTCGGCCCGTTTGCGACTCGCCTCGTCGATCATCTCGCCGTCGAGCATCACCGCGCCGTCGCTTGCTCCGGTCAGCGCGTCGAGGATCGCCCGCGCTCGCGCGACCTCCTCCGAGGTCGGGGAGAAGAGCTCGTTGAGCGGCTCGATCTGGTCGGGATGAAGCGCCCACTTTCCATCGAAGCCGAACTCGCGCGCGCGCCGGGCGGAGGCGCGCAGCCCCTCGGTGTCGGCGATCTGGAGGTACGGGCCGTCGATTGCCTGAAGCCCGGTCGCACGCGCGGCGACGAGCACGGTGCCGCGGACGTAATCCCAGTGCGGTCCCTCCTCCGGCGAGGCAAAGCCGAGCGAGACGCTCATGTCCGCCGGGCCCAGGATCAGGGCTTCGAGGCGCGACGACGCTGCGGCGATCTCGTTGACGTCGCGAAGCCCCTTGGCAGACTCGATCAGTGCCTGGAGGCCGAGCGGCCGCTCACGGGGGGCGGCGCGGGCAGCCTCGGAAAGCAGCGTCTCGGCCCAGTGAAGGTCGCCGGGGCTTTCGGCCTTGGGAACGATCACCGAATCGAGCCGCTCGCCCGCTCCGGCCACAGCCCGGACATCCTCCTCGAACCAGGGCGTCGAGGTGCCGTTGACGCGGACGCTGACGGTCGCGGAGGCCCATTGGCCGCGGCGCAGGGCCTCGGCGACGGCCGTCCGCGCCTCCTCCTTGCGCTCTGATGGCACGGAGTCCTCGAGGTCGACCACGACCTCGTCGGCGACCAGCTCCGACGCCTTCTCGAGCTTCCGGGGCGGGCGAGCCGGTACGGAAAGACACGAACGCCGGGCCCTCATCCGTCCCGAGCATATGTCCTCGACTAGGCTCATTCGCCTCAGACTCAGTGAGGAGAGGCTTTGTGGAAGCGGGCCCGAGGGTCACGGTGGGTGGCCCCTACTTCGAGGATCTGGAACGGGGTCAGACCTTCGACGCGCCGGCGATGACGCTCACCTGGGGCCATGCGGCGATCCACCAGGCGATCGCCGGCGACAGGATGTTGTTGCCGCTCGACGCTTCGTTGAGCCGAGCGGTGACGGGTTCCAAGGACGCGCTGGTCCATCCGAACCTGGTCTGCGACGTGGCGATCGGGCAGTCCACCGTTCCGACCCAGCGGGTGCTCGGAAACCTCTTCTACCGGGGCCTCGTGCTGTTGCGCCAGGTCTTTTGCGGCGACACCCTGCGCACGCGAACCGAGGTCGTCGCCCTGAAGCAGAACCGAGCACGCCGCGACGGGAGCGCCTCGGGGTTGGCTGTCCTGCGGATCCAGACGCACAACCAGCGCGACGAGCCGGTGCTCGACTTCTATCGCTGCCCGATGATTCCAATGCGAGATTCGGGTGTCGCCACCGGCCACGCCGATGACTTCGACGAGATCTCCGAGGAGCTCGACCCGGAGCGCGTACGGGCAGCGATTCCGCCATGGGACTACGAGGCGATGCGCGCTCGGATCGCCGACTGGGCTGCGGCACTCGAGCCTGGGACCGTCTACGTGATCGAGGGTCGGGACACCGTGACGACCGCGCCCGAACTGGCGCGCGTCACGCTCAACCTTGCGATGACGCACCGCGACGGCGGCGCGGGGATGCACGGGCGCCGCCTTGTCTACGGGGGTCAGACGATCTCGATCGCCGCGGCGCACGCCGCCCGGGCCCTACCCGCGTTGGCGACGATCGTCGCATGGCGCAGCTGCGAGCACTCCGCGCCCGTCTTCGAGGGGGACGTGCTCAGTACCGAGGTGGCCGTGGAGGCGACGTCGCAGTCGGAGCACGGCGCGACGCTCGCCGACCTGCGCGCCACCGTTCACGCCGACCGAGGAAGCGGCGAACCGCCCGAGCAGGTGCTCGACTGGGCGTTCGTCGGCGTCCTCGCCTGATTGGAGATCCCATGCCTGGAATTCTCGACGGCCTCCGTGTGATCGAGGGGTCGGCCTATGTCGCCGCCCCGCTCGGCGGCATGACCCTGGCCCAGCTCGGCGCCGACGTGATCCGCTTCGACCAAATCGGCGGTGGGCTGGATCGCAACCGCTGGCCGGTTACCGACGACGGTTCCAGCCTCTTCTGGGCCGGCCTCAACAAGGGCAAGCGCTCGCTGCAGGTCGACCTTCGCTCAGATCGCGGCAAAGAGCTCGTGACCGCGCTGATCTCCGAGCCCGGCCAGGACAGCGGGATCATGCTGACCAACTTCCCCGCCCGGGGATGGCTCTCTTACGAGTCGTTGCGCGCGCACCGCGACGACCTGATCATGGCCACGATCACCGGCAACCACGACGGCAGCTCGGCTGTCGACTACACCGTGAACCCAGCGACGGGCTTTCCCTGGGCGACCGGCCCGCGCAACCTAGGGGTGCCCTTCAATCACCTTCTCCCCGCATGGGACGCGATCACCGGCACCCTCGCCGCCGCCGGCGTGCTTGCGGCCGAGCGCCATCGCGGGCGTACGGGCGAGGGACAACACCTCACCGTCGCCCTCTCCGACGTCGCCTTCGCGATGGTCGGCAACCTCGGCAAGATCGCCGAGGCACAGCTCTGCCGCCGCGAGCGTCAGAAGGAGGGCAACTACCTCTATGGCGCCTTCGGTCGCGACTTCCTGACCGCCGACAACAGGCGCGTGATGGTGGTCGCGCTGACGCCGCACCAGTGGAAGGCGCTGGTCGAGGCGACCGGTCTGCACGCCGCCTTCGAGTTGGTCGAGCAGCAGCTCGATGTGGACCTCTCCAAGGAGGGCGACCGGTTCGCGGCCCGCGAGGTGCTCGGCGCGATCCTGAAGCCCTGGACGATCAGCCACACCCTCGAGGAGATCGGCGAGATCTTCGACCGCCATGGAGTCTGCTGGGGGCCCTACCAGACGTTCATGCAGCTGGTCGACGAGGACCCCCGCTGCTCCACTGAGAACCCGATGTTCGAAGCGGTCGAGCAACCCGGAATCGGCACCTACCTGATGGCCGGCTCGCCGCTTGACTTCTCCGAGCACGGCCGTCTGCCCGCGACCCGTGCGCCGATGCTGGGCGAGCACACGGACGAGATCCTGAGCGAGCTGCTCTCGCTCAGCGAAACCGAGATCGGGCGCCTCCACGACGAGGGAGTGGTCGCCGGCCCCACGGCGGTGGCGGCCTGAGGAGACTCGCTTCCGGGCTCGAACCGGCGACCGCCTGATTGCGAAGCTTGGCATGGAAAGGAGTGGCGGTACGCGCGATACTGGCCCCTCCATGTCGCTTGGGGTCTTGAGCTCCTTTGACAAGGTCCGAGACGGAAGCGTTTCGATGCACGGGCGCGAGCGGAGGGGACCATAGGCTCGCCCGACGACGCCGGGGAGCTTCTGGAGCGATCCAACGAACTCTCCTCCCTTGCCGGCTGGCTGGAGGCGGTCGCCAACTCGAGTGGACGGCTGGTGCTCGTCCGGGGTGAGGCAGGGATCGGAAAGACCACCCTTCTGCGCGAGTTCTGCGAGCGGAATCGCGACTCGGCGAGGATTCTTTGGGGCGCCTGTGAGCCGCTGGCAACCCCACCGCCCCTGGGGCCGCTTTTCGAAGTCGCCGAGACCACGGGAGGGGAACTCGAGGAGCTCGTCTCCGGCGCCGCCCGACCACACGAGGTCACGGCCGCGCTGATCCGAGAGCTAGCCGGACGACGCGCGAGCGTCCTTGTGCTCGACGACCTCCACTGGGCCGACGAGGCGACGCTCGACGTTCTGCGGCTGCTGGCCCGGAAGGTCGAGTCGGTTCCGGCGCTCGTCCTGGCCAGCTTTCGTGACGATGAGCTCGATCGGACCCATCCACTTGCCCTGGTCCTCGGAGAGCTGACCACTGCCCGATCCGTTTCGAGACTCCGCATCCCGCTCCTTTCGCGGGACGCCGTTCGACGACTCGCCGCGCCGCACGAGATGGACACCGAGGAGCTGTACCGTCAAACCAACGGCAATCCGTTCTTTGTCAGCGAGGCCCTGGCGGCCGGGATCGACACGGTTCCGTCGACCGTGCGGGATGCGGTGTTGGCGCGGATGGCGCGCCTCTCGGAACCGGCGCGGCGCCTGCTCGAGGCGATCGCTGTCGCGGCCCCCAAGGTCGAGGTCTGGCTGCTCGAGGCGCTCGCCCCCGCGGAGCTGGACCGTCTGGAGGAATGCCTGGCGTCCGGCATGGTGCTCCCGGGAGATCGTGGCGTTGCTTTCAGGCACGAGCTTGCCCGCCTGGCCGTCGAGGGGGCGCTCGCGCCCAACCGGCGCGTCGCACTCAATCGCCGCGCGACCGAAGCGCTTGCGGCGCGCGGCGACACCGACCCGGCCCGAGTCGCCCATCACGCCGAAGCCGCGGGCGACCGCGCCATGGTCCTGCGCTTCGCCCCGATCGCCGCCGCGCGCGCGTCCGCGTTCGGTGCCCATCGCGAGGCGGCCGCTCAGTATGCGCGCGCGCTGCGCGTCGCCGCGAGCCTGCAACCGGAGAAGCAGGCCGAGCTGCTCGAGGGGCGGGCGTACGAGTGCTATCTGTCCGGCCAGCTCGACGCGGCGATCGAGGCCCAGGAGGAGGTGGTCGGTCGTCGGCGCGCACTCGGCGACAAGCGCAAGGAAGGGGACGCTCTTCGCGCGCTCGGGCGGATGCTCGGGTTCGGCGGTCGAACACGAGAGGCGGTCGAGGCTTGTCGCGAGGCCGTCGCCATGCTCGAGAAGTTGGAGCCCGGACGCGAGCTTGCGATGGCCTACGCAGCGCTCGCGCAGCGGTACTTGAACTGGGAGGACACCGAGCGGGCCATCCGCTGGGGGACTCGCGCGCTTGAGCTTGCGCAGCGCCTGGATGACACGGGGATCTTCGTCTATGCGCTCACCAGCGTCGGCGCAGCGGAGTTCCGCGGCGATGGCCCGAGGGGAGCCGAGAAGCTCGCGCAGAGTCTCGATTTGGCAAGGGCGGCCGGCCTTGAAGATGAGGCCGGTCGAGCATTCCTCAACCTCGTCTGGCTTTCCGCTCGGGAACGCTGGTTCGCGCTTGCCGACCGTCACCTAGGGCCCGGATTGGCGTACTGCAGCGAGAGAGGTCTCGACTACTGGCGCCTTTCCCTGGGCGCCTGCGGCGCCCGCATGCAGCTCGACCGCGGGAATTGGGTCGAGGCCGGCGAGTCGGTGAGAGAGATCCTTCGCAGCCGGGGCTCGGCGCCGGTTCCCGGGGTGCTTGCCGGCGCGATCCAGGGATTGATTCGAGCGCGCCGAGGGGATCCCGACCCCTGGCCGCCCCTCGACGCCGCGCTAGCCGAGGCGGAGCCGACGGGCGAGCTCCAGCAGATTGCTCCGGTGGCCGCAGCCAGGGCCGAGGCCGCCTGGCTCGAAGGGCGTAAACGCGAGTCGATCGAGGCCACTGATACGACACTGAAGCTCGGGCTTGAGCGCCTGCCCTCATGGGAACTCGGCGAAGTCGCCGTTTGGCGCCGCCGCGCGGGCGCCGAGGAGGAGATTGTCGCCGAGGTTGCCGAGCCCTACGCGGCCGAGCTTGTCGGCGATCACACGCGCGCGGCGAGGCTCTGGGCGGACCTCGGCTGTCCGTACGAGGCGGCGCTGGCGCTCGTCGGCGCGGACGATGACGATGCCCTGCGCGGCTCGCTCGCCGAGCTTCAGGCGCTCGGTGCGGCACCGGCCGCGGCGATCGTCGCCCGGCGGCTTCGCGAGCGTGGAGCGCGGGGGCTGCCGCGAGGGCCGCGGGCGACGACCCGGGAGAACCCGGCCGGGCTCACGACGCGAGAGGTCGAGGTGCTTGAGCTGGTCGCCCAAGGGCTTCGCAACGCCGAGATTGGCGAGCGCCTGTTCGTCTCCGAGAAGACCGTCGGCCATCACGTCTCGGCCATCCTGCGAAAGCTCGACGTGCGCACCCGCAGCGAGGCCGGCGCCGCGGCCATTCGCCTCGGCATCGCGGACCCAAGATAGGGAACCGACACGGCCAAACATAGGGAACGTTCCCGATGCGCGCGCGCTCGCGAGCGCGCAGTCTTGGCGGCATGCCGACGTCCATCAATCGCCGTCACAAGGAGGCAACTGATGTCCAGTACCACAAAGAAAGCGACCCTCGCCGCGGTCCTCGCCACCGCAGCGATCATGGCGCCGAGCGCGGGCGCGATGCCGATCGACGAGCAGATGCCGGCCGTCGCCGAGGCACCGGCCGGGGTGAACGGCGGCCTGGGGCCGAGCAGCGGCGCCGAGGCTCAGCACGCGGTCGCGGTCCACGCGACGCAGGCGACGTCCTCGACCGGCTTCGACTGGGGCGACGCAGGGATTGGCGCGGCCGGGATGCTCACGCTGATCGGTCTCGGCGCGGGTGCCGTCGCGATCACCAGGCGCGGCGACCGCCGCGATCCGTTGACCGGCTGACCGCGTCACCTTCGAGGGCAGCGCCGCCTCCGGGCGGTGCCGCCCTCGCGGAGCCGGCCGAGCGCACCTCGGGCGGACGACACCCGTTACGAGCCTGAAACCGGGCTGTAACTGCGGTCTGCGCAGATCTCCCAAGTCCGCTTATCGTTCCCGCAGGTCCCAGAAAGCGAGGATGCGCCCGTGCAAGTGAGCCACGATCTGCGGGTCGGCACCAAGGTCGCCGGCTACCGGATCGAGTCGCTGCTGGGCTTCGGCGGCATGAGCGTCGTCTACCTGGCCGAGGATCTGCGGCTCAAGCGGAACGTTGCGCTGAAGCTGCTTGCGCCCGGCCTCGCCGAGGACGAATCATTCCGTGACCGCTTCCTGCGCGAGTCGGAGTTGGCCGCGTCGATCGACCATCCGAACATCGTCCCGATCTACGAGGCTGGGACGACCGACGACCTGCTCTTCATTGCGATGCGCTACGTCGAGGGGTGTGACCTGAAGGTGCGGCTCCAACGCGGCCGCTTGGACCCGGGGGCGGCGATCGGCATCTGCGCGCAGGTGGGGAGCGCCCTGGATGCGGCCCATGCGCGGGGCCTCGTGCATCGCGACGTGAAGCCCTCGAACGTGCTGCTCGACACGGGCGCGCGTCCCGACGGCTCGGACCATGTCTACCTGGCGGACTTCGGGCTCACGAAACGCGTCTCCGAGGAAAGCGGGAACGGCGAGTACGGCCAGCTGATGGGCACAATCGACTACGTCGCACCCGAGCAGATCGCGGGTGAGGAGATCGATGGGCGGGCGGACGTCTACTCACTCGGCTGCGTGCTCTACGAGTGTCTGGTCGGGCAGCCACCGTTTCGACGTGACTCGGACACGGCGGTCGTGTTCGCCCACCTCGAGACCGAACCGCCGACGCCGAGCGAACAACGGCCGGAGTTGCCGGTGGCGCTCGACGCCGTGATCGCCCGGGCGCTGGCGAAGGAGCCGGAGCGGCGCTACGCGAGCTGCGGAGAGCTCGCCCGGGCGGGGCTCGCGGTCGCGGTCGACGAGGCGAGCCGCGTGCTCGTCGATGTCGCCTCGCGTGCCGCCGGCGGCAGAAGCGACCTGAGCGAGGTCGAGGCCGAGTTGGCCGGCAAGGTGATCGACCTACAGCTCGTGCGCGAGCAGGCGCGGACCCTCGCGGGTCCGGTCACCCCAGCCCGTGTGTCGACTGAGGGCATCTGCCCGTTCAAGGGTCTCGCGAGCTTCGAGCCGGTGGACGCGGAGTACTTCTTCGGCCGCGAGCGGCTCGTCGCCGAGCTCGTCGCCCGCCTCGTCGGCGTCGGCTTCCTCGGCATCGTCGGCCCGTCGGGCAGCGGCAAGTCGTCGCTCGTCCGCGCCGGTCTTCTTCCCGCCCTCGCCGCAGGGGTCCTGCCGGGCAGCGAGCGGTGGCGCCGGCTGCTGCTACGCCCCTGCGACCGGCCGCTGGACGAGCTTCGTCGCGCGCTCGTCTCGGGAGCGAGGGATCCCCTCGCCGAGGCGCTCGACGCGCTGTCCGACGACGAGCGGCTTCTGCTCGCCGTCGACCAGCTCGAGGAGCTGTTCACCGCCTGCCGCTCCGAAGCCGAGCGCACTGCGTTCTCCGCCACCCTTGCTCGCGCAGCGGCTGATCCAGAGGGTCGAGCCGTCGTAATCGTCGCCCTTCGCGCAGACTTCTACGGGCGATTCGCCGCTTACCCGGGACTTGCCGAGCTGCTGGGTGCGAACCACGTGCTCGTTGGGCCGATGCAGGCCTCGGAGTTGCGGCGTGTCGTCGAGCTGCCCGCCGGGCGAGTGGGGCTGCGGGTGGAGCCGGAGCTGGCCGACGCGCTGGTCGACGACGTGGAGGGCGAGCCGGGAGCGCTGCCACTGCTGTCCACTGCCCTGCTCGAGCTCTGGCAGAAGCGAGATGACAACGCGCTCACCCTCGCTGCCTATCGCGAGTCCGGCGGCGTTCACGGTGCCGTCGCGCGGCTGGCCGAGGGCACCTACGGTCGCATCCCCGACGGGCGCAAGCAGCTCGTGCGCGCGATCATGCTGCGCCTGGTCGGCGAGGGCGAGGGGGACGTCCCGGTGCGCCGCCGCGCTCCACTCGCCGAGCTCGACCTGGAGCGCAACGAGGACGTCGCCGACGTGCTCGCGACGCTGGCCGACAGCCGCCTCGTCACCGTCGGCGAGGGCTCCGTCGAGGTCGCCCACGAGGCGCTGCTGCGCGAATGGCCGCGCCTGCGCGACTGGATCGACGAGGACACCGAAGGACGCCGGCTTCGCCACAACCTCACCCAAGCGGCGACCGAATGGGCGGCGGAAGGGCGCGATCAGGGCGAGCTCTATCGCGGCGCTCGCCTCGCTGCGGCGCTCGAGTGGACCGCCGATCACGCGCTCGACCTGAACGAGCTCGAGCGCGAGTTCGTCACCGAGAGCCGCGAGCTCGCCGAGCAGGAGACGAAACGGGCCCGGCGCACGAACCGGCGACTTCGCGCGCTGCTCGCCGGGGTCGCGGTCCTGCTGGCCGTGGCCCTCGCGGGAGCCGTGTTCGCCCTCATCCAGCGCGGCGAGGCGCGCGACGCGGAGACTTCCCAGCTCGCTCAGCGCCTCGGCGCGCAGGGGCTGGTCGAGGAGGACCTCGACCGTTCGCTGCTGCTCGCCCGCCAGGCGGTTGCGATCGACGACTCACCCCAGACGCGCAGTTACTTGCTCGCCACCCTCCTACGCGCACCCGCGGTGACCGGGGTCATGCACGGACAGGACGACATTCTCCGCGCGATCGCGGTCAGCCCCGACGGGATGACGCTTGTGGTCGGCGATGCCACCGGGCTGCTCTTCTTCGACGCCCGGACCTACGAGCGGATCGGCAAGCCGCTCCCGGTGACGGACCAGGTGGAAAGCGTCGCCTACAGCCCCGATGGCGAGACGGTTGCGTTCGGCGGGCAGGGCTTTCTGCGCCTGATCGACGCGCGCACCCGAGAGCAACTGGCAGCGGCGCGCGTCTCCGAGAGTGGTTTGGAAGGCAATGATGACGACCGGGTTAGCCGGATCGCCTTCACCAGAGACGGATCGCAGCTCGTCATCGTCGTTACGGGCTCGTCCCAACACGATTCGATCAGTGTGCGGGATCCCGCCACCCTGGCTGCGACCGGTACTCCGTTTGAGCCGAAAGGGTTCGACGGCGACTATGTCGGTTCCTACTATCAATCGCCCGGTTTCGCGCTCATGCCGGACGGCCGCTCGGTGGTCATCGCGACGGACGAAGACGAGCTCGTGTGGTGGGATATCCGCAGCGGCACGCCGACCAGGCGGCTGAGGATCGGCACGGGTCAGCATGCGCTCGCGCTGAGCCCGGACGCGGGCACCGTTGCCGTCGGCATCGACCGCGGCATCCAGCTGGTCGACACGCGCAGCGGAGCGGTGCGGGCGGCGGCCGGCGCGCTCGACGGGGCTCCGAGTTGGCTGCTCTTCAGCCCGGACGGCGAGACCGTGGTCTCGACCAGCCTCGACGGGACGGTCGCGCTCTGGGATGCCGAGTCGGCGACCCGCCGCGAGACGCTGCACGGACACTCGGGTGCCGTGCAGCAGCCGGTCTTCAGCCCCAACGGGAGGACGCTCTACACGGTGAGTCACGACGGGACGGCGATCGCGTGGGACCTCGGCGGCGACCGCGGGATCGGGAGGCGCTTTACCTTCACGCATGACCGGGCCGCCAACGGTTATGACGGACACCCCGGGAGCTTCAGTCCCGACGGACGGCTTCTTGCGCTCGGTCTCAACAAGCGGGGCATCAGGCTCTGGGATGCGACGGACCTGGCCCCCGTGGGCCCGCCCCTCTTGGAGACCGCCGGTGAGGTCTTTTCACTCGCCTTCGCTCCCGACGGGCGAACGCTCGCGGCCGTGACCGTCGAGGGTCAGGCGACGCTCTGGGACGTCGAGAGCCGATCACTGCTCCGAGGGCCGTTCACGGTCGGACTGGGAGCCGTCCAAGGCGTCAGCTTCAGCGCCGACGGCAAGACCCTCGCCACGGCCGGCCCCTCCGGCGTGGACCTCTGGAAGGTCACAACCGGAGAACCGCTCGACACGATTGCGCTCGGCGTGGGTGTGGGAGACGTCGCCTTCGGCCCAACCGGGTCGACGCTCGGTTTCGTCCACGAGCGGGGAGGCACGGCGGAGGTCTGGAACGTCGCCGAGGACTCGCGGATCACCACGCTGCCGGTCGAGGGCAAATCGACGTACGCAGGCGAAGCGATCGCGTTCAGCCCCGACGGTCGAGCTCTTGCGACGGGGGGGTTGGACGACCCGATCGTGCGCGTCTGGGACGTCCGTAGCGGGAAGCTCATCCGTGAGCTCGATCAGGGTAGTGCCGGCGCGAAGACGCTCGACTTCAGCCCCGACGGCCGAATCCTTGCCGTCTCCGGCTTCGCCCCCGTCGCCTCGCTTTGGGACCTTGCCACCGGAGCCCGGATCGGACCGACGCTCACGGCCGGGAGTCGGCGGGCGGACGTCGACCTGTCTCCAGACGGACGCGAGCTGTTGATGACCGCCGCGGACGGCCGTGGAGCAATCTGGGACGTCGACCCGAAGTCGTGGGCGCGACGTGCCTGCGCGCTCGCGAACCGCACACTGACGCCCGAGGAGTGGGAGGAGTTCCTCCCAGGGCGACCGTACGAGCCGGCCTGCGCGACCTGAGCCCGACTCAAGGGCGAATCGACCAGGTGAAGCGCGTGAGTGCGGGCGTCGGAGCGAGGCCTCCGGGGCGTAGACCGCGCCGGACGAGCAGCGTCGGCGGGGTGGCCTCTCTGGCGAGTCTGAGGCGGGCCGGGCCAAGCCCCTCGCGGTGCCACCTCGTCGACAGCCCGACGACGACCAGACCGGCGTCGCGGCTCGCCTCCAGCATGCCCTCCTCGCCCGGCGGGGCCAACAGCGGCTCCGCCGAGATGCCCAGGACCCGTTGGACCGCGAGCGCGCCGTGCGAAAGCAGGCGGCTCGCGTCGCGTCTGCCGTGCTCCGGCATGGCTGCCGCACCCGCGAGTCGGAGCGGCACATCCTCGGCGCGCGCGAACCACGCGCCGAGCTCGACCGCCGCCCAGTCGTGCTCCGCTCCTCCGAAGGGGACGAGGACGGGGCCCGCGGGCGTCGCGTCGCGAGCGGCGAGCAGCGCCACGTCGCACGGCGTCTCCGCGAGTACGGCGGTGAGCCGCTCGTCGGGAGCTCCGTCGGCCAGGAGCTCGTCGGGGGCCTCGGCGAGCAGCAGATCGACGTCGAGCTCGGTGGCGAGCCGAGCCAGCTCCTCGCCTGGCGCCGTCGACGTGAACGAGGCCGCGCGGGCCAGGACACCGCGCGCTTGGAGTGCGGACCGGCGCTCTTCGAGCCAGGCTGACGCCGACCGAAGCTCGGCCGCGTCCGAGACGAGCCTGGCCAGGACGATGACGCGAGGTGGGTCTCGGACAAGCCGCTCGGCAACCGCGAGCAGCGCGTCGACGCGCGTCTCGTGCGTGATCGCGACGAGAATCGACCGCTCCGCGGCCTCGCCCGACGCGGGCGCCGCCGCGGGCAGGTTCAACGCCGGCGCCTGCCGAAGGATCGCCCGCTCCAGCTCCTGGAGCGCGACACTCGGCTCGATCCCGAGCCCGTCGACGAGGGCTCGGCGCGCATCCCTGTAGGCGTCCAGGGCCTCCGCCTGCCGACCCGACCGGTACAGCGCGGTCATCAGCTGACCCCTCAGACGTTCGCGGAGCGGGTGCTCGGCGACCAGCGACTCGAGCTCGCCGACCAGCTCGTCATGGCGGCCGAGTGCGAGGTCGGCCTCGATTCGAAGCTCGACCGCTGTCAGCCTGATCTCCTCGAGCCGGACGATCGCCGCCTGGGCGAAGCTCTCGTAGGCGAAGTCCGCGAGCGCCGGGCCCCTCCACAGCGACAGCGCCTCGCGCAGCCGCTCCGACGCGTTGGCCGGCAGGCCGCGTGCGAGCAAACCCCTCGCTTCATCCACCAGCCGCTCGAATCGGTCGAGATCGAGGTCGTCGGACTCGACCCTGATCACATAGCCCGGCGATCTGGTTTCCAGCACATCCTGCGCAAGCGCCTTGCGAAGGCGCGAAACGTTGACTCGCAGTGCGGCGGCGGCGCGCTCGGGCGAGTCCTCGCCCCACAGCTCGTCGATCAGCCGGTCAGCGGACAGCACCTCGTTGGGGTGGAGGAGGAGCAGGGCGAGAAGCGCACGCGGTTTGCGGCCGCCCAGGGAAACCTCGCCGCCGCCGTCCCACACCTCTAGCGGTCCCAGGATCCGGAACTCCATCTGGCTGGCCTCCCGGTCCGCACGCTAACAGCTGTGTTGCTGGTCTGAAACAGATCTGAAACGGACCGCGTCGATCATCGGATTCGACAATCGATCCTCGGAGGACGCGGATGAACAAGCTCGCATTACCGCTCTCGCTGCTGGCACTCGGTGCGTTCGGGCTGGTCGCCTGCGGAGGAGGCGACGACGAGCAGGTCACCGCAGAGGCCACCGCAGCGCCCGCGAGCGAGGCGGATAACAACAACCGGCTCAGTACTGAGGAGAGGATCGAGCAGAAGGCCAACGACTGGGCAGCGCTGTTCGCAGCGGGGGGCTGGCCGCCCTCGGCATGGCGCTACATGGGGCAGCCGGCGGGCGAGCGGATGGGCTGCGAACGCGTCGGCCACCGACCGATCGAGAACTGCACGCCGCCGTCGGCGGAGTTTCGGCAGTCGTTTGCCGACGCGACAGTCGAGCGGGTTGTTATCGAGGGCCACGACGCCACGGCGGAGTTCTCCAACGGCGAGTCGGTGGGGTTCGAAGGACCGGCGCCCTGGTACCTCACGGAAAGGTGGGTCAAGAAGATCACAAGAAGTCATTCGACAATCGACCTCGGAGGACGCGGATGAACAAGCTCGCATTACCGCTCTCGCTGCTGGCACTCGGTGCGTTCGGGCTGGTCGCTTGCGGAGGAGGCGACGACAACGAGACCTCCGCAGCATCCGCGATCGAGAACACGGATGACGGCAACCCATACGACGAGCTCGCCGCCGATCCCGCCGATAACAAGTTCTGCGGCATCGCTGAGCGCCGAGGGCTCACGGTGGTTGAAGGCGACATTTCGTGTCGCCAGGCGCGGCGCCTGATGCACCGCGTTGCATACAACAGGCTCCCGTATCAATGGCGGTGCATGGGACCGGAAGGCGCGACCGGCGGCTATGAGGTGTGCACGAACCTACCGGGGGCGTCATCGAGGATTGTGATCAAGGTCCACTTCGGTGGCGAGGGGGCTCCGGTCGAGGCCGATCCCGAAAACGCCGAGGATCGTCCCGTCGCAAGGCACACGGTGACCGAGCAGGGCGTTCCGTTCTCCTTCGGGGTGCCGGTTGGGCACTTCACCCCCGGCGACGAAGGATGGTGGGAAAGGCACTCCAGCCTCACGACCGACAAGTCCGCCCGAGGGCCGATCTCGATCAACAAGTCCATGTCGGGGCCACAAGACGCAGAGGCGATCATCTTTTGGACGAGCTTTCCCGACGGCGACTACGCCGATCCGTGCGCCCGTCTGCTGAGCCTGCCGGTGGGTTCATCGGCCGCCGATCTCGCGGCCGCAGTGTCGACGGCGCCCGGCACCAAGCTCCTCACAGGGCCCTCGAACGTCACCCTGGGCGAGCGCCCCGCGAAGCACGTGGCGCTCACCGTTCGCAAGAACGTCGGCTGCAACCCGGGGTTCTTCTACACCTGGCGAGCCGGGATCGGCGGTGCGAATTGGCTGAAGACGGGCGTGGGCGACACGATCAGGGTATGGATCGTCGATGTGCACGGTACGCGCCTCTTCATCGAAGCCGAGACAACCAAGGGGTATGGCTTCGGCCTCGAGCGGGAAGTCCAGCAGATCGTCGAATCGATCAGGTTCGAATAGAGGGTTCGGCTCGCATGTGCCTCTATGCTGCGGCGGTGGAGGTCGTCCGGGCGAATGGGCTCGAGATCGCCTACGAGCGCGTCGGCGACGGGCCGCCGCTGATCTTCGTGCACGGCGCCGGCGCTGACGGCCGCATCTGGCAGCCGCAGCTAGCCGCCCTCGCCGACGAGTTCACGGTCGTCGCCTGGGACGAGCCCGGGGCGGGTCGCTCCTCGGATGTGCCTGGGGACTTCGGCCTGGCGGACTACGCGAACTGCCTCGCGGCGCTGATTGACGTGCTCGCGCTCGGGCCGGCGCACGTCGCCGGCCTCTCCTGGGGCGGGACCGTCGCGCAGGAGCTCTACCGCCTTCACCCCGACCTGGTGGAGACCCTGATCCTCGCCGGTAGCTACGCGGGTTGGAAGGGGTCGTTGCCCGACAGCGAGGTGCGTGCCCGGGTCGCGGGCGCGCAGGAGATGCTCGCCACGCCGACCGAGGAGTTCGATCCCACCCTTCCCGGGCTGTTCGCCGGCGACCCACCGGCCGAGTTCGTACCGCTGCTCGAGCGGATCGCGGGCGACGTCCGACCACAGAGCCTCGGGATCGAGCTGTTCGTGATGGCCGAGACCGACCAGCGCGACCTCCTCCCCACGATCGCCGTGCCGACCATGTTGATCTGGGGCGAACTGGACGCACGTTCCCCGCTCAGCGTCGCGCACCAATTCGAGCAGGCGATCCCGGACACGAAGCTCGTCGTGATCCCCGGCAGCGGTCACGTCAGCAACCTCGAGCAGCCCGAGCAGTTCAACCAGGCCGTGCGGGAGTTCTGCGGCGCAAGCGGTAGAAGCGCTCGTCGAACTTGAACAGGCGCGCGATCGGATCGGGCTCGGTATCTGCCGCCACGACGTCGGTGATCACCCAGCCAGGGAAGGCTCGCTCGACGTCGGCGCGGCTTGCGCCACGCGGTAGCGGCCCTCTGCGCCGCGGGGCGAAGCAGTCGAGGATCACGGTCGCGCCCGATTCGGCGCTTGCGTCGACCTCCCTGCCCATCGCCACACGCTGAGCGTCGTCGAGGCCATGGAAGGTGCCGGTGTCGAGCAGCAGCCGAAAGCCCGAGCCGACCCCCGCCTCGCTCAACGCCGTCACATCAGCGCGCACGAGCTGCACCTCTACCCCGCCCTCGGCGGTGCGCTCGCGAGCGCGGTGAAGGGCCTTCTCGACGATGTCGACGCCAGTCACCGTCCACCCCCGCTGCGCAAGTCGTACCGCCCAGACCGCGCTGCCTGTGCCGATGTCCAGCGCCTTGCCGTAGGGGGCGTCGCGCCCGTCCTCGTCACGAGCGACCAGCTCGAGCAGCTTCCCGGCGTAGGGTGGATGCTGAACCAAGTCCTCCCAGGGGTGGAACCCGAGCGCGTAGGCGAGCCTGTAGTTCATCGATCTTCCTCCTGGGTCTCGGCGACCGCGGGGCGCAGCGCTCTCATTAACGCCTCCGGCTGCTCGATCGGCGGATCGTCGCCGGCATCCTCGATCACGTGCAGCGGCCACCGGAAGCGCTCGCTTGCCTCCTCGGCCACCCGCAGCCGGTTGACTGGATCGTGGCGTCCCCAGATCAGGGTCGTGGGAACGGCGATCCCCTCAAGGTCGGCCGGTGGGATCGCCGGCACGGCCAACTCCCGCATCAGGACGCGGAGCGCCGCCTTCCCACTCGGAGCGCGGGCGCGGTCGAGCGCATACGCCGCGAACGGCTCCCAGCTCTCGCCCATTCCCGCGCGGACGCCGGCGTAGTCGACCGTGCAGCGCTGCATCAGCGCGTCGTAGGTTCGCTCGGTGGGACGGGCGACGTAGCGAAAGAGCGCGAGTGCGAATCGCGGCGAGGGCCGGAACCTGCCGAGCCCAAAGGAGTCGACCAGGACCAGCGAGCGAAGTCGGTCGCTGTGCTCGACGGCGAACCGAGCGGCGATCGCGCCCCCGCCCATGTGACCCACGAGGGCGGGCGGCGAGGCGCAGGTGCGCTCGATCAGCTCGCCGAGCCAGGCCAGGATCCGATCCCCGTCCAGCTCGCCCTCGGTGACCTCGGATGCGCCGTGGCCGGGGAGGTCCGGGGCTACCACTCGGTTGGCGCTCACCAGCTCGGGGATGACCCGCATCCAGTGAGCCCCAAAGGTCCCTTGCTCGTGCAGGAGGACCACCGGCCGGCCCTCGCCGCCCTCGAGGAACGCGGTGGAGACGCCGGCCAGCTCCAGCCGGCGCTCGCCGACCGGGGCGCCGGCGAGGAGGCGCGCGCGGGCGTCCTCGGAGGTCGTCGCTTCGTTGCGCCGGGCCTGGGTTTCGACTGCCATCTCTCTGCCTCCTCCGTCGGTGTGGATCCTGCCGCCGACGGTATGCCGAGCCCGCGGGCGTTTCATCGGCTGAACCACCCAACTTCGGCGACAACGGGAAATGGGTGATTTCGCCGAGCGGCGCTCAGAGGAGGCGGTGCTCGTGTGCGTAGGCGGTGGCCGCCGCCCGGGATGAGACGCCGAGCTTCGCGTAGATGTTGCTCACGTGCCGGTCGACCGTCCTCACGCTCAGCACCAGACGGGCGGCGATCGCCCTGTTGGTCTCTCCGGCCGAGAGGTGGCGGAGCACCTCGAGCTCGCGCCCGGTGAGCCCATGACTGTCGACTGCCGCGGCGATCTCGGCCAGCATCCCGACCCTGGAGAGGTCGGTCCCAGCGCCGAGCCGCGCGAACGCATCCCGCGCCGCTTCGAGCTCGAGCGTCGCGGTGTCCTCGTCCCCGAGCTCCCGACAGGCGAGCCCGATCAGCTCGCGGACCCGCGCGAGCTCGTAGGGCGCCTCCAACCGCAGCCACTGCCGGGCCGCAAGGCGGAGCGACGGAAGCGCGGCCCGAGCGTCGCCCTCTGCCAGCCGCAGGGCCCCCCGCGCCTGGCCGGCCATCCCCTCCAGCGCGCCGCTGTCCTGCCGGCGGCCGATCGACTCGAGCTCCTCGCAGGCGCGGCGGGCCGACTCCAGATCGTCGACCGCCAGCATCACCTCGACGAAGGCGGGCAGAAGGCCCACCCGCCTGCCCGGCTCGGAGGTCTCCGCTTCGACCCTGCGGATGGCGGCGTCGGCGGCGTCCGCGTTCCCCTGCGCGAGGCGCATCAGGGCGAGGCCCGGCTGTGGCTCCCATCCGTGGCCGCTCGCCTCCCGGTATGCATCCTCCGCGGCCCGGTGGTCCCCGAGCAGGCGGTGGACCTCGCCGCGCTCGTAGCAGGCCTCGCCGGCTGCCGCGGGGTTCTCCCCCCGGAGGCAGCGCTCAGCGGCCCGGCGCGCCTCCGCGATCGCCTCATGCCAGGCGCCGTGCAGCTGCATGATCTGGGCGCGGTGAACGAGGCAGCGGCCGGTGAAGGCGACCAGGTCGGGCTGGCGCTCGCACCAAGCGCTCAGCGCCGCGGTCCACTCCTGGGCGCGGCTCAGCTCGTGGGCGTCGCGGCAGGCGAGGATCACACCGCAGTAGACGATCCCGGCGGGGATCGGGGAGAGCTCCCCCGCGGTGACCGCGACCATCGACTCGTCCAGCAGCGCCAGGCCCTCCTTGATCCGCCCGAGCCGGATCAGGATGTGGCCGCGCTCGTGGGTGGCGAGCGCAAACAGGTCCGGGTCGCCGTAGCGATCGCCGATCGCCGCCGCCTCAGCGGCGGTCGCCGCCGCCTGCTCCAGCTCGCCGCTTCCCTCCTGCTGGAAGACGACCGGGAGGAGCAGGTAGCCGCGCTCCACCCGATCTCCCCCGGCCTCCTCGAGCAGCCGCTGGGCGCGACCGAGCCAGCCCCCAGCCTGGCCCATCTCGCCGCGCTGGGCGAGGTTCACCCCGATCCAGAAGGCGCAGCGGAGGGCCGCCAGACCCTCCCCTGCGTCGAGGTGGACGCGGTAGGCCCGCTCCAGGGCGCCGAAGTAGTCTTCCTCCCGCCCGAGCATGTAGGCCGAGTTGGCGAACAGCTCCAGGTCGTCTGCTCCGAGTCCCGCCGATCGGTCGGCGGCCGCCAGCGACTCATAGGCGTCATTCCAGGCCTCGCCCCGATAGGACTCGCGCGCCCGTTCGAGCTCCTCGATGGCCTCCGCCACGGAGTGATTATCGACGCCAGGCAGGAGTTCCGCTCGCGACCTCGCCGCTGCTCCTTTGCGCCCAGACCGACTGATCGCCTGGTTGCGCGACTTTTGGACTTCGCCGATGGCCCGAGTACTGTCGTCGAGAGATGATCCAGCGCCTTGGCTTCATTGCCGTGATCGCCGCCGTCGCGTTGGCCGTGCTCACCTCGACCGCGGCGGCCTCGGTGACCGTGACCGGCTCGGCCTCGGCCGAGGTCGTCGACCGCGGCGCCACCGTCACCGACACGTTCACGGTCACCAACAGCACCCCGGGGTGCACCTCCTTCTGCGACGGCGTGTACTCGCTCGACATGCTCTTGGTGCGCAGCAAGAGCGACGCCCCGGTCGACAACCCGTTCCTCTCGGTGACGACCACGTTCGGAACGTGCAGGGTCGACCCGGTCGACTCCTACGGCTACCACTACGCCGTCTGCGACTTCGGGCCGCTGAGCGCGATGCCGGCGACGATCCAGGTGGTCGCGACGATCCAGGCGAACGAGTCTTTCGACAACTTCGCGGGCATCAGTGAGGACCGCCAATCGATCATGGAAACGGTGAACGCGATCACCGAGGTCATCTACCCGCCCGACGTCAGCGGCTCGGAGAAGCTCGTGATCAAGGGGCTTCCCGCCGGTTGCGCCTCCCAGGACCTGAAGCTCAAGGCGCGCGCCAAGGGCGACATCGGTCGTTTCACGGCGACGCTCGCCGGTCCCCGCGACGAGTGGGGCGCGCGCTATCCCGACAGCTTCGGCAAGACGATCGCCCGCGCTACGGGCCAGTCGCATCTGAAGGTCAAGGTCCCGGTTTCGAAGCTGACATCGCGCGGCTTCTACCTGATCACCTTCCAGGCGGTCAGCAAGGGCCACCCGACGCTGGCCAAGAAGGTCAATCTCCAGGTCTGTTGAGGGGCCGCGCCCCATTGGGCACTGGAACGCGTCTAGTGCTCAATGGACCCGGCGCTCCGTTGCCGCTTCCACAGCGGGCGGCTCGGACGCAGCTCCCCGTGCCGGCAATGGCCTTACGATCGCTGAGACCGCCGACGACGATGAGTTCTCGTCTCGCGATCGGTCACTAATGGCAGAGTGAAGCCATGCTGATCTACTCGATGAGCGTCTCTGTGGACGGCTATATCGCCGACCGCGAGGGCGGGTTCGGGTGGACCGAACCTAGCGACGAGCTGTTTCGCTTTCACCTGGCGCAGGTACGCGAGCTCGGCGGCTATCTCCTCGGCCGCAGGCTCTACGAGACGATGCAGGTGTGGGAGACGGATCCGTCGCTGCGCGACAACGAGCTCCGGGCCGAGTTCGCCGACGTCTGGTGCGCAATCCCGAAGGTTGTCTTCAGCCGCACGCTCGACAGCGTCCAGGGCAACGCCCGGCTCGCCGAGGCGTCGGTGGCCGAGGAGGTCGCCGCGGCGCTCGGCGCGACTGACAAAGACGTCGGAATCGGCGGCGCCGGCCTGGCCGCGGCGGCGATCGAGCTCGGCCTCGTCGACGAGTTGCGCATGTTCCGCTACCCGGTTGTCGTCGGTGCTGGCACGCCGTTCCTGCCGCCGGTCACTGAAGACGTCCCGCTGGACCTGATCGAGACGAGGACGTTCGGCTCGCGCGTGATCTACGAGCGCTACGGGCGCGCCCGCGACGAGTCGGGCTGACCGCAGTCCGAAGCGGGGCGCCATCGCACCACGCAAAGTCGCGTTTGCGGCTCTATTAAGCGGAGTCTCATCCGTGGCGCCTCGAATCCAGCCGCGACGGATGCCTGTGGATGCGTGCGGATGTCGATGGATTTGGGCACTGGTACGGGGCTAGTGCCCGATGCTCGCGGGGGCTCAAATGACGAAATGGATGCAGGCGGGTGGATGAATGTAGGGTCGCCTGAGCATGGCTCGAGAACCGCGATCCTCCGTTGCCGGCGCCGCGGTAGACGCCTACGACCGGCACGTCGGCCGTTACGGTCCGGAGCTCGCACGGGAGATGGTCCGGGTGACCGGCGTCCGGGCGGGCCAGCGGGCGCTGGACGTGGGCTGCGGGACCGGCGGGCTGACGGTCACGCTGGCGGAGGTTCTCGGTGCGGGGAACGTGGCCGCGATCGACCCCTCCGAGCGCTTCGCCGCGGCCTGCGGCGCGCGTGTACCGGGTGCCGAAGTGCGGGTGGGGATCGGCGAGGAGCTTCCCTGGGACGACGCTGAGTTCGACGCCGTGCTCGCGCAGCTCGTCGTGCAGGGCATGAGCGACGCCCGGCGAGGCGCGGCGGAGATGCGCCGTGTCGCGCGGCCCGGCGGCGCAGCCACGGCGTGCGTCTGGGACTTCGAGGCGGGCATGACCCTGCTGAGAGCGGTCTGGGATTCCGCACTCGACGTCGACGCTGAGCTCGCCCGTTCGTTCGGGGCCGACAAGCCCGACCCGTTTTCGCGCCCGCATCAGCTCGAGGAGCTCTGGCGCACCACAGGGTTCGAGGGGGTCGAGCTCGGCCAGGTCGAAGCCGGCGCCGACTACGCCGACTTCGATGACCTCTGGTATCCGTTCGCGAACGGCGTCGGCAACCTCGGCCGGTTCCACGAGGCGCTCGATGAAGCAGGGCGCGAGCGCTTCAAGCGCCACGCGGCCGAACGGCTCGGGTCACCGTCCGGTCCGTTCCGCCTGACGGCGACGGCCTGGTACGTGCGCGGCACCGTCCCTGCCGTGTAGCGACGCCCGGCTGCTCCTCCGCGCGAGGAGGGGACGTCCGAGTACTGGGGCTTCTCTCCCCGCTGTCCAGGGACTTCCCCGATGGAGCTAGCCGGGCTCGAACCGGCGACCTCCTGATTGCGAAGCGGGGAGACACTCGGAGCCGGGAAGCGGCGCTTGCGGCTCTATCAAGCGGAATCTGCCCGACGCGCTGGGAGCGCAGCCGACGTCGGATAGCCGTGGATTACGTTGGATTTGGGCACTGGAACGGGTTTGGTGCCCATTGGATGCCGGTGTTCCGCTGTTGGCTTCACGCGATTGCGAAAGCGAATGCCTGGGCCGATCGTTCCGGCGCGGGCATTCAGCCGGGCTGGATGTTCTTATTGTGGTGGAAGGCGTTGTCTGGGTCGTACTTGGCCTTGACCTCAGCGAGGCGCCGGTAGATTTGATCGCCGTAGGCCTCTTGAACCCTGGTGGAGTCGTCGTCGGAATCAAGGAAGTTGACGTAGACGCCGCCATCGCGGTGCGGTTGGAGGGCTTGGAGGAACCGCCGCGCCCAAGCGGTCTCGGCCGCGGCGTGCTCGCCGGACTCGTCAGGGAGCCACACGGCGTCGATGATGATGTTGTGGGCCACGTCGCGACCGGCGTAGGCGGTGGCGTCATGGGGGACTCGGGCGACAGCGCCACCCATGTGGAACATCGCCGCGTACGACCGCGGCGAGCTTGCGGCGTAGGCGTGATCGGCGATGACGGCGATGGCGTCGTCGGAGAGGCCGGCGAGGTTCGTCGCCTTCCAGTAGTAGTGCCACCCGTGGAGGACGGTGTCGTCCATACCTCCCTGGAAGGCGACGTACGGCGAGGGTGCGAGCAGGTCGACGAGCGGCGTCCCGAACCGGCGGAGGGCCCGCACCGCACGCTCGCCGTCTTCGACGGCGCCGGCGTAGCAGCAGGCAACGGCGATGGCCGGCCGCCAGTGCAGGTCCTCGGGGATGCCCGGCAGTGGCGGGACGGTGCCGAGCCTGACGACGGTGCCGAGCTCGTCGGGCGCTTCGGCGGCGAAGTCCCGGTAGAAGCGCAGCACGTCGGTGGTGTCGTCGGCCGCCCAGAAGACGGGCCCGGCCATCACGGTCGGGCCGACGGGGTGAAGAGAGAACCGGAACGAGGTGACGACGCCGAAGTTGCCGCCGCCGCCTCGCAGCGCCCAGAACAGATCGGGGTGTTCGTCGGCAGACGCCCGGACGATGCTGCCCTCGGCGGTGACCACCTCGGCGGCAAGCAGGTTGTCGACGGTTAGCCCGTGTTTGCGCATGAGGAAGCCGATGCCGCCGCCGAGGGTGAGCCCGGCGACGCCGGTGTGGCCCACGATGCCGCCGGTGGTGGCCAGGCCGTGGGCCTGCGTCTCGGGGTCGACGTCGCACCACAGAGCACCACCCTGCACCCAGGCCGTGCGACCCGCGGGGTCGACCCACACGGCCCGCATCGCCGAGAGGTCGATGACGACCCCGTCGTCGCAGACCGCGGTGCCGGCCACGTTGTGGCCCCCGCCCCGTACGGCGATCTCCAGATCGCGCTCCCGCGCGAAGTGCACCGCCGCGACGACATCGGCCACACCCGCGCAGCGGGCGATGCAGGCCGGATGGCGGTCGATCGCGCCATTCCAGATCCTGCGGGCAGTGTCGTAGCCGGGGCTGGTCGGCTGCAGCAGGTCTCCGCGGAAGGATCGGCCGAGCTCGTCGATCGCGGTCTCGATGGGCGGCGCCTGTGGTGTCTGGATCGCGGTCATCTCGTCCTCCCGGTCGTGCTCGGTGAGCCCAAACGTAGGCTTGCCGGCCCGGGCTGACTAGTTCTACTTCCGAACCAACCGGTTCGAGTATCAGACCTGCTGGTCGATCCGCGGCTAGCATGGTGGGCGCGATGCGCAGCTACGCGCAGTACTGCCCGGTAGCAAAGGCCACCGAGATCCTCAGCGACCGTTGGACGCTTCTGATCGTTCGCGAGATGCTCGGCGGCGCGAGCGGCTTCAACGAGCTCCAACGCGGTCTCCCGGGGATCTCGCGTTCGGTGCTCACCGACCGCATGCGCGCGCTCGAGCGGGCCGAGGTGATCGAGCGCAGGACGGGCCCCAAAGGCCGCACCCTCGAATATCGCCTCACGCCCGCCGGCCGTGACCTCCAGCCGGTCGTGCAGGCGATCGGCGAGTGGGGGGCGACCTGGTCGTTCACCGATCCCCGTCCGGACGAGCTCGATCCCGATCTGCTGATCGTCTGGATGGCCCGGCACGTCGATCGCGAGCAGCTTCCTCTCGACCGTACCGTTGTGCAGTTCGACTTTCGCAACCCTAAGAAGCGGTATTGGATGGTGCTTGAGCCCTCCGAGGTGTCGGTGTGCCTGCAGCACCCGGGATTCGACATCGACCTCGAGGTGAGCGTCGACACCGCGACGCTCTACCGCGTGTACCTCGGACGGGCGGAGCTGGGCGGCGCGATGAAGGCACGCAAGCTGGCGATCAGCGGGCCGGGGGCGCTCAAGCGCGGCTTCACTCGGTGGTTCACGTGGAGCGCCTTCGCGCCTGCGAGCCGCTCCGCGGATGGGCGGCGCAGGGCCGCGTTGCGCCTAGCCAGCCCCGGGAGGGTGCGGATAGCCGAATGACGGACGGAGGATCCGTGACCAGACGCGGGAGGATTGGGGCATCGCGGTCGATCCGCAGCCGCCGATTGCTGACGCTCTGGCCTCGCGCGAATGCGAGCGGATCGCAAGGCGGCGTCGAGCGCCCCGCTACGGACGAGCGCGAGGCGCGGCCGGTGCCCACTATGAAGGCGCCCCGCTGAGGACGATTCCGTGTCCGGCCGGTTTCTTGCGCACCGACGATGGCACTCGAGTCCTCCGGCGTCCGGGCTTTCAAGCAAGGACCCTTCTGTGATGGAGCTAGCCGGGCTCGAACCGGCGACCTCCTGATTGCGAAGCGGGGCGGCACTCGGAGCCGGGAAGCGGCGCTTGCGCCTCTATCAAGCGGAATCTGCCCGACGCGCCGGGAACGCAGCCAACGTCGGATAGCCGTGGATTACCGTGGATGTCGTTCGATTTGGGCACCAGAACGCGCTTGGTGCCCAATGGATCCGGTGCCGCCGCCGCCGCTCCCCGCGCGAAGGCGGAAGCGGTCGAGATGCTTTGGCGGGATCGAGATTCGTCCGACGGGAGAAGCGACCGGTGGCTACGGGTCGCTATTCGCAATGCCCCCGAGAAGAGGAGGCGCGGCGACATGAGCTCGAATCTAGACTCGCTCCATGGAGGCGGTCCGCTCCGACGATCACATCCGCTTGGCCGAGGTGATGGCGTCTCTCTCACTGGCTACCGACCTGGGGTTGGGCCAGCCGCTGGAGCATGAGCTCGGGGTGTGCCTATCGGCGCTCGAGCTGGCCGATCGGCTTGGCTGTAGCGCAGACGAGTGCTCTGACGTCTACTACGTCGCGCTCCTCGCTCACATCGGCTGCACCGCCGCCGCTCCGCACTTCGCAAGCTGGGTCGGGGGCGATGAGATCCACTTCCAAAGCGGCGTGCAGGTGCTGGGCCCGGCCTCGGAGCCCGCAGAGGACATCCGCTACTTGGTCCGCCGGCTGGCCGACGACCGGCCGCTGCCGGAGCGCGCCCGCCTGGTCGCTAAGCAGCTCATCGGCGGCAAGGGGCAGTTCGAGCTGGCGGCGGCGAACCTCTGCGAGGGCGGGAGGCTCCTCGCCACGCGCCTTCACCTGTCCGACGAGGTAGCCCGCGCGCTCGGCCAGGTGACGACGCGCTGGGACGGAAAGGGGATACCCGCAGACGTGGAGGGGGAACAGATCTCGCGGCCGCTTCGCATCGTCCGCGTCGCTCACGACGTCGTCGCCATCGCCCAAGCGCGCGATCTCCAGGCGGCGACCGGGGCGCTCACGAGGCGCCGCGGCCGGGGCTACGACCCGCAGGCGGTCGAGGCCGCCCTTGCCGATCCGGGGGCGCTCGTGCGCGTGGCGGATGTCCCCGACGCCTGGGGGCGTGTCATCGCCGCCGAGCCCGAGCCGGTGGCGACGATCTCGAGCTCCGGGCTCGAGACGGTCGCCCGCGCCTTCGCCGAGTTCACCGATCTCAAGATTGGCTTCCTGCGCGGACACTCGACCCGGGTCTCCGAACTGGCCGCCAACGCGGCCGAGGCCTTGGGTTGCTCGCGCTCGGAGGCCTCCGAGGTGCGCGCTGCCGGCCTCTTCCACGACCTCGGCAGGGTGTCGGTGCCGAACGGGATCTGGGAGAAGCCCGGTCCCTTGAGCGCCGGCGAGTGGGAGCGGGTTCGTCTCCACCCCTACTACACCGAGCGCGTGCTGGAGCGCTCCCCGGCGCTGGCACCGCTCGCGCTCTTGGCGGGGGCACACCACGAGCGCCTGGACGGCTCCGGGTACCACCGCGGAGCCACTGCCGCTCAGCTCGACGTTGGCGCCCGGCTGCTAGCCGCTGCCGACGCCTTCGACGCGATGACCCACGAGCGCCCTCACCGGCGCGCCCTCGGCCCCGAGCAGGCGAGGGCCGAGCTGGGCGTGATGGTGGGCGCGGGAACGATCGACAAGCGAGCGGCAGATGCCGTCCTCGAGGCCGCCGGATCGGCGCGGACCGAGACCCGTCAGGGTTATCCCGCGGGGCTTACCGAGCGCGAGATCGAGGTCCTGCGCCTCGTGGCCAAGGGCATGACGAACAGGGAGATTGCCGAGGCACTCGTGATCACTGTGAAGACCGCCGGCCACCACGTCGAGCACATCTACGCGAAGGCGGACGTGTCCACGCGCGTCGGAGCAGCCCTCTTCGCGATGCGGCACGACCTGGTCGAGTAGACACAACGCCGAGAAGGCCGCCGCCGAGCGCCAAAGATGGGGCGTTCACCCGATGCCGAGGCGACCGAGGGCGCCTAGGGTCGCGATCGAAGGACGGTGACCGCGAGGAAAGGGTGAGCATGCCGGAGACAGAGGCGAACGGGGTCAGGCTCTATTACGAGATCAATGGCGGCGGCGAACCGCTCGTGCTGGTCCACGGATCGTGGGTGGATGCAACGCGCTGGCGCTTCGTGGTGCCCGGCTTGGCGGAGGCGTTCCGTGTCCTCGTCTATGACCGCCGCGGCCACTCGCGCAGCGAGCGACCTGATACGCCGGGCAGCGTCGATGAGGACGGGGACGACCTCGCCGCGCTCCTGGAGACGCTCGACTTCGCGCCCGCGCACATCGTTACGAACTCCTATGGCGGCAACGTCGCCCTGCGACTGGCGACGAGGCGCCCGGAGCTCTTTCGCTCGCTCTCCTGCCACGAGCCACCACTCTGGAGCCTGCTCGTGGCTGATCCGGAGGCGCAGGAGATCCTCCAGCAAGGCGCCCGGAGCCTCGACGCGGTCGGCCGGCGGATCGCCGACGGCGATCACGAGGGCGCGGCGCGGCAATTCGTAGAGGAGGTTGCCTTCGGTCCTGGTGCGTGGGCGAACGAGCTACCGCCGGAGATGAGGGCGATCTTCGTCCACAACGCCCCGACCTTCCTCGACGAGTCGCAGGACCCGAAGCAGCTCCACATCGACGAGGACGCGCTGTCGCACCTCGAGCTGTCGGTGCGGCTCACACAAGGATCCGAGAGCCCGCGCACGTTCCCTGCCGTTATCGATCGGCTCATCGAGCTGATCCCACGCGCCAGCCGGGAGACGATCGATGGCGCCGGGCACGTGCCGCAGCTGACCCATCCCGAGCGCTACGTGGAGGTCTTAACCCGCGCCGCACGAGAGAACGCGGCCGCGGCCGAGGGAGTGCGCTGATGGCGGAGCAGGTGGTAAACGGCGTCCGGCTCTACCACGAAGAGCACGGCCGGGGCGCACCGATCGTCCTCGTCCACGGCTGCGGAGGCTCGGCGCTCGGCTTTGCCGACGCTGTCGAGAAACTGGCGGGGCTTGGGCGCGTGATCGCCTACGATCGGCGCGGGTGCGCACGCAGCGAGCGCCCCGAGCCCTACGAGCGGACAAGCGTCGCCGAGCACGCCGACGACGCGGCAGATCTGCTGGACGCGCTCGCGGCGACCCCCGCGATAGTCATCGGCCGCAGCTACGGGGGCACGGTCGCGACCGACCTTGCGCTGCGCTACCCGGATCGAGTGCGGGCGCTTGTCCTGCTGGAGCCCGATGCACCGCGCGAGCTCGCGCCCGCGGTCGCCGAGTGGGTCGATGCGTTGGGCGACCGTCTCCGCCAAGTGACCGAACGGGTGGGCGTCGACGCCGTCGGCAAGGCCTTGATCACCGAGGTGGCCGGCGCGAGCGCCTGGCGCTCGTTTCCCGACGAGTGGCGGCGGGTCGTTACCGACAACGGGCCGGCGATCCTCGCGGAGCTCGAGGGCGAGTGGTGGCTTGAGGCCGACGCCGAAGAACTCGCCACGATCGAGCAGCCTGCCCTGCTGGTGGCGGCCGCCGACTCACCGCCGGAGTTTCACGAGCCGATCAAAGCGCTGGCGGACGCGCTTCCCAACGCGCGCAGCGTGCTGGTCGGGGGCGGCCACATCATCGATCCCGCGGCACCCGAGGTGCTCACCTTCATCGGGGAGGTGCTTGGGCGAGCCCAGGCAGATACCGCTACCGCTTCCACGCCTTAGCCTGGATTGACGGGTGAGCGGTGTACGCTTGGCCCATCAAGCAGGCACCTGACGGCGGTCGGACGAGGTGCTCGCATTGGACGACACGCAGTAGCGAAGGCTCGCCTTGCGCTCGCTCCTGCAATGCGCGAAGAGCGGGAGCCGAAACGTGTTCGTGCAGGAAGAGCCGCGAACGAGACGCCTTGCTGAGGAGGATTCCGTGTTCGGGCGGGTCTTTCGGGCACCGACGATGCGCGCGAATCGCCGAACGTCCAGGCTGCTGCACGAAGAAACGCCGCCATTAGCGGGCCGTTTCGAGATGGAGCTAGCCGGGCTCGAACCGGCGACCTCCTGATTGCGAAGCGGGACGCTACTACGGGCTACGAGGTCCCGTTTGTGGCTCTGTCAAGCGGAAATGTGAACTGGAGCGGCTCGACTCACGCCGCATCGGATAGCCGTGGATATCTGCGGATGTCCGTCGATTTGGGCACTAGAACGCGTTTAGTGCCCGATGGATCCGACGCTCCCCTGCCGCTTCCACGCGGTTGCGGAAGCGAGCTGCCAACCCCCGAAGACTGCTCCTCCTCGCCTTCGCGATAGCGAGGTCCCGATCCGCCGGGCACGCCTCCTCGTGTCTCAAAGCAAAAGTGTGGGCCTCCCTGGTGTCATAGCGTGCCGCCGACATGGAGCGCGCCTTTCTCACACCCGCTGCCGCCGCCGACGCGGCGGCGGTGACCGAGGTCGTCGAAGCGCTCGAGTCGTCGCTATACGGCGAATCCTTGTTCTCGCAGGCCGATCTGGAGGACGAGTGGTCGGAGCTCGAGCTCGAGCAGGACGCGCGCGTCGTCCGCGACGGCGAGCGCATCGTCGGCTACGGCTTGGTGCGCGACCGGGGCGAGCTCTGGTGCGTCGAGGGGTATGTCCACCCCGACGCGCTCGGGCGCGGGATCGGGAAGCTGATCGCGACCGTGCTCGAGGAGGAGGCGGTCCGCGGCGGCGCAGGCAGGATCCAAAACGTTGTCCTCGAGGCCGACTCCGCCGCCCTCAAGCTGCTCGAGTCGCTCGGCTACGGCGCCGTGCGGGTCTTCCGCGAGCTGCGCATCGAGCTCGACGCGCCGCCGCCCCCACCCGGGTGGCCGGAAGGGCTGCGCGTCGTCCCGTTCGACCCGGAGCGGGACGCGCTCGAGTTCCACGCCGCGAGCCAGGAGGCGTTCGCGGATGCCTGGGAGTACACGCCGCGCGACTTCGAATGGTGGTGGAAGAGGCACCTCGCGAGCGAGCGCTTCGACCCGACGCTTTGGTGCGTCGTCCGCGCCGGAGACGAGATCGCCGCCGGGACGAGCTGCAGGGGCGACACCTACGGCGGCGGCTGGGTCGACACGCTCTTCACTCGGCGTCCATGGCGCAAGCAGGGTGTGGGCGCAGGGCTCCTCGGCGATTCGTTCGGGCGCTTCTGGGAGCGCGGCGAGTGCAGCGTCGGGCTCAGCGTCGACGCGGCGAGCGACACCGGCGCCTTCCGCCTCTACGAGCGCGCGGGGATGGCGCCTGCGGTCGGCTGGGCGGTCTACGAGAAGGAGCTCGCCGTCGAGTCGGACGAGCGATAGGCGGGGCACCGCCCAGCGACAGAGACCCTGATTGGGCCCGCGCTCGTCTGCACTGCGCGAGGACCGGGCACAGCCGAGAACTCGCTACCCCTGCTCGTCCAAGCGGGAGCGGGCCGCTCCTTCGCGAGAGCGGCCAAAGGAGCAGGATCAGTTGGAACGACCAACGTTGGGCGTCAGCGAGAGGGCTCCTCCTCAGGGGGAAGACCGCGCGCTGCGAGCTCTGTGCGCGAGTGAATCCCCAGCTTGGAGTAGACCCGCGTGAGATTCGACTCAACGGTCCGAACCGTTACGAACAACGCCGCGGCCACGTCCTTGTTCGTCCGTCCCTCAGCCACCAGCTCTGCCACACGGCGCTCGGTGGGCGTGAGCTGGTCGCCGCTCGGCGCCCGTCCGCCAAGCCGACCGAGCTCGGCGCGGGCACGATCGGCCCAGATGCGGGCGCCGATTCGCTCGAAGATCTCCAGCGCCTCCTCGAGGGTCGCGCGAGCGTTCCGGCGCTGCCCGGCTCGCCTGTATGCGGTGCCGAGGGCGACCAGCGTACGGCCCCGCTCGATCGGGACGGGGAAGCAGTCGTGGTGCCGGAGGGCCTCCTCGAGTGATGCGATCGCGCGATCGAGATCGCCCCGGTCGGCCGCGAGCAGCCCTCGCGCGCGACCGGCGGTGGCGAGCACACGCGGCCGCTCGATCTCGCGCCCGAGCTCCTCCCACGCCTCGAGCCTCGCCTCGGCCTCCTCGATCCGGCCAGTCCCGATCAGCGCCTCGATCGCGTCCTCCTCGGATAGAAATGCGCCAGGCTCGCGCGGCTCGCGGATACCCAGGCGCTCGAGGCGGGCCGGCAGCGGCTCGAGATGAGCGAGGGCTTCGCCGGGGTTGCCGAGCGACAGCTCGAGGAACCCGAGTACGCCATGATGCAGGATCGCAAAGACCTCGTCGCCGAGCCCCTCTGTCATCGGGATCCCGCGCGCCGCGAGTTCGCGCACCAGGTCGGCATCGCCCTGGTGCGCGGCGACAAGGGCTCGTGCAAAGAGCTGGCTGCTCAGGACCCAGCTCGCCTCCTCCTGCTCGGAGATGGCCATGCCTGCCTCGGCGTGTGCCTGGGCGCGGGCGAGGTGCCCGGCCCTCACCTCGACCTGTGTCAAGTAGCGATAGATGTCCTCCGCGTTTTCCTCATCGCCGGCGTCCGTGGCACGTTGGAGGGCCGCCTCGAGCAGCTCGCGCGCCTCGTCGAGCTCATCGGTCCATATGTGGGCGCCCCCCAAATCCATCGCCGGGTCCCACCAGCCGAACGGGAAGGTGCGCTCCGCTTCGATCGCGAGGGCCTCGCGCAGCATCTCTCGGCCACCGCCCGGCGCCATCGACGCCTCGAGTTCGCCGGCCGCTGTCAGCGCCGCCCTCAGCGCGGGCCGGCTGGCGGTTCGCGCAATGGCGAGGGCTTCGTGGGCGATGGCCCGGGCGGCGCTCCAATCGTCGCCCCTCATCGCCTCGGCGAGGCTCAGAAGGCAGTCCACCCGCAGGTCGGGATTGTCGCCGCACTCCTGGACGGCCTGACGTCCCAACGCGATCGCTTCGCTCACGATCTGCTCGCTCAAGGCCAGCGTACGGAGGGCCTCTGCGCGTCGGGGCCCAGGCCCGAGCTCGGCGACAAGGTTCCGGCAGATGTCGGCCCCCCGGCGACTGTCCCCGGCGCGGATGTGGTCCCGGGCCGCGGCGATCCGCCGGCGGGCAGCCGCCCCTCGGTCGTCATCGGGCGTCAGCGACGCCGCTCGCTCGAGCAGGTCGGCGGCGGCAGCGGGCGCCCCGCGGCCATCGGCGGCGCGCGCGCCCGCGTCGAGGGCCGCCGCCACCGTAGCGTCGGGTGCGACCGCGGCGGCGGCGAGGTGGCGAGAGCGCTCCTCGGGATCGTCGACGATCGCCGCCAGCCGGGCATGGGCCTCCCGGCGGCGGTGTGGCGGAAGCGCTTCGTAGGCGGCGGCGGCCAGCAGGGGATGGGCAAAGCGCAACAGGTCGCCATCCTCGGCAAGTACGCCGGCGCGAAACGCCGCGTCCAGGGTGGCCTCGTCGTCGAGCACCTTGCCCACCACGGCGGCGCTGGGACGAGCGAGCGCCGCCACCGTGCCGAGGGCATCGCGAGTGTCGCGTGGGAGCTCCGACAATCGGTGCCCGACCAGGCGCTGCAGGTCCTCGCCTTTCGCGAATCCCATCATCTGGGCCACGGATTCGCTGTCGGTCGAGCGGCAGAGCTCGAGCGCGTAGAAGGGATTTCCCCCCGATAGCTCGGCGATCCGCCGCAACACGGGTCGAGGCAGGTGACGGCCGAGCTGGCGAGCGATCAGCTCGCGGATCTCCTCCAGGTCGAGCGGTTCGACCTCCACCCGGCTGACCCGCTGCAAGGAGAGCCCGAGGTTGGGCGAGGCCGATCGCGGCGTCTCTCGCTCGGCGACCAACAAGCGCACCTCATCCTCGTCGAGGCGGCGCATGGCGTGGCGCAAAGCGTCCATCGAAGGTCGGTCGAGCCACTGGAGGTCATCGATTGCAATGAGCAGCGGTCGCACGGCGGCCGCGGCGCGAAGGACGCCGCGAACGGCGGCGTTGAGCGCCCGCGGATCGGGCGGCGCGCGCGGGTCACCCTCGCGCAGAAGCGCCGCGTTAAGCGCGTTCTCCTGGGGCCCGGGAAGCTGGTCGGCGACTTCATCGGCAACCCGTTCCAGCAGGTCTGAGAGTCCGGCGAGCGAGACGGTGGCGTCGCTTTCGAGGGGACGCGATACCAGCACCCCATGATGCGCCTCGCGGGCCGCGGACACGCCGGCCTGCCAAAGGGTGGTTTTGCCGATCCCCGCGGGGCCGGCGAGGACGAGGGCCGCGGGCGGGGGCGTTTGGGTGAGGAACGCCTCGATCTCGGCGAGCTCCGCGCCGCGGCCGACCACCGAAGCGGCGTCGGGCAAAGAGTGTGGGTTCCCCCGATGCGCCATCTGCAGTCCGATCGTAGGTTCAGGACCGTCCCATTACCACCCGAGGGGAGGCCCAGAATGAGCGCACGCACCGTCACAACCATGAGCCGCCGCAGGCGCAGAGCGCGTCGCCTGATCGCGCTCGCCCTAGGCGTCTGCGCGCTGGCGATCCCGGCGAGCGCCGCGGCACAGCCGATCGATAACGAGCAGAACTGGCCGGTCGCGGTGAGCGCGAAAGGGTCGAGCGGCTCGTTGCCGAGCGCGATCATCAGGAGAGAATGGCCCGCGAGTGCGGCCGACGGCGTCGACTGGGGCGACGCCGCGCTCGGCGCCGCAGCAACAATGGCTCTCGTCGCACTCGGCGGAATCGTGCTCTTCACGGTCCGCCGGCGCCCGGGCGTCTCGCCGTCCGCCTCGACGGGCTGAGGGCTACGACACTGCATTCGTAGGGGATGGGCGCGGAGGAGCGAGTCTCCTCCGCGCCCATTTAGGTGGCCACAGCGCCTCCGCGAGCGAGGTGCCGCCGCGGTGCTTCCGCAATGCGCGAAGAGCGGAAGCTGAAACGCGCGGCGTACGGAACGTGCCGCATGAAGACGCCGTGCCGAGCGCGATTCCGTGTCCGGCGCGTCCTTTTGGGCACCGACGATGGCACCCAAATCGCCACGCGCCCAGGCTTCCGGGCGAACAAACCCCGCGTTAGCAGGGCCTTCCGAGATGGAGCTAGTCGGGCTCGAACCGACGACCTCCCGTAAGCGGGAGGTTCGTCCGGGTGCGGTATACCTAATTTGAGTCGGCCGGGCTATATCGCTCCAGCCGATGGTGAGCGAAGGGGCAGGACCTTCTTTCACTGCTCGTTGGGAGCGGTTCCGGTCCGTTGTCTTGGGTTCCGAGATTGAGTGATGGCCACAAGCCTGAATACATCGGTTGCCGGGCGCGAGCGTGCGCTTGCGCCGACCAGTGCCGAACGTGAGGTGGCCGACCTCCTGCCGATCGACGCCGACCAGGCCAGCTCTCGCGAGGTGTTGAAGCGCGTTCCCTTCTGGTTCCATACCTTCTCGCTCGACGGTGGCACGCTGTACACGCCCGGCGTGGCCCGCGACCACCGCTACCGCATCCCCGCGTTGCCGGAGGATCTCAGCGGTCGTGCCGTGCTCGACGTCGGCACCTTCGATGGCTTCTACGCCTTCCTGGCGGAGTCGCGCGGGGCGAGCCGAGTCGTAGCGGTGGACAACGAGCAGTACCGGCACTGGGTGAGGGCTCGATGGGGGATCGAGCTGGAGGGAGGGGAGGGGTTCCGCGCCATCGGGGAGCTGCTCGGCTCGTCGGTCGAGTACCGCAGGCTCGATGCATTCGACCTAGACCTGCTCGCCGAGAGTTTCGACCTGATCCTCTGCTCCGGGATCCTGCACCGGGTCGAGAACCCGCTCGGGCTGCTGAGACTGCTTCGAGAGCGCCTCACCGACGGCGGCGAGGTGCTCGTCGAGACCTACGGCGTCGTCGACCGGCGGTTGGTGAACGAAGCCGCGATTCACGTCTGCGCGGCGGGAGAGGTGTACGCGCGCGACGACTACGTCTACTGGGGCTTCACGGGTGAGAGCCTCGAGCGGATGGCGCGCCATGCGGGCTTCGACGGGGGGGAGATCATCTCGAGTCCGATGATCGCCGGCCACCCGCGGATCATCGCTCGGCTCGTGTGAGCTCGTTCACACAGCAGTCACACGCCGTTTGCGTGTCGGTACACGAAGCCGCTGGGTCGGTAATGCCATGAGCGCATGCCAATCCACGTCCTGCCCGACCGCGGCGCGCACACCACGGGTTTGGACGACGCTTGGCGTCGACGTTCTCCGGGCTCACTCCATCTGGTATCACGCAAGGGGTACGAGAGAGGAGGAGGAGCATGGAGTGCAAGGCCGGCGATCGAATCGAGGTCGAATCCGAGTCAACCGAGCGCTCACCTCGTCGGGGCGTCGTAAAGGAGGTCCTGGGAGGCCCTTCGCGCCGCTACCTGATCAGCTGGGACGACGGTCACGAGAGCATCTACACACCCTCCGCCGGCGCCCTACACCGGTCCGAAGCCGCGAACGCGGGGTAACAGCACGACCCGCCAACAGCCAGCCCGCCGGCGCGATCGAGGTTGACGGCTCGAGCGAGCCGATGGAGCTAGCCGGGCTCGAACCGGCGACCTCCTGATTGCGAACCAGGCGCTCTCCCAACTGAGCTATAGCCCCGTGATGGGTGGGACCGTCCAGCGACCCCTGCGCTGCAGGATAACCGCAGAACCGTCGATCCAAGCGGGCGAAGTGAGCTTTCGCCGGTGTCTCACGCTGTTATTCGCGCGGCTCTGCCGGTCGTCCTCCGGCCCGTTCGCGGCGCCGGCGGAATCACGTTCTCGACCGCGCAGGTTCCGGCGAGCGAACGGCGAAAGTAGGCTCTGACCGGCCCCAGGAGGGGGTCAGGCAGTCGTTGTGGCGCGTGGGCGCCCGATAGTCTTCGCACACCGCATTGCAATGGGAATTCTTGACGACGCGATCCGGGAGCACCTCGATCTGAAGCGCCGCCATGGCGCGGAGGACACTGAGTTGTCGCGGCTCGAGGACGAGGCCTTCGGACCTCCAACCCGCCCCGGCGACCCTGACTTCCCCGAGAGCGAGCCGGCCGCGGAGATCGCTGTCGCCGAGCCGCCGACCGGCGAGGCGACGGTAGCGGAGCCGCCCGCCGAGCAGGCCGAAGCCCCGGCCGCCGTCGAGCAGCCGGGCGAGCCCGAGTCCGCCCCGTCGCCCGAGTCCGCCGAGCCCGCGCCGCCGCCCGCGGCTGAGGAGCCCGCGGCGGACACAGGAGGCTTCTACGACCAGGCCGGAGGATCACCGGAGCCCGAACCCGCCGCCGAAGACCTCGACCTCGACCTGGAGCTCGAGGAAGAGGCACCGCCGGACGAGCCGCCGCCCGCTGCGCCCGCGGCAACCGAGGCGCCGGCCGTCGAGGAGCCGCCCCCCGTCGAGCCGTCCGCGGCGGCGGAGGCACCGCCGGTACCGGAGACGGCCGACCAACCCGCCGCCGAGCCGGCGACCGCGGTCCCCGAGACGGTGGACCAGCCGGTCGTGCAAGCGCCGATCGAGTCGCTGGACACGGTCGAGCACCCCTTCGAGGGCGCGATCGAGGACACCGGCGATGTCGAGGTGGTCGAGGGCGAGATCGCCGAGACGGGCGAGCACGAACAGGTCGACGGCGATGACAAGGACGAGAACAAGGACGAGGACGAGGACGTGCTCGAGGAGACGCCGGAGTTCCTGCGCGACGCGCCCGAGGACGACGAGCTCTGGTTCGAGCAGGGCGAGCCGAAGGACTTCGACTTCTAGGACGCGCAGCGATCGCCCGGGCTAGGCGCCCGCGGCGATCAGCGCGAGCCAGCCGGCGAAGGTGACCGCCGAGCCGGCGATCAGCATGCTCGCGGACCGATAACGGCGGCGCAGGGTCTGTACCACCCCCGCCGTCGCGATCAGGATGCCGACCAGCGCCAGCAGCGCCTGGGCGTCCCACTGCCAGGCGTCGGGGTCGTCGAACCAGTGGTCGCTCGTCTCCGGCTCGCATGACTCGTCGCAGGTGATCCCCGAGAGCAGCAGCGCCAGCGCGGTCGCGACGGCCGCGGCCGCCAGGAGCGCGAACGCGTAGACGATCAGGCCCAGCCGACCGGCGCGGCCGTCGCCGAGGCTGACGCACAGGGCGCGAAAGCCGAGCGCGGCGACGGCGAGCATCAGCCAGCCGACGATGACGACGAGGGGCACGCCGGCCGCCGGGGCTAGGTGGTGATGTAGCCGCGGGTCCTGGCGGCTTCGACGACCCGCTCGATCCCGACCAGGTATGCGGCCTCGCGCAGGTCGATCCCCTCCTCCTTGCTGCGACCGGAGACCTCGCGGAAGGCTCGGCGCATCACGGTGCCGAGCCGGTCGTTGACCTCGCGCTCCTCCCAGCGGAAGTGCTGCAGGTTTTGGACCCACTCGAAGTAGGAGGCGACGACGCCGCCGGCGTTCGCCATCACGTCCGGGATGATGTAGACGTCCTTGTCGCGCAGGATCCGGTCGGCCACCGGAGTGGTGGGGCTGTTCGCCCCTTCGACCAGCATCCGGCACTGCATCCGGTCGGCGTTGCCCTCGTGGATCATGCCGCCGAGCGCCGCCGGGATGAAGACGTCGCAGGGCACGCCGACCAGGTCGTCGGGGTCGATCGACTCGGCGCCCTCGAACTCGCCGATCAGCCCGCCGGCGACGATGTGGTCGTGGAGGCCGTTGGCGTCGATCCCGGCGTCCGCCCGGATCGCCCCATTGGCGTCGGAGACCGCCACCATCTTGGCGCCGAGCTGCTGCATGATCCGCGCCGCCCAGGAGCCGACGTTGCCGTAGCCCTGGACGACGAAGGTGGTGTCAGCGGGGCTGAGACCGATCTGCGGCGCCGCCTCGCGGAACATGTAGACACAGCCGCGGCCGGTGGCCGCCTCACGGCCGAAGGAACCCTCGAGCGAGATCGGCTTGCCGGTGACGATCGCGGGCGTGTGGCCGTGGAGCTTGCCGTACTCGTCCATGAACCAGGCCATCGTCTGCGCGTTGGTGCCTATGTCGGGGGCGGGGATGTCGCGGGTCGGGCCGAGCACCTTCTCGATCTTGTCCATGAACGAGCGCGAGATCCGCTGCAGCTCCGATTGCTCGAGCTTGTTCGCCGGGCAGTTGACCCCGCCCTTGGCGCCGCCGAAGGGGACCCCGGCGACCGCGGTCTTCCAGGTCATCAGCGAGGCGAGCGCCCGGACCTCGTCGACGTCGACCTCGGGGTGAAAGCGGATCCCGCCCTTGTAGGGGCCGCGGGCGCCGTTGTGTTGGATTCGGTAGCCGGAGAAGACATGGGTCTTGCCGTCAGCGAGCTTCACCGGGATCTGGACAGTGACCTCGCGGTAGGGGGTCCAGAAGACGACGCGGAGGTCGTCGGCGAGCTTCAGGTGGTCGGCGGCGATATCGAAGTAGTGGCGGACGATGTCGAGGTTGGAGACCTCCGCCGGCTGCGAGCTCGGCGCCTTGTCGGTCGTCTCGGGCGACTTGTCCGGATCCTCGCGCTCTCCGACCGCGACCGTGGTCTCGCTCTCAGCCATCGCTAGCCCCGATCCTCGCACACCTCGGGCCGGGCGATGTCAGCGGCGGGTGAAGCACGCGTGGCGCGATCGGGACCCGTGGGCGTGTGCCGTCGGCTGCAGGGGCCGATGCCGCGGTGACGAACTAGGCGGGGATCGGCCGGCAAAGCGGCCGACTGATAGAAGGAGTCTGAAATGAGAGGCACAGGTCGGGTCGCCTTCGCGGCAATCCTGCTCCTCGTCGTCGGAGTGATCAACATCATCTACGGGATCGGCGCTCTGGATGACGCGAACGCCTTTGTCGGCGACACCCGGTTCATCCTCAGCAACCTGAACACGCTCGGGTGGGTGCTGATCATCCTCGGGATCGTGCAGCTCACCGGCGGGTTCTCGCTGTTGTCCGGGAACACGTACGGTCGCGTGATCGGCGTGATCGCCGGCACCGTCGGAGCGCTCGGCGCGCTGTTCTCGATCGGCGGCAACGATCCGTGGTGGTCGCTTTGCGTGTTCGCGCTCTGCGTCTACATCGTCTACGGGATCATCGTCTTCGGAGAGGACGAGCGGGCGGCAGAACTGCACTGACGGCTCCGGGGGCCCGCCCGTCGCGGGCCCCCGGATGGGTCTTACCCAGCGGGGCGAGGTGGCCTTCCGGAGTCATGGAGCCAGCGGGACTCGAACCCGCGACCTTTCGGATGCAAACCGAACGCTCTCCCAACTGAGCTATGGCCCCAGGCACCGATTGTAGGCCCGGGAGTCAGACCGGAAACGCGTCCTCGATGCCGTCCTCGGGCTCGTCGGGGTCGACGACCACCGCCAGGTTCTGCTCGTGCCAGAGGCAGACGATGCCGCCGTCGGCGTGGGGGAGGATCTCGTCGGGCTGCTCCAGACCGCCGTCCTCGAGCAGCTCCCGCATCGCCGTTTCCATCTTCTCGCGAGTCGGCCGCTTCATCGCTTGACCAACGATCGCCGCGACGCTGTTACGCGTGGGGCGCGAAACGTGCCGATTGACTGCGGCCCGAGGTGACGCATACGGTTTGCCCGGTGACCAGGACGCAGTACTACTGCGCGGCGACGCTGGACGGCTACATCGCCGACCCCGACGACGGCCTCGGTTGGCTGTTCGGCTACGAGGGCAGCTACGACGGCGAAGGGGTCGAGCCCGGGCCGATGAGCGACGGGGGCGCCTACGAGCGCTTCTACGATGGCGTCGGCGCGATGGTCAGCGGGTCGACCACCTACGAGTTCGTCCTCGACCACATCAACGACGACACCGAGTGGCCGTACAAGGGCAAGCCCTACTGGGTCCTCAGCTCCCGCGATCTGCGCGTTCCCGAGGCCGGGGGCGTCGACGTCCGCGTCGCCGACGCCTCGGTCGCCGAGCTCAACGACGAGCTGATCTCGTCCGCAGGCTCGCGCAACCTCTGGGTGGTGGGAGGCGGCAACGTCGCCTCCCAGTTCGCCGATACCGGGCTCCTCGACGAGCTCCTGCTGACCGTCGTCCCGGTGATCCTCGGCGACGGCAAGGCGCTGTTCGACCGGACGCCGGCGCAGCCGCTCACGCTGACCGGCAGCCGCGCGTTCGGCAACGGCATGATCGAACTGACCTACCGTCTGGATCGCGAGGACCGGGCCCGCTAACGGAGCGCCCTACGGGCGCATCTCGTACGCGCCCGCGAGATCCCTGACCTGCACCCAGACGCGCTCGAACCGCTCGCCGTCGACGACCGGCTTGCGGATGTTCTCGAGCGCCCACGCCTGCTGTCCCTCGGTCGAGGACGCGCGCCCGTGTAGCGCCACCGCATAGGCCGAGAAGTCGCGCACCAGCACATCGAAGATCTGGTCGAGGACGTCGGCGTCGAGGTCCTCGAGCGCCGCCTGCTCGCAGATCAGCTGCCCGTAGACGACCAGCGTGAACAGCTCGCCGAGGGTGAGCATGTAGTCGAGGTCCTTGATCTGGTCCTCGGACGGCGGCGCGGACGTCAGCAGCTGCTTAAGCCCCTCGGCCTGCTCGACGAAGCGGGCCACGTTCGGAACCTCGGTGAACGCGTCGTAGGCGATCCGCCAGTCGTGAAAGCGGATCTTGCCGAGCCCGCGCGCCGGCCCCTGGCGGAACAGGAACTCGTCGTCGGCCGCGTCGTCGCGCTCGGGCACCGGCTCGAACCCCTGCGGGTCGAACAGGAACGCCGCCATGAACTTCAACACCAGCGCCATGTTCACGTGCACCGTGCCCTCGAGCTTTGGCAGCGCGCGGATGTCGCGAGCCGCCATCTCGAAGTACATGTCGCCCTCGAAGCCCTTCGCCGCGATCACGTCCCAGAGCAGGTCGATCACCCGCTCGCCCTCGGTCGTCACCTTCATCTTCGTGACCGGGTTGTAGAGCAGGTAGCGCCGGTCGTCGGCGTCGGCCGAGCGCATGTAGTCGATCGCGCGTCCGGCGAACAGCTTCATCGCCACCAGCCGCGCATAGGCGTCGGTGAACGCCTGGCGGACGTGGGGGAAGTCGGTCACCCGGATCCCGTAGAGGACCCGAGCGTCGGCGTGCGTGATCGCCTCGAAGAAGGCGTGTTCGCAGATCCCGATCGAGGCGAAGCCGAGGTTGAACTTGCCGACGTTGACCGTGTTCAGCGCCGCGTCGAACGCCGCGGGACCGGTGTGCAGGACGTCCTCCGCGCGCACCGGATAGTCGTCGAGCTCGAAGTTGGAGACGTAGGACTGCGAGGTGACGACGTTCTTGATCAGCCGGTACGCGGGGTGCTGGCTGTCGGCCGCGAAGAAGACGTAGCCGTCGGGTCCCTCGACGTCCGCGCGCCGGCCGAAGACGGAGACCATCCCGGCCAGGTTGCCGTTGCCGATGTAGTACTTGGCGCCGCTGGCGCGGAAGCCGCCGCCGGGGTCGGGGGTGAGCACCATGTCGGTCGAGTAGATGTCGGCGCCGTGCGCCTTCTCGGAGAGGCCGAAGGCGAAGATCGCGCCGTCGTCGAGCAGCTCGGCCGCTCGCCGCCGCGCGGCATCGTTGTCCGACTGCCAGATCGGCCCGAGCCCGAGGATCGAGACCTGCCACGTGTACCAGTAGACGAGTCCGTAGAAGGCGGTGATCTCGTTGAAGGCGCAGATCCGGTGCGTGTCCCAGCGCTTGTCGCCGTCGCCGTCGCGTTCCGGCGTCAGCAGGGTCGCGAAGACGCGCTCGCGCTCGACGAACTCGAGGAAGTCGGCGTACCAGGTGTGCTCGCGATCGTGCTGCTTGAGCACCGTCTTGCCGCGGGACTCGAAGAACTCGATCGTCGCCAGCATCAGCCGCCTGGCCTCCGGGTCGAGTCCGGCGCCGTCGTAGGTGCGCGGGTTGAACAGCAGCCCTTGAGCCGCGACAGCGGCGGACCCCGGGTCCTTGGTCGCTGAGCCGGCCACGGGCCCGAGTCTATGGGCTCGAGTCAGGCGCCGGCGATCGCGCGCAGCTCGAAGTAGGCGGGCTTGCGGTGGCCGACCCGGTCAAGCAGGCCCGACCACGGACACCAGCTGCAGACCGACTCGCCGCGCTCGGTGTCGCGCCACGCGTACCAGTAGACGGCGCGGACGCCCCACTTGTCGGCGTTGTCGATCAGCCGGGTGATCGTCAGCCGCAGCAGCCGCGCCTGGCCCTCGGGGCTCTTGACCAGTCCCGATCGACGCTTGCCTGCCGACGCCCAGCCGAGCTCGGTCACCCAGATGCCGGCGTCGTCCGCGTTGGCGGTGGCGATCGTCCGCGCCGCCTTGACTTGGTCGAGCGTCCCGCGCGCCTTGCGGTTGTACGGGTGGACGGCGATCCCGTCGAAGCTCGCGGCCACGTCGGGGACCGTGTAGAGCTGCGCCATGAACGACGTCGTGCTCATCCGCTTCGCGTTCGTCCGCGTGCCGGTAAGCCCGGCGAGCAAGACCTGGGCGTCGGGGTCCTCGCTGCGGATCCCGGCCGCCCCCGCCTGGACCAGGGCCCCGTAGGCGATCGGGTCGACGGCCGGGCGGTAGAACGACGACAGGTTCGGCTCGTTCCACAGCTGCCAGATCTCGATCGGCCGGTAGGGGAGCCCCCGGTGCTGGTCCCAGAAATTGCCGTCGGGGCCGTAGCGACGCACCGCCGCGGCGGCGAACTCGGCGAACTCCGCCCGCGTCACGTCGCTGCGCGGCGGGAACGCGACGCAATCGTCGTCGTCGCACTCCTGGCCGTCCTCATGCGCCGCCCAGGACGGCGTGCCGAACAGGAACGGCAGCGTCGCCAGGCCGGCGTCGGCGTTATCGGTCACCGCCTGGTCGACCGGCCCCCAGTCGAGGTCGTCGCGCTTGCTCTCGACCTGCATCCACGGCAACCAGACACGTACCGAGGCGATCCCGGCGTCGGTCATCAGCTTTGCCTCGGAGTGGTCGAACGCGCGCTGCGGCACGACCCCGATCGTCAATTCCCCGCTCTCGTCCGGGACCTCGTTGCCGGCGGCGTGCGGCGCCGCGACGACGAGCGCGACTAGCGCCGTGAGCGCGACTCCTGATCGCCCCGCCGACATGCACCGGTTGGAACCCGCCCGGTCGGCGGGAGTTTCGTCCGCGGTCGCGCTCAGGCGGCGGCGAGCGCGGGGGTGCGAGCGCGGTCATGCGCCACCACCCGGACCGGCGCGCCGTGCTTCGGCGAGAGCGTGATCCCCTTCAGCACCACCGGGTCGAGCTCGGGCCGTACCGCCCGCAGCTCGGCCCGGGTGAAGATCGTCCGCAGAACCTCGGCCATCTCCGCCTGCGCCAGCGCCGCGCCGATGCAGCGACGGATTCCGCCGCCGAACGGCAACCACGTGTAGGCCTCGGCGCCATCCTCGGTGAACCGTTCCGGCCGGAAGCGCTCCGGCTCGGGGTAGAGGTCGGCGCGGTGGTGGACCAACGCGATCCCGGGGTACACACGGATCCCGGCCGGCAGCTCCCAGCCGGCGATCGTCCGCGGCGCCTTCAGCGTCCGCTCGGCGGCGTCGATCACCGGCCGCATCCGCAGCGTCTCGGAGACGACCGCGTCCAGGTACTCGTCGCCGGATCCGAGCTCGTCTCGCAGCCGCTCGAGAACCTCGGGGGTGTGGAGCAGCAGGTCGACGGCGAAGGCGAGCCCGGTCGAGGTCGTCTCGTGGCCGGCGGCGAGCATCGTCATCAGCTCGTCGCGAAGCTCGACGTCGGTCATCGGCCGCCCCTCCTCGTCGCGTGCCCGCAGCAGCAGCGAGAGCACGTCGGTGCGCTGGTCGAGGTCGGGCTCGTCGCGCCGCCGCGAGATCTCCTCGTACAGCAGCGCGTCGGCTCGCTCCAGCCGCCGACCGGCCCAGCCGCCCGGGGTGAACCTGGCGTTGCCCCGGAGCAGCACCCTTGGCGTGAAGAACAGCAGCTGGGTGTCGATCACCGCCAGCATCGCCTTGCGCAGGCGCTCGATCCGTTCGGGCTCATAGACCCCGAACACCGCCCGGCAGATCACCTCGAAGGTCAGGTGGCGCATCCGCTCGCGCAGCTCGAACTCCGAGTCGACCTGCCAGCGGGCCACCTCGGCCTCGGCGACCTCGCGGATCATCGGCCGCATCGCGGTCAGCGACGAGCCCTGAAACGGGGGCAGCAGCAGCTTGCGCTGGCGCAGGTGCTCGGGCCCGTCAAGGACCAGCACCGAGTGGTCGCCGAGCACCTCGGCAAGCGGCGCGTTCGCCTCGCCGGCGTGCAGGTCGGACTGATCGCCGGTGAACATCGCGCGGATCGCCTCCGGCTCGGCGACGTAGACGCCGGTCCCGAAGACCAGAAAGCGGGTCGTGAACACGTTCCCATACCGCCGCTGCCAGCCGAGCAGGGTGTCGAGCGGGCGCCGCGCGAAGCGGACCGTGTTCACGGTCGCGGGGGCGCGGGGACCGGGCGGCAGGGCCACGCGCCGAGTATAGGAACGCTTCGGCGACCGGGCGGCGGTCAGGCCGCGCCGACCCGAGTCCCGCAGCGCTCGAGCTCGAGCTCGAGCTGCTCCTTGAGCTCGGCGAGCACCGCGACGTCACCGCGGACGCGGGCAGCGCCGTCGCGCAGGCCGACCAGATTGGTGACCTCGTCGGGGTCGCGCTCGAGGTCGTACATCTCGTGCTCGGTCGCCGCCTTGCCCTCCGGGTCGACGTACTGCGCGTACTTGCGATCCGCGGTGCGGACCGCCCGCACCCGGTTCGGCTGGCCGGGCGCCTCGACGCGTCGCCGTGCCGGCCTGGTGGTCGTCGTAGGTGAAGTGGATCGCCTCCTGGACCGAGTCGGCTGGCCGGGGGTGGTCCGCGAGCACGCTCAGGTCGACGGGAGCTCGGGCGACGGCCTCGCGGCCGGGGTTGGCGTGGCGGGCGATCACCGGCGCCAGGTCGCGCCCGCGCAGGCCGGCGGTCGATGCGTCGGCCCCTCCGATCGTCGCCAGCGTCGGCAGCAGGTCGACGAGCGAGGCGAGCGCGTCGCTTTCGGCAGGCTCCTCGAACAGGACCGGGTTCGAGACCACGATCGGGATGTTGATCGTCTCCTCGTAGGCGTTGAACGCCTTCTGGCGCAGACCGCCGTGCGAGAGCCCCATCTCACCGTGGTCGGCGGTGCGGACGATCATCGTCCGCGAGCGCAGCGACTCGGGATCGCCGGCGTCGCCGAGCGCCGCCAGCAGGCGGCCGATCTTCTCGTCGATCACCCGGTGCAGGTAGGCGTAGAAGTTGACGTAGTCGAGCTGCGCCTCGCGACTGCTGAGCGGCCCGAGGTACGCGGCCATCCCCATCTTCATCAGCGAGTGGACGCCGGGCTTTCCGCGCAGGTCCTCGTCGACGGTCGGCGGGAGCTCGACCCCGAGCTCGCGGAACTCGCTCGGCCGTGTAGCCGCCGTCCTCGTACTGGGCCGGGTAGCCGAGCACGTCGTGGGGGTTGACCAGCGAGACGACCAGACAGAACGGCTCCGGCAGCGACTCGCGTGCCAGCCAGCGCTCCACCTGGCGGATGTAGACCTCGTCCCAGCCCTCGCCCTCGCCGGCGTTGCCGCCGCCGAAGTTCGCCGCCTTCGCGTTCTCGCCCGCGTCCGGTGCCTCCCAGTCGGCGAAGCCGTAGTCGCGTTCGATCCGTTCCCCGTCGGCCGCGGTCCATCCGCCGAGCAGGCCCTCGCCGCTGGACGCGCCGCTGGGGTGGGTCAGGTGCCACTTGCCCTTGTAGGCGACCGTGTAGCCCGCGCCGGCGAGGATCCGGGGCAGGTTCGGCGTCTTCGGGTCGAGCTCGGCCTCGCCGCCACGGCTCTGGTCGAGGCGCAACAGGCCGCGGCCGAACTGGGCCAGCACCCGCTTTGGCGGAACGGCGGCGCTGCGCAGGATCCCGGCCATCTCGCCCAGTACCGCCGGCGTGTTGCGGGGGTCGGGCCGCAGGTCCGCCGCGGTCAGGGTCAGGCGCACCCCGTGCTCGGCCGGATAGCGGCCGGTGAACAGCGTCGCTCGGCTCGGCGAGCACATCGCCGTGTTGCAGAAGCCGTTCGTGAAGCTGAGCCCGGTCCGCGCCAGCTCGGCGTCGTTGGGAGTCAGCTCCCGCAGCCAGCCGGGCATCCTCCGGCCAATGCCGCGGGCGGCGTTGCTGGTCGGTGATCAGCAGCAGGATGTTGGGCTTCCGTGCCAAGGCGCGTTGATCCTGGCACGTATAGCCTCGGCGAGATGACCGACCCCTCGCTCAGCGGGCGTTGCCTGTGCGGTGGCGTGCGCTTCCGGATCGCCGCGCCGCCCCTCGGAGCCACCTACTGCCACTGCACCCGCTGTCAGCGCAGGACCGGCACGGCGGCGTCGGCGCAGGCGCAGGTGGACGGCGCCGGGTTCGAGCTGCTCGACGGCGCCGAGCTGGTCAAGATCTGGCGCCACGCCGACGGCGGTTGGGAGAAGGCCTTCTGCCGCGAGTGCGGCGCTCAGCTGTTCAGCCGCGATCCCGACGACCACGCCCGGATGGCGATCCGGATGAGCGCCTTCGACGGCGACCCGGGGGTGCGGCCGAGCAAGCGCGGCTTCGTCGCCTACGCCGCGGCCTGGGAGCGGATCCCGGATGACGGCCTCGAGCGCTTCGACGAGTCCGCGGGTCCTTAACGCCGCGGCGGGTTGCGCAGCGCGCCGATCAGCGGCAGCCCCAGCAGGATCACGATCACCACCGCCGAGACGGAGAGCACGTCGAGGCCGTTCTCGGCGATCACCGAGATCGTCATCGCCGCGAACAGGCCGACGAAGATGATCGCCCCCGTGAGCAAGGCGGTCCGGAGGTCGGGATCCACGCGGCCTAGTACACCGGTTGCGAGACCTCGACGGCCTGCGGGCGGCCGTGGGCGAGTGGTCGAACCGCGGCGGCGCCAAGCAGCAGGCCGGCGACCAGGGCGGCGGCGGGTGGCTGGCCGAACGCCGACAGAGCCTGCAGGCCGAACCAGACGACGGCCAGCAGCAGGGCCGGGGTCTCGGTGAAGGTGACGAAGAACGGGATCAGCACCCAGCAGAGGATCCTGCCGCGCGGCATGAGCACCGCGTAGGCGCCGATCAGCGCCGCGATCGATCCGGCGAGGCCGACCGAGGGGACGCTGGTCGACGGTTCGAACAGCTCCTGTCCGGCGGCCGCGGCGATCCCGCCGGCGACGAACAGCGCCAGGTAGCGCGCCGGCCCGAGGCGACTCTCCAGGCTGGTCGAGAACAGCCACAGGAACAGCAGGTTGACCAGCAGCCCGATCGCCCCCGGGCTGATGAACAGCGAGGCGACCGCCGCCAGCGGCCACCAGGTGTCGCTCAGGTCCGGATCCCAGTCGACCACCCCGAGCACCAGGGCAAGCGCGATCAGGGAGACCGTGACGACCGGGATCCCGGGCAGCTGGAGGTTGTCCTTCAGGGGCAGCAGGGCCGAGCAAGCCTAGTTCGCGACCGCGGCACCTACGATTGCGCCGTGAGCGCAAACGAGTGGATCGCCCAGGTCAACATCGCCCTGCCCCGCGAGCCGCTCGACTCTCCGGCGCTGGCCGAGTTCGTCTCCAACCTGGAGCCGGTCAACGCGCTCGCCGACTCGGCTGTCGGATTCGTCTGGCGCCTCGAGGACGAGAGCGGCGACGCGACCTCGATCCGCGCCTTCGACGACGACCGGCTAATCATCAACATGTCGGTCTGGGAGTCGGTCGAGGCGCTCTGGAACTTCGTCTACGACGGCCATCACCTGGAGGTGATGCGCCGGCGCCGCGAGTGGATGACCAAGCTCGCCGAGTCGCACATGTGCCTGTGGTGGATCCCCCGCGGCCATGTGCCCACGGTCGAGGAGGCGCGAGAGCGACTCGAGCACCTGCAGGCCAACGGCCCGACCCCGCACGCGTTCACGTTCAAGCGGCGCTACGCGGCGGAGCGCTCGGCCACTTCGCGCGCCGACTCGTCGGCGTGGTATGAGCTGCGCACCAGCGGGCCCGAGGCGACCGAGTCGAAACCGAGCTCGTAGGCGGCGTCGCGGAGGCGGTCGAACTCGTCCGGGTGCCAGTAGCGGATCACCGGCAGGTGCTGCTCGGTCGGGCGCAGGTACTGGCCGACGGTGAGGATCTGGACCTGGTGCTCGCGCAGGACGCGGAAGGTGTCGATCATCTCGTCGTATTCCTCGCCCAGCCCGACCATCAGCCCCGACTTGGTGACCACGCGGTCGCCGCCCATCTCCTTGGCCAGCCGAAGCACCCGGCAGGAGCGCAGGAAGTCCGACCCGCGCCGCGCCCGGGGATAAAGGCGCGGAACGGTCTCGACGTTGTGGTTGAAGACGTCGGGGCGCTCGTGGACCACCTTCGCCAGCGGCATCTCCTGGCCGCGGAAATCGGGCGTCAGCACCTCGACCTTGCAATCCGGAGCCAGCATCCGGATCGAGCGGATCACGCCGACGAACGCCGAGGCACCGTAGTCGGGCAGATCGTCGCGGTCGACCGAGGTGACGACGGCGTGGCGCAAACCCATCTTCTTCACCTGGGTCGCGACCCGCAGCGGCTCGAGCGGGTCGTTCCAGGTCGGGACGCCGGTCTGCACGTTGCAGAACCCGCAGCGGCGGGTGCAGACGTCGCCACCGATCATGAACGTTGCCGTGCCGCGCTCCCAGCACTCGCCGACGTTGGGGCAATTGGCCTCCTCGCAGACGGTGTGCAGGTTGTCGGCCTCGATCGAGCGCTTCAGCTCGCGGTAGGTGGCGCCGCCGGGCGCGGGCACCTTCAGCCACGGCGGCTTGCGCTCGCGAAACGGCCGGCCCTCGATCTCGATCGCGCCGCCCGGGTGGGCGCGCGAGCGGGTGACGTGGACCCGCAGCTGTTGTGCGTCGCTCATCGCGCAACCAAACTTAGTGACCCGAAGACATCGTCGGCCGCGGTCTCGACCGGCTCGCGGGCATAGGCCTCGCCCAGCCGCGTCGCCAGCGAGGTCGCGAACTCCGCCACCGACTGCTCGCTGCCCAGCTCGCGGGTCAGCGAGGTCATCCGGCAAGCCTCGATCCCGCACGGGACCACCCACTCGAACGGCTGCAGGTCGTTGGCGACGTTGACCGCCAGCCCGTGGGTGGTGATCCCGCGACGAACGTGGATCCCGATCGAGCCGATCTTGCGCGCCTCGCCCGCGGGCGGCGGGTCGGCGCCGACCCAGACGCCGGTGAGCCCGTCGATTATGCGCGACTCGACCCGATGGTCGGCGAGCGCAGCGATCATCGCCCCCTCGAGCGCGCGCACGTAGGCGTGAACGTCGTCCGGCCGCGCCAGATCGCGCAGGCTGAGGATCGGGTAGGCGACCAGCTGGCCGGGCCCGTGGTAGGTGACCTGGCCGCCGCGATCGGCCTCGACCACCTCGATCCCCTGCATCCGATACCAGTCCTCGCCCATCGGCAGCTCGGCGGCGGTCGAGCGGCGGCCCTTCGTGTAGACGGGCGGGTGCTCGAGCATCAGCACCACGTCGCCGATTCGGCCCTCGAGCCGCGCGGCCTCGAGCCGGCGCTGGATCGCCGTCGCCTCCCCGTAGGGGACGAGCCCCAGCCGGACGACCTGCAGGCGCTCCATCGGGCTCAGTTTCGCAGAGCCGCGAGCAGCCGCTCGTCGGCGAGCTCGCGAGCCGCCTCCAGGGGCGTGATGCCGAGCCGCGCGGCGGCGTCGAGGACCCGCGCCAGCGTCCCCTCGATGCTCTCGGCGAGCGCGACCGCGCGCTCCTCCGAGTAGCCCTCGATCTCCATGAACACATGGATCAGGCCGCCGGCGTTGGCAATGAAGTCGGGCGCATAAAGGATCCCGCGCGCCGCCAGCGCCTCCGCGAGCGAGTCGTCGGCGAGCTGGTTGTTGGCCGCGCCACAGACGATTTCGCAGTTGAGCGCGCCGACGTTGAGGTCGTGGATCGCGCCGCCGAGCGCGCACGGCGCGAGCACCTCGCAGCCCGTCAGTATCGCCGTCTCGGGCTCGCGCCAGCTGGCCCCCAGGGCCTCCGCCAGCGCCCGCTTGGCAGGGTCGATGTCGGAGGCGACCAGCTCGCACCCGGCGTCCGCCAGCCGGCGCGCGAGCCCGGCGCCGACGTGGCCGAGCCCGACCACGCAGACGGTGCGGCCGGACAGCGCCCCGTCGCCGTGGCGATCGCGCAGGCAAGCGCGGATCGACGCTTCGACGCCGATCGCCGTGAACGGGCTCGGGTCGCCCGAGCCGCCGCGGTCGGGCGGCAGCCCGGTGACGTGGGCGGTGCGCTCGCGCACCGCGACCAGGTCGTCCGGGCTGGTGCCGACGTCCTCGGCGGTGACGTAGCGCCCGCCGAGCGACTCGACCAGGTCCCCGAAGTCGAGCAGCGCCGCGCGGCGACGCTCGCCCTTCAGCCCTTCGGGGGGCGCGCAGATGACACCCTTGCCGCCGCCGAGCGCCAGCCCGGCGGCAGCCGCCTTCAGGGTCATCCCGGCGCCGAGGCGCATCGCATCGCGAAGCGCGTCGCCCGCGTCCGCGTAGTGCCAGATGCGCAGTCCGCCCAGCGCCGGGCCGAGGGCGGTCGAGTGGATCGCGACCACGCAGTAGACGCCGGAGCGCTCGCCGCGCCTGACCACGAGCTGCTCGTGATCGAGCGCCACCGGGGCGATCTGCCCCACCCTGGGCGCGGAGCCGTTGGTTTGTGCGGGAACCGCGATCGCCATCACTCGATCTCCCAGCCCTCGAGCCGGGCCTTGACTCGGCCCAGGAACTTGGCCGCCTCCGCGCCGTCGAGCGCGCGGTGGTCCCACGACATCGGCAGGTAGGTGATCGGCCTGATCGCGATCGAGTCGCCGTCGGGGCCCTCGACCACGACCGGCCGCTTGACGATCGCCTCGAGGTCGAGGATCGCCACCTGCGGCTGGTTGATGATCGGCGTCGCCAGCACGGCGCCGAACTGACCCGGGTTGGTGATCGTGAAGGTGCCGCCATGGACGTCGTCGGGCTCCAGGCGCTTCGACCGCGCCCGTTCGGCGAGGTCGGCGATCGCCGCCGCCATTCCCTCCAGGCTGAGCCGCTGCGCCTGCGGGATCACCGGCACGATCAACCCGTCGTCGAGCGCCACGGCGATCCCGAGGTTGACATCGTCGTGGTAGACGAGATCGTCTCCGTCGACCGACGCGTTGAGGACCGGGTGGCGCTCGAGCGCCTCGACCGTCGCCACGGCGACGAACGCGAGGTAGGTGAGCGGCACGCCCTTGCGGGCCATCGAATCCTTCAGCTCGGCGCGCCGTGCGGCGACCCTTGACATGTCGACCTCGACGATCGTCGTGCAGTGCGCCGCCGTCCGGCGGCTGTCGACCATGTGCCGGGCGATCGCCCGGCGCATCGTCGACATCGGTTCGCGCCGCTCGTCGACGCCCTCGCGCTCGGGCTCGAGGTCATCGGGCTTGTACGGCGACTCCGTGTGCAGGACCTTCCGCTGCTCGCCGTTGGCGACGTGGGCGAGCACGTCCTTCTTGCGGACCCGGCCGCCGATCCCAGTTCCCTCGACGCGGTCGAGGTCGATCCCGTGCTTGTCGGCGATCCGGCGGACGACCGGCGAGACGAAGCTCGAGCGGTCGACCTCCCCCGTGCTGGCGCCGTCCTGGAGCGCGGCGGCTCCGTCCTCCTCGGGATGGGCCTCGCCCGGGCGGGCGGCGGTGTCGATCTCCGCGATCGTGGCGCCGACCTCGACGCTCTCGCCGGCCTCGATCAGCAGCCGCGCGACGCGGCCGGTCGCCGGCGAGGGGATCTCGACGTCGACCTTGTCGGTGGTCACGTCGGCGATCGTCTCATCGGCCTCGACCCAGTCGCCGGGGCGCTTTCGCCACTCGACGATCGTGCCCTCGGACACGCTGATGCCCATCTTCGGCATCGCGACCTCGACCAGCGTCTCAATAGGCGAGGAGCTCACGGCAGGCCTCCTTCATGTCGTCGAGCTGCGGCAGGACGGCCTGCTCCAGCGGTGGGCTGAACGGGATCGGCACGTCGGGCGCGGTCAGCCTGCGCACCGGGGCGTCGAGGTCCTCGAACGCCTCGGCCGCCACCAGCGCGGCGACCTCCGCTCCCACCCCGCACGATTGAGTCGCCTCGTGGGCGACAAGCACCTTTCCGGTCTTGCGCGCGCTGGCGAGCACCGCCTCGGTGTCGAGCGGACACAGGGTGCGCAGGTCGATCACCTCGATCGACTCGTCGAGCGCCTCGGCGGCCTCGAGCGCCAGGTGGACGGCCGAGCCGTAGGCGATCACGGTGATCTCCTCGCCCTCGCGGGCGACCGCCGCCCTGCCGAGCTCGACCGCGTAGTCGCCCTCCGGCACCTCGCCGCGGACGTAGCGGTACAGGCCCTTGTGCTCGAGGTAGCAGACCGGGTTCGGGTCGCGGATAGCCGCCGCCAGCAGCCCCTTGGCATCGGCGGCCGTCGCGGGCGCCACCACCTTCAGCCCCGGCGCCTGCAGGAACCACGCCTCGGGGTTCTGGGAGTGAAACGGCCCTCCCGAGAACCCGCCGCCGGACGGCAGCCGGACGACGATCGGCGCCGCGACCCCCTGGCGGTAGTGGAGCTTGGCGGCGACGTTGACCAGTTGGTCGAAGCCGCAGGCGATGAAGTCGGCGAACTGCATCTCGCAGACCGGCCTCAGCCCCTCGACCGCGGCGCCGACCGCGGTGCCGATGATCGCGTTCTCGGCCAGCGGCGTGTCGAGCACCCGCTCGGCCCCGAACTCGCTGACGAAGCCGTCGGTGACCTTGAAGGCGCCACCGAAGGCGCCGATGTCCTCGCCCATGCAGAACACGGTCGGGTCGCGGCGCATCTCCTCGCGCAGTCCGTCGGAGATCGCCTCCAGATAGGTCATCTCCGCGACGGCCATCAGGCGGCCCTCCGGTCGACGGTCGCCTCGGCCCACCGGGACCACGGAGCGCGGCCGTCGCCGAGCGTGGTCAGCTGATCGGCGAACACACCGGCCGTCGCGTCCGCCGCGTCGGGCATCGGCGAAGCGAGCGCGACCTGCGCGCACTCGTCGACGTAGGCCCTGACCTCGGCCCGGATCGATTCGACCTCGTCGGCGTCAAATCCGTGCTCGCCGACCAAGGCCTGGGCGTAGAGGTCGATCGGGTCGCGCTGCGCCCACTCCTCGCGCAGCGCCTCGGGCACGTAGCTCATGTCGTCGTGGGCTCCGTGGCCGTGCATGCGCATCGTCCGGCACTCGATCAATGTCGGGCCGCCGCCCGCGCGGGCGCGCTCGGCGGCGACCCGCGAGGCCTCGAACACGGCCTCGACGTCGTTGCCGTCGACGAGCACGCCCGGGAACCCGTAGGCCGCTGCGCGCTCGACCGGGTCGACTGCGAACTCGAGTTCGTTCGGAGTCGAGTAGGCGAAGCCGTTGTTTTCGAGCACGAAGACGACCGGCAGCTGGTGGATGCCGGCGAAGTTCATCGCCTCGTGCCACTGGCCGTTGGCGGTCGAGCCCTCGCCGAAGTAGGTCATCGCCACCCGTGGCTCGCCGCGGAGCTTGAAGGCGAGCGCCATCCCGCTCGCGACCAGGGCCATGTCGGGCAGCATCGAGACCATCCCGACGCAGCCCAGCTCCGGGTCGCCGAAATGCATGTTGCCGTCTCTGCCGCGGGTGACGCCACCGCTGCGGCCCATGTAGTTGGCGAGGTAACGGTCGGGGGTGACGCCGCGGACGAAGTGCGCGCCAAGGTCGCGGTGCAGGATGCACATCCGGTCGCGCGGGCCGAGCACGTAGGAGGAGCCGACCGAGATCGCCTCCTGCCCGCAGCCGTCGTAGAAGCTTCCTGGCACCTTGCCCTGCCGGTAGAGGGTGATGCCGCGCTCCTCGGCTGCCCGCATCATGACCATGAACCGCAGCAGGTTCGCGCGGTCCTCCCTCGTCAACTGGTCGGGGCTTGTCAAGTGGTCGGGGTCGGCTCGGCGATCACCGAGCTGATCGCGTGCGCGCTCGCTCGCGACAGCGCCATCGACTGGCTTCATCTCTCCGCCCTTCGTGTCTGGCCGATCCCTCGGGATCTCCTCGTTACCGGCCTGGCCTTCGCCGCTTCGGGATCTCCTCCGCGGCGCCTACTGGACGACGGGTGCTCGGGGTTCCACCCTCGCTCCCTATGTCTGGACCGCACTCAGCTGATCGGCTCGTGCGAATCGCTACGCGAATTGTATTCCCGATCGCTGACGTTTCAATCCCCGCACCTTCGGCCGGTTCGCAGTGTTTGGAAACGACGAATGCGTGGTCTGGGAACCCGCGGGGGATTGTTGGTCTCGGCGCTCGCCGCGACCGTCGTCGTGATGGTCGTCGTCGGCCCGGCGCGGGCGGCCGATCCGGCGGCCGACCTGACCCTGACCAACACCGACAGCCCCGACCCGGTCCAGACCGGCGGCACGCTCACCTACGTGATCACCGTTCACAGCAAGGGCCCCGACCCGGCGCCCGACGTGGCGATGACCGACAACACGCCCGGCGGCACCACGGTCGTCTCGGCGAACCCCAGCGACGGCAGCTGCAACCCGAACCCGCACAAGGTGGTCTGCAAGCTCGACCCACTGGCGGTCGATGGAGACTGGACGATCGAGATCGCGGTCTCGGTCTCGAAGAAGAGCGGCAGCCTGGTCAACGCCGCCTCGGTTCAGTCGGGCCTGCCGGATCCGAAGCCGGGCGACAACTCGGCCTCGCAGACGACGACGATCGCCCCGCCGCCCGAGCCGCCCGATTGCGAGGGCACGAACGCGACGATCTACGGCAGCGACGCGAACGACATCCTGGTTGGCACCGACCACCGGGACGTGATCGCGGCGCTCGGCGGCGACGACGCGATCGACGGGCTCGGCGGCAACGATCTGATCTGCGGCGGCTCGGGCAACGACCTGATCCGCGGGCGGGCGGGCTACGACGTAGTGCGCGCCAAGTCCGGCGACGACGTGGTTCGCGGCGGTGACGACCAGGACGACGTTGGCGGCGGGGTCGGCCGCGACTCGCTGTTCGGCGGCCTGCGCCCCGACACCCTGCGCGGCGGCCCCGGCCGCGACTCGTGCAACGGCGGCTTCGGCGCTGACGTCAAGCTCAGCTGCTGAGCGGCCCCGACGACTCGGCCAGCCTGCGAATCGAGCGCAGGATCGAATTCGTCACCACGACGTGGCCGTGGCTGCCGATCACCACCCCGCGGTAGATCCGTCCGCGCCGGCCGCGGAACTCGGCTCGGGTCTCGGCGCTCAGCCGGGTCGGGCCCGAGGCCAGCTCGGTGATCTTGAAGATCAGCGCGTAGCGGGCAAATCGGTGCTGGCCGACCAGGGCCAGGACCGCCGGCTCGACCGACCGCGTGACGACGAAGCCGGGGATCGTCGCCCCGATCTCCGGCATCGTCCCCTTGCGCTCGGCCGGGGCGCAGCGAAGACCGCCAGCGATCCGGCGACCGATCCGCTTCGCGCCGGTTGCGCCGACGTAGTGGGCGAGGGATTCCCAGACACGGTCGGCGCTTGCGGCAACCTCGACCGCGTGCTCGTCGACGTAGGGCAGCGACTCGATCGCGACGTCGATCAGCCGCTCGGGTATCCCCGCCTCCTAGAGCGCCAACCCCAGCGGCTCTTCGAGCAGGCTCCGAACCCGGCCCAGGAACTCGGCCCCGTCGGCGCCGTAAAGGATCCGGTGATCGCAGGCCAGGGTGACTCCCATCAGCCGGGCGGTCGTCACCTGGCCTGATCGGACCACCGGCGTCTCGGTGATCGCGCCGACCGCGAGGATTGCCGCCTGGGGCTGGTTGATGACCGCGTGGAAGTTGGAGATCCCGTACATGCCGAGGTTCGAGACCGTGAACGTGCCGCCGGAGAGCTCGGGCGGGGTGATCGTGGCGTCTCGGACCTTGCCGGCCAGCGCCCGCGACTCGGTCGCGATCTGCGTCAGGCCCTTGAGATCGGCGTCGAAGACCGTCGGCACGACGAGCGCGTCCTGCGCTGCGACCGCGATCCCGACGTTGACGCGCGAGTAGAGCTCCCATCTGCCGTCCCGGTAGGCGCCGTTGGCGCGCGGGAACTCGCGCAGGGCGAGCGCGCAAGCCTTGACCACCATGTCGTTGAACGACGGGATCACGGCGCCCTCGGCCGCCGACGCCTTGATCCGCGCGCGCGCGTCCCAGGCCGCGGTCATGTCGATCTCCGCCTGCAGGTAGAAATGCGGCGCGGTCGCCTTTGACTCGGCCATCCGGCGGCCGACCGTCTGCTGCAGCTTGGTCAGCTCGACGACCTCGACGCTTCCCTTCGCCGTCTCAAGGGTGAGGCCGGCGCCGGGTGCGGGCCCGACGGACGGTCCTGGCTGCGCCGCGGATCGTCCGTCGGCGCCACCCCCGACGCCGCCGGGGCCTTCTCGACGTCCGCCTTGATGATTCGCCCGCCAGGGCCGGAGCCTTGGAGGGAGGAGAGATCGATTCCCTTCTCCCGCGCGATCCTCCGCGCGATCGGACTCGCCTTGACCCGTCCGTCGCCTCCATTGTCCCGGGCCAGCGAGGAGCGGGCTCGGGTGAGGCTCGGGCGCGGCGGCTGCGCCGGCGGGCTGATCGGGCGGCGCATCCGCGGCGGAGGGAGGCCGTTCCGGCTGGCCTGGCCGTCCGTCGCCGCCACCGGCGCCGGCGCCGCCTCAGCCGCCTCGCCCACCCGCGCGATCACATCGCCGATCGGCAACGTCTCACCCTCCGCCGCCACGATCTCAATCAACGTCCCCGCCGCATCCGCCTCGAACACCATGTTCGCCTTGTCGGTCTCGATCTCGACCAGCTCCTCGCCGAGCGCGACCTCGTCGCCGACCGCCTTCATCCACTTGAGGACGGTGCCCTCCTCCATCGAGTCCGAGAGCCGCGGCATGACGATGTCGGTCGCCATCAGATCCCGCCCTCGGTGGTCGCCAGCACGGCGCTGACCACGTTCTCGGCGTGCGGGATCGCGGACTGCTCGAGGCGCTTCGAGTACGGCATCGGCACGTCGGCGCCGGTCACCCGCTGGATCGGCGCGTCGAGATGGTCGAACGCCTGCTCGGCGACCAGCGCCGCGATGTTGGCGCCGACGCCGCCGTGCGGCCATCCCTCCTCGACGATCACCAGACGGTTCGTCTTGCGCACCGACTCCAGGATCGTGTCGAGGTCGAGCGGTCGCAGGGTGCGCGGGTCGATCACCTCGGCCTCGATCCCGTGCTCGGAGGCGAGCGTCTTCGCCGCCTGCTGGGCGATGTGGGCCATCCTCAGGATCCCGACCACGGTCACGTCGGTTCCCTCGCGGCGGATCGCGGCCTCGCCGAAGCTGAGCACGTGGTCGTCCCCGTCGGGAACCTCGCCGCGGGCGCCGTAAAGGGTCTCGTGCTCGATGAAGATCACCGGGTTGTCGTCGCGGATCGAGGCCTTCAGCAGACCCTTGCCATCGGCCGGGGTCGAGGGGCAGGCGACCAGCAGCCCCGGGATCTGCAGGAAGATCGCCTCGAAGCTGTGCGAGTGGGTGGGGCCGAGCTGGTGGCCGCCGCCGCCCGGCATCCGGACGACCATCGGCACCCTGGCCTGGCCGTTGAACATGTACGGGATCGCGGCCGCGTGGTTGATGATCTGGTCGAAGGCGAGCAGGCTGAAGTTGACGGTCATCAGCTCGACCACCGGGCGCAGTCCGGCCATCGCCGAGCCGACCCCCATGCCGACGATCGTGTTCTCGGAGATCGGCGTGTCGCGGACGCGCTTCTCGCCGAACTCGTCCAGCAGCCCCTCGGTGACCTTGAACGCGCCCTGGAAGACGCCCACGTCCTCGCCGATCACGTAGACGGACTCGTCGCGGCGCATCTCCTCGGCCATCGCGTCGCGCAGCGCCTCCCTCATCCTCAGCGCCGCCATTACCAGGGCCCCTCCGTGTCGCCCTCTTCGCCCTCTTCGATGAATTCGTCGCGGTCTTCGAGCGCGTCGGCGGCCTCGCGGTCGGCGAGCGTCTCGCCCTCCTTGCGCCCGGACGCCGAGGCGGCCTGGCCGCCGTAGGCCGCGCCCGCCTCGGCAAGGCGCTTCGCCTCGCCGGAGAGCTCCTCGCGCTCGCGCTCGCCGGCGAATGGCTGGGGCGCGCGCTCGTCGACCGCGTACCAGCCGGGGACCTGGTCGCCAACAACGTAGAGGTGGTCGTAGAGGGTGTCGAGCGGCGGCTCGGGCGAGGCGTCGGCGAACTCGACCGCCTCGACCACGCGGGCCTCGATCCGCTCGCGCATCTGGTCACGCGCGCCCTCGGCCAGCACCCCCTCGGCCTCGAGCCGCTCGGCGAAGACCTCGATCGGGTCCTTCTTGCGCCACTCCTCGACCTCCTCCTTGGTCCGGTAGACCTCGGGATCGGCCGCCGAGTGACCGCGGTAGCGGTAGGTGAACGCCTCGACCATCGTCGGCCGGCGCTCCTCGCGCGCGATCCGGATGTGCTCGGCGACGGTCTCGCGCATCGCCAACACGTCCATTCCGTCGGCGCGCACCCCGGGGACCCCCAGCCCCTCGGCCTTCTTCGAGAAGTCGGTGACCGCGGAGTGGCGCTCGACCGAGGTCCCCATCCCGTACAGGTTGTTCTCGAGGATGAAGACGATCGGCAGTCGCCAGAGCGCCGCCAGGTTCATCGTCTCGCCGAAGTTGCCCGTGTTCGAGGCGCCGTCGCCGAACATGCAGACGGTGACCTCGTCGGCGCCCTTGTAGTCGGAGGCGAGCGCCAGCCCGGCCGCCAGCGGCAGGTTGCCGCCGACGATCCCGTAGCCGCCCATGAACCGGTGCTCGCCGTCGAACACGTGCATCGACCCGCCGCGTCCGCCCGAGGTCCCGTCGACGCGGCCGAACAGCTCCGCCATCACGTGCCTGGGCTCGGGTGCCCCGGGCGATCGCGTGGCCGTGGGTGCGGTAGGTGCCGATCAGGTAGTCGTCGGGCTGCATCGCCGACGTCGTGCCGACGATCGTCGCCTCCTCGCCGATCGCCAGATGCAGGAAGCCGCCGGCCTTCGCCTTCTGGTACTGGCGCCCGGCCTCTTCCTCGAAGCGGCGGATCAGCGCCATCGTCTCGAGCAGCTCAAGCGAGGTGGCGGGATCGGGAAGCGGCCGCGACGACGCGCCCGCCCCGTCCGTCTGCGCCGTCTTCACCGTCTTCTCAGCCAACCGACTCCAACATATAGCGCCAGCCTCGGCGGCGCATCGGGCGCGCCGAGGTCCTCCTAGCCGGAGGCTGCAGCCGCCGCTTCCTCGAGCCGGTCGTCGCCCCAGAAGACCTGCTCGCCGACGACCACCGCGGGTACGCCGGTGACGCCGAGGTCGCCCGCCGCATCGGTCGCCTCGCGAAGCCGCAGCTTGATCGCGTCGCGAGCGATCGCCGTCTGCAGCGAGCGCGGGTGCAGCTCGGAGGAGGCGGCGGCGATGAACACGTTGTCGGGCTCGGTCAGGTCCCGCCCGGCGGCGAACGCCTGGCGGAAGGCTGCGAGCGAGAACGAGACCGCGCGGCCGAGCTCCTTGGCGAAGGTCGCGGCGCGCATCGCGGTCAGCGAGTTGCCCGGCCACGGATTGGGCCAGCGGATCGGGGGCAGGCCGTATGCCTGGGCGCGGCGCTCGCACTCCGCCATCCCCGCCTCGCGCTCCGGCCCCACGCCCCACGACGAGCGGTCGAAGCGCTTGAACAGCGCCCCGAGCAGGATCGGCTGCCACTCGGGCTGCTCGGCGCCGGCCTCGTCGAACACGCTCGAGATCCGCTCGGCGGCCAGGTAGGCGTAGGGGGAGGCGAGGTCGTAATAGAAGGTGGCGGGCGAGCTCACGCCGTCTTGCGCACGTGCCATTGCACGGTCGCGGTCGCCACCGTCTGGCCGTCGGTGTCGGTGAGCGTCACCTCGACCGGGAACGAGACCTTGCCGTCGGCCTCCAGCGCCGCCAGCAGCTGCTCTCCGCCGGCGAGCTCGGCGCGGGCGTCGATCGGGCCCTGGGCGAGCTTCGTGTACGCGATCTCCGCGTTCGAGGCCAGCGGTCGGATCTGGGCGAGCTGCTCGGCGAAGGTGCCGACGAAGGCGCCGCCCGAAGCCGCCTCGGCGGCCGCGAACAGGCCGGCGGCGTGCTGGCTGCCGACGTGGTTTCGCAGCCGCTCGTCGTCGCGCAGGCGGACGGTCGCGGTGCCGGGCCCCAGCTCGGTGATCTCGAGCCCGAGGTGGACGTTGAAGGGGACGGCGGCCGCCATCCCTGCGCGCAGGGCGTCGTAGTCCATCGCTACTGGTGGATCGCCCAGCCGTCGACGGCGCGGGCGGCGTCGAGGATCGCCTCGGAGATCGTCGGATGGGCGTGGATGATCCGCGCCAGCTCCTGGTAGCCGCCCTCGAGCGCGATCGTGTCGACCAGCTCGGCGATCATGTCGCAGGCGCGGTTGCCGACCACGTGGGCGCCGATGATCTCGCCGTACTCGCCGTCGACGACCAGCTTCACGACCCCGTCGCGGTCGTCGTAGACGGCGGCCGCGCCGACCCCGCCGAGCTTCATGCGGCTGGTTTTGACGTCCTTGCCCGCGTCCTTGGCCTGCTGTTCGGTGAGCCCGACGCTGGCGACCTGCGGGTGGCAGAAGGTGGCGCCGGGGACCAGCCCGGGGTCGACCGGATGGGTCGGGGTGCCGGCGATCATCTCGGCGGCGACGATCCCCTCCTCCTGCGCCTTGTGGGCGAGCGCCGGCCCGCGGACCAGGTCGCCGATCGCGAACACCTTCGGGTTCGAGGTGCGCTGGAACTCGTCGATCTCGACCCGGCCGCCGTCGCCGGTCTTCACCCCGGCGGCGTCCAGGCCGAGGCTCTCGGTGTCGGGGGCGCGGCCGCCGGCGATCGCCAGGTACTCGACCTCGATCGCCTCGTCACCGACCTTCGCCTTGACCGACTTCGCGCCGGCCTCGACGTCGGTGATCGGGTTGCCGGTCAGCACCTTGATCCCCTGCTTCTTGAACACCCGCTCGACGACCCGGACGATGTCCTTGTCCTCGGCGGGCAGGATCTGCGGCAGCATCTCGATCAGGGTCACATCGACGCCGTAGCGGATGTAGGCCGAGGCGATCTCGGCCCCGGAGGCGCCGGCCCCGACCACCCCGATCGACTTCGGCAGCGAGGGCAGCGACCATGCGCCCCAGGTGTCGACGACCCGCTCTGAGAACTCGACCCCGGGAATCACCAGCGCGACCGAGCCCGTCGCCAGGACCACCGCCCCCGCCTCGTAGGTGGTCCCGTCGACGACCACGTTGGCGTCCTTGTCGAGCGCGCCCCTGCCGGCGATCAGATCGATCTTGTTCTTGTCGAAGAGCATCTTCACGCCGCCCGAGAGGCCCTCGGAGACGCTCGCGCGCCGCTCGCCGAGCGCCTTCCAGTCGAGCGAGGCTCCCTTCACGGTCACCCCGAGGTCGGCGCTGTTCTGGGCATGGTCGAAGAGCTCGGCTGTGTACAGCATCGTCTTCGCCGGGATGCAGGCGTAGTTGAGGCAACGGCCGCCGGGCTTGTCGGTCTCGACGACCGCGGTCTTCTTGCCGAGCTGGGCCGCGCGGATCGCGGCGTGGTAGCCGCCGGGGCCGGCCCCGATCACGATCACGTCATACGAATCAGGCATGCGTTCGACTCTATAAGACGGACAGCGGTCAGCCGCCGGGGGGCTCGGCGCCGGGACGCTGGGGCATCTGGATCCGGGCCATCGCCTTGATCATGAAGTAGAAGAGCGTCCCCGCCCCGACGATCAGCAGGGTCGTGCCGAGCGCCTGCAGCCAGGAGGTCGCCTGGACCAGGCCGAGCGAGGCGGCGATCAGGACGATCACCAACAGCGCCTGGAAGCCGAGCACCGCCCAGTAGCGCGCCTTCCACATGCCGTAGGCCATCGTCCCCATCAGCCCGACCACGGCGATCACCGAGATCACCGGCGCCGTGTGCTCCCCCTGCTCGATCCCGTCCGAGCCGATCCGGGTCACCTCAACCCCGGCGAGCCAGCCGACCACGCTCGAGATCGCGATCAGGGCCGAGATCACGGCGGCGATCGTGACCACGGTCGGCCGCTCGCCCTCGGCGAGCGGCTCGAGCTCGCTTCGCGCTACCTCGTTCTTGGCCTCGGTGCGGGCGGCCATCGACTCGCGCTTGGCGGCCAGTTCGGCGCGCCGCTCGGTCGAGCGCTCCTTGCGCTTTTGCCGCTCGGCGCGCTTGCGTTCCCGGCTCGCCATGCCGTCAGGCTAGATCAGGGCCGCGCGCAACTCGCGGGCCGCGGCCTCGGGGTCGGCCGCGTCGCGGATCGCCCGGACGACGACGATCCGCCGGGCGCCGGCCGAGACCACCTCGGCGACGTTGCCGGCGTCGATGCCGCCGATCGCAAACCACGGGACCGCCGGTCCGGCCGCCGCCGCGTGCTCGATCAGCTGCAGACCGGCGGCCGGCCGGCCGGCCTTGGTCGGCGTCTCCCAGATCGGCCCGGCACTGATCTGGTCGGGGCGAGCGTCGCCGTCGGCGGCGAGCGCGGCGTCGAACTGCTCCGGCGAGTGGGTCGAGAGGCCGACCAGCGCCGACGGCCCTGCCGCGACGCGGGCGGCGGCGACCGGCTCGTCGTCCTGGCCGACGTGGACACCGTCGGCGTCGCAGGCCTCGACCAGCCCCGGCTCGTCGTTGAGGAAGAACAGCGCCCCGTGGTCGCGGGCGGCCCGGGCGAACGGCTCCGCGAAGGCGACCAGCTCCTCGGCGCAGCGCGGTGCCTTCTCGCGCAACTGGATTATGTCGGCGCCGCCGGCGATCGCCGCCTCCAGCAGTCGGCCGGGGTCGGCGCCGTCCGGCTGCGCCTCGCAGACGAAGTACAGGCGGGCCGCGGCCAGCGCCCGCCGCCGCGCCTCGAGCAGCGCCTCCTCGTAGGTCTGGTGAAGCACGCCCTCGGCGAGCAGGTCGCCGTCGAAGCGGATCAGCCAGCCGCCGTGGGCGACGACGTTGATCCCGCTCGAGCGGCCTCGAATCGTGACCTGGGTTCCAAGCGCAACAAGATCGGAGCCGACCTGACGTGATCGCTCCAGCTCCCAGCCCATTCCCTCGATCGGGTCGCGAAAGTCCCGATAGGCCTCGCGGACCTCGGCCTGACCCCTGGCCACGCCGCGAACGGTGCCCTTCGATCCGCTGCGGTCGAGGACGACGTCGTCGGTCGCCAGCGCCATCGCCGCGTCGATCTCGCCCGCGCCGAACGCCTTCACGAACCGCTCGATCGCTCGCTGTTTGGTCGGCTCCACTCCCGGGGAGTATCTTGAACGCAACGGGAGCCCTGACCAAAAGGGCTGAGAGGGCGGCGACGGGCCGCCGACCGTCTGAACCTGATCCGGGTAATGCCGGCGCAGGGAGGAGGTCCGTCCGCCCGGGACAAGGAGCAGCGCCCGTGGCAACTACAGAGACAGATCGAGCCGCCGACGTGATCGTGGTCGGCGCCGGCGTTATCGGGCTCAGCTGCGCCTGGCAGGCTGCGGCGCGCGGTCTCGAGGTGGTGGTGCTCGAGCGCGACCGGCCGGGCGCCGGCGCCTCGAAGGTGGCGGCCGGGATGCTGGCTCCGGTCAGCGAGGTCAGCTTCGGCGAGGACAGGCTGCTCGAGCTCGCGCTCGCTTCGCACCGCGCCTGGCCCACGTTCGCCGCCGAGCTCACGGAGGCCGCCGGAGCAGACGTCGGCTTCCTCGACCTCGGCGCCCTGCACGTCGCCCTCGATCGCGACGAGGCCGACGAGCTGCGCCGCCGCTTCGGGCTGATGATCGAGCATGGGCTGGCGGCCGAATGGCTTTCGCCCGCCGCCTGCCGCGAGCTCGAGCCCGGGCTCGGCCCGGCAGGGCACGGCGGCGTCCACGCGCCCCATGAGGCGGCGGTCGATCCGGGCGCGCTGCTCGCCGCGCTGCAGACGGCGCTCGAGCGAGCCGGCGGCTCGATCGAGATCGCGGAGGTGACCGAGGGCGTGTTCGAGGGCGAGCGGCTGGCCGGCGTGCGGACGGCCGACGGCGCCGAACGCCGCGCCGACGCGGTCGTGCTCGCCGCCGGCTCGTGGTCGGCGGCGGAGTGGCTGCCCGCACCGGCTCGCCCGCCGGTGCGCCCGGTGAAGGGTCAGATCCTCACCCTCGCGGGGCCGCGATCGCGCCCGGTCTGCTCGCGGATCGTCGCCGGGGAGCGCTTCTACGCCGTGCCGCGAGGCGACGGCCGGCTGGTCCTCGGCGCGACCGTCGAGGAGCGGGGCTTCGACCTGAGGGTGACCGCCGGCGCCGTCCACGAGCTGCTGCGCGAGGGCTACCGGGCCCTGCCGGAGATCGCCGAGCTGGAGCTGGTCGAGGCGGTCGCCGGCCTGCGCCCGGCGACGCCGGACAATCTGCCATTGATCGGCGCCGGGGCGATCGAGGGCCTGGTGCTGGCCACCGGACACTTCCGCAACGGGATCCTGCTGGCGCCGCTGACGGCCGAGAGGGTCACGGCTCAGCTCACCGGGGTGGCGGTCGGATGACAATCGAGCTCAACGGCGAGCGGCTCGAGCTCGAGCCCGCGACCACGGTCGCCGCGATCGTCGAGCGGGCGGGCGCCGGCGGTGAGCCCCGCGGGGTTGCGGTGGCCGTGGATGGCGAGGTCGTGCCCCGCAGCCAATGGGATGCGGTGAAGCTGCTCGATGGCCAGAGCGTCGAGGTCCTGGGGGCGATCCAGGGTGGGTGAGACCGAGACCGCCGCCCAGCTCTGGACCCTCGGTGGGCGCGAGTGGCGCTCGCGGCTGATCGTCGGCACCGGCGGCTTCCGCTCGCTCGAGCAGATGGAGGCGGCCTTGGCCGCCTCGGGCACGGAGATCGTCACCGTCGCGCTGCGCCGGGTCGATCCGTCGGCCCACGGGTCTCTGGTCGAGCTGATCGAGCGGCTCGACCTCTTCTGCCTGCCCAACACCGCGGGTTGCTACACGGCCCGCGACGCGGTCCGTACCGCGCAGCTGGCGCGCGAGGCGTTCGAGACCGACTGGGTGAAGCTCGAGGTGATCGGCGACGACCGAACGCTGCTGCCCGACGCGCCGGAGCTGCTTGTCGCGGCCGAGACCCTGGTCGCCGACGGCTTCACGGTCCTGCCCTACACCAACGACGACCCGATCCTGGCGCGGCGCCTGGAGCAGGCCGGCTGCGCGGCGGTGATGCCGCTCGGCTCGCCGATCGGCTCCGGCGCCGGGATCCGCAACCCCTACAACCTGCGGATCATCGTCGAGGCCGCGTCGGTGCCGGTGATCTGTGACGCCGGGATCGGGACCGCCTCGGACGCAGCCCTGGCGATGGAGCTGGGCTGCGACGGCGTGCTGCTGGCGAGCTCTGTCTCGCGCGCCGCCGACCCGGCGCGGATGGCGGCGGCGATGCGCAAGGCGGTCGAGGCGGGCTACGAGGCGCGCCGCGCCGGGAGGATCCCGCGCCGTCTGCACGCCGAGGCGTCGACCACTGACGACGGGCTGCCCGAGCTCGGCTGAGGCTCCCGGCCCGCGTCAGCCGGAGGCTTCGACGGGCCGCCCGCCACGCGCCCAGCTGGCGACGCCGCCGTGGCCGACGTGGATCACCTCGCCGAGCCCGGCCCGCTGCAAAATCGACGCGCCCAGCCCACTGCGCTTGCCGCCGCTGCAGACGACCGCGACCGGCCGACCGGCCGGGAGCTCGCCGAGCCGCTCGGGGAGCTTCGCGTAGGGGATGTTGAGCGATTCGGGGATGTGGCAGGCCTGGTACTCGCCCGGGTCGCGGACGTCGAGGACGATCGGCGGGCGGTCGCCCTCGAGGCGCTCCGCGAGGCCATCCGGGTCGAGCATCTCCAGGCGGCTCACCTCGCGATCCTCGGATCGCCAGGCGGTCATGCCGCCGGCCAGGTAGCCACGCACACGCAGCCCGACCGAGGCCAGCAGGCTCGCTGCCTCGAGCTCGTAGCCGTCGGAGGCTGCGACGACGATCAACTCCACCTCTGGGTCGACCACCTGGGCCACCTTGGTCGCGAAGCCGGTGTCGTAGGCCGAAGCGCTGATCGCTCCGGGGACGTGGGCCTCGTCGAACTGGTCGTTGGTGCGCGCGTCGACGAGCACGGCACCGTTCGCGAGCGCGAGCGCGACCGCCCGCGGGCTGAGGCCGACCGGGCCGGCGAGCTCCTCGACCAGGGGCCCGCGGTTGAGCGCCACGACCCGCTCGACGTTGGGGGGCCGCTCGGCGAGACTCGAGACCGCGTCGGCGATGAACTCGTCGGCGCTCTCGAAACCCGCTGCGTGGTTGTGAACGCGCTCGAAGCCGATCGTCGACGAGGTGCGATGGTCGACCCCCGAGCTGCCACACATCGAGCCACCGAGGTGCCCGGGCCAGACCTCGACCTCGTCGGGCAGGGTGAACAGGCGCTCGCGCAGCGAGCCGTAGAGCTCGCGCGCGCCCTCGGTCGGCTCGACCGCGAGGTCGGGGCGGGCGACGTCGCCGACGAACAGCGAGTCCCCGGTCAGCACCGCGGCCGGCGCGCCGCCCGCGCCGCGGTCCCGGAGCAGGAAGGAGGTGTGCTCAGGGCGATGGCCGGCGGTCTGCACCGCCTCGACCTCGACCTCGCCGAGGGTCAGGACCCAGCCGTCGTCGAACGCCTCGTGCGGGTACTCGGCCTCGGCGAGGCGGTTGATGTGGATCGTCGCCCCGGTCGCCCGCGCCAGACGCCCGTGCCCCGAGACATGATCGGCGTGGTTGTGCGTTTCGAGCACGTGCTCGATGTGCACCCCGTGCAGGCGCGAGAGGTGCAGGTAGGGCTCGATGTCCCATTGCGGGTCGATCACCGCCGCGACGCCGGCGCCGACGTCACCGACGAGATACGAGGCGCAGCCGAGGTCCTCGTGGATCACCTGTCTGAACAGCACCCGGCCTCCTTGCCTATTGCGAAACCCACGCCTTCGGCTCCTTGGTCAGTGCGATCACGTGCTTGGGCAACTTGCCGCTGGTCAGGTCGGCGACCGTGACCTCGTCGAGTACCGAGCGGATGGTCGAGCGCAGCGCGACCCAGACGTACTGCAGCGGCTCGGCCAGCCCCTCGTATTCGAGCGTCTCCGGCCGGCTCGAGCGCACGCTGGCGAGCGGGCCCTCGACCGCCCTCATCACGTCGGCGACCGTGATCTCCTTCGGGTCGACCGCCAGCCAGTAGCCGCCGTCGGAACCGCGCTGGCTTTCGACCAGGCCCGCGTGGCGGAGCTCGGCGAGGATGTTCTCCAGGAACTTCGCCGGGATGCCCTGCGCGGCGACGATCGTGTCGCGCTTCACGGGCTTGCCTTCGCCCGCGGCGAGTTCCATCACGGCGCGCACCGCATATTCGGCTTTCGCGGTAACTCGCATCGGCGCATTCTCGCGCAGGCCTGCTATCTTGCCGCGCCAGTTATTCTTCAGTAACCCAATCAAGAAAGGTGAAAAGCACAAATGACTCGCTTCATCAGGAAGGTTCGCCGCGGCGGGGCCGCGAACGCCACGGGTATCCGTGTGGCGGACGCGCGGCCCCGCGGCGGTGTCCGACTTGCGCTCGCGCTCGCGCTCTCGACGGCGCTGGCTGGCGGACTCGCGGCCTGCGGTGGCGGCTCTGACGCCACCGGTTCCGAGGGCTCGGGCGGCTCGATCGACCTGGTCGCCTACTCGACTCCCGAAGAGGCCTACACCAACGACATCGAGCCCGGCTACAACGCAACCTCGGACGGCTCGGGCGTCGAGTTCTCGAACTCGTTCGGCTCGTCGGGCGACCAGTCGCGCGCGGTCGAGGCCGGCCAGCCCGCGGACGTCGTCCACTTCTCGCTCGAGCCCGACATGACCCGTCTGGTCGACGCCGGCCTGGTCGCCGACGATTGGGACTCGGGCCAGTACAAGGGCATCGTCGAGGACTCGGTGGTGGTGTTCGTGGTCCGCAAGGGCAACCCGGACAACATCCAGAGCTGGGACGACCTGACCACCGGCGACGTCGAGGTGCTGACGCCGAACCCGTTCACCTCGGGCGGCGCGCGCTGGAACCTGATGGCCGCCTACGGCAACAAGGTGATCACCGAGGGCGCGTCGGAGGAGGAGGGGCTGCAGTACCTCTCCGACCTGCTCGCCAACGTCCCCGTTCAGGACGAGAGCGCCCGCGATTCGCTGGGCACGTTCCTCGGCGGCAAGGGCGACGTCCTGCTCGCCTATGAGAACGAGGCGATCGCGGCTCAGAACGCCGGCGAGGACATCGACTACGTCGTCCCCGATTCGACGATTCTGATCCAGACGCCGCTCGCGGCCACCGAGGCCGGCGGCGACGACGCGCAGAAGTTCGTCGACTACGAGTACACCGACGAGGCGCAGCAGCTGTGGGCCGACAACGGCTACCGGCCGGTCGTCCAGTCGGTGTTCGACCAGAACAAGGACAAGTTCCCGATTCCCGCTGACCTGTTCACCATCGATGACCTCGGTGGCTGGGAGCAGGTCTCGACCGACTTCTTCGATCCGGAGAACGGTTCGGTCGCGGAGATCGAGCAGAACCTGGGGGTTGCGACGGAGTGAGTCAAGGGGCCGTCGCAACTGCCAAGGCACCGTCGAGGCCGAGCCTTAGGCTCGGCCTCGGCGGCCCTGGGCTGACCCGCGGCCTGGTGGTCGCGTACCTGAGCCTGATCGTCCTGATCCCGCTCGCGGCCGTGGTCTCGAAGTCGTTCGAGAACGGGCTTTCGTCGTTCTGGGAGGACGTCACCGCGCCGCAGGCGATCGCGGCGCTCAAGCTCACCCTCGGCGCGTCGGCGATCGTCGTCGCGATCAACGCGGTCTTCGGCACGATCATCGCCTGGGTCCTGGTCCGCGACGAGTTCCCCGGCAAGCGGGTGATCAACTCGCTGATCGACCTCCCGTTCGCGCTGCCGACGATCGTCGCCGGGATCACCCTGCTGGCGCTCTACGGCGACAACGGCGTGCTCGGCCTCTCGGGGGTCGCGTTCACGCGGATCGGCGTCGTCATGGCGCTGCTGTTCGTCACCCTGCCGTTCGTGATCCGCTCGGTGCAGCCGGTGCTGCTCGAGCTCGACACGGACATGGAGGAGGCCGCGGCCTCGCTCGGCGCGGGCCCGCTGACCAGCTTCCGCCGGATCATCCTTCCGAACCTGCGCCCGGCGATCCTCTCGGGGATCGCGCTCGCCTTCGCCCGCTCGATCGGCGAGTTCGGCTCGCTGGTCCTGATCTCGGGCAACATCCCGTTCAAGACCGAGGTCGCCTCGGTGTTCATCTTCAGCCAGATCCAGAGCGACCGCGAGGTCACCGCCGCCTCGGTATCGGTCGTCCTGCTGGGGATCGCGCTCGTCGTCCTGACCCTGATCGGGGTCTTCTCTCGCAGGAGCCTGCGCCATGCCGACTGACGCGACGACCGTCGAGCCGGGCCCGGTCAGGGGCCACAACGCGAAGTCGAAGCTGGCCAAGTACGGCCTGCGCGGGATCGCGCTCGGCTACCTGTTCGCGCTGCTGCTGATCCCGGTGATCCTGATTTTCGGCAAGGCCTTCGAGGACGGCGTCGCCCACGCATGGGAGTCGGTGACCACGCCCGAGGCCCTGCACGCGTTCTATCTGACGATCCTGATCGCGGCGATCGCGGTGCCGCTGAACACGATCTTCGGGATCGCCTGCGCGCTGGTCCTGGTCCGCCAGAACTTCCGCGGCAAGGCGATCCTGAACGGGCTCATCGACCTGCCGTTCGCCGTCTCGCCGGTCGTCATCGGGCTCTCGCTGGTGCTCGTCTACGGCAGCGTCGACGGCTGGTTCGGCCCCTGGCTGCTCGAGCACGGGATCCGGGTGATCTTCTCGGTCCCGGGGATGGTGCTGGCGACGATCTTCGTCTCGCTGCCGTTCGTGGTCCGCGAGGTGACCCCGGTGCTGCAGGAGATCGGCGACGACCAGGAGCAGGCGGCCGCGACCCTCGGGGCCCGCGGCTGGCAGACCTTCTGGCGGATCACGCTTCCGTCGATCCGCTGGGGCGTCACCTACGGGGTCGTGCTCGCGACCGCCCGCGCGATCGGCGAGTTCGGCGCGGTCGCGGTGGTCTCGGGGAAGATCGAGGGCAAGACCGAGACCGCGACCCTGCTGGTCGAGAACCAGTACGAGCACTTCAACGTCGCCGGCGCCTACGCGGCATCACTCGTCCTCGCGGTGATGGCGCTGATGGTCCTGCTGGCGATGAATCTGGTCCAGCGGCGCGACAAGCCCGCCAAAGCACCCTCGGTGATCGCAGTTGGCGACGCCGCGGCCCTGACAAGCGGAAAGGAACTCTGATGGGCATCACGGTTGAGAACGCGGTCAAGCGGTTCGGTGACTTCGTCGCCCTCGATGACGTCTCGATCGAGGTCCCGGACGGATCGCTGACGGCCCTGCTCGGGCCGAGCGGCAGCGGCAAGTCGACGCTGCTGCGGGTGATCGCCGGCCTCGAGGAGCCCGACTCCGGCCGGGTCGTGATCTCCGAGGAGGACATGACCCACGTCAGCGTCCAGGACCGCAACGTCGGCTTCTGCTTCCAGCACTACGCCGCGTTCAAGCACATGACCGTCGGCGACAACGTCGCCTTCGGCCTCAGCATCCGCAAGCGGCCGAAGAAGGAGATCAACGACCGCGTCCACGAGCTGCTGGCGCTGGTCCAGCTCGAGGGCCTGATCGACCGCTATCCGTCGCAGCTATCCGGTGGCCAGCGCCAGCGGATGGCGCTGGCGCGGGCGCTCGCGGTGGAGCCGAAGGTGCTGCTGCTCGACGAGCCGTTCGGCGCGCTCGACGCGCGGGTGCGCACCGAGCTGCGCCAGTGGCTGCGGCGCCTGCACGACGAGGTCCACGTGACGACGATCTTCGTCACCCACGACCAGGAGGAGGCGATGGACGTCGCCGAGCAGATCGTGGTCATGAACGAGGGCGCGGTCGAGCAGGCCGGCAAGCCGACCGACCTCTACGACCATCCCGAGACCGAGTTCGTGATGAGCTTCGTCGGGACGGCGAACCGGATCGGCGAGGCGCTGGTGCGCCCGCACGACGTGCAGCTGTCCCACGTGCCGCATTCGAGCTCCGAGGAGGCGATGATCGACCGGATCGTCTACCTCGGCTTCGAGGTGCGGATCGAGATGACGCTCGCCGACGAGAGCCCGCTGGTCGCCCAGCTGACCCGCGCGCAGGTCGAGGAGCTCGAGCTCATGGAGCGCCAGATCGTCTACGTGACCGCGGCCCGTTCGCGCGCGCTTCGACGAGAACGGGGCCAGCCCGCGAACCGAAGAGCTCGCCCTCGTCTAGGGCGGGTGCCGAGGCGCGGTCATGAGCCTGGCGGCCGTCGTTGCGACGCTGATGCTCGCGATCATGATCGCGTTCGTCGGCATGGTGCTGTGGGCGACCATGCGCCAGATCGGCGACGAGACCGAGCGGGCGACGGACCGCGAGGGCTGAGCCCAACGCCGCTCTCGACGCAGTGGGGCGGCTCTTGCCCGCTATCCGGGAGAAAACCGCCCCGCCCTAGAGCCAACATCACGTCGCAGTGCGGTTCCTTCCACACGTTCGAGACCACGTACACACCGACGATCACAAAGGCCAGGCCGATCGCGGTGAGCACGAATGGAGCGGAGCTCGGATCGTCCCAGAGGGTCACGAGCGCGACGATTGGCGCGATCGCCATCCCGATCGCGCAGGCATAGTTGAACCAGGCCTTCCTCGCAGCCGGAAGGAACGCTCGCAAGAAGCGCTCGAAGTCCCCGCCGTCCATCGCCGCGAGCATCGGGTGCATGACCAGCGTCAGCATCCCCAAGAGCCCAGACCACAGCCCCGAGAAGACGACGGACGCAGCTAGCGCCCACTCCTCCCCCGTCATGCCTGCTCTTCCATGGTGCGGAGTCAAACCCTGTTGACCTGCCGCGGCACCGATGGAAGGGTTGCGCGATCCTTGACCTCCATGGTGGTAATCGACGAGCGCTTTCGAGGTCCTCCCGATAGCGCAAACGGGGGCTACACGTGCGCGCTTCTCGCGAGATTCATCGACGGTCCGGCCGAGGTCACGCTTCGAGCTCCGCCGCCACTCGAGACGCCGTTGACGATCCAACGGGCAGAGCGGGAGGCATCGCTAGTCAGCGGGGACGGCGTCGTGATCGCTGAGGCGGTCCCGGCGACGATCGCCATCGACGTCCCGAACGCCGTGTCAGTGGACGCTGCGCGATCAGCCGCATCCGCGTACCCCTGGCGCGATCGCCATCCCTATCCGACGTGCTTTGTTTGCGGACCGAGACGCCACCCGGGCGACGGCATGAGGATCTTTCCGGGACCCGTGCAGGGCGAGCCCGTCTATGCCGCCCCTTGGACTCCGGAGCCCTCACTCGCAGACGCTCAGGGAATGGTGCGCGACGAGTTCGTGTGGGCCGCGCTGGATTGCCCCAGCGGCATCGTCACGGATCTCTTCGGGGATGTCGGCCGCATACTCCTCGGCCGTCTCGCGGCTGATCTGAGGCTGCCGGTTGCAGCCGGTCGGCCTCATGTGGTCGAGGCTTGGACGGTCGCCCGCCAGGGACGCAAACTCAACACCGCCAGCGCGCTGTACACCGCGGACGGCGCCCTCTGCGCAGCGGCGCGAGCGGTGTGGATCGAGGTGTCTGAGAGGGACTGAAGGTTGCGACCTGAGCGGTGAGCGACCGGGCTCAGCCGCCTCCGGGGCCCTGAGCGAATGGCGATTCGCGCTGCAGGCTCGCGTCCGGATGCTCAGCGAGCGTTCCGATCGGCTCCGGCAGGGTGCCGGCGACGACGTCGGCCAGGGTGACCGACTCGAGCACTTGGCGGATGTTCGCGCGCAGCGCCAGCCACACTTCGCGCAGCGGCTTCGAGCCGCCCGGGTACTCGAGCTCGTCTGCCGCCTCGCCGCGGACCGTCGCCAGCGGCCCCTCGACCGCGCGGATGATCTCAGCGAGGGTGATGTCGTCGGGGTCGCGCGAGAGCCAGTAGCCGCCGTCTGAGCCGCGCTTGCTGTGGACGAGTCCGTGCACCCGCAGCTCGCCGAGGATGTTCTCGAGGAAGCGCAGCGGGATCGACTGGGCGACGGCCAGCACCTCGCCCTTCGCCGGCCGGTCCTCCGACGCCCCGGCCCCCGCCAGCTCGACCATCGCCCGCACGGCGTAGTCGGCTTTGGCGGATACGCGCATGGGGCCACTCTAAGGCCGATCGGCTCCGCAGTGGTGTCCTTCGTGGATGCGAACATATGTTCGCTGCAATGAGAGCGAAAACCCGAGAACGTGTTGCCGCGCGCCGGCTGCGTAGACGGGGTTGGTCGCTGCGCCGAATCGCGGACGAGCTCGGCGTTGCCCTTTCCTCAGTCTCGGTGTGGACCCGCGACGTTGAGCCTCACCCTGGTCCGCGCGCTCCTTGAATCCAGTTCATGTCGCGACTGTGCCGAGGCCGACATCCGAGTTCTCGAGTTCGATCATCTCGGGAAGAAGCGGTTCACGATCTCGCGTGCGATCCGGTGCGGGCTAGCCTGGGACAGGCTCGTTGAGGAGCTGGGCGCATGCGCGATTCGGTGCGCCAACTGCCATCGACTGCGGACGGCCGAACGCCGGGTCGCCATCCGCCATCATCCGTGACGCCCCCGTAGCTCAATTGGCTAAGAGCAGCAGGTTTTTACCCTGAAGGTTGCGAGTTCGAGTCTCGCCGGGGGCATTCCGCGCATGTTCGCGCAGGTACTCTCAGCCTCATGGAAGGCACCGGCAAGCCCGTGCCGGCGGGCTGGTACGAGGATCCGGACGACGCTGCGTTGCAGCGCTTCTGGAACGGGTCGCGGTGGACGAACAGCCGCATGCCGCGCAACGAGGCGATCCCGCTGGAGACCGACGCGCCGCCGCCCGACGCGCCGCGCGCCCCGCGCTACCCGAGCGACGCGCTCTCGCGGCCGTCGGAACCGGTCCCGCCGACCGCCACCTCGCCGCCCGCCGCCTGGTACCAGGACCCCGAGAACCCCGGGGGGATGCGCTATTGGGACGGCGCCGCGTGGACCGAGCACCAGACCGACTACCTGGCGGATCCGCCGAAGCCGCCGGCGAGCGAGGGCATGGTCGCCGCCGGCTACATCCTCGCCTTCCTCTTCCCGATCATCGGCGTCGTCATCGGGGTGATGCTGATCAGCCGCGACAGCCGTCACGGGCGTTGGGTGCTCGGCCTCTCGGTCCTCTTCTTCCTCGGCTTCCTCGTCGTCGGCCAGCTGATCGAGCCCGACAACGGCTGAGCTCAGCCGAGCGCGTACTCGCGCGTCTCGTCGGCGACCACCCGGCCGCTGATCTCGACCATCCCGTCACCCGCCGGGCGGGCGTAGATCACCGAGCCGCGCCCCTGGCGGATCTCGATCGGCCGGCCCACCCGCGCGCACAGGCGCATCGCCGCCGACCCGGTCGCCTCGTCCTCCGCGATCCCGGCCTCGGGCGGGAACACGCGCTGGCGAATCAGGCCCTGATCCTCGTCCAGCCACGCCCACACGACGACCATCCCGTAGCCGTCGGGCGCCCCGGTCAGCGCGTCGACCTCGTCCGGCGAGGCAACCTCGACGAACTCCCAAGGTGGGCACCACTCCGGCCGCCCCGACGTCCGCGTCAGCCCGCCCTCGAAGCTGACCGGGACGTCCCCCGCCGGCGGCCGCAGCATCGCCGGCTCGTGGCCGCGCTCGCGCAGCAGCCAGGCGGTCCCGACCAGCGGATGGCCGGCCAGCGGCAGCTCCATCTCCGGCGTGAAGATCCGCATCTCGGCGCGCCCGAGGTCGTCGACGAACACCGTCTCGGAGTACCCGAGGTCGCGGGCGACTTCCTGGCGCCGATCCTCGGCGATCGGGGCGCCTTCGATGAACACGCCGAGCGGGTTGCCGCCGCTGCCGTCGTCGGCGCAGAAGACCCTGAGCACGTCGAGCGTCGCGCTCAATGGCGGAAGTGGCGGCGTCCGGTGAAGACCATCGCCGCGCCCGCCTGATCGCAGGCGGCGACCACCTCGCCGTCGCGCTTCGAGCCGCCGGGCTGGATCAGCGCCGTCGCGCCGGCCTCGATCGCCGCCAGCGGCCCGTCGGGGAACGGATAGAAGGCGTCTGAGGCGACCGCCGACCCGGCCAGCCGCTCGCCCGCCGCCTCGCCGAACGCGTCGCCCGCCTTCTCGACCGCGATCCGCACCGAGTCCACCCGGCTCATCTGCCCGGCGCCGATCCCGACCGTCGCCCCCTCCTTGGCGAACACGATCGCGTTCGAGCGCACGTGGCGGCACACCTTCCAGGCGAAGATCAGGTCTTCCCACTGCGCCTCGGTCGGCTGTGCCTGGGTCTCGACCGTCATCGTCTCGCGCGTCTCGGTGATCCGGTCGGGCTCCTGGACCAGGAGCCCGCCGCGGACCCGCTTCACGTCGCGCTCGCGGGGCGCGTACTCGAGCTCGGACGCCTCGAGGATCCGGATCGCCTCCTTCTGGCTCAGGACCTCGATCGCCTCCTCCTCGAAGCCCGGCACGAGCAGCACCTCGATGAACTGCTGATGCAGCCGCTCGGCCAGCGCCCGGTCGATCGGCCGGTTGAAGACCAGCACCCCGCCGAAGGCCGAAACCGGATCGCACGCGAACGCCTTCTCATACGCCTCGTTGACCGTCTCGGCGACCGCCGTCCCGCACGGGTTGTTGTGCTTGACGATCACGCACGCCGGCTGGTCGAACTCGTCCAGCAGCCGCCGCGCCGAGTCGAGGTCGAGGATGTTGTTGAACGAGAGCGGCTTACCGTGCTGCTTGGCAATGCCCGAGAGCACGTGCGACGCCCCGCGTTCGACGTACAGCGCGCGCCCGCTGGTGCGGGTTCTCGCCGTAGGGCAGCTCCATGAACTTCTCGTGCGGCATCACCCAGTGGTCGGGGAACGACTCGTAGCGCATCCCGAACCAGCGCGAGATCGCCGCGTCGTAGGCGGCTGTGTGGGCGAACGCCTCGTTGGCCAGCCACTGTCGCGTCTCGGTTGAGATCTCGCCGCCCGACTCGCTCAGCTCCTCGATCACCGCGTCGTAGGCCTCGGGCTTGACCACGACCGCGACCGCGGAGTGGTTCTTGGCCGCCGCCCGGATCATCGTCGGGCCGCCGATGTCGATGTTCTCGACCGCCTCGCGCTCGGTCACCCCCGGCGTCTCGACCGTGCGCTCGAACGGATAGAGGTTGACGCAGACCAGGTCGATCGGCTCGATCCCCTCGGCCTCGAGGGTCGCCATGTGCTCGGAGTCGTCGCGCCGCGCGAGCAGCGCCGCGTGCAGCCGCGGGTGCAGCGTCTTCACCCGGCCGTCGAGGATCTCGGGCGAGCGTGTGAACTCGGCCACGTCGGCGACCTCGATCCCCGCCTCGCGGATCGCCGCAGCCGTGCCGCCGGTCGACAGCAGCTCGACGTCCAGCTCGCGCAGGCCGCGGGCGAAGTCGACCACGCCGGTCTTGTCGGAAACCGAGATCAGCGCCCTACGGACGCGGACCGGGATCCCGCCCGGTGGCGAGCCGCCTTCCTGCGTGATCGCCGCTTCGATGCTCACCGTTCGAGTCTATTCCGCGTCCTGCCGGGCGTCGATCCGAACGATCCGCGAGCCCGGCTCGATCGACACCCGCCCGGCGGCGATCATCGCGACCGCCTGCGGCAGCAGCGAGTGCTCGGTGGCGTGGATCGCCGCCTCGAGCGCCTCGCGGTCGCGGTCCGGCGGCACCGGCACCGGCCGCTGCAGGATGATCGGCCCCGAGTCGACCCCCTCGTCGACGTAGTGGACCGTCACCCCGGTGATCTGGACCCCGTGGTCGAGCGCCTGGCCGATCGCGTCGAGGCCGGGAAACGAGGGCAGCAACGCCGGGTGGACGTTGATCACCCGGCCCGCGAGGCGGCCGATGAACGCCGCCGACAGCAGCTGCATGTAGCCGGCGAGCACCGTCAACTCCACCTCGCGCGCCTGCAGCCAGTCGGCGATCGCCAAGTCGCGGGCCTCGCGGTCGGGGTAGTCGGAGCCCGGAAACGTCGCCGTCTCGATCTCGGCCGCCGCGGCCCGCCGAAGCGCGCCGGCGTCCGGCTTGTCGGAGCCGACCGCCACGACCTCGATTTCGTCGCGTCCGTGGACCTGGTCGAGGATCGCCTGCAGGTTGGTGCCGGCCCCCGAAGCGAGGACCCCGACGCGCAGGCCGGTCACGCCGCCTCGGCCACCCTCAGGGTGGGGTAGCGCCCGCCGGTCGAGCGCAGGCGCCCGGCGTCGACCAGCGTGTCAACCTCGGCCAGCAGATCATCGGCGCGCCACTCGGCGAACTCGCCGTAGCCGGGCAGCGCGTCGTAGGCGTACTTCAGCAACGCCTTGCTGCGTCCGCCCCTCAGGATCTCGACCGTCTTCGTCCGCCCGACCGGCGGCGCGGCGCTGCCGACCACGGCGAGAATCGCGTCCTCGACGTCGGCGAGCTCCGCGACGCTACGCGGTTTCGGCTTCTCCGCCGCGACCGCCAGCGGTCCGTCGCAGACGTCACAGCAGCGGCCCGTGGCCACGGCCTCCGCCCGGTCGCCGAAGTGCGCCAGGATCGCCCTGCGACGGCACTCATCGCCCTCGACGAACCCCCACACCTCGCGGTACTGGCGCCAGCGGTGGTTCTTCGCCTCCGGGTCGTCGATCTGGTTGATGAAGAACACGTGCAGGCCCTTGTCGCGGTTCTCGGCCAGCAGCACGCAGCGCGACGGCAGGCCGTCGCGCCCGCCGCGGCCGGCCTCCTGGTAGTAGGCCTCCAGCGACGAGGGCACGACCTCGTGGACGACCGTGCGCACGTCGGCCTTGTCGACTCCCATGCCGAAGGCGTTGGTCGCGACCACCACCGGCGCCTCGCCGGCCATGAACGCCCGCTGTGCCTCGGCGCGCGGCTCGCGTTCCATGCCCGCGTGGTAGGCGGGCACCGGATGGCCGAGCTCGCGCTCCAGCCAGTCGGCGGTCGCCTCGGTCTTCTTGCGGGTTCCGGCGTAGACGATCGCCGGCAGCGCGCCTGGCTCGCGCAGCAGCGCCACGGTCGCCGCGCGCTTCGCCTGCTCGGAGCCGATCTTGACCACGTCGTAGGAGAGGTTGGGCCGGTCGAACCCGGTCGTGATCCGGACCGGATCGCGCAGCCCCAGGCGGCGGACGACGTCGGCTGCGACCCGCGGCGTCGCGGTCGCCGTGGCGGCGAAGATCGAGCGGGCGCCGAGCTCGCGGGCGACGTCGCCGAGCCGGAAGTAGTCGGGGCGGAAGTCGTGCCCCCACTGGCTCACGCAATGGGCCTCGTCGACGACGAACAGGCCGATCGCCGTCTCCGCCAGCCTGTCGGTGAAGCCCGGGCTCGCGAACCGCTCCGGCGCCACGTAGAGCAGGCTGACCTCGCCGGCGGCCGCCCGCTCCAGGGCGCGGCGGTTGGCGGCCGCGTCGCGCTGGGCGTTGATCAGCTCCGCGCGCCCGCCGAGGCTCTCGACCTGGTCGGTCATCAGCGAGACCAGCGGCGAGACGACGACGGCCAGCCGCCGGTCGCAGACCGCGGGCAGCTGGTAGCAGAGCGACTTACCGGCGCCGGTGGGCATCACCAGGAGCACGTCGCGGCCGTCGACCGCGGCCTCGACCGCGTCCAGCTGGCCCGGGCGAAAGCCCGGATGGCCGAAGTGGTCGCGGAGAACCGCGGTGAGCTCGGCCTCGTTCACCCGGGAACGACCGGCAGCGCCTCGAGCGCGAACTTGCCGTTCGCCTCGCCGCCGTCTGCGAGCGGGTAATCGCCGGTGAAGCAGGCGTCGCAATGGACCTCGCGCGGGGTGCCGACCGCCTCGTAGACGCCGTCGAGTGACAGGTAGGCGAGCGAGTCGGCGCCGATCTCGGCCGCGATCTCCTCGACCGAGCGCCCGTGGGCGATCATCTCCTCGGAGGTCGACATGTCGACCCCGTAATGGCACGGGTAGCGGATCGGCGGCGCCGAGATCCGCAGGTGCACCTCCTGGGCGCCGGCGTCGCGCAACATGCCGATGATCTGGCGGGTGGTGTTGCCGCGGACGATCGAGTCGTCGACGACCACCACGCGCTTGCCCGAGACGATCTCCGGCAGCGGGTTGAACTTCATCCGCAGGCCGTGCTTGCGCAGCTCCTGCCCCGGCTGGATGAAGGTCCGCTGCACGTAGCGGTTCTTGATCAGCCCATCGTCCTTGGGCAGCCCGGAGGCCCGCGCGTAACCGTTCGCGGCGGCGTTGCCCGAGTCCGGCACCGAGATCACCAGGTCGGCGTCCGCCGGTGCCTCGCGGGCGAGGATCTCGCCCATCCGACCACGCACCTCCTGCAGCACCCGGCCCTCCAGACGGGAGTCGGGGCGGGAGAAGTAGATGTGCTCGAAGACGCAATGGGCGGGGCGGTCGGCGGGCACGATCTGGCGGGTCTCGAGCCCTTCCTCGGTGAGCGCGACCAGCTCCCCGGGCTGCACCTCGCGCATCAGCTCGGCGCCGATGATGTCGAAGGCGCAGCTCTCGGAGGCGACGCAGAAACGGTCGCCGAGCTTGCCCAGCGACAGCGGCCGCACCCCGTGGGGATCGCGGAAGGCGACCACCGCGCGCTTGGTCATCACCACGGTCGAGTAGGCGCCCTCCAGGCGCGGCATGACCGCGGCGACCGCGTTTTCGATCGGCCGTGCCTCCTCGACCGAGACCAGCGCGGCGATGATCTCCGAGTCCGAGGTGCCACGGAAGTTGATCCCGCGCTCGCGCAGTTCGTTGTAGAGCTCGACCGCGTTGGTCAGGTTGCCGTTGTGGGCGAGCGCGACCTCGCGCCCGTCATCGCGCCAGACCGGCTGCGTGTTCTCCCACGAGCCGCCGCCGGTGGTCGAGTAACGGACGTGGCCGATCGCCATGTCGCCGTCAAGCGCGCGCAGCTTCTCCTCGTCGAATACCTGCGAGACCAGGCCGGTGTCGCGCAGGGTGGTGATGTGGCCGCCCTCGCAGGTCGCGATCCCGGCCGACTCCTGGCCGCGGTGCTGAAGCGCGTAGAGCGCGAAGTAGGCGAGCCGGGCGACCTCGCGCCCGGGCGCGTACAGGCCGAAGACCCCGCACTCGTCACGGGGTCCATCGCGCTCGGGAACGTCGGCGCAATCGCGGTCGGACAGAGGCCGCTCGGTTGGCTTCATCGAGGTTCTCGATACCCCAGAAGTCGTCAGGCGAGGCAGGCGGGCGCCTACCGGTCAAGGCTAGCAACGAGGACGGCGAGCGCCATACCTCGACCTTACGTCCGCGCGCGCGACAGTACCCGCGCAGTCCGCCATCATTCGCGCATCTTGCGGGGACGAATGGCAGGGATGCTGGCGATACTGGCTGTGCTTGCGGTGCCCGCCGGGGCATCGGCGTCGGCGGGCGACGTCTACGTCGCCGACCAGGATGCCGGGCCCGGCGGCAGCGGGGCGATCTTCAGGCTCGACCTGGCCAGCGGCACACGCAGCATGCTCTTCTCCGGCCCCCCGCTCGAGGATCCGACGGACATCCTCTTCGACCCGGCGGGCAACCTGCTGGTCGCCGACGCGCAGGGCGAGGCCCTGTACAGCGTCGATCTGGCCGCCGGGACCGCGACCCAGTTTGCCCACGGCGGCCAACTGCGCGATCCCTGGGGCATGACCTTCGGCCCGGGCGGGCGCCTGTTCCTCGCCGACCCCGGGTTTGCCGACCCGGCGGCGGTGGTCTTCCGGATCAACGTCGCCGACGGCGCCAAGATGGCCCTGGCCGAGGGAGCGCCGCTGGTCGACCCGGCCGGGATCGCCCGCGAGAGCGAGAACGGCCTGGTGGTAACGGACGTCAACGGCCTCGACGGCGCCCCCAACGGGGCCGTCTGGCGGCTCGACGCCGAGACCGGGGCGCTGACGCCGCTCGCTTCGGGCGCCCCGCTCTCGGACCCCTGGGGGGTCGCGATCGACCCCGCCGGGCGCATCCTGGTCACCGACGTCAGCGCCGGCGGTGGCGGGGTGCTGGCGATCGACCCGGCCTCGGGCGCCGTCTCGACTCTCGCCTCCGGCCCGCCCTTCGCCGAGCCCGTCGACCTCGCGCTCGAGCCGGACGGCTCCGCCCTGATCGCCGATCGCCAGGCGGGCGGTACGGGGGCCGTGCTGCGCACCGACGCGGCGACCGGCGCGACCAGATCACTGGTCTCCGGAGCGCCGTTCGTCGACCCGACCTCGATCCTGGTTGAGCCGCCGCTCTGCCAGGGCAGGTTCCCGACCCTGATCGGCTCGAGCGCCAGCGACAAGCTGGTCGGTACCCGCCGTGTCGACGTGGTCGCCGGCCTCGACGGCAACGACGTCTTGCGCGGCCTCAACGGCAACGATCTCCTCTGCGGCGGCGCGGGCAACGACCGCATCAACGGCGGCAGCGGCGTCGACCTGGTGGACGGTGGCCCCGGCGCCGACCGCCTCAACGGCGCCACCGGCCCCGACACCGTGATCGGCGGGGCCGGGAAGGACCGTTGCAACGGCGGCAGCTCCAAGCACGACAAGCAGAGCGGCTGCGAGAAGCGGATCCACTTCCCGTAGTCCGCCGGAGGCTCAGGAGAGCTCCGCGCTCAGCTCCAGGAGGGTGGCGCGGTACTCGGCGGCCTTGGCCGAGTAGAAGGCACTGGCCAGCCTGTCCCGATCACGATCGGTCAGGCTGAGCTGGGCTACTAGGTCAGCCGCCGCCGTCGGCGGCCGCGTCTGCGGCATCGTCCTCGCGCTCCCACTCGGCGAGCTCCGCGTGAGTGATCACGTCGCCGTTGGAGAGCGTGATGTCGCCGATGTCCGGGAGCTTGGTGATCCCCCAGTCGCCGGTCTCGGCCCTGGCGATAACCCCGTCCATATCGACCTCTTCGGGGTCAGTCGAATTGGTGTCTCCATCGCTCAAAGGATGCCTCCTTTCCACCTACCATTTTAGTCGATCCGCCCTCGATAACGGCCATCAGACCGGGGGGTTTGGCGGCCGTATCCCACACCTTCACGGGCACTCCGAGCTCGGCGAGCTCGGCGACCGCGATCCGGACCGTGAACGGGTTGCACCACAGGATCACGTTCGAGTAGCGGCGCAGGTCGCATGACCCCTTGTCAGCTCGGGGCCCGGTTCGCTACGCGAGCGCTGCGCCCTCGACTCGCTCGCCGAGCGAGCGCCAGGCGCGTTCGGCGTCGGCCAGGTCGACCGAGAGCTCAGCCTCGGCCGCCGAGATCTCGAGCCGGTCGCCGCCGGCGGTCCCGATCACGAACAGGTCGAGGCCGGTCGCCGCCAGGGCCTCCAGCGCCGTTCGCTCGCCCGAGACGACGAACCCGCCCGGGCCCTCGCCGAACAGCGCCGTCTCGCCCGAGCATCCCCGCGCCTCGATCAGCGGGTCGAGGTCGGCCTCCAGGCCGACCTGGCCGGCGATCGCCAGCTCGCCCAGCGCGCAGGCGAGGCCGCCATCACTGATGTCGTGAGCCGCGCTCAGGCGCCCGGCCCGGACCGCCTCGCGCAGCGAGTCGATCGCGGCGACCACGTCGGCGACCGGCAGTGACGGCAGGCCGGGGCCGAGCTCGCCGCGCAGCTTCGCCAGCTCCGAGCCGGCGAGCGAGGGCGAGAACGGGCCGTAGACGGCGATCACCTCGCCGGCGAGCGGCGCCAGCCCGCCGGCGCGCTCGGGGTCCGGCAGCTCTCCGACCATGCCGACCACCGGGGTCGGGTAGATCGGGCCGTCCTCGGTCTCGTTGTAGAGCGAGACGTTGCCGCCGACCACCGGGACGCCGAGCTGCTCGCACGCGTCGGCGAGCCCCCGGGTCGAGCGGTCGAGCTGCCAGGCGACGGCCGGCTTCTCTGGGTTACCGAAGTTGAGGCAGTTGGTCAGCCCGAGGGGTTCGGCGCCGACGCAGGCGAGGTTCTGGGCGCACTCGAGCACCGCCTCGACCGTGCCCGCGTAGGGATCGCAGGCCACCCGGCGGCCGTTGCCATCGATCGAGACCGCGATCGTCGCGTCCGCCTCATGCAGGTGGAGGACCGCGGCGTCGGCGCTCTCCGGGCGGCGGACGGTGTGCGAGAGGACGATCGAGTCGTACTGCTCGAATGCCCAGCGCTTCGAGGCGATGCTCGGCGAGGCCAGCAGCGCGATCAGCACCGCCGAGGCATCGGCGGGGTCGGCGCTGCGTCCGGCGTGCAGGGCGACGCGGGTGCCGAGCACGTCCTCGTTGGGGTAGATCCAGCCCTGCGGCTCGGCCGGCTCGAGGTCGTAGAGCGGGCAGTCGTCGACCAGCGCCGCGACCGGCATCTCGCCGACCACGTCGCCCGCGCGCAGGACCCGGAACAGGCCGCCGTCGGTGATCTCGCCGACCACCGCAGCGCCCGTCTCCCACTTCTCGCAGCGCGCCAGCACCTCGCCGACCTTGGCCGGCTCGACCACCGCCAGCATCCGCTCCTGCGACTCGGAGACCATGATCTCGAACGGCTCCATGTCGTCCTCGCGCAGCGGCACCCGGGCGACGTCGATGTCGATCCCGACGCCGCCCGACGACGCCATCTCGCCGGCGGACGAGGTCAGTCCCGCGGCGCCGAGGTCCTGGAGCGAGACCAGCAGCCCGTCGCCGAGCAGCTCGAGGCAGCATTCGAGCACCTTCGCCTCCTCGAACGGGTCGCCGATCTGGACCGTGGGCCGCTTCGAGTCGTCGCCGCCCTCGAGCTCGGCCGAGGCGAGCACCGAGGCGCCGCCGATCCCGTCGCGCCCGGTCGAGGCGCCCATCAGGACGACCGCGTTGCCGACCCCGGCGGCCGCGGCGCGGACCATGCGATCGGCGCGTGCCATGCCGACGCACATCGCGTTGACGAGGCAGTTCTGCTCATAGGGCGCCTCGAAGTAGACCTCGCCGCCGACCGTCGGCACCCCGATCGAGTTGCCGTAATGGCCGATCCCGGCGACCACGTGGTCGAACAGGTAGCGCGAGCGCTCCGACTCGAGCTCGCCGAAGCGCAGCGAGTCGAGCACCGCGATCGGCCGAGCGCCGAGTGCGAACACGTCGCGGAGGATCCCGCCGACCCCGGTCGCGGCGCCCTGGAATGGCTCGACCGCGCTCGGGTGGTTGTGGGACTCGACCTTGAAGGCGACCGCCCAGCCGTCGCCGACGGCGACCGCACCGGCGTTCTCACCCGGGCCCATCAGCACCCGGGGTCCCTCGGTCGGCAGCCGTCGGAGCAGCTTGCGGGAGTGCTTGTAGGCGCAGTGCTCGGACCACAGCAGGCTGAACATCGCCAGCTCGACATCGTTCGGCTCGCGGCCGAGCTTCTCGTTGATGAGCTCGAACTCGGCGTCGGTGAGCCCGAGCTCGCGGTGCTTGGACGGGTTGCTTGCGGGTCGGCTCAACGCAGTTGGCAGACTATGGGTTGCACGCGATCGAACCGCACGGGTCGCGGCGTCGTCGGAGGCCAAGGTGCACGGATGCAGACAGACCGCGACAAGGGGGATCGCGCTTGCCGCGCTCGGGCCCCTTGTCGCCGTCGCCGCGAGCGCCGCCGCCTCCTCGGCGCCCGAGGGCTCGCGGCCCGAGTCGCTGGTCGTGGCGACGACCGGCAACAAGTCGGAGCTGATCAAGCGGGTGCCGATCAGGCGGGGCCACGGCGGCGGGGAGCGCGTTGCGATGCGGCTGAACCGTTCCTCCCTGGAGACGATCGAGACCGGCGACCGGCTGCGCGCCGGCGCCGAGGTCCAGGTCTCGACCACCTGCATCGTCCAGGAGCCGCGGTGCATCGGACGCAGCTACACGCTCAGCCCCCGGGTGACGGCGAGGATCGTGCTCTCGCGCGGGCACAAGGCCCGCTCGCCGTCGATCGCGCTGTCGGAGCGCCGCAGCGTGCTCTGCAAGCAGCACCGGCCGAACCGAAACCACCACTGCACGATCACGATTCCGAACACGGTCACCCGGATCGAGGACGCCCGGGACCTGCCGTGCAAGCCCGACCGTTGCTATGTGAACCTGCTGGTCAGCGCGCACAACCCGAACGCCAAACGCGGCAACTACGTCGTCCTCGGGGGCGACCGCCCGGACGGCACCTTGGAGCAGGACAAGGGGCGGCTGACCGTGATGCAGGCACATGAGGACGTCCGGGCACCGGCCGTGTTCACGAACGCCGCCCTGCTCCATCACCGGCTGCCGCTGACCGTCGCCGACTCCGATAAGCGGCGGATCGTCTACGCGATGCCGATCGCCGCGCCGCAGCGCGGCGAGGTGCTCGCCTTCGACGTCAAGTTCGTCAGCGCGATCAGCGCCCTGCCGTTCAACACCTTCGTCACCTCGCGGGTGATCCTGGCCGAGGGCCCGTTCCGCACCAAGCCGACGAAGAAGGCGAAGACCTCGATCCGCTTCCAAGGCCAGGCGACCGAGGCGAACGGCTTCGACTGCACCCTCGGCCCGAGCGGCTACGCCAACCCGTGCATCACCCACAAGTCCGGCGCGATCCGCTTCCGGCGCGACGTCGTCCACAAGAAGTCGGGGACACCCGTGATCCTGTGGCTGAACGTGATTGCCGGCGCGAAGCCGCTGCTGGCCGAGCGGGTCAAGAGCTCGAACAAGGTCTCGCTGGCCGCGCAGCCGAACGGGCTCACGGTCTGGCGCTACTCGCCGTAGTTGCACATCGTCTTTCAACGCGGGCCGACCAGCGCTACCTCGCGGCCCGACCCGTGTTGAGATCCCACAGATGGGTGCTCCGACGCTCAGGCGCCTGGTCGCGCCAATCCTCGTGCTGCTCGCCGTCGCCTTGCCGACGGCGGCCGGCGCCGGCATCCTCAATCCGAAGCCGCCGCAGCCGGTCCTGGCGACCACCGGCGACAACGGCGAGCAGGTCCACAAGCTGCCGATCGCCCGCCAGTCCGGCGCCCGCGACCGGGTCGCCTTCCGGCTCGACCCGGCGGCGCTCGACCCGATCGAGGCCGGCGACCGCCTGCGCGCCAGCGGCGAGGTCCAGGTCTCGACCACCTGCGTCACCGCGGGCGAGAAGCGCTGCGTCGGGCGCTCGTACGACATCAACCCGACGATCACAGCGCGGATCGTGCTCTCGCCCAGCCCCGAGGCGGGCGGTTCCGGCTTCCTGCCGCTGACCCCGGTCCGCTCGGTCCTCTGCAAGCAGCGGCGCCCGAACCGAAACCACCACTGCACGATCGCGATCCCAAACGCGGAGACGACGATCACCGACCTCTCGGCCCTGCCGTGCAAGCCTGGCGCCTGCTACGTCAACCTGATCGTCGGCGCGGCGAACAAGAAGGCGAAGCGCGGCGACGTCGTCGTGCTCGGCGCCGACCAGCCCGACGGCTCGGTGAAGCAGGACAAGGGCCGCCTGAACCTGGTCCAGGCTCACGCCGACGTCGCCGCGCCGACCACCTCGACCGCCGCCTCACTGGTCAACACCGAGCTGCCGCTGACGATCGACGACTCCGAGAAGCGCCGCACCGTCTACTCGATGCCGATCGCCGCGCCGCAAAAGGGAGAGGTGCTGGCCTTCGACTCGTCGTTCTTGACCAACATCAGCGCCCTGCGCTTCAACACGTTCATCTCCTCGCGGGTGATCGTCGGCGAGCAGCCGAGTTCGACCAAGAGCACGGGGATCGCCAAGAACGCGATCCCGCTCAAGGGCCAGGGGACCGAGTCCAACGGCTTCAACTGCACCCTCGGACCGAGCGGCTTCGCCAACCCGTGCACGACCGCGAAGGCCGGCGCGGTGCGCTTCCAGCGCGACGTCGTCGACAAGGCGACCGGCGACCCGGCGACCGTCTACCTGAACGTCCTCGCGGGCGCCAAGCCGCTGCTGGCGGAGAAGGTCAACCAGTCCGACCGCGTCCACCTCACCGCTCTGCCGCCAGGGCTCACGGTGACCCGCTACGCGCCGGCAAGCGGCGGCGTCGCGGTCCCGTAGCACGTCCGCTTCCGAACCTGACGATGGCCCGCCCGGGCGTGGCCGCCGCTCAGGCGGTGGCCGGGGCCTCGACGCCCTTGGCCGCGGCGCGCTCGGCGCCCGCCTCGCTGCCCAGCTCGTAGCCGAGCTCGACCAGCATGTCGCCCGCGACCGACTCGTACTCGGCGATCTCCTCCGGCGTCATCCGCTCGCGCCACATCCCGATCCGGTCCGAGCGCGGCGGCTCCTTGGCCAGCACATGACTCTCCATCCGCGCCTCGGCGGTCTGGTTCGGTCGGTTCTTGCGCGGCAGCTCGCGCGCCTTCTCGGCCAGGCGGCCCTCGGCCCGCTCGTGGTACTCGAGCATCACCGGGTCGAAGTCGAGGTCGATGAACTCGCAGACCTTGCGCAGCGAGCCCTCGGTGTCGGCGACCAGATCCTCGAAGTGGATCTCGATGTAGTGGTTGACCGAGGGCGCCATCCGGCGCGCCTTGCGGATCCGGTTTCGCCACAGCCGCGCCGACTGCTCGTAGGTCTCCGGGCCCCAGTTCATCCGCAGGTGCGAGAGCGAGACGTCGCGGCCGTCGCGAATGATGTGGACGAAGCGCGCCTCGGGCAGCACTCGCTGGATCCGGCGCATCTCCTTGACGTAGCCGGGTGTCTTGTCGCCGTAGCGGCTCTTGCCCTCGCGCTCGGCGTAGAGCATGTAGAAGGCCCGGATCGAATCGGCGGCGGTGACCGGATGCAGCGCCGTGATCCGCTCGCGCAGCTCGTCGCCGTCGAGGTGGAAGTCGCCCCAGCGCTTGTGGTCGATCGCCAGCGCGGCGGCGTCCTCGCCCGTCTGGGGAGAGCGCTCGAACGCCTTGATCAGCTTCGGCACCCAGTGGGTCTCACCGGGGATCGCGACGTCGGGATGCGAGTCGAGCATCAGGCGCAGCAGGGTGGTACCCGAGCGGGTCACGCCGCAGACGAACGGCGCGGGCGGCGGCTCCGGGGTGCGCCCGCGCAGGCGTCGCCCCGCACGCGCGATCCCGATCCTCTTCCGGTACCTGTCGATCGTGTCGTTGAACCCCATGAAGCCCTCCAAGCTACCCGTTCGAAGCCGTTTCCAACAATTCGCCGATCCCCTCCACGGTCGCGCCCCAGGGCCGCTCGGCGTCGCGGACACCCACCGCCCCGGCGGCCAGCTCGGCCCGCAATGAGTCGTCGGCCAGCCGCTCGATCGCCGCGCGCAGGTCGCCGACGCTGGGGTCGATCGCGGGGATCCCGGACTTCGCCGTCCCGTTCGCCCTGCCCCCGACCAGCAGGCCGTTGACGCCGTCGTGGATCGCCTCGTTCATCGGCGGCGCGTCGTTGGTGATCGCCGGCTGGCCGAAGGCGATCGCCTCGTACAGCGGCAGGCCGAGACCCTCCCAGCGGGCCGGGGCCAGGGTCACCGCGCATGAGGCCACCTCGAGCAGGTGCTCGCTGGTTGGCTGGTCTGCGATCCGCAGTTCGATCCGCGAATCGCGCTTCATCGCGCGTTCGACGCCCCACGTCAACTCCCGCGAAACCTGAGTCTTCACGATCAGGCGCAGGCGAGGGTCGCTTGTGCGGCGAAACGCCTTGAGCACGTGCGACAGCGGCTTGCGGTGCCCCAGGAAGCCGCCGGGGAAGACGAAGTCGACGGTTTCCGCCCGAGCGCGCACTGCCGCCGCGCGCTCTCCGATTTCGATCAGCTCCGGGTGGCAGCCCCAGGCGATGTACGGCGTTTCCAGCCCCATGCCGCGATACCGCTCCTGCTCGGCGCGGGTGAGCGAGTAGACGACGTCGTAGGCCTCTCGCGCCCCGGCGACGTGGTCGGCGGTGAAGTGCTCCCAGACAAAGCGGCCGATCAGCACTACGCCGCGGCGGCGCAGCTCGGCGAGCTCGGCGAACTGGTAGTTCTGGTCGCAGAACACGGCCTCGATCCCGTTCGCCTCGACCCAGGCGAGGTACTCGTCCCCGCGCACGTTGTAGCCCACGCTCTCGGTGATCCCGGGCTGGTCCCAGACGTCGTCGCGGTCGAGCGCCCCGGGCCGCGGGCCGCGCTCCTTCTTCGGCCGCGCGAGGACGAAGGTCTCGTGGCCGAGCTCGTCCAGGGCCGAGCGCAGCTGGCGCCCGACCACCGGCTGGCCGCGGTTGAACCACTTGCTGACCACGCCGACGCGCATCAGCTCGAGAGCAGGCTCGAGATCCCGTCGACCGTGCGCTGCCAGGCGCGCTCGTCGGCCCGGATCCGACGGGCGCCCGCGGCCAGCGGCTCGCGCTCGTCGGCGTTGCCGAGCCGCTCGATCGCCGCGGTCAGCTGCGCGAAGTCGGGGTCGAAGGCCGGGATCCCGGAGCCCGCCTCGCCCCATGGGACCGAGTCGACGCAGATCCCGTTGACGCCGTCGATGACGATCTCGTTCATCGGCGGGTAGTCGTTGGTGATCGTCGGCATCCCGAAGGCCACCGCCTCGTACAGCGGCAGGCCGAGGCCCTCCCAGCGCGAGGGCGAGAGGCAGACGTGGCAGCTTGCGAACTGGCGCAGGTGCTCGTCCGTCGGCCGGTCCTCGAGCTCGATCCGCACCCGGGGGTCGCCGCCGGCGGCCTTGTGCAGGCGGTTCGCCTTGCGGTCGACCTGGCCTCGGATCAGCAGACGCAGATGGTCGCCCCGGGCGCGGGTGAACGCCTCGACGATCTCGGGAAACGGCTTGCGCTTGCCCATGAAGCTGCCGGGAACGTAGAACCAGACCTCGTCGGCGGAGCGCTCGACGCCGTCGCCGATCTCGATCAGCTCCGGGTGACAGCCCCAGGTCAGCAGCGGGCTCTGGATCCCGAGCGTGCGGTAGCGCTCCTGCTCGGCGCGGGTGTACGAGTAGATCACGTCGTAGGCGTCGCCGGCGGGAACGGCGTCCTCGGGCGCGAAGCTCTCCCAGACGAAGCGCCCGATCGTCCGCACGCCGGCGGCGCGCAGGGCCGCGATCTCGGCGAACTGGTCGTTCTGGTCGCAGAGCACCGCGTCGAGCGCGTTATCCGCGGCCCAGGACACGTACTCGGCCACCGGGATGTCCGCCTGCGACCCCTCGGTGACGCCGGGCTGGTCCCAGACGGGGTCGGCGACCCGCTCCTGGTTGGCGCGCGGCCCCTTGCCGGCCTTGGCGAGCACGAAGGTCTCGTGGCCGAGCTCGTCGAGCGCCCCGCGGATGTATCGCGAGACGACCGCCTGGCCGCTCGCAAACCACTTGGTCACGATCCCTACACGCATGGTAGGAAAAGGCTACGCAGCGTCGATCAGCGCGGTCGCGCGCTCGGCCGCGTCGGCCCCGGTCGGATAGCCGAGCTGGTCGAGCAGGTCGCCCGCGATCAGCTCGAACCCCTCGCGCTGCTCGGCGCTCATCTGGGTCCGCCAGCGCGCCACCCGGTCGGCGCTCGGCGGCTTGGTGGTCATCTCGTGGGTCGCCATCCGCCGCTCCACCGACAGCTCCTTGGCCCGGCCCTCCGCCGGGAGCGCCCGCGCCATCTCCTTCAGCCGGTCGGCGGAGCGCTCGTGGTAGTTCAGCAGGGCGTCGTCCCAGGGCAGCTCGATGAACTCGCAGACCTGGCGCAGGACCGGCTCGGTGTCGAGGATCAGGTCCTCGTAGCGGATCTCGATGTAGTGGTCGAGCTTCGGCGCGTCCTCGCGCGCCTTGGTGATCTTCTTCTGCCAGCGCTTGGCGATATCGCCGGCGGTCAGCTCGCGGACGGTGCGGTCGAGGACCGAGAGGGCGACGTCGCGGCCGTCGCGGATCACGTGCACGAAACGCGCCTCGGGGATCGCGCGCTGGATCAGCCTCATCTTCTGCACGTAGGTCGGCGTCTTCTCGCCCCAGCGCGGCTTACCCTGCTGCTCGGTGTAGGCGTCGTAGAAGGTGCGCACGGCGGGCCCGGGCTTGATCTGCGGCAGCTCGCGCAGCCGGGCCAGCATCTCCTCGTCGGAGAATCCGAAGTCACCCCACTCGCGCGCCGACTTCATCGCCGCGAGCGCGCTCTCGGGGGTCGCGTCGTCCTCACGCGCCGCCTTGATCAGGTCGGGGACGAAGTGGGTCTCCGGCGGGATCGTCAGGTCCGGATGGGCGTCGAGCATCATCCGCAGCAGGGTCGTCCCCGAGCGGTTCATGCCGACCACAAACGGGACGGCCGGGCGATCCGCGGCGTCGCCGCCGCGCCGGAACGGAAGCCGCATCGTCAGGACTCCTCCGAGCCGCCGACGCTGGCGCCGAAGCGGTTGGATCCGCTCTCGCCGCGCGCCCGTTCGCCCGGGGTCTTCGATCGCGCCCACTCGTCGGGCGGGATCCAGTTCTCCTGCGGCGTCGCGGTCTCGTAGCCGAGGTCGTCGAGCAGGTAGCCGGCGGCCTGCTCGAACTCCGCGTTGTCGGCCTCGTCCATCTCGTTGCGCCAGACCGCCACCCGGTCGGCCTGCGGCGGCTTCGTCGTCAGCGCGTGGGCGGCGATCCGCTCGCCGGCCTCGCGCTCGGGGCGCCCCTTCTTCGCCGGCAGCGCCCCGGCCATCTCCTGCAGCCGCTCCTCGGCGCGCTCGTAGTAGGTCAGCATCGCCGGGTCGAAGTCGAGCTCGATGTGCTCGCAGACGCGCTTGAGGACGCCCTCGGTGTCGGTGATCATGTCCTCGTAGCGGACCTCGAGGTAGTGGTCGACGTCCTCCGCGTCGAGCCGTGCCTTGACGATCCGCTTGCGCCACCGGCGCGCCATCTCGCGGCCCGGGATCGGGTCCTTGCCGCGCTTGACGATGCGCGAGTTCTGCGACAGGCCGGCGTCGCGGCCGTCACGGATCACATGGACGAAGCGCGCCTCCGGGAGCGTCCTCTGCAGCTTCTTCATCTTGCGGATGTAGTCCGGCGTCTTGTCACCCCAGCGCGGCTTGCCGTGTTTGGCGGCGTAGGCGCGGTAGAAGGCGCGCATCGCGTCGGTGGTGTTGAACCGCTCCACCTCCTGCATCGAGGCGAGCAGATCCTCCTCGGTGATCCCGAAGTCGTTCCAGCGACGGCGCTCGTCGTGGACGATCTCGCGGGTCGCGGTGCGGGCGTTGAAGCGCAGGCGCCCCGAGGCCTGGATCAAGGGGTTGAGGAAGTGGGTCTCCGGCGGGATCGCGAGCTGCGGGTGCGAATCGAGCATCAGCCGCAGCAGGGTCGTGCCCGAGCGCCCGACTCCGACCACGAACGGGGCGGGGAAGGGGGGCTCGGCGCGGCCGCGCAGGCGGCGGTGGCGGAGAACGCGAAGGGAGTAATCGAAAGCCATAGATCTCTTTTTGGGGGCGATCAGGATGGCAGGTCGTAACCGAGTTCGGCCAGTAACCCGCCCGCCACCGCCTCGAACTCGGCCCGTTCGCCGGGGCCCATCTCGGTGCGCCAGACCTCGGTTCGGGCGGCGCTCGGAGGCGTCGCGGCGAGCGCGTGCGCCGCCTGGCGCTCGCTGCCGGGGCGCGCGGCCCGGGCGCCCTCGTCACCGAGATCACCGAGCTCGGCGATCCGCTCCTCGGCGCGCTCGTGGTAGCTCAGCATCGCCGGGTCGAAGTCGAGCTCGACCAGCTCGCAGATCCGCCGCAGCGACGGCTCCGGCTCGGCGACCAGGTCCTCGTAGCGAAGCTCCAGGTAGCGCCCGCGCAGCCGCTTCGCCTGCCGGCGCGCGTTCTCGATCCGCCGCTTCCACAGCTCGGCGACCTCGTCGATCGGCTTCGCCGCGCCCATCCCGCGCGCCCGCCGCGAGAGCGCGACGTCGCGCCCGTCGCGGATCAGGTGGACGAAGCGAGCCTCGGCGAGCGCCTCGGCGATCGGCCGCATCCGCTTCACGTACCCGGGGGTCTTGTCGCCCCAGCGGTCCTTGCCCTCGCGCGCGGCGCAGAGGCCATAGAAGATCCGCAGCACCGCGGTGGCGTCCTCGGCCCCGGCGTCACGGACCGCGACTCGCAAGGACTCGGGGTCGAGGCCGAAGTCGCCCCAGGTCCGCGAGGCGATGATCGCCTCGGCCAGCTCGCCCGAGGCGCGGCACTCGCGCTGGCGCTCGATCAGCTCGGGGACGAAGTGGGTCTCGGCCGGGATCGCGAGCCGCGGGTGAGCGTCGAGCATCAGCCGCAGCAGGGTGGTCCCCGAGCGCCCGACGCCGACGACGAACGGGGCCGGCGGCGGGCCCTGGCCCCGCCGCCGCGCGAGCGGATTCACGCTGCCGCAGCGACCCTGGCGGCGACGATCGACTCGAACAGCCGCAGGCCGTCAGCCGAGCCGCAGAGCGGGTCGACGGCGTGCTCGGGATGGGGCATCAGCCCGACCACGTTGCCGCGCTCGTTGCGAACTCCCGCGACGTCGGCGGTCGAGCCGTTCGGGTTCTGGCCGGGCGCGTAGCGGAAGGCAATCTGGTCGTTTCGCTCGAGCTCGGCGAGCATCGCGGGCGGGGCGAACCAGCGGCCGCTCATGTGCTTGACCGGGATCGAGAGGCGCTCGCCCGGCTCGCAGGCCGAGGTCGCCACCGAGGCGGTGCTGACCACCTCGAGCTCCACCTGGCGGCACACGAACCGCAGCCCCTCGTTCGGCAGCAGCGCGCCGGGCAGCAGCCCGGCCTCGCACAGCACCTGGAAGCCGTTGCAGATCCCGAGCACCGGGCCGCCGTCGGCGGCGAACTCGCGCACCGCGCCCATCACCGGGGCGAAGCGCGCGATCGCTCCGGCGCGCAGGTAGTCGCCGTAGGAGAAGCCGCCGGGGACGACCACCGCGTCGATCCCGCCCAGCTCCGCATCGCCGTGCCAGACCAGCTCGGCCTCGCCGACCCGCTCGCAGGCGAGCACGGCGTCGCGCTCGTCGCAGGAGCCCGGGAACTGGAGGACGCCGAACCTCATTGGACCTCGAAGTCCTCGATCAGCGGGTTGGCGAGCAGCTGCTCGCAGAGGCGCTCCAGGTCGGCGTCGGAGTCGGCCTCGAGCTCGACCAGGCGGCCGATCCGGACGTCCGAGATCCCGTCGAAGCCGAGCGCCGGCAGCGCCCGCTCCACCGCCTTGCCCTGGGGATCGAGAATCCCCTCCTTCGGCCTGATCAGCACGCGCCGCTTCACCTAACTGAATCTAGCGTCAGACACGGCGCCGCCGGGCCCGGCCCATGAACCCCGCCAGGCGGGAACGGGCCGGGGGCGGGGTGAGGTCGAGCGGCGGGGCGTCGGCGGGCGCGAGCTCGAGGATCTCCGCGTAGCCGGCACGCGTCAGCGCGTCCTCCATCCCGACCATCCGCGCCGCCTGCGCCCAGCGCGGGTCGTCGCCCAGGTGGATCTGCGAGTCGCGGCGGATGTTGGCCGCGGCCCAGGTGGCCACCGGCTCGGGAAGCGGACGGCCGGTCGCCGCGTAGATCCGCTCCAGCTCGCGGCCCGGGTCGGTCCGCAGGTCCTCGAACCGGACGAGCAGGTAGCGGTCGCCGAACAGCCGCCGCCCGTCGCCGTCGGCGGTCTCGAGCGCCGCCCTCCAGACGATCAGGGGCCGCAGGAAGTCGGGCAGGTCCGCGGGCAGCTCGAGCGACGGCCGGCGGGCGACCAGCTCCTCGGAGATCCGCCGGCTCGACCACAGCCGGCGCCCCGTTCGGGCGGTGAAGAAGGCGTCGGCGTCTGGGTAGATGTCGGTGCGCCGGCGGCGGCCGAGCAGCATCGAGGCGGTCACCGCGCGCGGGTCGCGAACCAGGTGGACGACGGTCGCGTCACGATCGAGCTCGGCCACCGCTGGGAGCTTGTGGTGCAGCCGGGTCTCCTTGATCGCCACGTCCGGCGCGCTGGCGAGCAGCTCGCCGAACAGCTCGCGGACGTGGTCGGGAAGCTCGGGGTCGAGCTCGAGCTCCGGTGCCCGGGGGCCGCCCCAGTTGAACAGCTCGATCTGCAGCTCCGGGTGGCTATGCGCGCGAAAGCGGTCGCGGAACTCGCGGGTCTCGGCGAAGGCGTCGACCTCGTGCGCGCCGCTGCCGCCGCCGATCGTCTCCGACTGCTCGCGCAACGGCTCGTAGAAGCGCCGCAGGCCGGGATCCTCGCCGAGGGCGTCGTAGAGGATCGTCGTCCCCGAGCGGCGCAGACCGCAGACGAACACGTTCATCGACTCAGACTACGCGCGCCGGCTACAGCGAGCGACCGGTGATCCGCTCGAACGCCTCGACGTACTTGGCCCGCGTGTTGGCGACCACGTCGTCGGGCAGCTCGGGGCCGGGCGGCGAGTGGTCCCAGCCGGACTGGTCGAGCCAGTCGCGCACGTACTGCTTGTCGAACGAAGCCTGCGAGCGGCCGGGCTCGTAGTCGTCGGCCGGCCAGAAGCGCGACGAGTCGGGGGTCAGCACCTCGTCGCCGAGCACGACCTCGGCCCCGGGCGTGTAGCCGAACTCGAACTTCGTGTCGGCGATGATGATCCCGCGCTCGGCCGCGTGATCGCGGGCGTGCTCGTAGAGCTCGATCGTCACCCGACGCAGCTCCTCCATCAGCCCCCGGTCGCCGATGATCTCGGTCGCCCGGTCGAAGTCGATGTTCTCGTCGTGGTCACCGATCTCGGCCTTGGTCGCCGGCGTGAAGATCGGTTCCGGCAGGCGGTCCGACTCGCGCAGCCCCGCGGGCAGCTCGATCCCGCAGACCGAGCCGTCGCGCTGGTACTCCTTCCAGCCCGAGCCGGTGATGTAGCCGCGGGCGACGCACTCGACCGGGTACATGGTCAGCCGCTTGACCCGCAGCCCTCGGCCCTCGGCCTCGGCGGGCACGTCCTGGGACATGTAGTGGTTGGGGACGATCTCGCCCGTGGTCTCGAACCAGAACACCGACATCTGGGTCAGCACCTTGCCCTTGTCGGGGATCGCGGTCGGCAGGACGACGTCGTAGGCCGAGATCCGGTCGGAGGCGACCATCACGATCTCGTCGCCGTCCGCGTACATCTCGCGTACCTTGCCCGAGGCGACGAGTTGAAGATCGGCCAGCGCGGAGGTCACGGCGGCGATGCTAACAATGGCCTGCGGATGGTTCAGTCGCCACCCAGGGTCCCGCTCTCCAAGGCCGTCCAGACGGCCCGCTTCGCGGTGCGCCCGATCCCCTTCCTGGAGACCTGGCGCCGCCGGCTCGGCGAGACGTACAGCGCGCGGCTGATGGGGCCGGGCGACGTCGTCTTCCTCTCCGAGCCCGAGTCGGTCAAGCGCCTGTTCCAGGCCGACCGGGTGAACACGATCGCCCCCGGGCGCAACCTGATCCTCGAGCCGCTCCTCGGCCGCCAGTCGCTGCTGCTGCAGGAGGGTGACGAGCACCTGCGCCGGCGCAAGCTGATGCTGCCGCCGTTTCACGGCGAGCGCATGCGCGCGTATGAGCAGGTGATCCGCGAGGTCACCGAGCGAACCGTCGCCGGCTGGCCGGCCGAGACGGAGTTCGCCCTTCACCCGAGCATGCAGGCGATCACGCTCGAGGTGATCCTGCAGGCCGTGTTCGGCGTCGAGGATGCCGAGCGTCGCGAGCAGCTGCGCGACGGCCTGGTCGAGATCCTCGGCGCCAGCGCCTCGCCGGTCGCGCTCGCGTTCGCCAACCGCACCCTGCGCCGGATCCCGCCGGTGCGCTCGATCACCGCGGCCCGCGACCGCACCGACGAGCTGCTCTACGCCGAGATCGCCGAGCACCGCCGCCACCCCGATCTCGGCGAGCGCGACGACATCCTCTCGCTGCTGCTGACGGCCGAGTTCGAGGACGGCTCGAAGATGGACGACCGCGAGCTTCGTGACCAGCTGATGACCCTGTTGCTCGCCGGTCACGAGACGACCGCGACCGGGCTGGCGTGGGCGTTCGACCTCCTGCTGCATCACCCGGCGACGCTCGAGCGCCTGGAGGCCGAGCTCGAGGCGGGCGAGCACGAGTATCTGGACGCGGTCGTCGACGAGGCGCTGCGGGTGCGCCCGGTGGTTCCGTTCACCGGTCGGCTGCTGCGCGAGGACACCGAGCTCGGCGGCTACGAGCTGGCGGCGGGCACGGTGATCCTGGTCGGTATCTACCTCGCCCACACGCGGGCGGACGTCTACGAGGATCCGTTCGCGTTCCGCCCCGAGCGCTTCCTCGGCGACTCGGCGCCCGCGACCTACTCCTGGATCCCGTTCGGCGGCGGCACCCGCCGTTGCATCGGCGCCGCCTTCGCCGAGCTCGAGATGCGGATCGCGATCGAGACGATCCTGCGGCTGGTCGAGCTGCGGCCTGCCAGCGCCGAGCTCGAGCGCCCGACGCGCCGCAACGTCACCCTCTCGCCGGCCGGCGGGACCAGGGTGATCGCCTCGCCGCGAGTCCGCGCCGCGGTCGCGGCCTAGGGCGATGTCCGCCGAGAACGTGGAGCTCGTCCGAGTCATCCACGACGGTTGGGCCCGCGGGGACTTCCGGGCCGGATCGGAGCTGTACTCGGCCGACTTCGCCTGGGACCAGCACGCCGAGGCGGTGGAGCCGGGCTCGCGCCGGGGGGTCGAGGTTCGCGCCGCCCTGCGCAACATCTTCGAGGTCTACGACGACTACCGGATCGAGGCCGAGGAGTTCATCGACGGCGGCGACCAGGTGGTGGTCGTCGCCCGCAGCACGGGCGTCGCCAAGACCAGCCGCATGGAGCTGGATCAGACCTTTGCCTTCGTCTGGACCGTTCGCGAGGGCCGGCTGGCGCGGCTGCAGGTGTTCACCGACCGCGACGACGCGCTCCGGACCGCCGGTCTGGCGGCCTAGTCCGGGGTCGGCGTCTAGCCGATCCTGTCAAGGCGCCCGATCAGCTCGGGCACGTGGACGAGGTAGGCGTCGTAGTCGAGGACCGCGTCCAAATCCAGATCCGGAGCGCTCTTGGCCAGCAGGTCGCGAAACGGCGTCCCGGTGTCCCAGGCGCCCTGCGCCGCCTCCTGCACCAGCCGGTAGGCGTCGTCGCGGTTCATCCCCGATTCGATCAGCGCGGTCAGCGCCCGCTGGCTGAACAGTGCCCCGTGCGTGAGCTCGACGTTGGCGCGCATGCGGTCGGCGTGCACGGTCATCCCCTCGACCAGCCGCGTGCTCAGGTGCTGCATGTAGTCGAGCAGGATCGTCGCGTCGGGAAGGATCACCCGCTCGGCGCCCGAGTGGGAGATGTCGCGCTCGTGCCACAGGGCGACGTTCTCGATCCCCGTCTGCGCGTAGCCGCGCAGCACCCGGGCCAGCCCGCAGACCCGCTCGGCGGTGATCGGGTTGCGCTTGTGGGGCATCGCCGAGGAGCCCTTCTGCGAGCCGGAGGCGAACGGCTCCTCGACCTCGCGGACCTCGGTCCGCTGCAGGTTGCGGACCTCCTGGGCGAAGCGCTCCAGCCCGGCGCCGGCGAGAGCGATCGCCTCGAGCACCTCGGCGTGGCGATCGCGGGGGACGACCTGGGTCGAGATGTCCTCGGTTGCCAGCCCGAGCTCTTCCATGACCGCGGCCTCGATCGACGGCGGGGTCGAGGCGTAGGTTCCGACCGCTCCGGAGAGCTTGCCGACCGCCGCCCCCTCGAACGCACTGCGTAGGCGGGCCAGGTTGCGGTCGGCCTCGAACGCGAACCCGGCCAACCGCAGCCCGAAGGTGGTCGGCTCGGCGTGGACGCCGTGGGTGCGCCCGACGCACAGCGTCTCGGCGTGCTCGCGGGCGCGGGCGACGAGCGTGTCGCGGTAGGCGGTAGCTCCGCTGATCAGGATCGCGCCGGCCTCGACCAGCTGCAGCGCCAGCGCCGTGTCGAGCACGTCCGAGGAGGTGAGCCCGTAGTGGATCCAGCGCCCCTCCTCGCCGATCGAGGCCGCGACCACGTCGACGAAGGCGGCGACGTCGTGGTTGGTCTCGCGCTCGCGCTCCCTGACGGCGTCGACGGTGAACGAGGCCCGCTCTCGGCAGGCGGCGGCCGCCTCGGGCGGAACCGTGCCCTGCGCGGCCCAGGCATCGGTCGCCGCCAGCTCGACCTCGAGCCAGCCGCGCATCCGGCGCTCGTCGCTCCAGACGGCTCCGATCTCCTCCCTCGTGTAGCGCGGGATCACGAATTGATTATGCGGACAGCGAGCAGCCCGGCGTTCTTGGCGCCGTCGACCGCGACGCAGGCGACCGGGACGCCGGGAGGCATCTGGACCGCGCTCAGCAGGGCGTCCAGCCCACCGAGCGTCTTGCCCAGGATCGGCACCCCGATCACCGGCAGGTCGGTGTGTGCCGCGGCGACCCCGGGCAGGGCCGCAGACATCCCGGCCCCGGCGATGATCACCCGCAGGCCGCGCATCCGCGCGGCGTGGCAGTACTCACGGACCTTCTCGGGGTCGCGGTGGGCGCTCATCACCCGGACCTCGTACCGGATCCCGGCCTCCTGCAGCGCGGTGCCCGCCGGCTGCATCTTCTCCTTGTCGCTCTTCGAGCCCATGATGATCCCGACCCGGGGGGCGTCGACCTCGATCTCCTCGAACGCGGCCTCGACCTCCGGCATCGGCTCGAGCTCGGCCGGGACCACGACGTCAGTCTCGGTATTCGGGTCGCCTTGCATCTCCACCTGGTCGTCTTCCTTTCCGAAAGGGGTCTGTTAGCCGCTCACCGCGGCCGCCGCCCTGGCGGCGATGTCGGTCCGCATCTGCTTGCCCGAGAAATCAATCATCCCGGCGGCCTCGTAGGCGCGCTCGCGCGCCTCCGCGGGCCCCGGCCCGAGCCCGGTCAGGTTGAGCACCCGCCCGCCCGCGGTGACGATCTCGCCGCGCTCGTTGCGCGCCGTGCCCGCGTGCGTCACCTCGACCTCGGCCGGGACGCGGTCGAGGCCGGTGATCACGTCGCCCTTCGACGAGCCCTCCGGGTATCCGGCGGAGGCGAGGACCACGGTCACCGCCCACTGGTCGGCGAACTCGACCTCGACGCCGGACAGGCCGCCCGGCTCGCGCGCCGCGCGGAACAGCTCCAGCAGGTCCCCGTCCAGCCGCGGCAGCACGGCCTGGGTCTCGGGGTCGCCGAAGCGGCAGTTGAACTCGAGCACCTTCGCCTCGTCGCCGGCGAGCATCAGGCCGGCGTAGAGGACGCCGTGGTAGGGCGTCCCGCGCTGCGCCATCAGCTCGACGATCGGCCGGTGGACGGTGTCGACGATCTCCTCCACCCGGCCCGGATCGAACCCGCCGACCGGCGAGTAGCTGCCCATGCCGCCGGTGTTCGGGCCCCGGTCGCGGTCGAAGATCCGCTTGTAGTCCTGCGCCGGGGCGAGCGGGACGACGTTGGTCCCGTCGCATAGCGCCAGCAGCGACAACTCCTCGCCGTCGAGGAACTCCTCCAGCACCACCTGGGTCGCCCCGAAGCGCCGCTCGACGAAGAACGCCTCGACCGCCTCGCGCGCCTGTGCCTCGTTCTCGCAGATGATCACCCCCTTGCCGGCCGCCAGGCCGTCGGCCTTCAGCACCGCCGGATAGGAGGCGCCGGAGAGGTGCTCGAGCGCGTCCGAGCGGTCGGTCAGGACCCAGTGGGCCGCCGTCGGCACACCCGCATCGGCCATCAGCGCCTTCGCGTGCACCTTCGAGCCCTCGAGCTTCGCCGCCTCGGCGCTCGGCCCGAAGGCGGCGATCCCCTCGGCCTCGAGCGCGTCGACCAGGCCGGCGACCAGCGGCGCCTCGGGGCCGACGACCACCAGGTCGCAGGCCTCGCGCTTGGCGGCGGCGACCAGGTCACCGACCTCGCCGCCCGCCGCGATGCAGCGCGCGTCGGCGGCGATCCCGGCGTTACCGGGCGCGCAGAGCAACTCACCGACACCGGCCGAGCGAGCGAGCGCGCGGACGATCGCGTGTTCGCGACCGCCGCCTCCGACGACGAGGACCTTCATAGAACGGAGGTGAACTCCTCCACGTCGATCGCGGTCAGGGTCGAGTTGGTCACCGTGCCCCGTGACCCCATCTCGATCGAGAGCTTCGCCATCACCTTCTCGTCAGGCGCCTCGACGACGCTGATGAAGTCATAGTCGCCCAGGGTCGCCCACTGGTTCAGGACCTTGACCCCGAGTTGCTCGACCTCCTTGTTGACCTCGTGCACGCGGGAAGGGTTGTCCTTGATCGTCTTGACGCCGTCGGGCGTCAGGCGGGTGAGCATGATGTAGGTCGGCATCGGCTTTGACTCCTCCTCGAAGAAACGGGGCTGAACGCTCGCACTCCTCTTTCTTTCACGTTGCGCGCCGTCGCGCAAGTTGCGGGATCATTGGCGGATGGCCGGACACCCCGTGTTCGCGGCGATCTACGACAGGATCAGCGCCCGGGCCGAGAAGGCCGGGCTGGCCGAGATGCGCGCCGGGCTGCTCGCCGGCGCGGTCGGGCGGACGCTCGAACTGGGCGCCGGGACCGGCGCCAACGCGGCCCACTACCCGGCTGCTGTCACCGAGCTGGTGATGACCGAGCCCGACCCGCACATGGCCCGCCGCCTGCGCGAGCGCCTGGCGGCCGAGCCGCCGGGGTTCACGGTCGAGGTGGCCGAGACGCCGGCCGAGCGGCTGCCGTTCGCCGACGCCTCGTTCGACACCGTGGTCTCGACCCTGGTCCTGTGCACGGTCGACGATCCCCAGCGCACGGTCGCCGAGATCGCCCGGGTGCTGAAGCCCGGTGGCCGGCTGTTGCTGCTCGAGCACGTCCGCGACCCGGACTCAGGGCGGCTCGCCGGCTGGCAGGATCGCCTCCGCACCCCGTGGGGCTGGGTTGCCGGCGGCTGCAACCCCAACCGCGACACCCGGGCGACGCTCGCCGCCCAGGGCTTCGACGTCTCCGGCCTGGAGCCCGCGAAGCTGCCCGCGGCGCCGCCGCTGGTCCGGCCGGTGATCCAGGGCGCGGCCTCCCCGCCGAGCGGGTAGCCCGGCCACATGCGCAGGCTCGTCCCGCTGCAGATCCGGGCATGGATGCTGCCGCTGATCGTCGCCGCGCTGGTGATCCCGATCATCGCCGGCTTCTTCGTCGCCGGGCCCCCGCTGGGACTCGCGCTGGGCGCGATCGCGGTCGCCGCCCTGCTCGTGGTCGCCGCCCGTGCTCAGTTCGACGAGCCGATCGAGGTGGCTGCCTCGGTCGATCGCCGGTACCGGCTTCTGCTGGTCACGAGCGAGGCGGTCACCGACCCGGATCTTGTCGACCGCGTCGCCGTGATCGCCGGCGAGGGCGCGCGTGCCGTGGGTGGTGCCGAGCCACCGCTGGTTCACGTCCTCGTCCCCGTGCAGCTGGGGCCGCTCGACCGCTGGGCGTCCGACCTCGGCCAGGCCAGGGGCCGGGCGGCGAGCGCGCTCGCCGCCTCGTTTGCCGCCTTGGACGCGGCCGGCCTTGCGACCGCCGGCGGAGTCGGCGACGCCGACCCGGTGCAGGCGATCGGCGATCTGCTCGCCGAGTTCCCCGCCCGCGAGGTGCTGATCGTCCCGGGGCCTGGGATCGGGCGCCTCCAGGCCGACGAGGTCAGGCGGCGACTCGACCGCCCGGTGAGGCTGCTCGACGCTCAGCCGAAGCGCCCGACCAGCTCCGCGTAGTCGGCCACCGTGTGTTCCCAGGCGAGTTGGCGGCGGGCCCGCGTGACCCCGGCGCGCAGCTCGTCCAGCCGCCCGGGCTCGGCCGCCCCGGCGATCGCCGCGGCGAGCCGCCGCGGGCTGGTGGCGCAGGCCGGGATCCCGGAGCGCGCTCGTCCGCGGCGGCGTGAGGCGATCAGCAGCCCGTTGTCGCGATCGCGGATCACCTCGTTCATCGGCGGCGCGTCGTTGGTGATCACCGGCAGCCCGAGCGCCATCGACTCGTACAGGTGCAGGCCCAGGCCCTCCCACCGCGCCGGCGCAATGCAGACGTCGGCGCTTGCGAACAGCGTCAGATGCTCGGCGGCCGGCAGGTCCTCCAGGATTGCCCGTACCCGGGGGTCGCGCTCGACCCCCCGCTCGAGCTCCGCGACCTGGCGCTCGACCTGGCCCTTGACGATCAGCCGCGCATCCTCGTCGTCGAAGCGGCGAAAGGCCTTGAGCACCTCGCCGACCGGCTTGCGCTTGCTCAGGAAGCCGCCCGGATAGAAGTAGGTGAGCGGGCCGCCATCCGGCTCCGCCGCGTAGGCGAGCAGCTCCGGGTGGATGCCCCAGCGGACCCGCGGGCTCTCGATCCCCATGCCGGCGTAGCGCTCCTGCTCGCAGGCGGTCATCGAGTAGACGAGGTCGAGCGCCCGCTTCGCCGGCTCGACGTGCTCGGCCGAGAACTGCTCCCAGACGAAGCGGCCTGCGGTGGCGACGCCGCTGGTGCGCAGCGCAGCGATTGCCTCGAGCTCGTAGTTCTGGTCGAACAGGGCCAGGTCGAGCTCGTTCTCGCGCCCCCAGGCGACCAGCTCATCCGCACCGATCCGGTACGCCGACGCGTCGGTGACCCCGGGCTGGTCCCAGACCCCGCTGTGGTCGATGAACGAGGGCCGGATGTTCCCGGCGCGCGTCGGACGCGCGAGAACGAACGTCTCGTGCCCGAGCGAGTCGAGCGCCGAGCGCAGCTGGCGGGCGACCACCCCCTGCCCGCGATTGAACCAATAGGCGCAGATCCCGATCCGCATTGCGCGGCGAGCTTACGCGCCGGGCCCGCTCAGGCGGCGGCCTTCTCCTCGCTGCGCGTGGCGGCCTTCTCGAACACCAGCTCACCGTCGGCGGCGTCGACCGCGAACCACGTCGCCGTCGCCGAACTCGCCCTCGAGCAGCTTCAGGGCCAGCTTGTCGATCAGCTGGCGCTGGATCACGCGCTTCAGCGGGCGGGCGCCGTAGGTCGGGTCGTAGCCGAGGTTGCCGAGCAGCGTCCGAGCGTCGTCGGTCAGCTCGACCTCGATCCCGCGCTCGCGCAGGCGGCCGGCGAGCAGCTCGACCTGGAGGTCGACGATCCGGCCGATGTCCTCGCGGCTGAGCCGGTGGAAGATGACCACGTCGTCGATCCGGTTCAGGAACTCGGGCTTGAAGGTGCTCGCGAGCACCTCCTCGATCTGCTCGCGGATCCCCTCGTCGACCATTGGTCCGGTGATCCGGTCCGAGCCCACGTTCGAGGTCATGATCAGGATCGTGTTGGTGAAGTTGACCGTGCGGCCCTGGCCGTCGGTGAGCCGGCCGTCGTCCATGATCTGCAGCAGCACGTTGAAGACGTCGGGGTGGGCCTTCTCGATCTCGTCGAGCAGGACGACGGCGTAGGGGCGCCTGCGGATCGCCTCGGTCAGCTGCCCGCCCTCCTCGTAGCCGACGTACCCGGGCGGCGCGCCGACCAGCCGGCTGACCGAGTGCTTCTCCATGTACTCGGACATGTCGACGCGGACGATCGCCTGCTCGGTGTCGAACATGAAGCCGGCCAGCGCCCGGGCAAGCTCCGTCTTGCCGACCCCGGTCGGGCCGAGGAAGAGGAAGCTCCCGATCGGCCGGCTCGGGTCCGAGAGGCCCGCGCGCGAGCGCCGCAGCGCGTTGGCGACCGCCTCGACCGCCTCGTCCTGCCCGATCACCCGGTCGTGGAGGCGCTCCTCCATCTGGATCAGCTTCTCGACCTCGCCCTCCATCAGCTTCGAGACCGGGATCCCCGTCCAGCGGGCGACGACCTCGGCGATGTCCTCCTCGGTGACCTCCTCGGTCAGCAGCGAGCCGGCCTGGTCGAGCTCGTGCGAGCGCGCCTCCTGGTCGGAGACGATCTGCTCGAGCTCGGGGATCTCGGAGTACTGCAGCTTCGCCGCGCGCTCGAGGTCGTTCTCGCGGTTCGCCTGCTCGAGCTCGCCGCGGGCGCGGTCGAGCTGGGCGACGGCCGTCTTGCGGGCCTCGATCGCCTCCTTCTCGGCCTGCCAGCGGGCTTTCAGCTCGGAGGCGGTCTCCTTGAGCTCGGCGAGCTCGGCCTCGATCGCCTCGCGGCGCGCCTTCGAGGCGTCGTCCTTCTCGCCCTTGAGCGCCTCGCGCTCGATCTCGAGCTGCAGGATGCGGCGGTCGACCTCGTCGATCTCGACCGGCGAGGACTCGATCTCCATCTTCAGCCGCGAGGCGGCCTCGTCGATCAGGTCGATCGCCTTGTCGGGCAGGAAGCGGTCGGCGATGTAGCGCTCCGAGAGCGTCGCCGCGGCGACGATCGCCGGGTCGGTGATCCGGACACCGTGGTGCAGCTCGTAGCGCTCCTTGAGCCCGCGCAGGATCGCGATCGTGTCGTTGATGTCGGGCTCGCCGACGAGCACCGGCTGGAAGCGCCGCTCCAGAGCCGCGTCCTTCTCGATGTGCTTGCGGTACTCGTCGAGCGTCGTCGCACCGATGCAGCGCAGCTCGCCGCGGGCAAGCATCGGCTTCAGCAGGTTGGCCGCGTCCATCGCGCCCTCGGTCGCTCCGGCGCCGACGATCGTATGCAGCTCGTCGATGAACAGGATGATCTGGCCCTCGGCCTCCTGGACCTCCTTGAGCACCGCCTTCAGCCGCTCCTCGAACTCGCCGCGGTACTTCGAGCCGGCGACCAGGGCGCCGACGTCGAGGGCGATCACCCGGCGATCACGCAGGGACTCGGGGACGTCGCCGTCGACGATCCGCTGCGCCAGGCCCTCGACGATCGCCGTCTTGCCGACCCCGGGCTCGCCGATCAGCACCGGGTTGTTCTTGGTCCGGCGCGAGAGCACCTGGATCACCCTGCGGATCTCCTCGTCCCGGCCGATCACCGGGTCGAGCTTGTTCGCCCGCGCGTCGGCGGTCAGGTCGCGGCCGAACTTCTCCAGTGCCTCGGCCATCTCCTCGGCGTTCGGCGAGGTGACCCGGCTGGGGCCCTGGGTCTCGTCGACCGCGCGGACCAGCGACTCGCGGTCCGGAAGGATGTCGGCGACGCCGCTCGCCGAGTCGGCGAGCGCCAGCAGCAGGTGGCCGACCGAGATGTACTCGTCGTTGCGCGCCGCCATCTCGGTCTCGGCGCGCTGCAGGGTGGCGATGAAGCTCTGCGCGGGGCGCACGTCGGGGGTCTCGGACGCGGTCGGCAGTTCACCGACCGCCCGGTGGGCGCGGTCGGTGATCGCGGCGACGTCGGCCGATAGCTTGCGCAGCGCGGCCGACGCGAAGCCGTCCTCCTGCTCGAGCAACGAGACGAGCAGGTGGGCCGGAGTCACCTCGGTGTTGCGCAGCCGTGCCGCCAGCTGCTGGGCGGCGGCAACCGCCTCCTGGGATTTGACCGTAAATCTGTCAGCCTGCATCGGCGCCTGAGTCTAGCATGAATCTAAGTCACTTAGACTTAGATATTAGCCACCCGCCGGCCGCGGTTGCGGCGGCGGCGACGGGCAGGCCACGCAGGCCCGCGGTGCGGGTGGGGCGATCGGCGCTCGCCAGCGCCAGGGCAAAGGCGATCGTGTCGCCGGCGTCGGCGAGGGCGGCCGCCGCGGTCGCCCGGCGAAGCCGGTCGGGATCGTCGATCGCGGCGAGCTGGGTGGCGCCGAGGACGACGTCGCGGGTACCGGCGAGCCGAGCAAGCGCCAGGGCCCGGTCGTCGAGGCGCCCGAAGCCGAGCTTGTCCGAGGCAAGCTGCGGCGCCAGCCACAGACCCGCGCCGATCACGATCCGCCCGGCCGCGAGCCCGAGCGCCAGCAGGCGCTCCTCAGCCGCCATCGCCGCGCCGCTTGGCACGCTTGCGCTCGATCGGGATCGAGACGCTGTGGCCCCCGGGTCCAAGACCGCGGCCGAAAGTCGTTTCGTAGCGGCCGTAGGGGACGATCTCGGCCCGCAGGGTGGTCCGCACGCGCTCCAGCTCGGCGCTCATCTGGCGTTCGAGCTCGGCGGCCCGCTCGCGCATCCGTGCGACCTCGGCTCGGGCGCGCTCGAGCTCGCGCTCGAGCGTCAGCACCGTCTCGACCCCGGCGAGGTTGAGGCCGTCCTCGGCGGTCATCTGCTGGATCCGGCGCAGCCGCTCGACGTCCTCGTAGGAGTACAGGCGGGTGTTCTTCGGCGAGCGCTTCGGGGTGATCAGGCCGCGGGCCTCGTACATGCGCAGGGTCTGCGGGTGCATCTCGGCGAGCTCGGCGGCAACCGAGATCATGAAAACACCGCGGCGCCGGTCGACGCCGGCGTCCGAGCGGGGGTCCTGTCGGCGGCTCGGGCTCACCTGTCGCCGCCAACCTTGGCCGACGTCGCGGACGCCTCCCGCAGCAGCCGCTCGCGGGGATCGTGGTCGTTGATCGCCTTCGCGAACTCCTCCAGCGCCACGCGCTGCTCATTGGTTAGTTCGCTCGGCATCTGCACCTCGAGCCGGTAGAGGATGTCGGCGCGGCCCCGGTCGTTCGGCCGCGGTGGGCCCTCGCCGCGCAGCCGCTGCACCGTCCCGTGCTGAGTTCCCGGCGGGATCCTGATCCGTTTCGTCCCGCTCAGCGTCGGGACCTCGATCGTCGCCCCCTGGATCGCCTCGGCGACCGTGATCGGGACGGTTACCTCGAGGTTGCCGTCCTCGCGCTGGCGAAAGATCGGAGAGGGCTGGACCCTGGTGACCACGTACAGGTCGCCGGGCGGCGCCCCGCGGGCGCCGTCCTCGCCTTTGCCGCGCACGCGGATCCGGCTGCCGTCGCGGACGCCGGCCGGGATCCGCACCCGGTAGCGCTTGCGCTGCATGGTCAGGCCCGAACCGCCGCAGGTCGGGCAGGGATCCTCGATCACCTGACCGGCGCCGCCGCACTGGGGGCACGGCTGGGAGATCGAGAAGAACCCCTGGCTCTCGGAGTCGATCCCGCGACCGCCGCAGCGCGGGCAGGTGACCGGCATCGTCCCCGGCTTCGCGCCGGTGCCGCTGCAGGTCTTGCAGGTCGATTGCTTGGGAACCGTGACCGCGACCTCGGTGCCCTCCATCGCCTGGCGGAAGCCGAGCGTCACCTCGGTCTCCAAGTCGCGTCCGCGGGTCGGGGGCTGCGCGCCGCCCCCGCGCCGAAACAGGGTCGAGAAGATGTCGCCGAAGTCGGCGCCGAAGCCGCCCGCTGCCTCGCCGGCAGCCCGGCCGAAGCCGCCGAAGCGCCCGCCGGCGTCGTACTCCTCGCGCTTCTGCGGGTCCGAGAGCACGTCGTAGGCGCCCTGGACCTCCTTGAAGCGCTCCTCGGCCTTCGGGTCGTCGGGATTGCGGTCGGGGTGGTACTCGCGGGCCAGCTTGCGGTAGGCCTTCTTGATCTCCTCCGCCGAGGCACCGCGACCGACGCCCAGCACCTGGTAGTGGTCGCCCGCCATCGCTCAGCGCCTCACTCGCTGACCACGACCCGGGCCGGGCGCAGGACGGTGCCGTCGCTGCGGTAACCGCGCTCGAGCGTCTCGACCACGGTTCCGGGGGCGCCGTCGGGCCCGGCCGGCTGGGTCGAGATCGCCTCGCTGTGGGCCGGGTCGAAGGCCTCGCCGGCCGGGTCGAAGGCCTCGACCCCGGCGCGGCTCAGGGTGGCGACCAGCTCGCCGTGGACGAGCTCGAGCCCGCGCGCGACCTCGGAGCCGGCCTCGGCGGTCGCCAGCGCCCGCTCGAGGCTGTCGATCGAGGGGATCAGCTCGCGGGCCAGCGCCAGCTTGCCGCGTCGCTCGGCGTCGGCGGCCTCGCGCGCGGTCCGCTTGCGGTAGTTCTCGAAGTCGGCCTTCGCCCGCTGGGCGAGGTCGAGGTACTCATCGCGCTCGCGGGTGACGTCGGCGAGCAGTGCGTCCAGATCTTCGCTGACCTCGCTCGCCTGCTCGTCGACCGTCGCCTCGTTCTTCTCAGGCTCGGTCGTCATCGACGACCTCCGCGTCGACGACCTCGTCCTCGACGTCGCCGGCGCCGTTGGTGGAGCCGGCGTCCTCGCCGCCGGCCGCCTGCTGCTGCGCGGCCGCGGCCGCGTAGACCTGCTCGGAGACCTTGTGGAAGGCGCTCTGCAGGGCGTCGGTGCGCGACTTGATCTGCTCGACGTCGTCGGACTCGAGCACCTCGCGGACGCCCTTGATCGCCTCGCTGATCTCCGACTTCGCCGCCTCGTCGAGCTGCTCGTCCATCTCCTCGAGCTGCTTCTCGCCCTGATAGGCAGCGTTCTCGCCGACGTTGCGCGCCTCGGCGAGCTCGCGCTGCTTACGGTCGTCCTCGGCGTGCGACTCGGCGTCCTTGATCATCTGCTCGACCTCGGACTCCTCCAGACCGGAGCCGCCCTTGATCTCGATCGTCTGCTCCTTGCCGGTGCCCAGGTCCTTGGCCGCGACGCTGAGGATGCCGTTCGCGTCGATGTCGAACGTGACCTCGATCTGCGGCATGCCTCGCGGCGCCGGCGGGATCCCGGTGAGCTGGAACTTGCCCAGCGACTTGTTGCCACCGGCCATCTCGCGCTCGCCCTGGAGCACGTGGATCTCCACCGACGGCTGGTTGTCGTCGGCGGTCGAGAAGATCTCCGACTTCTTCGACGGGATCGTCGTGTTGCGCTCGATCAGCTTGGTCATCACGCCGCCCTTGGTCTCGATCCCGAGGGTGAGCGGGGTGACGTCGAGCAGCAGCACGTCCTTGACGTCGCCGGAGAGCACGCCGGCCTGGATCGCGGCGCCGATCGCGACGACCTCGTCCGGGTTGACGCCCTTGTGAGGATCCTTGCCGGTCAGCTCCTTGACCTTGTCCTGGACCGCTGGCATTCGGGTCATGCCGCCGACGAGGACGACGTGATCGATGCCGGAGCCGCCCGCGTCGGCGAGCGCCTGCTTCACCGGGTCGACGACCCGCTCGAGCAGGTCCGAGGTGAGCTCGTTGAGCTTCGCCCGCGTGAGCTTGATCTCCAGGTGCTTGGGCTCGTTGTTGATCGCGGTGATGAACGGAACGCTGATCTGCGTCTCCTGCGTGGTCGAGAGCTCGATCTTCGCCTTCTCCGCCTGCTCGTAGAGGCGCTGCAGGGAGCGCTTGTCGTTGGAGACGTCGACGCCCTGGTCCTTCTTGAACTCGGCCACCAGCCACTCGACGATCGCCTTGTCCCAGTTGTCGCCGCCGAGGTGGTTGTCGCCGGCGGTCGACTTGACCTCGAAGACACCGTCGCCGATCTCGAGCACCGAGACGTCGAAGGTCCCGCCGCCGAGGTCGAAGACGAGGATCGTCTGATCGGCCTCCTCCTTGTCGAGGCCGTAGGCGAGCGCGGCGGCGGTCGGCTCGTTGATGATCCGCTTGACCTCGAGCCCGGCGATCTTGCCGGCGTCCTTGGTCGCCTGGCGCTGGTCGTCGTTGAAGTAGGCGGGGACGGTGATCACCGCCGAGTCGACCGTATCGCCGAGCTTCGCCTCGGCGTCGGCCTTCAGCTTCTGCAGGATCATCGCCGAGATCTCCGGCGGCGAGTACTGCTCGCCGCGCACGTCGACGCGCACGTCGCCGTTCGGACCCGCGACGACCTTGTACGGGACGATCGTCTCCTCCTCCTTGACCTCGGCCTCCTTGCGGCCCATGAACCGCTTGATCGAGAAGATCGTGTTCTCGGGGTTCATCACCGCCTGGCGCTTGGCCACGGTGCCGACCAGGCGCTCGCCGCCATCGGTGAAGGCGACCACCGACGGGGTCGTGCGCCCGCCCTCGGCGTTCTCGATGATCTCCGGCTCGCCGCCCTCGAGCACCGCCATCGCCGAGTTCGTCGTCCCGAGATCGATTCCGATCGTCTTCGCCATGCTCACTTGCTCCTTCAGTTCAACTCAGCAATAAATCTGAGTCAGAAGGTAGCAGATGTTACTGTGGGCAGCCGTCGATCTCAGGCAGGGGGGTGTCGGCGGTGTCGACCACGGGCCCCTTGCCGATCTGACCGGCGTAGGCGGCGACGAACTGGGCAACCTGCTTGGCCTCCTCCTCCTCGAGGATCCCGTTCGGCATCCGGCCGCCGATCCCGCAGGTGACCGCGGTCAGCACCCGGGTCGCGTTGCCCTCGTACAGCTGCGCGGTGTTGGTCCCGCTCGGGACCAGCAGCTGATCGAGGTTGGGGCCGACGACGCCGTCGGTCCCCGCCGCCGCCAGCGTGTGGCAGGTGCCGCAGTTGGTGGCGAAGATGTCCTGCGCCTCGCGGTCCTGGGATTCGACCTGGACCGTGCCGGAGTCCTCGTCGCCCTCCTTGCCGAGGGCGATGAATGGCAGCACCAGCACGCAGATCGCCGCGAACAGCCCGAAGAGGATGAAGGGGCGTTTGCTCATCGCGGAAACCTACCGCGTGACCGCGGCGTTGCGCCGGTACCACGGGCACATCGGCCGAAGCCCGCACTCGCCGCAGCGCGGCTGCGGGCGGCAGACGCGCCGGCCGTGGGTGATCAGGTTGATGTGCAGCTCGTAGGCGTCCCCGGGATCGGTGATCGCGAGCATCTCGTCGTGGGCGCGCTCGAACGAGGCCCGCTCTTCAAACAGCCCCAGCCGGCCGCCGACCCGGTAGACGTGGGTGTCGACCGGGATCTCGGGCCGTCCGAGGGCGAAGATCATCACGCAGGCGGCGGTCTTGCGGCCGACCCCGGGCAGCTCGACCAGGAAGGCGATCGCCTCGTCGCGGTCGGCATCGGCGAGCCAGTCGAGGGTCGGCTCATCATCGGTGACGGGGAGCTCGCGCAGCACCTGCTGGATCCGGGGAGCCTTCGACGGGGCGAGGCCGCCGGGCCGGATCGCCTCCTCGACCACCTCGACCTCGGCGTCGCGAACCTCGACCCAGGTCGGCAGCGCCGCGCGCAGGCGCTCGTAGGCGACGTCACGATTGCGATCGTTGGTGTTCTGGGAGAGGATCGTCCGCACCAGCTCGGCGATCGGGTGGCCGTGCGGGTTGTTCACCGGGCGTCCATAGAGCTCGCGCAGCCGGTCGCGGATCGCCCGTACCCGCGCCCGGCGGGGGCGCCTCCACGACTTTGTCATAACACCACCTTTACAATCCGCGCGCGATGCGCGCCGCCGTCTCGAGGATCGATCGTCTTCTGCCGAGGGGGATCCTCGACGCGGGGTTTCAGTTCCTGCTCTTCTTCCTCGCCTACCAGGGCTACCAGGTCGTCCGCGGGCTGACCGACTCGGGCAACCTCGAGGCCTTCACCAACGGCCACCACGTGATCAACATCGAGCGGTCGATGGGCGCCTTCTTCGAGCCCGGGTTCCAGCAGTGGCTGATCGACCACGCGCAGTGGCTGATCGACGCCTCGAACTTCATGTACCTGAACTCCCACTTCGTGATCACCACCGGGTTCCTCGCCTGGCTCTACCTGCGCCGCAACGATCACTTCTACTTCGTCCGCAACATGTTCATGGTCGCGATGGGCCTCGCCCTGGTCGGCTACGCGCTGTTCCCGACCGCGCCGCCGCGGCTGTTCCCGAGCGAGGGCTTCACCGACACGATCGCGACCTTCACCGGCGTCGCCCAGGACGACCAGACCGCGAGCCTGTTGCTGAACAAATACGCGGCGGTGCCGAGCATGCACATCGCCTTCTCGATGATGGTCGCCGGCACCGCGGTCAGCCTCGCGCGCCATCGCTGGGCCCAGATCACCTGGGCGCTGTATCCGCTGGTCGTCTTCTTCGTCATCGTGGTCACCGCGAACCACTACTGGTTCGACGCGGCGGCCGGCGTCGTCGTCGCCGTGGTCGCCGGGGCCGCCGCGACGCAGCTCGCCCGGCTGCGCGCCGCGTGGTCGTGGCCGTCCGACCGCGCACAGGAGGCGACCGTCTGAAGTAGCGTCCGCCCATCGAGGGCGGACGTCCACAGCCCCGGACCGCGGCCGAGTGGCGCGGCTACGCGCGCGACCGGCTGATCGAATCGCGGCTGACGCCGAACGCGATCTCGATCACCGGCCTGATCCTCAACCTGGCCGCCGCCGGGCTGATCCTCGCCGACCTGTTCGCGCTCGGCGGGCTCGCCTTCATCGTCGGCTCGATCATGGACACGCTCGACGGGCGCTATTCGAGGATGTCGGGCAAGGGGACGATGTTCGGCGCCTTCCTCGACTCGACCCTCGACCGGATCGAGGAGGGCCTCGTGCTGACCGCGGTCGCCTACCAGTTCGCCGACGCCGGCGACGCCGTGCCCGCCGCCGCCTGCGTGTTCGTCGTCCTCGGCTCGCTGATGGTCTCCTACACCCGCGCGCGTGCCGAGGCGCTGGGGGTCGAGTGCAAGGTCGGGATCGCAACCCGGCCGGTCCGGGTGGTGCTACTTTCAATCGGCCTCGTGTTCGGCGCCGGGGACCTGATCTCGGATGTCGACCTGCTCGCGGCTTCGATCTACGTGATGGCCGGGCTGACGGCGTTCACCGTCGGCCAGCGTGTCTGGCACGTGCGTGGCGAGCTCAAGGCGCTCGAGGCCGAAGACCTGTAACCAAACCGTGAATCGCGGGTAATTCGCCTTTCACCCGCCTTCCTGGAGGATCCCCAAGCCTATGAGTGAGACCAACGGCCACGCCAACGGCGCCGCCGCGAACGGACGCCACGGCGACGACGGCAAGGTTCGCGTCGCGATCGTCGGCGTCGGCAACTGCGCCAACAGCTTCATCCAGGGCGTCCAGTACTACAAGGACGCCGACCCCAACGAGCAGGTCCCGGGCCTGATGCACGTCGACCTCGGCGGCTATCACGTCCGCGACATCGAGTTCGTCGCGGCCTTCGACATCGACGCGGAGAAGGTCGGCAAGGATCTCTCCGAGGCGATCTGGTCGGGGCAGAACGACACGATCAAGTTCGCCGATGTCCCGGAGCTCGGGATCAAGGTCGAGCGCGGGATGACCCACGACGGGCTCGGCAAGTACCTGAAGCAGAAGATCACCAAGGCGCCCGGCGAGACCGCCGACATCGTCAAGATCCTCCAGGAGTCGAAGGCCGACGTCCTCGTCTGCTACCTGCCGGTCGGCTCCGAGGACGCGACCAAGTGGTACGTCGAGCAGGCCCTGGCCGCCGGCGTCGGCTTCGTCAACTGCCTGCCGGTGTTCATCGCCCGCGAGGACTACTGGGACAAGCGCTTCACCGAGGCCGGCCTGCCGATCATCGGCGACGACATCAAGTCCCAGGTCGGGGCGACGATCGTCCACCGCCAGCTCGCCCGCCTGTTCCACGAGCGCGGCGTCCAGCTCGAGCACACCTCGCAGCTCAACGTCGGCGGCAACATGGACTTCTTCAACATGCTCGAGCGCGAGCGGCTCGACTCGAAGAAGATCTCGAAGACCAACGCCGTCACCTCGGTGATGGGCACCGAGCTTCCCGACCGCGACGTCCACGTCGGCCCCTCGGACTACGTGCCGTGGCTGACCGACCGCAAGTGGGCGCACATCAGGCTCGAGGGCAAGGCCTTCGGCGACGTGCCGCTGACCGCCGAGCTGAAGCTCGAGGTCTGGGACTCGCCGAACTCCGCCGGGGTCGTGATCGACGCCGTGCGGCTGATCAAGCTGGCGCTCAACAACGGCATCGCGGGCCAGCTCGACGGCCCGTCGAGCTACCTGATGAAGTCGCCGCACAGCCAGCGCCCCGACGACGAGGCGCGAGTGCAGACCGAGGAGTTCATCGCCAAGAACTCGCGCTCCACGGACGCCGCCAAGCGTGCTGAGGCCGCCGCCGAGGAGGCGAAGGCCGAGGCCTGAGGCCGGACGCGCGGCGTCCCGCCCCTATCCTGCGGCGGTGCCCGCAGCCGAGCGCCTGACGATCGCCCAGGTCACCCCGCACGCCTGGGGCGCGCGCAACGAGGTCAACGAGTTCGCCGAGCGGGTCTCGGCCGAGCTCGCCGGACGCGGGCACCGGGTGGTGATCGCCGCGCCGTCGGAATCGCGCCGGGCGGTTCGGGATTCGCGCAAGGTGATCGCCGCCGCCAAGGGGCGCCCGGCTTCGCTGTTCGCGACCTCGCAGCCCCGGGTGCTGGCGCTGGGCACCGGGATCCCGCTGCCGCGCGGGCCGCGGCCTCGTGCCGCGCCGCTGCCCGTCGACGTCAGCAAGGCGCTCGAGGCTCTGCTCGGAGGGCTCGACTTCGACCTCGTCCACGTCCACGACCCGTTCGCGCCCAGCCTCGCCTCGGCGGCACTGCGCCACTCGCGCTCGCTCAACGTCGGCAGCTTCCACGAGCCCAGCGAGCGGACGCTGTCGACCCAGGTTGCCCGCCCGCTGGTCGAGATCTTCCTCGGCCGCCTCGACGCGCGCACGACCAGCTGTGAGACGACCGAGGAGCTGATCGAGCGCTTCTTCCCCGGCGATTACGAGCGGGTCGAGCCCGGCGCCGATCACGAGGTCGAGCCCTGGTGGCCGACCGCCGCCCCGGCCGGCGAGCGACCGGCGCGAATTGCGTTCTGCCTCGACGAGGAGAAGGGCGCGCTGCGGCTGTTCCTGCGGGCGATTCGCCGCCTGGCGCCGGCCGGCGACTGGGAGGCGGTGATCTGGGCGCCCGACCCCGACGAGGTCCGGGTCTCGCAGCGGCTGCGCGAGCGGGTCCGGGTGGTCGGGCCGCGCCAGGCCTCGTCCGAGGCGCTGATCGCCGGCGCCGACCTGCTGGTCGTGGCCTCGGGCGGGCCGCGGACGGCACCGGGAGCCGTCCGCCAGGCCCTTGCCTCGCGGACGGTCCCGGTCTGCTCCCAACTGCCGCTCTACAACGAGCTCACCCGCGACGGCGAGCTCGGGCTGCTGTTCCAGCCCGGCGACGCGATCACCCTCGCCGGCCAAATCGAGCGCCTGCTGGCGAGCGAGTCGCTGCGTCGCGAGCTGGCCCGCAAGGCCCGCGGCGCCGTGCGTGACTGGAGCGCGGTCGCCGATCAGGTCGAGGAGATCTACGCGCGGCTCGCCGCCCGGCGCCACGACCCCCGGGGCAACCCGGAGGTCCGCCGCCGGATCGCCCGCCGACCGGAGATCCACGTCGACCTGCACATGCACACCGACCACTCCTCCGACTGCGCGACGCCGGTCGAGACGCTGCTCGCCACCGCCCGCGACGCCGGGCTCGGGGCGATCGCGATCACCGACCACAACGAGGTCTCCGGGGCCTTCGCAGCCGCCGAGGTCGCCGACGAGTTCGGGGTCAAGGTGATCATCGCCGAGGAGGTGAAGACGGCCGAGCAGGGCGAGGTGATCGGGCTGTTCCTGAACGAGAGGATCGAGCGCGGGATGACGATGGCGCAGACGATCGCCGAGATCCGCCGCCAGGGCGGGCTGGTCTACGTCCCGCACCCGTTCGACCGCCTGCACTCGGTCCCCGACTACGAGCACCTGCTCGAGATGGTCGACGAGATCGACATCCTCGAGGTCTTCAATCCCCGGGTCGCGCTGACCGCGTTCAACGAGGAGGCGGAGCGGTTCGCCGCCAAGTACCGGATCGTCCCGGGCGCCGGCTCGGACTCGCACGTCGCCCAGGGCCTGGGCAGCGTGATGACCCGGGTTCACGACTTCGACGGCCCCGAGGAGTTCCTGGAGTCGATGCGCAACGCCGACATCGTCCACAAGAAGCGCAACCTGGTCTACGTGCAGGCGCTCAAGTGGCTGCAGACCGGGGGCGGGCGCGGCGGCAAGAGCCTCGCCAAGCCGGGCAAGGCCTGATGCAGACCGGAGGAGCGGCAGGAGGGCGCCCCGGGCCGTCAAAGAAGGACCCCGGCTCGGAAAGCGGGCCGGGAGGACCCTTGCCGACCACCGACGACGAAATCCAGGAGAAGTACCTCGAGCGCGCGATCCGCGAGCTCAACCAGCTCACCCACCGCCTCCAGGAGTGCTCGCATTGCCCGCGCGGGAACCTGATGCCGGTGCTCGGCTCCGGCCACCCGCAGGCCGACGTGATGCTGCTCAAGTACGCGCCGACCGCGGCCGAGATCGAGGAGGGCGTCGCCTTCTACGGCCGCTCGGGCAACGCGCTGATGAAGAGCTTCAAGCGCCTCGGCATCGACCCGCTGGCGGTCTACGGGACGCTGTGCGTGAAGTGCCCGGTCTCCGACCCGGCGCTCGCCGGGGGCGAGTGCGTCGAGCGAATCGTCGAGGAGATCGCGATCGTTCAGCCGCGCTGCATCGTGGTCATGGGACCCCAGGCCCTGGAGACGCTGAACGAGGTCGAGGTGCCGCTGTCGAGCGCGCTCGACCCGCGACTCGGGGAGATCCAGAACCTGACGCCGACGATCGAGGTCCTCTACGTGCCGGACATCGACGAGTCGCTGGACGCCGACGAGCCCAAGCGCGAGTTCTGGAAGGCCTTCCGGGCGCTGGGCGACTGGTACGCGGACCTGCCGCCGTATTAGGTCAGCCGATCAGGGCCGCGGGGTGACCGCGACGGTGACCGTGTCCGAGCGCCGGCGCTCGAGCCGCAGGATGCGCGCGTTGGGCTTCGAGACCACATCGGCGCCGCTGACCTGGACGGCATAGCCGTCCGGATACTGGATCTTCGGTACGAAGACCTCGGTCAGCAGGTCGCGGTCGAGCCGCTTGCCGAGCCCCTGACCCCGCGGTGCCGCGGTCGTGTAGACGAGGTCGAAGCGCTTCGTCTCGGGGTCGAAGCCGTAGCTGCGCGGGGTGCCGGCGACCGCGCGCGGGTAGGGGCGCTCGAGCACCGCCAGCTTGTCGCGTTTGACGTTGTCGCCGCGCGGCGGCTTCGACGGGTCGACGACCAGCGACTGCACCCCCGGTCCCGAGGTGGTCGGGTCGGCGCAGTCGCAGTAGTGCCACTCCTGCCAGCTGACCATGTGCTTGTCGGCGAGCCGGACGATGCGGGCAATCGCCTCGAGGTCGTCGGTGGCGCCGAACTCGGTCAGGAAGGGGACGTCGCCGGTCTCGTTCGACTGCTTGTCGGCGTTGCTGATCGCGAGGTCCTCGAGCGGCTCGCAGGCGGGCCCCGAGCCGGGCCCGCCGAGCGCCCCCGGCAGGCAGTAGACGTGGAACGAGAACCCCGCTTCAGGGTCGCCGGTATCCGGCAGCTGCGAGTCGGCGCCGAAGTCGAAGGTGACCAACGGCTCGTAGAAGATCAGCGTCTCGGGATCGACGCCGCGGATCGCGGCGACCATCCGCTCGTCGAACGGGCCCAGGGTGGTCGTGTCGAAGCTCATGCAGCCGGCCGTGGCGAGGCAGCCGTCGGGGCCGAACGCAGACCCCGGCCAGGGCTCGTTGAGGAGGTCGTAGCCGGCGACGTAGGGGCGCTCGCGGAACTTGGCGGCGATCCGCCGCCACGCCTTCGCGTACAGGCTCTGCAGGCCGGTTCCCTCGACGGGGGTGTCGGCCCAGAAGTTGTCGAACGCCCGCTGGAGGCCCTGGTTGACCAGGTAGTTGCCGGGGAAGCCCGCCTGCGGCTCGGACGGGAAGCCGTCGTCGAGCACCTGCCAGTCGGGCCACCCCTCGCCCTGGAAGCGCTCGTTGAACAGATCCTGGTGGAAGTCGAGCAGGCTGAAGATCCCCCGCTTGGCGAGCTGCGACTCGGTCTTGGCGATGCTGCGCACGTAGCCGCGCCGGTAGCGGTGGTCTCCCGACCGCGACGGGGGCTTCGGCTGCAGGCCCTTGTAGATGATCCCGAGCCGGATCGTGTTGAAGCCGTTGCGGCTCAGCCAGCGGGCGTCGTCGGCGCCGAAGCCGGCGTCGGCGGGCCGGTAGGAGCCCACCTTGGAGACCATGTTGAGGCCGTGCAGGATCACCACCCGGCCGTCGGCGTCGGTGAACCAGCGGCCCTCGTGGGCGAGCGGGGGAGTCGGCTTGGCGCCGGCGCTCGCGGCGAGGGACAGGACCGCGAGCGCGACCAACGGCGCCGCCAGGCGCCGGGCGCGTGTCACGGCGCGGCCGCCTCGGCGACCGCGCTCATCGCCTCGACCGTGGCGCTCGCCAGGCCGCGGACGACGGCGACGTCGAGCGCCTCGTAGCGCGCCAGCAACGGCTGCGCCTCGTCCCGGTCGGCGGCGGCGACCCCGACGGTGCCCTCGGGCTCGCCGAGGCGGTCGAAGTGGTTGCGATAGCCGTCGTGGAGGTCGCGGTAGAAGGACTCCTCCTTGGCCAGCCGCTCGGCCGCGTCGGCGCCGACAGCGGTGCGGACGTAGCCGAGCACCGGCGGGACGTCGCGCCCGGTGTCGGCGGCGCCCGCCTCGACGTGGGCGCGGGCCGCGGTCGCGAACCCCGGGGTCATCCAGTTGAAGAAGGCGCCGTCGTAGCCCGAGCCCGCGAGCGCGCACATCTTCGGGCCCATCGCGGCGAGCACCAGGCGGACGCCGGGGAGCTGCTCGCGCAACTCGGGCAGCGCCGCGGTCATCGTCGTCAGCGGCTTCTTCGAGAAGCCCGCGCCGACCCCGAGCCAGAGTCGCTCGCGGTCGAGCCCGAGGCGCCCGATGTGGTCGTCGATCTCGGCAGGCGAGTGACGGTCGAGCGCCATCACGGCGACGCCCAGATCGAGGCCGGGGGCGGCGTCGGCGAACACCCTCAGCGTCTCGAGCCCGAGCGCCCCGGGGTGGTCGTTGGACCAGACCGAGCCGTAGCCGAGCTCCGCACAGCGCGCCGCCAGCGGCCCGGCGACCTCGGGGTCGAGCCCCGCCGCGACTCCGAAGCCGCGGCTCACTTCTCGAACAGCGCGACCGCCTCGACGTGCGGCGTCTGCGGGAACATGTCGACCGGCTTCACGCGGCGCAGCGTATAGCCGGCCTCGACCAGCTGCGCCGCATTCGGCGCCAGCGTCGTCGGGTTGCAGGAGACGTAGACGATCCGCGGCGCGTCGCACTCGATCAGCCTCCTGACGATCTTCTTCGACAGGCCCGAGCGCGGGGGGTCGACGACCATCACGTCAGGGCGCCCGGCCCGCTCGAGCAGCGGGGTGATCCCGAGCCTCGCGTCGGCGTGGACGAAGCGCGCGTTTGTGATCCCGTTGAGCGCCGCGTTGGCCTCGGCGTCGGCGACCGCCTCGGGCACCCCCTCGAGGCCCCAGACCTCGCCGGCGCGGCCGGCGAGCGAGAGGCCGATCGTGCCGATGCCGCAAAAGAGGTCGAAGACCCGCTCGGAGCCGCTCAGTCCGGCGGCGCCGGCGGCGATCGCGTAGAGGCGCTCGGCCATCTCGGTGTTGGTCTGCAGGAAGGCGCCGTGCGAGACGCGGAACCGCAGCCCGCAGAGCTCCTCGGTCAGGTACTCGGCGCCGAGCACCCCGGTCGGACCATCGGTGCCGCCGGCCGGTCCTTCGATCACCGTGTGCAGGTCGACCGGGGGGCGGGGGATCTGCGACGGCGAGGTCACCAGCCGGGTCTGGATCTGGCCGGTGCGCCGGCCGTCGCGGACCACCAGGTTGCGCAGGACGCCGGTCTGGGGGCCGCTCTCGTATGCCGGGATCACCTCGGCGACCGCCCAGTCACGAACCGCGTTGCGGGCCACATTGTTCGCCTCGGAGGCGAGCCTGCAGTCGTCGACGTCGACGATCTCGGCCCAGCTGCCGCGACGATGGAAGCCGAGCGCGAGCGAGTCCGGCCGCGGCCCGAACGAGTACTCGAGCTTGTTGCGGTAGCGCCACCGCTCGACCGCGGCCTCGATCGGCTCGAGCTCGTAGCCGTCGAGGTGTCCCAGACGCCGCAGGGCATCGTCGACCTGGGCGGCCTTCTCGGCGAGCTGGCGCTCGTAGGACATCCCCTGCCAGGGGGCTCCGGGGCAGGGCTCGCCCTCGTGGACGCAGGTGTCGGCGATCCGGTCGGGGCTTGGGGCGAGCAGCTCGACCGCCTTGCCCTCGGCGTAGTCGCGCTTTGCCTTCGTCAGCCGAACGCGGACGCGGTCACCGGGCAGGGCGCCGGAGACGAAGACGACGTAGCCGTCCGCGCGGGCGACCCCGCGGCCGCCCTGGGCCAGGGAATCGATCTCGAGTTCGAGCTCGGAGCCGTTTCGCGGGCGCGTACGGGTTGCTTCCACTCGGCTATTGGAGCAGACCTGCTGCCGCCCGCCGGCCGGGCGCGCGAAGCGGAGCAGCCGGCGGCGTTACTTCAGTTGGGCGTCGATCGCGTCGAGGACGCCCTTGCGAGCCTTGCCGTTCTTCTCCTGGGTGCGGACCTTGCGCAGGTCGGCCTTGCTCAGATCCTTGACCCGGGACTTCACCTGGGGGGCGGTGAGCTGGTCGTAGCCGGAGATCGGCGCGCCCGGCGCGCCGGCGCGCCGGCGCAGCTTGTCGGCCTCGGCCAGCGGCCGGTCGGCCGCGTCGCGAGCGGCCCGCGTGGCCCGGTCGGCGGCCCGGGAGGCCTGCTTGCGGGTCTTCGTGGTTCGCGCCTCGAGCTCCTTGCGCGCCTTCGTCGTCCGGCTCTCGACCTCCTTGCGCGCCTGCTCGAACAGCTTCTCGAGGTCGCGGATCAGGTCATCGGTTGCCTTGCGGCTGCGGTTGAGCAGGTTGGAGACCAGCTCGTTGGCGTCGTCGCGGGTCATCCGGCCGCGCTTGACGGCGTCGTCAACGACCTCCTGGACGCGCTCGCGGGGCAGGTTGACATTCGACTCCAGGGCGGTGCGGCTGCGCTCGAGCGCGTCGCGGAACGCCTGCACGCTCTTGTCGGAGCGACCCGCCGAGGCGCGGCTGGCGCTGCGCGAGGTGGCGCGGGCGCTCGAGGCGCGCGTCGCCTTGGCCTTCGGCTTCGCCTTGGCCTTGGGCTTCGCCTTGGCCTTGGGCTTCGCCTTCGTGGTGCGCTTGGACTTCGAGCCTGGGGAGCTGGTGGCCATCTGTGCCTCCTGGGGAGCGGGCGGGGGGTTGCAGGCTGACTATCTCACGTCTCGGCCTACCCGGGCTACACCTCCGGTTAACGCGCGACGAACGTCGCCTCGACCGGGGCGTGGTCGGAGAGCGTGATCGCGAGGCCGTCCTCGTTCACCTCGTGGTCGGCGCGCATCCAGGTGTGCGGCGGCTCGCCGAGCCCGAGCCCGCGGACCAGCAGGTGGTCGAGCGAGTGGGGGGCGGTCGCCTCGCGGAGCCCGAAGCGCTCGCGCAGGTCGTCGAAGACGGTCGTGTCCCGGGGGCGCAGGTTGAGGTCGCCGCCGAACAGCAGCGGCGTCTCGCCTGCCCACTCGGCCGCGCGCTCGGCCGCCAGCAGGACCTCGCGCTCGGCCTCCTCGCGCAGCGCCGGCCCCGCGCTCAGGTGCAGGTTGGCGACGCAGACCTCGGGCCCGTCGGCGGGCAGAGCGCGCGCGAACGCCATCACCCGGCGCTCGGGCCGCGGGCCGGGGGTGAGCTCCAGGGTGCGGCGATCGACGATCCCGCCGCGGACCAGGGTCAGGTTCGAGCCGCCCTCGTTCGAGGCGATCAGGTCCGGGTTCAGCCGCGCGGCCCAGGCACGCAGGCCGGCGAGCCTGTTGCGCGAGGTCAGCGCCCGCTGGCCGGCGGCGCCGGTGGCCGCGGCGAGCGGCCCCTCCCAGCGGGGTGGGCATTCCTGCAGCAGCGCCACGTCCCACCGCGCTTTCGCCAGCAGGCCGCTGAACTCGGCGAACAGGTCGCGGTTGACCTGCGCATGGGTGGCGTCGCGCTCGGTCATCCGCAGCAGCCGCGAGCGCCAGGTGATCAGCGCCTGGTCGGGCGGATGGTCACGGCCGTGAAACAGGTTCCAGGTCAGCGCGCACAGCTCCACGCGCCATAGAATGCCCTGCTTGAATAAGGCGCCTCAACAGCGGCGCGGCTCGGCTACGCCTGACAAGCAGGTCCCTCGACACTTCCTCACCGGCGAGGAGCTTTCGGCGGCCGAGCTGGGCGCGCTTCTCGACCGCGCCGGCGAGCTCAAGGCGCAGCGCGACCAGGGCCTGGGCCGCGATTCGCTCGGCGGTCGCACGGTGGCGCTGTTCTTCGAGATCCCGTCCACCAGGACCCGGGTCTCGTTCCAGGTCGGGGTCGCCGAGCTCGGCGGCCACCCGCTGGCGCTGCGCGCCGACGAGCTGCAACTCGGCCGCGGCGAGTCGATCGCCGATACGGCTCGGATCCTGTCCGGGTATCTGCACGGGGTGGTCATCCGCCACTCGTCGCACGAGACGGTCGCCGAGCTGGCCGAGGCGGCGTCGGTGCCGGTGGTCAACGCGCTCACCCCCCTTCACCATCCGTGCCAGGCGCTCGCCGACCTGCAGACCCTGCACGAGCGGTTCGGCGACCTGGCCGGCGTCAAGGTCGCGTACGTCGGCGACGGCAACAACGTCGCCCGCTCACTGGCGATCCTCGGGCGGCTGGCCGGGGTCGAGGTGCGGGTGGCCACGCCTCCCGGGTATGAGCTGGAGCCCGGGCTGGCGGCGCTCGACACCCATGACCCGCGCGAGGCGGCGGCGGGTGCGGACGCGCTCTACACCGACGTCTGGGTGAGCATGGGTGACGAGCGCGAGGCCGAGCGCCGGCGTGCCGACCTGGCGCCGTACCAGCTCAACGAGGAGCTGCTGGCGCTCGGCTCCGAGCGCGTGATCGCCCTTCACTGCCTGCCCGCCCATCCGGGCGAGGAGATCTCCGAGGGCGCGATGTACGGGGAGCGCTCGGCCGTCTGGGATCAGGCCGAGAACCGCCTGCACGCGCAGAAGGCGTTGCTCGAGCGGCTCTTGGGATGAGCGCGCCGGGCTCGGGGATCGAGGCGATCCGGGCCGCGGTCAGCGACGAGCTGGCGGCGCGGCTGCCGGCGCACGCCGAGCGGCTCGGCTGGAGCACGGACGAGCTCGCCGCCCACCAGTGCGAGCGACTGCGCGGGCTGCTCGGCACCGCGATCGCGCGCTCGCCGTTTCACGCCCGGCGGCTGGCCGGGGTCGACCCCGCGACCTTCGAGCTCGCCGACCTCGAGCGGCTGCCGGTGATGACCAAGGCGGAGATGATGGAGGCCTACGACGAGCTGGTCACCGATCGCCGGCTCACCCGGGAGGCGGTCGAGGCGCACATCGACGCCTCGACCGAGGAGCCGAGCCTGCTCGAGGGCGAGTTCGTCTGTCTCGCCTCGGGCGGCAGCTCGGGAGAGCGGGGTGTGTTCGCGCACGGGTTCGCCGAGTACGCCGACTTCGGCGCCTCGGTGATGCGACGCGGCTGGGCCCGGCTGATGGCCATGGGAGGGCCGCCGCCCGGCGGCGTGCTGGTCGGGGTGGTCGCCGCGTCGGCGCCGATCCACTCGACCGGGCTCGCCTCCGCGGTGGTCACCGAGGGCCCGTTCCGGTTCACCGGAGCGCCGGCGACGGCGCCGCTCGACGAGATTGTCGCGACCCTGAACGAGGCCGCCCCGGCGATGCTGATGGGGTATCCGTCGAAGCTCGCCGAGCTGGCGGGCGAGCGCCGGGCGGGCCGGCTGGCGATCACGCCGCTGGGGATCACGTCGACCAGCGAGGCGCTGACGGCCGAGACGCGGGAGGCGATCGAGGCCGGCTTCGGAGAGCCGGTCGTCGACCAGTTCGCCTCCACCGAGGGGTTGGTCGGCCACACCGATCCCGGCGGCTCGGTGCTCGAGTTCGCATCCGACATGTGCATCGCCGAGCTCGTCGACGAGGACGGGCGTCCGGTCGGGCCGGGCGAGCCCTCGGCGAAGGTGCTGGTGACGAACCTGTTCAACCTCACCCAGCCTCTGATCCGTTACGAGCTCACCGACCGGTTCACCGCCGAGCCCGGCGAGGGGTGGCTGCGGGCCACGGTCGAGGGCCGCGCCGACGAGGTCTTTCGCTACGGCGACACGGTCGTCCACCCGCATGCGCTGCGCAGCCCGCTGGTCGCCGCCGGGGTGCGCGAGCATCGGGTCCGCCAGACGGCCGCCGGGGTCGAGGCAGAGGTCGTCGCCGACGCGCCGGTGGACGAGCAGGCGCTGGGCGAGGCGCTCGAGCGGGCGCTGCGGGCGGCGGGCCTGGCCGAGGCGCGGGCGACGGTGACCGCCGTTGACCGGATCGATCGGGACGCGGTGACCGGCAAGGCGCGGCGCTTCATCCCGCTGGCGCCCGGCTGAGCCCGGTCAACCGCGCGGCGAATCGGCGCCCCGGATTCTCGACACCCGGCCGTAGAAAGGGCGGCGTCGAAGGCCGATGCTTCCGGGATGCAGCGCTCTCGACACTCGACACCTCGCTCCTCCGGGTGGAGACGCCGAGCGCGCACATGCATGTCGGGTGGATTGCGACCCTCGAGTTGCCGGATGGGGTAGGGCAGCTCGATCCCGACAAGCTTGCCGAGCGGATTGCGGCGCGCCTCCAACTGGCGCCGCGCTTCGTCAGCTGGTGGCGCCCGCGCCGCTCGGTGAGCCGATCTGGGTCGAGGACCCGCGCTTCCGACTCGACCGCCATCTGGTCGTCGAGCCGAGGCCGAGACGCCGCGGCACAAACGTACGTTCGACCGTTCCAATCCGCGGATCAACCCAAATCTGTGCCTAGACTGGGTCCAAAGCGGCCCCGTGGTGTAACGGTTAGCACATCAGGTTTTCAACCTGGGAGCGCGAGTTCGACTCTCGCCGGGGCTATGACTTTCTAACCGGCCACAACGAACCGGCCCCTAGTGATGCCCGAGGTGCTCGTCGTCCGGCCAGATGCCATCGCCAGGCATGTCGAGCCGCTCGGTCAGTGGCTGGCGCCACTCCGGGGTCGTGGTCGGTTCCCCCCAGTAGTCGGTGACCCGTACCGCTTCACCGTTCTCCAATTCGCCGATCGTCACGTTGCGGTACAGCCGGCCGTCGCCGTAGTTGCAGGTCCACTCGACCACGATCGTGTTGTCGAGTTGCAGGCGGCGGCCGACCGCCAGCGTGAGTTCGGGGAAATTGCCCTCGACGTCGGCAACAAGCTTGCTGGTCCGCACGATCTCGTCCATCTGCGGCCACTGGCGTACGACCCCATCTGCGAGTGGGACCCCGAGGATGTAGGCGACCCTCGTCGCGCCGTCGGACTCCTGTTGTTTGGTGTTCATCCGGACTCACGTCTCCTTGCGACTTGGTGGCCCGTCTAGACGGACGACTGCGGGGCAGCGCGCCTTACCGACGGTCGTCTATTCCAGTCTCCGGCGCTTCCGATTCGTTTCACGCGCCCTCAGGCAGGACGGTGGGCGTCGATCAGGGCGAACGTCCCGCGTTGGGGGCTATACACGGTCGTTCGGGACGTTCGTGTGGCAACCCCAATCGCCCCTCGATGTGGCCGCTGGGTCGAGCGGGTGGTTGGTGACCTGCGAACGCCCTCGGTGAGCGTACGTCCGTCGCCTAACCTCCGCCGTCGATGCAGCCTGAGATCCACCTCGGCCCGGTCACCCTGCAGACCTTCGGGATCATGTTCGCGCTCGGCTTCGTCGCCGCCGGGCTGTTGGTCGCGAGGCGGATGCAGGAGCTCGACAAGCCGGTCGACTGGGCCTACGAGATGATCTTCGCCGCCCTCGTCGGCGGGATCGTCGGCGCGCGGCTCGACTTCGTGATCGAGAACTACGACCAGGTCTCCGGCGACCTGCTCGGCAACATCTTCTCGGGCTCGGGATTGGTCTGGTACGGCGGCGCGATCGGCGGCGCGATCGCGGTCGTGCTTTGGGCGCGCTGGCGGCGGATGCTCAACCTGACGCTGCTCGACATCTGCGCCCCCGGCCTGGCGATCGGCTACGCGATCGGGCGGATCGGCTGTCAGCTCTCCGGCGACGGCGACTACGGCATCCCCTGGGATGGCCCCTGGGCGATGGCCTACCCGGACGGCACCGTGCCGACCGACGTCACCGTCCACCCGACGCCGATCTACGAGACGATCGCGATGGGCCTGGTCGCCTACGCGCTCTGGCGCCTGCGCGACCGCTTCCAGCCCGGGCTGCTGTTCGCGCTCTACCTCGTGCTCGCCGGGGCCGAGCGCTTCCTGGTCGAGTTCGTCCGCCGCAACGACGACGTCGCCCTCGGGCTCACCCAGGCCCAGCTGCTGAGCGTCGCGATGATCGCCATCGGCGGCACCTGGCTGTTCGTCAAGGCGCGCCGCGGCCAGCTGCGCGCCGCCCCGGCCTAGACCGAGCGCAGCAACCCGCCGTCGATCGGGATCGACGTCCCGGTGATGTAGGCGGCGCGCTCCGAGGCGAGGAAGGCGACCAGGTCGCCGTACTCCTCCGGGCGTCCCAGCCTCGCCGCCGGCACGTCGCCGGCCGCGTGCTCCTCCATCTGCTCCCAGCCGCCCCAGTTGGCGGCCAGGCGGTCGGTCGCAAATCTTCCGGTGGCGACGTCGTTGACCGTCACCCCGTCGGCGGCGACCTCCCGCGCGAGCGTCTTCAGGAAGCCGACCAGTCCCGGCCGGTGAGAGTTCGAGAGCGCCAGGCCGGGAATCGGCTCGCGGGTCGAGCTCGAGCCGACGTTGACGATCCGGCCCCAACCGCGCTCGCGCATCCCAGGCAGCACCGCCTCGATCAGCAGCCGCGGCGCCAGGATCAGCGAGTTGTAGGCCTCGCGCCAGGCTTCGAGGCCTGCGTCGAGCGCCGCGCCGATCGGCGGTCCGCCGGTGTTGGTGACCAGGATCTCGACCGGTCCCAGCTCCCCGGCCACCTCGCCCGGCAGCGCGGCGATCCGCTCCAAATCCTCGGTGTCGGCGACGCAGGTCGCCACCTCGCCGCCGATCGCGCTCTTCGCCGCCTCCAGGTGCTCGGCCGAGCGGCTGGCGATCGCCACCCGGGCGCCCTCGCGGGCGAGCGCCCCGGCGATCCCCAGGCCGATCCCGCGGCTGCCGCCGATCACCAGCGCCACCCGTCCGGTGATTCCGAGCTCCATGCGGCCACGCTATAGGGTGAGCGGCGATGCCGGAGAAGGATCTCTACGAGCAGCTGATCTCGGCGGCCGACGACCTCTACGGCGGCTCGCGTGAGGGCAATCGGGCTCTGCACGCCAAGGGCGCCTGGTGCGAGGGGACCTTCACCGCCACGCCGGAGGCCGCCGCGCTCTCGCGCGCTTTTTCGTTCAGCGGCGAGCCCACCGCAGCCCTGATCCGGTTCTCGAACGGTCCCGGTGACCCCGAGGCCGCCGACGCCGAGCGCGAGGCGCGCGGCTTCGCGGTCAAGCTGCGCGGCGCCGACGGCTCCGAGCACGACATCCTCGCGACCACGACGCCCGCCTTCGTCACCCGCACGCCCGAGGAGTTCCTCGAGCTGCTCGAGCTGCGCCGCCCCGACCCCGAGACCGGCCAGCCCGACTTCGAGAAGCTCGGCGCCTTCCTCGCCGCCCACCCCGAGGCCCAGACCGCGATCCAGGGCACGGTCGGCGTCGGTCCGCTGGAGAGCTTTGCCACCGCCCCCTACTACTCGCCGCACACCTACTGGCTGGTCGACGCGAGCGGCGAGCGCAACCCGGTCCGCTATCGCTGGATTCCCGAGGCCGGCGAGCATCGCCTCGACGACGACGAGGCGAAGGCGCGCGGGCGCGACTATCTCTACGACGATCTGCGAGAGCGCCTCGGCGACGGCACGATCGCCTTCGAGCTGCACCTTCAGCGCCCCACCGGCGGCGACCCGCTCGACGACCCGACCGCGCTGTGGCCGGACGAGCGCGAGTTCGTGCCCGCCGGGCGACTCGAGATCACCGCCGTGGTCGACGACCCCGAGCAGGACGGCCATATCGACGTCTTCGACCCGCTGCGGCTACCCGACGGCGTCGAGCCCTCCGAGGACCCGATCCTGCACGCGCGCCGGCGCGCGTACTCGGTCTCGGCCTACCGCCGCTGGGGCAAGCCGAACGGGCCAGTGCCCGAGTAGGGCATGACGTGACCGACATCCGCCAGGAGTTCAGGCGCTCATCGCGCTTCGGGATCGTCGGCGTCGTCGTGGTGATGGTCCTGTGCGCGGCGATCGCGCTGGTCTTTGGCTCCAACAGCGCCCACCCGACCGGGGCGCTGATCGCGATCTTCGTGATCGTCTTCGGCTTCGTCGGGGTCATGCTCCATCTCCAGCGCCGGGACGTCGACGGCGCCGAGGCCCACGCCAAGTTCGAGGCCACCTCGCCCACCGAGCCGGTCACCGACCCGACCCTGGCGACGCAGACGTCGCTGCTCGCGGACCTCGCGGTGAAGCCGATCGACGAGGCGGCGCTCGCCGCGGCAAGCGGCGGGGTCTGGGGCTGGGCGCGCTCCAACCTGCGCAACGAATGGGTCCTGATCGTGCTGATCGCCTGCGCGGTGATCCCCTGGCAGCTGTGGCAGTCGAAGTGGTCGCTGATCATCTTCGTCCCCCTGATCCTGCTCTTCGTCGGCTACCTCGCCATCCGCCTGCTGATGCCGGGTGGGACGCTCCAGCAGGCCTACGACTCGGCGCTGCCGACGCTCGACGCTCTCGGCTTCAGCGAGGCCGAGCGACCGGAGCTGAAGATCCGTCGCCAGCCGCTCGGCCCGCAGCCGTTCAAGCACGGGATGGAGGGGGCGAGCGTCTACACGCGGAAACCGCCACGGTCGCGACGTCTCGGTGACGATCGAGGGGACCCGCTCGATCGTCTCGGTCGGCGGAGCCGTCGAGTCGTTCGAGGTCAAGACCAGGGGCGAGACCCTGCGCGCCGGATCGGGCGCCCCGCCGGCGGTCGAGGCGGCGATCGAGCCGCTGCGCGCCTCCTCCTACTGGAAGGGGGTCAGCGCTCGCGGCGGGACGGGGGGCGTGACCGTGCAGCGCAAGGGCGGGGTCGAGAACTGGATGCGGGACCTGTGGCTCGCAGAGCACCTCGCCGACGCCGCCAGGCGCGGCTGACCCGCCTTTTCTGATCCGGCCTGGGTCGGCGTCCGTAGTGGGGCCTAGACGGGGAGCGAATGCTCTCCGGTATCCGACCACGGGAGTGAAGGAATGAGTACTTCCCAGCGCACCGAGAGGCGAGCGATCGGGCAGATCGCCCGCGACCCGGTCTCGCGGCGCAAGTTCTTCGCCCTCACGGGAGGCACCGGGGCGTCCGCCGTCCTGCTCGCCGCCTGCGGGAGCGACGACGAGACCTCGACCACCAGCACGACGTCGACCGACATGGCCTCCTCGCAGTTCGGCGAGGGCGATCTCGGGATCGTCAACTACGCGCTGACGCTCGAGTACCTGGAGACGGCGTTCTACAACGACGTCGCCGCGAGCGGCCTGTTCAAGGGCGATGACCTTGCCCTGATCAAGCACATCGCCGACACCGAGCAGCAGCACGTCGACGCGCTCACCGCGACGGCCAAGAAGCTCGGCGGCCCGGTGGCCGACGAGCCCAAGGCCCAGTTCCCGCTCGACGACGCAGGGTCGGTGCTCGAGCTCGCGGCCACGGTCGAGAACCTCGGCGCCGCGGCCTACCTGGGTCAGGCGGCGAACATCGAGTCGCCCGAGATCCTCGCGGCGGCGCTCGCGATCCACTCGGTCGAGGGACGCCACGCAGCGGCCCTCAACGTCCTCACCGGCAAGGAGCCGACCCCGGACGGGGCCTTCGCGCAGGGCGCCGACATGCAGCAGGTCCTCGACGCGGTCCAGCCGTTCCTCGCCTAAGGGCGCGGGACGAGAAAGGAACACGATCATGGAACAGATCCAGACCACACCGAGGGCGCCCGAGCTCGCGAAGATCGAGGTCTCAGACCTCAATCGCAGCACCTTCCTGATCAAGGGCGTGCTCGCGGCCGGAGCCCTCTACGGCGCGGCGGCGGTCACACCGCTCGTCCGCAAGGCGTTCGCGCAGGGGTCGACCAACGACATCGACATCCTCAACTACGCGCTCACCCTCGAATACCTCGAGGCGGCCTTCTACCAGGGTGCCGCGAAGACCCCGGGGCTGAGCAAGGAGGTCGCCGGCTACGTCGACACCTTCGGCCAGGAGGAGCAGGAGCACGTCGACGCCCTGACGACGACGATCAAGGACCTCGGCGGCACGCCCGTCAAGGCCCCGAAGGTCGACTTCGGCGACGCGTTCACGAGCGCCGAGAAGCTCGTCCCGCTGGCGATCACGTTCGAGGACACCGGCGTCAGCGCCTACAACGGCGCCGCGCCGATGATCGAGTCAAAGGACCTGCTGGCCACGGCCGGAGGGATCGTCCAGGTCGAAGCGCGCCACGCGGCGACAATCCGCCTGGCCGCCGGCGAGTCGCCGGCGCCGGAGGCGTTCGACCCCAGCCTGACCATGGAAGAGGTCCTGAAGGCCGTCCAGCCGTTCGTCCAGTCCTGACGGCGGCGGGCCATGCAAGGAGGCGAGATGCCCCTCAGCAAGCACATAGCACTGGTTGCCGTCTGCGCGACGATCGGCGGCGGGACCGTCGCGGGGTGCGGCGGGGACGACTCCGGCTCGAGCTCGACCACCAGCGCGGGCCCGGAGTCGACCTCGACCGCGCCGGCCACCGGCTCCGCCGAGTCGACCGACGCGGTTGAGATCAGCGACTACAAGTACGTCCCGGAGACGATCCAGGTGCAGGCCGGGACCGAGGTGACGTTCACCAATCACGACGACACGGCCCACACCGCGACCGCGGACGACGGCGCGTTCGACACCGGAGACCTCGACCAGGGCGACTCCAAGAGCGTGACTCTGGATACGCCCGGGACGTTCTCCTACTACTGCCGTTTCCACCCGTTCATGAAGGCAACGGTCGAGGTCCAGTAGGACCCGGCCCCGAAAGAGAAGAGGACAAGATGCCCAACATTGGCCCCATGGAGTTGGCGATCGTGCTGATCATCGCGCTGGTGATCGTCGGCCCGAAAAAGCTCCCCGAGCTCGGCAAGTCCGCCGGCAAGGGCTTCCGCGAGTTCAAGGACGGAATCACCGGCAACTCGGACGAGAAGAACCTGAGCGGCGAGTCCTGAGCCCGTGGCCCGGGTGAAGGTGAAGAAGGCCGACCACGCCGACGAGCTCAGCGTCGTCGAGCATCTCGACGAGCTGCGCACGCGGATCATCGTTTCCGCGAGCGTGCTCGCGGTGGCGGTCGGCCTCTGCTTCTGGCAGAACAACCTCCTGTTGCAGATCGCCAACGGGCCGCTGCCCGGGGGCAAGGAGCCGATCACCTTCAGCCCGACCGAGCCGTTCTTCACCACGGTCAAGCTCTCGTTCTACGCCGGCATCCTGCTGGCGCTGCCGGTGCTCCTCTACCAGGCGTACTCGTTCGTGCTCCCCGCCTTCAAGCCCTCCGAGCGGCGCGTCGTGCTGCCGCTGCTGATGATGGTCCCGGTGCTGTTCGTCGCCGGCGCCGTGTTCGCCTACTTCGTGATCATGCCCGCGGCGCTCAACTTCCTACTCAGCTTCAACGCCGACGTCTTCGACATCGAGATCCGCGGCAGCGAGTACTACGGCTTCTTCGTCCTCACCCTGATCTCGGTCGGGATCCTGTTCCAGATCCCGGTCGGGACGATCGCGGTCACCCGGCTGGCGATCGTCACCCCCGAGCAGCTGGCGGCCAACCGCCGCTACGCGGTCCTGGTGATCGCAGTGCTGGCGATGCTGTTGCCCGGCACCGACCCGGTGACGATGCTGATCTCGATGGCGCCGCTGTACGCGCTGTTCGAGCTCTCGCTCGTCCTTGCGCGCAGGTTCGGGCGCCCACCCGCAACAATCGGCGGATGGTCCGCCGCCTCCTCGGGCTCCAGCTAGCCGTCCTGGCCGTCGCCGCGCTCGGCGCGACCAGCGCCGCCGCCTCGGTGCTGTACGTCGGCGACAGCCTCGGCGTCGGCACCGCGCCCTACCTGCGCGGCAGCCTCAACCAGGCCGGCTTCGACGTCGATGTGAAGACCGGCCGCACCAGCGCCGAGGGGGTCGAGGTGCTGGGCTCGATGATCTCGCCCGACCACGACGTGGTCATCTTCGACCTCGGCACCAACGACGATCCGGCGGCGCCCGGGGTGCTCGGCGGCGATCTCGCCAAGGCGCGCCGGATCGCCGGCGATCGGTGCCTGGTGGTGGCGACGCTCAATCGGCCGCCGCTCAAGGGTGTGCCGATCGACGACCTCAACCGGGTGATCACCTCGTTCGCCGCCCGCAGCCCCACCGTCTCGCTGGTCGACTGGCACGCGGCGGTGGCCGCCGACCCGTCGCTGCTGGTCGACGGGGTGCACGCGACCGGCGACGGTTACGCGCTGCGAGCCCGTCTGTTCGCCGACGCGATCTCCACCTGCACGGCCTTCCCGACCTCGTCCGGGCCGCTCGAGCAGGAGGACGGTTCGGGTCTGCCGCCGGCCTCGGCGGGCAGCCAGGGGGGTGGCGCCACCGGCCAGCCGCAGCCCGCCGGCGGCGGGGGGCTGAGGATCGAGGCGCTCGCCAACGCGGTCGCCCGCGCCGTCGCCACCGGCGCCGAGTTCGGCTGAGCGGCCGCAGCCACTCAGCCGCGCTCAGACGCTCGGTTCTACTTGGCGACCGCCTTGGCCTTCTGCGAGGTCGCCTCGGCGAGCTCCTTGGAGCTGATCGAGACGGTCACCTTCAGCTTCGGCTTCTCGCTCAGGAACCGGGCCCCGTGCGAGTTCAGCTTCAGCTTCACCTTCTTCGACTTGCCGCCGCCGAGCTTCTTCAGCTTGCCCTTGGCGATCGTGACCGCCTTCTTTGCCGGCGCCTTGGCGCTGGCCTCGAACTCGAGCTTGTCGCAGGCCGCGAAGCCCTTCGGACAGGCGACCTTGCCGACCAGCTTCGAGCCCTTCTCGGTGAGCTTGCCCTTCAGCTTCGGATGCGGGTTCGGAAGCGCGGCGAAATCGGACGCGAGCTCATACCCGGCGGGCAGGAAATGGTCGGCGATCGCGCCGACCAGGCCCTTGAAGGTGCCCGGCTTCTCGAGCACCGGCAGGCGCAGCTCGAGCTGCTTGACGGTGATCGGCTGCTGGCCGTTGGACGGCTGGTCGTACCCGCCGGTGATCCCGGCGTTGTAGTCGGCCGGCAGCAGCTCGAGCTTCGGCACGTGGCCCTCGGCGAAGGTCCAGCCGTTCGGATACAGCTGGAACACCTGCTTGGTCGGGCCTCCCGGCGCCGGGCGCCAGATGCCGCGCGCGACCAGCGTCTCCTGGCCGTCGGGGCCGACGTCGAGCAGCCGCGCCGCAACCTGTGAGGTGTCGCCCGGCATCGTCAGCTTGGCGATCACGGTCGCCGAGCCCATCATCGTGTAACCGCCCGCCGGGGCCGGGGCGAGTCGATAGCTCGCCGAGCCGGCCTGATCGGCACCGTCGGCGGTCGCGCAGGTGCCGCCACCGCCGACCGGGTTGAACTTGGCGGCGATGTCGGTGCTGCCGGCGGTCGGCTCGATCGTCTTCGCCGGCTTCGACACGAACCGGACCTCGCCCTTGGCCATCGTCGCCCAGTTGGTCGACGTGTACGGGCCGCCTGACGGGGCGGTGGTCGGGCAGGTCTCGGTGTAGGCGGTGACGCCCTCCGGCGGCTGCGAGCCGACGCCCTTGAGGTAGAAGTCCATCCAGGCGAACTGGGCCGCGGTCAGAGCGTCCGTGACGTCGTCCTTGTTCTCCGCCCGCGGGTGGCCGAAGTCACCGAAGAACAGCGCCATGTGCGCGTCCGGGTACTGGCCGCGGGTGCGGTTGTAGAAGCGGATCGTCTCGTTCGCCGGGAACAGGTCGTCGGTGAACCCGCTCGACATCAGCACCGGCGCCGGCTCGATCGAGTGATCGATGTAGTACGACGAGTGGTGCTGGGTGATCTCGTCGAGGATCGCCTGGGCGCTGGCCCCGTAGGGCTCGCCGGCGTTGAGCAGGTTGCGCCATCCGGTCAGGTCGGCCGTCGGATCGGTGCCGACCGGGGAGTAGAAGCCGTTCGCCGGGGCGAGCTGGCCGGAGAAGTACAGGCCGCCGACCAGCGACTGCTTCTGGACCCCGACCGGGCCCTTGTAGGGCGCGTCGTCGACGTAGTCGAGCGTGCTGCCGTTCGGGGTCAGCGAGTAGGCGAGGTCGGTCCAGGGGATGTTGGGCGACGCCGCCGCGATCTGCATCGGCTTGCCCATCGGGCTGGTCCAGGGGACGAGGCTGTAGTCGGTCATCACCTTGCGGTTCTTGAGCGCGGCGAGCGCCATCGACATGCCGCCGCCGTAGGAGCCGCCGATCGCCCCGATCTTCTGCGGGTCGATCAGGTTCGCGTCGGCCAGCTGCCCGGCGAACTCCTGCGCGTCGCGGACCTCGTAGCGGTTGTCGATCAGCCGCACGTAGCCGGTGTCGCAAGCCCCGGCCGGGACCGCAGCGGCCTTCGAGGCCGCGGTTCCGCAGGACTCGCGGAAGCCGCGGTCGGTCATCGAGAAGGTTGCGTAGCCGCGGTCGAGCCATGGCTGCATCGCCGAGAGACCCAGCTTGCCGCCGCCGTAGCCGTGGAACATCATGATCAGCGGGTAGGGGCCGGAGCCGAACTGGGCCTCGTTCGGGAACGCGACGTTGACGTCGATCGGGACGCCGTCGAACGCGGGCGCGGTGCTCCGGGGAGAGCTCGAGCCGCAGAAGGTGACCCCGCCGGCGGCCGGGCTGCATGCCACCCCGAGCGCCGAGGCGGGCGGCGCCGCCGCGGCTGCCTGCGGTAGCGCGAGCGCGGTGAGCCCTGCTACCAGGGCGATCAGCTTCGTCAATCCCCGGGTCCGTCCCTGCATCAAGAACTCTCCTCTCTCGAACTTCGGCTCCTCCTTGAGCCACGGCTAACGCGGGCGCGAGCATATCGCTGACGCCTAGGGGTGAACACGCTCACACCCCGGGGGTTGCGCAACCCACCCGTGGACCCCTGGGAACGAGACCGCGCGGAGGCGAAGCTTGTCTCAGCTACTTCGCACATCGTCAAGACCCGTTCGAGACCGCGACGACCAAGATTCGGCCCAGGCCACGCGATCCGCCTCTCGAAACGCCAACCACGACGGGGCCCTCCGGGGCCCCGTCGTCATTCTGGGCCGCTCAGGAGCGCTTCGAGCCCGGGCGGCAACGCGAGGTGCTCTTCAACGCTTCCGTCGACGCGTCGACGTAGGTGAACACCGCCCGGCTTGTCCACTTGCCGGTCTTCGGGCAGTCCGGCGGGGTGGTCAGGTACGCGCGCCGCTTGCCTGCCGCCCGGCTCTCGTGGGCATCGAAGGTGAGGTCGAGCCGGGTAAGCGAGACGCCCGCCGGCAGGACCGGCCGAACCAGAACCGTGCGCCCGTGCACCTGATCCCGAAACTCGGTCAGCGTCGTCGTCGTCCCGTGCAGGGTCACCAGGACGATGATCTGGTCGGGGGCGTTGAAGAGCGTCACGTCGGTGTCGAAGGCGGCGCTTCCGAGCGCCGCACTGGTGTGGCCGGAACCGACCTGGCTGGCGGCCGGACAGGCGGCGAGCCCCTCGCTGGAGATCTGGTCGTCGGGCGCCTCGCAGACCGGGAGCGCGCCGGTGTCGAAGCGCGAGCCGCGCGGGAGCTTGAGCACGATCTCTTCGATCGCCTTCGGCACGCCGTTCGGCTCACCGGGATCGCTCCAGGTGATCAACGTTCTAAAGCCGGTCGACGAGCCCGGGTCGCGGTTCAGCTGCTTGATCGCGAGGGTCGACGCGAACTCGGAGCTGGCAAGCCCGGAGGCGGCCGTCACCAGCGCGATCACGCCCGCCAGGAGGACAGCGGTGACCCTCGGTTTGACCATCAGGCGACGCTACCACACAAAGTTCGATCATCAAACCCTCGCTACGATAGGGCTGTGCTGCCGCGCACCTACGACGGTCAGGACTGCTCGGTCGCCCGCGCGCTCGAGCTTGTCGGCGAGCGCTGGACGCTGCTGATCATGCGCGACGCCTGTTGTCGTGACGTGTCGCGATTCGAGGGCTTTGAGCGCAGCCTCGGAATCCCGCGCAGCGTCCTGGCGGCTCGCCTGGATCACCTGACGCGGCACGGGATCCTCGAGCGGCGGCGCTACCGGACCCGGCCCGAGCGATTCGAGTATTTCCCGACGCGGATGGGGCTCGACCTGTTCCCGGTGATCGCCGCGCTGATGAGCTGGGGTGACCGCTATTTGGCGCCGGCGGGCCCGCCGGGCATCCTCGAGCACATCGGCTGCGGCGGCGAGATCACCGACGACCTCAACTGCTCGGACTGCGGCCACCGGCTCGAAGCCGGCGACGTGCAGACGCGGCCGGGTCCGGGGTTCGAGGCGCGGCCTAGTCGCGCTTGACCTGCGAGCCGCCGACGATCGCGTCGGAGCCGTCGGCGAACCGGACCCACGCCTTGTTGCCGCCGTCGTAGTCGGGCGCCCACAGGACCAGGGTCGCCGGCTCGCGCTCGTCGGCGTCGGCGGGGCCGATCGTGCACTCCTCGGCGCCCTGTCGTCGAGCCCGCGCCAGATGCGGATGAACGGGTTCGAGTCCCACTCGGCGCCGATCGTGGTCGGCTCGCGGTGGCCCGGGTGGACGCGGGTCTCGGGCGGCAGCTTCATCAGCTTGTCCATCACCGACGACTTCAGGTCGGCGAAGCCGGTCGCGCCCGGGGCGCGGGTGCCGCCGACCGTGCCCTTGAACAGCACGTCGGCGGTCAGCACGTCGGTGCCGTTGAATCCGAGCGCGCAATGGTCGGCGCAGTGGCCCGGCGTGTGGGTGACCTCGATCCGCAGGCTGCCGGTCTCGATCACGTCCCCGTCGGCGAAGGTCTGGTCGACCTTCTCGTCGATCAGCTCGTCGGTGAGCTCGTGGGCGAAGATCGGGACGCCGAAGCGGTCGGCGAGCTTGCGGGCGCCGACCACGTGGTCGTAGTGGTGGTGGGTGAGCAGCAGATGCGTGATCTCGACCCCCTCGCGCTCGGCGAGCTCGGCGAGCGGGTCGGTGACCGTGTTCGAGTCGACCAGCACTCCCTTGCCGCCGGGCTCGTCGAAGACGAGGTAGGCGTTCGACAGCCAGTCGGATTGTTCGACGCGGGTCAGCAGCAAGTGTCTCCTCCTCAGATAAGGCGCCTCAACGGCGGCGCGGCTCGGCTTCGCTTTCGCTCCGCCTCACTGGAACTCGATCACGCTGACCGGATCCCGTCCTGGGCCTCCATCAGCTCGAAGCCCCGGTTGACCTCGTCGAGCGTGATCCGGTGCGAGATGAACGGGTCGACGTCGATCTCGCCGGCCAGGTAGCGGCTCGACCAGCTCGGGCACGCCCTCGCGGCCCTTGACGCCGCCGAACGACGAGCCCGCGACCCGGCGGCCGGTGATCAGGAAGCGCGGGATCACGTCGAGCGTCTCGCCCTTGCCGGCGACCCCGGCCATCGTCGCCAGGCCCCAGCCCATGCGCGCCGACTCGACCGCCTGGCGCATCACCTTGACGTTGCCGGTCGCCTCGAAGGTGTAGTCGGCGCCGAAGCCGTCGGTCGACTCGACGATCTTGTCGACCACGTCCTCGCCGCCGAGCATCGTCTCGGTCGCGCCCTGGCCCTTGGCCAGCTCGAGCCGATCCTCGGAGAGGTCGACGCAGACGATCCGCTCGGCGCCCTGCAGCCGGCAGCCGGCGACCGCGCCGAGGCCGACCATGCCGGCGCCGAAGACGACGCAGGTCGAGCCCTCGCGCGACCTTGGCGGTGTTGATCGCCGCCCCGAGCCCGGTCGAGAGGCCGCAGGCGAACAGGCAGGCGCGGTCGAGCGGCGCCTCGGGGTCGACCTTGGCGAGCGCGATCTCCGGCATCACGGTGTACTCGGCGAAGGTCGAGGTGCCCATGAAGTGGCGGATCTCCTCGCCGTCGCGCTGCAGCCGGGTGGTGCCGTCGGGCAGGTAGCCCTTGTTCTGCTGCTCGCGGATCGCGAGGCAGAGGTTGGTGCGCTCGTCGCGGCAGTGGACGCACTCGCCGCACTGGGGGCTGAACAGGGTGACGACGTGGTCGCCGACCTCGAGGTCGCGAACCCCGGGACCGACCGCCTCGACGACGCCGGCGCCCTCGTGGCCGAGCACGGTCGGCGCGTAGCCGGACGGGTCGACGCCGGAGGCGGTGTAGAGGTCGGTGTGGCAGACGCCGCAGGCGACCAGCCGGACCAGAGCCTCGCCCTCCTTCGGGTCCGTCAGCTCGAGCTCCTGGACCGCCAGGGGCTCGCCGAACTCCTCCAGCACCGCCGCGCGCATCTTCATCGCCGTTCCTCCCGTTTCGCCTGCGGCTCGATCGTATGCCTTCCGCGGGCTCCGGCGGCGGCCCGTCTTCGTCCGAGGCAAGGTTGGAGTTCGTGATCAACCGCACGGAGTCACGGATGAGATCCGCTGAGGTTCGGACATAAACGAGGACGGAAACGAGGAATATCGCCAAAGACTTGACAAACACATCCCGGTGTGAAACTAATCCCCGCGCTGTGAGGAGGAGGAGCGGTTCGTTGGCCTCCCTGAGGGAGGGCAACCGCAAGCGTGTGATCGACGCCCTGCGCGAGCGGGGGGTGGCGAGCCGCGCCGACCTCGCCCGCGCCACCGGGCTTTCGCGGTCGACGGTCTCGACGATCGTCAGCGACCTGCTCGAGAGCGGGCTCGTGGCGGAGCGCGACGGCGACGCGGGCGACGCGGCGCAGGCCGGCCGGCCGCCGGTGATGGTCTCGCTCAACCCTTCGGCCGGGCTCGCGGTCGGCGTCGACTTCGGCCACCGCCACCTGCGGGTCGCCGTCTCCGACCTCTCCCACACGGTGCTCGCCGAGACCTGGCGCGAGCTCAACGTCGACCATTCCGCCGAGCACGGCCTCGCCGCTGCCGCCGAGTTCGTCGACCGGGTCCTCGAGGAGGCCGGCGCCACCCAGGAGCGGGTGATCGGGGTGGGTATGGGCTTGCCGGCGCCGATCGACCGCGCAACCGGCGCCGTACAGGCGGCGTCGATCCTGCCGGGATGGGTCGGGGTCGACGCAGCAGCCGAGGCCGCGGCGCAGCTCGGCCTTCCGGTCGAGGTCGAAAACGACGCCAACCTCGGCGCCCTGGCCGAGCTCGTCTGGGGCGCGGCGAAGGGCAAGTCCGAGGTCGCCTACATCAAGGTCGCGACCGGCATCGGGGCCGGGCTGATCTCCGGTGGGCGGCTGCAGCACGGGGTCGGCGGCACCGCGGGCGAGATCGGCCATACGGTGATCGCCGACGGCGGCCCGGTGTGTCGCTGCGGCAACCGCGGCTGCCTCGAGACCCTCGCCTCGACCCGCTCGATCGCCGAGCTGCTCAGCGCGAGCCGCGGCGAGCAGGTGTCAAGCCGGCGGCTGCTTGAGCTCTGCGCGGCTCAGGACGCCGCCGCTCAGCGGTTGATCGGCGACGCGGGCAGGGCGATCGGGGTCGCGGTCGCGAACCTCTGCAATCTGCTCAACCCGGAGTGCGTGATCGTCGGGGGCGACCTCGGGATGGCCGGCGAGACGCTGCTGGGCCCGCTGCGCGAGACTGTGCATCGCAACGCGATCCCGAGCGCGGTCGAGGACCTCGAGATCGTCGCCGGCGTGCTCGGCGAGCGCGCCGAGCTGCTCGGCGCCCTCGCCTTGGTGATGCACGACTCGGATCGGTTCATGGCCCCGGAGCTGATCGCGCAGGCGGCATGAAAACGTGGAAACGGAAACGAACAGAGGCGCCTCGCACCGCGATCGCGCCAGAGAGAGAGGAAGGAACAGTGATGGATTCGGCTACGAACGAAGGAGGACAGCGGTGAACGCATCGAAGCTGCGCAACCGCGTGCTCGTGCCGGCCGTCGGGCTGATCGCGGCACTTGGCATCGCGGCATGCGGAAGCGATGACAGCACTACGGACAGCGGTGGCACCACGGCGAGCGGCAGCGGCACGATTGGGTTCCTGCTGCCGGAGACCGAGACGGCGCGTTATGAGACCCAGGACAAGCCGCTGTTCGAGGAGGCCGTCGCGAAGCTCTGTCCCGACTGCGACATCGCGTACCAGAACGCCGATCAGGATGCGACCAAGCAGCAGTCGCAGGTCGAGGCGATGGTCACCCAGGGCGTCGACGTGATCGTCCTCGACCCGGTCGACTCGACCTCGGCGGCGGGACTCGTCACCCGCGCCCAGCAGGCCGACATCCCGGTGATCAGCTACGACCGGCTGATCCTCGACGCGGACCTGGCTGCCTACGCGGAGTTCAACAGCTCCGAGGTCGGTAAGCAGCAGGGCGACGCGTTGGTGAAGAAGCTCGCCGACGACGGCAACCCCACGGGTCCGATCGTGCAGATCAACGGCGACCCGAAGGACAACAACGCGAAGTTGTTCAAGGAGGGCGCTTCGGCGGTCTTCGCGGACAACAACATCGACGTCGCCGCGGACTACGACACGCCTGACTGGCTGCCGGAGAACGCACAGAAGGAGATGGACCAGTCGATCACCGCACTCGGCAAGGACGGCTTCAAGGGCGTCTATGCCGCCAACGACGGGACCGCCGGGGGCGCGATCGCGGCGCTCAAGGCCGCGGGCCTCGACCCGAGCACGATCCCGGTCACCGGCCAGGACGCCGAGCTGGCCGCGATCCAGCGGATCATCGCCGGTGAGCAGTACATGACGGTCTACAAGCCGATCAAGCCGCTCGCCGACAACGCGGCCGCGCTCGCGGTGGCCGTCATCAACGGTGAGGACCCGGCCGATGCCAGCGTTATCAACGGCACCGAGAACAACGGCACCGAGGACGTGCCGTCGGCGATCACCGACACGATCCCCGTGTTCAAGGACAACGTCAATGACACGGTGGTCAAGGACGGGTACTGGACTGCAGAGGAGATCTGCACGCCTCAGTACGAGCAGGCCTGTAAGGACGCGGGCATCCAGTAGCCCGTAACGGGATAGCCTGAAGCGCGAGGAGAGCGAGTCATCAATCAGAGCCAGAGCACATCCGCACCCTCTGGATCCGATTCGGGATCTCAGCCTCTCCTCGCGCTGCAGGGCTTTTCGAAGAGCTTCGGGGCGGTCGAGGCGCTGAAGGAGGTCGACTTCGAGGTCTACCGCGGCGAGGTCGTCGGCCTGGTCGGCGACAACGGCGCCGGCAAGTCGACCCTAATCAAGGCCATTTCAGGCGCCCAGCCGCCGGACGCCGGCGCGGCGGCGTGGGAGGGCCGACCGGTGCAATTGCAGACGCCTCACGATGCGACCGACCTCGGGATCGCCACCGTCTATCAGGACCTGGCGCTGGCCGAGAACCTCGACGTGGTCGCCAACCTGTTCCTCGGCCAGGAGGTCACCAACGCCCTGCCCGGGGTCAAGGTCCTCGACGAGACCGCGATGGAGAAGAAATCTGTCGAGTTGTTGAGCTCGCTCGGGGTGACGACGCTGCGCAGCGTGCGCACCGAAGTCGCCTCGCTCTCGGGAGGGCAGCGCCAGGCGGTGGCGATCGCCCGCTCTTTGCTCGGCGAGCCGAAGCTGGTGCTGCTCGACGAGCCGACCGCGGCGCTGGGGATCGTCCAAACCGACCAGATCCTGAAGCTGATCGCCCGGCTGCGCGAGCGCGGGCTCGGGGTGATCGTGATCAGCCACAACCTCGCCAACGTGTTCGAGGTCTGCGACCGGGTCGCGGTCCTGCGGCTTGGCCGGATGGCAGCCACCTTCAAGGCCGATGAGGCCACGCGGGAGCAGATCGTCGCCTCGATGACCGGCGCCGACGTCAAGGAGCGGGCAACCGAGGAGACGCCACTGTGAGGCGGCGGCCGATAGGCCGGCGCCGAGCTGCGCCGCTGTTGAGGTGCCTGCTGTGAGCGCGCCCGAGACGACGATCGGCACCGCGCCCGCCGAGGCGGTCGAGGGCTTGTCCTTCCGGCGCGCGCTCGCTGCGCTGGCTCGCGGCGACCTCGCCCCGGTCCGCGTGCTGATCGGGATCGCGGTCATCTGGACGATCTTCCAGATCGCCAACGACCGCTTCCTGAGCGCGATCAACCTCTCCAACCTGACCCTCCAGATCGCCGCGGTGGCGACGATCTCGCTCGGGGTCGTGCTCGTCCTCCTGCTCGGCGAGATCGACCTCTCGGTCGGCGCGGTCAGCGGCCTCGCCGCCGGCGTCATGGCCGTGCTCAGCGTCCAGCACGGCTGGCCGCCGGTGCTCGCCATTTTCGCTGGGCTCGGGGTCGGAGCGGCGATCGGCGCCTTCAACGGGTTCATGGTGACGACCTTCGGGATCCCGTCGTTCGTGGTCACGCTCGCCGGCCTGCTCGCCTGGCAGGGCGCGCTTCTGTACGTGCTCGGTGACACCGGCTCGGTGAACCTGCCGCCGAGCATCATCACCGACCTGACGACCACCTTCTTCTCGCCCGCGGTCGGGTGGGCGCTCGCGATCGCCGCGATCGCCCTCTACGCCGCGAGCGTCCTCTTATCACGCCGCCGCCGGGCTGCCGCCGGGCTCGAGACGGGCCCGATCACCGGGACCGTCGTCCGGCTCGTCGCCGTCTCGGCGGCGATCGTGATCGCGGTCGCGGTCCTGAACGAGGACCGCGGCGTGCCCCTGGCGGCGTTGATCGTGATCGTGCTCTCGGTCGTGCTCACGTTCATCACCGAGCGCACCCCCTACGGGCGCCACATCTTCGCCGTCGGCGGCAACGAAGAGGCGGCGCGGCGCGCCGGGATCAGCATCACCAAGATCAAGCTCAGCGTCTTCACCCTCGCCTCGACGCTCGCCGCCGCGGGCGGCATCCTGGCCGCGTCGCGGCTGCTGGCCGTCAACCAGCAGTCGGGTTCCGGCGACGTGCTGCTGCTCGCGATCGCCGGCCCGGTGATCGCCGGGACCAGCCTCTTCGGCGGCCGCGGCTACATCTGGTCGGCGCTGCTGGGCGCCGTGGTGATCGGCTCGATCTCCAACGGCATGGACCTGCTGGCGCTCGACTCCGACGTCAAGTTCATGATCACCGGCGCCGTCCTGCTCGGCGCGGTGACGATCGACGCGGTCACCCGGCAGCGCCGCCAAGCGGCGCGCTGACCCGCCCGTGCAGGGTGACCTGCGCTTCGCCGTTGGCGCTCCGAACGTCGGCGAGTATGCCGACCCGGCGCTGATCGCCGAGCTCGGCCGGGCGGCCGAGGCCGCCGGCTGGGACGGGTTCTTCGTCTGGGACCACATCGCCTATCACGAGGCCGAGACCCCGGTCGCCGATCCCTGGGTGGCGCTCGCGGCGCTCGCCGCGACGACGACCCGGATCAGGCTCGGGGTCATGGTCTGCGCGTTGGCGCGGCGGCGCCCGTGGAAGGTGGCGCGCGAGACGGCCTCGCTCGATCGCCTCTCGGGCGGTCGCCTGGTGTTCGGTGCCGGCCTTGGCTCGGCGGGCGAGCGCGAGTTCGCCGACTTCGGCGAGGATCCGGACCCGAGACACCGCGCGGAGCTGCTCGACGAGGGGCTCGAGGTGCTCGCCGGGCTCTGGAGCGGGCGGCCGTTCGACCATCGTGGCCGCCACTTCACGATCAGCGGCGCGCGCTTTCAGCCAACCCCTGTGCAGCGACCGCGGATTCCCGTCTGGATCGCGGGCCGGTGGCCGGCACGCCGGCCGTTTCGCCGTGCCGCTCGCTGGGACGGCGTCTTCCCGACCCATCGCGACATCGGCCACGAGGCGACCATGCGCCCCGAACAGCTCGCCGAGATCGTCGAGTACACCCGCTCGTTTCGTGACCCAGAGGCTCCCTTCGACGTCGTCATCGAGGGTCAGACCCCCGGCGACGACCCGGAGCGCGACCGCGAGGCGCTCGAGCCCTACTGCCTCGGCGGCCTCACCTGGTGGATCGAGAAGGTCGGCTGGTTTCGCGGCCCGCTGGAGGCGATGCGGGCGCGAATCGACGCCGGGCCGCCGGCGGAGCGCGTCGCCGGGTGAGCGCCGGGAGCGCCGACATCCGCGTCGCCCTGGTCGGCTTCGGGCTCGCCGGATCGGTCTTCCACGGGCCGCTGATCGCGGCCACTCCCGGCCTCGCGCTGACCACGATCGTCACCTCCGATCCGGAGCGCGGCGCGCGAGCGCAGCAGGAGCACCCGGGGGCGCGGGTCGAACCCGACGCCGACGCCGTCTGGGAACGGGCCGCCGAGCACGACCTGGCCGTGATCGCGACCGCCAATCAGGCGCACGCGGAGCTCGCCTCGCGCGCGCTCGACGCCGGCCTCGCCGTAGTCGTCGACAAGCCGCTGGCGCCGACCGCCGCCGAGGCCCGCGCCCTGGTCGACGAGGCCGAACGCCGCGGGGCGATGCTGACCGTCTTCCACAACCGCCGCTGGGATTCCGACCAACTCACCCTGCGGCGGCTGCTCGCTGAGGGTCGACTCGGCCGCGTGCACCGCTACGAGTCGCGGTTCGAGCGCTGGCGACCCGAGCCGCGGCCGGGTGCCTGGCGGGAGACGACGCCGCCGGAGCGCGGCGGCGGCGTCCTGCTCGACCTCGGCACCCATCTGGTCGATCAGGCGATCGCCCTCTTCGGCCCGGTGGCGGCGGTCCGCGGCGAGGTCGACTCTCGCCGCGGCGGGGTCGCCGACGACGATGCCTTCGTCGCCCTCACTCACGAGTCCGGCGTCCACAGCCATCTCTGGGCATCGTCGGTAGCGGCGGCACCGGGCCCGCGGCTGCGGGTGCTCGGGGACGCCGCCGCATACGTCGTCGACGGCGTCGACGGCCAGGAGGCGGCGCTCACCCGCGGAGATCGGCCCGGACCGGATTCCGAGTGGGGGATCGAGCCGCGGCGGCGCTGGGGCCGCCTGGTCCGCGGCGAGGACTCGGAGCCGGCCCCGTCCGAGCCCGGAGCGTGGCCGTGCTTCTACACCGAGCTCGAAGCGGCGCTGCGAAACGACGGCCCGGTACCCGTTGACCCGCGCGACGCGGTCACCGTGCTCGAGCTGCTCGAACGCGCCCGGCGCGGGCCCGAGCGCGCCTAGACTGGCCGGCGGGCGGTTAGCTCAGTTGGGAGAGCGCCTGATTTACATTCAGGAGGTCGCCGGTTCGAATCCGGCACCGCCCATATCTCTGGTTCCTTGCCCGGGCCGCGGGTAAGGTGACGGCATGGCGAAGATCCTCTTCATCCCGGTCAGCATCGTCAGCGGCCTGATCGCCGGGCTGATCGGCAAGAAGCTGTTCGAGGGGCTCTGGGGCCTGGTCGACGACCAGGAGCCCCCCGACGGCGAGGACCGCGAGGCCGAGATGCCGAAGCTGGTCGCCTCGCTCGCCGTCCAGGGCGCGACCTTCGCCGTCGTCCGCGGGCTCACCGACCACCTCGCCCGCCGCAGCTTCTACAGGGCGACGGGTTCGTGGCCGGGCGAGGAGCGCCCGGACCCGGCCGAGGGCTGAGCCCCGCCCCCGGCGCTCGCCTCGAGCAGCAGCTGCGCGACCCGGGGCGGGTCGTCCCAGGTCGGCGTGTGGCCGAGGCCCTCGAGCTCGACGTAGCGGGCCCCGGGCGGCATCCGCTCGGGGCGCGGGGGGCGCACCAGGTGGTCCTCGGTGCCCCAGGCGATCGTCACCGGGACCGTGACCCGCTCGGGGTGCTCGAAGACGTGCGAGCGCATCTCGTGGTTGGCGGCGTCGTAGCCGGGCGCGTCGAGCCAGTCGACGGCCAGCCCCGTGACCTCGGCGCGCGTAAGCCGTTCGGGGCGGGCGACCGTGGTCTGCAGCAGCAGCGCCCGCGACCGAGCCGAGGCGGTCGCCACCGGCAGCAGCTTGCGCAGTCGCAACGCCCAGCGACGCGAGTCGACGCGCCCGGGCCCGAGCGGCCGCCGCCACAGCCCGGCCGGGGAGATCGCGCAGACCGAGGCGGCGCCGCCGGCCTTGGCGATCTCGAGCGCCGACCAGCCGCCGAGCGAGTTGCCCGCCAGGTGCGGGCGCTCGATCCCGAGCTCCGAGCAGAGCTCGCTGACCGCGGCGCCGAGGTTGGCGGCGGTCGGCCGTCGGCCGTCGGCGAGCGGCTCGGACTCGCCGAAGCCCGGCAGGTCAACGGCGATCACGTCGCGCTCGGCCGCCAACCGGTCGATCACGGGGTTCCAGATTCGCCGCGAGCCGCCGAGGCCGTGCAGCAGGACTAGCGGCTCGCCGGTTCCAGCTCGCGAGTGGGCGATCGCCATCGGTCGCCGGCCTCCGAGCCGGGCTTTGCGAGCACGATTTGCAGGTCGCGGATCCGGCGCTCGCGAAAGCCGCCCTCCGAGAACGCCAGGTAGAAGTTCCACATCCGGCTGAAGCGCTGGTCGTAGCCGTGCGGGCGCAGCGACGGCCAGGCGTCGTTGAAGCGCTCGCGCCAGGCGGCCAGCGTGTGCACGTACCCGGCCGAGATGTCGTCGCAACGGACCACCGGGGTTCCGTGCGCCGCGCCGAGCTCGCTGATCAGCAGCTGCGAGGGCAGGCAGCCACCGGGGAAGATGTGCTTGTTGGAGAAGCTGCGCGACGCCTTCTCGGACTCATACGCGTCGTCGCCGATCACGATCGCCTGCAGGAAGAACCGGCCGCCGGCGCGGGTCAGCGCCGCGCACTTGGCGAAGAACTCGTCGAAGTACTGCCAGCCGACCGCCTCGATCATCTCGATCGAGACCAGCTTGTCGTAGGTACCGGTCAGGTCGCGGTAGTCGCGCAGCAGGACCTCGACCCGGTCCTCCAGGCCCTCGCGGCGAACCCGCTCGACCGCGGCGGCGTGCTGCTCGCGCGAGATCGTCGTCGTCGTCACCCGGCAGCCCCTGGTCGAGGCGGCGTGCACGGCCAGGCCGCCCCAGCCGGTGCCGATCTCCAGCAGGTGGTCGTCGGGACCCAGGCCGAGCCCCTCGCAGATCCGCTCCAGCTTCGCCAGCTGAGCGTTCTCCAGGCTGGCGGTCGGGTCGTCGAAGACCGCGGCCGAGTACATCATCACCCGCTCGTCCAGGAACGCCTCGAACAGGCGGTTGCCGAGGTCGTAGTGGGCGGAGATGTGCTTGCGGGCCCGCTCGCGCGAGTTGGCGGGGACCAGGCTCGCGGCGCGCTGCAGCGGCCCCAGCACCGGGTGCACGCGCTGGCGCAGACGGTCGAGCGGGCCGAGGTTGCGACAGGCGATCCGGCTCAGCGAGACGAGGTCGTCGACCGTCCACAGGCCCTCCATATAGCCCTCGCCAAGGCCGGTGCTGCCGCGCAGCGCCCACGCGTAGGCGCGCGGGTCGCGGACCTCGATCCGGGCCACGACCTCGGCCGCCTCGGAGCCGAACGCGAACCGGCGCCCGCCCTCGGAGATCTCGATCCGCTCGTCGCGGATCCGCGACAGGGCCGCGAACATCACCCGCCGGGCCAGATCCGTCGACGCGCTCACGTGGAGCGCCCCGGGTGCGGGTACCAGGGGGCGCCCTTGAGCCGCAGCCGCAGCGCCTGCCAGTAGATCCTCGCCACGGTCTGGGCGGTGATCGCCGGGTAGCGGACCAGCATCCGGCGGGCGACCGAAGGGGTCAGCTCGCGGCGCTTCAGCGACAGCGTCGCGTCGAATGCCAGCTCACCGTCCTTGTTGCTGGCGATGTGCGCCTGCAGGTCGTCGCCCGGGACCGTGGTCCGCCAGTCGTAGGTGTGATCCATCCCCATCAGCGGTGAGACGTGGAACTCCTTGTCCAGGGATCCCGAAACTACCCGTTTCCCGCCCTCGTTGCTGATCACGTAGGCGTGCGATTCGCCGTAGGGGGTGTTGTTGACCTCGGCGAGCACAGCGTCGACCGTCTCGCCGTCCTCGGCGAAGCAGAAGAAGAAGCTCACCGGGTTGAAGCAGTGGCCGAAGTAGCGCAGATTGGTCAGCACCCGGACCGGGCCCGCGGGGGTCGATCCCGTCCGCTCGGCGACCGTCTCGCGGACGTGCCGATCGAGCGGGACGTCGGCCGGGCCGAGGTGGTCGGTGCGGCGAAACCACGCGAGCGCGGGGCGGCGCGCCGACCAGCCGGGGACCGCATCGAGCACCTGGGGCAGCTCGTCCAGGTCGAGGTAGGCCATGAAGATCGGGTAGCGGAACGAGTGCTCGACCGGCTCCAGCCGGCGATGGCGGACGTGGCCCTCGTATAGAGCCGAGGAACAAGGCGCCTCAACGGCGGCGCGGCTCGGCATACGCCTCACAGTCATGCCGCGAGCTGCAGGCGCGGCGCCCGCCCGTCGGCGGCCAGCGCCAGCAGCGGCTCGCAGGCGCGAAGCGCGCTCCAGCAGCCGTCCTCGTGAAAGCCCCAGCGCCAGTAGGCGCCGCAGTAGTGGACCCGGTCGGCGCCGCTGATCTCGCTCCAGCGCGCCTGCGCCGCGACGCTCTCGTGGGTGATCACGGGATGCGCGTAGGGGATCGTCTCGATCACCGATCCCGCCTCGATCCGCTCGCCGAGGTTGAGGGTGACGAAGTAGTCGCGCTCGGCCTCCAGGTGCTGGAGGTTGTTCATCCAGTAGGTGACCGCCGTCCGCTCGGCTCCCGGCTCGCCGAGATGGAAGTTCCAGCTCGCCCATGCCCGTCGGCGCCGCGGCATCAACGACGCGTCGGTATGCAGCACCGCCTCGTTGGGCTGGTAGCGGATCGAGCCCAGGACCCGGCGCTCCGCGCCGGTCGGCTCGGCGAGCATCGCCAGCGCCTGGTCGGAGTGGGTCGCGACCACGACCTGGTCGAAGAGCTCGTGGTCGCGTCCGCCGGCCATCACCCGGATTCCGTCGGCGCGGCGTTCGAGCGCGTGGACCGGCGTCCCGGCGAGGACGCGGCCGCCGAAGCGCTCCAGCAGCCGCTCGACGTAGACCCGCGAGCCGCCCTCGATCGTCCGCCACTGGGGCCGGTCGCGGAGCTGCAGCTGGCCGTGGTTTTCGAGGAACTCGGCGAGGAAGCCGAGCGGGAACTCCCAGATCGCCTCGGGGTCGGCGGACCAGACCGCGGCGATCTCGGGCAGGATCGCGCGCTCGCAGAACCAGCGCGAGTAGCCGCAGTCGCGCAGGAACTCGCCGACCGTGGGCGCGTCGGCGCGCCCGGCCAGCGGCCGGACCTCGCGGTTGAAGCGAAGCTGGTCTCCGATCAGGCGCCAGAAGCGAGGCCGCAACAGGTTGGAGCGCTGCGCGAACAGGCCCCGCCGGGTGTTCGCGAACTCGAACCCGCCGTCCGCCGAGGCGATCGACATCCCCATCTCGGCCGGCTGGCTGGCGACCCCGAGCTCGTCGAGCAGGGCGGTGAACCGGGGGTAGTTGCGCTCGTTGTGGACGATGAACCCGGTGTCGACCCAGCGCTCGCCGCGCGGGTCATCGACCCTGACCGTGTGGGTATGGCCGCCGATGCGGCGATCGGCCTCGAACACGGTCACGTCGTAGGCCGGGTCCAGCACCCGGGCCGCGGTCAGCCCGGCGATCCCGGTGCCGATCACGGCGATCTTCGCTCGCTCGTCTCGCACCCCCCTTCCTACGGGGGCGGGGCCGGGATCGGATCAGGTGGCGGGCGTCAGCCCCAGAGCAGCATCGACTGCGGGTCGTCCGGGTCGACGTTGACGACGATCTCGCCGCCGATCTTCTGCTTGTAGTCGTCGACCTGGCCCCCGAGGATCTGCTGGGCGAAGGTGGCGGCGTAGGGCTCGCCGCCGGTCGGCCGCACCTCGACCTCGAGCTCGTACTCGACCCCGCCAGAGAGCGGGTCCTTGTTGCCGGTCTCGCGCATCCCCTTCAGCACCGCCGGATGCTTGACCCCCTGCTGGGCGATCTTGTTGACCTTCGCCGCGGTGTCCTTGGCGCCGCCGACGCCGCCCATGCTGGCGACCGAGCCGTCCGCCGACTTCGCCGCCTGCTGGGCCTGCTGCGCGGCGTCCTTGAACTTGTCCATGAAACCGATCGTCAACCTCACCCTGTTCGCGGTGGTCGGGGCCCAGGCTATCGCTACTGTGGCCCGCGGATGAAGCGGCTGCTCGCGCTCACCGCGGTCGTCTTCGCGACGGTCGCTACCTCGGCACACGCTGCGGCCGACGATCCCTCGCAGCAGTCGCCGTTCGGCGGCCAGCCGGTGCCGCCGCTCGTCGAGCCCGCTTCCCAGGACGCGCCCCCGCCGGGCTTCGAGGTCTCGGCGGCCGACGCGATCGCGATCGCGGCCCGCACCGACGCCGTCGCCGACGAGCTCGCCGAGAGTCCTGGGGCCGAGCCGGTCGCGCTCATCCGCGGCGACCGCTGGCAGGTCGAGTACCGGCTCGACGGCGAGGAGGTCGCGGTCGTGATCGTCGACGGGACCACCGGCTCGGTCGACGAGGCTTGGCGCGACTTCCAGGTCGACACGCCGCTGGCCCGCGGTTACTCCGGTGCGATCGCCCAGCACGTCAACTCGCCCTGGGTCTGGCTGCCGCTCTGCCTGCTGTTCGTTGCCCCGTTCTTCGACCCACGACGCCCGCTGCGACTCGTCCACCTCGACCTGTTCGTCCTGCTCGGGCTCGGGATCTCGCTGTTCTTCTTCAACCGGGCCGAGATCACCGCCTCGGTCGCGCTCACCTACCCGGTGCTCGGCTACTTCCTCGTCCGCATGCTGGTCGCGGGCTTCCGGCCGCGCGAGCGCGAGGGACCGCTGGTGCCGGCGGTGCCAATCCGCTGGCTGGCGATCGGGGTCGTCGCTCTGGCGGCGGCCCGGATCGTGCTCAACATCGTCGACTCGCACGTGATCGACATCGGCGTCGCCGGCGTGATCGGCGCCGACCGGATCGGCGACGGCCAGCCCCTCTACGACGGCGGGTTCTCGGTCGGGCTCGACCTCAAGGGCGACGTCTACGGGCCGGTCAACTACCTCGCCTACCTGCCGTTCGAGCTGATCTGGCCCTGGGACGGAGTCTGGGACGCCGGCGTCGGTGCCGCCCACGCGGCGGCGATCTGCTTCGACCTCGCCTGCGTTGGCGGCCTGGTCGTCCTCGGGCGGCGCCTGCGCGAGGGCGATCAGGGCCGAGCCCTCGGCTGGGCGCTTGCCTTCGCCTGGGTCGCCTGCCCATGGACGCTGTACGCGATGAACGCGAACGCCAACGACGCCCTGATCGCAGCGCTCGGGATCGGGGCGCTGATCGCGCTGCGCTCGCCCCCGGCGCGTGGCGCCCTGGTGGCGCTGGCGGCGGCGGCCAAGTTCGGGCCCGCGGCGCTGGCGCCGCTGTTCGCGACCGCCGAGGGCGAGCGGCGCTGGCGCAGCGCGCTGTGGTTCTCGGTCGCCTTCATCGCCGTCGCCGCGCTGGTCACGCTGCCGTTCCTGCCCGACGGCGGCCTGCGCGAGTTCTACGACCGCACCCTCGGCTACCAGGCGACCCGCAGTTCGCCGTTCAGCGTCTGGGGCCAGGCGCCCTCGCTGGAGGGCCTGCAGACCGTGATCCGGGTGCTGGCCGCCGGCCTCGCGATCGCGGTCGCCTTCGTGCCCCGGGTCAAGACGCCGGTCCAGGTCGCGGCGCTGGCGGCGGCGGTCACGATCGCGGTCCAGCTGACCGCGACCCACTGGTTCTACTTCTACGTCGTCTGGTTCCTGCCGTTCGCGCTGGTCGCCGCGTTCGCTTCGCAGCGCGAGATCACGCGATCGTCGTCCGCAGCTCCCCCAGCTGCGGCGAGCTGACCAAGACCTCGTCGCCGGGCTTCAGCCAGACGCTCGGGTTGCGGGCGCCGCCGACCCCCGAGGGAGTGCCGGTGGCGATCAGGTCGCCGGGCTCGAGGGTCATCAGCCGTGAGAGGTGGGCGACGATCTGCGGGATCGAGAAGATCAATCCGGCGGTGGTGTCCTCCTGCATCCGCTCGCCGTTGAGGTCGAGCGCGATCCCGATCGCGTCGTCGGGCCCGGCCTCGTCGGGGGTGACGATCGCCGGCCCGCAGGGGGCGGCGCCGTCGAAGACCTTGCCGGGCATCCACTGCGGGGTCGCGAACTGCAGGTCGCGCGCCGAGAGGTCGTTGAGCAGGGTGTAGCCGGCGAGGTAACCGATCGCGTCGGCCTCGCCGACGTCCTTGGCGCGGGTGCCGATCACGATCGCGACCTCGGCCTCGTAGTCGACCTTCGAGCTCGCCGCGGGCAGCTCGACCGTGGCGCCGTCGGGGCGCAGCGCGTTGGCGAACTTGGCGAAGAAGGTCGGGCTGGCCGGCGGCTCCTGGCGCGCCTCGGCGGCGTGCTCGGTGTAGTTGAGGCCGATCCCGATGATCTTCTCCGGGTCGGGGACCGGGGCCAGCAGCTCGACCTCGCCCAGCGGCGTCGCCGGCCCATCGGCATCGGCGAGCTCGCCGAGCAGTCCCGCGGCGAGCAACCCGCGCACCGAGGCGCCGCCGCCGCCGACCGCGTCCCAGGCGTCGATCACCGAATCGCCGCGCAACAGTCCGGCCCGCGGTCCGCGCTCCGACTGATAGGTCACCACCCGCACGGCTTGGAACCCTATCCCTAGAATCAGCCGCCTCGGGGGCGTAGCTCAGTTGGTTAGAGCGCCGGCCTGTCACGCCGGAGGCCGCGGGTTCGAGTCCCGTCGCTCCCGTCCCACACAATCCGCGACTAGCGTCGCGCCCTTTCAGGCCCTCAATGCTCTTGCTGGGAGGAGGCGATGCCCGTCGGCGACCGCAGCGGCGACGTCGATCAGCTTGCGGTTGGTGGCCCGGGAATGTTCGCGCAGCATCTCGAAGGCGCTCGCCTCGTCGATGTCATGGCGCTCCATCAGGATCCCCTTGGCCCGCTCGATCAACGCGCGGCGGCCGAACGCACCCTCGAGGTTGTGGTACTCGGCGAACCGTCTCAGCACGATGTCGATCGAGCTCTGCCAGTCGCGGACCTCGGCGTCATTGATGTGGGCGAAGACGCCCCGCTTCGACGCCTCGATGATGAAATCGGGGTCGCGCGCATGGAGCAGGACGATGACCGGGCACGCAGCCTCGCGCACGATCTTGTCGATCAGCTCGAGGGCGTGGTCGGAGCTCTCGCCGAGGCCGACGAGCGCGACGTCAGGGCGCTCTCTCGCTGTGAGGGCTCCGACGTCCTCGACGTCGATCTCGCGAGCGACCACCTCGTGTCCCAGGGCAACCACGATCGGTGCGACGAGCTCGAGGCGGTCTCGTCGCTCGTTTGCGATCAGAACGCGCAGGCGTCCGAACTCTTGGTCTCGCGTCGAGAGATCCACCGGCGTCCGATTCTAGGTCAGCGGGCTGTGTTCACTGAGGATTTGCATGCGACGTTGGCGGCGGGTGTATGCTGGTTGCAGCTCACTTGCCTCAACTCCTCGGCGAGTGACCTTGTTCCCGGCTCCGACACCCAGCCGGCGTGTGGGCATCGACCGCAACGGTCAGCGCGAAAGCACGCGACAGGAACCGAGCCATTCGCCATGTAGTTGCGCGTGCTCCACGGTCAGATTCTCGAATCCTCAACCAAGGAGCCAGCGATGGACGGGAAGCTTTCAGGCACTAAGCAAACGAACATAACCGCAACCACTCCGGACGCCGTGATGGGTGGGCGGATCGCGCCCGTGGCGACGGGGTCGGCGTCAGCGACCAGATCGGTCACCCGTGAGGCCGCAGCCCGCTACGTCTGGGCGATCACGCGGCTCAGCCTCGGCTGGGTCTTCATGTGGGCATTTCTGGACAAGATGTTCGGACTCGGCCACGAGACCGCATCGGCGGAGTCTTGGATCAACGGCGGCAACCCGACCGAGGGATTCCTCAGCGGCTCGGTCGGCCCGTTCTCGGGCATTTACACGGACATCGCCGGTGCCGGATGGGTGAACGTGCTGTTCATGGCCGGCCTGTTCGCAATCGGCGCAGCGCTGTTGCTGGGCATCGGCATGCGGCTCGCCTGCGCGGCCGGCGCCCTGATGGTCACCTTGATGTGGACCGCGTCGCTGCCCCCCGAGAACAACCTGTTCATGGACGACCACATCATCTACGCGCTGGTCCTGGTCGGCCTTGCTCTGGTCGGTGCCGGGAACACGCTCGGTCTCGGCCGCTGGTGGGCAAGCACGAGCCTCGTGCAGCGCTTCCGCTGGCTCGCCTGAGCCAGAGAGCCATCCCCGGGCCGGTCAGATCGCGCACGGATCGGCCCGGGACCGACCACGAACAGGAGAACCGGATGAAAGCTCTGGGGGCCTCGTCGAGGTGTCGACGAGGTCATCGTCGACCGCGGTTCTGCGGGCACCCCGGGAATGAGACGTCAACTTCGCCACGTCCCGGGCAGGGGATCTCAGCCATCCTGCGATATCCGACCGCAACCGCGAGATCGCCCCTGGAGGCCCCTGAGCGTCGGCAGAGGAAGTAGAGGCTCCGGATCAGCGATACAGATCCGAGCGGCCGCGAGGTTGACGTGATCCTGCGCGATGGCTCGAGCGTGCATGTGCGCCCCGTCCGCGAGGATGACCTGGCCGCGATGTCAGAGTTCTTCGGCGGGCTGACCGCCGACTCACGGGGCTCTCGGTTCTTCACTTCGGTCGCCAACGTCGAGGAGGAAGCGGCGCGAGCCGTGGACGTGAACCACCCCGACCGCTTCGGCCTGATGGCCACACGGGGGGAGGATGGGCGCCCGGTGGGCCACGGCGCCTACTTCCGCATCCCGGAGGAGGATGGCGCCGAGGTCGCCTTTGCCGTCGCGGACGAGCTGCAGGGCCATGGCCTTGGAACGATCCTGCTCGCTCACCTGGCCGAGATGGCCGACGAGCAAGGCATCACGACCTTCAAGGCTGAGGTCATGCCGCAGAACCACCGCATGATCGAGGTGTTCAGGGAGAGCGGATTCCCGGTCGAGGTGCGGTCGGTGCCCGGGTCGATCCATGTCGAGCTGCCCACGTCCTTTGGCTCAGCGGCGGTCAAGCGTTTCGAGGACCGCGATCGAAGCGCCGCCGTCGCGGCGGTGGGCCACTTCATCGCGCCGCGGTCCGTTGCCGTCATCGGCGCATCGCGGGACAAGGCTACGGTAGGCGGCCAGATCTTCCACAGCCTCCTCGAGGCGGGCTTCGAGGGCACGGCCTATCCGGTCAACCGCGAAGCCGATGTGGTGCAGTCGGTGCGGGCCTACCGCAGCGTCAGCGAGGTTCCGGCACCGATCGACCTTGCTGTGATCGCGGTCCCCGCGCCGGCCGTGATCGGCGTCGCCAGGGAGTGTGCGGACGCCGGGGTCCCGGCCGTGGTGGTGATCTCGGCCGGGTTCGCCGAGGTGGGAGCGGAGGGAGCCGAGCTTCAGCGCGAGTTGCTGGAGGCCTGCCGCCGGGGCGGAATGCGACTGGTCGGGCCCAACTGTCTCGGCGTCGCCAACACCGCCCCTGGGGTGCGACTGAACGCGACCTTCGCCCCCCGCATGCCCGACCCGGGAAACGTCGGCTTCATCTCGCAGAGCGGGGCGCTCGGGCTGGCCTTCATCGAGCTCTCCGGGGATCGCAATCTGGGACTGTCCTCGTTCGCGTCGGTGGGGAATCGCGCCGACATCACCGCCAATGACATGCTCGAGTACTGGGAGTCCGACCCCGGCACCGACGTGGCGCTGCTCTACATAGAGTCCTTCAGCGATCCGCGGCGTTTCTCGCGGGTGGCGCCCCGCGTAGGCAGGGTGAAGCCGATCGTCGTCGTCAAGAGCGGCCGCTCGGCGGCCGGGGCGCGGGCGACGAGCTCCCACACGGGGGCGATGCTGGCGGCCTCGGATGTGACCGTGGACGCCCTCTTCGGCCAGGCTGGGGTGATTCGCACCGACAGCCTCGCGGAGATGCTCGACGTCGCCTCGATGTTCGCCAACCAGCCGCTGCCCGAAGGCCGCCGCGTGGCCGTGCTGACCAACGCCGGCGGGCCGGGGATCATGTGCGCGGATGCCTGCGAAGACGCCGGCCTCGAGCTGCCGACGCCTCCGGCGCAAGTCCAGGAGCGTCTGCGCAAGTTCCTGCCGCCCGAGGCGTCGCTCGGGAACCCGGTCGACATGATCGCGACCGCTACGGCGGAGCATTTCCAGAAGGCGATCTCGACGCTCGCATCCTGGGATGGCATCGACGCGCTGATCGTCATCTTCGTGCGGCCGCTCCTGATCAAGGCCGAGGACGTGGCGGAGGCGGTGAAGCAAGCGGTCGAAGACCTACCGAGGGAGGTCCCGGTGCAGGCGGTCTTCATGGCGATCCAGGACCGCGCCGCGATGATCCGCAAGGGCGGGGTGCCGACCTATCTCTACCCGGAGCACGGCGCCCGGGCGCTGGCGCGAGTCGTGCGGCACGCCGAGTGGAGGCGACGCCCTGCCGAGGTCCCGCCGGGCTTCGACGACGTGCGCCCGGACATCGCCGCGGCCGTGATCGCAGAGGGCCTGGAGGAGGGTGCCGAGTGGCTCGACTTCGAACGTCTCGACCGCCTCCTCGGGGCCTATGGGATCTCTCTCCCTGAGTGGCGATTCGCTGACGACCACCAGGCCGCGGCCGATGCTGCGGCGGAGATCGGAGGCGCGGTGGCGCTAAAGGCGGTGGGTGCAGAGATCGTTCACAAGACCGATCTCGGGGCGGTTCGGCTGGGCCTGTCCGGGCGACAGCAGGTGGCCGACGCCGCCGCAGGCATTGACGAGGGATTGCAGCGCGCGGGTGTGAGCCGGGAGCGGCTGATCGTCCAGGCGATGGTCGAGGGCGGCGTCGAGATGCTCGTGGGAGTGGTCGGGGATGCGGTCTTCGGACCGGTGGTGGCCTGCGGTGCGGGTGGCGTCGCGGCCGAGCTGCTGAACGACGTGGCGGTGCGGCTCAGCCCGCTCACACCGCTGGATGTGGACGAGATGCTCCATTCGCTCGCGACCTTCCCACTGCTGACCGGGTACCGAGGCTCCCCCGAGGTCGACCTGGCGGCCCTGCGAGGGCTGTTGTTGAGGATCAGCGCGATGGTTGAGGCCCATCATGAAATCGCGGAACTGGACCTGAACCCGGTGATCGTCGCCGAGCACGGCGTCACGGCGGTGGACGCGCGGGTACGAATCGAGACAGCGGCCAAGCCGCTCCCTTGGCCGAGCGCCTGGAGCAGCTGACCGATGGGCAGGTGCACCTGGAGGTTCTGCCGCCGGAGCTTCCGGGAGTTGCTCGGTCGCGCTGGGACCGAACGGTCGCTCATTGCTTCGGCACCAGGATCTGCCCGAGGGCTCCGCTCCGGAAGCGCTCCTCTTCGACGACGTCCAGCTTCAGGTGCTCTTCCAGCTCGGCGAATGGGCTGTGGCCCGCGCCGATCGCAATCGGGACCGTCGTCAGCTGGTATTCGTCGACGAGGCCCAGGCGGGTCAGCGACTTGGCGAAGTCGGGGCCGCCGTGGACCAGGACCGTCCCGTCGTCGTCCCGAGCCTTCAGTTCCGCGATCTCTGCGTCCAAGTCCCCGCCGAAGATCTCGGCCGGTCCCCATTCGGCCTTCTCCAGGGTCTGGGAGAAGACAGCCTTCGGCTTCTCGTTCATCGCGGTTGCGATCGGCCCCTCGGACGCGGCCCAGTGCGGCCCCATGATCTCGTAGCTGCGGCGCCCCATCGCGTGGACGCCGGCCTCCTCGAGCGCGCGGCGGTTCCACTCACCGGAGTCGTCGCCGAACCACTCGAACATCCATTCATGGGTCCCGTCGGGGCTGGTGGCGAAACCGTCGAGAGACATGACCATCTTGAGAACTACTTTTCTATCGCTCATGCCGGTAGAGACTCACCCGCTCGCGAAAATTCATCGCGATCGGTGGATTGGGGGAAAAGGAGTGCCCCCGACGCGCGAGATGCCGGTGAAGCAGCCAGAGCGAGCGGTCCGCTACCGCTTCGACGAGAAGCGAAACGATCGCTGCAAAGCGCTCTTGCCGGTTGGGGCGACTTTCCATCGGATAGCGAGGGAAAACCGCCCCGCCCGCGTCGCTGGGCGAGCTCGCTTTCCACGCAAAGCGGTACTCGAAGGGAACCGAGACCGACCGTGTTGCTCCCGCTGAGCTACCCGGCGATCTTTGAGATGCCGGGAACGGTGAACGCAACCCTCCCCCGGTGGCGCGGGATACTGCGTGGGCGATGTCGCAGGAGAACGTCGACCTGATCCGAGCGTTGATACCGCCGCCTGATGTGGACCTCGCCTTGCTGTTCCGCGACGACATCCTTTTTCAGCAAGCCAGTGCCGCGCTCGAACCGGTGATCGACCCGGACATCGAATCCGTGGCTGCGTTTCGGGGAGACGCAACCTACAACGGAGTCGAGGGGTTCAGGAAGCTGTGGCTGGACTGGCTCGAGCCCTGGGCCAGCTACCACACTCGAGTCGACGATCTGATCGACGCGGGTGATCGCGTCGCCGTCCTTATCCGAGACCGTGCCCGCCGCCATGACACGGACTTCGAGGTCGAAGTCATGTCGGGCTCGGTGTGGGAGATCCGCCAGGGCAGGATCATCCGGGTCCAGTTCTACCGCGACCGAGCCGCAACCCTCGAAGCCGCCGGGCTGTCGGAGTAAACGATGTCGCAGGAGAACGTCGAGCGCTACCGCCAGGGCATAGATGCCTTCAACCGACGCGATCTGGACGCGTTCCTGGCACTGGCCGACCCCGGAGTGGTCGGCGTTTCCCGCGTTCTCGCCATCCAGGGCGGCACCTGGGAGGGGCACGATGGCACCACGGAGTGGTGGAACGACCTGCTCGGCGTCTTCCCGAACTTCAAGATCGAGATCGTCTGGGTGCGCGACGCAGGGAACCTGACGGTCTCCGAGCTGCGCAATCAAGCCCACGGCGAAGGCAGCGCCGCACCCCTTGATGAGCAGGTGTGGCAGGTCTCGGAGTGGTGCGATGGGCTGGTCGTACGGTGGCAGATGTACGCAACCCGGGACGATGCTCTCGAAGCCGCCGGGCTGTCGGAGTAGGTGATGTCGGAGGAGGACGAGAGCGTCGCTGTCGTCCGCAGAGCCATCGAAAGCTTCGAGAATGACGTCGAGACGTGGCTCGCCACGCTCGATCCCGAGGTCAACTGGTATCCCGAGGAGGAGCATCAAGCCCCCGTGCTCGGTCGGAATGCTGCCCTGAGGTCCCGCGAACGCTGGCGCGAGACATTTCAGGAGGGAACTTACGACATCGAGATCGAGGAACTGACGGGGAACGGGGGGAATGTGTTCTCCGCCCTCCGCGAATGGGGCCGAGGTTGGGGGAGCGGGATCGAGATTGAGACCCGTACCTATGCGCACTGGAGGGTGCGCAACGGGAAGATCGTGTACTGCTACGAGTACGGGACCCGCGAGGAAGCCCTCCAAGCCGCCGGGCTGTCGGAGTAGGCGATGTCGCCTGGCCACACAAATCGCACGGTTGACGTTCCGTCACTGCCTCGTAATAGGCTCGGCCCGCCACGAGTCAACCGCCCCACGTCCCGGCCGGGCTGAAGGGAGTCAGACCAAATGAGCGGTAGCTACGAACGTGAGAACCAGCGAGGCGTGGGCTGGCTTGCCTTCGCCGGCACGATGCTTGGCCTCGCCGGCGTCGTCAACGTCATCTGGGGCATCGCCGCGATCGACAACTCCTCGTTCTTCACCGACGAGGGGCGCTACGTGCTGTTCGACAACCTCAGCACCTGGGGATGGTTCTTCCTCATCGTCGGGATCCTGCAGCTGATCGCGGCCGTCTCGATCTTGAACGGCGGTGCGTTCGGCGCGGTCCTCGGGATCGCTTGCGCCGGCATCAACGCGCTCATCCTCCTGTTCACGGTAAACGCGTTCCCGTTCGCGGCGTTCATGCTCTTCATCGTCGACATCCTCGTCATCTACGGCCTCGCCACCTACGGAGGTCAACGTCGCGGGCGTGCCTGAGTCCATCGACAATCACCAGACAACGCGCGACCGACGTAGACTCCGCGAGGACGCCGAGCGGCGTCGGGCGATGGAGCTCGCCTTCAACCGCCAGCCCGGCTGATGGCTCCTAGTTACGGAAGGAGCCTGAGCAATGACGACCCTGTTTGTCGCAGTCGGAGGAGTCCTGGGAGTACTCGCTCGCTGGGGAATCAACCGGCTCACTCTGCATAGCGAAGCCCTCATCTGGTCCACGGTCGGGATCAATATCGTCGGCTCGTTCCTGCTCGGCTTGCTGGTCGCCGAGCATTGGTTCGGAACCGATCTTCGCGAAGGTCTGGGCGTGGGCTTTCTCGGCGGGTTCACCACGTTCTCGACGTTTTCGGTTCAGATCGTGTTGGAGGCCGACGCAGGCGAGCCAGGGCGAGCGATTGCCTACCTCTTGGCTTCGGTGCTGGGAGGCGTTGCCGCCGCCGCCGCCGGTTATGCACTCGGACGCCGGCTGGCGTAGGTCAGTCCCTCCCCAACCGCGTTAGCGCTGAACCGACGCCGATTCCGCAAGCGCCACGGGTAGCTCGTCGCGAGAGCTGATCTCGAGCTTTGTGTAGGCGTTGCCGAGATGCTTCTCGACCGTCTTTCTGGTCACAAAGAGTCGCTGCGCGATCTCGACATTGGTGAGACCCTCAGCCGCGAGCTTCGCGGTCCGCAGCTCGCTCGCGGTCAGCGACTCGACCCCGGTCCGAAAGACATTTCTGGGCCGCGAGCCGGCGACGGCGAGCTCCTCGCGCGCCCGGTGAGCGAGTCCGTCGGCGCCGGATATGAAAGCGAGCTCGAGCGCCCGGGGTCGCGGTCGACAGCCTGCCGATCGCCACGCCACTCGACGCCGCCCCGCCCCAGACGACGATCGACAAGAAGCCACGCAACCGGACAGCGAAGCGCAAGGTCAGGTTCAGGTTCACCTCCGACGATCTCGGCGCGAGCTTCGAATGCAAGCTGGACGCAAGGCCGTTCGCCCCCTGCAGCTCACCGACGACGCTCAGGCGGCTCGATCGCGGCGTGCACGAGTTCAAGGTCCGGGCCACCGACGGTGCGGGCAACGTCGACCTCTCCGCGGCGAAGGACAGGTTCCACGTCACGGGATAGATTGAGGGACGTGAGCGCCAGCGGCGACCAGACGGTTCTTGTCACCGGCGGCACCGGGTTCCTCGGCGGCTGGTGCGTTGCCACGCTGCTGGAGCGCGGCTACCGCGTGCGGACGACGGTCCGCGACCTCGTCCGCGAGCGCGACGTCCGGGCGGCGGTGGCCGCCGCCGGCGCCGGTAAGCACGACGACGGGCTGACGGTCCTGGCCGCCGACCTGCTCAGCGACGACGGCTGGCCGGAGGCCGTCGACGGATGCGCCTACGTGCTCCACGTCGCCTCCCCGTTCCCGCCGTCGCAGCCGCGCGACCCCGATGAGCTGATCGTCCCCGCGCGCGACGGAGCGCGGCGCGTGCTCGGTGCGGCGCTCGACGCCGGCGCCCAGCGGATCGTGCTCACCTCCTCGGTCGCCGCGGTTCGAAACGGTGGCCCGCCGGTCAACGGCACCGCCTACACCGAGGACGACTGGACCGACGGCGACAACACCTCGCTCACCCCGTACACCCGATCGAAGACGATCGCCGAGCGCGCGGCCTGGGACCTGGCCCGGGAGCAGGGGGCCGAGGATCGCCTCGCGGTAGTCAACCCGGGCGCGATCATCGGACCGGTGCTCAGCGACGACCGGTCCTTCTCGCTCGAGCTGATCGAGCGCCTGATGAAGGGGGCGATGCCGGCGCTGCCCCGCCTTGGCTTCACGCTCGTCGACGTCCGCGACGTGGCCGAGCTGGAGCTGTTGGCGATGACGGAGTCGGACGCCGCCGGCAAGCGCTTCATCGCCGCCGACCAATTCATGTGGATGGCCGAGATCGCGGACGTGCTGCGCGAGCGCCTTGGCGCCGAGGCAGCCAAGGTGCCGACCCGGGTCGCCCCCAACCTGCTGATCAAGGCGGTCGGGATCTTCGACTCGAGCGTGCGCTCGTTCACCGGCGACCTCGGCAAACGCACGGAGTTCTCCAGCCAGCGGGCCCGCGACCTGGGCTGGGCGCCGCGACCGGTCGGCGACTCGATCGCCGAGACGGCCCAGAGCCTGAGCGAACACGGGGTGATCTAGCGCCGGCCTAGCCGCGGACCACGAGCCTGAGCGGGATCACCAAACGCCGCCGGTGGGTTCGCACCGCATGGTTCACCGCGCCCGGCCGGGTGAGTCGCGGTCCGCGCTCAGCGGATGCCTACGTCGAGCCCGTCAGAGCCAGCATCGGCTCCGACCGAACTGGCGGCAAGGCGGTGTCCCGCGTAGGTGGTCGTGGGACCGACGTAGGTCACGCTCTGCCCGCTGATGTTGTGGTCGTTGCGGCCGACGGTGGCGCGGTCAATGTCGACGAAGGCGATGTTGTCGTAGACCTGAGTGCCGTACCCGGGCGGGTCGGCGGTCTTGGAGGTGATGTTGATCCCCCCGCAGACAACGCCGGTGAAGGCGCAGTCCGAGTCGGGGTGGTAGACGATCGTGTTGTGGCGGATGATCGAGCTGTCGTCGGAATACCACTCGATCCCGTACGGGCGGTGAGTGTCGATGACGTTGTCCTCGATCAGCACGTTGTGGGTGCCGCTGTCGAACGAGGTCAGCGTTTGCGCCGCGCAGGTGGAGTGGAAGTAGTTGCCGCGAATGACGCCGCCCTGCGCGCCCTGGAACTGAATGTGGTCGGTGTGGTTGCCGCCCGCGTCGCAGAGGTTGTCGAACTCGTTGTTGATCACGTCCACCGCCGCGTCAGTGTGGACGCCGTCCGAGTCGCCGCCCCGCAGCAGCGAGTTGCGGATCGTCACGCCAGTTGGGCCGCCGGTGTTCCAGAGGAAGATCCGCGCGTTGGGCGCCCCGGCCGGGGAGTTGATCCCGATGTGGGTGTTGTGGTCGAACAGGATGTTGGCGTTCGCCACGTTCTCGAACAGGGCGTAGTCGTTGAAGGCCGAGTTGCGGATCGTGATGTCGTGGGCCCCGGTGTTGATCGTCCCCCCCATGCCCGAGAGGCCGTCGAGCGTGAAGCCCGAGTCGCCGGCGCCGAAGTTGTAGCGCATCGTCGGGGTGGCGCCGGCCGCCTTGGTGATCGTGACCGCCTTGTTCGTCCCGGTCCAGGTTCCGTAGTTCCCACCGGCGAGGCAGATCACCTGGCCGCCGGTCGCCGCCGAGACCTGCGTGGCGAGACTCGAGGGCGTGGCGTCACGGTCGCACGAGGCTGGAGGAGGGGGAGGGGGCGGGGGTGGCGGATCGCCGCGCGGGGGCGGCTCGGGCGTCGGGTCGGTGGACTGCCAGGTGACCCGTTCGCACCCGCCGAGCTCGTCGAACGCGTCGGCCACGACGGTGTCGTGTCCGGGCCCGCAGCGGACGTCGTCCGGGTGCCCGTCGCTGGCCTCGATCCGGTCGTCGCCACGCCTCGCGACGGCCAGATCTTCGCCTGCGCCCGGCACGATCGTATCCGCCTGCCCGCCGCCGGCGAGGCAATCGTCGCCGCCCATGCCGATCACGTGGTCGGCCCCGTCGCCGCCGCTGATCCGGTCGGCCCCCTCGGTGCCGATCAAGCTGTCCGCCGCGGCTGATCCGGTGATCCCGCCGGCGCACGGACCTGACTTCCGCTTCGCCCCCGCGATACCTGGGGCGATGGCCAGCGCGGCAGCGATTACGATCGAGACGAGGCCGACGAGTGCCGTTTTGGCCAGAGCGGGCAGTGGGCTTCCTTTCCCTGCGTGCCGAGCGCAGCGGAACGCCGAGGAGGTTCCGCTTAGGTCCGCTATCGGCCCGCCCGCCGCCGAACCCAGCGGGGTGCGCGAATCTGGACGAATTCCCCAGCGTCAGGCGATGGGGCGAGCGAGGAAGCCGGTTTAGGAAAACCGCTGAGCGGGTGCGGCGGTTGACCGCTCCGCTCGCGGAGGGCGATGCACCCGATTCGAGACAGCCCGCGCGCAACCGCCCGTCGGTCGCCAGCGCGTGAAGCGGCCGCTCAGCGCCTCGCCACCGTCACAGGACCCTGACCTCCGGGATCGGAACTACGCACCGTGCGCCCCACGCCCGTGTGTACTCGAGCTGGGTGACGATCTCATCGGTCAGGTGCCAGGGCAGGATCAGGATGAAATCCGGACGGGCCTGGGCAAGCGCCTCGGGCTCGCGGATCGGGATCCGAGTCCCGGGCAGGAACTGGCCCTGTTTGTACGGGTTGCGATCGACCGTGAACTCGACCAGGTCGGTTCGGATGCCGCAGTAGTTGAGGAGGGCGTTGCCCTTTGCGGGCGCGCCGTAGCCGGCCACGTGCTGGCCGTTGCGGCGACAGTCGATCAGGAACTCCAGCAGCTTCCACTTCGTCTCCATCACCTTTGGGGCGAACGCCTCGTGGCCCGAGAGCCGGTCGAAGCCGACCGCGCGCTCACGCTCGGCGAGGTCGCCGACGCGCGAGCCCACCGGCCAGCGCCCCGTAGCTTGCCGCTGCGCGTAGACCCGCAACGAGCCGCCGTGGGTCGCCAGCTCTTCGACGTCGAAGACCTCGAGCCCGTGGGCGGCCAGTACCCGGCGCGCGGTCAGGAACGAGAAGTATGAGAAGTGCTCGTGGTAGATGGTGTCGAACTGGTTCCCCTCGATCAGCCGCTCGAGGTGCGGGAACTCGAACGTCGCCACGCCCTGCGGCGCCAGCACCATCTCGATCCCGGCGACGAAGTCGTTCAGGTCGGGGACGCGCGCGAGCACGTTGTTGGCGACCAGCAGGTCTGCTCTTCGGCCGTCCGCCACGAGCCGGGACGCCATCTCGCGGCCGAAATTCGCGATCATCGTCTCCACGCCGCGCTCGCGGGCGGCCTCCGCCGCGCTCGTCGCCGGCTCGACGCCCAGCGCTGGGATGCCGCGCTCGACGACATGCTGGAGCAGGTAGCCGTCGTTGCTGGCCAGCTCGATCACGAGGCTGTAAGCATCGAGCCCGAAACGGTCGACGGCCGCCTCGACGTAGTCAAGCGCGTGCGCGACCCAGGAATCCGAGTAGGAGGACAAATGCGCGTACTCGGTGAGGACCTCCTCCGGCGCCACGAGCTGCTCGAGCTGGACGAGCAGGCACTGTTCGCAGATCCAGACGTGCAGCGGGTAAAACGACTCCGCCGCACCGAGGTTCTCCGCCGCGACGTAGCTCTCGCACAGCGGCGACATCCCGAGGTCGACGAAGGTCTCGTGGAGAAGTGCGCCGCAGAAGCGACAACTCGGCCCGGCGCGATCGGTCGGCGCCGGATCGATCTTCTCTTGGAGTTCGACCTGCATGGGGACTCTGCGGACCAACGGTCGAGGAAGGCCGGTTCTCCCGTCCTGTGACGGAGTTCGGCGAACCGTCCAAAAGCTCCGGCCCCGAAGCGGCGTTTATGGGCCGATGGACAGCCTCGACCCGTCCTCACCCGTCGCCCTGACAGGGCACAGGGCAGTCGCCGTCTGCGTCGAGGACGCGTCGGTTCGAGAGCGGGTCTGTGAGGCGTTGACGGCGGGCGGATATGCGGTCGAGGTCCGCCAGGCAAGCCCCGAGGAGCTGCTTGCCACATCGCCCGGGAGCCAGCCGGCGTGCGTGGTGATGGCCGTCGAGCGGCCGGACGGAGGTTCCGCCGGCCCGCTGGACGCGATTCGCCCCGACCACGGCGAGGCGGGGGCCGTGCTGGTCTGCGGGCGCGCGCGGATGGGAGAGGTTCGTCGCGCGCTCGAGCTCGGCGTCGACGGCGTCGTGCTCGAGTCCCAGATCGAGACTGCGCTGGCGGCCGTGGTCGACGTCGTCTGCGCCGGCCAGGTGTCGGTCCCGAGCCGGCGGCGCCTCGAGGTCACGGCGAAAGCCCTGACCACGCGCGAGAAGCAGATCCTCGCGCTGGTCGTCGCCGGACTCACTAACCTCCAGATCGCGGCGAGGTTGTATCTCGCCGAGAGCACGGTCAAGAGCCATCTTTCGTCGGCCTTCAGCAAGCTCGGCGTCTCATCGCGTTACGAGGCCGCGACGATGATCCTCGATCCCGAGCGCGGGCGGGGGCTGGGCGTCCGGGAGGTCGAGACCGCCACGGTTCCACAGGGGGTCTAGTGCCGCTTTCGTCTGGTCCGGGGCGCCACACCGCCGCAAAATGGGCGGTCCTCGACCCGGACCTACCTCATTTCGGATACGCGATGGTGTACGGGATCGGTGGTAATTCGACGCGTGGGCGCCGACGACGGGTTGCAATTGCGGACCGGGTGCAGGAGGGTAATGCCGCGGCGCGTCATGGCCGCGAGGCATTTGGTTTACATCGGGGGGTCCGATTTTCATGGAGACAGCACAGAGGGGGTCGCAGGATGCGGTCCGGGCCGAGTCGGCACCGTCCGCGCCGGCTCTCGACCGGCGTGCGATCGCGGCGGCCAAGCGCGGCGATCGGGATGGGATTCACTATCTCTACGTGCACTACGCGGATGACGTGCAGGCCTACGTACAGAGCATCGTCCGCGATCACCACGCGGCGGAGGACATCACTCAAAACGTATTCGTAAAGCTGACGACGGCGATCACCAAGTACCAGGAGCGGTCGGTGCCGTTCGCGGCTTGGATCATGAGGGTCGCCCGAAACGCCGCTCTCGACCATCTGCGTGCCCGGCGCCAGATCCCGGTCGAGGAAGTGCGCGCCTCTGAGCCGAGAAACGGCGAGCTCGCGTCGGAGCGTCGCCAATCTCTGATCGAGGCGCTGGCCGGCCTGCCACTCGAGCAGCGCCGCGTCCTCTGCCTGAGGCACATGTCCGGCCTCTCGCCGGTCGAGATCGCGGAGAGGCTCGGCAAGACCGAGAGCGCAGTCCATGGCCTGCACCACCGCGGCCGCCAGGCGCTGAAGTCGAGGTTGGTCGAGCTGGAAGCGGCCCCGCAGACCGCCCGCGAATAGCGGACACCGCCCGCGGATCGCGGGCCGACCTCGACGAAACCGGGACCGCGACGAAATCGGTCCCTCTGGCATCCCGGTTCATCCGTTGCTCCTATGAAGGGGCGATTAAATCCTCCTATAGTGCGGTCTGGCGCTCGCGCCAGCTCGGCAAGATGCGATAGACAGCGTGCGGACCGGAGAGAGCAATCTGCACGCTGTCGGTAAGGAGTAAAAGGACGCGATGTCTTCGGGTGCCATCGAGGGCCACCGTCTAGTCGCGCTCCGCTTCGACGGGTTCGGCTGGACGACGCTCGAGGCGGCCGCGGCGGCCCTGGACGACTCCATCGAAGAGCTGATCGCGGCGGCCTGTGGCCACCTGGTGGTCGAGAGCAGGCGCGGGCGGCCCGCGGCCCGGGTGCTGCGACTGCCCGGCAGGTTCTACGGCAAGTCTCGCGAACTCGAGCTGGCCCTGCCGCCCAGGATCTGGGCGGCGCTCGAGGGTATAAGCGAGGAGCAGCACGTCGAGCTGCGGCGGGTGATCGAGCACGCCTCGCTCCTTTATGTCCGCGACCTCGAGTCCGGCGCCGGCCTGACCCTCGACGAGGATCCCCCCGAGGACGCTGCCTAACCGAGCCGCTCCCGGCTCAGGGGCGGCGGCTCAGCCGCCGCCGGCCTCGGGCGGTGCGTCGCCGTCGCCGCCCTCGCCCGGGGCCTCGCGGGCGATGAAGTCCTCGACCAGCAGCATGTTGTCCTTGGAGCGCTCGACCACGTTGAGCAGGTCCTGCATCAGCGAGACCTCCTCGACCTGCTCCTTGACGAACCACTGCATGAACTGCTCGGCGCGGTAGTCCTTGGTCTCGCGGGCGAGCGCGAACAGGCTGTAGATCTCCTCGCCGACCCGCCTCTCCTGGTCGAGCGCCATCTTCACCGGCGCCACGTCGTCGGCGAACTTGGTCTGCTGGCCCTTGATGTCGGGGATCCGGACCTCCTCGTCGACGTCGAGCAGGTACTGGACCATCATCATCGCGTGGCTGCGCTCCTCGAGCGCCTGGCGGTAGAAGAACGCCGCCAGCCGCGGCAGCGTCTCGGCGTCGTAGTGGACCGCCGCGCCGATGTACTGCATCGCGGCGCTGAACTCATTGGCGATCTGATCGTTGAGGGCGGCGGGGAAAGTCTTTTTCTTGGGCATGGGAGCGACGGTACTACTCTGCCCAGCGGAACCCGATGTCGGAGTGGGCCGGATTCATCGGGCTGGTCGGCATCCCGGCCGGGACCGCTGGGTCGTTGTAGCCCGAGGGGGCGACGTCGTTGGGGGTCGAGGCGTGAAAGAGCGAGGCCAGGTACTGGATCTGGCCGCGGCCGCACATCAGCTCGCCCTGACCGCCGCCGTAGATGGCGAGCCCGTTCGCATCGCAGTACTCGTAGATCGCCAGCAGCTGCTCCAGCGAGCCGAACCGCGACGGTTTCGAGTTGATCGCCTTGCGGGCCAGCTCCTTGACGTCGGCGAGCGAGTGCAGCGGCGCGTCCCAGGTAACCCGGTCGCCGTATGGCTCGAGCGCCCTCCGCGCCCCCGCGTCGTCGAGGTCGGGGTCCTCCAGGTAGGCGTCGGGGAAGCGCTCGGCGACCATCCGGTAGAGCTCGGGGTCGGTGTCGACGTCCACCGGGGTGCCCTTGTACTTGCCCTTCAGGTCGAGCACCCGGACCGTGGCCAGCCCGGCGATCTCCTCGATCAGCTCGTTGTCCCAGTCGTTCTCGGGGTCGAGCTTGAACTCGAGCCCCGGGTAACGGTTGAGGCGCTTGCGGATCGCCTCGGTCGACGATTTGTCGGCGTGGTCGCCGAAGCTGCCCAGCCGGGTCGAGCAGACGAAGGTCAGCGGCTGGGGGTCGCGCTCGACGACCTCCCACAGCGCCAGCCCGCTCTGGCGCAGGGCCAGGTCCAGGGCCGCCGACTCATAGGCCCAGCGGCGGTAGTTGCGCGAGGCGTCGCGCTCCGGCGGCGCGCCCTTGAACAGGTCGAGCTCGCCGAGCAGCTCGCAGGCTTCACCGAGCGTCCGCGGCCCGCTCAGGTCGAGCACCGGCCCGGCGTCGCGGTGGGCGATGTGGTCGAGGACGTCATAGACGACGTCCTCGCCGATCCCCTCCTGACCGTCGCCCTTCAGATGGACGACCGTCGATCCCCGGGTGAAGTCGCCGTACTCGCGGTCGTGGCCGCTGAGCTCGTAGGACTCGATCTCGATCGGTAGCTCGGCGAGGCGGTCGTAGGCGGCGCTCATGCGTCAAACCTAGCCGACCGCCCCGCGGCCGACCGGCTACGCCCTGTGCTCCGGGTTCGGGAAGTCGAACCGGCAGCCCGCGTCCCAGTCCTTGCGGTTGTTGCCGTGCGAGGGGATCCCGCCGGCGTCCTTGAGCATCCGCGCCAGGTGGAGCATGTTCCAGGTCGCAAAGGTCGTGTTGCGATTGGTGAAGTCGTTTTCGGGACCGCCCGAGCCCTCGTCCAGATACGACGGGCCGGGGCCGGCCTCGCCGATCCAGCCGGCGTCGGCCTGCGGCGGAATCACGTAGCCGAGGTGCTGAAGCGAGTACAGCGTGTTCATCGCGCAGTGCTTGACGCCGTCCTCGTTGCCGGTCACCAGGCAGCCACCGACCCGCCCGTAGTAGGCGTACTGGCCCTCGTCGTTGAGCAGATGTGAGTTGCCGTACAGGCGCTCGACGATCTGGGTGGCGACCGAGGACTTCTCGCCGAGCCAGATCGACATTCCGATCACCAGGATGTCGGCGGCCATCACCCGCTCGAAGATCGCCGGCCACTCGTCGACGTCCCAGCCGTGCTCGGTCATGTCGGGCCACACGCCGGTCGCGATCTGATGGTCGACGGCGCGGATCTGGTCGACCTCGACGCCGTTTCGCTCCATGATCGCGACCGCCTTGTCCATCAGGCCCTGGGTGTTGGAGACCTCGGGGCTGCGCTTCAGGGTGCAATTGATGAACATCGCCTTCAGGTCCGAGTAGTCGGTGTCGCTGGTCTCGCAGAGGTCGATCTGCTTCTCGGTCAGGACGTCTTCGCTCACGCTCTCTCCTCCGTCGTGGGTGGTGCAGTGAACCGAGTCGCCCGATCCCGGCGGGCGTTACACGGGATTAGACTCGGCCGATGAGCGAGGGGGCCGCCAGAGGCTTCGCCGAGGCGCTCGGCGCCACCGACTGGGACGCGGTCGGCGAGCTGGTCACCGACGATGTCGACTTCCGGGCGATGACCCCGAACAGCTTCTGGGAGGCCGTCGGCCCGCGGGCGGTGATCGACGACGTGCTCCACGACTGGTTCGACGACGTGACCGTGACCGGGGTGAGCGATGTGACCGAGGGCGAGGTCGGGCCGCGCCGGCGGATCGCCTACCGGATCGGGGTCGACCGCGATGGTGTTCCTCACGTCGCCGAGCAGCAGGCCTACTACGAGCTGACCGGGGGACGGATCTCGTGGATCCGGATCATCTGCGCCGGGATCCTCCCGGTCGCGGACGACTAGCGGATGCGCCAGCTCACCTTCGTCGAGGCGGGGAAGCTCGAGTGGCGCGAGGTTCCTGACCCGGCCCTCGACGGCGACGGCGAGGCGATCGTCCGCCCGCTGGCGGTCGCCACCTGCGACCTCGACCTGTTCCTGGTCCGCGGCGAGGTGCCGGCGGGGCGCCCGTTCGCCTTCGGCCACGAGTGCGTGGCGGAGATCGTCGAAACCGGCGACGCGGTCGGCTCGTTCGCCCCCGGCGACCTGGTCACGGTCCCGTTCCAGATCTCATGCGGCGAGTGCGATCGTTGCCGCAGGGGGCACACGGGCAACTGCGAATCGGTCGACTTCCTTTCGACCTACGGGCTGCCGCTCGGCCCCGACAACGGCGGCTTCGTCTCCGACCTCGCCCGGGTCCCCTATGCCGAGGCGATGATGGTCGCCGTCCCCGAGGGGATCGAGCCGGCCTCGATCGCCAGCCTCTCCGACAACATCCCCGACGCCTGGCGCACGGTCGGGCCGCAGCTCGCCGAGCGCCCCGGCGCCGAGGTCCTGATCTGCGGCGGGGCCGGCTCGATCCCGGTCTATGCGGCGGCGGTCGCGGTCGCGCTCGGCGCGGCGCGAGTCGACTTCGCCGGCGGCCGCCCGCACGAGCGCGAGGCGGCGGCTCGCGCCGGCGCCAACCTGCTCGACGAGGAGTTCCCGGACAAGTTCGGCCGCTACCCGATCACGGTCGCCGGCAGCCCCGACCACGCGGGCCTCAACTGCGCCCTGCGGTCGACCGAGCCCGACGGCGTCTGCACCGCGATCGCGATCTTCTTCGAGCCCGAGACGCCGATGCCGCTGTTCGAGATGTACACCCGCGGGATCCGCTTCCACACCGGCCGCTGCCACGCCCGCCCGGCGATCGAGCCGATCCTCGATCTCGTCCGCGCGGGCTCCTTCAAGCCTGAGCTCGTCACCCACGAGACCGCGTCCTTCGACGACGCCGCCGACGCCGTCGCCGCGCACGACGGCAAGCTGGTGATCAGCCGCTGAGCGTCAGCCGCGCTCGAGCGCCCTTGTCGCCAGCGCGCCGAAGGCCTCGATCGCGACCGCCAGGTCGGCCTCGTCGGTGTCCTCCTCGCGGGCGTGGCTGATCCCGCCCTTCGAGGGCGCGAAGACCATCGCCGCGGGCAGCACCCGGGCGACCGAGGCGGCGTCGTGAAGCGCCCCGCTGGCCATGCTCGCGGGCTCGCCGGCGACCTCGGCGCAGGCGTCGCGGGCCGCGAACACGAGACCGGTGTCGAACGGGATCGGCTCGATCCGCCACAGCGTCTCCTCCTCCAGCCCGCAGTCCCGGGCCTGGGCCGCTGCCCTGGCCGCGGTGCGCGCGGCGTCGAGCATCCGCGCCAGCGGCTCGGGCTCGGGGTGGCGCAGGTCGACCCCGAGCTCCGCCCGCCCGGCGACCGCGGTCACGATCCCGGGCTCGAGGCGCAGCTCGCCGGTGGTCGCGACGCCGCCGACGGCGCCGGGGATGCGCTCGATCTCCAGGGCCGCCGCCGCCGCCGCCAGGCCGGCGTCGCGGCGGGCGTCCATCGGCGTCGTCCCGGCGTGCGAGGCTTGGCCGCTGAACTCGAAGCGCAGCCGCTCGACCCCGGCGCAGCCGGTGACCGCGGCGGCGCGCAGCCCCTCGGCCTCCATCCGCGGGCCCTGCTCGATGTGCAGCTCCAGGTAGGCGCCCAGCCCCTCGCGACGCGACGCGCACTCGCCGGCACGCTCGAGATCGACGCCGTTCTCGGCCAGCACCTCGCCGATCTCGCGCCCGTCGGCGTCCCGGTGGCCCGCGAGCGCCGACGCGTCCAGGGTCCCGGCGAACGCCGAGCTGCCGAACAGGCTGTTGCCGAACCGGGCGCCCTCCTCGTCGGCCCAGTCGACCAGTACCAGAGGCCGCGCCGGGCCACCCGCCCCCGCCCAGGCTCGCAGTACGCCGACACCGGCCATTACCCCGAGCGCGCCGTCGAGCCAACCGCCGTCGGGGACCGAGTCGACGTGCGAGCCGACGACCACGGCGTCGGCGTCCGGGTCGCCACCCTCGAGGCGGGTCCAGAGGTTGCCGGCCTCGTCGCGTTCAGGCTCGAGCCCGAGCTCGCCGAGCAGCTCGCCCAGGAACTCCCGCGCCTGCGCCCAGACCGGGCCCCAGCACAGCCGCTGGGCGCCGCCTTCGTCCGACGTCCGGTGCGCCAGCTCGCGCAGGTCGGCGATCACCCGGGCCGCGTCGATCGCCGGGGCCGCGGCCATCGGCTCAGGCGGCCGAGTCGCGGTCGAGCGCCTGGGCGAGGCAGTGGGCGCCGCCGCCGCCGCTGGTGAACATCGACAGGTCGGGGTCGAAGACCTCGAGCCCAAGCGAGCGCATCCGCTCGTTCAAGGAGACGCTCCCTGCGGTCGAGATCACCCGCTCGGCGCCCAGCGAGATCGCGTTGACGCCGAGCTTGAACGCGTCCTCGGTCGAGACCTCGAGGATCTCGAATCCCTTTCCGCGCAGCCAGGCGACCAGGCCGCCGGAGGCCGACTCGACGCAGACCGCGGCCAGCTTCGGGGCGAGGATCGAGACGAGCACGTCGATGTGGACGAACTGGCCCGGGATCGGCTCGACCCGAGCCTCCCAGCCCTCGGCCTCGAGCCAGCCGGCGAGCTGCCGCGCGGCGGCGATCTCGGTCCGCTCCTCGCCATTGCCGATCAGGATCACTCCGGGCTCGACGATGATCACGTCGCCGCCCTCGAGCGCCCCGGCGGTGACCATCTTCCAGATCGGGATCCCGGCCTCCTCATAGAAGCGGATCACGGGCGCGTACTCGCCCCGGCGCCACGGCTGCTTCAGCTGCGTGACCACGGGACCGAACGGGGTCATGACGCTCGAGTCGCGGGCGAAGACCTGGTACGGGAGGGCCGGGTCGCCCTGGAGCCGGTGGACGGTGACCCCGGCCGACTCGTAGACGGAGGCCAGCTCGCGGTGCTGGGCCAGCGCCAGCTCGGCGTCGAAGCTCGCACCGCTGGCCAGCGTCGCCTTCGAGATCGCGCTGGTCGGCAGCCAGCGGAAGTTCTCCGGCGGGCCCAGCAGGACGTTGCGCAGGGCGCCCGTCTCGGAATCCGCCCCGCGAATGACTCGCGCCACGTCCTCGGCTTCGCCTCCGGGCGTGCGCGATTTCACTCCACCACCACCCTGATCGTCTTCAGGGTCCGGTCGCTGGCGCCGCGGACGAGGCCGCCGTGGGCGACGCTGTCGGCGATGTAGTCGAGGGTGGGGCGGGTGAGGCGCTCTCCCGGGAGGACGTTCGGGACTCCGGGCGGGTAGGCGGCCAGCGACTCGGCGGCGATCCGGCCCTCGGCGTCGTCGAACGGGACCACCTCCTGGCCGGCTAGGAACGCCTCGCGCGGCGAGAGCTCGGTCGGGCCCCACGGCGGCGGCTCGGCGAACGGTGGCAGCTGCTCCTCCTCCTCGCCGATCCGCTCGCCGGCGTGCTCGAGCGCCTCGACCAGTCGCTGGCCGGTTTGAGCGGCGCGCTCGCCGATCCCGAAGACGGCGACGATCACGTTCTCGGCGAACAGCTCGAGGTTGATGTCGTCCTGCTCGCGCATGATCCGCGCCACCCGGTGCCCGGTCGCGCCGAGCCCGCGGACGTCGACCACCAGCCGGGTCGGGTCGTAGGCGTGGACGCCGGCGCGGCCGACGATCCGCTCGTCGAGCACGTCGAGTCCCGGCAGCTCGCGGATCCGCTCGCGCAGCTCGGCCAGCGAGGCGACGGTCTCGGCCAGCAGCTCCTCGCCGCGAACGGCCGCCTGGCGGCGGGTCGCGTCCAGCGAGGCGGTCAGCAGCGCGCTCGGGCTCGTCGACTCGACCAGGGTGACGGCGCGGTCGAGCACCCGGTCGTCGAAGCGGTCGCCGCAGTCGCCGACGTGCACGATCGCCGACTGGGTCAGCGAGCCGGCGATCTTGTGGGTCGAGGAGAGGACGACGTCGGCGCCGCACTCGAGCGCCGCCGTGGGCAGCGCGGTGGAGAAGTGCAGGTGCGATCCCCAGGCCTCGTCGGCGACCAGCGGCACACCGTGCGAGTGGGCGACCTCGGCGAGCGCGGCGACGTCGGCGACTGCGCCGAAGTAGGTCGGCGACACGATCATCGCCGCGACCGCATCCGGCTCGGCCGACAATCCCGCGTCCAGCGACTCGGCCGTCAGACAGTGGGCGATCCCGAGCTCGGGGTCGAGCTCGGGGGCGACGAAGCGCGGCCGCAGCCCGGAGAGGATCAGCCCGTCGATGGTCGAGGAATGGACGTTGCGCTGGACCACAACCCGGTTGCCGCGGTGCGCCAGCGCCAGGCAGATCGCGTGGTTGCCGCCCGAGCCGCCGTTGACCAAAAACCAGCTGCGCCGCGCGCCCCAGGCGTCGGCCGCCAGCCGCTGGGCGAGCTGGAACGGCGCCTGCGCCGGGTCGGGACCGATGTCGATGCCCTCGATCCCCGCCGGGATGTCGAGCCGCAGCGCCCGGTCGCCGATCGCCTCGCGCAGCGCCGGGTCGGCTCCGGGGCCGCCCTTGTGGCCGGGGACGTGGAAGCGCCCCGGGTCGCGGTCGGCATAGGCGAGCAGCGCGTCTAGATAGGGGGTCGTGTCCTGGTCGATTCCAGGCACGTTAGCCCGGGGGGCGATCTCGACGGTTGCGGGTTTATGGACCTCATGGGTCCTCAACCCGTCAAGTGTCGGAGGGAGAAGCGGTTTCGCGGTTTGGTGCGGCGCCAGCATGGCGCTGTTGCGCACCGGCAGTTGATCGCGCTCGGGTTCACCGATAGGGAGATCAGGGGTCGGCGGGCGAGGCGCGAGCTTGTCGCGGTTCATCGTGGCGTCATGGTCCTCGCTGCCCTGCCCAGCACCTGGGCGATGAAAGAGGCGGCGGCGTGGCTGGCCATCGGCGAAAACGCGGTCGTCAGCGGCCTCAGCGCGGCCTACCGCCGTGGCTTGCTTCCCTATCCACGTGCCCGGGCAGACGTCGAGATCACGACCGCGACGGGCCACGCCGAACCCCGTCTGGGCATCCGCGTCCGCCGCACCCGCCGCCTCGACCCGGACGAGCGCGAGGTCCTCGACGGCGTTCCGACCACCACGGTCGACCGGACGCTGCTCGACCTCGCCGCTGGCGGGGGCGATCGCGACTTGGAGCCGCGCGACTTCGAGCGCTGCTCGATCCCGCGAACCCGCCCCGCCACACGCGCTCGCCGCCCGAGGAGGAGCTGTTGGCGCTGATCCGCTCCTCCGACCTGCCGGACCCGCTAACCAATTACCCGCTGGGTCCCTACGAGCTAGACCTCTACTGGCCCGATGCAAAGCTCGCGATCGAATACGACAGTCGCCGCCATCACCTGGGCGAGGCGGCGTTCGAGCACGATCGCCTGCGCGACGCCCGGCTCGCGGCCGCACACGGGATCCTCGTCATCCGAGTCACCGGCCGCCAGCTGAAGCAATCAGCGTTGCTGATCGACCGCTTGCGACGCTGCTACCGTCTGCGCGTCCCCGTGGGCGACGACCTCCCCCGAAGTACGTGGCCGCAACCCCGGCCCCCTGAGCGGCAGTGACAGCTCTCTTCCTCGTCCTGCTGATCCTGCTCGTGCTCCTGAACGGGCTCTTCGTCGCGGCCGAGTTCGCGCTCGTGCGGACCCGCAAGGGCCGGATCGAGGCGCTCGCCAAGGAGGGTGAGTCCGGCGCCGAGGAGGCGCTCGAGCAGCTCGACAAGATCGATGAGTCGCTGGCCGCCTGCCAGTTCGGGATCACGCTCGCCTCGATCGGGATCGGTTTCCTCGGCGAGCCCGCGATCGCCGAGCTGATCAAGCCGGTGCTCGGCGACGGGACCGGGGCGACCGCGGTCGCCTTCGTGATCGCGTTCACGATCGCGACCGGGCTTCACGTGACGATCGGCGAGCAGGTGCCGAAGATGCTCGCGATCAGCAACGCCGAGCCGATCGCGCGCCTGCTGTCGCGCCCGCTGAACTTCTTCCACGCGATCAGCCGACCGTTCATCTTCGCCCTCAACAAGATCTCGAACGCGGTCGTGCGCCTGTTCGGGGTCGACCCCTCCGACCTCGGCGAGAAGCACACGTCGGCCGACCTCAAGGAGATCATCCAGACGTCGGCCAAGGGCGGCAGCCTCGACCCCGGCGAGGCGGTGATGCTGGGCGGCGTCTTCCACCTGCACGAACAGCAGGCCCGCGAGGTGATGACCCCGATCCCGGCGGTGGTCACCGTGAACGCCGACGAGACGGTCGAGGAGGCGCTGCGCCGCTGCGTCTCCTCGGGCCACACGCGGCTGGTGGTGGTCGAGAACGACAACCCCGACAAGGTTCGCGGGATCGTCCACAACAACAGCCTCGTGCGCCTCTACATGAACGCCGGCGGCGACGCCTCGCTGGAGCCGGCGGTGCGCGAGGTGCCGGTGTTCCCGGAGACGAAGCCGCTCGACGACCTGCTGGCCGAGCTGCAGCGCCAGCGCTCCTCGATCGGGATCGTCTCCGACGAGTACGGGCGCACGGTCGGGATCGCGACGATCGAGGACATCCTCGAGGAGGTCGTCGGCGAGATCGAGGACGAGACCGATGCCCGAGCCACCTCGCTGCGGCGGCTCACCGACGGCGACTGGTACGTGCGCGGCCACGTCCCGCTGGGCGACCTCGAGGACGCCGGAATCCAGCTCCCGGTCGCCTCGGACGCCTTCAACTCGATCGGCGGCTACGTCTTCTCCGAGCTCGGCCGGCTGCCCAAGCGCGGCGACAAGGTGCGCGCCGACGGGTACGAGCTGCGAGTCGAGTCGGTGCGCGACAACCGGATCGTCGCGATCCGCATCCACGCGGTGACCGCCGAGCACCCCGCGATCGCCCCCGAAGCCGCCTCGGAACGCCGCATTTAGGGCCGATTCGGCGCTCGGGCTTCCGTCCGTGGGGGTCCATACCGTTCCGGGTCCCAGTTAGTCGACCCAGGGGTAGGCAGATGTGGGTCATCAAGCTCACCGATAAGCAGCTCGAGGTCCTGATGGCGATGCTTCGCTCTGAGGAGCATCTGGGGCCGGCGCTCAGAGGGGCGCTGGAGGCGATGGAGCTGGCCCGATGGGACGAGCTCCCGGACGCGCAGCTGCCGTGGGAGAGCGTCGCCGAGGAGGCCCGCCGCCAGGGCGTCTCGGAGGCCGAGGTCGTCTGGGACCTATGCGGGAGCCATCACGAGCCCGCGGTCCCGCGCCGCCGCCAGGCCGCCTGAGCGGTCAGTACCTGTAGAACCCCTCTCCCGACTTGCGCCCGAGCTTGCCCGCCGCGATCATCAGAGTGATCAGCTCCGGGACGTGGTCGGCGCCGCCGCCCGCCCCGTGGCGGTCGAGGCCGTCGCCGATCGCCGCGGCGACGTCGAGACCGACGTAGTCGAGCAGACGCAGCGGTCCCATCGGGTGCCCGGCGCCCAGGGTCATGCATGCGTCGACGTCCTCGGCGCGCATCCTGGTCGCCTCCATCAGCCGCACCGCCTCGAACAGGTAGGGAAACAGCAGCCGGTTGACGACGAACGCGGTCTGGTCGGGGACCTCGACCGCGGTCTTGCCAAGCGCCGCGCACCAGGCCCGCGCCCGCTCGCCGACCTCGGGGGCGAGTCCGTCCGGGAGGCAGAGCTCGATCAGCTCCATCCGCGCGACGGGGTTGAAGACATGGAGCCCGTAGAAGCGCTCCGCGGCGCCGGCGCGGGCGCCGAGCTCGGCGACCGAGAGCGACGAGGTCGTCGTCGCCAGGTCGGCTTCCGGCGCGGCGGCTGCCAGGGTCGCGATCAGCTCGCCCTTCGCCTCGGCGTCCTCGGCGATCGCCTCGACGATCACGTCGCAGTCGGAGAGGTCGGCGGGGTCGGTGGTCACCTTGATCCGCTCAGGGTGTCCGCGATCGAGCTTGCGCGCCTCCGCCTGCGCCGCCTCCTCGGCCCGCCAGGCAGAGGCGTCGCTGCGGGCCAGCACCCGCACTGTGGCGGTCAGCGTCGCGCAGGCCGCGACGCCGCAGGCGATCGTCCCGCTGCCGGCGATGCCCGGGCGCGTGTATCCCTCGTCACCTCCCATCGTCTTGCTTACTATCACGCGTCCGCCACCGCCGACGCCAGCTTGACAGCGCGGCGGTCGCGCACGAGACTCGGAAGATCTCGATTAGCGCTGGGGGCGAACGAGGATCTCAGGACCGGGCCGAAGCCAAACGCGTGCGGCGATTGCGACCGCAGCACTGATCGCGCTTGCGATCCTCCCGTCGACGGCCGTGGCGAACCCGGGCGACCTCGATCCGGGATTCGCAACGCAGGGAAAGATCAGCCGGGGCGGCCAGTCGGCGGTTGCCGTCGCGGTCCAGGCCGATGGCAAGACGCTGATCTTGGGATCGAGCACCCTGGGGCGCTTGAAGCGAAACGGCAAACGCGACCCGGTGTTCGGCAACAAGGGCTCCACCTCGACCGGGATTCCGGTCGGGTACTCCGGTTCCGGGGGATCCGACGTCGTCGTACAGCCGGACGGCCTCAGCCTCGTGCTCGGATACGTCGACAAGGAGGACGGGACCGCGTCGCTGACGGTCGCCCGCCATCTGACGGACGGCAAGCTCGATCCCTCGTTCGGCAGCGGCGGGCGGGCGACGGTGGCGCTCGACGGCAGCGGCGGACTCGACGACTACGCGCCCGGGCCGCGGATCGCGCTCCAGGGCGACGGCCGGATCGTGGTCGCCGGGACGATGGCCGGAACGATCCAGGTCGCCAGGCTGACGCCCGCCGGCGTCCCCGACCTGAGCCTCGGCGGCACGGGGAAGGTCAGCGTCAGCCTCGGTCCAGCCGACGTCTTCGACGACGTCGCCGTCGGCGCCGACGGCAAGATCTTCGTCTCCGGCTCCGCGAAGCCGGCGGGCGGCGCCGACCTGGCCGTCGCCCGGCTCAACGCCGACGGGACCCCCGACCTCGGGTTCTCGGCCGACGGCGTGCAGGTGGCCGACTTCGGCGGCGAGGAGAGTGGCGCCGGCGTCGTCGCCCAGCCCGACGGCAAGGTCGTGATCGCCGGGACCGCCCGGGTTTCCTGTCACGGCATGACCTGCGTGAAGGAGTTCGCCCTGGCGCGCTTCGACGCGGCCGGCGAGCCCGATCCGTCCTTCGGCAGCGCGGGCAAGGTGACCGCCAAGGGCCCCGACGGGATCGGCTCATACGCGGAGGCGCTCGAGCTGCAGCCCGACGGTAAGCTCGTCGTCGGCGGGGGCGAAAACGACTTCCTGCTCGCCCGCTTGAACCCGGATGGCAGCGCCGACGAGACCTTCGGCGAACACGGTCTCACCTGGACCCCGTTCCTCGGCTCCTACCCGGCCTATGGGGTGGCGATGGCGCTGACGCCCGAGGGCGGCATGGTCGTCGCCGGCTACGTGCTGCTGGAGGAGTTCTACGACGAGCTCACGATCGCCCGCTACGAGGGCGGGCCCGGCCCCGCCGACCTCGACGCCGACGGCTTCGGCGACGCCAAGGACAAGTGCCCGCGCACATTCGGTACGCACCGGTCCGGGTGTCCGTTCGTAAAGCGCGCGCTGAAGATCAAGTACGACTCCAAGAAGCGGCTCGTCGTCGGCAGGATCGGCACCAACCAGACCTCGGGCGAGGAGCTCAGCGGTTACCTCCCGGGAACCCCGAAGATCTGCAGCGGCGAGGACGCCGGCCCGGTCTCGCTTTACGAGCAGCGCAAGGGACGCGACCGCCGGGTCGATGTCGATCGCTCGCCCTATGAGCTGAAACTGAAGGCGAAGGGACCAGGCAGCTACTACGCCCGGATCGGGAGCAAGATCGTCACCGCGTTCAAGCCCGACGGCCCGGTCGAGCTCTGCGGCGCCGACCGCTCGGACGCCGTCCGGGTCGGCGCCTGAGCGACGCCGCCGCGGCATCCTGATCATCTGGGACCGCATCTTCGGCACCTACCGAACCCGAGGGCGAACGGGTCCGGTACGGGCTGACGACGCAGCTGCGGACCTTCCGCCCGGTGCGCGTCGCCTTCCACGAGTACATCGCCATGTGGCACGACTGGCGGCGTGCGCCGCGGCTGCGCGACAAGTTCGGGGTCGTCTTCCGCGGTCCGGGATGGACCCCGCCGGGCGTCAGCGAGAGCGAAGCGACCCGCGGCTAGATAACATCAGGTAAGTCTCACCAAGAAACTGACTTAACGGAGGAACACGATGGCCGGCAACGGGAAGTTCTCAGGGCGCGAGGTAGTGATCGTCGAAGCGGTCCGCACACCGGTCGGCCGCGGCCATCCGGAGAAGGGCTACTACAAGGACGTCCATGCTTCGACCCTGCTCGCGCGGACCTACTCCGAGCTGATCGACCGCGCCGGGATCGACGCGGCCGAGGTCGAGGACGTGGTCGCCGGCTGCGTGCAGCAGTTCGGCGAACAGGCGCTCAACATCGGCCGCAACGCCTGGCTCGAGGCCGGCCTGCCGATCGAGACCCCGGCGACGACGGTCGACCGCCAGTGCGGCTCGGCCCAGCAGGCGATCAACTTCGCCGCAGCGCTGGTCGCCTCCGGCGTCCATGACGTCGCGATCGGCGGTGGCGTCGAGCACATGGGCCACATCTCGTTCGCCGACTCGCTCGAGGTCCAGAAGGAGCACGGCTTCGCCTTCAGCCCCGCGCTGATGGAGCGCTACAACCTGGTCCCGCAGGGGATCAGCGCCGAGATGATCGCCGACCAGTGGGAGATCCCCCGCTCGGAGCTCGACGAGATCGGCGTCCGCTCGCACCAGCTCGCCGCCAAGGCGACCGAGGAGGGGCGCTTCGACCGCGAGATCGTCCCGTTCCAGGTCAACGGCGACACCTACACGACCGATCAGGGGATCCGCCCGGACACCACCATCGAGGTGCTCTCGCAGCTGAAGCCGGCCTTCAAGGAGGACGGCAAGGTGACCGCGGGCAACTCCTCGCAGGTCTCCGACGGTGCCGCCGCGGTGCTGCTGATGACCCGCGAGAAGGCTGACGCCCTGGGGCTGACGCCAAGGGCGAGGATCGTCGACCAGACCACGGTCGGGGTCGATCCGGTGATCATGCTCACCGGCCCGATCCCGGCGACCCGCAAGATCCTCGAGCGCAACGGGATGAAGATCGACGACATCGACCTGATCGAGATCAACGAGGCGTTCGCCTCGGTGCTCGCCGCCTGGCGCCGCGAGCTCGAGCCCGACATGGACCGTGTCAACGTCAACGGCGGCGCGATCGCGCTCGGCCACCCGCTCGGCTCGACCGGGGCGCGGTTGATGACCACGCTCCTGCACGAGCTCGAGCGCACCGACAAGGAGACGGGGCTGGTGACGATGTGCTGCGGCGGCGGGCTCGGCACCGGCACCCTGATCCAGCGGGTCTGAGCGGCGATAGCCGTCGCCAGGCGGCGTCATCGGGCGCTCGTGTGCGGAGCACACGTCGCGCCCTGCTCCTGCTGGCTCGGCTCTCGCCGCTCAAGCCGTCTCGCCGCCGGCTGTGGCGGCGGGGACGAGACGACCTTTCCGGCCGGCGTCTCGCGGCCGATCGCCAAGGTCGCCTTCCTCGCCGAGGCGGACCGGATCTGCCACTCGACCAACGCCAGGATCGAGGCGGCGGCCGATGGGCTCACGGGCCCGAGGGAACCGCCGCCGGCCGAGGTCAGGCGGGTGGTGATCGGCGTCGTCGTCCCTGCGCTGGAGGCCGAGCTGCGGGCGATCCGGGCGCTTGGCGTCCCGGCCGGCGACGAGCGCGAGGTCGACGGGATCGTCGCCGCGACCGAGCGCGGGATCGACGAGATCCGCGCCGACCCGCTCGCCGCCGCCGACGGGCCGCCACCCGGCCTGCGCCGGGCCGCGCGGCTGGCGCAGGCCTACGGCTCGCAGGAGTGCGGGGTCAGGTAGCTTGCCGCGGTCACCGACCAAAGGCCAGGAGAACGACTTGATGACGAACCGCTTGCTGATCCCGTTCGCGCTGCTTGCCGCTCTGGGGGTGCTGGCGATCGCCGGCTGCGGCGGCGGCGACGACTCGTCGACCAGCACCACCGGCGCCTCGGGCGCGACCGGCGTCGCGGGCGCACCGCTGAGCGAGGACGAGTTCCTCAAGCAGGGCAACGCGATCTGCGCCGCCGGCAACAAGGAGATCGACCAGGCCGCCCAGGACGCGTTCACCGGCCAGCAGCCGACCGACGCCCAGCTCCAGCAGTTCGCCGATATCGCCGTGCCTTCGATCCAGGGGCAGATCGACGCGATCCGGGCGCTGCCGGCGCCCGAGGCCATCGCCGACCAGGTGACGACCTTCCTCGACGACGCGCAGAGTGCGCTCGACGACGTCAAGGCCGATCCCTCGCTGTTCGCGGCGGGCGACGGCGCCAACGATCCGTTCGCCGACGTCAACCAGCAGGCCAAGGCGCTCGGCCTCGACGAGTGCGGCAGCTGAGCTGAGCTCGCCCGCGTAACGATTTCCATCCCGCCCCGACCAACGGGGCGGGATGGAGCTCTCGTTCACGAATCTGCTGATCGTCGTCGCGGCGGGCTTCGCCGCACCGCTGGCGCTCGGCCTGGCGCCGGGGCTGCGACTGCCGTCGGTGGTGCTCGAGATCGTGATCGGGATCCTGATCGGGCCCGCGGTGCTCGGCTGGGTCGAGATCGACGAGCCGGTCGAGGTCCTGGCCCTGGTCGGGCTCGCCTTCCTGCTCTTCCTCGCCGGGCTCGAGATCGACCTGCAGGCGCTGCGCGGCAGGCTCCTGCGCTCGGCCTCGCTGGGGTTCGCGGTCTCGCTCGCGCTCGCGCTGGCCGCCGCCCTGGCCCTCGACCTGGCCGGGATCGCGGACGAGCCGCTGCTGATCGCGATCATCCTCGCCTCCACGTCGCTGGGGGTGATCGTCCCGGTGCTCGCCGACTCCGGCGAATCCTCGTCGCCGTTCGGCCAGCTGGTGATCGCGGCCGCCTCGATCGCCGACTTCGCGTCGGTGCTGCTGCTCACCTTGCTGTTCTCCGGGGAATCGACCGGGATCGCGGCGAAGCTGATCCTGATCGGGCTGTTCGTGTTGGTGATCGTCGCGGTCGCGGTCGGGGTGATGGAGGCGGAGCGGTCGCGCCGGATCTCGGCCGCCCTGGTGCGGCTCCAGGACACCAGCGCCCAGATCCGCGTCCGTGGCGCCTTCGTCCTGCTGATCGGGATGGTCGCGCTTGCCGAGCAGCTCGGGCTCGAGCTGATCCTGGGCGCCTTCGCGGCGGGGGCGATCCTCAACCACCTCGACATGGACCAGGGGATGACCCACCCCGAGTTCCGCAGGAAGCTGAGCGCGGTCGGCTTCGGGGTCTTCATCCCCGTGTTCTTCGTCTCCAGCGGGGTGAAGTTCGACCTCGACGCGCTGTTCGGCTCCAGCACCGCGATCGCCTCGATCCCGGCCTTCGTCGCCGCGCTGCTTCTTGCCCGCGGGCTTCCAGCGGCGCTCTACCGCGGCCAGTTCGACCGCCGGCGGGTGATCGCCGCCGGGCTGCTGCAGGCGACGTCGCTGCCGTTCATCGTCGCCGCGACCCAGATCGGCCAGGACCTGGGCCTGATCGACGCCGCCACCTCCGCCGGCTTCATCGCCGCAGGCCTGGTCACCGTGCTCGTCTTCCCGATCACCGCGCTAGGGCTACTCGGTCGGGACTCGGCAGGGGCGCAGTACGCGCCGCCGCCGGACCGCCCGATGGCTATGTAGTGAGCCGGCCGCCGACGAACTGGACCATGCCCGAGAGCCGCCGGTGGATGCCGGTGAACCCGCGCTGCTCGAGCGCGCCGACGATCTCGTCGCCCTCGAACAGCCGCATGCCGCTGGCTCGCTCCAGCAGGGGCTTCAACGGTCGCAGGGTGAGCTCGCGGCGCACAGAGGTCATCAGCGCGATCCGCCCGCCCGGCTTCAGCGCCCGGCGGAACTCGTCGAGCGCGGCGAACGGGTCGGCGAACAGGTGCAGCGCGGCGAAGCAGCAGACGGCGTCGAAGCCCGCGTCCGCGAACGGTAGCGCCGAGGCGTCGCCGCGGATCAGGACCAGGTTGCCAGGGTCGGCGTGCCGTAGCTCCTCGCCGCCTCGCTCGAGCATCGTCCGCGAGGCGTCGATCCCGACCGCCAGCCCGTCGGGTCCGACGGCGCGCGCGAACTCGCGGGTGAAGTTGCCCGGTCCGCAGGCGACGTCCAGCACCGCGTCTCCCTCGCCCAGGCCGAGGAGCAGGCGCGCGATCCGGATCTCCTCGGCCATACCCGGGCCGGTGACGCCCTTGGCGACGCGCCCCAGCGCCGGGCGCCAGTAGCGCTCGTAGATCGCCGGCACCAGCCGGGTCACCATCAGGTCCTGGGTGGCGCCGGTGGACTCGAGCTCGCCCTCGAGCAGGTCGATGAAGCCGGCGTCGTTGAGGCCGCGCTCGGCGGCCAGGCCCGCCCACGGGTCGGCCAACAGCTCGATCGCGCGCTCGACGGCCCCGGCCGGGGCCTCGGTCGTCACGCAAGCCGCCTCAACAGCGGCGGGATTCGGCCTCGTCCTCGCGGACTCCGCCTCATAGCGGGCCCCGCGGGTCGCCCGAGTGCTCAGCGAGCTGGGTCAGCCGCTCGATCTGGCGCTCGCCCTCCACGCGCGCCGGGTCATCGGCCGGAAGCGACGCGATCAGGCGCTGGATCCGGTTGCGGATCTGGAGCGCGAAGTGCGGGGTCGAGGGCCCCGCGAGGGCGCGGATGTCCTCGACCGTGATCTGGCGGCCGCCGAGCCGATCGGGCCTCTCGCTCTCGCTCATTGGTCGCTCGAATTCGGCTTGGTCTCGTCGGGCTGGGACTCCGGGGTGCCCGGGGCGGGTCCCAGGGTTGTGCCGGAGCCGGACGTTACCGGGGCCACCTCGGCCAGATCGTCGACCTCGGCCTGCAGGTCGACCGAGAGCGCCGAGGTGTCGCCGATCAGCCAGACGTGGTTGTAGACGGCGCGCGTGGGGTCGTCCTCGTAGCCGGGTTTGAGGTCGAGCAGGTAGCTGCGCAGCGGCTCGGGCAGCGCCGAGGCGTCGTCGGTGACCAACAGCGGCCCCCAGGTTCCGCTCGCCGAGAGCGGCGAGGCGACCGCCGCGTCCAGCGGGCGGTCGGCGTTGACGATCACGAAGCCATGCCCGGGGTCGTTGATGTTCCAGCCGAAGTCGCCGCTCGAGTAGCGCGCGAAGGCGATCGCGTTCTCGACCGCGCCCTCGGCGCCGACGCGCTGGGCGCCCGGGGAGATGTGCTCGATCTCCTTCATCGTCTTGGCGGAGACAGCCGACTCGGGCCCGAGCACGTAAACCGGCACCCCGTCGTGGTCGCGCAGTGCCTCGACCGTCGCGTCTGGGACCGAGTCCTTGTTCACGAACAGGACCGGGTCGCCCGAGCGCGCCGCCCAGGCGGCGGCGGGGATCGCGTAGGCCGGCGCCTCGGAGCTGGCGACGACGACGTGGTCGGGGTCGCCGTTGAGGCGGTCGCGCAGCTTCGCCAGCTCCGCCGCCAGCTCGGCCGGGTCGGACCCCTGCACGTCGAGCGATTCATAGCCGCCGGGGGTCGCCGCGTCCCCGACCACGAACAGCTGGCGCCCGGCGGTCGCCGCCGAGCCCTCGGGGCCGAGCTCGCTCAGTGCCGCCGCCGTCAGCGGCGGGATCTCGCCGCCGTCGGTGACCAGGATCGGCGCGCCGACCGGGTCGCCGACCAGCGATGACGCGGCGACCGCGCCGGGCCAGTCGTCGGCGTCGACGAGGGTGACGGCATGCGGTGCGGGGGCCGAGCCGGTCGACGGGTGCACGGCGAGCGCGACCGCGGCGGCGTCGGCGATCGCGTCCGAGCCCGCGACCCTGGTGGTGTTCTTGGTCGCGAACGCGGGAAAGCCGAGATCCTGGGTGTCCTCGGGCGCCGTCACCTCCTGGACCACGACCTCGGGCGCCGGGGCGGTGAGCGTGCTGGTCGAGTCGTCGCCGGAGCTGGTCAGCAGGTAGACGACCGCGCCGCCGGCGACCAGCACCGCGGCCAGCCCCCCGAGCGCGATCAGGCGATGACCCCAGATCCAGTGGCCGACGTCGGCGAAGAAGTAGCGGACGCTGCTGAGCAAGGCCGCAAGCCTAGAGAGGAGCCGGCTGCGGCCCGCCGGCCGGGGAAGGGTTTATGCTGTGCGGGTCATTGACTGACTAGTCAATCGGTTTTCAGACACCCAGGAGGTCGCCAGGTGGATTTCGCACTCAACCAGGATCAGCTCGACCACAAGGCGAAGCTGCGCCGCTTCGCCTCCGAGGTGATCCGGCCGGTCGCCGCCAAGCACGACGCCGAGGAGTCGACCCCCTGGGAGGTGATCAAGGAGGCGCGCGACCAGGGTCTGCACGGGCTCGAGAACCTGCAGCGGATGGGCTCTGACCCCGACGGCATGTTCGGGGTGATCTCGGCCGAGGAGCTGCACTGGGGCTGCGCCGGCATCGCGCTCGCGATCTCCGGCTCCGGCCTCGCCGCGGCCGGACTGGCCGCCTCGGGCACGCCGGAGCAGATCGCTCGCTGGGTCCCCGAGTGCTTCGGCACCGGCGACGAGATCAAGCTCGGCGCCTACGCGGTCACCGAGGCGGGCGCCGGCTCGGATGTGAAGAGCATGCGGGCGACCGCCAAGCGCGACGGCGACGAGTGGGTCCTGAACGGGACCAAGGTGTTCATCACCAACGGCGGGATCGCCGACGTCCACGTGGTGGTCGCGAACACCGCGCCCGAGCTCGGTCACCGCGGCCAGGCCTCGTTCGTGGTCGAGAAGGGCACGCCCGGGCTGAGCCAGGGCAAGAAGGAGTCGAAGATCGGGATCCGCGCCTCGCATACCGCCGAGGTCGTGCTCGAGGACTGCCGGATCCCGGTCGAGAACCTCCTCGGTGGCGAGGAGAAGCTGGAGCGCAAGCTCGACCGCGCCCGTCGCGGCGAGCCGTCGCGCGGGTCGAACGCGCTCGCGACCTTCGAGCTCACCCGGCCGATCGTCGGCGCCTCGGCGCTCGGGATCGCCCAGGCGGCCTACGAGTGGACGCTGCGTTACCTCGACGACCCGAACCTGCCGGCCGATGTCGTCGAGCTGGCGTTGGACGAGAGCTCGACCGCCGGCCTGCCGCCGCTCGAGCGCCAGAGCTATCAGCAGGTGCTCGCCCAGGTGGCGACCGAGATCGAGGCGTCGCGTCTGCTGGTCCAGCGGGCCTCGTGGATGGGGCGCAACGGCATCCCGCTGACCGGCGGCCAGGGCTCGATGTCGAAGCTGAAGTCGGGCCAGGTCGCGGTCTGGGCGACCCGCACCCTGATGGACCTGGTGGGCCCGTTCGCGTACACGACCGAGTGCCCGCTGGAGAAGTGGTTCCGCGACGCGAAGATCTACGAGCTGTTCGAGGGCACCGCCGAGATCCAGCGCCTGGTGATCTCGCGGATGCAGGTGACCGAGTACCGCGAGCGCCTGATCGAGGCCGCGGCGATCGCCGCCGAGGCGACCGAGCCGCGGGTCAGCGGCACGGTCGAGACCGCGCAGTAGCGCTTGCAACCCCGCCGCCGGGCGCTCGCCCGGCGGCACCGAGCCGCTAGCTTCACCGCCCCGCTGGGGGCTCAGATGCGAATCGTCCGCCACCGCGAAACACCCGCGCGAACGCGCGCCGCGGCCCTTGCCGCCGGCCTGCTCGGCGTGCTCGTGATCGCCGGCTCGGGCGCCGCCCAGGGCCAAGATCTGCAGTCGCAGCTGGACCAGCGCGAGTCCGAGCTCGACCAGCAACGCGACCGCAAGGGCGTGCTCTCCAGCGAGCTCGCCGACTACAACGATCAGGTCGACACTCTCGCCGCCCAGGTGGCGACGCTGCGCAACCGAGAGGCGATCGTGGTCGCCGAGCTGCGCCGCGTCCAGGCGCGGCTCAACGACGAGAAGGCCCGTCTGGAGCAACTCAAGCATCAGCTCCACCGCTCGTTGAACGTGCTCCGCAGCCGCCTGGTCGGCATCTACCGCGCGGGCAGCCCCGATCTGCTGACCGTTGTGCTCGAGTCCGACGGCTTCAACGATCTGGTCTCGCGCTACGAGTACCTGCGGCGGATCGAGGAGCAGGACTCGTCGATCGTCGGCCGCGTGCGCACGCTGCGCAACGGCACCCGGGTCACGGTCGACCGGGTGACCGCCGACCGCGACGAGATCGAGGCCAAGAAGGCCGAGCTCGTCCGCACCCGCTCCCAGCTCGAGGCCCGCGAGGCCGAGCTCGCGGTCGCCCGCGACGCGAAGGCCGCGGCGCTCGACAGCGTCAACTCGAGCATCGACAAGCTCGAGGGCGACGTCTCCGACCTCCAGGGCCAGATCCAGGCGCAGATCCAGCAGGCCAGCGCCACCCCCGGGGTCGCGCCGCTGCCCGCCGGCCCGGTCCAGGGCGCGAGCGGGGGCTGGATCTGGCCGGTGAACGGGACGATCACCTCGCCGTTCGGCTATCGCTGGGGGCGGATGCACGAGGGCATCGACATCTCGGTCCCCGAGGGCACCCCGGTGCGGGCCGCAAAGCCCGGCAGCGTGATCCTGGCGGCCTACACGGGCGGCTACGGCAACTACACCTGCGTCGACCACGGCGGCGGGCTCTCCTCGTGCTACGCGCACCAGTCGAGCTTCGCGGTCAGCCCCGGCGATCAGGTCGCCCAGGGCGACGTGATCGGCTACAGCGGCAACACCGGCTCGTCGACGGGTCCCCACCTGCACTTCGAGATCCGCGTCAACGGGACTGCCGTGGACCCACTTGGGTACCTGTAGCGCGGATCAAGCTGCCTAGGCCGAGTCGAGCTGCCGCGTGAGCCAGCGCAGGGCGATGCCCTGTAGCTCGGAGTCGTGCTGGGCCGAGCGATGGTGCCCGCCCGGGAGGATGATCAGCTTGCGCGGCTCGGCGGCGCGGGCGTAGAGCTCCTCGGAGAAGTCGCTCGGGATTCGCTCGTCGCCGGCCGCGTGGATCAGGATCAGCGGCTTGCGGCCGAGCAGCTCGACCGCGTCGCGCAGGTCGTGCTCGGCAAGCCAGGCGCCGAGGTCGGCGCGGGCGCGCTCGCCGGCCCGGAACTCGAGCGAGCCGTCGCGCAGGCCGCGGGCCAGGTGCTGCTCGCCGGCGGGGCAGATCGCAATCACCCCGGCGATCGCCGCCGAGGTCGCAGCCCCGTGGATCGCGATCGTGCCCCCAAGGCTGGAGCCGCGGACGCAGACCCGCTGCGGGTCGACGCCGTCGCGCCCGGCCAGCGCGCGGGCGATGCGGCCGACATCGGCGAGCGCCTCCGGGGTCATCTCGTCGTCAGAAGCGCCGTGGCCGCGCTGGTCGTAGGCGAGCGCGGCCCATCCCGAGGCGGCGCATGCACGGCCGAAGTCGGCGTGGTTTTCCTTCGCCGAGCCGGCGCCGTGGACGATCACCATCCCCGGCCACGGCGGCGGCGAGTCGGGCGTCCACAGAAGGTAGGGCCGGCCCTCGGCCGTGCCGGTCTCGCTCGGGGCCCTGGGGGCCGGTAACCAGCGCCTTGCCATCGTGGGCCGGATCCTCGCGGACCCCGTCACAATCCGCAGCTCCGATGGCCAACACGGTGTTACAGAGCGACCCGATCGCGGGATCCGCCGTCTACCCGACCGGTAGCCGCGTCAACGACGCCGGCCGGCTCGAGGTGGGCGGCTGCGACGTGGTCGAACTGGCGCGCGAGTTCGGCACCCCCGCCTATATCTACGCAACCGACGACATCCGCTCGCGCGCCCGCGCGTACCTATCGGCCTTCGGCTCGCGCACCGGGGACTTCGAGGTCGTCTACGCCAGCAAGGCGGCGCCGATCACCGCGATCTGCGCCTTGGTCGAGGCCGAGGGGCTGTCGATCGACGTCGCCTCCGGCGGCGAGCTGACGATCGCGCTGCGGGCCGGCTTCGACCCGGCGCGGATCCACATGCACGGCAACAACAAGAGCGACGCCGAGCTGCGGCTCGCGGTCGAGTCGCAGGTCGGCCACGTGATCTGCGACTCGCTCGCCGAGATCGCCCGCCTCGACGCAATCTGCGCTGCGGCCGGGCGGCGCCAGCGGATCCTGATCCGGGTCACCCCGGGGGTGAAGGCGGACACGCACAGCCACGTCCAGACGGGCCAGCTGGACTCGAAGTTCGGGCTCGGGCTCGACGACGGGCTGGCGGCGGCGGCGGTCGAGGCGGCGCTCGGCGGCGGGGCGCTCGAGCTGGTCGGACTGCACGCCCACATCGGTTCGCAGATCTTCGAGCTCGAGCCCTACGTGCAGGCGATCGAGGCGCTCGCCGAGCTCGCCGACCCGGCCTGGTGTCGGCTGGTCAACGTCGGCGGCGGGCTCGGGATCGCCTACACCGACGACCGACCGGCCGCCGTCGATCGACCAGTATGCGGAGGTCAAGGTGGGCGGCGTGCGCCGAGTGTTCGATCCGCTGCCGCGGATCGTGGTCGAGCCGGGACGCTCGCTGGTCGGCAACGCGGGGGTGACGGCCTACACGGTCGGGACCGTGAAGGAGATCCCCGGGGTGCGCACCTACGTCGCGGTCGACGGCGGCATGTCGGACAACCTGCGGCCGATGCTCTACGGGGCGCGCTACGAGGCCCTGGTCGCCGACCGCGCCGGCGAGCCGGCGCAGACCACGGTGACGATCGCCGGCATGCACTGCGAGTCCTCCGACATGCTGGTCCGCGACGCGAGGCTGGCCGAGCCGCGGGTCGGCGACGTGCTCGTCACCCCGGCCACCGGCGCCTACGGGTACGCGATGGCCAACAACTACAACGGCGTGCCGCGGCCGCCGGTGATCCTTTGCTCCGGCGGGGACGCCCGGCTCGCCGTCCGCCGCGAAACCTACGACGACCTGATGGCGCGCGATGTCTGAACCGGCGCGGATAGGTCTGTTGGGTCGGGGCACCGTGGGCGCGGCGTTCGCCGACCAGCTCGCCGACCGCGCCTTCCAGGTCGAGGCGATCAGCGGCCGGCGCCCCGAGCTCGCCGGCGTCCTGCGCCGGTCCGAGGGCGACTTCGAGCAGATCCTGGCCGACTCGGAGATCGTCGTCGAGCTGATCGGCGGCACCGACCCGGCCCGCGACTACGTGCTGCGCGCGCTGCAGCGCGGCCGCCACGTGATCACCGCCAACAAGCAGCTGATCGCCCGCCACGGCGACGAGCTGTTCGAGGCCGCGACGGCCGCCGGGGTCCAGCTGCGGTTCGAGGCCGCGGTCGCCGGGGTCGTCCCGGTGATCAGGGTAATCCAGGAGAGCCTGGCGGCGACCCGGATCGAGAAGGTGTTCGGGATCGTCAACGGGACGACCAACTTCATCCTCTCCGAGATGGCGTCGACCGGGGCCGGCTACGGCGAGACCCTGGCCCGCGCCCAGGAGCTCGGCTACGCCGAGGCCGACCCGACCGAGGACGTCGGCGGCGCGGACGCGGCGGCGAAGATGGCGATCCTGGCCCGCCTGGCGTTCGACACCCCGGTCAGCCTCGACGACGTCACCTACGAGGGGATCACCGAGATCCAGCCCGATGACCTCGCCTACGCCTCGGAGCTCGGCCTGTCGCTGAAGCTGCTCGGGGTTGCGGAGCGGCTCGGCGAGGGGATCAGCGTTCGCGTCTTCCCCTGCTTCTTGAACGCCGACCACCCGCTGGCCCCGGTCGAGGGACCGTTCAACGCGGTCATGGTCGAGGCCCCCTCGATCACCGAGATCACGATGTCGGGGCCGGGCGCGGGCGGCGCGCAGACCGCGACCGCGGTGCTCGGCGACCTGGTCTCGATCCTCTCCGGCGACGCCCCGGTCGACCGCCCGGGCGAGCGTCTCGAGGTGATCCGCGAGGTCAGCTCGTCGTTCTACCTGCACCTCGAGGTCGCCGACCGGCCCCTCGTCCTGGCGTCGATCGCCGAGATCCTCGGCCGCAACGGGATCTCGGTGCAGAGCGTCGTCCAGCGCGGGCTCGGCGACGACGCGCGGCTGGTCATGGTCCTGCACGTGGCGCCCGAGAGCGTCTTCTACGCGGCCCTCGGCGAGATCGGCGAGCTCGACTTCCTGCGCGCCGCCCCGCGCGCGATCCGGGTGGTCGAGGAAGTGTTCTCCTAGTGGGGCCCCACTAGTGCCGCCGGGGGTGATCGAGCGCTACCGCGACCGGCTGCCGCTCGAGGCCGGCGACCCGGTGGTCACCCTGAACGAGGGCTCGACGCCTCTGGTCGAGGCGCCGGTGATCTCCGAGCGCGTCGGCGCGCGAGTGCTGCTGAAGCTCGAGGGCGCCAACCCGACCGGGAGCTTCAAGGACCGCGGCATGACCGTCGCCGTCTCGCGCGCTGTCGGCGCCGGAGCCGAGGCGGTGATCTGCGCCTCGACCGGCAACACCGCGGCGAGCGCCGCCGCCTACGCGGCCCGTGCCGGCCTGCGCGGGGCGGTGATCGTGCCGGAGGGCAAGATCGCGATCGGCAAGCTCGCCCAGGCGCTCATGCACGGGGCGCGGGTGATCGCCCTGCGGGGCAACTTCGACCAGGCGCTGGAGATCGTCCGCACGCTCGCCGACACCCACCCGGTCGAGCTCGTCAACTCGGTCAACCCCTACCGGATCGAGGGCCAGAAGACGGCCGCGTTCGAGGTCTGCGAGGAGCTCGGCGAGCCGCCGGACGCGCTCGCGATCCCGGTCGGCAACGCCGGCAACGTGACCGCCTGGCAGCGGGGCTTCTCCGAGCTCGGCGCCGCCCCGATCCTGTACGGGTTCCAGGCCGAGGGCGCGGCGCCCCTGGTCCACGGCGCCCCGGTCGCCGAGCCCGAGACGATCGCCTCAGCGATCCGGATCGGCAACCCGGCGCGCTGGGAGGAGGCGATGGCCGCGTTCACGAGCTCGCGCGGCCGGGTCGAGGCGGTCTCCGACGACCAGATCCTCGACGCCTACCACCTGCTCGCCACCCGCGAGGGAGTGTTCTGCGAGCCGGCCTCGGCGGCGTCGGTGGCCGGGCTGCTCGCCCACGGACTGCCGGTCGCCGACGGCGCCCCGCCGCCGTCGACGGTGGTCTGCGTGCTCACGGGCCACGGGCTCAAGGACCCCGACACGGCGCTCGCCAAGGCGCCCGCGGTGATCGGCTGCGATGCCGATTTGGACGAGGTTGAGCGGGCGATTTTCGATTGATCATCTGACACGCATTCGTCGCCGAGCGCGCGCGAGCCGCGCGTCCGGGGCGGCCAGCATCGGCTCGTGTGCGCGTTCGAGGTCACGCGGCTCGCCGCCGCCCTGTTGGCCCCGCCCCTGTGCGGGGCCTGCGCCGCGCCCTGCGCGGTGGGCGAGCCGATCTGCCGGGGCTGCGCCGCGGCGCTCGACCGCGGGCGCGGCGGGTCTGCGCCGCTCGCCGGGATCGCCGACGTCAGCTGGGCGATCGGCTACGACGGCGTCGGCCGCGAGCTGGTCGCGGCGCTCAAGTTCCGCTCGCGGCTGCAGCTCGCCGCGGTCCTCGCCGCCGCGCTCGCCGCGCGACTCGATCCGGGCCCGGCGGCCGAGGTGGTGGTCGCGGTGCCGCCGGCGCCCGCCCGCCGCCGGCGGCGCGGCTTCGACCCGGCGGCACTGATCGCGGCGGCGCTCGCCACCGAGCTCGACGCGCCGGTGGCCGCGGCGCTGCGGCGCGCCGACGGTCCGCGCCAGGTCGGCCGCCCGCGCCGCGAGCGCCTTGCGGCCCCGCCGCGGATCCGGCCGGCCGGTCCGGCGCCCCCGGCGGTTCTGCTGGTCGACGACGTGCTCACCACCGGCGCCACGCTCGCCGCCGCGGCGGCGGCGCTGCGGCTCGGCGGGGCGGGTGCGATTCGCGCTGCGGTGTTCGCCCGCGCGCTTTGACCGGGACGCCCGGAGGCGTAAAATCGATCGCTCAGCGACGGAAGGAGACAGCCGTGCGAATCGAGGTCAGGGGTCGTAACTTCGAGGTGACCGAGGAGCTTCGCGAACACGTCTCCAAGCGCTTCGCCCGCACCAGCCGCCAGGTCTCTGAGCTGGCGCGACTCGAGGTCGAGCTCTACGAGGAGCGCAACCCCTCGATCACCGACCGCTGCGTCGCCGAGGCGACCCTGTACCTGAAGGGCGTGACCCTGCGCGCCCGCGAGGCGTCGCCGGAGATGGTGCACTCGATCCACGAGCTCGCCGAGGACATTCGCCGACAGGTCAAGCGCCATCGCGAGAAGCGCCGCGGGCGCGCCAGAAGCCGCCGCGCCGTGGCTCGCTGGCGCGGCCGGCCGGCCTAGGAACCCCACGGTCCGGACCGCTACGCTCAGTCGTTCATGGCCCGGGGAATAATTGACCGCGCCCTGCGTCTCGGCGAGGGCCGAAAGCTCAAGGAGCACACCGCCGCCGTCGAGGCGATCAGCCGCTACGAGCCCGAGTTCGAGCTGCTCTCCGACGACGAGGTCCGCTCGTATGCCGACGAGCTGCGCAAACGCGCACGCGAGGAGGACGAGCCGCTCTCGGCGCTGCTCCCGGAGGCCTTCGCGCTGGTCCGCGAGGCCGGCAAGCGGGCGCTCGGCCAGCGCCACTACGACGTCCAGCTGATCGGCGGCATGGTCCTCCATGACGGGGCGATCGCCGAGATGAAGACCGGCGAGGGCAAGACGCTGACCGCGACCACAGCGGTGTTCCTGAACACGCTGGCCGGCGACGGCGTCCACCTGGTCACCGTCAACGACTACCTGGCGCGCCGCGACGCGCTCTGGATGAAGCCGATCTACGACCTGCTCGGCGTCTCGGTGGGCGTGATCCAGTCGGAGATGAACCCCGAGCAGCGTCGGCAGATGTACGCGGCCGACGTCACCTACGGGACCAACTCGGAGTTCGGCTTCGACTACCTGCGCGACAACATGGCCGGCTCGCTGGAGGAGTGCGTGCAGCGCGAGCACGTGTTCGCGATCGTCGACGAGGTCGACAACATCCTCATCGACGAGGCCCGCACCCCGCTGATCATCTCCGGCAAGCCCGAGCAGGCGGCCGACACCTACTACACCTTCGCCCGCCTGGCCAAGCAGATGGTCGGCGAGGAGATGAAGCCGAAGCTGAAGTCGCTGGGCGAGTCGCGCGACACCTCCGAGGCCGAGCACGACTACGAGTACGACGAGAAGCACAAGACCGTCGCCCCGACCGAGGGCGGGGTGGCGAAGGCGGAGAAGTTCATCGGCGTCGACAACCTCTACGTCTCCGAGCACGGGACGCTCGTCAACCACCTGATCCAGTCGCTGAAGGCGGAGTCGCTGTTCAAGCGCGACACCGACTACGCGGTGATCGACGGCGAGGTGAAGATCATCGACGAGTTCACCGGCCGCATCCTCGAGGGCCGGCGCTGGTCGGACGGCCTGCACCAGGCGGTCGAGGCGAAGGAGGGCGTCGCGATCCGCGAGGAGAACCAGACCCTGGCGACGATCACCCTGCAGAACTACTTCCGCCTCTACGACAAGCTCAGCGGGATGACCGGCACGGCGCTCACCGAGGCGACCGAGTTCATGAAGATCTACGAGATCCCGGTGGTCGAGATCGAGACCCACAGGCCGATGATCCGCGGCGACCACAACGACCAGATCTACAAGACCAAGAACGGGCAAGTGGGCGGCGGTCGTGAACGAGATCGGCGAGCGCCACGAGCGCGGCCAGCCGGTCCTCGTCGGGACGATCTCGGTCGAGGTCTCGGAGATGCTGGGCGCCGAGCTGACCCGCGCCGGGATCCCGCACGAGGTCCTCAACGCGAAGCCCGAGTACGCGCAGCGCGAGGGTGAGACGGTTGCCCAGGCGGGCCGCCTGGGGGCGGTCACGATCGCCACCAACATGGCCGGCCGCGGGGTTGACATCAAGCTCGGCGGCGACCCCGAGCAGCTCGCGGTCGACGAGCTGCGAAAGCTCGGGGTGACGCCGGAGAACGAGTCGTGGGAGACCGAGCTCGCCGAGCAGACCGAGCGCTTCAAGGCCCAGACCAAGGAGGAGGGTGACAAGGTCCGCGAGATCGGCGGCCTGTTCATCTGCGGCACCGAGCGCCACGAGTCGCGGCGGATCGACAACCAGCTGCGCGGGCGCTCCGGCCGCCAGGGCGACCCGGGCGAGTCTCGCTTCTTCCTCTCCGCCGAGGACGACCTGATCCGGCTGTTCGCGGGCGAGCGGATCTACAAGATCCTCGACCGCCTCGGCCCCGTCGACGAGGACGGCCTGGAGTACCCGCTCGAGGCGAAGATGCTCACCCGGACGATCGAGAACGCGCAGAAGAAGGTCGAGCAGCAGAACTACCTGATCCGCAAGCGGGTGCTCGAGTACGACGACGTCATGAACGAGCAGCGGCGGGTGGTCTACAAGTACCGCCGCGAGATCCTCGAGGGACGCGACATGTCCGACGTCGCCCACGAGGAGCTCGAGGAGGTGATCGGCCGCCTGGCCGAGACCTACACCCCCGGGCGACATCTTCGAGGACTGGGACCTGACCGGGCTCGAGGGCCATGCCGGCGGGCTGTGGCCGCTCGGCTTCTCGATCTCCGAGCTCGACTCGCAGGCGACCTCGAACCGCGAGGGCCTGACCGAGCGCCTGATCGAGGACGCGCTCGCCGCCTACGACCGCCGCGAGGAGGAGTTCGGCTCGGAGCTGATGCGCTACCTGGAGCGCCAGATCCTGCTGCAGATCATCGACAACCGCTGGCGCGAGCACCTCTACGAGATGGACTATCTGCGCGAGGGCATCCACCTTCGCGGCTTCGCCCAGATCGACCCCCTGGTCGCGTACAAGAACGAGGGCTTCACGATGTTCCAGGAGCTGATGGCCTCGATCTGGGAGGAGTTCGTCCGGGTGATCTTCCACGTCGAGGTCAACCTCGAGCCCGCCCAGGCCGAGCAGATGTTCGGCGAGGAGCAGCGCCGCAGCGGCAACGTCCAGTACTCGGGCGCCGCCGGCGAGGAGCGGCCCTCGGCGATGCGCGAGGCGCAGGCCACCGGCGTGGCGACCGCCGAGGGCGCGGCCAGCGGCACCGCGGCGACGCCGGCGACCGCGGGCAACGGCCAGGGCGAGATCAACCCGGCGACCGTGGTCAAGTCCGAGGACGAGAAGATCGGGCGCAACGACCCCTGCTGGTGCGGCTCGGGCAAGAAGTACAAGAAGTGTCACGGCGCCTAGGCGGCCTGGCGCTCGTAGCGGCCGCGATCCTGGCCGCCGTCGCCCCGGCCGGGCCGGCGGCCTCGGCGAAACCGACGGTGACGATCTCCGGCCGCGCCTACGCCTTCAACCACAGCGAGGTTGGGCTGGCGGGCGCGACGATCCGCGTCCGTGAGCTGCCGGGCGTCTCGGCGATCGCCGACGCGAAGGGCGACTACACGCTCAGCGTCCCCGACGACACCACCGTGACCCCGTACATCGAGCCCCCCGCCGGCTACCACCAGATCGACCTGCAGACGTTCCACACCCGCGGCGAGCCGATCGAAAACGCCAACTTCCAGACCCCGGGCGATGCGGAATACAACGGCCTCGCCGTGTTGCTGGGGCTGCCACTCGGCCCGGACGGTCGTCCCGAGCAGTGCGTGATCGTGACCACCGCCTCGGCCCGCAACGTGCGTGGGGTCGACTTCGACACCTTCCGCGCCCGGACTCCGCACGGGGTCCCCGGCGCGACGGCGTATGGCAAGCCCGCGCTGCCCGGACCGATCTACTTCAACGACAGCGTGATCCCCGACAAGTCGAAGACGGCCACCTCCGGCGATGGCGGGATCATCTGGACCGGGGTCCCGGCGGGCGCCTACCGGGTGATCACCGAGAGCCCGACGACGCGCTTTGCGAGCTTCCTCGCGACCTGCGAGCCGGGCCGGATCGTGAACGCGAACCCGCCCTGGGGCGCATACGAGCTGACCGGCAACGAAAAGCCGCTCGGAGCCGGGATCGTCGCGGGGTCGATCGAGAAGGTGAAGGTCGCGAAGAAGGGCGGCGAGCGCGAGCTCTCGATCAAGGTCAAGGCGGCCGAGCCGCTGAGGATGAAGGTGTCCTTGCAGCAGGGCGGCGACCGCGTCGGCCCGGTGCGCAAGGCGAAGGCCGGCGTTGGCACCGAGAAGATCAGGACCCCGGTCGCGGCTGCCGCGAGGGCCGGCAGGGCCGCCGTAGCGATCGAGCTCACCGACAAGGCCGGCGACTCGGTCAGCGAAAAGGTCACGATCCAGCTGCCGACGTGAGCGGGGCCGAGACCGTTCGTCGCCTGCTCGCGGCGCTGCGAGAACGCGACCGCGAGGCGATCGCCGCCGAGCTTCACCCGGAGATCGTCGCGATCGGCGACAAGGGCACCTTCGAGGGCATCGACGCGGTGGTCGGCTGGGCGAAGCCGACCGACGACGGCCACCTCGTCTCGCGGGTCGTGGTCGACGAGATCCGCGAGGTCGCCGACGACCACGTCGCGGTCGCCGCCCGCCGCCAATGGCGCTGGAAGGAGGATCTCGACGAGGTGGCCGACGAGACGCCGTTCGGGATCCTGTTCGAGCTCCGCGACGGCCGCATCTACCGCTGGCGCCAGGACTTCGGCTCGATCATCGAGGCGATCGACGCGATCGGGACCTGATGGATGCGGGCGGGCTCGCCGACGGCCCCGACGGGCGGCCGCGCTGCTGGTGGGGGGTGTCGGCCCCCGACTACGTCGCCTACCACGACGACGAGTGGGGCCGCCCGGTGACCGACGACCGCGGGATCTACGAGCGCCTCACCCTGGAGGCGTTCCAATCCGGGCTCTCGTGGCTGACGATCCTGCGCAAGCGCGACAACTTCCGGGCGGCGTTCGACGGCTTCGAGTTCGAGCGGGTCGCCGCCTACGGCGACCGCGAGGTCGAACGCCTGCTCGGCGACGCCGGAATCGTCCGCAACCGGGCGAAGATCGAGGCGGCGATCACCAACGCGCGGGCGACCCTCGCCCTCGCTCGGGCGGGTGAGTCGCTGGCCGCGATCGCCTGGTCGCATCGCCCCGGTGACCAGCACGCCCCGGCCGGCGCCGACGACCTGGCGGCGACCACGGGCGAGTCGAAGGCGCTCGCCAAGGAGCTCAAGCGGCGCGGGTTTCGCTTCGTCGGCCCGACCACCGCCTACGCGCTGATGCAGGCGGTCGGGATCGTCAACGACCACATCGCCGGCTGCGTCGCGCGCGACGAGGTCGAGGCAGAGATCCGCACCGCGCGGCTCACTGAGCCCGAATAGGGCCGGGCCAATAACCTCATGCGCGATGGCGGACGCACCTTCGACGGAGGCCGTGAGCTCGAGGATCGCCCAGATCCGCGACGGGCTGACCCTGCTCGCGGACTACCTTTGACCCCGCCGGGCTCGAAGCGCGAGGTAGCCAAGCTCGAGGGCGAGATGGGGGCCGCCGGCTTCTGGGACGACCAGGAGCGCGCCGCCTCGGTCTCGGCCGATCACGCCCGCGCTCAGCGCCGGCTGCAGACGTTCCGCTCGCTCGAGAGCGACGTCGGCGACCTCGACGAGCTCGCCGAGATGGCGACCGAGGACGCCGAGCTCGCGGCCGAGCTCGACACGCAGCTCGCCTCGATCGAGTCGCGGCTGGCCGAGCTCGAGGAGGCGCGGCTGTTCAGCGGCGAGTACGACGCCGGTGACGCGGTGGTCACGGTGCGCGCCGGCGCCGGCGGTACCGACTCCCAGGACTGGGCCGAGATGCTGTTGAGGATGTACCTGCGCTGGGCGGAGCGGCGCGGCTTCGAGGTCGAGATGGCCGAGGCGTCGCCCGGCGAGGAGGCGGGGATCAAGTCGGCGAGCTTGATCGCCAAGGGCGAGAACGCCTACGGGTTGTTCGCCGCCGAGCGCGGCGTCCACCGCCTGGTCCGGATCTCGCCCTTTGACGCCCAGTCGCGCCGCCACACGGCCTTCGCCCAGGTCGACGTGGCGCCGCTGGTCGACGACCAGGTCTCGGTCGACCTCGACGAGGACGAGATCCGCGTCGATACCTACCGCGCCTCCGGGGCCGGCGGCCAGCACGTCAACAAGACCGACTCCGCGGTCCGGCTCACCCACCTGCCGACCGGGATCGTCGTCCAGTGCCAGAACGAGCGCTCGCAGACCCAGAACAAGGCGACCGCGATGCGGATGTTGAGGGCACGGCTGCTGGAGGAGGAGGAGCGCAAGCGCGCCGAGGAGCTGGCCGCCGAGCGCGGCGAGCAGAAGGCCGCCGAATGGGGATCGCAGATCCGCAGCTACACGCTCCACCCGTCGACCAGGGTCAAGGACCACCGCACCGGCCATGAGGTCGGCGACGCGAACCGCGTCCTCGACGGCGATCTCGACGGCTTCATCCGCGAGTACCTCAACCAGCAGGCGGCGCATCGGGCCTAGACGCCCGGCGCCGCTACGGTTCGGCGATGGCGGTCAGCGTCGCAGTCGGCCTCTCCGATCGTCCCGACTCGGTCGAGGCGTTCGAGCGCGCCGCCGCGGAGGCACGTGCCGGCCTTCCGGGCAGCTGCGACCTGGCGATCGTGTTCGCCGCCGCCCCCCACCTCGATCGAGCGGGCGCGCTGCTGGCGGCGGTGCAGGAGCGGCTCGAGCCGCGGTCGCTGATCGGCTGCGGCGCCGGCGGAGTGCTGGCTGCAGGCCGCGAGCTGGAGAGCGGGCCGGGGGCCGTGGTCTGGGCGCTCTCGGCGCCGGGCTCGCGGATCGCCACCCACCACCTCGAGGCCGAGCCCGCGGCCGAGGGCGTCGGCGTCCGGGGCGTCCCCGAGAACACCGGCGACGCGATGCTGGTGCTCGCAGATCCGTACACGTTCAGCGCCGAGGCGCTGCTGGGCGTACTCAACTCCGAGCGGCCCGGGATGCCGGTCCTCGGCGGCCTGGCGAGCGCCTCGGCGGCCGGCTCGGCGGCACTGTTTCGCGATCACGACGTGCTCGACGGCGGCGCGGTCGCGGTCAGCCTCGAGGGGGTCGGCATGCTGCCGTGCGTCTCGCAGGGGGCGACCCCGGTCGGCCCGGAGATGACGGTCACCGCCGCGCGCGGCAACCTGATCGACGAGCTCGCCTCGAAGCCGGCGATCGCGCGTCTGCGCGAGGCGATCGGCGACCTCGAGCCCCGCCAGCAGGCGTTGGTCGCCGAGGGACTGATGCTCGGCGTGGTGATCGACGAGAACCAGCCCGCCTACGAGCGCGGCGACTTCCTCGTCCGCCCGATCATCGGCGCCGACCCCGATCAGGGGGCGCTGGCGCTCGGTGAACGGGTCCGCGTCGGCCAGACGGTCCGCATGCACGTCCGCGACGGCGCCACCGCGGACGAGGACCTGCGCGAGGCGCTCGGCCTGCAGTCGCGGGCACTCGGGTCCGAGGGCGCGGCGGGGGCACTGATCTTCACCTGCAACGGCCGCGGCTCGCACATGTTCGAGGTCCCCGATCACGACGCGACCGCGCTCGAGGACGCGCTCGGGGCGCCAGCCGCGGGATTCTTCTGCGCCGGCGAGATCGGGCCGGTCGGCGGCCGCAACTTCCTGCACGGGTTCACCGCGACGATCGCGGTCTTCCCGAACAGCTGATGGCGTCCGAGACCCTTTCCGAGCTGGTTGGACGCGCGCTCGCCGAGGACCTCGGCGCCGGCGACGTGACCTCGGCGGCGACCGTGCCCGCCGAGGCCCCCGGCCGGGCTCAGATCGTCCAGAAGCAGGCCGGGGTGCTTTTCGGCCTCGACGCCGCTGCGGAGGCGTTCGCGCAGGCCGGGGCGGAGTCGTTCGAGCGGCTGGTGGGCGAGGGCGAGTGGCGCGACTCGGTCCCGGCCGGGGTCGCGGTGATCAGCGGCCCGGCGCGCGCCCTGCTTGCCGGCGAGCGCACGGCGCTCAACCTGCTCGCCCACCTGTCGGGGATCGCGACCCTCACCGCCCGCTTCGTCGATGCCGTCGCCGGAACCGGGGTGGCGATCCTCGACACCCGCAAGACGACCCCGGGCCTGCGGGCGCTGGAGAAGGCCGCGGTCGCCGCCGGCGGCGGTCGCAACCACCGGATGGGGCTCGACGACGCGATCCTGATCAAGGAGAACCACGTCGCGATCGCGGGCGGCGTCGCCCGCGCGGTCGAGCTTGCCGCAGCGGCGAACCCCGGGCTGGCGGTCGAGGTCGAGTGCCGCGACGGCGCCGAGGTGGCCGAGGCGCTCGCCGCCGGCGCCGACCGCCTGCTGCTCGACAACATGACGTCGGACGAGCTACGGGCCGCGGTCGCCGCGCGCGATGCGTCCGCCTCGAGCGCCGAGCTCGAGGCATCGGGCGGGGTCAGCCTCGACAACGTCGCCGCGATCGCCGCCACCGGGGTCGAGATGATCTCGGTCGGCGCGCTCACGCACTCCGCGCCGGCGCTCGACCTGAGCATGCTGCTCGAGTCGGCCGCGGACCGTTGATCCAGCGAGCCGCCCGGGACGCTATGTTCGCCACGGGTGGGCGAGAACTCCGACATCGCCAGGCGTGGCCTGGATGCGTTTGTGCGCCGCAGCTTCGACGAGGCACAGCGCCTGTGCTCGGAGGACGTCGAGCTGTGGACGCTCTATGACGAGCCGGGCTCGGAGCCGATGTTCCGGGGTCGCGAGGGCCTGCGCGCCTGGTTCGACCGGGTCGAGGAGCTGTGGGCGTTCACCGAGGTGCTCGGGGTCGAGGTCGATGAGCGCGACGGCGGCTGGGTGCTGATGAACGTCGACGCCCGGCTGCGTGGGAAGGGCAGCCCGGAGGCCTTCGAGCCGAGGGTCTCGGTCGCGATCCGGGTCGTCGATCGCGTGATCACCGGCTTCGGCCTGTTCGCCGAAGAGGCCGGCGCCGTGGCGATGATCGACGCCGGCTAGCGGGTAGGCTCGCGGGCATGCCACCGACGAAGGCAGTGCGCCAGAAGCGCGAGGCGCTGGTGATCGAGCACATGGAGTCCGAGAACCGCCACGAGTTCGACGTCACGATGGGGACGTTCGCGCACCCGCGCTACGAGCTGATCGCGACCGGCGACGTCTTCGACGGCGAGGGCGAGGTCGACGGCTACTTCGAGGAGACGCGGACCGCGTTTCCCGACCAGCGAAACGAGACGATCGCGATCCATCACTCCGACGACGCGGTGATCGTCGAGGCGATGCTCTACGGCACCCACCTGGGCTCGTTTCGCGGCCTGCCGCCGACCGGGCGCAAGTTCGAGATGCGGTTCTGCGCGATGTTCCTGTTCGAGGGCGACGTCGACCTGGTCTGCGAGCGCGTCTACTTCGACGCCGGGACGGTCCTGCGCCAGCTCGGGATCGCCCACGACCCGCTGACCCTGAAGGGACGGGTGGCGACGGTGCTCAACCACCCCCTGACCGTCGGCCGCGCCGCCGTCGGCGGCCTGCTCAAGCGGTGAGCACCGGCAGGGCGCTGGTCGCGGCGCTGGTCGCGCTGGCCGCCGCGATGCTGCTCTCGCTGGGCGCCGGCCCGGCGGCGGCCTGCGGTTGCGGGGTCGCGATCGAGGCGACCGTCGACCAGGAGAGCGGCCTGGTGATCGAGCACCCCGGCAGCGAGGAGATCGTCCTCGGCCTCGACCTGACCAGCGACGGCAGCGGCCGGGCCGCGGTCGTGCTGCCGGTCCCCGGCGTGCCGGAGGTCGACGCGATCGAGCACGGCGACCCGCTCGCCTATCTGGACGTGGCGACGGCGCCGCCCGCGGTCGGCGCGCCGGGCGGCGGCGGCGAGACCGCGACCGCCGCGCCCCCGGTCGACGTGATCGGGCGCGAGAACGTCGGCGGCTACGACGTCGCCCGGCTCGGGGCCGGGGACGCGGACGCGCTCGACGCGTGGCTCGACGACAACGGGTATTCGCTGCCCCCCGGCGCCGAGCCGATCCTCGGCGACTACATCGCCGAGGGCTGGCACTTCGTCGCAATCCGGGTCGACCCCGACACCGACGGCCCGCTGAAGCCGCTCGACGTCTCCTTCGACACCGACACCTACGTCTACCCGATGCGACTCGAGCAGCTTGCGACCGCCCCGGTCGACCTGACCCTTTACGCGCTCGCCGACGGGCCGCGCCAAGTCGCGGGGCTGGACACCGTCTGGCAGGGATCGGTCGACGAGCTCGACCCGGCGCCGCCGGCGGCGCTCGGCGAGATCTTCGGCGAGGGCGGCTACGTGACCCGGATGGAGGCGACCGGCGTCGACCCGGCGGGCTTCACCAGCGACCTGGTGCTCGAGCCCGGGCCGGCCGCCGACACGGTCGCGGTTGACGCGTCCGCCGCCGACGCGACGGCCGACGGCGACGACGGCATCTCGACCGCCGGGCTGGTGGCGATCATCGCCGCCGGGTTCGCCTTCGCCGCGGGCCTGATCCTGTTGATCCGCCCGCGCGAGGAGTAGGCGCGGAGAACGTGCGAGAGCGGCTACGGGTCAGGCGAACAGGCCCTCGCCGACGTAACCGCCGGGCTCGATCCCGGGCGGGACCGCGAACACGGCGCTCGAGGTGTGCTTGATGTACTCGGCGAGCTCGTCGGTGACACCGAGGCTGCGCTGGATCGCCACGAACTGCGCCGGGTCGCGCTGGTAGGCGATGAAGAAGAGGCCGGCGTCCAGCTGGCCGAGCCGCTCGTCGACGCCGTCGGTGAACGAGTAGCCGCGCCGCAGGATCCGGGTCCCGGTCACCTGGCGACTGGCGAGCCGCACGTGGGCGGTTGGCGGGATCACGGGATGGCCGCCGCGGCGGGCGTCGAGCGGCAGTGGATCGTCCTCGAGCTCGCCGCCCAGCGGGGCGCCCGACTCCTTGCGGCGGCCGATCGTCTTCTCCTGCCCGGCGAGCGTCGTCCGGTCCCAGACCTCGAGCAGCATCCGGATCCGGCGCGTGACCAGGTAGCTGCCGCCGAGCATCCAGTCCGGGTCGGCCGCCCAGACGAACTCGTTCATCGCGTCCGTGTCCTCGGCGCGGATGTTTGCGGTCCCGTCCTTGAAGCCCATCAGGTTGCGCGGCGTCGCCTGCGCCGAGCTGGTCGTCGAGGTCCGCCCGAAGCCGAGCTGGGACCAGCGCATGACGACCGTGCCGCGCCCGATCCGCGCCAGGTTGCGGACCGCGTGGAAGGCGACCTGGGGGTCGTCGGCGCACGCCTGCACGCAGAGGTCGCCACCGCTGTGGTCGGCGACGAGCTCGTCGCGGGGCAGCGCCGGGAGCTCGGCCAGTGGCGCCGGCCGGCGCCCCGAGAGCCCGAGCCGGTCGCGGCCATCGCGCTCGAACAGGGTCGGCCCAAGTCCGAACGTGATCGTCAGGCGGGAGGGGAGCAGCCCGACCGTCTCGCCGGTGTCGATCGGCGGGGCGACGCGCACCGCGGCGCCGTCGGCGAGCGATTCTCCCGCCGCCATCTGCTCCGCGGCCTCGGTCCAGCGCTGGAGCAGATCGCGCAGCGCGTCGGCGTCGTCGACGATCAGGTCGAAGGCCGCGAAGTGCAGGCGGTCCTGGGCCGCGGTCGTGATCCCGGCCTGGTGGGCGCCGTGGAAGGGCACGGTCCCGGTACCGGTTACCGACCCGTCGTCGGAGGCCGACGCCTTCCCGGCCAGGTAGCCGGCGCCGAGCCCGACCCCGGTCGCCCCGGCCCCGGCGAGCAGCCGGCGGCGGGTGAGGCCGTTGTCGGGCTGCTCGGTCACTGGACCAGCTGTGCCGCCACCTGCGACAGCGGCTCGGCGAGCGCGTCGATCGACTGCGAGAGCTGGCGCTTGTCGGCCTTCGTCAGCTCCGTGTAGCTGACGTAGCCCTGGCCCTGCTCGTAGGGGCGCAGGGTGGCGTAGACCGACTCGAACGCGGTCGAGATCTGGTCGACCAGGGCGGGGTCGGAGTCCTGCAGCAGTGGCGAGACCGATTCGAACGCCGCGTTCGCCCCGTCGACGTTGGCCTTGAAGTCGACCAGGTCGGTGTGCGAGTAGCGCTCCTCCTCGCCGGTGATCTTCGAGGCCGAGACCTCGTCGAGCAGGGCGTTGGCGCCGTTGGCGACCTGTGCGGCCTGCAGGTCGAGGTCCTGCGACAGGCCGCGGAGCTGCTTGACGTCGACGACGAGCTTGGTCGCGAGCGGCCCCAGGCCCTGGGTCGAGCCGTCGATCCACAGGGCCTTCTCGATCGGATGGAAGCCGGTCCACTCGCTCTTCGGCACATCTCCCTCGCGGGCGTCGATCTCGGGGTCGAGGTTCCCGAACGACTCGGCCACCGGCTCGATCCGTTCATAGGGGATCCGCGCCGCTGGGTACAGGGCCTTGGCCTTCGCCAGATCGCCGTCCTGGACGGCGTCCGCGAACGCCGCGGTCTTGACCACCAGGACCTTGCCGTTGGCGACGACGTAATCGCGGTACTTGTCGGCCGCCGCCTCGAGCTCGGGCGTCGTGCCGCCGCTCGCCTCGCCGGAGACGGTCAGCGTCCCGGTCGGAACGCTCGTGTCCTGCGAGCACTTGATCGTGTAATCACCCCGCTCGAGGTTGAGCGAGAAGTCGGCGGTCAGGCCGGGAGCGATGTTCTCCCGCTCGCCGAGGATGTTGTCCCCGGAGAGGATCTCGAGCTCCGTGTTCGCGGCGCTGTCGTCGTTTCGCGCCTCGAACGTGATCGCCCCGGCCGGCGCCTTCGCGTCGAGCGGATCGCAGCCGTCGTCGGTGAGCGTGAAGGTGAGCTTGGTGGCGCCGGGGTCCGCGCCGTCGTCGCCGGAGCCGCAGCCACCGGCGATGATCGCGACGATCAGCGCTGCGATCGTGGCGGTGGCCGCGCGCCTGGCGACCGGCGAGGTCGGCCGGCTGCGCTGCGGCCAGAGCACGTAGGTGCCCATCGGGATCGCGTAGATCAGATAGGCGATGGCCTCGCCGACCGTCGGGCTCGGCTGCAGCCCGAGCATCCCGGTCAGCAGCGAGCCGGTCACCGTGCCGGGCTTGACCAGCCAGGTCAGGTCCACCGCCTGCCCCTGGAGGGCGTTGAACCATCCAGTCTCGTGGGCCGTGTGGAGGGCGGTGGAGAACAACCCGGCGGCGACCAGGACGAGCACGATCCCGGTGAAGCGGAAGAAGCGTGAGAGGTTGAGGCGGACGCCGCCGCGGTAGATCGCCCAGCCGAGGGCGATCGCGACCACCAGGCCGAGGACCGCGCCGGCCGCCGCGGACGCCGTATCGGCCGTGTCCTGGAACACGGCGAGCAGGAAGACCGAGGTCTCGAACCCCTCGCGCAGGACGGCGAGGAACGCCATCGCCGCAAGCGCCATCGCCGAGCCGACCGCCAGCGCCTCCGCCGCGCTGCTCTGCAGCGTCGACTTGAGGCTGCGCGAATGGCGGCGCATCCAGACCACCATGTAGGTGATCATCGCCACCGCGATCAGGCCGACGATCGTCTCCAGGCCCTCCTGCTCGCGCTGCGGGAGCTGCTCGCCCGCGTAGCGAAGGCCGAGCGCGACCACGGTGCAGAGGGCGACCGCGATCCCGATCCCGATCCACATTGTCCGCAGCGCGTCACGGCGGCCCTCGTGGACGAGGAACGCGGCGACGATCCCGACGATCAGCGATGCCTCCAGGCCCTCGCGGAGGGTGATGACGAACGTGGGGATCAAAACGCGCTGCCTCCTTGACGCGGGGTGGAAGTAAGGGAACCCTAATTAGGGCGACCGAAAACCTACCATCAGGTCGGAATTGGCGCGCCCGTCGCCCAGTCGGTGATCGGTCCGGATCGAGCGGCAGCCGGCTACTTCAACAGCCGCGAGAGGCGGCGATCCTTGAGCACCTTGCCGCCGGTCTGGCACTCGGGGCAGTAGTTGGTCTGGTGCTCGGCGAAGTAGACGGCCTCGATCGTCGTCCCGCACCGCGGGCAGGGCTCGCCCTCGCGCCGGTGGACCTTGAGCGGCATCGGCAGCTTGTCGGGGACCTGCTCGCCGACCACCTCCTCGTAGTGGTCGATCGCCTCGCCCAGCACGCTCAGAGCACCGTGCAGGCGCTCGACCTCCTCGGCCTCGAGGTCGGCGCCCTTGCGAAACGGCGCCAGCCGCGCCTCCCAGAGCACCTCGTCGACCCAGGAGCGCCCGATCCCGGCGATCGCCCGCTGGTCGCGCAGCAGGGGATGGAGCTGGCGCGGCTCGTCGACGGCTCCCGCGAGTGCCGCCAACGGCGGCGCCGGCCACGCCTCGGGGCCCAGGGTGGCGACCATCTCGTCGGCCTCGACCCCGCCGGGGCGGTAGAGCTTGGTCCAGGCGCGCTGCTTGGTCCCGAACTCGCGCAGGCGCAGCTCGCGCCCGTCCGCGAGCCGGATCAGCACCCGCGAGGCGCGGTCCTTGAGCGAGGCGCGCTTGTCGAAGACCTGCAGACGGCCCGCGGACATCAGGTGGACGAGCAGCTCCAGCTCCGGCTCGACGCCGCCCGCGAAGCGGATCACCGGCATCTTGCCCACCCGGCGGGTGCCGGAGACGGCCATCCCGTCGAGCGCGTTGAGCATCGGGTCGAGCGTCTTCACCGCGACCATCCCCGGCGCCAGCGTCGACTCGACCTCGGCGCCCTTCAGCGCCGAGCCCAGGCGGCGCGCGGTGATCTCGACCTCAGGCAACTCGGGCACGAGCTGCAAGTAAACTGTGCCGCAGTCATTCGCTTGGTTTGAGGCCGGTCAATGGACCGGCACGGGCCGGCGAACATACGACGGAAGAAGGGCCAGCATGCACGAGCTGCCGACACTTCAACCCATCGAGACCCCGGATCTCAGCGGGGAGGAGATCGAACGCCTCAGCGCCGAGGTCCGCGCGCTCGCGGCCGAGCGCAACGCGGTCATCCTCGCCCACAACTACCAGGTGCCCGAGGTCCAGGACGTCGCCGACCACATGGGCGACTCGCTCGGCCTCTCGCGCCAGGCGGCGTCGACCGACGCCGAGGTGATCGTCTTCTGCGGCGTCCACTTCATGGCCGAGACGGCCTCGATCCTGTCGCCCGACAAGACCGTGCTGATCCCCGACCCCGACGCCGGCTGCTCGCTCTCGGACTCGATCGACGCCGACCAGCTGCGGGCGTGGAAGGCGGAGCACCCGGGCGCGCAGGTGGTCATGTACGTCAACACCTCGGCCGAGGTCAAGGCCGAGACCGACTACTGCTGCACCTCCTCGAACGCCGTCCAGGTGGTCGAGCACATCTGGGCCGAGCACGGGCCCGAGACCGAGATCCTCTTCGGCCCCGACATGTGGCTGGGCTCGTTCGTCGCCCGCGAGACCGGGCTGGTCGACGACCCGGAGCGCTACGCGCGCTTCCACGTCTGGGACGGCGAGTGCCACGTCCACGCCGGGATCCGCCCCGACGACATCACCCGCACCCGCGCGGAGCACCCCGGTGCCGAGTTCCTGATCCACCCCGAGTGCGGTTGTTCGACCCAGGCGCTCGAGTACGTCGCCTCCGGCGACATCTCGGCCGAGGGCGTGCACATGCTCTCGACCTCGGGGATGCTCGCCCACGTCGAGGCCAACCCCGACGGGGAGTTCATCGTCGCGACCGAGACCGGGATGCTCTACCCGCTGCAGCAGGCGGCGCCGCAGGCGAACCTGATCGAGGCCAACCGGATGGCGTTCTGCAAGTACATGAAGATGATCACGCTGCCGAAGGTGCGCGACTCGCTGCGCGAGATGAAGGTCGAGGTCAAGGTGCCGCCACAGATCGCGGAGCGTGCCCGGGTGCCGATCGAGCGGATGGTTGCAATAGGCTGAGCCCGTGCTCGAGGTGGCGGCTCGATTGGTCCTCGGCGGAGTGCTCGCGGGGGCCAGCCTCGCCAAGCTCGCCAGTCCGGGATCGAGCCGGGCGGCGATGGCCAGCTTCGGGATCGACGGCCGCCGGCTGCAGTCGGTTGCCTGGGCGCTGCTGATCGCAACCGAGCTCGGGCTCGCCGCCGGGGTGATCGCCGGCTCCGCGACGGCCGCCTACCTGGCGGCGGCGCTGATGGCGACCTTCGCGGCGACGATGGTCGGCGCGATCCTCCGTGGCCGCGCCGGCGCCCCCTGCGCCTGTTTTGGCGCCCGCTCGACGATCGGCTGGGCTGCGGTCGCCCGCAACGCGGTGCTGGCGATCGCGTTCGCGGCGCTGCCCCTGTTGCCCGAAGCGGACCTGTCGACCGATCAATGGCTCGGGCTCGGCCTGGCCGTGGCGCTGCTCGCCTGCGCGGGGCTCGCGGTCGCGGTGCTTGCGCTCGCCCGCGAGGTCGGGCTGCTGCGGCTGCGCCTCGGTCCGGGAAGCGCGCTCGAGATCGCCGAGGAGGGGCCGGCCCTGTTTGGCCCCAGCGGCCTCGAGCAACGGTTCTCGCCCGATCCCGAGACGTCGCTGGCGCTGGCCGCCTTCGTCTCTGAGGGCTGCCACGTCTGCCGCGGGCTGGAGCCGTCGATCCGGGCGCTCGCCAACGACCCGCGGGTCGCGGTGGCGGTGTTCGACGAGCACGGAGATCGCGAGGTCTGGGCGCGACTCGAGATCCCTGGCAGCCCGTTCGCGCTCGCCCTCGACCTCGACGGGACCGTGCTCGCCAAGGGGACGTTCAACAACCTCGCCCAGCTCGAGAGCGTGCTGGCGACGGCCGAGCGCCGCCGCGCCGAACGCGACCTGGCTCGGTCCGTCGGTGTCTGAGGGGCGAACCGACCGCTTTGGGCGGGCGCTCGAGTCGCTCGCCGGCGACACCTCACGCCGCGGCTTTCTGGCCCGCGCCGGCGCCGCGCTGACCGCGGTCACGGCGGGCAGCCTGGTCGCCCGGGCGGTCAAGCCCGGCGAGGCCGACGCGTTCCACTTCTGCGGCCACACCTACACCACCGGCTCCTGCCTGCACCCGACCGGGCTGCCGCGGATCGACGGCCACGGCTACCCGCTCGACGCTCCGTCCGGGACGCCGATCGACGACCTCGCCCGCCACGTCAACGGCAAGGGCCAGCCGGTCGACGCGCACGGCAAGACCCTGCACGACCCCGACGGCCGCCCGCTGCCGCCCGCGCCGCGGACCAAGGTCTGCGACGCGACCGCGAAGGTGTATGGCTTCGAGCCCCACATCGACGGTGGCTGGTACCGCTGCTGCGGAGGCACCGTGCGCAAGCTCGTCGACTGCTGCGGCCACACGCAGAAACGGATCAACGGCGACGCCGCGCTCGAGGGCTACTGCTACCGCGGCCGCAAGGTCTTCTGCGTGATGTTCTTCCAGACCAAGGTGCCCTGTTGATCAGTGGTCTGGAGCTGGCGCTGATCGTCGCCGCGGCGCTGGCCGGGCTCTGTGGGACCTGGTCGCCGTGCGGCTTCTCGATGATCGAGACGATCGGCCCGGTCGGCCACACCGGGGGCCGCGCGACCACGATCGCGGCCTGCGTCACGTTCACGATCGGGGCGCTGGCCGGCGGGATCGCCACCTTCGTCGTTCTCTCGGCGCTCGGCGGCCTACTCCAGGGCACCGATTTCGGCGCCGCCTACTTCGCCGCCGCGGCGATCGCCGTCGCCGCAGCGATCGCCGAGCTGCGCGGGGTGCCGATCCTGCCCCAGCTTCGCCGCCAGCTGCCCGAGCACTGGCGCCGGGTGATGCCGATGCCGCTCGCGGCCGGCCTCTACGGCATCCTGCTCGGGCTCGGCTTCACCACCTTCGTGCTCAGCTTCGGGGTCTTCGCGCTGGCCGGGATCTCGTTCGCGCTCGGCGACCCGGCGCTGGGGCTGAAGGTCGGGCTCGCCTTCGGGATCGGCCGGGCGCTGCCGATCGCGCTGGTCGCCCCGATCGCCGACCGCGAGCTCGGCATCCGGATCACCGAGACGATGGCCAACCGTCCGGGCATCTACCGCGGCTTTCGGTTCGGGGACGGCCTCGCCCTGCTGGCGGTAGCCGCCGCGCTCGTCGTCGCCGCGCCGGCCGGGGCCGCGCACACCGAGGCCAAGCCGGCCTCCGACCCCTCGGTCGGCGGCGGCGACGTGGCCTTCCAGCGCCCCAGCGGCGCCGGGTACATCCGACGTGCGGGCGGCAACATCCGCCTTCCCGGCGACGACCCGGCGCTCGGTGACGGACGCGTCGCGGTGATCGCCGGCGGCCAGATCAGGATCCTCTCGGCCAAGGACCTCGGCGTGCTCGGGACCGTCGACGCGCGCCGGGCCGACGCGGTCGCGATCTCCAGCCACTGGCTGGTCTGGCGGGCTCGGATCGACGGCCGCGATTACATGCGGGCGCGAAACGTCGCCGACCCGCGCTCGCCAGGGCCCGAGCAGTCGCTCGGCAAGGCCGGCGGCCGCGCCCAGCTCGGGCGCCCGAGCCTGGACGACAACCGGCTCGTCTACGCGCGCGCGAACCCGAACGAGAACTCGATCGTCCGCCGGCTGCTCGGCACCAAGCACCCGAAGCGCGCCAAGTCGACCCTGCTGCGCTCGCGCGTCGAGGGCCTCTCGAACCCCTCGCTGCGCGGCAACGCGCTGCTCTACGTCCGCACCACCCGTCGCGCCGACCGCCTGAAGCTGGCCCGCGCCGGCCGCCACCGTCCCGGCCGCACCCTGCTCTCGCGCCGCGACGGCACCCTGTGGTCGACGGCGCTCTCCGACAAACGCGCCTACGTCACCCTGCTCCACGGCCGCCGCCCGCAGCAGCGGATCCTCTCCGTCCCGATCGGGTAGGGGCCCGCCGGCCGCCTATTCGTAGGCGAGCGCCTCGAGCACGTCCAGCCGCGACGCCCGCCGGGCCGGGCCGATCGCGGCGAGCACGCCGGCGAGCGCCGCCAGGACCATCAGCCCGATCAGCGTGCCGATCGGGATCGAGAGCGTGAAGCCCTCGTCGGCGAGCGGGCGGCTGACGAGGACCGCGAACAGCACCCCGAGCACGAGCCCCAGGGCGGCGCCGATCAGCGCCGTGATCACGGCCTCGTAGCGGACCGATCGCCGCACCTGCCGACGCGACATGCCCACGGCGCGCAGCAGGCCGAGCTCGCGGGTGCGCTCGTGGATCGTCAGCGCCAGGGTGTTGACGATCCCGAACACCGAGACGATCACCGACAGCAGCAGCAGCGCGTAGATGATCCCCACGGTCTGGTCGACCTGCTTGGAGATCGAGTCCTTGAGCTCTTGCTGGTCCTCGACCTTGACCGTCGGGAATCGCTGCTCCATCACCGAATCGAGCTGCGAGCGGACCTGGTCCAGGTCGGCTCCGGGGTCGAGCTTGATGAACACGTTGGTGGCGTTCTTCTGCTCGTCGAAGGCGTCGGCGTTGACGTCGGAGGCCGCGTAATCGCCGATGAAGTCGGCGTTGTCGGTGAACGTGCCGACCACCGTCAGGGTCAGCACCTTGCCGCTGACCGTCTTCGCGTCGAAGCTGTCGCCGACGGCGAGGCCGCGGTCCGAGGCGAAGCCCTCGTCGGCCACCGCCTGATCGGGGCCGAGGTTGGTGAGCAACTCGTCCGAGCCGTCGTCCCAGTCGAGCGCCAGCACGTCGGCGGCGGTCGCCGGGTCGACCAGGGTCAGGGTCCCGTCCTTGCCGTCGACCTCGTCCTGGGTGAAGCGCAGCGGCGATGCGACCGCCACCCCGTCGACGCCGGCGGCCGCGTCGCGGACGCCGATCGGGATGTCGGAGAAGCCGTCCTCGTTGGAGATCGTCAGGTCGGCGGTCAGGGTCTTGTCGATCGCGTCGTCGATCGAGCCCTTGATCCCGGCCGCGAACACGGCGACGAACGAGACCAGCGCCAACCCGACCATCAGCGCGGCGGCGGTCGAGGCCGTGCGACCGGGATTGCGGACCGAGTTCTCGCGCGCCAGCGTCCCCGGGACCCCGCCGAAGCGGCCGATCGGGGCGCCGACCACCGAGGCGAGCGGCGTCACCAGCACCGGGCTCAGCAGCGCGACCCCGAGGAAGACGCCGACCGCGCCGACGCCGACCCAGGCCTCGCCGGGGTCGAGGACGCCGAACAGCCCCAGCGCCATCGCGACCCCGCCGAGGATCGCGAGCACGACTCCGGTCGCGGTTCGCCGGCGGCGCTCGCCGGTGGTCGACGCGACCACACCGTCGCGCAGGCCGGCGACCGGCGCCACGCGGGTCGCGCGCCGGGCCGGCATCAGCGCCGAGAGCACGGTGATCACCGTTCCCAGCAGGAGCCCGACGATGATCGTCCGCGGCTCGACCACGGTCCCGGTCGCGGGGAGGTCGAGGCCGAGCGCCGACAGCAGGTCCTTGATCACCTTCGCGAAGCCGATCCCGATCGCGACGCCGACGATCGAGGCGACGAGGCCGATCAGCCCGGCCTCGAGCACGACGCTGGCAAGGATCTGGCGGCGCGAGGCGCCGAGCGTGCGCAGCATCGCGAACTCGCGAGTGCGCTGGGCGACGGTGATCGAGAACGTGTTGAAGATCAGGAACGAGCCGACGAACAGGGCGACCCCGGCGAAGATCAGCAGCGCGGTCTTGATGAAGCTGGTGAACTCGCTGATGTCGTCGCGCTGCGACTGGGTCTCCTGCGCGCCCGTCTTCACGTCGAAGTCGCCCGGAAGCGCCGCCTTCAAGTTGGCAGCGAGCTGCTCGGGCGACGTGTCGGGGTCAGCCGCGACCTCGACCTGGTCGAGCTTGCCCTCCTTGCCGGTCAGCTTCTGGGCCTCGGGCAGGGTGAGGACGCTGAACGTCGCGCCGCCGAGCGACTCGGCGTCGCCGAGCGTCGCGATCCCGCTCAGGGTGAAGGTGGCGGTGCCGCCCCGGCCGGCGAGCGTCACCTGGTCGCCGACCGCGAAGCCCTCGTCGTCGGCGGAGGCCTTGTCGATCACCACCTCGTCGTTGTTTCGCGGCGGACCTCCCTGCTCGTACGTCAGCGGGTCGAAGCGGTCGCTGTAGGGGACCGCGACGGAGAAGCCAAGGCTGGGAGCGCCGTTGCCGCCCCGCGGCTTGCCGTCCGAGCCGATGATCGAGAGCTGCTGGTCGGCGATCGAGCCCTCGGCGTACTCGACGCCGTCGACCGCGCGCACCTGCTTGAGCACGCCCTCGGGAAATGCCGGGGCGCTGTCGTCGAAGGTCTCGATCGCCTGCTTGGAGCTGACGACCGCGTCGACGCCCTCGTTCGACTGGGTGAAGATGCGGTCGAAGGAGCGGTCGATGGTGTCGGTGAGCACGTAGGTGCCGGCGACCATCATCACCCCGAGCACGATCGCCAGCGAGGTGAGGACCGTCCGCAGCTTGCGCTCGGAGAGGTTGCGCAGGGCGATCGCCCCCATCAGCCGACCCGCTTCATCAGATCGAGGATCTGCTCCGCGCTCTCGCAGGGACCGTCGTGGACGATGCGGCCGTCGACCAGGACCAGCACCCGGTCGGCGACCGCGGCGGCCGCGGCCTCGTGGGTGACCATGACCACCGTCTGGCCGAGCTCGTCGACCGCGCGTGCGCAGCAGCCCGAGCACCTCCTCGCTCGCGTGCGAGTCGAGGTTCCCGGTCGGCTCGTCGGCGAACACGACCGCGGGCTCGCTCATCAGCGCCCGGGCGATCGCCACCCGCTGCTGCTGGCCGCCGGAGAGCTCGGCCGGGCGGTGGTCGAGGCGGTCGCTGATGCCGATCGCGGCGACCAGGCGGTCGAAGAGCGCCTGGTCGGGGTCGCGGCCGGCGAGCTTCAGCGGCAGGAGGATGTTCTCGCGCGCGTCGAGCACCGGCAGCAGGTTGAAGAACTGGAAGACGAAGCCGACGTTGTCGCGACGCAGCTCGGTGAGCTCGGCGTCGTCGAGGTCGGCGAGGTCGACGCCGTCGATCACGACGGTCCCCGAGGTCGGCCGGTCGAGCCCGGCGAGGCAGTGCATCAGGGTCGACTTGCCCGATCCCGAGGGTCCCATGATCGCGGTCAGGCCGCCGGACGGGAACTCGACCGAGACGCCGTCGAGCGCGGTCACCGCCGCGGCTCCCTCGCCGTAGACGCGGCCCACGTCGGTGGCGCTGATGATCGTCTTCGTCTCAACCTGGGCGGCGGGCTGACTCAACTCGTGTCCTTTCGATCGTGGGGTACGGGCCTCCCCCGACTGATCCCTGCGGATCCCCTGGCCGCGTCAGTCGGGAGGCGAGAGCACCGACACCGGGACGTCGGCGATCCCGACCGCACGGTAAAGGGTCGAGCTCGGCTTCGCCACGAGCCAGCGATCGCGTGAGCCGATCAGGTAGACGACGTCGTCCTCGACCGAGGTCTCGTCGCGGTCGGCGAACGTCGTCACCACGGTCGCGATCGCCTTCGCCTGGCCGCCCTCGGGATCGACCTCGGGGGTGCGCACCCGGGCGACCCGCGCGCCCTCCCAGACCGGGAGCCCGCGCGGGTCGCGGTAGCCGATCGAGGCGCCCAGCGACGCCCCGCAGCCGCCGCGCTGGACGGGCAGGTCGACCGCGTCGATCGCTCCCGGGGCAAGCAGCTCGCAGACGGCGGCGCCGTCCCCGTCGTCGAGCGCGGCGACGTACGCCCGCACCGTCCGCCGGACGGAGCGGGCGGCGTCGGCCTCGGGTCAGGGTCAGCCGGGGGCGCCGTCTGCGCGGTCGAGTCCGGCGCGGTCGCCTGCTCGGCGGGGGTCGTGGTCGTGGCGGCCGGCGCGGTCGCCGTCGGGGGTAGCGCCACCGTGGTGGTCGAGGCCTCGGGGCCGCCGCCGCACGCGCCCAGCGTGAGCGCCGCCGCCGCAAGCCCTGCGATCGCGATCCTCGTCGTCATCGAACCCTGCATTGTGCGGAGATCCGCCGCCGGGATGGCGTCCGCAGGCTGGCATACGTTGCCCCGCGTTGAGCTCGCCAGCCCCGATTGCCTCTAATCTCGCCGACGTGACCCACCTGAGGCCGGTCCCCGACCCCAAGCCCCCGGCGCACAGCGAGGGCGTGGCGACGATCGCCGAGCTCGAGCGCTGGGCGACGCTGCTGCGCGTCGAGTGCGTGCGGATGCTCGCGGTCGCCAAGTCCGGCCATCTCGACTCGTCGCTGTCGTCGGCCGACATCGTCGCGGCCCTCTACTACCGCGTCCTGCGCCACGATCCCGAGCGGCTCGACTGGCCCGAGCGCGACCGCTTCGTGCTCTGCAAGGGCCACGCCGCGCCGATCCAGTACGCGGCGCTCGCCCATCACGGCTACTTCCCGCTCGAGGATCTGATGGGACTGCGCAAGATCGGCGCCCAGCTGCAGGGCCATCCCGACATGCACCGGACGCCGGGCGTCGAGGTCTCGACCGGGTCGCTCGGACAGGGGCTCTCGATGTGCGTCGGGATCGCGCTGGCGCTGCGCCTTGACGGCCTCGACGACACCGCGCATGTCTTCGGCCTGCTCTCCGACGGCGACTGCCAGGAGGGCCAGACCTGGGAGGCGGCGACGGCGGCGCCGCACTTCGGCGTCACCAACCTGACCGCGATCGTCGACTACAACCATCTGCAGACCGACGGCACGACCGAGGAGGTCATGGACACGGGCGACGTCCGGGCCAAGTTCGAGTCGTTCGGCTGGGACGCGGTCGAGATCGACGGCCACGACATGGCGGCGGTGGTCGAGGCCCTGGAGCGCAGCCGCACCCTCGACCGGCCGGCGGCGATCGTCTGCCAGACGACCAAGGGCAAGGGCGTCTCGGCGATGGAGGGCCGCTTCGGCTTCCACGGCAAGGCGGCGGTGAGCACGGAGTTCGCCGCCGAAGCGCTCGAGGAGCTTGGAGCGCGGCTCGAGGAGCAGACCAAGGCGCTGCACGCCGCCGAGGACGGGGGCGGCGATGCCGGCTGAGGCCAAGGCCGAGCCGACCGCCACCCGCGCCGCCTACGGCGAGGCGCTGGCCGACCTCGGCGAGGCCCACGACGAGGTCGTCGCCCTGGACGCCGACCTCGCGGTCTCGACCCAGTCGATCAAGTTCGGCAAGCGCTTCCCGGAGCGGTTCTTCAACTGCGGCGCCGCCGAGGCGAACATGATGTCGATGGCCTGCGGGCTGGCGGCGACCGGCAAGGTCCCCTACGCCTCGACCTTCGCGATCTTCGCCGCCGGCCGCGCCTACGACCAGGTGCGCCTCGGGATCGCCCACAACGAGCTCAAGGTGCGGATCGGGGCCTCGCACGGCGGCGTCTCGCTGGGCGAGGACGGCGCCTCGCACGCGATGATCGAGGACATCGCCCTGATGCGGGCGATGCCGCGGATGCAGGTCGTCGTCCCCGCCGACTACAACCAGGCCTACCGGGCGGTGATCGACAGCTACGAGGCGAACGACGAGCCGATGTACATGCGCTTCGGCCGGCCGGCGACCCCCGTCGGTCTACGACGAGATCCCCGAGACGCTCGGGCAACGGGGTCGACGTCCTCCGCGAGGGCTCGGACATCAGCCTGATCGCCACCGGCCACATGGTCTGGCGGGCGATCGAGGCCGCCGAGAGCCTCGAGGCCGAGGACGGGGTCGAGGCCGAGGTGGTCAACGTCTCGATCATCAAGCCGCTGGCGGCGACGCCGATCCTGGAGTCGCTGTCGAAGACCGGCGTCGCCGTGACCGCCGAGGAGCACCGGGTCGCAGGCGGCCTCGCCGACGCCGTGCGCACGGTCGCCGCCGAGCAGCACCCGGTGCCGATCTTCGCCGTCGGCATGGGCGACGAGTTCAGCGTCTCGGGCACCGGCGAGGCGTGCATGGAGCACTTCGGGCTGACCGCCAGCGGGATCGCCGATCGCGCCCGCGAGGCGCTGCTACTGAAGCCGATCGTCTCGCGCCCGCCGCTGTTCGGTCCCGAGTGGACCTGACCCCGGCGGCGCCGGGCTAGGCGAAGCGTTCGGTTGGCAATCGCCGGGTGCCGGCGAAGGCCGCGACGACGATGAACCCGACGGCCAAGAGCGCCGTCTTCAGCGCCTGCAGCTGGGCGTCGGAATACTCGCTGACGAGGGCGTCGAGCTCCTCGCCCTCGAGGCCGGCCTCGGCGCCCGCGGCCTCGACCTGATCGGCGGAGACGAAGCTGACGTCGCCCTCGACCCTGATCCCGACCTCCTGCTTCGTCTCGGCGCTGATCGCGGGCTGGTCGGCGACGTTGTTGGTGAAGGCGGTGATCAGGCCGGTGATCAGGACGGCGCCGATCATCGCCGTGCCGAGCGCGGCGCCGAGCTGCTGGGCTGTGTACTGAAGGCCGCCCGCCTCGCTGCGATCCTCGTCGCCGATCGCGGACTGGGCGACGTTGCCCAGCTGCGAGGCGATCAGGCCGAGGCCGACGCCCAATACCGCCATGCCGAGCGCGAACTGGGCATCATCGATCTGCGGCTTGATCGTCGACAGCAGGATCAGCACCGCGGCCAGCAGCAGCCCGAGCCCCGCCCGGACGATCGTCCGTGGGGCCCAACGTGCGGCCAGCGCCGAGCCGGCGCTCGCGGTCACGAGCATCGCGATCGAGACGGGCAGCATCCGTACCCCGGTCTGCAGCGCGTCGAAGCCCTGGACGATCTGCAGGTACAGCGGGACGCAGAAGAAGATTCCCATCAGGATCAGGTTCTGGGCCAGGAACATGCTCAGCCCGCTGCGCAGGACCGGGATCTCGAATAACCGGAAGTGGACCAGCACGGGCCGGCCGGTCGCCTCGCGTCGGCGCTCCCAGGCGCGGAAGCCGACCAGCAGCCCCGCGCCGGCCGCGACCACGAACGGGACCAGCGAGAAACCGAACGGCTCCACCGGCGAGTTGCGCGGCTCCAACCAGCCCCAGTTCGACGCCTGCAGGACGCCGAACACGATCAGGCCGAGGCCGGCGGCGGTCAGGATCGAGCCGACCCAATCCAGGCCCTCCGGTCGCTCCTCGGCCTCGGGCTCGCGCAGCAGGCGGGCGGTGAGCAGGATCGCGATCACGATCACCACCTCGCCCGCGAACACCAGCCTCCAGGTCGCGTTCGTGGTCAGCCAGCCGCCGAGGATCGGGCCGACCGCGATCCCGGCGCCGGCGACGCCGCCGAGCACGCCGTAAGCCGTCACCCGCGCCTTGCCGGCGTAGGTGCCGGCGGTCAGCGCCACCAAAGCCGGGAGCACCATCGCCGCGCCGATCCCCTCGAGGATCGACCAGCCCAGCGCCAGCGTCGGAATGTTCCAGGAGATCGCGGTCAGGAAGGAGCCGCAGCCGTAGATCACCAGGCCGATCGAGAACACCCGCCGGCGGCCCCAGAGGTCGCCGAGCTTGCCGCCGGTGATCATCAGCGCCGCCATCACCAGCGAGTAGAGGGTGATCACCGCCTGGATCGTGGTCACGGTGGTGTCGAAGTCCGCGACCAGCTGCGAGATCGAGACGTTCATCACCGACTGGTCCAGCACCATCAGGAACTGGGCCGCGGCGAGCACCATCAAGGCGCCCCATTGCTTCATCTGTTCACCCCGGGCGCGGGGACCTCAGATCCCGAGGATCTGCTTCTTCTTCGCCTCGAAGTCCTCGGCGGTGATCACGCCCTGGTCGCGCAGTCCGGCGAGCTTCTCGAGCTCGGCGGTGTAGTCCGGCGCTGCGGGCGCTGCGGGCGCGGCGGCCTGCGGCGGCGGCGCCTGCTGCTCCTGCTCCTGCTTCCTGGCCGGCCCACTTCTGCTCCTGACGGTGTCGGACGCGGCCGGCGACGCCGACCGCCACCCCCGCGCGGGCGGCCGTTCCCACCAAACCGGGACCCCTTCTCACCAATGGCATCTCAGCTTCCTTTCGTCTCTCAGGCGTTCTCGGCGGCCCACTCGCGCGCCGCCATCACAATTTCGTGCGGGATCCGGCCGAGGTCGTAGAGCTCCCCGCCGGCGTCGCGGATCGCGTCCGCAAGCCGCCCCGCCCAGAGATCCTCCCAGACGAGCAGCGCGGCGGAGGATTCCGGGTCGAGCTCCTCCGCGGCCGCCATCAGGTCCTCCTCGCTGAACAGCCCGGTCGGCTCGGCGCCCATCTCCTCCAGCGCCGCCTGCACGTCGGGGTCGAGGTCGGAGACCTCGAACGCGGCGACGTTGCCCTCGGCGTCCTTGGCGACGAACGCCAGGTCGATGATCCGGATCGTCTCCGACTCGACCAGCTCCGCCAGGGCCGGGGCGATCTCGCCCTGGAACTTGTTGCCCGGGAACGCAACGATCAGGTACTCGACCGGTGCGGCCTCACTCATCCATGACCCTCCGCTTCTCGTTTGCAAATTCCTCATCGCTGAGCACGCCCGATTCGTGCAGCTTCGCCAGGCGCTCGAGCGCGTCCAGCTTCGCGTCGCCGCCGCCAGCTACGGCGCCGGCTGAGCGCGCCGCGAGATCCGCGCCTCGCGCGCCTCCTGCATCCGCTCCCACATGCCGCGCGCGATCCCGTCGGCGGAGTGGGTGGTGACGCGATCGGGAAACTCGCGGATCACCTGGCGGCGCAGAACCTCGACGCCGATCGCGCTGAACAGGATCAGCAGCAGCGAGGGCACGAACCGGTGGGTGGCGACCACCGGGTCCCACCAGAAGAGCAGCACGAGCAGGACCGCGAGCCCGCCGTAAGCGTAGGCCGGCTGGCGCAGGTAGGGCGTGATCGCGCGGCGGAGCGAGGTCGCCCAGCTGGTCGGCCCGGCGAGCCACGCCGCGAGCACGATCACGATCCCGTAGGCGACGATTGACTGCCCGGTCTCGAGGATCAGCGACGTGCCGATCGTGAACGCGGCTCTGACGGCGTCATCGGAGGAGGCAGCGCCGCTGAGCGAGCTGACGACGGCGTCGCCCCCGGCGCTACGGGCGAAGAGGACGGCGGCGCCGATGACGATGAAGGAGAAGCCGACAGCGCGCAGCGTTGTGCGGCGCCGGCCGCGCGCGAGCGCGATCGCAGCCGCGTAGAGCAGCAGCGTGATCGCGGTGAGGACGTAGCCGGCGGTCTTTAGGACTTTGAGGCCCTTCTGCGCTGCGTCGAGCTCGCTCGACTTCATCACCTCGATCGAGGTCGCCGACTCCGGCAGCTTCGCGACCAGCGTCCCTGGAAGGCCGAGTTGCGCGGTCACCGACTCGAGCAGCGATTTGAGGTCGACCGTCACCACCCCGCCGGTGGTGGAGACGAACTCCCCCTCGTCGTCGATCAGGGCGATCAGCTTGCTCTGCGCCGCCGCGGTCGCCTCCACCCAGAGTTGCTGGACCTTCGGCTGATCGAGCGCCTTCAGGGCGACGTCGCCGGCGGCGCTGCGAAGCGCCCCTGCGATCGGGCCGGCGAGCGGCGCGACCTCTGGTGGCAGGCGATCGGCGAGCTCCGCCTGAACATCGACGTTGTCGTAGATCGCGGTGACGGCGAAGTTCGAGACCGCGGCCTGGATGTCGTCGTCTTGGATCAGCCGCTCGGTGGTCGTGGTCCAGGTCTCGGTTTCGAGCAGCTGGCGCTTGGCCCACAGCCCGAACACCGAGACGATGCCGATGATCGTCGCGAGGACGATCAGGATGATCGGCACCGCGCGCGAGCGCGGCTTCCTTGCCTCGGCCTCAGCGGGTTGCTCAGCGGGTTGCTCTGTCTCCCCCATGAACTGCCTGCAGCTTATGCGTTATCGGGTCCACCGCGTCACCCAGATCGGATGATCTCCGGGTCAGCCGTCGGTCTGGCGGCGCAGCACCCTGTACGCGAGCTTCGCCGCGGCGCCGCCGAGGCGCGGCGAGATCCGCCTCGCGATCCAGGTCGGGTACACGTGCGAGGCGGGTACGGGCTGGATCGGGCGGCGCTTGCGGATCGCCGTGATCGCGGCGTCGGCGACGACGTCCGGCGAGGCTCCGCGCGAGGCGTAGAAGTCGACCATGCCGCCCTTGCTCTGACCGAGCTCGCCCCGGACCGTCGACTCGGCGACGATCGCGGTCGAGATGATCCCGGGGCAGAGGGCGGTGACCCCGATCCCGCGGCCGGCGAGCTCGGCGTTCAGCGACTCACTCAAGCCGACGACCGCATGCTTTGTGGTCGTGTACGGGGCCAGGTCGATCCCTGGCATCAGCCCCAGGGCCGACGCCGTGTTGACGATGTGGGACGGCCGCCCCTGGGTGAGCATCCGCGGGACGAACGCGTGGATCCCGTGGATCACGCCCATCAGGTTGACCTCGACCACCCGGCGCCAGTCGGAGAGCGGGATCTCCTCGACCGGGCCGGCGTGGCCGATCCCGGCGTTGTTGTGGAGCACGTCGACGCCGCCGCCGGCCGCGAACACCGCCTCGGCCAGCGCCTCGACCGCATCCGCGTCGGTGACGTCGACGTGATGGGCGTGCGCCCGGCTGCCGATCTGCGCGGCGACCGCCTCGGCGGCCTGCTCGGAGATGTCGGCGACGTGCACCGTGGCCCCGAGGCCGGCGAGCTTCAGCGCCGTCGCCCGCCCGATTCCGGAGCCGGCGCCGGTGACCACGGCGACGCCCGCGAGGTTGACCCTGGCCGCCATCTCAGGCCTCCGCCGGGGCTGGCTCGGGCCGCGGGTCGATCAGGTTGGCGACCAGGTAGGCGACGACGACGCCGACGATGATCAGCGGCCCGACGCCGAGCCCCGACTGACCGGTGAGCACGGTCGCGAGCACGACCGATGACAACGGCAGCCTCAGGACAGCCACCGTTCCCGGCGCCGATGCCGACGGCGACCGCCGGGGTCAGGTCGAAGCCGGCGAGGTGGGACGCCATCACGCCCGCCGCCGCTCCCAGGAACATCGCCGGGAAGGTCGGGCCTCCCCGGAAGCTACCGACCGAGAGCCCGTAGGCGATTCCCTTGAACACCAGCAGCAGCGCCAACGCGGATAGCGACCAGGTGGCCGCGTTCGCGGTCAGCGGGCCGAGCGCGTCCTGGCCCGAGAACAGGACCTGGTCGAAGCCCTTGTCCGTGGTCTCGGCAAAGGCGATCGCCAGGCCGGCGACGGCCAGGCCGATGACCGGCAGGGCGACGAACGGCCGCGGCGAGGCGATCCGCTCGGTGGTCCGCCCGAGGCGGAAGATGACCACGGTCCCGAACGCGATCGCGGCCGCGAGCGGGAGCGTCCAGAGGAAGTCGGCGATGTCGGGGCGCGCGAACTCCGGCAGTTGCAGCAACTGGAGCGAGATCGCGCTGGTGTTGACCCCGGTCCATGACCCGAGGCCGATCTCGACCAGGCTGCCGATCCCGGCGGCCAGCAACCCGGGGATCAGCACCAGCGGAAGCCGGCGCCCGGCGATCCCGGCTGCCTCGATCAGCAGCACCGCGGCGATCAGGGGCGAGCCGAACAGAAAGGAGACGGCGGCGAAGGTCCCGCATGATGCGACGATGGTCTGCAGGTCTGGCGGCGCATCGGCGCGAATCCGGCGGATGAAGAAGAAGCCGAGCCCGCCGCCGAGCGCGATCAGGGGCCCCTCCGGCCCGACCACGGCCCCGAGCCCGATTCCGGCGATCGCGGCGAGGATCACACCCGGCAGGTCGATCGGCTGGGTCGGTGCGGCGTTCAGGCCCTCGGCCGGGATGTGGCCGCCGCGGCCGGGCAAGCGCGCGATCGCAAACGCGACCACGACGCCGGCGATCGCCAGCACCGGCAGCGGCCACCACAGCGGTGTGTGGTCGAACCCGAGCGCGTCCGGGAGGTCGGTGTAGACGCCCTCCTGAATCTCGTTGATGGCCTCGAGGAACAGCCAGGCGGCGAAGGCGACGACCACGCCGACGATCGCGGCGAGGATCAGTAGGCCGACGAATTGCCTGCTGCGCATGACCGCGGCGGGATCAGGCGGCGGGGAGGCTGCTTCGGCCATGCGGGCCGCAGCCTATGGGCTGAGCCCGAATTGCGGCGGCGCATCCGGCCGCGCGCCGGACGGGGACTGGGCTAACCGCCCTCGTCGCTCTCGAGCAGGCTTCGCTGGGTGAGCGTGTACAGCAGGCCGAGCGCCGGCAGCACGAGCACCGCGGCGACGATGAAGACGACGATCACCATGGTCAGGGTCGGCCCGGTGCCGGCGCCGTCGGAGATCGTCAGCGAGGTCGGCAGCAGGTACGGGAACTGGGCCACGCCCCAACCCCAGATCACCGCGACCACGGCGCCGACCGCGAGCGGACGAGCGCCGCGGCGGGTTCCGCCGCGGCGGATCACGACCACGGCGCCGATCCCGCAGAGAGCCGAGGCGATCACCAGTGGCAGCGCGTTCGAGGTGAGCCCGTCGTAGACGTAGCGGGCGTCCTCGTGGAGGACGAAGATCCCGGCGATCGCGATCGCGCCGGTGACCAGCGCGGCGACCAGCGCCCGGTCGGCGAAATAGCCCTCCAGGTCCTCGTCGCCGGCGTGACGGGCGTCGGTGATCAGGAAGACCGCCGCCAGGTAGGCGCCGGTGGCCACGAACAGCACCCCGACCAGGATCGAGACCGGGTTCAGCCAGCTCGACCACGGGTCGCCCTCGGCGTTGCCGACCGGGACCCGCCCGGACGCGATCGCGCCGACCACGGTGCCCATGAAGAACGGCGTGATCACCGAAGAGGCCGCGAACAGGTGCTCGGCGAAGCTGCGCTGCGCGGGCCGCTTGACGACCTCGTGGAACGCAAACCCCGAGCCGCGCAGGACGATCCCCAGCGCCGCCAGGCAGAGCGGGATGAACAGGGTCGACATGACCGCCTCGAAGGCGACCGAGAAGGCGGTCCACAGGACGACGAGGATGAAGATCAGCCAGACGTGGTTGGCCTCCCACACCGGGCCGATCGCCGAGTCGATCAGCCGCCGCGCGCGCTCGCCCGCTCGCCGCGCCCGCCGACCAGTGACCAGAAGCCGGCGCCGAAGTCGGCGCCGCCGAAGACCGCGTACAAGGTCGCTCCGACCCAGAGGATCGCCGCGCAGACGTCGGCTTTGCTCATTCGGCTTCCCCCTCCGCCGCCGCCGCTACCTTCGGGCTCGGGTCATACGGGGTGTCGACCGCGTCGGGCCCTTCATCGCGCCAGCGTCTGCGACATCCGCCGCAGGATCAGCACCGTCGCGGTGCCAAGCACGGCGTAGAGGACGAGCACGATCGAGAAGGTCAGCCAGACGCCGCTGGCGCCGGTGACCGCCTCCTCGGTCCTCATCACCCCCTGGACGATCCACGGCTGGCGCCCGACCTCGGTCACGATCCAGCCGCATTCCATCGCGACGATCGCGGCGATCCCCGAGACCGCGACCGCGCGCAGGAACCAAGGGGTCTTGGGGATGTCCTTGCGCCGCCACCAGACGAAGCCGAACCAGGCGCCGAGCGCGATCAGGGCGCTGCCAATCCCGACCATCGTGTCGAACGACCAGTGCAACATCGTGTTCGCCGGCGGGCGCTCGTTGTCGGGCACCGAGTCGAGGCCGGTGACCTGGGTGTCGGTGCTCCAGCCGACCAGGAACGAGTCGAACCCGGGGATCCCGATTCCCCCCTTGACCCCGTCGTCGGTGCAGACCCCGTAGATGTACTCGGTTACGTGCGTGTGAGTGTGGTCGACGCACTCCATCGCCGCGAACTTGATCGGCTGGTCGTCGGCGATTGCGCGGGCGGCGGTGTCGCCGACCATGAACTGAATCGGCGCCAGGATGCAGCCGACGGCGAGCGGGATCAAAAGGCCGAGGCGGTGGTGGCGGTCGCGGCGGCCGCGCAGCATTCCGACCGCGTACACGGAGGCGATCAGGAACGCGGTCACCATGTAGGCGGCGAGGATCATGTGGATCACCTCGTAGCCGGTCGCCGGCGTGAACATCACCTTCAACGGGTCGATGTCGGTGACGTTGCCGGCGGCGTCGAGCGTGTAGCCCTGCGGCTGGTTCATCCAGGCGTTGACACTGACCACCGAGTAGGCGCCGCCGAGTCCCGCAGATCGCGATCGGCACCCCGGTCCAGAAGTGGGCCCAGCCCGAGAGGCGCTTCCAGCCGAAGATGTAGATCGCGATGAAGATCGCCTCGAGGAAGAAGAAGATCCCCTCGATCGCGAACAGGATCCCGAAGACGTCGCCGAACCGCCCGGTGAACGCCGGCCACAGCAGGCCGAACTCGAACGAGAGCACCGTCCCGGTCACCGCGCCGACCGCGAACAGCACCGCGGCGACCTTCGACCAGCGCCGCGCGAGCCCGAGCGCGACCTCGTCGTCGCGCTTGAGGCCGATGTAGTTGGCGATCAGCATCATCGCCGGGAAGGCGACGCCGAGGCAGGCGAGGATGATGTGGAACCCGAGCGTGAACGCCATCTGGCTCCGGGCCGGAAGCAGCTCGGAGGAGGTGGCGAGCAGGCTCGGGAGGTGAGTGACAAGCGAGGCGACAGCCGTCACTTGCTCGCCTTCCACTCCGTGCCTGCGGGCAGCCCGCCCTCGATCACCCGGTTCTCCACCACACCGAATCGCGCCTCGATCCAGGCCCTGATCACGCCGAGGCGGTTGCCCAGCACGCCGCTGAGGTAGAAGAGGTGGACGCTGAGGTACATGTAGAACGCGAGGCGGCCGGACACGTCGCGGCCCCTGACCTCGCAGACCGCCCTGCCGCGCCCAACCACGGCGAGCGCACCCTTGTCGAAGTAACGGAACGGCGTCGATGCGCCGGGCTGCCCGGCCCGGATCGCCTTCGCGACGTGGCGGGCTTGCTGGATCGCGACCGTCGCGAGACCGGGCAACGGTTTGCCGTCGGCGTCGGGGTGGCTCGTCATGTCCCCGATCGCGGAGATCTCGGGATGGCCTGGGATCGTGCAGTCGGGGTTGACCTCGATCCTGCCTCCCCGGTCGGTGGTGGCGCCCGTCGCGCGCGCCACCACCTCGGTGAGCGGCACGGCCCCAACGCCGGCGGCCCAGATCACCGTCCTGGCGTTGATCCGCTCCTCGGCGTCGCCTGCCTTCACCGTCAATCCCCTGTCGTCGATCGCCGTTGCCCGCAGACCTTCGCGCACAGTCACCCCGAGCGAAGCGAGTCCCTCGGCGGCCTTGACCGACAACTTCTCGCTGAAGGCCGGGACGACGCGCTCCCCCGCATCGACGAGGATGACCCGGGCCCTGGTCGTATCGGCCCGTGAGAAGTCACGCCGCAGCCCGTCGGGCGAGGACCGCGAGCACACCACTCGTCTCCACGCCCGTCGGACCGCCGCCGACGACCGCAAAGGTCAGCCACTCCTCGCGGGTGGCCGGGTCGGTCGTCCGCTCGGCCTCCTCGAACACCGAGAAGATGTGACCTCGCAGCCTGACGACGTCCTCAAGCGTCTTCAGACCAAATGACACCCGCTTCCACTCCTCGTGGCCGAAATACGAGGTCTCGGCCCCGCAGGCGAGGATCAGGCTGTCGTAGTCGAGCGCTTCCCCGGTGTCGAGGCTGAGTCGGCGGCCATCGACATCGATGTCGGTGACCTCCGCCATCAACACACGCGCGTTTCGTTGTCGCCTGAGCAGCACGCGGATGGGGGTTGCGATCTGCCCTTCGGAGAGGCCGCCGGCCGCCGCTTGGTAGAGGAGCGGCTGGAACAGGTGGTGGCTCATCCGATCCACGACGGTCACCTCGGCGTCGGCTCGTCGCAACTCCTTGGCGGCAGCGAGTCCTCCGAACCCACCGCCGACGATTACGACTCGCCGGCGTCCCGAAGACGCCTCAGCCGGCACGAGCGGACTCGCCCTCGGCCGTCGCCCCCATCCGCTCGAGCAGGTGGTCGCCGACGCGAATCGCGTTCGCCATCGCCGTCAAACCGGGGTTGACGGCCCCGATGCTGGGAAAGAAGCTGGTGTCGACGACGTAGAGGTTGTCGAGCTCGTGGGCCTTGCAGTCCGTGTCGAGCACCGAGTCGGCGGGATCGGTGCCGAAGCGGCAGGTCCCGGACTGATGCGCGACCCCCGCCACCGGGATCTCGTTCTTCAGGTAGGCGTGATGTGGGAGAAGGTGGCCCTCGTGCATGCCGATGTCGCCGAGGATCGACTTGAGCTTGTCGTAGAGCTCCTTCTTCGGCTTCTCGTTGGAGTAGGTGTAGCTCAGCCTGATTGCCCCGTCGTCCGTGAGCGTCACCCGGTTCTCGGGCTTCGGCAGATCCTCGGTAGAGAGCCAGAAGTCGACGGCGTGGGCGGCGATCTTCTCAAGGCTCCAGCTGGGGGCCAGCTTCGTCTCGCCCGGCTTCTCTCCCCGAAACATCGGAGCCTGGGACTTGCCGACCATCTGGATGTTGCCGAGCGGGTGATCGAACTCCTCACCGGCGAAGTAGAAGTCATTGAGCCCGAGCGTCTTCTGGAAGACGGTCGGGTTTGGCTCCTTCGACAGGGCCAGGACGGCCTGGCTGTTGTGGAACATGTAGTTGCGGCCCACCTGGTCGGAACCGTTCGCCAGCCCATTCGGATGCTTGTCGGTGGCGGAGGCGAGCAGCAGCTTGGCGGAGTTGGCCGCACCGCAGGAGATCGCGACGATGTCGGCTGAGTAGGTCTCGCGGTCGCCGTCGCGCTCGACCACGACCTCCGTCACCGCCCCACCACCGGCGTCGGTGTTGAGAGCCACCGCCTCTGCGTTCGTCAGCAGCGTGACGTTCGCGTGCTCGAGCGCGGGCCGCACCGCGATCACCTCGGCGTCAGACTTCGCGTGCACGAGGCAGGGAAAGCCATCGCAGTTGTCGCAGCGGACGCAGGCGCTGTAGGGCATGTTCGCCTCGTCCAACATCACCCCGCAGGGAGCGTGGAAGGGCCGGTAGCCGGCGGCGGCCAGATCGTCGGAGAGCTGCTGGATGCGCGGCTCGTGGGAGACGGCCGGGAAGGGATAGGGAGCGCTTGCGGGGGGCTCAGTGGGATCCTCGCCTCGAGCACCGTGCACCTGGTAGAGCTCCTCCGCCTGGGTGTAGTAGGGCTCCATCTCGTCGTAGGAGATCGGCCAGGCCCGCGAGACGCCATCCTCGTACTGGACCTCGCCGAAGTCCTCGGCGCGCAGGCGGTAGAGCGCCGCGCCGAACATCTTGGTCGCGCCGCCGACGAAGTAGTGCACCTGCGGGGCGAACTCCTTGTCCTTATCGTCGTACCAGGTGTCCTCCGACTGGTAGCGGCCGTCGACAAAGACGTCCTCGGCCCGCCAGTTCTGCGGCTCGCGAGTCAGGAAGTCCCCGCGCTCGAGCAGCAGGATCTTCTTGCCGGACGGAGCGAGCCGATTCACCAACGTCCCCCCACCTGCGCCGCTGCCGATCACGATCACGTCGTAGTCGCTCATGCGTTGACGCCGACCTCCTTGAGGCGCTCGCTGAGGATGATCCGCGCCGCCGCCTCGATCAAGGCGAGGTGCGAAAAGGCCTGGGGGAAGTTCCCCAGGTGGCGGCCCGTGCTGGGGTCGAACTCTTCGGCGTAGAGGCCGAGCGGCGAGGCGATGCGGAGCAGCCGGTCCATCAGGTCGCGGGCGCGCTGCTGCTCGCGGATGATCGCCAGACCCGTGACGAGCCAGAAGGAGCAGATCAGGAAGCTGCCCTCCTTGCCCGAGAGCCCGTCGTCGGTCTCGCCGGTCCGGTAGCGCAGGACGTATCCGTCCTCGGTGAGGTCGTCCGCGATTGCCAGCACGCTCTTGCGGAGCACCTTGTCATCGCCCGGCAGGAAGCCGAACAGGGCGGCCAACAGGGTCGAAGCGTCGAGGGCGTCGGTGTCGTAGTGCTGCCGCAGGACCCCGTCCCGTGCACCGTTTTCGAGGATGTCCTTGCGGATCTCCTCCGCCGTGGCACCCCATGTCTCCTGGAGCTTCGAGTCCCCTCGGATCTCCGCGAGCTTCGAGGCGCGGTCCATCGCGACCCAGCACATCAGCTTCGAGGAAACGTAGTGCTGGGGCTCGCCGCGCGCCTCCCAGATCCCCTGGTCCGGCTTCTTCCAGACTTTGGTTGCGCACTCGGCCTGGGCCTGCACCACCGGCCAGAGCCTCCGAGGCAGCCGCTGGCTGCGATGGCTGTGCAGGAGGATCGAGTCGAGCGCCGCACCGAAGACATCGTTCTGGCGCTGGTCGAAGGCGCCGTTTCCGACCCGCACCGGCGACGCTCCCGCGTATCCCGAGAGGTCATCCCGCGTCGTCTCGGTGAGGTCGCGCCGACCGTCGATCCCGTACATGATCTGCAGCGCACCGTCCTTGTCCGGCTCGAGGTCGCCGATGAACTGCATGAACTCGTTGGCCTCCCAGTCCAGGTTCAGGAAGTGGAGGGCCTGGAGCGTGAAGGTCGAGTCCCTGATCCAGGTGAAGCGGTAGTCCCAGTTGCGCTCCCCGCCGGGTGTTTCGGGCAGTGAGGTCGTCAGGGCGGCCACGGTCGCACCGGTCGGCATGTAGGTGAGACCCTTGATCGTCAGGGCCGAGCGCTGGATCGCCCCTCGGAAGCGGTGGTCGGGCATCCGGGCCTTGGAGACCCAGGTGCGCCAGTATTCGGTCGTCTCGCCGAGGCGCGCGTTGGCCTCGTCCACGTCCTCCGGCGAGGCCAGCTCCTCGGCCCAGGAGAGCGAGCAGAAGGCCTGTTCGCCCTTCTGCAGCGTGTGGCGCGCCTGCGCCGCTCCTCCCTCCACCCCGAGGGGCATGCTGCTGCGGAGCCTCATCGTCGGCCCCTCCCCGCTGGCATCGGCGGTGTGAGGGCCGAGCAGCGACCATTCCCCCAGCACCCGCCCATAGTCGAAGTCCGGCTCGCAGAGCAGCTCTATGTCGACCGAACCGTCCATGCAGAGCACCGTCCGAACCAGCAAATGATGGGCGTCCTCGTCGGCGGGGGCCCTCGTATGCGGGGTGATCTCGTCCTTGTGCCGGGTCGGGCCGATCGTCAGCGCGTCGCGCACCATTGCCCAGCCGGTGGGCGTGTGCCAGGTCGTGTTGAGGATGTTCGTGCCGGGCTCATAGATCCTCCCGCTCGGGACGTTGATCCCGAAGGGAGCGAACCGGAACGAGCCCGCCTCGCGATCCAGCAGCGTCCCGAAGACGCTCGGCGAGTCGAACCGCGGCACGCAGAGCCAGTCGATCGCCCCGTCGGGCGCCACCAGTGCGCCGGTGTGGCAGTTGGAGAGAAAGGCGTAGTCCGCGATCGGCGGGAACGGCGACGGCATCGCGGCGCTCTGAGGCATTCCCTCCTGCTTGCCGGCCGCGGGCGCTTTGCCGTCTCCGCTCGCCGCCGCCTTGCCGCTGGAGCGGGTCTTTGCGGGCCGCTTCTGCTTCGCGGGACTCATGACCCGGTCCACGGCTCGTGCCAGCCGCCGAAGTCCTTCACCAGCCGGTCGGCGGCCTTTGGTCCCCAGGTGCCGGGCTTGTACGGCAGGACCCTCGGCGGCTTCTCGAGCAGCGGGCCGCAGACCCGCCAGGTCTCCTCGATGTTGTCCTGACGGGTGAAGCGCGTGCTGTTGCCGATCATCGCGGCGTGCAGGAGGACCTCGTACGGGGTTGGGCCCTCGCCGCCCTCCTGGGCGAACTCCATTTCGAGGTTGATCTGCTCGGGTCTGGTTTCGTCACTGCGCTGTGCGTCGAGCAGCAGACGAATCCCGGTCGTCGGGTGGAGCCTGACGACGAGCTGGTCGGGCTCGGTCCGCCGCCGGCTGTTCGCGCTGTAGCCGAGGCGCGGCGGCTCCTTGAAGATCAGCCTGAGCTCCCACTGCTCCACCGGGAGCTCCTTCCCCGTCCGGATGAAGAACGGGACTCCGGTCCAGCGCCAGTTGTCGATCTCGAAGCGCATCGCCGCAAAGGTCTCCGTCTTCGAGTCCTTCGCGACCCCCTTGATCTTCCGGTAGCCCTCGTACTGCCCTCGCACGTACTGCTTCGGGTCGGCCTTCGGCATCGCCGAGAAGACACCGAACATCGCGTCCTTCAACGCCCGGGCGTTGCGGCTGGCGGGCGGTTCCATCGCAGCCGCCGCGACCACCTGCATCAGGTGGTTGACCACCACGTCCCGGAGGGCGCCGACGGGGTCGTAGAAGCTGCCACGGTCGGAGACTCCGAAGTCCTCCGCCATCGTGATCTGGACGCAGGCGACGCTGTTGCGGTTCCAGACGGGCTCGAACATCACATTCCCGAAACGTAGATAGAGAATCTCGGCCAGGCCCATCACGCCGAGGAAGTGGTCGATCCGGTAGAGCTGGTCCTCACGGATGTACTGATGGATCTCCGCGGCAAGCGCGCGGGCGGAGGCGAGGTCGTGGCCGAAGGGCTTCTCCACCACCACCCTGGCGTTCTTGGTGAGACCGGCGTCGTAGAGCCCCTTGATCGTCATCCCGAAGAGGGAGGGCGGGATCTCCAGATAGAAGACCGGGGTCCTCGCCCCCTTGATCTGGGCGGCGAGGCGCTTGTAGGTGTCGGCCTCGGCGAAGTCGCCCTGGACGTAGGAGAGGCGCTTGGCGAGCCGGTTGAAGACCTTCGGGTCGGGCTTTCGCCCCGATGAGGTCTCGATCGCCTTGCGGGCGTGGTCACGGAGGTCCTTCTCCGACCAGTCGTCGAAGGCCACGCCGACGACCGGACAGTCGAGCAGCCCCCGGGCCTCGAGCCGGTAGAGCGAGTGGAAGGTCATCACCTTCGCCAGGTCGCCGGTGATGCCGAAGATGACGAACACGTCGCATGACGTCTTCCGCTTTCCTGCCATCGGCCCACCCTACTCCCGCGGCCAGGCCGGTTGTAGCGTTCTTGTAGCGATCAGCGGCCCGTTCCCTCAGACTGTGGCAACGAGATGATCGCCAGCCGGACGGTTGAAGGAGTTGGCGCGCTGACGCTCGCGACCGACGCGGGCCTCGAGGCCGCGTTCGTCCCGAGCGCCGGCATGGTCGGGTGCTCGCTGATCGATGGCGGCGAGCAGCTACTCGGCCAGCGCGGAGGCCTGCGGCACTACATCGAGCAGCGCTCGACGATGGGGATCCCGCTCCTTCACCCGTGGGCGAATCGCGTCGCTCGGACGAAGTTCCCGGTCGCCGGTAGGGAGGTCGTCCTCGACGACGCTCGGCTGCCGCTGTCCCGCGGCCCCGGGGGGCTCCCGATCCACGGATTGCTCGCGGCAGCGAGCGGATGGCAGGTAGACAGGCACGAGGCAGCGGGGAATGGCGGCGTACTGGCCGCGACGTTCGACTTCGCCGCCCGTCCCGAGCTGATCGCGGCATTTCCCTTCCCGCATCGCCTGCGATGGGAGGCAACCCTGCAGGGCACCACGCTCACACTCGCCACGACGATCTGCGCATCGGGTGATGTACCGGTGCCGGTCTCGTTCGGCTACCACCCTTATCTGCGCCTGCCCGGAGTCGATCGCGCCGACTGGCGGGTGGAGATCCCGGTGCGCGAGCGACTGAAGCTCGATCACCGCATGCTCCCGACCGGCGAGCGGGAGTCGGTGGATGTGGAGGCTGGCCCGCTTGGCGACAGGACCTTCGATGACGAATACCTGGCTCCGGCGGATGCGGCGCCCTTCGTGCTCGCCGGCGGCGGTCGACGAATCGAGCTCTCGGTCGGTCCCGGCTACCGATTCGCCCAGGTCTACGCCCCCAGCGATGATGACGTCGTCGCCTTCGAGCCGATGACGGCGCCGACCAACGCCCTCGTCGCCGGCGGCCCTGACCTGCCGCTCGTCGCGCCCGGCGGGCGGTACGAGGCGATCTTCTCGATCACGGTCTCGGACGGCGCCTAGGCGACCGGCAGAGCTACGAGACGCGGTTGGGTGGTTCGTCGCCTCCTAACGCGGCGAGCACGTTGTCGGCGACGAGGTCCGCCATCGCGTCCCGCGCGCGCGTGGTCGCCGAGCCGATGTGGGGAAGCAGAACGCAGTTAGGGGCGCCGAGCAGCTCGACCGGTACGTCGGGCTCGTGGTCGTAGACGTCCAAGCCGGCGGCGCCAATCGTCCCCTCGCTCAGGGCCTCCGCGAGCGCGGCGGAGTCGACGAGCGGCCCGCGAGCCGTATTGATCAGGATCGCGTTCGGCTTCATCGCGCGTAGCTCCCGCCGCCCGATCAGGCCGATCGTCTCGGCGGTCGCCGGGACGTGCAGGCTGACGACGTCGGCGCGGCGAACCAGCTCCGCAAGCTCGACGTGGACCGCACCCAGGCCCCGCTCGGCACCGACGTTCCGGCTGCGGGCGGCGTAGACGATCTCGCCCGCGAGCGCGGCTACGAGCTCTGCGTAGCGATACCCGATCCGGCCCATCCCGACGATGCCAAAGGTTGCGCCGCTGAGCTCCAGGCCAAGATAGGCGTCCGGGTCCGGCCCCCGCCATCGGCCCGCTCGTAAGTCGGCCTCGGCCTCGGTGGTCCGGCGGGCTGCCGCCAGGGTGAGGCCGAGCGCGAGCTCGGCGGTCGCGTCCGTGAGCACATCGGGCGTATTGGTGACGACCACATCGCGGCGCCGGCACTCGTCGAGGTTCACGTTGTCGATCCCGACAGCGAAATTCGCCACCACGCGGAGCTGGGGGCCGGTCGCGTCGAGCAGCTGCTCGCCAACTTCAACGGTCGGATCGGCGACGATCGCATCGGCCCCGGGCGCCAGTGCGAGCAGACTCTCGGGTGTTGCAGCGAGGCCGCCCTCCTTGATCGAACACGTTTGAGCCAGGCGATCCGTCCCGGCCGTCGGTAGCCGGCGGGCGATGAGCACGGTTGGGGTGGCGTCGAGCCGGTTCAGCGCGTGCGAGACTATCCAGCCCGATGCGAGTCGCTGTCGTCGGCCACGTGGAATGGGCCGAGTTCGCCCGGGTCGAGAGCGTCCCGGAACCGGGGGAGATCGTTGAGGTCCTCGAGGACTGGGAGGAGCCGGCAGGCGGCGGAGCCGTCGCCGCGGTGCAGCTCGCGCGCCTGGCCGGCGAGTGCCTGTTCCTCACCGCGCTGGGTGATGACGACCTCGGCCACCGCGCGGAGCGAGAGCTGCAGGCTCTCGGGGTGCGGGTTGAGGCGGCGTGGCGTTCCGAGCCGCAACGGAGGGCGTTTGTCCACCTCGACGCAGAGGGCGAGCGCACGATTACGGTGATTGGCGAACGCGCCGGGCCGCACGGGGATGACCCGCTCCCCTGGCCCGAGCTCGAGGACGCCGACGCCGTCTACTTCACCGCCGGCGATCCCGCGGCGATCCGCGCGGCGCGAGCTGCGCGTCAGCTCGTCTCGACAGTGCGCGCGGTCGACTCGCTGGCGAAGGCGGGGGTCCAGATCGACATGCTGGTGTCGAGCGCCGAGGACGAAGGTGAGCGCTACTCGCCCGGTGACATCGAGCCGCCGCCACGTTTCGTCGCGCGGACCGCCGGTTCGGCGGGGGGCGTCCTGGTGACGGCCGACGGCGAACGCAGCACATGGGCCGCCCCTCCGCCGCTCGGCCCGGCGGTTGACGCCTACGGCGCCGGGGACTCGTTCGCAGCCGGGGTGACCTTTGGGTTGGCGCAAGGCCGGCTCGGCCGAGGAGGCCGTCGCACTTGGTGCGCGCTGTGGCGCGGCGGCCGTCACAGGCCGCGGGCCGTACGCGGGGCAGCTTCAAGAGGCGCGGACAGAATGAGCGACCCGGACGAAGGCCGCGGAGACGAGGTGACCGCCGCCGAGTTCAGACAGCTGTTCGAGGCCGTCTCCACCTGGGGGCGCTGGGGCCCCGATGACGAACGGGGCGCGCTCAACTACCTCACTCCTGCGCGGATTCTCGAGGCTGCGGGGCTCGTTCGCACCGGCGAGACGGTGACCCTGAGTCTGCCGCTGAACACGCGAATGGGGATCGACAATCCCGCGCCCGCCGATCACCACATGACGATGATGGACGATGAGGACATCGGATCCGGAACCCTCAGGTTCGCCAAGGACTACATCGGCGCCGACTACCACAACCCGTCCCACACCCACATCGACGCGCTCTGTCACGTCGCGTTCGACGGGACTCTTTACAACGGGAGGCCGACCGCGTCGCTGACTCACGAGGGAGCGACTGCCGACGACATCGGAGCGCTCAAGGACGGCCTCGTCGGGCGCGGCGTGCTGCTCGACCTGCCCGCGTTACGCGAGATTCAGTGGCTCGAGCCCGGCGAGCACATCTTCCCCGACGAGCTCGAGGGGTGTGAGCAGAAGCAGGGGGTGACGGTCCGGGAGGGCGACATCCTGCTCGTGCGGACGGGGCAAGCACGGCGCCAGGCCGACCTCGGACCCTGGGACAGCGACGCTGCCAAGGCGGGCCTGCATCCCAGCTGCGCGCCCTTCTTGGCGGAGCGGCGGATCGCGGCGCTCGGCTCGGACGGCAACAGCGACACCACCCCGAGCACGACCGAGGGAATCGACTTTCCGATCCACGCTCTGGCGCTGAACGCGATGGGAGTCCACCTGCTCGATTACCTGCAGTTCGAGGGCCTCGTCGCCGCGTGCAACCGAGAAAGCCGCTGGGAGTTTCTCTTCCTCGCGGCACCGCTGCGTGTCATCGGCGGGACCGGCTCACCGGTGAACCCGATCGCGGTCCTCTGACCGGGGTGTTTACGGTCGGCAACTGACACGCCCGGGTGTTAGGTTGAGCGGCGATGGGGGAAGAGCCTCGTGCCGACGCCGCGCAAGCCGCCGACGCTCCCGCCGAGGAGGAGCTGAGAGTTCGACACCGGCTGGAGCTCGAGTTCGGCTCGCGCGAGCAGTGGGACGACCCGAAGCTCGAATGGCGCCGGCTGTTCTCGGAGCTGCTCGGAACGTTCTTTTTGGTGCTCGTCGCCGCCGGGGGAGGGATCTTGGTCGGCGAGGGTCAGATCAGCCTCGCGGCGGCGGTCGTCGCGCCGGGCCTGATGGTCATGGCGATCATCCTGTTCATGGGCGCGGTCTCGGGGGCGCACCTCAACCCAGCCGTCTCACTGGCGTTCGCTCTGCGCGGGGACTTCCCCTGGGTGCGCGTACCGGGGTACATCATCGTTCAGCTCGTTGCGGCCACGCTCGCATGCCTGTTCCTTGACGCGGTCTTCGGGAACATCCAGCACCTCGGGGCCACGCTCCCCGGTCCCGGCTATGAGGACTGGCAGGCGTTTCTGATGGAGGTCGTCCTCACGGCCGGTCTCGTCAGCGTCATCCTCGGGACCGCCTCGGCGGCCCAGAACGTCGGCGCGATCGCGGCGCTCGGAGTCGGCGGCTACATCGCCCTGGCGGGCCTGTGGGCAGCGCCGGTGAGCGGCGTGTCGATGAACCCGGCGCGCTCGTTCGGACCGGCGCTGGTCAGCGGTGACTTCACCAGCTACTGGGTCTATGTCGCCGGCCCGATCGCCGGCGCGTTGATCGCCGTCGGCTGTGCCTACGTCCTTCGCGGACCGGGTGGCGATCCGATCGCGAGGGCAGCGGGCTCAGGCGTGCTGACGCCGGGGAGCCTGGAAGAGAAACAGCGTCTCTCTGGAAAGATCGATCGTGGCGAGGTGGTGCCGCCTGGGATCGCCGAGCGCGATGACTCATAGCTGCTCGCAAGCCTTGCTCGTCGACGTCATCTTCGACCTCGCCGCTCATTACTTCCCGCGCCTCGCCGAGGCTGCGGAATCCACCGAACCCCGGCGCTAGACGCCCGCTTGTCAGCTGGTCTGAAGCGCGACCGGGATCGAGCGGTACTGATTTAGGAAAGTGGAGCTGACCCGCTCCGTCTCGCCGTCGAGGCTGATCTCGGAAAAGCGCCGCAGGGTCTCCTCGATCCACAGCTTCAGCTCCAGCCGCGCCAGCCCGGCGCCGAGGCAGAAGTGTCGCCCGCCGCCGCCGAAGCCCTGATGAGGATTGGGCGAGCGGCGAACGTCGAAGGTGTCGGCGTCCTCGAACGCCGACTCGTCGCGGTTGCCCGAGACGTACCAGAGCGCCAGCTTGTCGCCCTCCTTGACCTGCTTTCCGGCGAGCTCGGCGTCGCGGGTCGCGGTCCGGCGCATGTAGGCGAACGGCGGGTGGAAGCGGACGAACTCCTCGACCACCTGCTCCAGCGGAACCGTCGCCCGAGCGCACCAGCTCCATCTGCTCGGGATCGTCGATCAGGCTCTTGATCCCGGAGGTGAAGACCGCCCGGGTCGAGTCGTTGCCGGCGACCATCAGCAGGAAGAAGAACATCAGCACCTCCTCGTGGGAGAGGTGCTCGCCGTCGACCTCCGCCTCGATGAAGGCGGTGGTCAGATCGTCGGTCGGGTTGACCTCGCGCTCGTCGATCATCGCGTTCACGTACGGCATGAACTCCTCCAGCGCGACCCAGACGTCGCCGAGGTCCGGAACCAGGCGCGGGTCCTCGAAGGCGGTCGTCCGGTTGGTCCAGTCGACGAGCTTGTCGGCGTCCTCGCGCGGGGCGCCGAGCATGTCGCCGATCACCATCGAGGGGACGTAGATGCCGACGTCCTGGACCAGGTCGAGGCGGCCGTCGGGGTGCTCGGCTCAGCGCCCGGTCCCAGACCAGGTTGATGATCTCGCGCATCCGCTCGGTGTGCTCGATCGCGCGCTTCGGCGTGAACGCCCTCTGCACCAGCGCCTTGAGCCGGTCGTGGCGCGGCGGATCCTGGGTGATCATCATGTTCGCGCTCAGATCGATCGGATCCGGCTTGTCGGGGTCGCGCTCGAGCTTGTCGACGAGGATGATGCTGCGCTCCGAGGAGAAGGTCTCGTGATCGCGCCCGACCGCGGCGATGTCGTCGAAGCGGACGACCGACCAGAACCCCGACTCCCACTCGAAGTCGCCGAGCTCGCTCCAGTGCAGCGGCTCCTCGGCCCGCAGCCGCTTGAAGGTCTCGTAGGGAGGGCCGTCCCTCCACAGGTCGAGGTTGCTGACGTCGAGGTCGGCGAGCTCGGCTGCGGGAGCGATCGTCGTCACTCGGACTCGCGCTGGACCGCCAGGCGCCCATCGGCGACCGCGTCCTGGAGCGCGGCGTAGTCGCGCTCGTTCTGATCGGCGTAGGCGACGGCGAATCGGGCCATCGCCTGGTCGAAGACGTCGCCGCTCCCCGAGGTAGGAGCCGATCGCGATCCGATCGCCGGAGCGGGCGTGGGCGCGCGCGAGGATCCCGCCGCAGATCTGCGCGTACATGCCCATCGCGCCGGGCGTCATCGTGTCGAGCTGGGCGGATCCCTTCTGATCCCAGAGCTGGCGCACGTAGAAGTCGCGCTTCTGCGAGTCCGGGCCGACGGCGGAGAGCCAGCCGAGCATGATGTCGCTGCTCGATTGGGTCAGGCGCTGCCCCTCGACCACCCGCTGTCCCTGGTGCGGGAACTCGGTCGGCGCGGTGTATGGCTCGAGCACGGACGGCTGCGCCTGCTTGACCTGGAGGAAGAGCGGGTCCTCCTCGTCGCGGCCGACGAACAGGGCGACCCAGGCGCGGGTGCCGACGCTGCCGACACCGACCACCTTGTGCGCCGCGTCGACGAAGCGGTACTCGTCGTAGAGGTGGCGGTACTCACCGTCCAGCGTCTCGCGGTACTGCTCCATCACGTCCTGCAGCCTGGCCTGCGCCGTCTTCAGCTGCTTGCCGGCGAAGATCTCGTCGAACGGAACCAGCACCGGCGGGTCGCTGGCGAACCGCAGCTCGCCGTCGACCCGGGTGGTGAGCTTCGAGAACGCGCGCAGGCGATCCTTACGGATCGTCTTCGCAACGTTGCGGTCGAAGGCCTTGCGCTCCTTCTTGCTGACCTGGGTCCCGAACGCCTCGCGGACCTGCGACACATCAACTCGCAGGTACCAGACGTCGAGGTTGCTGAGCCCGGCGAGCTCGCGCATGTGCTCGCGGTACTCGCGTGTTGCCGTCAGCACCAGGTCGCGCCTCTGTGAATCGTCCCAGCCGCGGTCGCGCCCGGCGATCTCGAAGCTTGCCGCGAGGCGCTTCAGATCCCACTCCCACGGCGCCGGCAGGGTCTCGTCGAAGTCGTTGATGTCAACGACCAGGTCCCGATCTGGCGCGGCGTAGGCGCCGAAGTTGGAGAGGTGCGCGTCGCCGCACGCCTGCACCCACAGACCGGAGGTGGGCGTCGGCGCCAGGTCGGCGGCCATGATCGCGGCGGCGCCGCGGTAGAACGTGAACGCCGAGACGAGCATCCGCCCGTGACGCAGCGGCACCAGTTCGGGGACCCGGTCGGCATCCTCAGCCTCGATCACCGCGAGCGGGTCGGGGCGGTCGGCCGCCGGCGCCCAGTCGCCGTGGCTGGAGCGCGGAACCTCGGCGCGGGCCGCCTTGCCGAGCGCGGCTCGCTCGGCGACCGTCGCCCCCTGGGACGTAACGCGGGGTGTATCCGCTGTGACGGTAGCCATCGGTGACCAACCTACTCCGCCGCCGGCCTCGGGCGCATCATCCCGTCCGGGTGATTCGGTCCCCCGGGCCAGTGGTGGTCTAATCCCGCCATCGAGCGGCTGGCTAAATACGCGCCAATCGTTGCCTGGCTGCCGCGATATCGGCGCGCCTGGCTCAAGGACGACGGCGTCGCCGCAGTGTCGGTCTGGGCCCTGCTCGTTCCCCAGGGCCTCGCGTACGCGACGATCGCCGGGGTCCCGGTCCAGTTCGGTCTCTACACCGCCTTTGCGGCGCTGATCGCCTACGCGGTCTTCGGCGGCGCCAGGCAGGTCGTCCAGGGGCCGAGCGCGACCGTCGCCGCGGTCTCGGCGGCGGTGATCACGCCGATCATCGGCGCCTCGGCGCTGGGCGGCGACGAGGCGGCCCAGTGGTCGGCGGCTCTTGCCCTGGTCGCGGGGGCCCTCTACATCGCGCTCGGGTTCGCGCGCATGGGCTGGATCTCGAACTTCCTCTCCAAGTCGGTCCTCGGAGGCTTCATCCTCGGCTTCGCGCTCGGGATCATCTTCCAGCAGCTGGCGAAGCTGCTCGGGGTCGACGGCGGCGACGGCAGTTACGCCGAGCAGCTCGTGCAGACCCTGGGCAAGCTCGGCGAGACGGACCTGACCACGCTGGCGATCGGCGCCTCCTCGCTGGCGATCCTGCTGGCGATGCGATACGCGCGCCCGCGCTGGCCGCGGGCGCTGGTCGTCGTCGTCCTCGCGACCGCGGCCACCGCGGCGCTCAACCTGGAATCGAACGGGGTCGCGATCACCGGTCACGTGCCCACCGGGCTGTTCTCGGTCGGCCTGCCCGACGTCGACTGGGGCGACGCCGGCCCGCTGACGATCGGGGCCCTGTCGGTGATCTTCGTCGGACTCTCCGAGACCCTGGCGGCGGGCCGGGCGGTCGCCATCAAGCACGGCTACGAGATCGAGACCAACCAGGAGCTGATCGCCCAGGGGTTCGCCAACGCCGGCGCCGGGTTCGTCGGCGGCTTCGTCAACGACGGCAGCCTCTCGAAGTCGTCGGTCGCCGACTCGGCCGGCCAACGTACGCAGATGGCGGCGCTGATCAACGCCGCCCTGGTGTTGGCGACGATGCTGCTGTTGGCCTCGCTGTTCGAGCAGCTTCCCGACGCCGCCCTCGGCGCGGTGGTGATCGACGCGATGGTCGGCCTGATCACCTTCCGCGACCTGCGCCGCTACGCCCGCGTCAATCCTCCCGACACGGTCTTCTTCGCCGGCGCGATGTTCGGAATTCTGTTGTTCGGCGTGATCGCCGGGATCGCGATCGGCGTCGTCCTCTCGATCTTGATGTTGATCGCCCGCGCCTCGACGCCGGGCCTGCACCGTCTCGGGAAGGACCCCGACTCGGACGCCTACCTGGAGGTCGAGCGCTACCGCTCGCTCGAGTCGACCCCCGGGATGATCGTCGTGCGGCTCTCCGGGCCGCTGTTCTTCGCCGACGCGAATATCTTCCGCGACGGGGTGCTCCGGATGGTCGACGAGGCCGAGGGTCCGATCCGGGCGGTGGTCGTCAACGCCGAGGCGATCTCCCAGTCGGACACCGACGGCGCCGACGCGCTGATCGAGCTCGCGCACCGGTTCAAAAGGCGCGAGATCGTTTTCGCCCTCGCCCGCGTTGCGCCCGAGATCCTCGACCTGTGGGAGCGCGCGGGCGCGGTCGAGGCGATCGGCGCCGAGCACGTCTATCCGACCGTCGCCGATGCGGTCGAGGAGCTGGAACCCCGGCGTTAGTGCGCTTTCAACGGCAGGGCTGGGCGTGGGCCCGGCGAAAGCGGTGGGATGGAGAGCTCACAGCCCGACCAGCCCCGGACCATGCGGATGATCAACCGCCGGGTCCAGAGCAAGGGCCTGCGACCGCGGGTCGCCGCCGCGGTGATCGCAGCCCTGTGGCTGGTCGCGATCGTCGTCTTCGGGATCGTCGAGCACCTCGTCGACCCGGACAGCTTCAACAATGTCTGGCTGGGGATGTGGTGGGCGACCGAGACGGTGACGACGGTCGGCTACGGCGACCACGTCCCCGACCAGGCGGCCGGCCGGCTGATCGCCTCGGTGCTGATGATCGGCGGACTCTCGTTCTTCGCCGTCGTCACCGGGATCATCACGAGCCAGTTCGTGGCCAGGGCACAGGCGGAACGCGGGAGCGAGGACCCCGTGATCAACCGCCTCGACCAGCTCGCCGCGGAGCTCGCCGCCGTGCGCGCGGAATTGGCCCGGCTCGAGGGCGAGCGCTAGCCCGCGGCCCCGTTCAACTCGCGCCGCCAACCCGAGAGGACCGCGTGTACTCCCGCCGCGCCGAGCACCGGCTCGTCGGGCATCGTCAGGCGCTCAGGGTGGAGGATGAACGGCCTGGTCTGGGGGCCGCCGAGGCCGCCGTGGAAGGAGATCAGCTCCTCGAACGCGCAGCCCTCGTCGAGCTCGGGGTCGTAGAAGCTGCCGACCATGATGTCGGCGACGTGCTCGAAGCCGTCGGTGCGCAGCAGGTGCTCGGCCGCCGTCGGCGAGAAGTTCGCCAGCGGGTCCGGCCCGACGCCCCGACCGCCGTGCAGCGGCCGCTCGCCGCCGTCGGCGCCCAGGACCAGCGGGCCGCGCTCGGATGAGCGGACGAGCAGCCAGCCGACGTGGGGGTGGTCGCGCAGCGCTCCGAGCAGCTCGGGATGGCGCTCGTCGATCTCCTCCATCGTCAGGCGCCGCCGCTCCTCCATCAGGTAGACGAGCCCCAGGTTGCCCGAGCCGAGGACGACGACGTTGCGGTCGGAGACGTCGTTCTTGGGTCGCTTGCTCGTCGCGCCCGGTCGCCTCGGTGAGCGCGTGGCCGACCATCGCCGACTGCTCGTCGCCGCCGGCGAAGTCGGCGACCTCGCCGCCGCTCAGCGAGCGCTCGACCAGGTCGTCTAGGCCGTAGCCGTTTCGCTGCTTGAAGGTCGCCCCCTGGGTCTGGCCGTGATCGGAGAGGACGACGATCTCGTACGGGCGCGCCGCGTAACGGCGCGCGCGCTCGATCCGGCCGAACTGCTGATCGAGCTTGCGCAGCGCCTCCATCGTGTCGGCACGCTGCAGGCCGGAGTGGTGGGCGACCTCGTCGTAGCTGGAGAAGGTCGCGTACACGGCGGACCGCCCGCGCATCATGTCGGTCAGCACCCCGAAGACGATCAGGTCGCGGACGACCACGCACAACGCGCCGCGCAGGAACGGATAGATGCCTCCCCGGTGGCCGCGGGGGCGGACGTCGCGGCGGATCGCGCGCAGCGCCGCGGTCCACTCCAGGAGCACCTCCCAGATGAACAGCGCCAGCGCCCGGGTGACGTTGAAACCGTTGGCGAGGAATGCCTCGGTAGCCGGGGTTGGCGCTCTTCTCGGCCTCCATCCGGCTGACGGTCAGGATCACCTCGTCCGCCTCGCCCGAGAGCAGGTTGCCGCGGCTGGCGCCGCCGTTGGTCAGCAGGCCGACCCCGGTCGCCAGCCGGCGCTCGATCTCGGCGCAATCCGCGGGCGCCGAGCAGGTCATCATCGTCGCGGTCTCCTTCTCGACCCAGCGGAAGGCGGGGATGTCCTCGTTCGAGCCCAGCAGGATCCCCGCTTGGCTGGCACCGGTCTGCGACGAGAGGTCGGTCTCCCATTCGGCGAGCGTGTAGCCGTCCTCGGCGATCCAGCGGGCCATGTTCGGGGCGCTGCCGTCGCGCATCGCGCTGCGCAGGATCGGCAGGCCGAGGCCGTCGATCTCGAGGAAGATGATCCCCGGGGCGTCGGTGCGGGTTTCGCCGCCCTGGCGGCGGGCGACCCGCTTCACCACCCGGAGCGTGTACTCGTCGTCGTCGTTGGTCCCGGTCAGCATCTGGATCACGATCGAGGCGGCCGCCATCACCAGCGAGGCGAGCAGCGCGTCGCCGAACGAGCCGATCGTGAAGAAGTCCGGGAAGACCTCGTCGGTGAGCATCAACGCGCCCGCGTCGGCGAACAGGACCAGCAGGAAGCCGGCGACCAGGGTGAACGGCAGCCGCAGGGCCGCGATCAGCGGCGGCAGGACGGCGTTGATGACCGCGATCGCGGCCGCGACCAGGAAGGCGCCGCCGGGCTCCTCGATCGCCACCCCGGGGACGAGCGCCGCCGCGACGTAGACCGACCCCGCCGCGATCGGCCCACGAGACGACGAGGCGCGCCGGGCGCAGGCGCGGCTTGGTGGGCTCCCAGGAGAGCTCGGTCCCGTATGCCGCCTCGCTCATCGGCTCCCCCCGCGCTCGCAAGTCATCCGCAGCACCGTACCTGCTCGCCGCGGAGGCGAATCATCCATTTGGTGTGATTCGCGGTCGACATCGAGGACTGAGCGGCCCGACCTCGACCGAGGGTGCGAACGCGGCCGGCAGCGAGGCGGGGATCGCAAGTTTTTCAGGCGGCGCCTGGGGCGGGCTCCGGCTCGGCGCCGGAGGAGGCAACCGCTTCGGCGCGTGCGCGCTCCAGGTCGGCCGAGATCCGCACAACGGCCGAGGTCAGCGGGGCGGCGAGGATCAGGCCGACGGTCCCGAACAGGGCGCCGCCGGCGATCGTCACGATCAGCACCGCGAGCGGGTGGATGCCGAGCGCCGCTCCCATCGCGAACGGCTGCACGAGCTGCTGAAGGATCCCGTTGGCGAGCAGCTGGACGACGATCATCCCGACCGCCGCGTCGGTGCCCGAACTGCCGAGCGTCGAGCAGGACCGCGAACGCGCCGGCCGCCCAGGCGCCCAGGTAGGGGATGTAGGCGCCGAAGAAGGTGACCGCGGCGATCGTCCCGACCAGCGGCACGCCCAGGATCAGCGCGCCGACCGAGACGACGACGGCGTTGAAGGCGGCGACGATCGTGACCCCGAGGAAGTAACCGCGCAGCGAGCCCAGCACCCGCTGGCCGATCGTCGCGGCTACCTGCTTCGGGAGTCCCATGTGGCCCTCTACCCACCGCCGGATCTGGGGCCCGTCCTTGAGCAGGAAGAACAGGCTGAGCGCGGTCATCGCGAGGAAGAACGCCAGCGAGGAGAGCTTCGAAATCCCCGCCAGCACCCCGTCGAGGAGCGCCTGGGTCGCGTCGCTGACGCCGGCGCTGGCCTCGTGCCTGGCCTGGTCGGCCTTCGAGGGATCGAGGCCGAGGTCCTTGAGCCAGCCGGTGATCGTGTCCTGCGCCGAGGAGAGGTGGCCGCCGATCGAGCTCGACTCGCCGGTGATCCCGAGCACGATGACCAGGAACATCGCGCACCCGGCGGCGACGATCAGGAGCATGATCAAGATCGTGCCGAGCGCCCGCGGGACGCGATGGCCGTGAAGCCAGGCGACCAAGGGCGAGGCGACCGCGGCGACGATCGAGGCGACGATCACCGGGATCGTGATCACCTGGGTCAGCCCGAGCAGCGCAGATCACCCCGGTCACGAACAGGGTGATCCCGACGAGCAGCCACGACATCAGGCCGACGTTGCGCAACCAGTCGGGGACGTTGAAGACGCCGCTCAGCTCGGCGGCATCGATCTCGACGTATTCCTCGTCAGCGGAGCGCTTGGGGCGATCCCCCCCTTCGTGGCGCCGCAACCGGGCTCGCATCGACGCCCCACGGTAAGCCCGTGGGCGGCGGCAAGTACTACATCCCGATGCCCGAGGCGCTCCCGTGGCAGTGCTTCCACTTGCGACCGCTGCCGCACGTGCAGGGGTCGTTGCGCCCGAGCGCGGCGTCGCGGGATGCGTATCCCGCCATCACCTCGGCCGGGGCGCGACCCTGCGCGAGCAGGTTGCACATCTCACGCATCGGCCCGTCGATGTGGTGGAAGAAGGCCTTGTAGCCGGCGCAGAGGTAGTTCAGCCCGGGCTCCCCGTCGGGCGCTGAGATGAACCGGTCCTTCGGGCAGCCTCCGTGGCAGGCGAAGCGCACGTCGCAGTCGAGGCAGTACTGGGGCAGCAGATCGCGCTTGTCGTCCCCGAACCGGCGCTGGCGCGGCGAGGCGACCATCTCGAGCATGTCGGTCTCGGCGATGTTGCCGAGCAGGTACTTGGGCTCGACGAAGTGGTCACAGGAGTAGAGGTCGCCGTTGTGCTCGAGCGCCAGGGCCTTGCCACACGTCTCGGCGTGGATGCAGAGGGTCGGTGGCTCGCCGTACCAGTTGGCCAGCGCGACGTCGAACATCTGCACGAACACCTCGCCGACGTCGTGGCGCACCCATTCCTCGAACACGTCGATCAAGAAGCGGCCGTAGCCCTCACCGGAGATCGAGCGTCCCGTGACCACCTCGCCCTCCTGCACATACAGCGGGCGGTCGCGCCACGAGGACCAGGGAACGGTTCCGTCGGCGTTCGCGTCGGCGACCCGCTCGATGATCGGGATGAACTGCACGTATCGTGCTCCCAGCGCGTCCCGAAGGAAGCGGTAGACCTCGAGACCGCGCTCGGCGTTGGCCGCGTGGATGGTGGTCAAGGCGTTCCAGTCGACCTCCGCCTCGCGCAGGAAGTTCAGACCGCGCATCACCTGGTCGAAGCTGCCGCTACCTCCGCGAGTGACCCGGTAGGCGTCGTGGACCTCGCGCGGCCCGTCGATCGAGACCCCGACTAGGAAGTCGTGCTGTTTGAAGAACGCGGCCCAATCAGCGTTCAGCTTCGTCGCGTTGGTCTGGATCGTGTGCGTTGCCCGCTGGCCGGGCTTCAAATAGCGGCTCGTGATTTCGACCGAGCGGCGAAAGAACTCGAGGCCCATCAGGGTGGGCTCGCCGCCCTGCCAGGCGATCGTCACCTCCGGGACCGTCGCGTGGGCCTCGATCAGCTGGCGCAGGTACTGCTCGAGCGTGCTCTCCGACATCCGGAAGCGGCTGTCTGGGTAGAGCATCTCCTTCGAGAGGAAGAAGCAGTAGTCGCAGTCGAGATTGCACTGCGCGCCGGTCGGCTTGGCCAGCAGGTGGAAGGCGGCCGGGGCCGCACCCGGCGCTGTCTCAGGCGTCACCCTCGGCCATCTTCTGCTGCGCGTCGGCGAGCGCGCCCTTCAGGGCCGCGACGTGGCTGCCCTCCGCCTCGCCGACGGTCCTCTGCACCGCCCGGGTGACCGCGGGCTCGACCTTGTCGGCCTCCGAGTGCGAGTACGCGACGATCAGCCCCGCGCCGCCGAGCGGGATCGTCTCGCCCGCCTGCTCGCCCAGCTTGCCCGCGATCTTGTGGTGAAGCAGGTCGCCGGTCCCGGCCCCGAGCGCCGCGCCGACGGCGGTTGCGGCGAGCAGTGGCGGCGCCGCCAGGCCGACGGCGAAGCCGACCGCGCCGAGGCCGCCGGCGGCCTCGCGAATCACGTGGTCGGTCTCCTCGACCGGACAGCTCGCCCTCGAGGTCCTTGGCGACCAGGGCCATGCCCTGCAGTTGGCCACCGCTGGCAAGCACCGCCTCGTAGTCCTCCTGCGGCGGCCTCCTTCGACAGGTAGCCGCCGATCAGGACATCGATCGTGTCATGCAGTTTCATCGCAGCCTCCTCGCGTCGCATCATCTCAGGCCGTGAGCGCATGCGCCGTGTGCCCGTGGTGGACGGTCCTGTGCAACTCGTGCTTCTCCGTCGTCCGACGGGTGCGGCTTGACGTCGAAGACGACCTTCTTGATCTCACCGGTGAAGGCGAAGGGCTTGCGGTCCTCGTAGGAGAGGTCGACGACGCCGCCGTTGTCGCGTCCGATGTCCATCCCCGCATAGCCCGAAAAGCGGATCGGGACCGTGTGCTCCATCTTTCCCTCGCCGACCGGCCGGTCGTCGATGAACAACGTCACCTGGCCGCCGGTGGCCGGCTGCGCCGAGTCGGCGGCGAACTCCATCCGCACCGTCACCTCGCCCTCCGGGAGCGGCTCGGTCGCCTGCTGGCGCCAGACGAACACTCCCATCATCGAGTACGTGTGGGTGAGCTTGCCGTCGTCGACGAAGAGCGAGAAGCCACCCAGGTGGTCGGCCTCGGCGACGATCACACCCTCGGCGCCGCCCGCGGGGATCACCAGGTCGGCGCTGATCGAATACGAGTGGTTGTAGATCCTCGGGATCATTCCCGAGAGGACGTTCTGGACGTCGCTGCGGAACTCGTAGGTGGCGACCTCGGGGAGCGGCGGCAGCATGCCGAAGAAGCCCGCCAACGGGGCCATCAACGGCAGCACGTTGTACTTCTCGGCCTCCTGCCAGAACAGCTCCTTGAGCTCGGCCACCTTCTCCGGGTTCTCGGCGGCGAGGTCGTTCGCCTGGCTGAAGTCGTCGGGCAGGTAGTAGAGCTCGACCGGGTCCTGGTCGGGATCCCAGACCCCCGGCTTGTACGGCTCGAGCGCCTGCGGCGTGAGCACCCAGGGGATGCGCTCCGTGCGCATCGACAGCCACCAGCCGTCCTTGTACATCGCCCGGTTGCCGATCGTCTCGAAGTACTGCTGGGTGTGCCGCTCGGGCGCCCTGGCGTCGGTCAGCGAATCGGCGAACGTGACGCCGTGCATCGGCTCCTGCTCGATTCCGTCGACGTGGGTCGGCATCGGAATCCCGGCGATGTCGAGGATCGTCGGCCCGATGTCGATCACGTGTGTGAAGTGCGACCTCAGTGCCCCGGCCTCCGAGATCCGCTCAGGCCAGTGGGCGACGAGCGGGTTGCGGGTCCCGCCGAGATGCGAGCCGACCTGCTTTCCCCACTGGAACGGAGTGTTGCCGGCCCAGGCCCAGGCGGCCGCGTAGTGCGGCGCCATCATCTGGTTGCCCCACGCCTCGACCCCGCCGTAGCGCTCGGAGAGCTGCAGCTGCATCTCGTCGGTCAACGGGATCCCGTTCTGCATCGTCAGCTCATTGAAGGAGCCGGTGACCGTGCCCTCCATGCTGGCGCCGTTGTCGCCCCAGATCCAGAGGACGAGCGTGTTCTCCAGCTCACCGAGTTCGTCGATCGCATCGATCACGCGGCCGGCGTTGTAGTCGGCGTTCTCGGAGTAGCCCGCGTAGACCTCCATCTGGCGGACGTAGAAGGGCTTGAGCTTGTCGGGGACGTCGTCCCAGGCGGGGAACGCGTCGTCGCGGGGGGTCAGCTCGGCGTCGGCGGGGACCACACCGAGTTCCTTCTGCCTTGCGAACGTCTCCTCGCGCAGCGCGTCCCAGCCCTGGTCGAACTTACCCTTGTACTTCTCGGCCCACTGCTCGGAGACGTGGTGTGGAGCGTGGCTGCAGCCGGTCGAGAAGTAGGCGAAGAACGGCTTCTCGGCGTCCTGGCCCCGGATCGCGTGTAGCCACTCGATCGTCTTGTCGGCCATGTCGTCGGGCAGGTAGTAGGGGTTCTCCTCGTCGCCGAAGCTCTCGGGCGTGCCGATGATCTTCTGGTTCTCGGTCAGGCACGGGTCCCACTGACCCGAGCCGCCGCCGAGGAAGCCGTAGAAGTAATCGAAGCCCCAGCCGGTGGGCCAACGGTTGAACGGACCCGCCGGGCCCTGCTGGCCGTCGGGCGTCAGGTGCCACTTGCCGAACGCGGAGGTGGCATAGCCGTTGTCGCGGAGGATCCTCGGCAGCGGGGCGCAGTCGTCCGGGACGAACGCGGTGTAACCGGGGAACCCGGTCGAAAACTCGCCGACCGAGCCGAAGCCGACCGCGTGGCTGTTGCGGCCGGTGAGCAGCGCCGCCCTGGTCGGCGAGCAGAGCGCGGTGACGTGGAAGCGGTTGTAACTGACGCCCTGGTCGGCCATCCGCGAGTAGTTGGGCGTGTCGATCGGCCCGCCGAACGTGCCCGCGTTGCCGAAGCCCGCATCGTCGATCAGGATCACCAGCACGTTGGGTGCCCCGTCGGGCGCGTCCACGTGGCCGATCAGATTCCAGTCCGGCTGCGAGCCGTCGAGGGTCCGGTCGGCGACCCCGCTGAACGATTGGCCGGGGATCGGAAGCTTGCTGCGATCGGGCTGGCTCATTCTCTACCTCTCAGAGGGCGACGGTGACCCGCCAATCGAACCGCACGCCCGCTGGAATTCATCACCCGAACCGGGTGAATACGTCCCCAATCACCCCGATCGGATGATGCGCGTCCGCCCCGGGGGACGAGGCTGCGCTGGTACCGAGTCAGTTTGAGAGACGAAAGGGGACAAGATGGCAATCGGCCCTGTGCAGCTCCTGGTTCTGGGCTTCGAGCACCCGGACTTCCACGGCGAGATCATCGCCGAGCTCGAGCGCCTGCGCGAGAGCGATACGGTGCGCGTGATCGACGCGCTCGCCGTCTACAAGGACGCCGAGGGCGAGGTCGAGGTGGAGCACCTCAGCAACCTCACCGAGGACGAGGCGATCGAGCTCGGCAGCAAGGTCGCCGCGCTGATCGGCCTCGGGATCGCCGGCGAGGAGGGCATGGAGGCCGGCGCGATCGCCGGTGCGGAGGCGGCGGCCGACGGCGCCACGGCGTTCTCCGACGAGGAGGCTTGGGACGTCATCGAGGAGATCCCCAACGACTCGGCCGCGGCCCTGCTGTTGATCGAGCATCACTGGGCAGTGCCGCTGCGCGACGCGATCGCCCGCGCCGGCGGCTTCCGGATCAGCGACGGCTTCATCAGCCCGCTCGATCTGATCGAGATCGGACTGGTCTCCGCCGCGGAGGCCCAGGAGCTACACGCGGCCGAGACGGCCGCCCGATGACCACGAGGAGGGACGAGAGATGATCGGAACCAGAAGGGTTGCCAGACGCACCGGCCGCCGTACGGCTCGCCGGGTCTCGCGGCGCCGCCGGTAGATGAGGCGGATCCGCTGGCTGATCGCGGTCGCGGTGTGCGCGGTGGCGGCGTCGATCGCGCACGTTGCGATCGCCGCCGACACCCAGTACCCGACCGCCTTCACCAAGTTCAAGTACAAGCTCGATGCCGGTGTGGCCACGTTCAAGGGCCAAATCGACTCGCCCAAGGGCGGCTGCGTCTCCGACCGCAAGGTCAAGCTCTACCGCCAGCACGGCGGCAAGACCGACAAGGTCGGCGGCGATCACACCAACAACAAGGGCAAGTTCGAGATCGACCTCGGCAATGGGCGGCCGAAGGACGGCAAGTACTACTCGACGGTCAAACAGGCCCAGCTCTCCTCCGACAAGACCTGCCTCAGCCGTACCTCCGGGTCGGTGACGCTTAGCAGCGGAGCGAGATGACCGAGCATCCCTTGACCGAACCCAAGCGCGTGGAACTAAATCGGTCGCACGAGCGGCTGACTGACGGAAGGAGTCTCAAATGAGAGGCGCAGGCCGAGTCGTTTTCGCAGCAACCATGCTGCTCATCGTCGGATTTCTGAACGTGATCTACGGCATCGGCGCCCTGGATGACGCGAACTACTTCGTCAACGACACCAGGTTCATCCTCACCAACCTGAACACGCTCGGGTGGGTGCTGATCCTCGTTGGCATCCTCCAGCTCACCGGCGGGTTCTCGTTGTTCTCGGGCAGTACCTACGGGCGGACGATCGGGATCATCGCCGGCAGTGTCGGCGCGGTCGTGGCACTGTTCTCGATCGGCGGCGCCAACCCCTGGTGGTCGCTGGTGATCTTCGCGCTTTGCATCTACATCGTCCACGGGATCATCGTCTTCGGAGAGGACGAGCGGGCCGAAGCCTGAGCTGACAGAGCGTGGTGGGAGCCCGTCGTCGGCGGGCTCCCACCATCTGCCTCGAACGCGCCCGGCCGGGCTCCTAGATTCCCGCCATGCTCGGCCACCGGATCGCGGACCGCTACCCACGCACGCCCGAGGGCTGGACCGTGGTCGCGCGCCGCGCCGCCGGGCCCGTTTACGACCAGGGTCGAATACAGGACGCCGACGGGGGAGGCAAGGACCTGGGAATCGCGAGTGCACCGCAAGCACGCCTCGCGGCTCTCCCGCGACGACGACCGGGGGTCGAAATGGTGGGCACCTCGCCGCGCCTCGTGGTGGATCGGAGTGCTGTTTGCGATCGGCTCCCTCTGCTTCTTCCTCGGTCCCTTTCCAGGGTTCGTCCAACTCGTCGGCTCGGCGGCCGACGGCACGGTGTTCTTCGTCGGTTCGGTGTTCTTCACCTCGGCGGCGCTGATCCAGTACCTCGAGGCGGCGAACGCGGATCGCGACCTGGCGGGTGGTCGGGCCGCGCGGATGCGCCTGTTCACGTACGAGCCGCACCGGATCGATTGGTGGGCGACGCTGATCCAGCTGGTCGGGACCGTGTTCTTCAACATCAGCACCTTCCACGCGATGCAGCAGAGCTTCGACACGTCCCAGGTCGACCGTCTGGTCTGGGCTCCGGAGGCGGTCGGCTCGATCTGCTTCTTGATCTCCGGCCTGCTCGCCTACCTCGAGGTCCGCGACGGCGGCTTCTTCTCTGCCAAGCGGACGCTCGAATGGAAGATCTCGACCGTCAACTTCGCCGGCTGCATCCTCTTCGGAATCTCGGCGATCGCCGGCTACATCGTCCCGAAGACCGGCGACGAGCTCAACCTCGCGGCCGCCAACGTGACCACGTCGCTGGGTGCGCTGTGCTTCCTGATCGGCTCGCTACTGCTGCTGTCGGAGGCGGTTGCCGACGATCCGGAACCCAACCCGGACTGAACGCGCCTCGCGCGCGCCTCGCGCCGAGTCCTGGCGCCTCTTGCCGGCGGAATAGGCGCCGGCGCCGATCGCGGCGGCGCGCAACAGAGGCCGCCGTCGCACCAGCATCGCCATCCGCGCTCCTATCCCGGATGCTCGGGGAGGGAGAGTCCGAGCGCGAGCATGATCTCGGGCGCTGCGGCGACCACTCGGGGCCCGCCGACCTGGGGGGCGACCGCACGCAGGACGCCGAGCAGATCCTCGGCGGTGGCGCCGCTCTCGATCGCGTTGGCGATCAGCCACGCATACGACGCCGGCGGGGCATCGAGGGCGATCAGGACGGCGATCCTGACCAGCGCGAAGGTGCGCTCGTCGAGGCCGGTGGCCTCGAGCCGCGTCTCGCTCAGTTCGAGGCCGTCGACCTCGCCGGCGGAGATGTCGGCGAGCGCTACACGTGTGGATTGATCGATCGTGGTCACCCTTCGCCTGGTTGCCTCCGCCGTCAACCTAGGCGGCGTCGGGGATTCCGGCATCGCCCCAACGGGGTGATTCACATCCCGATGTTCGTCTTCACCTGCTTGCGCTCGGCCTCGCTCGCGCCGCCCTTCTTCTCCAGCGTCTCGCAGGCGGCATGGATGTCATCGACCAGCGTGCTGACGAGCGCATGGCTGAGGTTGAGCTTGACCAGTGCGCGCAGCATCTTCACGTGGTCCGCCTGCGGCGGCATCGTGTAGGCGGGCAGCATCCAGCCGCGCTCGGCGGCCACCTGCCAGGCGACGTCGAACTCGTCGAACGGCTCGTTGTCGGGGTCGGCGAGGTTGAAGGCGACCAGCGGCAGCTGTTCCTCGTCGGCCCCGATCACCTTGAAGCGACCGATCTTGGTGATCTCGTCGGCGAGCAGCTGCGCGTTCGACTGCATCAACTCCATCAAGTAGCGATAGCCGCTGTGGCCGAAGCGGATGAAGTTGTAGTACTGGGCGAGGACCATCGACGACCCGGTCGAGAAGTTGAGGGTGAAGGTCGCGTCGGTCTTGCCGAGGTAGTTCTCGTAGAAGACGAGGTCCTCGGCCAGGTCGGACTTCTCGCGGAAGATCAGCCAGCCGATCCCCGGGTAGACGAGGCCGAACTTGTGACCCGAGGCGTTGATCGAGCGCACCTGCTCGAGCCGGAAGTCCCACTCCGAGTCCGGATACAGGAACGGCCAGGTGAAGGCGCCGCTGGCGCCGTCGATGTGCAGCGGCACGTCGATCCCCTTGTCGTTCTTCAGCCCGACGAGCAGGTCGTTGATGCCGACGATGTCGTCCTTGTGGCCGGTGAACGTGGTCCCGAGCACCGCGGCGACGCCGATCGTGTTCTCGTCGATGTGCGGCTCGACGTCCTCGGGGCCGATCGTGTACTTGTCGGGCTGCAGGGGGACGATCCGCGGCTCGACGTCGAAGTAGCGGCAGAACTTCTCCCAGACGACGTGCACGTCGCCGCCGAAGATCAGATTCGGCTTGGTCGTGTCCTTGCCCGCCGCCTCGCGGCGCTGGCGCCACTTCCACTTCAGCGACAGGGCGCCGAGCATGATCGCCTCCGAGGATCCCTGGGTGCGGGCGCCGGTGGTCTCGCCGGGCGCGTGGAAGAGGTTGGCGAGCATCCGGATGCAGCGTTGCTCGATCTCTGCCGTGCGCGGGTACTCGGCGTGATCGATGAAGTTGCGATCGAGGCTGTTGGCGATGATCTCCTGAACCTCGGGTTCCATCCAGGTGGTGACGAAGGTGGCCAGGTTGCGCTCGGGGACGCCGTCGAGGACCATCTCCTCGTCGATCAGGCGCTTCGCCGCGATCGGCACCATCCCGTCGGCCGGAATCTCGTTGTCGGGGGCGCCCTCGATCAGCCACTTGCCGCCGAGACGCTTTGCCATCTCCATGATCTCCGCGCGTACGTCGTCCAATTCAGCCTCCTGCTCGGTCGTGCTGGGTGTTCGATCAACCAACCGTATGCCGCTGCGGGCGCGCATCACGCGATCGGGGTGAAGGTGCGTCAAGCGGAGCGCGGCGGCGGATCGTCGCCGATCAGCCCAGCGGTGCGGGCACAGGCCACCGCCTCGGCCCGCGACGAGACCCCGAGCTTGCGATAGATCGAGCGCGCCTGCGTCTTCACCGTGTTCGGCGACACGAACGACTGCTCGGCGATCTCGCGGAAGGTGAGGTGGCTGGGAAGGTGATGAAGCAGGCGCAGCTCCGCGGGACTCAGGGGCCAGCGGTCGCTGATCGTCGCCGAGTCGGCCTCGGTCCATGCCTGCTCGAGCCACTCGCGCAGCACCGGCGCGTCGGGTGTCTGGCGCAGGTGTCGGCCCGCCTCGGCCAGATGCGCGCGGGCGTCGGCGACGTCGTCGAGCAGGGCGAGTGCCCGGGCGACCGAGATCCGCGCCTCGACCTCGTACCAGGGGCTGATCTCGTTCAGCGCGTCGAGCAGGACGCCAGCGTGTTTGGCGTGCCGGCTCGACACTTCGGCATCACCGCCGCGAGCCTCGACCAGAGCGGCGACCGAGAAGACCAGTGCCATCGTCGGCGCATCTGCGAGCGCGTTCAGATTGGTTAGCTGAACCGCTTCGGCGCTCAGCCGCGTGGCTTCGGCCAGGTCGTCCTCTTCGAGCGCCAACAGTGCGAGTTGCGCCAGGCAGAGGCCCTGGATCGACGGTGCGGCAATTGCACCTGTTCGCGCACCGTCCTCGAGCGCCGCCCGGGCGAGCTCCGGCTCGTGCGTAAGGTGGTGTGACGCGCCTTCGAGCAAGCGACAGGCCGAGCGCCAAGGATTGTTCTTGGGCAGCAGCTCGAAGGCGGCGGCGGCGTCGGCTCGCATCGCGACAACCCCGTCCCGCGCCGAGCCGGTGGCGTTGATCGCCCTCGCGACCACGCTCATCTCACGATCTGTATCCGGCATTCGGTCGAGCAACTCGATCGCCTTGGTCGTCCAGTACTCGACCTCGGCGCCATTGCCCGCTGCAGTGCTGCAAGTCGCGCGCACCAGGCAGAGCTCAGGCGAAGTGTCGATCTGAGCGTCGGTGAAGCTCTCCAACCAGCGCTCCAATGTCGCCTCCCGCCCGACGCTGGCGTAGTCGGCCGTTTGGGACCAGATCAGGGTCGCGGCGACGTGCGGATTCCCGGCGGCGATCGCGTGCGGGACCGCGCGGTCAAAGTCGCCGCGTTGCGTGTACCACGCGCTCGCCCGCGTGTGCAGCGTCGCCTCGTCGCGGGGGTGCATCCTGTGCAGCTCGGCCTCGAGCATCTCGCGCAGCAGAGCGTGATACCGATACGCGTGGCCCTTGCTGTCGGCCACGCTGACGAGCGCGTTCGAGCGCGCGAGATGGCGAAGCATCTCGGTCGAGCCCTTGGTGTCGAGGACGGCGTCGCAGAGCTCGCCCGAGACCTCGTCCAGGACCGACGTGCAGGTCAGGAACCTGAGCTCCTCGGCGCCGAGATTGGCGATGAACTCGTCGCGCAGATAGTCGGCGACCACCCGGTCGTCGCCGGCAAACCGCTTCGCGGCGTCGTCAACGTCGTCGGCGCCTTCCAGCGAGAGCGCCGCTAGATAGAGCGCCGCCGGCCAGCCCTCGGTGTGCTCGACGAGCAGCTCGACGCTGTCGGTGCGCAGGCACAGGCCACAGGACTGGAGCAGATCGCGGGCCTCGCCATCGGTCATCGCCAGGTCGCCGACGTCGAGCTCGGTCAAGGCACCGTTTGCCCGCCTGCGGCTGATGCGGATCGCCGGCTCGCTACGCGAGGCAAGCGCGAGCTGTGAGCCCGCCGGCAGGCCGTCCGCGATCGCCGAGACGATCTGCAGCGCGTCGGGATCGGTGATCGTATGCACATCATCGAGCGCCAGCACGATCGGGCGGCTCGCCCGGCGAAGCGACTCGAGCAGCCGCGGGATCGCGACCTTCAAGGTCCCCGGCCGCGAGCCGAAGAGCGCGGAGTAGACCTGCTCGTCGACGGGGAAGAGGTCGGCGAGGGCGCCCGCGATCGACGCGGTGAGTAGGACCGGGTCGTCGTGGCGGTCGCCGAGCGTCAGCAATGCGAACGGCCTCGGGTCTGCGGCCTCCCACTCGGCGAGCACCGTCGACTTGCCGAACCCGGCGGGCGCATCGATCAGGACGACCGGGGTCTGCGAGCTCTCGACCAGCCGGCCGACCAGCCGCTGGCGGCGCACGAGCGAACTCTGGCGGCCGGGCCGCTCTTCGGGTGGCGTGTGGATGACGGTCATGATTGTGTCCCCCAACCACGATGCCCGCGACGCTAGCCTAGCTTCGCCGGACGGTCATCCGTAGTCACCACCTTCCTGCTCATGCGTGGTGGGTGCCGCGTGAATGAACCGTTTCAGCATCGCCGGGCGCCGGGGCCGGCTGACCCGCTTCTCTACCCTGTCGAGCCTCGAACCGCAGTTTTCGGTGCAGGGCCGGTCGCGCCCACCGCCCACGGAGGAGCGGCGCACAAGCCGGAGAAAGAGGCCGCGCAATGCCACTACTTACACGCAGATCGAAGAGGACCCGCGAGCGCGACGCCGGCGAGCATCGCCGCCGCTCGGCCCAGCCGTCGACCGCGCGCCGCAACACCGGCCAGCCGCCGATCATCACCGTCTACGACGCGACCGTCGTCTACCCGGGCGGCCACGTCGCCCTCGAACACCTGTCGCTGGAGATCGCCCGCGGCGAGTTCGCCTTCATCACCGGGCCCACGGGCTGCGGCAAGTCGACCCTGATCAAGATGCTGATCCGCGAGATCGAGCCCGCCGCCGGGACGGTGCAGATCGCCGGCAAGGACATCAACGCGATGCCCGCCGAGCGCACGCCCTACCTGCGCCGCCGGATCGGGACCGTGTTCCAGGACTTCAAGCTGCTGCCGAACCGCACGGTCTACGACAACGTCGCCTACGCGCTGCAGGTGATCGGCGAGCCGCGCTCGCAGATCCGCCGCAAGGTGCCGGAGATCCTGCGCCTGGTCGGCCTGCAGGCGAAGATCAACAACTACCCCGACGAGCTCTCCGGCGGCGAGCAGCAGCGCGTCGCGATCGCCCGCGCGTTCGTCAATCACCCGCCGCTGCTGCTCGCCGACGAGCCGACCGGCAACCTCGACCCCGAGACCTCGATCGGGATCATGCAGCTGCTGTACCGGATCAACCGCACCGGGACCACGGTTCTGGTGGTCAGCCACGACCGCGAGATGGTCGACAAGATGCGCCGCCGGGTGATCGCGCTCGAGGAGGGCCGCCTGGTCCGCGACGACGATTCCAGCGGTTACCACGAGGACGAGTCGACCCAGGAGTTCGCCGCCCGCGTGCGCGCCGAGATGGGCGTCGCCGACGAGCCGGCGGGCTTCGAGCACTGAGCACGGGCTGATCGATGGGACGAGTCGTCTTCTTCCTCTCCGAGGCATTCCGCGCGCTCCGTCGCAGCGCGGCGCCGAGCATCGCCGCGGTGGTCACGATCGTGATCACCACCCTGCTGCTCGGAGTCCTGGTTCCGGTCCTGCGCGCCTCCGAGTCGAAGGCCTCCGAGGTCCGCGACCAGATCGGGCTCAAGGTCTTCCTCTACAAGGACGCGACCCAGGCACAGCGCGACGAGCTGGCCAAGAAGCTGATCACCATCCCGCACGTCGAGGGCGCGACCTACTGCTCACCGACCTGCGCGAAGAAGGACCTGCAGTCACGGCTGCACGGCGACCTCGAGGGCTCGATCTCCGAGCTCAACTCGAACCCTCTGCCCCCCTCCTTCGACCTGACGCTCGACGACCCCGACAACCTCGAGGCCGTGCGCGCGGCGCTGCTGCCGACCAACGCGGCCGGCAAGCCGACCCCGATCAGCCCTGCGATCGACCCGCCGATCGGCGAGAGCCGCGAACAGGCGAACCGGATCCGCGAGGTCACCGGGGCGGTCAAGATCGTCCTCCTGGTGATCGCCGGGCTGCTGCTGGTCGCCTCGCTGCTGCTGGTGGCCAACACGATCCGGCTCTCGATCTATGCCCGCCGCCGTGAGGTCGAGGTGATGCGGCTGGTCGGCGCGACCAACTGGTTCATCCGCTGGCCGTTCATGATCGAGGGCGTGATCGTCGGCCTGCTGGGCGCCGGCCTGGCGGTCGGCATACTGCTGGTCGGCAAGGTAACCATCGTGGATCCGCTCGCCGACGACTTCGCCCTCGTGGACAACCTCTCGACCATGGGCTTCGCCCCTCTGGTCGCGATGCTGGTCGGCGCCGCGGTGCTCGTATCCGCGCTCGGCAGCGGCATCACATTGCGCCGCTTCCTGCGGGTTTGAGCTCCGGCCCCAGCGCCGACGGGCGCAGCGGGTTCGGCCCCGGCGTCGTCTTCGGCGTCCTGATCGGGCTTGCGGTCGCGCTCCTCGCCGGTTACCTGACTGGCACCTTCGACGACGACTCCAGTGACCCGGTGGTCGAAGCGCGACAGACGATCGAGGACAGCTACTTCAAGGCGAGCGACACCACCGAGCTCAACGACGACTCGATCAGCGGCATGGTCGATGCGCTGAAGAAGAAGTTCGACGACAAGTTCTCGCACTACTTCACCCCCGACCAGTACGCGGAGTTCAACGCCGCGACCTCGGGGCACTTTTCGGGCGTCGGGCTGACCGTCACCGAGGTGCCGAAGGGACTGCGGGTGGTCAGCGTGCTGCCCGACACCCCGGCCGACAAGGCCGGCCTGGAGGAGGGGGACGTGATCACCGAGGTCGAGGGCAAGTCGATCGCCGGCGTCGCCTCCGACGTCTCGACCGCCGAGATCAAGGGGCCCGCCGGGACCCAGGTGACGATCACGATCGCGCCCGCCGATGGCGGCAAGCCCCACGAGGTGACCCTGGAGCGCGCCGACGTCCGCGTGCCCGCGGTCAGGGGCGCGATCCGGCGTGGCCCCGACGGCGAGAAGCTCGCCTACGTGCGCTTCTTCACCTTCAGCGAGGGCGCCAGCGACGAGCTGCGCGCCGAGGTCGAGCGCCTTTATCGCAAGGGAGCCGAGGGCTTGGTCCTCGATCTGCGCGACAACGGCGGCGGGCTGCTCAACGAGGCGGTGCTCTCGACCAGCATCTTCCTCGACCATGGCAACGTGGTCTCGACCCGCAGCCGCACCCAGGGCGACCAGGACTACCCGGCGACCGGCGACGCGATCGATCCCCGGCCGACCGCCGTCCTGGTCGACCGCGGCACCGCCTCGGCGGCCGAGATCCTGACCGCCGCCCTGCAACAGAACGACCTCGCCAGGGTGGTCGGCACCCGCACCTACGGCAAGGGGACCTTCCAGGAGATCCTCAAGCAGAGCTCCGGGGGCGCCCTGGACCTGACGATCGGCGAGTACCTGACCTCGGACGGGACCTCGATCCTGGGCGAGGGCGTGAAGCCGAACGTACGGGTTGAGGACGACCGGGCGACCGAGAACCGCGACGAGGCGCTCGACGAGGCGCTCGACGTCGTCGGCGCCGAAGTCGCATCCGGCCGGTCTTGAGCGGGCGCCTGGTCGCCGAGGTCGCGCGCCGCGGGCGCTTCCTGGTCGCCGAGCCGTTGTTCGAGCGCGGCGCCCCCCAGCTCGGGATCGCCGGCGGCATCCGGGTGCGCGGCGGCGAGCTGGTCGCGGTCGAGCCGCGCGGCGCCCGGGCCTCGGTGGTCGCCGAGCTCGGTGACCCGCGCAACGCCCGCGACGTCTCCGCGGCGCTGATCTGGGAGCGCTTCGGCGAGCGCGGGTTCGACCCGGACCTCGAGGGCGACGCCGCTGATGCGGTGGTCGCCGCGCCGCGGGTCGAGTCCGAGCGCCGCGACCTGACCGCCCTCGACACCTTCACCGTCGACCCGGCGACCGCGCGCGACTTCGATGACGCGGTTTCGGCGTCCGAGGACGGCGACGGCATCCGCCTCTGGATCCACATCGCCGACGTCGCCGCCCACGTGCGTCCCGGCAGCCGGCTCGACGAGGAGGCGCTGCGGCGCGCGAACAGCGTCTACGTGCCCGGAACGGTCGAGCCGATGCTGCCGACGGCGCTCTCGGCCGACGCGTGCAGCCTGATGCCGGGCGTCGACCGGCTGGCGGTGACCACCGAGCTGCTCGTCGGCGCCGACGGCAGGGCTCACTCGGCGAGCTTCTACCGCAGCACGATCCGCTCCGACCAGCGGCTCTCCTACGAGCAGCTCGACCGTTACTTCGCCGGCCAGGAGGAGCCGCCGGCGGTGATCGCATCGCCGCTCGAGCTCGCCCGCCGGGCGGCGGCCATGCTGCGCGACGCGCGCCGGGGGTCGGCGCTGGAGATCTCGACCACCGAGCCCGAGTTCGAGTTCGACGCCCAGGGCGCCGTCGTCGCGGCGCGCTCGGTCTCCGACACCGAGGCCCACGGCCTGATCGAGCAGCTGATGATCTGCGCCAACGAGCGGGTCGCCGAGCACTGCGAGCGCCGCGGCGTGGCGACGATCTACCGGATCCACGAGCGCCCCGACCCGGCGCGGGTCGTCGCCCTGGTCGAGAAGCTCGCCGCGCTCGACATTCCGACCCCGGCGCTCCCGGGCGATCCGGCGAAGATCTCGCCGAGCGAGGCGGGCGAGCTGGTCGCCGAGGCGAGCCGGCTGGTCGCCGCCGAGGCCAAGCGCCGCGGCCATGGGCGGGCGGCGTATACATCAATCGTGCTCCGCTCCCTGAAGCCCGCGATCTACTCGGACCGAAACCTCGGCCACGCCGGCCTCGGCAGCGGCGCCTACGCGCATTTCACCTCGCCGATCCGCCGTTACCCCGACCTGGTCGCCCACCGCGCCCTGCTCTCGACGCTCGGAGCCTCCGAGGCCGAGCCCGAGCGCGCCGAGGTTCGGGACGCTGCCGTGCGTTGCTCGGAGACCGAGCGCGAGGCGATGGTGGCCGAGCGCGACGCCGACAAGGCGTGCGCGGCCTTCCTGCTCGAGCGCGAGCTGTTCGAGGGCGGGCAGGATCAGGCCTTCGAGGGCGAGGTCTCGGGGGTGATCGCGCCCGGTGCCTTCGTCCGTTTCGGAGGCGAGCTCGGCGATGTCTACGAGGGTTTTCTGCCGGCGCGGCGGCTGCGCGGCGAACGCTTCGACCTCAACCAGACCGAGACCGCGATCGTCGGCGGGCGCAGCGGCAAGGCGATTCGGCTCGGTGATCCGATCTCGGTCCGGGTCGACGGGATCGAGGCGCCGCGCGGGCGCGTCGACCTGCTCCCGGCAGCGGGGCGCGAGGATGGCTAAGAAGCGCAAGCGCAAGGCGGCGGCCGGCGACGTGGCGACCAACCGCCGCGCCTCGCACAAGTACGAGTTCGTCGAGCGTTTCGAGGCCGGGATCGAGCTGGTCGGCACCGAGGTCAAGTCGCTGCGCGCCGGCCAGACTCAGATCGGCGACGCCTACGCGGTGATCGAGGAGGGCGAGGTGTGGCTTCGAAACGCGCACATCCCGCCCTACGAGCAGGCGGCCTTAAACCACGACCCCGAGCGGCCGCGCAAGCTGCTTTTGCACCGTCACGAGATCGAGCGACTGGTGGGGCGCATGCAGCGCAAGGGCCTGACCCTGATCCCGACCCGGGTCTACTTCAAGGGGCCGCGGGCGAAGGTCGAGCTGGCCCTGGCGACCGGCAAGCAACAACATGACCGTCGCCGCGAGATGCGCGACCGCGACATGCAGCGCGACGTCGAGCGCGAGCTCAGCGACCGCGGTCGCTGAGCCATCGCCTGCACGCGCAGGGGATTGAGCGCGGGGGGCGAAAACGCTAGCGAGCACCGTTAGCTCGTGAGACGATTACCCCATGCGCTCTTTCAGGCTCGAACGCAAGAACAAGAAGGGCGACGAGGCCGCCGCCCAGGCTGCGCCCGTGGACCCGGCCGCGCCGGCCGATCCCGCCGCGCCGCCGGTCGACACCACCCAGCCGGTGGCGACCACGGCCCCGGTCGCGCCCGAGCCGGCAGCTTCGGGCCAGCCCGAGCCCCCGAGCCCGCCCGTTCCCCCAAGCCAGCCGGCCGCCCCGACCGCGCCCGCTGACCCTGACGCAAGCGCGCCACCTTCCTCGGCGCCGCCACCGGGCACCGCCCCGACACCGACCGCGGCTGCGCCCGCCCCCGCCCCGGCCGGGATGTCGCGCAAGCAGAAGGCCGAGGCGAAGAAGCTCGAGCGCCAGCGAAAGCAGGAGGAGATGCGCGCCAAGCGGATCGCCGAGCGCGAGCAGAAGCAGGCCGAGCGCGCCGCCAAGAAGGCGGCGAAGAAGGGCGAGGCAGCGCCGACGCCGACGGCCGCCGCAGCGGCTCCCGCGGCTCCCGCCGGCAAGGAGTCGTTCTGGGCCAGGCGCCGCCGAGAGCGGACCGAGAAGCTGAACGCGCGCAAGAACGAGCGCGCCCGGACGAAGGAGGAGCGGACCGCGAAGGCCGCCGAGCGCCGCCAGCAGCGCGCCGTGCAAAAGCAGGCGCGCGACCAGCAGAAGGCGGCGAAGAAGGGCAAGGGCGCACCGGCCGCACCGGCGCCGGCCGCGACGCCGGGCCAGGCACCCGCTCAGCCCGCGCCCCCGGCGCCGAGCGGCGGAGCCTCGACCCTGCCGGCGACCGTCGCCGGCGCCGCTGCGGCGGCTGGGGTCGGCGCCGCCGTCGGTACAGCCGCCTCGGGCTCCGGTGGCGAGCAGGACACCGAGGCGATGGTCGCCGTGCCGCCGCCGGTCCGCAACCTGGCCGGGGAAACCGGCCCACAACCCGCCGAGCCCCAGCACGCGCCGCCGGCGGCCGGGCCCCCGGGGCCGGGAGCGGTCTCGCCCGCGTCACCGCCGGCGCCCGAGCCGAGTGATGAGCCGGTTCCCGGCCCGAGTGCACCCGAGCCGCCCGCCGACCTCGAGCCGCCCGCCGCGCCCGATACGCCCGCCGCCGAGCCGCCGCCAAGCCCCGAGCCCGAGCTGCCGGCCGCTGCGTCGGTCCCACCGCCGCCCGCATCATCCGACGAGCAGGCGATCCGCGAGGCGGCCGAGCGCGAGGCTCTGGCCCGGCTCGCCGAGGCCGAGCGCCGCAGCGAGGGCGAGCGCGCCCGCGCGGGCGAGGCGGAGGCGGCAGCCGCGGCCGAACGTCGCGCCGAGGAGGTCGCGCGGATGCAGCAGGAGGCCGAGCAGCGGATCGAGCAGGCCCGGGTTGAGGCGGAGCAGAAGGTCCGCGAGACCGCCGAGGCGACGCGCAAGGCGACCGAGGAGCGCCAGCGCGCCGAGGCCGAGCGCCACGAGCCGAAGCGCGAGGCGCTGCTCGCCGAGCTGTCGCAGGCCGAGGACGAGCTCAAGGAGCACCGCGCCCAGGAGGAGGTCCTGGCGCGCCAGTTGGTCGACACCGAGGAACGGCTGACCGACAACCAGCGCCAGACCGAGGAGGCGCTGCAGCGCGCGGCGCAGCGGCTGCAGGAGATCGAGGCGCGGGCCGCCGAGGCCGAGGCGCGCGCGAAGCGGGCCGAGGAGCTTGCCGCGGTCAAGGCCGAGGAGGTCGAGCGAACCGGCCGCCTGCGCGAGATGCTCGACCGGATTGCCGAGGCCGAGCAGCGCGCCAGCTCCGCCGAGGAGCGCGCCCGCCAGGCCGTCGACAAGGTCGCCGAGCCGCTGCCCGAGCTGGACACCAGCACGATCTTCGAATCGGAGGAGCGGCCGCCGCAGCCCGAGCCCGAGCCGGCTGTCCAGCCACACGGCGACGCCCTGCTCGAACACCAGCCGCCGGCGCCGGAGCCTCCGGCGGCCGAGCAGACGCCGGAGTGGTTCTCGAGCTCGCTCGAGCCCGACCAGGTGCCCGCCGAGCCCGAAGCTCCCCCCGAGCCGGCGATCGCCCCGGGCCCGCCGGGTGCGGCCGCGATCCCGATCAACACCGCCACCTACGAGCAACTGCGCGAGCTCGGTCTCTCGGTCACCCAGACCGGCCGCGTGCTCGCCTACCGCGAGCGGGTCGGCAGCTTCACCACCCTCGACGACCTCAACCAGATCCCGGGCTTCCCGCGCTCCTTCCTCGACGAGCTCAAGTCGAGGGTCGTGATCTGAGCCGGGCGGCGGCGTTCAGACGCCGTAGCACCCATGGCGCGCGGGCGCGACAAGCTCTCCGACTATCGCGACAAGCGCGACTTCGACCGCACCTCCGAGCCCAGCGGCAAGGCGGCGAAGGAGCGCGGGCAACCGGTTCGTGATCCAGGAGCACCACGCGACCCGGCTGCACTGGGACCTGCGCTTGGAGCGCGATGGGGTGCTGGCCTCTTGGGCGCTGCCGCGCGGGGTGCCCGCCGACCCGGACCGCAACCGGCTCGCCGTCCACACGGAGGACCATCCGCTCGAGTACCTCGAGTTCGCCGGCGAGATCCCGAAGGGCGAATACGGCGGGGGCACGATGGGGATCTGGGACCGCGGCACCTACGAGGCCGAGAAGTGGGAGGACGCGAAGCTGATCGTCCGTTTCGACGGTCAGCGGGTCAGCGGCCGCTACTCGCTGTTTCGCACCCGTGGCAAGGACTGGATGATCCACCGCATGGACGGGCCCGAGCCCGGTCAGCCGCTGCCCGAGCGGCTGGCGCCGATGCTCGCCTCGCCGGCGCGGATGCCGAACGCCACCCAGGACGAGAGCTGGGGATACGAGGTCCACTGGCCGGGCGAGCGGGCGATCGCGCTCTGCGACACCGGCCACCTGTCGCTGCTCGACGCCGGCGGCAGGGACCTGCGCCCCCGGTTTCCCGAACTGGGCTCGATCCTGCTCGGGCTCGGCGGCCAGCCGGTTGCCCTTGACGGGGTGCTGGCCGTGCTCGGCGAGGACGGATCGGCCTCGGCCGAGGGACTCGCGCGCCGCCTCTCCGCCTCGTCGGACTCCGAGATCCGCCGCCGCCGCAAGGACTCGCCGGCGACCCTGATCGCCTTCGACCTCCTGCACGCGGGCCGAGAGAGCCTGCTCGAGCTGCCCTACGAGCGCCGCCGCGAACGGCTCGAGGCGCTCGCGCTCGGCGGCGACGCCTGCCGGGTTCCCGGCTATCACCGCGGCGACGGCGCCGCCCTGCGTCTGGCGGCCAAGAAGCAGGGTCTGAAGGGCGTGATCGCGAAGCGGCTCACCTCGCAGTACGCGCCGGGAAAGGCAACCCGCGACTGGCGCGAGGTGGCGGTCCGACGGCGGTCCTAGCCTTTTGGTTCAGGCGGGAGGCCGTCAACAAAGGAGAGAGCTATGGACGACTCAGGAACCGACAAGGGGGCCGGCTGGCTCCTGTTCGCCGGCGCGATGTTGATGTTTGCCGGCTTTGTCAACGCGATCTGGGGGATCGCGGCGATCGACGACTCCGCGTTCTTCAGCGGCGATCAACGCTTCGTGATCTTCGACGATCTCAACACGTGGGGCTGGTTCCTGCTGATCGTCGGCGTGCTGCAGCTGATCGCGGCATTCTCGATCTGGAACGGGCATGCGTTCGGCCAGTTGTTCGGGATCGCCTGCGCCAGCCTCAACGCGATGATCCTGCTGTTCACCCAGAACGCGTTCCCGTTCGCGGCGTTCATGCTGTTCATCGTCGACATCCTGGTGATCTACGGGCTCGCGGTTTACGGAGGCCGCAACCGAGCCGCCTAGCGCGGGTCGGCCTACGGCCGCTCGGGCAGCTCGGCCTCGTCGAGCGCTCGGGCGGCCGCGTAGGCCTGCTCGAGGTCCGGGAACCCCTGCAGCCGTACGACCAGGCCGTCGGCGAACGTCCACAGCTGCGCCTCGTCAAGCTCGATCGGTGCGCCGCTGGCAGCGCCGTACGCGACGACGTGGGTCGGGACGATCACGTGGCGGCCCTGGGCGATCATCTCGCCCGGCTGCCAGCGGATCGGGTCGAAGTGCTCGGACGTCTTCGCGAGGAAGCCGCGCACACCGTCGTGACCACGCCAGACGCGGTGGTCGGGGACGTCGGGGCGGTCATGAAGCTCGACCTCGGGGTCAACGAGCGAGAAGTCGAGCTCGCCGCTCTCGTTGAAGCGGCCGAAGAGCTTCTGGACCCGATCGATGTTCGTGTCGCTCACCGCGGCATCCCTCCCGTCGCCTCCAGCGCGCGGCGGGTTCGCGGTACCCACCAGCCGAGCTCGGCCGCGGCCCAGGCGCGCTCGGCCGGGTCGGGGTGGACGCGCAGCGAGTGGCCGAAGATCCATCCGTACATGACCAGGCCGCTGAGGATGCCGAGCTCGAGTTCGCGCTCGTCGAGCGAGTCGGCCTCGGCGGCGCGATAGTCGGCCTCGATCCGGTCGTGGTCGCCGTCGATCCGCCAGGCGTCGTGGACCAGGTACCAGGCGAACTCGACCGTCGGCGTCCCGACCGCGGCCAGGTCCCAGTCGAGCAGGATCACCTGGTCGTCGGTGAGCCCGAGGTTGTCGTCGCGCAGGTCGCCGTGGATCAAGGTGATGCGCCCGGTGTGCTCGAGCGCGGCCGCCAGCGGTCCCGGGTCGGCGACCGCCGCCATCACCTCGTCGCCGACCTCTGCGGGCACCGACTCGGCGAACGCGTCCCAGGCGGCGGGGAGTTGCTTCGGCAGCAGATCGGAGCTCGCCTGCTCGGCGTCGGCGACTCGCAGCGACGTCATCCCGATCCGGTCGGCGAGCGTCGCCGCGCCGTCGGGCTTCTCGCCGGCGAACTCGGCGTGCAGTTGGGCGGCGACGCCGAGGATCCGGCGGCTCTCATCGCGCGATAGCCGCCGCTGATCGCCGAGAAAGGTCGCCGACAGATCCCGCATCACCACCCACCAGCCGTCGCCGTCGGCGACCACCGCCTCGATCCCGTGGCCGAGCGAGGCGGGAAGGCGATCGAACACGCCCGCGTCCCAGAGCAGCGCGGTGCGCCCGCGGTCGCGGGTCACCCGACCCAGCCAGTCGGAGGCCGGACCGACCCGCTTGGCGATCAACCCGGTGCCGTCGGCGAGCGTCACCCGCTCCAGGGCCGCGCCCGAGTTGCCGCCGTGGGCGAGCGGCTCGCGCCGGGCCCCCGAGCCGATCAGCGCCAGGACCTGGTCCGGGATCGTCGCACCGGCGTCCCCCGCGGCCCTGGCGGCGTAGCTCCAGATCGCGGTGATCCCCTCGCCCTCGCGGCGCACGTACCAGCGGCGGCGATCGACGCCGCTCGCCCCGTGCCACTCGAAGGTCGCCGCGATCCCCGTCGGCCACTCGCGCGCCTCCCAGTGCTCCAGGTCGCCGGGACCAGGCTTGGAGAGGTGGGCGATGATCGCCTCGGGCCCCTCGATGCGCACGCGCCCGGACTCGTTGCTGGTGTCGAGGACGGCGTCGGCTGCGAGCAGCTCGCCGAAGGCCGAGAAGTCGCCGCTCGCGACGGCGTCGCGGACCACGGGCGCCAGCTCGGTGTGATCGACGACCGCCACCGGCTCAGCGTAAACGCCGCCGCGCTAACGATAGGTTCAGGGCGGTGGTTCTCAACCCGGCCTCGTTCATCTCCGACTTCTGGAACGACCAGCTGGTCGCCGACGGCCGCCAGTGGCTGTTTCTGGTCCTGCTCGGCTTCCTCGGCTCGTTCAGCTTCATCCGCATGAGCACGCGGCTGATGCGCAGCCCGCGGGTCCCCTGGTGGCCGGGCAGCGTCGAAACCGGCGGCGTCCACGTCCACCACCTGGTGTTCGGGATCGTGATGATGATGCTCGCCGGAGCGATCAGCTTCGCCGGTTTCGCCACCGACTTCATCTACGGGATCTGCGCCGTCTTCTTCGGGATCGGGGTCGGGTTGACGATCGACGAGTTCGCGCTCTGGGTCCACCTCGACGACGTCTACTGGTCGAACGAGGGACGCCAGTCGATCGACGCGACCGTGATCGCGGTGCTGGCCCTGTGCCTGATTCTGCTCGGGATCCAGCCGTTCGACGTCGACGACAGCTCGGCCTGGGCGATCGTCGGCAGCATCGCGTTACTGCTCGTCCACCTCTGCTTCATCGCGATCTGCTTCGCCAAGCACCGGATGATGCACGGCATCTTCGGCCTCCTGGTTCCGCCGCTGGCGCTGTACGGCGCCTGTCGCCTGGGCAAGCCCGACTCCGCCTGGGCGCGCCGGTTCTACGGCGAGCGCAACCCGCATAAGCAGGAGCGCGCCGAAAAGCGCTTCCATCCCGGCCGGCGCACGGACCGGTTCAAGGACTCGGTCCGGACCGCGATCGGCGGCTCGACCGAGGCCGACTACGAGGCGAAGATCGCGGCCAAGGGCGAGAAGTGAGACAAGGCCCCGGAGGCCCTGTTGATGGAGGCGGTGGGAATTGCACCCACGTCCGCGGAGCCTGCTCTGATGCGTCAACGAGCGTTCCCGTGGAGTCTGATCTCGGCGCCGGTTAGGTCGATCCCCGGGGCACGTACCCGGCGCCACACCCTCCTAATGGTTTCCCGGCCTGATCGAGGGTCCTATGCGGCCGGTGAGCCCGCTAATGAAGCCGCTGGTCCGGGGCGCGGGCTTCCCGGAGCGACTCCCTCAGCTACCTAATTAGGCAGCGAGGGCGAACTCGTGATTGGAGTCCGCATTTGATTGGTTCCCGGGAGAGTTTTACGAGGCCAACCCGGGGTCCTCGACTCGCAACATCAGGGCGATAGAGATCCACGTCGAAGCTAAGTCGCCCCCGTATTCGGTTGTCGGCAAAGGATAGCCGCGTGGATCAGCCACGGACCGCCGCCAGCACCTCGGTGGCGGCCCGCTCGCCGGACTCGACCGCGCCCTCCAGGTAGCCCTGGTTGACGGTCGCGGTGTGCTCGCCGGCGAAGTGGACGGCGCCCTCGGGGCGGCCGGCGTAGCCGTAGTACTTGGTGTACTGGCCCGGGAGGAAGGCGGCATAGGAACCGCGCGCCCACGGGTCGGCGACCCAGTGGTCGGTCCAGGCCCGGCCGTTGAACCCGTCGGCGAGGCCCGGCAGGCGCATCCGGCCGCCCTGGGTCAGGGCGCCGCGGACTCGCCGCAGCTCGCGCGGGACGGTGGGCCCGTGTGCGGCGTCGGCGACCAGGCCGCCGGCGCCCGAGCGGCCGCCGAAGAAGGTGGTGACGATGCTCGTCTGCCCGGGCTCGCCGAGGGTGCTCTCCCAGGTGAGCAGGAACGGGTCGTCGCTGCCCATGTAGCCGTTCCAGTCGCCGTATTCGCGCGGGCGACGGTCGAACTGCAGCATCACCTTCGCGTTGGTCCCCATCCCCAGGTCCTTGATGCAGCGCAGCTTCTTGGCGCTCAGGCTCGCCTGGGCGAGGTCGACGCGGCGCAGGGTGGCGAACGGGATCGCCAACACCAGCTGGTCGGCGGTCACCTCCGCGGCGCTGTCGGCGAAGCGCAGCGCGTACTCGTCGCCGCGCCTGACCACCGCCTCCAGCGGCGCGCCCCGGTGGATCGTCGCGTCGGGGAGGGTCGCGGCGATCGCGTCGACGATCTGGTCGTTGCCACCCTTGACGTGGTAGCGCTCGTCGGCGCCCGGCGTGCTCTCGACGTACTGGGCGAACAGGTTGAGGGCGCTGAGCCGGGTCGCGTCGAGCCCGAACTCCGATGCCATCTCGGCCCACACGTACTGGCCCCACGGGCTGGCGGCGCCGCCGGGCAGCCGCCGGTCGAGCCAGTCGGCGACCGAGAGCCGGTCGAAGGCGACCGCGGCGGCGGTGTGATTGGGGGCGCTGTAGGCGCCGACCCGACGCGCGTCGCGGATCAGCAGGCGCTCGAACAGCCGCCGCTCGGCGCGCATCGACGACCGGCGCACGAGCCGCCCGTTCAGCCACAGCCGCGTGGTGCCGGGGTTCGAGATCGCGTACAGGTCGGTGAGCTCGAACCCGAAGCGCTTCGCCAGCGCCCGCATCCGGTCGTGGCGCGAGTCGATGAACTCGCCGCCGTGCTCGGCCGTCTGGTCGTTGTCCCAGTCGCGCGAGGTCCAGCAGCGCCCGCCGATCCGGTCGGGGTTCGCCTCGTAGACGGTCGCGGCGACGCCGCGGTCGTGCAGTCGAAGGGCGCAGGCGCAGCCCGGCGAGACCGGCGCCGACGATCACGATCCGCGGCTCGGACGCCGACCGCGCCTTCGAGCATCCGAACACGGCCGGGCCCAGCGCCAGCGCCGCCGCCCCGCCCGCTCCGCGCCGCAGCAGCTCACGCCGAGAGATCCCCCGTCGTTGCTCCATCGAGGCAAGCCACAATAGGCGGCACCCCCAGTCGCCCGCCGGAAGGAGACCAGATGTCAGCCCAGCCGAGTCAGTCCGAGAAGGGCGCCGCCCTGCGCGCCCTGCACGAGGGCGATCCGTTCGTGATCCCGAATCCCTGGGACGCGGGCTCGGCGAAGATCCTCGCCGGGCTTGGCTACCACGCCCTGGCGACGACCAGCGGTGGCTTCGCGTTCACGCTCGGCGCGGCCGACGGCGGGGTGACCCTGGACCAGGTCTGCGACCACGTGCGCTCGGTCGACGCCGCGACCCCGCTGCCGGTCTCGGTCGACCTCGAGAACGGCTACGGGCCCGACCCGGCCGACGCGGCCGAGGCGATCACCCGGGTGGCCGAGGCGGGTGCCGTCGGCGGCTCGATCGAGGACTACGACCCGCAGACGGGCCTCTACGAGGCGGGCGTCGCCGCCGAGCGGGTCGCCGCCGCGGTCGAAGCGGCTCGCGCGCTCGACTTCGAGTTCACGCTCACCGCCCGCGCCGAGAATCACTTGCGCGGCAACCCCGACCTCGACGACACGATCGCCCGCCTTCAGGCCTACGAGAGCGCCGGCGCCGACTGCCTCTACGCGCCGTTCCTGAAGACGACCGAGGAGATCGCGGCGGTCTGCGCGGCGGTCTCGAAGCCCGTCAACGCGCTCGCCCTGCCGGGCGGCCTGTCGATCGCCGAGATCTTCGCCGCCGGCGCCCAGCGGATCAGCCTCGGCAGCCAGCTCGCCTGGGTCGCCTACGCGGCCGCGGCCGAGGCGGCGACCGCGATCCGCGACGACGGCGACATGGACGCGACCAAGGTCAGCGTCAACGTCGGCCAATACCTCTGACCGAGGCTTACTTGAACGCGGCGCGGAGCTTGCGGGCGCCGGTCGTCCGCCAGGTGGTCCTCAGCACCCCGGCGACGACCGGGCCCAGGAACGCGGGCTTGTAGTCGAAGTCGATCGTGTAATCGAGCCGGGTGCCGTTCGCGGTCGGCGTCAGCTCCAGCCGCCCGAGGTGGTTGGAGAGCGGGGCGTCGTTGATCACCGTGTACTCGATCAGCTTCGGCCGCTCGTGGGCGATGATCCGCTCCTCGAGCTTCGCCGAGCCCGGCGGGTCCATCGACCGCACCATCCCCAGGCCCATCGGCTCCGCCGGGTCGTCGCCGGCCTCGAGCACCCTCGCCTTCCCCGGCCAGAGCTCGAAGAAGTGGTCGGTCAGGTACGTGAAGACCTCGTCCGGCGACCCGGCGGCCTCCGCCGTCAGGTGGACCGAGTTGCGGGCTGTGCTTGCGGCGGGCGCCGACACCGGCGCGCAGCCTATGCGATCAGACCATCTCGCCGAGCTTGCGGATCTGGAACGCCCGCACGACGTCGGTGACGCCCTGCATCAGCGCCCAGATCCCGGCGAAGACCAGCAGCACGTACTGCTTCTCGATGAAGAACTGGCCCGAGGTCCAGAAGGCGAGGATCACCATCAGGATCCCGGCGATCAGGCCCAGCCACCAGAGCTCGTTCACCTCGCGCGAGACGAACGCCTGGATCAGCCAGAAGACGCCGACGATCAGGAACAGGAAGCCGAGCATGTCGGCGAGGGCCGCAAACGTGTTCTCGGGGCTGATCAGCGACAGGATCCCGCAGATCAAGAAGAGGACGGCGAAGAGCCCGAACAGCCAGCGCCGCTCGTCGACCAGCATCATGATCGCAAACTGCTGCATCGAGGTGACCAGGAACATGATCCCGACGAGGATCCCGACGGTGTTGATCGACGCCTGGTCGAACTGCAGGATCACCAGCCCGACGACGGCCCAGAAGATCCCGAAGACGAGCCACAGCCACCACAGCCGCGAGAATCCCTTGACCGCCTCGCGCGCCTCGGCGCTGCTGATCGACGCTTCCATCCAGCCGCCCCTTTCGGAGTCGCATTTACCCGAGCACTTGAAAGTATCCAGGCATGGCCAGACGCAAGAAACAGCGCGACCGCGAGCCCGCGCCGACCTTCGACTACACCGATCCAGAGGGCAACGTGCTCACCCTGCGCGGCGAGCTCAGCTCGGGGACGATCCGCAAGCTGCGCCGGCGCCAGGGCGGCGCCGCCACCACCGGCGAGGACGAGTGGCACCGCCGCACCGAGATGCTGTTCGAGCGCCTCGCCGTCCGCTGGGAGATCGCCGGCCTGCCGCTTGACGACCAGAAGATGCTGCTCGGCCGCTACCGGATGGCCGACTCCGAGACCCAGGCCTGGGTGCGGCGGACGATGACCGAGCACCTGGAGCGCCACATCCCCGAGCTGGCGGAATGACGTCCCTGGACGCCGAGTGGCTGGCGGCGGCCTCCGAGCGGGTCGCCGGCCACTTCGAGCGCGATCTCGACGCCCTGGTTGCGATCTCCTCGCCGTCGGGCGACGTCGCGGCCGCCGAGGAGCTCTGCTCGCTGGTCTCCGCGCTGCTCCCGGACTCGGCGGAGATCGAGCGCCCGCCCTGCTCGACGCCGGGCTACGCCCCGGACCTGCTGGCGACGATCGCGGGCACCGGCGAGGGCCGGGTGCTGCTGCTCGGCCACCTCGACACGGTCGTCGCCCACGGCGAGCACCGGCCGCTGGATCGCCAGGGCGCCAAGCTGGTCGGCTCCGGCAGCGTCGACATGAAGGGCGGGGTCGCGATCTCGCTGGGGGTGATGCGCGAGCTGGCGGCGGTCCCCGAGGCGTTCGCCGAGCTCTGCCTGCTGACGGTCGTCGACGAGGAGTGGCGCACCGGCGGCTTCGACCACGGGCCGCGGTTCGCCGGCTGGGACGGCTGCCTGTGCTTCGAGGCCGGCCAGATCGGCCCGGGCAGGGAGGAGGCGGTGGTCGCGAAGCGCAAGGCGGCCGGGACGCTGCGGGTGACCGCGCACGGGGTCGCCGCCCACTCGGGCTCCTCGCCGGAGAAGGGGCGAAACGCGCTGCTGGCCCTGGCCGCGGTGGCGCCGGCGGTCGCCGCGCTCTCCGATCCGCTCGGGCCCGACCGGCTGACGGCGATTCCGACGGTGGTCCGCAGCGGCGACGCCTTCAACGTCGTCCCCGCCGAGGGCGAGCTTGTTTGCGACCTGCGCGCCGAGCGCCTGGAGGCGTTCGAGCCGGTGCTCGAGGCCGTGCCGCAGGAGGTCGGCGGCGTCCGGGTCGAGGCCGAGCTGGTCCGCCGCTGGCCGGGGATGGACAGCCGGGCCGCGGTCGCCGAGCGACTCGCTGCACCGGCCTCGCAGCTGCTCGGCGCCGAGCTTCACGTCGGTGCAAGGGGGGGAGCCAGCGACGCCAGCCACATGGCCCAGTACGTCGAGCTGACGGTCGACGGCCTCGGCCCGCGCGGCGGCCACGCTCACCATCCGGATGAGTTCGTCGCCGCCGACTCGGTCGAGCCGCGTTCGCGGATCGCGCTCGCGGTCGCCGCTGCGGCGCTGGCTCGACCCTGACATCGCCCGCTAGAGCAGTTGCGCCGCCCCGTTGGCCGCGAAGTAGGCGCCGACCAGGGCGAAGGCCAGGATCGCCAACCCTCGCTGGCGGCGCCGGACCCAGCCGTTGAAGTCCTCGAGCGCGCTTCGTGCCACATCCGGGTGCCGAACCGCGACGACGAGAGCCGCGAACGGGACGATGAACCAGATCGCGTTGAAGACCAGGACGTCGATCACGCTCCGGATCAGGCCAGGATCGGTACCCGAGATCGCGTTCAAGACCCAGCAGGTAGAAGAGACCCGGGAGGTGGGTGGCGATCCCGGCCACGGCGGCGACGCCGAGCGAAGGCTCGCGCAGCGCGCGTGACATCCGCGAGTCGGTCCCGGACATCCGGCTCGGAGCCCGGGGCTCGACCCTGCCCGAGGCGAAGGCGGCCGCGAATCCCAGCGCCGCCGCCCCGAGTCCGAGGCTGATCACGGCGGTCGCCGTCGATGAGCCGCTGATCTCCGCGCCGTGCAGCGCCCTGACCACGATCAGCCCGACCACGAAGCTCCAGGCAAACCCGACCGCGACATACGCGAACAGCAGCCGCACCGGCGTTCTGGCCGACAACAGCGCGTAGACCGCGGCGATACCCGCCGGCCGGCCGGCGTTGACGATCGCCAGCGCGATCCATTCCAGATTCATCGAGCAGTCGCTAGGCCGGGCCGCCGACGTCCAGCGTCCGCGCCGTCTCCGAGCGCGGCACGTCGCGATGGTCGGGGTCGGTACCGAGCGCGTGGTCGGCGATCCACTCTTTCAGGCCCCCACTGCGCCCGCGGTTCCACGGCGATGAAGGTTACGGGCGCGGATGCCAATCATCCGATCCGGATGATGCTCGCCGGTCAGCGCGGGCGTAGGGTTGCGCCTGATGAGCAGACGGCGCGACGAGTAAGGAGACTCAGATGTGGATTGGCCTCGGAATCCTGTACGTCGTACTTGCTCGTCACCCTCGGGATCATGGCCCTGCGTAAAGGGCATTGGGTGATGTTCATCCTCGGCATCTTCCTGCCGCTGTTCTGGCTGATCGGCGCCGTGATCGCGCCGACTGAGGCGGCGAGCAGACCCGCGCCGGTCGGCTGACTCAGACGGGCCCGTCAGGTGTCGTGCCGCTCGAGGGCGGCGTCGACGTCGTAGCCGAGCGCCAGCGCCAGCTTTTGGGCGCAGCGCACGACCTGCGCCGAGCCCGTGACCGGGGTCACCGCCTCGAGGGTGGCGACGATCTCGTCGGGACTTGCCCCGCTTGCGACCCCGTGTGTCACGGCGCGCTGGAACGAGGCAGGCGCCGCGTCGACGGCGATCGTCGCGGCGATGCGGACGAGCGCCGTCGTCCGCGCATCGAGCCCCGACTCGGGGAACGAGGTCTCCTCAGTCGCGCTTGCTTCGAGGAGCGCATCGTCGTGCAGCGCCAGCCGACGCAGGTGCTGTTCTGTGCTCGTCCATCCCGACGACTCCATGTGAGCAGGTCCGGCGCCGCTCGCCTCATCCTTTCGGGATGAGATTTGACGGACGCGGGTAGATCGAGTCGTCGAGGAGCCCGACCTCGACGGCGCGCTCGATCGCGTCGCTGCGCGAGGAGACGCCGAGCTTGCGATAGATCGAAACGGCCTCGCTTTTGACCGTGTTGCGGGAGATGAACAACCGGCTCGCGATCCCCGGGAAGGTGAGATGCGTGGCCAGGTACGGCAGCAGGCGCAGCTCCGCGCCGGTCAGGCTCATCGCCCAGGCGCCATCCGGCCCCGCGGTGGCCGCGACGAGCTCGCGCAACTCCCGCGCGTCGTCGACCAGGCTGCCCATCTTCGGGCGCCGTTCGAGCACCTGCTCAGTTTCGGCGAAAACCGTCCGGGCCGGGCCGGGCTCGGCCAGCGCCAGATGGGCGCGCACGAGCTCGAGCCCGACCTCGATCGTGAGCCAGGGAAGGCCGTAGTCGAGCAGTGGCCGCAGCCGGTGAGCGCCGGCCAGCGCCGCGCGGGCGTCGTCGTGGCGCCCCTCATGCAGCGCGACGCGGGCCGTTGCCACGTACCCGAGCGCGGTGGTGGAGTAGTCCGTCAGGCCCGCGTCCTGGGCCAATGACTCGGCCGCCTGCGCCGACTGGCCGGCTGCGTTCCAATCTCCATCCCGGATCGCGAGCAGCGCGAGTTGTGCGTGCGCGAGCGTCATCGGCTGCGTGGCGCCGCTCCCAGCTTCGAGCGCCGCGGTGAAGTCGGCCCTTGCGGCCTCGATCGCGCCGAGCGGAACCTGGGCCATGCCCCGGAGGACGAGCGCTGCCGGCCTCCATGGACTCCCCGGACTGAGCTGCTCGAGTGCCAGGTCGCCGTCGACCCGGGCGCGGTCGACGCCGTCCGGCATCATGCCCGCTCGCAGGACCGCCACCCAGGGATCGATCGTTTCGCTGCCGTCGGAGAGCGGGATCGTCGAGGTCGACCCCTCGGCGAGCGCAAGCCAGCGCTCCGCCTCGGGGGTGCGGCCGGTCAGAGCTCGTAGCCAGGCCCCCTCGACGGCGAGCGCGGGGTAACGCCTCAGGTCATCTTCATCGAACCACCTCAGCCACCCATCCAGGGTCTCCATCCGGCCGTCGTAATGGGTGGGCAGGGCAAGCGCGTCGACGAGCCCGGCGACGGCATCGGTGTCGCCGGCGGCATGCCCGTAGACCACGGCGGCCTCCGGCAGATCGTGGGCGATGCACCAGGCCATCGCGCGGCGGTTGAGCTCGGCGGCAGCCTCGGGCTCGTCGCGCTCGAGTTCGTCGCGCAGCAGCTCGGCGAACAGGTGGTGATAGCGATACCACTCGCCGCGCCGGTCGAGCGGTACGACGAAGCGGTTCGTGCGCTCGAGCCGCTCGAGCACCCCGGCGGACCCGCTCGACTCGACCACCGAGTCGCAGAGCGCCCCGCACATCCGCTCCAGAACCGAGGTGTGCTTGAGAAAGCGGGCCTCGTCGCCCGGCAGCCGAGACATCAGCTCCGCGCGGAAGTAGTCGGCGACGAAGCGGTCGTCGCCGGTGAAGGCAACGACGTCCGCTGAGCTTGAGGACCCGGCCTGCGCTGAGAGCGCCGCCAAGTAGAGGCCGGCCGGCCAGCCCTCGGTGCGCTCCGTCAGCTCGCTGACCTCGCCCTGCTCGAGCTCTACGCCGGCGGCCTTCAGCAGTAGTTCGGCCTCGCCGTCGTCGAGTCGTAGCTCCGCTGCGCCGAGCTCGTGCACCCAGCCGTGTGCACGCCAGCGGCCGAGCGGCAACGCCGGCTCCTCCCTGCCTGCGATCGCGATCTGCGATCCCGCCGGGACGGACCCGAGCAGCTCGCCAAGGACGTCGAGCGCCACGGGATTGGTGACCGCATGCAGGTCGTCGAGCGCCAGCACGAATGGCCGCTCGCGCGCGGCCAGCGCGTTGCTGAGGCGAACCACGCGCTTGGCCCAGCCGAATCCGCTACCGGAGAGCGCATCGAACACCTCGGGCGCCAGCGGCTCGACGCGGTTCATGGCGCCCGCGATATAGCGCAGCAGGACCACCGGGTCGTCGTCTCGGCCGTCGAGCGCAACCCAGGCGAACGGACGTGGGTCGGCCTCGGACCACCTTGAGAGGAAGGTCGTCTTGCCGTACCCGGCCGGCGCGATCACGGTCACGAGCGGAGACTGCGATGCGCGCAACTCCGCGATCACGTCGGCCTTGGCGACCGTGCCGGGCCGAGTCGACGGTGGCCCCAGCTTCACCTCGGCGAGGTCGAATCGAGCTTCCGCGTCCCGCACCGAGGCGATCCTACGCCAGTTCCAGCGGCAATGGTGTGAATTTCATGCCAACCGGATGACGACGACCGTGCGGCAGGGGCCTAGGGTTGTTGACGATCCGTAAAACCACCGAAAGGAAGCACCCATGGCCGAACCGACTGGGGATGAGACCCCCGTCCTGGACCTGCTCGCGAGCATGACCGCGGACTCGCTGGAGGCGTCGAATCTCGATCCGGCGACGCTGATGGCGGTTCGCATCGCCGCGCTCGTCGCGGTCGACGCTCCACCGATCTCGTACGTGCTGAACCTCGAGGCCGCGGCCGCCACCGGTGTCGACGCCGACGACGTTCGCGGCGTGCTCGCGGCGATCGCGCCGATCGTCGGCACCGCGCGGGTCGCGTCGGCCACGGCGACGATCGCCGAGGCGCTCGCGATCGAGCTCGAGGTTGCGATGCTCGAGGAGGAGGCCGCGATGCTCGAGGAGGAGGACACCGCGCCGTAGCGCGACCGCGCGGCAGAGGACGCGATCGGGGCAATCTGGATGGAGTGGGCACTCGCAGTCTTGGCGCTGGCGCTGCTCGCCGTCGCCGTTGTCTCGAAGCGGATCTCAGGAACGCCGGTCACGCCGGCGATCCTGTTCGTGTCGATCGGGCTCCTGGTCGGCCCCGAGGTCCTCGACGCGGTTGACATCTCGAGCACCAGCGAGACCGTGCGCGCGCTGGCCGAGGCGACGCTGGCCCTCGTGCTCTTCTCCGACAGCTCGCGCATCGACCTCGGCCAGCTGCGACGCGGTCTCTCGCTCCCGGTGCGCCTGCTCGGCATCGGCCTGCCGCTGACGATCGTCGCGGGGGCGCTTGCCGCGGCGTTGCTCTTCGACCAGATGACGCTCGGGGAAGCGGTGATCCTCGCCGTGGTCCTCGCGCCGACAGACGCCGCCCTCGGCCAGGCGGTGGTCACCGAACCGCGGGTCCCGGAACGGATCCGCCAGACCCTCAACGTGGAGAGCGGGCTCAACGACGGGATCTGCGTGCCGCTGCTGTTCGCCGCCGTTGCGGCCACCGACATCAGCTCGGAGATCTCCGACGGGCGAAGCGCGGCGACCTTGCTGTTCGAGGAGATCGGCTACGGGGTCGTCGGCGGGGTGGTCGGCGGGCTGCTGATCGGATGGCTGCTGATCCACGCCAGCCGTAGGGACTGGATCGACGGCAACTGGCGCCAGGTGATCCCGGCCGCCGGCGCTGCCCTCGCCTACGGGATCGCCAACGCGCTCGGGGGCTCGGGATTCATCGCGGCCTTCGTCGCCGGGATCGTCTTCCGGGCGACGATCAAGCGCGACCCCGAGGACATCAACCGGCTCACTGAGGAGGTCGGAGGGGTTCTGAACGGCCTCACGTTCATCTTCTTCGGTGCGATCTTGCTTGGGCCCGCGCTCGGAGAACTCAGCTGGCAGCTCGTCCTCTACGCCGTCCTCAGCCTGACGATCCTGCGGATGCTGCCGGTCGCAATCGGGATAATCGGCACCCACGCCCGGATGCCGACGGTCGGCTTCCTCGGCTGGTTCGGGCCGCGGGGCCTGGCCTCGATCGTCTTCGCGGTGATCGTCGTCGAGGAGGCCGACTTGCCGCATGAGCACCTGATCACGCTGGCGATCTACCTGACGGTCGGCCTCTCGGTCTTCGCCCACGGCCTCACCGCCTCCCCGCTTGCCGACCGCTACGCGGACTGGTTCCAACGCCACCCCCGCGACCAGGCGCCGCCGATCGAGGGCGCACCCGCCGAGGTCACGCGCACACGGTCGATGGTCGGGTCGACCACTCAGGCGAGATAGCGATGCAAATCATCCGATCTGGGCGATGCCTGCAGGTGCCTCGCTCGCGCCTAGGTTGAGCCCGAGATGATTCGCGGCCGCCTGCGACGAGGACACGGGGATGGAGAGCCCCAGGACGAGGGCGCCCAGCAGGGCGATGGCGGTGACTACATCGAGATCGACCCCCGTGAGCTGACCAACGTCTTCGCCGTCCCGCAGTGGTTCCGCGACGTCGGCCTCACCGCCTGGCTGTTCGTCGGGGTGGGGATCTTCCTCTTCGGCGCCGTCTGGCTGCTCTCGCTGACCGATGTGATCGTGATGCCGCTGATCGCCGCCGGGGTGGTCGCGACCGTCGCCTCGCCGCTGATCGCCTGGCTCAACAAGCGCCGGATTCCGCGTGGGATCGCCGCGGCGCTGGTGATGGTCGGAATCGTCGCGGTCGGCGTCGGGGTGGTGCTGATGATCGTCGGCGGGGTCACCGCCCAGGACGCCACCGCCGGCTCGCACCTGTCCTCGGCCCAGGACACGATCACCGGCTGGCTCGAGGACCTGGGCGTCGACCCGGCCAAGGCCGAGGAGGTGAGGCAGCAGGCCGCCTCGACGACCAGCGACAGCGTCTCGGCGCTCCTCGACGGCGTCGTCGCCGGCGTCAGCCAGCTCTCGTCGCTCGTCTTCTTCCTCGCGATGACCGCCCTCAGCCTCTTCTTCCTGCTCAAGGACGGCCCGACCATCCGCTCCTGGGCCGAGCGGCAGATGGGGGTTCCCGAGCCGGTCGCGCGGACGATCACCCAGCGCGTGATCGGCTCGTTGCGCGGCTACTTCCTCGGGGTGACGATCGTCGCCGTGTTCAACGTGGTCGTGGTCGCGCTCGGCGCCTGGATCCTCGGCGTGCCGATGATCGGAACGATCGCCGTGGTCACCTTCCTCGGCGCCTACGTCCCCTACATCGGCGCCTGGGGTGCGGCCATATTCGCGGTCCTGATCGCGCTCGGCTCCGCCGGTAGCGACGCCGCCGCCGGGATGATCGTCGTCGAGCTGCTCGCCAACGGGATCCTCCAGCAGCTGGTGCAGCCGCTGGCGATGGGCGCCGCCCTCGGCATCCACCCGCTCGCGGTGCTGGTCGTGACGATGGCCGGCGGGGCGCTGTTCGGCACGGTGGGATTGATCCTCGCCGCGCCGCTGACCTCGGCGGTCGTCAGGATCTCGGCGGACCTCGGCCACGCGCGTGCAGCCGGGGCGGAGCCGGAACCCAAGGGCGCGGATCCGCCCGGCGAGCCGGCGCCGGCATGATCCCGCTCCTGCTCGCCTTCCGGGGGCTCTGGGGCGCGCTGGTTGCGACCTGGCGTGATCCCGAGACCAAGGCGCTACCCGTCGTTGCCGCGGTCCTACTGCTGACGGGGACACTCTTTTACTGGCGTTTCGAGGATGGCTGGTCGCTCGTCGACGCGCTCTACTTCTGCGTCGTAACCCTGACCACGGTCGGCTACGGAGACATTCATCCGACCAGCGACGGAACCCAGATCTTCACGATCGTCTACATCCTGACCGGCCTCGGCGTCTTCGTCGCCCTGCTCGCCTCGGTCGCCGAGAACTACATCTCGCAGAAGGCCGAACGCGGCAAGCTCAAGGAGCGGCTCGGCGCCCGCCGCCGCAGCCGTTCCGCCAACGAGGAAGAGTCTAGCCTAGAGCAGCGCACCCCCCAAAACGGGTGATTCGCGTTGGCCCGATTCATCCGATTCGGGCGATGACCCTTGCGCCCGCGCTGCCTAGCGTCGGGACACTCCCAATCAGTCCCCAAGCGAAAGGAAGCACCCATGTCCGACAGACCCGTGTTCCTCTACGCCGCGATCTACGACGACATCGCCGACGCCGAGGCCGACTACGAGGCGGTCTTCGATCTCCACGCCCTCGGCGCGATCGGAACCTTCGACTCCGCGGTGATCCGCCGCGACGAAGACGGCAAGGTCCACGTGACCAAGACCGAGAAGCCGACCCAGCACGGCGCCTGGACCGGTGCCGGCGTCGGAGCGCTGGTCGGGATCATCTTCCCGCCCGCGATCCTTGGCAGCGCGATCGTCGGCGCCGGCGCCGGCGGCCTGGTCGGCCACCTGCGCGGCGGGATCTCGCGCGGCGACCTGAAGGAGCTCGGCGACGAGCTCGAGGCCGGCACCGCCGCGGTGATCGTGATCGGCGAGTCGAAGATCGAGGAGCAGCTCGAGAAGGCGATGACGCGCGCCAACAAGCTGATCGAAAAGCAGGTCGACGCCGACGCCGAGGAGCTCAAGCGCGAGATCGACGCGGCCGCCAAGGAGGACGCGAGCTAGGCCTCGCGCCGCGATATGTCAGCGGTCGATCGCGTGCGCCGTCAGCCGGGCGAGTACGGTCCCGCAGAGTGCCCCGGCGAGGACGTCGCCGGGGTAATGCACGCCGGTGTGGACGCGCGAGTACGCGACCACCGCGGCGAGGCCCTGCAGGGGTACGGAGACCCCTGGCAGCACATGACCGACGCCGGTCGCGAAGGCGAAGGCGGCCGCCGAGTGACCCGACGGGAACGAGGTCGAGATCGGCATCCGCGCCTGCCGCTCCAGGGGAACCTGCTCGGCGGCGCGGTCCGGGCGCCGCCGGCCCCCGAGGGGCTTGAGGCCGAGATTGACGACCGCCGCGGTCACGCCGACCGACGCCAGGCCGCTGGACGCCGCGCGACGGCCCCGCGCCCCTCCGGTCGCCGCCATGATCCCCGCCGCCGCCAGCCACAGGCGCGAGTAGTCGGCGGCGTGGGTGAGGCGGGCCATCGCCGCGTCGAGCGCCGGGGTCGGTGTCTGCGCGATCGCCGCGTAGACGGCGCCGTCGACTCGCTCGGCGTCGCGAAGCCACGCCGGTCCTGGCGAATCCTCGGGTTCTGCATCGGGCGGGCTCAAGCGGGGCTAATCCTATGAGCGACAGGCGGGTCGCCGCCGTCGGCGCCCTGATCATCGGCCTCGCCGCCCTGGTTCTTGCCGTGGTCGTGGTGTTTCAGGAGTTCCCGCAGGGCCTCGCCGTGGCCGGTCTGGTTTGCCTCGGAGCCTACGTCGGTTGGTACGGCGTTTTGCACCGCGGTCTGACCCGCGGTCTGGCGCTGGCGGCGGCGGCGATCGCGCTGGCCGTGGCGCTGCTGTTGATGCTCGACGAGCGCGTGCTCGAGATCTCCCTGATCGTCGCCGGGATCCTCGTCGCGGGGGCGCTGGCGCGTTTCGCGGTCAGCGAGCGAGCGCAGCTCGCGTCGGTCCCGGCGCCGAAGCGCCCGGTGCTGATCTTCAACCCGAAGTCGGGTGGCGGCAAGGCCGAGCGCTTCTCGCTTGCGACCGAGGCGCGGGCCCGCGGGATCGAGTCGATCGAGCTGACGCCCGGCAAGGACCTGGAGCGGATCGCCCGGGACGCGGTCGCGGGCGGCGCCGATGCCCTGGCGATGGCCGGAGGTGACGGCTCGCAGGCGGTCGTCGCCTCGGTCGCCGCCGAGCTCGACCTCCCCTATGCGTGCATCCCGGCGGGGACGCGAAACCACTTCGCGCTCGACCTCGGGGTGGATCGCGACGACGTCGTCGGCGCGCTCGATGCCTTCGTCTCCGGCAACGAGCGCTGCGTCGACCTGGGCGACGTGAACGGGCGCGTGTTCGTCAACAACGTTTCGCTGGGCGTCTACGCGGAGGCGGTCCAGCGCAGCGGCTACCGGGACGCGAAGCTGCGGACGTTGCTGGACACGGTGCCCGACACGCTCGGGTCCGAGGGCGAGGGTCTCGACCTGCACTGGACCGGCCCGGAGGGCCATGAGCATCGCGCCGCCGCGGTCATCCTCGTCTCCAACAACCGCTACCGCCTCGGCCGGGCGATCGGCTCCGGGACCCGTCCCGCGATCGACGACGGCCTGCTCGGGATCACAATCGCGGGAGCGCCGGCAGGGGGTGGCGAGCGCGGCCGCGCGCTTCAGCGACCGGTTCGGGAGTGGAGCGCGCCGACCTTCGAGGTTCGTGCCGATCAGCCCGTTGCCGCCGGGATCGACGGCGAGGCGCTGCGACTCGATCCACCGCTGCGGTTCTCGATCCGCCCGCTCGTCCTGCGAGTGCGAATCGCGCCCCAGCATCCCGGCGCCTCGCCATCGGCGCTCTTGCCCGAAGGCACCGTCGACGGTGTTCGCCTTCTCGTACGGATCGCGGCCGGACGCAGCTCGTCAACCCACCCACCAACGAAGGAGGCCTGATGGACATCGTCGAGATCGAGCAGAAGGAGAAGGTCAGCCGCGCGGAAGTCGTGAGCCGGCTGCGGAAGTTGGCGACCCAGCTCGCGAAGGGCAACGAGGTCAAGTTCGGGGAGGGCGGGATCTCGATGACGGTCCATGTCCCCGACGAGGTCGAGCTCAAGGTCGAGCTCGAGGTCGAGACCGACGAGCGCGAGCTCGAGATCGAGATCAAGTGGTGACGCCCTAGTCCACCGGCTCGACTTCGCTGGGCCGCCAGCTCTTGTCGAAGAACGAGGCCTTGGGGCTGTAGCAGCGCAGGATCGGGAACCAGCCCTGGTCGGGCACCGTCTGGATCCAGTTGCCGCGCTCGACGCCGTCGGGCTGCTCGGGTGAGAAGTGGACGATCGTCGAGCCGTCCTCCTCGGCGGTGGCCGCCGGCGACGGGAAGCTCTGGCTGCCGGCGCGCGGGTAAGTCCTGATCGGTCTGCAGCATCGAGCGCGTCTGGTTGTCGTAGACGGTGACCGACCAGAACCGCTCCGCCGGGATGTCCGGCGGCAGGGTCAGGCGGTAGTGGTTGCGCGCCGTCGAGGACCTCCCCGTTCGAGTCCATGAAGGTCATCAGGTACTGCGAGCCGATGCCCGTCAAGCGCATGCACATCGACGGGGAGTCCCCGGTCGCGATGTAGTAGAAGCCGATCCGCGAGTTGAAGGCCCGCGCGCCGGTGATCGGATAGGGCTTGACGCCATCCGGCGTGATCTCCGGCGGCGGATCCATCCAGCTGTAGCCGCCGGCGAACAGCGGGTTGAACCAGCTCGAATCGGGATCGTCGTCGTAGTAGGCGAAGCCCTCGTCGGCCCTGGCCCGGGTGCTGATCGTGCGCGCGGTCGCATTGCCGAGCACCACCGCCTCCTCGAGGGTCTTGCGCATGCGCGCGTCGGGCTTGAACTCCTTGCCCTTGACGATTCCGATCGACCGCGCGTGACCCGCGATCTCGGGGTCGAGCGCCGACGCCGGCTCCGACTGCACGAGCTCGTCGAGCAGCTCGTAGAACGAGAAATCGTTCGGCGGCAGCGTGTTCATCTCCTTGCCCGTGCCCTCGATGAACTTGGGCGGATTGGGCTCGGTGAGCGGCTTCAGCGGTGCCTCGCCGGCCAGGAAGCTCGCGATCGTGGTCCCGAAGGTCCCCGGCTCGTACGGGTAGATCTTCATGTCCTGCTTGATCCTCGCCACCGTCGGGGCCGGGTCGCTGTCCTCCATGAACGCGCGGCACAGGAGGCAGACGCCGTTCGTGGTCGAGCGGGCGACCTGGAAGCCGCCCTCGGGGAGGAGCCCGTCGTAGTCCGGCCCGACCAGGAGGAAGCGTCCGCCCACGCCTCGGTCCGGGCCGGGAAGACCGACGTCGATGACCCAGCGGAACCACATGTCGTTGACCAGCCCGAGGGTGCCCGGCGGGGCTTCGAAGACGATAGGCCCGTCGCTGAGGTCGACGAAGCTGAGGAAGTAGACGGTGTCCGCGTTCCCGGTCAAAAACAGCGAGTGCGAGTCCATCAGGCCCGAGAACAGCAGGACGTCGCCGTCGGCGACGCCGGCGTCGCGAAATCCGCGGCGGATCGCCAGCATCGACACGCCCTGGAACGAGTGCAGGAACGCGTCGATCCCGCGGACGAGGTCCAGGTGGTCGTAGACGGCGCTCGCGGTCTCGGCGTCCGCGACGCCGTCGGTGAACCGAAGCTCGCCGATTCGGGTGTCGGCCGTGGCCGGGGTCGAGACCGCTTCCAGTGTCTCCGGGGGGATCGTCATCGAGGCTTCCTTTCGCTTCCGCTTGGCGCTCAAATCCCACCAACGGCAGACTCGCGGCGCATCGCCCAAACTGGATGAAGTTCGGCGCGAGTTATTCAGGCGCGCCCGGCTTCGAGCAGGCGCCGCAGGAACTTCTGGGTCTCGGGCTGCTGCGGGTCGCCGAGCACCTGCTCGGGGGCGCCGACCTCGACCAGCTTGCCCTCGTGCAGGTAGCCGACCCGGTCGGCGACCTCGCGGGCGAAGCCCATCTCGTGGGTGGCGATCAGCATCGTCACCCCCTCGGACTTCAGCGCCCTGACCGTCTCCAGGACCTCGCCGACCAGCTCCGGGTCGAGCGCCGAGGTGACCTCGTCGAGCAGCATCGCCCGGGGCCGCGCCAGGAACGCCCGCGCCAGCGCCACCCGCTGCTGCTGGCCGCCCGAGAGCTCCTCCGGGCGGTCGTCCTCGCGCCCGGCGAGCCCGAGCCGTCCGAGCTGCGCTCGGGCGGCCTCCTCGGCCTCGCCGCGCGGCACCCCGTGACCCCGGTGGCTGCCGAGGACGACGTTCTGGAGCACGGTCAGGTGCGGGAACAGGTTGTAGGCCTGGAACACCAGGCCGAGCCGCCGGCGGACGCTGACCGGGTCGACCGAGGGGTCGGTGATCACCTCGCCGTCGAGGAAGATGTCGCCGTCGTCGATCTCGATCAGCAGGTCGGCGCAGCGCAGCAGCGTCGACTTGCCCGAGCCCGACGCCCCGATCACCGCGATCGCCTCGTGCTCGTGAATCTCCAGGTCGATCCCGTGCAGGACCTCGCGCTCGCCGAACGCCTTGGTCACCCCGCGGAACTCCAATACGGGCGTCGCGCTCATGTCGCCGCCTCGGTGTAGCCCCAGCGCTCGAGCAACCGCGCGAGCGGGATCGTCACCGCCAGGTAGAGCAGCGCCGCGGCGACCATCGGCGTGTAGTTGAAGTCGGTCGAGGCGTCGATCTGGGCGACCCGGAACGCCTCGCCGGAGACGCCGATGATCGCGATCAGGGCGACGTCCTTCTGCAGCGCGATGAAGTCGTTGAGCAGCGGCGGGCCGACGCGCCGCACCGCCTGAGGGAGGATCACGTAGCGCATCGCCTGGCGCTCGGTGAGCCCGATCGCCAGCGCACCGTCGCGCTGACCCGGGTGCACCGAGCGCAGGCCGGCCCGGTAGACCTCGCTGACGTAGGCGCCGTAGGAGAGCGCCAGCGCGATCCCGCCCAGCACCACCGGCTCGGTCGGCAGGCCGCTGAGGTCGAGCGCCGGGACCCCGAACCCGACCAGGTAGACCAAGAGCACGGTCGGGATGCCGCGGAAGACGTCGGTGTAGACGGTCGCGATCAGCCGCACGGGAAACAGCGCCGGGGCGCCGGTCGTGCGCACCAGCGCGACCACCAGGCCGAGGATCAGGACGACGACCTCGACGATGCAGAAGACCCGCACGTCGAGCCAGAACGCGCGTGAGGATGTCGGGGAACGACTCCTTGAAGACGTCGGCGTTGAAGAAGGTGTCGCGGACGTCGGGCCAGCCCGAGCTGGTCAGGATCGCGACGCTCAGGCCGCCGATCACGACCACGGTCGAGATCACGGCGATCGCGAACCCGCGGCGGTCCTTGGCGCGCCGCGCCGCCGCCCGCTCTGCGCGGCGGTCCGCCATCGCTAAGCGGTCGGTGCTACTGGAGGACCGGCGCCTTGGTTACGTCGCTCATCCACTTCTGCTCGATCGCGGCCAGATCGCCGGAGTCGCTGAGCGCGGTGACCGCCGCCGAGACGCAGCCGGTCAGCGGCGAGTCCTTCTCCATCAGCGCGCCCCACTGGTCGCCGCCGGGGGCGGGGAACTGGCCGACCGTGGTCGCCTCCGGGATCTGCACCGCGGTCAGATAGAAGGCGGTCGGCACGTCGACGACGATCGCGTCGACCTGGTCGTTCTTGAGCGCCGAGACGACGTCGTTGGAGGTGTCGAAGACCTGCGGGTCCGAGGACGGCTGGATCTCCGCGTTGACCGCGTCGAGGCTGGTGGTCCCGATCTGGACGCCGATCGTCGCGTCCTGGAGCTCGGCGAGCGAGGTGACCCCGTCGAGGTCGGAGCCCTTCTTGACCACGACCGCCTGGTCGGCCTCGTAGTAGGGGGCGGAGAAGTCGACCTGCTCGGCGCGCTTCGGGGTGATCGAGATCTGGTTGACGTCGAAGTCGAAGTCCTTCGGGCCCGGCGCGTAGGAGGCGTTGAACGGCACCACCGTCCATTCGACGTCGTCGGCGCTGAAGCCGAGCTGGTCGGCGATCGCGTAGGCGACGGCGCTCTCGAAGCCCTGGCCGTTGGTCGGGTCGTTGTCCTCGAAGTAGGGCGGGTAGGCGGGCTTGTCGGTGGCGATCGTCAGCTTGCCGTCGGTGACCGTCTGCAGGGTGTCCGGGGTGCAGTCCGACAGCGACACCGAGCCCGTGTCGGCGGAGGTGTCGGTGGTCGAGCCGTCGTCGGAGCCGCAGGCCGCCAGCGCGGCGGCGGCGAGCACGGCAAGCAGGGCGACGGCGATCCGGATCTTCGACACGATGGCGACCTCTGACTCTGGTGGTGGGGCGCGCCAATCCTATGCGCAAGCCGCGCCCGCCGTAAGCTCAGCGGCGATGAGCTGGAGCGCGAAGGAGATCCCCGACCAGCGCGGCCGCGTCGCCGTGGTCACCGGGGCGAACAGCGGCCTCGGCCTGGAGACGGCCCGCGAGCTGGCCCGCGCGGGCGCCCGGGTCGTGGGCACCGCTCGCGACGAGCGCAAGGCGGAGTCGACGCGAACCGTGATCCTCGGCGACGTCGGCGACGCCGACCTCGACCTGCGGATCCTCGACCTCGCGAGCCTCGACTCGGTGCGCGAGTTCGCCGCCGCGGTCGCCGCCGAACACGGCAGGGTCGACGTGCTCGTCAACAACGCCGGGGTGATGATGCCGCCGCGCTCGGAGACCGCCGACGGCTTCGAGCTCCAGTTCGGGACCAACCACCTGGGCCACTTCGCGCTCACCGGCCTGCTGCTCGACGCGCTCGCGGCCGGCGGTGCCTCGCGGGTGGTTACCGTCTCCAGCCTCGAGCACCGGCCCGGCAAGCTCGACTGGGACGATCTGCAGTCGGAGTCGGGCTACTCGCCGCGCGGCGCCTACCAGCAGTCGAAGTTCGCCAACGCCGTCTTCGGGCTCGAGCTCGATCGTCGCCTGCGCGCCGCCGGCCTGCCGGTGATCAGCGTGCTCGCGCATCCCGGCTACTCGGACACCAACCTGCAGTCGAGCGGTCCCACCGGGCCGATCAAGGCGCTGCTCGCGGTCGGCAACAAGGTGCTCGCCCAGGGCGCCGACCGCGGCGCGCTGCCGCAGCTGTTCGCGGCCACCGCGCCCGCGGTCCAGGGCGGTCAGTTCTTCGGGCCCGACGGCTTCATGCAGGGCCGCGGCGGGCCGACCGAGGTCCAGCCCGTCGGCCGGGCGCGCGACGAGCAGGCCGCGAAGCGGCTCTGGGAGGTTTCCGAGCAACTCACCGGCGTCTCCTACCTCGACTAGCTTGGGCGCCGGCGACGTCAACGCGGTGCTCGGCGAGGTCGGGTTGCCGGCGCCGGTTGCCGAGCTCGCCGGCCGCCGCTGGGACGCGATCGTCGTCGGCGGCGGCCACAACGGCCTCACCGCGGCGGCCTATTTGGCCCGGGCCGGCAAGGACGTCCTCGTCTGCGAGCGCCGCGATCGGCTCGGCGGCGCCGCGACCCTGGAGCGCCCGTTCGCCGACCAGCGCTACGTGGTCAGCCCCTGCGCCTACCTGGTCGGTCTGCTCGACGACGTCGTGATCTCCGAGCTCGAGCTCGAGCGCCGCGGCTATCGGGTGACCCCGGCGGACCCGAACCTGTGGTGCCCGTTCGCCGACGGCAGCTCATACGCCTCGTTCATCGACTCCGCCCGCACCACCGAATACCTTCGAGGCCAGGGCTTCGCCGACGCCGACATCCGCGGCCTGTCGGAGTTCGGCGCCGTCCTCGACCGGATCCGCGACCTGCTGCGCCGCGGCCCCGACGGCGACTCCTGGCAGCGGCCGTCGCCCGACCGAGCCCAGGTCGAGCGGCTGCTCGGCGACGACCCCGAGCTGGTCTCGATCGTGTTCGAGGAGTCGATCGCGTCGATGCTGGAGCGCTACGTCGACGACCCGCGGCTGCGCGACGCGATCGCCTGCCAGGGGACGATCGGCACCTTCGCCGGCCCCCGCGATCCCGGCACCGCGGCGATCAGGCTGATGCACCACCAGGGCGACCTGCTCGGGCTCGGCTCGTACTGGGGCTACGTCGAGGGCGGCCTCGGCCGCGCCTCGTTTGTGATCGCCGACGCGGCGCTCGAGGCGGGCGCGGTGCTCGCCGCCGGGCTGCCGGTGGCCGCGATCCGGCCGGGCGAGGGGGTGGAGCTCGAGTCCGGCGACCGGATCGAGGCGCCGGTGGTGATCTGCAACGCCGACCCGAAGCGGCTGCTGGCGCTGCTCGACGCCGGCGACGCCGAGGTCCCGGCGGACTACCGCGAGCGGCTCGAGGGCTGGGACGTGAGCTCGCCGGTGATGAAGCTGAACGTCGCCCTGAACCGGTTCCCGACCTTCACCGCCGCGCCGGACGGGCTCGAGCCGCAGCTCGCCCAGGTGACGATCACCGACGGCGTCGACGCCGCCCAGGCGGCGGTCGAGTCGGCGCGCGCCGGGGTGCCGGCGATCGGTTTCTGCGAGCTCTACTTCCAGAGCGCCTACGACCGCTCGGTGGTTCCCGATGACCACGAGGTGATGAGCGTCTTCTGCCAGTTCGTCCCCTACGAGCTTGCCGAGGGCGACTGGGACTCCCGCCGCGACGAGATCGCGGCGATGGCGCTGGACGCGATCGAGGCCCGGGCGCCCGACCTGCGCGACTGCATCGACCGAGCTGCAGGTGATGGGCCCGCCCGACATCGAGGCCCGGATCGGGCTCAGCGGCGGCCACATCTTCCAGGGCCAGGCGCTGCCGAGCCAGATGTGGGATCGCCGCCTGTCGGCCCGCACGCCGATCGACGGCCTCTACCTCTGCGGCGCCGCCACCCACCCGGGCGGCTCGGTGATCGCGCTCAACGGCCGGATCGCGGCCCACGAGGCGCTCGCCTGACTGATGCGGCGCCTGTTCCCACTGGTGGCGGCGGTGATCATCGTCGACACGATGTTCTACGCGGCGATCACGCCGCTGCTGCCCGGCTATGCCGACGATCTCGGGCTCTCGAAGACCGCCGCCGGCGTCCTCAGCGCCTCGTATGCGGCCGGGACGCTGATCGCGGCGATGCCGTCGGGCTTCCTCGCCGCTCGGATCGGCTTCCGGGCGACGATGCTGGTCGGCCTGGCGCTGATCGGGATCTCGAGCATCGCCTTCGCCTTCGCCAACACGGCCGCCGTCCTCGACCTCGCGCGGTTCGCCGAGGGCGTCGGCGGCGCCTGCACCTGGACCGGCGGGCTCGCCTGGCTGCTCGCCGCGGCCCCGGTCGACCGCCGCGGCGAGATGATCGGCGCGGCGCTGGCGGCGGCGATCTTCGGCATCCTGCTCGGCCCGGTGATCGGCGGGATCGCGACCGTGACCGGCCCCGAGGTCGTCTTCTGCAGCGTCGCCGCGGTCGCCGCCGGGCTCGCGGCCTGGGTGGTCGCGACCCCGGGGTTGCGCCCGCTCGGGATCCCGAGCGTGCGGCGCACGGTCGCGGCGATCCTGACCGCGCCGGTGCTGTTCCCGTTCTGGCTCGTCGTCCTCCCGTCGGTGCTCTCGGGCGCCTTCGACGTCCTCGTGCCGCTGCGCATGGACGCCCTCGGCGCCTCCGGGATCGCGATCGGGGCGGCCTTCCTGATCGCCGCCGGGATCGAGGCGTTCACCGCGCCGGTGATCGGGCGGTTCTCGGATCACCGCGGGCGGATGGCGCCGATCTGGGGCGGCCTGGTCGCCGCCCCGGTTGCCGGCCTGCTGCTGGCGGTTCCGGCGAGCGTCGTCCTGGTCGCGGTCGCGCTGATCGCCGTCGTCCTGGCGATGAGCCTGATCTGGACCCCGGCGATGGCGCTGCTCTCCGACAACGCCGAGGGCGCGGGGCTCGACCTCGCCTTCGCCAGCGCCCTGGTCAGCCTCGCCTGGGCCGGGGGTCAGGTGATCGGCGGCTCGGCCCTGGTGGGGTTCGCCGACGCGACCACCGACGGCGCGGCCTACGGGCTGATCGCCGCCCTGTTCGCGCTCACGATCGCGCTCGTGGCCGGTTCTTCGCGGGTCGCGCTCGCGGCGGACGGCGGCTGAGGCGAGGACCTAGCCTTGCGGCGATGAGAGCCGGGCTTCCGACCCTGGTCGCCATCTGTGTGCTCGGCCTGCTGGCCGGCGCGGCGACGGCGCAGGCCAAGCACTTTCGCACCTACGCCTCGTGTGGCTCGAAGGGCAAGCACGCCGACGCCTTCTGCTTCGTCGGCGACCACCCGACCGCCGTCCTGCGCGCCTTCGACCGCGCGAAGCTCGACTACCGGCTCTGCGTCCGCAAGGCGGGCGACAAACAGCACTGCGCCGATCGCCACACGCACGGGCGCGCGAGGCCCTCGCGGACCCGGTTCGATATCGACGGCGCCGGCAAGTACAAGCTCGCCTTCTTCGTCAACGGGCGCTCGGTCGGCCGCGACAAGCTGGTGATCCGCGAGCGCGCCGTGTTCGCGGTCGGCGACTCGCTCGGCGAGGGCACGCAGCCGTACCTGTCCGGGGCGCTGCCGGGCTGGAGCGTGAGCCAGTCGGTCTCGGTCTCGCGCTTTCTCCCGCAGGGCGTCTCGATCGTCCGCAACCGCGGCGGGCTCCCGGCGGTGATCGTGTTCGCGCTCGGGACGAATGACGACCCGCATAACGTCAGCGGCTTTCGCGGCGCGGTCGAATCGGTGCTCGGGATCGCCGGCAAGACCCGCTGCGTGGTCGTCCCCAACATCGTCCGCCCGGCGGTCGGCGGCGCCAGCTACGCGGGCTTCAACTCCGCCCTGCACGAGCTCTCCGAACATCACGACAACCTGCGGGTGGTCGACTGGGTCAGCCTGGTGAACGCAAATCGCGGCTGGCTCGCCGGCGACGGCGTCCACGTCACCGCGACCGGCTACCGGGCCCGGGCCCGGGCGATCGCCGAGCAGGTCGAGCGCTGCTAGAACCCCGATCGTGGCCGATACGCTGCAGCTGACCCCGAGCGAGACGGTGACCGTCGTCTCGGCCACCGACGAGGCGCTCGTGGTCGAGGCGGCCTACGGCCCCGGCGGCAGCCCGCCGCCAAAGCACTTCCACCCGGACCAGGACGAGCGCTTCGAGATCCTCGCGGGGACGCTCAACTTCCGGCTCGGGTCGACGGAGCGCGAGCTCGAAGCCGGCGAGGAGATCGACGTCCCCCGCGGGATCGCCCATCAGGTGTGGAACCCCCACGACGCGTCGGCGAGGGTTCGCTGGACGACCTCTCCCGCCGGGCGGACCGAGCGGTGGTTCCGGGCGATCGACCGCCTGCACCGCGAGGCCGGGGGCGAGCGGCCGAGCGCGCTCGCCTTCGCCACCCTGCTGAGCGAGTACCGCGACACCTTCCGGCTCGCGGTCGGCCCCGACCCGCTGGTCGGCCCGGCGATCGCCGGCCTCGGCGCGATCGGCCGCCTGCGCGGACACAAACCGACATAGTCTCCAGCGCGTGAAGTTCGCCGCCGGCTACTTCCCCACCGCCGACGGCATCGACCCGGTGACCCTGGCGCGGATGGTCGAGGAGCGGCCGTTCGAGTCGCTGTTCTTCCCCGACCACACCCATATCCCGGCGTCCCGCGAGACGCCGTACCCGGCCGGAACCGAGCTACCGCCCGAGTACTCGCGCCCCCACGACCCGTTCATCGCCCTGACCGCGGCCGCCGGTGCGACCGAACGGATCAAGCTCGGCACCGGCGTCTGCCTGGTGATCGAGCGCGACCCGATCGTCACCGCCAAGCAGGCCGCCGGGGTCGACCGGATCTCCGGCGGGCGCTTGCTGTTCGGGGTCGGGGCGGGCTGGAACCGCGAGGAGATGGCCAATCACGGCACCGACCCTTCGCGGCGATTCTCGATCCTGCGTGAGCGGGTCGAGGCGATCAAGGAGATCTGGACCAACGACGAGGCGACCTACCACGGCGAGCACGTCAACTTCGACCGCATCTGGTGCTGGCCGAAGCCGGTCACCCAGCCGCACCCGCCGGTGATCGTCGGCGGCCACGGCAGGAAGGTGCTCGAGCGGGTGCTCGCCTTCGGCGACGAGTGGATGCCGAACCGGATCGGCGACGACGCCAAGATCAGCGCCCGGATCGCCCGTCTGCGCCAGGCCGGCATCGACGCCGGCCGGGGGCCGATCCCGACCACGCTCGCGAACATGACCACCGACCCCGAGGTGCTGGAGCGCTACGAGGAGGCCGGTGTGCACAGGGCGCTGTTCTGGCTCGCCCAGGGGGACGAGTCCGACCTCGAGCGGCGGCTGGACCGGATCGCCGCCGGGATCGAGGCCTACGAGAGCGCGGGCTGAGTGAGCGTCCCCTACAGCTGCGAGGCGTCGAGCTCCAGCCCCAGCAGCGAGCGCCCGGACAGCTCCCATGTCGGCGGCGCGACCAGCATGTGCTGGGTGGCCGCGTGCAGGTCGCGAAAGCGCCGCTGCAGCGTCCCGGTCTCGTAGATGGCCGAGCCGCCGGCGAGCGAGTAGGCGGCGTCGACGGCCGCGACGGCGGACTCGACCGCGTTGGTGGACGCCAGACGCAGGGCGGCGCGCAGCGCGATCGGAACCTCGCCGCCCGAGCGGGCCGCCTCCCAGGCCTCGGCGACCGTCCCGTAGAGCAGCGCGCGACCCGAGCGCACCGCGGCCTCGGCGCGGGCGACGCCCGTCTGCGTCGCGGCGCGGTCGGCGAGCTTGCGGGTGCTCATCGTCGGCGTCTTGGCCCCGGCGATCTCCGCCAGGTCGTCCAGCGCCCCGCGGGCGATCCCGAGCGCGACGGCGGCGATCGACCCGGCGAGCAGGCCGAAGGGCGGGAACGCGTACAGCGGCCCGCGCTCGCGCGGGCGGTCGCTGATCAGCGAGGCCGAGCGCGCCGCCGGAACCGCGAGCCCGTCGACGGCGATGTCGTGGCTGCCGGTCGCCCGCAGGCCGGAGACCGACCAGGTATCGATCACCTCGACCTCGGCGACGGGCATCAGCGCCAGGAGGACGTCGGGACGCCCGCCCTGCGGCCAGCCGCGGCTCGCCGCCGTCGAGCACCACGCAACCGCCCATCAGCCAGTCGCAGTTGTCGACGTTGGAGCAGAACCGCCAGCGGCCGCTGACGCTGAGCTCCTCGCCGCGGGGCGTGGCCTTGCCGGAGGGGGCGAAGACGCCGCCGACGACGCCGGCCGGGTCGCCGTAGATCTCCGCCGCCGCGCCCTCGTCGAGGTAGGCGGCCAGCATCCCGGCGGTCGCGCAGACGGCGACGCACCAGCCCGCGGCGGCGTCGCCGGTGGCCAGGCGCTCGACCGCGCCGAGCAGGTCGGCGGGCGGCGCCTCGCCGCCGCCGACCGAGGCCGGGACGCAGAGGCGATACAGGCCGGCGGACGCCAGCTCGCCCGAGAGCTCGGCCGGCAGCCGCCGCTCACGCTCGGCGGCGACCGCCAGCTCGGCCGCTCGCGGGGCCAGCTCGGCCGCGGCTTCGGGCGGCGATCCGGGCATACGGGCAAGTCTCGCACGAGACCGTAGTCCGTCCCGTGCCTGGGTTCGAGCTTGCGGCTCAGGCCTCGAGCCAGGTACCGCCCGGCCCGAGGTTGTGGACCTCGGTGTCGCCGATCCGCGAGCTCTCGCCCCAGCTCTCGTGGATGTGGCCGCAGACCGCCAGCCGCGGCTGCTTGACCTCGATCGCCTCCAGGATCGCGGCGCTGCCGAGGTGGTCGCCGGCGCTCGAGGCGTCGACGTGGCCGTGCGGCGGCGAGTGCACGACCAACACGGCGCCCTCGGGACAGGCAGCGAGCCGCTCGGCGGCGTCGGCGTCGGAGAGGTCGAACGACCAGTCCCACGGGGTGACCGGGACGCCGGCGCCGAGGCCGAAGAACTCGACCCCGTCGATCTCGGTGCCCTCGCCGTGCAGGACGGTCGCCGAACCCCAGCCCGCGACCGCCTCGCGCAGCGCGTCCTCGGTCTCGTTGTTGCCCGGGACGAGCACGGTCGGGACGTCGATCGCCGCCAGCGCCTCGATCGTCGGCTCGAGTCCCTCGTGGATCGAGGCGAAGTCGCCGGCGCCGATGACGAGGTCCGCGTCCGCCGACATCTCGACCAGGCGCGCGGCGCCGGCGAGGTCGCGGTGAAGGTCGGAGAAGGCGAGGATCCGCATCGGCGAGAACCTACCGGCCCTGGGCATCCGCGAGCGCGATGTGGCCCGCCTCGAGCTGACCGGCGAGCTGCAGCGTGGCGCGGTCGAGCTCGGCGTCGGCGAGCTCGAAATGACTCTCGAGCCCGGCGATGATCGCCGCCTCTGCGTCGTCCAGGGTCGTCGTCGGCAGCTCGTCGGCGACGCTGCCGACCGTCTCGGGGTCCCAAGCCAGGTCGAGCGCCTCGTACACCGGGACAAGCGCCTGGCGCAATAGGCCCGAGCCCTCGACGACCAGCACGCCGCCGGCGTGGGCGCCGCCACTGATCAGCCGCTGGCCGATCCCGGCCAGCTTCGTGCGACCGCGGGCGTTGACGCTCCAGGCCCCCGGGCAGTACTCGCCCGGGACCTCGCCGACGCGAGCGTCGACGCCGAGCCGCCGCAGCGCCTCGGCGACGATCCCGGCGAGCAGTTCGAAGCGCTGGTGGGTCTCGGCGACCGGGCGCTCGGCCGGCGTCGCCCAGGCGAAGGCGAGCGTGCCCTCGTGAAAGGCGGCGGCGCGCCCGCCGGCGAGCCGGACGACCGGCTCGAAGCCGGCCTCGCGGGCTGCGGCGACCGCGCGGGCGAACCCCGGCGCGGCGCGGTCCTGCTTCGAGAAGGCGAGCTCGCGGGCGGGGCGGTGGAGGCGGAACGTGGCGCCGATCTCCCCCGCCGCGACCCGGGTCAGGATCGCCTCGGACACGCTCGTGCCGTAGGCGGGGCGCTCGGGGAAGCTCGCCTTGATCAGTCTCAGCAGGGGTTGTTCAGGCATTGTGAGCGTTTGCTTGCAACTGTGACCGGTGTCACACACGAACACGGGTTCGGCTGGCAACCTGCCCAGTCCACGGATTCGACCCGGAGCTTGAGCGTATCCGCCCGCTCCGGCCGCGAAGCCGCCCGGCCAAACCACCCCGAAGTACTTCGAGGCGACGTACGCCGACCGGGCGCATCCAGACGGAGGTGAACGTCCGTGTCACGCAAGTTCAGGCTTGTTCTCGTTTCGTGCGCGCTCGTACTCGGCCTCGGCGCCACGGCGGCGACCGCCGAGCAGTCGCAGCTGCAGCTGATCTACAAGCCCGCCGATCGCTTCGAGCGCTCGATCCACGCGCACCAGGTGACGGCCCACTACCGCGCCCTCGGCGCCAAGGGCGTCCGCCTGGCCGAGAAGGCGCCGAAGATCGCCAGCCACCCGGACTTCGGGCTCGCCGGCGGCGTCTCGCAGTCGACCCTGGACGCGATCGCGGCCTGCGAGTCGGGCGGCGACCCGACCGTGGTTGACAGCTCCGGCACCTACTACGGGCTCTATCAGTTCGACCTCGGCACCTGGGCCTCGGTCGGCGGCAAGGGCAGTCCCGCCGACGCCTCGCCCGAGGAGCAGAGCTACCGCGCGTCGCTGCTGTACGCCCGCTCGGGCTCCAGCCCCTGGCCGGTCTGCGGCCAGTAGCGCGGGCGCCGCGCTTGAGACGCTCACCCCGGGTGCCGATCTACCTGGGGTGAGCGTCAACGACTTCGTCCTCGTCCAGGGCCTGCGCGATACGCGTGGCGCCCTGGAGCGCTGGAACGCCGACCCGTGGCCGGTGCTGCGGGTCTGGGTGGGCGGGGCGCTGATCGTCGCCTCGATCCTGCTGACCGCGGTCTGGGTGGTCGCCTCGCTCTCGCTCGCCGACCCGACCCGGCTCGACCTGCCCGGGCTGACCGAGCCGGCGAAGTTCACCGACCTGCTGCCGATCCTGTTTCGCAACTCGCTGGTCCTCGCGCTGCACGCGTTCGCCTGCGTCGCCGGCTTCATCGCCGGCAGCTCGCTGGTGATCTCGGCGAAGCAGCGCAGCGGCCTCTCGCGCGTCGTGCACGAAAAGGCGCGCCCGATCGCCTTCGCCTGGGTCGGCCTGGTGACCTGCTTCTCGTTGCTCACCCAGGCCTACGCGCTCGGGTTGACCGGTGCCCAGCTCTCAGGCCAGCTCGGGATCTCGACCGGGACGCTGGTGCTGACCATCCTCCCGCACGCGATCCCCGAACTGGTGGCGCTGTTCCTGCCGCTGGCCGCGTGGGTGATCGCCAGCCGCCGCCAGGACTGGCAGGACCTGCTCGCCGCGACCTTCGCCACCGTCGCGATCGCGATCCCGACCCTGGTCGCCGCGGCGACCTGGGAGGTCTACGTCTGGCCGCACATCCTCGCCGCGGTCTCGCCGATCGCCTGACGGAGCTCGGATCAGGCGCTGGCCGGCGCGGTCTCGCCGAGCAGGGCGCGCCTGAAGACTCGCTCCTCCTCCTCGAACAAGAAGCCCCACAGGTGGTGGCGCTCGAGCAGCGTCTTGCGCTTGGTCTCGAGGATCGCCTGGCGCGGCAGGGCGGCGATCCGCTCGGCCAGCGAGAGCGCGCGCTCGACCACGTCGCCCTGAGCCACCTCCCGCACGATCCCGAGCCGCTGGGCCTCGCCGGCGTCGACCACCCGGCCGGTCAGACAAAGCTCCTTGGCCACGGTTGCCGGCAGGGTCGCGCGGGCGGCCGCGTAGCTGGGCGGGATCCCGCGAGGCAGCTCGGGGTATCCGAACTGCGCCTGGCGCGAGGCGACGCGCAGGTCGCAGAGCAACGAGAGCGCGAAGCCGCCGGCGAGCGCCGGCCCGTTGACCGCGGCGACCACCGGCCGGACGCAGTCGCCGACCGCCTGGAAGGCGATCGTGCTGGTCTCGACCAGGCGCTCGCGGTTGGCGAGGTCGCCGCCGAACTGGCTCGTGTCCATCCCCGAGCAGAAGGCGCTGCCCTGGCCGGTGAGCACCACGCAGCCGACCTCCTCGTCGGTCGACAGCTCGTTGAAGGCCTCGGCGAGCTCGGTCCGCAGCTCGATCGAGAGCGCGTTGCGCTTCTCCGGCCGGCAGAGGGTGACCAGGGCGACCTGGTCGCGGCGCTCGACCGAGAGCTGTCCGGAGGACGGCATCGGGCGCGATCGTATCCCCCGCGCGGGGGTGTGGCTAGGCCGCTTCGCGGTGTCCGCCGGCCGGGGGCCTGGCGTCCGGGTCGTTGCGGGTCACCCTGACCTCGCCGACGATCTCGGGCGAGAACTCGCGCAGCATCAACTCCAGGCAGCGTTTGCAACTGCACTCGGGCACGGCCAGCCCCGTCTCGGGGCATCTGCGGTCCACCGCCCGCTCGATCGCCACGCCGCGAAGCTAGCCGCGTCGTCGGGCGGAAAAACGGCGGCTGGCCGGCGGGGTCGAGATGCTCGCAGCGCCACCTCCCGTCGGGCGCGGAGAAGTCCATGTAGAGCAGTCCCTCGTGAGCCTGGATCAGGCGGTCCTGCGGTCCGGCCGCGATCCCGAGGTCGTCGTGCTCGACAGCGAGCGCGATCTGCGCTGCGGCGTCGGGGTCGAGCTCGACGCCGCTGAGCTCGCAGAGCGCGCGCAGGGTCGCGACCACGATCGCGCTCGAGCCGCCGAGGCCGACCTCGCGTGGAATCTCGGTGCGCAGGGCGAAGTCGAGGTCGCCGACGTCCGCGCACCGACGCCGAAACCTCGCGACCGTGGCCTCGACCAGCCGCCCGGCGTCGGGGTCGACCGGCGCCGGATCGCCGAGCGTCCACCTCGCGCCCGTAGCGCGGCGAACGCGAACCCGAGCGTCTTCCCGCCGAAGCCGTCCGACGGGTTGCCGAGCAGCGCGGCGCGCGCAAATGCCGCGCCTCGCGGCGGTCCGGCCGTCCCTGATCGCGGGTCCCTCATCGGCGCGTGCGAGGATGGCGAAATGGCGAAGGCCGGCGAGGACGAGGTCGAGGAGGTCGCAGCCGAGGGCCCCGGCGAGCGCGGACGCAGTCCCGCCGACGCGACCGCCGCGGCCCGGGTCGGGGCGCCGACCCGCGGCAACCGCCGGCTCGAGGCCCTGCTGGAGGGCCTCAACGGCGATCCCGAGGTGCGCGCCTGGTGGCACATGGCCCAGGTGCAATCGGAGCGGCTCGGGATGTCGGACCACTCCTGGGTCCACATGCGGGTGGTGTTGAACATCGCGCTGCGGCTGCTGCGGCTGCTGGTCAAGGGCGGGGTCGAGCCGGCGATGGTCACCGACCACGCGATGAAGAACCGCGATGCCGAGGTCGTCGTCGCCGCCGGATCGCTGTTGCACGACGTCGGCATGTCGATCCACCGCGCCGACCACGAGGCCTACAGCCTGTTTCTGGCCGAGCGCAAGCTGCGCGAGGTGCTGGAGCCGGTGTACAAGGACCCCGCCGAGCGGACCGTGGTGATCGCCGAGTCGCTGCACGCGATCATCGGCCACCGCCGCCGCGGCGAGCCCTACACGGTCGAGGCCGGGGTGGTCCGGGTTGCCGACGCGCTCGACATGGCCCAGGGCCGCAGCCGCCTGCCGGTCTCGTCGGGAGAGATGGGGATCCACGCGATCTCGGCCGCGGCGATCGACCGGGTCGAGATCTCGGCCGGGGCCGAGCGCGCGGTGCGGATCGAGATCACGATGAACAACTCCGCCGGCATCTTCCAGGTTGATGATCTGCTGGCGACCAAGCTCCGCGGTACGCCGCTCGCCGACCACGTCGAGGTCGTCGCCGAGGTCCAGGGCGAGTCCGAGAAGCGGTTGCTGACCGGGTTCCGGATCGGCACCGACAACTAGCCGGTCCCTTCAACCGCCGGGCTCTCGCCACATCGTCGCGACGGTGAGTTGCCCGTCGGGCCGGGCGAACTCGCCGTGTCGGCGAAAGCCGCGCCGTTCGTAGCGTGGATCGTTCGACGCGTTGCTCGACTCGAGGTAGGCGGGCAACCCCTGGGCGTCGATCGTTGCCAGGTTGTGCTCCAGCAGCGCCATCCCGTGACCGTGGCCGCGGCGGGAGGGATCGGTTCCGAGCAGGCTCAGGTAGTAGTGCGGCGGTCGCTCGGGATGCGACGAATCGAACCGCTCGAGGAGTTCGATCACCTGGGGCGCGCGGGAGCCGATCAGCTCGGTGAGCAGCGGTTCGACCTGCGCCTCCTCGTCGGCGGTGAGCTCGGACGCGCCGGGCGGAATCCAGATCGAGACGGCCGCAAAGTCGCCCAGGATCCATACCCACGGAAAGCGGAGCGCGCTGCGGACGTTGAACCGCCACCAGGTTTCGAGGTCGTCGCGGCTCGGGAAGGCCCAGCTCCACAGCGGATCGGTCTCGAAGGCCCCGGTCAGGACCTGGGTCACCGGCTCCAGGTCGCGCTCGGTCGCGACACGGGCTTCCATCCGCGCGAGCCTATCCGGCCATCGCGGGCGCCTAGACGCCGGCGCCGGACGCGCCGCGGCCCTCGCCGGCGGCGAACCGCGCCGCTCCCGTGGCGCCGGTGATCACCGAATCGCGGCCAAGCTTCGCCTCGAGCGCGAGCCCGTCCTCGAACGGCATGCCGATCCCCTCGAGCGCTGCACGGCGGTCCGAGAGCATCGTCTGCTGCGGGAAGCGCGCGAGCCCCTCGGCGATCTCCAGCGCCCGGTCGAGGTGGGCGCCGTCGGCGACGACCTCGGTGACCATGCCCCAGTCGAGCGCCTCGCGGGCCTCGATCACGCGGCCGGTGAGGATCATTTCCAGCGCCCGGCCGATGCCGACGATCCGCGGCAATCGCTGAGTGCCGCCGTCGATCAGCGGCACCCCGAAGCGCCGTTCGGTGAACCCGAGCCGGGCGGACTCGGTCGCGACCCGCAGGTCGCACCACAGGGCCAGCTCGAGCCCGCCCGCAAGGCACCAGCCGGAGATCGCGGCGACCGTCGGCTTCGAGGCCCGCAGGCGGGTGAAGCCGAGCGGGCCGTCGGGCTTGTGGTCGAGCCACGAGTCGATCGCCGCCGAGCGCTGCTCCTGGGTGCCGCCGTCGGGATGCTCGCCGATGAACGCCTGGGTCTTGGCGGCGAACGCCTTCAGGTCGGCGCCGGCGCAGAATGCCTCGGGCCCGGAACCGGTCAGTACCAGGACCCGCGCCTCGTCGTCGGCCTCGAAACGGTGGAAGCCGTCGAGCAGCTCGGCGGCGGTCTCGTCGTCGACCGCGTTTCGCCGCTCCGGCCGGGTGATCGTCAGCACCGCGGCGGCACCGCTGCGTTCGTATGACACCTTGCTCATAAGCCGTCTAGCGCGCACGCCCGGAGGCGAAGCCGAGGACGTGGCGCGAGTAATTCAGGGCCTTCGGAGGCGCTCGAGCTCTTCGCGGGCGCGGTCCTTGCGGCTCTCGAGCCGCGACTGGATCAGCGTCGCGACGGTGACGAAGATCGCGAAGAACGCCATCAACGCGAAGGCGAAGTAGGTGACCACCTTGTCGTCGGTGCGCCCGTAGAGGCCGACGCCGTCGGCGGCCATCGCCGCGGGTGCGGCGAGCAGCAGGCAGCCGAGCGTCGCGGCGGCGAGGACGGTGATGCGTCGAGCGCGAGTCACGTCGGGGCGAACTGTATCGCCCCGAGCCCGTTCACAGATCGGCAACAGGTCCGCTACCGGATCGCAACATCCGGCCGCCCGCGCGGCCCGAGACTGACGCCGACCCCGCAGGATGCGCGGGGCCACCACTCTCACTCAAGGAGCTCTTCCAATTGATCTCACCGACTGAACGAGGGCGGCGCATGCCGCGACGTTCGAGCGTTTTCGTGATCCCGGCCCTGATCGCCGTCGCCGTGGCGGTCTTCGGAGCGGCCGGGACGGCATCGGCGTCGAAGGCGAACTGCGCCGGATCGCTGGCGCCAAGCTCGAAGACACCCGACTCGAAGACGGCTGTCGAGTACAGCTTCATGTGCGACAAGGACGTCCTCGCCTACTCGATCACGTTCAACAAGCAGATCGGGCTGTTCGATCCCGAGGTGCTGCCGTTCCTACCGAGCGGAGAGGCCTCGGGCGAGCTGGTGTCGTGCGAGGGCCCGTTCCCCGGCAGCGGGATCGGCTGCACCGCCCAGAGCTCGAGTTGTCCCAGCGCCACCTCGACTAGCACCGCCTGCACCGGCAAGGTCGCGCTCGGCAACACCGTCAAGGGAGACGTCGAGACCGTGAAGCCGTACTGCGCGCAAACGAAGAAGCAGAAGACGAAGAAGCAGAAGACGCTTGAGGGCTACCTGACCGTGACCACCCAGGAGGTGACGGCGGCCGGCAAGACGTTCGTGATCAGCTCGCAGCCGTACCACCTGGATCGCGGCCTCGGCTGCCCGAAGCCCGAGAAGTCGAGGAGCTGAGCGGATGCATAACCCAACAGGAGGGACGAAGGTGAAGGCAAGGAAGAAGAAGCGGCTCGCCGCGTTCTCGGCGACGTTCGCCGCGCTCGCGGTCGCTGCGCCGCTGGCAGGGGGGACGACGGCGACGGTCGCCGGCGCCGCCAACAAGCAGACGATCACGATGAGCGGCTCGACCTCGGTCGCCCCGCTCGCCGCCAAGCTCGCCTCCAAGTACGTGAAGAAGTGCCACGGCTGCGTGCAGTTCCGGCTGCTGCAGGGAGGTTCGGACGTCGGCATCTCCGACGTCGCCGCGGGTGCGGTGACGATCGGCAACTCGTCGCGCGATCCGAAGCCGACCGATCCGGGCGGGCTGGTGTTCAACAAGATCGCCAAGGACGCGATCTGCGTGATCACCAACAACTCGAACCCGCTTCCGGACCTGAGCGAGGCCACCGTCAAGGCGATGTTCGGCGGCAGCGTCCGGAACTGGTCGGGAATCCCCGGCTCATCGGCGAGCAGCACGATCGACGTGATCGTCCGCACGCCCGCATCGGGCACCCAGGATGCGTTCCAGAAGATCTTCCTGGGCTCGACCTCGGTGTTCAGCGGCGCCAGCGCGAAGGCGTCGAACGGGCTCGTCCAGCAGGCGGTGCAGTCGAACCCGAACGCGGTCGGCTACGTCTCGCTCGCGTTCACGAGCGGCACCAGCGCCAACCCGTACAAGGGCGTTGCCTGCACCCTGGAGAACGCGAAGTCCGGGACGTACCTCGGGCTGCGCAATTTCTACATGGTCACCAAGGGTGATCCCAAGGGCCGGACGGCCAAGTTCATCCACTGGATCCAGACCAGCAAGAAGGCGGCGAAGATCGTCGCCACCGAATGGGTTCCGCTGAGCTAGCGGCCCCACCGGTCCCAGCGGATCTGGGTCGCGAACTGGGACGCGACCGAGTTGACCAGCGCGCCGAGCTTCTGCTCGGCGCGCTGGCTTCAACGATCCTGCTGCTGATCGCGGGGATGATCGTCTTCGTTTTCGCGAAGGCGTGGCCGTCGTTCGCCCACAACGGGCTCGCCTGGTTCGGCGGCGGCGGCAGCGTCGACCAGCAGCTCACCGACATCTTCAACTCGCCGGCCAACCCCGACGCGTACGAGTACACGCTTCACGCCTGGCCGCTGATCTACGCCACCTTCCTGATCACCGGCGTCTCGGTCCTGATCGGCGGCGCGCTCGCGCTCCTAACGGCCACCTTCATCGTCGAGTTCGCCCCCAACGGACTGCGGCGCATCCTCGAGCCGGTCGTCCGCCTGCTCGCGGCGGTGCCGTCGGTCGTCTACGGCCTGATCGGGATCCTCGTCCTGGTCCCGTTCGTCGGCAACCACATCATCACCGACGCCCAGAAGGAGTCGGTCCAGTACGTGATCCAGCTGGACGGCACCAGCATCGCGGTCGGGATCCTGATCCTGACGGTGATGATCACCCCGATCATGATCGCGATCGTGGTCGATGCGCTGCGCGCGGTGCCGACCAGCTGGGTGGAGGGGGCGGCGGCGCTCGGCGTCAACCGCGCCCGGGCGCTATGGACGGTCAGCATCCGCGCCGCCCGACCGGCGATCGTCGCCGCCGGGGTGCTTGCCGCGGCCCGGGCGCTGGGCGAGGCGATCATGCTGGCGATGGTCGCCGGCTCGGTCGGCTTTGCCCCCAACCCGCTCGACGGCTTCACCTTCTTCCTCGAGCCGGCGCGGCCGCTCGCCTCGACGATCGTCGACAACGCCGAGGGGCTCTCGGTGAAGCCGTTCGGCCAGACGCTCTACGCGTTCGCGGCGATCCTGCTGTTCTCGAGCGCGATGCTCTCGTTCATCGGCTGGTTCGTGCGCAACAAGCTGCGCCGCTACACGGTCCAGGCCCGATGAGTGCGACCGCGAATGACCGCGACCTCGAGGAGGGCCCGTCCTGGAGCCGGCTCGACAAGCTCGCCGTGGTCGGCGCGTGGGTCGCCGGGATTTCGCTCTGCCTGATCGCCGGCGCGATCGTCGTCTACATGGCCGTGCGCGGGATCCAGTACCTGCGCCCGGAGCTGCTCACCACCCACCCGGTTCCCGGCCTCGACCAGTCGAAGACCGGCGGCTTCCTCGACCCGCTGATCGGCACCGTCATCCTCACCGTCCTCGGGACCGTGATCGCAGCGCCGGTCGGGATCGGGGTCGCGGTCTGGCTGACCGAGTACGGGCGCCCGACGGCGCTCGCGCGCGCGGTCGAGTCCGGGGTCGAGATCGTCGCCGGGACGCCCAGCATCGTGCTCGCGATCTTCGGCCTGCTGATCTTCCAGCAGAGCGTCTTCGGCTTCCTCTCGTTCACGGCCGAGGGCAACGCGACCTTCGGGCGCTCCTTCTTCGCCGCCGGAGCGATGATGTCGCTGATCGCGCTGCCGCTGGTCATCGGCGCCACCCGCGAGGCGCTGAAGTCGATCCCCCAGCACGTGCGCGAGGCGTCCTACTCGCTGGGCAAGGACCGGGCCTCGACGATCCGGCGGATCCTGCTACCGGCGTCACGGCCGGGGATCGCGACCGGGATCACCCTCGGCATGGGCAGGATCATCGGCGACACCGCGATCGTCGTCATCCTGCTCGGCGCCTCGCTGCAGCTGCAGGGGGTCGGCGAGACCCCGGTGATCGGCGACCTGCGGGGCACCGGCAGCACCCTGACCAGCTACGTGTTCAACAACTCGCCGGCCGGCGAGGGCAACGCGCCGCAGAAGGCCTACGCGGCGGCCTTCGTGCTCCTGTTGATCGTGATCGCGCTCAACGGGGTGGTCGAGCTGATCGCCCGGCGCACCGGCACCAGGACCGTGAACGAGGCGCTGGCGACCAGCGGCCTGACCGATTGACCGAGGAGTGGAGCAGACGATGAGCGACGAGACCCGCGACCCGCGCCAGGCGCCGCCGGTGCGGCGGATCGTGCTCGACGATCCGCCGACCCTGGTTCAGCCGACGATCGCGCCGGAGAACGGGCACGCGGCCCGGGACACGGCGCCGCCGGCGCCCTTGGCTCCATCCCGCCAGGCGCCGGCGCTGCGCGGCGCCTACCAGGCGATCGAGCGGATGCGGACCGAGCAGCTCTCGATCGCCTACGGGCAGAAGACCGCGGTCAACGCGGTCGACCTGCCGGTCCGCCAGGGCGAGGTGCTGGCGCTGATCGGGCCCTCGGGCTGCGGTAAGACCACCCTGCTGCGCTCGCTCAACCGGCTTGTCGACCTGACCGAGTCGGCGACCCGGCGGGGGCGGATCCTGCTCGACGGCTCCGACGTCGACCTGCTCGACGTCACCCGGCTGCGGCGCCGGGTCGGGATGCTGTTCCAGCAGCCCAACCCGTTCCCGATGAGCATCTTCGACAACGTCGCCTACGGGCTGCGGGCGCGCGGCTCGAAGCGACCCTCGCGGCGCCAGCTGGAGCCGGTCGTGCTCGAGTCGCTCGAGCGCGCCGGACTGCTGGAGGAGGTCAAGGACAACCTCAACCACCCGGCGCTGGCGCTCTCGGGCGGGCAGCAGCAGCGCCTCTGCATCGCCCGCTCGCTGGCGGTCCGGCCCGAGGTTCTGCTGCTCGACGAACCCTGCTCGGCGCTCGACCCGATCTCGACCGCGGTGATCGAGGAGACGGTCACCAACCTGCGCGGCGACGTCGCGATCGTGATCGTCACCCACAACCTCCAGCAGGCGCAGCGGATCGCCGACCAGGTCGGGTTCATGTACCTCGGCGACCTGATCGAGTACGGCCCCGCGGGACAGGTGTTCGGCTCCCCGCGCGCGGCGCGGACGCGCGACTACGTCAGCGGGGAGTTCGGTTGATCGTTCGCACCCTGATCGCGCTGGCGCTGGCGGCCCTCGCCGCGGCGCCGCTGGCAGGCTGCCAGTCGACGCAGGCGAAGAGCGCCGAGCTCGGCAAGCACGGCGACAAGCTGCTCAACCAGGAGGACATCTCGATCACCCACGAGTCCACCGAGGTCAAGGTGCTGTCGGCGACCGTGCTGCCCGGCGACGACACCTCGACCGTCGCCGTGCGCCTGCAGAACGAGTCGCAGACGGGGTTGATCAACGTCCCGATCCAGCTCGACCGTCACCGACGCGAAGGGCAAGACCCTGTTCAAGAACAACGCCGCCGGCACCGACCCGACCCTGACCGGCGTTCCGGTGATCGGCCCCGGCGCCGACGTCTGGTGGGTCCACGACCAGATCTTCGCCCCCCAGGGGACGCCGGCCAAGGTCAAGGTCCAGGTCGGCGACGCCCCGGAGCCGTTCCCCGAGATCCCCGAGGTCTCGGTCACCGACGCGAAGCTGGTTCACGATCCGATCTCGAAGATCGACGAGGCGACCGGCCAGGTCTCCAACGAGAGCGGCGAGGACCTGAAGGCGGTCTACGTGTACGCGATCGCCACCAAGGGCGACGAGGTGGTCGCGGCGGGCCGCGGCGCGATCGACAAGCTGAAGGCCGACGCGCGCAAGCCCGACGACTATCACATCTTTTTCACAGCTGGAGACCCCGCGGGCGCTGAGATACAGGTCAGCGTCACCCCGACGTTCCTGAAGGAGTAGAAGATGTCCTCAGCGACCCTCGAGCCCACCGCCGAACGACTCGGCGAAACTGGCGACGTGTGCGCCGTGTGCGCGACGCCGCTCGACGTCGACCAGCGCTACTGCCTCGAGTGCGGGACGCGGCGCGGTGACGCCCGGCTGCCGTTCGAGCAGTACCTGCCCGGCTCGACGCCCGCCGAGGCCGCGGCCGACGGCGCCGGAACGCCGCCGCCTCAGGCGGCCGCCGCCCGCGGCAACGAGCCTTCGCCGATCGGCGCGGTGATCGGCGTGGCGCTGCTCGGGACGATGCTGCTGCTCGGGGTGCTGCTCGGGCGGGGCGGCGACGACAACGCCGCCGCCCCGGCGCCCGTGGTTCAGGTCGGCGAGGGGACCGCGGCGACCGCCGGGTCGGGCGGCGGCGGCGCTGCGACCGTCGCCGACACGAAGGTGGTCAGCGAGTGGCCCGACGGTAAGGACGGCTGGACGGTCGAGCTCGGCACTCTGCCCAAGGACGGGACCACCGCGGCCGACGTCGACGCGACCGAGAAGGACCTCACCGGCCAGGGCGCCAAGGACCTCGGGGTGCTCGACTCCGACCTGTATCCGAGCCTGCCGGCCGGCAGCTACATCGTCTACTCGGGTGTCTACGACACCAAGGCCGACGCCGACAAGGCGCTTAAGGCGCTCGGCTCGGGCTTCCCGGACGCGCAGGTGGTCGAGGTCTCGGCCGACAAGGCGACCGGCGCTGACAGCTCCGGCGGCGGCGGCGGGGCGCTGCTGAGCGGTAACGGCGGCGGTGGCGGCGGTGGCGGCGCGCCGGTGACACGGTGGAGGCGTCGACGCAAGACCTCGAGGCGCTCCAGAACACCACCGGCGACGCTTACCAGGAGCAGCTCAACAACATCCCCGACACCGTCGCGACCCCGGGCGAGGCCCCGCCCGACGACCCCAACGTCGAGCCCGGCGGGGGCACCGACGCGGAGGTGATCCGTTGAGCGACCCCTCGTTTCGGGAGCGGATGCGGCCGTATTTCCAGCCGCGGCCCCGAAATCGGGCGGGAACGACCGCGCGCGGCGCGGCCGCGGCCGGCATCTCCTCCCCGCGGCCCGCGCCCGGCGGTCAGGCTCCGGCAGCCCAGCCGCCGGCGGTCGGCAACGCCGAGCTGCTGCGCCGCCGCGAGCAGCTCGCCCACGAGATGGCGAGGCTGCACTGGGACCTCGGCGGACTCACCTACGAGATGGCCGTACGCGACCATTTCCGGCTCGATCTCTTGGTCCGCCAGGCGGCACGGCTTCAGCAGGTCGACGCCGAGCTCGGCGCGATCGACCGAATGCTGCGCCTGGAGCAGGCGGGCGCCGCGGGTGAGTGCCCGTCGTGCGGAGCCCTGTATCCGCGCGGCGCGGTCTACTGCGGCCAGTGCGGCAACGACCTGGTCGCCAGGGTGACGCTGGCGTCGCCGGCGGCAGCCCCGCCGCCGGCCCCGGACACGTCGGCGTCACCGCCACCCGCGCCGACACCGGCCCCGGACACGTCCGCGTCACCGCCATCCGCACCGACATCGGCCGCCGCCCCCGAGGTGCCGATCGGCGGTCACAGCGACTTGAAGCAGCTGCTGGGCCTGCTGCCGACCCGCGCCCAGGTCGCCTCCGCACGCTCGCTGCTAACCGACTGGACCCAGCTCAACTGGGCGGCGCTACCGGTCACCGACCGCCGCTGGACGGTGCCGTTGGCCGCGACCGCGGTCGCCATGGGGCTGTTCATCGGCGTCGCGATGGGGCCCGGGATCGGGTCGACGATCGGCGCGCTGCCGCAGGTGGTCCAGGTCGTCGGGGGGGAGGACACGACCGATTCCGGCGGCGATTCGGGCGCCGGCGGCGATGACGGCGCGCCGGCGCTCGGCAGTCCGGTCGACAACACGCCCGCTCCGCCGTCGCCCGCCGGTGGATCGGCGCCCTCGATCACGCCCGCGGTGACCACCGCGCCGCCACCGCCGACGGCGCCGCCACCGGCCACCGAGGAGGCGCCCCCGGCGCCGCCGCCCGACACCACCGAGGAGACGCCGCCGCCCGACACCGAGGAGGAGCTCTCGTTCAAGGGCACCGTGATCCACGTCAACCAGGCCGCCGCCAGCTATGTGGTGACGACCGCCAAGGGCCAGATGAACGCCGTGCACGCGAAGAAGCTGCCCGAGCCGGGGACCAAGCTCGAGGTGGCGGTTCGCGCGCTCGCCAACGGCACCTACGCCGAGGACGGCAAGGAGAGCGCGCACGGCTCGGCGAAGAAGGCGAAGTTCCAGGGGCTGGTCACCTACGCGGACCCGGCGACCGGCGACTACACGGTCTCGCGCAAGGGCGCCTCGGTGTTCGTCCACGCGCCCGCCGACGCCGAGACGCCCCCGGCGCCCCCGGAGGTCGGGACCGAGGTCACGGTCAGCGCCAAGCTCGGCGACGCCCCGCCGGAGTCGGGGACGGTCGAGGGCCCGCCGGTGCCCGAGCCGCCACCGACGCCGACACCGCTGTTCCGACACCTCCGGCCCCGATCGTCATCCGCGGCTCTCAGGGCCGAGGACTGCGGCGTGCCGTCCGACCCGCCCCAGGCCCCGACGACGATCCTGACCGAGGTCTCGCACGAGGTCGACATCGGCTTCCTCGGCTACAGCGACTTCGAGGGCATCGTTCAGGGGGTCTGCGCGGACGGCGACCTGCTGCTCTCCGCCGACGACCTGCGCGAGTCCGGCGCCGATCTGACCTTCACCGTCGAGGCCGACGCGGGCCTCGACCTCTCCGACCTGACACCGGGCGATGTTGTCGACGCCAGCGGGTTGATCGACGAGGACACCCGCAAGCTCTCGCTGACCGGAATCTCGAGCGACGACGGGATCAAGGGGGCCGACGACTCGGAGCTCGCCCAGGGCGACCAGGCCGGCTGATCCGTTCAGGTCGCCTTCAGCTTGCCACGCGCGCGTCTAACCTCCCGCGCCGATGTCGATCATCGAGGCGATCCTGCTCGGCGTGATCGAGGGCGTGACCGAGTTCCTGCCGATCTCGAGCACCGGCCACCTGACCGTGGCCGAGAAGCTGATGGGCTTCAACATCGACGACGCCGACGTCACCGCGTTCACGGCGATCATCCAGATCGGCGCCGTCGCCGCCGTGGTCATCTACTTCTGGGAGGACATCTGGGGGATCCTCACCTCGCTCGCGGCCGGCCTGGTCGACTCGCGCAGGCGGGCCGAGCGCGACTTCCGCTACGGCCTCGCGGTCGCGATCGGCTCGATCCCGATCGCGGTCGTGGCGCTGATCTTCAGACATCAGATCGAGGGCGACATCCGCAGCCTCTGGGTGGTCGGCACGGCGCTGATCCTGTGGAGCTTCGTCATGTACGCGGCCGACCAGTCGGCGACCCAGCGTCGCCACGAGGACGACTTCGACACCCGCGACGGGCTGGTCATGGGGCTGACGCAGTGCATCGCCCTGATCCCCGGCGTCTCGCGCTCCGGGGCGACGATCGCCGCCGGCCTCTTCCGCGGACTCGACCGCACCACCGTCACCCGGATGTCGTTCTTCCTCGCGATCCCGGCGCTGACCGCTGCGGGGCTGTTCGAGGCGGCGACGAAGGCATCCGACATCTCCGCCGGAATCGGCTGGGGCCCGACCCTGGTCGCGACCGCGGTCAGCTTCGTGGTCGCCTACGCCACGGTTGCCTGGCTGCTGCGCTACGTCGCCGGCCACAACTTCTCGATCTTCATCCTCTACCGGATCGCGCTCGGGGTGATCGTCCTCGGCCTGGTCGCGACCGGCGCCACCAGCGCCACCTGAAAAAAGAAGCGCGCGGCTCGGGGCAGGGAATGAGCCGCGCGCTGCACGAGAGAGAGGTTCTCGCGTGCCCGCAGTGTTGTGGGGCGGTGCGTGGAGGACGTGAAGAAGCCGAGAATTTGCGTGTAAAAGTCCTGTGAACGGCGGTTGCCGCCAGCATCGCGGTCTACCATGCAGGCATTCAGAGAGAGGCTCGGGGCATGACCTCACGGCATGGGACAGTGCGACTCGCGGTAATCGACAACGACAGCGGCTTCCTCAAGGTGCTCACGCGGCGCTTCGACGCTGCCGGCTGGGAGTACCGCGTCGACTCCGCGGGCATTCCGCCCGAGGAACTGGTCGCGATGAAGCTCAACGCGCTGGTCGTCGACCTCTCCGTCCTCGGCCCGCTCGGCTGGGAGTTCCTGGAGCGGGTCTGCGGGATGCTCCCCGACCTCGGCGTGGTCGTCTGCACGCAGGGCGCGACGGTCGCGCAGCGGGTGCGCGGCCTGCGGCTCGGCGCCGACGACTGGGTCGCCAAGCCGTCGCACCCCGAGGAGGTGATGGCCCGGATCGAGGCGGTCATCCGCCGCCGCCGCCGCGGTCGTGCCCGCGAAGAGCAGGGCCCCGTGGTCGCCGGCGAGATCGAGATCCGCGGCGACCAGTTCCAGGCCTTCGTCTCCGGCACCAGCCTCGAGCTGACCAGGCGCGAATTCGAGCTCATGCAGGTGCTCGCCGATGCCTCCGGTCGGGTGATCGAGCGCGAGGAGATCTACCAGCGCGTCTGGGGCTATGCGATGGCCCACGGCGACCGCTCGGTCGACGTCTTCGTCCGCAAGCTGCGCGCCAAGCTGCAGCGGCTCTCGCCGGGGTGGGAGTACATCCACACGCACTTCGGGGTCGGTTACCGGTTCGAGCCCGAGCCCGTTGGCGGCCTCGCCGAGGCGCCGCCGCCCCCGTGCCGGCGAGCGACGCCGTGGTCGGCGACGCGGTCGGCGAGCCGCGCATCGCCCAGCTCGGCTAGCGCCCGTTCACACCTTTTTCACACCGGCACGACTCCGGCGTAACAAGCTTGGGGGCAAGCGGTGCGAGTGTGCTCTCAATCGCACCGGAGGAGAAGCTCGACGTGTGCAGAGCCTCCGCTGATAACCCAACTCACAAGGAGACCCAGCAACGTGATCTCTAAGCAGTGGCTGTTCGCCGCAGGCGCCAGCGCCGTGCTCGCAGTCGGGGTTGCCGCATGCGGCAGCGACGACAGCACCTCCTCCTCGGGCGGTGACACCGCCAGCGGGCTCTCGGGCAAGATCACCATCGACGGTTCGTCGACGGTGCAGCCGTTCACCGAGGCCGCGGCCGAGCTGTTCAATCAGGACAACCCGGATGTCGACATCACCGTCGGCGCGGCCGGCACCAGCGGCGGTTTCGAGAAGTTCTGTGCCGGCGAGACCGACATCTCCGACGCCTCGCGGCCGATCGAGCCCGAAGAGGTCGATGCCTGCAAGAAGGGCGGCGTCTCCTACAGCGACTTCCAGGTCGCCAACGACGGGATCTCGATCGTCACCAACCCGGCGCTGGAGATCAGCTGCCTGACGACCGATCAGCTGGCGAAGCTGTGGACCGACGACTCGGTCACCAACTACAGCGAGCTCGGTAACGACGCCGACACCGGCGATCCGCTCCCGGACGCCGAGGTCAGCCTGTACGGGCCGGGCACCGACTCGGGCACGTTCGACTACTTCACCGACGCGATCAACGGTGAGGAGGACCTGAGTCGCAAGGACTACCAGCCGTCCGAGGACGACAACGTGCTGGTCCAGGGCGTCTCGGGCGACGAGAACGGGCTCGGCTACTTCGGGTTCTCCTACTACGAGCAGAACCAGGACACGCTGAACCTCGTCTCGGTCGACGCCGGCAAGGGCTGCGTGGCCCCGAGCAACGAGACGATCCAGGACGGCTCGTACACGCCGCTCTCGCGTCCGCTGTTCATGTACCCGTCGACCGACGCGCTGCAGCGTCCCGAGGTTGCGGCGTTCGTGCAGTACGTCGCCGACAACTACGACGAGATCGCCACCTCGGCGCTCGTTGTGCCGATGGACGATCCGAGCAGGGCCAGCAGGCCCAGGCGGACGTCACGAAGGCGCTCGGCTAAGACCCCTCGAGGGGCCGCCGGCCGACACACGAGCACACGGTGGAAGCCGGCACTCATGCGGCAGGTGGGACGCCGGGGGCGAGAGCCCTCGGCGTCCGCCGCCGCCGCTGGGGCGAAGAGGCAATCAGGGTGGCCCTCTTCCTCGCCGCGGCGATCTCGGTCCTGACCACGGTCCTGATCGTCGTCGCCCTGCTAAAGGAGTCGATCCCGTTCTTCAAGGACGTGGGGACGGACTTCTTCAGCCAATCGGAGTGGTCGCCGCTGTTCCAGGATCCCCAGTTCGGCGTCCGGCCGCTGCTGCTCGGGACCTTCCTGGTCACCGGGATCGCGATCCTGGTCGCGATCCCGGTCGGGCTCGGCTCGGCGATCTTCCTCTCCGAGTACGCCAGCCCGCGGACGCGCAGGGTCGTGAAGCCGATCCTGGAGGTTCTGGTGGGAGTGCCGACGATCGTCTTCGGGTACTTCGCTCTGACCTTCATCACCCCGACCATCCTCCAGGACCTGCTCCACGCCGACGTTCAGGTCTTCAACGCGCTCTCAGCCGGGCTGATCATGGGATTCATGATCGTGCCGACGATCGCTTCGATCTCCGAGGACGCGATGTCGGCCGTTCCTCAGGGCCTGCGCGAGGGCGCATATGGAATGGGGGCAACCAAGAGCCAGGTTGCGAGGAAGGTCGTCTTTCCCGCAGCGATCTCCGGCATCGTCGCGTCGATCGTGCTCGGCGTCTCTCGCGGTGTCGGCGAGACGATGATCGTCCTGATCGCCGCCGGCCTCGCGCCGAGCTCGAGCCTCAACCCGCTTGAGCCCCACGCAACGATCACCGCCTTCATGGGCGCGACCGCCAAGGGCGACAACCCTGCGGGGACGATCGGCTACCAGTCGATCTTCGCCCTCGGCCTGACGCTGTTCGTGCTCACACTGCTGATGAACATGGTGGCGATCCGGTTCGTGCGCAAGTACCGGGAGGTCTACGAATGAGCACCGTCGACGCCGCCGTCACCGGCGCCGTTCGCACCCGCTTCGAGTCCGGTCGCTCGACCCGCCTATGGGAGCTGGCGTTCAAGGGCTGCCTGGCAGCGTGCGTCGGCGTCTCAATGCTCGTCCTCGTCGTCCTCTCTGGTCCAGGTGTTCAAGGAGGGCATCGGTTCGCTCAGCCTCGACTTCCTGACCGCCACCCCGTCGCGGATCGACCCGTCCAGCTCCGGGATCGGCCCGGCGCTCGCCGGGACCCTGTGGCTGATGGCGGTCTGCGCCGCGTTCATCATCCCGGTGGGCGTCGCGACCGCCGTCTACCTGGAGGAGTACGCGGACCGCGACCGCTGGTTCAACCGCTTCATCGAGGTCAACATCCAGAACCTCGCCGCGGTCCCGTCGATCGTCTACGGCGTCCTCGGGCTTGCCTTCCTGGTTCGCGGGCCGCTCTCGCTCGGCCACGTCTTGCTGGCCGGAGGCTTGACGCTCGGCCTGCTAGTGCTGCCGGTCTTGATCGTCGCCGGGCGCGAGGCGATCCGGGCCGTGCCGCCGTCGATCCGCGAGGGGTCGATGGCGCTCGGGGCGACCAAGTGGCAGACGATCTGGAAGCAGATCCTGCCGGCCTCGCTGCCCGGGATAGCAACCGGCGCGATCCTCTCGCTCTCGCGGGCGATCGGCGAAACCGCGCCGCTGATCGTAATCGGCGCCGCGGCCTTCGCAACCTCGGCACCGAGCGGCTTCCTGAGCGACGTGACGGCCCTCCCGATTCAGATCTTCAGCTGGATCTCCGAGCCCCAGGAGGAGTACAAGTCGCTGGCGGCGGCGGGGATCATCGTCCTGATGGTGATCCTGCTGGCGATGAATGGAGTCGCGATCTGGCTGCGCAACAAGTACGAGAAGAAGTGGTAGGTGATTAGCTTGGAAGGCGGAATTGTGATCGATCCAGAGAACGCAGGGACAGCGAGGGGCGTGCCCGGGGTAGACCTCGCGGGCACGGTCGCCGCGGCCCATGGCGGCGACGACAGCAAGGAGGCGTACGCGAGCCGCGAGAAGGTCTTCGCCCTCGAGGGTGTCACGGTCTCCTACGGCGGCAAGCCGGCGGTCTCCGACGTCTCGATGCCGATGTACAAGAACGCGATCACCGCGCTGATCGGGCCCTCGGGCTGTGGGAAGTCCACCCTGATCCGCTGCCTGAACCGGATGAACGACCTGATCCCGTCCGCCTCGGTGGACGGCCAGGTCCTGTACCACGGTGAGGACATCTATGCCCCCGAGGTCGACGCGGTAGAGGTCCGCAAGCGGATCGGGATGGTCTTCCAGAAGCCGAACCCGTTCCCGAAGTCGATCTACGACAACATCGCCTTCGGGCCTCGGATCCTCGGATGGAAGGACAACCTGGACGAGACCGTTGAGAAGGCCCTTCGCGGCGCCGCCCTCTGGGATGAGGTCAAGGACCGCCTCGACCACAACGCGTTCGGGATGTCCGGCGGCCAGCAGCAGCGCCTCTGCATCGCCCGCTGCCTGGCGGTCGACCCGGACGTGATCCTGATGGACGAGCCGTGCTCGGCCCTCGACCCGATCTCGACCGGGAAGATCGAAGATCTGATGATGGAGCTAAAGCGGGACTACTCGATCGTGATCGTCACCCACAACATGCAGCAGGCGGCGCGGGTCTCCGACATGACCGCGTTCTTGATCGTGAAGCTGGACGACGACGAGAAACACCGCCAGGGTCGTTTGGTCGAGTACGACGTGACGGAGAAGATCTTCACCAACCCCTCCGATCAGCGGACCGAGGACTACGTGACCGGGAAGGTCGGCTGATGCCGGGGTCCGTCCGCCTCCAGTACCAGGAGGAGCTCGAGAGGCTCGAGTCCCGGGCCCTCGAGGGGATCGATCTGGTCGCCGACCAGCTTGCCCGCGCGGTCGAGGCGGTCGAGCGCCGCGACACCGAGCTTGCCGAGATGGTGATCGCTTCGGACGACGTAATCGACGGTCGTTACCTCGAGATCCATCAGTCGATCCTCACCCTGCTCGCCACGCAGGCGCCGGTGGCCACCGACCTGCGCCTGATCGCCGCCCTTCTGCACCTGATGAAGGCGATCGAGCGGATGGGCGACCAGTGCGTGAACATCGCCAAGCTGATCCCGCTGACCGGCCACGAGCCGCCCGCCGACGAGCGGATCGTCAAGGACGTGGTGACGATGGGCAAGCAGGCCGGGGTTCAGCTCTCGCAGTCGAGGCGGGCGTTCGAGGGCCGCGACGTCGAGATGGCGCGCGACCTGGTCCGTCAGGACGACCTCATCGACAACCTCAACAAGGAGATCTTCCGGATCGCGCTCGAGATCGGCGACGACCACGACCGCCGCGAGTGGGCGATGACGATGATCCTCGTCGCCCGGGCGATCGAGCGGATTGGCGACAACACCGTCGACATCGGCGAGCAGGTCGCGTTCGTGGTCACCGGGCTGTTCCGCGAGTTCCAGGACGCCTCGCACCCCGGCGCGCCCATCCCGCACTAGGCACTCGCGCTCAGGCCAGGATCGCGGTCACCGACTCGGCGACCTCGGAGGCCCGGGGCCGAAACGGCGGGTGGACCTCGCAGATCAGCGGCGCGGTGTGGCGCGCGAGCTGGGCGAGTGACCCGGCCCCAGGGAAGCGTGCCGCGGCCGGGCGGCAGGTGCAGGTCGAGGCGCAGCGGGTCGACCCCGAGCTCGTCGCCGGTGGCACGCCGGCGGGCGCCGAGGTTGTCGTGCAGGTGGAAGACCGAGACCAGGTCGAGGACCGGGTCGCAGAGCAGCTCGATCGAGGTGCTGCGCAGGTCGGCGATGATGTGGGCGTGGCCGACGTCGAGGCAGATACCGACCGCCGGGGAGCCGATCCGCCGCACCAGCCCCCGCAGGGTCGCCGGATTCGCCGAGGCCACCTCGGGGCCCGGGAACAGGGGCGCCAGGTTCTCGATCGCGATCGTCACGTCGAGCCGCTCGGCGACCTTCGCGTGGCGGCTCAGCGAGCGCGTCTCGGCGTGCAGCGCGGCGTGGCTCGCCCGGCCGTCGGGCAGCGCGAGCGCGTGGTAGACGACATGGCCGGCGCCGAGCTCGGCGGCGTAGGACAGCAGGCCCTCGAAGGCACGGTCACCGCCCCGGGTTCCGGCTCGCAGGCCGGGCGGGGCGTGCAGCACCGCCTCCAGCGAGGTGGTCGCCAGCGCCCGCGCGGCTGCCAGGGCATGCTGGGTGGTGAGCCTGGCGACGCCGAGCACCGAGGTCGGCGGCGCGTGCAGCTGCACCCAGCTGAACCCGGCGGCCTCGTAGGACTTCAGCAGCGGCGCCGAGGCCCACCACTCGTTCGGGACGCTGAGCCCGAGCCGGGCGGTGACCGGCGCCGGCGAAGGGGCTTCGATCGGTGTGCCCGCGGTCTTCTGTTCGATGGCCATGAGCTCAGGTTCGCCGCAGATCGCCCAACTTCCGTGAAACGCAGGTGAACGGGTTGTGAACATGGGGTTATCCGCGCCTGATCGCCGTGGCGCATCCGTCTGATTTGGCATGATCGGTGCGTGCTCTGCGCGGCGGTCGACATTGGCTCCAACACGACCCGCGTCCTGGTCGCCGAGCCACAGGAGGGCCAGCTGCGCAAGGTGATGGAGCAGCGCGCATATACCCGCTTCGACAAGGACTCGAAGCGCAAGGGCAAGATCACCGACGAGAAGATCGCCGAGCTGGCCGAGGTGGTGACCACCCAGGTGCGGCTCGCCGAGGAGCTGGGCGCCAAGGCGATCCGGATCGTCGCCACCGCCGCGATCCGCGAGTCCAGGAACGCCGACCAGGCCGCCAAGCGGATCGCCGACGCCGCCGGCACCCGGGTTGAGGTCCTCTCCGAGGAGGAGGAGGGGCGGCTGGCGTTCATCGGCGCGACGAAGACGCTCGGCCATCCGGTCGAGGGCGACGTTGGCGTCGTCGACGTCGGCGGCGGCTCGTCCGAGATCATCCTCGGGACGATCGCCGGCGGGGTCCGCCAGGTGCGCTCGTTCAAGATCGGTTCCGGAGCGGTCGCCGAGGAGTTCCTGACCAACGATCCCCCGTCGGCGGCCGAGATTCGCGCCCTGCGCGATTACATCGACGACTTCTTCGAGGGGATCGAGGTCGACCAGCCGGGCCAGGCGGTCGCGGTCGGCGGCAGCGCGACCTCGCTGCGCACCCTGGTCGGGGCGGTGCTCGAGTACGAGACCCTGGAGCGGGCGGTCCGCGTGCTGACCGGCGATCCGATCGCCGAGGTGGCGAAGAAGTTCGAGCTCGACGCGCGCCGGGTGCGGATCCTGCCCGCCGGCGTGCTGATCCTGGAGAAGCTCTCCGAGCTGCTCGGCCAGCCGCTGCAGATCGGCAAGGGCGGCCTGCGCGAGGGGATCATCCTCGACCTCCTGCACGGCGCCTCGAATGGCGCCCCCGCTGCAATCGCCGCCTAGACCGAGCCCCGAGACCGCCGGGCCGGATAATCTGACGCCGATGGCGAAGGCCCGGCCGATTCCCGGAATCGAGGCGGACGACGCCTTCGCGGCGGCTGCGGCGAGGGCGGTCGAGATCCGCGCGCGGGAGCTGGTCGAAAACGCCGACGGCGTGCTCGACACCCGCGACATCGAGCGCGTTCACGACATGCGCGTCGCCACCCGCCGGCTGCGGGCGGCGCTCGAGGTCTTCGAGCCCTGCTTCCCAGCGAAGCGGTTCAACGCGACGCTGCGCGAGGTGAAGGCGCTCGCCGACGCCCTCGGTGAGCGCCGCGACCGCGACGTGACCCTGGAGGCACTGGACTCGTTCGCCGCCGGGATCGGGGCCCCCGACCGCCCCGGCGTGCGCAGCCTCGCCGCCCGCCTGCGCGAGGAGCAGGCGGAGGCGAACCTTGGCCTCGCGCCCGCGGTCACGCCCGAGCGGGTCGCATCGCTCGCCGAGCGGCTGGCGGAGCTGGTCGCCGCCGCCGATGCGCTGGTCGAGCCCGCGGCGGAGCCCGATCCTGAGCCGGCGCCCGAGCCCCCGGCAGCGCTGACGCCGCCGCCGGCGTCTCCCCCGGATCCGCCCGCGGCGCCGGCCCCGGCGCTGACGAATGGCAACGGTGGTGACCCCGGATGAAGGCCAGGCGGGTGCGCAAGCTCGACCCCCGGGGCGCGCTGGTCGAGAACGCAGCCAAGATCGTCAACGTGCGACTCGACGAGATGCGGTCGTTCGCGCCCGCCGCCCTGCATCCGGAATGCGCCGCCGAGCAGCACGACCTGCGGATCGCCGCCAAGCGGCTGCGCTACGTGCTCGAGGTGACCGGCTTTTGCTTCGGCTCGCCGGCCGACGTCGCCCGGCGGCGGGCCCGCGATCTTCAGGACGTGCTCGGCGAGCTTCACGACTGCGACGTGATGCTGCCCAGGGTCGCGACCCACGTGGACCGGCTGCGCACTGCGGACGCGAGGGTCTTGCACGAGCGGGCCAACGGCGCCGATCTCGATCCGGCGGCGGTCGCCGCGGCGCCCAACCGGACGGCCTACCGTGGCCTGGAGGTGCTGGCCGTGCACACCGAGGCGCGGCGGGCGCTGCTCTTCGACCGCTTCGTCTCCCTCTGGGGGGAGCTCGAGTCCGACCAGACCTGGGTGCGGCTACAGCGGGCGCTCGATCGCAAGGTGCGTGAGGCGCGCGAGCGGCGCGCCGCCGCCGAACGCGCCGCCAAGGCGGCCGCGGAGCTGCAGCGCGCCGAGCTCGCCGAGCGCGAGGCTGCCGAGCGTGCCCGCCGGGCGGCCGCCGAGCTCGCCGACGCCAGGCGCCAGCAGGGTCTGCGCATCGACCGCCCCTGAACCGGGTTTGAGTTGATCGTGACCACCGTGGGTAGATTTACCTGCGTGCCTGCGATCGCCACCAGGCGGGCCCTGGCCCTCGCAGCGCTGCTGCTGCTCGCCGCTGCGCCGGCGGCTCGGGCCGAGCTCACGCCCGGAGCGGCGGGCGTCGGCGACCCGTTCTTTCCCGACCAGGGCAACGGCGGGTACGACGTCGCCCGCTACGACCTCGACCTCGCCTACGACCCGGGCCGCAACCGCCTGGTCGCGACGGCGACGATCACCGCCACCGCGACCCAGGACCTGAGTCGCTTCGACCTCGACTTCCGCGGCCCGAAGGTCGGCGCCGTCACGGTCGACGGGGCGGCGGCGACGTTCGACCGCCGCGGCCAGGAGCTGGTCGTCACACCGGCCGCGGGGATCGCCGCGGGGACCTCGTTCACGGCCATCGTCGCCTACCGCGGCAGGCCCGAGAACATCGAGGATGCGGACGGCACGCCCGACGGCTGGATTCGCACCGACGACGGCGTCGCCGCCCTGGGCGAGCCACAGGGTGCGCCGACCTGGTTTCCCTGCAACGACACGCCCGACGACAAGGCCCTGTTCCGGATCGCGATCAGGGTGCCAAAGCGGCTCAAGGCGATCTCCAACGGCGGGCTCGCCTCGCACACGCCGGACGGGACCTGGACCTGGGTCAGCGACGAGCCGATGGCGACCTATCTGGCGACCGTCAACGTCGGCCGCTTCCGGATCGAGCGCGGGATGGCCGCCGGCGTCCCCTCATACGTCGCCCTCGACCCGCGCGAAGCGCGCAAGTCGAAGCGCGCGGTCCGCGCGATCCCCCGGATCCTGCGGCTGTTCGACCGCCTCTTCGGCCCCTATCCGTTCAGCCAGGTGGGGGCGATCGTCGACCACGCGCCCCAGGTCGGCTACGCGCTCGAGACCCAGACGCGCCCGACCTACGACGAGGCGCCGAACGCGGTCCTGATCTCGCACGAGATCGCCCACCAGTGGTTCGGCGACAGCGTCAGCCTCACCACCTGGCCCGAGATCTGGCTCAACGAGGGCTTTGCCACCTGGGCGCAGTGGCGCTACTCGGAAACGGTGGGCGGGGCCTCGACCGCGCACCGATTCAAGCGCCTGCAGCGCACCGCCCCCGACGCCGAGGGGATTTGGGACCCGCCGCCCGGCAATCCGGGCAAGCCGAAGTACCTGTTCGCCAGCTCAATCTACGTCCGCGGCGCGATGGCGCTCGAGGCGCTGCGCCAGCGGATCGGTGACCACGCCTTCTACGCAACGATGCGCGCCTGGACGGCCGCGCATCGGTTCGGCAACGCGACGATCGAGCAGTTCATCGCCCTGGCCGAGTCCGAATCCGGACAGCAGCTCGACGACCTATTCGACCGGTATCTGTACGCGCAGGGCAAGCCCTAGATTGCTTCGAATCATGAGCTTGGACGGGGCGGTGAAGGCGCGCGGGCTGATCGCATTGGCGGCGGTCGCGGCCGTCTGCGCGGGCCTTGCCCTCGGAGACTCGGGTGCGGCGAGCGCCGCGCGGCCGCAGGTCAAGGGCCCGCCGCCGGCGTTCGCCTGGTTGATGTCGCGGGTGGTCTCGGCCCGCGTCCATCACACCCGGATCGCCGTGGTCCAGAACACCAATGCCCGGCGGATCGGGCGCTCGCTCGCCACCCTGCGGCCGACCTGGGTCACCGGGACGCTGCGCTACGCCCGCAACCAGTATCCGACCCACGCCGAGGTGCGCGCCTGGCATCAGATCCGGCGCATCGTCCACCAGTCCAACCCCTACGCGCAATTCGACATCGTCCTCAACGCGAATCAATACCGGACCCCGGCCGCGATCCGGATGACGATGAACCGCCTGCGCGCCAAGCTCCACAACGAGGGTTGGTTCTTCGACTTCATGTCGACCAGCTTCGCCAAGCACCCGCGGGTGATCAAGACGGCGGTCAAGGTGGCCCACCGCCACGGCGAGTGGATCGGCGGCAACGTCTTCGGGATCGCGGCGCGCCAGCGGCTGCCGCGCCGGGCCGACTTCTGGTCGGTCCAGGACTCGGTCTTCCACCTCCGGCTGCACGCGGTGCGGCGTCTGGTGCGCCACAAGCCGATCCTTTACCACCTGCAGAACAATCCGGCGCACCGTCGCAGCGGCGGCTGCCGGTTCATCAAGGACCTCTCCAGCGTCAGGCGCCGGGCCCTGATCCGGCGCCGCTCGGCGCAATCGGCGCGGATCGGCTTCCGGGTCGCCTACCCGGTCCTGTTCCCGGAGTGCATCGGTCACCGGCCGAAGAGCGGGCGGCCGGTGCTGTACTCCTACAACGCCTTCCGCGACCCGCTGATGATCCGCGAGATCCACCGCCAGCTGGATCGCCACCAGCTGGCCGGCTAGGGCAGCTCCAGCACCCGCGTCGCCAGCTCGCGCCCCGGCTCGGCCGACCAGCGGCCGGACCGCCAGCGGATCGCGGTGCCGTCGGCCAGCCGCGCCACCGCGCGTCCGCATCGCGGCTCGCCCCAGAGTGTCGCCTCCATTGGCCGGCCGCGCGAGATCACCGCGATCCCGGTTGCTTGCGCTGGCGTCGAGGCCGGCATCCGGCCCAACATTCGCCGTGCGTGGGCCCGGGCGCGTTGCGATCCCGTGAAGGCGCCATTCACCGGATGTTCACCCGTCCTTCTCCGAGTGGTAACGGAAACGCCTGCTCAGGTGGCGAATCTGATCATGTCATCAAACATCTAACGAGGGAGCAGCGATGATTCCCAGGTCGGTTGTTAGGGCGGACATGCACTGTCACTCGACCGCGTCGCAGGTGGCGAAGTTGGGCATCCAGCGGAGCGTCGGACTGCCGGAGTGCGCGACGCCCCCGGAGGAGGTCTACGAGCTCGCCAAGCGGCGCGGCATGGACTTCGTGACGATCACCGATCACGACACGATCGACGGCTGCCTCGAGCTCGCCGATCGGCCCGACTGTCTTCATCTCCGAGGAGCTCACCACCTGGTTCGCCGGCGAGCCGCAGGCGGTCCACGTCCTCTGTTACGGGATCACCCCGAGCGACCACGAGTACCTGCAGCGCCACGCCGGCGATCTCGAGACCTGCGCCGTGTATCTGCACGAGCACGAGATCACCTGCGCGCTCGCGCACCCGTTCTTCGCCGTAGCCGCTCCGCTGACCCCGCGCCACCGCCGCCGGCTCGCCCAGCTGTTCTCGATCTGGGAGACCCGCAACGGGTCGCGAGCCAGGGAGCTGAACGCGCCCGCAGCGGTCTACATCGAGACGCACGGCGGCAGCGGGATCGGCGGCTCCGACGACCATGCCGGCGTCGACGTCGGGCGGACCTTCACCGAGACCCCGCTCGCCTCGTCGCCGGAAGAGTTTCTGCGCCACGTGCGCGAGGGCCGGGCCGAGAGCCGCGGCGACCAGGGCAGCGCCGCCAAGTGGGCGCACTCGGCCCTTGCCCTCGCCACCCGCGCCCTGATCGCGGGCCCCGGTGGCGCAGAACACGCTGGGCGCGGTCGACCCGGCTGCGGTGCTCTCGATCGCCGAGCGGGTGGTCTCGGACGGCGGCGAGCGCGGCGGCGACGCGGCCGCCGACCTCGGACCGGGCGAGGCCCGCGCCGTGCTCCAGGCCTGGCTGCACAGCGTCGGCCTGAGCCTCGATCCGAAGCAGCTGATCGCCGAGATGCAGGCGGACGATTTCAGTCACTCGGAGCTCGCCCGGCGCGCGCGCCGTGCCCACGAGCGCTCCCTGCGCGACGCTGTCGACGACCTCGCCGCGGCGGTCGAGCGCGGCGAGGGCTACGCCGAGGCGGCGACGGGCCTGTTCGAGGCCTGCATCCCGGCGATCCCCTACGTCCCCGCGACCACGATCCTCGGCAACGAGGTCGCCAAGCTCGCCGGCCGCGACGGCGAGCCTGGTCGGGTTGCCCTGATCGTCGAGGGCGCCGGCTCGATGCACGGCGTCACCCACACGATCGAGCGGATTCGCGAGCACGGCGTTCCCGGCTGGGAGGTCGAGGTCATCGGCACCGACCCGCGGGTCGACCGGCGCCTGCCCGCGGTGGCCGAGGTCGAGGTTCCGTTCTACGCCGGGATGTCGATCGGGATCCCGAGCGTCCCGGAGCTCGTCCAGACCCTGGTCGAACGGCTCCTATGACCTGATCCACGTGACCTCTCCCGGTCCCGCGGGGATCGGTGCCGCGCTCACCGCGCGGATCGGCGGCATCCCGTTGATCGGCAGCTACCACACCGAGCTCGCGGCCTACGCGCGTCTGCGCAGCGGCGACCCGCGGGTCGAGCTCGCGGCCCGGGCGGCGCTCTCCGCCTTCTACCGCCAGTGCGAGCTGGTGCTCTCGCCGAGCCTGGCGAGCGACGGATCGCTGGCGGCGCTCGGGGTCGAGCCCGGCAGGGTCCGGCGCTGGGTCCGGGGCGTCGACCTGTCGCTGTACAGCCCGGAGCGTCGCGACCCCGACGCCTACCCGGGCGAGGTCAAGGTCCTCTACGCGGGGCGCCTGAGCAGTGAGAAGGGCGCGGAGCTGCTCGCCGAGAGCTTCCTGCTGGCTCGCGAGCGCGACCCCCGGCTGCACCTCCTGCTCGCCGGCGGCGGGCCCGAGGAGCAGCTGCTGCGGGTGCGGCTCGGAGAGCACGCCACCTTCCTCGGCTGGCTCGATCGCGAGCAGCTCGCGGACGCCTACGCGAGCGCCGACGTGTTCCTGTTCTGCTCGCGCACGGACACCTACGGCCAGGTGATCGTCGAGGCGCAGGCGAGCGGGCTGCCGGTGGTCGCGGTCGAACGAGGGCGGCCCCGTGTCGCTGATCCAGGACCACCGAACCGGCCGGCTCTGCGACCCGACGCCCGAGCCGCTCGCCGCGGCGGTCGCCCAGCTCGCGGCCTCCCCGTTCCTCTCCGAGCGGATCGCGCGGGCGGCGCTCGCCGAGGTCCAGGGCCGGACCTGGGAGGCGGCGCTCGACCAACTCGCCGCCGGCTACGGAGGCGCGCTCGCCGGCTGGCGGCGCAAGCCGAGCCCACACCGGTCCTGGAGGTCGCGTGAGCCTCGGTCGGCGCTAGCCTTGAAGCCAGCAGTGGAGCCGCTGGAGACCCAGATACCGCAGGCGCCGAGCCCTCCCCAGCCCGCTGCGGCGCCTGACGCGACCGGCCCCGACCTCGAGGACCCGTCCCTCTACTTCAACCGCGAGCTCTCCTGGCTCGAGTTCAACGACCGCGTCCTGCAGCTCGCCGAGGACCCCACCGTGCCGCTGCTCGAACGGGTCAAGTTCGCGGCGATCTGGGAGTCGAACCTGGACGAGGTGTTCATGGTGCGGGTCGCCAACCTCCAGGACCTGGTCGACGCCGGCACCCAGGCGCGGGCGGCCGACGGCATGCTGCCGACCGAGACATTGGCAGCGGTACGCGAGCGCGTTCTCGGCCAGCGCGAGCGGATCAGCCGCGCGGTCGAGCGCGACCTGCGCCCCGCCCTCGCCGAGCACGGGATCCGGATCCTCACCCCCGAGCAGGCAACGCCGGCCGAGCTGGCGGAGCTCGAGCAGCTGTTCGAGCGCCAGGTGTTCCCGGTGCTGACCCCGCTGGTGATCGGCCGCGGGCGCCCGTTCCCCTACATCTCCAACCTCTCGCTCTCGCTCGCCGTCGTCCTTCGCGATCCCGAGAAGGACAACGAGATCCTCGCCCGGGTCAAGGTGCCGAAGGAGCTCCTGCGGCGCTTCCTCTCGATCGGCGATCGTGGCCAGACCCTGGTCCCGCTCGACGCCGTGATCGCCGCCAACCTCGGCACGCTCTTCCCCGGCATGGAGGTGCTCGAGCACTCGCTGTTCCGGGTCACCCGCGACACCGACTACGACGTCTCCGACGAGACCGACGACCTGCTCCAGGAGGTCGAGGAGCAGGTGCGCCGCCGGCGTTTCGGCGAGGTCGTGCGGCTCGAGATCCACAACGACATCTCCGATCGGTTGCGCGATCAGCTGGTCGCCGCGCTCGGGGTCTCCGAGGACGAGGTCTACGAGATCGACGGGCTCCTCGACCTCGCCGACCTCTGGGACGTGGCCGGCCTGCCGGGCAACGACGAGCTGCGCTTTCCGCCGTTCACGCCGGTGACGCCGCCGCGGCTGATCCTCGGCCCGGAGGGCAAGGAGAGCGACCTGTTCGCGGCGATTCGCGCCGGCGACATCCTCGTCCACCACCCCTACGACTCGTTCACGAACACGGTCGAGCGCTTCGTCAAACAGGCCGTCTCCGACCCCGACGTGCTCGCGATCAAGCAGACCGTGTACCGCACGAGCGCGGACTCGCCGCTGGTGCCGGGGCTGATCGAGGCCGCCGAGCGCGGCAAGCAGGCGGTCTGCATGGTGGAGCTGAAGGCACGCTTCGACGAGAGCGCGAACATCCGCTGGGCGAAGAAGCTCGAGCAGGCCGGAGTCCACGTTGTCTACGGGATCCCGGCGCTCAAGACCCACGTCAAGTGCGTGCTCGTGGTCCGCCGCGAGGGCGACGGCGTGCGCCACTACGTCCACATCGGGACCGGCAACTACAACCCGAAGACCGCCCGGATCTACACCGACCTCGGCCTGTTCACGTGCGACCCGGAGATCGGCGCCGACATCGCCGAGATGTTCAACTCGCTGACCGGCTACGCCCGCCCGCGCAGCTACCGCGAGGTGCTGGTCGCCCCGTTCAGCCTCCAGAAGGGGCTCCTGGACGAGATCGAGCGCACGATCGAGGCGCACTCGGCCGCGGCCCCGAGCCGGATCCGGCTGAAGATGAACTCGCTCCTCGACGCACCCATGATCCGGGCTCTCTATCGCGCCTCGCAGGCCGGAGTCGAGGTCGAGATCAACGTGCGCGGGATCTGCGGCCTGCGCCCCGGCGTCCCCGGGGTCTCGGACAACATCAGCGTCGTCTCGGTGGTCGGTCGCTTCCTCGAGCACTCGCGGATCTACTCGTTCGAGCGCCACGGCGAGCCGGCGAGCGTCTACATCGGCTCCGCCGACCTGATGCCGCGCAACCTCTACAACCGGGTCGAGCTGGTCGCCCCGATCTTCGACGACAAGGTGCGCGCCGAGCTCGTCGACGTGCTCGACCGTTCGCTGGCCGACAACATGAACTCCTGGGAGCTGGGCGCGGACGGCAACTGGACGCGGCGGCGGCCGGGCGACCATCCAAGGTCCGTCCAGCGTGAGCTGCTCGAGCGCCATGTCGAGCGTGCAGCCTCGGGTGCAGCGGTCGAGTCACCCGTTAGTTAGGGGAGACTCCCGCCACACTTAGGTGGATGTTTCCCGATCCCCGCACGGCCGGATGACGCACGGCTACTGGCTCGCCGAGGCCGACCCGCCCGCGCCCGCGCCCGCGCTCGAATCCGAGCGCACCGCCGACGTGGTGATCGTCGGCGGCGGCTACACGGGGCTGTGGACCGCCTGGCACGTCAAGCAGCTGCAGCCCGAGGCGAGCGTCGTCGTGCTCGAGGCCGAGGGCTGCGGCGAGGGGCCGAGCGGCCGCAACGGCGGTTTCGTCAACGGGCTCTGGTTCAGCCTCCCGAACATGCGCGAGCAGTTCGGCGACGACCCGGCGCTGACGGTCGCCCGCGCCGCCCAGCACTCGGTCACCGAGATCGGCAGCTTCTGCCGCGAACAGGGCGTCGACGCCTGGTATCGACCGGCCGGCTACCTGCAGGTCTCGACCGCGCCCGCCTGGGACGGCGCCTGGGAGCCGGCCGCCGAGGCCTGTCGCGCGCTCGGCGAGCCGGACGCCTGCGTCGAGCTGGACGCCGAACAGGTGCAGCGCCGCTGCGCCTCGCCGGTCTTCCGCGGGGCCGCCTTCTACGCCGGCGCGGCGACCGTGCAGCCGGCGCGCCTGGCGCGCGGTTTGGCGCAGCGGGTCCGCGACCGCGGGGTCGAGGTGTACGAGCAAACCAAGGTGACCGGCGTGCACCGCCACGGCGGCGATGTGGTCGCCGAGGCCAAGCACGGGCGGGTGCGGGCGAAGGCGGCGATCATGGCGTCCGGCGGCGCGCTCGCTCACCTGCCCGGCATGCACCACCGCCTGACGGTGACCTCGAGCCACATCGTGATCACCGAGCCGGTACCCGAGCTGCTCGCCGAGATCGGCTGGACCGGAGGCGAGTGCATCACCGACTCGCGGGCGATGATCCACTACTTTCGCACGACGCCCGACGGCCGGATCGCCTTCGGCTGGGGCGGTGGGAGGATCGCCTTCGGCTCGCGGACCCACGGCCACGCCGAGCACGACCCCGGCGTGGTCGACGAGATCCGCCGCCACCTGCGCCGCTTCTTCCCGGGGCTCGAGGGCAAGCGGATAACCCACGCCTGGGGCGGGCCGATCGACGTCTCGCCGACCCACCTGCCGGTGATCTCCGAGCTCGAGCCGGGGATCCACTGCGCCTACGGCTACACCGGCCACGGCGTCGGGCCCTCGCACATGTTCGGCCGCTCGCTCGCCGCGCTGGCGCTCGAGCGCCACGACGAGGCCAGCCGGCTCCCGTTCGTCAACCCGCCGCCCCACCAGGTCCCGCCCGAGCCGTTCCGCTTCGTCGGCGGCTCGGTGATCCGCCGCGCGATCCTGCGCAAGGAGGCGGCCCTGGAGCGAGGCGACAAGCCCGGTCCGGTGACCCGGGCGCTGGCCCGGATCCCGGAGCGGATCGGGATCCACATCGGGCGCTGAGCCGGGCGCCACGGACACAACAACAACGGGCTGGGTAGGGGCCCCCGGCGAAAACTCCACTCGCATCCCTGCGGCGATGAGAGTGAAGTAAGCGTCATCTAGCGACGCAAACACCACTCCCATCCCCGCAAAGCGCCCCGGCGGCCAAAGCCACCGGGGCGCTTCGACTCCCGCCACGTCCTCGGCTGCGCCTGCGGGCGTGCGGGGTAGGCTCCCTAGCGGCTGATCGTCGCCGAGGTCGCGGCCTTGCAGTAGCCGGGGACCTTGGCGGCCTTGGCGTAGAACTTGCCGGTCTTGAAGCCGGAGTTGCCGATCGACCACATCGCGTCGGGGCCGTTGGGCTGGGCGATGTCGCTGCCGATCTTCTGGTCGACGTGGGGGTCCTGGACCGAGCCCAGCTGCTTGAACACGGTCACCTTGCGGTTGGACTCGCAGTGGCTGGCGTCGGAGCTGTGGACGTAGCCGTAGTAGTCGCCGTTGTCACCCAGGATCGAGACCGTCGACTTGGCGGTCGAGGCGTCCGCGGCGCCGGCGAAGGCGGTCACCGAGACGGCGAGGGTGGCGAGGGCGATTCCGATCTTGGTCTTGCGCATTGCTGTTCTCCTTGAAGTTGTTCGAGTGGGTTGGACTGATGCAATCCTCGCCCGCCAAGAGGCCCTGCGAGTAGGGGTCCAAGGGTGGAAATCGACCACACCCCTGGAGTCGCCGCACCGCCTCCTACGATGGCCTGGTGACCGCCTCGCGACGGACGATCGCCCACCTCGATATGGACGCCTTCTACGTCGCGGCCGAGCTCCTGCGACGCCCCGAGCTGCGCGGAAAGCCGGTGATCGTCGCCGGACGCGGCCCCCGCGCCGTCGTCACCACGGCCAGCTACGAGGCGCGACCGTTCGGGGTCGGCTCGGCGATCCCGGTCGCCCACGCCAAGCGCCGCTGTCCCGAGCTCGTCCACCTGCCCGTCGACATGGCCCACTACCGCGAGCGCTCGCGCCAGGTGATGGCGATCGTCGAGGAGCTCGGCGTCCCGACCCAGCCGATGTCGCTCGACGAGCTCTACCTCGACCTCTCCGAGACCCCGGATCCGGTGGCGAAGATGAGCGGCGTCGTGCGCGCGATCCGCGAGCGGCTCGAGCTCGACGCCTCGGTCGGCATCGGGCCCAACCGCCTGGTCGCCAAGGTCGCCTCGGATGCCGAGAAGCCGCGCGGCTTCGTCGTCCTCACCCGCGAGCAGGCGGCCCGCCGCTTCGCCCCCGAGCCGGCGCGGCTGATCCCCGGGATCGGGCCGAAGACGGCCGAGCGGCTGGAGTCGCTGGGGGTGAGGACGATCGGCGACCTGCAGGCATACCCACCCGCCGAGCTGGTCGCCCGCTTCGGTCAGAGCCACGGCCGCGGCCTGCACGAGCGCGCGCACTTCCGCGACGACTCGCCGGTCGCCCGGGGCGAGCTCAAGTCGCGCTCGGTCGAGACCACCTTCGACTGCGACATCGCTGACCACGAACGGCTCGAGTCGATCCTGACCGACCAGGCGCAGCGGCTGGCGGCGGAGCTGCGCGAGCGTTCGATCGCCGGGCGCACGATCGGGATCAAGGTCCGCCTCGACGACTGGACCACGGTCACCCGTGTGCACTCGATCGAGGGACCGACCAACGACGCCGAGCTGATCACCGCGACCGCGATCACCCTGCTGCGTGCGTACGACCCGCCCCGCCCGGTCCGCCTGCTCGGGGTCAAGGTCGCCGCCTTCGGCGACCCTCCGCGCCCGGCGACCGGCGAGCCCGAGGCGCTCAGCCTGCTGCCGGCCGCCTGAGTCCTAGAGCAGCGCGAACAGGATCACGTACGCGATCAGGCCGAAGACGCCGGCCATGCCGAGGATCCATGCGGGTCGGCCCTCACCGCGCGTCGCGTAGACGGCGGCGCCGGCGAAGCCGACGAGCGGCAGCAGGAAGCCGCTGACGGCGCCGGCGACCAGGTAGTTGCGCTGCTTCTTCTCCTCGTCGGTCATCGGTCGGCGGGAGGCTACGGGTTGCGAAGCCGCTCGAACTCCTCGTCGGAGAGCTCGAGCTCGAGCGCGCCGAGGTTCTCGCGCAGGTGCTCGATCGAGAGCGTCCCCGGGATCGGCAGCATCATCGGCGAGCGCTTCAGCAGCCAGGCGAGCTTGACCTGGTGGGGGGTTGCGCCGTGGGCCTCGGCGACCTCGGCGATCAGCGTCTCGTCGCCGCCGCGCAGCGGGAAGAAGGGGACGAAGAGGATCCGTTGCTCCTCGCAGAAGTCGATCACCTCGTCGTGCTTGCGCTCGCCGAGCGAGTACTCGTTTTGGACCGCGGCGATCGGGACCACGGCTTGGGAGAGCTGGATCTCCTCGATCGAAACCTCGGAGATGCCGGCCTGGCCGACCCTGCCGGCGGCGACCTCCTCCGCCAGCACCGAGACCAGCGCCTCAACCGAGTGTTCGGGCTGCATGCGGTGCACGTAGTAGAGCTCGATCCTCTCGGTCCGCAGCCGCTCGAGGCTCTCGGCGACATGGCGGCGCAGCTCGTCCGGCCCGCTGCCCTTCGCATAGGCGCCCTTGCTGGCGACGGTGAGCCCGGGCGGGAAGGGAGCGAGGCTGGCGCCGATCGCGCGCTCGCTCTCGCCGCTCGTATACAGGTGCGCGGTGTCGATGAAGTCGATCCCGGCGTCGACCGCGGCGCGCAGGAACTCGCGGTTCTGCGGGCTATCGGTTAGTCGGTTGGTCCCGAGCCCGATCCTCACCAGCGCGAGGTTACGACCTTCTTGCGGGTGTAGAAGTCGACCGCGTCGGAGCCGTTGGCGTGCAGGTCACCGTCGATCGAGTCCTTCCAGCCCGAGAACGGAAACCAGGCGACCGGGGCGGCGACGCCGACGTTGACGCCCAGCATCCCGGCCTCGGCGCCCCATCGGTAAGCGCGAGCAGCGCCGCCCGAGGTGGTGAAGATCGAACCGGCGTTGCCGTAGCGCGAGCCGTTGGCGAACTCGAGCGCCCCGTCGAGATCGTCGACGCGGACCACCGCGAGCAGCGGGCCGAACAGCTCCTCGCGGGCCAGATCGGACTCGGGGTCGGAGGCCTCGATGATCGAGGGGCCGATCAGCGTGCCACCGGGACCCGCGTCGCGGCGCCCGTCGAGCACCACCTCGTCGGCTCCCTGCGCCGCCGCCTCGACCGCGCTCTCGATCCGATCGCGCGCCTCGGGCGCGACCAGCGGGCAGACCTCGACGCCCTGCTCGTCGCCAGGGCCGACGCCGAGCGCGGCGGCGGCCTCGGCGAGCGCGTCGAGCGCCCGGTCCTGCTCGTCGCGCGTCCCGACCAGCACCGCTACCGAGCCCGCCAGGCACCGCTGCCCGCCGGCGCCGAAGGCCGACGACATGATCGCCGGCACGGTCACCTCGAGGTCGGCGTCGGGCATCACGACGAGCGAGTTCTTCGCCCCGCCGAGGGCCTGGAAGCGCTTGCCGTTGGCCGCCGAGCGTTCGGCGATGTAGCGCGCGGTCGAGGCCTGGCCGACGAACGAGATCGCGTCGATGCCGGGGTGGTCCAGGAGTCCGTTGACGGCGTCGTGCGCCCCGTGGACAAGGTTGAGGACCCCGGGCGGCAGCGCATCGATCCCGTCGATCAGCTCGAAGATCAGCTCCGAGGGCCGCGGGTCGCGCTCGGACGGCTTGAGGATGAATGTGTTGCCGCAGGCGATCGCGTAGGGCAGAAACCAGAGCGGGATCATCGCCGGGAAGTTGAACGGGGTGATCGCCCCGACCACGCCGACCGGCTGGCGGACCAGCTCGACGTCGACGCCGCCGGCGACGCCCTCGAGGTTCTCGCCCTTGAGCAGGTGGGGGATCCCGCAGGCGGCCTCGGTCGACTCGATCCCGCGCACCACCTCGCCGCGGGCGTCGTCGAGCGTCTTGCCCATGTCCTCGGTGACCAGCCGCGCGATCTCCTCCTGGTTCTCCCACAGCGCAGCGCGCAGCGCGATCACCGCGCGGGCTCGCTTCTGCGGCGCCAGCGCCCGCCAGGCGGGCTGCGCCTCGCGCGCCGCACGCGCCGCCGCGTCGACGTCGGCCGCGCCCGAGAGCGGCACCAGGGCGGCGAGCTCGCCGGTCGCCGGGTTGCGGTCCTCGAGCGTGCCCTCGCCGGCCGCCTCGACCCAGCCGCCGCCGATGTAGTTGCGCAGGGTTCTGGTCGCGGTTTCAGTCTCCATACGGGTACCACCATTCCTTGGCTTCGATCTTGGTTTCGATGTGGACATGTTTGGTCTCCTGGAAGGCCTCGAGGCCCTCGCGCCCGAGCTCGCGGCCCAGGCCCGACTGGCGGAAGCCGCCGAACGGGCCCGCGTCGTTGTCGGTCAGCGGGTCGTTGAACCAGACGGTGCCCGCCTTGAGCTCGCGCATGCAGCGCAGGATCGTCTGCAGGTCCTCGGTGTAGACGTTGGCGCCGAGGCCGAAGCGGGTCGAGTTTGCGAGCTCGATCGCCTCGTCGAGCGAGCGCACCCGGACCAGCGGCGCGACCGGCCCGAAGGTCTCCTCGCTGAGCAGCGCGGTCTGCGCGTCGGCGCCGGTGACCACCGCCGGAGAGAAGAAGTGACCGCTGTCGTGGCCGGCCGAGTCGCCGCCGACCACCAGCTCGGCGCCGGTAGCGACCGCGGCCTCGACCTGGGCGGCGACCTTGGCGTGCTGGGCGGCCGAGACCATCGGGCCGACGTCGGTCGCCGGGTCCATCGGATCGCCGATCCGAAGCGTGCGGGTGTGGTCGGCGAACGCCTGCAGGTAGTCGTCGTAGACCTCGTCGAGGACGTAGAAGCGTTCCGCCGAGGTGCAGACCTGGCCCGCGTTCAGGAACGCCGCCCAGGCGCCGCCGCGCGCCGCGACCCCGAGCTTGTCGGCGACGTCGGCGCAGACGATGAACGGGTCCTTGCCGCCCATCTCCAGGTTGACCCTGGCGGTGCGCTCGGCGCAGACGGCGGCGATCCGCTTGCCGGTCTCGACCGAGCCGGTGAAGGCGACGCATTCGATCCGCGGGTCGGCGACGATCGCGGCGCCGACCTCGCCGGCTCCGGCGACCACGTTGACCACTCCGGCGGGCAGGTGGTCGAAGCAGGCGGCGGCGGCCAGGGTCGAGAGCGGGGTCAGCTCCGAGGGCTTGGAGACGGTCGCGTTGCCGGCGGCCAGCGCCGGCGCCAGCTTCCACGCCAGCAGCAGCAGCGGGTAGTTCCAGGGCACGATGCAGCCGACCGGCCCGACCGGGTCCTTGACCACCAGCGCCAGCTGGCTTGGCTCGATCGGCGGGATCACCCGCCCGGCCGAGTCGCGGCCGATCTCGGCGAAGTAATCGAAGGCGGCGGCGGTCCAGCTGATCTCGTCGGCGTTCTCGACCCGGGGCTTGCCGCCCTCGAGCGTCATCAGCTCGGCGAGCTCGTCGGTGCGGGCCCGCAGCGCCGAGGCGACCTCGTGCAGCATCTCGGCGCGCTCGACCGCCGGCGTGCGCTCCCAGCCGCGCTGGGCCTCGGCGGCAGCGGCGATCGCCGCCTCCAGCTGCGCGGCCGACGGGGTGCCGACCGTGGCCACCGTGTCCTCGGTGAACGGGTTCTCGACCGCGATCGGATCACCGTCGCCGGCGACCCGTTCGCCCCCGATCGCCAGCCTGGTCTCGATCTCGGCCACGATTCGATGCTACCGGCGCGGGGTAGGTACGCCCGCATGGCCGAGCACGGACGCGAGGAGAGCGAAGCGGAGCGGCTGGACCGCAACCTGATGGAGTTGCTGCAGGAGCTGCGCGTGGTCCTGGTCGGGATCCAGGTCACGTTCGCCTTCCTGCTGATCGTCCCCTTCCAGCAGGGATGGGCGCAGGTGACCGAGTTCGAGAAGACCGTCTACTTCGTCACCCTGCTGCTCTGCGCCGCGGCCTCGGCGTGCCTGATCGCCCCGACCGCCCGCCACCGGGTCCGCTTCCGCGACCTCGACAAGAGGTGGATCGTCGGGAGCTCGAACCGGCTCGCGCTCGCGGGGATCGTGTTCGAGGCGCTGGCGATCTGCGGCGTGCTGATGCTGATCACTCAGGTCGTCTACGAGTCGGCTCTGACGGTGATCGTCACCGGCGCCTTCGGCCTGGCGATCGCCTGGATCTGGTTCTTGGCGCCGATCGCGCGTGACCTTCGCGACTCCAGGCACCGCTAGTCGGGCACGACCAGCACCGGCACCTCGCTGATCGCGAGCAGCTTGTGCGGGGTCGCGCCCAGCAGTGCCCCCTTGAGCGCCGATTCGCCGTAGGTGCCGACCACCACGCAGCGGGCGCCGCGCTCGGCGCCGAGCTTCGCCAGCGCGTCGGCCGGCCGCTCGGCGACCAGCTCGACCGTGACCTCGACCCCCAGGCCCGTGGCCTGCTGCCGGCCCTCGGAGGTCACCTGTTTGCCCAGCTCGCGAAGTGCGTCGCGGTGCGGGCCGACGTCGCCTGCCCCGTGGTAGGGCTCGTATCCGTAGGCGAGCACGACCTCGTCGCCGGTCGCCCCGGCGAGGTCGCATGCCGCCCGCAAAGCTGCCCGCGCACACTCGGTGCCGTCGTAGCCGACGATGATCTCGCCCACCGCTAGCCCCCCTCGGGTACGGGCTCGGGGTCGAGGCTGCCCGGCGGCGCCGTCTTCGCCTTGCGTTGGAAGAACTCGGGCGAGTTGATCCGCTGGGCGATCATCAGGATGATGCCGAGCACGCCGAAGGCGATCGCGATCGCGAGCGGCGGGCCGACGCCGAGGATGTCGCGCTTGCCGGGCTCGGCGAGGTCGGCTGCCGACTTGAAGAAGATGTAGGCGAGGCTGATCCCGCCGAGCAGCGGCATCACCCCGACCGCGAAGAACCCCTTCGCGCTCTTGAAGATCTCGTGGCGGAAATACCAGGTGCAGGCGAAGCCGGTGAGCCCGTAATAGAAGGCGATCATCAGGCCGAGCGCCGCGATCGAGTCTCCAAGAACGTCCTCGGAGACCAGGGTCAGGCCGACGTACCAGACGATCGAGATCGCGCCCATGACGATCGTCGAGACGTGCGGCGTCTGGAACCGGCGATGTACGGCGGCAAACGTCTTTGGGATCGCCCGCACGGCTGCCATCGACAGCGAGGTCCGCGCCGTGGGCAGGATGGTCGTCTGGGTCGATGCCGCCGCCGACGTCAGCACGGCGATGATCAGCAGCTTGTCGAGCGGCGAGGGGAGGACGTCGGTCCCGAGGCCCGAGAGCACGTCGTCCTTGTGGTGGGCGAGGAACTCCGGGCCATGGACGGCCTGCGCCGCGACCGCGACGATCACGTAGATCCCGAGCAGGATCAGGGTCGAGATCACCGCCGAGCGCCCGGGCCCCTCGCGCGGGTCCTCGGTCTCCTCGTTGACGGTCACGGCGCTGTCCCAGCCCCAGTAGATGAACACCGCGACCAGGACCCCGTCCACGAGCGCCGTTGTCGAGTCGATCTGGAACGGGTTCAGCCATGACAGCGACGGGTCGATCGAGTCGGGGAAGTCACCCGCGTAGACCCTGACCAGGGCGACGATCGCGAACAGGGCGAGGGTGGCGATCTCGGCGCCGAGCAGATACCACTGGGTCTTCGCCGAGAGCTCGATCCCGACCGTGCAGATGTAGGTCATGACCACGATCCACAGCACGCCGACCGTGGTCACGGCGAGGGTCGACGGGTTATCTATCCCGAACAGCAGGAACGAGTAGAGGCCCGCGATCTGCGACAGGTTCGCCATCACGATGATGTCGGCGACGATGATCGCCCAGCCGCCGATCCAGCCCATCCTCGGGCCCATCGCGTTGGTCACCCAGGTGAAGGTGGTGCCGCAGTCGGGGTCGTCGCGGTTCAGGTAGTAGTAGGCGAAGGCGATGCAGAGCATCGGCAGGAAGGCGACCAGGAAGATCGCCGGCGACTGCAGGCCGACCCCGGCCGCGACCACGAACCCGAGGCTGGCGGCGAGGCTGTATCCGGGGGCGGTCGAGGCGACGCCGATCACGACGCTCGAGATCAGGCCGATCGCCCCGGTCTTCAGGCCCTTGTCGCCGCTCGAGGCGCCGCCTCCGGGCGGCACGTCGGTCAGCTTCGCGGTGGTGCTCTCCATCAGACCCGCCTGGCGCTCGCGCTCGGCCTTAGCCGCCCGCGACGCCGGCCGCCGGCGTCGCCGGCGCGATCGCGGGGTCCGCTTCCTGCTCGGGGCGGATCGAGGCGAGCTTCTCGGCCCGCGCCTGCTGCCAGATCGTGAACGCCATCGCGATCACCGTGACCGTGAACAGGATCGTCGCGATCACGTTGACCTCGACCGGGATCCCGCGCTGGGCGGCGCCGAAGATGTACAGCGGGAAAGTGACCGTGGTGCCGGAGTTGAAGTTCGAGATCACGAAGTCGTCGATCGAGAGCGCGAACGAGAGCATCCCGGCGCCGACGATTCCGGGCATGATCAGCGGCAGGGTGACCTTGCGGAAGGTCGTGAACGCATCGGCCCCGAGGTCGCGGGCAGCCTCCTCCAATCGCCGGTCGAAGCCGATCAGCCGCGATCGGACGACGACGACGACGAAGCTGATGCAGAACATCACGTGGGCGATCACCAGGGTGGAGAAGCCGAGCGAGATCCCGTAGACGAGGAACATCGACAGCAGCGCGGCGCCGATCACGACCTCGGGCGTCGCCATCGGGATCACGATCAGGAAGTTCGCCGACTTGCGCCCGAAGAACTCGTAGCGGACCAGCGCCAGGGCGATCATCGTCCCCAGCGCGGTGGCGATCAGGGTCGCCAGCGCCGCCAGCTCGAGGCTCTTGAGCAGGGCGTCGTTGAGCTCCGGGATCCCGAACGCGTTCTTCCAGTGCTCGAGCGTGAACCCGACCCAGGTGAAGTTGTAGCGGCCGGCGGGATCGTTGAACGAGAACAGGATGATGATCGCGATCGGCAGCAGCATGTAGATCACCACCAGGACCGCAAACGCCATCAGCCCGTTGCGCTTGATCCAGCTCATGCCGGCGCCTCCTCATCGCCCATCAGCGCCTCGGAGCCGGCGAAACGGATGTAGACGAGGACGATCACCATGATCCCGGCCATCAGGATGAACGAGAGCGCGGCCGCGGTCGGATAGTCGCGCTGGGTGATGTAGAGCGACTGGATCGAGTTGCCGATCATCTTGTTGTTCGGCCCGCCGAGGAAGAACGCGTTCACGTAGTCACCCATCGCCGGGATGAAGGTGAGCAGCGTTCCGGCGACGATCCCCGGAGCGGTGAGCGGCAGGGTCACCTTGCGAAAGGCGGTGCGGCCGCTGGCGTAGAGGTCGTTTGCGGCCTCGATCAGTCGCTCGTCGATGCGCTCGAGACTCGCGTACAGCGGCAGGATCATGAATGGCAGGAAGTTGTAGGTCAGCCCCGCGATCACCGCCGGCGCCGTCGCCAGCACGTGGCCGCCGTCTGCGACCACGCCGATCGTCTGCAGGAAGCCGACCACCGGGCTCTCGTCGGAGAGGATCGTCTCCCAGGCGAGGGTCCGGATCAGATACGTGGTGAAGAACGGCGCGATTACCGCGAACAGGAACAGGTTGCGCCACTTGCCGGCCTTGAAAGCGATCGCGTAGGCGAGCGGGTAGCCGATCAGCAGGCAGAGGATGGTCGAGATCCCCGCGTAGACCAGCGAGCGCACGAACTGCTCGTCGTAGAGCGAGAGGCTGTCGGAGAAGTTCGACCAGTCCCAGTCGAAGCTGAACCCCTGCTCGAGCGAGTCGCCGCCGTACAGCGACAGCTTGCCCGAGTAGTAGAGCGGGACGACGAAGAAGAAGATCAGCCAGAGCAGGCCCGGGGCCAGCAACAGGTACGGCGTCAGCCGTTTCTGCTTCACGCGCTCACCCGTTCACCGCGGTTTCGAACGCCTGGGTGATCTCCTGCTCCTCCTTGCCGGTGATCGTCGGCGCGACGTCGCACGGCTCGAGGAACTTGTCGGGCGGGAAGATCAGCTTGTTGTTGGCGATCTCCGGGTCGTCCTTGAGCAGGACCTCCTTGGTTCCGGCGACCGGCGAGACGTAGTTGACGTAGGCCTCGATCTGCGCCTGGTGGACCGGGTCGTAGACGTAGTTCATGAACGCCTCGGCCGCGGTCGGGTTCGGCGCCCCGATCGGGATCACCATGTTGTCCGACCAGATCATGCAGCCCTCCTCCGGCATCCGCCACTCGATGTCCGGGTTGTCGGCCTGCAGCTGGACCGCGTCACCGGACCAGCCGATCACCGCGGTCGCGTCGCCGCGGGCGAGGTCGCGGGCGTAGTCGTTGCCGGTGAAGCGGCGGATCTGGCCGGAGTCGACGGCGTCCTGGATCTTCGCGATCGCCGCCAGCCAGTCGTCCTTGGTCGCCTGGTCGAGGTCGACGCCCATGCACTTCATCACCAGCGGCACGGTGTCGCGCATCTCGGTCAGCATCTCGACCTTGCCCGCGTACTGCGGGTCGAACAGGTCGCAGATCGAGGTCACGTCCGGGGCCAGGTCCTTGCGGACCGTGAGCCCGGTGAGGCCGGTCTGCCACGGCATCGAGAAGTCGCGGTTGGGGTCGAACGACGGGTTCTGGAGGCTCGGGACGAGGTTCTTGTAGTTGTTGACCATCGCCGTCTTGTCGAAGTTCTGCAGGTAGCCGAGCTCGTGCATCTTGTTCGCCATCCAGTCGGTGACCACGAAGATCGAGCGGCCGCCCGACTCGCCCTGGTCGAGCTGCGGCTGCACCTTGCCGAAGAACTCGGCGTTGTCGTTGACGTCCTCGATGTACTTGACCGAGACCCCGGTCGCGTCCTCGAAGTCGCCGATCGTCTCCTTGTCGATGTACAGCGGCCAGTTGGAGATCGTCAGCTCTCCGGAGGGCTTGCCCGTGACCTTGACCGTCTGCACCTCGCCGGTCTGGGGGCCGCCGATCACCGCCTGCTCGCAGCCGGCGAAGACGAGCGCGGCGAGCACGCCGAACGCGAGCATCAGCCTGCGCGCCCTCATGCGGCCGGTGCCTCGGCCTCCGACTCCCTGACCACGTGGATGTGCTCCGGCGCCCACGACAGGCTGACGTCGGCGCCCCCGCCCGGGAGCCGGTTGCGCTCGGCCTCGTCGGCGTTCGGGACCAGGACGGTCAAGCGCGTGTCACCCGCGAGCCGGACCACGATCTGGGTCGCGGTCCCGAGGAAGACCGAGCTCTCGACCTGGCCGTCGACCCGCGGCCAGCCCGCGTTCGCCACCGGGGCGCCGTTCGAGGAGATCGCCAGCTTCTCCGGCCGGACGACCGCATGGCAGCGATCGCCGGTCGAAAGCCCGTCGGTCGGGGCCTCGATCTCGACCCCGGTGTCGAGCTTCACCCGTCCCGCGGCGCCGTTGGCCGCCTGCGTCACCTGGCCCGGCATCAGGTTGGAGACGCCGATGAAGCCGGCGACGAAGGTCGTCGTCGGACGCTCGTAGACCGCCTCGGGCCCGTCGCACTGCTCGATGTGGCCGCGGTTCATGACCGCGATCCGGTCCGACATCGTCAGCGCCTCCTCCTGGTCGTGGGTGACGTAGACGAAGGTGATCCCGACGTCGCGCTGGATCCGCTTCAGCTCCAGCTGCAGGCCCTTGCGCAGCTTCAGGTCGAGGGCGCCAAGCGGCTCGTCGAGCAGCAGCACCTTGGGCAGGTTGACCAGCGCCCGGGCCAGCGCGACCCGCTGCTGCATGCCGCCCGAGAGCTGGTTCGGGCGGCGGTTGATCTCGGCCGCAAGCCCGACCCGCTCGAGCTCGGACTCGACCCGGCGCTTGACCTCGGCCTTGTCGACCTTCTTGCGCTCGAGCCCGAAGGCGACGTTCTCGCCCACGCTCAGGTGCGGGAACAGGGCGTAGCTCTGAAAGACGGTGTTGGTCGGCCGCTTGTGCGCCGGCAGCCCGGCGACGTCGGTGCCCTCGATCCTCACCGCCCCGGTGGTCGGCTGCTCGAAGCCGGCGATCATCCGCAGGGTCGTCGTCTTGCCGCACCCGGAGGGGCCGAGCATGGTGAAGAACTCGCCCTGGCCGATCTCGAGGTCCATCTCCCGGACCGCGACGAAGTCGTCAAACGCCTTCGAGACTCCCTCAAGGTTCACACTCGCTTCGCTCAAACCCGTCCTCTCCTCATCAGACAAATTCGTGGCTACGCGGACGCCGCTCAGGCTAAGTCGCACCCGGCGAGGATGCAAGTGGCGAAAGCCCCAAAACGTCCAACTCCACTTATACAAGTTGTACCAAGCCGATCGGCGAAGTTGAACCGAATCCCGGTTGAGTTCGCGGCTCGTGGCAGATACGGTTTGTACGGAACGGCGAGGCACGCTGGACCGGTAGTCACAGCCGCGGAAGGAGAGAGATGGCGTCAACGGATACGGCGATCAAGACCGCTGCGGGGACCGATCTGCAGGAGGCGGCGAAGCGCAACCTGTGGATGCACTTCACCCGGATGGGCTCCTACGACAGCGTCAACCACGTCCCGATCATCACCCGGGGCGAGGGCTCCTACGTGTTCGACGAGCACGGCAAGCGCTACCTCGACGGGCTCTCCGCGCTGTTCTGCGTCAACGCCGGCCACGGCCGCACCGAGCTCGGCGAGGCCGCCGCGCGCCAGGTCGAGGAGCTCGACTTCTACGTGCTCTGGAGCTACGCGCATCCGCGCGCGATCGAGCTCGCCGAGCGGATCGCGTCGATCACCCCCGGCGACCTCAACCGCGTCTTCTTCACCTCGGGCGGCTCGGAGGCCGTCGAGTCGGCGATCAAGCTGGTCCGCGCCTACCACCAGCGGACCGGTAACCCGCGCAAGATCAAGTTCCTCACCCGGGAGGTCGCCTACCACGGCACCACCCTCGGCGCCCTGCAGGCGACCGGGATCACGGCCCTGCGGACCGACTTCGAGCCGCTCGTCCCCGGCGGGATCAAGGCGCCGAACACCAACAGCTACCACTGGCCCGAGGGGCGCGACCCGCTCTGGGCCGCTGACCAGATCGAGGAGAAGATCCTGTTCGAGGGCCCGGAGACCGTCGGCGCGGTGATCCTCGAGCCGTTGCAGAACGCCGGCGGCTGCATCCCGCCGCAGGACGGCTACTTCCAGCGGGTCCGCGAGATCTGCGACCGCCACGACGTGCTGCTGGTCTCCGACGAGGTGATCTGCGCCTGGGGGCGGCTCGGCCACTACTTCGGCTGCGACCGCTACGGCTACCAGCCCGACATCATCACCACCGCCAAGGGGCTGACCTCGGCCTACGCGCCGATGGGGGCGTTGATCGCCTCCGATCGCGTCTACGAGCCGTTCAGCCGCGGGACCGAGTCGTTCACCCACGGATTCACCTTCGGCGGCCACCCGGTCGCCGCCGCGGTCGCGCTCGCCAACCTCGACATCTTCGAGCGCGAGGACCTCTGCGGCCACGTGCTGCGCAAGCAGGACGAGTTCCGCGGCCTGCTGGACGGCCTGAGGGAGATTCCGATCGTCGGCGACGTCCGCGGCGACGGCTTCTTCCACGCGATCGAGCTGGTCAAGGACCAGGAGACCAGGGAGGGCTTCAGCCACGAGGAGTCCGAGCACCTGCTGCGCGGCTTCCTCTCCGGCGAGCTGTACCGACGGGGCCTGATCTGCCGCGCCGACGACCGCGGCGACCCGGTGGTGCAGCTGGCGCCGCCGCTGATCGCCGACACCGAGCAGTTCGAGGAGATCGAGTCGGTGTTGCGGTCGGTGTTGACCGAGGCGTCGGAGCGGCTCGACGGCGGCTTCCGTACCGAGGACCTCTGAGCCCGACCAGATGCTGACCGTCGCTTCCCTGCTCGACGATTGCGGCCTCGAGCTCGCCGCCGCGGTCGAGCGCGGTGACAACCCGGTCCGCTGGGTGCACATCTCCGAGCACGAGGACCCGACCCCGTGGCTGTCCGGCGGCGAGCTTCTGCTGACCACCGGGATCAACGTCGGGACACCGGCGAAGCAGCGCAAGTACGTCGAGCTGCTGGCCGCCAAGGGGCTCGCCGGGCTCGGCTTCGGGATCGGCTTCGACCACAAGCGGATCCCGAAGGCGATCCTCGATGCCGCCGGCGCCCACGAGCTGCCGCTGTTCGAGGTCCCCTACGAGATGCCGTTCATCGCGATCACCGAGCGCGCCGCCGCGCGGCTGGTCAACGAGCAGTTCGGGGTCCTGGAGCGCGGCGTGCACGTGCACGAGCGGCTCGAACGGCTGGTGATCGAGGGGCAGGGGCTGGCCGAGATCCTGGCCTCGACCGGGGCGGCGATCGGCGGCACCGCGATCGTCCTCGACCGCGCCGGACGGGTGCTCGCCGGCGGCGGCGGCGACAACGGCTCTCCCTCGTACGCGGGGGCGACCGCGGCGCTCGCCGAGGAGATCGCCTCGCAGTCGAGCGCCGTGCCGCCCTCCCCGTTCGCGCCCGAGCAGGGCGAGCTCGCCGAGCGGGCGCTCGCCGTCCCGGTCCCGGGCCGCCGCGGCGGCGCGCCGGTCGCCTGGCTCGCCGTGATCTCCGAGTGCGACCCGCTCGGTGACTTCGAGCGTCTCTGCGCGCGCCAGGCGGCGATCGTCGTCGGCCTCGAGCTGATGCGCGAGCGGATCGTGCGCGAGACCGAGCGCCGCTTGGCGGGCGACCTGCTCGCCGACGCGCTCGGCGACCGGCTCGGCGCCGACGAGCTCTCGGGCCGCCTGCGCCCGTTCGGGATCGGCAGCGAGGCCGCGGTGCTGGTCTTCGACCTCGACGACCCGCCCTCGGCCGAGGCGACCCTGGAGTCGGCGCTCTCGGACGCCGGCGTCCCCGCCCTGGTGGCGACCAGCGCCGCCTCCGGCAGGCCGCTGCTGTGCGCGGTCGTCGACACGCAGACCGCCGACCCGGTCGGCACCGCGCGCCGCGCCCGCGAGGCGCTCGCCGGGGGGCCGGGCCGCAACGGTGTCCGCGCCGCGGCCAGCCGCCCGGCCACGGTCAGCTCGCTGCGGCGCGCCTTCCACGAGGCGCGCTGCGCGCTCGAGGCGACCTCGCTGGTCGAAGGCGAGGCTCCCGAGGTCGCCTCGCACCGCGACCTCGGCGCCTTCACCCTGCTGCTCGCGCTTCAGGACGACGACGCGCTGCGGCTGTACAGCGACGGGCTGCTCGACCCGATCGAGCGCACCGAGGGCGAATACGGCGGCGAGCTGCTGCGCTCGCTGGAGGCGTTCATCGAGAACAACGGCAACTGGGAGCGGGCCGCGCGGCAGCTGTATTGCCACCGCCACACCCTGCGTTACCGGATCCGCAAGATCGAGGAGCTCACCGGCCGCGACCTGGGCAGGGCCACGGACCGGATCGAGCTCTGGCTGGCACTGCGAGCCCGGGAGCTCGTCCGATGATCGGAGGGCGGCGACCGCGTCGCCCCCGGGGGCGGAGCCGAGAAGGCGAGGCGAGATGGTCGTAGGTGTTCCCAGCGAGGTGAAGCCGGACGAGTACCGGGTCGCGATCACCCCGATCGGCGTCCGCGAGCTCACCGAGCGCGGCCACGAGGTGTTGATCCAGAAGGGGGCGGGGGAGGGCTCGGCGATCGCCGACTCCGACTACGAGGCCCAGGGGGCGAAGATCTCGGCGAACGCCGAGGACGTCTTCGCCGCCTCCGAGATGGTCCTCGGGGTCAAGGAGCCCCAGCCGCAGGAGGTCGGGCTGCTGCGCGATGGCCAGACCCTGTTCACCTACCTGCATCTCGCCCCGGCGCCCGATCTGACCCGGGGCCTGTGCGACTCCGGCGCGATCTGCGTCGCCTATGAGACGGTCGAGGACATCCACGGGCGGCTGCCCCTGCTGGCGCCGATGTCGGAGGTGGCGGGCAAGATCGCCACCCAGGCCGGCGCCTTCATGCTCGAACGGCCGCTGGGCGGCCGCGGGATCCTGCTCGGCGGCGTCCCCGGCGTGCCGGCGGGCAACGTGATGATCATCGGCGGCGGCGCGGTCGGCATGCACGCCGCCTTCGTCGCGATCGGGATGGAGGCGGACGTGTTCGTCTACGACGTCTCGCTGGACAAGCTCCGCGAGCTCGACGTCGCCTTCGGCGGCCGCGCGGCGACCGTGTTCAGCTCGACGTTGTCGATCGAGGAGCGGCTGCCCGATATGGACCTGGTGATCGGCGGGGTCCTCGTCCACGGGGCCCGCGCGCCGCACGTGATCACCCGCAAGCAGCTCGGGCTGATGAAGCCGCAGGCCGTGCTGGTGGACGTCGCCATCGACCAGGGCGGCTGCTTCGAGACCTCGCGCCCGACCACCCACGGCGACCCGACCTTCGAGGTCGACGGGATCATCCACTACTGCGTCACCAACATGCCGGGCGCGGTCCCGGTGACCTCGACCTACGCGCTCACCAACGCCACCCTGCCCTACGTGCTCGCGCTCGCCGACCTACGGCGTCGCCGAGGCGGCGCGCCGCGACCCCGGCCTGAGGCTGGGGATCAACGTCGCCAGGGGCAAGGTCACCCACCCGGCGGTCGCGGAGGGCGTCGAGATGGATTACACGCCGCCCGAGCAGGTGCTCGAGATCGGCGAGCCGGATGCCGAGATCCCGGGCTCACGAGGGGCCGGGGCGACCGCCACCCACGCGATCCCAAACGGAAACTGAAACCAGCAAGCAAGCGATCGCGAGGAGAGGAATGGCCACTGCAACCGGCACCGAACTGAAGAACTTCATCGGCGGTGAGTTCGTCGCCGCCTCGGCGACCGAGGACGTGATCAACCCTTCCACGGGCGAGGTGATCGCCCAGGCGCCGGTCTCCAGCGCCGACGAGGTCGACGCCGCCGTTCAGGCCGCTCGCGAGGCGTTCGCGACCTGGGGGTCGAGCACCCCGCGCAGCCGCTCGGAGGCGCTACTGGCGCTCGCCGACGCGATCATCGAGCACGGCGACGAGTTCGCCGACATCGAGTCCGCCGACGCGGGTAAGCCGCGCCAGGCGTTCGTCGACGAGGAGCTGGAGATGTGCGCCGACAACCTGCGCTTCTTCGCCGGCGCGGCGCGCAACATGGAGGGCAAGGCCGCGAACGAGTACGTCGAGGGATTCACCTCGATGACCCGGCGCGAACCGGTCGGCGTCGCCGCCCAGATCACCCCCTGGAACTACCCGCTGATGATGGCGATGTGGAAGATCGGCCCCGCGTTCGCCGCCGGCTGCACGACGGTCCTGAAGCCGGCCGAGAACACGCCGCTGTCGACCTTCAAGCTGGCCGAGATCGCCGCCGACATCTTCCCTCCCGGGGTGCTGAACGTGATCGGCGGCCACGGTGACCCCGCCGGAGCGGCGATGGTCACCCACCCCGAGGTCGACATCGTCTCGCTGACCGGCTCGCCACCGACCGGCAAGTGGATCGCCCAGCACGCGGCCGACACGCTCAAGCGGGTCCACCTGGAGCTCGGCGGCAAGGCGCCGGTGATCATCTTCGATGACTACGACCCCGAGCTGGCGCTCGAGTTCATCGCCGCGACGGCGCTCTTCAACGCCGGCCAGGACTGCACCGCGGCGACAAGAATCTTGGCTTCGGAGGAGGTCTACGACGACGTCGTCTCCGGGCTCAGCGAGCAGGCCAAGAGCTATGTGATCGGCGACCTGGACGACCCCGAGACCACCCTCGGACCGGTGATCAGCGAGGTCCAGCGCGAGCGCGTCGGCGGCTTCGTCGAGCGCAAGCCCGACCACGCCGAGGTGGTCACCGGCGGCCGCAACGCCGACCGTGCCGGCTTCTACTACGAGCCGACCGTGGTCGCCGGGCTCGAGCAGGACGACGAGATGATCCAGGACGAGATCTTCGGCCCGGTGATGACCGTGCAGCGGTTCACCGACGAGGAGAAGGCGATCGAGTGGGCGAACGGGACCCGCTACGGGCTCGCCGCGTCGGTCTGGACCCGCGACGTCGGCCGGGCCTTCCGGGTCGCCAACGCGATCCGCTTCGGCGCCGTGTGGATCAACAACCACATCACGATGGCCTCCGAGATGCCCCACGGCGGCTTCAAGCAGTCCGGGTACGGCAAGGACATGTCGATGTACTCGGTCGAGGACTACACGGTGGTCAAGCACGTGATGCTGAACCTCGAAACAACGTAGGCGGGGTACCTACGGGCAAAACGACGGGCCGGGCAGTGCGCCCGGCCCGTCTGCTGTCCGGTCGGCGTCCCGGGCGGCGGTTACACCGAGGCGCCGAGCAGCAACCCGAGCTGGCGCGACTGGGCGATCAGCGTCCCGTCCGGCGTCCACAGCTCGCCGTCCTCCTCGAAGAAGCCGTCGCGGACGAGGCTCGAGGTGAAGCGCCCGAGCAGCAGCGAGTCGGGCAGCGGCAGCGAGGCTCGGAAGTGGACGGTGAGGTCGATCGTCGGCGCCGGGGCGAGCTTGGCGAGTCGCGGCCACGGTGCCGGAAACCAGGCATCGGCGAGCATCGCGACGGCGGGAGCGTCGAGCTGCCGACGCTCGCGCAGCCCGAGCCAGCCGCCGACCTCGCCGCGGTCGGAGCGCGTGAACGGGGCGTCGCCGAAGCGCTGCTGCATCGACAGCCGCTGGGTGAACGGCGGCGGGTTCTTGCGCGGGAAGTCGCCTCCGGGGAGGTCGTGGTCGGGGTCCGGTGCAGGGCGGTGGTCCGGGTCGGCCGGCGCGACCTCGGGCATCGGAGGGGCGTCCAGCAGCGGGCCCTCCCAGGCGACCGAGTAGGCACCGAGCGCGAGCGCGATCAGTTTGCCGCCCTGCTCGAGGCGGCCGGTGACCGTGGTCAGCGAGCGGCCCTGGCGCTCGACCGCGGCAGCGACCTCGACCGGCCCGTCATCGGGCGAGCGAAGGAAGTGGACGGTGACCGACCGGGCGCTGCGCTGCGAGGCGGAGTCGAGCCGTGCCGCTGTTGAGGCGCCCTGTTCACGGTCGGCGACCGCAAGCTCGAGCCCGCGCATCAGGATCGCCATCACGTAGCCGCCGAGCGGGCCGCGGGGGGTGTCCCAACCGGGGGTGATCGCGCCCGCCCAGCTGTCCTCGCCGATCGGCTCGAGGGCGATGTCGTCGTCGAAGCTGGGGGTCGAGGCGGTCATCCGGGCGGGTGACGATATCCACCGGGTTGGAAATCGGGGCGAGCGGGTATCAGTGCCGCGACGGAGGTGCAGCAAGGAGGCGAATGTCCGTGATCGACAATCCGGCCGGGCTCGAGTTCTGGGTCAGCGTTGCCGACGGCCCCAAGGAGGGGTCGATCGTGACTGTGTTCGGAGAGCTCGACGCCGCCACGGCGCCAAGGCTTCGCACGGCACTCCAGGGAGCGATCGACCGACCCGGCGACGTCGAGGTCGATCTCCGCGGCTGCGGGTACGTCGACTCGTCCGGGATCGCCATTCTGGCCTGGGCCGCCTGGAGGCTGAAGGACCACGACCGCAAGCTGATCCTGCTCGGCGCTGGCGACCGGGTGCGCAAGATCCTCGACCTGACGGGGATCGGCGGCCACTCGGCCGTGGTCATCGACTCGCCCGGTTAACCTCGGCGGCGTGAGCTCGCCGGCAGATCGCGCGCGCGGCTGGCGCCGCGCGGCGCTCGCCGCGGTCTGCGAGATCAGCGAGCCCTGGGAGCACGGGCTCGTCTACCGCGCGAGCCGCTACCCGAGTTACTACGACTTCAACGTCGTCTGGGTCGAGGGCGACCCCGGGTTGAGTGCCGCCGAGCTGATCGCGGTCGCCGACGCCGAGCTCGCCGGGCTCGAGCATCGGCGGCTGGACTTCGCCGAGGCCGCGGCGGCGGAGCGGGTGCGGGCCGACCTCGAGGCCGAGCAGTTCGAGGCCACGCGGCTGTCCTGGATGCTGCACACCGAGCCGCTGGCGCCCGGCGAAACGACCGAGGTCGAGGAGGTCGACTACGACGCCGTGCTTGACCTGCGGGTCGCCTGGCACAACCCCGAACCCGGCAGCGGCGATTACCTCGCGAACGCTCGCGAGGTCGCGATGACCCGCGCCGTGCGGGTGATCGCCGCTCGCGAGGGCGACCAGCTGGTCGGCTTCGCGCAACTCGAGCGTTCCGACCGCGGCGCGGAGATCAGCCAGGTCTATGTGCGCCCCGCCCACCGCGGCTCCGGTCGCGGCACGGCGCTCACCCGCGCTGCGATCGAGGTGGCGGGCGACGCCGACGACCTATGGATCGTCGCCGACGACGAGGATCGCCCGAAGCAGCTTTACGCGCGGCTGGGCTTTCGCCCCGTCTGGACCTCGACCGAGTTCGTGCGCGCGCCCGGGATCGCGGGCTGGACCGGCGTCAAGTAGGCAGACGCCTACCTGACGACGCGGATCAGCTTCTTGTTGACGAACTCCTCGATGCCGTAGCGGCCGAGCTCGCGGCCGAAACCCGAACGCTTGACGCCGCCGAACGGCAGCTCGGCGCCGTCGAGGCCGACGCCGTTGACGTAGACCATCCCGGTGTCGAGGGCGTCCGCGACCCGCTGCGCCTGCTCCGGGTCGTTGGAGAACACGTACGAGCCGAGGCCGAACGGGGTGTCGTTGGCGATCTCGATCGCCTCCTCCTCGGAGCTGACGCGGTACACGCTCGCGACCGGACCGAAGAACTCCTCGCGGTAGGCGTCGTTGTCCGGCGTGATCGCCGCCAGCACGGTGCTGGGGAAGAAGTTGCCGTCGCGGTCGCCGCCGGCGACGACCTCCGCCCCCTGGGCAACCGCGCGGTCGAGCTGATCCTGCAGGGTGTCCGCGGCGGAGTCGGACGAGAGTGGCCCCATCTGGGCGTCCGCGGACGTTGGGTCACTGGGCTTGGCCGCGGTCATCTTCTCGCTGAACTTCTCGAGGAAGTCGTCGTACAGCTCGTCGGCGACGATGAACCGCTTCGCGGCGTTGCAGGACTGCCCGGTGTTGTCGAGGCGTCCGGCGACCGCTGCGTCGACAGCCTCGTCGAGGTCATCGGCGCCCAGGAGGACGAACGGGTCGGAGCCGCCGAGTTCGAGCACGACCTTCTTCAGGTTGCGCCCTGCGATCTCCGCGACCGCCGCCCCAGCACGCTCGGAGCCGGTGAGCGAGACGCCTCGGACCCGGGGATCCTCGATCGCCTTCTCGATCTGCTCGTTTGAGCCGAGGATCGTCTGATAGGCCCCGTCGGGGAAGCCGGCGTCAGCCATCATCTGCTGGATCGCCTCCGCCGACTCCGGGCACTGATGAGCCGGCTTCAGCAGGATCGTGTTACCGACCACCAGGTTCGGGCCCGCGAAACGGGCAACCTGGTAGTAGGGGAAGTTCCAGGGCATGATCCCAACGAGGGCGCCGACCGACGACTTGCGAACCAGGGCCGTGCCGTCGCCCGCGAGCAGCTCGATCGGCTCGTCGGCGAGCAGTTCCTCCGCGCGGTCGGCGTAGAAGCCGTAGATGTCGGCGCAGAAGTCGACCTCGCCGAGTGCCTGCTCCATCGGCTTGCCCATCTCGCGCACGATGATCTCGGCCAGCTGCTCGCGGCGCTCGCTGTGGAAGTCGGCGACCTTCTTGACCAGCGCGGCGCGCTCCGAGACCGAGGTCTTCAGCCCCCAGCTTTGGTGTGCTTCCTGAGCCGCGGCGATCGCCGCCTCCAGGTCGTCGTCCGAGATCTGCGGGTACTCCTTGACCGTCTCACCGGTCGCGGGGTTGATGACCGCGTACTTGCTCATCTTTCCTCCAGTTCTCGAGGGCGAACTACCGAATTGGTTGGCGTCGCCAGGCTATCGCTAGGCGCTCGCGCGTGCGCGGTTCCAGGGCCGGCGCGCCCGCTTGCGGTCCTTGAGGATCCGCTGAGCGGCGTTGTGGCCCGAGCAACCGGTGACGCCGCCGCCGGGATGGGTGCCGGCGCCGCACAGGTAGAGGCCGTCGACCGGGGTCGCGTACTGCGCCATCTCCGGGTGGGGGCGCATGAACGCCATCTGGTCGAGACCCTGCTCACCCTGGAAGATCGAGCCGCCCTGGAGGCCGAAGATCCGCTCCAGGTCCGGTGGCGCAAGGACCTCGCGCTCGAGCACGGCGTCCTTCAGGTTGGGCGCGAACTGGCTCAGCTGCTCGACGCAGGTGTCGCCGTAGCGCTCGCGGTCGCCGGGCTTCCAGTCCTCCTCGTTCGGCGGCCCGTACTGGGTGAACATCGTCATCACCCAACGCCCGTCGTCGGTCAGCGTCGTGTCGACCGCCGACGGCAGCTCCGCCTCGACGTAGGGGTGCTCGGCGGGCTTGCCCAGGCAGGCGTCCTGCCAGGCGCGCTCCAGGTAGTCGATCGAGGGGCAGATGTTGACCCCGGCGGTCCTCATCAGCTGCTGCTCCTGATCGGAGACACCCTCGTAGACCGGCGGCTCGGAGAGCACCAGGTTGACCTTCACCGAGCCACCGCGGGTGCGGTAGCGGGCCATCTCCTCGCCGATCTCGGCGGGGAAGTTCTCGGCTCCGGTGAGCTCGAGGATGGTGGTCTTGGGATGCGCGCCGGAGGCGACGACCGGGGCGCGCAGCTCGGTGCCGTCGGCGAGCGTGACCCCGACCGCGGAACCGTTGCGGACATCGATCGAGGCGACCTCGGCGTCGGTGAGGATCTCGGCCCCGGCGCTGCGGGCCGAGGCGGCGATCGCCTCGCTGATCGCGCCCATCCCGCCGATCACCTGGCCCCAGGCCCCCTCGATGCCACCGCACTCGCCGAGCGCGTGGTGGAGCAGGTTGTAGGCGGTGCCCGGCGTCCGCGGCCCGGCCCAGACGCCGACCACGCCGCTGGACGCGGTCGAGCCCTTGAGCCCGTCGAGCTCGAAGTAGTCGTCGAGCAGGTCGCCGACCGACATCGTGAACACGCGAACCAGCTCGTGGATGTCGCGCTTGGAGAAGCCGGCCATCCGCCCGGCCTCGCGCAGCAGCGCGGCCAGGTCGCCCGGCGCCTTCGATCCGAGCGCCGGGGGCTCGCGCAGCATCATCGGCTTCACGAACCGCGCCGCCCGGTCCATCAGCGCCTCGAACTTCGGGTAGTTCTCGGCGTCGTGCCGGGAGTACTTGGCGATCGACCCGGCGGTGTTCTCGACCTCGTTGAAGAAGAAGATCGGCCCCTGCTCGGTGAGCGAGACGTAGGCGGGGTCGAGCGGGATCGCCTTGTAGCCGTAGCGCTCCAGCTCCAGGTCGGAGACGATCTGCGGCTGCAGCATCGAGACCACGTAGGAGCACCGCGAGACGCGCGCGCCCGGCCACAGCTCCTCGGTCACGCAGGCACCGCCGAGGATCTCGCGGCGCTCGAGGCAGATCACCCGCAGCCCGGCACGTGCCAGGTAGGCGGTCGTGGTCAGGCCGTTGTGGCCGCCGCCGACGACGATCGCGTCGTAGGTGCGCGGCCCGGTCGCGGGTGCGCCGCCGTTGGTCGAAGGGGCGTCGGGCGGGGTGGAGGTGGCGGCGGCTTCCATGTCCGCCAGCCTACCAACTAATGCAATTGACTACAAGGTCAGGAAAGCGTCTTCATGCGTCAGTGCGCGGCGACCGCGTCGAGCGCGACCGCGTCGCCGCCGGGCGCAACCGACACCGGGTTGAGCTCGAGCAGCGAGAGGCCGCGGTCGAGCAGCAGCTCGCCGGCGGCGGCCGCGGTCGCGGCGAGCGCCGGGGCCGCGGCGGCGAGCAGCGCCGCGCCGCGCAGCGAGCCGAGCGCCGCCTCGATCCGCTCCGCCCCGGCCGGGAGGGGGACGATCGCGACGTCGTCGAGCGCCTCCGCCCAGGCTCCTCCGAGGCCGACGACCAGCGCCGGGACGACCGCGTCGGCGCGCGCAGCCACGATCACCTCGATTCCCGGCGGTGCCATGCGCTCGACCAAGATACGGTGGCCCCGGCGGCCTCGGGCAGCGCCGCGAGCCGCGCGAACGCGTCGCCGAGCTCGGCCTCGTTGCCGAGGCCGAGCGCCAGCCCGCCGATCTGGGCCTTGTGGCGGATCGCCGGCCCGCTCAGTTTCAGCGCTACCGGCCAGCCGAGCTGGGCAGCGAGCGCGGCGCAGCCCGCGAGGTCGGCGGCCTCGCCGCCGGGCGGGACCGCGATCCCGGCCTCGGCGACCAGCCGCTTCGACGCCGCCTCGCCGAGCCAGCCGTTGCCGTTCCGGTTGGCGGCGGCCCGCCGCGCGGCGGCGGCGATCTCGCGCAGCCGCGCCGGATCGCCGGGGGGTGAGCGCAGGGCCCGCGCGCAGCGCAGCGCCGAACGCAGACCGGCGATCGCGGGCAGCCCCGCGGCAGAGAACTCGAGCGCCGCCGCCTCGTCGAGCAGGTCGGGCAGGGTCGAGGCGACGATCGCCGCGGCCTCGGCCGAGCGGCTGCCGGCGATCAGGCCCTCGCGAACCGCTGCCCAGGAGGCGTCGGCGTCGGCGGGCTGGTCGAACAGCAGCAGCAGCTGGTCGATCGCCGCGTCGGCGCCGACCACGGCGACGATCTCGGCGAGCAGCCCGGAGTCGCCCCAGATCATCGACGTGTAGTCGAGCGGGTTGGCGATCGTCGCCGCCTCCGGCAGCAGCTCGGCGAGCCGGCGCGAGGTCGACTCCGACAGCGGTGGCAGTTCGACCCCGAGCTCGGCCCCGCGGTCGGCGGCGACGCCCGAGTCGCCGCCCGAGCAGGTCAGGACCGCGAGCCCGCCGGTGCCGTGCGGCCTCGCGGTCGGCTCGGCCAGCGACCGGGCGAGCTCGAGCAGGTCGTGGAAGTCCTCCGCCCAGGCGCCGCCGGCCTCCTCGACCAGGGCGCGGAAGACGCGCTGGTCCCCGGCCAGCGAGCCCGTGTGGGCGGCGGCCGCGACGGCGCCCGCCGCCGAGGCGCCGACCTTGAGCACGGCGACGCCGATCCCGCGCTCGGCGCACAGCGCCAGCGCCTCGGCCAGCGCCGGCCCGTCGTCGTCGGACTCGAGGAAGAGCGCGACCGAGCGCAGGCCGTCGCGCTCGGCGAGCGCCGCCAGCCAGTCGCTCGCCGAGCAGACCGCCTGGTTGCCGGTCGAGACCACCGTGTGCCAGCGGATCCCGCGGCGCGACCCGAGCGCGTTGACGCCGACGTTGCCGCTCTGGGTGACCATCCCGACCGGGCCCGGCGCGAGCTCGGGGAGGCCGTCGCCCCAGATTGCCGCCCGCTCGGCGACCGCGACGATCCCGTTGCCGTTCGGCCCGCAGACCGGGAGCCCGTGCTCGAGCGCGATCCGGCGCAGCTCGTCCTGATGGCCGCGGCCGGACTCGACCTCGGCGAAGCCGGCGGAGAGCACCACGGCGCCGCCGCAGCCGAGCTCGGCCCCGGCGCGCACCGCCTCGGCGACCGCGGCGGCCGGAATCGCGACGACCAGCGCGTCGACCGGCTCGGGAAGGTCCGCGACGCTCGGCACGCACTCGCGCCCCAGCACCTGCTCGCGGTTCGGGTTCACGCCCCAGACCGGGCCCGCGAACCCGGCGCGCTCGAGATTTCGCAGCACGTTGCCGCCGTAGGAATCCTCCCGATCGGTCGCCCCGACCACCGCGATCGACCGCGGCTCGAGCAGCGCCGTCAGGTCCATCTCGAACGGTCCCTAGTGGAGCATCCGCTCAACACCGCGCCGCTCCAGGCCTCTGGCGACGATCAGTCGCTGGATCTCGCTGGTCCCCTCCCAGATCCGGTCGACCCGCAGCTCGCGCAGCAGGCGCTCGGCGACGTTCGAGCGCATGTACCCGCGCCCGCCGAACGCCTGCACGCAGCGGTCGGCGCAGCGGCAGGCTGCCTCGGAGGTGAACAGCTTCGCCATCGAGGCCTTGTGGTGGACCATTTTCGGATCGGCGCCGGAGTCGGCGAGCGCGGCGACGGTGAAGGTCAGTAGCCGGCCGGCCGCGCCGTCGGCGGCCGAGTCGGCGAGCGGGAAGGAGACGCCCTGATGGTCGAACACCCGGGCGCCGCCCTGCTCGCGCGCGGCGGTCCAGGCGACCGTCTCGTCGAGCAGCCGCCAGATCGCCCCGCCGCAGCGGGCCGCGATCCCGAGTCGCTCCTCGGTGAACCACGAGCGCTGCAGCTCGTCGCCGCCGCCAATCCCACCGATCACGTCGGTCTCGGCGACCTCGACGTCCGCGAACCGGATCGTCGGATGGCCGTCGGGGTAGTTGTGGGTGAACGCCGGGTTGTCGACGATCTCGATCCCGTCGAGGCCGGCGTCGATCACGAACAGGGTCGGCAGCCGGTCGGGCCCGTCGATCAGGTTCGCCATCACCACGTAGACGGCGGCGTGGTCGCCGCCGGTCACGAACCACTTCTCGCCGTTGATCCGAAAGCCCGCGTCGGTGCGCTCCGCCGTGGCGGCGATCTGCGAGGGGTCGGAGCCGGCGTCGCGTTCGGTGACCGCGTAGGCGTCCTTGAGCTCGCCGCGCAGCGCCGGGCGCAGGTAGCGGTCGATGTGCTCGTCGGAGGCGTGCGCCCAGACGTTGTAGGCCTGGGGGATGTGCCAGTGGATCGCGTTGGTGGTCCGCCCGTACTGCTCCTCGGCCAGCGCCCACTCGACCCGCCCCCAGCCCTGGCCGCCGTGCTCGGGCGCGTGCATGCCGCCGTCGAGACCGGCGTCGATCGCCGCCCGCTTGACCGCGGCGATCGTCTCCGCCGGTAGCTTGCCGCCGAGCGCCTCGGCTTCCTCCTCGAGCGGCATCAGCACGTCCTCGGCGAAAGCGCGAGCGCGCGCCTGCAGATCCCGCTGATCCGCGGTGAGCTCAAACGGGGTCGGCTCGAGCGACTTGACCTCCATCGGTTCCGCAGACTAACATGCGATTGACTACAAGGTCAATGATGCCCGCCACGCACAAAACCCTCCCCCTCGACCCGCAGGACGTCGCCCGGACGCTGGAGCCGGTCGAGCGGGCGACGATGCTGCCGCCGGCGGCCTTCGCCAGCCAGGACGTCTTCGCCTGGGAGCTCGACAACATCTTCCGCGGCTGGGTGTGCATCGGCCACGTCAGCGCCGTCGACGCGCCGGGCAAGTTCGTGATGCGCGAGCTCGGGCCGGACAGCATCGTCGTGGTCGGCGCCGAGGACGGGCGTCCACGCGCCTTCCTCAACGTCTGCCGCCACCGCGGCGCGCGGATCGTCGAGCAGGCCGAGGGCTCGGTTCGCAAGCGCCTGCGCTGCCCCTATCACGGCTGGTCCTACGGGCTCGACGGCTCGCTGAAGGCGGCGCCGCACATGGACGGGGTCGAGGACTTCGACTTCTCCTGCTGGGGTCTGATCCCGGTCCGCCTCGCCGTCGTCGGCGGCCTGGTCCTGATCGACCTCTCGGGCGCGGCGCCGGAGATCGACGATCACGTCGGCGACCTGCTCGGCCACCTCGAGCACTACCGGGTCGCGGGGCTCGAGCGGGCGTCGTCGATCGAGTACGAGGTCGCCGCGAACTGGAAGGGGATCGCCGAGAACTACAACGAGTGCCTGCACTGCCCCGGGGTCCATCCCGAGCTGCAGGCGCTCAGCGACTACATGAGCGGCGAGGAGGTGACGGGCGAGGGTGCCTGGTGCGGCGGCTCGATGACCCTGCGAGAGGGCCACTCGACGATGGCATTCGAGAATGGCAACGGCAACGGAGCCGCCCGCCCCCCGATCGAGAGCCTGACCGACGAGGAGGCGGACCAGGTCGTCTACCTGGCCGTGTTCCCGAACGCGCTCGTCTCGCTGCATCCAGACTACGTGATGCTTCACACCCTCTGGCCGCGGGCCGCCGATCGCACCGACGTGATCTGCGAGTGGTTCTTCGAGCCGCGCACGGTCGCGGCCGAGGGCTTCGACCCCGGCGACGCGGTCGGGTTCTGGGACACCGTCAACAGGCAGGACTGGTACGTGTGCGAGCTGACGCAGAAGGGGGTGCGCACACGCGGCTATACGGCGGGGCGCTACTCGGCCGAGGAGATCGACGTCCACGCCTTTGATCTGATGGTCGCCGAGCGCTACATGGAGGCTCTGCGAGCCGAGGTCGAGGTCCCGGCGTGAGCAACCGGATCGCGCAGCGCCTGAGCGGCCGGCGCTGTCGACTTGTAGTCGGATAGCGACTACAAGTCGACGGGCAGGGTCCGGGAGGTGGCTCGAGGTCGTCCTCGCTCGCCGGGGTGCCTAGCGCACCTCAAACGGCGCCTGCGCGATCACCGAGTAGCCGTCGTCGAGCATCAGCCGGGCGACGTAGCGGCCGGGCTTCAGCGGCGAGCCGACGCCGAAGCGGATCGTCCCCGCCGGCTGCGCGTCGACGTAGCGGTAGCCGATGTAGGAGTACAGGCTGGGGTCCGAGGCCCTGAAGATCGCCACGTAGTCGAGCTTGTTGCCAGGGCCGTTCGACCAGCTGACGTCGACCGGCTCGCCGCTCGAATAGACACCCCGGTCCGTTTCGATCCGTGGCCGCGAGCCCGGTTCGACGATCCAGAACGGCGACGAGGCCAGGACCTTGCCGTCGCCGTCGAGCAGCACCGCCGAATACCGCCCCGGCTGCAGCGGGGCCGTGCCGAGCATCGGCGCGATGTGGTCGGAGGCGTCGAAGATCGGCAGCGTCTGGGCCGGCTTCGCGGCCGGATCGCCGCCGGCGACGATCCCGACCGTGCGACCCGGCCCGCCGCCGGCGAGCGCGTAGCGGATCGTCACCCGGTCGCCGCGCTCGACCACCCGGGGGTCGGCGTCGACCAGGTACGGGGCCGGAGCCGGCTCGACGGAGAACTCCGAGACCACCGCTCGGTGGTCCGAGCCCCACGGGCTCACCCCGACCTCGACGTCGGGTCCGCCCTGCTCGCCGACGACGCCGCTCGAGATCGTCTCGGCGGGCCCGGCCGCCAGCACCCAGTCGATCCGGTCGTGGGTCTCCTGCGGGCGCATCCGCGGCGGCGGCTGCCCCGCGGTCCACGTCAGGCCCGGCGTCTCGGCCGGATCCGGATGCGCCTCGCGGTATGAGTCGCGAAAGCCGGCGTCGGCGAGCGCCTTCGAGGCCGGCCACTCGACCGGGTATGGAAGGTCGCGCGCCGCGACCGCGTCCTCGGTCCAGTCGAGGTGCGAGGGCGAGTTGAAGTCGCCGGTCATCAACACCGGCACACCGGAGTCGGCGAGGGTCTTCAGCGGCCCGAGGTACGGCTTGATCGCCGCCAGCCGCGTGCGCCGCTCCAGCGCCACCACCTCGTCGGCGCTCTTGCCGATCTTGACCAGGTTGGGCCCGTACGGGACAGCAGGGCATGTGCACGTTCTCGACCGCGACCACCCGGTCGCGGGCGACCTCGGCATAGGCGAACCGCACCCCCTCGTGCTCGGCGGTGAACAGCGGGAAGCGCGAGATCAGGTGCATCGACTCATCGACGTAGGGGAGGCCGGCCGCGTCGGCGATCCGGCGCAGGTCGCCCTCGGGCTCCTGGACGCCGACGACGTCGGCGTCGGCGGCGCGGATCGCCTCGCCGATCTGCCCGAGGTCGACCGAGACGCCCCCGTACCAGACGTTGAAGCTCATCACCCGCAGGCTCACCGAGCCGGGCTGCGGCTCGGCCTGGTCGCGATCATCGCCGCCGCAACCGCCCAGTGCGAGGCAGACCAGCACGGCGAGGGGCAGCGCGCGGCGCACGCTCAGCGCCGCACGATCGGCTCGAGGCGCTTGATCACGTTGAAATAGCGCACCGGGGCGGTGCGGACCAGGAGCGCCAGGACGCCGGCGTCAGGGCCGATCAGGATCCGCTGCTTGCCCGACTCGACGCCCTTCTGGATCGTCTGCGCGGCGCGCTCGGGCGAGGTCCTGGCGACCTTGGCGAAGTCGCGCTCGAGCTCGCCCTTGTCGGTGCGGCCGCGGTCATCCTCGTGGAAGCGGGAGTTGGCGACGATGTTGGTCGCGATCCCGCCCGGGTGGACGGTGACCGCGTCGACGCCGGTGTCGCGAAGCTCGTGGCGCAGCGACTCGGTGTAGCCGCGAACCGCGAACTTCGAGGCGCAATAGGCGCTCTGGGTCGGCCAGCCGATCATCCCGAAGACGCTCGAGACGTTGACGATCGTCCCCGAGTTCTGCTCGAGCAGGATCGGCAGGAACGCGCGCGTCCCGTGGACGACGCCCCAGAAGTTGACGTCGAACACCCACTCGTCGTCCTCGGGGGCCGCCGTCGCCGCCAGCTGCGAGACGGTCACCCCGGCGTTGTTGACGACGAGCCCGATCGGAGCGGGGGCCCACTCGTTGACGCCGGCGGCGAACGCCATCTGCGCCTGGCGGTCGCGGACGTCGAGCTTTTGGGCAAGCAACTCGCCGCCGATCGACTCGGCGGTCCCGGCCAGCCCCTCCTCGTCGGCGTCGCAGATCGCGACCGGGCAGCCGTGACGGGCCAGGCGCCGGGCGAGGGCGCGCCCGATCCCCGAGCCGGCGCCGGTGATCACCGCGGTGCGACCGGAGAGTTCGCGTCTATGCGACATCGACTGCCACCTCGGAGAGTGTCCATGATCGCAGCGCTCGCCAACGCTTGGTGCCGCCGTCGCCGGGGCTACGCTCGACCGGTGGCCACCGACGCCCGCGAACGGATCCTCGAAGCTGCCTGTGACCTGATCGCCTCGGACGGGATCGACGACGTCCGCATCGCCCGCGTGGCGACCCGTGCCCGGGCATCGACCGCGCTCGTCCACCACTACTTCTCGACCCGCGAGGAGCTGCTCGCCGAGGCGCTCGTGCACTCGTTCGAGACCGCGGGCCAGGAGCGTTTCGCCGCCGCGCCCGAGGGCGAGGACGCCACCCGCGGGCTGGCCCGGGCGATCGACGCCTGCCTGCCGCTCCCCGGCCCGCAGGAGCGCGACTGGACGTTGTGGGTCGAGCTCTGGCTGCGCGCGGTCCGCGACGAGGAGATGCGGCCGCTGGCCGCCGAGCTCTACGGGCGCTATCGCGAGTGGTTCGCGACGACGATCGAGGCGGGGCTGGCGAGCGGGGAGTTCCAGTCCGAGCGCGAGGTCGTCGACCTCGCCGACCTCGCGGTCGCTCTCGTCGATGGGTTCGGCATCCGGGCCCTGGTCCGCGACCCCGCCGTCGACGTCGAACGCGCCCGCGAACTGATCGCTGCGGCGCTCGCCGACGAGCTCGGCCTCGACCCGGCCGGTCTCCGAGCGGACGGCTGACGACGCAACCTTGGGCCCCCGGGGTTGTTTGCGGTCTCCACCGGTTGTATTTTCCTGAACGGCGGTTCAGCTTTGGGCCGCGAGGGCCACAGAGGAGGCACGAGCGCGATGAGCCCGCGCCCACAGATCGATCACATTCGCAAGCCGCAGCTGCTTTCTGCGGCGGCGCAGGTGATCGCCGAGCGCGGCTTCGCGGCGACCCGGATCGCCGACGTCGCCGAGCGCGCCGGGACCAGCGCCCCCGGGGTCCTCTACTGGTTCGACTCGCGCGACCGAGCTGCTGGCCGAGGCGCTGAGCTTCGCCGAGAGCGCCTTCCACGACGAGCTTGCGGCCGAGGTCGCGGTGCTCGACGATCCTCGCGAGCGGCTCGCGACCTTGATCGACCGCTCGGTCGGCGGCGACGACTGGGTGCTGTGGATGGAGCTCTGGGTCCGCGCGCTGCGCGACCCGGCGATGGCCGAGTCGCGACAGCTCCTCGACGACGACTGGCGGGCGCAGATCGCGGCCGTGATCGCGGACGGTCAGGACGCCGGCGAGTTCGCCGGCCCGGATCCCGAACGGGTCGCGCTCGAGCTCGCGGCGCTGATCGACGGGCTCGCGGTCCAGGTCGCGCTCGGCGACCGCCTGGTCAACGCCGAGCTCATGCGCAGCACCTGCCTCGAGGTCGCCGAGCGGCTGCTCGAGGTCGAGCTGCGGGTGTCGGCGTGACCTCTTTGTCCCGCCGTGAGCTGCTGCAGGCCGCCGGCGGGCTGGCGCTGGCCGGCTACGGGCTTTCGGGCTGCACGGTCGAGCGCCCGGTCGATCGCTCGGCCGCCGGGCGGATCATCAAGCCCGAGATCGACGGCGACCTGCTGCTCTACAACTGGGCTCAGTACATGGACCCCGACACTCAAGAAGCGGTTCTCGGACAAGTACGGGGTCGAGGTCAACGAGGTCAACTACGACAACCTCGAGGCGATGGTCGTCAAGCTCCGGTCCGGGGCCCAGTACGACATCATCTGGCCGAGCACCGAGTACGTCGCGCGGCTGAACAAGGAGGGGCTGCTGGCCCGCTTCGACCGCGCCCTGCTGCGCAACAACGACGGCGTCTCGAGCTTCTACGACGCGCCGTGGTGGGACCCCAACGACGACCTCTCGGTGCCGTACACGTACTACACGACCGGGATCTGCCTGGCGCGAGGACGAGGTCTCGGGGATGACCGGCTCCTGGAACGACCTCACCAACCCCGACGGAGCCGGGCGGATGTTCATCCTCGACGACTTCCAGGAGGCGATCGGCGAGGCGAACCTGATCAACGGCTTCGACCTCAACACCGAGGATTCCGACGAGCTCGAGGTCTCCAAGCAGACGCTGCTCGACCAGAAGGAGAACGCACGCGGGTTCTCCACCAACAGCGTCCAGAACCTGGTCTCGGGCTCGGCGGTGCTCCACCAGGCCTGGAACGGCGACATCGTCAACGTCCGCAACCAGGTCGACGACCCGAGCCTATTCCGCTACGAGACCTGCGACGAGGGCGTCCCGGTCGGCACCGACCTGATGTGCATCCCCGTCAACGCCCGCAGCCCGGGCACCGCGATGCTGTTCATGGACTGGATCCTCGATCCCGAGAACGCGGCCCAGAACGTCGCCTGGAACGGCTATCCGCAGCCGTGCGACGGCGGCAGGCAGGAGTTCGCGAAGCTGGTCAAGGAGGAGCCCTCGATCGACGTCGACCTCGAGGCGCTCGGCGGCGGCGGGCTCGAGTACCGCCTCGACGACCCCGAGGCGCGGCAGGAGTGGACCTCCGTGTTCACCGAGGTGAAGGCGGCGGCTGACAGGACGGCGGCCGCGCCGCCGTTGAGCTGCGGGGCCGGCTTCTGGGATCGGTTCCTGCTCCCCGGCGGCCTCTGGCTGGTCGCCCTGTTCGCGATCCCGCTGCGTGCTGGTGCTGGCGCTCTCGTTCGGCTACGTCGACGACCTCGGTCGCGCCGTCTACTCGACCGACCTCGACAACTACGGCGACGCCTTCGACCCGATCTACGTCCCGGTCCTGCTGCGCTCGATCCTCTACGCGGCGACGACCACGGTGCTCTGCTTCGCGATCGGCTACCCGGTCGCCTACTACATCGCCCGCTACGGAGGCCGCTACCGCAACGCGCTGATCGCGCTGCTGGTGCTGCCGTTCTTCGTCAACTACCTGGTGCGGACCTACGCCTGGGTGGCGCTGCTCGCCGACGAGGGCCTGGTCAACACCGGCCTCGAGAACCTCGGCGTGATCAGCGAGCCGCTGCGGCTGATCAACACGCCGTTCGCGGTGATCGGCGGGCTCACCTACGGCTACCTGGTGTTCATGATCCTGCCCGTCTACGGCTCGATCGAGCGGCTCGACCGGACTCGGTGATCGAGGCCGGCAAGGACCTCTACGGCGGCCCGCTGCAGACCTTCCTCCACGTCACCCTGCCGCAGACCAAGCAGGGGATCCTGGCCGGCGCGGTGCTCGTCTTCCTGCCCTCGGTCGGCGACTTCGTCTCCGCCCAGCTGCTCGGCGGCCCCGACACCTACATGGTCGGCAACCTGATCCAGGACCAGTTCTTCGCCGCCAGCAACTGGCCCTTCGGCGCCGCGCTGACCGTGGTGATGATGCTCTTCCTCTCGGTCTGGATGGTCTTCTACCTGCGCTCGGCGGCCCGCGATGTCCGCGGAGCGGCGATCTAGATGAGCGCCTTCGACAGGCCCCGGTTCCTGCGGGTGTGGGCCGGCGTCGTCTACCTGTTCCTGTTCGCGCCGATCATCGTCGTCGTCCTCTTCTCGTTCAACTCGATCAAGTCGCTGACCAACTTCGACGGCTTCTCGCTGCAGTGGTACGGCGAGTTCCTCAACGACCCGTCGCTGCGCGAGTCGCTGTTCACGTCGCTGGAGATCGCGGCGCTGACGATGCTCGTCTCGACCGTGATCGGCACCGCGCTGGCGATCGGCCTCGTCCGCTCGCGGGCGCGCTGGGCGCCGGGCGCCAACGTGCTGATGCTGGTGCCGCTGGTCGTGCCCGAGATCGTCACCGGGATCTCGGCGCTGCTGATCTTCAGCCAGCTCGGGATCGCGCTCTCGTTCTGGACGATCGTCATCGCCCACATCACCTTCTCGATCTCCTACGTGACGATCGTCGTCCGGGCGCGGATGGCGTCGATCAGCCAGGAGGTCGAGGAGGCGGCGATGGACCTGGGGGCGACCCGCTGGCAGTCGGTGCGGCTGGTCCTGGTCCCGGCGCTGTGGCCGTCGGTGATCGCCGCCGGGCTGCTCACGTTCGCCTTCTCCTTCGACGACTTCGTGCTCTCGTTCTTCACCACCGGCGAGGACCTGCAGCCGCTGCCGGTGCGGATCTGGTCGGCGATCCGGTTCGGGCTCTCGCCGACGATCAACGCGATCGGGACGCTGATGATGGTCGTCTCGCTGAGCGCGATCGCGCTCGCGGTGCTGCTGCCGCGGCTGTTCGGGCGCCACGAGTCGGGGCTCAAGGTGCTGACCGGCAGGAAGGAGGGTGTGATGGGCGAGGCAATCCGGATCGAGAACGTGACCAAGCGCTTCGGCGACCACGTCGCCGTCGACGACATCAGCCTCGAGATCGCCGAAGGGCGAGTTCTTCAGCCTGCTCGGCCCCTCGGGCTGCGGCAAGACGACCACCCTGCGGATGCTGGCCGGCTTCGAGGTCCCGACCGCGGGCCGGATCCTGCTCGAGGGCGAGCCGGTCGAGAAGGTGCCGCCGTACAAGCGCGACGTCAACATGGTCTTCCAGAGCTACGCGCTGTTCGAGCACCTCGACATCGCCGACAACGTCGCCTTCGGCCTGCGGCGTCGCAAGGTCGCCAAGGCGGAGATCAAGCGCCGGGTCGGCGAGGCGCTCGAGCTCGTCAACCTCGTCCGAGCGCGCCGAGCGCGCGCACGAACGAGCTCTCCGGCGGGCAGAAGCAGCGGGTGGCGCTTGCCCGGGCGCTCGTCAACCGGCCCAAGGTGCTGCTGCTCGACGAGCCGCTCGGCGCGCTCGACCTGAAGCTGCGCCGCCAGATGCAGGTCGAGCTGAAGCAGATCCAGCGCGAGGTCGGGATCACCTTCGTCTACGTCACCCACGACCAGGAGGAAGCGCTGTCGATGTCGGACCGGATCGCGGTCATGAACGTCGGCCGCGTCGCCCAGTGCGGGCCGCCGGAGGACGATCTACGAGCACCCGACCGAGGAGTTCGTCGCCGGCTTCATCGGGATCTCGAACCTGATCGACGGGCACGGTCGAGGACGGCGGCCAGGTCAGGATCGCGAACGGGGCCCGGTTCGCGGTCCCGCTCCCGGACGGGCGTCGAGCGCGGCGACCAGGTCAACCTCTCGGTGCGCCCGGAGAAGATCGCGCTGGAGGAGCTCGAGGACGGCATGGTCCGCCTCGAGGGGACGATCGTCTCGCGCGTCTACCTCGGGATCTCGACCCAGATCACGGTCTCGCTCGGCGACGGCGCCAGCCTGGTCGCGCTCGAGCAGGCCACCTACCGCGCCCAGCGCCGACGACCGCTGGGAGCCCGGCTCGGAGGTCAAGCTCGGCTGGCACCCCGAGCACTGCCTGGTGCTGCGCTGAGCCGTCGCGCGGTCGTGGTCGGCGCGGGGCTGGCCGGCGGCCACCGTGCGGCGGCTGAGCTGGCTCAGCCCGGCCGGGGCTGAATCCGCCCGCCGGCGTACATCGGCAGCTCGATCCCCGCGGCGGCCCCGGAGTCGATCTGCTCCCACATCCGCGAGACGGCGGCGGTACCGAACTTACGAACCCTGGTCACCGCGTCGAGGTCGAGCACATCGGTGACCAACTCCTCGCCGGCGCCGGCTTCGACCCGAATCAGTCCCTCGGGGTCGACGACGACGCTGCGGCCGAGGGCCGCGGGAGCGCTGGCGTTGACGCCGACGACGTACATCTGGTTGACGATCGCGTTCGCCCGGGCGGCGACCACCTCGGCGGCTCGGTCGCTGGTCGTCGTCAGCGTGGGCTGGAAGACGACCTCGGCGCCGAGCCAGGCGAGCTGGCGGAAGACCTCGGGAAAGAAGCCGTCGTAACAGATCGCCAGCCCCGCCCGCCCGATCCCGTCGATCTCGAAGACGACGAACCGCCGCCCCGGCTCGGTGCGCTCCGACGGTTGCCAGGGAAATGCCTTGCGGTAGGTCGCCACCAAGCCGCGCTCCGGCGAGATTGCCAACGCCGTGTTGTAGATCGCCTCGCCGGCTCGCTCGTAGACCGAGCCGGCCACCAGCCACAGGCCGGTGTCGGCGGCGATCGCCGCCAGGCGCTCGGTCAGCGGCCCTGGGATCTCGACCGCGACCGACCGCGGGCTTGCGCCGCCCTCTGCCAGCAGGGGCGGGGGAGCCGAGAGATGCAGCTCGGGCAGGATCAGCAGCTGGCTATGCCCGACCACGCGCTTGACCGCCGCGGCCTGCGCGGCGAACCGCTCCAGCGTCGCCGGCGGGTCGCCGGAAACGGGGACGGTCTGCAGCGCCGCGATCGAGAGCGTCCGCATCTATCCGTTGAGCGCGTTCTCGAACGCCTTCGTGACCTCTTCGCCCTGCTGACCGCCGAGCACTGGCTCGAACGTGCAGTTGCTGGTGTACTCGCTGGTCGGGAAGATCAGCTTGCTGCGGGCCAGCTCGGGGTCGCGCTTGGCGAGGATCTGCTTGACGCCGTCGACGGGGGTCACGTAGCCGACGTACTCGGCGATGTCGGCCTGCACCTTCGGGTCATAGACGTAGTTCATCCACTCCAGGGCCGCCTGCGGGTCGGGGGCGCCGACCGGGATCTCCATGCTCGTCGACCAGAGCATGCACCCCTCCTTCGGCATCACGAACTTGATGTTGGGGTTGTCCTTCTCCAGCTGCACGGCGTCCCCTGACCAGCCGAGCGCGATCGCGACGTCGCCGGTCGAGAGGTCGCGGATGTAGTCGTTGCCGGTGAACCTGCGGATCTGGCCGGAATTCGCCGCCTGCTCGATCTTGTCGACCGCCGCCAGCCACTGGTCGGTGGTCGCCGTGTCCGGATCGATGCCCATGCACTTGAGGGTCATCGGCACCGTGTCGCGCAGTTCGGTCAGCATCGAGACCTTGCCCGCGTACTTCGGGTCGAAGAGGTCGCAGATCGAGTCGACGTCCGGCGCCAGGTCGGTGCGCACGATCAGTCCCGTCATCCCCGACTGCCACGGGACAGTGAAGTCGCGGTTGACGTCGGCCGCCGGGTGGCGCAGTGGCTCGATCAGGTTCGCCTCGACGTTCGGCAGCTTCGACTTGTCGAGCTCGTACAGGTACCCGAGCGCGTACATCTTCGCCGCCAGCCAGTCGCTGACCGTGATCAGGTCACGGCCTCCGGACTCGCCCTCCTGGAGCAGCGGTTGCAGCTTGGCGAAGAACTCGGAGTTGTCGTTGATCTCCTCGTGATAGGCGACGTCGATGCCCGTCTCGCGCTCGAACTGAGCGACGGTCCCGTCCTGGCCCGGGTCGATGTAGAGCGGCCACTGGGAGATCGTCAGCTTGTCTGCCCGGCTCCCCCGCCGGCACGAGCTGGCCGCTACCGGCATCCGCGCTGCGTGCTCTCGGTCGAGTCGGAGGATCCGCAGGCCGCCAGCGCGAGCGTCGCGCGTCACGAGCAGCAGAACAACGCGACCGTCAGATGCCTCTTTCTTTGAATCAGATTTCAAGAATATGTCGCAACGGTGTCCCGCTTGTCAATGGGAAAAACCGCCAATGCGCTCGATACTGTTCAGACAATGAGGCGAAAGGATCAGGGACGCCGCCGCGCCCAGCTCGCCGAGGCGGCGCGGGCGGTGCTGCTCGAGCGCGGGGCGCTCGGCCTGCGGGTCAAGGACATCGCCGAGCGCGCCGGGATCACGCCCAGCGCCGTCCTCTACTACTACCCGAAGCTCGACGACCTGCTGCTCGAGGTCGCGCCGCGACGCGATGAGCCGCTACGCCGAGCGCCGCGCCGATGCGATCCGCGGGATCGCCGATCCGGTCGCCGCAGCTGCGTGCCGCGATCTCGCTCGGGCGTGCCCGCGGGGCCCGACGACGAGGACAGCCGCCTGCTCTACGAGCTCGACGCGATGACCGGCTCGAGCGTCGCTGTTCGCCACCCTCTCGGCCTCGTTCTTCGATCGCCAGGTGATGCTCTACGAGCGGGTGCTCGAGCGCGGGGCGTGAGGCCGGCGTCTTCCGGATCGAATCCGATCCGCTGACCGCTGGCCCGCGGCCTGGTCGCGCTCGAGGACGGCCTTGGGCTCCAGGTCGTCCTCGGCCACCCGGAGCTCGATGCCGCCGCCGGCGAGGCGCTCCTGCTCGCCTGGGCGAGCGCCGCCTGCGGCGTCGACCTTGAGCCCGGCTCGCCGGGGCGTGGCGGCCGAGCACCGCCTAGGGCGCCGCCGTCGCCTCGGCGACCACCGTCGGCGCCGCCGCCGCCGCGCGCGGCCTGCGCCGCCCTCGTCCTGGGTCAGCCGGTGGGCGAAGTAGACGGGGATGATCGAGATCACGATCACGATCACGCGCGACGACGTTGACGATCGGCAGCTGGTTGGGGCGGAAGAGGTTGGTGAAGATCCAGATCGGCAGCGTCTCCTCGTCGGCGCCGATCGTGAACGTGGTGACGATGATCTCGTCGAAGGAGAGCGCGAAGGCGAGCAGGCGCGCCGGCGACCAGCGCCGTGCGCATGTTCGGGCAGGGTGATGAGGCGGAAGGTCTGCCAGGTGTCGGCGCCGAGGTCGGCCGAGGCCTCCTCGAACGAGTCCGAGAGTCGTCGCAGTCGGGCGATCACGTTGTTGTAGACGACGACGATGCAGAAGGTCGCGTGGCCGACGATCACCGTGAACAGGCTCAGGTCGACGCCCGAGCACCTGGGTGAAGGTGTCGTTGAGCGCGATCGCCGGTGACGATCCCGGGCAGCGCGATCGGCAGGATGACCAGGAACGAGATCGTCTCGCGGCCGAAGAAGCGATGGCGCGCGACGGCGAGCGAGGCGAGCGTGCCGAGGACGAGCGCGATCGCGGTCGCGACCAGGCCGACCTTGATCGAGGTCACGAAGGCGTCCCGGGCGCCGGCGTTGTCGATCGCCTTGCCGAACCACTCGAGTGGTCAGGCCGGCGGCGGCCACTCGAGCGTCTTCGCCGGAGTTGAAGGCGTAGATCGCGATCACGATCAGCGGGATGTAGATGAACGCCAGCGTCAGGCCGACTCGCGATCCGCAGCAGTCGTCTGAGATGTCGGTTCGAGAGCCTCATAGGTGCTCGAAGGCTCCGAGCTTGCCGGGCGATCAGCAGGTAGATGACCATCACCACGATCGGGACCATCGCGAAGGCCGAGGCCAGCGGCAGGTTGTTGGTGATGTTGGTGTAGACGACGTTGCCGATGAACTGGTTGTTGGAGACCAGCGACGGCGTGATGTAGTCGCCGAGCGTGAGCGAGAAGGTGAAGATCGAGCCGGCGACGACGGCCGGGAAGGCGAGCGGCAGGATCACCCGCCGGAAGGTCGTGAACGGCGACGCGCCGAGGTCCTCGGAGGCGCTGAGCAGCGAGTCCGGGATCCGCTCGAGGCCGGCGTAGATCGGGATGATCATGTACGGCAGCCAGAGGTAGCTCATCACCAGCCAGACGGCGACGTTGCCGTAGCCGGGGCCGTGAGCCCGAGCGGGTCGAGCAGCCCAGTTGAGGATCGCCGCCGGTCGAGAGGATCGTGCGCCAGGCGTAGACCTTGACCAGGTAGCTCGACCACAGCGGCAGCAGGACGGCGACGACGAGCAGCGCCTTCATCCGCGGCGCTGGCGACCTTCGCCATGTAGAAGGCGATCGGGAAGGCGAGCAGGATGTCGGTGAGCGTCACCAGCGCCGCGATCGCGATCGTGCCGCAGCGGCGATCGTCCGGTAGACGGGCTCGTCGACCAGGGTCTTGAAGTTGTCGAGGGTGAAGCGTCTGCTCGACCTCGCCGCTGAGCGCGTCGACGCTCCAGAACGCGGCCACCAGGAGGACGGCGAGCGAGCCGAGATAGCCGATCACCAGCCAGCCGACCGGCCCGGCGAGCAGGGCCGCCGACCTGGAGCCGGGGGCGGCCGTGGAAGAGGTCGGCGAGCCTGCGGCCCACCGACCTCCTCGGCGCCGGCGCGCTTGCGCCACCGGCTTCCACGACCTAGCGACTACCCCTTGATCTCGGTCCAGGCCGAGACCCAGTCGTTGTAGTCCTTGCACGACGTCGCCGCGGTCGTCGCCGCAGTCGGCGAGCGGCGTGTTCCAGTAGTAGACGCGCTTCCAGAACGTCTCGGGTCTGTCGGCGTGGTAGCTTGCATGTCGGCACGAAGTTCGGGTCGGCTGGTCAGAACTCGGCACGCCTTCTCTTGGCCGGCGCCTCGCCGAACCACTCCGCGACCTTGCGCCTGGACCTTCGGCTCGATGATGTGGTTCATCCACATGTACATGCAGTTCGGATGCGCGGCCTCGGAGCTGATCATCCAGGTGTCCGACCATCCGGTCGCGCCCTCCTCGGGCAGGAAGCCCTGCTGATGCCGGGGTCGACGCGACGGGGTCGCCCTCGCCCAGCAGGGTGAAGTACTGGTACTGCCAGGTCGTCCCGACCTCGTCGTCGCCGTTGGTGAACGCCTGGATCTGCTTCGTCGCAGTCGGACCAGTACTCGCCGACGTTCGGCCGCTGCTGCTTGAGCAGGTCGACCGCGGCGTTGAACTGATCCTCGTCGAGCTCGTACGGGTTCGTCGATCCCGAGGTCCGGGCTGGTGCGCCTTCAGGTACAGCGCCGCGTCGGCGATGTAGATCGGGTCGTCGTAGACGCTGATCTTGCCCTTGTACTGGGCCGCCTTGTCCGGGTCGAGCATCACGTCCCAGCGAGCGTCGGCGACGGGCTCACGTCGTCCGTGTTCCACATCAGCACGTTCGCCCCGCGACCGTGCGGGATCCCGTAGTTGACGCCGTCGAAGGTGTTGTACGGCTGGTCCTTGAGGTCGGCGAAGACGGTCTGGTAGTTGGGCACCAGGTCGGTGTTGACCGGGGCGACGTCGCCGCCGGCGACCAGCCGCGCGGTCGCGTTGCCCGAGGCCGAGACGCCGTCGTACTGGCCGGTCCGCATCAGCTTGACCATCTCGTCGGAGGTGCCGGCCGACCTTGAAGTTGACCTGGCAGCCGGTCTGCTTCTCGAAGTCGCGTGACCCAGTCGTACCTTCGGGTCGTAGTCGATGCCGTCCTCGACGTAGCCGGCCCAGTCGATCGAGGTTGAGCTCGCCCTCGCCCTTGCCGACCGACGTCGGCGCGTCGCTCGCTGGTCGGTGGTCGATGTCGTCGCTGCTGCCGCAGCCGGCGGCGAACGCGAGCATGAACGCGAGCAACCCGGCGACGATCAGCCAGGCGACCTTGGCGGGATTTCCTCCCGTTACTACGCATCATTGTTCTCCTCTCTGTTACCGCGGACGAGACCGCGACCGTGTGTTCCGGCCGCCATCCGACGACCACCTCCCGCCCGACCTGCTCGAGCGCCTCCGCGGAGGACGTCTCCAGGTTCTGGCGGACGACTTGAAGCTCTCCGCCCGCGTCGAGGGCGACGAGGTAGCGGGTGATCATCCCGGCGTAGGCGACGTCGCGGATCGTGCCGCGCTCGGTCTGCAGGCCGTCGGTCGGCTCGCCGGGCTCGAGCAGGCGCACCTTCTCGGGCCGGACGTGAACGTGGCGCCGTCGCGCTCGAGCACGTTCGAGACGCCGACGAAGCCGGACACGAACGGGTTCGCGGGCTGCTCGTAGACCTCGGCCGGCGTGCCGACCTGCTCGATCCGGCCCTGCGTTGAAGACCGCGATCCGGTCGGACATCGTCAGCGCCTCCTCCTGGTCGTGGGTGACGTAGACGAACGTGATCCCGACCTCGTGCTGGATCTGCTTCAGCTCGACCTGCATCTGCTCGCGCAGCTTCAGGTCGAGCGCCCCCAGCGGCTCGTCGAGCAGCAGCACGCGGGGCCGGTTGACGATCGAGCGCGCGAGGGCGACGCGCTGGCGCTGGCCGCCGGAGAGCTCGGCGGGCTTGCGATCGCCGTAGCCGGTCAGGCGGACCATCTCGAGCGCCTCGTCGCGGCGCCGGGCCCGCTCGTCCTTGTCGACCTTCTTGCACCCGCATCCCGTACTCGACGTTCTCGCCGACGGTCATGTGCGGGAAACAGCGCGTAGTCCTGGAAGACCGTGTTGACCTCGCGGTCGTAGGGCGGCGAGTCGCCGACGTCGCGCGCCGGCGAGCTCGATCGTGCCCGAGTCGGGCAGCTCGAAGCCGGCGATCATCCGCAGCGTCGTCGTCTTGCCCGAGCCGGACGGCCCGAGCATGGTGAAGAACTCGCCGCGGGCGATCTCGAGTCGACACGTCGTCCACGGCGACGACGTCGCCGTAGGTCTTGCGGATCTCCCGCAGGCTGATGTCGGCCGGGGCGCCGGCCGCAGCCGTTCCCTCGGCCGATGCCGTAGGCCGTCAACTGCTCCATTGCGTACAAACGCTGGCCGGTTCCAACCGTGCTGACGCTATCCGAACCGTAGAAGCCATGCCACTCCCCCCGAGGACAAAGATCGGCCTCGACCGTAGGCCGGATCGGTGAATCAGCGCGACGCAGACGAGGCGGGCGAGCGCGGTCGACGAGCGCCGCGAGCGCCGACCACCGGGAGCGTCGACCAGCCGCCGCGCAGGGCCAGCGCCGCGGCGCCGACGCCGAGCACCCGCGCGTCGATCTCGAGCGAGCCGCCCTCCGGGGCGCCGACCGTCTCGACCACGATCAGCGCCGCGAGCAGCGCCGGGGCGACGAGCGCGATCACCCCCTGGGCGCGGGCCGGGCAGCTCGCGGCCGCCGAGCAGCACCGGCCCCGAGGCGCGGATCGCCGCGGTCGCGACCGCCAGGACGATGATCGTCGATCCAGACGTCGTCATGCGGCGCCTCCCGCGGCGCCGGGGCGCCGCGCAGCCCGAGCAGCGCGGTCGCCGAGGCGGCGATCACCGGCACGCCCGGCCGGGGTGAACGGGATCAGCACCAGGGCGATCAGGCTGCCGAGCGCGGCGACCACGGTCGGCAGGCCCGGGCGCAGCTCGCCCTCGACCAGCAGGCAGAGGAAGAAGGCCGGGAAGATCGCGTCGAGCCCGAGCGCCCCGGGATCGCCGATCAGGTCGCCGGCGAAGACGCCGATCGCCGTGCCCGACCGACCCAGCACGGGTAGGCGGGCGCGGTGGCGCCGAGCATGAACGCGGGGTCGAAGCGGCCGCCGCCCGCGGCTCGCCGCCGCCCACGAGAAGTCGATCATCGCCTGACCGATCGCGGCCCGCCGCAGGGGTCCGCCGCGCAGCGAGGGGGCGAGCGCGATCCCCATCGGCACGTAGCGGAGGTTGAGCAGGATGCCCGGCGGCGATCGCCGCGGCGACGCCCGCCGCCGCGCGGCGAGCACCGCGGTGGCGGCGAACTGGGCGGAGCCGGCGAAGAGCAGCGCCGACATCACGATCGGCGCCACGTTGCCCATCAGCGGCTGGGCGAGGACGCCCGAACGAGATCGACAGCAGCAAGCCCGGCGACCGCGTACGGGATGCCGGCGCGGACGCCGCGCGCGAAAGCTGTCTGTCGGTCCCCTGCAATGACAAGGCCCGCCATTGTGGCGGGCCTTGTTCTCAGGTCCTATTAGAAGTGCTGGTATCCGCTAAAGGCCCGCCGGATGGCGAGCGACGAAGCCGGCGCTGGAGCGCATCTCGGTGCTCCACCCTGGGCCATCGCCGACGGTCATCGAGGTGTCGAGGCGCAGGCCCGCGATCACCGCGTAGATGTGGCCCTCGTTGGCGTAGGTGGTGATCCACTCGCCGACGCCGCCCTTGCCCCAGGCGCGGCCCATGAACGAGCCCGACGGCATCGCGTAGTCGAGAAGGCCGGCGCCGGTGAGCGCGTAGCTGACCGACCCGGAGCAGTCGTAGCAGCGGTCGATGCGGCGGGCGTGGCCGCCGCCCATGCAGTACGGCTTGCCCTTGACGATCTCGTTCGCGGCCTCGATCGCGCGCACGACCTTGCGCGGCGCGGAGGCCGGCGGGATCGCGTACCCGTTCTTGAGCTTCGCGTTCTGGCCCGGGGTCGTCTGGCCGTCGGTCGGCGGCGTCGTTCCGCTGCCGCCCATGCCGACGCCGCCACTGCCCTTGGCGGCGAGCGCGGTGGAGGGGAGGGCGATCAGGGCCGTCGCCGTGACGAGGCCGAGAGCCGCGGTCCATCTCCGCTTACTTCGAGCTTGGTTTCTGTAGGTCAACGTACGGTCCCCTTTCGTCGGCCTACGGGGTTAGCTGACGGGCTGGCGCTGAAAGAGCCTGCGCCCCAGTCGCTCGGCGACTGGTTAGCCCCAAAACAGTTGGTTCCCCCGCTTCCGGTCCCCAGGGATGTGAGTGGTGACCAGAACTCGGCTTTACCGGTTATCGGTTCGCGGCAGGCTACACGCTTCGACGTCGAAGTGCAAAGACCTGCTCATGATTTCGTGTGGATTTGCACATACTCGTGCCTGGAAAGGCGCTTGAAAGGCCTATCGGCGGTGATCCGCGCCGACTTTAGGCGGCCGGGTTCGCCTCGGCCCAGGCGACGATCGCCTTCGAGTCGGCGATCACCTCGCCGGAGTCGGTGACCAGGGCCGGGACGGTCGGCGAGCCGGTCAGCTCCTCGACCTCCTTGCGGCCGGCGGTCTTGTGCTGAAACAAGCTCGGGCCGACACCGAGCCCGTGCACCTTCTGCACCTCGGGGTCGTAGCCGGCGTCCTTGAGTGCGTTGTAGGCGTTCGCGCAGGGGTGCCCGCCCGGGCGCGGCGTCTGGAATGTTCCCCAGCAGACGTAGAGCTTCATCGTTGGGCGAGCCTATTGGTTAGGTTGCCGTGATGGAGCTTCGCGGCAAGACGGTCCTGCTCACCGGTGCCACCGGCGGGCTCGGGCGCGCGACGGCCGCGGCGCTGGCCGAGCGCGGCGCCGCGGTGATCCTCAGTTCCCGCAAGGGCGCCCGAGCTCGAGCAGCTCGCCGCCTCGCTGCCGGGCGAAGGCCACCGCGTCGAGGTCAGCGACCTTGCCGAGGACGGCGAGGCGTTGCGTCTGCTCGAGGCGGCCGGCGAGATCGACGTCCTGGTCGCCAACGCGGCGCTGCCCGCGTCCGGCCATCTGGCCGACTACTCCCAGGACGAGATCGGGCGTGCCCTGCGGGTCAACCTCGAGGCGCCCGTGCGCATGGCCCGCGCGCTGGTCGAGGCGTGGGCGGAGCGCGACTCCGGCCACCTGGTCTTCGTCGCCTCGCTCGCCGGCAAGGCGGCGAGCGCGCGCGCCTCGCTGTACTGCGCGACCAAGTTCGGGCTGCGCGGCTTCGCGCTCGCGCTGCGCGAGGACATGCGCGGCGTCCGGCATCGGCGTCTCGCTGGTGCTGCCGGGGTTCATCCGCGATGCCGGCATGTTCGCCGACTCGAACGCCAAGACCCCGGCTCTGATGGGCAGCGCGACGCCCGCGCAGGTCGGTGCCGGGGTGGTGCGCGCGATCGAGCGCGACGCCTCCCAGGTGGTTGTCGCACCGCTGCGCGCCAAGGCGCTCTCGTCGCTCGCCGCGGCTGCGCCCGAGCTCGCGGGCCGGATCTCGGGCTCGACCGCGACCAAGATCGCGCACGAGGTCGCCGCCGGGCAGACCGACAAACGCTGAGCGGAGCCCGAAGGGCGAAGCGAAGTTCCGGCGCCGTTGAGCCGGCTGTTCTGAGCGCGTAATACATTGGAGTCATGACCGACTCCTTCTCAGCCAGGGCGACGCTCGACGTATCGGGACGCGAGTACGAGGTCTTCCGTCTCGACGCCCTGCAGGAGAAGTTCGACGTCGCCCGGCTTCCCTACTCGCTCAAGGTCCTGCTCGAGAACGCGCTGCGGCTCGAGGACGGCGACTCGGTCACCGCTGCCGACGTCGAGGCGATCGCAACCTGGGACGCGAAGGCGGAGCCCAGCGACGAGATCCCCTACACGCCGGCGCGGGTGCTGATGCAGGACTTCACCGGGGTCCCGGCGATCGTCGACCTGGCCGCGATGCGCGACGCGATCGACGAGCTCGGGTCCGACCCGGCGAAGATCAATCCGCTGGTCCCGGTCGACCTGGTCATCGACCACTCGGTCCAGGTCGACGCGTTCGGCAGCGCGCGCGCCTTCGACATCAACGCCGACCGCGATTACGAGCGCAACCGCGAGCGCTACGCCTTCCTGCGCTGGGGCCAGCAGGCGTTCGACAACTTCCGCGTCGTCCCGCCGGCGACCGGGATCTGCCACCAGGTCAACCTCGAGTACCTGAGCCAGGTGGTGTTCAGCCGCGAGCGCGACGGCGTCACCCAGGCCTACCCCGACACCCTGGTCGGCACCGACTCCCACACGACGATGGTCAACGGCCTCGGCGTGCTCGGTTGGGGCGTCGGCGGGATCGAGGCCGAGGCGGCGATGCTCGGCCAGGCGATCTCGATGCTCCTGCCGCAGGTGGTCGGCTTCCGGCTCGAGGGCGCGCTGCCCGAGGGCGCGACCGCGACCGACCTGGTCCTGACCGTGACCGAGATGCTGCGCGAGCGCGGCGTGGTCTCGAAGTTCGTCGAGTTCTTCGGACCCGGCATGCACACGCTCGGCCTCGCCGACCGGGCGACGATCGGCAACATGTCGCCGGAGTTCGGCTCGACCTGCGCGATCTTCCCGGTCGACCGCGAGACGCTGCGCTACCTCGAGTTCACCGGCCGGCCGACCGAGACGATCGAGCTGGTCGATGCCTACGCCCGCGAGCAGGGGATGTTCCACGACGAGGACTCCGAGGATCCGACCTTCAGCGAAACCCTGGAGCTCGATCTCGGCAGCGTCGAGCCCTCGATCGCCGGGCCGAAGCGCCCCCAGGACCGGATCGCCCTGCGCGACGCGCGCCCGGCGTTCATCGAGTCGCTGGCCGAGTTCGACCCCGACGCCGCTGATGCGTTCGGCAACGGGATCGACGAGGCATCGCGGGAGTCGTTCCCGGCCTCCGACCCGCCGGCCGAGGATCACTCCGACGACCGCGGCCGCCCGCACGTCTTCGATCCGAGCCAAAAGGCCGACAGCCTGGCGGCGATCGCCGCGGACGCGGCCGAGCCGGTGGTCGTCACGCTCGAGGACGGGGAGGCGGTCGAGCTTGACCACGGCCGGGTGGTGATCGCCGCGATCACCAGTTGCACCAACACCTCGAACCCGTCGGTGATGGTCGGCGCCGGCCTGTTGGCCCGCAAGGCGGTCGAGAGGGGCTTGGAGCGAAAGCCGTGGGTGAAGACCTCGCTGGCGCCCGGCTCGACCGTGGTCACCGACTACCTCGAGCGTGCCGGCCTCGACAAGGACCTGGACGCGCTCGGGTTCAACCTGGTCGGTTATGGGTGCACGACCTGCATTGGAAACTCGGGCCCGCTGCCGGAGGAGATCTCCGCGGCGGTGACCGAGAACGACCTCGTCGTCTGCGCGGTGCTCTCGGGCAACCGCAACTTCGAGGGCCGGATCAACCAGGACGTCCGCAACAACTACCTCGCCTCGCCGCCGCTGTGCGTCGCCTACGCGCTCGCCGGCCGCATGGACATCGACCTGCTCAACGACCCGCTCGGCACCGACGGCGACGGCAACCCGGTCCACCTCGCCGACATCTGGCCGAGCTCGGAGGAGATCAAGGCGACGATCGACGACGCGGTCCGCCAGGAGATGTTCGAGCGCAGCTACGCCGACGTGTTCACCGGTGACGATCGCTGGCGCGAGCTCGAGACGCCGGAGGGCGACCGCTACACGTGGCCGGACTCGACCTACGTGCGCAAGCCGTCGTTCTTCGAGGGGATGAGCGTCGAGCCGCCCGGGATCGAGCCGATCACCGGGGCTCGCGTGCTGGCGGTGCTCGGCGACAGCGTCACCACCGACCACATCTCTCCGGCCGGGGCGATCAAGAAGGACTCCCCGGCGGGGCGGTGGCTGGTCGAAAACGGGGTCGAGCCGCGCGACTTCAACTCCTACGGGTCGCGGCGCGGCAACCACGAGGTGATGATCCGCGGCACGTTCGCGAACGTGCGGCTGCGCAACAAGCTGGTCGAGCGCGAGGGCGGGTTTACTCGCCACTTCCCCGACGGCGCCGAGACGACGATCTACGAGGCCGCGATCGACTACGCCGCCGACGGCGTGCCGCTGGTGGTGCTGGCCGGCAAGGAGTACGGCTCGGGATCGTCGCGCGACTGGGCGGCGAAGGGAACGGCGCTGCTCGGGGTGCGGGCGGTGCTGGCGGAGAGCTTCGAGCGCATCCACCGCTCGAACCTGATCGGCATGGGCGTGCTGCCGCTGCAGCTGCCCGACGGCGAGACGGCCCAGTCGCTCGGCCTCGACGGCGAGGAGACGATCTCGGTCGGCGACCTGGCCGGCGGCGAGGCGAAGACGGTGACCGTGGCCGCGTCGCGCGACGGCTCGGAGCCGATCGAGTTCGAGGCCACGGTGCGGCTCGACACCCCCAACGAGGTGCGCTACTTCCTCAACGGTGGGATCCTGCACCGGGTGCTCAGGGACCTGCGCTAGGACCCCGGCCAAAGGCCTGGGAATCAGGCCTTCGGCGGGTTGACTTCCGGTGCCGGGATGAGGGATGATGGGTCACCTCGGCGGGAAGGGAGATTTACATACTCGTCCCCGGCCAGTCCCGCCTCCGGGGGCGATCGCGTCGGCATCCCTCCCTGGCTACCGACGCGCTGGCGGTGGCGAGGGCCGTGTGGACCCCCTGCCTCCCGCGGCCCCGCCCCGCCTTTTCGCCCTGCCCCTCGTGACCTACGTCACCTGGGACCGTTTCGGTGCCGCCGGCCCGGGTAGGGAATCCCACGTAAGGGGCTAGGTCAAGGGGGACTTCGACATGGGGCGGGCCGCGTGACCCCCTTCGCGGTCCCGCCCCGTCTCCTTACGCTCGATGTGGTGGATCGCGATCACGCTGCCGAGCGGGCCGACCGGCGTCAGGGTTGCGGCGAGCAGCGTGTACGGGGCCTCGTGGCGCAGCACCGCGGCCCAGATCAGCAACGCGAGGGCGACGAACCCGAGCCCGTGGGCGAGGCCCAGGATCGAGGTCGGGCCCTCGAGCCCGGGAGCGAGCCAGACGACGACCAGGGCGGTGAACAGCGCCAGCTCGAACCAGGAGGCAATCTTCACCCAGGCGAACATGCGGCCGGGCACGGGCGTGCGCAGGACATCGCTCATCGCCCGAGCGTACAAGCGCCGCTGGCGAGGATTGGACCCCGGTCCATGGGAGCCGCGGCTGCCGGGCGCGAACATTTGCCGATGATCGAGACCACCGGATCAGCCAACGGACGCTCCCTCCGCGACCCGGCCGCCGTGGCCCGCGAGGCCCGCCGCCTCGTCGGCCTCGAGCGCCAGTACCACTGCCGCTCCTGCGGCGTCGAGCACAGCTCATGGACGCGGATGTCGGCCTGCCCGGACTGCGGCGAGGCCTACGTCGCGGCGGTGATCCGCCGCGCGGCGCTCGCCGGCGGCTGAGCGTCCAGCGGCGTAAAGCCGCCGCCGCCGAGGCGACGATGCACAATGTGAGTCATGCGTCGTCGCTGCTCGCCTCGCTTGCGCTCCTTGCCGTCGCGCCCGCCGCGGCGCGGCGCGGCGACGCTGCAGCCGGTCGGCACGTTCTCCAGCCCGACGTATGTGACCTCCGATCCGACCGATCCCAATCGCCTCTTCGTCGTCCAGCAGGGCGGCACGATCCAGCTCTCCGACCACGGGGTCGTGAGCCAGTTCCTGGACATCCACACGCAGGTCGCAACCGGTGGTGAACGCGGACTGCTGTCGATGGCGCTGGCGCCGGACTACGCGAGCACGGGCCATTTCTACGTCTACTACACGGCGGCGGGAACCGGCGCCGTGCAGATCGACGAGTACACGGCGGCGGGCAACAGCGCCTCGGCGGCGACCCGGCGACCGATCTTGACAATCCCTCACCCCGGCCAGGCAAACCACAATGGCGGCCAGCTCCAGTTCGGCCCCGACGGCTATCTCTATCTGGCGACGGGCGACGGTGGGGGCGGCAACGATCAGCTCCACAACGCCCAGGACACCTCCTCGTTGCTCGGCAAGCTGCTGCGGATCGATCCCGCGACCGGAACGGGACCGCCGGGCAATCCGTTTGCAGGTGGGGGCGGGCGATCTGAGATCTGGGCGATCGGACTGCGCAATCCGTTCAGGTTCTCGTTCGATCGCACGACCGGAGCCCTGTTGATCGGCGACGTCGGTCAGGGCAGTCACGAGGAGGTGGACTACGTGCCGCAGCCGAACGCGGGCCGCGGGTTGAACTTCGGCTGGAGCTGCCGCGAGGGCTTTAGCGCATTCGCGACCACGGATCCGCTCTGCGCCAGCGCCTCCGGCTTCACCAATCCGATCTTCGATTACCCGACCCACAGCAACGGCCGCTGCGCGATCGTCGGCGGCTACGTGGCCCGCGACCAGAGCCTTGGCGATCTCTACGGGCGCTACCTGTACAGCGACAACTGCGGCGGCGAGATTCGCTCCCTGGTCCCGGCACTCCCGCTGGCGACCGGCGACCGCTCCGAGGGGCTGTCGGTCTCCGGCCCGGCCAGCTTTGGCCAGGACTCCTGCGGGCGCCTTTACATCACCTCGCTCGGGACCGGTGAGGTCTCGCGCTTCGTCGGCGGCGCGCCGGACCCCTGCTCGAGTCCCTCGAACCCGCCCGCGCCGCCGCCGACCTGCGGCGGCAAGTCCGCGACCAGGGTTGCAGGCTCCGGCGCGCGGATCGACGGCTCGCCGGGCGACGACGTGATCGTCGCCGATCGCCGCGACAACCGGATCAAGGCCGGGGGCGGCGACGACATCGTCTGCGGTCTCGACGGCGACGACGTGATCAAGGGCGGCTCCGGCAAGGACCGCCTCCGCGGCGGCCACGGCGACGACCGCTGCGTCGGCGGCCGCAAGGACAAGCTGCGCAGCTGCTAGCCGAGCGCCGAATGGATCGACCTGAGTGCATCGGGCAAGTCCAACCAGCTGCCCAAGGCTCACCACCCCGTGCTGGCGGCGCCCGACGGCCAGCATTCGGAGTCGAGAGTCATCTAACCGGGCCATACGCCCGGTTAGATGCCACTGGGCGAGAAATTCGCCCCTTACCCAGCCCCGTTGTTGGTCGGAATTCCCTAGCCCTCGAGCGCGGTGAGCACGATGCGCTCCTGCTCGAGGCGGTGGGCGACCGGGTAGCCCTCGCTCGGGCTGGAGCGCTGCGGGCGGCCCACGTACTGGTGCTCGACGCCGTCGGGGAGCAGCTCGGGTAGGCGTCGCGCCATCACGCTCCAGGCGCCCATGTTCTTCGGCTCCTCCTGCGCCCAGACCACCTTCTTCACGTTCGGGTAGGAGGCGAGCAAGGTCGCGAGCTCGTTGCGGGCGAACGGGTAGAGCAGCTCGACCCTGGCGACGGCGACCGAGGTCGCCGACTCGCGGCGCTCGTGCTGGTCGATGTCGAAGAAGAGCTTGCCGCTGCACAGCACCAGGCGCTCGACCTCCTCGTGGCGGCCGTCGGTGCGCGGGTCGTCGAGCACGAACTGAAACGCGCCCTCGGTCAGATCGGAGAGCGTCGATGCCGCCGCCTTCAGCCGCAGTAGCCCCTTCGGCGTGAACACGACCAGCGGCCGCGGCTTCGCGATTCGCGCCTGGCGGCGCAGCAGGTGGAAGTACTGGGCCGCCGTGGTCGGGTTCGCGAGCCGGATGTTGCCCTCGGAGCCGAGCTGGATGAAGCGCTCGATCCGGGCGCTGGAGTGCTCGGGGCCGGCGCCCTCGTAGCCGTGCGGCAGCAGCAGCGTCAGCCGCGAGGTCTGGCCCCACTTCGACTCCCCGGCGACGATGAAGCTGTCGATGATCACCTGCGCCGAGTTGGCGAAGTCGCCGAACTGCGCCTCCCACAGGATCAGCGACTCCGGCGAGGCGGCCGAGTAGCCGTACTCGAAGCCCAGGCAGGCCGCCTCCGAGAGCGGGCTGTTGTGAAGCTCGAACGGCGCCAGCGCCCCGGAAAGGTTCTGGATCGGCACGTAGCGCAGGCCGGTGTTCTCGTCGTGGAGCGCCAGGTGGCGGTTCGAGAAGGTGCCGCGCTCGGTGTCCTGCCCGGTGAACCGGATGTGCGAACCCTCGGTCAGCAGCGAGGCGAACGCCAGCGCCTCGGCGTGGCCGAACTCGATCTCGCCCGTGTCGAGCTTCTCGAGCCGCCCGAGCAGCGGCTTTCGCAGCTTGCGGTGGATCGTGAAGCTGTCGGGCACCCGCAGCAGCTCCTCGTTGAGGCTGCGCAGCCGCTTCTCCGAGACCGCGGTCTCGACCTCGGGGCTCTTCGTCCGGTCGAGCTCGCCGGTCCCGAGCGCGGTCGAGCTCGGGTCCTCGTACTCGCCGGCCTCCATCTTCGAGCGCAGTTCCTTGAGCGTGCTCTGGAGCGCCTCGAGCCGTGCGCCGGCGTCGGCGGCGACGTCGTCGACGCTGACCACGCCCTCGGCGATCAGCTGCTGGGCGTAGATCTCGGAGACCGGCTCGTGCTCCTTGATCTGGGCCGCCATCCTCGGCTGCGTGTAGGCGGGCTCGTCGGTCTCGTTGTGACCGTAGCGCCGGTAGCCGATCAGGTCGATGACCACGTCGCGGCCCCACTGCTCGCGGTAGGCCATCGCCAGGCGCACGGCGCCGATGCAGGCCTCGATGTCGTCGGCGTTGACGTGGATGATCGGGCAGTTGAAGCCCTTCGCCATGTCGCCGGCGTAGGGGGTCGAGCGGTCGTCCTGCGGGTCGGTGGTGAAACCGACCTGGTTGTCGGTGATCAGATGGATCGTGCCGCCGGTCGAGTAACCGGCAAGCGACTGCAGGTTGAGCGTCTCCGAGACCACGCCCTGGCCGGGGAAGGCGGCGTCGCCGTGGAGCAGGACGGGCACCGCGACATGCGGGTTGTGGTGCAGCTTCGGTCCAGAGTGCTCGGTCTGGCCGGCGCGGGCGCCCCCGGTGACCACCGGGTTGACGAACTCGAGGTGGCTCGGGTTCGGGTACAGGCGCACCTTCACCTGCTCGTCGTCGCGGGTCACGAACAGGCCCTCGGCGCCGTGGTGGTACTTGACGTCGCCGGTGCCGGAGTGCGGCATCGCGGTGATCGCCTTCACCCGGTCGAGCGCCTTGGCGCCCTCGAACTCCGCCAGGATCGACTCCACCGAGCGGCCCAGGTTGTGGGCGAGGACGGCGAGCCGTCCTCGGTGGGCCATCCCGATCACGACCTCCTCGGCGCCGTTCTGGCGCGCCAGGGTGGCGACCTCGTCGAGCATCGGGACGGTCACGTCGAGCCCCTCGATCGAGAACATCTTCTGCCCCAGGTAGGCCTTCTGCAGGAAGCGCTCGAACTGGAACACCTCGATCAGCCGCGAGAGCAGCGACCGCTTCTCGTCGGCGCCCAGCCCCGAACGGTGCCAGCCGGTCTCGATCATCTCCCGCAGCCACATCCGCTGCTGGTGCGATGCGAGGTGCTCGATCTGGTACGCGATCGTCGAGCAGTAGGCGTCGCGCATCCGCGGCAGCGCGTCGAGCAGCGTCTCGCCGTCGACGCCGATCCGCAGGATCGAGGCCGGGATCTGCGACATCAGCTCCGGCGTCAGGTTGAGGTTCTCGGGCTCCAGCGCCGGGTCGCCCTTCGGCTCGCCGCCGAGCGGGTTGACGTTCGCCGCCAGGTGGCCGTGGGTGCGGTAGGCCTTGAGCAGCGAGGTCGCCGCCTGCACCGCCTGCAGGATCTCGCGGTCGGGCTCGGCCCCGACGGCGGCGGCCGGTGAGGGCGCACCGCCGGCGGTCAGCGGCGGCGCCGATGCCGACGCCGGATGAGCCGTGGTGACCAGGTTGACCGGGATCTGGAGCGACTCGGCGACGCCCTCGTAGAAGCCGTCCTCGCCTTGAAGCAGCTCATCGATCCGGCGCAGGAACGATCCCGACTCAGCCCCCTGGATCACCCGGTGGTCGTAGGTGGACGTCATCGTCATCACCTTCGAGATCCCCAGCGCCTTGATCTTCTCGGCCGGGGCGTGGGCCCACTCGACCGGGTAGGCGATCGAGCCGGTGGCGATGATCGTCCCCTGGCCCTTCATCAGCCGCGGCACCGAGGCGACGGTGCCGAGCCCGCCCGGGTTGGTCAGCGAGATCGTCGTCCCCTTGAAGTCGTCGGCGGTCAGCTTGTTCTCGCGCGTCTTCGTGATCAGGTCCTCGTAGGACGAATGGAAGGCCGCGAAGTCGAGGCCCTCGGCGCCCTTGATCGCCGGCACCATCAGGCTGCGCCCGCCCTTGCGCTCGACGTCGACCGCGATCCCCAGGTTGACCTGCGAGTGCTCGATCACGTTCGGCTTGCCCTCACGCAGCTCGAACGAGCGGCCCATCACCGGCCACTCCTTCGTCGCCTCGACGATCGCCCAGGCGACCAGATGGGTGAACGAGACCTTCATCCCGCGCTCCTTGAGCGCGCCGTTGATCGCCTTGCGCTTGGCGTCGAGCGTGTCGACCGGCAGGGTGCGGAACGAGGTCGCGGTCGGCACCTCGCGACTCTCCTCCATCGCCTGGGCCAGCATCGCGGCCGGGCCGCGCAGCGGCTTCACCTCGCCGTCGGCGACCGGCGCGGCGGCCGGTGCGCCACCGTTGCCGGCGGCGGCGAGCACGTCCTCCTTGACCACCTTGCCGCCCGGACCGGAGCCCGACAGCGAGCCGATGTCGACGCCCTTCTCGGCGGCGATCCGGCGGGCGACCGGTGACGCGCGCCCGTTGCCGCCGTCGGCGGGCGACGCCGTGGTTGCCGAATCACCCGGAGCCGGTCCCTCGGCTGACCCGGCCGCCCCCGCGGGCGAAGCCGAGGAGGCGGGCGGAACGTTGGTGGTTGTCAGCTCGGCCAGGGCCTGGCCGACCTGGACGGTGTCGTCGACGGCGACCAGCAGCCTGGTCACGGTGCCGCCAACCGGGGCCGGGACCTCGGCGTCGACCTTGTCGGTCGAGACCTCGATCACGGTGTCGCCCTCGGCGACCTGGTCGCCCTCGGCCACGTGCCACTCGAGCACAGTTCCCTCGGTAACCGACTCGCCCATCTCGGGCATCGTCAGCTGCACGGTCTCGCCGCTCGAGGGCAGGGGCTTCTCCAGTACGCCCGGCTGGGCGGAGCCCGAGGTGACGGTCTCGTCGCCGAGGTCCTGATCGCTCTCCCCGCCGCCGGTGACCAGGTTGTCGGCGGAGGCGCCGTTGCCGGTGGCCGCGGCGCCGTTGGGGTCGATCTGCGCGAGGACCTGGCCGACCTCGACCGTGTCGTCGACGGCCGCGAGCAGCTTCGTGATCACTCCGGAGGCGGGCGCGGGGACCTCGGCGTCGATCTTGTCGGTCGAGACCTCGACCACCGTGTCGCCCTCGTTGACCTGCTCGCCCTCGGAGACGTGCCACTCGAGGATCGTGCCTTCGGTCACCGACTCCCCCATCGCGGGCATCTGCAGGTCGATTACGCCATCCGGCATCGTTGATTCCAGTCTATGAGGTTGGTGGGAAAGCCGTGGCGGTTTTCTCGCTCTGCAACCGCGATTTCCGGGCTCGGACCCCGGGGCTAGTCGCTCAGGCGCGCGACCAGGATCACGTCGTTCGCGGGCACGTCGATCACGTCCTCGCGCAGGAAGTCGATCGCGACCGAGGCGAAGCCGCAGAAGCCGCAGGCAAGGGGCGCCCTTGGGCGGATCCGCGGTGCGGGCGAGATCGGCAGCGTGCACTCGGGGCAGGCGAGTGCGCCGCGGGCCAGAACCTGGACGCCGCGCTCGACCAGTCGCTGGTCGCCGACCGCCGAGCCGCCGGTGCGCCCGAGCTTGACGTCGGGCTCGCCGCGGTCTCCGGGGTCGGGAGCGAGCTCAAAACCCATCTGCCAATAGTAGGCTCAGCGCTGCCCAAGTATCGATCGAGGAGGGTCAATGAGCTACTTCGTAACCGGAGCCACCGGGTTCATCGGCCGCAACCTCGTCGAGCTGCTGCTCGAGCGCGAGGGGACGATCTACGTGCTCGTCCGCGAAGGCTCCAAGGGCCGGCTGGAGGAGCTGCGCAATCGCTGGGGCGCCGACCCGGACCGGATCGTGCCGATCGTCGGCGATCTATCCGAGTCGCGGCTCGGGGTCTCGGACGCCGACATCAAGACGACTGCGCGGCAACGTCGACCACCTCTTCCACCTGGCGGCGATCTACGACATGACCGCCAACGCCGAGACCCAGCGGGTCGCCAACGTCGAGGGCACCCGTCACATGGTCCAGTTCGCCGAGGCGGTCGAGGCCGGCCGCGTGCACATGGTCAGCTCGATCGCCGCCGCCGGCCTCTACAAGGGCACCTGGCGCGAGGACATGTTCGAGGAGGCCCAGGAGGTCGACAACCACCCGTACTTCCAGACCAAGCACGAGTCCGAGGGCGTGGTCCGCAACGAGCTCGCGCGGCCGTGGCGCGTCTACCGCCCGGGGATCGTGGTCGGCAACTCCGAGACCGGCGAGATGGACAAGGTCGACGGGCCCTACTACTTCTTCAAGCTGATCCGCCGGATTCGCGGCGCGATGCCCCAGTGGCTGCCGATGCCCGGGGTCGAGGGCCGCGAGATCAACATCGTCCCGGTCGACTTCGTCGTCAAGGCGATGGACCACATCGCCCACCTCGACGATCTCGACGGGCGCGCCTTCCACCTAACCGACCCGCACCCGCGCACCGCCGGCGAGGTGATCGACATCTTCGCCCGGGCCGCCCACGCGCCGCAGTCCTCGGTCCGGCTGCCCGCGGGCGCGATCGAGGCGCTCGAGCCGCTGATCAAGGTGGGGATGACCGCGACCCCGCTCTCCGACACGGTCCTCGACCGCGTCCTCGCCGACTTCGGGATCCCGCGCTCGGTCCTCGTCTACGTCAACTACCCGACCCACTTCGACTCGCGCCAGACCGAGGCCGCCCTGGAGGGCACCGGGATCTCGGTCCCGCCGCTCGAGGCCTACGCGGGCAAGCTCTGGGACTACTGGGAGCGCCACCTCGACCCCGACCTGTTCCGCGACAAGACCCTGCTCGGGGCCGCCCGCGGGCGCCTCGGCCTGGTCGGTGGCCTCGCCCAGATCCTCGAACAGCAGGTCCCAGACGAGTTCCTGCGCTTCGGGCGCAACGTCGTCGGCAACGCGTCGCCTGGAGGCGGCGGTCCGCGGGCGGATCATCATGGTCACCGGCGCTTCCTCCGGGATCGGCAAGTCGGCGGCGCTGAAGATCGCCGACGCCGGCGGCACCGTGCTGCTGGTCGCCCGCACGCCCGAGAAGCTCGAGCTGACCCGCGACCAGATCCTCGCCGGCGGCGGGGTCGCCTACGTCCACCAGTGCGACCTCTCGGACTTCGACGACATCGACCGGATGGCCGACGAGGTGCTCGAACAGCACGGCCACGTCGACGTCCTGGTCAACAACGCGGGCCGCTCGATCCGGCGCTCGATCGCGCTCTCCTACGACCGCCCGCACGACTTCGAGCGGACGATCCAGCTCAACTACCTGGGCGCCGTGCGGCTGATCCTCAAGCTGCTGCCGGTGATGCGCGAGCGCAAGTCCGGGCAGCTCGTCAACGTCAGCTCGATCGGCGTGCAGACCAACATGCCGCGGTTCTCGTCCTACGTCGCCTCGAAGTCGGCGCTCGACGCGTTCAGCCGCTGCATCGCCTCGGAGATCATCGACGACGGGGTCCACATCACGACGATCAACATGCCGCTCGTGCGGACGCCGATGATCGCGCCGACGAAGATGTACGACCGCTTCCCGACGATCACGCCCGAGGAGGCGGCGGACATGATCTGCGAGGCGATCATCCACAAGCCGAAGCGGATCGCGACGCCGATGGGGACGCTCGGCCAGATCCTCTACGCGCTCAACCCGAAGTCGATCGACTACATCCTCAACACCGCCTACCACCTGTTCCCGGACTCGAGCGCGGCCAAGGGCGAGAAGAAGGACCCCGCTGCGCCGACGCAGCAGACCACCGACGAGCAGGCCAACAGCCAGCAGGTGCTGTTCGCCAACCTGATGCGCGGGATGCACTGGTAGGGACGGCCGCGTGGCCGACAAGCTGCGAATGCCCCCGTCGCTGAGCAAGCGCGGCGCGGAGTCGGGCGAGCGCCCGCGGATGCGAAAGCACTGGGGCTGGGGCTACGAGGACCAGCAGCCCTCGGCCGCCGACCTGCGCGCCGCCGCGGCCGACATCCGCGAGCGGCTCGGCTTCGGCGGCGAGGCCGAGCGGCCGGTCCCGCTGGATGAGATCGAGCTGCCGGACCCGAGGCTGGCGCCGCCGGCCTCGCTCGCCGGGATCGTCACCTCCGACCACCGCGAGCGCGTCTCGCACGCGCTCGGCAAGTCCTACACCGACGCGGTGCTCGGCTTCCGCGGCGCGATCGACCATCCTCCGGACCTGGTGGCCCATCCGCGCGACGAAGCCGAGGTCGAGGCGGTGCTCGGCTGGTGCGCAGAGGCCGGCGCCGCCGCGATCCCCTACGGCGGCGGCACCAGCGTCGTCGGCGGGGTGGAGCCCGACGTCGGCGATGCGTACGCGGGCGCGGTGACCATCGACCTCGGCGCGCTCAACCGGGTGCTCGAGGTCGACCCGGTCTCGCGCGCGGCGCGAATCCAGGCGGGGACCCTGGGCCCCTCGCTCAACGAGCAGCTGGCCGAGCACGGGCTCACCCTGCGCCACTTCCCGCAGTCGTTCGAGTACTCGACCCTCGGCGGCTGGATCGCCACCCGGGCCGGAGGCCACTTCGCCACCGTCTGGACCCACATCGACGACCTGGTCGAGTCGGTCCGCGCGATCACCCCGGCCGGAACCTGGCAGAGCCGGCGCCTGCCCGGCTCCGGCGCCGGGCCGAGCCCCGACCGGATGCTGATCGGCTCCGAGGGCATCCTCGGCCTGATCACCGAGGCCTGGGTGCGGGTGCACGAGCGCCCCGAACACAAGCTCTCGTGCGGGGTCGCGTTCGAGTCGTTCGCCGCCGGGGCCGAGGCGGTGCGGGCGCTGGCGCAGTCCGGGCTCAACCCCGCCAACTGCCGCCTGCTCGACGAGACCGAGTCGCAGGTCACCCACGCCGACGAGCGCGGCCGGGCGACGCTGGTCCTTGGCTTCGAGTCGCGCCCACCTGCCGGTCGACGAGCCGATGCGACTCGCGCTCGAGCTGGTCCGCGACCACGGCGGCGAGCCCGGTGAGGTCCGCGGAAAGCGGGCGCCCAGTGACGGTGACAGTGGGGGCGGGGGAGGCGACTCGGTTGGCGCCTGGCGCCACGCCTTCCTCGCGGCGCCGTACCTGCGCGACACGTTCGTCGCCGTCGGTGTGCTCTCCGACACCTTCGAGACCGCGATCACCTGGGACCGGTTCGCCGACTTCCACGCGACCGTGACCGAGGCGACGAGGCGGGCAGTCGCCGAGGCGTGCGGCCCGATCGCCGACGGCGACGCGGCGCCGAAGGTGATGTGCCGGTTCACCCACGTCTATCCCGACGGCCCGGCGCCCTACTTCACCGTCCTCGCCCCGGCACGACGCGGCAGCGAGGTCGAGCAGTGGGCCGAGATCAAGGCGGCGGCCTCCGAGGCCCTGATCGCCGGCGGCGGCACGATCACCCACCACCACGCGGTCGGCCGCGAGCATCGCCCCTGGTACGACCGCCAGCGTCCGCAGCCGTTTGCCCAGGCGCTGCGGGCGGCGAAGGCCGCCCTCGACCCACAGGGCGTGCTCAATCCCGGCGTGCTGATCGACCCCGAGGCCGGCGAATGACCGCGAAGGCGCTCACCGAGGTTCCGGTCGGGGTCTACTCCTACGAGCGCTTCCGCGACCTGCTCGGCGACGGCTACACGGAGATCGAGGAGGCGGCCGCGAGCGGCCGCGAGCTGCTGGCGGGACGGGTCGTCTGGCACGTCAACTCGACCGCCAGGGGCGGCGGGGTGGTCGAGCTGCTCCAGTCCCTGCTCGCTTACGCACGGGGAACCGGCGTCGACGCCCGCTGGGTGGTGATCGAGGGCAACACGGAGTTCTTCCGGCTGACCAAGCGGATTCACAACAACCTCCACGGCTGGGCGGGAGACGGCACGGTGTCCGACGGCGCGGCGCGCGAGCTGTACGAGGCGACCCTCGCCCCGAGCGCCGCCGAGCTCGCGGAGCTGGTCAGCCCCGGTGACATCGTCTTCTGCCACGACCCGCAGACCGCGGGCCTGGTCGGGTCCCTGGCCGAGGCGGGCGCGATCGTCGTCTGGCGCTGTCACGTCGGCGTCGACCAACCCAACGACACGGTTCGATCCGCGTGGCGCTTCCTCACCCCGTACATCACGCAGGCGAACGCCTTCGTCTTCTCGCGGCTCGAGTTCGCGTGGGAGGGACTGCCGCCCGAGCGGATCAGGGTGATACCGCCGTCGATCGACGTCTTCTCGCCCAAAAACCAGGAGCTGGGGCCGGATGTGGTCGCCGCGATCCTGGAAGTGACGGGGCTGGCGCCGTCCGGGTCGGGGCCCGCCACCCCATCGTTCGCTCGCGGTGACGGCTCGCCGGCGCGGGTGGTTCGCGCATCCGAGATCGACCAGGACGTGCCGATCGATCCCGCCGTGGCGCTGATCTCCCAGGTTTCGCGCTGGGACCGGCTCAAGGATCCGGCCGGCATCGTCGAGGCCTTCGCGACCCACGCCGATGAGCTCGACGCCGAGCTGCTGCTGGCCGGGCCCAGCGTCGCCGCCGTCTCCGATGACCCCGAGGGAGCCGAGGTGCTGGCCACGGTTCGCGAGCTGCGCCAGGGCCTCGCTCCGGAGGTCCGGGCCCGGGTCCACCTCGCCTGCCTGCCGATGGACGACGTCGAGGAGAACGCGGCGATCGTCAACGCGGTCCAGAGGCGCTCGACGATCGTCGTCCAGAAGAGCCTCGCCGAGGGCTTCGGACTCACGGTCGCCGAGGCGATGTGGAAGGCGCGGCCGATGGTCGCCAGCCGGGCCGGCGGGATCCAGGACCAGATCATCGACGGGGTGACCGGCCTGCTGCTTGCCGATCCGACCGACCTCGACGCGTTCGCCGCCGCCTGCGGCTGGCTGCTCGCCGATCCGGACCGGGCCGCCCAGATCGGCGTCGCGGCGCGCGAGTGGGTGATCTCGCACTTCCTCGGCTCGCGCCACCTGATCCAGTATCTGAAGCTGAGCCAGGAGCTGCTCGCCGCGGAGTCCTGAGCGCGCTCAGCGGTCGAGCGCCGCCAGCGCAGCGGCGATCCGCGCCACCGGGACCCGGAACGGCGAGCAGCTGACGTAGTCGAGCCCGGCGGCGTCGAAGAACCGCACGCTCGCCGGATCGCCGCCGTGTTCCCCGCAGATCCCGAGCACGATTCCGGGCCGGGCGGCGCGGCCGCGCTCGGCCGCGATCCGGACGAGCTCGCCGACCCCGGCGGTGTCGATCGTCTCGAACGGGCTCGCCGGCAGGATCCCCCGCGAGAGGTAGGTCGGCAGGAAGCCGCCCTCGGCGTCGTCGCGCGACAGCCCGAGGGTCGTCTGGGTGAGGTCGTTGGTGCCGAAGGAGAAGAACTCCGCCCGCTCGGCGAGCTCGCCGGCGACCAGGCAGGCGCGCGGGAGCTCGATCATCGTCCCGATCGGGATCGCGGCCGGGTCGCCGCCGGCCTCGACGATCGCACCCTCGACCAGCGCCCGCGCCGCGGCGAGCTCGGCGTCGACGGCGACCAGGGGAATCATGATCTCGGGCCGCGGATCGAGGCCCTCGCTGCGGTTGCGCTCGGTGGCCTCGACCACCGCGCGCACCTGCATCGCATACAGCGACTCGATCATCAGCCCGAGCCGCACACCGCGGGTGCCGAGCATCGGGTTGACCTCCTCGAGCTCGGCGGCGACCTCGAGCTGGCGGCGGGCGCGTTCGGCGGCCGCTTCGTCGCCGCGATCCTGCGCCGCGTCGAGATCGCGCTCGAACGCGCGCGGATCGATGAACTCGTGCAGCGGCGGATCGAGCAGCCGGATGGTTACCGGAAGCCCGTTCATCGCCCGCAGGATCTCGGCGAAGTCGCCGCGCTGCAGCTCGCCGAGGCGACGCAGGGCATCGCCGAGCTCCTCGCCGCGACCCTCGCCGCGGCGCTCGAGCTCGGCGGCGATGAACATCTCGCGGACCAGCCGCTCGCGGTCGTCGCCGAAGAACATGTGCTCGGTGCGACAGAGGCCGACGCCCTCGGCGCCGAGCTCGCGGGCGCGGGCGGCGTCCGGACCCGTGTCGGCGTTCGCCCTGACCCCGAGACGCCGGAACTCGTCCGCCCAGCCGAGCACCGTGGTGAAGGCCTCGCCGAGCTGAGGCTCGACCAGGGCGACGTCGTCGGCGGTGACGGTGCCGGTGGTGCCGTCGATCGCGATCGCGTCGCCGGCGTGCAGGGTCAGCTCGCCGATCCGCACCGCATCGTCCTCGAAGCGCAGCTCCGAGGCGCCGCACACGCACGGGCGCCCCATCCCACGGGCGACGATCGCCGCGTGCGAGGACTTGCCGCCCTGGGCGGTGAGGATGCCGCGGGCGGCGTCGAAGCCGCCGACGTCGTCGGCCGAGGTGAACGGCCGCACGAGGATCACATCCTCGCCGGCCGCCGCCCGCTCCTCGGCCGCCTGCGGGCTGAAGACGATCCCTCCCTTCGCGGCTCCGGGAGAGGCGCCGACGCCGCGGGTCAGCTCGGTGAACTTCGCCGCCGGGTCGAAGGAGCGGTGCAGCAGCGCCCCGACCGTCCCGGGGTCGATCGTCCGCAGGGCCTGCTCGCGGTCGAGCATCCCCTCGGCGACCGCATCGACCGCGAAGCGCACCGCCGCCAGCGCGTGGCGTTTCGCCGAACGGGTCTGGAGGATGAACAGGCGACCGTCCTCGACCGTGTACTCGACGTCCTGGATGTCGCCGTAGTGGCGTTCCAGCCGGGCGAGGGCGTCGACCAGCTCGGCGTGCACGTCCGGCATCCTCGCCGCGAGCCCGTCAAGCGTCTCCGTGTTGCGGACCCCGGCGACGACGTCCTCGCCCTGCGCGTTGGTGAGGAAGTCGCCGTCGGGATTTGGATCGCCGTCCGTCGGGTCGCGGCTGAAGGCGACCCCGGCGCCGGACTGATCGCCGAGGTTTCCGAACACCATCCGCTGCACGGTGACCGCGGTCCCGAGGTCGTCGGGGATCCCGTTCAGGTGGCGGTAGGTTGCCGCCCGCTCGTTGCCCCAGGAGTCGAACACGGCGCGGACCGACAGCAGCAGCTGCTCGTGCGGGTCCTCCGGGAAGCGCTCGCCGGTGTGCTCGCGATAGGCCGAGGCGAAGCGGTCGTCGAGCTGGCGCAGAGCGGCCGCGTCGAGTTCGCCGTCGCTGGCGACGCCGGCGCGCTGGCGCTGGCTGGTCAGCTCGCGCTCGTAGAGATCGGCGGGAACGCCGCGGACGACCTCGCCGAACATCTGCAGCAGGCGGCGGCGCGAGTCGCGCGCGAACCGCTCGTCCCCGCGCCGGGCGAGCCCGGTGACGGCCTTCTCGGTCAGCCCGAGGTTGAGGATCGTGTCGAGCATCCCGGGCATCGACACCGGGGCGCCCGAGCGCACCGAGAGCAGCAGCGGGTCCTCGGCGTCGCCGAAGCCGCGGTCCTCCTCGTGTTCGAGCCTCGCGACCGCGGCCGTGAGCTCGTCCTCGAGCCCGGCCGGGAACTCCCCTGTGCGCATGTACTCGACGCATGCCGCGGTGGTGATCGTGAACCCGCCGGGGACCCGGTCGGCGCCCAGCACCCGGGTCATCTCGGCGAGGTTGGCGCCCTTGTTCCCGAGCAGTTCCCGCATCTCGGCCGAGCCCTCCGCGAACGGGTAGATCCAGCGTGGTTCGCTCAAGCGGTCGCCCTCGGCGCGTGCCTCTGCGACGATCACGGAGTCCGCGACCTCGTCGACGCGGTCCGCGACCGCCGGCGAGAGCTCGAGCCCGAGGCCGAAGCCGGGTGCCCTCGATCCCGAACACGATCGACTCCCGCGGCAGCCGGCCGAGGCTGCGCGCGAGCTCGATCACCTCGCCGAGCCCGAGCGCGTGCGACGAGGCCGGGCTGGCAGACCGGATCCCGTTGCCGGCGACGGGTTCGAGCCGGTGCACCCGTCCGGGGACCGTGGCCCTGCGACGGCGTCGATGACCAGCGCCCGCGCGGCTCCGGACCAGCGCTCGATCAGCCCGCTCGGCTCGCGCTCGAGCTCGACCACGTCGAGCTCGGGCGACGCGCGCGTGCACCCGCCGCGCGACCCGCAGGCCGACGGCGTCGTCGCCGCGCAGTTCGTTGCCGATCCCGATCACCAGCGTGCGCTCGCTCATCCTGCGGTCGAGCTTCGAGTCGCAGGAAGTGGGTCGAGCACGAGATGCAGGGGTCGTAGTTGCGGACCGCCTGCTCGCAGCGCCACTGCAGCTCGTCGTCGAGCAGCTCGAGGTTGCCCTGCACGTACTCGCGCAGGTCGCCCTCGATCGTCGCCAGGTTCTGCGAGGTCGGCGGCACGATCGTCGCCGCGGTGATCCGCCCGTCCGCCCCAAGCCGATAGCGGTGCCAGAGCATCCCCCGCGGCGCCTCGGTCCACCCCGAGCCCTCGCCGGCGGCATCGTCGGCGGTGACGGCCGGCGGGTCGGGCGGCTCGTAGGAGGCGATCAGCCGCAGCGCCTCGTCGGCGGCGTAGAGCATCTCGACGCAGCGCACCAGCAGGCTCTTGAACGGGTTGCGGCAGCCCGGCTCGAGGCCGGCGGCCTCGGCCGCCGTCAGCGCGACCGGCGAGAGCCGGTCTCGGTTGAGCGCGTGGCGGGCGAGCGGGCCGAGCATGTAGTTGCCGCGGCCGACGATCCGCGCGTGCAGGGCGGTCGAGTGGGGCACCTGGTCCTCGACCACGTGCTCGGGGAACTCGGCCGGGGCGAGGTCGAGACCCTCGGTCGACACGAGCCGGCCGTTCTCCAACGGGTACTCGCCGCCGTTGATGTCCGAGCGCAGCGCGGCGAGCTCCGCGCCAAGCTCGCGCTCCGGATAATCGAGGCCCCCGGCCCAGGCGACGGCCGCGAGCAGGTGCTCGCGTGCAAGCTCGAGCCGCTCAGCGGCCGGGACGAGCTCGGCGGCGGTGGGCGCCCGGTGAAAGCCGCCGACCCTCGGGTTGACCGGATGCACCGAGCGGCCCCCGATTGCGGCGATCAGGGCGTTACCCGCCTGCTTGATCGTGAGCCCGCTCTCGACCAGCTCGGCGTGGCCGTCGTTGGCCATCTCGATCGCCCCCGGGTAGCCGAGGAAGTCGGGAGCGTGGAGCATGAACACGTGCAGCGCGTGGCTCTCGAGCCACTCGCCGCAGTAGATCAGCCGCCGCAGCAGGCGAACCGGCTCGCTGACCTCGATCCCGAGCGCGTCCTCGATCGCCGCGCAGGCGCTCATCTGGTAGGCGATCGGGCAGATTCCACAGATCCGCGAGGTGATGTCGGGGGTCTCCTCGTACCGGCGCCCGCGCAGCAGGGCCTCGAAGAACCGCGGCGGCTCGAAGATCTCCAGGCGCACGTCCTCGACCTCGCCGGCCCGTACCCGCACGTGCAGGGCGCCCTCGCCCTCGACCCGGGCCAGCGCCCCGACCTTGATCGTCGTCGAACGAGGCGGCTCAACGGCGCCGCGGGTCGGCTTCGCTCCGCTCGGCCTCCCAGGCGGCTCAGCCACCGCGCCGCTCCACCTCGAGCGCCCCGGCCAGGAACTCCGGGGCCGAGTTGTTGATCTGGCGGTAGGCGTCGACGATCGTCGTCTCGGGGACGCCGAGGCGCTCCCACCAGGCGGTCAGCGAGGCCGTATTCGGCGTCTCCTTCGGCCCGAAGCACCCGTAACAGCCGCGGTCATAGGCCGGACAGATCGCGCCGCAGCCGGCATGCGTCACCGGCCCCAGGCACGGGGTGCCGTGGGCGACCATCACGCAGACGTTGCCGCGCTGCTTGCACTCGACGCAGACCGACTGCGATGAGACCCGCGGGTCGCGGCCGGCGAGGAAGGCGCTCACCACCTCGAGCAACTGGCGCCCGTCGATCGGGCAGCCCTGGAGCTCGAAGTCGACCGCGACGTGGTCGCGGATCGGGGTCGAGGTCTCGAGCGTCGAGATGTACTCGGGGCTTGCGTAGACGGCTTCGACGAAGCCCTCGATCGAGCTGAAGTTGCGCAGCGCCTGGATCCCGCCCGCGGTCGCGCAGGCTCCGATCGTGACCAGGGCTCCGGAGGCGGCCCGAACCTGGCGGATCCGTTCCGCGTCCTCGGGCGTGGTCACCGAGCCCTCGACCAGCGAGAGGTCATACGGCCCCTCGGCCGTCGCCCGGGTCGCTTCGAGGAAATAGGAGATCTCGATCGCGTCGGCGAGCGCCAGCAGCTCGTGCTCGAGGTTGAGCAGCGAGAGCTGGCAGCCGTCGCAGGAGGCGAACTTCCAGACGGCGAGCTTCGGCCGCGTCGCGTTCATCGCTCCCTCACCGCCAGCGGCGCTGCGACCCGGTCCCAGTCGAATACGGGGCCGTCGCGGCAGATGAACTCGCCGCCGAGTTGGCAGTGGCCGCAGTGGCCGACCGCGCAGCGCATGTTGCGCTCCAGCGAGACCCAGATCCGCGAGCTCGGGATCCCGAGGTCGACCGCGGCGTCGACCGAGAACCGCATCATCACCTCGGGGCCGCAGGCGAGCACGGTGGTCCGCGCCGGGTCGAGGTCGGCGAGCGCGAGCAGCTTCGGGACCACGCCCACGCGCCCGCGCCAGTCGCGGCCGGCCGTGTCGACCGTGAGCCCGAGTTCGAGATCGTCGCGCGAGCCCCAGTCGTCGAGTTGATCGCGGTAGATCAGCTGCTCGGGCTCGCGGCCGCCGTAGAGGACGATCACCCGTCCGTAGCGGTCACGCTCGGCGAGCGCCGCGTAGATCGCCGGGCGCAGCGGGGCGAGCCCGAGCCCGCCGGCGACGAAGACCACGTCCGCGCCCGGGTCGGGCCGTGGCCAGGCGGTCCCGAACGGCCCCCGGACTCCGAGGCTGTCGGACTCGCCGGCCGCGCAGATCGCACGGGTGACGGCGCCGACCGCCCGCACCGTGTGCACCAGCTCCTCGGGACGGCCCGGATCGCCGCTGACCGAGATCGGGGCCTCGCCGACCCCGAACGCGTAGAGCATCGTGAACTGGCCCGGCGCGAACGACAGCGGCTCGCCCGAGTACGCTGCGCAGCACGAGCGTCGTGGTGTCCGCGGTCTCGGCGCGGTTGGAGACCACCCGGAAGGCACTGGGCGCGGCGGCGGACGCGGCGCTCACGCCCCGGGAGCCCCGTAGACGTCGAGCAGCCGCAGCCGGGTGGCCTGCAGGCCGTTCGGTGATCACCGCGGCGAAGCGGCGCACGAGCTCGAAGCCGAGCTCGTGGTCGCGCTCGCACTTCTCGCGCAGGCAGGCGCCGTCGAAGGCGATCGCGTGCACCCGCTCGCTCGCGCGGGCGTCGAAGCGCACGCGGTGTGGCTCGAACAGCCACGACCAGCCGAGCACCTCGCCGGGGTCGAGCGTCTCGACCACCAACGGGCCCCGCCCCGGCGCCGAGATCTCGAGCGCCACCCGGCCGCTGCGGATCGCGAAGAAGACGTCCGCCTGGTCGCCCTCGCGGAAGGCGAACGAGCCGGCCTCGATCACCTGGGTTTGCCCACAACCCGCGATCAGCTCGATCTGCGCAGGGTTGAGGCCGTCGAAGAGCTCGACCTCGGACACAAGGTCGGCGATCGACTTCACCGCGTTTCTCCATCCGTCGCCCTGATCACCGCCGCCTCCTCGGTGATGTCGATCGCCACCGGGCACCAGGTGATGCAGCGGCCGCAGCCGACGCACCCCGAGGTCCCGAACTGGTCGTGCCAGGTGGAGAGTTTGTGCGTGATCCACTGGCGATACCGCGACTTGGTCGACGAGCGGACGCTGCCGCCGTGCACGTGGGTGAAGCCGAGGTTGAAGCAGGAGTCCCAGCTGCGGCTGTGGTCGGCGGCCTCGCCGGCCAGGTCGCTGGAATCGTCGACGTCGGTGCAGAAGCAGGTCGGGCAGACCATCGTGCAGTTGCCGCAGCTCAGGCAGCGTTCCGAGACCTCGTCGAAGCGCGGGTGCTCGAGGTTGCGGGCCAGCAGCTCTGCGACGCCGTCGGCCTCCAGTTCGCGGCCCATCGAGGCGGCCGTGTGGGCGATCACGCGCTCGCCCGCGTCGCGGTCGGCGTCGGCCGCCTCGGCCAGCGCCAGCGCGGCCAGGACCTCCTCGCCCGCCTCGCTGCCCGCGTCCGCGAGGAAACGGTGCGTCCCCTGCTCGAGCACCTCGGTCAGCGCCAGGTCGAAGCCCGACTCGCAGCGCGGGCCGGTGCCCATCGAGGTGCAGAAGCAGGTCCCGCCCGCGGTCGAGCAGTTGAGGGCGACGATGAACAGGTTGCGACGGCGGGCGACGTAATGCGGGTCGGGGTCGGGGATCTCGGCCAGCGCCCCGTCGAGCGCTGCGATCGCGTGCAGGTCGCAGGAGCGCACCCCGATCAGGGCCCGCGGAGGCGGCTGCTCGGGCTCGGCGGCTTCGAAGCTGAGCGTGCCGTCCGGATCGCGGCGGGCCTTCCATTCGCTCAGCACCGGCGGGTGCAGGAGGCGCTTCAGCGATTGCGGGCCATGGGCGAACCCGAACACGGCCTCGTCGCCGCGCTGCTCGAGCCTGTAGGTGCCGCCGTCCTGGACGTCGCGGAGCCCGATCGGCAGGTCGGCGCTCGACTCGATCCGCTCGAACCCGATCGCCCCCTGGCGGCTGACCGGGCCGTGCAGCTCGTAGCCGCGCCCGGCGAGCTCGCCGAGCAGGTCGTCGAGGCGCTCGCGCGGGAGGACCCTCATTGCACGCCGGTTCGCTTCGAGAGCGCCACCACGTGGTCCAGGTCGTCGCTCAGCCGGTCGAGCTGGGCCGCCATCTCGCCGCCGCTGCGGCGGCCGATCTCGCGCAGCCAGCCGACCCGCCGGCGGACGTCCGAGAGCGCCGCGTCGGCGTTCCCGAGGCTGGGGTCGAGCCGGATCGCCGCCGCGGAGGCCTCCGCGGGCGAACCGGCCAGCCGCTCCCACTCGGCGCGCCGTGCCAGGTGGTCGGCGGGGAGGACGAAGTCGAGCTGTTCGACCAGCTCGAGCCAGCCGAGCGCGCCGGCGTAGTCGCCGGCCTCGGCATCGGCGTCCGCGGCGGCCAGAAGCAGGTCGGCAGGGGACTCGGGCGCCCGCTCCGGGATCGCCGCCGAAGTCGAGTCGGCGACGTCGACCAGGGTCTGGCGCGCCGCGACCGCCGGCAGCGAGAGCCGCGCCGCGAGCCGCTCGCCCGCGACCTTGGCCGGCGGCCACCAGAGCGCCCGGCCGCTGGACTCGACGGCCTCGGCGCCGCTGTCAAGCGGCCTGCGCACGTACTCGACCGGGCCGCCGGTGACGATCGCCGCGCGCAGCACCGGGTCGAAGCTGCGGTACGGGCGTCCGGGCACCGGCCCGGACGGCGATCCCGCGGGCCGCGATCTCGGCCTGCTGGGCGGCGAGGCCGCCCTGCTTTACCGGCTGGTCGGTCGCGTCCCCGACCGCCCAGACGCCCTCGAGCCCGCGCGACGTGCATCTGCACGTCGACCGGGAGGAAGCCGTGCGGGGTCTGCGGCAGACCGTCGATCGCCGGCCCGCGCAGTCGCGGCAGGGCGACGACCGCGTCGGCGGCCATCGCGGCGGCGCCATCGAGCTCGAGCTCGCCGCCCGCGAAGCGCACCGCCCGGGCGCCGGTCAGCAACTCGATGCCGGCCTCGGCGAGGCGCCCGCTGCAGCAGCTTGCCGACCTGCTCGCCGGCGGCATGCAGCGGCTCGGGCTCGTGGGTGACGAGGACGAGCTCGACCCCTTCGATATTCCGCGCGGCGGACTCAGCCGCGGTCAGCAGCGCGAGCTCGTAGGCCGGCAGCGACCACTCGATCCCGGGCGGCGACCGCGAACGCGATCCGCTGCGTCCCGCGACGGCCGAGGCGCTCGAGGAGGCGCTCGAAGTCGCCACCATCGCCGGGCTCGGGGAAGGTGAGCGCCCCCGCGACCGCCTGCTCGGCGATCGCGCCGACCCCGACCAGCAGCGAGTCGAACGCGATCGTGCGCCCGGCCGTCGTGGTCACGACGCGCGCGCCGGCGTCGACCGAGGCGAGCCCGTCGCGGACGTGCTCGGCGCCGGTCTCGGTGACCAGCTCGGCGAGGCTGAGGCGCACCGGCTCCGGGCCGCCGAACGGCACCGCGACCAGCTGGGCGCGCTGCACGTACTCGTCGCCGGGTGCCAGCAGCTGGACCGCGGTCAGGCCGGCGCCGAGCTCGTCGAGCGCGAGCAGTGCCTCGAGCCCGCCCACCCCGGCGCCCGCGATCACCACCCTGTGCGCGTCCATCCTCTCAACCTAACGCGCCTGCGGCCGTGCCGGACCGCAGTCGCCCCCGATCGGCCCCGGTAGTCGACCCGGAGAACCGCGAGCCGGGCAGCGAGTAGCCTGCCAAGGAAGTCTTCGAGGAGAGGCAGAGCACGGTTGTTCGCGGTCAGGATCCACGGGCGAGGCGGCCAGGGCGTCGTCACCGCGGCGGAGATGCTCTCGGTCGCAGCCTTCGACGAGGGCCGCCACGCGCAGGCGTTCCCGACCTTCGGCTCCGAGCGCACCGGCGCCCCGGTCGACCTCGTTCTGCCGCATCGATGACCGGACGATCCGCCTGCGCGAGCCGATCGCCGAGCCCGACGCCGTGATCGTTCAGGACCCGACCCTGCTGCACCAGGTCGATCTCTTCGCCGGGCTCGGCCCGGAGCGGCTACCTGCTGATCAACAGCTCCAAGGACTTCGCCGAGCTCGGCCTTGGCGAGCTCGTCGGCGGGCTGCGCCCTGAGCGGGCGCGTACCGTCACCGCGACCGCGATCGCCCGCAAGCACCTCGGGCGGCCGTTGCCGAACGCCGCGCTGCTGGGTGGTTTCGCCGCGCTCACCGAGGCCGTCTCGCTGAACTCGGTCTGCGACGCGATCCGCGACCGCTTCGGCGGCAAGACTGGCGACGGCAACGCCGCGGCGGCGAGCGCGGCCTTCGAGGAAGTCAGCAGAACGGCGAGCCATGCTTAAGCAGATCGAAGGGCTCGGCCGCGATCGCGCAGGGCGTCGCCCTGTGTCGCCCGGAGGTGATCTCGGCCTACCCGATCTCGCCGCAGACCCACATCGTCGAGGGGCTCAGCGACCTCGTCCGCACCGGTGAGCTGGCGCCGTGCGAGTACCTGATGGTCGAGTCGGAGTTCGGCGCGATGTCGGCCTGCATCGGCGCCTCCGCGGCCGGTGCCCGCACCTACACCGCGACTGCGAGCCAGGGTCTGCTGTACATGGCCGAGGCGCTGTTCAACGCCTCGGGCATGGGCCTGCCGATCGTGATGACGGTCGCCAACCGGGCGATCGGCGCCCCGATCAACATCTGGAACGACCACTCGGACGCGATGTCGATGCGCGATTCCGGCTGGATCCAGCTCTACGCGGAGGACAACCAGGAGGCCCTCGACCTCCACCTCCAGGCCTACCGGCTGGCCGAGTCGCTCTCGCTGCCGGTGATGGTCTGCATGGACGGGTTCATCCTCACCCACGCGGTCGAGCGGGTCGAGATCCCCGACCAGGCCGACGTCGACGCCTACCTGCCGCCGTTCGTGCCGCGCCAGGTCCTCGACCCCGACGACCCGGTGACGATCGGGGCGATGGTCGGACCGGAGGCGTTCTCCGAGGTCAAGTACCTGATGCACGCCAAGCAGGTCGAGGCGCTCGACGAGATCCCCGGCATCGCCGCGGACTTCGAGCAGCGATTCGGCCGCCAGTCCGGCGGGCTGGTGCGCGAGTACCGCTGCGAGGACGCCGAGACCGTGGTCGTCGCTCTGGGCTCGGTCCTGGGGACGATCGAGGAGGTGATCGACTCGATGCGCGAGGAGGGCATCGCGATCGGCGCCCTGGCGATCAAGTGCTTTCGCCCCTGGCCGGCGGACGAGGTCCGCGCGACGCTCGCCGACGGCGAAGCGGACGGTCGTGATCGAGAAGGCCTTCGCCGTCGGCGCCGGCGGGATCGTCGGCCAGAACACGCGCCTCGCACTCTCCGGCCTGCCGGTCGAGGTCCACGACGTCGTCGCCGGGCTCGGCGGCCGGCCGATCACGCGCAAGGGCCTGCGGGCGCTGTTCGACGAGATCCTCGCCGGCCGGATCGAGGCCGGCCCGCTGTACTTCCTCGGCCTCGACACCGAGCTGGTCGAGCGCGAGCTCGAGCGTTCACGCCACGGCAAGCCCGGCCCGCACGCCGAGAGCATCCTGCGCGATATCGGCACCGTCGCCTCGGGGTCGCACTGATGCCCTACCAGGAGGTCAAGCTCTACCAGGCGGGCACCTTCGTCGCCGGCAACCGCTTGCTCGACCCCGACCAGCGGTCGGTCCAGGCGCGGATGGAGCGCTCGAACACGCTGACCTCCGGGCACCGCGCCTGTCAGGGCTGCGGCGAGGCGCTCGGCGCCCGCTACGTGCTCGACGCGGCGATGCGGGCCACCGGCGGCAAGATGGTCGCCGCGAACGCGACCGGTTGTCTGGAGGTGTTCTCGACGCCGTACCCGGAGTCCTCGTGGCAGCTGCCGTGGGTTCACTCGCTGTTCGGCAACGCGCCGGCGGTCGCGTCGGGCATCGCGGCCGCGCTGCGCGCCAAGGGGCGGGAGGACGTGCGCGTGGTTGGCCAGGCCGGCGACGGCGGCACCCTCGATATCGGCTTTGCGTGCCTCTCGGGGATGTTCGAGCGTAACGACGACGTGCTCTTCGTCTGTTACGACAACGAGGGCTATATGAACACCGGTGTCCAGCGCTCCGGCGCGACCCCGCCCGCCGCTCGGACCGCGAACACGAAGCCGGTCGGCGAGGAGCCGGGCAATGTCTTCGGGCAAGGCAAGAGCGCCCCGCGGATCGCGATGGCGCACGAGATTCCCTACGTCGCCACCGCGACCGTTGCCGAGTTGCGCGACCTCGAGTACAAGGTCGAGCGGGCGATGCAGTTCCGCGGCGCTCGCTACCTGCACGTCTTCGTGCCCTGCCCGCTCGGCTGGGGCGCCGACAGTTCCGACACGGTGCGGATCGCGAGGCTGGCCAAGGAAACCGGAATCTTCCCCGTCTTCGAGGCCGAGGCCGGGGAGGTCACGGCGGTTTCGAAGATCCGCCACCAGGTTCCGGTCGAGGAGTACCTGAAGCTGCAGCGCCGATACGCCCACCTGTTCGGCGACCCGCCGCGCACCGACGTGATCGAGCGCCTCCAGGCGCGCGCCGACCGCAACATCGAGCGCTACGGGCTGCTTGCCGGAGCCCGACGAGGGCGCCGAGCTGCCGGGGGCATGATGGAGAAGCCCTTCGCGATCACCCTCGACGTCGGCTCCAGCCGCGCCAACAAGACCGGCGCCTGGCGGACCGAGCGCGCCGTCTACGTCGACCGGATGCCGCCCTGCAACCACGCCTGCCCCGCCGGCGAGAACATCCAGGCCTGGCTCTACGAGGCCGAGGAGGGGGGCGAGGGCTACGAGAGCGCCTGGCGCAAGATCATGGAGGAGAACCCGTTCCCGGCGATCATGGGCCGGGTCTGTTACCACCCGTGCGAGACCTCCTGCAACCGCGGCCAGCTCGACGAAGCGGTCGGGATCAACTCGGTCGAACGCTTCCTGGGCGACGAGGCGATCCGCGAGGGCTGGACGGTGCACGGTCGACGCCGAGCCGACCGGCAAGCGGGTGCTCGTGGTCGGCGCCGGGCCGTCCGGGCTCTCCGCTGCCTACCACCTTGTCCGCCGGGGCCACGCGGTGACGATCCGCGAGGCCGGGCCGATGGCCGGCGGGATGATGCGCTTCGGCATTCCGAAGTACCGGCTCGCCCGCGACGTGCTCGACGCCGAGGTCGCCCGCATCCTCGATCTCGGGGTCGAGCTGCAGCTCGACTCCAAGGTCACCGACCTCAACGCGGCGATCGCGGAGGGCGGGTTCGACGCCGCCTTCCTCGCCGTCGGCGCCCAGGTCGGCAAGCGCGCCTACATCCCGGCCGGCTCGGCGGCGCACGTGCTCGACGCCGTCTCGATGCTCCACGACCTCGAGCAGGGCGAGCAGCCGCTGCTGGGCCGACGGGTCGCGGTCTACGGCGGCGGCAACACGGCGATGGACGCGGCGCGCACCGCCAAGCGCCTCGGCGCCTCCGAGGCGGTCGTCGTCTACCGCCGCAACCGCGACCGGATGCCGGCGCACGAGTCCGAGGTGGCCGAGGCCGAGGAGGAGGGGGTGCTGATCCGCTGGCTGACCACGATCAAGCAGGTCGACGAGGGCAAGCTCACGCTCGAGCGGATGGAGCTCGACGACGACGGCTTCCCGCAGCCGACCGGCGAGATCGACGAGCTCGAGGCCGACTCGCTCGTGCTCGCGCTCGGCCAGGACACCGATCTCTCGCTGCTCGAGGGCGTCCCCGGGCTCGAGGTCAGCGACGGCGTCGTCGCGGTCGGCCCGGACATGATGACCGGCTGCCCCGGGGTCTTCGCCGGCGGTGACATGGTTCCCGACGAGCGCTCGGTCACGGTCGGGGTCGGGCACGGCAAACGCGCCGCGCGCAACATCGACGCCTGGCTGCGCGGCGCGCGGATCGCGCCCCGGCCCGAGCCGTCGATCGCCGAATTCGAGACCCTCAACACCTGGTACTACGCCGACGCGCCGCGCGCCCACCGCCCGCGGCTCGAGGCTGTGCGGCGCCAGAGCAGCTTCGACGAGGTCGTGCAGGGATTCGACGCGTCGACGGCCCTGTACGAGGCGCGCCGCTGCATGTCCTGCGGCAACTGCTTTTCCTGCGACAACTGCTTCGGCGTCTGCCCCGACAACGCCGTGATCAAGCTCGGCGACCCCGGGTCGCTCTACGAGATCGACCTCGATTACTGCAAGGGCTGCGGCCTCTGCGTCAAGGAGTGCCCGTCGGGCGCGATCCAGATGGTGCCCGAGGAGATCTAGGAGCGCCTAACCTGTCGCGGCTATGCCGCCGCTCGTTCGCGCCCTGCGCCCGCAGGAGTGGATCAAGAACCTGCTGGTCTTCGCCGGCGTCCTGTTCTCCGGGCGCCTCGACCAGAGCGGGGCGCTCGGCGACGCCGTGCTCACCTTCATCGCCTTCTGCGGCGATCTCCAGCGCCGGCTACCTGCTCAACGACCTGCGCGACCGCGACCACGACCGGCGCCACCCGGAGAAGCGCAACCGCCCGATCGCCAGCGGCGCCGTCACCCCGGCGACCGCGACCACCGTCGGCGTCGGCCTCGCGGCCGCCGGGATCGCGATCGGGTTCGCGGTCGAGCCCGAGGTCGCCGGCCTGGTCGCGCTCTACGGCGTGATCACGACCGCCTACTCCCTCGGCCTCAAGCGCCTGGTGATCATCGACGTGATGACGATCGCCTCGCTGTTCATCCTCCGGGTCGTCGCCGGAGCGGTCGCGGTCGGCGCCCACGCCTCGGAGTTCCTGCTCGTCTGCACGGGCTTCTTGGCGCTCTTCCTCGGCTTCACCAAGCGCCGCCAGGAGGCGATGCTGGAGGAAACCGAGGGCGGCGATGCCGACACCCGTCCGGTGCTCGAGCACTACTCGATCCCATTCCTCGACCAGATGATCGCGATGGTCACCGCCTCGGCGATCCTCTCCTACGTGATCTACACGGTCGACTCGCCCAGGATCGGCTCGAGATGCTCGCCACCGCGCCCTCGGTGCTCTACGGGATCTTCCGCTACCTGTACCTGATCTACGACCGCCGCGACACGCGCTCGACCGCGGCGATCCTGACCGAGGACCCGGGGATGATCTTCGCCGGCGTCACCTGGGTCGGCACCGCGCTCGCGATGCTCTACCTGTTCGACTAGAACCGCGCCTGCACGCGCTTGATCCGCGACGAGTCGGCGATGCCCGGGATCTAGGTAGATTCCCGGGTCCGGTGGACCTGACCCTGACCCCAGAAGAGCAGGCGTTCCGCGACGAGTTTCGCGAGTGGCTGGAGGCCAACCACCCCGGGCCGGCGCCGACGGGCGGCGATCAGGTCCAGTACGAGTTCGAGCGCGAGTGGCAGCGTGAGCTGCACGCGGCCGGCTGGGCCGGCGTCTCATGGCCGAAGGAGTACGGGGGCCGCGGGGCGACGCTGATCGAGCAGTCGATCTTCGGCGAGGAGCTGGCGCGGGCGAAGGCGCCGCGGCCGGCGAACGTGCTCGGCCTGGTGATGGGCGGCCCGGTCGTGATCGCCCACGGGACCGAGGAGCAGAAGGAGCGCTTCCTGGAGCCGATCCTCTCCGCCGAGGAGATCTGGTGCCAGGGCTTCTCCGAGCCCGAGTCGGGCTCCGACCTGGCCTCGCTGAAGACCAAGGCCGTGAAGGAGAACGGCGGCTGGCGGATCACCGGCCAGAAGGTCTGGACGACGTTCGCGCACGAGGCGAAGTGGTGCATGCTCGTCGCCCGCACCGACGCCGACGTGCCCAAGCACAAGGGGCTCACCTACTTCCTCATGGACATGGAGCAGGACGAGGTCGAGGTCCGGCCGCTGCGCCAGATCACCGGCGAGGCGGAGTTCAACGAGCTGTTTATCGAGAACGCCTACGTCCCCGACGAGAACGTCGTCGGCGGGGTCGGCAACGGCTGGATGGTCGCGATCACGACGCTGATGAACGAGCGCGCCGGTCTCGGCGCCTCGGCCGCGCTTGGGCTTGCCAACGCGCTCGACGAGCTGATCGAGCTCGCCCACGAGCGCGGGCTCGCCGACGACCCGATCGTCCGCGACCGGGTCGCGCGGCTGAAGATCGGGATCGAGGGCCTGCGCCTGGGGGCGATGCGAGCGCTGACCGCGACGATGAAGGTCGGGATCCCCGGGCCCGAGGGCTCGATCGCCAAGCTTCAGTGGTCGTCGACCAACCAGGCGCTGACCGAGCTGGCGCTCGATGTCGGCGGCACCGACACGCTCGCCAAGGACAACCTCTGGGCCTACCGGTTCCTGCGCTCGCGGGCGAACTCGATCGAGGGCGGGACCTCGGACGTGTTGATGAACATCGTCGCCGAGCGGGTGCTCGGCCTACCCAAGCTTCGATAGACATGGACTTCGCCTTCAACGACGAGCAGCGGGAGATCAAGTCGACCGCGCGGGAGTTCATCGCCAGCCGCTTCAAGCCCGAGAAGGTGCGCGAGCTCGCCGAGTCAGACACTCCCTACGACGACGCCCTGTGGCAGGAGATGTGCGAGCTCGGCTGGCCCGGGATCGCGATCGCCGAGGAGCACGGCGGCCAGGGTCTGGGCGTGGTCGAGCTGGTGATCCTGCAGGAGGAGCTGGGCTATGCCTGCGCGCCCTCGCCGATGATCTCGAACGCGTTCGCCGGCGCGCTGATCGAGGCCGCCGGCTCGGACGAGCAGAAGCAGCGCTGGCTCCCGGGGATCGCCTCGGGCGAGCAGCGCGGGGCGGCCGCGATGACCCCGGACGACGAGCCGATCGTCGGCGCCGCGAGCGGCGCCGCGGTGCTGGTCCTCAACGACGGGGAGGGCGCGAAGCTGGTCGAGCCCGCGGACGCCAACCTCGAGCGCCTCGACCTGATCGACACCAGCCGCGCCTACTTCCGCGCCTCGGCCGACGGCGGCGATCCGCTTCCCGGCGACGTCACGGGGGCGGTCGACGTCGGCGCGGTCGCGCTCGCCGCCGAACTCGTCGGCGTCGCCCAGCGGGCGCTCGACATGGCGGTCGAGTACGCCAAGGAGCGCCAGCAGTTCGAGCGTCCGATCGGCGCCTACCAGGCCGTCTCGCACCGGCTCGCCGAGATGCTCTGGGAGGTCGAGGAGGCCCGCTCGCTGACCTACTACGCGGCCTGGACGGCCGACGCCCAGCCCGAGTCGCTGCCGCTGGCCGCGTCGATGGCCAAGGCGCGCGCCTCCGACAGCGGCTGCTCGGTCACCCACAACGCGATCCAGACCTTCGGCGGAATCGGCTTCACCTGGGAGCACGACATCCACTTCCTGCTCAAGCGCGCCCGGGTCAGCGCCCAGCTGCTGGGCACGCCGCGGCAGCACCGCGAGCGCGTCGCCGCCCTCTCCGGCCTCGCCGAGCCGGCGGCCGTCAGCGCCTGACCCGAGTCTGATTGACGCTCTGGCACGAGACCGCGGGCGAGGGCCCGCCGGTCCTGCTCGTCCACGCCGGGATCTGCGACGCCCGCATGTGGGAGCCGCAGTGGGACGCCCTCGCCTCCGGGCACCGCGTGGTGCGCTGCGACCTGCGCGGCTTCGGCCGTACGCCGATCCCGCCCCAACTCTTCTCCCCCGCGGCTGACCTGGCCGAGCTGCTCGAGCTCCTCGACCTCGGCCCGGCCGCGGTCGTCGGCGCCTCCTACGGCGGGCTCGTGGCGCTCGACCTGGCGCTGGCGCGGCCCGAACTGGTTTCGCGGCTGGTGCTCGCCGACGTCCCGCTGCCGGGGTGGGACTGGTCGGCCCCGATGCGCGAGCTCGGCGCGATCGAGGAGCAGGCGCTGGCCGGCGGCGATCTCGATCAGGCGGTCGAGGCGAACCTGCGGCTCTGGGTCGACGGGCCGCGGGGGCCGGGCGAGGTCGACGGCGAGCTGCGGCGGCTGGTCGGCGAAATGCAACGGCGCGCGTTCGAGCTCCAGGTCGCGGCCGGCGACGAGGCGGACGACGAGCTGCTGACGGCCGATGTCCCCGGACGGCTCGGCGAGCTCGCGGCGCCGGCGTTGGTGGTCACCGGCGAGCTCGATCTGGCCGACATGCAGGCGATCGCCGACCACCTGGTCGCCCGGTTTCCGGACGCGCGACGCGCGCGGATCCCGGGCGCCGCCCACCTGCCCAGCCTCGAACGGCCGGCGGAGTTCAACTGCCTGGTGCTCGGCTTCCTTGCCGGCTAGGCGTTCCGTCCCTCCAACCCCGAGCGCAGGTCGGCCTCGACCTGATCCGGCCGACGCGTGACCTGTTCCCATGTGTAGCGGGAGACGGCTCGGCCGGCGCGGCGATGGACGAGCTCGCGGTGGCGGTCGCGCTCGTTGGCGGCCGGGTTGGCGTGGGTGGCGTGGCCGTCGAGCTCGACCACGAGGTTGTGCTCGGGCCAGAACGCGTCGACCTTGAAGCCGTCGACCCACACGTTGAGCTCGGGGATCGGCAGACCGGCGCGCTCGACCAGGAGGAGGAACTCGATTTCGAGCTCGGAGTCGGCGTCGGCAAGGGCGGGGAGGTGGTCTTCGAGTGCTTGTCGCAGGGCCCGGCCGCCGGGACGCCCGGGGCGGATGTCGGCAAGCAGGGAGGGCCGGTCGAGGAGCTTTCGGTGGTCGGCCTCGGCGAGCGCCTTTCGCAGCGTCCCGCGATCGACCGTGGCAGCGAGATCGGTCAGGGTGCGATTGACCGAGGTCACCGGAAGGCGGCGATGGGTGAAGGCCTCGATCACGCGCGGGCGGTGGAGCTTGAGGCCCCAAGCCGGTGAGGGCCGGTGAGGCGTGGCGATGTGGATCACCTTCGGCTCGATCGCCATCAGTGCCCACCACCAGGCGGCGGTGGTGTGGCTGAGCGCCGCCCCGGGACCAGCGTGAAAGAGGGTGGCGACCAGGCGGCCCTCGATCCGCAACGGCGGATGGCCGACCGCGTATACGGCCGGGTAGAGGCGGACCAGATATCCACGCGCGACCAGGCGCCGGGTTCCGGCCTCGCTGATGCCCAGGTCGCGCAACTGGGGCAGCGAGAGGACGCCCCATTGGCGCTCGGCAAGCCGGCCAACCCCCGCCGTGGAGATCGAGCGTCGACTGTCGACGTTGGATCTCCACGCCTGGGGCATGGCGGCCACGATCGCCGCCAAACGCGCACCTGTGGCGCGCGCAGGCGCAGGAGACGGTCACGCAGCGCCAACCGCGCCTCCCCACCCAGCCCAAACCCGGCCGGCCGCGCCCTACGGCAGGATCTCGACGTCGGCCGCGAGCTTGGTCTCGCCGTCGACGGTGTACTCGACGTCGACCGTCTCGTGCTTGCGATAGGTGCCGAACAGGCCCAGGTACATCGCCATCCAGCGGCCCGGGGTCACGGTCTCCTTGATGATCGGGCGGTTGAAGAGGATCTCGCCGTCGCGCAGCTCGTAATCGGTGCCGCGCGACTGTTCGACCCCGTTGATGTGGACGCGGATCGGCTCGCGCGCCCCCCGGGGCAGCCGCACCAGGCGCCCGGCGGCGAAGCTGCCCTTGGGGACCTCGGCCTGGTCTTCCATCAGCAGCAATCTACGACGAGAGCACGCGTTGCACGGCGTCGAACGCGGACTCGCCGCCGCGTGGCGCCAGCGGTTCGCGGGTCACCTGTCCCGCGAACGGGACCACCGAACCGTCTCCCATCACGTCGACCCCGGCCGCCCGGCCGCGCAGCCAACCGCCGACTGAGACCTCGAGCCGCGCCGCCACCCGGTCGGACGGCTCGAAGTCGCGCAGCGCCGAGATGCCCTCCAGGCCGCCCTCGGCCTTGACCGCCTCGGCCTCGCTGCGCAGCGCCGCGATCGCCGCCTCGAGATCGTCGAAGCGCTCGCGCGAGACCTTGGGCCCGCGCCTGACCGTCAGCCTGACCCGACTCAGGGCCGGCGCTCAGGCGCCGCGGCGCTTACGGACGGGCCGGCGCAGCGCGTCGTTGGTGATCTTCTCGGGCCCCTCGCGCTCGGCGATCGGCGTGTAGTCGACGTCGCGCAGCCCGGTGTAGATCTGCCGCGGGCGGGCGATCTTCTGCTCCGGGTCGTCGATCATCTCCAGCCACTGCGCGACCCAGCCCGAGGTCCGCGGAATCGCGAACATCACCGTGAACATCTCGGCCGGCAGCTCGAGCGCCTCGTAGATCAGGCCCGAGTAGAAGTCGACGTTCGGGTAGAGCTTGCGCGAGGTGAAGAACTCGTCGTCGAGGGCGTGCTTCTCGAGCTCGCTCGCGATCTCCAGCAACGGGTTGGGCTCGGTCGCCTCGAGTACCTCCTCGACGTGCTTCTTGATGATCCGGGCCCGCGGGTCGTAGTTCTTGTAGACCCGGTGGCCGAAGCCCATCAGCTTCTCCTCGCGGTTCTTGACCCCCTCGAGGAAGGCGGGGATGTTCTCGACCGTCTCGATCCGGCGCAGCATCCGCAGCACCGCTTCGTTGGCGCCGCCGTGCAGCGGCCCGTAGAGCGCCGCGATCCCTGCGGCCACGGCTGAAAAGGGGTCGACCTGCGACGAGCCGACGGCGCGCACGGCGCTGGTCGAGCAGTTCTGCTCGTGGTCGGCGTGCAGGATGAAGAGCACGTCGAGCGCCTTCGCCAGCCGCGGGTCCGGCTCGTACTGGACCTCGGTCTTCTTGAACATCATCGAGAGGAAGTTCTCGGGATAGGAGAGGTCGTTGTCCGGATAGACGTAGGGCAGCCCCCGGTTGTGGGAGTACGAGAACGCCGCCAGGGTCGGCACCTTGGCGATCAGCCGCACCGCCGCCATGTACCGCTCCTCGGGGTCGTCGATCTGCTTCGCGTCCGGATAGAAGGTCGAGAGCGCGCCGACGCTCGAGAGCAGCATCCCCATCGGGTGGGCGTCGTAGCGGAAGCCCTCCAGGTGCTGCTTGATGTCCTCGTGGACGAAGGTGTGGTGGGTGATGTCGAACACCCAGCGCTCGAGCTGGGCCTCGGTCGGCAGCTCGCCGTAGACGAGCAGGAAGGCGACCTCGAGGTAGGTCGACTTCTCGCACAGCTGCTCGATCGGGATCCCGCGATGCTGGAGGATGCCGGCGTCGCCGTCGATGTAGGTGATCGCCGAACGACAGGAGGCGGTGTTCAGGAACGCGGGGTCGTAGGTCATCGTCCCGAAGTCGTCCTCGGACACCTTGATCTGGCGCAGGTCCATCGCCCGCACGGTCTCGTCGGTGATCTCCAGCTCGTAGGTCCGGCCGGTGCGGTTGTCGGTGACCGTGAGCGTCTCCCTGGGGGCGTCCACGGTCGCCACTCCACCGTCCTCCGAGGTCTCTTGCTCAGTCGCCATCGCCTCTCCTAGTCGTCGTGCTGTCGCGAACATTCTCGCATCTAGCGCCCGGTGGCCATCCGGCCGATGGGCTGTGCGGAGGAATGTCCGCGCCGGCAGCCCGGAATTGATCAGGCCGGCAGCGGCTGCGCGTCGAACTCGGTCAGCCGCTTGAACTCGTTCAGTCGCTCGGCGACGTCGCTCTCGCCGAGTGCCGCGAGCCGCGCGGTGCCGAAGTCCTCGACGTTGAACGACGCCATCACCGACCCGTAGGCCATCGCCCGCCGCAGCGCCCGGTCGTCCTGGCCGCCGGCGACGCGGACGCCGTCCAGATAGCCGAGGAAGCCACCGGCGAAGCTGTCCCCGGCGCCGGTCGGGTCCCGCACCTCCTCGAGCGGCAGCCCCGGGATCGCGAAGGCACCGTCCTCGGTGAACAGGACAGCGCCGTACTCGCCGCGCTTGGCGACCACGATCGTCGGTCCCAACTCCATCATCGTGCGCGCCGCGGCCAGCAGGTTCGGCTCGCCGGTCAGCATCCGCAGCTCGGCGTCGTTGAGCAGCAGGCAGTCGACCTCGGCGATCGCCGCGACCAGCGACTCCCGTGCGGTGTCGATCCACAGGTTCATCGAGTCGAGCGCGGCGAAGCTGGCCGACGACTGCCCACGGACGCGACGCTGGAGGTCCGGCTGGATGTTGCCGAGGAACAGCATCTGCGCCTCGCACGAGCGCTGCGAGAGCTTCGGCTCGAACTCGGCGAACACGTTGAGCTCGGTCTCGTCGGTGTGGGCGACGTTCATGTCGTGGTCGTAATGGCCGCGCCAGAAGAACGTCTCGCCGCCGCTGACGCGCTCGATATCGGCCGTGTCGATGTGGCGAGCCTCGAGCACCGCGAGTTGCTCATCGCCGAAGTCGTCGCCGACCGGGCCGACCATGCGCACGTCGGTGAAGAAGCTCGCCGCGAGCGCGAAGTGCACGGCGGAACCGCCAAGCATCCGCTCCCGCTCGCCGAACGGGGTCTTGACGCTGTCGAACGCAATCGAGCCGACGACGGTCAGGGACATCGGTCCGCCAGACTAGGGAAATCCGGGCAATTCAGATTCAGTCGTTCGGCGGGCCCGAGGTGATGAGCCTCACCGAGGTTCCCGATCCGGAGCCGCGGGATGGCGAGGTCTTGGTCGAGGTTTCCCGCGCTGGGGCGAACTTCGCCGACACCCACGCTACCCATAACGACTACCTCGCCGAGCAGACCCTGCCGATGACCCCGGGGATGGAGATCTCCGGACGGACGCCGGACGGTCGGCGGGTGGCGGCGATCCTCGCCGCCGGTGGCTACGCGGAGCGGGTCGCCGTCCCGGAGACCTGGCTGGTGGGGGTCCCTGACGGGGTCAGCGACGACCAGGCGGCCGGGCTGCTGCTCCAGGGGCTGACCGCGCACGCGCTGGTCCATCGCTGCGCCCGGCTCGAGCCGGGGGAGACGGTCGTCGTCCAGGCGGCCGCCGGGGGGACCGGCTCGCTCGCGGTCCAGCTCGCGAAGCGCGCCGGGGCGCGGGTGATCGCGCTCGCCTCGACCGCCGACAAGCGCGAGCTTGCCGCGCGCCTGGGCGCCGACGCGACCGTCGACTCCCGCGCCGCCGACCTCGGGGCGGCGATCTTGGAGGCGAACGAGGGCGCGCAGGTCGACGCCGTGTTCGAGATGAGCGGCGGCGCGACCTTCGACGCCTGCCTGCGGACGCTGGCCCCGTTTGGCCGGCTGGTGGTCTTCGGGATCGCCTCGCGCGAGCAGAACGAAGTCGCCAGCGGCCACTTGCTGCGACACTCTCGCGCCGTGATCGGTTTCTGGCTCATGCACCTGCTGTCCCGCCGCGACGAGCTCGCGTCGATGATCGGCGACCTGTTCGCCGCCGTCGACGCCGGCGAGCTCGAGGTCGTGGTCGGCGAGGTGTACCCGCTCTCGGAGGCGCGCCGCGCGCACGAGCAGCTCGCCGGCCGCGCGACGACCGGCAAGCTGCTGTTGGACCCGGCACTATGAGGCGGAGTCCGATCGGACGAAGCCGAGTCGCAGCGCCGTTGAGGTGCCTGCTGTGAGCGAGTTCAAGGACCTCGGTCTGCAGCCGGAGATCCTGCTGGCGCTCGAGGAGCTCGGCTACACCGAGCCGACCGCAGTCCAGGAGCAGGCGATCCCCGAGCTGCTCTCGGGCCACGACGTGATCGGCCAGGCCCAGACCGGGACCGGCAAGACGGCCGCCTTCGGGCTGCCGCTGCTGCAGTACCTCGACCCGACCGATTCCTCGACCCAGGCGATCGTCCTCACCCCGACCCGCGAGCTCTGCATCCAGGTGACCCAGGCGCTGCGCGCATACGCGGAGCACCTCGACGTCGAGGTGGTCGCCGTCTTCGGCGGCGCCCCGATCGCCACCCAGCAGTCGCGCCTGCGCAAGGGCGCCCACGTGGTCGTGGCGACGGTCGGGCGGATGATGGACCTGATCTCGCGCCGCTCGCTGGTCCTCACCTCGGCCCGCTACGTGGTCCTCGACGAGGCCGACGAGATGCTGGACCTGGGGTTCATCGAGGACGTCGAGAAGATCCTCCGCATGTGTCCCTCGGGGCGCCAGACGGGCCTCTTCTCGGCCACCATGCCGGCCCCGATCGCGCGCCTGGCCGAGCAGTACATGTACGAGCCGGTGACGATCAAGGTGACCCCGAAGCAGCTCACGGTCGACGCGATCGAGCAGGCCTTCGTCGAGGTGGAGCCTCGCGCAGAAGACGGACCGCCTGATCGAGGTGCTGCGGGCCGAGGAGCCCGAGCAGGCGATCATCTTCTGCCGCACGAAGATCGGCGCCGCGAAGCTGGACCGCGAGCTCGCCGACCGTGGCCTGCGGGTGAAGGCGCTTCACGGGGACATGAGCCAGGGCCAGCGCGACGGGGTGATGATCCAATTCAAGGAGCGCGGGATGCCGCTGCTGGTCGCCACCGACGTCGCCGCCCGCGGGCTCGACATCGAGCACGTCACCCACGTGATCAACTACGACCTGCCCAACAACACCGAGATCTACGTGCATCGGATCGGCCGCACCGGGCGAGTCGGCCGCACCGGCCGCGCGATCACCTTCGTCACCCACAAGCAGGCCGACGAGATCCCGCGGATCGAGCGCGAGGCAAAGACCGTGATCGGCGAGTGGGAGCCGCCCGAGGAGCGGATCGAGCACGCGCCGCGCCCGCGCCGCCGTGACCATGACCGCGAGCGCCCCAGCAAGCCCGGGCGCGACCGCGAGTCATCCAAGCCCGCGGCCGGCAACGGTCACGTGAAGCTGTTCGTGAACCGCGGCGAGCGCAGCGGGATCACCGAGGACAACCTGCGCTGGGCGCTGACCGAGGGCGCCGTGATTCCCGAGAACGCGATCGGTGCGATCCGCGTCCTCGAGCGATTCTCGTTCGTCGAGCTTCCCGACGAACACGCGAAGGTCGCGCTCGACCGCCTCGACGGGACCAAGCTCGAGGGCAAGCAGATCCGGGTCGAGTACGCGAAGGACTGAACCGGGCCGAGCCCGTCGCGCGGGATACTGGCTGACGATGTCGCAGGAGAACGTCGACCTGATCCGGAGCGTCTATGACGCGTGGGACAAGAACGAGTCCGCGCGCGACTTCATCGCCAAGGACATCGAGTACGTCAACCCGAGCTATGCGGTCGAGCAAGGGATCCGGCGCGGCCGCAAGAGCTTCGCAGTGGTTCGCGACACGTACGAGGACTTTCGCGTTGACGTCGAGCGCTTTCTCGATGCCGGCGACGACGTCGTCGTGCTCGCTCACTACACGGCCTCGGGGCGAGGGAGCGGTGTTCCGGTCGGCGGCGAGCACGGCTATGTGTGGACGGTTCGCGGTCGACAGGCCGTGCGCTTTCGCTGGTTTCAGTCCCACGCGGAGGCCCTGGAGGCCGCCGGGCTGTCGGAGTAGGGCGGGCGACTAGGTCTCGGCCTTCGGGTCGCCGCGCGCGTCGCGGCCCTCGCGGATCAGCCGGCGCAGGTCCCAGGCGCGGAAGACGACGCCGAGGGTGATGAAGGCGATCGCCACCGACCAGACGGTGACCGCGACCTGCTGGCCGACCGAATAGGCGAGCACGGCAGCGTACGTCGGGCCGTTGAGCGCCACCACCAGCAGCGCCTGCTGCGCCCCGGCGCCGCCCGGCGTGAACGGAAGCGCGCCGGTGATCGCCTGCACGCACATCACCAGCAGCACGTTGTCGAGCGAGCCGCCGATCCGAAACGCGTCGAGGAAGAGCCAGAAGGAGGCGAACCGCAGCCCCCAGCCCGCGGCCTGCCAGGCGACCACCTGGCGCAGGTAGCGCCGCGGCTCGCGGAAGATCGCCACGCCCTGCTTGAGGTTCTGCCAGAAGGACTCGACCCTGCGCGCGAGCACCGCGACGAGCGCAATCAGGCCGATCGCCGCGACCGTGATCGTGAACAGGAGCAGCTGCGGGTGCGCGGCCCAGAACGAGATGTCGAACGCCGGCAGCTCGGGCAACCGCGGCGCTGCCGGCAACAGGCCCTGGGTGATCGCGTACAGCAGCACGACCAGGCCGATCGCCGAGTCGAACGGCGCCAGGACGGCGAACGAGGAGATGATCGCCGGGTAGGAGGAGCGGCGGACGCTGCGCTTGCCGAGCACGATCTTGATCGCGTCGCCGCCGCGGGCCGGGAGGATGCCGTTCATCCCGGCGCCGATCAGGAAAGCGCCGACCACGCCGCGCTCGGAGACGGCGTCGCCGGGGTAGGCGGCGCGCAGCGCGTTCGCCCACGCGTGCCCGCGGCACAGCTGCAGGCCCAGCGATAGGACCAGCGCAGCGGCCAGATAGGGCAGGTCGATGCGGGCGAAGTTCTCGCCGAAGCTGACGATCGCGCTCCAGACGCGGTCGACCTGGCCGCCGAGGTCGATGGCCGCGGACCCGAGGGTGCCGAGCTGCATCCTGCAAGGCTAGGTGCTCACCGCCACAGGTCACGCCGCGTTGGACGGCTGCGAATCGGCGCCTGGCGTCGTCCTCGGTCGCCCACATGGCGCCGCCATGCGGGCTCCCTGCGTCCTAGCCAATGCTTGATTCTCGCCCGCCCAACTACGACGTGACCAGCGGCGGGGAGCACCGCGGCTTGCAGGCTCGCCCCTCCCGCTCGACCGTGCTCGTTGCGGCGCTGCTCGCGTCGGCGCTCGGCGTCGCCTACCTGATCTGGGGTCCGGCGAGCCAGGATCTGGCGGCGGCGACCTTCCGCGCCGACCTGTTCGCCGATCACGGCTTCGCGGTCTGGAACAACGCCTGGTACGACGGCCACTACCTGCTCTCCTACAGCGTCCTCTACCCGCCCCTGGGCGCCCTGTTCGGCCCGCGGCTGACCGGAGTGCTGGCGGTGGTCGCCGCGGCGGCGCTGTTCGCGCTGCTCGCCCGGCGGCTCTTCGGCGCCGCCGCGTGGTGGCCGTCGCTTTGGTTCGCGGCCGCGATCGCCGCCTGGCTGTGCACCGGGCGGATCCCGTTCCTGCTCGCGGTCCCGTTCGGCCTCGGCGCGCTGCTCGCCGGTGACCGGCTCGCGCTCGCGGCGCTGCTCGCCGCCGGCGCGAGCCTTGCCAGCCCGGTCGCCGGGCTGTTCGTCGCCCTCGCCGGGGCGGCGCTCTGGCTCGCCGGCGAGCGCCGGCGCGGCGCCCTGCTGGCGATCGGCTCGCTGATCCCGATCGTGGTCCTCAACGTCGCCTTCCCGACCGGGGGCGTGGAGCCGTTCGTGTTCTCGGCGATGATCGCGATCCCGGTGCTCGCCGCGGTCGTCTGGTGGCTGGTCCCGTCCGAGTACCGAGCCCTGCGGATCGGGGCCCTGCTCTACGCGCTGCTGACGATCGTCGCCTACGCGGTCGATTCGCCCCTGGGCGGCAACGTCACCCGGCTCGGGGCGCTGTTCGCCGGCCCGGTGCTCGCCCTGGTGCTGTGGCCGCGCGGCCGTTGGGTGGTGCTCGCGGTCTCGCTGCCGCTGCTGTACTGGCAGCTCGTCGCCCCGGTGCGCGACACCCGCAAGGCGGCGGGCGATGACTCGACCGAGCGGGCCTTCTACCAGCCGCTCGTCGACGAGCTCGACCGGCTCGTGGGCCCCGACGAGGCGATCAGGATCGAGGTTCCGCCGACCAAGAACCGCTGGGAGGCAGTCTACGTCGCCGACTCCTACCCGATCGCCCGTGGCTGGCTGCGCCAGCTCGAGTCCGACGACTTCGACCTGTTCACCGACGACCGGCTTTACCCGGCCTCCTACCGGGTGTGGCTCGACCAGCACGCGGTCTCCTACGTCGCCGTTCCCGACGCCCGCCGCGACTATCTGTCCGAGGACGAGGTCCGGCTGATCGACACGGGCCTGGACTACCTGACCCCGGTCTGGAGCAACGACGACTGGCGTCTGTATCGGGTCACCGATCCGACCCCGGTCGGGGCCCGGAGCGTCGGGCCGGACGGGTTCACGGTCGCGGCGCCGCGGGCCGGGTCCTACCCGGTGGCGATCAATTGGAGCCATTGGTGGCAGGTCACCGATGGCGACGCGTGCCTGCGCGAGGAGGACGGCGAGACGGTGGTCGAGGCGCGGGAGCCCGGGACGATCCGGGTCGGTGTCGGGCTCAGCGGGTCGGGCTGCTGAGCTCGATCGCGAAGATCTGCTCGAGCTTCGACACCGTCTCGGCGGCATCGCGATGGAGCAGGGCGGTCATCCCGACGGCCTCGGCGCCCTCGCAGTTCTCGCGCAGGTCGTCCACGAACACTGCCTTGCTGGGCTCGACCGCGAGCCGCTCGCAGGCGAGCAGGTAGATCTCCGGCTGGGGCTTGTGCAGGCCGACCTCGCCGGAGATCACCGCGACGTCGAACAGGTCGGTCGGCGCCCGGTCGTAGATCCCCAGCCCCCAGGAGTTGGAGATCAGCCCCGTCTTCAGGCCCGCCGCGGCGGCGGCGCGGACCGCGTCGACCATCGGTGGCTCGGGCCGGAGCCCGGCGAACATCCGCGTGATCAGGTCGCTGTGGTCGGCGACCCCGAGCAGGTCCCCGAAGCGCTGCTCGAAGTCCGGGTCGGAGATCTCGCCGGTCTCCAGGCCGCGCAGGAGCGCCAGCGCCTGGGCGTCGCCGCGAAACAGCTCGCGCACCGCCTCGGGCTCCAGGCCCTCGGCCTCGCAGAAGGCGGCGAACGCCGGCCAGATGCTGGTCGTGAGGACGCCGCCGAAGTCGACGACTAGAGCCGTGTGCAGACTCCGGCCGCACATATGCTTCCCCGCCATGGCCGAGCAGGCTACTGACGACGCGCGCGCCGACGAGGGAATCGACGTCCCCCGGGTCGAGTCCTGGTTCGAGGCCAACGCCGGCGCTGTCGAGCTGCCGCTGAGCTTCGAGCGGATCGCCGGCGGGCGCTCGAACCTGACCTACTCGGTCACCGACGCCGCCGGCCATCGCTGGGCGTTGCGCCGACCGCCGCTGGGCTCGCGCCTGGCGTCGGCACACGACATGGGCCGCGAGCACCGGATCATCTCGGCGCTCCAGGACACGGACGTCCCGGTGCCGCCGATCGTCGGCCTCAGCGAGGAGGGCGAGGATCCGTTCTACGTCATGGGCTGGGTCGAGGGCCCGATCCTGCGCTCGATCGACGACATCGCCCCGTTCCCGGGTGAGGACGAGCGGCGGGCGATCGGCGACCGGGTGGTCGACACGCTGGTCGCGATCCACGCCGTCGAGCCCGACGCCGTCGGCCTCGGCGAGCTGGCGAAGAAGGAGGACTACGTCGCCCGCCAGCTTCACCGCTGGCAGGGTCAGTGGGCCAAGCAGCACACCCGCGAGCTGCCGCTGGTCGACCAGGTCCACGACCGGCTCGCCGCCCGGATCCCCGAGCAGGGCCCGGCGACGATCGTCCACGGCGACTACCGGCTCGACAACATGATCCTCTCGCCCGCGGGCGAGGTCGCCGCGGTCGTCGACTGGGAGCTGTGCACGCTCGGCGACCCGCTCGCCGACGTCGGCCTGCTGCTCGTCTACTGGGGCGAGGAGGGCGACGAGCTCGTGCCGCTGATGCGCCCGGCGACGATGGCGCCCGGGTTCGGAGGGCGCGACGACGTCCGCGCGCGCTACGCGGAGCGCTCCGGTCGCGATCTGAGCGAGATCGACTTCTACGTCGCGCTCGGCCTCTGGAAGCTGGCGATCATCCTCGAGGGCGTCTATGCCCGCTACGCGGCCGGCCAGTACGGCGACGTCGAGGACGCCGGCTCGAGCCCGTTCGCGCGCAACGTCGAGAAGCTGGTCGAGGCGGCGTCGGAGGCCGTCGGCCGGCTTCCGTGACGCGTCTCAGTTCGAGCCGTTGACGAGGAACTCACACGAACCCGCGTCGGCGTTCGCCCGCACGCCGGTGATCCCGGTGAGCAGCCCGCCGTTCGGGGCCCCGCGCTCAGGCGGGAGTCTTCGCCTCGGCGGCGGCGCTCTCGGCCGGTGCCGGGTCGGGCCCGGCGTCCGCCGCCCAGCGGTTCAGCTCGCGGCGGGCGACGACCATCTTGTGGACCTCGTCGGGCCCGTCGGCGACCTTGAGCATGCGCGAGAACCGCCACATCCCGGCCAGCGGCGTGTCGTCGGACATCCCCAGCGAGCCGTGCACCTGGATCGCGCGGTCGAGCACGTCCATGACCACGTTGGCGGCGACGACCTTGATCATCGAGATCTCGCGGCGCGCCTCCTTCTTGCCGTAGGTGTCCATCCGCCAGGCCGCCATCAGGGTCAACAGGCGCGCCTGCTCGGTCTCGATCCGCGACTTGGCGATGAAGTCCTGGATGAACTGCTTCTCGGCCAGCTTCGAGCCGAAGGCCTCGCGCTCGTTGGCGCGCCGGCACATCATCTCGATCGCCCGCTCGCAGGTCCCGATCGCGCGCATGCAGTGGTGGATGCGCCCGGGGCCGAGCCGGTCCTGGGCGATCACGAAGCCGGCCTGGCGCGGGCCGAGCAGGTTCGCGGCCGGGACGCGGCAGTCCTCGTAGCGGATCTCGCAGTGCCCGGGGCCGCCGTCGTGCCCCATCACCGGCACCGGGCGGATCAGGTTGAACCCGGGCGCGTCGGTGGGGACGAGGATCATCGAGGCGCGGGCGTATGGGTGGGCATCGGGGTCGGTGACCACCATCGCGATCGCGACCGAGGCCCCGACCGCGCCGGAGGTGAACCACTTGTGGCCGTTGATCACCCACTCGTCGTCGTCCAGCACCGCCTGCGTCTGCAGCGTTCGTGGGTCGGAGCCGGCGACCTCGGGCTCGGTCATCGAAAAGCAGGAACGGATCTCGCCGTCGAGCAGCCGGGCGAGCCAGGTCTCCTTCTGCTCGTCGGTGCCGTGCTCGGCGATGATCTCGGAGTTGCCGGTGTCGGGCGCCGCGCAGTTGAACGCCATCGGCGCGATCGCCGGGCTGCGGCCCATCTCCTCGCAGAGGACCCCGTACTCCCAGTTTGTGAGCCCGGCCCCGTAGGTGTCGTCGGGCATGAACAGGTTCCACAGGCCCTCGGCGCGGGCGCGCTCGCGGATCGCGATCAGGATCTCGGGATAGGCGACCCGAGAGTCCATCGTCACCTCTTCGTCGAGCGCCCGCAGCGCCTCGGCCTCGTTCGGGTACACGTGCTCGTCCATGAACGCGCGGATCCGGTCGCGAAGCTCGGTTACGCGCGGGCTGAGGTCGAAGTCCATCGACCGGCAAACCTATCGACTCGCCCCGCGCGGCGGTCTCGAGACTTGGTCAGGCGGGCGCGCCGGCCGGTGTGCCCTTGCCCTTGACCCGGCTGCGTGAGAACGCCTGAGCGGCATACAGGCGCCGACCATGATGCTGGCGACGCCGATCGCCGGGATCACGATCCCGGGCTCGTAGTTCTTGACGATCAGGGTCGTGCCCGAGGCCATCAGGACGACCGCGAGCGCGTAGCGCAGGAACTTCTGCGGCGCCTTGACCGAGAGGTTGGTGCCCAGGATGACGCCGGGGATCGAGCCGACCAGGATCGTGCCGGCGAGCGCGAAGTCGATGTTGCCGCCGATCCAGTGGGCGATCCCAGCCGCCCAGAGCAGGATCGCGGCGTGGAAGACGTCGGTGCCGACCACTCGCCGGGGGGTGAGCCGGAAGATCGCGATCAGCGCGATCGCGATCAGGGTGCCGCTGCCGGCCGAGGTCAGGCCGATCACGAACCCGGTGGTCATCCCGGTGATCACCGCGGCGATGATGTGGCGGCGGTAAAGGTGCATCGCCGAGCGCTCCTGGATCACGCCGGCGAGGAACACCGAACGCAGCAGGGTGGCGACGCCGACCACGACCAGGGTGCCGCCGAGCATCCCGAGCACCAGCGTGTCGAGGTCGTCGCCGTAGCGGTTTTGGAGCAGCTCGATCACCCAGACGCCGGCGATCGCGGCCGGGACGCTGCCGACCGCCATCCAGAAGGCGAGCCCCTTGTGGACGGTGCCGAGCTTCAGATGCTTGTAGCCGCCGACGGTCTTGGTGACCGCGGCGTAGAAGATGTCGGTGCCGATCGCGGTCACCGGCTGGATCCCGAAGATCAGGATCAGCAGCGGGGTCATCAGCGAGGCGCCGCCCATCCCGGTCATGCCGACGAGCAGGCCGATGCCAAACCCGAAGACCATGATCGTCGGGTCGATGCCGATGCCGAAGATGTAGAAGAGGGGATCCATCGCGGGAGGGGGGAACGTGAGGCCCGAAGTGGACTATCTACCTATTGTGAACCGACTTGGTCCTAAATCGGTCGCGAAAGGCTAGCAAGGCGCTGGAAGTGGCGACGCAGTCGCGGTTTATCTCAGCGCTTCAGCCAGGCCTCGGGGTCGTTGAGGACCGCTTCGATGCGCCAGGGAAGGTCGCCGCGGGCGACCTCGGCGAGGGTCGCGTTCTCGAGCACCGACCGCAGCGCGGCCCTGACCGCGACCCAGACGTCGCGCAGGCGCTCGGCCGGCCCCCCGTAGTGCAGTTCCTCGGGCGCGTTCTCGTGGATGTTGGCGAGCGGGCCCTCGACCGCGCGGATCACGTCGGCGATCGTGATCTCGGCCGGGTCGCGGGCGAGCCAGTAGCCGCCCTTCGCGCCCCGGCGCGCCTGGATCAGGCGCGCGTGCTTGAGCTCGAGCAGGATGTGCTCCAGGAACTGGAGCGGGATTCCCTGCGATTCGGAGAGCTTTTCGCCCTTGACCGGGTCGCCGTCGTGGTGGGCGGCGAGCTCGAGCGCGGCGCGAACCGCGTAATCGGCTTTGGCTGAGATGCGCACCCGGCGATTGTCGCAATTCGAGTCAAGAATGTCTTTCAGCCGCTCCATTCATCTAACCTGCTGCGCTCGATGATCGACCTGCAGAGCCACTCGACCGTCTCCGACGGCCAGCTCGAGCCCGGCGACGTCGCCCGCTCGGCGGCCGAGGCCGGGATCACGGTGATGTCGCTGACCGACCACGACGGCGTCGCCGGGGTCGAGGAGGCGACCAGGGTCGCCGACGAGCTCGGGATCGAGAACGTCCCGGCGACCGAGATGTCGTGCGTCCACAAGTACTCCGAGGACCTCCACATCTGCGGCTACTGGGTCGACCTGGAGAGGATCGCCCCGGCCTGCGCGAAGGCCCAGCAGGAGCGCGTCGACCGGGCGAAGGAGATCATCGCCAACCTCAACCGCCACGGGGTCGAGGTGACCTTCGAGGACGCCGTCGCCAAGGCCGGCGCAGCCGACGCGATCGGCCGCCCGCACATCGCCAAGGCGGCGGGCGCCGGGCCCCGACCTGGGGCCGTTCTTCGAGGAGTACCTGGTCCCGGGGGCGAAGGCGTTCGTGTCGCGCAAGTGGCCGACCGCCGAGCAGGCGGTCGAGATCATCCACGACGCCGGCGGCGTCGCCGTCGTCGCCCATCCGTACTGGGACGTCCAGGACCCCGAACAAGTGCGAGATCTCGTTCGAGAGCTTGGTGCACGACGTCGGCCTGGACGGGATCGAGACCTTCTACCCGCCCCACACCCCCGACCAGACCAAGCACTGCCTCGAGCTCTGCGACGAGTTCGACCTCGTCCCGACCGCCTCCTCGGACTTCCACGGCCCCACCCACAAGACCTTCAGCCGCTGGGGCGCCTACGACACCTACGGTCTCGGCGAGCCGCAGGTGCCCGGCGAAGCCGTAAGCGGCGCGCCAGCTAGTCCGCGGCCGGACTGCCCGAGGACGCCGTCCGGCGGCCTCGGATCGGCGCCTCGGCGCGACGCTGTTCCAGCAGCCGGGCGGCGAAGGCGCCGTGGTCCTCGCCGGGTGCGTAGCCGCCCGCATCCGGGCGGCTGAAGCGGACCCGGGCGCGCGGGCGCTTGGGGAAGCGGGCGAAGTCGGTGGTCCCGGTGATCGAGACGAGCACGATCTCCGTCTCGGGGACGGCCTCGGCCAGCCGGCCGATGCCGCCGCGGGCGCGCAGCGTGCGGCCGAGCGAGCGGGTGCCCTCGGGGAAGACGCCGATGCAGGCGCCGGCGCGCAACGACTCGATCGCGCGGTCCAGGGCGTGCGCGTCGCCGGCCCCGCGGTCGATCGGGATCTGGCCCATGCCGTTGAGGATCGGGCCGAGCCCCCTGACCTTCCACAGCGAGGACTTGGCGAGCGCCCTCACCTGGCGGTGCTTGCGGGCCGCGACGCCGACCGCGACCGGGTCCATGTTCGAGTCGTGGTTGCCGGCCACCAGGACCGGCCCGGAGCGCGGCAGCTGGTCCAGCCCCTCGACCTCGAGCCGGCCCCACCACGCCGTCCACGGCGTGCAGGCGCCCATCGCGACGCGGTAGGTGCGGGTGAACGGCTCGGGCTCGGCGGCGGCGCTCATCCGCGCCGGCGCATCCAGCCGAGCGGGTGGGTGGTGAAGCCGTAGCGGTCGCCGAGGTCGGGGTCGTAGTCGAACTCGGGGTGCGAGGCGAGGAAATCGCGGTTGGCGGGCAGCGGGCCCGGCCGCATCGGCGCGAACGCCTCGAGCACGTCGACGAGGCCGTCCTGGCTCAGCAGCACGCTGCCCGGGGTGACCAGCGGCGAGTAGGCCTCGAGCTCGCCGGCGACGTGGTCGCGGCTGTGGTCGCCGTCGAGGATCACCAGCACGTGCCCGTCGGCGGCCTCGGCCTCGGCGCGCGCGCGGTCGATGATCGCCGGGTCGAGCGAGTCACCCTCGATGAACTCGACCCGGGGGTGCTCGACGCCGGTCGGGGACTCGATGTCGATCGAGATCACCCGCCCGGTCCCGAGCGCGTCCATCAACTGCCCGTAGAAGAGCGCCGAGCCGCCCTTGTACGAGCCGATCTCGATCAGCAGCGCAGGCCGCAGGTCGGAGATCGCCTCCTGCAGCGCCCAGAAGTCGAGCGCGTTCTGGACGCAGGGAATCCCGGCGTAGGTGTGGGTGGTGAAGTCCTGGGTGCGCGAGACCAGGTTGTAGGCGTACAGCCGCGGCACCGCCGGGCTGGTCGCCACGCGGTGATACAGATTCGAACGAGCCCGGCCGAGCGAAGCGCGAGCCTGCGCTCCGATCGACCGGGCTCGGTCGGCGATACGCACCCGGACCTCGCTGGATCGGCCTCGCCGCTAGGCGGCGACGCCGGCCGGGATGAACTCGCGGTCCTCGAGGTACGCTGAGGATCTGGTGCGCCGACTCCTCCGCGGACTGATGCTCGGTCTCGAGCACCAGCTCCGGGTTCTCCGGCGGCTCGTAGGGATCCGAGACCCCCGTGAACTCCTTGATCTCCCCGGAGCGAGCCTTCGCGTACAGGCCCTTGACGTCGCGCTGCTCGCAAACCTCGACCGAGGCCTTGACGTAGGCCTCGACGAACCGCTCGCCCATCATCTCGCGAGCCTCGTCGCGGATGTCGCGGTAGGGCGAGATCGCGGCGGTGATCACCGGGACCTCGTTGCGCGACAGCAGGTTGGCGACGAAGGCGATCCGGCGGATGTTGGTGTCGCGGTCCTCCTTCGAGAAACCGAGGCCCTTGGACAGGTTCTCGCGGACGACGTCACCGTCGAGCACCTCGAGCTTGGAGCCGCGCTTGCGCAGCTCCTTGACCAGATGCGTGGTGATCGTCGACTTGCCCGAGCCCGAGAGCCCGGTGAACCAGAGGCAGAAGCCCTTTTCGTCTGACACTAGATGCCCTCCTTGTAGGCGTCGATGAGGATCTCTGCAACCTCGTCCCGGGAGAACTCGTGCGGAGGCTTCTCCCCGGCCTCCAGCATCTCGCGCACCTTGGTGCCCGAGAGGAACAGGTGCGACTCCTGGGGGTGCGGGCAGGTCTTCGCCGAGCCCATCCCCTCGCACTCGTTGCACCAGAACGTGTGCTCGAAGAACAGCGGCGTGATCCCGAGCTCGGCGATGTCGATGTCGTCGAAGATCCGCTGCGCGTCGTAGGTGCCGTAGTAGTCGCCGACGCCCGCGTGGTCGCGGCCGACGATGAAGTGCGTGCAGCCGTAGTTGCGGCGGATGATCGCGTGCAGGACCGCCTCACGCGGGCCCGCGTAGTGCATCTTGCCCGGGTTGACGCCGAGCATCACGTGATCGGGGTGGTAGTAGTTGTCCATCAGGACCTCGTAGCAGCGCATCCGCACGTCCGCGGGGATGTCGCCCTTCTTGGTCTCACCGATCAGCGGATGGATGTAGAGGCCGTCGCAGATCTCGAGCGCCGCCTTGGTCAGGTACTCGTGGGCGCGGTGGATCGGGTTGCGGGTCTGGAAGGCGACGATCCGCTTCCAGCCGCGGTCGGCGAACGACTGCTTCGCCTCGGCCGCCGTCTGGTAGCGCTTCATGAACGCTTCCTCGTGATCGGGGAGCGCATCGACCTCGATCGGGCCGGCGATGCAGCGGGCGCCCTCCTCGCGGATCGCGGCGACGCCGGGATGCTCGTTGTCGGTGGTCCGATAGACCTTCTCGGCCTCGAGCTCGACGTCCTTCTCGAACACCTCATCGACCGTCAGCCGGCCGAGCGCCTTGCCGTTCGGGGCGCTGAGCTCGATCACGTCGCCGACCTCGCACTCGAGGTCGGTCGCGAGCGTGATCGGGATCGGCCAGATCCTCGCCGGAGGTGAGGCGCATGTCGTTGCAGACGGATGCGTGGTCGGCCGAGCCCATGAACCCGGTCAGCGGCGCGAAGCCGCCGTTTCCGAGTAGCTCGAAGTCGGAAGCCTGGCGGGCGCTCAGCTGCAGCGCCAGGGCGGCGGGGGAGGTTGTCTCAGGCACGTTGTTCGTTCTCCAGACGTCGGTTCTGTCTTCTTCAGTGCTCGGCGAGGGTAGCGACGGGCCGGTTCCTCTGCATCATGAGCAACTTAGGCAAGAAACAGATGCAACTTGCCTGATGCGGCATCACAAGCCGCGTTGCGCCCCTAATTGATGCCGCACTCGTTCTTGTCGATGCCGGCCCAGCGGCCCGCGCGATCGCCCTCGCCCTCGCCCGGGCGCAGGGTGCAGTGCGTGCAGCCGATCGACGGGTAGCCCTGGTCGTGCAGCGGGTTGTAGGGGATCGCGATGGGCCCGGATGCGCTCCCAGATCTCCTCCTCGGTCCAGTCGGCAAGCGGGTTCAGCTTCCAGAGGCCGAAGCGCTTGTCCCAGCCGAACTTGGCGGCGCCGGCGCGGCTCTTGGAGTCGGCGCGCCGGATGCCGGAGACCCAGCAGTCGATCCCGGCGAGCGCCTCCTTCATCGGCTCGACCTTGCGGATCTCGCAGCAGGCGTCCGGGTGGGCGCTCCACAGCGCCGGGCCGTGCTCGGCCTCCTGCTGTTCGAGCGAGATTCCCGAGAAGCGCTCGAACTCGATCCCGTAGCGCTCGGCGAGCGCGTCGCGGGTCTCGTAGGTCTCGTCGAAGAGCACCTCGGTGTCGAGGTAGAAGAACTTCGCGGTCGGCTCGATCGCGTGGGCGATGTCGACGGTCACCGAGCTGGTCTTCTGAAACGAGACCGCGAAGCGCATCGAGGGGTGGAACCGCTCGATCGCCCAGGCGATCGCCTCCTCGGCGCCCATCTCCTCGACCTCGGCGGCGACCTCGACCGGATCGACGACCTTGCCGCCGATCATCGGCAGCTTCCCGTTCCCGTTGCCGTTTCCGTTCACGTCCACAGGGGAATCGTCGTCGAACGGCCGCGGGCGGGAGGGCGCGGCCTCGATCACTGACAGCGGCGTCGCAGCCATCAGACCGCGCACTCGCCTTCGCCGCGCTCGACCTTGTAGGGCTCGGAGCGGTTCCAGTCGATGAACTGGTTCATCGACTCGAGGCTGAACTCCGCCGGCAATGTGAGCTCCTTGACCTCGGCCTCGAAGCGGTCGGTGCCGATCCGCTCGACGAAGTCGTTGAACGCCTCGCCCTCGTCGCGCTCGGACTCGTACAGGCGCAGCCAGCGCTCGACCGCGTCCGGGACCCGCTTTGCGGGCAGCCGCGCCTTCAGCCGGTGGCCGTAGACGACCTCGCCGCCCTCGTAGTTGCCGCCCAGGTGGGGGATGTAGGCGGGCATCGCGCGACCGCCGACCTTCAGCGAGGCGCCGTAGAAGCCGATGTTGGCGATGTGGTGCTGGCTGCAGCCGTTCGGGCAGCCGGACATCTTGATGTGGACCCGCCTGGTCAGCGGATCGGTGATCCCCATCGACTCGATCCGGTCCTGGATCACCTTGTTGAGGCCCATCGAGCTGGTGATCCCGAGCTTGCAGCTGTCGGTGCCCGGGCACGAGACGACGTCGGTGATCTGATCGGCGCCGGCGTCGTTGAGGCCGAGCTCGCCGAGCCGGCGATAGACGTCGTAGACAGCCTCGTCGCGGACCCAGCGCAGGACGAAGTTCTGGTGCACGGTGGTGCGCGCCGAGCCGCCCGTGAACTCGCGCATGATCTGCCCGAGCCCGCGCAGCTGGTCAGGGGTCAGGTCCCCGCGGGTGATCTTGATCTGGACCGTGTTGAAGCCGGCCTGGCGCTGCGGGCGCACGTTCGCCTCGCGGAAGCGGTCGAACTCGCTGCGGTCGCCGTTCGGGCTGGCGGGGTCGGCGGGCGGTGCCGGCGCGTTGCCCTCCTCGTCGATCAGGTAGACGAGGTGGTCGATCGAGAAGTCGCGCTCGGCGACCCAGTCGCCCTCGAGCTCCTCCTCGACCATCTCGCGGAAGGCGTCGATGCCGATCTTGTCGATCAGCACCTTGATCCGAGCGCGGGCGCGGTTGACGCGCAGCCACTCCTGGCGGTCGAAGATCCGGAAGACGGCCTCGGACACCTTCAGGTAGTCGCCGTTGTCGAGCTCGACGAAGTCGTACAGGGTGGGGGCGACGCGGGGCATGATCGAGGTACCGCCGCCGACCCGGATCTCGACCCCGCGGACGCCGTCGCGCTCGCGGGGGATGAAGCCGATGTCGTGGATGCCGGTGATCGCCACGTCCTCGTCGGTTGCCGTGAACGCCGTCTTCACCTTGCGCGGCATCAGCTGGGTCGTCGGGTGGCGGACGAAATAGCGCACGTAGGCGGCCGCGTACGGGGTGACGTCGAACAGCTCGCCCTCCGTGACCCCGGCCCAGGGATCGCCGGTGACGTTGCGGACCGTGTTGCCGCAACCCTCGCGCGAGGAGAGGCCGGCGTCGGAGAGCTCGCGGATCAGCTTCGCCGCGTCGGGGAGCGGCACGTGGTGGATCTGGATGTTCTGGCGAGTGGTCACGTGGCCCTTGCCCAGCGGCGCGTACTTCTCGATCACCGAGGCGAAGGCGTCCATCTGGTCGGGGGTGACGCCGCCCATCGGCAGCTTCACGCGGATCATCTGGACGTCGGGCTGGCGCTGCCCGTAGACGCCCTGCTTGAGCCGGAAGCCGATGAACTGCTCCTCGGACTGCTCGCCGCGCAGGAAGCTGCCCGCCTCGGTGTCGAAGTCGTCGAACTCGCGCTCGATCGCCGGGATCAGGTGCCCGGGGACGTTGTCGTAGACCTCGGGGTTGGTCAGCGAGCCGAGCTTGCCCTTGCCCTGCTGCGCCTTCGCGTGGTCGACGTCGAGCTTGTGCTCGGCGGAGATCCGCTCCCGGGCTGTGGCTGCAGGCGCGGCCGTCGGCTCCATGGCGGGAGATATTACACAAATCCCGATTGGGATTCGGGTATTTAGATCAGGCGCCCGGTTGCGGCGCGCCTCAGAGGCTCAGTCGACGTCGGTGTCCTCGATCAGGAACGCGACCCGGACGTGGGCGCGGTACTCGTCGAGGTTCTCGCCGCGGATCCCGGTCGAGACGATGTCGACCGCGCGGATGTTGCGAAGCGACGATTGCGCCTGGCTCAGCGCCTGCTTGGCGGCGTCGTCGGTTGACGTCTTCGAGCTGCCGACCAGCTCGATGATCTTGACTACGGCCACGGTTCCTCCTCCTTGGGATGGCCGGCCCCCGGCGACGAGAGCCGCTGGAGGTGTTCTATCGCGGCGCGTGCCCCCATGCTGAGCCGCTGATCTGGCGGGCCGCGATCCCGTCCTCGAGCGCCGCCCGCTGCCACGGGCTCCGCGGCGGCCCGGCCGCGCCGGGGGCCGGCGCGGTGTCGGCTAGGAACTGCTCGAGCGCGGCGACGATCGCCGCCGCCTCGCTCGCGGAGGCGGCGGGCGAGACCAGCTCGATCCGCGGTCGCGGCGGCCTTCGGTTGCCGTTGCGGGCGCCCATCGCCCCGGAAAACTACCCTCAGCGGCGATGGCGGACGTTCAGGTCTTCGACCACGGGGCGGTGCTGGCGGCGATCGGGCCGGCGGCGGCGATCGAGCGCACCCGAACCGCGTTCGAGCGCCACGCCCGCGGCGACTGGGTGATGCCGGCCAAGGTCTACGTCGACGCACCCCCGGGCGGCGACTTCCGCGCGATGCCGGCCCGCGGCGACGGGATCGCGACCCTGAAGTGGGTGACCTCGTTCCCCGCCAACCCGGCGCGCGGGCTGCCGGTGGTCGCCGGGGCGCTGCTCGTCTCCAGCGCCGAGACCGGCGAGCTGTTGGCGATCATGGACTGCGCCGCGATCACCTCGCTGCGCACCGGCGCCGCGGCGGCGGTCTCGGCCACCGCCCTGGCGCGCGGCGACGCAAGCTCGGTCGGACTGATCGGCTGCGGCGTCAACGGCGCCTGGGCGGCGCGCTGCCTGGCCGCCGCCGGCTACGGCGCGGGGATCTGCTTCGACGCGCGGGCCGAGGCGGCCGAGGCGCTCGCCGGCGAGCTCGGCTGGTCGGCCGGGTCGCGTCAGGACGCCGCCGCGGCCGACGTCGTCGTCACCGTCACCCCCGCCGACGCGCCGGTGATCTCCGCCGCCGACCTGCGCCCGGGCCAGCACCTGGCGGTGCTCGGCGCCGACGCCCACGGCAAGGCCGAGGTCGAGCCCCAGGCGCTCGCGCGCTGCGCGCTGTTCTGCGATGAGTGGGAGCAGGCGTCGAAGGGAGGCGAGCTTTCCGGCCCGGTCGCGGCCGGTGCCGTCGCCCGCGAAGCGGTCACCGAGATCGGCGATGTCCTCCTCGATCGCGCCCCGGGGCGCACCGACCCCGGCCAGATCACCCTGTTCGACTCGACCGGCCTCGCGATCCAGGACCTGGGGATCGCGCTCGGGGTGCTCGAGGCGGGCCTCGAGGCACCGACGGTCTCGCTCTGAGCGCTACCCGCGGCCGGCCCGCTCGCAGCTCTTGGCGACGCTGTCGGTGCCGCTTCAGCCCGCCGCGAGCTCGCGGATCACGGCCTCGGTGAGGTCGGCCGCCGCGGCGACCGTGGGATAGCTGACGTTCTCGGGTACGTCGGTCGGCGAGTGATAGTTGTCGATCGCCTTGTGGCGGTTGAGCGACACCAGGCAGGTCGTCGGGATCCCCATTCGGCTGGTGACCACCGAGTCGGTGCTGGTCGAGGCGCGCATCCCGCGCCTCATCGGGATCGCCTCGCGGATCGCGATCCGCTCGCATAGGTCGCGCAGCCCGCGGTCGAAGTAGTCCTCGATCACGAACGCGCCCTCGCCCTCGAGCATCGCCAGCTCCGGAGAGCCGACCGAGTCGAGGTTGATCACCCAGGTGCGGTCTCGGTCCAGTGGCGCCAGATGCCGGCGGGCGAAGCCGTAGACGCCACCCTGCAGTACCTCCTCGGCCCCGCATGATGCGAGCAGCAGCCGCACCCCGTTGAGCGGCCGCTCCCGCACCGCCTCGGCGATCGCGACCAGGGCCGCGACGCCGCTGAGGTTGTCGTTGGCGCCGGGGACGACCGGGTGGCGGGCGATGTCGAGGAAGGCGGCGACGCTGCCGGCCGAGAGCGCGGTTCCCGCGGCCGCCAGCCCACGGCGCCGAGTCGCGGCGCCGAGAGCGACCAGCGCCGGCCCCGCCGCGACGCTCCACCAGACCGGGATCGCGGTGTCGATCCGCTCGATCACACCCGGGAACCAGTCGGTGAGCTTGCGCTGTAGCGCCTGGTCGAAGATCGCGCCACCGTGGGCGGCGTCGTGGTGGGCCATCACCACCACCGTGCGCTCGGCCCCGGGGTCACCGAGCTCGGCGACCACGTTCCAGGTCGTCTTTTGCCGCTCGATCGCCCGCCGGGCGGGGCGGACGCCGTTCGAGGCCTCGTCGACGATCAACGCGGCCGCCGCGGCGCCGCCCGCGATCGCCGCGCGCCGAGCGCGGCCGCTGAGCGCGAGCACGCCGGCCGCAGCGCCGACGCCCGACAGCTTCGCGTGCAGGCCCGCGTAGCCGTCCAAGAAGTCCTCCTCGTCGATCGAGGCGGGGGCGCCGGCGGACTCGAAGCGCGCCGCCAGCCACTCCGCGGCCTCGCGCTCGCCCTCCGAGCCCGCCTCGCGCTCGAGCGGGGCGAGCGCCTCGACCACCTCGCGCAGCGTCTCGATCGGGGCGCCCGGCTCGCGGTCTTTGATCAGTGCAGGGTTGGTCGGCACGGCAGGCGGGGCAGCCTACCGGCGCAGCCTCGATGAGCTAGGCCTCGTTGAGCAGCACCGACACCCGGTCGCCGTTCGAGTCGGTGACCGCAAGGTCGGGGCCGTTCGCCTTGTCGAAGTTGGCCGCCCGGCTGCCGATCGGAAAGTCGTCAACCGCGTAGTCGTCGGCCGGGTTGAAGGTCCCGTTCTTCTTGCCGAGCAGGATCGAAACGTCGTCGTCGTCCGCGTTCGAGACCGCCAGGTCGGGCCGGCGATCCTGGTTGAAGTCGGCCTGGCTGACGAAAAACGGGTTCGCGCCGACGTCGTAGGTCGTCTGGGCGCCGAACCGCCCGTCACCCCGGTTGAGCCGCACCGAGACGTCGTTGTCACCGGAGTCGTTGACCGCGTAGTCGGGCGCGCCGTCGCGGTTGAAGTCGGCGAGCACGACGCTGAACGGCATCGACCCGGTGGCGTAGTCGCGCTGGTTGCCGAACCGCCCGTCGCCGCGCCCGAGGGCGACGGTGACGGTCTCGTCCATGTCGTTGACGATCGCGAGGTCGAGCGCGCCGTCGCCGTCGAGGTCCGCGGCGGCGATCCCGCGCGGCGTTTGGCCGGCCTTGACCGGCTTCGCGCGCCGGAAGGCGCCCTTGCCGTTGCCGAGCAGGATCGAGGCGTTGTCGTCGGCGAAGTTCGCGGTCGCCAGGTCGAGGTCGCGGTCGCGGTCATAGTCGCCGAGGGCGACCGAGCGGGGGCTCTGGCCGGTCTTGAAGGTTCGCTGGGGCCGGAAGGTTCCGTCTCCCTTACCGAACAGGATCGAGACGTTGTCGTCCATCCGGTTGGCGATCACGAGGTCGATCGTGCGATCCCCGTTCAGCCGGCCGGCCTGGATGTCCTGGGGCTCGTCGCCGACCGCGAAGTCGACCGGCGCCGCGAAGTCGCCGGCGCCGTCGCCGAGCAGGATCGAGACGTCGTCGTCACCGCGGTTGGCGACCGCCAGGTCGCGGTTGCCGTCGCGGTTGAAGTCGGCCGCGGCGACCGATTCGGGGTCGTTGCCGACGTCGTGGTTGTCGGCGGGCATGAACAGCCCCGCCGCAAGCGCCGCCGAGGCGCACACGAGCAGCGCGGCGACCGCGGCGGCGAGCGCGAGCCTGAAGTTCTGGGCCGTCGAGTTCATCCCCCGGACTGTCGCCGATCTCGCCGCCGGTTGCCAGTCCCCCTGGGGGTGGAATGCCCCACACCCGCTGGGGGAGAGGAGAAGAGGCCTCCCAAACCGGACTCTCCCGCGCAGTGGTGGGTGTACCGTTCGGAGGTAGGTGGGCCCCTCGGAGCATAAGCGCGTCTCGAATCGAGAGCTGTGCCGGCGTTTCCTCGACGCCTACCACCCCGACAGGCTCGATGATCTGCTCGCGCTGCTCCACCCCGATATCGAGTGGGCCACCACCGAGACGTGGATCGAGCGCGGGGTCTGGTATGGCCACGCCGGAGTACGTGCCGGGCTGCGGCGCTTCTACTTCGAATGGGAGGACTTCTCCAACGACGAGGTCGAAGCCTTCAGCGACGGCGGGGACAAGTTCGCGGTCGTGACTCGAATGCGCGGCCGCTCGCGACGGACCCACATTCCCACCGAGATGCGGACCTCCGGCGTATTCGAAGTCCGCGACGGGCTCATCGTCCGCATCGTCGGCCACAGCGATCCCGCGGACGCGCTCGCGGCCGTGGCGAAGTCTGCCGCTGCGGCGTCCCCAGCCGGAACGGGGCGCGCCTCCCATACCTCGTAGCCGCGCGCGCTCGTCCACCCACGGAATGCCGGCGGACGCAGGCGTCTATACGGTAGGCGTCTCGACTGAACTGGCGATCTGGAGGTGCATGAGATGTTCGCTCGGCTGACCCGATACGAGGGAGCCTCGCCCGACGCAATCGAGGACGCGTTAGAGACGAAGAAGAACGTGTTGCCGACCGAGTATGGGCAGACGAAGGGCATGAAGGGCACGGTCTTCCTGGTCGATCGCGACAGCGGCACGATCCTCGTCATGTCCCTTTGGGAGAGCGCCGAAGCATTGAATGCGAGCGAAGCGGAAGCTGCGCGCCTGCGCGACGAGGTGACGAGCTCCGGCGAAACAGCATCGGTCGATCACTACGAGGTGGCGATCTTCGCCGTCGAACAGACGCCTCCGATGGCCTAATCCACGAAGCTCCCCCGTCCGCGGGCAAATACCGCTTCTCGTCCAACGCGCAACGTCGACAAACGTCCCGGACGACCCCCTATAGCCCTCAACGCGGGACGTTCGTCCTCCGGCCGGTGTCTCGCTTTCCAGCCCTCTCTTCTCCTCTCCCCCAGCAATTGACCGGGGTATAAGCACGCCTGAGCCCGGACGCTCGGCAATTGTCGGCTTCGCCCCCCGACATCTCGCGTTCAATAGAGCCGCATCCTGTTCCAGAAGCCGCCACCGCCTACAACCACGATGCCGTAGCGAGGGCCGTTCGCCCGCACGTGACGGCGGAGTAGAGCTCCTCCACCTGCTGTGTTGTAATCGGGTCGTCTCGTCACCACGGAAGGGGAGCGATATGAGCTCGACAGTTCGCGTCGAAGAGTCGGTGCTGATCGGAAAGCCTGCTGCGGAGGTGTGGGCGGCAATCGCCGACTACTCGTTCGACCTCCAATGGCGAAAGGGCCTGACCGCGATGGAGCCCGACCCACCGGGACCGGCAGCCGCCGGGACCAAGGTCCACGAGGTCGTCCACAACCTGGGCCGTGATTACGTCGCCGACACGGTGGTCACCGAGTTCGAGCCCGGCGCTTCGTACCGCTTCGAGGGCGAGGGCACGATCGGCGGCCTCCGTGGACGCCGCAGCGTAGTCGCGGAGCCCACCGGGGACGCAGCCAACTTCACCTACGAGATCGAGCTCACGCCGACCGGCGCGAGCCGCGTGCTACGCCCGGTGCTGGGCGGCATGGTGCGTTCAGGGCTGCGGAAGGACCTCGAGAAGCTGCGCACGCTTCTCGAAGGCTGAGCGGCCAAGACTCGTCAGCGGGGCGTACGTTCGCGCCGCCGAATCGCATAGGTTGGAATCGTCACTGAGATCCGAGGCGTCGGGGGCCACAGGATGCAAGACAGACTGAGAGCGGTCGGGCACAGGCTCGCGGGTGTGCCCGCAGGGCGTCGTTCGAAGTGGGTCGTCCTGGGCGTATGGCTGGTGATCTTCGTCGTCATGGGCCCGCTCGCGGGCAAGTTCGAGGATGCCCAGCAGAACGATCCCGCGGACTATCTGCCGGCCGACGCGGAGTCGGTAAAGGCGATCGAGGAGCTCGAGGACTTCCCCTCCGGGGACATCTCGGAGGCGATCACGGTCTTCAACCGCGACGGCGGACTGACCGAGGCCGACCGCGAGGTGATCGAGGAGACCCAGGCCGCGCTCAACGCCGACCCGCGCGAGGGGGTGGGCGAGACCGGTGCCCCGATCTACTCCGAGGACGACAGTTCGGCCCTGCTGATCACTCCGATCACGGTCGAGGACGACAGCAACGAGGCCGGCGACCTTCTGGTCGACGCCACCGACGACATCAAGGCCGCGCTCGAGGATCTGCCGCCCGGGCTCGAGGCGAAGGTGACCGGCCCCGCCGGCTTTTCGGCCGATGCGATCGATGTCTTCGACTCGATCGACGGCACGCTGCTGTACGCAACCGCGGCGCTGGTCCTGGTGCTGCTGATCATCATCTACCGCAGCCCGATCTTCTGGCTGATCCCGTTCTTCTCGGTGATCATGGCTGAGCTCACCTCCCGCGGCCTGGGGTACCTGCTGGCCGAGGCCGGGGTCACCGTGACCGGCCAGTCGGGCGGGATCCTGCCGGTGCTCGTCTTCGGCGCGGGTACCGACTACGGATTGCTGCTCGTTTCGCGCTATCGCGAGGAGCTTCGCAGCCACGAGGACAAACACGACGCGGTCCGGATCGCGATGCTCCGGGCCGGGCCGGCAATCGTCGCCTCGGGGCTGACGGTGATGGCCGCCCTGCTCACGCTGTCAATTGCCGAGGTCACCAGCACCGCGGGGCTCGGCCCGATCGGCGCGATGGGCGTCGGGCTGGCAATGGTCTCGATGCTGACCGTCCTTCCGGCGCTCCTGGCGATCACCGGCCGCCGCGCGTTCTGGCCCTTTATCCCGCGCGTCGGCAGCGAGGGAGTTGACGAGACGCACGGCCTCTGGAGCCGGATCGCCGCATGGGTCGGTCGCGGCCCGCGCCGGGTCTGGATCGGAACCACGGTCCTGCTCTTGGTGCTCTGCCTCGGGCTTACCCAGGTGAACAGCGATCTGACCAGCGGCAATGGCTTCCGCAATGACGTCGACTCGGCCGAAGGCCAGAAGCTGATCGAACAGAGCTTCCCGGCGGGGGCCAACGCGCCGACGAACATCGTCGTCACCGACGAGGCGAAGCTGGACGCCATCCGCACCGCGGTTGCCGACGCGCCCGGGGTGGCGGTGATCAGTCCCGAGGAGGAGCAGGGCCCGACGGGGGTCAAGCTCGAGGCGACGCTTGATCAGGATCCGTACAGCACCGCGGGTTTCGATCTCGTGCCCGGAATCCGGGAGGCGGCGCATGGCGCCGGCGGTGATGGCGTCCTCGTCGGCGGCCCGACCGCCGAGGAGTACGACCTGCGTCAATCGGCGGCCCGCGACAACCGGCTGGTCGTCCCGATCGCGCTCGTCCTCGTGATGCTGATCCTGATGGCGCTGCTGCGCGCCGTAGTCGCGCCGCTTGTCCTGATCGGGACGGTGATCCTCTCCTACGGCGCCGCGATGGGGATCGCGACGTTCTTCTTCGAGAACGTCTTCGACTTCCCCGGCCTGGATCCGACCCTGCCCCTGTTCGCGTTCATCTTCTTGGTCGCCCTGGGCATCGACTACAACATCTTCCTCATGACGCGGGTGCGAGAGGAGACCGTCACCCACGGCACCCGGGAGGGCATGCTCCGTGGCCTCGCCGTGACAGGGACCGTCATCACTTCCGCCGGAATCGTGCTCGCCGGCACCTTCTCGGCTCTGGCCGTGCTACCGCTGGTCAGCCTGACCGAGATCGGCTTCACGATCGCGATCGGGGTCTTGCTCGACACGTTCATCGTCCGCACCCTGCTCGTCCCGGCGTTGGTACTCGAGATCGGCGATCGGGTTTGGTGGCCGTCTGCGCTGGCCAGCGGCGCAGGGACGGACACGGCCAGGAAGCCGGCCGACCAGGTCGCGACCGAGACGACGTAGGGCTTGAGCGCGTGAGTGGGATCAGCGACGGTGCCCTGATCGTGCGCCGTGATCGGTCTTGGCGGCGTTTCGCTCCGCCCAGTCGAGTGCATGGTCGGCGACCTCTTCCCATCCGCGCTCACCGACGATCTCGTGGCTGCGGTCGGGGTACACCTTGAGGTCCGTCTTCGCCTTGGACTTGCTGTGGCGCTTGAAGGCTGCCCTCGAGACTGACAGCGGGATCACGTGGTCATTGCCGGCGGCGAGGAGGAGCAGGGGCGCCCGGTCGTCGTTCTTGTAGTTGACCTTGGTGACTGCGTTGGGGTTGACATTGGCAAGCGCGGCCTGCCACAGCGGCCTTGCGGGACCGGGGATCGGCAGGCGCGCATAGGCCTCCGCCGCCTCGTCGGCGTCCATCGTGTTCGCGAAGGCGTAGTTGAACTGCTCGGGGGTCAGCATCACCGTCCGCCCCTTCCCGAATGGGTTCCTCAGAGCCGGCATGACCACCCGCACAGTGGAGGGCGACAGCGCCATGATGCCTTTGAAGGGCGATGAGCAGACCGCGACTCCAGCGGCGCCGAGGCCGCGGTCGAGCAGGATCTGCGTCACGAGCCCGCCGAAGGAGTGGCCCATGATCACGGGCGGTGCGTCGAGGCCGCGGACAATCGCCGCGTAATGGTCGGTGACGTCCTCGAGCCCGAGACCCTCCAATGCCGAGGGGTCGTCACGGATCGCCTGCACGTCGCGGTCATCGATTCCGGGCCAGCCGGGGGCGAGCACGTTGTGCCCGCGACTCTCGAAGCGCTCCTTCCAGCCCTGCCAGCTCAGCGGCGTCATCCACAGGCCATGAATCAGGACGATGTCGGACATCGAGGCACCTTGCTGCTGTAACCGGCGCTCGCCGTGAGTGCGAGCGCCTGAGACGAACGGGCTACTCGGGGATTGCGCCGAGCTGCTGCATGAGGCTCATCGTGTCGGTTACGCCCCAATGCTCAGCAACCTTTCCGTCCTCGACGCGGATGATGTCGATGGACTCGAACTCGACGCTCTTGCCGGTCGCGGCAACTCCCATCAGCTCCCCTTCGTGGGTTCCAGCGACGATGGTGCGGGCGGCTTCGAGATTTCCGTCGGCCATCATCGGCTCGATCGACTTAAGTCGAACGTCGGGGAACGCCTCCCGCATTGCGTTGACGAAGAACTTCACGCCCTCTCGACCGGAGGGCTGCCCGGGAAGCCCCTCCTCGTGATCGACGATGTCCTCGGTCGTCAGCTCGTCGATCAGCGCGAGATCGCCGTTCCCGATCACGTCCTCGTAGAAGCGCTTGATCAGTCCTGTGCCTTCAGCCATTCGGATCTCCTCCTATCGCTTCGAAACTCGAGGGCCGAGTGTTTCACGTCGGGCCGGGCAATCGAAACGGCCCACAGCTGGGGAGGTCCGGGCCCGGAGGACCTGTAATGGCGGCGAGCGGCCTACTCCGACAGCCCGGCGGCTTCTAGGGCTTCGGCGGGGTTCAGATAGGTTCGGACCCGCGTCGTCTTGCCGCCCTTGTAGTCGCACAGAATGGCGAAGGACGAGTCGGTCGCGGCTCCGCTCAGGTTGCCGAGGGTGTGAAGCCGACCGATAGCGAGCACTCGATCGCCGAGGTCGCGGATGTCCGAGTACTCGACCGTGAGCTCGTCCAGGGCATCGTCAAGCTCCCGGAGCATCTCGCGCAGGCGCTCGTGTCCCTGGTACACGCCGTCGCCCGTCGTCAGCAGGATCGGCAGCGCCGACTGCCACTCCACCTCCGGGTCGAGCTCCGCCAACCACGCTTCGAAGTCTCGGCGGTTGAACGCATCGGTCCCCCTCTTAAAGACGTCGAGGTTCTCCCGCGACATCGCCTACTCCGATAGTCCGGCGGCTTCGAGGGCTGCCTCCGCGCCGAAGTAGGCGCGCGATCTACGAACCAGACCACCGTCGATCTCCATGACGTATCCGACCTCACGGTCCAGGTCGACACCGCTCTCGCCGCCGCGGGTGTGCATGCCGGCGAGCACTACGACCGTTCCCCCGAGGTCACGAATCTCGGAGGGCTCAACCGTCAGATCCCAGAGCTCGTGCCACTCGTCCCAGAATCGTCTCAGCTCTCGGTGTCCCCGAAAGGACGCGGCTTCGTTTCCCTCGACCTGGCGAAGGATCGCGGAGGACCACTCGCCGTCTGGATCGATCAGCTCAAGCCAGCCGTCAACGTCACCACGGTTCCACGCGTCAAAGAGTTGTCGAACGATCTTCGCGTTCTCCTGCGACATCGCCCGCGCAGTATCCCGCCACAGGGGGGATCGCTCGGGCCTGATCAGCCGCCGGCGGGCGTCGGCTGCGCGTCGAGCAGGTCGACGACGAAGACCAGGGTCTCGTTCGGCTTGATCACCGGCGGCTGGCCCTGCGAGCCGTAGCCGAGGTCGGGCGGCACGATCAGCTCTCGCCGGCCGCCGACCTTCATCCCCTGGATGCCCTGGTCCCAGCCGGGGATCACCTGTCCCTGACCGAGCACGAAGGTGAACGGCTGGCCGTTGTCCCAGGAGGCGTCGAACTGCTTACCGTCGTCGTAGTTGACGCCGACGTACTGCATCGTCAGCGTGTCGCCGGGCTGCGCCTCGGGGCCGTCGCCCTCGACGATGTCGTTGACCTGCAGCGTCTCCGGCGGCGGGCCGTCGGGGACCTCGACCTCTGGCTTGGTCGAGGTATCGACGTCGCTCGTCGACGACGACGAGGAGCCGTCGTCGCCGCCGGTCGCCACGACGATGATCACCGCGATCACGGCGGCGGCGAGCAGGGCGCCGAGGAAGATGAGCTGGTCTCGCTTCACGGATCAGAGGGGGATGTTGCCGTGCTTGCGCTTCGGCTGGTCGACGCGCTTGGTCTGCAGCGTCCGCAAGGCGCGGATCAGCTTCGGCCGCGTCTGGCGCGGCTCGATCACGTCGTCGATGTAGCCGCGCTCGGCGGCGGAGTAGGGATTGGCGAAGTGGGCCTTGTAGTCGTCGATCAGCTTCTGGCGTCGCTCGTCGGGAGTCGGCGACTTGGCGATGTCGCGGCGGTAGATGATGTTGACGGCGCCCTCGGGCCCCATCACCGCGACCTCGGCCTGCGGCCAGGCGAAGTTGAAGTCGGCGAGCATGTGCTTGGAGTTCATGACGTCGTAGGCGCCGCCGTAGGCCTTGCGGGTGACCACGGTCAGCTTCGGCACCGTCGCCTCGGTGAACGCGTACAGCAGCTTCGCGCCGTGGCGGATGATCCCGTTCCACTCCTGCGAGGTGCCGGGGAGGAAGCCGGGGACGTCGGTGAAGGTGATCAGCGGGACGTTGAAGGCGTCGCAGAAGCGGACGAAGCGCGCCGCCTTCTCCGACGACTCGATGTCGAGCACCCCGGCGAGGTGCTTGGGCTGGTTGCCGACGATTCCGACCGGATAGCCGTCGAGGCGGCTGAAGCCGATGATGATGTTCTGGGCGAAGTGCTCCTGGACCTCGAAGAACTCGCCGTCGTCGACCACCAGCGAGACCACCTCGCGCATGTCGTAGGGCTTCTGCGGGTCGGGCGGGACGACCGAGTCGAGCGCCTCGTCCATCCGCTCGGGGTCGTCATAGGGCTCGACCCGGGGCGGCATCTCGAGGTTGTTGAGCGGCAGGAAGGACATCAGGTAGCGGATGTCCTCCAGGCAGGCCTCCTCGTTCTCGGCGGCGAAGTGGGCGACGCCGGACTTGGAGTTGTGGGTCATCGCCCCGCCCAGCTCCTCGAACTCCACCTCCTCGCCGGTGACCGTCTTGATCACCTCGGGGCCGGTGATGAACATGTGCGAGGTCTCCTTGACCATGAAGATGAAGTCGGTCATCGCCGGCGAGTAGACGGCGCCGCCCGCGCACGGGCCCATGATCGCCGAGATCTGCGGGATCACCCCGGAGCAGTTGACGTTGCGGACGAAGACGTCGCCGTAGGCGCCCAGCGAGACCACGCCCTCCTGGATCCGCGCGCCGCCGGAGTCGTTGATCCCGATCACCGGGGCGCCGACCTTCGCAGCCAGGTCCATGACCTTGCACATCTTCTCCGCCATCACCTCGCCGAGCGAGCCGCCGAAGACGGTGAAGTCCTGGCTGAAGACGAACATCGGGCGGCCGTCGATCGTCCCGTAGCCGGTGACCACGGCGTCGCCGTAGGGGCGCTTCTTGTCCATGTCGAACTCGTGCGTCCGGTGGCGAACGAAGGTGTCGAGCTCCTCGAACGAGCCCGGGTCGAGCAGCTTCTCGACCCGCTCGCGCGCGGTCAGCTTGCCCTTCGCGTGCTGCTTTTCGACCGCTTCCTCGGAGGCCGAGTGGAACGCCTGCTCGCGCAACTCACGCAGGTAGCCGAGCTTCTCCTCGAGCGTCTCGGGATTTCTCTCGCGCATTGGGGCGGGGATTCTACGTCGAGATCAGGGCTCGGCCGCGGCGCGCTGGAGGATCGTGGTCAGCGCCGCGACCACGCGGGGGTCGAGCTCGGCGCCCGCACGCGCGGCCAGCGCCTCGACCGCGACCCGTATCGGCCCTTCGGCCTCGCCGCCCGCCCGTGCCCGGGCCAGGGTGGTCTGGCAGACACAGGCGGCGCGGATCAGGCGCGACTCGATCGGGATCCCGTCCCCCGCCATCCCCTCGGGCCCGCCGCCGTCGAAGCGCTCGCGGGTGCGCAGCAGCCAGCCGCAGACCAGCTCCGGCATTCCGGCCCCGCGGACCAGCTGGTAGCCGGCCTCGTAGTGGGTGGCCCACGCCGCCTCCTCGGCCTCGTCGCGAAGCTGGGCCGGCTTCGCGGCGACCTCGGCCGGGACATAGACCAGCCCGACCTCGTGCAGCATCGCCGCCTCGCGGGCGACCTCGGACTGGGAGCGGTCGAAGCCCAGGCCGACGGCGCCGGCGAAGGCGTAGGAAGCGGTGGCCTCGGCGTGCTCACGAGCTCCGGGCAGGTGCTGGTCCAGCGCATCGACCAGCGGCCTTCCGCGCAGCCTCAGGAGGCTGGCGAGGTCCAGGGCGCCCTGCGGGCTAGCCGGAGGCGAAGGGACGTCGCGCGGGTGATCCGAGCTCATCGAGCAGGTCCTCGAGCGCGGCGATCGCCTCGGCCGGGTCGGGGCGCGAATGCTGGGCGGTGATCTGGACCGCGGTGCCGAAGCCACTCTCGGCGAGCTCGATCGCGATCTGGCCCTGGGAGCCATGCTCGGCCGTGCGCCAGGCGAGGATCCGCTCCGGCTCGCGGTCGACGACCTCGACGGCGACCGGCGCCGGGGTTCCGATCAGACCGCTCATCCACGACTGCATCCGCGCCGGGTCGTCGGCCAGCTCCCACAACTCGGGCGCCGACTTGACCAGGGTCCGCTTTGTCTTCGATTCCATCTCGCCGGGGTTCGCGCGTCCGTTCCGTACTCCTGCCGGTCGTTTGAGCGCTGCAACGCCTCTCGCGCATGGCCGCGAGGATCGCAGACTTAGAAGAACGCGCCGCCCTTGTACTCGCCGAACACGTCGCGCATCGCGTTGCAGACCTCGCCGATCGAGGCGTTCGCGGCGAGCGCATCGCGGATCGGGTGCAGCAGGTTGCCGTCGCCGCGGGCGGCCTCGCGCAGCTGCTCGAGCTTTGCCTCCAGCGCATCGTGGTCGCGATTGGCCTTGAACTTCGCCAGCCGCTCCTTCTGACGGCGCTCGGCCTCGGGGTCGACCTTGAGGATGTCGACGTCGTCGACCGTGTCGGTGACGTACTTGTTGACGCCGACGACGATGTCCTGGCCGGTCTTGTAGCGCTCGTGGTAGGAGAGCGCCGACTCCTCGATCTCGCGCTGGATGAAGTCGAGCGCCTCGACCGACCCGCCGAGCTCGCCGACCTTTTCGATCAGCTCCCATGACCGGGTCTCGATCTCGTCGGTGAGCGACTCGACGAAGTAGGAGCCGGCGAACGGATCGACCGTGTCGGCGGCGCCCGACTCGTGGGCGATGACCTGCTGTGTGCGCAGCGCGATCCGCGCCGAGCGCTCGGTCGGCAGCGCCAATGCCTCGTCGAAGCCGTTGGTGTGCAGGGATTGGGTGCCGCCGCAGACCGCGGCAAAGCCCTGCAGGGCGACCCGGATGATGTTCACCTCGGGCTGCTGCGCCTGCAGCGTGACCCCGCCGGTCTGGGTGTGGAAGCGGATCATCTGCGAGCGCTCGGACTCCGAGCCGAACCGGTCGCGGACGATCGTCGCCCACATCCGGCGCACCGCCCGGAACTTGGCGATCTCCTGGAAGACGTTGTTGTGGCCGTTGAAGAAGAACGCCAGCCGGGGCGCGAAATCGTCGATCGCCAGGCCGCGGTCGAGCGCCGCCTCGGTGTAGGCGATCGCGTTCGAGAGCGTGAACGCGACCTCCTGGACCGCCGAGCAGCCCTTCTCGCGGATGTGGTACCCGGAGATCGAGATCGTGTTCCACTTCGGGACCCGCTCGGCGCAGTACTCGAAGATGTCGGTCGTCAGCCGCATCGTCGGCTGCGGCGGGTAGATGTAGTTCCCGCGCGCCACGTATTCCTTGAGCACGTCGTTTTGGACCGTGCCCCGCAGCTCGTCGGAGGGCACGCCCTGCTCCTCGCCGACCAGTTCGTAGAGCAGCAGCAGGATCGCCGCCGGGGCGTTGATCGTCATCGAGGTCGAGACCTGGTCGAGCGGGATCTCGTCGAAGCAGATCCGCATGTCCTCGATCGTGTCGATCGGGACCCCGGTGCGACCGACCTCGCCGTCGCAGAGCGGGTCGTCGGAGTCACGGCCGAGCTGGGTCGGCAGGTCGAAGGCCATCGAGAGGCCGGTCGAACCGTGCTCGAGCAGGTAGCGGTAGCGGCCGTTGGTGTCCTCGGGGCTGGAGAAGCCCGCGTACTGGCGCATCGTCCACAGGCGGTCGCGGTACATGCCGTCGTGGATACCGCGCGTGAACGGGTAGCTGCCCGGCTCTCCGAGCCGCTCCTCGAGCCCGGGGGCGACATCGGACTCGTCGTACAGACGGTCGATCTCGATCCCCGAGTCGGTGATCACCCGCGGGTCGTCCGGGCCGACGACCGGGGCGACGTAGCGATGGAGGTCCTCCTCGACCTGGTCGCTCATGGGCGGGAAGTCTAGGGCTGCCTAGGATGCTCGGCGTGCGGGTCGCGATCGCCAGCTTCGCCGAGATGCCGCCGCAGTTCACCGACGACCTGCGGCTGATCGAGGCGCTCGCCAGCCGCCGGGTGGAGGCGATGCCGATCCCCTGGGACGACGCGGCTGCCGATTGGGAGACGTTCGACGCCGTCGTGATCCGCTCGACCTGGGACTACCCGCGCCGGCGCGACGAGTTCATTGCCTGGTGCGAGTCGATCGGCCCGCGGCTTCACAACAGCGCCGCGCTGGTCGGCTGGAACTCCGACAAGCGCTACCTGGGCGACCTGGCCGCGGCAGGGGTGCCGGTGGTCGAGACCTACTTCGTCGCCCCCGGCGACCCGCTCCCTGAGCTGGACGGCGAGGTGGTGGTCAAGCCCAGCGTCTCGGCCGGCGGCCGAGACTCGGGTCGCTTCGGCCCCTCCGCGCACGGGCTCGGCCGCGAGCTGATCGAGGCAATCCAGGCGAGCGGCCGCACGGCGATGGTGCAGCCGTACCACCCGACCGTCGACACCGTCGGCGAGACGGCGGTGCTCTGCATCGACGGCGAGCCCGCCCACGTGCTTCGCAAGCGGGCGGTTCTGCGCCCCGACGAGGTGGCCCCGGTGCGCGACGACGGCGTCGGCGCGGCCGAAGTCATGTACGACCCCGGGCTGGTCACGCCCGGCGAGGCCGGCGACGACGAGCTCGACCTCGCCCGCGCGGTCGTCGCCACGGTCCGTGACCGCTTCGACTACCTGCCGCTCTACGCGCGCGTCGACATGATCCGCGACGCCGCCGGCGATCCCGTGCTGCTCGAGCTCGAGGCGATCGAGCCGAACTTCTATCTCGACCAGGTGCCGGCGACGGCCGACGTCGTCGCACAGGCGATCATCGGCCGGCTCGGCGACTGATCGCGGCCTCCACCGCGGCCGCCATGCCCTCGGCCGGCGCCGGGTAGGCGTAGGCGGCCACCGCGTCGGCGGGCGGCGGTGACAGCTTGCCGTACGCGACCCGCGCCAGGGCCGCGGCGATCGCCGCTGGGTCGTCGGCGGGCGCGACCGCGGCGCCGAGCTCGCCCGCGACTCGCCCGGCCTCGGTGCCGGCGGCGAGGGCGAGAATCGGGGTGCCGCTGGCCAGGTACTCGAACAGCTTGATGTTGAGCAGCTGTGAGCGGGTCGGCTGGGCGATCAGCAGCAGCGCGTCGGCCTCGGACTGCAGTGCCAGGGCCCGCGGGCGCTCGAGGCTGCCGGCGCGGACGATCCGGGCCGGAGCGACGTCGGCCGCGAACAGCTCGGATTCATCCTCGGTCAGCGGCCCGGCGACCACCAGCTCGAGCCTTGCCGCCGCGCCGGGCTCGCTGCGCGCCAGCTCGGCGAGCCCGGCGACCAGCGGCCGCGGATCGCGCCCGTAGGTGCCGAAGCGGCCGGTGTAGACGAGCGAGACGCGCGCGGGGTCGAGTAGGCCGGTGGGCTCGCCGGCCGCCGGCGCGGCGTCGGGGTCCCAGCCGTTGGGGACGAGCAGCGGATCGGCGATCGACCGCGTGCGCAGGTCGGCCGCCGCCGGCTCCGAGACGCAGACGACCGCGTCGGCGGCGCCCAGCCAGCGGCGCTCGAGGCGTTCGTCGAGACGACGCTGGAGGCCGGTGGGGTAGTCCGGGCGCAGCGACTCGAAGGTCCAGGCGTCGCGCACGTCGGCCACCCACGGCACCCCCCGGCGGTGCAGGGCGAAGCCGACCGCGTGGGCGGATTCGGGCGGCGAGGTCGTGATCACGCAGTCGAAGCGCCGCTCGCGCTGCAGCCGCAGGGCCCGCGAGCGCGCGAACGGCATCCAGGCTGCGACCAGCGCCTCGGGCACCAGCACCTTGCTCAGCGGGTGGGGACGGCCGCTGTAGGTCGGCGAGTCGAACATCGCCCCGATCGAGTCCTTGCCGGCCAGGCGCGCCCGCCAGCGCTGCGCGTCGGCCGTCCGGACCACGCCCTCGCCCCCGTCATCCTCGAGGCTGCCGTACGCGGAGGTGGTCAGCACGGTGACCTCGTGGCCAAGTGCGCGCAGGTACTTCGCCATCGCCGCGGCGCGCAGCATCCCGGTGTCGCGAGATGGCGGATAGAAGTAGGCGACGAGCAGGATCCGCCGCTTTGGAGTGCTCACGCCGGCACCTTCCCGCGCCGCACGGCCACCGCCTCGGCGTAGACGCCGTCCATGCGCTCGACCAGCTGCGGCCAGCTCCATTCGGCGATCGCCTTGGCGCGCCCGCGCTCGCCCATCGACCGCCGCCGCTGCGGATCGGCGACCAGCTCCCCGAGCGCGGCGGCGACCGCCGCCGGGTTGCCGCGCTCGACCAACAGCCCGGTGTCGCCGTCGTCGACCACCGCCCGCACGCCCGGGTAGTCGGTGGCGATCGCCGCCAGGCCGCAGGCCATCGCCTCGATCAACACGATTCCGAACGACTCCGGCGGCTCGGTGGTCAGCAGGAACAGGTCGGCCGCGCGCAGGACCTCGGGCAGCTCGGCGTGGGGGACGGCGCCGAGGAAGTGGACGCGCTCGCCGACCCCGGCAGCCGCGGCGCGTTCGCGGAAGCCGTCGAGCAGCTCGCCGCCGCCGGCGACGACCAGGTGGACGCCGCGGTCGCCGAGCGCCGCCAGCGCGTCGATCGCGACGTCGACCCGCTTGAAGTGGTGGGCCCGATCGAGGGTGGCGACGAAGGCGGCGACCGTGGCGTCGGCCGGGATTCCGAGCCGCTCGCGCACTCCGCCGGGCGGTCCCGGGCTGAACAGCTCCGAGTCGACGCCGTTCGGCATCTCGACCAGCTTCGCCGGGTCGCGGCGCCCGGCGCGCGCCAGGTAGGTGACCGATTCGGCGTGGTCGGGCGAGAGCACGCAGACGCGGTCGGCGGCGCGGATCAGCGCCGGCGCGACCGAGTGCTCGTAAGCCTCGAACAGCGCCCCGCGCGGGCCGCCGCCGACGAGCCGGTTCTTGTAGTGGACGAGCAGCGCCTGCCGCCGGCGCTCTCGGGCCAGGCGCCCGAGCAGAGTGAGCTCGGCGCCGAAGATGAACGGGTAGTGCAGGTGGATGACGTCGAAGCCATCGACCCGCGCCAGGCTCGGGATCAGCGGCGCGTTGCCGATCGCGAACACGGGATCGATCCGGTGAACGACGACGGCGCCAGGGTCGGGTGCGACGCCGTCGGCGGGGGCGGTGAACACCTCGACGTGGTGGCCTCGCGCGGCCTGTTCGCGGGCGAACCGGAACGCGGTGTTGCCCGCCCCGCCCGGGTACGGCGGGAAGGTCGCGGTGAGGTGGGCGATCCGCATTTGGCGCGCTCCGGCGCCGCTGTCGGCGCTAATCGCCGCTGCCGACGAGGCGCTCGACGCCGGTCTGTTCGATCGTCATCCGCAGGCCCTCGCGCAGCTCGACCTGGGGCTCCCAGCCGAGCAGGTCCTTGGCGCGGCTGATCTCGGGCTGGCGGACCTGCGGGTCGTCGGTCGGCAGCGCCTCGAAGACGATCTCCGAGCGCGACTCGGTCACCTCGATCACCACCTCGGCGAGCTCCAGCAGGGTGAACTCGTTCGGGTTGCCGACGTTGACCGGCTCGTGGACGTCGGACTCGGCCATCGCGACGTAGCCGCGGATCTGGTCGCTGACGTAACAGAAGCTGCGCGTCTGGCTACCGTCGCCGAACACGGTCAGGGGCTTGTCCTGAAGCGCCTGGCGCAGGAAGGTCGGGATCGCGCGCCCGTCGTGGGGACGCATCCGCGAGCCGTAGGTGTTGAAGGTCCGCACGATCCCCGTGTCGACGCCCTGCTGGCGGTGGTACGCCATCGTCAGCGCCTCGGCGTAGCGCTTCGCCTCGTCGTAGACGCCGCGTGGGCCGATCGGGTTGACGTGGCCCCAGTAGGACTCGGGCTGAGGATGGACCTGTGGGTCGCCGTAGACCTCCGAGGTCGAGGCGAGCACGAACCGAGCGCGGTGCTTCTTCGCCAGGCCGAGCATGTGGTGGGTCCCGTAGGAGCCGACCTTGAGCGTGTGCAGCGGCAGGCGCAGGTAGTCGATCGGGCTCGCCGGCGAGGCGAGGTGGTAGACGAAGTCGACCGGCTCGTCGATGAAGAACGGCTCGGTCAGGTCGTGCTGGATGAAGGTGAAGTTGTCGTCGCGGATGTGCTCGACGTTCTGCAGCGACCCGGTGTCCAGGTTGTCGACGCAGATCACCCGGTGGCCCGCGCCGAGCAGGTGGTCGCCCATGTGCGAGCCGAGGAAGCCCGCGCCGCCGCTGATCAGGCAGGTGCTCATAGGCGGGCGAGGATACCGCCGTCGGGGGCAGCGGCGGGGCACGTGGGGTTGTCGCTGGTGTGGGCCATGCAGGCGCCGATCCCGACCCTGCGGCCGCCGCAGTCGAGCTCCTGCGCGGTCATCGCCCGCTCCTGCACCGGGTCGCGCGCCGCCACTCGTTCTGCGCCGAGGACGCCGAGGACGCGCTTCAGCGCGCCTCGCTGATCCTGCTGACCAAGGCGCCGGCGGTCGACCCGGGGCGGCTGATCGCCTGGATGGTCGTGGTCACCAAGCACGAGGCGATGGCGGTGCGGCGCTCGCGCGAGCGCCTGCTCGTAGCCCTGGCGCCCGAGGACGCACCCGCGGACGGCCTCGACCACCTCGCCTCCGACCACCCCGGCCCCGCTGAGGTGCTCGAGCGCACCGAGCGCGTCGCGGAGTCGCGGGCCGCGCTGGCGGCGCTGAAGGCGAACGAGCGGCTGGCGATCGTGCTCCAGGGGCAGGGCTACTCCTACGCCGAGATCTGTGACCTCTGCGACTGGAGCTACACCAAGGTCAACCGACTCCTGGCCGAGGGCCGGGCGCGGCTGCGGCGGCCGCCGGCGACCTCATGATCAGCAATGCCCCGAGCGCGCACCATTGTCGATGTAGGCTGGCCCGCATGTCGGCCGGTCGGACGCATTCGGTCAAGCGCCACCTCCGCGTCGCCGCGGACGACTACGACGTTCAGATCCGGCGGTTCATCCCTCATTACGACGAGATGATCAGCACTGGCATGGAGGTGCTCGCGGAGTTGAGCCCGGCTGACGGGCATGTTCTCGACCTCGGTGGTGGTACGGGTGCGCTGTCGTCCGCGGTCCTCGATCGCCTGCCGGGCGTACGCGTCACGGTTCTGGATGTCGACGCCGACATGCTCACGGAGGCGCGGCGGCGGCTCGCACGCTTCGGGGACCGCGTCTCATACCGGGAGGCAAGCTTCCTCGATCCGTTGCCGAGCGCCGACGCTGTCGTCGCCAGTCTGGCGTTGCACCACGTTCACAACCTGCAAAGCAAGACAGCGCTCTACCGCGCTATCCGCGATGCGGTTCCCCCCGGCGGTGTCCTGGTCAACCTCGACGCGGCCGTGACCGAGGGTGCGCGGCTCAACGGACTTGTGTTCGATCGGATGGCGGCTCGGATGGGCGAGCACGGGATCAGCGATGCCGAGGCGCGGGGCCATTTCGCCGCCTGGGCCGAAGAGGACCGTTACTTCCCCCTTGACACCGAGCTGGGCGCGCTGCGCCAGGCCGGCTTCGACGAAGTTGAGTGCTTCTGGCGTCGCGGCCTTTGCGCTGTCACCTGCGCCTTCCGCGCCGGGTGAGGGACGCTTCGTCGCTATTACAGCGCCCACCGGATCGGACTTCGACCTCGAGCGCGCTCTGTGGTGAGGTCCTCTGGCTCGGTCGGGTGTTGGTCGTAATAGCGCTACTTGACCGTGAGCGTGCCCTCCATGCCCGCGTCGCGATGACCATCGACCGAGCAGAAGAAGGTGTAGCTGCCCGGCTGGAGGTCGGCCGTCGTCGTGGTCGTGGTCCCGGTGATCACGTCGGTACGCGCGACCTCGTTGCCGTTGGAGTCCTCGATCACCACGTCATGGCCGAGCTCGGCCGGATTGTCAAACTCGATCGTGTCGTTGCCGGCGGGCGCCGACACCTCGGTCTGGGTGAATGCGAGCGCCCCGGAGGGGTCGGCCTCGAACTTCACGGTCGCGCCACCACCGCCGCCTGTGGTGGTGGAGGCTGCCGTGCTCGAGGTGGTCTCCGCCGCGGTGCTCGACGAACCGTCGTCGCCGCCACAGGCGGCGACGCCGAGTGCCGCGAGGGCGAAGAGCGCGGAGGCCAGGACTGCAAGCTTCTTCATGGGCCGGTCCTTTCGCCGGGGAACGCAAACACTCTAGACCCTTGATTCTCAGGTGCCGGTAAAGCGCATCGGGGGTTCAGCGCCTACGCGGGCCGTCCACGGGCGTATGCTCGGTGCCTGTCGGGCGCTGGAGAATTTCTGATGCGGGGGAGGTCGGCGCTCGGCCTCGCCGCCGCGGTCGCGATCATCCTCGCCGCGCCGGGAGCGGCCGCGGCAAAGCCGAAACCGAAGCCGCCCAAGTACGCGGCGACGATCCAGGTGACCACCAATACCCGCGCGGCTTTCAGCTGCGAGGCCGATTGGACGAGCAACTGGAACTTCAGCGGCACCTACACGCCGACGACGCTCGACGGCCTGGCGAGCCTCGACGCCACCAGCCGCAGCGTCACCGGCAGCGTCGTCTGGACCCGTTACTTCGACTGCGGCCAGGTGCTCGACTCAGGGACCTGCACCCTGGGGGCCGAGGCGCCGATCGCCGGCGCCGCCGGCTACGAGGACGCCTACCTCCACAAGACCGCCGGCGGTTACCGGGTAGAGCTGCAGGTCGACATCGGGGTGATCGCGACCTCGCCGTCCTGTCATGGCTACTGGTGGGGGCTCAACCACCCGTATGCCGGCGCCGAGTACACCGAGCCTCAGGGTTTCTTGGCGAAGAGCAAGATTGGCCAGAAGCGGATCGTGGTCCCGGTCGCCGGCTCGTTCAAGGCCTCCGAGTACGGCCGCGCCGAGGACGGCCAGATGAACGGCACCGTCACCTTCGTCCGCAAGGGCAAGCGGCGTTAGTTGAGGCTGTAGGACTCGCGGGCGAGGCTGAAGCCGCCGCCGCTCTGGTTCGAGCAGACCATCGCCGCCTCGTTCGAGGTGCAGGTGAGCGGACCGGCGGTCGAGGAGGCGCCATATTCGAGCGTCGGAGCGCTCGGGTCGAGCGCCGTGTCGCCGGCGCAGACGACCTCGGCCGGGCCGCTGGCGCTCAGCGTCAGGCCCTGGCCGTACTCGATCTCGGAGGGGCAGCCGGCCGGGCGGTCGGCGCTCCAGTCCTTCTCGCGGATGTCGCAGCGCAACGACTTCGCCGACATGATGCAGCCGATGTTGCCGCTCGGCGACTGAAAGGTCTTCAGGCTGGTGGCCGACGTGCCGCCGTCGGTCGTGGACGAGTCGTCGGTGGTGGGTGTGGAGCTCGTCGACGACGTCGCGTCGGTCTGCGCCGCGACCGTGGTCGTCGTCGTGTTGTTGATCACCGTCGTCGTCCCGTCGTCGCCGCAGGCGGCGAGCGTGAGCGCCGCCACGCCGGCGGTTGCGAGCGCGATGATCGGGCGCAGGCGGCTCATCGGGTCGGTGAGTCTATGCGCGCTCAGCGGGGAAAAACCCGCGCCACGGGCCGGTCGGCCGTCGCCGGCGGCGGCTGCGGCGGGTTCGGCAGCTGTTTGACGCCCGGCGCGAACGGGTCCCAGTGGTGCTCGGCGAGGTGGTTGCGAAGCGCCTTCTGCGCCCCCGGGTAGTACTGGAGGTTGAACGGGTTGGCGGGATCGACGCCGCGGTAGTAGATCATCATCTTCACCCGGTCATGGGCCTCGGCCCAGCGGAACAGGCGCCCGGTGAAGTTGCCCGACTGATCGTTGTCCCAGGGCCCGTACTCGCCGATCACGAACGGCCACTTGTCCCAGCGGTTGAAGAAGGCGACGTCGTCGTCGAAGGCGCCGGCGAACTTGGAGTAGATGTCAAGCCCGACCCAGTCGACGTACTTGCCGCCGGGCCAGTAGTCGGCCGGCTGGTTGCCGGCGATGTTCGGCGAGCCGAAGCTCTGGGGCACCCACATCATCGCCACCCGCGGCTGGGGCATGTGCTCGGGGATCGGTAGCGGGATACCGTCGGGACCGCCCTCGTAGACGGGGTCGTCCTGCGCCTTCGCGCGGATGATCCGGGGCAGGCCCATCCGCAGCAGCTCGCGGTTGATCGCGTCGCGCGAGCCGCCGCGAAGGATCAGCGTGATCCGCCGCCAGGCGCGCTTGTACCAATGCGCCGAGTGACCGTGGCGGCGCGGCGAGCCGTCGGCGTTGAAGGCGGAGTAGGCGTTCCAGTGACCGTTCATCTCCGCCATCAGCCGGATGTAGACGGTCTGGCCGGTCTCGGCGATGTCGCCGGCCATGTGGGTGATGTAGCGGTCGTCCTTGCCGCGGGCGATCTGGCGCGGGGTGATCATCTCGACCCCGTCGCCGGTCGCGGTCGAGAGGCTGAGCACGCCGCGGGTGTTGGTCACTCCCCAGCGGTAGAGCGCCCCGGTGGTCAGCGGCGTGCGCCAGTGGAAGAAGTCCTGGAGCACCGCCGGGTGGGCGCCCACCTGGTCGGTGAAGGTGCGGAAGTCGGCGACCGAACCGGTGTCGGAGACGCCGTGGAAGGCGCGTCCGCCGTTCGGCGCGTAGGCGCTCGCGCCGGCCGCGGCCGGCGCGCCGAGCCCGGCGACGACCGCGATCAGTCCCGCCAGGGCCGCTCTCGCTCGCATACCTCGTCAACAAGCTAGCGGCGGTTGCGATGCGGTCCCGGCCGCGCCCGGCCCGGGCAACGGATCGCCCGGCAGCCGACCTCGATCTGCGGGCCGAGCGGCTGCTCGGCCGACTCGCTCAACCGAGCAGCTTCGCCTTCTGGGCGGCGAACTCCTCGTCGGTCAGGATCCCCTGCTGATGCAGGTCGGCGAGCTGCTTGATCTGCTCGACCACATCCTGTCCCTGCATCTGCGCCGCCGCCGGGGCGGGGGCCGCGGGGGCGTTCATGCCGACGAAGGTCTCGGCGGCGTCGCCGAACAGGGTCCGCATCGTCTGGCGGCCGTTGTCGTCGGCGACCGTCGCGTACGCCCAGGTGCCGGCCGGGTCGTCGGCCGCGAACCAGACCGGGTAGCGGTCGCCCTGGCGGGGGATCTCGACTCGCGAGACGGTGGTCGTCTTCTGGGCGTCGAAGGGCGGTGAGCCGTCGAGCGGCTCGACCCGGAAGACCATCTTGACTCGCGGGTTGTCGTTCACGGTCATCCCGGTGTCCTGTACGGAGATCACCGTCCCGGCCCCCTTCTGACCGCTCTCGAAGAGTTCAGCTGCCTGCTTCTTCTTGCTCTTGAAAAGCGCCATCACGAAACCCTATCCCCCGAGCACCTTGCAGACCGCGAGCCGCTGGGCGCGGCGGATCAGGTCCGAGACCTGCGGCGAGCCGCTGCCGGGGACGATCTGGGCGTTGACGGTGAAGACCACCGAGCGGCGACCGTTGCCGTTGCTGGCCGCGAACACCCTGTATCCCGGGAACGAGCCGGTGTGGCCGAAGACGGCTCCGCACGAGGTGCGATACCGGAACACCGCAAGGCCGGCGTCGTTCGTGCCCGGGCCGGGCGGCGAGGACGAGCCGGCGACGAAGGTCCGCTGCAGGCTGCGGGTCAGGGGGCTGAACAGGCGGGCGCCGACGTAGGCGCGGAAGAAGCGGCCGACCTCGGGTGGGGTCGAGACGATGCCGCCCGACGCCCAGGCGCCCGACGGGTTGAGCAGGTGGCTGATGTCGTCCGGGTCGTTCGGCGGGTCGATGTCGTAGCCGTGCATGAACGGCTTCGGCAGCTTCACGTTCCGCGGCAGGCTGGTCTCTTCGAGCCCGAGCGGCCGGTAGACGTAGCGCCGCAGAAGCGCCTCGTAGGAGCGGCCGGTGGCGCGCTCGGCGATCAGGCCGACGACGACGTTGTCGGTGTCGGAGTAGTGGTACTTGGAGCCGGGCGGGAAGTCGAGCGGGTCGTCGCGGACGAAGCCGACCAGGTCCATGGGCGAGAAGTAGGCGGTTGGGTCGGCCTGGAAGCGGTCGATGAAGGCCTTGCTGCGGATGTAGTCGGGCAGTCCGCCGGTGTGGTGCAGGGCCTGGCCGACGGTGACGGCGTCGGCATTCGGCAGCACGCCCGGAAGCCACTCGCCGACCGTGTCGTCGAGCGAGATCACGCCACCGTCGACCAGCGCCAACGCGACCGCGCCGTTGAACGCCTTCGCCATGCTCGCGATCCGGTAGTGGTCACGCGGCGTCGGCCGGCGCCCGGTCTTCACGTTCGCGGTGCCGCGGGTGATGAACTCGCGCCCGTGGCCGGTCCGCATCAGCACGGAGAGCCCCGGTGGCCCGTGCGGCGTGGCGACGATCCGGTCGAGGGCGTTCTCGAGCTTGCGGTCGATCGAACTCGCCGCGGCCGGAGCCGCGGCTGTGAGCGCGACCACCACCGCAGCCACGCCGACACGCTTCAGGAGTCCCCCTCGATCCACCCGGCAGTTCTATCACCCCCCACCCGATGAACGTCCCGCATCGACGGCTATGCGGGATGCTCCGGGACGTTCGTCGATGGGGCGACGGCAAGGAGGAGGTCGGGGCGCTCGTACACGTCGTCGGAGGGCAAGCGGCGGACGGTCCAGCCGGCGCGTTCCCAGGTGCGCTGCTTGCGCGCATCCTCGCCGCGGTCGAGGTGAAACGGGCCGCCATCGACCTCGATGATCAGCCGGCACCTCGCCCAGCTGAGATCCGCTTCTTCCCCGGCGACCCGCGCATTGAGCCGCGGCAGCGGGCGATGAGCGCCGCGAAGTACTTCCATCGCCCGAACCTCGGCGCCGCTCCGTGCTCGCTCGAGCGGCAGCCCGCTATATCGGCTCAAGGCGTTGGCCAAGCGGCGCGACCCTCTTCGCGAGCGCCGCGAAGTACTTCCATCGCGCGAACCTCGGCGCCGCTCCGCGCTCGCTCGAGCGGCAGCCCGCTATATCGGCTCACGGCGTCGGCCAAGCGGCGCGACCCTCTTCGCCGCCGAAACCGACCCAATGCCTCGCCGAGCTCGTCCAGTGTCACCAGTTCGAGTCGGACCGATTCGCGCAACGCTCGAGCCAGGCCGCGGTCACCGACAAAGCACGCCAGATCCAGGAGCGTTCGTGGCACCGCGGTAATCGGGATTCCCCGCAGCTCCGCGGTCGCTCCGACCAGGGTTGAGCTGCGATGCGCGAGTACGCCTCCGTGGCGACGAGGACCGCCGCTGCCGGGTCGGGTGACGATCTCAAAGTTCCGGGGCAGCGACCAGACCCCCCACGCGGCCGCCGCACTCACGTGGCTGAGCACGCTGCCCGGGGCGGTCAGCGTTGCTCCCATCCATCGGCCCCAATCGTCAGCGAGTACGGGTGCGACCGCCAAGACCCCCTCCTCCACGTAGACCAGGCGGCCGGCCGCGACTCGATGGGCGATGCCCGCATCGCTGATGCCAAGCGACCTGAGCTGCGCGCGCGAGATGCGATTGAACTGCCGTCCAGCGACCTCAGCGATGCGAACGTCCCACATACCGGTGTATAGGCCTCAGTGCGGGACGTTCGCCCCCCGTGGCGATGCGGTCCGCCCGGGACTTCAGCGGAGGGGGTGGGATTCGAACCCACGGACCGAGCGAACCCGGTCAACAGCTTTCAAGGCTGCCGCATTCAACCGCTCTGCCACCCCTCCGGGGTCACCTGAGTCTGACGAATACGCTCCCGGCGATGGCGGCGCGGTGGAGCAACTGGGCGGGCGACCAGCAGTGTTCGCCGGTCGAGATCGCCTGCCCGCAAAACCGCGAGCAGCTGGCCGAGGTGATCGGCCGGGCGGCCGAGCGCGGGCTCGAGGTCCGCGCCTCGGGATCGGGCCATTCGTTCACGCCGATCGCGCTCACCGACGGGGTGATGATCCGCTGCGACCGCCTCGATCGGGTGCTGGCCGTCGACCGCGAGGCCGGCCTGGTCAAGGTCGAGGCCGGGATCGTCCTGCGCGACCTCAACCGCCGCCTCGACGAGCTCGGGCTCGCGTTCGAGAACCTCGGCGACATCGACCGCCAGACGCTCGCCGGAGCGATCGCCACCGGAACCCACGGGACCGGTGCTGGCTACCGCAGCATCTCTGCCCAGATCGACGCGGTCGAGATGGTGCTCGCCGACGGCAGCGCGCTCGAGATCGGCGCCGCCGACCCCGGGGACCTGAGCGCCGCCCGGATCGGGCTCGGCGCGCTCGGGATCATCTACGCGGCGACGATCCGCGCCGTCCCATCGTTCACGCTGGAGCGGGTCGACAGCCCGCGGCCGCTGGACGAGACCCTCGCCAGCCTCGACGAGCTCATCGCCGACGCCGACCACTTCGAGTTCTTCGTCTTCCCGCACACGAAGACGGCGCTGTGTCGCGAGAGTCGCCGCTGTGACAGCCCACCGCAGCCGCGCTCGCGGGCCTCGGCATACGCGCAGGAGGTGATGGTCGAGAACTGGGTCGGGCAGGCGTTCGTGCTCGCCGCGCGCCGGTTCCCCTCGCAGGTGCCGCGGTTGGCGCGGACGGCCTCCGCCGGCACCGGGCGCTCGACCAAGGTCGATGCCAGCCACCGGGTGTTCGCCTCCGAGCGGCGGATCAGGTTCACGGAGATGGAGTACGGGATCCCGCGCGAGCACGCGGCTGAAGCGGTGCGCCGGGTGCTTCATCTCGCCGCCCGCCCTGAGCACCGGGTCGCGTTCCCGATCGAGGTCCGCTTCGCGGCCTCCGACGACGTCATCCTCAGCGCCGCCCACGCCCGCGACGTCTGCTACATCGCCGTGCACCAGGACCGCAAGCTCAACTGGGAGCCGTACTTCCGCGGGGTCGAGGAGATCATGGACTCCTACGGCGGCCGCCCCCACTGGGGCAAGCGCCACTTCCAGACCGCCGAGACGCTGGCGCCGCGCTACCCGCGCTGGCAGGAGTTCCAGAAGCTCCGCGCCAGGCTCGACCCGGAGGGGCGGTTCGCGAACGGGTACGTGCGAACTGTGCTCGACGCCTAGATGCGCTCACCCACTCCTACAGGAACGCCTTGCCCTCGCCGCGGTAGGTCGGCACCTGGTCGACGATCCGCTCGCCCTCGACCAGGTAGAGCGAGTCGAAGCGCTCGCAGAGCTCGCCCGCCTTCGCGTGGCGCAGGTAGACGCGGTCGCCGACCCGCAGCTTGTAGGCGGCGGCGCCGGTGACCGGGGTCTGGACCTCGCCGGCGCCCTCCTCGCGGTCGAAGCGCAGGCCGCCGGGCAGGTACGGCTCCGGCAGCCGGTCGCGCCCGCCGCTTCCGGAGGCCAGGTAGCCGCCGCCGAGCAGGGTGGCGACGCCGCCGACCGGCCGGCGGACGACCGGTAGGGCGAAGAACGCCGCCGGCTCGAGGTCCAGCGAGCGGTAGTTGTCGAACAGGTGCGGGGCGTAGAAGCCCGACCCGGCGGTCAGCTCGGTGACGATCCCGGCGCCCGCCGTGCGAGCCAGGCTGCCGGTGCCGCCGCCATTGACGAAGCCGAGCTCCTGGTCGTGGTCGCGCAAGGCCCCGCGGACCGCCTCGACGATCCGCGGCAGCCGGCGGCGGATGTCGGCCTCCGACCGCGACTGCATGAACCGGATCGAGACGCTGCGCAGCGGCTTGCCCGGGATCCGGTCGCCGACGCCGGCGATCTGGCCCTCGTAGGCCATCAGCCCGGCGAGCTCGGTCCCCGGGCGCTCGGCGATCTCGGCCGCCATGCGCGCCGCCCGCGCCGGGTCGTGGATCGGCGAGCGTTTGGTGCCGATGCGCGCGATCCGCCCTCCCAGCGGCCACCAGCCGACGTCGACGTCGAGGCAGACGCGAACCCGCGACGGGCCGCCGCCGATCGCGCCCTCGATCAGGTCCAGGTGCGGTCGATCGTCGACCATCAACACGGGCGCGCGCTGGGGATCGGCGCCCGTCAGCCTGGCCACCGCGGCGATCGCCGCCCGGTCGACGGTCGGGTAGGCGACGACCAGGTCGTCGAATCCCTGTTCGGACGAGATAGAGCGCCTCCGGCGCCGTGAACGCGAGCACGCCGCGAAAGCCGGGATCGAGTTCGAGGATCCGCCGCAGCAGCGCCGTCGAGCGCACCGACTTCGAGGCGACGCGGATCGGCAGCCCGTCCGCCTGGCCGAGCATCGCCCGCGCGTTGCGGCCCATCGCATCAAGGTCGACGAACGCGAACGGGGGCGCAACCCCCGAGAACAGCGAGTCGTAGCGCGCCTTCAGCGCCTCGCGGTCGATTTCGGGATCCGGGCTCACGGCGCCGGCGAGCGTATCTAGACTGAGGCCAGTTCCCCCAGGAGAGGTGGCCGAGTGGCTGAAGGCACTCGCCTGCTAAGCGAGTAGGGGGCGCAAGCTCTCTCGCGGGTTCGAATCCCGCCCTCTCCGCTGGCGCGTCGGGTAGCCGCCGCAATAGGCTGCGGCCCGATGTCCGATCCCCCCGCTCACGGCCCCCCGTTCGCCGGCTATCAGGCCGAGATCTTCCTCGGCGGCATGGGCGGGACGACGCCGGAGCATCCGGTCTCGCTCGTCGAGGTCGAGCGGCTGGTCGCCGAGGCCATCGACGATCCGGGGACGCTCGGGTACGTCTTCGGCGGCGCCGGGCACGAGGACACGATGCGAGCCAACCTCGACGCCTTTCGCCGCCGGCGGATCGTGCCGCGGATGCTGCGCGACGTCTCCGAGCGCGACCTCAGCATCACCGTCCTCGGCACCAAGATGCCGGCGCCGGTAATGCTGGCGCCGATCGGGGTGCAGTCGATCGTCCACCCCGACGGCGAGCTCGCGGTCGCCCGAGCCGCCGCGGCGCTCGGACTGCCGATGGTGCTCAGCACCGTCTCCTCCTTTGCGCTCGAGGAGGTCGCCGCGGCGGCCGCCGGGCCGAAGTGGTTCCAGCTCTATCTGCCGCGCAGCCGCGAATTTGCCTCGAGCCTGGTCGGGCGCGCCGAGCGGGCCGGCTACGAGGCGATCGTGCTCACGGTCGACAGCTTCCTGCAGGGCTGGAAACCGCGCGATCTGCAGGCTGCCTGGATGCCGCAGCTGGCCGGCATCGGGCTCGCCAACTACATCTCCGATCCGGTCTTCGGCGCGCTGCTCGACAAGCACCCCGACGAGGACCCGCAGGCGGCGATCGGCCAGTTCATCGCCCAGTTCTCGAACCCGCAGCTGAACTGGGACGACGTCGAGTTTCTGCGCGCCGAGACCGAGTTGCCGATCCTGATCAAGGGTGTCCTCCATCCCGGGGACGCGGTCGCCGCCCGCGAGCGCGAGGTCGACGGGGTGATCGTCTCCAACCACGGCGGCCGCCAGGTCGACGGCGAGATCGCCTCGCTCGACGCGCTGCCGGCGGTCGCCGACGCGGTCGGCGACGATCTCGCGGTGCTCCTCGACAGCGGCGTGCGCTCCGGCGGCGATGTGTTCAAGGCGCTGGCGCTGGGCGCCGACGCCGTCCTCCTGGGTCGTCCATATATATGGGGGTTGGCGCTCGGCGGCGAGGCCGGCGCGCTGGCCGTGCTGCGCTCCGTGCTCGCCGAGCTCGACCTGACGATCGGGCTCAGCGGCCACCGGACCCCGGCTGAGCTGGCGCCCGAGCTGCTGGTCGCCGAGGGCGATTCGCCGGGCTGATCGTTGCCGTGCCGCTGAGCTGAAATCGGCGAGCCCCACGGAGTAGCTTCATGGGCGTGCCGCTCGCTGCCCGGGGGAAAGCCGCCTGCCTGGCGCTTGCCGCGTTGAGCTGGCTGGCCGCCGGCTGCGGCTCCGAGAGCGCGCAGGCGCCGACGATCACGATCCAGACCGGCGCCGCGGCGGCCACGACCCCCGCGACCACGACCGCGTCGACCACCACCGCGGTCACGCCGCAGACCGACCCGAGCGAGGTCGAGGCGACCCCGACCGCGGCGCCGCCGGCCCCCGCGGAGGAGCCGCAGGCGTCACCGGTGCTGAGGCTCGACACCCCGCCCGACGCCTTCCCCGTGATCTGGGTGCGAGCCGGCGAGCGGGTCGAGATGCGGACCGAGCCGGGCGGGGGAGAGAAGGTGGCGGCGATCGGGCGCAAGACCGAGTTCGGCTCGCCGAGCGTCTTCGGAGTGGCCGACCAGAAGGGCGACTGGGCCGGGGTGAGCACCGCGATGTTGCCCAACGGCACCCTCGGCTGGATCAAGCTCGACCCCGCCCGGATCGAGGGCGGCTGGACGCGCTATTCGATCGTCGTCGACCTGTCCGAGCGCCAGGCGGAGCTGCTGGCGGGCGAGCGGCCGAAGCTGCGCTTCCCGGTCACGGTCGGGGCGGCATCGTCGAGCACGCCGACCGGGCGCTTCGCGGTCACCGACACGTTCATCGACCTCGATTCGGCCGCCTACGGCTGCTGCGCGCTGGCCCTCTCGGCCACACAGCCCAACCTGCCGTCGGGCTGGCTCGGGGGCCGGCGAATCGCGATCCACGGGACCACCGGGCCGCTCGGGGTAGCCGCCTCGCACGGCTGCGTCCGTGCCGCCGACTCGAACGTCGCCAAGCTGGTGCACACGGTGCCACTCGGCACGCCGGTGTTCATCCGGGCTTGAGCGCCCGACCTTTCGATCCTATGGTGGAACGGTGCGCTCGCCGCTGATCAAGCTGCTCCTCGGGTCGTCCATCGCTCTGCTTTGCTGGCCCGCGACGGCGCTCGCCGACCACGTCAGCATCACGGCGCAGGTCGGCGGGGCGCTGACAAAGCTGAAGCCGGGCTCAGCGGTCATCAGGGTGACCTGGAGCGCCGACTGCGTCGGTGCCGCGCCCGGTGCCGCCAACTTCACCGGCAGCCTTTCCCTGCTGCGGCCCGACCTTGGCACCGAGATCTACCTTGGAGGGATCTTCGGAGCACCGGGCCAGGCCACCCAGCCGGTCACGCGCACCGACCGGGATCAACCGTTCACCCCCGTGCTGACGATCTCCTGCTTCGAGTACCCCAGCCTGCACGGCTCCGACACCGTGGTCGCGAGCGGGGCCGAGGTGCTCGTGCCCGCCAAGGAGCGGGGCGGCCCCGGGGGCGGCGGTGGCCCCGGCGGCGGCGGCAACGGAGGCGGCGGTGGTGGCTCGGGCGCCGACCCCGACGAGCCGCTGCACGGTGGCGGCTGTGCCGCCGAGCAACGCGGCACCGCCGGGCCCGACTTGCTCGACGGCGCAGCGGCTGGCGACCTGATCTTCGCCCTCGGCGGCGCCGACCGGGTCCACGGCCGCGCTGGCCACGACTGCCTGATCGGCGGGAGCGGCGGCGATCGGCTGCTCGGCGAGGAGGGTTTCGACCGGCTCACCGGCGGCGCGGGACGCGACCTGCTCGACGGTGGACCGGGCGCGAACGCCTACGACGCCGGGCCGGGGCGCGACCGGGTGCTGGCGCGCAACCACCGCGCCGAGACCGTCCGCTGTGGGCCGGGCAAGGACGCGGCGCGCGTCGACCGCGCCGACCGCGTCCGCGGCTGCGAGCACGTGCGCTCGGCCTGAGCGCCTAGGACTCGGCGCCCTGCTCGGCGAGCGCCGCCCGCAGGTCGGCGGCGAACTCGTCGAGGTCGGCGACCAGGTCGCGGTCGGCGGCGAGGCCGAAGAAGACCCGCCCGTCGTAGCTGAGCACGCCGATCGAGAGGGCGTGGTTCTGCGGCGAAAGCGGCACGAACGGATAGATCGCCTCGAGCTTGCGGCCCATCAGGTAGAGCGGCAGCTGCGGACCGGGGACGTTGGAGACGACCAGGTTGAAGGCCAGCGGCCGCGACATCGCGCCCGCCAGCACCCGGTTGATCGTCGGCGGCGTCCAGCCGGTGGCCTCGATGATCAGCGAGGCTGCGGCGGCCTGCTCCGACGCCTTCACCCGCGTCGTCTCGGCGTGCACCTGCGCCAGCCGGGCGTCGGCATCGGCCTCGCCGACCGGCAGCTTGACCAGCAGGGTGGCGATCCGGTTGCCGAGCTCGAGATCCTCGTCGGGGCGGCGGATGCTCATCGGTACGAGGCCGACCAGGTGCGGGGGCGGGTCGATGCCGCGGCGTTCGAACAGGCGGCGCAGCCCGCCCGAGGCGACCGAGAGGATGACGTCGTTGACCGTGGCACCCGAGTCGCCGCGGATCCCCTTCAGCGTGTCGAGCCCGGTGTCGACGAAGGCGACCCGGCGGTCGCGGCCGATCTCCTGGTTGAGGAAGGTGCGCGGCGCGGTCGGCCCGCTGGCGGCCAGCTTCGCGAACCCCTCGGCGGTCCTCATCACACGCCCCGCGGTCGACCGCGGCATCGTCAGCGCTCCGCGCGCCGCCTTGCTCGCCGCCCGCAGTGGCGCGCGCAGGCGGTCGGAGGCGTCGCGGACGAAGAGCAGCTCGGCGCTCGGCTCGTCGGGCTCCCAGCGCTCCTCGGGGACCTCGACCTGCGAGCCCTCCGGGCTGCCGTCGAGGATCACCGTGCCGACGTCGACCGCGGCGACCCCGTCGACGAGGGCATGGTGGGTCTTGTTGACGTAGGCGTGGCGCTTGCGGTCCAGGCCCTCGACCAGGTAGAGCTGCCACAGCGGCCGGGTCAGGTCGAGCGGCTCCGACATCACCCTGCCGACCAGCTCGCGCAGCTCGGCCGGCCCGCCGGGCTTCGGCAATGCGACCCGGCGCACGTGGCGCTCGATGTCGAAGCACGGGTCGTCGGCCCAGACGGGGTTCGAGAGCGCCATCGGCCCCGGCGACGTGATCTTCTGGCGAAAGCGCGGGATCAGCGGCAGGCGCGAGGCGACGTGCTCGACCAGCTCGCCGAAGTCGGGCGGCTTGCCGTTGACGACGATCGTCGCCCCGACGTGGACGTGGATCGGCCCCCGCTCGGCGAGCAGGGAGGACATGTCCGAGGCCGAGAGCCGTTCGCTCACTCGGTGGCGTGGGCGGCCTGGACGCCGGCCATGAACTCGTCGAGACCCTCCCTGGCCTGGCTGCGGATCTTGCCCTGGACCGGTGGCGACCAGCCGAGCAGCAGCCCCATCGGTCCCAGCGCCTGGCGCGCCCACGCGTAGAGGTCGAAGTCGTCGCGATGGTCGGCGATCAGCCCGTTGGAGAACTTGAAGCTGGCGTCGATCGGGTTGTGGACCGCGCGCCCGGTGTTGAAGGTGTAGTCGGCATCCCAGTGGGCCGAGCCGCTGTCGGCGTCGGCGGTGACCTGCGAGTGCACGATCTTCAGGTCGGTCGCCCGCCCGCAGAGCATCCGCCACATCGCCCCGACCTCGGCACCGTGCAGGTCCTGGAAGACGGGGTCGTGGAAGTGGGCGTCGGGGGCGTAGCAGGCCGCCATCGCATCGCCGTCGGTACGCGCGAACGCCTCGTAGAAGCGGTTGATCAGCGCCTCGTTGGCTGTCGGGTCGCCAGGCATGGGCCGATCGTATCCGCGATCGCGGCTCGGCGCGCGAGCTAGGGCAGGTACGCCATCGGGTCCGTCACCGTGCCGTTGATCCGGACCTCGAAGTGCAGGTGGGGGCCGAAGCAGAGGCCGGTGCAGTCGCTGATCCCGATCACGTCGCCCTGGGAGACCTCCTGGCCCTGCGAGACGGAAAAGCTCGCCTGGTGCGCGTAGCAGCTGGAGATCCCGCTGCCGTGGTCGATGCAGGTGTAGTTGCCGTAGCCGCCGCTCGAGGCCTCGGGCTGGGTGAACAGGACGACGCCGTTGGCCACCGCGTGGATCGGCGTGCCGCTCGGAACCGCGATGTCGATGCCGGGGTGACAGCTCTCCCAGGGCCGCGGCTCACAGAACGGCGAAGTGATCGGGCCGTTGACCGGCCAGATGAAGCCTTGTGAGCTCTCGCCTCGGAACGGGCCCGCCGGGGCCGACGGGACGCCGGCGGCCTGCTGGGCGGCCGCGACCTGGGCGGCGATCCGGTCCTGGATCTTCGAGATGTCGCCCTCGAGCTCGTGCTCGGTCCCCTGCGCGTTGTCGAGCGCCGCCTGCTGGTTGGCGCGGGCCGTGTCGAGCTCGGCCTGGCGGCTCTCGAGCTCGCCCTGGGTGCGCTCGAGCTCGGCCTTGCGGTCGGCGATCTCGTTGCGCTCCGCGGTCACCCGGTCGACGGTGACGATCGTGTCGTTGCGCAGCGTGCGGACCCGGCCGACGACGCCGGAGTCGTTCTCCTCGATCCGCTTCAGGTACTCGTAACGGTCGACCAGGTCATCGAAGCCGCTCGAATCCAGGACCACGGTGAGCAGGTCCGGCTGGCCCGCCCGGTAGATGTCGACCAGGCGGTTGCGCAGCACGTTCAGGGAGCGGTGCAGGTTGGTGCGCAGCTGGTCGAGCCGGACCTTGTCGCGGTGCAGCTCGGCCTGCTTCTTGGCGAGCTCGGCCTGGACGACGGCGACGCGGTTTTGCAGAACGGAGATCTGGCTGATCAACTGGTCGATCTGATCCCCGTACTTCTGGATCGTCGTCGACAGCTCGCCCTCGCGCTCACGCACCTGGTCGAGGTGGTCGCGCGTGTCGTTGAGCCGCGATTCGAGGTCCTGGCCGCTCGCCGAGCCGGCGATCAGGCAGGCCGCGAACACGGCGCATAGCGCCGCGGGCCCGCGCTTCGAAGAGACAACGAGTCGCATGGCAGGACTCAAAGCTTGCCGAACCGGCGACTTCGGCACGCGGGTTGGCGCAAATCTGCACAGGAATTGCCGCCCCAAGGCGCGGCGGCGTAGGGTGAGGGCATGGCCCAGACCGTGTTCGCCTGCATCACCTTCAAGGACGCCAAGGCGTCGATTGACTGGCTCGAACGGACGCTCGGGGCGGAGCGCGTCGTCGCTTATGAGGACGACGAGGGGCGAATCGTCCACGGCGAGGTGCGGATCGGATCGAGCACCTTCATGTGCGGCGACGAGCGTGTCGGCTCGCGGGCGACGCCGCCGGGGCAGAGCACCGTCTACGTCGTCGTCCCCGACGCCGACGTCGCCTACGAACGCGCCAAGGCCGCGGGCGCCGAGGTCACCGAGCCGGTTGACCAGGACTACGGCTCGCGCGATATCACGGTCACCGACCGCGACGGCAATCGCTGGTCGCTGGGCACGTACGCCGGTGCCGTGGCCGACGGCTGACCGGGCGCGCTCGCTCTAGACTCAGCGACCGTCCGGCGTCCACCGGACACCCGGGCCCGTAGCTCAGCCGGATAGAGCGTCGGTCTACGAAACCGAAGGTCACAGGTTCGAATCCTGTCGGGCCCGCTTCCGAATCTCGCCGAGACGCCGCTTGTTCAAGCGGTTCTGGGCGTCTCTGAGCGGCATCCCGCGCGTCGCCTCATCCAGCGCCCCGGCCGCGGCTAGGCGTGAGAAAACCATCCCGCAGACCATCCCGCACCTGGCCCCGGATGTATCGCTTTGCATGAAAGCGCATACCTCCGGCTCGCCCCGCTTGGTCGCAGTTGGGCGACCTGGGCCAGGAGTCGCTCGCCTACTTGGTGCTGAACCTCTGCGGCTCAGCTCTGTTGGGCTTGGGCAAGACCAAACTGGAGCCCCGGAACAAGATCCTTACCCGGCCCTCAGGTGCGGGGGCGATTATGGATGCACGCCGGGCGCTGAGCCCCTCCCGCCCGACGGTCACAGAAGGCCGAGGGACAGAATCGAGCCATCATGTTGGTCGATGAGAAGACACATGAGGCAACGGATCTGGAAAGCGCCATCAGCTCGTCAATGTCAACGCTCTGGTGGCTGTACAGCGGCAGGCGGCCCTCCGACTGTCACACGGAGGTCAGCGACGATGAAGTCCATTGCGCCCTTGTGGATGCCGTCGCCGACTTCAACCTCGCGATGGCCAAGCCGCAAATGCACGACACCGTTGCGGGCCGCGGGAAGCTCACCGAGAGCTCCTACCGAGGCGAGGCCCGCCGGCTAGTCGCGCGGCTCACCCGCCGACCAGTGATCCACATGGTCAGCAGCCACGATCGAGACACCGACGTTGCCACCGAGGTGTTCCGACTCGGCGCAAGCACGGGGTCCGCGTCGAACGGCGAGCCTCGCCGGAGTCAGCGCGGCACGGAGGCCCGATCGCGCCGACACCAACCGAGGACGGGAACCACCCCGGCCCGCCGGGGCACCGGCGACGGCGCAGTCGAGTGGGCGAGGCGATACCACGGCGCCATCCGCGGACTCGGGGAGGCAAACGGAGCGCTCGGACCGACACCGCGAGCCCGCGCACCGCGAGCCCGCGCCAGGGTCATGGGGCACCGCGATCGCGGACGACCGAGCGCTCCGACCTGAACGCCCCACCTTCCATAGGACATCCGGGTGCGGAGCGGCCGGCTCGCTCGACGAGCAACCGGCCGCTTGGCTTCGATCGCGATTCGCGGTCGGGCCGGCGAGGGTTGGAGCGGCTTCTCGCCGATCAGCGCTCGCCGCTCTCGGACGGCGGGAGCAAGGGATCGGTCTCGAGGCCGCGGCGGTGAAAGAAGGCTCCGAACGACCCGGCGAGCACCGCCACGACCGAGATCGCGTAGGCCTGCAGGAAGATGTCGAGCACGCGGGCCGGTGTCGAGATCGGATTCGGAAGCTGAGATGAGACGGTCAGCAGCTGGGTGCTCGTCCAGAAGATCGAGTCACCGAGGTTGGTGATCTCGGTTCCCACCGCGTGGCGCTCGAAGAAGAAGATCAGCGCACTCGCGACGGCATCGAGCATGACCGTCGCCATGACGATGACCGCCAGGCGGGTTCGCAGTCGGTCATGGGTCGGCGTGACCCCGCGCACTACTCCGACGACTTCCTCTCGCACTTGCGCCGGCCCGGCCACGCCGACGAGTATTTCGCGCCGACCGGTCGGGCTTGCGCTGCCCCCGGGCTCACCAGCGGACGGGTGATCATTTCCACACGTGCCGCCTGCCGCAAGCAGCACTTTCGCCTTGCATGGAGGGCGCATCGCCTCGAGCGGCCCCTTCGCAGGTGCTTGGTGGAGCTCGCGCTTGAGCGTGCCTCGGGCCTGGACGTAAAGGGCGCGGTAGATCGTCTCGTGGGAGACACCGCAGAGCTCTAGCTTGGTCGGTCGCGGACGCCGCGCCCGCTGCCAGGCCTCGCGCTCGGCGGCGTGGGCGCGGTAGGCCCGCCGCCCACCGCAGCGGTCGATCTCACGGGCGATCGTCGTGTGGGAGCGCCCCAGGGCCCGGGCGATCTGGCGGGCCGAGTGGCCGCGGGCGATCGCCCGTGAGATCTCCTCGCGCTCTGCGCGCGGTCAGGCAGCGCTCGGGGCGCCGGCGGGCCCTCGGCCGGATCCCTCCCGTCCTCGCCAGGTGGTTACTCACGCTCCCCAGCGGCAGCCCGAGCCGCCGGCCGACCTCGCGATCGCTCAGGCCCTGCGCTCGCAGCTCCCAGATCGCGTCCTTTGTGGCCTCGGCCATGGCGTAGCCCTTCGGCATCACCGCACCTCCTTCGTTGATCAGCGGGTCGCTGACTCTGGTGGGTGGTGCGGCGGTGGTTTGAGACCGCCACGAAAAGCGTGCACTTGCGGACGCTGGTTCTTGGGCGACACGCGACTCCGTCCCGCCGCAGGAGCCCCCCTAGGCCCGCGACTCGCCCCACGCACGGGTGATCGCCCCCACGTGGCGCTGGTCGGTCCCACAGCATCCGCCAAGCACGCTGAGCTCGGGGAGCTTTCCACGAAGGTCGAGGTAGCGCGCGGCGAGGTCGTCCGGGTCGCCGTCGTCGAGCTCCGTCGCTTCGTCGAGTTGTGCGTGGCTGAGAGTCGAGGCGTTGGCGCAGATCCCTCGAATGCGCGAATGCCATCCGGCCCGCTGGGCGAACACGTCCGCGAAGTGGGTGGGGTGGGCGCAGTTGACCATGAAGTAGGCGACCGCTGAGTCGGAATCGGCATCGACCTCTCCGATCGCCTCGCCGAGATCCTGGCCGCTCGGCAGCCGACCGTCGGTCTCGACGGTAAACGAGACCGCCACCGGAATCCCGGCCACAGACGCCGCGCGGGCGATACCGATCGCCTCCTCGACGTAGGTCATCGTGATCGCCGAGACCATGTCTGCGGCCGTGTCCGCGAAGGTGGCAATCTGGGCGGCGTGGTACTCGCCAGCGTCCGCGGCGTCGAGGAGCACCGAGGGGGTGTAGCCGTCGTCATGGGGGCCGATGCAGCCGCTGATCACAATCGGACCGATTCCGCCATCGCCATCGCCCTCGGCCTCGGCGCGAAGCTCCTCCATCAGGGTGACGGCCTCGCGATTGAGCCGCTCGAGATCGGCGCGATTGTGGCCGATACGCTCGCCCCAGACCTCGCTCGCGCGCCAGGTCGGGGTTTCGAGGACGAATCCGGCGTGCTGCTCTCCGGCAAGCTGAAGGTAGGGCGCGTAGTACCGACGCAGTCGATCCCTACCGCCCGGGCGGGTAAGCAGATCGTAGGCGGCGAACTCGGGCAGGTCGATGCCCTCGTGGAAGACCAGCGTTGTCTCGAGGCCGCCATCGGTGACAAACAGGCCACCAGCGAGCTGTGGCAGTCCATCGCGGTAACGCGCCGACATCCGAGCCTCCTCTCCCTAGGGCCAGCCGTCCGGCCCAACACGGTGCGACCGTACCTCCGGCCACACAGGCGGTCAACCCCGGAGCCATCGCGGTGCTGTTCCGGTCGACCTCGACGGTGTCGCTTTGGACTGCCATGAAGAAGGGCCCCCGTCGGTGACACGCTCAGTCGTGATCACCAACCGAGGCACACCAAGGAGGCCCGCTTCACATGTTGCACGCTGGACTCGACCTAAGTCGAAAGAAAATCGACGTTTGCCGGCTGAGCGAGAGAGGCGAGCACCTCGACCAGCTCGTCGTCCCGCCTGACGTCGGCTCGCTGAGAACGCTGGCCCACCGAATCGAGGAGGTCCACGGCCAGCCCGTCTGCGCGGTGATCGAGTCGATGACCGGTGCGCGGATCGTCCACGACACGCTCGAGCAAGAGGGCTGGTCGGTCGAGATCGCCGACGCCCAGAAGGTCAAGGGCCTCGCGCCGCTGGCCTGCAAGACGGACCGCATCGACTCGATGGTGTTGGCGGTGCTTTCCCAGCGCGACCTGGTGCCGGCGATCTGGCTGCCGGACCCGACGGTCCGCGAAGAGCGCGAGCTCGCGAGGTTCCGCCTGCACCTGGTCAAGCACCGCTCGATGCTGAAGAACCGCATCCACTCGACCCTGATCAACTTCGGGCGCCCCTGCCCGGTCACCGAGTCGAGCATCCGCCAAACCGCAATCCACCAAACGAGCCCTCGGATGCAGGGCAGCTCGAGCTCACGCCTCTTGAGGCCGACCACGCAAGCGCCGACCCAGGCGAGCGCCCCTCCGAGGCCCCAACCTCGCGCCTGTCGGGCAAGGGCCGGGCGCCGTTGCCGCTCAGCTGCAGAACGTTCAAGTGACGCTTGGGCAAGTGCAATCCAAGCCTCGTGCGTGTAGCGACGCCGGCGTAGCTCGCTGAGCGCCTCGGCAGTCCAGCGCTCGCCCTCTGATTGCGGAAACATCTCGAGGTTGGGATTATTCAAGCGTGCCTGGGCTGTGATCTTGCGTCGCCTAACTCCGCCTTTGGTTGTGGTCGCGGCTGGCTACGTCTTGAACGTGCGCGGTGCGCTGACGCTCGACCTCGGGATTGGTCGGCGAGTCCGCCCGCTCGGCCCGATCACGCGCACGTTCGCTGCCTCGCCCGAAGTCGTCTTCGACGTGATTGCCGCGCCGTATCTCGGCCGGACACCGCGCGCGATGGCCGACAAGCTGCGTGTCTGGGAACGCGGCCAGGACATGGTTCTGGCCGAGCATCTGACCAAGGTCGGGCGCCTGACGACGAGCACACTCGAGACAGTGCGCTTCGAGCGTCCTGAGCAAATCAACTTTCGACTTGTCCGTGGCCCGGTCCCATATGTCGCCGAGACCTACCGGCTGCGCGAGGCGCCGGGTGGAACCAGCTTCACCTACTCCGGCGAACTCGGCGCCGACTTTTGGCGGCTCGGCGAATGGTGGGCCGACCGGGTCGCTGCCCCATGGGAAGCTGCGGTCGCGTCGTCGCTCGATGCGATCCAGGTCGAGGCGGAGCGGCGCGCAACGCCCGCGGGCCCTAAGAGCGCAGGTTGATAGTCCTTCTAGCGCAGTTAAGGGCCTCGTCCACCAGATCCAGGCTTTCCTCGCGCCGCTTGTTTCCCCGCGCCACCCGCGACGCCGGTACCGCGCAAACCCACTGGGCATACGAACATACGCTCAATTAGTTCGCGGGGTGGTCGGCTAATACCCCCGGACGACTTTTGACCTCTGAAGGCCGATCGTATTTAACGGGGCCATTAGATAACGGACTCGTTATATGCCGACCGACCAGCTCAGCCTCATCTTCTCCGCCCTCGCCGATCCCACGCGACGCTCGATCCTGACCCGGCTCGCTGAGGGCGAGGCGACCGTGACCGAGCTCGCGGATCCCTTCCCCGTTAGCGGACCGGCGATCTCGCGGCACTTCAAGGTGCTCGAGCGCGCCGGCCTGATCGCTCGGCGTCGACGACCTCGCTGATCTCTACCCGCTGCTCGCCCGAGGGGGTGCTCATCACGGCGATGCCGGCGTCATGCTCGAGCCGTTCGAGGGTGCCTTCGATCGTTTCGCCCGAGTTCAAGACGAGCTCCATCTTCCCACTGACCCACGTGTTCTCCCCCTTGCTTCGGTCGAGCAGGGAGCGCAGTTCCCGACGCCAGTCGATCGTTTCCCGCTCCGGCATGGTCCGACACTAGCTCGGACCCGAGGTTCCACGGCCATGTGACCGCGCATGCGTCCCGCCGCCCAAGCGTCGTTTCAGGGCTCTGGGTGTCTCAAAACTCTCAAAACCATCCCGCGGGCCATCCCGCAACCGGCAATCGCTACCCAGAACCCGCAGACGTCTGCGGTTTTGGGCCGATGCCCTCGATCACCTACGAAACCGAAGGTCACAGGTTCGAATCCTGTCGGGCCCGTTGTAGGAAAGCCCAGCTCAGGTTGGGTTTCTCGTTTCCGGGAGGCGAGCGGTCGATTCAGCGCGCCTACGTCGCGCCTAGGCCACGGGCAGCCCACGGCCGGGGGAGCGGAGGGAGGGGCGTGATGCGATCGGGCCGCTAGGAACCGCTCGGGCCGCTCAGATCGCGCGTTGCGTCCCGCCCTACGACGGCCCAAGCGCGCCACTCGCGCTTGGTCTCACGGACCTCAGCCCGTGATGGAGCGTCACCGTGGACAGCGTCCCTCCAGAACCCTTCGAACTCCTCCCCCTGCTCGATCATCGAGTCGAGCGCTGAAAGGAGACGAGCGTTGTCGGCTCCCTCCGCGAGCGGCCCTTGCTTCTCAACCTTGGTCCGGGCGGCGCGAAGCTGTTTGAGTAACTCGACGGTGCGGTGGCCCCGCCCACTCATACCGCGGTCCGCAAATCGCACATTCCGACCGCAGCCGCAGAAGCATTCCGCCACGCCGTGACCGTATCGAGGATTACTCGACTACATGCTGGACTTTGGCTCGGCCGGCTCGGCGATGGGCGGGGCGCTCGGAGACGTTGATCTCGATCTGGCATAGCTGGTTCGAGCCGGTCGAGATCCTCGGCCGCAGTGGGACCCACTCTCGCGATGTAAAGGCAGCGTCGGTGGGCGAGGTCGTCTCCAGTCCGGCGGCTACGAAGTCGTCGTCGTGGTCGACCCCGCCGGTCCCTTCGCACCCCTCCGATCGCCCGGATCAGCCGCTCGGGTAGGCGCTCGCTGTGCTCGCGCGCGGGTGGAAAGGTGCGGCGGCATCGGCGAGGATGTCAGGCACGACACGACTTGGAGGTGTGAGATGAGCGCCGGAGCCGACCTCGGAGCTGTCTTCGACGAGCACGTGGCGAGCGAGTTCGAGACCAAGGACATCGACGCGACGATGGCGACGATGGTCGCTGAGCCCTACGTCTGGCACGTCCCATCGCTGATCGGGGCGTCGGGAGGGGAGGCGGTGCGCGAGTTCTACGTCGAGCACTTCATCGGCCAGACGCCTGCGGACGCGGTCCTGCACCCGATCGCGCGCACGGTGTCCGAGAACCGGGTGATCGACGAGTTCGTGCTCGAGTTCACCCACGACGCGGAGGTGCCGTTCATGCTTCCCGGCGTCGCCCCCACGGGCCGCAAGGTGCGTGTGCCCACGGTCGTCGTCATGGGCTTCGAGGGCGACAAGATCGCCTATGAGCACATCTACTGGGACCAGGCGACGGTGCTCATTCAGCTCGGCATGCTCGACCCAGCGGGTCTCCCCGCCGCGGGCGGCGAGCAGGCCGATCGGCTGCTGGAGATGATGTCCGGGGCCGCCTAGCGACCCCAGCCAGGGCACGCATAGGATTGCGAGCGTGCCGTTCACGCGCAGGAACCTCAAGGAGGACCTGGAGGACGTCGGGTCCGGGTTCGACGGCGCGCCGGACCTGGAGTTCCGCTTGGCGACCGACGCGCTCGAGCTCGAGCAATCCGGCCTGGGCTACCAGCGCGTTCCGCCCGGACTATCGCTTTCCGTACGGCCACACGCACAAGAAGCAGGAGGAGGTGTACGTGGTCCTGCGCGGGAGCGGGCGGATGAAGCTCGACGACGAGATCGTCGAGCTCAACGAGTGGGACGCGGTGCGCGTTTCGCCCGGTACGTGGCGAGGCTACGAGGCCGGGCCGGAGGGCCTCGAGATCATCGTCATCGGCGCGCCCAATCTCGGCGATGCTCCGCGCGAAGACGTCGAGGGCCAGCGCGACTGGTGGGCTGACTAGCGCCAAGTAGCCGCTGCCCGACTTCACCGGCGGCGTCTAGGTCGGTTCAAAAGACGATCGTTCGCTCGCCGTCGACCAGCACGCGGTCGTCGAGGTGGCTGCGCACTGCCCGTGCGAGCACCACACGCTCCACGTCGCGGCCGACTCGCTCCAGATCTGCGGGGGTGTACCGATGGTTCACCCGCAGGACGTCCTGTTCGACGATCGGCCCGGCGTCGAGCTCCTCGGTGACGTAGTGGGCGGTCGCGCCGATCAGCTTCACGCCGCGAGTGCGAGCGCGGGCGTAGGGGTCGGCGCCGGCGAACGCCGGCAGGAACGAGTGGTGGATGTTGATCACCGGGCAGCCGAGGCTGCCAAGGAACTCGCCGCTCAAAATCTGCATGTAGCGGGCCAGCACCACCAGGTCGTTTCCGGCTAGGGCCTCGACAGCAGCGGCCTCGGCCGCTGGCTTGTCGCTTCGGTCGACCGGGATGTGCCGGTATGGGATCCCGAACCCGCGCACTGCCTCCTCGAGATCTGTGTGGTTGGAGACCACGACGCTGATCTCGGCCGGTAGCTCTCCTCGCTGCCAACGCCAGAGCAGGTCCATCAGACAGTGGTCGTGCCGGGAGACCATCAGTCCGATGCGCGGGATGTCCGCGCCGTAGGAGAACCGCCAGTCCATCTCGAACTCGTCGGCGATCACGGCGAATTGAGCTTCGAGCTCGGCTCGCCGCTCGGAGACGCCCGGCAGTCGGAAGCTCATTCGCAGAAAGAACGACCCGTCCTCAGGATCGCTCGAGTACTGATCCGAGGTGATGACGTTCGCGCCCTCGGCGAACAGGAAACCCGAGATCGCGGCGACGATTCCGGGACGGTCGCGACAGGAAACGAGGACCCGCGCGCTGTCCGGCCCCATTTGCCCATGCTCGGCCGATCGAGCCTCGCTCGTGGGCTCGGCGCGTTGAGCGGTCGGCCCGGCCTGCACTGACCAAAGACTAGACAAATTGGTCCAATCCGCCGTGGCCCGCTCGTAAACGGGATGGTCTCGCGCGCCTCGGCCACCCTCCTCAGTCCGGCCCATGCGTGACCGGGGCTATGTCAACCGCAGGTACTCCCCAGCGGGCAGGTACAGACGCCGAACCGGCAGAACTCGCCCGGTCTGCACACGTTCCCGCACCCGCCGCAGTTCTCGTCGTCGAGAGAGGTGTTCTTGCACCCCCCGGGGCAGCACGTGTCGCCGTTGATGTCGCAGCACTTGCCGTTGCAGCACTCCCCGGTATCGAACGGCCCCGAGCACCTGTGGCCGCAATCCCCGCAGTTGCCGGGATCCGACGTTCGATCGATGCATGTATTCCCGCACTTCTTCAGGCCCCGCGGACAGCTCCTTCTGCACCGGCCCTCGAAGCAGAACTCGTCCCTGGCGCAACGACGATCGCATCGGCCGCAGCTCTTCTCGCTCTCGCTGACGTTGACGAGCCGGCGGCGGCTCGCGGGCCCACAGCACTTCCACTGTCCCGGCGGCAGGCTCGCGATGGCGTAGAGCCTGCCCCCGCAGCAGCGGTGCACCGCGGGATCGGCGCACTCGTTCCCGCACCGCCGCCAGCCGAAGTCGGCGCAGGGGAAGCAGAAGGGAGAGTCGGGGTCGTCGGAAAGGGTGGCGCAGATGTCGTGCTCGCCACCGCAGGTATCGCCGCCGCAGTTGCACCGAGTGTGGCCGAACTCCCCGCATACGCCCTCGCAGCAGACGTCGTGGTCGGCGCCCGTGCAGCTGTGATTGCAACTCCCGCAATGGTCTTTGTTCGTCTGCAGGTCGAAGCACTTGCGGTCCGTGGCCTCCTGCGGGTCGCACCTGGTGTAACCCTGCTCGCACAGACAGCGCCCATTGCGGCAGTGCATGAAGACATGCTCCGGACAATCGAAGCTGTCCTCACAAGGCTCGGCCGCGCGCTTGCCGCCCGGGACCAGCGCCGCCGCCGCGCGCAGCGGCGAGGCGAGGAACGCGCCCGCCGCCGCCCAGGCGCCGGCTCCGCGCACGAGAAGCTCGCGGCGGCGAAGCGGGGGGACGAGGCGGCGGTGCACCGTGAGTGCCGTGGTCGGCGAGCGCGGCTCGCGACCATCCACCGCCTGAGCCATGAGCGCCTCGATCTGATCGCCGCCGGCCGCCACCGGACTGGCGATCGCGCCGTCGCGTCCGATCAAGACCGCGGTCGGGGTCCCCTGGGCGCGGTAGAGATCGGCGACCGTCGGACTGGCGCTGCAGGAGGATGTTGCGGCGCCCGTGCTCGTCAGACGGTCGGGCCGCGGCCGTCGCGGTCGCGCTCGATAACCGCGACCGTCAGCTCGTCGGCATGGTCGCGCTGCCAGCGGGCAACCTCGGGAGCCAGCTCGCTGCAGGGGCCGCAGCTCGGGTCGCTGAACAGCAAGAGGACCGGCCGCCCGCCCGCGCGCAGGGAGTCGAGCGTGTGGAGCTGACCTGCCAGGTCCGGAAGCTGGAACCCAGGGGCCGGGGTGCCTGGGGCGAGGCCCTCCGCGTTCGGCAGCTGATCGCGCTCGGTGGCTTGGGTTAGGGAACGGAGGATCACGACAGCGAGCAGCGCCAGCGCCGTTGCCCCAGCCACCGCGGTCGGAAGGGGCTCGCCGCCACTGGCCACAAACGCCGCCAGCGCGAGCAGGACACCGTTGCGAGCCAGCGTCGCCAGGCCCGCGGGCGCTGAATGGAGCTGGCCGAAGCAGTGGCAGTCGGGAGCCCGGCCGCGAAGGAGGTTCGCCGCGATCGCCGCCGAGAAGGCGGCGAGCAGAAGTAGTGCCGCGAGTGCCCCGATCCGAGTCAGGGCGCTCGATAGCGCACCCGCGGCAAGCAGCGCGGCCGCGCCCAGCTCGGCTGCCGGCAGCAACGTGCCGAGCGGCTTGGCAAGCCGCGACGGCACCCCGAAGGCGGCCACCGCACGTCGCGACCCCTCCAGGTCAAGCAGCTTGGCGACCCCGGCGGTCGCAAGCACGGCGGCGAGCAGCAACCCGCCGATCAGCACGGCGGCGTTCATGGCTCGCCGCCTCCGCACCGACAGCGCTGCGGGAAAAACCCTTCCATGGGATCGAGACTCACGTCGATGCTATGCCGGTGGTACATGCGATGTCAACCGGGGACGGGGCGGCCGAGCGCGCATGTTCGCTAATCCCGTGGGAGCGGCCCTTTCTTCATAGAGACGGAGAAGCGTCGCCGACGTTCATGGGATCGAAACCTCGCGGACCCGGGTCACGCTCGACCGCTCCGCCACGAACAGCGGCAGCAGATCGAGGACCGCGGACGAGTCATGCGCGGAGATCCTCCACCACAGCTCGTGGCCTCCCTCGAGGCAGGTCGAAAGCGCCGAAGAGCCGCGCAGCGAGCTGGTGAAGCCCTGCCAGGCCGCGAACGCGGCCTCGCATTCGTCGGGACGGTGGCGGTGATGAAGCAGATATGTGGGCATGACCGTAGCTTCGCGACCTCTCGTATGCCTGACATCAGGGGCGATCCCTGAATCGCGACCCTGACCGGCAGCCCGCCTCGGGATCGGGCATTGGCGGGTTTATGCTCGTTCGGGGTGGCGCTCGGACCCACACAGACCGTCGGCCGCACCTCCGAGCTCGATCGGCTCGGCGGGCTTGTCGACGAGCTGGCTGACGGGGACGGGATCTCGGTGGCCGTCGACGGAGAGCCCGGGATCGGCAAGACGAGGCTGCTCGCCGACCTGCGGGCGCTTGCCGATAGCCGCGGTCATCTGGTCCTCAACGGGGCAGCGGCCGAGTACGAGCGCGATCTGCCTCTGGCCGTGTGGGCGGACGCGCTCGACTCCTATCTCGCATCGCGGGATCCGAGGCGCCTGGAGGAGTGGGACGTCGAGCTGCTCGACAGGCTCGCCGGCGTTTTTCCGTCGCTCTCGGACGGCCCATCGGCCGCCGGGGGCGAGGTTGCGGACGAGCGCTATCGGGTCCACCAGGCCGTCCGCACCCTGCTGGGGCTGATCGCTGACGGGAAGCCGGTCGTCCTCCTGCTCGACGATCTGCACTGGGCCGATCGCGCCTCGATCGATCTCATCGCCGCCCTGGTTCGCCGCCCACCCGCAGCGCCTGTGCTGCTGACTCTTTCGTTCCGAGCCGGGATGGCGCCCGAGGCGCTCGCCACCGCGCTCGCCGCCCCCGCGCTCACCCTGATCGACCTTGCGCCGCTCGACCTTGCCGGGTGCGCCGAGCTGATCGGCGAAGATCCGGACTCCAAACGGGTCGAGCTGATCTATGCCCAAGGCGGTGGCAATCCGTTCTATACCCTGCAGCTCGGCCAGTCTGCGGCGCCGGTTCGCAGCGTGAGCGGCGATCATGTCGCCAAGGGTGCAGGCGTGCCGCCCCTTGTCGCCGCCGCGCTACTGGAGGAGCTGGCCGCGCTCGGCGCGGATTCTCGTCTGCTGCTCGAGGCGGCGGCGATAGTCGGTGATCGGTTCGAGCCCGAGCTCGCATACACGGTCGCCGAGCTCGATCCGGCCGCCGGGGTCGATGCGCTCGACGAGCTGCTGGACGCCAAGCTCCTGCACCCGACCGCGGTGCCGCGGCGCTTCGCATTTCGCCACCCCTTGGTCAGACGCGCCGTCTACGAGTCGGCGAAGGCCGGCTGGCGCCTGTCCGCGCACGGACGAGCGGCTGCCGAGATGCAGGCGCGCGGCGCGGCACCGGTCGAGCGCGCTCACCATGTCGAGTACTCGGCGGTCCAGGGTGACCCGGAGGCGATCGCAACGCTGACCGAGGCCGCTGCGGCATCGCAGTCGCGCTCGCCCCAGGCCTCGGCGCGCTGGTACGCCGCGGCCCTGCGGCTTGTTCCGACGGAAGAGCAGCAGCGCAGGCTCGAGCTGCTGACCAAGCTCGCGGTGGCTCAGCGTTCCACCGGCGACCTCGAGGCCGCCCGCGAGAGCCTGCTTGCGGCGCTCGCGATGACCGCCGACGGCGATCGGCCGGCGCGTTTGCGCCTGACCGCGGCGTGCGCCGCCTGCGAGCATTTTCTCGGGCGCCACGAAGACGCACAGGCGCGGCTGCAGGCGGCCCTCGATGCGTTGCCGGCGCCCGGCTCGCATGCCGGTGTCGAGGTCTTGATGGGCCTCGCCACCGGCGCCTTTTTCACGATGGAGACCGAGCCGATGTGCGACCTCGCCGGCCGGGCGGTCGAGGGCGCACGAGCCCTCGACGACGAGGGCCTGCTGTTTGCCGGCTTAGCGCTTCTCGCTCATGCCCAGTCGCTTTCGAATCACTTCGCGGAGGCTGAGGAGAGCGCCCACGAGGCGGAGGTCTTGGCGCGAAGCCTGAGCGATGACGCCCTCGCCGAGCGGCTCGACGGAGTCAACCGGCTTGCCTGGGCGGCCCTCGGCCTGCAGCGCTTTGAGGACGCGGTTTCGCACGCGGCACGAGGAATGCGCGTCTCCCGGCGGACGGGACAGGATCGGTTCGCGCCCTTGCTCCTTTCCGCCGAGGCCCTCGGACAGATGTTCCTGGGCTCGTTGCCCGCCGCGACCGAGCTGGCGACGGAAGCGTTGGAGACTGCGCGCATCGCCGCCAACGACTACGTCACGTGCAGCGTTCTGACCGCGTGCTGTCACGTTGCACTGGCCGCCGGCGACGTCGAGGGAGCGCGCCAGCACGCCGACGAGAGCGTCGAGCGCGTCGAGGTCATGCCCGGCCGGCGGATCCCGACAATGGCCGCGGTGCGACTCGCGGTGCTGCGACGCGAGATGGGCGAGTCGCTCGCCTCGCCGGACTTGGCCGATCTTGCGGGCGGCTGGGACTTGCCGCTGATCCCACTGTGGCGGTCGGGTTACCTCGAGGCGCTGACTCGCTCGGCGCTCGCCGAGGGCGCCGTGGACGAGGCCGTGCGCTATGCCACTGCGGCGGAGGCGGCGGGCCGGGACGGCCTGGCGCTGGATCGAGGCTTCGGCCTGCGTGCATCGGCCGCGGTGGCGCTTGCCGGGGATGATCCGCGCAAGGCGGTGGAGTTGGCGCTGGCGTCGGCCGCCGAGGCCGCTCGGGTGGGGGCGAGAGTCGAGGCCGCGAGATCGCGGGCGCTCGCCGGGCGCGCTCAGGTCGCGGCGGGCGAACGTGAGCAGGGGGTTGCCACGCTGCGTGCCGCGGAGATCACGCTCGGCGAGTGCGGCGCGATGCGGTCTCGCGACGACGCGCGCCGGGAGCTGCGCAAGCTTGGAGCGCGCGCCGAGACGCGGGGCTCGGTCGCGACCGGGGATTCCGGCATCGCCTCGCTCTCGACGCGCGAACGCGAGGTCGCCGAGCTCGTGCGCGACCGCAAGACGAACAAGCTGATCGCGGCCGATCTGTTCCTGAGCGAGAAGACGATCGAATCTCACCTGCGGAACATCTTCTTCAAGCTCGAGGTCAGCTCGCGCATCGAGGTCGCCCGAGTGGTGGAGCGCGAGGAGCGGATCGCCGCACCCTGAGCCAGGGAAGGCCCCCCTGACGGCGGTTCAGGGGGTTGGATCAGGGACCGCTCCCGATGTCGGACTCGACGCTGACGGCGAGTGTGGTGGTCAAGAAGCGCCGCGGATCCGGCGCACCACCCGCAGAAAGGAACTCACATGTTGTCCTCACCACTCACTCGGCTCGCCGGACCGATGTCACTCGCGGCGGGCATCCTGATCGTCGCCGCGCAGCTGATGATGCTGCCGTTCGATCCCAACGAGCACGTCGCCACCTCGACCGACCCGGCCTACCAGATTGCAGGCGGGGTCTACATGGTTGGCTTCTGCGCGCTCATGGTCGCTTTGATCGGCGCCTACGGATGGGGCGTTCACAAGGCGGGCAGGTTCGGTGTGATCGCGTTCGTCACCGCCATCGTCGGGACCATGCTCCTCGGCGGTGACCTCTGGTTCGAGACGTTCGCGGTGCCGTGGCTCGCCGATGCGGCGCCTGCCTCGCTCGACACCGATCCGACGACCGTGATCGCGATCGGCGCAGTTGCCAGCTACCTGTCCTTTGCAATCGGCTGGGCGCTGTTCGGCATCGCCTCGTTCCGGGCTCGCGCCTTTCCGAAGGCGATCTGCGTTGCGATCGTGATCGGCGGCGTCCTCGGGTTCAGCGCCCTGGTCGCGCCCCTCGGGATCCCGATCGGCCTGGCCGTCACCTCGCTGGGCGTCTGGATGATCAAGTCGCGCGCGGCGGCGAAGGCTCCGGCGGGCGTTCGCCTCCCCGTGTCCCGAACTCAGTACGCCGACCCAAGCGCTGTCGCGTAACCGTTCGCATCCCGCAGACCACGGCGGGCGCCCTTCGGGGCGCCCGCCGTTCTTGCTGGGCGGCGGGAGTCGAAACCGCCCTGCTGAGCTCAGGACCGCGTCGCCCTCTTTCGTTGCCGGTACGCCCGGTTCTTGAGCGCGTTGCCGCAGGTCTCCATCTGGCACCAGGTACCACCGCGGTTTCGCGAGCGGTCGAAGAACGCCCACCGACACTCGTCGCTGGCGCAGATCTTGAGCCGCGACCAGTCGCTCTCGAGCTGCGCCTGAAAGACGATCCCGACCATCTGCGAGATCAGGGCGTCGACCGATTCGACCGGCGCCAGGTCGACGCCGAGGCGGCCGTCGGCGCCGACCGCAACCTGGACCGAATGCTCCTCGGTCAGAGTGCGCAGCTGCTTTGCCGCCGCCGTCGGGTCGCCGTCGAGGTTCGCATCGATCAGGTCGCGGATCAGCTCCCGGAATTCGACCAGCCGGCGCCACTCCGGTTCGCCGACGATGACCGAGTTGGTCGCGAGGTCGGAGGCGAGCAGCCACTCCCGGGCGGTGGTGGGATCGAGCAGCCGCTCCTCGCCGTCCTCGAAGGAGAACGTGTTGGCGAGCGCCTGGACCGCGATCAGCGGCTCGGGGGCCACCTTGTACTCGATCTGGCGCGCGAGCTCCTGGACGTTCATGCCATCCAGAAGTCTATCGCAAGCATGACCGGCAATTCGACTTGACAGGTCATGCATGACTGGTGTAGCTTGTTTACCAGTCACGCACACGCCTCCGACCCACGACCAAAGGACAGACCATGCTTCCGCTCGCACACTTCGTCGCCCGCCAGACCAAGGTGATCCAGCCAGGCGCTCGCCGAATGCGCGCCGAGGGCGAGGTCCGACCGCCGGCCTGGCCGACCCGCCTCGCCGCGATCCGCTCCCTGCGTCGACGCCGGACGGCTCAAACGCCCGCGCTGCCGAGGGCAGCGGCTCGGGGACACTGACGCGCCGCCGACGCGGCGGGGCGGCTTTTGCCCGCTATCCGGGAGGAAACCGCCCCACCCTCAAGGTGGCCCGCTGAACCGGGCATCGAGCGGGTCCGGCGGGTAGGGTCGGGCGATGCCCGCGATCGCGACCAGGGTCTTCGACTCCACGCTGCCCCCGGACGACGCTCACCCGTACCGGACGGGCCCGTGGCGCCCGCAGGCGACCGAGCACGACGCCACCGACCTGAAGGTGATCGGGGAGCTCCCGGACGACCTCAACGGCGTCTACCTGCGCAACACCGAGAACCCGCTGCACGACTCGCTCGGGCGCTACCACCCCTTCGACGGGGACGGCATGGTCCACGCGTTGCACTTGCACGACGGCCGCGCCGATTACCGCAACCGGTTCGTGCGCACGAAGGCGTTCGAGGCCGAGCTCGAGGCGGGCGGGCCGCTGTGGGCGGGGGTGACCGAGAGCCCGGCGAGGTCGCTGCGGCCCGGGTGGGGGGCGCGCGCCGGCTCCAAGGACGCCTCGAGCACCGACGTGCTGGTCCACAACGGCAAGGCGCTGACCAGCTTCTACCTCTGCGGTGACCTCTACGCGATGGACCCGCGGACGTTGGAGCAGTTCGGCCCCGAGGACTGGGGCGGCGGCTTCCCCTCCGACTGGGGCGTCTGCTCGCACCCGAAGGTCGACCAGCGGACCGGCGAGATGCTGTTCTTCAACTACTCGACCGAGCACCCGTATCTGCACTTCGGCGTCGTCAGCCCGGCCGGCGAGCTTGTCCACTACGCGCCGGTGCCGCTGCCGGGCCCGAGGATGCCCCACGACATGGCGTTCACGGAGAACTTCGTCGTCCTCAACGACCTGCCGCTGTTCTGGGAGCCCGAGGCGCTCGAGCGCGGCCTCTACGTCAATCGCTGGCACCCCGAGATGCCGGCGCGCTTCGCGATCGTCCCGCGTCGGGGCGGCGCCGACGACGTGCGCTGGTTCGAGGCCTCGCCGACCAACGTCCTGCACTGGATCAACGCTTACGAGGACGGCGACGAGGTCGTCCTCGACGGCTTCCACCAGGGCCGCCCGGACCCGCGGCACCCCGGCGACAAGGGATTCGAGGTGAGCGCCCGCTACCTCGACACCAACGAGCTGCAGACCCGCCCACACCGCTGGCGGTTCAACCTGCGCACCGGGGAGACCACCGAGCGATTCCTCGACGACGAGTACATCGAGTTCGGGATGATCAACGCGGGCCACGGCGGCAAGCCCTACCGCTACACCTACGCGATGACCGCCGAGCCCGGCTGGTTCCTGTTCAACGGCCTGCGGCGCTTCGACGTCGAGACCGCCGCCACCCAGGAGTGGCGCTTCGACCGCGGCGTGTTCGCGAGCGAGTCGCCGATGGCGCCGCGCCCGGGCGCCACCCGCGAGGACGACGGCTACGTGCTCAGCTTCGTCATGGACATGAACACCGACGGCTCCGAGTGCCAGGTGTTCGACGCCGCCGACGTCGCGGCCGGCCCGATCGCCCGGGTCCTGCTCCCGGAGCGGCTGGCGAGCGGCACGCACACGGTCTGGGCGCCCGAGGACTCGCTCGGCCCGGCCGCCTGAACGAGGCGCTCAGTCCATCCTGGCGTCGACGAACGCAAGCACGTCGCCGATGACCTCGTCCTGGTTGGTCTCGTTGAAGATCTCGTGGCGGGCGCCCGGATAGATGTGCTCCTCGAGCTCGCCGCCCCCGGCCAGCCTCTCGACCGGCTCGCGGGTGTGGACCAGCGGCACGATCGGGTCCTCCTCGCCGTGGATCCAGAGGATCGGGATGGCGTCGAGGGTGGGCCCGTCGGCGATCCGCTCGATTGCGGAGATCAGCGCCTTCAGGGTCTCGCGCTTGAACGGCCCGTGCCAGACCAGCGGGTCGCTCGCGTAGGCCTCGCCGACCGCGGGGTCGCGCGAGAGGGCGGCGGGGTCGATCGGTATCTCGGGCATCGGGTCCATCTCGGCGACCGCGGCGATCTCGGGGTTGCCGCCGATCGCCGGCCCGGAGAGGACGAGGATGGCGACGTCATCGGGATGCAGCTGCGCGAACCGGGTCGCGACGATGCCGCCCATCGAGTGGCCGATCACGACCAGCGGCAGGCCGGGATCGGTCGTCCGGGCGCGCTCCGCCACCAGGCCGACGTCGGCGGCGAGCTCGTCGACGTCGGCGATCAGCGCCTGCTCGCCCTCGGACCTGCCGTGGCCGAAGTGGTCCGGCCCGTAGACCACGGCTCCGTGCTCGTGCAGGCGGGCCGCGACATGCTCGTAGCGGCCGATGTGCTCGCCGTAACCGTGCACGAGAACGGCGATGTAGCGCGGGTCCGGGTGGGGCCAGTGGCGCACGCTGATCCGCCCGCGGGTCCCTTCGAGCGGGTTCTCGGTCGACTCGATCATCGGCCGGAGTCTCCTGGAAACGCGGGTCGGATTGCGCGATGCCCGGCCAAGGCAATAGGTTTTAGGTGATTGACCGTCAGCAGGACGCACGAGGAGAGACGGTGGCACTCGGGCTGAGACTGCTTGGGCAGGTGCAGATGACGCGCAGGGGACCCACTTGAAGGCCAGGTCCCTGGTCGTCCTTGCGCTGAGCCTGCTCGGAGTGGTGGTCCTGGCCGGCGTCGCGGGGGCCCAAATCGAACCCCCTGCTCCGCCCGTGGGCTCGACGACGACCACGACGACGCCGGTGACCGAGTGCGCGAACCTCGTCGACGACGATGGCGACCAGCTGATCGATCTCTCCGACCCCGACTGCGCCGACCCGACCGACAACGATGAGGCGCCCGACGCCACCGTCGCGCCGCCGGCGACGACCACCGAGACCCCGAGCACGACGACGCCGGAGACGACGACGCCTGAGCCGCCCCCGAGCAGCGGGGACAACCACGGCACGGTCGGCCCCGCCGGTGGTGGCGGGCGCGGTTCGGGCCAGGTCCATCTTGGCGGCGAGCACAAGCCCGGCGAGCCCCACGGCCACGGCCACCACCACCCCGACGCCGACCAGGCCTCCGGCGGCACCCGCGCCCCCGCCGACCCCGACGCCGACCGAAACCCCGACGGCACCCCCACCGACACCAACCCCACGGTGACGATCGCCGACTTCGGCGCCGCCCCGATCGGGGTCCCCAACTTCGTCATCGACTCGTTCGCGATCCCGCCGTTTCTGCTGCCGATCTATCAGGCCTGCGGGACCGAGTACGGGATCCCCTGGCAGGTGCTGGCCTCGATCAACCGGATCGAGACCGCCTTCGGGACCAACCTCAACGTCTCCACCGCCGGCGCCCTGGGCTGGATGCAGTTCATGCCCGCCACCTGGCAGACCTACGGAGTGGACGCCAACTCCGACGGGCGCAAGGACCCCTACAACCCCGTCGACGCGATCTGCGCCGCGGCGCGCTATCTGAAGGCCGCCGGCGGCCAGTCCGACCTGCGCGGCGCGATCTTCGCCTACAACCACGCCGACTGGTACGTCGACGAGGTCCTCCTTTACGCCAACCAATACGGAAAGCTCCCCGACAGCCTGATCAGCTCGCTCACCGGGCTGACCGAGGGCGCGCACTTCCCGGTCGCCGCCAACGCGCGCTACGCCGACGACATCTCCGAGCGCCGCGCGCTTGAGCGCTCGAAGCCCTCCAAGCGCGCCGCCGGCAACGCCGCCGAGGTGATCTCGTCCTCGGCGACCCGGCGCGGGATCAACATCTACGCGCGCTCCGGCGCCCCGGTGGTCGCCGTCAACGACGGCGAGATCACCGACCTCGGCCACTCAAAGCGCCTCGGCGACTACATCGTCTTGCAAGACGCCTACGGCAACCGCTTCACCTACGCCGAGCTGGGCTCGCTGGCCGACGCCTATCCGGTGCCCAAGCAAGACAAGCTCTCGGCGCGCGACTTTAAGCTCGTCAGCCCGGCCGCCGACCGCGCCCCCGAGCGCCCCGCCAGCGCCGGGCGCCAGCCCCCAGACACCGCCGCCGACCCCGCCAAGGCCAAGCCCGACCGCGCCTCTGACTCGGGCGCCTCGGCCGCCGCCGGCGCCCCCGCCAACACCGAGGACACCCGCGCCCGCCTTTACGCCTACCCCGAGCGCCGCGAAAACCAACGGCGCGCCGGGCTCTCGGGCCAGCTCGACAGCCTCCTGGCCCAGCGGATGCCCGGCTATGAGCAGTTCAAGGGCTATCTGGCCAACGTGATGCGCTTCGACCCCGAAAAGATGGCGCTGCGCCCGCTGCAAAAGGGCTCTCAGGTGACCGCGGGCACGGTCTTGGGGCGGATCGCCAAGACGACCACGCTCGCCCCCCACGTCCACTTCGAGATCCGCCCGGCGGGTCGCGGGGCGCCGAAGATCGACCCGAAGCCGATCCTCGACGGCTGGAAGCTGTTGGAGGCGACCGCGATCTATCGCGCCGCCGGCAAGGACCCGTTCGCCGACTCCGCCGCCTCGGCGAGCCAGGTCTTGCTGATGAGCAAGGCCCAGCTGATCGAGCGGGTGCTAAACGACCCCAGCCTCGAGATCTATGCCTGCGGGCGCACCGACATCCAGACCGGCCAGATCGACCGCCGGGTGCTGGCGATGCTCGAGTACCTGGTCGCGCGCGGCTATGACCTGACGATCACCTCGCTCAAGTGCGGCCACTCGATCCTGACCACCTCGGGCAACGTCTCTGAGCACTCGACCGGCGACGCCGTCGACATCGCCCAGATCAACGGGATCCCGGTCTTGGGCCACCAGGGCCCGGGCTCGATCTCCGAGGCCCTGGTCCGCGACCTGCTGCAGCTGCAGGGCGCGATGAAGCCCCACCAGATCATCAGCCTGATGGACTACTTCGGCGCCGACAACACCTTCGCGATGGCCGACCACGACGACCACGTCCACGTCGGCTATTACGCCGAGGGCGGCCCCGGCGAGGGCAGCGTCTCCGAGCAGTTCTCGGCGATGCTCAAGCCCGAGCAGTGGCAGCGCCTGATCGAGCGCCTCGGCGAGATCGACAACCCGGCCGTCCCCACCCATCCCTCCGACGCGGCGCTGCCGGCGGGGGATGGGGACAAGCGCGCCTCGGCCGCGCACCGCAGCGAGTAGCGCTCAGCAACTGGGTCGGCCGCTGATCCGCCGGCGATCGGCGAGCGCGCTGCGCAGCCGCTTGGCGACCGCGGTCACCTCGCCGTAGGCCTGGGTCGCGGCTTCGCCGGTCTCGGCGACGATCCCGATCACGTAGCCGTCGGAGCGCGCCCCGGCGACGGCGCCGAACTGCAGCGCGGTGTAGGCGCTGGTGCCGCGCTCGGGACCCCAGCCGGCCTTGAACCGCAGCCGGTCGAAGCCGGCCGCCGGCAGGCCCCATCCGGCGCCGCCGATCGAGCTCACATGGGCCATCGCATGGGTGATCACGTCGGTGTCCTTGGTGCCCAGCAGGCACCCGTTGACGAGCGCGCGGTAGAAGCGCGCCTCGGAGCCGAGCGCCCACGAGGTCTGGCCGTAGGTCGAGTAGCCGGGGCGCGTCAGCCGCTCGTTGACGTGGGTCCGGTTATCGCCGGCGTCGACCAGCACCCGCTGCATCGCCTGGCTCGCCTGGTGCACCGAGCCGAGCTCGGCGAACAGAGCGGCGGCCGCCTCGTTGTCGGAGTTCTCGATCGCCCGCGCGATCAGGCTGCGTTCGCGCGCCGTCGGGGTGCGGCCATCGCCGAGGTCGCCGGCCCGGCGTGCCCGCAAAACCGCGGCCGCGATCACCGGCTTGATCGTCGACCAGGCGTGCGGTCGCTTCGGCGGCGCCTGGCTCTGAATCTTGCCGGCGGCGAGCGGGGCGATCACGAACCCGACCCCCTTCGGCAGCCCGTCGAGGACCCGGTGAAGCTCGCGCGAGGAGAGCAGCGACGGCTGGCCCGCCGCCGCGTCAGGCTCGCCACTACTGATGGTGGTTGCCGGCTCCGGGGCCGGGCTCGCCGGCGAGGACGACGCGCCGCAGCCGGCGCCGATCGCCAGCACCGCGACCCAGGGCGCCGCGCGCCGGATCACGCCGCCTCCGGGTCGAGCCCAGCCGCCCGTCGGGCGGCGGCCTCGTCGGTCTCCTGGAAGATCTCGAACCTGATCGCCAGCCCGTCGTCATCCATCTCCCACACCGCCCAGGTGCGTACGTCGAGCTCGATTCCGCTGCTTGTCCCGCGGGCGGTCACCCGCTGGTGGACCAGCATCCGCCGGCCGGCGGGCTCGATCGAGAGCAGCTCGACCGTCTGGGACTCGAACGCGTCGGGCTCCATCCACGCTCGCAGCGCGTCGGCGCCACCGATCGGCGACTGGACGGTCCCGGGGACGTACTCGATCTCCGGGTGCACGCCCTCCGCCATCGCCGCGTCGAAATCGCCGCGGCTGAACGCGGCGTAGGCGCGGCGCAGCCTGGCGATGTTGTCGGCGTCCCGTTCGCTCACGCGCCAAGTGTTACCGACCGCCGCCTCGGGCCGTGCGAGCATCCCGGGGATGGGCCAATCGAGGCGCAAGCGCGAGCTCGGCCGCGGCGAGCGGGTCCTGAACGGCGTCTGGAGGCTGCGCCTGCCGCTTCCCTGGCCCGGCGTCCCGCACGTGAACGCGTTCGCGGTCCGCGCGGGCGAGGGCATTGTCCTCTTCGACACCGGGATGGCGACCGAGGACGGCCAGCGCCAGCTCGAACTGGCGTTGGCCCAGGTCGGCTTCCGGCTCGAGGACGTCGGCCTGGTCGTCTGCACGCACTCGCACTCGGACCACTACGGGCTTGCCGGGCCGATCATCGATCGCGCCGGGTGCGAGCTCTGGATCCATCCGGCGTGGGGGCACGTGCGGGCGATGATCGACGACCCCGATGCGGCGCTCGACCGGCGGATCGAGGTCGCCCGCCAGAGCGGCGTCCCCGCCGCCGGGCTGGAGGCCTACGAGAAGTCGCGCCGCGGCGTCGGATCGGGGATCGCGCGGGCGGTGCCACCGGACCGGGAGCTGCTCCCGGGGGTCGAGGTCGAGACGGACCTGGGCAGCTGGCAGGTGCTCGAGACGCCCGGCCACGCGCCGTCCCACGTAACCCTGTACCAGCCCGAGAGCGGCCTGCTGATCTCCGGCGACCACCTGCTCGGCCGGATCTCGCTGTTCTTCGACTACGGCCACACCCCCGACCCGGTCGGTGAGTTCCTCGGCGGTCTCGACGAGGTCGACCGGCTCGAGCACACCACCCTCTGCCTCGCCGGCCACGGCCGCCCGTTTCGCGACGTGCCGGCGAAGGTCGCCGGCAACCGGGTCGAGGTCGCAGGCGCGCTCGAGCGGGTTCGCGGCGGGCTCGCGGACGGGCCGCAGACCGCGTTCGAGCTGATCGGCGCCGTCGTCGGACCGGACGCGACCCCGGCGATGGCGCCCTGGGGCCTGCAGCTGGCGCTCGCCTACCTCGACCACCTCGCCCTGCTCGGCGAGGTGGTCGAGGTTGACGGTTCGGATCCCAAGCGCTGGCAGCTCGCCGGCTAGCGGCCCGGCCTGTCCTGGATCTAGCCCTCGATCGGCCGCACCTCGACCGCGCCGCCCATGCTCGCGGCGGGGATCCTCGCCGCCAACTCGGCCGCCGCCTCGAGCTCGCCCTCGAAGAACGCGTACCCGCCGAGCGCCTCTTTGGTCTCGGCGAAGGGGCCGTCGGTGACCATCGCCTTGCCATCGGCTACGCGGACGGTTCGCGCCTTATCCGGGCTCGACATCCGCTCGCCGGGCGTGAACCCGGGCGTCTGGTTGACCTCCTGGTAGGCGGCGTAGACGCCCTGTTGCTGCTCGGCGGACAGCGCCTCCCACTCCGGGGTGCCCGGGAGCGGGGTGGTGCCCTGGTGGATCAGGATCATGAACTTCATCGCTTCCTCCTTTGTGGTTCGTCTCTTACTAGACGAACGGGAAACGCGAGATCGACAACCCCTCCCGGCTCTCTAAATGTTGATGCCCGGCCCCTCAGCCGGCGGGCTCGTAGACCAGGATCGTTGTCTCGCCCGCGGGCTTCGACTCGGCCAACTTCAGGTTGCTGGCGGCGCTCGCGTCGGTGAACAGCCGCTTGCCGGCCCCGAGGATGGTGGGGAAGACCATCAGCCGGTACTCGTCGACGAGCCCGCTCTCGACCAGGGCGCCGACCAGTTGCACGCTGCCGTTGACGAGGACGTCCCCGTCGTGTGAGCCCTTGATCCGCTCAACCTCGGCGGCGATGTCGTCGCCGAGCACGGTGGTGTTGTTCCAATCCGGGTCGGCGAGGGTGGACGAGACCACGTACTTGGGCATCTCGTTGAACTTGTCGGCGAACTCGCCCTCGCGCTCCGGCCAGGCGGCGGCGAAGCCCTCGTAGGTGATCCGGCCGAGCAGCAGCGCGTCGGCGGCCATCAACTCGTCGAGCTTGAACTGGTCGCCCTCGGGGCCGCGCTCGAACTCGAACGCCCAGCCGCCGCGCTCGAAGCCCTCGGATCCGCCCGGGTCCTCGACCACGCCGTCGACGGTGATGAATTGTGAAACGACCAGCTTGCCCATCTCTCGGTCCTCCTGCTCGGATTGAACGACTGCAATTCAAGACCGCGGCGCCGCCCCGAACTCATCGCTGAGGCCGCGGCCAAGATATCGACGTAGAGTCGCGACGAGTCGCTCGCGGGCCGCAGCCTGCTGGGCCGGCGCCCGTTCCCGGAATCAGTCCGCGCCGAGCTCGCGATGGGCGCTGGCGACCTCGTCGGCGGCCCGGCGGGCCCCGGAGATCGCATGCTCGAGCTCCGCGAGGCTGCGCTGCAGCTCCTCGCTCGATCCGCTTGCCTTCGCGACCCGCTCGCGGACACGGCGCTCGGCCTCGTCGGCGCGCTCCCGCTCCCGCTCGCTCGCGGACTCCGCCTCGGCGACGGCCGCGCGCAGCTCGTCGCGCTCGGCCTTGTAGCGGTCGCGCTGCTCCTTCAGCTCGCGCGTCTTGCGCTCCAGCTTGTCGACCCGCGCGCCGAGCTCCTCGATCTGAGTGTTCGCCTGCTCGAGCTCCACCGCGGCCAGCTCGCGGGCTGCCCGCTCGTCCTCGCGGGTCCGCTCGAGCTCGACCCGTGAGCCGCGCTCGTTGGCCAGCTCTGCCTCGAGCCGCTCGATCTCGGATACGGCGACATCGTCGAGCGCCGCCGAGACCAGGTCCATGATCCGGCTCTGAAGCGCCGGCGAGGCGCCGTCGAGCGCTGCGGCTGCGTTGACCGGGGCCTCGGGCTCAGGCCGCGGATCCGGCTCCGGCTCGACCTCGACGACGGGCTCCTGCTCCACCAGGGGCTCGGGCTCCAACGCTGCGGGCGCCTCGGCGACCGGCTCGGGGTCCGGGATCGGGGCGAAGATCTCGTCGATCTCGGGGAGCGGCTCGAGAGGCACGCGCTCGGCGGCCGGCTCGGGCTCGGCAATCGGCGGCACCTCGAGGATCGGCTCCGGCTCGGCCACCGGCTCCGGCTCGGCCCGGCTCCGGGATCGGGATCGGCTCCGGCTTCGGGATCGGCTCCGGCTCGGGGGCGGGCTCCGGCTCGATGACCAGCTCGGGCTCGGGGATCGGCTCGGGCTTCCAGGTCCCGGACTCCTCGGGATCGAGGACCTCGGCGTCCAGTTCGTCCTCCTGCGGCTCGGGCGCCACCCGCACCTCGTGGGTGAGCAACGTTGCCACCAGCGCGTCGATCGCGGTCGGCGTCGACACGGCCGGCAGCACCTCGCTCTTCGTGATCACGCCGATGTCGGAGACGGCGAGCGCATCGAGCGGGTCGGTGAGCGCGACGATCAGCGACCCATCGAAGTCGAAGCCGATCGGGGCCGCCCGGTAGCGGCGCGCCATGTCGGCGCCGATCAGCTGCTGAGCCCCCTCGTCGAGCGGGAACTCGGCCAGGTCGACGTACGGGAGGCCGTCTCGCTCCGCGGTCGCGCGGGCGAGCTGCTCCTCGCTGATCGCGCCGGTCTCGACCAGGATCGCCTCGGGCTCCTTGCCGCCCATGCGCCCCTGCTCGACCGCCTCGTCGACGGCCTCCTGCGAGGCGTAGCCGAGCTCGGCGATCACCTCGCCGAGGAAGCCGGGGCGGCCCCCTGGGGCCGAGGGCATGGTCACCCCCGGCGCCTCCGCGAACGGCCCCCTCGGCGCGGCCGAGCTGTCGAGCTCGAGGCTCAAGGACCGCTCCTGCTTGCGGCTGGGACCGTCTCGCTCCCGGTCGCGCGCTGAGCGTGTTCGAGGGCTTCCTTGGCCGAGTCGGTTTCGGCCAGGGCGATGGAGCCATGGGCGACTGAAATCTCGACCGGGCGCCCGTGCGTGACGCGTCGTAGCGCATGTTCGAAGCGCTGCGCCAGGGCCTCCACGCCGGCCTCGTCCGGGCAGCCGATCATCGCCACGCCCAGGTCCATTGCACCGATCCGCCCGATCTGGTCGGTGGTGCGAACCGACCCGGCGAGCGCCTCGGCGGCGTCCTTGAGCGCCAGCACGGCGAGCGGTGAGCCGGCCTCCTCGTCACCGGCCGAGACACGGAAGCAGACGGCCATCGAATCGACGGTGCCGCGACGGGCGAGCTTCCACTCGCGATCGAGCAGGTCGATGAACCGGTCGCGGCTTGGCAGGCCGGTCTCCGCATCGGCCTGCGTCGCAGCGCCAACCTGATGGCTCAGCTTGCGAAGCTCGTTGCGAGTCTGGACCCGCTCCCACTCATACGCCAGCATCCGGGCGGCGAGCCCGAGCAGGACCAGGTGCTCGGCGCGGTAGTCGCCCTGGCGGTGCGAAAGGGCGGCCACCATGCCGACGATCGCCCCGTCGCTCATCTCCAGCGGCAGCGCGATCCATTCCTCCAGCCCGAGCGACCGCAGATGGGTGGCGTCGAGGTCGTCGACCCCGGCCGTCCCCTCCAGCGCGCTCGCGTTTGGGCCCAGGCCGCCGGCGGTCTTGACCTGCGCCAGCGGCAGCAGCGTGCCCCGCTCGACCCCGATCGTCGAAGCACCGCGCACGTCGAGCACCCGAAGGCGATCGTCGCCCGCTTCGATCTGCCCGAGCACGATCTCGCCCGGGACCTGCTCGGCGAGCACGTCGAGCGAGGCGTCGGACGCCTCGGCAAAGCTCTGGAACCGCCGGCTGATCAGCGGAAACAGCGAATGGAGTGGACCGTCCACGCACCAGGTATCGGCTGACGTGGCCGGTTACATGAGCGCCAGCCAGGCGCTGGCACGCCCGGCTGCAGGCGTGCGATCAGCCCTCGACGAAGCCCTTGAGCTTTCCGGGCATCGATTCGATCAGCTGCCCGCGCAGGACGCCCACCAGCGGACCCCTGATCACCATGCCCAGGATCCGCCCCAGATCGACCTCCATCCAGTAGGTCGCACGGGTGCGGCCGTCGCCCAGATCCTCCAGTTCCCAGCTACCGCGAACCGACTTCAGGTCGCCCTCGGTCTGTTCCCAGGTGATCCCGGTGGGATCGTCGTAGCCGAACCGAAGGGTCGAGTTCAGCGTCCGGACCTTGCCGTCGGTCTCGGTCCTGACCAGCACCTGATGACCGTCCCCGTCGCGCTCCAGGCATTCGGCGGCCTTGATCTCGGGCTGCCAGCGCGGTGAGCCCTCGACGTCGGCGGCGACCGCGAACACCTCTTCGATCGGCGCCTCGATCTCGATGCTGGCCGTGCCCTCGATTGCCATCCGCCCACCCTAATCAGTCGTAGGATCGGGCGGTGAAGTTCTTGGTGACCGGAGCGAGCGGCTTCTTGGGCAAGGCGGTCTGCGCCGAGTTGCTGACGCGCGACCACGCCGTCGCCGCCCTCGTCCGCCGCCCCGGGTCCGAGCCCGACGCAACCGAGCCGGTCGCCGGCGACCTGACCGACGCGGGGGCGCTCACCGCCGCCGTCGCCGTCGCGGAGCCGGCGTGCGTGATCCACCTGGCCGCCGAGATCGCGAGCCAGCGTGACGCCGCGCGGATCGACGAGGTCAACGTCGCCGGCACCAGGCGCCTGCTCGAGGCATGCGCCGCGGCGGGGCGGCCGCGCTTCCTGTTCACCTCCACGGTGGTCACCGGCGATGCGCGCGGCGCGCTGCTCGACGAGACCTCCGAGCTGCCGGTCGAGACCGCCTACGGGCGCTCGAAGCAGCAGGGCGAGCGGCTGGTCCGCGAGTCCGGGCTCGACACGGTGATCATCCGCCCGAGCCACGTCTACGGCGCCGGGGGCTGGTACGCCGAGGAGATCGTCGACCGGGTGCGCGGCCCGGGCCGGTTCGCCGTCGTCGGCCGCGGCGACAACTGGTGGGACGTCGTCCGGGTGGAGGACGTGGCGTCGGCCTGTGTGGACGCGGCCGAGCGTGCCCCCGCGGGCGCGCTCTACCACGTCGCCGACGACGAGCCGATCCGCTACTACGACTTCGTCGCCCTGACCGCCCAGGCGGCGGGGGTCGGCGCTCCGCGGCGGATCCCCGCCTGGGTCGCGCGCCTGGCCGCGGGCGCGGGCCCGGCGGCCGCGGCGACGCGATCGGCGCGCAGCTCCAACGCCCGGATCAAGGCCGAGCTCGGCTGGTCGCCGCGCTTCCCGACCGCCGCCCAGGGCGTCCCGGACGCGGTCGCGGCGCTCGTCGGCTGAGGCTCAGTCGCGCGGTGGGTCGAGCCGGTCTGCGAGCCGGTTCATGCCCCGCTCTCGGGCCGCGGCGGCGGCGCCCTTGCGGTTCGTGCGCTTGTCGCGCGGCCGCTTCACGCCCGCGTCCTGAAGCGTTGCGATCCGCTTGAAGGCGAGCAGCTCGTCGCGCGATCCGAGCAGCGCGGCACGCAGCTTCGGCCGCGTCTCGGCGATCGCCGCCTCGAGCACACCCTCGAGCGAGCCGTGGGCGCGCAGCAGGTCGGCGGCGGTCTTCTCGCCGACGCCCCTCGCGCCCGGGAGCCCGTCGGAGGGATCGCCGCGCAGGGCGATGAAGTCGGGGACGAGCTCGGGGGGGATCCCGTAGCGGCGCTCGACCTCCTCCGGGGTCACCTGCTGTGCGCCCTTGCCGGTGCTCACGTAGAGCACCGTGACCCGCTTCGACGCGCACTGGAACATGTCGCGGTCACCGGTCATCAGCAGCGCCCGCCCGCCCGCCTCGGACTCGAGCCGGGCGTAGGAGCCGAGCAGGTCGTCGGCCTCGAGCGAGTCGTGGTCGGCGACGGTCCAGCCGAACGCCTCGAAGAACGCCGGCGCGTCGGCCCACTGGCCGACCAGGCCCTCGGGCATCTCCGGGCGGGCGGCGTGGTAGGGCGGGTAGAGCTCGGTCCGATAGGCGGCCGCGTCCGGCCCCAGGCAGAGCGCCACCGCCCGCGGCTCGTGCTCGTCGACCGCCTGCAGGATCAGGTTGGCCGAGCCGAGCAGCGCGTTGACCGGCTTGCCGTCGGTTCCCCTGATCTTGTCCGGCAGCGCGTAGAAGGCGCGGTACAGCATCGAGGGGAGGTCGACGGCGAGCAGCGGCTGGGTCACGTATTGGACGCTATATGCCGAAGAAATCAGGGGCCCCTAATACAGGCGGCCGCCCGGTGCCCTACGATGGCCTTACTCGGCGTCGCCAGGCGGCTTTGCCGGCGGCGTTACAGGTACGGGACGAGCATGAGCGGCGAACCCAACGATCAGATCGACGCGTACGCGCAGGCGCACCTGGGGCGCAGCCTGCTCGACCTCGCGACCTCGGTGGTCCCGTACCTGCTGCTGACCGGGCTCATGTACGCCACCCTCGGCGACTCGATCTGGCTCACGCTCGGGCTCGCGATCCCCGCCTGCGGCTTCCTGCTGCGCACCTTCATCGTCTTTCACGACTGCGGCCACGGCTCGTTCTTCGCCAGCAAGAGCGCCAACCGCTGGGTCGGCCGGTTCACCGCGCTGCTCGTCTGGCAGCCGTTCGAGAACTGGCGCTTCGATCACGCGGTCCACCACGGCACCGCCGGCGACCTCGACCGCCGCGGCCAGGGCGACGTCCCGACCTGGACGGTGACCGAGTACTACGAGCGCCCCTGGCAGCAGCGGCTCGGCTACCGGCTGTTCCGCAACCCGCTGGTGATGTTCGGGATCGGCCCGCTCTACTCGCTGATGGTCGCTCCCCGGCTCAGCTCGCGCACCAAGCGCCGCCGGCTGCGCAACAGCATCATCCTCACCAACCTGACGCTGGCCGCGGCGGTCACCGCGCTCTGCCTGGTGTTCGGCATCCCGGGCTTCCTGCTCGTCCAGGTGCTGCCCGCCTATCTCGCGGGGATGGCGGGCGTCTGGCTGTTCTACGTCCAGCATCAGTTCGAGGACGTCTACTGGGAGTCGACCGACCGCTGGAGCTACACCGACGCCGCGCTCGAGGGCAGCTCGTATCTGAAGCTGCCGCAGCCGCTGCAGTTCTTCAGCGGCAATATCGGCCTTCACCACGTCCACCACCTCAACGCCCGGGTCCCGAACTACAACCTGCAGGCGGCCCACGACGAGAACGAGGTCTTTGCCGACGTCCCGGTGCTGACGATCCGCGACAGCCTCCACTGCCCGCGCCTGAAGGTGATCGACCCCGAGACCGGGCACCTGCTCACCTGGGCCGAGGCCCGGGCCCTGGTCCGCGCGCCCACCAGCCCGCCCGCCACCGTCCGCATCTAGACCCGGCCTCGCGGTTTTGACCGCCGAGGGCGGTGGTTAGATCGCCCGATGCGTGTCTCGACGGGCGTCCTGCTGACGGTCGCTGCCGTGGCGCTGGCCGTGGCGCCCGCGCGCGCCGGCGACCAGGCGGCCCCGGTGGCCGGCGCCGAGCAGGCATCGGGCTCCGAGCCCGCCGGCGGGCAGGCGGGCGATCGGCCCGAGGTGGTGCGGGTGGGAGCGCTGATCAACGACATCCAGCAGCTCGACCTGCAGTCGCACTCCTATGCGGTCGACATCTACCTGTGGTTCAAGTGGGACGACCCTCAGATCGACCCGTCGCGGACCTTCGAGTTCCTGAACCCGTTCGAGCTCTGGGGCCACATCCGCCAGTACTCCGGCGTCAAGCCCGAGACGCTGCCGAACGGCACCCAGTACTCGAGCGTCCACGTCCAGGGCAAGTTCAACGCCAAGCTGCCGCTGGAGCGCTACCCGTTCGACACCCAGGACCTGACGGTGACGCTCGAGGACAAGACCAAGGACGAGCGCGACCTCGTCTACGTCCCGGACCACGACCCGATCGCGGTCTCCAAGGACATCACGATCCCCGGCTGGGACATCGGCGAGCCGAGCCTCGACGTGGTCTCCAACCAGTACCCGACCAACTTCGGCGACCCGCGGACCGGCGACGCGACCTACTCGCGGGCGGTGATCGCGCTGCCGGTGACCAGGCCGGCGGGCACCTACTCGCTGAAGCTGCTGCTGCCGATGCTGCTCGTCGCGCTGACCGCGGCGCTGGCGCTCTCGGTCCATCCCAAGTACGTCGAGGGCCGGATCGGGATCGGGATCACCGCGCTGCTGACCCTGGTCGCGCTGCAGCTGACCGCCGACTCGGGGCTGCCCGACGTCAACTACCTGATCCTGCTCGACAAGCTCTACATCCTCAGCTACGTGTTCGTCGTCCTGACGATGGCGGTGATCGTCCGCAACTCGTGGGTCGACGCGACCGGCGACGTCGCCGCCGCGACCCGCGCCGACCGCCGCGGGCTGATCGTCCTTACCGCCGGCTACTTCATCGCCGCGGCCCTGATGCTGATCCTGACGCTGGCCTGACCCGCGGCGCCTATCCGTAGACCTCGGGGTTGGCGCAGCGCGGCAGCCGCTCGCCGGCGAGCCCGGCGAGCAGGTTGTCGACCGCCAGGTCGGCCATCGCCTCGCGGGTCGCGTGGGTGGCCGAGCCGACGTGGGGGACCACGAGCAGGTTGGGCGCGCCGAGCAGCGGGTGATCGGCGGGCAGCGGCTCGGGGTCGGTGACGTCGAGCGCCGCCCCGGCGATCCAGCCCTCGCGCAGCGCCCGCTCGAGCGCCGCCGTGTCGACGATCGGCCCTCGGGCGGTGTTGACCAGGTAGGCGGTCGGCTTCATCGCCCGCAGCTGTGGTTCGCCGATCAGCCCCCGGGTCTGGTCGGTAAGCGGCGCGTGGACCGTGACGAAGTCGGCCTCGGCCAGCGCCCGCTCGAGCTCGCCCTCGCCGCGGCCGACGGCCAGCACCCGGCAACCGAAGCCGTCGAGTCGGCGCCCGACGGCGGTGCCGATCCGCCCGCCGCCGCCGACGACGGCCACCGTGGCGCCGTGCAGGTCGCGCCCCAGCATCCAGTCGGGCGCCCAGGTGCCCCACTCGCCGGCGCGCACGACCCGCTCGCCCTCGGGCAGCCGCCGGCAGGCGGCCAGCATCAGCGCGACCGCGAGGTCGGCGGTCGAGTCGGTCAGCACCTCGGGGGTGTGGCCGACCGGGATCGAGCGCGCCGTCGCCGCGCCCAGGTCGATGTTGTCGACCCCGACCGCGCAGTTGGAGATCACCCGCAGCCGCGGGGCCGCCGCGATCAGCTCGGCGTCGACCGGTTGTCGGTGAGCATCGCCAGCAGGCCCTCGGCCTCGGCGACCCCGGCGCGCAGCGCCTCGGGCGCCACCGCGCCGTCGCCGCCCCAGAGCTCGACCTCGTGTGCCCGGCGCAGCCGCTCGAGTCCGGTCCCGGGCAGCTGTCTGGTGACGTAGACGCGGGCCATCCCGAGAACGCTGTCACACTCGCCAGGCGATGGACCTCGAGCTGCTCGAACGCCGCCTGGATCAGCGCGGCCTGCCCGCCTACCGCGCCCGCCAGGTCTGGGAGTGGGCGGCGCGCGGCGCCGGTTCCTACGCGGAGATGTCGAACCTGCCCCTGGACCTGCGCGCCGAGCTCGAGCGCGAGGTGCCGTTCTCGACCCTGACCGTGCAGCGGACCGCGCGCTCGGTCGACGGGACCGAGAAGGCGCTGTTCGAGACCGCAGACGGGCGCCCGGTCGAGGCGGTCGTGATGCGCTACCGAGACGGCCGCCGCTCGCTCTGCCTGTCGAGCCAGTCCGGCTGTCCGCTGACCTGCACCTTCTGCGCCACCGGGGCGATGCGGTTCGGCCGCAACCTGACCGCCTCCGAGATCCTCGACCAGGCGTTGCACTTCCGCCGCGGCGAGGCGGTGAACCAGGCGGTGTTCATGGGTATGGGGGAGCCGATGATGAACTTCGACGCGGTGATCGACGCCTGCGAGCGGCTGCCCGAGGTCGGGGTGGCGACCTCGCACACCACGGTCTCGACCGTCGGCTGGGTGCCGGGCATCGAGCGGATGGCGACCGACGGGCCGAGGGTGCGCCTGGCGCTCTCGATGCATGCCCCCGACGACGACCTGCGCTCGGCGTTGATGCCGGTCAACGACCGCTATCCGCTGGCCGAGGTGCTCGAGGCGTGCCGCGCCTGGCGGGCCGCCCGCGGCAAGCGGGTCTACGTCGAATACCTGATGCTCGCCGGGGTCAACGACAGCCCCCGGCAGGCGCGGGCGCTGGCCGCGGCGCTGACCCCGCGCGAGGCGTTCAAGGTCAACCTGATCCCCTACAACCCGACCGACGGCGAGTACGAGGGCTCGAGCCCGGAAGCGATCGAGGCCTTCCGCTTCGCCCTGGTCGGGGCCGGCATCCCGGCCACGGTGCGGCTGACCCGCGGCCGCGACATCGCCGCCGCGTGCGGCCAGCTGGCGGCCGCGCCCGCCGCGACCCCGGCGTAGAGCCGATGCGCCGCCACACCCTGGTTCTGTTGATCGCCGTTGGGACCGCGGTCGCGGGCTGTGGCGGCGGCGACACGACCACCTCGACCAGCGAGCAGACCGGAACGGACACGGTCGACTGGCCGTACTTCGGCCGGGTCGAGCAGCGGACGCACTACATCGCCGACGCCCCCGACCCGCCGTTTCACTTCCTCTGGCAGTTCTTCGCCAAGCAGCTGATCGAGTTCCCGCCGGTGCTCGAGGACGGCTTCGTCTTCGTCGTCAACAAGACCGGCGAGGTGTTCGTCGTCGACGCCGAGACCGGCAAGACGCTGCGCCAGGCGAACCTCGGCAACGACGTCACCGGCCCCGCTTACGCGGACGGCACCCTCTACCTCGCCCAGGTCGACGGCAACCTGACCGCCCTCGACCCGCGCGACGCGAAGATCGAATGGACGTTCAAGGCCGACTCGGAGCTCGAGTCCTCGCCGCTGGTGGTCGACGGCCGCGTCTACTTCGGCTCCGACGACGGCGGCTTCTACGCGCTCGACGCGCAGACCGGCAAGCAGGACTGGAAGGTCGAGCTCGGCCACGATGTCAAGGCGAGCCCCTCGTTCGATGACGGCGTCGTCTACGTCGGCGACTACGAGGGCACGGTCTGGGCGCTCGACGGATCGACCGGGAAGCGGCGCTGGAGCACCGACACGACGAAATTGCCGCCGGGCGGCGACGGCGGCTTCTATTCGTCGCCGTCGGTCGCCTTCGGCCACGTATACGAGGCGCGCACCGACGGCACCGTGTACGCGCTCGACCAGGACAGCGGCAAGCTCGCCTGGGACTTTCCGACCTCGAACTCGATCTACAGCTCACCCGCCGCCGCGCAGGTGCCCGGCACGCCGGCGACGGTCTACGTCGGCAGCTACGACCATCAGCTCTACGCGCTCGACGCGGACTCGGGCGACAAGCGCTGGGTGTTCAACGTCGGCGGGGTGGTGCCGGGGACGCCGACCGTGGTCGGCAAGACCGTCTACACCTCGAGCTTCCAGACGAAGAAGACCTACGGGGTCGACGCGGGGACCGGCAAGAAGGTGTTCGAGTGGGGCTCGGCCGGGTTCACCCCGGTGATCTCCGACGGCGAGCGCGTCTTCCTGACCGGCTATCAGACCGTCTGGGCGTTCGACGCCAAGGACGCCGACGAACAGCAGGCCGAATCTCAGACCGAGCAGGGCCAGCCGCCCCCGGCACCCGGCCCGAACTCCCATTCAGGCAAGTAACGCCTCCGCGCACGCCCGGAGGCGAAGCCGAGGACGTGGCGCGAGTTTTTCAGTCGGGCTCGAGCATCTCGTCGGCCTCGATCCCGCGCCCCGGCGGGACGCGCAGCGCGATGTCGCCGTGGCCCCACTCGTCGAGCGGCCAGTCGGAGGTCAGGATCGCCTCGACGCCGCGCTCGGTCAGCGACTGGCGAAACGCCCGCGCGGTCCCCAGGTCGTCGAAGTCGCGAACCACGTCCCAGTCGTCGTATGCGGCGTCGCCGACCGCGAGCTCGGCGAGCCCGTCGGGATGCGACGAGTCCTTGGAGGTGCCGAGCGCCCTGCCGATCCGGTCCCTGAAGCTCACGCCCGCAAGCTAGCCGCTGGACCGTCGCCGCCGGCAGCCCGTCGTAGCGGCCCGCGGCCGCGACAGGTGGTCGTCCATCGCGGGCCAAGCCTAGACTGGCCTCGGCGATGAAGTGGAACCGGGCGAAGGGGCGCAAGGATCGCAACGTGATCGACGCGCGCGGCTCGTCGCCGCCCGCGGGCTCGACCGGCGGCGGCGGGCTCGGAGGCCTGCCGATCCCCGGGAACATCGCCGGGCTCGGCGGCGGCGCCGGGATCGTTGTCCTCCTGGTCGTGATCGGGATCTCGCTCTTCGGCGGCGGCGACAGCGGCTTCGACATCGGCCAGGTGTTCGGCACCGGGGTCCAGGCGCCCGGGACCGACAACCCGGTCGGGATCCCGCCCGAGGAGGACCCGCAGCGTGACCTGAAGGACTTCTCGACCTTCGTCTTCAACGACACCCAGCAGACCTGGGAGCAGATCTTCAAGCAGGAGGGCGCCGACTACCGGCCCGCGACCCTCTACCTCTACGCGAACGCGGTCCGCACCGACGGCTGCGGCTCGGCGACCTCGGCGGTCGGGCCGTTCTACTGCCCGGCCGACGAGCGCGTCTACCTCGATCTGAGCTTCTACGACGACATGAAGCGGGAGCTGGGCGCCTCGGGCGACTTCGCCTGGGCGTACGTGATCGCCCACGAGATCGGCCACCACGTCCAGAACCTGCGCGGGACCGAGCGCGAGGTCGCGCAGGAGACCCGCGACGACCCCGATCAGGCCAACGAGCTCTCGGTTCGCACCGAGCTGCAGGCGGACTGCTACGCCGGTGTCTGGGCGGCGAGCGTGTTCAAGCAGGGCGACCTCGAGGAGGGCGACATCGAGGAGGCGTTCAACGCCGCCGAGGCCGTCGGCGACGACCGCCTGCAGCGCCAGGCGGGTCAGTCCGTCAACCCGGACAGCTTCACCCACGGCAGCTCCGAGCAGCGGCGCAGCTGGTTCGACAAGGGCTATGAGTCCGGCGACCCGGCGGCCTGCGACACCTTCTCGGTCGACGAGGTCTGAGGGTAGGATTTCCGCGATGGGCTTCTTCTCCAGACGCCGAAAGAAGGAGAGCGCGATCCCCGAGCAGGCCGCCGAACAGACGCTGGGCTCGTTCGCCAATCCCGAGGGCCAGGCCGTCGTCGGCCAGCAGCTCGGCGGCGGCCCGCAGATCCAGGGCATGGACGTCGGCGACACGCTCAAGATGCTGACCCAGCTCGGGCCGGCGATCCAGGCGGCGATTGCGAGCGGCAACGTGCAGATCACCCAGGGCGAGCCGCAGGTGCTCGACATGCGCGGCTCGGGGCTGCGCGAGGAGATCCTCGGGATCATGGGCCAGCATGGGATCGACCCGAGCTCCGGAACCCAGAGCGAGATCGACGCGAGCGCCTACGGGAACATGCAGCAGCAGATCCTCGAGGCGCTCTCCAAGCACGGGATCAGCCCCCATCCGGCGAACGTCAATCCGGCCGAGATGGCGCAGATGCAGCAGGAGCTGATGGCGGTACTCGCCAAGCACGGGATCAACCCGCAGGCGCCCTGGACCGGCGGCGCCCCCGGCCAGATCCCGCCGGCGACGCCCGGGACCGAGGGCGAGGGCACATAGCGTCGTCCGCGCCGCGGCTGCGCCAGGCGGTGCTCGCCGCCCGCAAGCTCGAGCCGATGGCAGCCCGGTTGAGCGACGAGCTCGGCCTCGCCGAGCCGTATCGCGATCCGGGGGTCGGGTACTTCGGACTCGAGAACGCGGTGTTCACGCTCGGCGACACGTTCCTGGAGATCGTCTCGCCGATCCGCGACCAGACCTCGGCCGGCCGCCTGCTCGACCGCCGCGGCGGCGACACCGGCTACATGTGCATGTTCCAGGTAGACGACGTCGCCGCCGCCCGCCAGCGCGCCGCCGGCCTCGGGGTCCGCGAGGTGTTCGAGATCGGCCTCGACGAGATCACCGAGGCGCACCTGCACCCGGCCGACATGCGCGGCGCGATCGTCTCGATCTCACAGCCCAACCCGCCCGCGTCCTGGCGCTGGGGAGGCCCCGACTGGGAGGCGCGCAGCGCCCCCGGCTCGATCGCCGGGATCACCGTCGCGGTCGCCGACCCGGCCGCGGCGCGCGAGCGCTGGGCCGCCGTGATCGGCGAACTGCCGGGCGGGGTCGAGTTCGTCGCCGACGACTCCGAGCCCGGAATCGTCGAGATCTCGGTCGAGCGGGATGGCGAGACGGTGGTGGTGCGGCCGTAGGCGTTGAGGCGCGGAGCGTTTTCCGAAAACACCACTTTGATGGGGGCATCGTTGATGCGCGTGGGGTTGGCGTCGGTATGCGTCGTCAACACAACTCGGGTCGAGGGTCGGGCGGTGCGAGTGGCGTTTTCAGAGTCCTGGACCCCGCTTTGGTGCGGATTGCGCGTCAGCAGCACGGGCTTGTGACGCGTCGCCAATTGCTGGCGCGGGGCGTCCAGGCGCGGGTCATCGACCGGCGGATTGAGACCGGCGAGCTGCAGCGGATCCGGCGCGGCATCTATGTCGTTGGTCCGCTGCAGACGCCGCTCACCCGCGACCTCGCCGCCGTACTGGCCTGCGGTCCCACCGCCCACATGAGCCACCACCACGCCGCGGCACTCCACAAACTCCTTCCCCACCCAGCCCAAACCGATCCGGTTCACGTCACGGTCACGTGTGCGCAGCCCGGTTGCAAACCGGGGATCGTCATCCACCGCGCCAAAGAACTTCCGCCCGACGAGCGCACCCGCCGCGACCGAATCCCGGCCACCTCGCCCGCCCGCACGATCCTCGACCTAGCGCCCACGTTCTCCGACTCCGCGCTCGAGCAGCTGGTCGCCCAAGCCCACCGTAAACATCTCGCCACCGCCGACGACATCCTCGCCCTCGCTGCCCGTTACCCCCGCCGCCCGGGAACGCCGGCCCTCAGGGCCCTGCTCACCCGCCCGGCCGGCCCGAAGTTCACCCGCTCGTCGCCCGAGCGCCGCCTGCTCGCCCTGATCCGAAAGGCCGGAATCGACGAGCCGGAGACCAACACGGTTGTCGGCGGCTTCGAGGTGGACTTCCTCTGGGAGGACCGCAAACTGATCATCGAGGTCGACAGCCAGCCATTTCACGCCGCCCTGCCCGACCGTCGCCGCGACCACGCTCGCGACGCCAGGCTGATCTCGCTCGGCTACACGGTCCTGCGCATCGACGGCGATGAGGTCGACCGACGCCCGGAGGCCGCCGTCGTCTTCGTCGCCCGCGCTACTGGTTAGGCGGCTCGTACTCGCCGCCGCCGAGCTCGTCGGGGAGCGCGCGGGGGCCGTCGGGGTAGAGGAGCTCGAGCGTCTCGGGGCTCATCTCGAGCGTGTTCGCGGCCTCGGGCGGGGCTCCGACGACCAGCCACAGCTGGGTCGTGTCGGTGTCGTTGAACGGCTGGCGCACGGTCTCCGGCTCGACCAGGACCGCGCTCAGCGGCGCCAGCGAGAGCACCTCGTCGTCGACCGCCAGCCGGCCGATCCCCTCGAGCAGCACGTAGATCTCGACCGTGTCGACGTGGCGGTGGCGGGTCGAGGCCTGGCCCGGTCGCAGCCGCCACAGCCGGGCGCCGAGCGTCTCGGCGCCGAGCTGCTTGGCCAGGTCGGTGTTGTCGACGCCCATCTGGTTCGACGGGCGCCAGAACGCCTCCTCGGCGGTCAGCAGTCGATAGCCCACGGCAGTCGCGCCGCCGGGCTCAGTCGGAGAGCTCGATCCGCTCGATCACCTGCGGGTCGACCGGCCGGTCGCCGGGGCCGGTCTCGGTGGCCTCGATCGCGTCGACGACGTCCATGCCGTCGGTGACCTCGCCGAAGACGGTGTGCTTGCCGTCCAACCAGGGAGCCGCCTCGGTGGTGACGATGAAGAACTGGGAGCCGTTGGTGTTCGGCCCGGAGTTGGCCATCGCCAGCGCGCCGCGGACGACCTTGTTGTCGTTGAACTCGTCCTCGAACTTGTAGCCGGGGCCGCCGGTGCCGGTGCCCTCCGGGCAGCCGCCCTGGATCATGAAGTCGGTGATCACGCGGTGGAAGGTGAGCCCGTCGTAGAAGCCGTCGCCGGCGAGCTTGCGGAAGTTCTCGACCGTCTTCGGCGCGGCGGCGTCGAAGAAATCGATCGCGATCGGGCCTTGATTGGTGTGCAGTGTGGCTTGGGACATGGCGCGAATCTAGCCGACTGGCTCCCGCCACCTATCCTCACCCCAGCATGCGCTGCTCGGAGTGCGGCAACGTCAACCGGTCGGATGCTCGCTTCTGCGACTCGTGTGGCGCACGCCTCGAGGCCGAGCCGGCCGCCGCCTCGGCGCCCGAGCCGCCGCAGCCCGCCGCGCCGGAGCTGATCGATGGCCGCTACCGGGTCGAGGGCCTGATCGGCCGTGGCGGGCGCAAGCGGGTCTACCGCGCCCGTGACTCCACCGACGGCGATTGCGAGGTCGCGGTTGCCGTCTTCGACACCGAGGGGATCGAGGAGACCGTGCTCGCCCGCGCCCGCCGCGAGGCGCAGGCGATGCGCAAGCTGGGCGAGCATCCGAACATCGTCAGGGTCCTGGACTCGGGCGAGGAGGGCAGGGTGCCGTTCATCGTCAGCGAGTACGTCGGCGGCGGCGACCTGGCCGGGATGCTGGAGGAGTGCGAGGGCCGTCGGCTGGAGATCGATCGCGCGACCGAGATCGCGATCGACGTCTGTAGGGCGCTCGAGCACGCCCACGGGCGCGGGATCATCCACCGCGATCTGAAGCCGGCGAACGTCTGGCTCGGCGACGACGGCACCGCGCGGCTCGGCGACTTCGGACTCGCGACCACCGAGCGGCGATCCCGCGAGGCGGTCGAGGGGATGCTGGTCGGGACGGTTGCCTACCTGCCGCCGGAGCAGGCGCTCGGCCGCGGTTCGGACGCCCGCTCCGACCTCTACTCGCTCGGAGCGATGCTCTACGAGCTGCTCACCGGCGAGCCCCCGTTCCCCGGCGCGGACGCCGTCGCGATCATCGGCCAGCACGTCAACGTGCAGCCGCTCGCACCCTCGCGCCACCGAGCCGAAATCCCGGCGGCGCTGGACCGGGTCGTCCTCGAGCTGCTCTCCAAGTCGCCCGACGAGCGCCCGCGAAACGCCGCCGACGCGAGGCGTGCGATCGAGGCGGCGGCGGCCGCGCCGGCCGCCGAGCCGGACGCTGCCGAGAACCCGCTCGAGGCGCTCGCCGGCGGCGTCTTCGTCGGCCGCGAAGCCGAGCTCGAGCAGATGCGCGGATCGCTCGAGGACGCGCTCTCGGGCCAGGGCCGGCTGCTGCTGATCTCCGGCGACCCGGGGATCGGCAAGACCCGGACGGCCGAGCAGCTCGCCACCTACGCCCGGGTGCAGGGCGCCCGCGTGCACTGGGGGCGCTGCCAGGAGGCGGAGGGCCAGCCGCCGTACTGGCCCTGGTCGGAGGCGCTGCGCTCCTACGTGCTCGACGCCGACCCGGTCGGCCTGCGCTGGGAGCTCGGTAGTCGCGCCGCCGACGTCGCCCAGATCGTCCCCGAGCTGGCCGAGCGGCTCGGCGACCTCGGCGTACCCGCCGACATGGAGACCGAGCAGGCTCGCTTCCGGCTCTTCGACTCGTTCGCCACCTTCCTCGCCGGCGCCTCGCGCGGGCGGCCGATGGTGATCGTGCTCGACGACCTGCACTGGGCCGACGAGCCATCGCTGTTGCTACTGCGGTTCGTCGCCCGGCGACTCGCCGAGACCGGGCTGCTGCTGATCGGCACCTATCGCGACGTCGAGCTCGGGCGCCACCACCCGCTCGCCGACACGCTCGTCGAGCTTGCCGGGATCGAGGGCAGCCGGCGGGTGTCGCTGCGTGGCCTCGACGCGGACGGGATCGCCGACTACATCGAGCGGACCGCCGGCGTCGATCGCCCGCCGCATGACCTCGCGGCGGCGATCCACGACCAGACCGGCGGCAACCCGTTCTTCATCGGCGAGGTGGTCAGGCTGATGGCCGCCGAGGGCCAGCTCGGCGAGGACGAGGCCCGGCGCCAGATCGCGATCCCCCAGGGCGTCCGCGAGGTTGTCGGGCGGCGCCTCGACCGGCTTTCGGACGCCGCCAACGAGGCGCTGCGGGTTGCGGCGATCTGCGGCCGCGAGTTCCAGCTCGAGGTGCTGACCGACGTCTGCGACCTGCCGGCGGACGAGCTCGAGGCCGCCCTGGACGAGGCGGTGGGCGACCGGCTGGTCGACCGCGCGGGCCCGCCCGGCCGATACTCGTTCTCGCACGCGCTGGTCCGCGAGACACTGCTGGCCGAGATCCCCGTCTCGCGCCGGGTGGCGATGCAGCTCGAGATCGGCGAGGCACTGGAGCGCATCTACGCCGGCGAGATCGACCGCCACCTCGGGGAGCTCGCCCATCACTTCACCGAGGCGGCGCCGCTGGGCGATGCCGAGCGCGCCGTCGAGTACGCGACCCGCGCGGCGGCCCGGGCGATGGAGCGGCTCGCCTACGAGGACGCCGCCGCCCTCTATGCCAGCGCGCTCGACACGCTCGAGCTCCGTCCGCAGCCCGACCGCGTCCGCCGGCTCGAGTTGCTCCTGGAGCTGGCCGACGCGCAGACGAAGGCGGCGCGCGCCGTCGATGCCCGGGCGGCGCTCGCCGAGGCGGCGTCGCTGGCCCGCGAGCTCGACCTGACCGAGCAGTTCGCCCGGGCGACGCTCGGGATCGTCCTGCTCTCGACCGCAGGGATCGTCGACGAGCCGCTGATCGAGCTGCTCAACGAGGCGCTCGACCGGGTCGGCGAGGGCGACAGCCCGCTGCGATCGCAGCTGCTCAGCGGCCTCGCGCAGGAGCTCTACTGGGTCGACGCCGCCGGGCGCTCGCGCGAGCTCAGCCTGGAGGCGCTGGAGATGGCGCGCCGGCTCGACGACTCCGAGTCCCTCGCCCTGGCCCTGATCCGACGCCAGTTCACCGGCTCGGTCGGCCCGGCCGAGAACCGCCGGCGGCTGGCCGAGAGCAACGAGCTGCACGACCTCGGCAAGCGCATGGGCGACCTCGAGCTCGAGCTGCGCGCCCACGTCTACCGGCTGCGCGACCGGCTCGAGCTCGGCGAGATGCGCGAGGTCGACGCCGAGCTGGCGGCCTTCGAGCGGCTCGCCAACGAGCTGCGCCAGCCCGCCTACCAATGGAACATCCCGGCGCTGCGGGCGATGCGCGCTTTGGTCGCCGGCCGCTTCGACGACGCCGAACCGCTGATCGAGGAGGCGTTCGTAGCCGGCACCCGGGCCGAGGAGCCCGTCTCGGCGCAGTTCCACGGAACCCAGATTGCGCTTCTGCTGCGGCTGCGGCGCTCGGAGGCCGATGAGGCGCAGCTCGAGGATCTGGTCGCCGGGCTTGCCGACCTCGCCGAGCGCTATCCGGCGATTCCCGCGTGGCGGTGCTCGCTGGCCGCCACCCACGCCGAGCTCGGCAACGAGCGCCAGGCGCGAGCGGTGTTCGACGCGATGGCCGCCGATGACTTCGCCGAGGTGCCGCGCGACGCGCAGTGGCTGATCTCGCTCGCCCTGCTCGCCGAGGCGGCGGTCTTCCTGGGCGACGTCGAGCGGGTCGCGCCGCCTGTACGAGCTGGTGCTGCCGCATGATGGGCTCAACGTGATCGCGGGCCGCGCCGCCGCCTCCTACGGCCCGGTGGCTCGGGTCCTGGCGCTGCTCGCGGCGACCGCCGGGATGACCGACGAGGCCGAGCGCCACTTCGCCGACGCGCTGGCGATGAGCGAGCGGATGGGCGACCGCCCGTTCGCCGCCCGCTCGCGCTTCGAGCTCGCCCGGATGCTGCTCGCGCGCGATCGCGGCGGCGATCGTGAGCGGGCTCTGGAGCTGCTCGCAACGGCGCTCGACGCGGCCCAGGAGCTCGGCATGGCAGGCCTGGTGCGCGAGGCGCTCGGCGCCCGGCTCGAGGCGCAGGGCCTGGGCTCGCTCGACGTCAGCACCTCGATCGACTTCATGATCGACGAGGTCGCCTCCGAGCGCCCCGACATCGCCGCCCACGCGGCCCCCGACGGGCAGGTGACGATCCTGTTCAGCGACATCGAGGACTCGACCCTGATGACCGAGCGGCTCGGCGACCAGCGCTGGCTGCAGGTGCTGCGCGCGCACAATTCGCTGTTCCGTCGCCTGGTCCCGGTCCACGGCGGCTATGAGGTCAAGAACCAGGGCGACGGCTTCATGCTCGTCTTCCCCGACCCGGGACAGGCGATCGAGTGCGCGGCGGCGATCCAGCGCGAGCTCACCGAGCGCGAGTCGCTCGAGGGCGAGCGGGTCCGAGTGCGGATGGGGATGCACGCCGGCGAGGCGATCCGCGAGGAGGGCGACTTCTTCGGCCGCAGCGTGATCCTCGCGGCGCGGATCGCGGCGCAGGCCCGCGGCGGCGAGATCCTCGTCTCCGAGGCGCTCAAGGAGCGCGCCACGGGAGCCGACGGCGAGCCGGCCACGGTCGGGTTCGACGCCGGTCGCGACGTCGAGCTCAAGGGGCTGGCGGGCACCCACCGCGTCTACCGCGCCGACTGGGAACAGGCCGTCCCGGCGTAGTCGGCCAAGGGCTGCGAGGTCGTGAAGGGGAAGTAGTTACGTGAGCCAGGCGACTGGGTTGCGGACCAGGATCGTCTCCAGCTGCTCGTCGGTGACCCCGGCCTGCTTGAGGTCGGGGATCACGCGCTGGTGGACGATGCGGATGTCCCAGTCCTTGGCCAGGCCGGCGGTGAGCATCTGCTCGATCACCGCCTGCGGGAACCAGTCGATCGTCCCGCAGGAGTCGGCCGAGAGGAAGACCCGGTCGGCGTAGCCGCGCTCGAGCAGCTCGAGCGTCGTCGTCTGGCGCTGCTCGTAGGGCAGGAACATCTCGAGCCCGTAGCGATCGAGCCCGATCCAGACCCCGGTCTCGAGCAGGCCCTCGATGTAGTCGAGGTCGTCGCTGTCGCCGGTGTGGGCGATCTGGATCTTCGCCGGGTCGACGCCCTCCTCGAGGAAGATCTCGACCTGGCGGGGGCCGGTGCCGCTGGCCGGGCGCGAGTGGGCCATGATCGGCGCCCCGGTGGCGACGCTCGCCTTGGCGGCGGCGCGGTGGACCTTCTCGACGTTCTCGGTCACCCCCGGCTCGTCGGCGGCGCACTTGATGAACGCGGCCTTGACCTCGGTCCCCTGGATTCCGACCTCGATGTCGGCGACGAACAGCTCGGCGATCTGGTCGGCGTCGCGGCCGACGAAGAACGGGGGCAGGTGGTCGTAGGTGTAGATGCCGGTGCACGCAACGACCTGCAGGCCCGTCTCCTGTGAGACCTTGCGCATGAAGCCGATGTCGCGCCCGAGAAACATCGCGGTCGGGTCGCAGATCGACTTCACGCCGAGCTCGACCGCCGCCGTCGCGACCTCGATCGCGGCGTCGTAGCCGTCGCCCGGGTGCTCGCGCTCCGGGATCCCGCCCGAGGCCCGCGCCTGCGGCCACTGCTCGTGCACCGCCTCGTCGCGGGTCCGCAGATGCTCGTGGATCAGGGTGGTGCCGAGCTGCTCGGCCTCGATCGGCCCGGTGACGGTCTCGATGGTCGCCATCGTGCCGCGCAGTCTATGCCGACGTCAGCTTGACCACCGCGATCACCATCGAGGCGAGCAGGCAGGCGACACAGATGATCATCAGGTAGCGCCAGGTGGGGGGCATCGGCTTCGGCGGAGATAGTATGCGCCGCGAAACCGGGATCGAAGGAGGGCGAGTCTTGTTCGAGCGCATCATCGTCGGTACCGACGGCTCCGACACGGCCGGCGAGGCCGTCCGCCAGGCCACCGAGTTGGCCCGCGCGACGGGCGCGCAGCTGATCATCATCAGCGCCTACCAGCCCGTTCCGGCCTCGCGCCTGCGCGAGGAGAGCGGCGAGATCCCGGGCGACGTCGCCTACGCCGTCGGCCCGAAGGAGGACGTCAACGTGGTCCTCGAGGGGGCCGCGGGGCCGGCCAAGAAGGCCGGGGTGGAGGTCGAGACCCACGCCCGCGAGGGCGACCCCGCCGACGCGATCCTCGACCTCGCCGAGGAGACCAAGGCGAGCATGATCGTGGTCGGCAACAAGGGGATGACCGGGCGCCCGCCGCTTCCTGCTCGGCAGCGTCCCGAACAAGATCTCCCACCACGCGCCCTGCAGCGTCTACATCGCCCGCACGACCTAGCGGCTAGGTCGTGTCGCAGCCCCGCTTCGGGCCCACGGCCCGCCGCGCATCGAGCGCGCCGACGCCGTAGAAGCGCTGCGGAGTCGACGGCCGCGCCGTGCATCGCAGCCATTGCGCCAGCAGGTCCGGGTCGGGGTCGGGTCCCAGCCGGCCGCTGGCGAGGACCAGCGCGGCGACCCCGGTCGTGTGGGCCGCGGACATCGAGGTGCCGACGTCGGGGCGGATCCCGAACTGCTGGTGGGCGCCGCTGCAGTCCATCGGAAAGCAGGCGTAGGTGAGCTGGACCACGGGCAGGCTGTCGTCCTTGCAGATCGGCCGGGCGGCGGCCGGGCGCGGGGTGCCGCCGCCGGGGGCGAGCAGGTCGGTGTGCTTGCCGTATTGGGAGTAGGAGGCCAGGCAGCCGTCCTCGGTCGTCGCGGCGACCGCGAACGCGCGCGGCGCGGCGGCGGGAAACAGCGCATGGCTGGTCCCGGCGGCCCCGGTCGGCGCGTTGCCGGCCGCGCCGATCACCAGGGCCCCGAGCCTGGTCGCCTTGCGGATCGCGGTGCAGACGGCGGGCACCTGGTGGCAGCCGGTGACCGCCGGGTCGAGGTTGAGCGAGACGTTGATCAGGTCGGCTCCGTTGCGGGCCGCCCACAGGATCCCCGCCGCCACATCGTCGGTGGTGCCGACGCCATCGCGGTCGAGCACCCGGACGGGCATCAGCAGGGCGTTGTAGGCGATCCCGGTCAGGTAGTCAGGGCCGCTCGCCGGGGCCCCCAGCGTCACCTGCTCGCCGATCGTGCCCGCGACGTGGGTCCCGTGTCCGTTCTCGTCCAGGGGCTGGCCGTCGTCATCGACCAGGTCGATCCCGGGCACGAACCGCGCCGGGGTGAAATCCGGACTGGCGGCGTAACCGGGCGCGTCCTCGTAGGCGATCCCCGAGTCGACCACCGCGACGGTCACCCCCAGGCCGCCGGGCGCGTTCGCCGCCGCGACTCGGTCCCAGGCGGCCTGGGCGCGGATCCCGCCCGGCTTCGGGCCGAAGCTCCACTGCTCGGCCGTCCAGCCGCCCGGGGTGCCGGCGCTGCCCTGGTCGAGGGGCGCGGAGGCGGCGCGGACGATCCAGTTGCGACTCGCGGAGCGCACCCCGGGGCGCCGGCGAAGCTCGGCGATCCGCCGCGAGATCGAGGCACCGGCGGGCACCGCGACGACCTTGGTCACCCCGTCGCCGCGCTCGACCACGACCTCACCACGCGCGAACGAGGAGGCCGGCGGCGCCGCGGTCGCGGCGCCGGGCAAGGCGAGCGCCGCCAGCGTCGCGCCGGCGCCCAGAAGCGCGATTCTGAGTCGAACTGAGCTCATCCCAAGGCGGGCCGGCCGAGTAGGGCCCGTGATCCGAGAACACGCAAGGATTGCGGAAGTTTCCAGCTCGCGGATACTTCACGCCGACGATGACCGACGCCACCGACGAACACCTGATGCGCCTCGCGCTCGAGCAGGCCGAGCGCGCCGCCGCACACGGCGACGTCCCGATCGGCGCCGTCGTCGCCCGAGCCGGCGAACCGCTCGCGGCGGCCGGCAACGAGCGCGAGCTGCGCCACGACCCGACCGCCCACGCGGAGCTGCTCGCGCTGCGCGCAGCCGCCGAGCGGCTCGGCGGCTGGCGGGTGCCTGACGCCACGCTCTACGTCACCCTGGAGCCGTGCGTGATGTGCGCCGGCGCGATCGTGCTCGCGCGGGTGCCGCGGGTGGTCTTCGCCGCCCCAGACCCGAAGGCCGGCGCCGCCGGCAGCGTCTTCGACCTGCTCGCCGAGCCGCGGCTCAACCATCGCCCCGAGGTGGTCGGCGGGCTGCTGGAGGCCGAGGCGGGGGAGTTGTTGCGGGAATTCTTCGCCGAGCGGCGACCCGGGGTCAGGGGATGACCAAGCAGCCGGAGCAGATCGTCGCCGCGGCGGCCGGGAAGATCGACGAGCCACTGCTTGCGGCGACGTTCGCGAAGCCCCGTGGCGCGACCACGGCCAGCGCCGCCGGAGGGGTCGCGCGCGAGGTCGGCGCGCAGTGGTCGGGCAAGCACAGCAAGGGCGCCGCCGCGGCCGGGATCGAGGTCGGCAATCCCGGGGCGATTGCGGTCACCGCGACGAGCCTGGTGACGATGGCGGTCGGCGTCAGCCTCGGCGGCAAGATCAAGGAGGTCAAACAGGTGCTCAGCACCGTGCCCCTGGCCGAGGTCGACTCGCTCGAGGTCAAGCGCTTCGGGCTCGCCGGGGTGATGGAGATCGAGATCGGCGGGAGCTCGTTCAAGCTCGAGGGCAAGGTCGACGACATGCGCCGGCTCGCCGAGGCGTTCGAGCGCGCCAAGGCCGAGGCCTGAATCAGTTGCAAGACGGGCCCGTATCGGAGCCGTCCGGCACCGGGTCGATGCCGAAACTCCAGCCGTAGTAGGTCTGCGCTAGCTCATAGGTCAGCGCCGCGATCGGAAAGGTGATCAGGTCGTCGCAGAGCGCGGCCTGGACCTGCTCCGGGGTCGCGTTCGGTCCCAGCTTGAACACCGACGGATCGGCCTCCTTGACCAGGTACTCCCAGGCCAGTCGGTTGACGCTGCCGTCGTCGCAGGTCGCCGGTCCCACCGTGCCGTCGGCGCCGAATTGCAGCTGCTCCGAGCACAGGCCGACGGCGGATGCGACCGTCGCCGGCGGGAGCGCGCCCGCTTCGGCGCTCCCGCCGCTCCCGCCGCCGCCGGGGAGAACGAGCAGCGCGATCACCGCCGCCACAACCGCGAGCGGAACGCCCGCCTTGACCCAGGTGGGCAAGCGCCCGAGCCGCTCGGTCAGGCTCTCGCCCTTGATCAGGCGGAGGATCTGGCCGACGTCATAACGCCAGCGCTTGCTTGTCAGATCCATCGCGTTTCGCTTGCTCAGCGAGACGATTGCCTCGGGAAGCTCGGCCGGGGCGGGCATCTGCGCTCCCTCGACCAACACCGGGACCACGGTGACGTCTGTGCGCTCGAGCGCTTTCGCGATCTCGAGGCGGACGAAGTCGCCCTCGTTGTCGAGCCTGCGGCGGCCCGCGCCGTCGGCGGCCTCGAGCCAGCGTCTGCCGATCAGCACCAGGACCATGTCGCAGGTGGTCAGCGCCTCGTCGATCCGGCGTTCGAAGTCGACACCCGGCGAGATCGTGTCGATGTCGATAAAGACCTGGTCGCGGCCGAGTTCCTCCGCGAGGTCGGCGGCGAGGTGGTTCGCCTCCCCCGAGGTGTCTTCACGACGGTATGAGATGAAGACGCCGGGCATCTCAGCGGACAGGGTGGGATTCGAACCCACGAGGCAGCTTGCACCGCCCACGCGATTTCCAGTCGCGCACCTTAAGCCACTCGGTCACCTGTCCGGGGCGGCCTGACGATACCTGCGCCGGACGGATCGCCCATGTCCCCCGGCCGCCGCCGGCAAGGCGCTGTACCCGGCCAAGGCGAGCGGCCGCGACCGGATCGTCAACGGCTAGGCCGCTGGCTAAGATCGACGCCGATGGCCGCGAACGGGACCGGCAACTGGAACGTCTACCTCTCGGGCGAGATCCACTCCGACTGGCGTGAGCGGATTGCCGAGGGCGTCCGCGAAGCCGGGCTGCCGGTCGAGCTGCTGGCGCCGGTCACCGACCACGGCGCCTCCGACGACGTCGGGGTCGAGATCCTCGGCGGCGAGGACGACGGTTTCTGGAAGGACCACAAGGGCGCCGGGGTGAACGCCGTCCGCACCCAGACCCTGCTGCGCCGCGCCGACGTGGTCGTGGTCCGCTTCGGCGACAAGTACCGCCAGTGGAACGCGGCGTTCGAGGCCGGCTACGCCGCGGCGCTCGGCAAGCCGCTGATCACCCTGCACGACGCCGAGCTCACCCACGCGCTCAAGGAGGTCGATCGCGCCGCGATGGCGGTCGCCGAGACCGCCCGAGCAGGTGGTCGAGATCCTCGCCTACGCGGTCACCGGTCCTGGCGTCCGCGCCTGACCCTGAGCAGCCGCTAGCCTCACGAAACGGTCACCTGGAGGGGTGGCAGAGTGGTTGAATGCGGCGGTCTCGAAAACCGTTATAGGCGTTTTCTCGTCTATCGAGGGTTCGAATCCCTCCCCCTCCGCTGAGAGAGCCGAATCCCGCTTGGGGGCATTCATTCGCCTGATCCTCCATGGCGACGACTCGCTTATCCGGCCTTCGGGGCCACTGGGGACTGGCGCTTGCTGGCGCATCCGTGGCGTGTGGAAGGGGAGGGGTAAGGCGCAACGGCGCGCGCCGCGAGCTAATACACACCGCCCCGCCACACACGCTGGAGTCCCGCGCGCGATCCACAAGCGGAGTCCCGTGTGGGGCTGGCGTTGGGCCTCCCAACTGCGCCGGTCGTTTCGCTCCCTCGTGAGTACAAGCGGCCTGAGGGCGAAGGGACTACCGGGCGCTGGGCTTCCCCGCTCGCACGAAGCAGAAGTATCGCTTCGCCGGCCCGCGTCGAGATCGTGTCCTCGATCAGTGCCCTGGGTCGTTGCCGGACAGCCACGTGATCTTGGTCATCGCCGATCCCAAGGCAGCGCTATGGGACGAGGTTGATCGTATGGGTGCCCGAGCTGTCCCCGTCGATCAGCCGCATCCCGACGACGGCAAACGCGGCGGTCGAGCCGATGTTGACACAGGAATCGAACGCGTCCCAGTAGACGTATACCGGTCCGTAGGGACCGGCCCAGAAGGCGCCATCGTCAGCCTCGGCATAGAAGGCCGAATAGCGGTTGTTGGTCGAGAAGGCCCAGACCTGCTGCCCAAAATCGACGCTCCACCAACCGAGGGTCTGCCACTTTCCGTCTTCGGCGCAGCCGTCCGGGCTATAGCGCATTGCGGCGATCCAGACCCGCGGTCCATAGCTGTTTCGGAAGTTGATCTTCATGGGCCTAGGCGGCGGCCGGGTCGTCACCGCGTTCGCGGACGCGATCGGCCAGCGGCTTACGGGGAACGTCGCCAGCCTCCCGCGGCGGCGTCGCGTCCCCTGGCTCCGCGTCCGGACGACGCTTCTCGCTTGGCTCGGACTCATCCCAGCCCGGTGGGAGATCAACCACCCGGTGCCTGGCTTTGGAGACTCCCGGGTGGTCGAAACCGCCGCGAGGAGCCGGACGCTCGCGCCAGTCACCTTGATCCGACATCGCGACCTCCTTGACTGGGTTGAACGAGACCATACGGTCTCGATCCGATCCTCCAGCGGGCGGGAATCGGCGTCAAGTCGCCTGGACGTTTAGGCCAGCTAGGCTCGCGTTGCCTCCGAGCGAGCGAACCTGACCTCGCTCGAGCGACCGGGGTGCGGCCTGACTATCCCATCGGCTATCCCACCACAGCCGCCCTCAGGCCCTGCGCCGCTTGATCAAGCCAAGTGGGTCTGCCTCTGTCTCAGGCTCGAAAACCGTTATGGGCGTTTCTCGTCCATCGAGGGTTCGAATCCCTCCCCCTCCGCTGAAAGCTAAACGCCCGCTCAGGGGCCTTTTCAGGCCGCTCGCGCACGTAGCCAGATTGACGCCCGTCGATCGAGGCCACGCACCCGCTTCGAGACCGACGACGCTGGCGCCGTCGCCCAAGCTGCCGATCGCACGCGGAGGGGTCGATGACCGTCCCCGCGATCAGCGATCCGCCAACGCGAGGTCGTCGACAGCTTCGGGCGGAGGCCAGCTGGGAACCGGTCTGCAGGGTTCCCACCTGCTTGCCGGACCGCTGCACAACCCAGCCGGCCAGCTTGGTCTTCGACCCCTGCTCGTTGTCGGACCGGTACAGGCCCGCCTTGCCCGTCGCGGGTCGTAGCGAGGTCGCCTCGGCACCGAGGCGCGCCTCGAGATTCTTGCCGTCCACCGTCAGCTTCAGCCGGGTCGAATCGGCGGACCGCAGGACAAGCCTGTTCCCGTTCAGCGCCCGCCCCTTGAACCAGGTGCCGACCCGCTTGCCGTCACAGACGTAGGCGAGCGAGCCCTCGGCGCCCAGTGCCACCCCGATCGCTTCTTTGCCCGAGTGGCCGACGAACTGGCCAACCTTCGGAGCAGAGGCCGACGCAGGTACGGATGGCACCAGCAAGGTCAGCACGATCCCGACAATGACGTCGCGCGGGTCGTCCATGAGGTGGAGGCGGCTGAGTATCGCGAGACCTGCGGCGCTTTAGACCGCGCATGCAAGTTCTGGCCGCTGCAGGCGCAGCGTGAGGGACGCCCCTGTGAGCGCCGCCACTATTTCGATCCCTCAGCGGCCGTTGCCCGCTGCTCCGACAACGGCGGTTCACCCATTTGATATGCACAGGTTGCGATGGCCAGAGAACCGACCGCGCAAGCCGGCGGTGATGTATTGCTCGAGCGCGAGCGCGAGCTGAGCGTCCTCAGGGGCGCACTCGATCGCCTGCTCGAGGGCCGCGGGTCGATGCTCATGGTCGAGGGCGCGGCCGGGGTCGGAAAGACGCGGCTGCTCGCCGAGGCAGCTGATCTCGGGCGAGAGCGACCGATTGCGGTTCGGGCGGCGCGAGCGGGACAGCTCGAGCGCGAGATGCCGTTCGGGGTTGCGCGTCAGCTTCTCGAACCGCTGGTCGAGCGCGCCGGCGAGGCGGAGCGGTCCCGGCTGCTCTCGGGGAGCGCCGGGCTCTCTCTGATCGCGTTCGGCCAGGCGGACCCCGCCGGCCCGAACGCCGAGGTCGATCGGTTCGCGCCGATCCACGGTCTCTATTGGCTGCTCGCAAACCTCTGCGACTCCGAACCGGTGATGCTGGTGATCGATGACGCGCACTGGGCGGACAGTCAGTCGCTGCGCTGGCTTGACTACCTCGCGCGCCGAGCCCACGACACCCCGGTGCTAATCGTCGTCGGCGCGCGCACCGGCGAGGCGGACGAGCCCGCGGAGCTCGCACCGCTGCGCCTCGAGGCCGGCGAGGTCCTGCGCCCGTCGCCGCTGAGCGGGGCGGCGGTGAAGGAGCTGATCGCCGCCGAGCTCGGCGGCGCGCCCGCCGACGAGTTCTCCGACGCCTGCAACCGGGCCACGGGCGGCAATCCGTTCCTGCTCACGGAGGTGCTGCGAACGCTGCGGACGCAGTCGGTCGACCCGGATGAGAAGGCCGCCGAGTCGCTCGCCGCGCTCGGCGCCGAGCCCGTCGCCCGCTCGGTCCTGCCGCGGCTACACGGCTTTGGTGCGCAGGCCACCTCGTTCGCCCAGGCGATTGCGGTGCTGGGTGGCGCGCCGCAACTGCGCCACGCCGCGAAGCTTGCGGGAGTCGGCGAGGATCGTGCCCGCGAGCTGTGCGATCGGCTTCGCGACGCCGAGATCCTGGCGCCCGGTCACCCGATCGACTTCGTACATCCCCTGATCCGCACAGCGATCTATCTCGAACTGTCGGAGGAGCGCCGCTCGGAGGCCCATCGCCGAGTCGCCGAGCTGTTGAGCGCGACCGGCAGCGACGCCCGCGACGTCGCACCCCACCTGCTGGCATGCGCTCCGAACGGAGATCAGTGGGTGGTCGGTCAGCTGCGCGACGCCGCCCGGGAGGCGATGGGCGCCGGCGCTCCCGACGCCGCGCGGCGTTACCTGGAGCGGGCACTTGAGGAGCCGCCGCAAGCCGAGGTCGAGATCACATACGAGCTTGGCCGGGCGCTGTGGGGGGTGAGCCCGATCGAGGCTCCGGAGGTGCTCGGGACCGTCGCCGAGCGCGCCGACGACCCCGAGCTTCAGCTTCAGGCGCTCGAGGACACGGCCTGGACCTACTTCGACTCGGGAAATCTCGAGCAGGCCGTCATCTGGCTCGAGCGTTTCGTCAAGGCACTGCCCCCTAAGAGCAACGAGCAAGCCCTTGCGGCGGAGGCCTCGCTGTTTTGCATGACGATCATGAAGCGCGGCCGCATCGGCGAGCAATCGGCCGGCGTCGGCGCCGTCGCGCAACGGCCGGCGGCCGGCGCGCCGGAGGAGTTGCTGGCCCGGCAGGCGCTCTCGTTCGAGCGCTGCCTCGCGGGCGCTCCGGTTGAGGAGGTCGTCGCGCTCGCGGAGGGCTTCTCTCCCCTGCCGTGGGCCGGCCACGGCCCGGTACCCGCCATCGCCTGCAAGGTGCTCAACTGGAGCGGACGCTGGGAAGCGGCGCGCGAGGCAACGGCCTGGGGCTGGGAAACCGCGCGATCGACCGGGCTCGTCCATGTCGCGAGCTACCGCGAGAGCTTCCTGGCCGAAAGCGATCGACTGGCTGGTCGGCTGATCGAGTCGGAGGCGGAGGCCCGCACGGCATGGAACAGTGTCTGTGACCTTGCGCCCGTGTCGCTCCCCGCGCTGGTGGCGGTCAGCAACCTCCTGGCCACGCTGATTGCGAGGGGACAGCTGGACGAGGCGAGCGAGCTGGCCGATCAATGGGAGCTCTCGGCACCCTTCAGCGTCATCCCCCTGTCGCCGGTGCTGCTCGAGATCCGCGGCTCGCTGCGCCTCGCTCGAGGGGAACTTGAGAGCGGAAGCGAGGACCTGTTGGCCGTCGGCGAGGACCTCGAGCAGATGGACATCTTCAACCCCGCCGCGGTGCCCTGGCGCCAGGAGGTGGTGCCGGCGCTCGGAGCGCTCGATCGAACCGCCGAAGCCCGCCGGCTGATCGTCGAGGGCGAGCGCAGGGCGCGCGCGTTCGGCGCCCCGCACGTGATCGGCGTGATCCTGCGCGCCCGAGCATCGATCGAACCCAAGGCTCGAGCGATCAAGTCCCTGGAGGCATCGATTGCCGCGCTCGAGCAGTTCGGGCCGCCGCATGAGCTCGCCCGCTCATCTCTTGAGCTGGGCGCCGTGCTTCGGCGCGACGGGCAACGCCGCGAGTCGCGCGAGCCGCTTCGCCGGGCGCTGGAGATCGCGCGTCTGTCGGGCGCCGACGCAATCGCGGGCCAAGCAGGCGAGGAGCTGGCAGCAGCGGGCTCGCGCCCTCGAAACGTCCTTCGCACCGGCGTCGATGCACTGACTGCGAGCGAGCTTCGTACCGCGAAGCTGGCCGCCGAGGGCCTCGGGAACGTCGAGATCGCACAGCGCCTGTTCGTGACTCGAAAGACCGTCGAAAAGCACCTCGGCAACGCCTACACGAAGCTCGAGATCGGCTCTCGCAACGCAGTTGCCCGCCGCGCTGGCCGCATCCTCGGCGAACGGGCCGGGCGCGGATCTGCCCGCGCCCGGCCCCAGGTGATCCCGAGCAAGGAATCGACACCCTGAGCGCGATCAGCTTGCGCTGCCGCCCGGGCAGTCGTCGCGGTAGGTGATCACCTGGTGGCCGCGATTGATGATCGTCCGGTAGCGACCGAGGTCCTCTCTGACCGTGACCTTGTGGGAGAAGACGGCGCGAACGGTCTCGGGTGAGGTCTGGGTCACGCGGCGCAACTCGAGTCGCACGCCGTCCGCGTGAAGGGCGTGCTCGTGTGCGATCGGGCCATAGCCCCAGCCGCATGTGAAGACCGTCTTTTGGCCCGGTTCGATCAGGTGATGAGAATCGTCTCGCGCCGATGCCGCCTGTGGCGCCAGCGCGATCGCCGCCGTCGAAACCGCCACCAACGAGATGAGCCGCGTCCGGATGAGCATCTGAGTACCTCCGCGAATAGGAATGGATCAGCTCTTGTTCGCGAGCGTCCCAGCCGGCGGCGCGCTTCGCAGTGGGGAGGTCCCCACCATTTCCAGCACGACCTCGGATTCGGCCATCCCCGGATGCGCGTCACGATCGAGTCCGGCCGGACTCGACCCGATCAGCGGACGGCTCCTGATCGGACCGACGACCGAGATCCCATTCACGGGGTGCTCCACCTCCTTCCGCTTGCCGGAGCCCGCGCAGGGGCTTATGCGGGTCCACGCCTGAGCACGCGATCGCAAACCGATCGCAAGAAGGCGCGGCTTGCAGACCGCCGGGTGTCCCTGGGCTTGCCGCGAAATCCGCTCGGTGTCAATCAGGGATCTGTGGCGCTAATCGTCGTCGGGATCGGTCCCGAACGAGAGCAGTGCCGGAAGGGAGGGCACGAAGTAGTAGGCCCCGCTGAGCGGGGTCGCGTACCGGGTCAGCTCATCCCGCGGTCCGTCGAGGCCGACCATGCTGTCGAGCATCCGCGCAAGCGGGCCCTGTGCGGCGGCGAAGCCAACGAACATCGTGCCGTGATCGGTCACGGTTCCGTAGGGCATGTTGCGCCGGAACACATGGCCATAATCGTCCTGATCTGTCCGGGCGACGTGTGAAGTCGCAAGCTTGTCTTCGATCTCGACCGAGTCGGCCTTCATGCGGCCCATTGCCGCTTCCTGCGCAGACACCGACAAGGCCTCCCATGCCGCGACGTCGTGCTTCCAGCGCTGCAGGAGCAGGACCGATCCGCCAGCGCCCGGCGCATCAGGCGCAACCAGCGCGATATCGGGCGCCCGGGCAAGGCTCGGGTTCTCGGTGCCATCTTCGAACCCGGTGAGGTCGCGATCGTGGTGATAGGGCCAGCTGGAGGTCTCGTCGGCCACCGTCGCCACGGATGCAACAGCGCTGCTCGCCGCCCTGGCGACATCGAAAACGACGTCGTAGGCGCTGCCCGACAGCCAGAGCACCGCGTCGTGCTGAGTTGCCGGCATGGCGAAGCCGTCCGGACCGACAACGGGTGAATCGAATCCAGTGAGGTCAGCGGGCGCGGACCCTCCGGCTCGGTCGCGCCACAGCTCGGGTCGAAACCCCGAGACCAAGTTGACGCCGCCGACGGTGGTGCGGGGCTCGCGCAGGTCGGCGAACCGCGCGAGCAGATCCCGCGGCTCGACCCCCGGCTTGACGTCGAACTCGAGATAGGTGTGCGACGCGGTTCCAAGAGCGAAGATTGCCGATTGGGGCGTGTCTGGGCGAGGACTCACGGGCGGTTCTGTCGGCAAGCTAACGCTTGAAAGATGCCCGTGGCCGCCGACTGAAAGGTCGCGGAACGGTTGTTTGCCGTGGTTCTGTTGGCTACGCAGAACGATCGCGCCCGCGCGGGGTGGTGGGCGGAAAATGGTCCACAAGACCGTTTGAAAGCCTCGAAAACCGTTACGGGCGTTTTCTCGTCCATCGAGGGTTCGAATCCCTCCCCCGCCGCTCGAAGCTGGAAACGCCCGCTCAGGGGCGTTTCTGCGCTCGACGAATCTCGGGCGGTCAAGAGCTGGATGTGTTGGCGATGTCATCGCGCCACCGATCGTCCCGCCGGTGAGTAGGAATCAGTGATCTAGTAGAGCCTGGTGTGCCCGCCCACTCAGCCCCCGAAGAAGCGAAGGATCGCCGCGTGAGTCTGCTTTGGGGCCTCGAGTTGGGGGACGTGGCCGCAATCGAGCTCGAGGTGGCGGGCGGTCGGCAGCGCGCGCTCGACGTGCTTTCGGAAGCCGATCGGCACGAGTTGGTCCTGACGACCCCAGATGAACAGGGTCTCGGATGAGATCCCGGCGAGACGAGTCCACAGCCCCTGCGCTCCGTGTGGCTCGTCGAGGTAGATGTTCCGCGCTGCCTCATAGAAGGCGACTCGGCCCCTCGGCGTGAGGAACGAGCGCAGGAACTCATCCACGCCGGCGGCAGACCAGCCGTCTCTTCCCCCCGGAACAAGGTTTCGCACGATCGGCTCGGTGATGACCCGCGGTGCGGGCTGGATCAGTCCGAGCAGCGGCAGCGGGGCCTGCAGCAGCCAGCGCCAGCGGCGGTCTCGCAGCCACGCAAGCGCCGGGCTGAGCAGCGCGACCCGCTCGGCGCGCTCGGGTTGAAGCAGCGCGAGCTCGATCGCCACCCGACCGCCCATGCTGTTGCCGATCAGGTGCGCGCTCTCGATCCCGAGCGCGTCGAGCAGGGCGACCACGCAGTCGGCGAAGTAGGGCGCGTCGAAGGGTGCGATCAGCGGCTTGTGGGAGTCACCGAACCCGGGCAGGTCGAGCGCGATCACCCGATGGCGCTCGGCCAGTGCGGCGACGGTGGGCAGGAACGATGCCTTCGTACCACCGAGCCCGTGAACGCAGACCACCGGGTCGCCGCCGCCCGCGAAGAGGGTGGAGATCCTGCCGCGCCGGGTCTCGAACGATTCGAAGCGCAGGCGTCGGTCGTCGGCGAGGTCGCTGGTGGCGGCGAGAAAGCCGACCCCGAGGTGGAGGTTCTGGCGCACGCTGAGCCGCCGGGCGCGAAATGCGCCCATGCCACCCCGCACGTCGCGGGCGATCTGCTCCCAGGTGGCACCGTCGGCGCTGAGGACCGCGTCGGGCTGTTCGTCGGAGGCCGGCTGGAGGTCGATCGCGTCGAGCTCGATTACGGCGTCCCACTCGCCGTCGCCGTTGACCGCCAGCCGGATGCGAGCCTCCCCGCTGGGCACGTCGATCACCTCGGGATCGAAGCGCTCGACCAACGCGGCGAGCGCGGGGGGCGGCCGGTCTGCGCCCCAACGGCGCTTCTCTGCCTCCGCGGCGGCCACGGTTGGAGTATGAGGAGTGTGAGCCGCGAAGCGGCCTTGGACCCCGTGCTGCCCACGGCGTGGTCGCGGACCGTCTCGACAGGACGGGTGGAGATGCAGTGCCCCCAGGCCCGCTCAGGGGGTCCTAGCCGTGCCGTGGCCTCTCGGCCTCGATCGCCGCCTCGATCTCCCGCTCCAGGCCGCCGTGCTCGAGGTCCTCGACAACCTCGCTCTCCTCCTCGCGCGGACCGATTGTGCCGATCACCGGCAGGTCGCGTTCGGCCGAGAGCTCGTCGAGCGCCTCCTGCATCATCGCCGTGACCGCGTGGTAGACCGCTTCCTCGTTGGGGTCGGGACCGAACCGGCGGCGCAGGTCGATCCTGGGCAGGACCTGGATCGTGATCTGGGAGGGCAGCGGGATCCGGCCCGGGAGGTCCAGCACGGTCAGGCCGAAGGGAGGCGCGACCTGGATCGGCACGACCTTGAGGCGCAGCAGCCGGTCGAGGGCAAGCAGCTGAGAGAGCCGCTCGCCGCGGGTCAGGAAGAGAGCGGTTTCCTGACCCCCGATCGCGACGACCGGGACGATCGGCACGTCGGTCGTCAGCGCAAGTCGGACGAAGCCGCTGCGGTGGCCGAAGTCGATCTCCCCCGATTGCCAGGAGGGGCGGTACGTCTCGTGGTCCCCGCCCGGGTAGACGAGGAGTGCTGCTCCCTTACCTAGCGCCGCCGTCGCGTTCTCGTGGTTGGCCGGGATCGTCCCGTACCTGCGCAGGGGTGCGAGGCCTGGCACCTGGAAGACCAGGTCGTGGGCGAGCTGGTGGAACAGCCGGTCGGGCCCGAAGTGGTCGTAGAAGCAGTAGGCGAAGGCGAATGTGTCGGCGATCAGCGTCCCGCCTGAGTGATTGCCGACCAGCAGCACCGGTCCCTGGGGCGGGATCTGCTCGAGCCCTCGCACCTTGGGGCGGAAGTAGAGCTGCGCCAAGCGGCCCAACCCCGGCAGGGTCTCGCGGATGAACTGCGGGTCGCGCTCGGCCAGCGGGTCCTCGGCTCGGAAGCCGAGCAGGTCCCGCGCCATTACCGAAGCGGTCGCGCGGGTGGCGCCGAGCACCTGGGTGAACATCTCTCTCATCGGTTCTCCCCTACCCCGTCGGCACCTGGGGCGAGGGCCAAGGTTGAAACGACTAGTGCAGTGAGGAGCACAAAATCATCCCGCGCCGGCGAGCCTCCGCCATTCGACCCGCTTGCTCTCGTACTCCGACGGCAGGTAGAGGTCGAGATCCTCCGCCACCTCGAGCCAGTGAAGTGCGCCGCGGTAGTCGCCGGAGCCGGCCCGGTCGTCGGCCGACCGCAGCGTCGCCTCGATCACGTCGCGGCGGGCCCGGTCGGCATCGCCGGGCGCGTTCACCGGTGGCGGGAGCAGATCTTCGAGCTCGCTCTCGCCTCGGCCAGGCCCGGCGGGTCGGGAGAGGAACGGCCCCAGGTACCTGCCCGCGACCTTGGCCGGCGGCCACCAGAGGATGCTCGTCGTGACGATCCCCGCGCTCGGATCGTCGAGCGGGGTCCGCATGTACCGCGGCCCCCACTCGGTCAGCAGGGCGCCGCGGAGCACAGCTCGCAGCGGCTGAGGGCTCACCGGCGCTCCGGCGAGCGCCGCGATCGCCGTCGCCGCGGAGTCGGCGAGCTGGGCGGCCAGGCCGCCCTGCTTGACCGGGTAGGTCGTCGCGTCGCCGACGGCGAAGAGGCGCTCGGCTCCGAGCACGCGCCCGTAACGGCCGATCGGGATGAACCCGTCCCCCTCCTGCGGGAGCCCCGGGATCGGGGTCACCTCGGGGATCGGCAGCGAGATCACTTGGGAGCAGGGGATCGGCTCGCGATCGCGGATCTCGAGGCGGCCGGCCTCGAATGCGATCGGGGCGCTGTTGCAGCGAAGCTCGACGCCGGCGCGCGCGAGGAGCTCGCCGACGGCGGCGCTCGGGCGTGGCCCGAAGATCTCCAGTGGCCGACTCTCGGGAGTCACCACCAACAGCGTTGCGTCGGTCACCTCGCGTCGCCGCAGGTGTCCGCTGCTCAGCAGGACGAGCTCGTAGAGGCCGAGGGGCCAGGTGTTGCCCCTGGGGACGGCGAAGACGACCGTGCCCGCCTCGCCGCGTTCGAGCTCGGCCAGCGCTCGACGGAACTCGTCGGCGTCGTCGGTGTCCCTGAACGCCAGCGCGCCGGGCAGCGACCGGCGGCCGCGCGCCCCGATGGCGATCAGCGCGGCGTCGTAGGCGAGCTCCCCGCTCGCTGCGGTCTCGATCCGCCGGCGATCGGTGTCGATGCCGATCAGCGCGTCCTCGATCAAGGTCGCCTCGGCCTCGCGGGCGACGTCCGCCAGTCGGAGCGTGCGCGGCGCGGCGAGATCGAACGGCTCGGTGACCGACAGCGGGCGATGGCGAAACTCGGGGTCGGGGGCCAGAAGGGTGATCGAGATCCGGTCCGCGGCCAGCGCACGCAGCGCCAGCAAACCCTCCAACGCGCCGATACCGCCGCCAGCGATCACGACGCGGAAGCGCTCGCGCGGTGCTCTGTTGCTCTTCTCGGCCGCCACTGGAGCCCCTTCCTGGGCTCGATGGTCGCGCCCGGGCGGGCCGGTCACATCCGCAGCGTCCACGGTCGACGCTGCGGGCGGACTACCTAGCCGGCGCTCGGGCGTTGATCCGGTGCCGCCCGCGTTCCCACGCGGCTAGATTCGCCAGAACGCTCGTCTCGAAAACGTTATGGCGCATCCGTGGCGCACGGGCGAGGGGGTAAGGCGGGAACGGCGCTCGCACCAGATTCAAGTGCAGACGTCTCACCGTGGCGATGGAAGCTTCTTGCGCTTCAGCTCGCCGGCCAGCTCCTGGACGGAGGTCCCGGTGACGGTCACCTCATCGTTGGCGCTGTCGTTCGGCGTCTGGACCCGGTCCGTGTCGCGGACCCGCTTCAGGTGCCGGTTGAACAGATCGGCGCGCGAGAACAGCCGCGGGTCGCCGTCGCCCTTATAGATTCCGACCTCACACGCGTGGTCGAGCTCGTTCTCATCGTGGGGGCTCAGCTCTACGTCGATGTACGTGGTCCTTTCGAGGTCCGACGTGCCCCCGATGTTCAGGGTCGCGGGCAGGGTTTTCTTGACCGTGCAGTCGGCTGCCGGTGACCCGTCGAGTGACGTCTCGTGGTAGCAGCCGTAGTAGGTCTCCCCTGTCTCCTCGTCGATCGCGACGCCCTGCTGGTAGGTGGCCGAGCGCGACACGGTCACCTCGCCCGGAACCTGGACCACGGTGAGGTTGCCGGCAAAGGTCGGCTCCGTCGACCACTCCACCCGAGCGCTGCCGTGCGCCTTGCTGGTGAACGCGTAGGCGGTGATCCGCTTCGTGCTGTGGAAGCTGATGCTCTCGGTCTGAGAGTAAGCACAGGGTGGGTAGGCCGACGGCTTGTAGACCACGTCCTCCCTCCCTGTCGTGGTGCCGCTGAGGGAAAGCACCTTGAACTTCGCCGACTCGCGCGCCTGGGCTTGCGGCGCGAGCGCGAGGACGATCATCGCGAGGGGCCCGATCAGGGCGCGTATGAACTTCGACTGCATCTTCTCTCCGGACGCTACGGACCGCCGCTTTTCAACCGCTAACCACGACCCTATCGCGATGGAGGCCGGCGTCAATCAAGCGTCCGTGCCGCTTGCGCCGCATCGCGCTCCGGCGGGTGTAGAGCCAGATCTGCATTCGTAGAGCGGAGGCTAAGACTCCAGCTCGGCCATTCGAAGGCCTGCGCGCTCGTGGACGTGGCGGACAACGGCGGCCTGGCGCCCGCGGGCATGTGAGGCAGACACCGGACCAAACCCGGCCACCTTGGTCTGGATGGTTACGGCCGAGCCGGCTTCGGCGGCGTGAATCTTGAGCTTGGCCTCGGCCGGAGATTGATGGCAGCAGAGGCGAGTGATGCCCTCGCGCGCTTCGAGCAGGCCAGGTTCGTCGCGGGTGATCGACCAGTCGAGCTCATCGAACGCTTCGCGGCAGCTGGCCTGCGCCCAGTCCGGGGCGACGGAAAGCTCGAGAACCCCTTCAAGCCTTGACATGCGCCCAGCGTACGACCAGCCGGCTCGGTGGGGGGGATCGAGCCCCCTCAGCTTCTTGCGGGTCTCATAACCCGGAGGTCGTGAGTAATCCCACCTTCAGCCGGTCGAGGCCGACGGCGAGACGCCGGGGTGCTCACTGCGCCGGCGGACCGTGAACACCGCTGCACCGCCGAACGCGACGAGAGCCATGGCGACTCCCGCGCCCAGGGCAGCGTCGCCCCAGTCGAATCCGTCGGCCGCGCCTAGCGGCGTGCCGGAGACGAGCGTGGGCTCGTCCGCGGGCGATCCCGTGACGGACGAGTAGTTCGCACCGTGCGGGGGCTGGACAGACGCCGTCTGGTACGCCGCGGTCGACCGTCCAGCGCTTGAATCGTCGGGCCGCCGCTCAGGGCTCGCGCTCGCAGGGATCGTCGGCGCCACGGCAGCGAGGGCGAGTGCGATCACGCAGCGGCGCGCGTTTCGCCTCCGCCTGGTCATGGTGGTGATGGTGTGAGCCTTCATCTGAGGCCTCCTCTCGTAGAACGATTTTCCGATCTCATCAGCCGAACGCAAGCTCGGCGCTCAGCTGGCCACCGAGCTTCTTCTGGATCGCCCGAACCTCGCGCGATGCATCGCGCAGCTGGCGGCGTCCGTCGTCGCTCAGAGCCTTGGGGTCCAGATAGTCGTCCGGCTCGACCCCGCCTTGGATCTGCTCCACCTGGTGCTCGAGGCGCAGGCCCTGAAAGAGCTCGAACGCCTCGCTCAGCGAGCGCGCCGATTCGCCGTCAAGCGCGCCCTCGCCAGCGGCGGCGCTGAGGCGCTCCGGCGTCGCGCGAAGACCGATCTCGCCGGCCGCCAGGCTCGCATAGCGGGCGATCGAGGTGATCGGCAGCAGCCCTCGGTGCTTTAGATCGAGCCGACCGCGGTGCTCACCGGAGCGCTCGACGGCAACCCCGCGCAGAAGGCCGACGGCGGGCTTGGCGGCCAGCGCCAGGCGGAGCATCAGGCGAAGCAGCCCGCGCCTTCCGGCAGCTGTCTCGAACTCATCGCGAAGGGCGGAGGCGCCCCCTCCGTGGTGGAGGACGCGACCGTCTAGGAACAGCGAGGTCACGATCAACCCCTTGTCCTTCTCGGGATCGCTGATCGACTCGCGAATCAGCCGCCGCCACTCGCTTGTCGGCCGCACGAACAGGTCCCCGCCCGCGCTCGCCCCGCGCTTGTCGGCGACAAGGCCGCAGCGGACCAGTGCCTCGCAGACCCGCGAGCCGAGCGAGAGCATGTAGCGCTTCGCGTCGCCATCCCCTTCGTCGCTGTCCCAGGCCAGAGCCGAGTCGACGTCGGAGCCGGGCACGGCCTCCCGTCGCCCGTGGCTGCCGAGGGCGACCCAGCTGAACGGGCACGGCGGCGGACCGAGTTCGCGGATCGACAACTCGATCGACCTTCGCGTGAGCGAGTCGGCGACGTTCGAGATGACCGCGCTCGTCTCGGCGGGTCCCGCCTGGGCGTCGTGTAGCGACACCGTGGCGGTGCGCAGACCGCGTGCCGCCTCCCTCAGCTGATCGAAATCCTGCGCGTCGGCGATTGCCCGTCGAAGGACGACCAGGCTCGACAGCCGGGAAATGGGCAGATCGTTGTCCGCCTGCAGTCCGGCGACCTCGATCGCCGGCGGGACGGCGTCCTCCCACAGCGTCTGCACATCGAGCGGCGGTACCAGGGCGGTTGTGTTTGACATGCGGTCCCCTCCTGCGTGGCGGATTGGCCCGCCGAGCGTCGCTCACGCGGCTTGAGGGACACTGGAAATCCGCTGGATTCGAGGCCTAGAACCCAGCCACGCTCCCTTTCGTGGGAGGTCTGCGCGGGGCACCTGGCTTGGGCTGGCTCGCGCGCAGCTCGTGCGGTTCCAGCCATCCGCCAGCGATTCACCAGCGCTCTGGACGACGCTGCACCTCCACGAGACGCAAAGGAGCAAATCATCCGATGAACGTCCCGCATCGACGGCTATACGGGATGCTCCGGGACGTTCGTCGATGGGCCGCCGTCCGTGGCCGGTCCACAGGCATGAGAGTGTTGATTGATGCGGATGTGTCCCCTCCAGGCTTTGACGGTCAGGCCGCCGACTCGGGGCGGCCTTACCGTCGTGCGCGGGCGGGCTGAGGGCGCCGTTCCGGCCCGGCACGTCCACGGCGCCGCTTCGGGCAGCAGAATCGAATGGTCATGCCAGAGCTGATGGGTGTTGCGAGCGGTGTCGAGATCGGCGGCTACCGGGTCGAGGAGCTGATCGGCCGCGGTGGCATGGGCGAGGTCTACCGCGCGCACGACGGCCACCTCGACAGGAACGTTGCCCTCAAGATCCTCGCTCCGCGTTACGCCGAAGACGAGGGATTCCGCGAGCGCCTGCTCCGCGAGTCTCGGATTGCCGCGAGCCTCGATCATCCGAACGTCGTCCCGGTATACGACGCGGGCGACGCTGACGCAGGCTTCTACCTCGCGATGCGCTACGTCGAGGGCGCAGACTTGCGGGTCGTGCTTCGACGTGAAGGCGCACTGGCTCCCGCCCGGGCGCTCGAGATCGTCTCGCAGGTCGCGGATGCGCTCGACGCTGCTCATGCGAAGGGGCTCGTCCACCGCGACGTCAAGCCGTCGAACGTGCTGATCGACGAGCGTGGCCACTGCTACCTAGCCGACTTCGGACTCACGCAGACCGCGTCGGATCGCGGTCAGGCGACGGACGGCTCGCTGCTCGGCACGAGCGACTACGTCGCTCCGGAGCAGATCCGCGGCGACGAAGTCGCCGCGGGCGCGGACGTCTACGCGCTCGGCTGCATGCTGTTCGAGTGCCTTACCGGCGAGGGTCCCTTCCGGCGTCCCTCCGAGGTCGCCACCCTCTTCGCCCACCTCGAAGAGGATCCGCCGTCCGCGTCGGCGCGCCACTCGCCGCTTCCCGCCGCGATCGACCCGGTCTTCGCGCGGGCGTTGGCGAAGGAGCCGGACGAGCGTCAATCGAGCTGCGCAGAGCTCGTGGCCGACGCGAGCGCGGCGCTCGGTCTCGACGCGGTGAGGCCGCGCCGGCTGCGGCTTGCGGTCGCCACGGCCGCGGTCGTGCTCGGCTTGGCGGCGGCGGCGTTGGCCGCGATCCTGGTCACTCCCGAGGGAACGGCGGCCCCGCCGACTGGTTCGTTGATCGGGATCGATCCGGAGAGCGGCGACACGACCGCCCGCTACGCCGTCTCGGCGCATCCAGGTGCGATCACGACGGGCGCCGGTCGAGTGTGGCTGGGTGACTACCGCGAGGGTGCGCTCTGGACATTGGAGCCGAACACGGGTGAGCTTAAGCGCGTCGCCTCGATTGGCTCGCCGCGTGATCTCACGTCGCTCGGCGGCAGGATCTATGTCGTCTCTGACACCCCGGAAGTCTTCGCGAGGGTCTTCACCGGCACAGTCGCCCAGTACGACGCGGTCACCGGCGTCCGCGAGCGCAAGCTCGATCTGTACAGCTGCACCGTTGCCGGAGGAGAGGGTGTCCTCTGGTCGATGGGATTGTTCGGCGACAAGAGGCTGAGCACCGACCCCGGCGAGTTTCGAATCATTCGCAGCGTCACCCTCCCGTTCCGGCAGCCGGTCTCGGTCGAGACGACCCGCATTAACCAGCGCGACCTTGCCGTCGGCTACGGGTCGGTGTGGACGCTGGGCGACGGTATCGACCGACGGCTGTGGCGGCTCGATCGTCGCAGCGGCCGCATCCTCGCCACCATCAAGCTCCCCTTCATTCCGCGAACGGTCGCGGCGGGCGAGGGAGGCGTTTGGGTCACGGCACCACTCGACGACCGCGTTCTACGAATCGATCCGGACACCAACGCGATCACGGCGACGATCACCACGGGCCGCGGCACCAGCGGCATCGCCGCGGGAGCCGGTTCGGTGTGGGTGACGAGCACGATCGACGGCACCGTGTCGCGCATCGACCCGGGCAGCGCCCAGATCCTCGACCAGATCGAGGTAGGAGGGCGACCACGGGAGGTCACGGTCGGCGCGGGGGGCGTGTGGGTGACCGCCGATGAAAGCTGATCGCCCTCGGGTCACTGTCTTGCTGGCCGTCGCTTCGCTCGCCCTGTGCGCAGCGGGCTGCTCGGGCGGCGAGCAGCCGATACGGATCGGCCTGCTCACGGACTGTCGCGGGATCTTCTCCGGCTACGAGGACGAGATGCTCGCCGGCGCCGAGCTGCCGCTGCTCCGGCGCGGTGCCCACCTCACGAACGGGAAGCCGTCCGGAGGCGTCTCCGAGGCCCGGGTTGCCGGCCGCGACATCGAGCTGATCAGGGGCTGCACCGAGGAGAGCGAGCACACGATCCTCGTCGAAGAGGCGCGCCGGCTCGTCGAAGTCGATGATGTCGACGCCGTCGTCGGCGCGATCGGCGAGTCGGACGCGCTCGTGTTCCGCGAGATCGCGCGCAGGTACCCGGACGTGGTCTTCATATCGGCCTGGTCCGGTGCCCAGGGGCTCACCCTGCGGCACCCCGCCGCCAACGTTTATCGCTTCGACACCGACGAAGCTCAGGATGTGGCGGGGCTTGGCAGTTATGCCTACCGCGAACTGGGGTGGCGCCGCGCCGCGGTCATCGCCGACGCGACACCCGTCGGGTGGCACGAGGAAGCAGCCTTCGTCGCGGAGTTCTGCGCCCTCGGCGGGGACGTGACAGCGCGCTTCACGGCGCCGATCGACCTCGGCGACCCGAAGGTCGCCCAAGCTCTTCAGGACGCCGACGGCGTCGCCGCGCTGATGTTCGGCGGGCTCTTCGTGCCCGTCGACTTTCTGCCCAAGCTGACCCGGCTGCTCGGCTCGCCCCAGACCCGGCTCGTCGCCGGGACATATGTGCTCGACGACTCCAACACAATCGCGCCCATCGCCCCACACGCCGGGGTGGTCGGCGCGTCGTCGATCCCACCGGCAAACGCAACCCCCGCGATGCGGACTCAGCGGCGTGAATTCACGAGGGCCTTTCCCGGGCTGCCGCGCTCGGATGCGGAGACCCCACTCGTGCTGGCCTTCAACGACGCCATGGAGGGCCTGCTGCGTGGGCTCGAGGCCGCGAATGGCGACCTGTCGGATGGTCGTCAACGGCTGCGCGAGGAGCTCGCGCGAGTGAGCTTCGACGCTCCGTCGGGCCCTGTGCACCTCGACCGGAACCACCAGGCAGTCCGGAACACCTACCTGGAGCGTGTCGGTCGCGGGGGGGATCAGAGAGCGTTCCAGCTCGTAAAGGTCGTGCCAGATGTCGAGCAGACATTCGGGGGTCTCCTCTCGGATGCTCCTTCCCCCGGCCCCGGCAGCCAGCCGTGCCGAAAGGCGACTCCGCCTGATTGGGTGCGCTAGCCGCTCGGCCCAACCGTCCAGGTGAAGCGGGTCTCGCTCGAGCGCGGGCCCAGGCCTCCGGGACGGAGCCCTCCCCGGACGATCAGCGTCGGGTGGTGCGACGAAGCGGCGAGCGCGGCGCGAGCATGCCCGATCCCGTCGCGTCGCCAGCGGTCGGTTAGCCCGACGATGACGAGTGCCGCGTCCTGCGTGGCCGCCACGAGCCCCTCTGCCGTCGGCTCAACGAGGAGCGGCTCCGCATGCACGCCAAACGCCCTTTGGACGGCGAGGGACGCGCCGGCGAGGAGGCGGCTGGCGTCGCCGCCCTCGGGGCCGGAGGAGGCGCCGGCCAGTACGAGCGGCAACTCTGTCCCTAGCGCGAACCATGCGCCGAGCTCGACCGCTGACCAGTCATGCTCTGCTCCGGTGAACGGGACGACGACCGCGTCGCCACCGGGCGCCCCGTCGACGAGCACGGAGACGTCGCATGGCGCCTCCTCCAGGAGCGTCAACAGCCGGCCGTCCTCGAGCAGTCGGTCGGGTGCGTCCACGAGCACAAGCTCTGCCTCCTGCTCGGCGGCAAGCCGCGACAGATCCTTGCCGGGCGTGACGGATGTGAACGCAGCGGCACGGACGTCCACGTTGCGAGCGGTCAATTCCTCCCGACGCGTTCGCAGGTAGGTCGACGCGGCCGCGAGCTCATCGGCACTGGCGACGGTGGACGCGAGCACGATCTCACGCGGGCCCCCGATCCTGGCGAGCGGCTCGGCGAGACGGAGGAGCGTCGCCGCGCCCTCGAGCTCCAGCGCGGCGACGAGGATGATGCGCGCCCCCGACACGCTCGCGCGTCGACGCTCAGGCTCGAGATCGAGCGCCGGATCGTGTTCAAGAATCGCATGCTCGAGCTCCTGAAGCTGTGCTCCCGGCTCGATACCGAGCTGATCGACAAGGGTTTCACGAGCCACTCGATAGGCGGCGAGTGCCTCGGCCTGGCGGCCACAGCGGTAGAGAGCCAGCATCTGCAGCGCACGCGGTCGCTCGCGGAGCGGGTACTCGGTCGCGAGCGCCTCGAGCTCACCCACGAGCTCGGTGTGACGTCCGCACGCAAGATCAGCCAGGATTCGCTGCTCGAGCGCCACGAGCCGGAGCTCGTCGAGTCGGGCGGCTGCCTGCCTCAACACTCCTTCGTCGGCGACGTCGGCCAGGGCCGGCCCGCGCCAGAGCGCGAGCGATTCCTGCAGCAGCACCGCGGCGTCCTCGGCCCGCCCTCGGTCGAGGAGCTCGGTCCCGTCGGACACGAGTCTCTCGAACCGATGGAGATCGAGCGAGTCGTGATCCATTCGCAGCAGGTACCCCGGCTCGCGCGTCTCGATAGTCTCGCGGCCGAGTTCCTTGCGGAGCTGTGAGACGTATCCCTGGACCACGTTTGCTGCGGTGTCGGGCGGGTCTTCCGCCCACACCTCGTCGATGAGCCGCGAGCTCGAGACCACCTGACCGGACTGGAGTAGTAGGACAGCGAGCACGGCGCGCGGGCGGGAGCCGCCCAGCTTGACAGGCGCCCCGTCAGCGAGCGCCTCGAGCGGGCCGAGGACCCGGAATTCCGTGCTCACAGCGGCGACCGTAACAGCCGCTCCGCGCCATCAACCCACCGGTCAGCGGTTCTCAGACGATCGGGATGGCCCTCGGGCATTCACTTAACGACCCTCTCCAAGGCCTGTCTCAGCGCCGGATTGCCCAGTACCGCCATCGAGGCCTGTGTCTCCCATGGACTGGGAGGCAGCCCATCGGATCCGGTGGCCAACTGGTCCAGCGACGGACCGCACTGCCCTGCCTTGAAGGTGCCGGGCTCCAGCAGTCGGTAGACCGTTACCCCCTCGGCACCCAGCTTCTTCAGCATCTCGTAAGCCTCGGCGGTCAGCTTCGGCTGGCGCTCGCCGTAGGAGTATTTCGAGATCCCGATCTCGGTCACCCATGGACGCCCAACTGCATCGGCGACTCGATAGAACCGGCGCACCGTCTGCAACGGCCGCGGCCCGTAGGGAAAGATATGGACCGCTGGGCGGACCCGAAGGCGATTCGGAATCGCCCGATAGACCGCCCTGAAGTAATGGAGGTAGTGCGCCGAGGGGCGACCGTCCTCCGTTTCCGGCGCCAGCGCCGGGCCGAGTATTGCTCCGTGAGGGTGAACCTCTCGCGCCGCCATCGCGCCCGCTCGAGCGAGCTGTGCGGCGTAATCACGATCGAAGTCGCCGAAGAACGGATGATTCGGCTCATTCCAGATCTGGATCACCGCCTTCGGATAGGTGCTCGCCCATGCACGCACCTGGGCCTTGAATTCCGCGATCGACGGAGGCTGCTCGCACCCCCACAGGTTGATCACGGGACGTATCCCCAAGCCCACCAACTGGCGGTTGGTCCGCGCGAACGTCGCCGGGTCGGCGTTCCAGCCAACCGGGATCCGCGCCACCTCAGCCCCCAGCTGCGCCGCGCGCTTGGCGCCGACGTCCCACGCTCGCTGATCATCGCCAAATCCGAACAATGTCTCGGTCTCGGTCCCGACCCTGGCTGGACTCGCCAGCACCAGCGCCACGGCCCTGGCTGGACTCGCCAGCGCCAGCGCCACGATTGCCAGCAGCGCGAAGCTCACAGCCAGCGCCAATCCGGCGAAAACCGCCGCAAAGGCGCGCGCCAGGACTCCCCCGCATTTGTCGCGTTGCATCCTCGGTCCGTGCATCCGTACGCCTTTCCTCCACCGGGCGTGGCACCACTCTAATCGGCGCAGCGCCTCTGCGCGTCAGGTCCAGGAGCGCCGCGAGCAGCCGGGGCGCGGGGCGGGCCCAGGCGACCGGCCGTTTGGTTCGGGTCATGCCGGCTTGCATGGGGTGTAAATCGGGCGAATACCGTCTTTCGGTGATGCGGGCATTGCCGCTGATCAGGCTTTCGCTTCCTGTCGTGACCGGAATCGCGGCGCACCGCCGGACGCTGGGAGGCTTCGTCACCGGCGCGTTCGCCGGCGCTGCCATGGTGATGTCGCCTTCCCCCGCCGCTGCGGCAACCGCGCTCGGTGAGGCGAACAATCCCTTTCCCAATGTCCTTTGCAGCGGGCCCTCGACCTACCTGCAGGTGAGCACCGGGCGCGCGCCGACCTACACGGTGCCCGCAGGCGGTGGGGTGATCACCTCGTGGAGCACCCTCGCCACTGCGGGTCGGGGAGGGGCGCAGGTCAAGCTGGGCGTCTTTCGCCCGACGGGTCCGCCGGCAACTCAGTACACGACCGTCGGCGCCAGTGTGGCGCAAACGCTCCAGGCGGGCTCGCTCAATGCGTTCCCGACCAACATCCCCGTGGAGGGCGGCGAGACCCTCGGCCTGCTGATCGTCGCCGGGACGCACAACTGCATCACCATCGACACCGGAAGCGCGGACGACCGCACTGAACGGGAGGAGGGGGCGCTGTTTGACCTCGGCGCCGTCCACACCTTTAACGACCCGTCGCAACCGGCGCGGCGAGTCAACGTCGCCGCCACGCTGGAAGCGGATGCCGACGCCGACGGGATCGGCGACGAGGCGCCGGAGACGACGATCACCAAGGGCGCTCCGAAGAAGACCGACAAGAGCAAGCTCAAGCTGAAGTTCAGCTCCGGTGATCCGGGTGCCAGCTTCCAATGCAAGCTCGACGAGACGCCGTTCAAGGGCTGTAAGTCCCCGAAGACGATCAAGCGCCTCGATGCGGGGAAGCACACGTTCGCCGTCCGCGCCGTCGACCCGGATGGTCACCGCGATCCCACCCCGGCGAAGGACAAGTTCAAGGTCGTCGACTGAGGTTCCTCGAATCAGCGTCGGCCGGGCGTTAGAGTCGAGCGTGCGATGCGTGGTGCCCGCTGCCTCTTGCTCCCCACGACCCTTCTTGCGCTGCTCGCCGCGCCGGCGCTGGCCGTCGATGACGGCACGTACCGGGGCAGCGAGGACGCCGGTGGCAACAAGGTCTCGCTCAAGGTCAAAGACGACAAGGTCGTCAAGTTCAAGGCCACGGTGAACGCGCTATGCGGGTCCGACGACCTGTTGATAACCGTCGCCTATCCGCCGACCGGAGCGCAGGGCGCGAAGGCGAAGATCCGAAACAAGAGCTTCAAGACCACGTTCACCTCCGATCCGTCGCTGACAACCGACGAGGACAAGCGCACGATCTCGGGCACGTTCACGGGCTCGAAGGTCGAGGGCCAAATCAAGGTCAGCGGGCTCTGCTCCTATGAGGGCGCGTACCGCGCCCGACGCTGAACCCCCGCAACCGCGATCGCTCGATCACCCCCCGGTCACCGTGATCACGCGCGACTGGCCGATGATCTCGTCCCCCGGCTCGCGGCCGGCCGCGACCGCGAGCGCCTTGAAGGAGCTCGCGTGCCCTTCGGAGTGGGTGACCTTGACCTCGACCTTGTGCTTGCTCGCGGTGAGCAGGTCGTAGTCCGCGGTCTTGAAGCGGATCCCAACGTCGCTGAGCGGCTCGAGCTCGAGCGTGCCGATGCAGCCGCCGTCGGCGTCCTTCGGGCAGGCGAGCGGCACCCGAACACGTCCCTTGTCGATCGTCGCCTTGGCCTTCTTGATCTTCGGCGCGGTGCTCGAAGTCGTCCGCGAGAAGACCGAAACCGTGTTGCTGTTGGGAGCGTTGACGTACAGGTGGCGATCGTCGGGGCTGAGGGCGATGTATCCGGCGCGGCCGAGTTGCTCCGCGATCAGGCAGTCGTCGTCCTCGGTCGAGTAGCAGGGCCCGAACTGGCTCAGCATCCCCGTCGCCGGATCGCGCTCGAACGACGCGACCGAGCCGTAGCCGAAGGCGCCGGTGTAAACGAAGCGACTGTTCGAGGTGATCGCGATCCCGAGCGGCAGCGCGAGCCCGATCCCCGGCAGGTCGCACGCGCCGGGGGCGTCGTCGATGTCGGAGACGCACCCCGCCTGCGTCAGGGCGCCGGTGGCCGGGTCGCGCGCGAGGATGATGATCGTGTGAAGGTCGGTGGCGCTCACGTACACGTGTCGGCCGTCGGGCGCCACCGCGAGGAACTGGGGGTAGTCGACCTCGTGTCCCGCCGCGCAGGCGGGATCCCGCCCGGCGCCGTCGTCGCCCGAGATGCAGCCCAGGGAGGTCAGCGCGCCGGTCGCCCGGTCGCGGCCGAACGCGGCGATCGAATTCGAATCCGGCGAGACCGCGTAGAGATTGGCGCCGTCAGCCGAAATCGCAATCGCGGTCGCGCCGTTGAGCCCTGGGGCGGTCGTCGCGCAGCCCTGGATTGCCGCCCGGCTGACGCATCCGGCCGGTGCCAGCGCGCCGGTCGCCGGGTCGCGCGAGAACCACGCAATCGCGTCGCTGTCGTAGGAGGCGACGTAGACGAAGTTCCCGTCGGGGGAGATCGCGACGCCGATTGGCGTGCGCAGCGCCGGAGCGGGGGCGCAATCGGGATCCGGGGCGACCGCGTCGGAGAAGCAGCCCGTCTGCGTCAGCTTTCCCTTCTTTTTGCTGCGCTTGAACGAGACGATCGAATTGGAGTAATTGCCGGCGACGTACAGGTTCTTGCCGTTCGGCGAAGCGGCCATCTGTGCCGGCCGGTCGAGCCCGCCGGCAACGGCGCAACCCTCGATCGGCGAGTTGGAGTCCGAGATGCATCCAGCCGCCCCCTTGAGTTGCTTGAGCTTGCCCGTCGTGCGATCGCGCGCGAACGCCGCTAGCGCATCGTCATTACGCGCGCTGACGTAGACGTTCTTGCCGTCGGGCGTGATCCCGAGGTACGCGGCGTTGCCCATCGCCCGCGCCGACGAGCACCCCTCGATCGGCGCTTGGTCCCAGGCAACGCAGCCGAGCGGCTCCAGCGGCCCGGCGGAGGCGTGCGCGAGCGCAGCCGAGGACGCGAGCGCGCAGAGCGCCGCGGCCACTGGGATGAGCCGGCGAATGGAAATCACTTCCCGCTCCCGCAGACGCCGCAGTCAATCTGAACCTCGGTCCCGGCGGGCGAGCTGTGGTACCGGTCGCCATCGGCGACGAACTCCTCGACGAACGCCTGCCGCGCCTCGTTCACGTACCTGGCCATGGTGGCGTCGATCTGCGCACGGGCCTCGGCGTACGTCGGGGCGCAGGCGCGGGCCGTCTTGTTCTTGAGCATGCGCTCGTTCTTGTCGGCGAGGTTCTCCTTCGAGTTCGCGAGATGGCCGTCGACCTCGTGCGTGCGGATCTGCTTGTTGACGCGCCCCGCGTAGGCGCTGCAACCCTTCGACGTGCCCTTCGGCGGCACCCACTTGAGGACGACGACGTGGAACTTCGGCGTCAGCTCCTGGGTCGCCACGGCCTCGATGCAGACCTCCTGGTTGCAGCGCGAACCGCAGGTGCCGGAGCAGCTGCCGATCGAGCCGTGGCAATTCGAGACGCACTCGGTGGCGGTCGGGAAGCACTTGCCCGGGTTGTCGACGGCGCAGGCGGGGCAGAAGACGCCGCCCTTGGTCGTCATCGTTTCCTTGTACTTGACGAGCTTGCTGCCGATCTGGCTGTCGTCGTGGTCGAGGAATCCGTCATACAACGTGCAGCCGCCGGCGCGCGGGTTGCCGCAGATGTTCTTGTCGAGCTGGTAGTCGCGGAACTTCTGGCAATCGCCCTTGACCGGAATCTCCTCCGGCTTGACCCCGCCGGCCCGGCGCCTGAGCCGGAGCGCCGGCCGGCGCCGGCCCGCGGCCTGGCCGGCCAGCATCGAGAACGCGAACGCGGCGCCGATCGTTGCCAGAGCCTGACGGCGCGTGCCGAGCTCGATCGGGCGCCCGACCGGGCGCTCGTCGGCGCGCGACCGGTGGGCGGGGCGCCTGCCGGGAAACCTCGACCCCGCCCGGCCGGTGAGCGCGGCGTGCGCGATCCGCTCGAGCGCGGCCGGGCTCGCGCCGAAGCCGGCATCGACGACGCGCCCGCGACGGTCGACGGCGACCGCGAACGGCGCTCCCGCGATTCCCCATTGGTGGCGCAGTTCGGCGAGGTCGAGGCGCGCGACCCGGCCGAGCTTCGCCGCGAGCCGCTCGCGCTCCGCCGCCGAACCCTCGCCGACTGCGGCGATCACGGTGAGGTCGAGGTGGCGGGAGTCGAGCTCGGCAAGTGCCGGGCCCGCACCCTCACAGGATGCGCAGCCGGGAAGCAGGAAGACCGCGACGACGGGTCGCCCGGCGCCGACGCCCGGGATCTCGACCGTGCTGCCGGCCGGCGGGCCGTGGCCCCGGGCGTCGCGCTCGCGTCGGCGGATCACCGCGGCGCCGACGGTCAGCGCCAGCAGCGCGATCAGCAGCTCCGATGGGTCCGGCGGGCCGGCGCCGCCGCTCGCGGCGAGCACCGAGCCGGCCGCCGCCAGGGCGCTCAGCCCGACGTTTCGCCAGACGAGCCCGGGGCCGATCCGCGTGGGCAGCAGCGCCCCGAAACACCCGCACTCGCTCCCGGCCAGATCCGACGCGCGCGCGGCGAGCACCGCGGCGAACACGGCCAGCACCGCCGCGGAGGCCGCGAGGCCGGCGGCAGGGAACGCGAACGCGAGGCACGCGACGCCGACCTCGACGAGGGGAACGAGGACGGACGCCGCCATCGAGCCCCGGCGGGCGCCCACGACCCTGCCCGCCACCTCGACCCAGCTGTGCCAACCGGCGAGCTTGAGTGCGGCAGAGAACGCGAACATGAGCGCGAAGGCCGCGGCGAGTATTTCGGCGATCTGCACTCTCTCGAGCTCCCCTTCCCTGGGCGGAGTGGATCGAACTTCGGAGCGATCGTAACACCACGCACTAGTGCCTTCCAGTGCCTAAGCCGCGCCACGGGCGCTCTCGAAAACGGCGCTATTCGCAGAAGGCGATGAAGGGGACGCCGATCAGGGTCACCTTCTTGGTCCCGACGTCAACCGCGAACTGAAGCTTGCCGCCATCGGACTTCGGGACCTTGGCGAGAATGATCCCGAACACGTCCTCGGTGCCGTGATCGAACTTCACGTGGGGGAACGCCACCTTGATCTTGTGCTTACGCGATCCGATCCCGACCCCGGAGGCCTTGGCTCCGCCGCTGACGGCGATGTTGTCGACGCGACGCGGCGTCGTCTGAGTGAAGTTCACCTGACCCTCGAGCGGCGCCTTGAGCTTCGCCGTGCGGGTGTGGGGAGCGAGCTCACAGCCGTGTCGTAGCTGACCGATCAGGCCGGCGTGCCTGAGGTCGGAGGCCTTGGCGCCGAGCTCGACATCGCCGACGCCGTCGGCGGTGATCGCGGGGGCCGCGGCGTAGGCCACGGCGCCGCCAATCAGGACTGAGGCCGCTAGCGCAAGGGACGCCCGGACCGGGCGGCTGGCGATCATGGACGTCAGGCTACTCCGACGGCTGGTCACACGCCGCCGCGAGGCGCCTGTTGACCCATGATCGCCTCGACGGTCTTTCAGGCCCGGGCGCCGACCGCGAGCAGGTACTCCTTCTCGAAGCGCGCCTGATCGGCGCTGCCCCGGTTCCATTCGTCGCAGAACGCGTCGAGCGCCTGGTCGAACTCGGCTTCACGACCGTCCTTGACCGCATTGGCGCGGGCGGCGATCGTGGGCCCGTAGCTCGCCTTGAAATGCTCGCCGTAGTCGTGGGGATGCTCGAACGCGGTGATCTCGAGGTCCTCGCGCTCCAGTGTGCCCCAGTCGACCCGGTCGCCGAAGAGCTCGCGCAGGTGATCCTCGCTACCCCACAGCGGCGCCGGCTGGGCGCCGGGTGGCGGCGGCGGGGCGAACGGGCCCATGGTCCGGAACAGGGCCCCGATCATCCCCTCAGGTGTCCAGCTCAGCAGTGCGATCGTGCCGCCCGGGCGGCAGACGCGGACGAGCTCGTCGGCGACCTCCTGATGGTGGGGCGCGAACATCGCTCCGATCGACGACATCACGACGTCGAAGGATGCGTCGTCAAACGGCAGGTGTTCGGCGTCGGCCTCGACCCATTTCAGCTCCACGCCGCTCGACTCGGCGCGACTGCGACCGGCATCGAACAGCTCCGGGGTCAGGTCGCTCGCTGTCACGTCGGCGCCCGTCTCGGCCGCCGGGATCGAGGCGTTCCCGGTGCCCGCCGCGACGTCGAGGACGCGCATCCCGGGACCGATCCCCGCCGCTTCGACAAGCCTGGGGCCGAGCGGCAGCAGGAAGGTCTCGACCATCGATGGGTAGTCCCCCGACGCCCACATCTTCCGATGGCGCTGCTTGAGCTCCAGATCAGGTGTAGCCGATGACATAGGTCCCCTTTCGTCGTTGACCCGACCCTATCTAGGCAGGCGCCGCGGCTACGGGAAGCCCATCCAGCCCGCCGCGTAACAGGGTGTCAGGCCGCACGGGTCGGTGACCGTACCGCCCGGCTTGATGAAGGTGGCGATCTGGGCCCGGATCAGCGGCGAGCTGCGGATCACCGTGTCGTGCGGGTCGACCCCGAAGCTGTCGTTCGGCGCCGTGTTGGTGATCGGCGGCGGGTCGGTGCCCAGGAACTGGTTCGGGGGCGGGTTGCCGCTCGGGCGCTTCGGCCCGATGTCCCAGACGAACATCGCGTTGCCACCGCCGGCGGCCGGCAACGGCCCCAGGGGCGCCAGGTCGAAGAACGGCTGGTCGTAGCCCGCCGGCAGCCGGTTGGCGTCGACCGCCGGCTGGCGCAGCGGCGCCCCGATCGTCCGCGCCTCGACCTCGGTGGAGACGTTGGCCACCTGGTGGTCGCCGTAGGCCATCTCGATCATCACCTTGTGCGGCGGCGTCCCCGGCAGCGGGTCGGTGGTCATGTGGTTGGCGTAGCCGTTCGGCTCGCCCCGGTCCCATAGAGACTGGATCATCGACAGCAGCAGCGGGCGCTCGCCCTCATCGGGATACGACGGGTAGAGGATCTGCGCGTAGTCGGGGAAGTCGACGCTTCGGGTCAGCAGGATGCCGCCGTAGTTCATCCCCGGCACGTACAGCACCGAGCGGGTGACGTCGGGCTCGATCGCGGTCAGCGCGCCGCCGGCGATCCCGCCCTGGCTGTTGCCGTAGTAGGAGACGTTCGACGGGTCCAGCGCCGAGGCGCCGCTGAACTTGAACTGGGAGGCGTTGACGAGGCCGTTGGACTGGGTCAGCAAGCGGCCGAGGAAGACGAAGTCGAGGAAGCCCTGCTGCAGGCGGTCGGGCAGCGGCGCGAACTTCGACAGGTCCTGCAGCGCCGGCAGCGCCTCGGGGATCACGTCCTCGTCCGCCATCCCGATCCAGTCGGCGGCGCAGGTGATCATGTTGTTCTCGTTGCCGAGCTGGCGGATGTTCTGCGAGAAGACCTCGTCGTACTCGCCGAAGAGGCCGTGGCCATACATCGTTGGCAGCGCGTTCCCGTTGCCCGTGTAGACGCCGACCGGGCCCTCGGTGACCGCCGAGCGCGGGATGTTGCAGCCGAAGCGGGCGGTGTAGAAGTTGCCCGGGATCCGCTGCGGCAGCCCGTCGGGGCCAAGGTTGAACCGCGAGCCGCTCGGGCAGCCCATCTGGTTCAGGTAGCAGGGGACCTGGAAGGTGCCCTCGACCGTGGCGATGTCCTGCACCCCGCGTCCGGTCGTGTCGGGGCCGTAGAAGTGCGTGTTGTTGGTAAAGCCACTCTCCGGGGTGATCGTGAACGCCGGCGCGATGCCCTGGGCGATCCCGTCACCGGGGGTGGTGTCGCCCAGCGTCGCGAGCCCGTCGTTGCGGATGTGAAGCATCCGCTCGGAGAGGTTGCGGGTCGAGGCGACGGTGAAGTCCCAGGCCATGTACAGGTCGTCGCGCCCGATCCCGGCGTTGCCGAGGGTGCTGAACAGGTCCTCGAAGTGCGACCGACGGTTCTCGATCGCCGGGACGTCGGTGGGGATGTCGTCGCGGTACAGGCGGAACCCGGTCGGCGGCGGGATCACCGCGCCCGTGCCGTCCTTGAGGTTGCGCAGGGCGACGATGTAGCGGTGGCCGTCGGTCAGGTTCTTGGCCGGGTGGATCAGCAGGTCGGTCTCGCCGGGTGAGGTCGCGTTCGAGTCGAGCTCCGACCAGATCAGCTGGCGCTGGCCGGTCTGCGCGTCGATCAGGACGATCGGCTGGGCGGCATCGAACGAGGCGCCCTCGTGGGTGATCGGGACCGCGCCGGTGTTGGTGAACGCCGCCGGGGTGTCCATCCCCGGCACGTGCAGGACGATCAGCGCCCCGGGGCTGTAGCCGTCGCTGCCGTTGATGTCGGCCGGGTCGATGTGCGTCCCGCCGGCGTTCGCCGGGGTCGAGGCGATGTTCAGGTTCAGCCGCTTGCCGGTGTCGGTGCTCGAGTCGCTGCGGGTGAAGTAGTCGTTCGGGTACGGGAAACAGGCACTCCTCGCCCGACTGGGTGATGAAGTCGCAGCGGTCGGCGTTGGCGAGATCTACCCCGACCGGGTTCGACCCGTTGCAGACCGACGGGTCCTGCTTCATCTTCTTCTTCGCCTTGTCGAGCGTCTTGCCGCTCTTGCTCTTCGCGGCCGTCTCGAGCTTGGTGGCGATGCAGCTCTGGACCAGGCGCTTGCCGTCGTCGTTGAGCTTCAGGGTGACGCTCTCCTTCTTGCCCTCCTTGAGCTTCTCCTTGACCTTCTTCGTCACCTTGGTCTTCTCGCCGCCCTGGTTGAGCGACAGCGAGAACAGGGCCTTGAGGTCGTCCTTGGCCTTCGCCTGGACCTTGACCTTGCCCGACGAGATCAGCTTCTCCTGCTTGGCGGCCGAGCCCTTGAGCTTCAGCGACACCTTGCCGGCCAGCGCCGGCGCGCGAACGTCAGCGCGGCCGCGGCGACCAGCAGCAGTGTGAGGTTGCGCACACGAACGACGAACAGATGGCTTCCCTGCCCCATCTTCTCCAAGGTTCCTCTCCTCCTCAGTGAACGGCGGGAGCAACTCTAGCGCTCGAATAGATAACTTCGCGTCCGTGAACGCGCTCGCCTCGATCGTCGCCGGCCGCCGGGCCAAGTGGGTGGTGCTGGTCGTCTGGCTGGTGGCGGTCGTGGTGATGACCCCGCTCGGCTCGAAGCTCGCCGACGAGACCACCGACGACACCGCCTCGTTCCTCCCCGAGAGCGCCGAATCGACGCGGGTTGTCGAGACCCTGGACGCGAAGTTCCCGGCCCAGGAGACCAGCCAGGGCCTGATCGTCTACCAGCGCGACGGTGGCCTCACCGCCGCCGACAAGGCGAAGATCGCCGAGGACGCGAAGGCGCTGGCCGACCTCCCGAAGAGCGAGCTGCCGCTGACCCAGGCGCCGATCGTCCCCTTCGGACAAGCAGGCTTCCGCCGCCCAGGTCTCGGCCGACGGCTCGCTCGCGTACACGATCGTGATCGTGCCGACGAACTTCGACAAGTCGGCCGACTGGGGCAAGCTGGTCCGTGACACCACCGGCTCGGAGGCCGACGGGATGCAGATCAAGCTGACCGGCGACCTCGGCTTCAACACCGACGCCGACGAGGTCTTCAGCGACATCGACACCAAGCTGCTGCTGGCGACCGTCCTCCTGGTCCTGGTCCTGCTGGGGGCGATCTACCGCTCGGTGCTGGTCGCGCTGACGCCGCTGATCGTCGTCTTCTTCGCCTACACGCTGGCGCAGGGGTTCATCTACCTGCTCGCCAAGAGCGGCGCCACGGTGTCCTCGAACTCGACCTCGATCCTGATCGTGCTGATGTTCGGCGTCGGCACCGACTACTGCCTGCTCCTGGTCTCGCGATTGCGCGAGGAGCTACGCCGAACCGAGGACAAGCACGCCGCGAACCAGCAGGCGCTGACCAGGTCGGGGCCGGCGATCCTCGCCAGCGGCCTGACCGTCACCCTGGCGATGCTGGTCTTGGTGTTCGCCGACTCGCGCAACACCTCGACCCTGGGACCGGTCGCCGCGATCGGCGTGTTCAGCGCCATGCTCGCCGGCCTCACCCTGTTGCCGGCGCTGCTGACGATCTTCGGGCGTCGCGGGTTCTGGCCGCGTCGCCAGACGGTCGAGTACGACCCCGATCACGCGACCGAGATCAAGGTCGGCGCCTGGCGGCGCTTCGGCGACCGGGTCCTGCACCGCCCGGGGCCGGCGCTGGCGATCTCGCTGGCGGTGTTCGTCGCCGGGGCGCTGGGGCTGGCAGCGTTCAAGGTCGACTACTCGACCACGACCTTCTTCAAGAAATCGGTCGAAAGCGTCGAGGGCTTCGAGCTGCTCGAGGACGCGTTCCCGCCCGGCGTCCTGGCGCCGATGACGATGCTGGTCGAGGCGGACTCGGGCCCGGTCGACCGGTCGCAGGTCGACGTCCGCGATCACGGCCGCCGAGCGCGTCGACGGGGTGGCCGGGGCCGCCGACACAGGCCAGCGCTCGACCGACGGCACGATCGCCGCCGTCAACGTGGTCCTCGACGGCGACCCGTACACCAAGTCCTCGCTCACGATCGTCCCGCACCTGCGCGAGGTTGTCGCCGGTTCGGCGCTGGCCGCGACGGTCGAAGTCGGCGGCGGCAGCGCGATCCAGTACGACTTCGACCAGGCGACCGAGCGCGACCTGAAGCTGATCGTGCCGCTGGCGCTGCTGGCGATCGCGATCATCCTCGCGATCCTGCTGCGGGCGCTGGTCGCGCCGCTGGTCCTGATCGCGAGCGTGATCCTCTCGTTCCTCTGCACGCTCGGGATCTCGATCCTGTTCATCCGCTTCGTCGTCGGCGACGCCGGCTTCGACGCCTCGATCCCGACCTTCGCCTTCATCTTCCTGGTCGCGCTCGGCAGCGACTACACGATCTTCCTGATGGCGCGAGTGCGCGAGGAGGCGCGGGTTCACGGCACCCGTGAGGGCATGCTGCGGGCGATCGCGGCCACCGGGCCGGTGATCACCAGCGCCGGCGTGATCCTCGCCGGCACCTTCTCGGTGCTGATGACCCTGCCGGTCACCTTCACCTTCGATCTCGGCTTCATGGTCGCGCTCGGGATCCTGCTCGACACCTTCATCGTCCGCACGATCATGGTCCCGGCCGCCGTCGAGGTGATCGGGGACCGGATCTGGTGGCCGTCGTCGGCCAGTGGCGGCGGTCACATGTTCCACGACACCGACACCGGCGAGCTTCCGGTCGCGCCCGAGCGCGCGGGCTAGGGCGCGCTCACCGTCCACTTCCGTTTCCGGGCCCCGATCCCGGGTACCGGTGGGGCCATGGAACTATCGCTATTACTGATTGTCATCGGGATCGTGCTCGCGATCCTCGTCAACTACGCGATCGGGATCGCCTGCATCCTGATCGGCCTGGTCCTGCTCCTCTGGCCGCGCCTCACCGCCGGGCGCAGCGGCGTCTAGCGCCGCGGCGCGCTTCGCGGCCTCGAGCGCCTCGGGGTCGTAAAGGTGGCATTCCACCTCGACTCCGTCCACATCGAGGCGCCGCGGCTCGGCGCCGTGGTTGAAGGTCACCTCGACGCCGTCGTCGACCACCTCGGTCGCGGCGACGCCCTTCCACATCGGGTCGGTGGGGTCCGAGTCGCGCATTGCCTTCAGCACCCCGGCGGCGTCCTCGCCGCCGTGATCGGGGGCGGCGGGTAGCCGCGCCTCGAAGCTCGGCTCGTCGAGCTCGTCGAGGTCGCCGATCATCTCGCGCTCGCGCTCGTACTCCTCCTCGCTGAGCTTCGTCCAGCGATCCTCGAGCAGGATCCGCAGGTCGCGGCTCTCCCAGCCGCAGACCTCGAAGGCCCGCGAGCAACGGGGGTGAAAGCGGCAGCCGAGCGGTGGCGAGACGGCGTCGGGGATCTCGCCGCGCGGCAGGTCGCGGGGAACGCTGCGGCGCGGGTCGGGCTCGGGGATCGCCCGCAACAGCGACTGCGTGTAGGGGTGCTTGGGGTCGGCGTAGATCTGCTCGGCGGGCCCGAGCTCGACGATCCGGCCCAGGTACATGATCGCGATCCGATCGCAGAAGAACTTCGCCGTCGCCAGGTCGTGGGTGATGTAGACGTAGGTCAGGTCGAGCTCCGACTTGAGCTCGATCATCAGCTCGAGGATCTTCGCCCGCACGCTCATGTCGAGCATCGAGACGGGCTCGTCGGCGACCAGCACGTCGGGACCGAGGATGATCGCCCGCGCCAGCACAGCGCGCTGCTTCTGGCCGCCGGAGAGGTCGGTCGGGTACTTGTCGGCGAACTGCGAGGCGGGGGCCAGGCCGACCCGCTCCAGCGCCCCGGCGACCCGCCGCTCGCGCATGGCCCGGTCGGTGCCGATGCCGTGATAGCGCAGCGGGTCGGCGATCGCGGCGCCGATCGTCATCGCCGGGTTCAGCGACGCGTGCGGGTCCTGGAAGACGATCTGCAGGCGGCGGCGGATCGACCGCATCTCGATCTCGTCGAGGCCGGTGATCTCCTCGCCGTCGAGCTTGACGCTGCCGCTGGTCGCCTCGACCAGCCCGAGCAGGGTCCGCCCGAGCGTCGTCTTGCCCGACCCCGACTCGCCGACCAAGCCCAGCACCTCGCCCTTGCGCAGGTCGAAGTCGACCCCGTCGACCGCCGCCACCGAGCCCGATTCCCGCCCGCGCAGGCGGTCGACGAACGAGCCCCGCACCGAGTAGTGCGTGTGCAGGTCGCGGACCTGAATCAGCGGCGGGGTGGTGGCGACGCTCGCTTCCATCACGCCTCCTCGGCGATCGCGATCTCGCCGCGCTCGAGTGGCTCGGTGCCGCCGTCGGGAATTTCCTCGGCCGGGCCGTGCAGCCAGCAGGCGACCCGCTGTCCGCCACCCGCCGTGACCTCGGGCGGTTGGCGCTGGTTGCAGATCCCCATCGCGCTCGGGCAGCGCGGGTGGAAGCGACAGCCGGGCGGCGGGTCGATCAGGTCCGGCGGCGCGCCGGGGATGTAGTTGAGGCCGGTGGTCTGCAGCGAGATCGTCGACCGCAGGAGCTCGCGGGTGTAGGGGTGGGCCGGCTCGGAGAAGACCTCGCGAGCGTCGCCCTCCTCGGCGATCCGCCCCGCGTACATGACCGCGACGTGGTCGCAGGCCTCGGCGATGATCCCGAGGTTGTGGGTGATCAGCAGCAGGCCGGTGTCGAAGTTGCGGCGCAGGTCGGCGAGGATCGCCAGGATCTGCGCCTCGACGATCACGTCGAGCGCCGTCGTCGGCTCGTCGGCGATCAGCAGGCTCGGCTCGAGCACCAGCGCCAGCGCGATCATGATCCGCTGGCGCATCCCGCCCGAGAACTCGTGCGGGTACTGCTTGAACCGGGTCGGCGGGATGCCCATCCCCGACAACGTCTCCAGCGCCCGCTTGCGCATCTCCTCCGTCTCCATCTCCGGGCGATGGGTGCGCAGCGTCTCGAGGAAGTGGCTCTCGATCGTGTGCAGGGGGTCGAGCCTGGTCATCGGCTCCTGGAAGATCAGCCCGATCTCCGGCCCTCGCATCTCGCGCATCTGATCGTCGTCCAGCCCGACCAGGTTGCGGCCCTGATAGAGGACCTCGCCGGCCCGGCTGGCGTTCTTCGGCAGCAGCCCGACGATCCCGCGACCGAGCGTCGACTTGCCGCAGCCCGACTCGCCGACCAGGCCGAGGGTCTGACCGCGCCCGATCTCGAACGAGACCCCGTCGACCGCGCGCACCGGGTCGCCGCCGGTGCCGTACCAGACGCGCAGGTTTCGCACCTCGAGGACGGGGCCTCGTTCGTCGGTCATGCCGCCTCCGGTTCGTCTGGGATCTCCGGCGGATCGATCGGCCGCTCGCGGACGAGCGGGTTGAGGGTGTCGTTGATGCCCTCGCCGACGAGCGTGAAGCCGGTGATCAGGAGCACGATCGCGAGGCCCGGGAAGAGCCCCGTCCACCAGATCCCGGCGCTCGCGTCGTCGATCGCGCGCTGCAGGTCGTAGCCCCACTCGGCCGCCTCGGTCGGTTGGATCCCGTAGCCGAGGAACCCGAGCGCGGCCAGGGTGCCGATCGCGTCGGCGGCGTTCAGGGTCGCGATCGCGGGCACGTTCTGGATCACGTTGTAGAAGACGTAGCGGCTGATGATCGTCCGCCGCGGGGCGCCGAGCGCCCGCGCCGCCTCGACGTAGGACTCCTCGCGGACGCTGATCACGTGGTTGCGGACGACCCGGAAGTACTGCGGGATGTAGACGATCGTGATCGCGATCGCGGCCGAGAAGATGCCCTGGCCGATCGAGTCGGAGAGCAGGAAGGCGATCACGATCGCGAGCAGGATGTAGGGGAAGGCGAAGAGCGCGTCCATGATCAGCACCAGGCCGCGGTCGAGGCGACCGCCGACGTAGCCGGAGATCAGCCCGAGCGGGACGCCCGACCAGCAGCGAGAGAGTCACCGCGACGACCACGACCTCGATCGCTGTTCGGGAGCCCCAGACGATCCGCGAGAGCACGTCGGTCGACTGGACCGTCGTCCCGAACAGATGCATCGAGTCGGGAGCGGACTGCTTCGGGAAGCGGACGCCGTCGGCGCTCACCTGGTCGAAGCCATAGGGGGCGATCAGCGGGGCGAAGATCGCCAGGATCAGGAAGAAGGCAACGATCACGATCCCGCCGATCAGCATCCACTTCGGCAGGCCCCGAGCCTCGCTCATCGGCTTGACCCAGCGCGGGAGGCGCATCAGTCCTAGTACCTCACCCTCGGGTCGACGATCGCCGTCAGCATGTCGATCATCACCGAGATCACGACGACGGCGAGCGCGAACACGGTGATGATCCCCTGCACGGCGATGTAGTCGCGCTCGTCGAGGTAGCGGACCAGCTCGGCCCCGAGGCCCGGCCAGTTGAAGGTCTGCTCGGTGACCACCGCCCCGCCGAGCAGAATCGCGAACTGCAGCCCGGCGATCGTGATCACCGGGACCATCGCGTTGCGGAAGGCGTGGTGGAAGACGACCCGCCGCTCGGAGATGCCGCGGGCGCGGGCCGCTTCGACGTAGTCGCCCTTCATCGTCTGCAGCAGGTTGACGCGCACGAGCCTGATCATCACGCCGCTGACCACCAGCCCGAGCGTGACCGCGGGCAGGATCAGGTGGCGAACGCAGTCCCAGAAGGCGTTCCACTGGCCGTGGATCAGCGTGTCGACGAGGTAGAAGTGGGTCGTCTTCGAGAGCTCGAAGTCGACGATCGGGCTCGCCCGCCCGGATGTGGGTAACCCGAGCGCGGGAGCGATCCAGATCTGCGCCAGGAAGCCGAGGAAGAAGACCGGCGTCGCGTAGATCACGATCCCGAACATGCGCCCGCCGAAGTCGAGCGGCCCATCGCGGTAGCGACCGGCCAGGAGCCCGACCGGGATCCCGACCGCGATCGTGATCATGAACGCCCAGAAGGTGAGCTCGACGGTGGCGCTGCCGTTCTCGACCAGGATCGAGGTCACCGTGCGGTTGTCGGTCAGCGTCGTCCCCAGGTCGAGCGTGAACACGTTGCCGAGGTACTCGACGTACTGCTCGAGGATCGGCTTGTCGAATCCGGCGGCGTGCTTTCGCTGCGCCAGCTCCTCCTGCGACAGCCGGCCTCCGAGCGCCGACTGGATCGGGTCGCCCGGAGCCACCCGCATCAGCAGGAAGACCATCGTCAGCAGGATGAGGACGGTCGGGATCGCCAGCGCCAGGCGCGTCAGCGCGTAGCGACGCAGCGAGGTCCCGTGACTCATGCGCGCGCGCGAGCGAACGCATGCGGAGGCCGCAGCCCCCGCATGAGTTCGCTACTCAATTCCGTTTCTAGTCCTTGGTCAGTAGCCAGAAGCGGAAGATGAACGCCGGGTCGAACGTGTCCTCGACCCCGTTGACCCCGTCGCGGACCGCGGCAACCTGGTCGCCCTCCCAGATCGGGATGTTCGGCGCGTCCTCGGCCGAGATCTCCTGGATCCGCTCGAACGCCGATTGGCGGGTCGCGTCGTCGGTCGACGCCTTCTCCTCCGCCAGCAGCTTCTGAATCTCCGGGTTGTCGTAGTGGATGTTCAGGAAGCTGGTGTTCGAGAGGAAGTTGCCGACGTAGTCGTCGGGATCCGGGTAGTCGGGGAACCAGCCGAGCTGGAACTGCGGGTACTTGTCGGTGAACGCCGCCTCCGAGTACTGGTTCCACTCGGTCGACTTCAGGGTCACGTCGAAGAGCCCGGACTCGTCGAGCTGGCGCTTGATCTCGGCGTACTCGTCGCCCGAGGAGGGGCCGTAGTGCGACGGCGTCCACCAGACCTCGAGCGGCACCGGCGTCTTGACCCCGGCGTCGTCGAGGATCGACTGCGCGGCGTCGGTGCTCGGCTCGCCGTACTTGGTCTTGAACGCGTCGGTGTGGTACGGAAGGCTCGACGGGATCATCGAGTACAGCGGCTTGACGGTGCCGTTGTAGACGTTGTCGGCGATCGACTGCCGGTCGATCACCTGGGCGACCGCCTGGCGGATCGCGAGCTTCTCGGCGTCGGTGTCGCCGGGCTGCAGGTCGAGGTTGAAGTTGAGGTAGCGGATCTCCGCGCCCTCACCCTGGACGACGTTGACGCCGTCGGCGCTCTTCAGGTCCTCGAGGTCGGTCGGCGAGAGGCTGCGGTAGGCGACGTCGACGTCGCCCGACTCGACCGCCAGCTTCAGCGCCGAGGCCTTGTCGAAGTACTGGACGATCGCCGTGTCGATCTGCGCCGGGTCCTCGCCCGTGTACTGGTCGTTGGCCTGGAGCACGGTCTGCTGACCGGGCTCGTACTGCTCGACCGTGTAGCGACCGGAGCCGATCACGTTGGCGGAGTCCTGGAGCTTGTCGGCCGGGAAGCTGTCCGACGGCACGATCGCGAACGAGGCGGTCGCCAGCACCGAGGGCCAGGTCGCGTCGGGCTCGGCGAGGTGGAAGACGACGGTGTCCTTGTCCGGGGCCTCGACGCTCTTCATGTTCGCGAGCAGCGACGAGGCGCCGTTCGGGTCGGCGATCTTGACGTTGCGCTCGAACGAGAAGACGACGTCCTCGGCGTCCACGGTCGAGCCGTCGGAGAAGACGTTGTCCTGGCGCATCGTGCACTCGTAGGTGATGTCGTCGGTGAACTTGCACGACTCCGCCGCCTCCGGCACCGGCTTCGTTTCCCCGGGCGGGAACTGGACCAGGTTCTGGTAGACGTTGTAGATCACGTCGTAGGAGGGGAGGTCGTAGGCGCCCGCCGGGATCGAAGCTGATCGGCTGGTCGGTGGTGCCGCGGATGATCGTGTCCGAGCTACCCCCGCTCGAGCCCGAGTCGCTGCCACAGGCGGCGAGGCCGGTGCCGATTGCGGCGGTTGCAAAGACGACGGCCAAGGTACGGCTGATGCGCATTTTCACTCCCTGGGCTAGTGCCGCATGCGGCGGCGATTCCTCTCTCGCTGGCCCAGACTAGTGGAAGGGGACGGCCCCGCGCGAGCCGCCCGCGCGCCGAGTGTCGCCATGGCCCCACCCTTCGGGGCTCAGACGACTCTCGGGCGACCGGGGCGCGGCGCGCCGGCCGCGTCGACGCGAGTCAGGGTCTCGTTTGGGTGGCGGACTGCCTGGTCCCAGGTGATCCTGATCACGCGTTCCCCGTGGGCCTCGAGCCAGGCTTGGCGCTCGGCGTCGTCCTCGCGCGCGACGCCGTGGTCGTGCCACACGGCCCCGTCGGCCTCGATCACCAGCCGTTGAGCGGGCCAGCGAAAGTCGGGGATGACTCGGCGACCGGAGAGCACGAGCGGCTCGTTGACGTCGGGATGCTCGAACCCGCCGCCCAGCAGAAGGTCGAGCACGCGGTCTTCGAGAACGCTCTGTGTCGGGGCGGGCCCGCCGGCGATGATCCGCCGCAGCTTCGCAAGCCCGCGGCGAGGGCCGAGCCGATCCATCGTCGCCAGCAGCTGCGGCAGGCTGACCCTCCGCCTTCCCTGCGCTCTGCGGACCGCTTGGCGCAGCGCGCGGCTGCCGAGAACGGCGGCGAGGTCGATCAGTGTGCGAGCCGGCGTGGTTACCGGGATGTCGTGGTGTCGGGTCACGTCGCTCGGGGTCAGCAGCCGGGAGCGATGCACGCGGATCCCCGGCACCCGGCGCAACCCGGGGCCGGCCACCGTCACCTCTGGTGGGACGTCGGCGTGCTCGAGGAAGCCCCAGAGCAACGCCGCCGCACGATGGGACAACACCGCGCTTCGGCCGCAGGCCTTGACCGCCGCGAGCCACCGGGCCTCGGGAACTCCGACGAGCCAGCCGAGCGCGTAGACGCCAGGGTAGATCCGCACCAGAGTTCCGCGCCGCACGCGCCGCAGCACGCCCTCCTTGCTTAAGCCATGCCCGCACAGCTCCGCGAGCGTGAACACGCCCCATTGCTCGCTGGCCGCCCGTGCGACCCGAGCATCCGGCCGTGTGTCGTTTGAGAACCGGCGTGCGGGGCTGAGAGGACTCTCGGCCATGGCGGGGCAGGCTGGCGCCCGCGGGCGAGCCGGTGGCGCGCGGGGTGTGCCGAAAGCGTTACGCGGTGGCGCCGGCGGCCGGCGGCGCCTTGCGGCCGACCGGGTGGTGGCAGGCGGCCCAGTGGCCGTTGCCGTAGTCGACCAGCGGCGGCTCGACCTCGGCGCAGATCTCGGTCGCCTGCGGGCAGCGCGGGTGGAAGTGGCAGCCCGGCGGCGGGTTGGCCGGGCTCGGCACGTCGCCCTCGAGCACGACCTGTTTGCGCGCCGCGTTGGCGCGCGGGTCGGGGATCGGCACCGCCGACAGCAGCGAGACGGTGTACGGGTGGATCGGGTTGGCGTAGACCGCGTCGGCGGGGCCGAGCTCGACGATCTTGCCCAGGTACATGACCGCGATCCGGTCGGCGACGTGGCGGACGACGCTGAGGTCGTGGGCGACGAATACGTAGGTGAGGTCGAACTCCTCCTGCAGGTCCTCGAGCAGGTTGATGATCTGCGCCTGGATCGAGACGTCGAGCGCCGAGACCGGCTCGTCGGCGATGATCAGCTTCGGGTTCAGCGACAGCGCCCGGGCGATCCCGATCCGCTGGCGCTGGCCGCCCGAGAACTCGTGCGGGAAGCGGTTGTAGTGCTCGGGGTTGAGCCCCACCTTCTCGAGCAGCTCGCGAACCGCGTCGCGGACCCCGGAGCGATCGACGATCCCGTGCATGCGCATCGGGTCGCCGACGATCTGGGCGATCCGCTTGCGCGGGTTCAGCGACGAGTAGGGGTCCTGGAAGATCATCTGCATCTGCGGGCGCAGCGCCTGCGAGCTCTTGCTCGACAGCCCGGTGATCTCGTTGCCCTCGAACTTGACCGAGCCCGAGGTCGGCTCGATCAGCTGCAGGATCGTTCGGCTCAGGGTCGACTTGCCGCAACCCGACTCGCCGACCAGCCCCAGGGTCTCGCCGCGGTCGACCGTGAACGAGACGTCGTCGACGGCCTGCACGGCGCCGATCTGCTTGTCGAAGATGATCCCGCGCTTGATCGGGAAGTGCTTGACCACGTGCTCGACCTCGAGGATCGGGCCGCTCGCGGCGGGCTCGGGCGCGGCCGGCTGGGTGGCTGTCTGGCTCACGCCGCCGGCTCCTCGAGCCCGATCTCGCCCGACGACAGCACCCGCAGCGTCTGCTTCTGCTCGGGCGGCAGCCAGCAGCGGTCGGTGTGTCCGCGCTCGGTGATCCGCTCCTCCAGCGGCGGCATCTGCGTGCAGCGGTCGAAGACGTGTGGGCAGCGGTCGCGGAAGTGGCAGCCGGAGAGCGAGATCAGCGACGGCGGCTGGCCGCCGATCTGCGCCAGCCGCGCCGTCCGCGGCTTGTCGATCCGCGTCAGCGAGCCGAGCAGGCCCCAGGTGTAGGGGTGCTGGGGGTCGTAGAAGATCTGGTCCAGGGTCCCTGACTCGACCACCTGGCCCGCGTACATCACCTGCACCCGGTCGGAGACCTCGGCGATCACCCCGAGGTCGTGGGTGATCATGATCACCGCCATCCCGAACTCCTGGCGCAGGCGCTCGATCAGCCTCAGGATCTGCGCCTGGGTGGTGACGTCGAGCGCCGTCGTCGGCTCGTCGGCGATCAGCAGCTTCGGGTCGTTGGTGAGCGCCATCGCGATCATCGCCCGCTGGCGCATCCCGCCGGAGAACTCGTGCGGGTACTCGCCCGCGCGCCGCTCGGCGTCCGGGATCCCGACCAGGCCGAGCAGCTCGACCGCGCGCGCCATCGCCGCGTTGTCGTCGAGCTCCTGGTGCACCTGGATCGCCTCGACCAGCTGGCTGCCGACCTTGAAGAACGGATGCAGCGACGAGAGCGGGTCCTGGAAGATCATCGAGATCTGGCTGCCGCGGATCTCCTGCAGGGCCTCGTCGTCGAGCTCGATCAGGTCCTGGCCCTCGAACATGATCCGCCCGGAGATCCGCGCGTTCGGCGCCCGGGTGAGCCCGAGGATGGTCATGTTGGCGACGCTCTTGCCCGATCCCGACTCGCCGACGATGCCCAGCATCTCGCCGCGCTCGACCGTGAACGAGACTCCGTCGACGGCCTTGACGACGCCCTCGTCGGTGTCGAAGTTGACCTCGAGGTCCTCGACCTGGAGCAGCGGCTCGCTCATTCGTAGCGCACCCGCGGGTCGAGGTAGGCGTAGGCGATGTCGACGACCAGGTTCAGGGTGACGATGAAGAAGGCGCCGAACAGGGTGATGCCCTGGATCATCGGCAGGTCGGAGCGCTTGATCGCGTTGTAGGTCTCGGCGCCGACCCCGGGGATGTTGAAGACGGTCTCGGTCAGGATCGCGTTGCCGGCCAGCAGCACGGCGACGTCGAGCCCGAGCAGGGTGATGATCGGGGTGATCGCCGAGCGCAGCGCGTGTTTCATGATCACCGAGCGCTCGGGCAGCCCCTTGGCGCGGGCGGTGCGGATGTAGTCCTCGCCCATCACCTCGATCATCTGCGAGCGCAGATAGCGGGCATAGATCGCCGCCGTCGCGGCCGCCAGCACGAACCACGGCAGCAGCATCGAGCCGACCTTGCCGGCGAAGTCGTCGGCCTCGGCATAGCTGCCGATCCCGGGGAAGATCGGGATCACCCCGACGTCCTGGGCGAACAGGTAGAGCGCCACCAGGCCGAGCCAGAACACGGGAGCCGAGATGAAGGCCAGCGTGGTGACCATCGTCGTGCGGTCGAGCAGCGAGCGGCTGCGGACCGCCGAGATGATCCCGACCGGGATCGCCACCGCGAGCCAGATGATCACCGAGCCGATCACCAGCATCGTTGTCGCCGGCAGGTCGGAGAGGATCACGTCCTTGACGTCGGCGTTCGACTGGTAGCTGTGACCGAAGTAGAACGGGCCGTGGGCGTCGGTGCCCGGCAGGTCTAGCGGGGTGAACACGCCCTTGATGTAGATCCAGAACTGGGTCAGCACCGAGTGGTCGAGACCCAGCGACTCGCGGATCGCCTGGATCTGGTCCTCGTTGGCCTGGCGGCCGGCGCGCAGCTGCGCGGGGTCGGCCGAGGGGAAGACGTAGAAGAGGATGAAGACGACGCCGCTGACCAGGATCAGCAGCAGGAACGACCAGAGCAGTCTGCGGATGATGTAGCGGGCCATCGTCGGGTGGGGTTGAGAGCGGGACCCGCCGCGCGAGGCGGCGGGTCCCCTCTCGAACTACTTCAGGGACGTGAAGGCGAGATCCCAGTTCGCGTTGAACTTGTTGATCACGCCCGCCACGTCGGCTGAGGCGATATTCGCCTGGTTGTCCCAGACCCACGGAACCGCCGGGGCCTGCTCGGTGATCTGCGTGTCGACGTCGCCCCACGCCTGGTTGCGCTCGTCCAGGTTGTCGATCAGCGCGGCGTCATCGATCGCCTTGTTGATCTCCGGGACGTTGAGCTGTGGCCAGTTGGAGTTGTTCTCCGGGACCACGTTCTCCCCGTTGAACGTCGGGTCGAGCATCGACTGCCCGTCGTTGAAGTCCTTCAGCCAGCCCACGTTCGGGCAGACATCCGGCGCGTTGGCCGGAACGCTGCAGAACTTCGTGTACATGATGTCGTGAGTCACCTTCTGGAAATTGACCGTGAAGCCCATTTCCTCGAGCTGATTCCTGAACACCTCGGCGGTGTCCGAGCCCGGGGGCGAGTCGTCACCGACCATGGTGATCTCGCAATCCGAGCCCTCGCACTTGCCGCTCTCCATCCCGGCCTTCTTGAAGTACGCGGCCGAGACCTCGGGATCGCCGTCCGGGTTCGACAGGAAGTCGAGCCCGGTGCCCTCGAGTCCGCCGGCCTCCTCGAAGCCGGGGAAGTCCGGGGGCAGGAAATGCGTCGCCACCGGCCCGACCAGTTCGCCGCCGCGCGTGTTGCGCAGGTCCGTCCGGTTGGTACCCGCGATCACCGCCTTGCGGACGTTGATGTCGTCGAACGGGGGCTCCTGGGTGTTCAGGGCGATGTAGCGGTTGCCGCCCGACGGGGTCACCGTCAGCTGGCCCGTCTCACCGGACGTCGCGGCCTGCTTGATCACGCTTGGCGGAGCGGAGAAGTCACCGTTGACCTCGGCGCTGCCGGCGAGGATCTTCTTGCCGGCCGACACTGTGTCGGCGAAGCCCTCTTGGAACGTGATCGTGTCCAGGTACGCGGGCCGGAAGTCGGCGTCGGACGCCTCCCAGTTCGGATTCCGGACCAGGTGGATCAGCTTGTTGGGCGTGTACTCGTCGACCATGTACGGGCCCGAGGAGACCTGATGCTCGCCGTAGGTCGACGGGTTCTCGGCGTCGAACTCCTTCGCGTAGTCCTCCGGAACCGGGGCCGACACCGGCAGCGTCAGCGCCCCGATCACGCCCAGCGACGTCGTGTTGGTGAGCTTGATCACCAGCGTCGTGTCGTCCGGGGCGGTGATCCCGCTGATGTCGGGGGCGCCGCCGGTCGGGTTGGCCTGGGCCTCCTTGACCGCCTGGTCGATGCCCTCGACGCCGGACAGGTACGTCTGCACGTAGCCGTTGGGTACGCCGGGCAGCAGCGAGCGCTCGATCGCGTACTTGACGTCGGCGGCTGTGGCCGCGCGCGGCTTCCAGCTCGAACCTTCATCCAGCACCGGCGGCCCGTACATGACGTCGTCGCGCAGCTTGTAGGTGACCGTCTTGCCGTCGTCCGACGACCGTCGGGTGGTCGACGGCCAACAGCGGCGTCGCCTCCTCGACGTCGGCGGGCGCGTAGCCCTCCAACTGCGACTGGGTCGCGGAGGTGACCATGTAGGTGAACTGGTAGTACGCGGCACCCGGGTCGATGTAGTCGACGTCGGAGGCCGAGATCGCCGTCAGGTCGCCGCCCTGCTGGGCGTCGGAGGGTGCCTCGGTCGGCGGAGCGAATTCGTCGCCCGCGCTCGTGCCACCGGAGCTCGAGCTCGAGCCGTTGTCGCTTCCGCACGCCGAAACAATCAGCGCCAAAGCGACGATGGCGCCGAGCGCAAGCAGCCATCGCAGCTTGGTTCGCATCGTCTGTCCTTTCTGTTGTTTGGAAACGGGGTGAGTCGTCAAGATCTAGCTCCGCTTCTTGCGCGGGTTGAGGGCGTCCTGCATCGCGTCGCCGATGAAGTTGAAGGCGAGCACCGTGAACAGCAGGGCGAGGCCGGGGAAGAGCATGTACCACCAGGCGTCGCTGAACACCGGGGTGGCGTCGGCGATCATCTGCCCCCAGCTCGGCTTGTCGGTGACCCCGACGCCGAGGAACGAGAGCGCCGCCTCGTACAGGATCACCTGCGGGATCAGGATCGAGGCGTAGACGATCACCGGAGCGGTCAGGTTTGGGAGCAGCTCGCGGAAGATGATCCGCGAGTTGGAGGCGCCCATCGAGCGCGCGGCCTCGATGAACTCCTTCTCGCGCAGCGACAGCACCTGGCCGCGGATGATCCGCGCCATGTAGGTCCAGCTGGTGATCGCGATCACGAAGATCACCACCGTGAGCCCGGGTTTGATCAGGCCGCCGAGGCAGCCGGCGCCGCCACCGCCGCTGGTCTGGGCCAGGGTGCAGGCGGCGGCGATCCCGGTCGCCAGCAGCAGGTAGGGGATCGCAAGCAGGACGTCGACCGTGCGCGAGACCAGCGTGTCGGTCCAGCCGCGGAAGTAGCCGGCGATCAGGCCGAAGAAGACTCCGGCGACGGTGGCGAAAAAGGTGGCGGCGAAGGCGACGATCAGCGAAACCCGCGCCCCGTAGACGGTGCGGGCGAAGACATCGCGGCCGAGCTGGTCGATGCCGAAGAGGTGGTCGGAGCTGGGCCCGGTGGGAGTGGCGAACACCGGGTCGAGCGCGGTCGTGTCTCGGGAGTCGGGGTCGGGGGCGCCGACGATGTCGCAGACCACCGGGGCGAAGATCGCGACCAGGATCAGCAGGACGATGAAGATCAGCGACGCGATCGCGAATTTGTCCTCGAGGAAGCGGCTCCAAAACAGCTGCCACGGGGTCCGCGGCAGCGCTGCCCCCGCGTCGATTTCGGTGAGCTCCGCCCCGGCACCGACGGGTACCGGGCGGTCCTCAGGGAATTGGCCGGCCTCCAAGCGCTCCCCCGCCTCAGTCCAGCGTCTCGCTCATGCGCGGAAAAACACTAGCTCAGCAACCTGAATCCGGCCGTCCGGGGCATCCATGCGGAATCTCCGTACCCAAACGCGGCGCCGGTTACTCACCCTCCTTCAGCTGCCAGCTCGAGTAGTCGTTGCGATAGACGGGGCTGAAGACGGTGCCCGCGGGGTCCATGCGCTCGGAGAAGAAGGTGGCGACCTGCGGGTGGCCGACGACCGCGACCTGAGCCTGCGGCGGCGAGATCAGCTCCTGGTCCAGGGCTCGCCAACGATCGCTGTCGGAGTCCAGCGCCGGGGTCGGCTCGAGCGCGGCGACCGCCGTCGCCGCGGGCGGCTCGGGATCGAGCCAGGAGAAGAAGTCGGCTGCCCGTGGGAACGTCGGCGCCACGGTCCGCAGGCTGGTCTGCCCGCCGCCGGTGTCGTCGATCGCCGCTCGCAGGCCGATCGCGTTCAGCTCGCCCGCGTACGCGTTCGCCGCGCGCCGATCGCGGTCGACCACCGCCACGGTGACCCGAGCGCCCTCGGCTCCGGCGCGGTCGATCAGCTCGCGGGCGCCGGCGCGATCCGGCGGCGCCGACGGGTCGCCGAACGGGCAGTCACCGGTGTCGAGCGACTCGTCATAGCCTGGGACGCCCGGGGCGAGGAAGGCGCAGCCGGGCGCCAGCGAGCCGCCGAGCGCCCGCCCGATCGCGCCGCGGTCGATACCGGCGGCGACCGCTTCGCGCACGCGCGGGTCGTCGAACGGGGGGCGGTCGAGGTCGAACCAGGCGTAGACGGTGGCCGGCATCGGGCGGTCGGCGAACCGGTCCGAGGCCTGCTCGCCGATCGTCGCCTCGAGTTGTGCGGGCGGGCGCGCCTGCATGTAATCGAGCTTGCCGTCGAGCACGTCCTGGGCCTGGCGGGCGGCGCCGGGAACGATTTTGGTGGTGATCTGGTCGACGTTGCCGGTCGGGATGTCGGGGATGTCGAGCTCATCGAAGCCGCCGCCGCGGGCGAGGACGAAGCCGCCGCCGGGATCGACCCGGGTGATCTCGTACGGGCCGACCCCGGGCGGCGGGTCGTCGCTGAGGTCGCGAACCGGAGTGCGCTGCGGGACCGGCGCCGCGTAGGTCAGCGCCAGCGCGTCGGCGAAGTCGGGGTCGGGGTCGCTCAGCGAGATCGTGATCCGGCGGCTCTGCTCGGAGGTCTCGATCGCGGCGATCCGGTCGTAGAGCACGGCTCCCGGCGAGTCGAGCCCGCGCACCCGGTCGATCGCGTGCTCGAAGTCGGCGGCGCGCACCGGGGTGCCGTCGGAGTATTCGAGGCCCTCGCGCAGTTCGAGCGTGTATGTGAGCCCGTCGTCGGAGACCTCGGGCAGGTCGGAGGCGAGTCCCGGAATCAGCTCGGCGCCGCGCTCCCCGGACGCGTGGCGGTAGGTGAGCAGCGGCGTGTAGACGAGCCACAGTGGCTCACGGGCCGCCGGGGTGGCCGCCAGCGCCGGGTCGAGGTGGTCCGGTGGCGCGCTCTGCGAGATCGTGACCGGGGCCTCGGCCGGCTCGGTCGCGCCACCGCCGCCGCAGCCGGCGGCGAACAGCGCCGCGCCGGCGGCCAGCAGCGCGATCGAGGCCGGGCGCCCGCTCACTCAGCTTCGCGGGCTCGGGAATTGACTGCGCATCATCGCGTCCCAGGCGCGGTCGGGGAGCAGCCGGCGCTGGCCGATCGCCAGGTGCGCCGAGGCGGTGACCTTGTAGCGCGGCTTCGGGTTGCGCGCCGAGATCGCCTTCTCGATCACCTTGGCGACCGCGTCCGGGCCGCCGCCGAGGCGCTTCATCGGTCCCTCGTAGACGCCGACGCGTGGCGGCGCCGACCGCGGCGTTGAAGCTCGCGTAAGGGTCGTCCGCCCGGTCGGGCTGATCGCCGGCGGCCTCGCTCAGCGAGCCGGCGGCGGTCTCGCCGAAGTTGGTCGTGATCAGGCCCGGCTCGACGATCACCACCCTGATGCCGAAGTCGCGGACCTCGAAGCGCAACGCGTCCGAGAGCGCCTCGACCGCGTACTTGGTGGCGTGGTAGGCGCCGCCGCCCGGAAAGACGAGCTTGCCGCCCATCGAGCTCAGGTTGACGATCCGCCCGCTGCCGGCCCCCCGCATCCCCGGCAGCACGAGCTGGCACATCCGCACCAGCCCGAAGACGTTGGTCTCGAACTGGGCGCGCAGGCGCTCCATCGGCAGCGTCTCGAGCGCGCCCGACTGGCTGTAGCCGGCGTTGTTGACCAGCGCCCCGACGGCGCCGTGCTCGGCCTCGACCGCGGCCACGGCGGCCTCCATCGAGGCCTCGTCGGTGACGTCGAGCGCCAGCGTCCGGCAGCCGGCGTCGGCGAGGTCGGCGATCGACTCGGGGCGGCGGGCGGTCGCGTACACCGTCCAGCCGCGCGCCGCCAGGTGGGTGGCGGTCTCGCGGCCGATGCCGGTCGAGCAACCGGTGATCAGCACCGCTCCGGGGTCTGCGCTCATCCTCACTCCTTCGCCGGGTTCAGGCGCGAGTCTATGCCCGCGATTAGAGTCCCGCTCCGATGCGAGCGGTCACCTTCCAGGGGCTCGGCGAGGTCCGGGTGGACGAGGTTCCGGAGCCCGAGCTCTCGGAGCCCGGCGAGGCGATCGTCCGGGTCGAGGCGAGCGGCGTCTGCGGCTCCGACCTCCACATCTACCACGGCCGCGTGGCGATCGAGGAGGGCTTCACCCTCGGCCACGAGTACGTCGGCACGGTGACCGCCGTCGGCGACGGGGTGACCAAGGTCGCGGTCGGCGATCGCGTGCTCGGCACCTACTGCACCGCCTGCGGCGAATGCTTCTTCTGTCGCCGAGGCGACTTCCACAAGTGCGACCACGGGCGCGTCTTCGGCCACGGCTCGACCCTCGGCTCGCTGCAGGGCGCGCAGGCCGACCAGCTGCTGGTCCCGAACGCCGACCTCACCCTGCGACATGTCCCCGACGGGATGTCCGACGACGTCGCCCTGTTCGCCGGTGACGTGATGGGGACCGGCTACCACGCGGTCACCGAGTGCGGGGTCGAGCCCGGCTCGGTGGTCGCGGTGCTCGGGCTCGGCCCGGTCGGGCTCTGCGCGGTGCAGTCGGCGCTCGCCGAGGGGGCCGGGGGCGTGGTCGCCGTCGACACGGTGGCCGAGCGGCTCGAGCTCGCCCGCGAGCTCGGCGCCCAGCCGGTCCACCTGACCGAGGAGGACCCGCGGGCGGCGGTCAAGGCGCTGACCGAGGGTCGCGGCGCCGACGCGACGATCGACGCCGTCGGCCATCCCGACGCGCTCGAGCTGGCCTGCCGGCTGACCCGCAAGGCGGGCACGGTCTCGGCGACCGGCGTCTACGCCGAGCGGATCGATGTCCACATGGGGATCGTCTGGATCAAGGCGCTGACCCTGAAGACCGGGCACGCGAACGTGATCAAGCACGTCGACCCGGTGCTCGAGCGGCTCGCCTCGGGCGTCCTTGACCCGACCCCGCTGGTCACCCATCACATGAGCCTCGAAGAGGCCCCTGAGGCCTACGCGGTCTACGACCGGCGCGAGGCGCTGAAGATCGTCCTCAAGCCATAGCCGTGGGCGAGCCGATCACCTGGGAGCAGTTCGAGGCGGTCGACATGCGCGTCGGGCGGGTGGTCGCGGTCGACGACTTCCCCGAGGCGCGGCGGCCGGCCTGGAAGCTGACGATCGACTTCGGCGACCGGATCGGGGTCAAGCGCTCCTCGGCCCAGATCACCAACTACGAGCGCTCGGAGCTCGAGGGCACGCTGGTGGTCGGGGTGGTCAACTTCCCGCCCAAGCGGATCGGCCCGTTCATCTCCGAGTGCCTGGTGGTCGGGGCAATCGACGACGAGCTCGGCGTCGTCCTGCTGCGGCCGGATCGCGAGGCGGCGCTCGGCGACCGGATCGCCTAGGCGACACGCGAACGTCCCGCGCTGAGGGCCATACAGGGTCGTCAGGGACGTTCGGCGAAGTGTGGGGCGAGAACTAGCGACAGGCGATACTCAGGTCCTCGGCAACCGGGCGCGGCACCTCGTCGTAGAGGCCCCGGCACTCGAAGTCGCTGCCGGCGGTGACTAGCCGCCATCGGGCGCGGCGCCCTTCGCGCTGTCTCTTCTTCAGCACGGCGACGCCGTCGGCTGCGTACGGCTCACAGCCGGCCGCGGGCTTCCAGTAGAGCGAGGCCCACTTAGGCCGCTTGGCCACGGTCGAGACCCGGATCTTGGCGCATTTCCTGGGCAGGTCCATCGCCCGCGCAATCGCCCGCCTCTCGTTGGGCGTGGGCGCCCGGTCCGCGTTGACTTCGGCCGCGCCAGCCAGCGCGACACAGGCGGTCACCAGGGTTACCGCCAACCTCGTTGGCACCCTAGGCGGGGCCGCCGCCGTTGTCGGCGGCCGCCGGATACGCGAGCTGGACGTGGGTGCGGGCGACCGCGATGAAGGCGCGCTGCTCGGAGTCCGAGGGCTCGTCGATGACGCTGATCTGCGCCTCGGTCAGCGGGATGAACTCGATCTCGCCCTGGTTCAGGTAGTCGGAGAGGCGGCTGCGGTAGCCGTCGCGGGGCAGGGTGAGGTCGCCGACGATCCGGTGGCGGTCGGTTTCCAGCACGATCCTCTCGACCCGCGTGTCCATCGTCTAAAAGCTACTCGTCCGCGAACGCGCGGCGGGCGTCGGTCGGGTCGGCGTAGACCCGGACGGTGACCACGCGGTCGTCGCCCAGGGTCCACAGCCAGGCGTTCTGCGAATCGAGGAAGCCCTGGCCATGCCAGGCCCGGACCCGTCCGAAGACCAGCACCTTGCCCTCGCCGACCGGGTGGAAGTGCTGCGGCTGCAGCTCCAGCCGCTTCCATTGTTCGTTGAGGTCGGCGAGGTAGTCGGCGAGGCCGGCGTAGCCCCGGTAGGGCTCGTTGTGCCCGGCAAGCAGCCCGGTCACCGTGAAGATCTCGATGTCGGGGTCGGAGATCTCGATCAGCGCCTCGAGGTCGCGCTCGGCGAAGGCCGCGTAGGCCCGACGGATCAGTGCTTCCCCCTCGACCGGCATCGCACCTAGATATAGCGATCGGCGGCCGGGACCTTGGGGACCTCGGACGCGATCCGCTGCATGAGGCCGTAAAAGCGGTGCACCTCGGGGTACAGGATCGCCTTGCCGCTGGTCAGCAGCCCGCCGGAGATCCCGCGCTCGGGATCGGCCCAGCCCATGATGTTGATCAGGCCCAGGTGGCCGAAGGCGAGGTCGGTGTCGCGGCCGTAGAGGCTGACGACCTTGGCGCCCAGCATCAGCCCGTAGGAAAAGCGGGTGGGGAAGACCAGCGACAGGTCGATCTCGAGCCGCGACTGCTCGGTCAGCGCCCGGCGCAGCGTCTCGACGCTCATCACCCGGAAGCCGTCGAGCTCGCCGCCGCGGCGGAAGATCTCGAAGAAGCGCGAGAGCTCGTTGGCGTTGGTCACAACGCTGGCCGCCGGAACCACGCCGGTCAGGAAGCGCGGGTCGTTGGAGAGCTCGATCACCTTGTCGACCGGCGCGCCGAGCGCCCGCGTGACCAGGGTCGAGACCGGGGGCAGGATCCGCGGGCCGGTGACGTAGCTGAGCCCGACCTGGTCGACGTCGGCCCCCTCGACCCCATAGTTGTTCCAGCGAAAGCCGAGCGGGTCGAGGATCTCGGTGGCGAGCACGTCGCGGATGCTGTGCCCGGTCACCCGGTGGACGATCTCGCCGAGGATGAAGCCGCCCGAGACCGCGTGGTAGGCGAGCAGCCTGCCCGGCGCCGAGGCCGGCTTCGCGTCGCAGATCAGCTCGAGCAGGTGCTCGCGATCGCCGAGCAGGTCGAGGTCGAGTGCCTCCTGCGGTAGCGAGGCGACCCCGGCACGGTGGGAGAGCACATGGGCGATCGTGATCTCGCCCTTGCCGTGGCGCGCGTATTCGGGGATGTGGTCGGCGACCCGGTCTTCGATCTCGAGCGCGCCGCGATCCTGCAGCATGTGGATGACCAGCGCGGTGATCGCCTTCGAGCTCGAGTAGATGCAGAACGGCGTCTCGGTGGTCGCGGCGACCTTGGCCGTCTCGGGATCGTCGGCGGGCCCGTTGCCGCGCGCGTGGCCGATCGCCCGGTCGAGGACCACCTCGCCCTCGCGACGAAGGCACAGCTGCAGCGCGGGGTGGACCCCGCTGCGGTACAGGTCGAGGCCCGCCTCCCAGACCCGTTCGACCAGCTCCGGCTCGAGTCCGACCGATGCCGGGTCGGCCTCCTCGCCGACCGTGGTCGCGGCCTCGAGGTCGTCGGGCAACCGGATCCGCCGCAGCGGATCGCCGATCAGGGGAAAGCGCGGGATCGACGGCAAGGCAGCCGGAAGCTACAGGTGGCTAGCCGGCTCAGCAGCCGGGCTTGACCTTGAACGGAGCCGTGGTCGCGGTCCGGGCCGAGGCGCCGGAGACGACCGTGAGCGCCACCAATGTGGTGACGATCACGATCGTCAGACGCACCCCCCGGCACATGCGGCGATCCTACCCCGGCGTTAGCTCCCGGGCAAGGGCCTCGTCTCGGTCAGCCTGAACGAGTTGCCGCTCGGATCGCGAAAGCCCGCGTCGGTCCCGTAGGGGCGGTCCTCCGGAGCCTCGGTGAACTCGACCCCGCGTGCCTTGAGCTCCTCGTAGGAGGCCCGGCAGTCGTCGGTGGTCAGGAAGATCGTCCCGGCGAAGCCCTTGGCCATCAGGCCGCGCACCTGCTCGGCGGTCTCCTCGCTCATCACCGGCGGGCCCGGGATCGCCATCAGCACGATCGCGGGTTCCTCCGGGCCGGGCGGCGAGACGGTCAGCCAGCGGAAGTCCCCCATCTCCGGCAGGGTGACGTCGGCGCGGACCTCCATGCCGAGCTTGTCCGTGTAGAAGGCGAGCGCCTCGTCCTGGTCGTGGACCCAGACCTGCGCGTTGGCGAACCTGATCATCGGTTTCCTCCTCGTTCGAGTTGACGCCCGTCACGCTAGGCGCCGGGGGCGCCGTTGTCTTCTCGAAACGTGCTGTGTTGTGGGCGACCGTAGGCGCGCGCGATGCAGCCCGGGATCATCGCCCACGCCGAGGCCGGCGGGAAGCGCTCGCGGTAGACGGTCGGCGAGACACCGTAGGTACGGGTGAAGCTGGTCGTGAACGAGCCCACGCTCTGCAGGCCGACCGAGAAGCAGATCTCGGCGACCGAGTGGTCGGTGGTCCGCAGCAGCGCGGCGGCGCGTTCGAGCCGCCGGGTGAGCAGATAAGCGTGCGGCGACTCGCCGAACGCGCGGCGAAACTCACGGCTGAAATGCGCGCGCGACAGCCCGGCCGCGCGGGCGAGGTCGTCGACGCGGAGGTGCTCGAAATAGCGGACGTCGGCGAGATCGCGGGCCCGAAGCAGGTGGCGAGCTGGAGGGACGAATGCCATCGCGCGAGTATCGCGATCAGCCCGGGCTCTACCCTGTCTCGCAATGATCGGACCGCTCGAGATCGCGATCGTGGTCGTGCTGCTGTTGCTGGTGTTCGGGTATCGGTACCTGCCCGGTATCGGCCGCAAGGCCGGGACCGGGGCGCGTGAGGTCAAGGAATCGGTCCAGGAGATGGTCGGTGACAAGGCCGACCCGAAGACGCTCGCCCGCTCGGCGGGCAAGGGCGTCCGCGAGGCGCGCGAGTTCCGCGACGCGCTGACCGGCAAGACGCCGGTCGAGCCTGCGCCTGCTCCTGCCGCAGCGCCGCCTCCTGCCCCGGCGCCCGCGGCAAGCGAGCCGGCTGCCGACCCGAAGCCGGAGGAATAGCCGCTGGTCGTAACGACGATCGAGGCGCGCAATCGGATCGTTGCCGACTTCGCCGCCGCCACCGGCCGGATCGGCCTCGCGGTCGCCTGTCTGGGCGGCGCCTACGAGCTGCTCGACGAGACCACCGGCGATCGGCTCGAGGGCGAGCTGTTTCGGCCCCTGCAGCGCGCCTACGGCCGGGCCAAGCGCGCGAACACCGCGTTCGCCGACCGCCACGGGATCTCGGTCCCGCCCGAGGAGGCGGCGACGCCGGGGGTCGCCTCGCAGGGGGTGAAGTCGTTCGTCGAGCGCGCGGTTGTCGCGGCCGAGGACGCCAGCCGCGTGATCGCCGAGCTGCAGGACTCGATGATGCCGATCGAGGCCGGCGACGCCGAGCTGCGCGCGGCCCTGGCCGAGGTCCGTGAGCTCGTCGACAAGGTCCCCACGGCCGCCCACGGCTTCCTGCGAACGCTCGGCCGCTGAGCGGCCGCGCTCAGTCGCGTGGCGCGTAGCGGTTGTGGAGCAGCAGGTCGTTGCCGTCGGGGTCGGTGAAGAACGCCATGTGGCAGACGCCGGTGTCGAACGTCTCGCCGATGAACTCGACCCCCTTTGCCTCCAGCTCGGCCCGAGCCGCCGCGATGTCGTCGACGTGGATCGCGATGTGGCCGTTCTTCTGCGGCGCGAAGCTGCCGCCCATCTTGTCCGGCTCCCAGATCCCGAAGCAGGTTTCGCCGATCCAGAACTCGTAGTTGGCCTTCTCATCTGGTCGCAGCCCCAGCGTCTCGATATAGAAGGCGCGGGTGCGGTCGGAGTCGGTTGACGGGATCGCGACGAAGTCGAGCTTGTTCATGCCGGGCTCGGCGTGTCGGCGCCCTCGGCCGCCGCGCGCAGGGCCGCGACGTCGAGCTTGCTCATCTTCAGCATCGCCTGCATCGCCCGCTCGGCCCGCTGCGGGTCCGGGTCGGAGAAGACCTCATCCATGCCCTCCGGGACGACCTGCCAGGAGAGGCCGTAGCGATCCCTGAGCCAGCCGCACTGACCCTCCTCGCCGCCCTCGGTGAGCCGCTCCCAGAAGTAGTCGACCTCGTCCTGGTCGGCGCAGCTGATCTGGAACGAGACCGCCTCGTCGAACTTGAACTGGTCGCCGCCGTTGATGCCGACGAACCGCTCGCCGTCGAGCTCGAACTCGACCGTCATCACCATGCCCGCCTCGCGCGGCGCGCCCTCGGTGTAGTGGGTGACGTTGACGATCCGGCCCGTCTTGAAGACGGAGATGTAGAACTCGGCGGCCTCCTCGGCCTCGGTGTCGAACCAGAGGTTCGGAACGATCTTCTGGGGCATGGTTCCTCCCGTCGATTGGTTATCGCCTCTATAGACCGACGGGCGACGAAAAAATCATCGCCGGCCCCACCTGACCGAGACAGGGCGATCAGGGGAAGGGTGTGGAGAAAAGGGGCCGGCGTTGTGATTTGCAGCGGGGTCGCTCGCGCCTCCCCGCTGAGGCCCAGCGTTCCCATGGACCTGGGCCTCAGCCGAGAGGCGCTAGCGACGCGGCTCTCACCGACCGCAACGGGTCGGCGTTACTTGGCCGGGCGAAGGTACCGAGGCGATTTACACCCCCTGTAAGGGAGGTTTTCGTCACGCGTCTCAGGGCGCGGTGATCCCGGAGGCGCGGGAGCGCGGTCGGCGGGCTTGCGACACCGCCGACCGCTCTCCCACGTCCTTCGGTTCGCTCAGTTGAGCGAGTGGACCTTGGCGCTAGTCGCTGCACCGCAGACGACTGGGAATTCGCCGGAGCCGACCACCATCCGCGGGACCTGGGCGACGTACTTGCCCGACTTGGTGGCCGCCAGCGACCAGTAGCTCCGCTCGCCGATCGGGACCGCGCCCGTACTGGTGACGAGCTTCAGCTGCTTGTTCTTCTTGACCCTGTAGAGCTCGACCGTGCGATTGAGCTCGCAGCCGGGGTCGGGGCTGTCGACGTAGCCGTAGAAGCCACCCTGCTGGGGGTCGAGGCTCACCGTCGTCTGGGTGTCCGCGGAGGCGGCGCCGGGCAGGGCGACGAGGACCGCGAGGGCAGCCGCACCGGTTGCGACGATCCGCGCGATTCGGCCGCGGAGGTGGTTGTGAGTGATATCCATGTTCTGTCTCCTTCGAGTTGCGGCGGTGACGCTGGAGCGTCGTTGCCATTGAGGAGATCGTCCGTGAGGAAGGGCCCGGCGGCCAGGAGCCCAAGGGCGGGATCGGCCCATGCTTCGGGGGTGTCCCGTCACCCGCAGGGGTAATCGATCGATGAGCGGTTTCCGGTATCGGCACCTCCCGTAAGTGCCGACGGTTTCGTCTTTCTACGGAAAAGGCGCCCCCGCTTAGAGCATCTCGTCGATGCAGTCCAGGGTGCGTTCTATGTCCGCTTCGCGGGTGTAGAGATGCGGAGAGAACCGGATCACGTCGCTTCGCGACGAGGCCACGACCCGAGCCTCCCGGAGTCGCGCGGCGATCTCGGCCGGATCGACCCCTGCGAAGCGTGCGGTGACGATCGCTGTGCGCTCTGCATCGTTCATGGGAGAGGTGATCTCCAGATTTCGGCCACGCAGCCCCTGGATCAACAGGTCGGCAAGCTGCCGGTTGTACTCGAATATGCCGTCGACCCCGACGTCGAGCAGGAACTCGATCGAGCGCGATAAGCCGAGCGCACAGCCGTATGCCATCGTGCTGAACTCGAATCGCCGCGCCGTTGGCGGGTAGTCAAGCCGATCGGCCCGAAGATCCCACATGTCTTGGTGGCTTCGAAACCCGACCAACCCCGGCGCCAGCCCGGCTTGCAGGTGGGGGGCGAGGTACATGACGCCCGCGCCAAACGGCCCACAGAGCCACTTATAGCCAGCAGAGACCACGGCATCGAGCGCATCGGCGCGAGCGTCGATCGGGATCGCGCCGGCGGATTGAGTGGCGTCGACGACCAACAGGGCGCCGTGCTCATGCGCGGCCACCGCCAGGCTCGCGAGGTCGAACCGCTGGCCCCCTCCATACTCGACGTGCGAGATGCAGACGACGGCCGTGTCCTCGTCGATCAGCCCGAGGATCTCCTCGAGGCTTACTCGACCGGCATCGCCCTCGGCGAGCCTGATCTGACAGCCGGTACTGGCCGCAACCCGTCGCCAGGGGTAGATCGTGCTGGGGAAGGCCAGCGCGGTCCCGACGACGTTCGTGCCCGCCTCGGGCGCGACAGCCCAGGCCAGCGAGCCGAGGAGCTCCGTCGCGCTCGAGCCCACGGCGATGTCCTCGGGCTCCGCGTTGAACAGCCGGGCGGCGGCCCGATGAAGGTCGTCGAAGACGTTGGCCTCGGTGGCCTCGCTCAATGCCAGGCTGCCGTTGTCGGCAACGTCGCGTTGCCAATCGACGATCGCCCGCTGTGCGCCCCCGTACATCAGGGCGATGTTCGCGGCGTCCAGGTAGGCGCTGTGCTTGGAGCCTGGGAAGTCGTCGGGGTCGACCAAGCGGCTCATCATGGGTAGGCGAGCTACCGCCCTGCCACGGCTGCGACGGCGGCGACGAGGCGGTCGATCTCCTCGGCGGTCGTGTAGAGCACGATGCTCGCGCGGATCGCGCCCCCCGTCTCGGCGAAGCCGTAGCGGCTCATCAGCTCGTAGGCGTAGTTGTCGCCGTCCCACACGGCGATGCCCTCACCGGCCAGGCGGGCGGCGAGGGCCGTGGGTGTGTGCCCGTCGACGACGAAGGACACCGTCGAGGTGCGCAGGCGCGGCGCTCCCAGCAGGCGCACGCCGTCAATGGCGGAGAGGCCGGCGAGCAGCTGGTCGAGAAGGCCCTGGAGTCGCGTCTCGATCGCGGCGAATGTGGTGAGCAGCCGGGTCCGCCGACCGCCCGACGCATCGGTGAGGCCGGCGAGCCAGTCCACAGTGGCGCGCACGCCGGCGAGCAGCTCGAAGGGCGGAGTGCCGTGCTCGAAGCGACCCGGCACCCCGTCCGGCGCCGGGATCAGCTTCGCCGGTCGCAGGTCCTCCAGCAGAGCAGGATCAGCGACGACCGCGCCCGTGTGCGGCCCGCAGAACTTGTAGGACGAGCACGCGTAGAAGTCGGCCGCCAGCGCGGCCACGTCGGTCGGCACATGCGGGGTCGCGTGCACGCCATCGACGTACGCGAGCCCGCCGGCGTCGTGCGTCGCGTCGCAGATCGCGCGCACGTCGGGCCGGGTGCCGATCGCGTTCGAGGCGGCGGTCACTGCGACCAGCCGGGTGCGGTTGCTGAGCACGCTCTCGACCGACTCGACGGGCAGTTCGCCGGTCTCGACGTCGAACTCGGCGACGCGCACCGTCGCGCCGGCACGCTCTGCGGCCAGCCGCCAGGGCCGGATATTGGCGTCGTGATCGAGCGAGGTCACGACCACCTCGTCGCCCGGCCCCCAGGCGCGCGAGAGCGTGTCGGCGATCTGGAACGTCAGCGTCGTCATGTTCGGTCCCAGGACAACCCCTTCCGGCACGCCGCCGACGAGATCGGCGATCGCGGACCGGGCCTCGCCCACGACCTGAGTGCTCACGTGGCTGGCGGCGAATGCCCCACCGGCGTTCGCCATCACCGTCACAAGGCCCTCCGCGACCGCGTCCACGACCGCCCGCGGCACCTGGGTTCCCGCCGCACCGTCGAGGGCCGCGACCTCAGGCGACAGCCCAGGGAACTGAGCACGGAGAGTGTCGGTAGAAAGGAGCTGAGGCTTCGCTTGCTGGTCCTCGGTCATCGTCCCTCGGCATAGGCGCGGTGGACCTGCTCCACGTTCTCCTCCGACATCGCTCGCGCAGTATCTCGCGACGGCAGCCGAGGATGGGCGCGGCTGGTTTCGAACCAGCGACCTCTCGCGTGTGAAGCGAGCGCTCTCCCACTGAGCTACGCGCCCGGGCTGGCCAGTCTAGATCCGCCCGATAGAGACTTGCCGACCGGTGTTCGGGCGGATGGCGGACCCCGGTCGTCTGCGCGCCGGGCGGCGCTACTCGCCGGTCTCGGGCACCGGCGGGGCGAGCGCCAGCTTGCTGTGCACGCCGCCGGAGCTGCTCGCGTGGCCGTGGCCATGGCCACGGTTGCCGTGTGAGGAGGAGGGGGTCGTCTCGCCCTCGGTCGAGCCGCCGGTCGGCGGGGTCGTGGTCGTCGTGCCGATCGGGTCCGGGCAGCGGATCGTGTCGACCAGCTTCGCCGGCCGCCCGGGCGAGGTCACCGAGTGGCTCCACGAGAGGTGCAGGTGGTTGCCGCGCCCGTGGCCCTCGTCGCCGTCGTAGCCGACCCACCGGAACGGGGCTCGCGGCTGGTTCTGCTTCGGCTCGGCCCAGCGGGCGAGCTGGGTGATCTGGGCCCAGGTGCCGCCGGCGGCCTTGTCGGGGACGATGTCGAGCGCCAGGCCGATCGGGTGCTCGCCGTTCTCGGCGTGCACGTCGCTCATCGAGTAGCCGTCGGTGATGAAGATCGGGTAGCGCTTCTGGATCCAGCGGATGTCGGCGAGCAGCCGCCGGTCGATCATCTCGCCCTTGAACCCGGGGATGGCGACGAACTTGCCGCCGCCGGTGGTCTCGCACAGCGTCGGGCTGAGCTTGACCGAGGTCATCTTCGCGTGCGGGCGCGCAATCGCGATCCCGGCCAGGGCGAGCGCCAGCGCCGCCACCGCGGCCAGCGCCGTCACCAGACCCTTGTAGCAGTAGCTGTACGGCCTCATGCTCTCCATCCCTGCCCACCAAGACTGGCAATCGAAGATAAGCCCGTGGACGCCCACACGGCGGGCGAGCGCGTGCAGATTGCCCTTGCGGTCGGCCGCCAGCAGGGTATCGACGTCGCCCGGCTCTTGCCGGAGCGCGGCCCCATCGCGTCTAGGTGCCGAGTACGCGCAGCACTTCGGGGATCGAGGTGATCCCGTCGCGGACCTTCTCCAGCCCGTCGTCGCGCAGGCGACGCATGCCGTCGTCGAGCGCCGCGTCCGCGATCTCCTGGGCCGAGGCCTTGCGCAGGATCAGCGACCGGATCCGATCCGAGAGCACCATTACCTCGTAGAGCCCGATCCGTCCGCGATAGCCGCTCCCGCCGCAGCGCACGCAGCCGTTCGGTTCGTAGGCGTCAAACGAGCCGCTCGCCTCGATCTCGACGCCGCTGCGCTCGAGTTCGGCGGCGCTGACCGACCGCGGGCGCTTGCAGGCGTCGCACAGTCGCCGCGCCAGGCGCTGGGCGACGATGCACTCGATGCCCGAAGCGACCAGAAACGGCTCGATGCCCATGTCGATCAGCCGCGCCGCCGCCATCGGCGCGTCGTTGGTGTGCAAGGTCGAGAGCACCAGGTGCCCGGTGAGCGCCGACTCGATCGCGATCTGCGCCGTCTCGCGGTCTCGAATCTCGCCGACCATCAGCACGTCGGGGTCGGAGCGCACCATCGACCGCAGCCCGGCCGCGAAGCTGAGGCCGGCCCGGTTGTTGACCTGCACCTGCTTGACCCCGTCGAGCTCGTACTCGACCGGGTCCTCGATCGTGATCAGGGTTCGGTCCGGCGTGTTGACCTCGCTCAAGAGCGCATACAGGGTTGTCGTCTTGCCCGAACCGGTCGGTCCGGTGGCCAGCACCGCGCCGTGGATCTGCTCGGCCGCACCGCGAACGAGCTCGCGGTTGTCGGCGCCCATCCCGAGCTCGTCGAGCTGAGTCACCACCCGCTCCCGGTCGAGAATCCGCATCACCACCGACTCACCGCGCATCACCGGAAGCGTGGCGACGCGGAGGTCGACGCGACGGCCCTCGACGGTGAGGCCGATGCGCCCGTCCTGGGGACGCCGGCGCTCGGCGATGTCGAGCTCGGCCATGATCTTGATCCGGGAAACGAAGCCGGGAACGAGCTTGCCGGGGACCGTGGTCGAGTCGATCGTGACCCCGTCGATCCGCAGTCGAATGCGCATGTCGCCGTGGCCGGGGTCGCAGTGGATGTCGGAAGCGCCATGGGCGACCGCGTCGGCGATCACCGAGTGCACGAGCGCGACCACGGGGGCCTCCTCGGCCGATTGGTGCAACTCGATCGCCGGTGCCGACTGATCCTCCTCCTCGATCTCGTCGATCGCCTGCACCGCGTCGCTCAGCCGGGAGAGCTGGCGCAACAGTCCCTCGAGATCCTCGGGCGAGCAGATTGCCGGGCGAACCTCGTAGCCGGTGCCGACTGCGAGGTTGTCCAGCCCGAGTACGTTCGCGGGGTCGGCGGTCGCGGTCAGCAGCGCGCCGTCTTCGAGGAACGCGATCGGGACGACGCCGTAGCGGCGCGCCTCGTCGCCGTTGAGCAGGGCCGCGGCGCCCTTATCGACCTCGAACAGGCTCAGATCGACGAAGGCGAACCCGTTGCGGGCCGCGAGGGCCCGCGCGAGCTGGCTCGAGTCGATCACCTCCGACTCGACCAGCACCCGGCCGGTCGAGCGCCCGTCCCCCTGCGAGCGGGCCAACGCGTCCTCGACCGTGGCGCGATCGGCGAAGCCGAGCTCGACGATCACGTCGCCGATTCGGCCCTGAGGTCCGCTGCTGGGGCTGGGCGGTTCGAGCCCGGCCCTGACCGGGCCGGGGGTTGCAATTGCTTCGCTCACGAAGGTGATATCGGCAGGCTGGGCGCGCACCTGAACCACGGCGCCGCTGAACCACGCCTGGGTCGCCCGGATCGCGCGCGCACCCAGAGCCCGGGCGCAGTACGATGGCCGCGACCGTGCTAGGCGGGGAAGTAGCGGTGCCCTGTACCCGCAATCCGCTCTAGCGGGGCCGAAAGCTCGTCTGAGGGTCGTGGCCGTCGAGGCCAGTACGCCGCGGGCGGTGTTGACGGTCAGGTCCCGCGCGATGCGCGTCCGCGAATCAGGTCAGGTCCGGAAGGAAGCAGCCTTAAGCGGTGCCGGGCAAGTGCCGCGGATCAGCCTGACTCGAGCCAGCCACGGCGGGCACGCTTGGTGACCGCTCTCGAGGACGGGCCCGCACGGTCATTTTTCGCCGCGATCAGCGCAGGTTCTTGTACTTCGAGACCGCGTAGCGGCAGCCGGCCGAGGCGTCGACCTTGGCGAAGTACTTGCCCGGCTTCAGGTCCTTCTTCGTCTTCCACACGCCGCTCGAGTTCGAGTGCGTGATCTCGACCTTGACCGAGACGTAGTCGTCGAACCGGAACAGGCTGACCTTCTTGCCGCCCTCGCAGCTGTGGGCCTTGGAGATCACCTTGCCCGAGGCCCCTCGCGGGGTCAGCTTCTTGATCGTGATCTTCGACTTCTCGCCGCCGTCGCCGCTCGCCGGCGAGGCGAGCAGGCCGAGCGCCGCGATCGAGAGCAGCACCATCCCGGCTCTCACGAACGCGACCCGTGCCTTTGCGTTGGTCCTCATCGTCCCGTCTCCCTGGCTGTCGCTTGTGGTTCTTTGATCGGCCCCCCGCCCTTAACCCTTAACCCTCGCCGGGTCGGCTAATCACATCCGGTCGATCGCGTCCTTCGCCTCCGCCAGACCGGCGCCGGTGAGCTCGCGATAGAGCTTGATCGCGTCGATCTTCTTGCCCGACGCGACCAGCTCGGCCAGCCTCGGGTCGGCGGCGGCGGAGACCGAGGCCGGCTCCGCGGCGTCGAAGCCGAAGCCGTGTCCGGCCTCGGCCTGGCCGATCCGCTGGTAAAGCGCGCTCACCTTGCGCTCCAGCTCGGCGATCCTCCGGCCGTGGTCGAGGATGTCCTCGCTGCTCACGTCGCCAGTCTCGCACAGCGCGCGAACGCCTCCGGGCGGCCGCTTGGCGCGCCAGTAGACTCGCCCGAAGTGACCGGCGAGACGTCCCTCTATCGCCGCCACCGCCCTCAGGCCTTCGACCAGGTCGTCGGCCAGGAGCACGTGGTGCGAACGCTTTCCAACGCGGTCGAACGCGACCGCGTCCATCACGCCTACCTGTTCGTCGGCTCCCGCGGCACCGGCAAGACCTCGGTGGCGAAGATCCTCGCCCGCTCGCTCAACTGCGTCCAGGGACCGACGCTGAAGCCGTGCGGCGAGTGCGATTCGTGCCTGACGATCGCCGCCGGCACCTCGCTGGACGTGACCGAGATGGACGCCGCCTCGAACCGCTCGGTCGACGACATCCGCGACCTCCGCGACCGGGTCGGCTACGCGCCCACCGGCGGCCACTGGAAGATCTACATCCTCGACGAGGCGCACATGCTCACCCGCGAGGCCTGGAACGCGTTCCTGAAGACGCTCGAGGAGCCGCCGCCGAACACCGCCTTCATTCTCGCCACCACCGAGCCCCACAAGGTGATGCCGACGATCGTCGATCGCTGCCAGCGGTTCGACTTCCAGCGGCCCTCGCTGCAGCAGATCGCCGAGGTGCTGCGTCGCGTATCGGAGGCCGAGGGGATCGAGATCTCCGACGGCGCGGTCGGGGCGATCGCCCGCTCGGCATCGGGCAGCTTCCGCGACGCGCTCGGCACCCTCGACCAGCTGGTCTCCTACGGCGGCAAGCAGCTCAGCACCGACGACGTGCTCGCCGTCCTCGGGGTCGCCGAGGCCGACCTGATCCTTGCCGCCGCCGACGCGATCGCCGCCGGCGACGGACGGGCGGCGCTCGAGGTCTCCGAGCGCCTGGCCAACTCGGGTCGCGACGTGAGCCAGTTCGCCCGCGACCTGCTCGGCCACCTGCGCCAGCTGATCGTCATCCGGACGCTCGGCGAGGCCCCGGACTCGTTCGCGGTCACCGCCGCCGAGCCCGAGCGGCTGCGGACCCAGGCGGCGTCGATGTCGGATCTCGGGCTGGCGCGCTCGGTCGACACGCTGTCGAAGGCGCTGGCGGATGTGCGCGAGGGGGATGAGCCGCGGATGACCGTGGAGCTGGCGTTGTTGCGGTGCGCGCGGCCGCAGTTGGATGCTTCGCGGGAGGCCTTGGCGGAGCGGGTCGAGAGGCTCGAGGCTGGTGGCCGCGGGGCGGGTGGGGGCGGCGACGTCGGCGGGTCGAACAAGGCGCCGGAGGGCGCCGGGTCGGCTGACGATGAGACCGCTAAGCCGGCGCCGCGCACGTTCTCCCCGCCGACGTCGCCGCCCGCGCCTCAGGACGGGGACCCCCCTACCCAGCCCGACGCGGTTTCGGATCCTGATCCTGTTGATGGAGACGGGGGAGCGGTGAGCATGGAGGGGCTTGATTTGGAGAAGCTGGCGGGGTTGTGGCCGGCGGTGATCGAGCAGGTGAGGGAGTCGGGGTCGGGGCTGTTGAGCCAGGTGCTGAGCGCGGCGAGGCCGGTGCGGGTGAACGTGGAGGAGGCGGTGCTCGAGGTGGGCTTTCCCGCGTCGGCGGCGTTCAACAAGCGCAAGGCCGAGGCCAGCGACGCCAGGGACCGGGTCGCCGCGGCGGTGCGGACGATCGTCGGCGAGCGCCTGCGACCCGTCTACGTGCTGCTCGAGTCCGAGGACGCGGTCGAGCCGCAGGCGGAGCACAAGCTGAGCGAGGACGAGCTGGTCGAGCTGATGCGGACCGAGTTCGATGCCGAGGAATACGTGCCCGAAGACGACGCCAAGGAGGCCGAAGGATGACCAGGTTGCCACAGGGCGCAGGGGGTTTCGACCTGAACTCGATGATGAAGCAGGTCCAGGAGATGCAGGCCGAGATGACCAAGGCGCAGGAGACGCTCAAGGACGAGGTCGTCGACGCCAGCGCCGGCGGCGGGATGGTGAAGGCGAAGATGAGCGGCGACCTGCGGCTGCTCGAGCTGACCATCGACCCCGAGGCGATCGACCCGGACGATCCCGAGCTGCTTCAGGACATGGTCCTGGCGGCGGTCAACGAGGCGATCCGCGCCGCCCAGGAACTGGCCGCCTCGAAGATGGGTGGGATCGCGGGGCTCGGCGGGCCCGGCGGCGGGCTCGGCCTGCCGGGGATGTAGCCGGCGGCGTGTACCCGCAGCCGATCAACCGGCTGGTCTCCGAGCTGGCGAAGCTGCCCGGGATCGGCCAGCGGACCGCCCAGCGCCTCGCCTTTCACATCCTGCGCTCCGAGGACGCCGACGCCGCCGCGCTCGCCGACGCGATCCGCGAGGTCAAGGAGCGGGTCGGCCTGTGCGAGGTCTGCTTCAACCTCGCCGAGGGACCGCGCTGCGAGGTCTGCGAGGACACCCGCCGCGACCGCACCCTGATCTGCGTCGTCGAGCAGCCCGCGGACGTGATCCCGATCGAGCGCACCCACGAGTACCGCGGCCTCTACCACGTGCTCGGCGGGGCGCTCTCGCCGATCGACGGGATCGATCCCGACGACCTGCGGATCGCCGAGCTGGTGGCGCGGGTCGACGACGCCACGGAGCCCGTCGCCGAGGTCGTCCTGGCCACCAACCCGACCACCACCGGCGAGGCCACCGCCCACCATGTCGCCGAGCTGCTGCGCGGCAAGGTCTCGATCACCCGCCTGGCCAGCGGCCTGCCGGTCGGCGCCGACCTCGAGCACGCGGACGAGGTCACCCTCGGCCGCGCGCTCGCTGGCCGCAGCGCCGTCGGCTGAGCGGCGTCAGTAGCTGTAGCCGCCCGACGACGAGCTGGTGGTCGTCGTCGACGGGCTGGCGCCCTCGGGCGTGCCGCCGACCGTGATCACGTGCCAGGTGAAGTCGTTGCCATCGAACGAGTCCTGGACGCCGTCGCCCGTGGTCTCACCGGGCGAGTCCTCGACGAACGTGTACAGCGGGGCGCCGTCCAGGGTCACCTGCTCGCTGCCGTCGGGACGCTTGACCGTCCCCAGCTTGCCGCTGACGACGTCGGAGGCGGTCGGGGTCCCGTTGACGGTCAGCGGCTTCCAAATCTGCTCGCAGGACCCGGCGCACTGGATCATCCCGTTCGCCTCCTGCGACGGCGAGTAGAGCGCCTGGCCGTTCGAGTCGACGAGGACGTCGCTGGTCCCGCTGACGGTGGTCGCCGAGACGGTTTCGCCGCCGCCGCCAGCGGTGCTGGCCGCGGTGGTGCTGGAGTTGGAGTTGTCCGAGCCGCAGGCGGAGAGCGCCACGACGGCGATCGCGAGCGGGACGGCGGACAGTGCGGTTATGTGGCGTTGGATGTTCATGCCCGGTGATACGGGCGCCGCCGGGGCATGGCCTGTCGCCGGGATAACGATTGGCTAAGGATTGGCGGCGCCCAGGCCGCGGGAGCGCTTCAGGTCGAGCACCCGGCCGGCCGCCTGCTGCAGCCGCTCGCGCGGCAGGGTCCCGTCCTCGACCGCGCCGACGATCGCCTTCACCACCCCCTGCTGATCGGACGGCTCATCGATCCGGACCAGGTCGGCGCCCGCCGCCAGTGCGGTCACCGCGGCCCTCGGCACCGGGGTGTTGGCGCGCACTGCGCCGGCGCCGAGGTCGTCGGTAATCGCCAGGCCGCGGAAGTCGAGCTGGTCGCGCAGCAGCTCGCCGATCACCGGCTCGGCCAGGGCGCCCGGGGTGACCGGGTCGTAGGCGACGTAGAGGCCGAGCGATACGACGACCGCCGGCATTCCGGCCGCGAATGCCTGCTGGAAGGGCACCAGGTCGCGGCTCTCCAGGGTCGCCGCGTCCAGGCCGACGGTCGCCGGTCCGTGGTCGGTGTCCTCGGAGGCGGCGCCGAGCCCGGGGAAGTGCATCGCCGCGCACAGCAGCCCGGCATCGGCGCAGCCCTGCAACGCGGCGACGGTCAGCGCCGCGGTCTCGGCGGCGTCGTCGGAGAAGGCACGGTCGCCGAGCGGGCTGTCGATCGTCGCCACGTCGGCGACCGGGAACAGGTCGAGGTCGAAACCCGCCGCGCGCAGCGTGGTGGCGCTGTCGCGCGCCCATTCCCGCGCCTTGTCGGTCGAGCCCGCGTCGCCGATCTCGAGCTCGGTCAGCTCCGGCGGCAGATCGGCGAAGGCGCGGTAACGCCCGCCCTCCTGCTGGGCGACGATCAGTGGCGGCGTCTGACCCCCGGCGCGGCCGGCGTCGCGCAGCGCGGCGACCAGAGCGCTGCCGGAGGCCGCGTCGATCCAGTTCGGCTGGTTGACGATCACGCCGCCGTACGCGTGTTCTCGCAACCGGTCGACGAACTCGGCCGAGTCGTCGGTGCCTTCGAAGCCGAGCAGCAGCACCTGGTCGGCGAGCTCCTCGTCGCTCATCTCCGAGACCTGGGTCGCCGTCTGGGGCGAGAGCACGGCCAGCGGGTCAGGGCTCTCGGACTCGTCGCCGCCGCGCAGAAACAGCAGCCAGACGAGCACGAGCGCGCCGCCGACGATCGCCAGCGCGACCGCTCGGCGGCGGGCGATCGCCAACCTGTCGGGTCCCCTCGGTTCCTCCAACCTCCCCGCGATCGTATCCTCCGCCGCCTTATGGCCGAGACGGTGGTGATGAAGTTCGGCGGCACCTCGGTCGCCGAGGCAGAGGACATCAAAAGCGCCGCCAGGCGGATCGTCACCGCGCGCGAGAGCGGCAAGCAGGTCGTCGCGGTGCTCTCGGCGCGCGGCAAGACCACCGACGAACTGGTCGACGCGGCCTTCGAGATCTCGCCGCGGCCGCTCGAGCGCGAGATGGACATGCTGCTCTCCACCGGCGAGCGGATCTCGTGCGCGCTCTGCGCGATGGCGATCCACGACATGGGCCACTCGGCGATCTCGCTGACCGGCTCGCAGGCGGGGATCGTGACCGACTCCTCGCACACGAAGGCGCGGATCATCGACGTTCGCGCCGACCGCATCCGCGCCGGCCTCGCCGAGGACCGGATCGTCCTCGTCGCCGGCTTCCAGGGCGTCTCGGGCGACTCCAAGGACGTGACCACGCTCGGCCGCGGCGGCTCGGACACGACCGCGGTCGCGATCGCCGCCGCGCTCGGCGCCGAGGTCTGCGAGATCTACACCGACGTCGACGGCGTCTTCAGCGCCGATCCGCGGATCGTCCCCGACGCGCGCAAGCTCGTTCAGGTCTCGTTCGACGAGATGCTCGAGATGTCATCGTCGGGCGCCGGGGTGCTGCAGCTGAGAGCGGTCGAGTACGGACGCAACCACGGGGTCAGCATCCACTGCCGCAGTTCGTTCAAGGACGCCCCAGGTACGCTCGTGCTCGCCGAGGACGAGACGATGGAGCAGCCGATGGTCACCGCAGTCACCCACGCCTACGAGGCGCGCGTGACCCTGACCGGGCTCTCGGACGAGCCCGGGGTCGCGGGCAGGGTGTTCGGCGCGCTCGCCGACGCGAACGTGAACGTCGACATGATCATCCAGAACGAGCCGGTCTCCGACGACCAGAAGGCCGACCTCTCGTTCACGGTCGCCCGCGACGACCTGCCCGCGGCGACCGAGGTGCTGGAGCCGCTCGCCGTCGGCGATGTCTCGACCGACGCCGAGATCGGCAAGGTCTCGATCGTCGGCGCCGGGATGCGCAGCCACCCGGGCGTCGCCGCCAAGGTCTTCCAGACGCTCGGCGACGGCGAGATCAACATCGAGATGATCTCCACCTCGCCGATCAAGATCTCCTGCGTGATCGCCGCCGACCGCGTCCCCGACGCGGTGCGCGCGATCCACGCAGCCTTCGACCTCGGCGAGGGCGCCGCGGTCGAGGAGGACCCGTCGGGCGAGCACCGCCCGCGGGTCACCCCCTAGGTCTTCGTCCCTCCATCGATCCCCCTTTGACGAAGGTTGGGTTGCGTCGATTGTCCCACCGTCAGGCACTTCGTCAAGGCTTCGCCATACTCAGACGGCGATGAACGGGAACGGCTACAGAGTTGGGATCGCCGGGGCGACCGGCGCCGTCGGCTCGACCCTGCTCCAGGTGCTGGCGGAGCGCGGCTTCCCGGCCTCGGAGGTGGTCGCGTTCGCGTCCGAGCGCTCGGCGGGTAAGCGGGTCGAGTTCGCCGGCGGCGAGCTCGACTGCCGGCCGCTCAGCGACGAGACGATCCAGGGCCTGGACCTGGTGCTCTCCTCGGCCGGCGGTGCGGTCAGCGCCGAGTGGGCGCCGCGCCTGGTCGAAGCCGGGGCCGTGGTCGTCGACAACACCAGCTACTGGCGGCTGCACGAGGACGTCCCGCTGGTGATCCCGGAGATCAACCCGGACGCGGTCGAGGGCCACAACGGGCTGATCGCCAACCCGAACTGCTCGACGATGCAGCTGATGATCGCGCTCGGCCCGATCGAGCGCCACGTCGGGATCGAGCGGATCGTGATCTCGACCTACCAGTCGGTCTCGGGGACCGGCCAGCGGGCGATCGACGAGCTCGAGTCCCAGGCCCACGCGATGCTCCACCGCACCGAGCCCGACCCGCCCGAGGTCTATCCGCACCGGATCGCCTTCAACGTGCTGCCCCAGGTCGAGACCTTCAAGGACGGCGACGACTACACGACCGAGGAGCGCAAGCTGATGGCCGAGACGCGCAAGATCCTCGGCCTCGGCGACGAGCTCGGGATCTCGGCGACCTGCGCCCGCGTTCCCGTGTTCGTCGGCCACTCACAGTCGGTCAACGTCCAAACGCGCGACCCGCTGTCGCCCGAGGAGTGCCGCGAGCTGCTCTCGGCGGCCCCCGGGGCGATGCTGATCGACGCCCCGGGCGAAGGCGTCTACCCGATGGCCACCGACGTCGCCGGCCGCGACGAGGTCCTGGTCGGGCGGATCCGACGCGACCCCTCGCACCCGCGCTGCCTCAACCTCTGGGTCGTCGGCGACAACCTGCGCAAGGGTGCCGCCACCAACGCCGTTCAGGTGGCCGAGCTACTTCATCGCCGCGACCTGATCCGCGTGCCCGCCGGCGCCGCCTCCCTATCCGGCTGATCCCGTGCTCGGTGCGGTCGCCGCCGCGGCGCTGGTCACCGGTGCGTCGCTGGTCATCGGCCAGGCCGTGCTGGCGCTCTGCGGGCGGCGCGAGTGGAGCCTGCTCGGCGGCCCGGTCGGCCTTGCCGCGATGCTCGTCGTCAGCGGCGCGGTCGCCGGGCTCGGCGGCAGGGGGGGCGCGGTCGCGGTGGCGCTGGCGATCGTCGTCGTCGGCTCGATCGTCGTCGTCTCGCGGCTGGTCACCAGGCCGGCCGCCGACTGGGGCGCGGCCCTGGCCGCCGGCCTGGCGGCGCTGGCGGCCGCGATCCCGTTCCTGGCCGCGGGTCACGTGGGCATCCTCGGCGTCGGGCTGGTCAACGACGACATGGCATCGCACCTGCTGCTCGCGGACTGGATCGACGAGCGCTTCCGCCCCGAACCGGTGCTGGTCGACCAGGGCTACCCGCTCGGCCCGCACGCGCTGGTCGCCGGCCTGACTACGGTCGTCCGCGCAGACTCGATCGACGTCTTCGCCGGCCTCACGCTGGCGATCCCGGCGCTGACCGCGCTGGTCGCCTGGTCGGCGCTCGACGGCCTCGGCCGCTGGCCTCGCGCACTCGCCGCGGCGCTCGTGTCGCTCCCCTACCTGGCGACGGCCTACCTGGCCCAGGAGGCGTTCAAGGAGCCGATCATGGCTCTGTTCACGCTCACCTTCGCGCTGCTGCTGGCGAAGGCGAAGGAGTGGCGCGACGCGCTGCCGTTGGGCGTGCTCGCCGGGGGAGTCACCTACGTCTACTCGTTCCCGGGCCTGGCCTGGCTTGGCGGAGTGGCGGCGGTGTGGGGGGCATTGGCGCTCTGGCGAGGACGACGCCGCGGCCCGGAAATGGCGGGTTCCACTCGCGCTCCGACTGAAAGGCGCGATCTCATGATTGCGGTCGCGGTCGGCGCCGCGGTTCTTGCGGTCTTGCTGATCCCGGAGCTTGGCCGGCTGCGGGATTTCGCCGACTTCCGCGCCCTGCACCCCGATCAGGCGAACGAGGGCGGGCTCGGCAACCTCCCGGGCCAGCTCTCGCCGCTGGAGGCGCTGGGAATCTGGCCGACGAGCGAGTTCCGCCTCTCGGCCTCGGCCTCGAGCCTGCCGGCGGTGATCTTCTACCTCGGCGGCCTGTTCGCCCTCGTCGCCCTCGCCCTGGCGCTGCCGCGCTGGGTAAGCAAGCACGGCCCGGCGATTCCCGCCGCCCTCGCGGCGACGGTCGTCCTCTACCTGCTGGCTCGCGCCCTCGGCACCGTCTACACCTCGGCCAAGGCACTTGCGATCGCCACCCCCCTGATCGCTCTCGTCACCCTCGGCGGCCTGCTGGCGGCCGAGCGGCGGTGGTTGCGGGCGGTGGGCGTCGGCTTCGGGGTCGTGGCGGCGGTCTGCAGCTTTCTGATCCTGCGCCAAGCCCCGGTCGCGCCCGATGACCACGCCGACGAGCTTGCCCGGATCCGCCCCCTGGTCCAGGGTGAGAAGCTGCTCTTCCTCGGCCGTGACAACTTCGTCCTCTACGAGCTCCGGGGCTCGAAGCCGTTCACCCACGTGCGCAATTTCTACGACCCCTACTTCGTCGAGCCCAACTTCGAGCTCACCGACGTCGGTTCGAAGTTCGACTTCGACTCCGTCACCGCCGCCACCCTGGCCAAGTTTCCCTACGTGCTCACCACCCGTGCCGGTTACGCCAGCGGCCCGCCCCCCGGTTACGAGGCCGTCGAGCGCACCGACTCCTACGCCCTCTGGGCCAAGCACCGCTCGCCGCTCGGGCGCCGGCCGGCTGAGACGGACGCGGCGCCCGGGCGCGTCGGCGGGTGCCCGGACAGCAAGCCGAAGCGGGCGTCATCGTTCGCCGTACCGCCGGTGGCCGCCGAGGCCGCGGCCTGGTCGCAGACCACGGTCGAGAGCGGTGAGTCGGCCACCGTGACCCTCGACCTACCGACCGGCGTCTGGGACCTGTCGCTGGCCTACGACGCGACCAGGCCGGTCACCCTCACCGACGATGACGACCGCCTCGATACGACCGTGCCGGGCAACCTCGACTACCGGGGCGCGGCCCCGTTCTGGCCCGCCGGGCGGATCGAGGTCGCCGGCGGGACCCCGGTGAAGATCACCGCCACGGTTGAGGATCCGCCGCTCGCTGGGCGGCTGATCGGAGCGCATTCGGTAGCCCACCTGGGGGCGATCGCCGCGACCAGCGCCAAGCCGGCGCGCGCCGGGTGCCACGGCTACGCCGACTGGTACGAGGAGCGCTGATGGATCTCACGTTCGGCGAAGCGCTGCTGATCGTCGGCTCGCTGCTGGCGCTGACCGCGGCGCTGTCGGGGCTGATCCGCGGGACGGTGCTCTCCGCCGCAGTGCTCTCGATCACGCTCGGGATAGTGCTCGCCGAGCTCGACCTCGTCAGCGTCGACGTCGGCGACCAGGGCGTTGTCGAGCTGATCGAGCTCGCCCTGATCCTGACCCTGGTCTCCGACGGGCTGCTCGTCGACCGCGAGCTGCTCGGCCGCCACTGGGGCCCGGCGGCACGGGCGCTGGTCTTCGCGATGCCGATCACGCTGGTGCTGCTGGCGCTCGGCGCCGCGGTTCTGTTCCCGGAGCTGACCTGGGCCGAGGCGTTCCTGCTCGGCGCGGTCCTCTGCGCCACCGATCCGGTTATCACCTCGTCGGTGGTCACCTCGCGCGCCGTGCCGTCGACGATCCGGCACACGCTCAACCTCGAGTCCGGGCTCAACGACGGGCTGGCGCTGCCGTTCGTGCTCTTCTTCCTCGTTCTCGCCTCGCCCGGCGGCGACGCGGGCCGCGAGGCGGCTCAACTGGTCGGCGAGGCCGCCTTCGGGGCCCTGCTCGGGGTCGCGCTGGGCTTGTTCGCGGGCTGGCTTCACCGAGTGGTCCCCGGCGGGGTCACGGCCCGCTACGCCGGCATCTACGCCGTTGGCTTCGGGCTGGTGGCCTTTGGGCTCGCCGACGTCACCTTCGGCAACGGGCTGATCGCCGCCTTCGTTTTCGGGATCACCCTGGGGATCTCCGAGCACCGGATCACCGAGCAGTTCGTCGACTTCTCCGAGAACGTCAGCGCGATCTTCCAGGTGCTGACCTTCTTCGTCTTCGGCGCCCTGATCGTCACCACCGGATACGACGCCTCGGTCCCGGCGCTGATCGCGTTCATCGGCTTCGCGCTGCTGATCGCGCGGCCGGTGGCGGTCGAGCTGGCCATGGTCCGGACCGGGATCCCCCGCCCCCACAAGGCGTTCATCGCCTGGTTCGGGCCCAAGGGGGTCGCCTCGATGCTGTTCGCGCTGCTCGTCCTCGACGCCACCGTCGAGCACGGCACCCTGGTCTTCGACGTCGCCTCGTTCGTGATCCTCGCTTCGATCGTCGCCCACGGGCTTACCGATACGGTCGGAGCGCGATGGATCGGCAAGCGGATGGAGCAACCGTGAGCGGCGCGGCCGACCTGGAGCGGATCGAGGTCGGTGACACCCGCCCGGAGGAGGTCGAGGCCGCGGTCACGGTCGCCGCGCGGGCGATGTGCACGAGCCCGATGGCCTACGCGATGCTCGGCGACGACCCCGACCGCCGCTATCGCCACACCCGTCGCCTCTTCGACCGCCTTTACCGACTCGCCCGCGACCAGCGCCCCCTGGTCGCCCGCCTCGACGGGCGGATCGTCGCCTCGACCAACGACCTCGTGCTCGGCGCCTGCCGGGCGCGGCCGATCGACATCGTCCGCACCTTGCCGGCGCTGGCGATCACCGGCCCGCGGGCGGCGGTGCGCACGGTGCGCTGGTTCAACGACTGGGAGCATCGCGACCCCGACCGCGCCCACGCCCACTTCGGCCCCTTTGGAGTCGAGCCCGCGCTTCAGGGCAAGGGGATCGGCAGCCTGGTCCTGCGTGAGTACACCCGCCGCCTCGACGCCGCCGGCGAGCACTCCTACCTGGAAACCGAGAAGCCCGAGAACGTCGCCCTCTATCAGCGTTTCGGCTTCGAGGTCGTCGACGAGGCCGAGGTGATCGGGGTGCGCAACTGGTTCATGTGGCGCGAGACCGGGGCCCGGGGACCGGCCCTGCGCGACGGTTGACGCGACCCAAACGTCCGGATAGGTTCACCCACCGCTCAACGGACAAGAAGGGCAAGTGGGAGATCGACGGCTCGTTCACAGCCGGCAACTACCACGCCGAAGTTGCGCCGAAGACGGTCGGTGGCAAGGCCAAGAAGCCGACCAAGTGCAAGGGCGGCAAGGGGCCGAGCGGTCGCTACTGAGATCGGGGCGGGACTCACCCGGCGCCGCGACCGAATCGCGCACTAGCCCTGGGCGAGCTTTTCGACCACCTGGCGGGCGGTCTCGGCGTCGACGCCGGTGAACTTCATATAGAGGTTGACCGCGTCGTCGATGTGGCCCAGCAGGGCCGCCTGCTCGACCTCGGGCGGAGGCGGCGGGGCGTCGAACTCCTCGTGAGCCATCAGGCTGGCACCCCGGCGAGCCGTTCGCCGACCCACTCGGTCGAGGCGATGTGGCGGTTCATGCCCAGCTGCTTGGGCTCGAAGCCGAGCGCCAGGCCGACGAGTTGCGGCAGGTGCAGGACGGCGAGGCCGAGGTCGCGGTTGACGACCTTGGCCGCCTCGGGCTGCTGCATGTCGAGGTTCAGGTGGCAGAGCGGGCACGGCGTCACCAGGCAGTCGGCGCCCTGGTCGAGGGCGTCGGCTACGTGGGTGCCCGCCTGGCGCAGCGAGGTCTCGCGGTTCATCGTGATCACCGGGAAGCCGCAGCACTTGCGCGCCCCGTCGTACTCGACGACCTCGCCACCGAGGGTCTCGATCACCTTCTCCAGGTAGAGGTCACGCTCGGGGTATTCGTCGTAGCCGAGCCGGTGCTTGGGGCGGATCACGTAACAACCGTAGAACGGCCCCACCCGCAGCCCGGCGAGCGGGCGGGTCACCTTCGCCTTCAGCTGGTCGAGCCCGTAGTCCTCGACCAGGACCCAGAGGAAGTTCTTGTTCTCCCAGCCGTCCCCGCGAGGCGTAGCCGAGCCCTCGCGCTGTTGAGCGAGCTGTTTGTCCTTGACGTACTCGATCCCCTCGTCGGCGAGCACCTCGTTGATGTGGGCGCGGTAGGCCGAGTCGGCGTCGAGGCGCTGCTGGCACTCCGACTGCGCCCCCTGGCAGGTCGAGCAGATGTTCATCATCCCGAGCCCGGTCTGCTGGGCGAGGGCGAAGGTGCGGGCGTTGAGGGTGTCGGCGAGCTCCTGGTTGTGCTCCGCGATCACCCCGGCGCCGCAGCAGTTGGCGCGATCGAGGGTGACCAGCTCGATCCCGAGCCGCTCGGCGGTCAGCGCCATCGAGCCGTGCAGCTCGGTGGTGAACCCGCGCGAGACGCAGCCGGGCCAGTAGGCGAGCTTCATGCGTTCTCCTCGTCGTTCTGAATGGTCTCGGCCGTGGCTTCCGACGCGGCTTCAGCCTCGGCGGCGAAGGCCTCGTCGGTCATCTCGTCGGGCTCCGGCTCCACCTCTTCCTCGCCGGTGATGTAGAGGTTGATCTGGGTGCGGTGCTCCTCGGCGTGCTCGTAGATCTTCTTCACGTGCTCCTGCGAGTCGCCCGGGAGCTTGTGGTGGACGCCGGGGATCAGCTTCGGCAGCGAGCGCATCTTGCCCGAGCGGATTCCCCGGATCGCGGTCGGGATCGAGCCCAGCAGTTCCTTGATCGCACCGTGCCTGGGCATCAGCTTGCCCTTGATCCCCGGGGCGAAGGACTCCTGGAGCAGCAGCGACTCGTCCAGCGTCCCCTTCTTCTCGATGATCTTCACGAACGCTTCCTCGTGGTTGTGCCCGTGGTTCTTGTCGCGGATCTCCTCGTCGTGGCCGGCGGCACGGCGCAGGCGCATGATCTGGTCCATCGGCGCGACGCCCTTCGGACAGGCGTCGACGCAGCTGAAGCAGTGCGTGCAGTCGTAGATCCCGTGCGGGTCCTGGGCCAGGTCGTAGAGGCGCTCGCGGCTCTCCACGTCGCGCGGGTCGCCGACGAAGCGATACGCCTTGGCGAGCGCCGCCGGGCCGATGAAGTCGGGGTCGGCCTCCATCGACAGGCAGGAGCTGACGCAGGCGCCGCACTGGATGCAGGCGATCGTCTGGGTGATGTCGACCATCGACTCCGGCTCGACGATCCGCTCGCGCTCCGGCGGGTCGCCGTCGTCGAGCAGCCACGGGGTGACCCGGCGGATCTTCGTCCAGTGGGTCGACTCCATGTCGGTGACCAGGTCCTTGATCACCGGCATGTTCCCCATCGGCTCGACCGTAATCGGCTCCGAGCCGCCGTTGCGGCGGTTGGCGAACTCGTGCGCCTCGCCGATCTGGGTCAGGCAGGCGAGCGTCGACTGGCCGTTGATCTTGACCCCGCAGGAGCCGCAGATCGCCGCCCGGCACGAGCAGCGGACCGCAAGCGAGCCGTCGTCGCGGTCCTTGGCCTGCAGCAGCCCGTCGAGCACCGACAGGGTGGGGTCGAGCTCGACGTCGAAGGTCTCCCAGTAGGGGCCGTCGCCCGACTCGGGCTTGAACCGCCGCACCTTGAGTGTGTACTGCTCTTGCGCCGCTGTTGAGGCGCCTCGTTCGTCCGCCATCGGCCTAGTAGGTCCTCTCCATCGGTTGCCACTCGGTGATCGTCACGTCGGAGTAGCTGATCTCCGGCCCGTCGCCGTTCAGGGTCAGGTCGATGTGCTTGAGCCACTCGTCGTCGTTGCGCTCCGGGAAGTCGGTGCGGAACTGGGCGCCGCGGCTCTCGGTCCGGTGCAGGGCGCCGACGCAGGCGCACTCGGCGCAGTCGAGCATGTAGCCGAGCTCGAGCGCCCCGAGCACGTCCTGGTTGAAGACGTTGCCGCGATCGTCGATGTAGGCGGTCTCCGCCTCCTCCTTCAGCCGCTTGACGATCTCGTGCGCCTGTTTGATGCCCTCGTCGTCGCGGAACACCGCCACGTAGCGGTCCATCGTCGCCCCGAGCTCCTTGCGAATCTCCGAGACCCGCCTGCCCGAGCCGCGCTCGCGGTTGACGATCCCGTCGATCATCGCCTGCTCGTCGGCGAGCACGGACTTCGACGGCCGCCCGCTATCGACCAGCTTGGTCCGGTTGGCGGCGTGGATGCCGGCCCGGCGACCGAAGATCAACGTGTCGAGCAGTGAGTTGGCGCCCAGCCGGTTGCCGCCGTGAACCGAGACGCACGCGCACTCGCCGGCGGCGTAGAGGCCGGGGATCGAGGTGGCGCCGTCGGCGTCGGTCTTGACGCCGCCCATCGTGTAGTGGTTGCCGGGCTTGATGTGGATCGGCTCGCGGGTGATGTCGACGCCGGCGAAGTCGCGGCCGACGAGGACGATCTCGCGCAGCGCCTCGTGGATGCGCTTCTTCGGCACCACGGTGATGTCGAGCGCGACGGTGCCGTCGGGGAAGCCGCGGCCCTCGTTGATCTCGGTCTGCTCGGCGCGCGAGACGACGTCGCGCGAGGCGAGCTCCATCTTGTTCGGCGCGTACTTCTCCATGAACCGCTCGCCGCTGGCGTTCAGCAGGTGGGCGCCCTCGCCGCGGGCGCCCTCGGTGATCAAGAAGCCCTTGCCCGCCAGCGTCGTCGGGTGGTACTGGATCATCTCCATGTCCATCAGCGGGGCCCCGACGCGATAGGCCTGCGCGATCCCGTCGCCGGTGCAGATCAGCGCGTTGGTGGTCGGCTGCCACGCCTGGCCGTCGCCGCCGGTGGCGAGGATCACGTTCTTGGCCTCGAACAGCTCCATCGAGCCGTCGCGGACGTTGCGCAGCACGGCCCCGACGCAGGCGCCGTCGTCATCGAGCGCCAGCGCCGTGGTGAAGTACTCCTCGTAGCGGTCGACCGCGTCGGCGTACTTCATCAGCTGCTCGTAGAGCACGTGCATGATCGCCTGGCCGGTGATGTCGGCGACGTAGTAGGTGCGTGCCTGCGAGGCGCCGCCGAAGGCGCGGGTGCCGAGCTTGCCCTCCTCGTTGCGATGGAAGGGGACGCCGAGGTGCTCGAGGTGCAGGATCTCCTCCGGCGCCTCGCGGCACATGATCGAGATCGCGTCCTGGTCGCCGAGGTAGTCGGACCCCTTGACGGTGTCGAAGGCGTGCGATTCCCAGCTGTCGCCCTCCTGGAGCGCCGCGTTGATCCCGCCCTGGGCGGCGTTCGAGTGCGAGCGCACCGGGTGGACCTTGGACACGATCCCCACCGAGACGCCCTGTTCGGCGGCGGCCAGGGCCGCCCGCTGGCCGGCGAGCCCGGCTCCGATGACGAGTACGTCGTGGCGCGGCATGGGAGGGCGATCCTATAGAAACGCCCCACGGGCTCTACCCGCCCGCCAGCGGCTCAGACGGCCGCAGCGTTACGCGCTCGGGCCGAGCGCCCCGCGCAGGGCGCGGCCGACCTGATCGGCGGTGATCACTCCCCGCAGGCGCCCCTCGGCGTCGACCGCCGCCAGCCCGCCGAGGCGGCGCAGGGCGTCGTTGCCGAGCAGCGACTCGAGCGGCGCGTCGTCGCGTACCCGCAACATGCCCGAGGCGTCGAGCTCGAACACGTCGCCGACCGTCCGCGAGGCGCGGCTCGGCTCCGGGACCCCGTCGGCCACCTCGCGGACGAGCAGGCCGCGGAAGTGGTCGCCCGCGTCGACGACCGGGAACCAGGGCCAGCGGTAGCGAAGGAAGTACTCGTCGAGCGCCCGCTCGATGCTGGTGTCCTCGGTGATGAACACCGGCTCGGCGTCCATCACGTCGGCGACGCTGATCCCGCCGATCCGGCTGGCGAAGTCGGACTGGACCGCGTAGGCGCGCGCCGACTGGCCGAGGATGAACCCGATCAGGCGCCAGCCAGATGCCGCCGACCACGTCGCCGTAGCCGACGATCAAGAACAGCCCGAACCCGATCATCAGGTAGGAGAAGACGCGCCCGAGGTTGGCGGCGAAGCGGGTCGCGCGGTTGCGGTCCCCGGTCAGCCGCCAGGCGATCGCGCGGGCGATCCGCCCGCCGTCGAGCGGAAAGGCCGGGATCAGGTTGAAGAACAGGACGAGGAAGTTGATCTGCGCAAGCCAGGCGACCATCGCCGTCGGTCCCGAGATCTGGACCCCGGGGTCGAGCCGGACCGCGGCCCAGAAGTCGTCCGAGCCCGCGACCGCGATCCCGAGCGCGGTCAGCCCGACCGCGATCAGCGCGGTCACCGCCGGCCCGGCGGCCGCGACCTTGAACTCGGCGCCCGGCGACTCGGTGTCCTTGCTCATCCTGGCCACCCCGCCGAACAGCCACAGGGTGATCTCGGTGATCGGCACGCCGAGCCGGTTCGCCTCGACGGCGTGGCCGAGCTCGTGGAGCAGGATCGAGGCGAAGAAGGCGAACGCCGAGGCGACCGCGAGCAGGTACGGGTCGCTGTCCGACTGGCCGACGTCGAGCACGTCGCGGTAGAAGCCCGAGAGCCAGAGGATGATCAGAAAGAGGACGAAGAACCACGAGTAGTCGACCCCGATCCGGATGCCCCGGATTCGAAACAGGGTCAGCTGTCCCCTTGGCGTCATGGATTAATCGTAGGCGGCGCTACTTCTTGGCCTTCGCCGGCAGCGAGGCGGCGAAGTCGGCGCCGGCGTCAACCCAGCCCGCGAGCGCTTCGTCGCCGGCGATCTGCTCGGGCGCCACGCAGACGATGCTCTTCATCGGGCGGCCGGTGAAGTCGAACTCGCGGACCCCGGGCTCGGCCAGGGCGCGCGCGCTCTCATCCCCGTCGAGGCGGACGATCAGCTCGTCCCCGAGCACCCCGCAGGCCATGTTGCCGCTCACCATCCAGGCGATCCCGCCGAACATCTTGCGCTCGGTCAGCCCGTCCCGCATCGCGAGCACCGCGCGAATGCGATCCGCAAGCGCCTGGTCGTAGGCCACGCGGCCAGGTTAGATGGCCGGCTACTGCAGCAGGATGCCGCCGAGCTGGACCTGGGTGGCGGCGGCGCCGGTGCCCGAGGAGAGCAGGCTGACCGTGTGGTTGCCCGCGGCGACCGCGCCGGTGAGCCCGATCAGGGTGAGCTGCTCGGGCGGGGTGTTGTCCACGGTTGCGGTGGCGCCGGGGACGCTGGCGCCGTCGATCTGGACCGTGAACGTGCAGGTTCCGGCCGTGCACGCCGGGACCAGGGTCGCGGTCGTGTAGACGCGCCCGGAGCGCGCGATCGCGAAGCTGCCGCCGCCGGTCGCCAGGAAGCCGTCCGAGATCTGGCCCGGCCCGAAGTCGGTCGCCAGCAGCGTTCCGTCAGCGACCTTGTCCGAGGTGACGGCGCTGTCGGCGAGCTTCTGCGAGGTCACGGCCTGGGCCTTGAGCTTCTTTCGCTCGACCGCGTCGTCGGCGAGCTGGCTGACCCCGACCGCCCCGGCGCGGAGCTTGGCCGCGGTCACCGCGCCGGCGCCGAGCTTGGTCTCGGTCACGGCGCCCGACTTGAGCTTCTTCTCGCTCACGGCGGCGGTCGCGATCGCCTTGCTCTTGACCGCGCCGTTGGCGAGGTCGTCGGACTTCACCTGCTTGTGCCCGGGCAGGGCGAGCGCCGTGCCGCCGAGGGCGACGAACAGGGCCGCGTAGGCGACCGCGTTGCCCTGCAGATGCTTTCTGATCCGGGTGGAGAGCGCCATTACTGAGCGAACACCGCGTGGCGTTCGATGATGCGGTCGAAGTCGAGTGAGGCGGGCAGGGTGCCAAATGCGCGGCCCCAGTCGCCGCCGAGCCGCGAGGCGCAGAAGGCGTCGGCGGCGGCCTGGTCGCCGAAGCGGACCATCAGCGACCCTTGGAGCACCAGCGCCATCCGCTCGACCAGTCGCCGGGCGCGGGACTCGATCGCCTCGATGTCCTCGAGCTCGGCGCGCAGCTCGGCCGCCGCGGCGTCCAGGCGCGGGTCGGCGCCGGCGGCCTCGTCGACCTCGGCGAAGAAGGCGTCCGTCGCCTGCGGCCCGCGGGCCATCGCCCGCAGCACGTCGAGACACTGGACGTTGCCCGAGCCCTCCCAGATCGAGTTCAGCGGCGACTCGCGATACAGCCGCGGCATCCCCGACTCCTCGACGAAGCCGTTGCCGCCGAAGCACTCGAGCGCCTCGCCGGCGTGGGGGACCGCGCGCTTGCAGAGCCAGTACTTGAGCACCGCGTTGGCGACCCGCTTGAACTGGGTCTCGCCGTCGTCGCCGGCGATCGAGCCGTCATATGCCCGCGCCAGCCGCATCGCGCCGATCGTCGCCGCCTCCGACTCGATCGCGAGGTCGGCGAGCACGTTGCGCATCAGCGGCTGGTCGATCAGCAGCCTGCCGAACGCGGCGCGCTGCGAGGTGTGGTGGATCGCGTTGGCGACCGCCGAGCGCATCCCGGCAGCCGCACCCAGGCAGCAGTCGAGCCGGGTGTGGTTGACCATCTCGATGATCGTCGCCACGCCGCGCCCCTCCTCGCCGACCATCCGCGCCCAGGCGCCGCGGAACTCGACCTCGCTGGATGCGTTCGAGCGGTTGCCGAGCTTGTCCTTGAGCCGCTGGATCTGGATCGCGTTGCGCTCCCCGTCGGGGGTGAAGCGGGGCATCAAGAAGCAGGAGAGCCCGCCGTCGGCCTGGGCGAGGACGAGGAAGGCGTCGCACATCGGCGCCGACATGAACCACTTGTGGCCGTTGAGCTCGTACTCGGCCCCGGGCCCGCCGCCGTTCAGCGGCGTCGCCGTGGTCGTGTTGGCCCGCACGTCCGAGCCGCCCTGCTTCTCGGTCATCCCCATCCCGCACAGCGCCCCGGCCTTGTCGGCGGCCGGGCGCAGGCGCTCGCCGTCGTAGTGCAGCGAGGTGAAGCGCGGCTCCCACTCGGCGGCCAGTTCGGGCTGCTTGCGCAGCGCCGGGATCACCGAGTAGGTCATCGAGATCGGACAGCCGACCCCGGCCTCGGCCTGCGAGGCGACCGACATCGCGGCGCGGACCACGTGCGCGCCCGGCTCGGGCTCGCGCCAGGGCAGGGCGTGGAGGCCGCGGCTGACCCCGGCCCGCAGCAACTCGTGCCAGGCGGGGTGGAACTCGACCTCGTCGATCCGGTTGCCGAACCGGTCGTGGGTCCGCAGCTTGGGCGGGTTCTCGTTCGCCTCGAAGCCCCAGCGGATCGCCCGCGCCGAGCCGGCGAAGGCGCCGACCTCGCTGACCCGGTCGGTCGCCCACTCGCCGCCCTCGCGGCCCAGCGCCTCGACCAGCACCCGGTCGGCCTCGAAGGTGTTGTAGTCCTCCAGCGGCGTGGCCTGGTTGGCGACGGCGTGGGTGGCCGCGGTGGGGCGGCGCTCAAGCGTTGACATTCGCGGGCTCCTTTCCGGTGACCGAGCGGATACAGAAGTCTCTCAGCGAATCGATCAGCGACTCGGGGTCGCGAGCTGCGGTGGTGGGGGAGACCGGGCCAACGAGCGCCTCCCCGATCGCCCCGACCAGCGCCGCGGCGCTGGTAGCCGGGTCCTGGGCCGGCAGCTCGCCGCTCTCGACGCCGTCGGCGATCACGCCGGCGAACGCGTCGCGGTAGGCGCGCCGGAAGATCAGCCGCTCGGCCTCGACCGCGGGGTCGACCGGCTCGGCGATCAGCGCCCAGGCGAGTCGCCGGCCGCGAAGCGCCCGGTGGGCGAAGGTCTCGACAGCGGCGGCGATCCGGGCTGCGGCCGAGCTGTCGCCGTCGGCGGCCGCCTCGACGACCGCGTCGACCTCATGCTGTGAGGCGTTGCGAAAGACCTCCGCGAACAGGTCGGCCTTCGAGGGAAAGTGGCGGTAGACGGTTCCGGTCGCCACCCCGGCGTCCGCGGCCACCGCGGCGACCTGGGCCTCGGTGTAGCCGCCGCGGGCGACCAGCCCGCGTGCGGCGGTCACGATCCGCTCGCGCACCTCCGCCTTGCGGGCCTCGGTGCGCTGCGTCGGTCGGTACGCCACATAAGAAGTGAATCATGGTTCACTCCTTGTGTCAACGACCGACGCAGCGGCCGGGCGTTCAGGCGGTCGCCGCGGGCTCCGGGTCCGGGCGCACGATCACCGTGTCGGCGATCGTCAGCACCTCGTCGGCCGGCATCCCGACCTCGTCGGCATGCCGCCGCACCGTGTCGGCGTCGGTCGCCTCGTAGATGCAGACCGTGCCCAGCTCGCCGCTCTCCTCCTGGACGACGTAGCTGCGGATCCAGCGGATCCCGTCCGGGAAGTCGCTCTCGGCCACTTCCTTGGACCGCTCGGCGGCCGCGCCGAGCTCCTCGGGTGTCTTCCACCCCTTGTTGCGCCGAATCATGAACAGGTCCATCCAGCCCTCCTTGTCGTCTGTTGCTGCGTCATCGATTGACTACGGCTCCGGGTCACGAAAAGCTTGCCGGCTGCCCGCTCATCGCCGCGGTGACCGCCGCGATCTGGTTCGGGCTGCCGATCAGCTCCTTCTGCAGCTCGGCCTCGCGCGCGAGCCCGTCGGCGGCCGACAGGTTGGGCACCTCGTTGGCGAGCCGCTTGGCGCGCCGGATCGCGTCCGGCGAGCGGGCCGCGATCTCGGCCGCCAGCGCCTTCGCGGCGGCGAGCGGCTCGGGCTCGATCCGGGTGACCAGGCCGAGCGCCAGCGCCTCTTCGGCCTCGACGATCCGCGCCGTGTAGGTGAGCTCGCGAGCGACGTCGTCGCCGACCAGGCGCGGCAGCGTCTGCCACAGGCTCATGTCCGGGACCAGGCCGTACTTGATCTCCATCACCGATAGCCGTACGTCCGGCGCCGCCAGGCGGATGTCGGCGCCGAGCGCGATCTGGCAGCCGCCGCCGAGGCAGTTGCCGCGCAGCGCCGCGACCACCGGGACCTCGAGCTCGCGCCACCCGTAGGCGACCCGCTGGGCGTGGTTGGCGATCGAGCCCTCGACCGCGGCGAAGCCGTCGCCGGCCAGGTCGCCGTTCCCGGATGAGAAGCTCTTGAAGTCCAGGCCGGCGCAGAAGCTCGGCCCGTCGCCCGAGAGCACCACGACGCGCAGGCCTTCCGCCGCGCGCAGCTCGTCGAGCGCCTCGTTGAGGGCGACGAACATCCGCCAGTCGAGCCCGTTGTGCTTTTCGGCGCGGGTCATCCGCACGTCGGCGACCTGGTCGGCGACCTCGATCGTCACCCGCTCGGCGTCCATGTCCTGGACTCTATGCCGCCAATAGGCTCCGCGGGTGCTCCACCATCACGTCGGCGAATCGCGCCGATAGCATCGCCCGCCCGATGGCAGACAAGATCAAAGTCGAAAACCCGATCGTCGAGCTCGACGGCGATGAGATGACCCGGATCATCTGGGCCTTCATCAAGGACCAGCTGATCCTGCCCTACCTCGACCTCCAGTTGGAGCGCTACGACCTCTCGATCGAGAGCCGCGACGCGACCGGCGACCAGATCACCGTCGACGCCGCGAACGCGATCAAGAAGCATGGCGTGGGGGTCAAGTGCGCGACGATCACCCCCGACGAGGCGCGGGTCGAGGAGTTCGGGCTCAAGGAGATGTACCGGTCGCCGAACGGGACGATCCGCAACATCCTGGGCGGGGTGATCTTCCGCGAGCCGATCGTGATCTCGAACATCCCCAGGCTCGTCCCCGGGTGGACCAAGCCGATCATCATCGGCCGCCACGCGTTCGGCGACCAGTACCGGGCGACCGACGTGGTGATCCCCGGCGAGGGCACGCTGACCCTCACCTTCACGCCCAAGGACGGATCCGAGCCGATGGAGATGGAGGTCCACCAGTTCCCCGGGGGCGGCGTGGCGATGGCGATGTACAACCACGACGACTCGATCCGCGACTTCGCCCGGGCCTCGATGCGTTACGGCCTCGAGCGCGGCTTCCCGGTCTACATGTCGACCAAGAACACGATCTTGAAGCGCTACGACGGGCGCTTCAAGGACCTGTTCGCCGAGGTGTTCGAGGCCGAGTTCTCAGACGAGTTCGAGGCCGCCGGCCTCACCTACGAGCACCGCCTGATCGACGACATGGTCGCGGCGGCGCTCAAGTGGGAGGGCGGCTACGTCTGGGCCTGCAAGAACTACGACGGCGACGTGCAGTCGGACACCGTGGCCCAGGGCTTCGGCTCGCTCGGGCTGATGACCAGCGTGCTGATGACCCCCGACGGCAAGACGGTCGAGGCCGAGGCCGCGCACGGAACCGTCACCCGCCACTACCGCCAACACCAACAGGGCAACCCGACCTCGACCAACCCGATCGCCTCGATCTTCGCCTGGACCCGGGGCCTCGCCGCCCGCGGGCGGATGGACGGCACGCCCGCGGTCACCGCGTTCGCCGAGACGCTCGAGCGGGTCTGCATCGAGACGGTCGAGAGCGGCAGGATGACCAAGGACCTGGCGCTGCTGGTCGGCCCCGACCAGGCGTTCCAGACGACGCAGGAGTTCCTCGCCTCGATCGACGAGAACCTGCAGGCCGCGATGGCCTGACGGCCGCTCGGTCTCGGTCAGCCGCAGTCGTAGAGCTTCGCCGGGTCGGCGGTGACCAGCACCTGGCCGACCGGGTTGCCGCCGGGCTGCGGCGGCGCCGTGAACGGGATCTCGACAGTGTCGCCGTCGGCCTTTGGTTCGCCGGGCTTGACGTTGGCGGCGTTGAGCGCCACGGTATCGACGTTGGCGGCGTCGGCGGTGCCGTCGACCTGCAGGCGGGCGGTGCCGCCGGTCGCATCGGCGGGTCCGCGGGCGCCGAGCGCGGTCACGCAGCTGGACTGGTCGGTGGTGACCGCGGTCGCGGCCGACATCGAGCCGGCGCCGAAGTCGAGCAGCGAGGTCAGCTCCGCCGGACCGCCGGGCGGCGAGTCGATCAGGTCCGTGGCGGAGGCGCCCTTGCCGGTGGCGACGACGACACCGTTGCCGGCGCTGGCGACCTCGGCGACGACCGCGGACGGGTCGGTCAGCGTGTCGCCGTCGCGCTCGTAGCCGCCGTCCTCGAGCTTCGACGCCAGATCCTCGAACGACTGGCTGGTCGCGATCACCGAGACCGGGCCGTCGGGGTCGCTTTGGTTGGAGACGGCGGCGCTGATCTCGGAGCCATCGAGCGCCTCGACGAACGGGTCCTTCTCGCCGGCGAGCAGGAACGAGGTCACCGGCGGGATCCCGGTCGCGGTCGCGGTCACCAGTTCGCCCGAGGGGTCGTCGAGGCCGGCCTGGGCGTCGGCCACCGCCTCGATGTCGGTCGCGTCGGCGTCGGGATCGAGCCCGAGCTCGCGCCGGGCGGCGGCGACGTCGACCTCGGCGATCAGCGGCGCGTCGGTCGGCAGGTAGGCCGCCAGCTTGGCGGTCGTGCCCGACGGGGCCTGCGCGGGGGTCGAGGTGGTCGAGGTCGAGTCATCGCCGCCGCCGCAGCCGGCGAGCCCGGCGACGGCCACGGTCAGCGCTATCGCTCGCTTCAGGCGGGTCACGGTCAGCGGGAGACTAGTCACCCCGATCCTTTAGCTTGCGCGGTCGAGCAAACGAAACGACTTCAGGAGTGATGAATCAGTGAGCAGTCCCGTAAAGGTCACCGTCACCGGCGCCGCCGGCCAGATCGGCTACGCGATCCTCTTCCGCGTCGCCGCCGGCGAGATGCTCGGCCCAGACACCCCGGTTGAGCTGCGGCTGCTCGAGATCCCCGATGCGATCAAGGCCGCCGAGGGCACCGCGATGGAGCTCGATGACTGCGCCTTCCCGCTGCTCAGCCGGATCGAGATCTCCGACGATCCCAAGTTCGCCTTCGAGGGCTGCAACATCGGCCTGCTGATCGGCGCCCGGCCGCGGACCAAGGGCATGGAGCGCGCCGACCTGCTGGAGGCCAACGGCGGCATCTTCAAGCCCCAGGGCGAGGCGATCAACTCCGGCGCCGCCGACGACATCAAGGTGCTGGTGGTCGGCAACCCGGCGAACACCAACGCGCTGATCGCGCAGGCCAACGCCCCCGACGTCCCCCGCGAGCGGTTCACGGCGATGATGCGCCTCGACCACAACCGCGCCGTCGCCCAGCTCGCCAACAAGCTCGGGGCAGGCGTCTCCGAGGTCTCCAACATGACCGTCTGGGGCAATCACTCGCCGACCCAGTACCCCGACCTCGTCAACGCCAAGGTGCGCGGCGAGAACGCTTGGGCGGCGGTCGACGACGAGGCCTGGATCGCCGACGAGTTCATCCCGCGGGTCGGCAAGCGCGGCGCCGAGATCATCGAGGCGCGGGGCTCGTCGAGCGCCGCCTCGGCGGCCAACGCGGCGATCGACCACGTCCACGACTGGGTCCTGGGCACCGAGGCCAATGACTGGGTCTCGATGGGGGTCCCCAGCGACGGGCGCTACGGGATCGAGGAGGGGATCATCTGCGGACAGCCCTGCCAGTGCGCCGACGGCGAGTACTCGATCGTCGAGGGCCTCGAGATCACCGACTTCTCGCGCGAGCGGATCGACGCCTCGGTCGCCGAGCTGCGGTCCGAGCGCGAGGCCGTCGCCGGGCTCGGCCTGGTCTGAGCCGGACGGGGGCCAGCGCGTGACCGGTTCCGCCGAGCGCCCGCCGGGGGGCCGGCGCTTCGAGCGCGGCGGCGAGGAGTTCGGGCGCGTGCTCGCTTTCAGCGACGGCATGTTCGCGATCGCGATGACCCTGCTGGTGGTCGGGATCGCCGTTCCGGCGATCGACGATGGCGACAGCGTCCACGACCTCGCCGACGCGCTCAACGGCCTCAGCGACTCGATCGTCAGCTTCTTCATCAGCTTCGCGGTGATCGGCCGCTACTGGGTCGCCCACCACCAGATGTTCTCGATGCTCGCGGCGTTCGACCGCGGGCTGATCGGGCTCAACCTGGTCTACCTAGCGCTGATCGCCTTTCTGCCGTTCCCGACCGCGCTGATCGGCAACTACTTCGACAACCCGCTGGCGCTCTCGGTCTATGCGGTCACCGTCGCCGCGACCAGCGGCCTCGAGGTCGTCCTCTTCCGCCACGCACACCGATCGGGGTTACTCGCCAGGGCGATGCCCGAGGAGGTCTACCGCTGGGGATGCACCGCGTCGCTGGTCCCGGTGGTCACCTTCCTCGGCTCGATCCCGGTCGCCTTCGCGCTCGGCTCCGAGGCCGCGGTCGTCGTCTGGCTGCTCGGGTTCCCGCTCGGGATCGCGCTCCAACGGCGGGCACCGGAGCAGGTCGGCCGGTTCTTCGACTGAGGGCCGCTCAGGCCGGGTGGTACGCCCGGCCGTCCTTGCGGACCCGGCCTTCCTTCTCGAGCTCGCTCAGGACCCGGTAGAGGTAGTTGGGCTTGATCTTCATCCGCTTGGCGATCTCCGAGGCCGAGATTCCCGGGTTGTCGGCGATCAGCTTCAGCGCCTGATCCGAGCGGGTCCCGCCGCGACGGCGACGGCGGCGACGCGGTGCGCCGGCCTTCGACCCCGACCTGGGCGGCCTGCCCGGCCCGCGGCGACCCTCGCGGCCACCGGTGAGGCTGGCGAGCGCGCGCTCGAGCTGACCGCGCTCGGCGTCCAGCTCCTTGATCCGGTCGCGAATCAGCCCCGCAGCCTCGTCGACCGTGTTCGAAGTGGGTGACATCCCTGGCTCTCTTTCACACTGTGACTTATCACAGTGAGTTGAATTAACTGTATGAAGGAGAGTAACGGTTAACCGCTGCGCCGGGTGCGCGGCAGGGTGCGAAAGACCGCATCCCATAGCGGCGTGGAGACGCCGAAGCCGTAGCGGTGGTCCTGGAAGTGGTGTCGCATGTGCTGCTCGCGCAGGTGCTTGCCGAGCCGCGACTTGGGGACGAAATGGTGCAGGTAGTAGTGCATGTAGTCGTAGCCCAGGTAACCGGTGAGGAAGCCGGCGAACAGCGGGTAGGCGGTCGGGGTCCCGAAGATCAGCCAGAAGAGGCCGGCGAACAGCAGCGCCAGCGGGATGCTGGCGCCGGGCGGCATCACCAGCCGCAGCTTGTCGTTCGGGTGGTCGTGATGGACGCCGTGGATGATGAAGTGCATCCGACGGCCGAACGCGTTGTCGGGTTCCCAGTGGAAGATCAGGCGGTGCAGCCAGTACTCCGACAGGGTCCAGATGAATACTCCGGCGGCGAACAGGCCGATCAGCTCGAGCGCGCCCTGGCCCTGGTTGGCGCCGATCACGAACAGGGCGACGATCACCGGGACGTAGATCAGCGCCGGCACGACCGGATGGATCCTGGAGAAGAAATCGAGGAAGCGGCTCTCGAACAGCGGTGGTGAGGCGCTGAGCCGGGCTGTGCGGTCGGTTGCCATCCCGGCGATTTTAGAAGGCGGCGAGCCGCTTAGGTTTCCCGCAGCAGCAGCGCGGGCTGGCGCGGGGGGACGAGGCCCTGCGGCGTGTCCTGGCGAAAGGTCGAGCAGGGCTCGTCGAGGTCGAGCGCGCAGAGCATGCGGCGATGAAAGAAGCAGTCCTCGCACGTGCAGCCCTGACGCTTGCTCTTGCGCTTTGCCGCCCCCTTTCGCCTCAGCCCCAGGGCCTCGGCGATCTCCGTCGCTTCCTCCACCTCGATCACGGTTTCCTCTCTCTTGGGTGTGCTCGGTCGTCTCCCGTCGGCCGACGCCGATCATGCCACCGCCCGCCGACCCGCGAGTGGGCGTTTCCGCAACCGCCGTGTTTTCGCTCGCAAGGTCGCTGCCGCGCTTTGCGCCCTTTGCGGGAATCCGGCCCGCGGGCCGTAGAGTCCGGGGCGCGATGAGGATCACCGTGCTCGGCAAGTCGCCGGCCTGGCAGGACGCGGGTGGTGCGTGCAGCGGCTACCTGGTCGAGGAGGGCGCGACGACGCTGCTGCTCGATTGCGGCGGCGGGGTGTTCGGCAAGTTGCGAGAGCGGGTCGACTACACCGAGGTCGACGCGGTCGTGATCAGCCATGTGCACGCCGACCACTTCATCGACCTCGTCCCCTACGCCTACGCGCTATTGCTCACCCCCCGCCAGCAGCCGGTCCCGGTCGCCGGCCACCCGGGCACCGACGACCCGGCCCGGCCGCGTCTGATCGTCCCGCCCGGCGCCCGCCAGACGTTCCGCACGGTGGTCGGCGCCTGGGGCGACGAGGAGCTGATCGAGCAGGCCTTCCTGGTCGAGGAGTACGACACCGGCTCGACGGTCGAGATCGGCCCGATCACCGCCAGCTTCGCCGAGGTCCCGCACTTCATCCTCACCCACGCGGTCAACCTGGTCTCCGACGCCGGCCGGTTCACCTTCGGCGCCGATTGCAGGCCCTGCGACGAGCTGGTCGAGGCCGCCCGCGACACCGACCTGCTGTTAGTCGAGGCGACCCTGCCGCGGCCGGAGCGGACCGGGATCCGCGGCCACCTGACCCCCGGCGAGGCCGGCGAGCACGCCCGCCGCGCCGGCGCCAAGCGCGTCGTCCTCACCCACATCTCCGACGAGCTCGACGCCGAGTGGGCGCGACAGGAGGGCGAGCGGGCCTTCGGCGCGCCGCTCGAGGTCGCGCGCGCCGGCGAGACGTACGAGCTCTAGCCTTTATCCGATGGCCGGACCGCGAGACCTGCGAGTCAACTTCGAGCGCATGTGGCGCGAGATCGACGAGTTGATCGGCGACCCGTTCGCCGAACAGTGGTCCCGCCTGACCCGCGCCCAGTCCGGGTTCTCGCCCCGGGTCGACGTCTACTACGCGGGCGGCGACTCGCCCCGCGCGGTGGTCAAGGCCGAGCTCGCCGGCGTCGACATCGAAACGGTCGGGCTCGAGGTCGCCGGACGCGAGCTGGTGATCACCGGCGAGCGCCCGGTCGCCGAGACCGAGGGCCGCGTGTATCAGCAGGTCGAGATCGAGGCCGGCCCCTTCCGGCGCGTGGTCGAGCTCGGCGTCGACGTGGTCGCCGAGCGCGCCCGAGCCAGCTACGAGGACGGCATCCTGCGGGTCGAGCTGCCGCTCGCCGGCCAGGTGGCTCGCCAGGTTCCGATCGACACCGATGGGTGACGACGGGATCCAGGTCGTCGAGGCCGCCGACCTCGAGGCGGCGATCCGCGACCAGGGCACCCCGGCCCTGCCGGCGACCCTGCCGGTGCTGCCGCTCAAGGACTCGGTCGCCTATCCCGACACCCTGACCCCGCTCGCCGTCGGCCAGGAGCGGTCGATCAAGCTGGTCGACGACGTGCTCGGCGGCGAGCGGACGCTGCTGCTGGTCGCCTCGCGCAACCCCGAGCTCGACGAGCCCGGCCCCGGCGAGCTCTACGAGGTCGGCGTCGTCGGAGTCGTCGCGCGGATGCTCAAGGTCCCCGACGGGACGATGCGGATCCTGGTCCAGGCGACCGAGCGCGTCCGGATCGCCGAGTACGTGAGCGAGAAGCCGTACCTGGTCGCGCGGACCGAGCCGCTCCCCGACGTGCTCGACTCCTCGCCCGAGCTCGAGGCCCTGACCCGCAACGTGCAGCGAACCTTCACCGAGATCATCGAGCAGATCCCGTACCTGCCCGAGGAGCTGCAGCTCGCGGTCACCAACATCGACGACCCCTCGGCGCTCGGGCACCTGATCGCCGGGGCGCTGCGGATCCCGACCGCCGAGAAGCAGGAGCTGCTCGAGGAGGTTGACGTCGGCAAGCGGCTGCGCCGGCTGTCGGAGTTGCTCGCGCGCGAGCTCGAGGTGATTCAGCTCGGGTCCCAGATCCAGTCCGAGGTCGAGTCGGAGATGGACAAGGGCCAGCGCGAGTACTACCTGCGCGAGCAGCTGAAGGCGATCCAGCGCGAGCTCGGCGAGGTCGACGAGACCCAGGCCGAGGTCAACGAGCTGCGCGAGCGGATCGAGGCCGCCGGGCTCTCCGAGGAGGCGCGCAGGGCCGCCGACCGCGAGCTCGGCCGGCTCGAGAAGCTGCCCTCCGCGGCGGCCGAGTACGGCGTCATCCGCACCTACCTCGAGTGGCTGGTCGAGCTGCCCTGGTCGGCCCAGACCACCGACGACCTCGACCTCGCCCACGCCCGCGAGGTCCTCGACGCCGACCACTACGACCTCGAGCAGGTCAAGGACCGGATCCTCGAGTACCTGGCGGTCCGCACCCTGACGCAAGGGCCGCCGGCTCCAAGGAGCCGGCGGGGTCGTCCACGGCCCCGATCCTCTGCTTCGCCGGTCCCCCCGGGGTCGGCAAGACCAGCCTCGGGCGCTCGATCGCCCGCGCCCTGGGGCGCGAGTTCGAGCGGATCTCGGTCGGCGGGGTGCGCGACGAGGCCGAGATCCGCGGCCACCGGCGCACCTACATCGGCGCGATGCCGGGGACGATCATCCGCGCCCTGCGCGACGCCGGCTCGCGCAACCCCGTGTTCATGATCGACGAGATCGACAAGATGGGCGCCGACTTCCGCGGCGACCCGTCGAGCGCCATGCTCGAGGTTCTCGACCCGGCCCAGAACGACTCCTTCCGCGACCACTACCTGGACCTGCCGTTCGACCTCTCCGAGGTGATCTTCATCGCCACCGCGAACAACCTGGAGACGATCCCCGGGGCGCTGCTGGACCGCATGGAGGTGATCCAGCTGGCCGGCTACACCGCCGACGAGAAGCTCCACATCGCGAAGCGCTACCTGGTGCCCCGCCAGCTGGCCGAGAACGGCCTGCGCGGCTCCGGGGTGCGATTCGCCGACGCCGCGATCCGCGCGATCATCGACGAGTACACGCGCGAGGCCGGGGTCCGCAACCTGGAGCGCGAGATCGGCAGCGTCTGTCGCAAGCTCGCCCGCGAGATCGCCGAGGCGCAAGGCGCAAGGGCCCGAGGACGGTCTCGGCGACGCGGGCCCGCGAGCTGCTCGGCCGCCGGCGGGTGTTCTCCGAGACCCGGCGGCGGACCAAGGACCCGGGGGTCGCCACCGGACTCGCCTGGACGCCGGTCGGCGGCGAGGTGCTGTTCGTCGAGGCGACCGCGATGCCCGGCTCGGGCAGGCTGACGATCACCGGCCAGCTCGGCGAGGTGATGAGGGAGTCGGCGCAGGCCGCGCTCTCCTGGGTCCGCGGCCACGCGGCGAAGCTCAACCCCGAGCTCGAGCCGGACTGGTTCGCCGAGCACGACCTGCACGTGCACGTGCCCGCCGGCGCGGTGCCCAAGGACGGCCCCTCGGCCGGGGTGGCGATGGCGACCGCGCTCACCTCGCTGATCCGCGGCAAGCCGGTCGCCTCGGACACGGCGATGACCGGCGAGGTGACCCTGACCGGGCAGGTGCTGCCGGTCGGCGGCCTGAAGGAGAAGTCGCTCGCCGCCCAGCGCGCCGGGATCAGGCGGGTGATCGTGCCCGACCGCAACCAGGGCGAGATCCTCGAGATCCCCGAGCACGAGCGCGACGAGCTCGAGTTCGTCTACGTCGACCGGATCGAGCAGGCGCTGGCGGCGGCGATCAACGGGTAGCGACGGCGCCCGCGGGTATAGAGTGGGCGATCCGGAAACCGGACTGGCGTACGACGAGATTTGGAGAGGTAGAACCGATGGCGAAGAGCACGAGGACAGGCCGCGCGCGCGACGTGGTCGGGTCTGCGGCCGACAACCAGTATCTGAAGCGGCTGATGGAGGACGAGGAGTTGCGTGACAGCGTCCGCGACGCTTTCGAGGCCGCCCGCGGCGCATACGACCGGCTGTCGTCGAACGGCAACGTGATCGACACGGCGATCGACGACAAGAAGCTGCATCGCGACCTCAAGGACACCGCCGAGAACCTGCGCGACGCGACCCAGCGCCTGCGCGGCCAGGAGCAGCAGCGCCACTGGGGCCGCATCTTCCTGATCGCGATCGCCGGCGCGATCCTGGCGATGGCGCTCTCCGAGGACCTGCGCAAGGCGGTCCTCGACAAGCTGTTCGGAGCCGAGGAGGAGTTCGAGTACACCTCGACCACCGCCCCGGCGCCGGCGCCCGCGGCGACCGACTAGCCGCAGCCCCCACCGCTGAGTACCACGACCTGCTCGGCGGAGCGATTCCGCCCGGGTGTACAGTGGCGGCGCGGCCGCGATCTGCATGGAGGTGCGGAGCCCGGCGGCTCAGTGTGAATCTGGGACCGGTTCGGGGGTCGTAACGCGGCCAGCGGCGGCGGCTCAAGGATCAGCCGTCCGTGCGTCAGCGGTTTTTCCGTGCCAATGGCCGAACCCGATTCAGACCCAGACAACACGCGCGCCGGGGGCCAGCGGGGCGTGCGCGCCCAGGCCTTCGAGGTGATCCTGCGCTGCTTTACCGACAGCGTCGGCGCCGACGTCGGGCTGCTCCTGCGGCGTGAGGGCGAGCGCACCGAGGTCCTGGCAAGCCGGGCGCACGACGGCCATGACCCCGCCGTCGGCTGGACCCGCAAGACCCTGCTCGGCCAGGCGTTCGACGCCCCTGGGCCGCTGCTCGAGCCGACCGACCCGGTCGATGGCTCGGCATCCGTGGCCGCGATCGCGGCGCCGATTCGCCACGACCGCCGGACCGTGGGAGCGATCTACGCCGGCTTCGCGCCGGCGACCGGACAGGATTCGGCCGAGCTCAGCTGGAGGACCGAGTCCTACGCCGCCCTCGCGTCGCTGTGCATGACCAGCGACATGACGATCGCCGCCGTGCTCGGCTCGGTCGGCTTCGACACGCTCACCGGCTGCCTCAGCTACGGCGGACTGCTCGAGGTCGCCAAGGCCGAGGTCCAACGCTCGCTGCGCGGCGGCCACCGGCTCTCCTGCTGCTTTTTGGACCTCGACGGCTTCAAGCGCGTCAACGACGAGCGCGGACATCTGGAGGGCAACCGGGTGCTCGCCGCGGTCGGCGCCCGATTGCGCGAGACGGCGCGGACGTACGACTCGGTCGGGCGCTTCGGGGGCGACGAGTTCGTGGTCATCCTCCCCGAGACCGGTGCCAGCTCCGGGGCCTCGGTCACCGCCCGCTACCGGGCGGCCGTGTTGACCGCGCTCCAGGAGTCGACCCAGATCCCGGTCGACGTCTCGACCGGGATCGCCGAGTGGGACGGGGGCGGGACCGCCGCCGACCTGCTGGAGGCCGCCGATCGGGCGCTGACCGAGGCCAAGTCGCGGCGCCGCCGCGCCGAGGTCGACGGCGAGCCCGACGAGTGAGCGATCTCACGCTGAGCGCGACGCGCCGCGGCTAGCGTCCCGCGTCTATGCGCGGCGCGATGGTGAAGCTGTCGGCCCTGGTCGGCCGTCGCCGCTGGATCGTGATCGGCGCCTGGCTGGCGGTGGTCGCCGTCGCCGTGCCGCTCGCCTCGCGCCAGACCGAGGATTTGACCGGCGGCGGCTTCGACGTCCCCGGGAGCCAGTCTCAGGCGGTTTCGGAGGCGCTCGCCGCCGACTACCCCGAGCGCCAGAACGGAGCCGTCAGCGTGGTGATCGAGGCCGAGCCGGGAACCGACGCCGCCCAGGCGCAGGCGGCGACGGACCGGGTCGCAGCCGCGGTCGCCGAGGTGCCGGACTTCCAGCTGCCGGCCGGCGCCGAGCAGACGGCCCGGCGCCAGCTCGAGGGCGGCGGGGTGGCGCTGATCGGGCTCGAGTCGTCGCTCGAGCCCGGGCGCCAGAACGACCCGGCGCGCGAGCTGCGCGCCGAGCTCGACCCCGGGGTCACCGCCGACGGCGTCACCCCGTACCTGGCCGGCCAGCCCGCCGCCTGGGCGGGCCTTCAGGACCTCTCCAAGGAGGACCTCCAGCAGGCCGAGCGCATCGGCTTTCCGATCGTCGCGATCATCCTGCTCGCGGTCTTCGGCTCGTTCGCAGCCGCCTCGCTGCCGCTGGCGCTCGGCTTCGTCTCGGTGTTGATCACCGGGGCGCTGATCTATCTGTTCTCCCAGCAGATCGAGATGTCGGTGTTCGTCACCAACATGGCCTCGATGATCGGGATCGGGGTCGCGATCGACTACTCGCTGTTCATTGTCGCCCGCTTCCGCGAGGAGGTGCGGGCGGGGCGAAGCGCCGAGGAGGCGCGCGCGCAGGCGCTCGCCACCTCGGGCCTCGCGGTCACCTTCTCGGGCCTCGCGGTGGTGATCTCGCTCGCCGGTCTGTGGGTGGTCGACAACCAGACCCTGCGCTCGATGGCGCTTGGGGCGATGATCGTCGTCTGCGTCGCGATCCTCGCCGCGGTGATCCTGCTGCCGGCGCTGATCCGGGTTCTCGGCCACCGGGTCGAGGCCGGCGGGCGGGTCTGGTCAGGAATGCAGCTCATGCGCCGGGTGACGGTGGGGCGCCGGCGCCGTCGCGGCTCGACCCGCCCCGACAAGGAAGGCTTCTGGGAACGCTGGACCGAGCGGGTGATGCGGCGCCCGGTCGTCTCGGTGATCGCCGCGGCGGGCATCCTGCTGGTGCTCGCGATCCCGGTGCTCTCGATGGAGACCGGCACCGGGGCCCTCGATCAGTTCCCCGACGATCACGACGTCGTCGTCGGCGCTGAGCTGGCGGCGCAGGAGACCGGCGGCGCCACCAACCCGATCGAGGTCCTGGCGCGGTTCGACTCCGGCGGGCTCGACCAGGGCGCCAACCGCGCCGCGGTCGACGAGTTCGTCGGCGATCTGCGCGCCGACCCCGGGATCGCGGGCGTCGCCCCGCCCGCGCCTTCGCCGGGGGCGGCGGTGATCGGCGCGACGCCGAAGACCGCCAGCGACTCCGACGCCACCTACGCGCTGGTCGCGCGGATCCGCGACCAGATCGTGCCCCCGTCGCAGCTCGCCACCAGGGCGGCGGTCGACGTCGGCGGCGAGTCGGCGCGGATCGTCGACGTCCGCGACCAGATCGGCGGCTCGATGTGGAAGATCCTCGCCTTCATCCTCGCCTTCTCCTACCTGGTGCTGATGGTGATGCTGCGCTCGGTGCTGCTGCCGCTGAAGGCGGTCCTGATGAACCTGCTCTCGATCGGCGCCGCGTACGGGGTGCTGGTGATCGTCTTCCAGTGGGGCTGGCTGGACGGCTTCCTCGGCTTCGAATCGTCGGGCGCGATCGACACCCTGACCCCGCCGCTGGTCCTGGCCGTCGTCTTCGGTCTCTCGATGGACTACGAGGTCTTCCTGCTCTCGCGGATCCGCGAGCGTTACCACGTCCACGGCGACAACCGGCGCGCGGTCGCCGAGGGCCTGGCGACGAGCGCCCGGACGATCTCCTCGGCGGCGCTGATCATGACCGCAGTGTTCTCGGTCTTCGTGCTCACCGGGGTCCCGTCGATCAAGGAGCTCGGGCTCGGCAACGCGGTCGCGATCGCGCTCGACGCAACCCTGGTGCGGCTGATCCTGGTGCCGGCGGCGATGCAGCTGATGGGCCGCTGGAACTGGTGGATGCCCGCCTGGCTCGACCGCGTCCTGCCGCGGATCGACGTCGAGGGTGGCGAGCCGCCGCGCGCCGCGATCGAGCCGGGACGACCGGTCGCGGATTGAGCGGCCGGCCGCCGGCGACTCGGTAACGTTCCACCCGTGGGGTTCATCGGCAAGCCGCGGTATCCGGCCGCGATCGTCGCGGTCGTCGTCGCCGTGCTCGCGTTCACGGCCCAGGCCGATGCGGACGGGACCGCGATCGGCTCCTACATCCCGCGCTTCTCGAAGGCCTACCCGCCGAAGCCCGACCAGATCGACGCTCAGGCTGGTCAGGTCGGGCGCCAGCCGCTGATCGTCAGCACTTACGCCCAGTGGCGCCAGCCGCTCGCCGTCGGCAGCATCCTGAAGCCGATCTGGAAGCGCGGCTCGGTGCCGATGATCACCTGGGAGCCGTTCAACTACAAGGGCGGCACGTACCCGCTGGCGAAGATCGCCGGCGGCAAGTACGACGGCTACCTGCGCCGCAGCGCCCGCCAGGTGGCCAGGTTCGGCTATCCGGTGCTGATCCGCTTCGCTCACGAGATGAACGGCAGTTGGTATCCGTGGGGGGTCGGGGTGCACGGCAATACGCCGACCAAGTACAAGCGCGCCTGGCGTCACGTCGTCGACGTCTTTCGCGAGCAGGGCGCCGACAACGCCCAGTGGGTCTGGGCCCCGCAGGTGAACAAGGACGGGCGCTACCCATTCAAGCGCCTGTACCCCGGCGACGAGTCGGTCGACTGGGTCGGGCTCGACGGTTTCAACGCGGGCCTGCACGGCAACTGGGATTCGTTCACGGAGATCTTCGGCGACTCCTACAACACGCTGATCAACCTCAGCTCGCGACCGATCCTGGTGACCGAGACAGGATCGAGCCGCGAGGGCGGCGACACCGCGGAGTGGATGTCGAGCGCCCTCAACCGCGAGATCCCGAACTTCGGGCGGATCGCGGCGGTCGTCTTCTTCAACGCGCACTTCAACGGGCTCGACTTCCGCATCGACAGCTCGAAGCCCGCGCTGCGGGCGTTCAGGCTGGGCGTCGCCACCAGCCCCTACGACGTCAGCCGCGACGAGTTCCTGAATACGGAGAGCTCCAGCCACGATCAGCAGGCGGCCCCGCCGCCGCCGAGCGACGACTACGGGCAGCCGTCGCTCTGGTACCGGCTGACCCAGAAGCTGCACGGTCGCTACGTCTGGTACGCGGTCGCGATCGCGGTCGGCGTGGTGGTCCTGATCGCGTTTGCAATCTGGCTTGCGGGCCGCAGCGCCCGGGATCGCCGCGGCCGGGTCGCGCGCCACAGCTAGAACATCCGTCCTCAGGCGTGACGACGCCTCACCGACCCTGCCCCAGGGGCCGAGCGGGGGAGTATGTGGTGTTGGGGTTCACGCAGGCGTGGCCCGGCGACCTTTCTCGGCTTCCTCGCGGCATCGGTCGCACTGGCCGCCCTTCCTTCGCTGGCCTCCGGAGCGATCAAGCTGGGCGTCTACTCCGGCGCCAACGGCAAGCCGACGACGCTCGAGAGCCCGGCGACCCTGGACTCCTACAGCTCGATGGTCGGGCGACAGCCGGACATCGCGCTCGACTACAGCAACCTCACCGACCCGCTGTTGACCGCGGCCAAGATCGCCAACATCCAGGCGCACCCCGGGGTCACCCCGATGATCACCTGGCAGCTCTACAAGTCGGGCTGGAGCGGGGCGACGGTGCCGCTGGCCGAGATCGCAGCCGGCAAGTACGACTCCTACCTGCACAGCGCGGCGACGCTCGCCAAGGCCCAGTCGTTCCCGATCATGATCCGCTTCGCCCACGAGATGAACGGCGACTGGTACGGATGGGGCGGCGATCCGACCAACTACGTCAACGCCTGGCACCACGTGGTCGACGTCTTTCGCGCCGATGGCGTCAGCAACGTCAGCTGGGTGTGGTCGCCCAACGTCGACTATGGCCACTATCCGATCACCCCCTACTTCCCCGGCGACGGGTACGTCGACTACGTCGCCCTCGACGGCTACAACTGGGGCACCAGCGGGTTCGGGCCGAACAAGTGGGAGAGCTTCAGCCAGGTCTTCGGCCCCTCCTATCAGACGATCACCCAGCTGAGCTCGAAGCCGGTGATCATCGCCGAGACCGCCTCGGCCGAGGCCGGCGGCGACAAGGCGCAGTGGATCCGCGACGCCTACCTGTCGGCGATCCCCCAGTGCTTTCCCCGGGTCGCGGCGGTGGTCTGGTACGACCGCCTCCTCGACGTCGACTGGAGCATCAACACCTCATCCACCGCGCTCGCTGCCTACCGCGACGTCGTCAACTCCTCGCTTTACGGCGGCTCGGTGGCGACCACCCCGACCGGGGGCTGCGGCGCCACGACCAAGCCCCCGAAGAAGAAGCGCCCTCGGCTGAGCTCGCTCAGGGTCACCCGCACCGTCCACCACCGCGGCCAGATCAGGTATCGCCTCAGCTCCCACGCGAGGGTCAGGGTCGTCGTCCATCGCCGCGGCCAGAGCTCCGCGCGGGAGATGTCGATGACCCGCAGCGCTCGGCCGGGCAAGAACCGGATCGGCTTCTCGCGGCGGCTTGCCGGCCGGCGGCTGCGCGAGGGGCGCTACCGGATCACCGTGGTCGCCTTCGATCGCGGCGGCGCCCAGTCACACGCCCAGCGGGCGCGGTTTAGGGTCACGGTCTAGGCGTCCGCAGCCCCGATGTGTCGTAGATCACGATCGGGCCGTTGTCGAAGATCGGCGCCAGCCCCGGCACGTCGCCGAACTTGCGGATCGCTCGCCGACTGATCGGCTCCTCGCGGGTGAAGGCCTGAGGCTCGTCGCTTTCGACGTAGAAGCCGATCGCCGGGGCGGCGCGCACGAGCCGCCGGTCGACGAGGATGTAGTCCACCTCCTGGTCGCGGATCACGATCCGATCGCCTCGGTCCCATCGCTCGCTGAACAGCACCCGCGGGACGGGGAGGTCACCCGTGCGGCCCAGGACCAGGTCGAGGTCGCCGTAGGAGGCCAGGAGCATCCCGTTGGAGCGGTCGGAGATCACCCGGCTGCCCGGCGGCAGGTGTTCGGCGGCGAACTCGGCGGCGTTCAGCCCCTGGGGCGTGATCGACCTCGCGTCCGCGCCGACCACGAACGGCCCCGGCTGTCGGCTCGCCGGCAGCTCGCCGAGCACGACCCCGCCCAAAAAGACGACCGTCGCGGTTGCCGAGAGCATCGCGGCGAGGGCCGTCCGCGACCACCCGTGGCGGGGCCACCGCAGCCTGGCGATCACGACCGCGCCGACGAAGGCGACGCCGAGGAAGGTGAACTCCGAGGCGCGCTGGGAGACCTCCGAGCCAGCGGCGGTCAGGCGCAGGCCGAGGGTCACCGGGAACAGCAGGGCAACGAGCGCGAGCGACCTCCAAAGGGGGTTCGTGTCCTGGCCGAACCAGGCTCGGCGCAGGCCGAAGGGCAGCAGCACCAGCAGCGGCACGACCGATGCAAGGGCGAGCAGGCGCAGAAACACGGTGTTGGTCTCGCCGCCACCCGCAAACAGGGCCTTCGGTCCTCGCTCGCCCGTGATCAGCCGGATCGCGGAGTCGATCGCATCGCCGAACACTCCGCCGAGCTCGTCGATCGTCACTCCCGCGGCGACGGTTGCGAACCAGATCAGCATCGCCCCGCCGAGCAGCGCGGCGGGCAACCCGGGACCCGCTGTCCATCCGGAGCCGCCGGCCGGCATCGTCCCGGCGTCGGCGACCGCGCCGCTTTTTGGACGCGCCTCGTAGGCGATCAATCCGGCCCATAGGCCGAGGAAGGCGAGCAGCGCGAACGAGGTCATGTGGTGGGTGACGGTCAGCCCGCAGGCGAGCACCCCCATCGCCACCACCATCCCGGGCGCGGCCGCTCTCCCCTGAGGGGAGGCCCGGGTCCAGCGCAGGCTGAGCAGCAACAGCGCGGCGGCGAGCGCCAGGGCCAGCGATTCGTACCCGAACTGGGAGTCGAAGTAGAGGAAGCTCGGGTTGCAAGCGTAGATCGCGATCGCGATGCCCGCCGCGCGGGCCGAGCGAGTCACCTGCTCCATGAACAGGAACAGGGCGACGATTAGCGCCGCCCGTGCCGCGCCGATGATGATCAGCCCGGAGTGGAAGATGCTCAGGCGGGTGAGCTCCGACAGCGCTGCGGTCACGGCCTCGAGTCCCGGGAACCCGGAGGTGCTGATCACCAGCGGGTTGGAGGACAGCATGCCGCCGGTCTGGAGCAGATCGTTCGTGGCCCGCCAGGTGCCGAGCTCGTCAAAGCGCTCAAAGCCGGTCGGTGCCGCGAGGATCTTGACCACGTACAGCGACAGGCCCAGGACCAGCCCGAGGGCGAGCCGCTCCGCGCGCGAGGCCGAGGTCGACATCAGGCGGAAGGCGATCGGCGCGTAGATCAGCACCAGCCCGACCCAGAACATGTACGGCGCCGAGTCCAATCCGTTCCGGGCCGCGTTGTTGCCCATCGCGATCAGGATCAGCGCCACGGCGGCGATCAGGGCCAGGAACGGCGCGGAGCCCAGCGGAAGTCGCACCTTCGGCGGCCGCCGCGCCGCGTCGGCATCGGGCCGAACGGCGGCGGGTCGCGCTCCGCGCGGGATCCCGACCGCGCTCACTCCGGGCCTCCGCTCTGCAGCTCGACCACGCGGTCGAGCCGTAGGCCTCGATACAGGGAGGCGACGATCGGGTGGCTGTTGCGCGCCGGCGCCGCAATCACGTGGCCTCTCCAACTGGAGTTCGCGTCGAGCAGGATCTTCGACGCGATGATCAGCTCGGGCCCGCGGGTCACCGTCAGCCGGTACCGGTGGGCATCGAAGCCGTGGTTTTGGACTTCGATCGTCCATTTTCCTTCGGTGCCGGCGTCCGGCAGCGCCCAGAGGGTGGCGAACCGGGTCCGGTCGCGGTGCTGGTCGGCGCCGTCGGTGGCGACGGCGATCGCCGCCCCGGCGCCCGCCACGGAGACCGCGAACCCGACCGCGGCGACGATGCCGAGCCGGGCACGAGGCGCCTCCCTTGATGACCGCGAGCCCGGGCGCGCCACGGGTCGCCGCCAGGCGACCGTCGCAACCACTGAGAGCGCTGCGGCCGAAACCAGCAACAACGCCCAGGTCGTCCGGTTGAGGCTGAACGGGACCTGCCAGACGAGGCCGCCGAGCGCCACCGCGCAGACGCTGAAGCTGAACGCGTAGACCGTCGCTTCGGCGGTGCCCATGCCCTCGGGCAGCAGGCGCAGGCCGCCCCAGCCGGCGGCCAGCAGGACGAGGGGGATGAAGATCGCGGCCTCGAGCCAAGCGGGCGACGGCAGCAAGGCGATGGCGATCAAAACCGCGGCGCCGACCGCGATCGCCACCGCCAGCCGCCGGCGCACGCGAGGCTCGCTCAACGCGAGCCGGCCTCGGCGGCGGCGACCGTCTCGCGATAGAAGCGCTCGAGCTCACCGACGACCACGTCGCGGGTGTAGCGCTCGGACCGCAGTCGGGCCTCGGCGCCGAGGCGCTCGCGCAGCCCTGGGTCCTCGACCAGCAGGGACATCGCCCGGGCGAGCCCCTCGACGTCGCGCGGCTCGACCAGCAACCCGCTCTCGCCGTCGTCGACCATGTCGACGTGGCCGCCCACCCGAGTGGCGATCACCGGCCTGCCCTTGCTCATCGCCTCGTGGACGACGGTGGCGAGCGGCTCCGGCCAGGTACTCGGAAAGACCCCGAACAGGGCTCGGTCCCAGAGCGCCATCACGGTCGCGTGGGGAACGTCGTTGAAGACCGTGATTCCGGGCGGGAACTCCTCGGGCGAGTCGGGGGTGCGATGCCCGGCGAGCACCATCGGCGGCGGTTCCTCGAGCCTCGCGTACGCGGCAAGCAGCTCCGGGACGCCTTTGACCGGGCGCAGGGCGCCGATGAAGAGGATGAACGGCTCCGCCGGCAGCCGGCTCTCGAACCGGGGATCGATCGGCTCGCCGGGATCGTCGCCATGGAAGTTCGGGATCACCACCGTGGGCGCGGAGCTCGGCAGGTCCCGTTGCATGACCTCGCCGACGAACCTGCTCACGCCGTGGAGCGCGGCGGCCTTCCGGCGCAGCAGCGGCCGGCTGGCGAACACGCTCCCGGTCGAGACGACGCCCTTGACCGCCCCCCGGGTTGACGAGGCGCAGGCGAGGCACTTGGCGACGCCGGGGCCCGAGCAGATCTGGTCCTTGCGGACGAGCGTGCGAACCGCGCAGGTGTTCCCGTAGTCGTGCCCCCAGAGCACGAACGGGATCGACTGGCCGACGAGCGCGGCGGCCGCCGAGTGCGCAAGCCAGCCGTAGGCCGGAACGAGGTCGGGCTTGAAGCGGCGGCTCAGCCGCCGCAGCCGCACCACGGCCTCCGGGTCCGGAAACGGCGGCGGGGTGTGGCGGTTCCGGTCCTCGGAGATCCAGCGCATCCGGCTCGGCAGGTCCCGGATGCGGTGAATCTCGACGCCTCGGTCGAGCTCGAAGGCCGGGGCGTCGGGATGCCAGGCCGTCGCGATCGCGATCGTGTGACCCAGTCGGGTCAGCTCGTGCGCGAACAGGCCGATGCAGAGCCCGGCGCCGCCGATGTATGGCCGGTACTCATCGGTGACGATCAGGATCCGCAGTCCGCCGGCGTTCGCCTCGCCCGGCGGCTGGCCGTCCCGGGCAACCGCCCGCTCGCGCCGGCGCTGGTCACGGCGGCTGCGGACGTAGGCGATCGGCCCGTACGCCATCCCGAGGAGCTCGCGCCGTGCCAGCGAGCGGGGGAACTGGTCCTCGCGCCCGGCGTTCTTCTCCGAGCCCGGCGAGAGAGCGAAGACGAGGCCCCGCGGGAGCCTGCGGGCGAGGCCGATGAGCAACCGAGGATGGTCGAGGACGGCTCGCGTGAGGCAGGCGGTGAGCCCGATCCCGTATCCCCAGACCCGCTGTTCGAGCTCGGAGTACTCGCGGGGATGCGCATGCCAGACGATCGCCTTCGGCACGTGGGCGAGGCGGCGACCCGAGAGCAGCACCCGCAGCAGGGCCTCGATGTCATCACCGTCGTGCGCGATCGTCCCGGGGCCGAGCGCGGGGTCGAAACCGCCGAGGCCGGCGATCACGTCGCGACGGAAGGCCATGTTGCGACCGGCGCCGAAATCGCCGACGGTGAACGGGAACAGCGGCCGGTCCGGCGGCGGGTCCTCGAGATCGAAGACGCGCTCGCGGTAGCGGTCGAGGCGACCACCGAAGTCCTCGACCCAGCTCTCGACCTGGGTGTCGAGTGCCATCGGCAGGGTCATGCCGCTGCTCGCCCCGACCGCGGGGTCGCGGGCAAAGGGGGCGATCAGGGTCGCGAGCCAGTCGCGGTCGACGGCGACGTCGTCGTCGGCGAACACCACGATCTCTCCTTCGGCTTCTCGCAGGCCCGCGTTGCGCGCCCGCGACAGGCCGGGCATCGGTTCACGCACGACCCGAACGCTGACGTCGCCGTCGGACTCCGCGGCCGCCAGCGCAACCGCGGCGTCGTCGGCCGAGGCGTTGTCGACGACGACGATCTCGAACCGGTCCCGCGGGTAGCGCGTCTCGAGGATCGACCCGAGCGTCTCGCGCACCGAGTCGGGACGGTCCCGGGTGCAGATCACGATCGAAGCGAACGGGGCGTCCGCGAGCATCCGCTCGCGATCCGCGTTGCAGGGTGGCGGATCGGGGCCGGGCAGGCCCTCGGCGCCGAGCTCGGCGGCGTCGAGACCGTCGGCGCGCAGGTGGGCGGCGATCTCCTCGCTGAACCGCGCCGCGATCGCCGCGGCCAGCTCCTCGGCTGCGAGCCCGTCGGGGCCGAGCTCCAGCTCGACCATGCCCAGCGGCGCACCGTGCAGCCGCACCAGGCACAACGAGCGGCTGTAGAGGGGCTCGCCCGGCGCGCCCCGTGCGGGCAGCGCCGGCAGCGGAGCGCCGAGCTCGACCTGGTCGATCCGCGTCGGCGCGAACCCGGTCTTGGCGCCCTCGAGTGCGCCGGGGCCGGCGCTCATCCCCCGGCCGGCCTCGAGCCCAGCAGGTGCGTCAGCCGCCCGACCGCGAACCCCGCCGCGGCGGTCGCCAGGCCGACGACGATGAACAGCGCCCGCAGGCCGGCCGAGCCGTCCCCGCGCACCAGGCGGCCCAGCTCACGGGCAATCCCCTTCGGGAGCGCGACGGCGGCGTGCCGGCGCTCCGACGCCAGCCCGGCGTCGGAGCCGACCAGGCGCGCGAGCGAGGCCTTGCCCTCGCCCTCCTCGAAGCTGCGGCGCAGGAAATAGCCGACCGAGGCGCGATCGCGGGGTACCAGGTGATCCACCCTGGCCTCGGGCTGGTAGAGCCAGACGGCGTTCGGCCATCGCTGGCTGACCCGGATCGCCAGGTCGGTGTCGTCCGGGATGTTGCCGGCCGCCCGGACCACACCCCGGGCGCGCAGCTCGCGAGGCTGATCGTGGTCGCCCCCCTCGCGAAAACCGCCGATCTCGCGCAGGGTGCTGGTGCGGACCGCCATGTTCGCGCCGATCGGATTGCGGATCGGCGCCACCCGGTCGGGCAGGCCGGCATAGCTGCAGCCGACGACCCAATAGAACTCGACCGGCATCCAGCGGGGCTCGCGATCGGTCCAGCGGGGGATCAGCGCGCCCCCGACCCCGACTGTGTCGGGGTCGTCGAACCCGGCGCCGAGCCGTTCGACCCATGCCGGGTCGGCGGCCGCGTCATCGTCGATGAAGGCGACGATCGAGCCGGCGGCCTCATCGACGCCGGTGTTGCGGGCGCCGGCGAGACCCCGCCGGCGACGGTTCTCGACCACCCGCGCCCACGGGAACTCGCGCCGGGCGAGCTCGTACAGCTCCGGGTTGTGGTCGACGACGACGATCACCTCGCGGGGCGTCGCAGTCTGGCGCTCGAGCGATTCGAGGCATTCGACCAGGTCCTGCCAACGCCCGACGCTGTAGGTCGAAACGACTACCGAGACGTCGCTGGCGACGCCGTGCGGAGAGTGCACCGCGCCCTCGGGCATCTACGGCAAGCTACAGCGTGGTCGAGCGGACCCGTGCGCGTGCAGGCGTCCTTGCGCCTTGCGGTGCCCACTGGGCCGGGTTCAGCGAGGACTCGCGCAGGATCGTGCGCAGGACCCGGAAGCCGTCGCGGAAGGTCCTCAGGTTGCTCGACCCGTGCAGGCGGGCGTGCTCGAAGCTCGGGATCTCGGCGACCTCGAGGCCCGCCTTCGCGACCCGGACGTTGAGCTCGGTCTCGACCTCGAACCCGGGCGAGATCGGCCCGATCGGGCCGAGGCAGTCGCGCCAGAAGGCGTTGAAGCCGTAGCAGAGGTCCGTGTAGCGGGTTCCGTAGAGCAGGTTGACCGTCCGGGTCAGGCCCCAGTTGCCAAGACGTCGCAGCGCGGTGATGTCGGCGCTCCCGCCTTCGGCGACGAAGCGCGAGCCCTTGACGAAGTCGGCGCCATCGCGAAGGCGCTGGACGAACTCGGGGATCTCGTTCGGGTTCGCGGAGCCGTCGGCGTCGAGGGTGACGAGCACCTCGCCGGTCGCCACCTCGAAGCCGGCGGCGAGGGCGTCGCCCTTGCCGCGCCCGTGCTGACCGATGACGCGGATCGAGGGGCGCACCTCACGGGCGATCTCGACCGTGCGATCGGTCGAGGCGCCGTCGACGAGCACGACCTCGTGCAGCCCGGTGGGCAGCAGGCCGAGGACGTAAGGAAGGTTTCGCTCCTCGTTCAGCGCCGGGACGATCACGCTCACCGTCGGTGCCCGGTCGACGGCGCGGCGAACGCCGGCGCCCTCGAGCCGGGCCCGGTCGACCCATCGCCGCCGCGCAGCCCGGTCGGCGTAGACCGCGGAGCTCAACGCGCCGGACGCCGCGAGGACGGCGCCGATCGGAACAAGCACTCCCGCGCCCGCAACGACCAGCGCCAAGCCGGCCAGCGCTGCGGCCAGCACGACCGAGACCGGATGGACGCGTATTCCCCCCAACCTGCCGATCACGAATGAACCTCCAATGCGAACTCTGAGTGGTGAACACGCACGATCCTAGCCGCGAAAGCCTCCAAATCAACGATTTTGATCAGTAATCCGTCCAGATCAAGGTAAATCGCTAAAGGATTTACCGCGATTGTGCCCTGAACTACCTCAAACTTTCGGTGTAGTGGGAACGGTTAGAAAACCGTTCGCGTCGCCTGAAGAACGCCTAAATCGCGGCGTTTTTCGTCAGCCGAGCCGGTTCGGGCGCGGCGGGAAGGCCCGCGTGACGCGCCGCATCGCCCGGAGCGAGCCCCGGGGACGGATCCGCCGCCTGATCAGCATCCTGCGAGCGTCGGCGCCCTTGGTCGAGGTCTCGATCCAGTCCTGCCAGCTCGACTCGATCGTCAGGTCGGGGTTGGGTGCCAGGCCGGGAGAGGCGGCGGTCGAGCCGTTGTCGATCCGCAGGTTCCACGGGTCGGCGTCGTCGAAGCGCCATTGGATCGTCAACGGGCGATCGACGGCGTCGGCGCGCGCCGAGCGCGCGATCAGGTCGAAGTAGAGCGCCTGGATCTCGGGCTCCGACCCGGGACGGCCGTTGGGGGCGCCCATCACGCCGGCCTCCAGCATCGCGATCTGCCGCGCGGCGACCTCCTCGGGCTCGAGCGCCGGGTCGACCGGGAAGACGCCGGGCATCTCCTCCATCGGATAGCCGGCGGCGCGCCACTTGGTGCGCACCGAGCGCAGCCCGAAGGCGAACAGCTGCTCGAGCTCGAAGCCGTAGGCGCGGGTGTACTCGCGCGCCTTGTCGACCGGCGAGAAGACGGCGAGCGTGTAGGGGAGCAGCTCGCGTAGCAGCTCGGCGACCGCCTCGCGGCACTCGTCCGACTCGGCGAAGCACTCGGAGAGCACCTTGACCCCGAAGCCGATGTGGCGCTGCTCGTCGCGCGAGACGTTCGCCATCCCCTCGCTGAACCCGGGCATCGTGCCGGCGTCGGCGAAGTAGTCCTCGATGAAGTGCTGCCCGGGCTGCGCCATCGTCGCCTCGACGACCATGTGGTAGAGCGCGATCGCGCGGGCGAAGTTGGGCAGCGAGCGGTCGCGGCGCAGGTCGTCGGCCATCCGGTCGAGCCGGTCGAAGACGTTGCGATAGCCCCAGCTGAGCTCCGACTGCGTGTAGGCGAGCGTCGACGCGATCGAGTCGCCGGCCCCGATCACCTCCTTGAAGAAGCGGTGGAAGAAGACCGCGTGGCGGGCCTCGTCGACCTGCTGGGTGGCAAGGAAGTACTTCTGCTCCTCGCGCGGGGCGGCGTCGATGTAGGGGGAGAGATTTTCGGCCACCGAGTCCTCCCCGTACAGGAACATCGAGTAGATCCAGATCGCCGAGCGCCGCTGCAGGTCGCTGAGCCCGGTCCAGCCGGCCTTGTCGGCCTCGAAGTCGATCGCGGTCGCCTGCCAGTTGGACTGCTCCCAGCGCTGGTAGAGATCCTCGTAGCTGATCCCCTCGGCTGCCTTGATCCCGTCGTGCTGGGCGACGCTCATCTGCTTCCTCCTGGCCGACCTTTACACCGGACGGTGTCGAGCTTATTCCTGCGCGCGGCGCGCGGCAAATGATGTGTGCGCTACGTCACACATCCGAGCCTTGACGCGCTCGCTAGCGTCGAGGGCGCGATGAGCGAGGCCGTCTGCACCCACCTCGACCAGATCGAGGTCACCCCTCCGGACAGCGTTCAGGGCTGCGAGGACTGCCTGAAGATCGGCGGCCGCTGGGTGCACCTGCGGGTCTGTCTGACCTGCGGACACGTCGCCTGTTGCGACTCGTCGCCCAACCAGCACGCGAGCAAGCACGCCGCGGCGGCCGAGCATCCGATCGTGCGCTCGGCCGAGCCGGGCGAGGACTGGTGTTGGTGTTACGTCGACGAGGTGATGTTCGCGGTCGACTTCGGCGACGCCGCCTAGGCGAGCGAGGGGAATCGGAACGATGGAGCTCGCCGCCGTCCACCACGCGAGCGCCGAGCAGCTCGAGGCGGGGATCGCGGGCGTCCGCGAGGCGCCCACCGAGCTCGGCACCGTCGAGCTGATCGCCGCCCGCCCGGCCGAGGAGCGCCGCGAGCTGCTCGACGAGGCACGGATCGACCAGCGGATCGGGCTGGTCGGCGACATGTGGTCGGTGCGCCCGAGCTCGTCGGGCCCCGACGGCGGCCCCAACCCGGAGGCGCAGCTGACGATGATGAACGCCCGGGCCACCGCCCTGGTGGCCGGTGGCGACGAGCGGCTCGACTGGGCTCAGGCGGGCGACCAACTGTACGTCGACCTCGACCTCAGCCAGGCGAACCTCCCGGCCGGGACGCGCCTTGCGGTCGGCGACCAGGCGGTGGTCGAGGTCAGCGTCCACCCCCATCTGGGCTGCGGCAAGTTCGCCCGCCGCTTCGGGGTCGAGGCGCTCAAGTTCGTCAACTCCGACCTCGGGCGCGCCGTGCGCCTGCGCGGCCTGAACGCGAAGGTGATCGCCGGCGGCACCGTCCGGGTCGGCGACCCGGTCCGCAAGCTCGGGTGACGCAAGCTCAGTGGCGCCCGAGGGTGGCCGCCTCGAAGTCCGCGCGCCACTCGCTCTCCCAGTCCACGACCTGAGCGGGCACCGGCCCGGCGCCGCCCGGCCGGATGCTGCGCAGAACCGTCGGACCCATCACGCAGGCCTCGATGCAGAGGCCCACGACCCAGCCGATGGCGACCGACGTCAGCCCCCCCGCCAGCGCGCCGATCGCCCCGCCGGCGAGCTCGAGCACGGTCCCCGCCCAAACGATCGGCAGCGCGGTCCGCAGGCGGCGGTTGACGCGCTGAACGGCGACGTAGTGGACCTTGATCGCGAGCGGGAAGACACCGAGCGCCATCACGTGAAGGGCGTTGGTCGCGTCGGTATAGGTGTCGCCGAAGATCCCGAGGATCCAGCCACCGGCGACCAGCAGGACCAGGTTGGCGACGATCCCGAAGCCGATCGAGATGCGGAGCGTGAACCGAAACCGCTCCGCCAGGCCCGAGGCGTCGCCTGAGCCGATCGCGTAGCCGACCATGCTCAGCGAGAGCGGCACCATCACGAGGATGTTGGTGATCATCCAGGCGATGTAGAAGCTCGCGTTCTCGCCGGCCGAGAGCAGTACCAGGACGATCACAGGCATCAGCAGGTCGGCCGTCTCGAGCCCGAGGTTGACGGCGGCGTGGGATGCTGCCTCACCGCGCATCCTCCCGAGCGAGGCGTAGTCAGGACGCGAGCGGGCGCCACGGCGGGCGGCCGGGAAGCGCAGCAGGGCGACCAGCGAGACCGCGATCCCGACCGTCCAGGATGAGTAGATCCAGGCGGCGCCCGCGTTCGAGACCGCGATCGCGATCGCCGCCAGCACCAGCAGCTTCACCACCGCGAAGACGACGTTGCGGCCCAGCTGCAGCCCCCCGCGCAGGAGGCCGATCAGGGCCTGATCGAGGACCAGCGCCAGCGCCGTGAGCCCCGCCCCGACGGCGAAGAAGACCAGGCCTCCGAGACTGGCGCTGAGCGGATCGAGCTCGGATGCGATCGCCGGGACGATCAGCGCCGCGGCGAGGCCGCCCACCAGGCCGGCGAGGCCCGCGATCCTCAGCCCGGCTCCGATCAAAGGCATCTGCGCGGCGCGGTCGCGGCGCGGGACCTCGCCCATCAGCAACGTCCCGAGGCCGAGTGTGCAGACGAACCCGATCAGGGTCATCGCCGAGATCGCGGCGCCTGCGATGCCCACCGCCGTCGGGGTGAACTCGCGCGCGGCCAGCAGCCAATAGAGCACCCCGAGGCTGGCGGTGGCGATCGAGGTGCCGACCATCGAGCCGGCGTTGGTGAGCAGGTGGCGGTTGGAGGCCGTGGCGGCGGCGATTCGCCGGCCCCAGCCGTTGCGGCTCGCTCGCCCTAGCCGCTCGATGCCGGGTGCTTGTCGAGTGTCGCGAGGATCCACGGCGTCTTGTCGCTGTCCGGGTCGACCCTGCACTCCACGGTCACCTGATCGGCCAGCTCCCGGGTCACGTTGTGGGACTGATCGCGACCCCAGATGATCAACTCGCCGTCCTCGACCTTGAAGTTCCATTGGTGGAGCTGCATCCAGCCGGTCGACGCGGCCTCCTCCTGATAGTGGCGCAGGGCGACGAAGCCGCCGGGCCTGACCACCTCGACCATCCCGCGGATGATTTCCAGCGGATTGACGCTGTGGTCGATCGAGTTGCGCGCGTAGGCGACGTCGAAGCGGTCGCTGCCGAAGGTCGCGACAAGGTCCTCCCCGGAGCCCTTGAGCGTGCGCACGATCGGCTCGATGCCCGCGTCGGCGAGGGCGCGGTCGTAGTGCTCGGCGAGCGGGTCCACGGGGGTGATCTCGATCGTGTGGGCGGGGTCGGTCTTGCCGAGGATCGTCAGCGGACCGGCGCCGACATCGAGGATCGAGACGACATCGGTGTCGAACCGCTCGAGGCGATCGCGGATCAGCGGCTCATCGAGCGGGGCCTGGGGGTCGACCCGCTTCGCGTATTCCTCCGGCCACTTCGATCCGTGCGTCTCCAGATACTCGCGCCAGAACTCGACCTCGGCGGGTACGTCGCGCTCCCAAAGCTCGGACCCGGCGGCCCCGCGCTCGATCGTCGCTCGCTTCAGCCACCGGGTCCCCTGGCGGGTCACATGGCCGATCCGATGTGAGATCGAAGTCATCGCTCAGGCCCCGGCCTTCGGAGTCGCCCACGGTATAGCGAGCCGCGCCGTCAGAAGATCCGCGAGTTCGTCGGCCGCAACGCGGGTCTGCTCGAGCGAGTCGCGGTCGCGCAGGGTCACGGTGCCGTCCTCGAGCGTCTGGCCGTCGATCGTCACCCCCCACGGGGTGCCGATCTCGTCCTGGCGGCGGTAGCGCTTGCCGATCGAGCCGCCCTCGTCGTACTCGGCCGGGACCCGGTGGCGCAGCGAGTCGAACACCTCGCGGGCTCGCTCGGGCATCCCGTCACGCGAGACCAGCGGCAGCACCGCGACCTTGACCGGCGCCAGCTTGCGGGTGCAGGCGCAGCACGGTGCGCTGGCGCCCCTCGACCTCCTCGACGTCGTAGGCGTCGACCAGGAAGGCGAGCATCGCCCGGTCGACCCCGGCGGCCGGCTCGATCACGTGCGGGACGTAGCGCTCCTTGGTCTGCTGGTCGAAGTACTCGAGCTTCTCGCCGGAGTGCTCGGCGTGCTGGGTGAGGTCGAAGTCGCCGCGGTTGGCGATCCCCTCGAGCTCGGAGAAGCCCATCGGGAAGCGGTACTCGATGTCCGAGGTCGCCGATGAGTAGTGCGAGAGCTCGTCGGCGCCGTGGGCGCGCAGGATCAGGTTCTCGGCCCGGATCCCGAGCTCGGTGTACCAGCGCATCCGCTCCGCCATCCAGTGCTCGTGCCACGTCTCGGCCTCGCCGGGCGGGCAGAAGAACTCCATCTCCATCTGCTCGAACTCGCGGGTGCGGAAGATGAAGTTGCCGGGGGTGATCTCGTTGCGAAACGACTTGCCGATCTGGGCGATCCCGAACGGCGGCTTCTCGCGCGCGAACTGGAGCACGTTCTTGAAGTTGATGAAGATCCCCTGGGCGGTCTCGGGGCGCAGGTAGGCGGTCGAGCCCGAGTCCTTGACCGGCCCGACCGTGGTCTCGAACATCAGGTTGAACTCGCGCGCCTCGGTCAGCTCGCAGTCGGGGCCCTCGCCGGCGAGCTTCGACGGCTTGCGGCCGCACTGCGCGTCGGCCAGGTGGTCGGCGCGGAAGCGCAGCTTGCAGGTCTTGCAGTCGACCATCGGGTCGGTGAACCCGGCCAGGTGCCCCGACGCCTCCCAGACCCGCGGGTGCTGGATGATCGCCGAGTCGATCGCGACGATGTCGTCGCGATCCTGGAGCATCGCCCGCCACCACTCGGCCTTGACGTTGTTCTTCAGCAGGACCCCGTAGTGGCCGTAGTCGTAGGTCGAGCCGACCCCGCCGTAGATCTCCGACGAGGGGAAGATGAAGCCGCGGCGCTTGCACAGCGCGACGACCTCGTCGAGGGTCGGTCCGCCGTCGGTCGCCTGAGCTTCGCCCACGGGTCGGCATACTTGCAGCCCGCCATGCCGATCTACGAGTACCGATGCGCCGACGGCCACAACTTCGAGGTCTTCCAGTCGATGGCCGACGATCCGGTCACGGCCTGCGAGGTCTGCGGCAAGCCGGTCGAGCGGGTCTTTCACCCGATCGCCGTGCATTTCAAGGGCTCCGGCTTCTACACCACCGACTACGCGAAGAAGGGCTCCGGCAACGCCTCGCTCTGACGGCGGCTCCAAGTCGGATTCAGGCGGCTCGGACTCGAAGTCCGACTCGTCCGAAGTCCGACTCGTCGTCGAAGTCGGACTCGAAGTCCTCGGACTCGAGCTCGTCGAGTTCGTCGAGCTCCTCGGGCTCGTCCGCGGACTAGCCCTGCGGGCAGTTGGGGCTGTGCGGCGGCTTCGAGCCGAGCAGCTTCTCGGCCGCTCGCTCGCACTCCTCCGGCGAGACGACCAGGTTGCCGGCCGCCGGTCGTGCTCGACGGCTTGAGCACGTCGGCGCCGCCGCCCCCGCCGGTCGCCGCGGCGATCGCCAGCTGCGGCATCGTCACCGCGCCCATGCTCGAGACCATCACCTTGGGCGCGTTCCAGGCGATCACCGGGCCCTTGAGGAAGTTCAGCGGCAGGCTGGTGATGCTGGTCAGCTTGCTCTTGATCCCGTCGAGGATCAGCTGCTGGAACTGGGCCCGCTCGACGTCGGTGCCGGTGAACTCGCCGTTGCCGCAGGTGTTCTCGCGCGTGCGCGCGAGCGTGATCGCCTGAAAGCCGTCGAGGTCGTTCTCGCCCTCCTTGAGATCCAGGTTGAAGGCGCCGCCCGAGACGCTCGAGCAGACGTCGGTCGGCAGGTCGACCGTGATCCCGCCGATCGAGTCGATGAACTTGCGAAAGCCGTCGAAGTCGATGATCGCCACCTGGTCGATGTCGAGGCCGAGCAGCCCCTCGACCGTGCGCACCGCCAGCTTCGCCCCGCCCGAGGCGTAGGCCGAGTTGATCTTCTGCGGGCCCTGGCCGGGGATCTCGGCGAGCGTGTCGCGCGGGATCGAGAGCTTGCGCAGGGTGCCGGCGCCGGCGCGCACGAGCATGATCGTGTCCGAGCGATAGGGGCCGTGCTTGCAGTTGTTGTCGGTCGGGCGGCCGCTGTTGATCGCCTCGATGCAGTTCTCGGTCTCCGACTCGTCCGGGCCGGCGAAGGCGCCCGAGCGCACGTCGGTGCCGAGCACCAGGATCGTCTGCCCGCCGAGCAGGAACGGCCCGCCGTCGAGCACCTTGTCGACCCCGTCGGCGAGCTTGCCCTTCTGGATCTGGGCCGAGATCGCGAAGGCGACGAAGCTGATCGCGATCCAGGCGACGGCGAAGATCCCGACCCACTTGCCGATCCGTCGCCAGAGCGGCTTCTCGCCGGTCGAGCGTGGCGGCTTCGGCGGCTTCGAGCCGCCGTCGCCGCGGCCGAGCTTGCCGCCGAGGCCCGACAGGTCGGGCTTGCGCAGCCGGTCGCGCGAGGCCCCGCCTCGACTTGTAGACGTTGTACTCGGGCGCCTCGGGTCGTTCGGGTCGCTCGGGCTGCGGAGGCTGATCTCCGGAGTCAGGCATGAGCTATCAATACCGCATGGCCGTCGGGGATTCCTGCATAGAGTCGGTTTTTCAGTGAGGGCCGCGATCGGCGCCGACCTCGGCGGGACGAAGATGGCAATCGGGGTCGTCGACGCGCAGCGCAACGTCCTGCATCGCGGCACCGAGCCGACCGCCGGGCTCGAGTCTCGACGAGCTGCTCGACACGCTCGAGCGCGAGCTGCGCGACGCCCGCGACGCCTGCCCGCAGGCGGAGGCGATCGGGCTCGGCATCCCCTGCACGATCGACCGCGAGCGCGGTCTGGCGATCACCTCGGTCAACCTGCCGATCGTCGACGTGCCGATCCGCGACCTGATCGCCGAGCGCCTCGGGCTGCCGGTGTACATCGACAACGACGCCAACATCGCCGCGCTCGCCGAGCACCGCTTCGGCGCCGCCGAGGGTGCCACCAACGTCGTCCTGCTGACGATCGGCACCGGGATCGGCGGCGGCCTGGTGCTCGAACGGCGAGCTCTACCGCGGCATCGACCGGCGCCGGGGCCGAGCTCGGCCACATGGTGATCGACGAGCACGGCCCGCCCTGCCAGGGCAACTGCCCCAACCACGGCTGCGTCGAGGCGCTCGCCTCGGGTACCGCGCTCGGGCGCGCGGGCAGGCTCGCGGCCGAGACCCATCCGGACTCGGCGCTCGGGCAAGAGCGCTGGCGGCGGGCGAGCGAGATCACCGGCAAGACGGTCACCGACGCCGCGATCGCCGGCGACGGGATCGCGGTCGAGGTCTTCGCCGGCGATCGGCCGCCACCTGGGCGTCGCGCTGGCGAGCTACGCGAACATCTTCGAGCCCGACGTGATCGTGATCGGCGGCGGTGTCGCGGCCGCCGGCGACCTGCTGCTGGAGCCGGCCCGCCGCGAGCTGCGGGCCCGGGCGCTGGCGCCGATGAACGAGACCCCGGTGCGTGCTCGCCGCGCTCGGGCCCGAGGCGGGGATGATCGGCGCCGCGGTGATGGCCCTGGACGAGTCAGCGTGAGGACGCGATGCCCGGACGCCTGACCGTCTGCCCGACGCCGATCGGGAACCTGGAAGACCTCAGCCCGCGCGCCCGCCGCGCGCTCGAGGAGGCCGACCTCGTCGCCTGCGAGGACACCCGCCGGGCGGGCCGCCTGTACGAGCGGCTCGAGATCGCCCGCCCGCGGCTGGTCTCCAACCACGAGCAGAACGAGGTCGAGCGGGCCCGCCAGCTGGTCGCCCAGATCGAGCGCGGCGCCAAGGTGGTGCTGATCTCCGACGCCGGCACCCCGGCGATCTCCGATCCCGGCTTCCGGTTGATCCGCGCCTGCATCGAGCGCGGCCTCGAGGTCGAGGTCCTGCCCGGTCCCTCGGCGGTGACCACCGCGCTGGTCGCCTCCGGGCTGCCGATCGATCGCTGGCGCTTCGAGGGCTTCCTGCCGCGGCGTCCGGGCGAGCTCGAGCGGGTGCTGAGCTCGCCGGAGACCGTGGTCGCGTTCGAGTCCCCGCGGCGGCTGCCGGCCTCGCTCTCGGCGCTCGCGGCGCTCGCCCCGGACCGCGAGGCGGCGGTCTGCCGCGAGCTGACCAAGCTCCACGAGGAGGTGGTGCGCGGCACCCTGGGCGAGCTCGCGCGCCGGCTTCGCGACGAGGTCAAGGGCGAGATCGTCGTCGTGATCGCCCCCGCTCAGGCGCGCGCGGCGGGCGCCGACGTCGGCTTTGCGGTCGACGCGCTGCGCCGCCTGGTCCAGTCGGGCGCCCGGCCGCGGGCTGCGGCCAGCGTCGTCGCGGCGCTCACCGGGACCCGGGCGAACGACCTCTATCGCGGGCTCACCGGCCGCGACCCGCGGGAGTAATCGGCGTTCAGGCGCGGGCGCAGCCCTCGCGCCGCCCCCGCTAGCGATTAGGATGCCCGCGGTGCGGATCGGCCGATCTGTCACCACCGGAGGGAGGAGAGGAAGCCTCCTGACGGAAACGCACGAAGCGAGTGGGTAGAGAGGAGTCAGGCGAGCGCCGTCCCGTAGTGCAGGGAGAGCGATCCGATAGTCCAGGAAAGGGACGGGTCGTGGCTCGGATCGCGGGGTTCGGGGCGCTGATCATCGCCGTCGTCCTCGTGGCGCTGCTGCTTTTCGGCGGCGACGACGGGACCAAGTACAAGCTGATGTTCCAGACCGGGGGCCAGCTGGTGCCCGGCAACCAGGTCCTGGTCGGGGGTCAGCCGATCGGCACCGTCGCGGAGATCTCGCTCACCGACGACGCCCAGGCCGCGGTCGACATCACCGTCGACGAACCGCTTCACGAGGGGACCACGGCGATCGTCCGCGCCAGCTCGCTGTCGGGGATCGCCAACCGGTACGTGTCGATCTCCCCGGGCCCCAACTCGGCGCCCGAGATCCCCGGCGGGTCGACGATCTCGACCGAGCACACGACCACGCCGGTGGACCTCGACCAGCTCTTCAACACGCTCGACGCCCGCACCCGCCAGGGCCTTCGCGACTTCATCCAGGGCAACGCCGCCGTCTACTCGGGCAACAACGAGGAGGCGCGGGCGACCTACAAGTACTTCGCCCCCAGCCTGCAGGCGAGCGACCGCCTGTTCCGCGAGCTGACCTCGTGACCAGCAGGCGCTGAGCCAGTTCCTGGTCAGCGGCTCGAAGGCGCTCGGCGTGCTCGCCCAGCACCGCCAGCAGGTCGCCGAGCTGACCTCGAACGCGAACCAGGCGTTCGGCGCGATCGCCGCCGAGAACGAGGCCTTCAGCCAGGACCTGGCGCTGCTGCCGCCGTTCATGCGCCAGGCGAACACGACGTTCGTCAACCTGCGCGCCGCGCTCGACGACCTCGACCCGCTGATCGCCAGCACGAAGGCCGTGATGCCGCAGCTGGCGCCGTTCCTGCGCAGCCTGCGGCCGGTGATCGACGACTCGATCCCGGTCTTCCGCGACCTCGGGCTGGCGCTCAACACGCCGGGCTCGAACAACGACCTGGTCGACGCCCTGCGCCTCGCGCCTGCGGCGACCAAGGCGGCCCACAAGTCGGTGGCCCCGACGCTCGCCGCGCTCAGCGACTCCCAGCACCTGATCGAGTTCGCGCGCCCGTACGCGCCGGAGCTGCTGGCCGTGGTCGGCAAGCTCGGCGGCGCCGCGGGCTTCTACGACATCAACGGCAATTACGTCCGCGCCCAGGGCGCGGGCGGCAACGTCTTCTCCTACAACGCCACCACCGGCGGGCTGCAGCCGATCCCGCTGAGCCAGCAGTTCGCCGCCTTCTCGGCGCTCGGGATCAGCCCGCAGCTGCGCTGCCCCGGCGGCTCGACGCAGCCCAACGCCGGCTGGCCGAACCCGACCGACCACCCGTTCCTCGATGACGGCTCGCTCGACGGCGAGTGCCAGCCCAACGACGTGCCGCCGGGACCAGTGCCATGAGACGCGCACTGATCATCGTCCTGTTCGTGGGGATCGCGGTTGCCGTGCTCGGGATCGGCTCCTGCGGCAGCGACGACGGCGACGCCTACGAGGTCCGGGCGATCTTCGACAACGCCAGCTTCCTGGTCAACGGCGAGGACGTGCGCGTCGCCGGGGCCAAGGTCGGCTCGGTCGACAGCGTCGACATCACCACCAACGACGAGCCCGCGCGCGAGGACGGCCAGCCGGCGCCCGGCAAGGCCGCGGTGATCATGAAGATCACCGACCCCGCGTTCCAGAACTTCCGCGTCGACGCCTCCTGCCTGATCCGCCCGCAGTCGCTGATCGGCGAGAAGTTCGTCGACTGCTCGCCGACCGAGCCGCGGGCGCCGCAGACGCCGGCGCCGCCTGAGCTCTCGACGATCCCCGACGGCGAGCCGGGTGCCGGGCAGTACCTGCTGCCGCTGGAGCGCAACGGCAAGGCGATCGACCTCGACCTGGTCAACAACATCATGCGCGAGCCGTACCCGGATCGGTTCCGCCTGATCCTCAACGACCTCGGCGCCGGGTTCGCCGCCCGCGGCGACGAGCTCGCCGAGATCATCCAGCGCGCCAACCCCGCGCTGCGCGAGACCAACGAGGTGTTGGCGATCCTCCGCGCCCAGAACCAGGATCTCGCCGACCTCGCCACCGACGGCGACGCCGTGGTCACCGCCCTGGCGCGCGAGCGCGAGCACATCGCCGGGTTCATCAACCAGTCGACGATCGTCGGCGAGGCGACCGCCGAGCGCCAGACCGACCTCGAGGCCGGGTTCGCCAAGCTGCCGCAGTTCCTGCGCGAGCTGCGCTCGACCATGGACGAGCTCAGCGCCTTCTCCGACGCTGCGACCCCGGTCTTCGCCCGCCTCGGCCAGGCCGCGCCGTCGCTGACCAAGCTCAACGAGCTGACGATCCCGTTGTCCAGCGCGGCGACGACGTCGATCACCTCGCTCGGCGACTCGAGCTGAGATCTCGGGGCCGGCCCTGGTCCACTCCGACCCGGTGATCCGCCAGGTTCGCGGCCTCGCCCAGACCGGCGCCCCGGCGACCAAGAACCTGGCCAAGTTCCTGAAGAGCATCCGCAAGACGAACGGCTTCAAGCACCTGATGAAGACGATCTTCGGCCTCGGCGGCGCGGTCAACGCCTTCGATCAGTTCGGCCACCTGGTCAGGGCGCTCGTGCCGCTGCAGAACTGCTTCGACTACACCTCGATCCCGCAGTCCGGCTGCAGCGCCAACTTCACGATCGCGCCGCTCAGCGCCGCCGCCAAGGAGCGCCGCCGCGCCGAACAGCAGTCCGAGAGCTACAAGCCCGGCGCCGGCCAGTCCGACCAGGGGTCGGTGCAGACCGATCCCCAGACCGCCCCCGACGCGGCTCCGGATCAGCCCGAGACGACCACGCCGGACGAGGGCACCGCGCCGCCCGCGCAGACCGATCCACAGCCGGTGGCGCCGGGCGGCCCGCCGGAGGCAACGTCGCCTGACGGCCAGCCGCAGGTCGAGGCCGGGGCAGCTCGCCAGCTGCTGCGCTTCCTGATGGGCGAGCCGCGACACCACAAGCGAGGCAAGCGATGAGGGGCCGGGGCGCATCGCTGACGGCGAGCCCGACGATGGTCGGCGCGGTCACCGTGATGGTGGTCATCCTCGCCGTCTTCCTCGCCTACAACGCCAACAACGGCCTTCCGTTCGTCCCCTCCTACCGGATCTCGGCCGTGGTCCCCGACGCCGACCTGCTGGTGCCCACCAACGAGGTCCGCATCGGCGGCGTCCGGGTCGGCGTGATCGAGTCGATCGAGCCGCAGCAGAGCGAGGACGGGGACATCAGCGCCCGCCTCAACCTGAAGCTCGACAAGGACGTCGAGGAGCTCCCGGTCGACTCGACCTTCGTCGTCCGCGCCCGCTCGGCGCTCGGGCTCAAGTACCTGGAGATCGATCAGGGCAGCTCCGACGAGGGCTACGCGCCCGGCTCGGTCGTGCCGATCAGCCACGCGCATCCGAAGCCGGTCGAGATCGACCAGGTGCTGAGCACGTTCGACGCCCCGACCCGGGTCGCGATCCAGCAGAACCTGTTCGAGTTCGGCAACACGCTCGCCGGACGCGGGCCGGCGCTGAACGAGGCGCTGGGCAAGCTGCCGAGCGTGCTCGAGCACCTCGAGCCGGTGTGCCAGGAACCTCGCCGCTCCGGACACCGGCCTGGCCCAGTTCGTCAGCGCGCTTGCTGCCACCGCCCGCGAGGTCGCGCCGGTCGCCGAGACCCAGGCGCAGCTGTTCGTCGACCTCGACACCACCTTCACCGCGCTGGCGCGGGTCGCGCCGTCGATCCAGGAGACGATCTCCGAGTCGCCGCCGACCCTCGACGCCGGCATCAACGACCTGCCGGTGATCCAGCCCTTCCTCGCCGACAGCGCCGACCTGTTCACGCTGCTCGACCCGGCGGTGAAGACCCTGGCCGAGACCGCGCCGCCGCTGACCTCGGTGATCGAGACCGGCATCCCGGCGCTGCGCGACTCGCCCGAGCTCAACCGCCAGCTCGCCTCCACCGCCCAGGCGCTGGAGCGCTTCAACGACGACGACGGCGTCCGCTCCGGCCTCTCGCGCCTCACGCAGACGGTCGGGATCACCAAGCCGCTGTTCCGCTTCATCACCCCGGCGCAGACCGTCTGCAACTACGCGACGATCCTGTTCCGCAACTTCGCCAGCGCCACCGCCCAGGGCGCCAACGGCGGGCGCTGGCAGCGGATCACGGTGTTCGAGCCGCCGGAGGGCCCCAACAACGAGGGCTCGTACGCCGACGCGCCGGCCAACGGTGGCGGCAGCGACCCGGACAACTACCTGCACTACAACCCCTACCCGAACACCGCCGCGCCGGGCCAGACCTTCGAGTGCGAGGCCGGCAACGCGCCCTACGCCACCGGCCAGCAGGTGATCGGCAACGTCCCCGGCAACCAGGGGACGGTCACCTCCGACCAGCCGGGCGCCGACACGACCGACACGGGGGAGAGCCAGTGAGCCCGCTTCGCAAGCAGAAGCGCCCGCGGGACATCCACCGCGACCCGAGCAAGCCGGCGCCCGATCCGCGGATCTGGGGTCGCGTCTACACCGGGCCCGCGCCCTGGGTCTTCGGCCTGATCATCGTCGCCTTGCTGGCGGTCCTCACCTACCTGGCGTTCGCCAAGTCGCTGCCGTGGTCGCACCCGAGCTACGAGCTGCACGCGACGTTCGAGAACGCGACCACGCTGCGCAAGACGGCGCCGGTGCGGATCGCCGGGGTCAACGTCGGCGAGGTCACCGACGTTGCCGCCGACGGCGACCTCGTCAACGTCACCTTCAGCGTCGACGAGGACGGCCAGCCGGTGCACAGCGACGCCGAGGCCGAGATCCGCCCGCGTCTGTTCCTGGAGGGCAACTTCTTCATCGACCTCTCGCCCGGCAGCCCCAGCGCTCCCGACCTGTCGGACGGCGACACGATCCCGGTCACCCAGACCTCGACCGCGGTCCAGCTCGACGAGGTCCTGACCGCGCTCCAGTCCGACACCCGCAAGGGCCTGCAGAAGGCGCTGATCGGCTTCGGCACCGCGCTCAACTACCAGCCGACCGCGGCCGACGACGTCGACCAGGACCCGATCTCCCGCGGCGAGACCGCCGGCGAGTCGCTCAACGACGCGTTCAAGTACGGGGCCGAGGCGGGCCGCGGCACGGCGATCGTCTCCGACGCCCTGCTCGGCGAGCACCCCGGCGACCTCGCCAAGTTCATCGCCTCCACCCGGGTGGTGTTCGCGAAGCTCGCCGAGCCGCGAGGAGGACCTCGGCGGCTTGATCGACAACTTCAACACCTTCGCCGGCGCGCTCGCCAACGAGTCCGCGAACCTCTCCGACACGATCGCCGAGCTCGAGCCGACCCTGACCCAGGCCCAGTCGTCGCTCGCCAACCTGAGCGAGAGCCTGCCGCCGCTGCGCGCCCTGGCGAGGGTCTCGGTGCCGGGGATCGACGAGCTTCCCGACACGATCGACGCCTTCCAGCCGTGGCTGGTGCAGACCGACGCGCTGGTCCAGAACAACGAGCTCGGCGGGCTGGCGAAGCTGCTGCGCAAGACCGCCCCGGGCCTGGCGCAGACGAACGCGGGCGCCAAGCAGCTGTTCCCGGAGGTGACGGCGCTGTCGCGGTGCTCGACCCAGGTGCTGGTCCCGACCGCCGACGGGACGATCACGGCCGATTCGAGCTGGAGCACGGGCCAGTCGAACTGGCACGAGTTCTTCTACGGCCTCACCAACGTCGCCGGCTCCGGCCAGGGCTTCGACGGCAACGGCCCCTACCTGCGGGTCCAGCCCGGCGGCGGCCCGCAGCTGGTCCAGGTCCCGAACCCGACCGGGAGCCCCGCCGACCAGATCAACTTCACGAACACGATCGAGACGCTGTCGGGGATCCAGCCGGTGCTCGGGTCGACGCCCCCGTTCCGGATGGACTACACCTGCTCGAAGAACCTGCCGCCGAACCTCAACGGCCCCTCCGCCGCGGCGGGCCCGTCCGACCTGGTGAACTCGCAATGAGGCGGGTGATCCGCGAACACCTGCGCGACTTCATCGCCGTCGTCGGGCTGCTCCTCTTTGGCCTCCTGGTCACCGGCTACGTGCTCTCGCAGCAGCAGCAGCCGTACCCGTCGTGGATCCCGTTCCTGGGTGACGAGCGGTTCGAGCTCAAGGCCGAGCTCTCGACCGCCCAGGCGGTCACCCCGGGCCAGGGGCAGACCGTGAACATCTCCGGCGTCAAGGCCGGGGACATCTCCGACGTCCAGCTGGAGAACGGCGTCGCCGTGGTCACGATGCTGATCGAGCCCAAGTACGCGGACCTGATTCACCCGAACGCGACCGTGCTGCTGCGCCCCCGCACAGGGCTGCAGGACATGACCATGGAGCTCGACCCGGGCACGGGCACGCAGGAGATCGACGAGGGCTCGACGATCCCGCTCTCGCAGACCGAGCCGAACGTCAACCCCGACCAGATCCTGGCCTCGCTCGACGGCGACACCCGCGACTACCTGCAGCTGCTGCTGCAGGCGGCCGGAGAGGGGCTCGGCGGCAACGGCAAGGAGCTCTCGGCCGCCCTGCGGCGATTCGAGCCCTTCGGCCGTGACCTCGCCAAGATCAACGGCCTGCTCGCCGAGCGCCGCGAGAACATCGCCCGCTCGATCACCAGCTTCGGCCAGCTGTCCGAGACGCTCGCCCGCAGCGATACGCATCTGGCCGAGTGGGTGACCGCGCAGAACCACGCCCTCGCCGGGTTCGCGAACCAGAGCGAGGCGATCCAGGAGGCGCTGCGGGAGTTCCCGTCGACGCTGCGCGCGACCCAGTCGGGCCTGCAGAGCTCCGACCAGCTCTCCAAGGTCCTCGGGCCCGCGGCGACCGCCCTGATCCCGACCGCGCAGACGTTCGCGCCGGCCCAGGTGGCGCTGCAGTCCTTCCTGCGCCAGACCGTCGGGCCGATCAGGGATCAGATCCGGCCGTTCACGCGCGAGATCCGCAAGCCGGTCAAGCACCTGCAGCAGGCCTCGGGGCCGCTCGGCAAGACCGCGAAGTCGAGCGCCAGCGCCTTCGGCGACGTCAACCGCCTGTTCAACGCCTGGGCCTACAACCCGCCGGGGTCGGAGGAGGGCTACCTGTTCTGGACCGCGTGGCTGAACCACAACCTCAACAACGCGGTGCAGCTGCAGGACGCGACCAGCCCGCTGCCGCGCGGCGTCGTCCTCCAGTCCTGCGCGACCGCGCGCCTGGCCGAGACCCTGGCCGTGGCCCGGCCGTTCATCAAGACGCTGCAGGAGTACACCAACGCCCCGCAGAGCAAGATCATCTGCCCGCTCGACCCGAGCGCGACCGGAGGGATCTCGTTCACCAAGCCCGAGACCGTGGAGCCGCCGGATGGAAACTAGGCCACCGACAGCAGCACGGATCCTGATCGCCGTCGGCTTCGCGATCTCCTGCTTCGCGCTGGCGCTGTTCCTGTGGATCACCTTCGGCGGCGCGATCCCGCTGAAGGCCGAGGGCTACCGGTTCACGGTCCCGTTCAACGAGGCGACCCAGCTCGCCCAGGAGTCCGACGTGCGGATCTCCGGCGTCTCGGTCGGCAAGGTGAAGGCGATCGACCTCTCCGACAGCGGCAACGCCGACGCGACGATCGAGCTCGACGCCAAGTACGCGCCGATCCCCGACGACACCCGCGCGATCCTGCGCCAGAAGACGCTGCTCGGCGAGACCTACGTCGAGCTGACCCCGGGCAGCAACGAGGCGGACCCGCTGCCGGAGGGCGGCGCGCTACCGCGGGCGCAGGTCTCCGACGCGGTCCAGCTCGACGAGATCTTCCGCGCCTTCAACCCGCGCACGCGAACCGCGTTCCAGGCGTGGATGCAGGGTGCGGCGGCGTCCCTGCGCGGTCGCGGGGACGACTTCTCGATCGCGCTCGCCAGCCTGCCCTCGTTCGCCGACAGCGCCGACCGGCTGTTGCGCCTGCTCGACAGCCAGGATGTCGCGCTGTCCGGCTTCATCCGCAACACGGGCCAGGCGTTTGGCGCGCTCTCCGAACGCGAGGGCCAGCTGCGCGGGACGATCCAGAACTCGGCCGAGGTGGTCGCCACCACCGCCCAGCGAAACGCCGAGCTCGAGCAGATCTTCACCATCTTCCCGACCTTCCTGCGCGAGTCGCGGCTCACCCTCGACCGCCTGCGCCTGTTCGCGGTCGACACCGACCCGGTCGCGGTCGGCCTGCAGCCCGCGGTGCGCGAGCTGACCCCGACCCTCGAGGACGTCCAGACCCTGACTCCGGTCCTGGGCGCGTTCTTCGTCGGCCTGCAGAAGGCGGTCGACGTCGGCCCCGCCGGCCTGGCGGCGACCCGCAAGCTGCTCGACAGCGACCTGCCCCCGTTGCTCAAGGGCTTCAACCCGTGGCTGGCGCAGTTCAACCCGATCCTCGAGGTCTTCCGCATGTACAGGCACGAGATCACCTCGGCGCTCGGCAACCTCGCCGCCGCCAGCAACGGCGTCTTCTTCGATCCGACCCTGGGCAAGAGTTTCCATTACGTGCGCACCGAGGCGCCGCTGGCACCCGAGGCGATCTCCACCTACCCGAACCGGCTCCAGCTCTCGCGCACGAACCCGTACTTCAAGCCGAAGTCGCTGCTCGACGTCGGCAGCGGCGGCCTGCGGGGATTCGAGGTCCGCCAGTGCAGCATGGGCATCAACGCCTTCCTCGACCCGACCTCGCCGCTCAACCCGGCGTTCAACTCGCGGGTCGGTGGCGACGTCGCCCTGGCGCAGGCGTTCTTCGACCGGCTGAAGAAGTACGCGTTCAACGAGCAGCTGAGCACGCAGAACATCACCGCCGCGATTTGCAACCAGCAGGATCCGTACAACTCGATCGGCGTCAACGCCGAACAGTCGCAATACCTGCACGTGCGGCCATTCCCGTAGAAGCAGGCTGTATATGCTCCGCGCGGGGCCTGGGTGAGAGCAGCAACTTTCGCCGGGTCTGAGGGTTGGACGTAATGAATGAGCGCCGCGCCGCAAGCGTGGTGGCTGAGACTCAAACCAGTCGTGCGCGGCATCGCTGCGCGAATGGATCAGGAGGAGAAGTGTTCAAGAAGTCCCGATTCGTCGTCGCCACCGGCCTCGTTATTGCCGTCGGTGCGTCGTCACTCGCTTTTGGGGCCGCGGCCGACACGCAGAACGCGTTCGTCGACGGCAGCGTCACCCCCAGCAAGCTGGACAAGAAGAAGTACAAGCCGGTCAACCTCTTCTCGGGCGTTCGCACCGAGATTCCGGGTGGCGTCACCGGCACGCAGAGCAACCCGATCGTCGAGTTCATCTCGTATCCCAAGAACGTCAAGTTCGACTTCAACGCGGGCTCGGTCTGCACCACGCTGCCGGCGAGCGGCAGCACCCCCGATCAGGCGAAGGCCGCGTGCCCGAAGGACTCGTACCTCGGCTCCGGCGTTGCTGAGGTCCAGGGTCCCGGTGGCCTGGTGATCAACGACATCACCGTGAGTGTGTTCCGCGGCCCCGCCAACAACGGGATCCAGCTGCACACCTACAGCCCGACGCTGCTGGCGGCCTCGCCGACGGTGCCCGGCTCGATCGTTAAGTCGAATGCTGGCAGCAAGTTCAATCAGGCCCTCTCGGTGCCGAACGCGCCGCAGACCGGTTCGCTGATGATCACGAAGTTCAACGCGACGATCACAAGGCGAGCAAGTCCGCTCTGGCTCGCTGCAAGTCGAAGTCGATGGACTTCCAGCGCGTGACCACCTACGCCGACGGCTCCAAGGACACGGTGGATCTGCAGACGAAGTGCAAGCAGAAGGGCCACAAGTAAGGGTTCGCTTCTCTGCATAGCGTTTGGAAAGGGCGGCCCTCGGGCCGCCCTTTTCTTTGCCCTCTTGCGTCCGTCGTATAGGTTGGCGCCAAGTCACGCTCACGGACTAGGAGGAGAGAGAGTGATCAAGAGATCCCGAGTGGTCGTCGGCATCGGGCTGATCACCGCCCTGGCGGCGACGTCCGTTGCCTTCGGGGCCGCCGCCGATACTCAGAACGCATTCGTCGACGGCACCATCAGCCCGACCAAGCTGGACAAGAAGAAGTACAAGCCGGTCCAGATGTTCTCGGGCGTTCGCACCGAGATCCCCGGTGGCGTCACCGGCTTGCAGAGCAACCCGCTGGTCGAGTACCTGTCCTATCCGAAGGACGGCAAGTTCGACTTCAGCGCGGGTTCGGTCTGCACCACCCTGCCGGCGAGTGGCAGCACGCCGGCGCAGGCGAAGGCGGCGTGTCCCGCCGACTCGTTCATCGGCGAGGGCGTTGCCGAGGTCCAGGGCCCCGGTGGCCTGGTGATCTCCGACATCACGGTCAGCGTGTTCCGCGGCCCCGCCAACAACGGGATCCAGCTGCACACCTACAGCCCGACGCTGCTGGCGGCCTCGCCGACGGTGCCGGGGTCGATCGTCAAGTCGGACGCCGGGAGCAAGTTCGGGCAGGCCCTGTCGGTGCCGAACGCGCCGCAGACCGGCTCGCTGATGATCACCAAGTTCAACGCGACGATCTCGAAGTCGAGCAAGGCGCTGCTTGGTCGCTGCAAGAGCAAGACGATGACCTTCCAGCGCAGGGTCACCTACGCGGACGGCTCACAGGACACCGTCGAGGTCACGCAGAAGTGCAAGCAGAAGAAGCCGAAGGGCCACAAGTAGGTTCCGCTTCTCTGCCAGAGCGTTCGGGAAGGGCGGCCCTCGGGCCGCCCTTCTCTTTGCCGTTCTATAGGTTGCCGCGACGATGACGGCGCGGGAACGGATTCCGATCGCGGCCGCGCTGGCGGTGGCGCTGCTCGCCGCGGGCTGCGGTGGCGAGTCCAAGCACTACAGCGACAAGCAGATCATCGACAAGCTCAACCTCGTGAAGTCCGAGAACGGCTACATGCTCGACGGCGACCAGTTCTGCGAGGTCGAGCGCCAGCTGCTCAACGACGCCGACGAGGTCAACGCGGCCGCCGACAAGGACGACCTCGGGCTGGTGATCGCGAGCGGCGAGGGCAACGTCGGCGTCTCCGGCGTCCCGGTGTTCTCGCCCGATTGCAAGGACCTGGTCAAGAAGAAGCTCAACAAGCTCGACCCGCGGCCGTCCGACTGAGGTCCGGCGTAAGCTCGGGCGATGGCGAAGAAGCGCGACCCGAGGCTGATCTCACTCGGCTACGGGCGCTGGGTCCGCGCCGACCGGGTCTTCGCGCTCGTCCCGCTGAGCCCCGAGGAGCGCGGCGACGGGCGCCGCACCTACGTCCACGTCGACGGGCTCGCCGAGCCGCTGGTCGCCTCGCGGTCGGAGCGCGCGATCCTCGCCGACGTCGAGGCGGCGCTGGCCGAGGCGGCCGGGGTGCCGCGACGCAAGGGCGCGGCCAGGGGCCAGGACAGCCTGCTGTAGCCCGCGGTCAGGAGCCCGCGGGGCTGAGGATCGCGAGCGGGATCTCGCGCTCGGTCCGCTGCTGGTAGCGGTCGTAGTCGGACCAGATCGCGACCAGCTTCGGCCACAGCCGCGCCCGCTCCTCGGCGTTGGCCTCGCGGATCGTGACCCGGCGCTTTTCGGAGCCGACCTGGATCGTGGTCTCGTCCATCTCGCGCAGGTTCAGCCACCAGGCCGGGTGCTTGTGCGACCCGCCCTTCGAGGCGACGATGACGACGTCGTCGCCGTCGGGGAGGTAGAGCAGCGGCGTCGTCCGGTGCTTGCCGGACTTGCGCCCGACGTGGTCGACCAGGACCGTCCGCGAGGCGCCCAGCGGCCCGACCAGGAAGCGCCCGCCGGTTGCCCGGTAGGCGGCGACGTGGGCCGCGGTCGCGACGTTGACCAGCCTCCATTGCAGCTCGTGCGCCATGGACTGAGTCTAGGCGCGCAATAAGCTCAGCCGTCGCAGTGAGCTTCTACGTCACCACGCCGATCTACTACGTCAACGCCGAGCCCCACCTCGGGCACGCCTACTCGACGATCGCCGCCGACGTGCTCGCCCGCCACCACCGCCAGCGCGGTGACGACGTCTTCTTCCTCACCGGCACCGACGAGCACGGCGAGCCGGTCGCGCAGGCGGCCGAGCGCCAGGGGTTGAGCGCCCAGGAGCTGGTCGACGAGAATGCGCCGAAGTTCCGCGAGCTCGCGAAGCGCCTCGACGCCTCCAACGACTTCTTCATCCGGACCACCGACGCCGAGCACCAGGCCCGGGTCCAGGAGGTCGTCCAGCGGGTCCACGACAACGGGCACGTCTACGAGGGCCTCTACGAGGGCTGGTACTGCCCGCGCTGCGCCGACTTCAAGTCCGAGGCCGAGATCGGCCCCGACAACACCTGCCTGATCCACGAGATCCCGCTCGAGCGCGAGAGCCAGCAGAACTGGTTCTTCAAGCTCTCCGCGTTCCAGGACGACCTCGAACGCCTCTACGAGGAGCAGCCGGACTTCGTCCAGCCGTCGTTTCGCCGCAACGAGGCGCTCTCGTTCATCAGGGGCGGCCTCCAGGACGTCTCGCTGTCGCGCCCCGAGCTCTCCTGGGGCGTCCCGGTCCCGTGGGATCCCGAGCAGGTGCTGTACGTCTGGTGGGACGCGCTGCTCAACTACTACACGGCGCTCTCGTACGCGCGCGAGGGCGAGGACCTGACCGATCGCTTCTGGCCCGCGAGCCTGCACGTGATCGCCAAGGACATCCTCAAGTTCCACACCGTCTACTGGCCTGCCTTCCTGCTCGCCGCCGGCCTCGAGCCGCCACGGCACGTCTACGTCCACGGCTTCCTGCTGATGGGCGAGAAGAAGATGTCGAAGTCGCTCGGCAACGTGCTCGACCCGAACCAGGTGATCGACCGCTTCGGCGCCGACGCGCTGCGCTTCTACTGCATGCGCGAGGTCTCCTTCGGCCAGGACGGGAGCGTCTCGGCCGCCGGCTTCGAGGCCCGCTACGAGAGCGAGCTCGCCAACGATTGGGGCAACCTCGCCTCGCGCACGCTGGCGATGATCGAGCGCTACCGCGACGGGGTGGTCCCCGACGCACGGCCGGACCCCGACCTCGATCTGGCGGGGCTCGACGGCGAGGTTCGCGAGCTGCTCGACCGGATCGAGATCTCGCGCGCGCTGGAGGAGATCTGGGCGCGGGTGCGCCGGCTGAACGCCTACGTCGAGGAGACGAAGCCGTGGGAGCTGGCGAAGGACGACTCGCAGGCCGAACGGCTGGACACGGTGCTCTACAACCTCGCCGAGGGGATCAGGTTCCTCGCCCTGCTCCTGCACCCCTACATGCCCGAGTCCAGCGGCCGGCTGCTCGATGCGCTCGCCGAGGGCAATCGCGAGCTCGACGCCTTCGGCGCCCGCGGCGGCGGCGCGCGGATCGAGCGGATCCCGCCCCTGTTCCCGAAGCTCGAGGACTAGCGGTGCGCTACGTCATCCGCACCTTCGTGGCGATGACGCTGTTCGCGTTCTGCTGGGTGGTGGTTGGGTACGGCGTCAACCAGCTGCTGCAGATCGGCACCTGCGCCAGCGGCGGGCCCTATGTCTCGGCGCGCCAATGCCCGGACGGGATCGGCGGGCTGATGCTCGGCCTCACCGGCGGGGTCCTGCTGCTGTTCGTCGCCGCGGGCATCTACCTGACCCGCGGCAAGCCGCCCGGCGGCGGCGAGCCGCAGGGCGCGGCGGTGGTGATCTGGTTTTGGACCGGCCTCTTCTGGTCGCTGGCCGCAGGCTCGTTGCTGGCCGTCTGGGGGCCGGACGCCAACCCCGGCCCGGGCGGCAAGGCCGGCGGGCTGATCGTCGGCTTCATGGGGCTGATCATGGGGGCGGGCGGGCTGCTGTCGCTCAGCCTTCGCACTCGCGGCGCTGCGATCGGCGTCGGTCCGGTCGGGCCCGCCTTCGCGCGGATGGCCGCGACCGCGAGCCAGTTCGCCACCCCGGCGCCGGCCGCGTCGGTGGACCGGCTCGCGGTGATCGACAGCATGCGCCGCGAGGGCACCCTGAGCGATTCCGAGTTCGAGGACCTGAAGGCGAAGATCCTGCGGGCGGGCGGCTGATGGCGACCGAGTCGCGCGGCCTCCCCGTCGTCCCGTTCGTCGTCCACGGGCTGGCGATCGCGCTCGGCCTCTACCTCGGCTTCCTCGGCGATGAACAGCCTCGCCCCCGACCTGCCGGACGACTCGGTCGAGCCCGGGGTGAGCTCCTCGTCGGCGCCCGGATCGGTGGCGGGCGACGATCCCGACTCGCTGTTTCGGGCCGCGAACCTGGGGCCGGCGCTGGAGCAGGTCGACGACCAGCTCGCGGCCGGCGAGGGCATCGTCACCCTGCACCTCACCCCGGGCGCCGTCGACGCGGCAACCGGCTCCGCCGAGGGCGTCTTCGACCCCGAGGAGGTGCCGGTGGACGCCCCGGCGCTGATCGGCACCGAGATCAGCGAGGAGCGCGGGCTGACGCTTGCCGACGTGTCCTACATGGACCTGGTCGCGACCGCCAAGGGGCCGCGCTGGTACGTGCAGCTCGACACCAACCGCGATATCGGCCCGCCGCCGTGGACGTTCGGCGCGCCGCTGGACGGCGAGCCGCTCGCGGTCGGCGTTGGCGAGCCGCAGGCGGTGACGGGATGATCGACTCGCATTGCCACCTGGGTCTGTGCGAGCCAGATGACGCCGAGCTGGTCGCCGACGCGGCCAGGGTGGGCGTCCGGCGGATGCTGACCGTCGGCATCGACGAGGCGGCGTCCGAGCTGGCGATCGCCGCCGCCGAGGCGCACGAGGGCGTCTACGCGGCGGTCGGGCGCCACCCGAACGGGGCCGCGGGCTTCGACGACGACGCCGCCGCGCGGATCGAGGAGCTCGCGCGCCACCCGCGGGTCGCGGCGGTGGGCGAGACCGGGCTCGACTACTACCGCGACCGCGCCCCGCGTCGAGGACCAGCGCCACGCATTCCGGTCCCAGATCGAGATCGCGCGGCGGCTGGACAAGCCGCTGGTGATCCACGTCCGGGACGGCGGTACGACCACCGACGGCGAGGCGCTGTACGAGACCTTTCAGATCCTCAGGGCCGAGGCGACCGGGGTGACCGTGATCCTCCACTGCTTCTCGGCCCCGGCCGAGCGCGCCTTCGAGGCCGCCGACTGGGGCTGGTACTGCTCGTTCGCCGGCAACGTCACCTACCCGAAGTCCGAGACGCTGCGCGAGGCGGCCGCCCAGGTGCCCGACGACCTCCTGCTGGTCGAGACCGACGCTCCGTTCCTGTCGCCGCAGACGGTGCGCGGGAAGCCCAATCAGCCGGCGAACGTGGTCGCGACGGCCGAGACGCTGGCCGAGGTGCGCGGGGTCGGCTACGCCGAGCTCGAGGCGACCGTGGAGGCGAACGCCGCGCGCGTCTTCGGATGGTGACTCCCACCCGGCACCCCCAGAGGCGAAGCCGAGGAGGTGGCCGGTGAGATTGGGCCAGAACTTTCTCGCCGACACGAACCTGCTGGGGGCGATCGTCCGCGAGGCCTCGCTGGAACCCGGCGACGTCGTCCTCGAGGTCGGCGGAGGAGAGGGGGCGCTGACCGGCGAGCTGGCGCCGCGGGTGGCGAGCGTCCACGTGATCGAGCTCGACCAGCGGCTGCGCGAGCCGCTGGAGGCGGTCGCCGCCGAGCACGGCAACGTCGAGCTCCACTTCGGCGACGCGATGCGGGTCGATCTGGCGGCGCTCGAGCCGCCGCCGAACCGGATGGTCGCCAACCTGCCCTACTCGATCGCCACCCCGCTGCTGTTGCGGACGATCGCCGAGCTTCCGGGTCTGCAGACCTGGACCCTGATGGTCCAGCGCGAGATCGCCGACCGGCTGCGGGCGGCGCCCGGCTCCCGCACCTACGGCTCGCCGAGCGTGCTCGTCCAGCTCAGCTGCGAGGTGCGGTTGCTGCGGGCCGTCGACCGGGCCGTGTTCACGCCCAGGCCGCGGGTCGACTCGGCGTTGATCGGGCTGCGGCGGATCGGCCCGCCGGCGCCGCCGGCGGTCGCGAGCCTGGTCCGCGACGCGTTCGCCCACCGGCGCAAGTCCCTGGCCCGCTCGCTCGAGCACGCGCGACCGGGCTCGCGCGAGCCGGCGCGGGCGGCGCTCGAGGCGCTCGGGCTGCCCGCCGACGCCCGGGCCGAGCGGCTCGAGCCGGAGCAGTTCGTGGCCCTGGCCGAGGCGCTGGCGGAGGCGCAGAAGTGATCCTGCGGGCGCCGGCGAAGCTGAACCTGTGCCTCTACCTGGGGCCGGTTCGCGACGACGGGCTGCACGAGCTGCGCTCGCTGTTCTGCCCGCTGTTGCTCGGCGACCGGATCGAGGTCTCCGAGCGGGAGGGCGACGGGACGGTCGACGAGTTGATCTGCCCGGGGATCGAGGGGCCGAACCTGGTCGGCGTCGCGCTGCGAGGCGCTGCGAGCGCGGGGCTGGCGGCGGCCGGCGCTGTCGGTCGAGATCGATAAGCGAATCCCGGTCGCCGCCGGGCTCGGCGGCGGCAGTGCCGACGCCGCGGCGCTGCTGCGGCTCGCCGAGGGCGAGGTCGAGGGGCTCGAGGAGATCGCGGCCGGGCTCGGCGCCGACGTGCCCTCGCAGCTCGACCCCGGCCTGGCGCTGGTCGGCGGGGCCGGGGAGCGGGTCGAGCCGCTCCCCGACCCGGGGGAGTTCGGGGTGGTGATGATCGCCGACCCGGCCGGGCTCGGCGCCCGCGAGGTCTACGCCGAGGCGGACGCGCTCGGGATCGGGCGCCCGGTCACCGAGCTCGAGGAGCTCGAGGGGCGGCTGCGCGCCGCGGCCGGCGGCGGGGCGTCGCCGCTCGACTACGCCGCGCTGCTCGTCAACGACCTTGCCCAGGCGGCGATCTCGCTGCGGCCGTCGATCGCCGAGGCGCTGGCGGCGCTCGACGAGGCCGGTGCCGCGCACTCCCTGGTCACCGGCTCGGGGCCGACGGCGGTCGGCCTGTTCGCCGACCTGGCCGCCGCCGACGCGGCCGCCGCGGCGCTGCCGCCGCGTTACGCGGGGGCGATCGTCTCGGCGCCGCAGCGGCGCCGATAATCAGTCCAGGCGTGGAGCTCGAGGGAGAGAAGCACGGGCGCTGGCGGCTGATCGCGATCGCGGCGGCGGTGATCGCGGCGGTGGTCGCGTTCCAGCTGTTCGCCCCCGACGTCGACTTCGAGCAGCTGCTCGAGGACCTCTCGCAGAAGCTCGGCGACTGGACCTACGTCCTGGTCGGCGCGCTCGCGTTCCTGGAGACGGGCGCGTTCGTCGGACTGGTGTTCCCGGGCGAGACGGCGGTGATCCTGGGCGGTGCGGTCGCCGGCCAGGGCGAGACGTCGATCGTGATCACGATCGCGATCGTCTGGTTCTGCGCCTGGGCGGGCGACACGACGAGCTTCTACATCGGCTCGCGGCTGGGGCGGGAGTTCGTGCTCCGCCACGGGCCGAAGGTGCGGATCACCCACGAGCGCTTCGAGCAGGTCGAGAGCTACTTCGCCCGCCATGGCGGCAAGACGATCCTGATCGGGCGGTTCATCGGGCTGGTCCGGGCGCTGGCGCCGTTCATCGCCGGCAGTTCGGGAATGCGCTATCGCGCCTTCGTCCCGTACAGCGTGCTCGGCACCGGCCTGTGGGCGGCGGCCTTCTGCCTGCTCGGCTACTTCCTCTCCGCGAGCCTCGACCGGGCGACCGAGATCGCCGGCAAGGGGGCATTGGTATTCGGGGCGGTGGTCGCGGTGATCGTCGCCGCGGTCGTCGTCTCGCGCTACCTGCACGAGCCGGACAACCGCGCGCAGGTGGCGGCGCGGCTGGAGCGGACGCCGGGCCTGCGGCGCCTGCTCCCGTGGCTGCGGTTCACCTGGCACCGGCTGACCCCGGGCGGGCTCGGGCTCGAGTTCACGAGCCTGATCGCGGTGCTCGCCGTGTCGCTGTTCGTGCTGATCGGCTACGCGATGATCGTCTCCGGCGACGCCGGGCCGACCCCGGGCGACTCGCAGGCGATCGACGCGGTCGACTCCCTGCGGGCGCCGTGGCTGACCGACGTGGCGAAGGCGTTCACGATCCTGGGCACGAGCGCGGTGCTGGTGCCGCTGACGGTGATCGTCGCCGGGGTGCTCGCCTGGCGCGGCCGCTGGGTCGAGTTCGCGGTCCTGATCGGTGCGGTGGTGATCATCCTGATCGGGGTGCCGGTGATCAAGGAGATCGTCGATCGGCCGCGGCCGGGCGGCGGATTGGTCGATGTCGAGGGCGCCGCGTACCCGAGCGGGCACGCGGCGCACTCGGTGTTCTTCGCCTGGCTGGCGCTGACGGTCGCCGTCCGGGTGCGACCCGGGTGGCGCTACGGGACGGCGCTGATCGCGACCGGATTCGCGCTCACGGCGGCGATCGGCCTCAGCCGCGTCTACCTGGGCGTCCACTACCTCAGCGACGTCAGCGGTGGCTGGGGGCTGGGCTTCGCAGCCTTCGCCGGCTGCGCCGCGGTGGCCCTCGTGGTCACCCATCTGGGTCGGTTGCGGCAGAATCCAGCGGCGACGTGATCCCGGTTGTGGCCAAGATCGGAACCGAGTACATCCTCTTCGGCGCAGCGGGGCTGGTCAGCCTGCTCGCATTCGGGATGCTGATCCTCGCGCCCGCGGTCGGTTCGTTCGGCCGCACCTGGGAGAAGGTGACCGCGATCCTGGTCTCGGTCTTCGTCCTCGTCGCCCTGCTCGCGATCGGCGTCGCGGTGGGTGTGGCGATCGTCTACTACTGGGACGACATCACCAACCTGTTCGGGGGCTGATAGGCGGCGCGGGGCGGCGTCATCGGTCGCTCGTGTGCGGAGCACACGTCGCTCCCTGCTTCCTTGCCCCACTTGCCTCTCAGTCGCCCACCTAGAATCCGCCTGTGGCGCAGGAGTCGAAAGCGCGTAAAACCCCTGCAAAGGGTGGGGATGAGGGGGCGCTTGAGACGCTCTCGGAGGCGATCGAGTCGGGCGCCGGCCTGCCCGCGGTGGCGCGCGCTGCGGCGGCGGCGCTGGGCGCCAGCGTCGCCCTGATCGACCGCTCGAGCGCCGTGCTCGCGGTCGCGGCGTCGTCGTCGGCCGAGGAGAGCAAGCTGCTGGCCGGCGAGGGGGACGTCGACATCCTCGAGCTGCGGGTCGCCGACGCGGTGGTCGGCGAGCTGCGCTACCGGCGCCGCAGCGGCGATCCGTCGGCGACCCTGATGCGGATGGTCTCGACCCTGCTGGCGCTGGAGCTGGAACGCTCGCGGGCGCCGGAATGGGCGAGCGACGAGGCGGCGGGGGAGTTCGTCGACGCACTGCTCACCCGCCGGGTGACGGACCGCGGCGACATCGTCGCCCGCGCCGCCGAGCTCGGGACCGGGGTGGAGGAGGGCGCCGGGGTGATCTTCGCCCGCGCCGCGCCGCGGGCGGCGCAGACGGGCGACTGGCGGGCGCGGGTACTGGTGGTCGCGCTGCGGGCGCTACGGGCGGCGAGCCCGGGTGCGATCGCCCGGCTGGGCGAGCTCGGCGACCGCGCCGAGGTGAGCGCGATCGTGCCGGCGGATGAGGCGGCGCCGCTGGCGCGGGCGACCCAGGGGCTGGCGCGCGAGCTCGGGGCCTCGCTGCCGGGCTTTCACCTGACCGTGGCGCGCAGCCGCTGGGTGGCCGATGCGGCCGACCTCTACCGGGCCGGCCAGGAGGCGCTGCTGGCGACCAACGTCGCCGAGGCCGACGGGCTCGAGGTGCTCGCGTTCGAGGACACGGGGTCCTACCGGCTGCTGCTGCCGGCGATGAGCGAGGACCCGGGCGAGCTCGAGCGCTTCTACGAGGAGACGGTGGCGCCGCTGTCGGCCTACGACGACCAGTACGAGACCGACCTGGTGACCACGATCGAGGCCTATCTGGAGAACGACGGCAACGTCACCCCGACCGCCGACCAGCTGTTCACCCACCGCCACACCGTCCGCTACCGGCTCGAGCGGGTGAAGGAGCTCTGTGGCCACGACATCACCTCGACCGAGGGCCGCGAGAAGCTCGGCCTCGGGCTCAAGGCGATGCGCGTCCTCGGCATCCCACCGCCCCGCGGCCCGGCCACCGAGCCCGGCACCGAGGCCGGCCGGGCGAAGGTCAGGCGCAAGACCGAGGAGTAGTGCAATAGCAAGAGCTCCGGGACGAGGGTTCGAACCCCGGCTGCCTCGACCAAAACGAGGAGTGCTGCCAGCTACACCATCCCGGATTGCACTACTTCGAGGCGATTCTAAGCCACGGTTCCGTCCGACCCATACACGAACATATGTTCGTGCCGTGGAGTCTGCGAGTGAGTCGGGACGAGCTGGCGGAAGCCATCGATGGAGCCCTCTGCTGGGCCGACGTACTCGATGCCCTTGGCTACGCCTACCACGGCAAGACGATCGCCACGATCCGGAAATGGGCCGAACGGTGGGGCGTCTCCACGGCTCACCTCAGCGACCACCGTGGCCAGCGCGGGACGCCGCCGAGATACACGGAGGATGAGCTCAGGGATGCGGTCGCCGCTTCGTTCTCGTGGGCCGAGACGCTGCGGAGGCTTGGCTATTGCCCCACGGGCGGCAACTGGAAGACGCTAAAACGGCGGGTCGCGGCGATCGGCATCCCGGTCGATCACTTCGACCCGCACGCTGCGTCGCGCCGGCGGAGCAAGAAAGGGCGTGTTCCACTCGAAGAGATTCTGGTCGTCGGCTCGACCTACGGCCGTTACCACCTGAAGAGGCGCCTATACGAGGCCGGGCTGAAGGAACGGCGGTGTGAGCTCTGCGGTCAGGACGAAAACTGGAACGGCCGCCGGATCAGCCTGATCATCGATCACATCAATGGGGTCCGCGACGACAATCGCCTTGGGAACCTGCGGATCATCTGCCCGAACTGTGCTGCCGGCCTCGAGACGCACTGCGGGCGCAAGAACCTGACCGAGCTCGAGTCGCGCCAGTGCCTTCATTGCGGCTCGCCGTTTACCCCCAAGTACCGGACCCACCGCTACTGCTCCGTGTCCTGCGGCAGTCACTGGCCTCGACAGCCCGGGGCGGTACGCCCCGCCGCGCGCAAGGTCGAGCGGCCGCCTTGCGACCAACTCGTGTGCGAGGTTCGCGACCTCGGCTACAGCGCGACGGGTCGCAAGTACGGGGTCTCCGACAACGCGATCCGCAAGTGGGTGCGCCAGTACGAGCGTGAGCGGGCGCGGGCCGAGGGACGTGACCCGGACGTGATCGAGATCCCGACGAGGACCTGGCCGAACCAGCGCCGCCGAGACGAGGCCGCATGAACGGGGCCGTGCCGACCGTGCTCGGCGCGCGCGGGCCTGACCGCGCGCCTCTACGATCCCGGGCGTGAGCGGGCCGACCGTCCTGATCATGGCCGCCGGCGAGGGCACGCGCATGCTCTCCTCGCTGCCCAAGGTATTGCACCCGGTCTGCGGGCGGCCGATGGTTGCCTGGCCGGTGCTCGCCGCGCGCGAAGCGGGCGCTGACCGCGTCGCGGCGATCGTCTCGCCCGACCGCGACCTGACCCCGGGCCTGCCCGACGGCACCGAGATCGTGATCCAGCCCGAGCCCGACGGCACCGGCGGCGCCGTGCGCGCCGCCCACGACATCGTCCGCGACTCCGAGACCGTGGTCGTGCTCTCCGGCGACCACCCGCTGGTCACCGGCGAGATCGTCGCCGAGCTGCTCGAGACCCACCGCGCCGCGGGTGCCGGCGCCACGGTGATGACGGTCGAGCTCGACGACCCCGGCGCCTACGGCCGCATCGTCCGCGACGCCGACGGCGACATCGAGCGGATCGTCGAGACCAAGAACCCGGACGAGGTCGCCCCCGACGTGCTCGCTATCCGCGAGATCAACACCGGCACCTACGTCTTCGACGCCGAGCCGCTGGTGGAGGCGCTCGACCACCTCACCAACGACAACGCCGCCGGCGAGTACTACGTCGGCGACGTGCTGCCGATGCTCCGGCGCGCGGGCCGCCGCGTCGTCGCCCACCTCGCCACCGACCCGAACGTCAACCTCGGCGTCAACACCCGCGCCGACCTCGCCGCCGCCACCGCCGAGGCGCGCCGCCAGATCCTTCACCGTCACATGCTCGCCGGGGTCACCGTGATCGACCCCGAGTCGACCTGGATCGACGCCGACGTCGAGATCGCCGCCGACGTGACGATCGAGCCCGCCACCACCCTGCGCGGCGCGACCAGCGTCGGCGCCGACTCGATCATCGGCCCGCACTCGACCCTGATCGACGCCAGGGTCGGCGAGCAGGCGCGCGTCGTCCACTCCTACGTCCACGGCGCCGCGGTCGGCAACCTCGCCAACGTCGGCCCGTTCGCCCATCTGCGCCCCGATGCCGACGTCGGCCAGGGCGCCAAGGCCGGAGCCTTCGTCGAGGTCAAGAACTCGACCATCGGCGAGGGGGCCAAGGTCCCCCACCTCGCCTACGTCGGCGACGCCGAGGTCGGCCCCCGCGCCAACTTCGGGGCCGGCAGCATCATCGCCAACTACGACGGCCGCCAAAAGCACCGGACGAAGATCGGGGAAGATGCGCGAATCGGCGTCAACAACTCGCTCGTCGCCCCGGTCAGTGTCGGCGACGGCGCTTACACTGGCGCCGGTGCGGTGATCCGCGAGGATGTCCCCGACGGAGCCCTCGGGATCTCGTCGAACGACCAGCGGAACATCGAGGGATACGCGGAGCGAAAGGCCGAGGCGACCGATGCCGAGGGGGCGGACTAGATGAGCATCATCGAGGAGAACCCGCAGACGGTGAGCTCGATCGCGCAGGACTACACCAAGCGCCTGATGGTCTTCGGCGGGCGCGCGTCGATGGAGCTGGCGGCGAAGATCGCCGGCCGCCTCGACGTCGACCTCGGCCAGGTCGACCTGCGCACCTTCGCCGACGGCGAGGTCTACTGCCGCTACCAGGAGTCGATCCGCGGCGCCGACATCTTCCTGGTCCAGTCGACCGCCGCCAACAAGGCCGAGGGGATGACCCCCAATGACGCCCTGCTCGAGCTGCTGGTCATGGTCGACGCCGCCAAGGGCGCCTCGGCGCACCGGATCATCGCCGTGCTGCCCTGGTACGGCTACTCGCGCCAGGACAAGAAGTCCGCCCCGCGCGAGCCGATCTCCGCCCGCGTCGTCGCCCAGTGCCTTGAGGCGGTCGGCGTCGACCGCGTCCTGACCATGGACCTGCATTCCGGCCAGGTTCAGGGCTTCTTCTCCAAGCCGGTCGACCACATGACCGCGATGCCGATGCTGACCCAGTACTTCATGGACCAGGCCTGGGAGAACGACCTGGTGATCGTCTCGCCGGACGCCGGCCGGGTCAAGGTGGCGCGCAATTTCGCCCGCAAGGTCGGCGTCCATTGGGCGGTGATGGAGAAGGAACGCCCGGAGCACAACGTCGCCCAGACCGGCTACGTGGTCGGCGAGGTCGAGGGCAAGACAGCGGTCCTGGTCGACGACATGATCGACACCGCCGGCACCCTCACCGCCGCCGCGAAGACCGTCCTCGACGAGGGCGCCGCGAGCGTGATCGCCTGCGCCACCCACGGCCTGTTCTCGGGCCCCGCCTACGAGCGGCTCGCCTATGAGAACTCGGGGATCGAGCGGATCGTGGTCACCGACACGATCCCGTTGCGCCCCGGGGCGCCCGACAACATCACCCAGCTCTCCGCGGCGCAGACGCTCGCCGACTCGATCCGCCGGATCTTCGCCGACGACTCCGTCTCGGAGATCTTCGCCGGCGAGAACCAGCTCTTCTAGCCCCACCCGCATAGCCATGCGGGTTTCGGGCCAAACTGCAACCCGATTGCTACCCGGCGTGATCGTCTGAGGGTTCGACGTGGATACCGACGCCGTCGTCGGTGCTGATAACCGTCGCCATCCCGATCAGCTCACCGTCGCGAGGCCCGCCGCCACGAATCACCGGGAGAACCTCGCCAACCTCGAGGTCCGGTGGCGTTTCCGTGATGTCCATGTACATCACGATTCTGCGCTCGTCCATGCTCGCTTCCTGGTCAGTCATTTAGCGCCGCCGCCATCCGCTCGGCCGCCAGCTCGTCGCTCTGCGGCAGCAAATGGGCATAGGTCGAGATCAGCGTCTTGGGGTCGTCGCCGAGCCTCGCCGCGACGATATGCAGCGGGACGCCGTTGGTCAGCGCCAAGGTCGCGGCCGTGTGTCGCAAGACGTGCAATGTCCCGGTCGGAATCCCGGCCGCCTTGCGGTGGCGTTTGAACCACTCGCTCAGCCGCTGCGGGTGAATCGAGCCGCCGAGCTCGTCGGCAAAGACGAGGTCCTGGTCGACGTAGACACGCTGGCGAGGTCGCGCTCGAGCAGCTGCGTCTCACGGTGGCGGCGAAGCGCGTCCACCGTCTCGGGATCGAGCGCGATCGTGCGCCGTGAACGCGCCGACTTCGGCGGGCCGAAGCTGACGCCGCCCCCGGGTCGGGACAAGCTGCTGGGAGACCTCGAGCCGGGCGCCGTCGAGGTCGAGACAGCGCCAGGTCAGCCCGGCGAGCTCTCCTCTACGCATTCCGGTGGTTGCCGCCAGTCGCCACAACGCAAAGAGCCGGTCGTCGGCGACCTGGTCGAGGAAGCGGCGAAGCTCGGCAGCCGTCCACGCGCTCGCTCGGCTTGTGCCCCTGCTCGGCGGGTCGGCCGCGGCCGCGGCGTTGCGGGTAACCCGGCCCCACTTCACCCCGTCTCGCAGGGCGCGGTGTAGGACCGCATGGGCAAGGCGCCGCGAGGACGGCGAAAGCCCGTCGCGCTCGAGCTGCGCATAGGCCGCGTTGACGTGGCCCGCTGAGAGAGTGTCTGCAGCCGCACATGGCCGAGGTTGGGAACGATCCGCAGCCGGACTACCTGCTCGTACTGCGTATAGCTCAGGGCCCGCAAGGTGCGCTCGACCGTTGGCAACCACTCGTCGGTCAAAAACCGCTTGACGGTCAGCTTCCCCGGTTCCACGTAGGAAGCCGAGTCCAGCTGGCCGAGGATCTCGGTCAGTGCTCGCTCGGCGTCCTTACGCCGCGCCGAGCTCGACCTGATCTATGACGAGGAAATTGCCGCCCTTGGCGAGCGCCGCCGGTGGCGGGACATCAACACCGGCATCGAGCACACCGACGAGGCCGCTGTCGAGCTCCACCGGCGCGTTTGCGAGGCGGCTTACGTGACGCCTGGGGGAATCCCTGGGCGCTGTCACCCGCGAAGTTCTCGGACCTCCGCAACCTCTCCCACCGCCGCCTGACAGGTAGCCCGAGCCGTCTGGCAGGCCGGGCAGACATAGAGCGCCCAGCCGTCCTCGCGGTCGTCGAGCGCCACCCAGCACTGCAGGTCGAAGCTCTCCGGCTCGACCGGAGCGCCGCAGTGGTGACACGTCATCGCGTTCACGAGTGGCAAACGTGCAGCCAAATGCGATTCTTCCAACTCCAGGGGACGGCCGTTAAGGTTTTGGACGCGGAGGGACGAACCTCATGGACGGCCCGTCCCTCCGGCATTGCAATAACGGCTGCTAGGGGCCGTTTTTGTCACCACGGACGCCCGGGACCACCGTCTAGCGCGTTGTGGGGGCCGAGTTGACGAATCGCCGTTACCGCCGTCCATTGACCCCCCGGACGCCACCGGATACGGTCGGAGGGCCAACCACCGAGAAGGGGCTCACCATGAGTGCGTTCGCACAGTGGCGGGAGGATCGACGGAAGCGCCGGAACGATAAGCGAGCGCGGAAGGTCGAGAAGCTGGCAGCCAAGGACGCCGCTATTCGCGGCGGAAGGATGAATGAGGTCGACTACGCGGGCTCGGACCGCCACATCGACGTCCCAGATGGTCGCGGTCGGCCCAGAATCTGAACGACGTTTACCCCCGCGCCGCCCCCGTCCTGCACCTGCCTGGGTGGCGGCATGACCAGAAACGAACAGGGAGACGGACCGATCGGGGGGTAACACCGATCCGTCTCCCAACTGACGGGTCGCGCCCCAGGGCCGATAGGTAAGGGGATACCGGCCGTTTGGGGGCGGTTCCCGCCTAACTACGGTACTCCTGCGGCGTGTTTTTGCTGCATATGCGCCCAAAGCTCGCCGCCCAGCGCGGCTCACAAAACGACGCCGCTGGGCGACGGAAACGGAAGCCGGCAGGGAGACGGACCGGACCGAGGGAAGGACCCAACAATCCGTCTCCCGACAGGGACTCGCCGCGGCCGGTGGCACCTGAGACACCGACTGGGTTTGGCGCGTTCCCGCCTACTGGTCGATCAACGACCGCCAGCGCCGTTTTTGCTGCATGTGGACGAATAGACCGCCGCCTAGCGCGTCGTGGGCGGGACCGCACCGTCCAGGGCGGCCCCGCGAGTGTTTCGTCATAGAGTCGCCCGGTGCGCCGGTTCAAGGAACTCTCGGAGGTCGAGCAAGCCGAGGCGGTAGAGGCCGTCCTCTACGAGTACGAGCGCGCCCATGTTGGTCGAGCCCAACACCGCGCATGGCTCGCAGCTCAGTCCAAACGTAAGCGCGGCCAGAAAAAAAGTCTCGAGGCTGCCCGAGCCGAGGCTGAGCACGAATTCCAGTGGTACCTGCGAAGCGCGCTTCGGGCTCGCGCCAAGAAAGACGCAAAAAAAGCGTGGTACCCGAGCGCCCGGGAGAGGTTGATTCACATTGCCGCCGATGACAACTTGGAGGACCTTCCGAGTCGGTTCGGCCGGTTTCCCGGCGAGCCGTGGGCCGAGTTGTCGCTCGCGCGAGTACTCGGTTGGGAGTGCCCCATCTGCGACGGGTCCGGCGAGCGCTGGAGGGCGTTCGACGAGCCCATAGACGGGCACGACGGCATAGCGCTGACCTGCGAAGCGTGCGACGGTGAGGGCACGTTCGCGCCCTAAATTGAGATTTCGCCGCTACGCCGCTGCGCGCCGGCCATGAGCCGCCCGCTGGCACACGCGAGAGCAGAAACGAGCGGCGCGGTGCCGGGGTGGGCTCGAGCGGTTCACCGCAAACGCCGCAGATCCGGCCGTCGATAGGAACGGTTCGCTCGGGGTCAGATCCAACCAGGGCCAGCGCCCGCTCAGCCCGCCCCGCCGGCTCGGCGAGATACGCGGCCGACCACGCCGCTTGAGTGTCGGCCAGGGCCAGTGCCCACTCCGCCCCGCTCGTCACAACGCCGTAGAGCCGCTGTGAGCGCCGCTGACCACGCCGCGCCGAAGTCGATACCCGAGCGCCGCGCAGCTACGAGCTCGGCTCTCAGCGTCTTTGGCGGCGTCACAGGGCGCGATCATGCCACGGGTCCGGGACACTGAAAACTGCAACCCGATTGCAACCCAACGGGGCCGGAATAACCGGAATTGGGACGTCTCAGCGAGACGGCCACGTGGCCCGATTCCCACGATTAGCAGGGAATTCCGGAATCGAGTCGATTAGGCCAGACGGGGGCGGCAAAACCAGCTCTTCTAGCGCAGACCGACGGCCGAGCCTTGGAAATCCGAGTCCTCGCGCTTGGCCCTCACGGCAGCGCTATGAGACCGATGATTGCGAGCCCGAGCACCGGGCCGGCCGCCGCGAGAGCTGCCGTGCGCCAGTCCATCGGGTGCTTTTCCCCACCAGACGCACCGGCCTCCTGGCGTCCACGAAACGTTCCCTGGGTGAAGAGCGCGATCCCATATAGCGCGAAGCCGATACCGACGACAACGTAAGGCCAGGTTGCCCCGGACGCCTGGAGCTCGGGCGCCAAGCGTCCGATCCCAACGGCGACCGCGAGGGCCGCGAGCCCTGTGCGCCACCAGGCAAGCTCGGTCCGTTCGCCGGCCATCAGAAGGTTCCTGCGAGCTGCTTCTTGCTCCTCGGTTGAGTTCACGGCACGTCCTCGATTGCCCGTCGCCGCTTGAGCCTAATCGAGGGGGCGCCCAGCCCCCGTGTAGGGTCGGAGTCGTGGCAGGGCAAATCGAATCGGTGATCGAATTCATCGACGGCGACGAGCTGGAGGTACAAGACACCGTTGACGAGATTGATCGGGCAATCGGCGACCTGCGCACGGGACGCGTCCCGTTGATCCGCGTGCATGGCCCTGGCGGTCGGGAGCGTCGGATCAACGCCGCTCACATCAAGACGGTTCGCCCATACGACACGTCCGCCTGAGCTAAACGGGTTGTGCGCGCCGGTTGCGGCTGACCGCCGTGGCTACGCTGCCGCGATGCTGAGGATCGGCCACAAGGGCGCCGACGCGCTCGTCCAGGGCAACACCCTGGAGAGCTTCGCCGCCGCCGCCGAGGCGGGCGTCGATGCGATCGAGCTCGACGTCCTGCGCCCGCGCTCGGACTTCGACCGCGCCGAGGACTGGCGCAAGGCGCCGGCCGGGCCGGCGGCCGCAACCGAGCCGCTGCTCATCGCGCATGATTGGGGCGACGCCGCCCGCCGCGAGCCGATGACCCTTGCCGAGGCGCTCGACGCGCTCGCCGCGCCGCCGCTCGACGGGTTGCGCTTCGACCTCGACCTCAAGGTCGCCGGCCGTGAGGACGAGGTCGTGGCGGCCGTCGCCGAGCGCGGGCTGACCGCGCGGGCGATGGTCTCGACGATGGAAATCGGCTCGCTCGAGTACCTGCGCGACCACGCACCCGACCTCGAGCGCGGCTGGACGCTGCCGAAGGTGAGCCGCGACTGGTCGGCGAGCCCCTGGCTGCGCCCGGTGTTCATCGCCGGCTCCGCCTCGCTTCGCACCCGCCTGCCGTCGCTGGTCCGCCGCCGCGCGCCGCAGCTCGGCGTCTGGGCCGTGTGGATCTACCACCCGCTGATCACCGCCCGGACGGTCGCCGCCGCCCACGACGCCGGCGTTCAGGTGATCGCCTGGACCGTCGACGACGCCGACCGCGTCACCCGGCTCCAGCGGATCGGGGTCGACGGCATCTGCACCAACGACCCCCGGTTATTGGACTAGACGCGCACGCCCGGAGGCGAAGCCGAGGACGTGGCGCGAGTTGTTCAGGCCGGCTTCGTCTTTACCGCGGACTCCAGATCGGCCTGGGTGAAGCCGGTGGTCAGCTCGCCGCCGGTGGCGAAGCGGTACAGGGCGACCCCGAAGACGCCGCGCATCGCCTGGATGATCAGGGTCGAGACCACGAACAGCATCACGCCGACGATGATCAGCGCCGCGGCGCCCGTCTGCACCCCGGCGCCATCGTCGGAGACCCACAGGTAGACGCCGGCGGCGACCAGGATCACCGCGGGCAGAACGCCGAGCAGGCCGACGATGCCGCCGATCGCGACGTTGCCGGTCACCTGGCCGGCCCAGCGGTCCTTGAAGATCTTCGTCGAGCGCTTCAGCGTCGCCCACGGACCGGTGCCCTCGAAGGTGATCACCGGAACCGCCATGAACGTGATCAGGCTCCACGCCGCCCCGATCAGCGTGCCGATGATCGCCTCGCCGATCGAGCCGCTCGACTGGATCAGCGAAATCAGCGTCCCGACCAGCGCCGCCAGCGCCGCCCAGCCGGCGATCGCGCCGATCCGCGAGCGGGCGACCTCGAAGCCGTCGGCGATCGTCGCCTGCTCGCCGCGGAAGATCTTGTCCGCGGTCGCCGCCAGCGCGACGCCGAAGTAGACGGCGACGAACGAGGACAGATAGAGGCCGATCGCGACCAGGATCGCGCCCGGGACGGTGGTCCCGTCGTCGATCAGATAGATGCCCGGCCCGACGGTGACCAGCACGATCACGATCGCCAGCACCCCGCCGTAGATCGGGAACCGGAAAAGCTCCTTGTGGGAGCGCAGCAGCGCCCAGCTCTTCTTGGTCAGCTCCCAGCCCTGCTTGAACCTGCTCATCGGTGTCTCTCCTTCGGCTTTGGACGTCTGTCGCAGCGTATATCGGCGTCCGTTAGGCGCCAATAGAGTCCAATTCGATGGCGGCCCCTCAAGCCCTGGACAGAGGGACGAAACTTGCCCTCTTCGCGATGGGGCTTGGCGTGATCGTGATCGCCAACGACTTCACCGCGCTCAACGTCGCCCTGCCGGCGATGGAGCAGGACTTCGACGTCGACGTCGGCACGATCCAGTGGACGGTCAACGCCTACGTGCTCGTCTTCGGCATGGGCCTGGTGACCGGCGGCCGGCTCGCGGACATGCTCGGCCGGCGGAAGATCTTCTTCATCGGCACCGCCTTCTTCGCCGCCTTCTCGGCGCTCGGCGCGCTCGCCCCGAGCGCCGACGTCCTGATCGGCGCCCGGGTCGGGATGGGCATCGGCGGCGCGCTGATGTGGCCCGCCGTGCTCGGGATGACGTTCGCCGCCCTGCCGGCCGAGCGCGCCGGCCTCGCCGGCGGCCTGGTGCTCGGCATCGCCGGGATCGGCAACGCGATCGGGCCGCTGCTCGGCGGGGTGCTGACCGACGAGTTCAGCTGGCGGGCGATCTTCTGGGTCAACCTGCCGATCGCCCTGTTCGCCACCCTGGCGACCGCCAAGTTCGTCCACCAGCCGCCGGTCGAAGCGACCGAGCGCCGGATCGACTACGCCGGGATCGCCACCGTCTCGGGCGGCCTGGTGGCGATCCTGCTCGGCCTCGATCAGGCCGTCGACTGGGGCTGGACCGACATCCGCGTGCTGGCGATGTTCGCGCTCGGCGTCGCCCTGCTGGTCGCCTTCCTGCGGATCGAGCGCCGGGTCGGCGAGGCGGCGCTGATCCCGCCCGACGTGATCTCCAACCGCAGCTTCCGCGCCGCCTGCCTGACCGTGCTGATGCTGTCGGCGGTCTTCTTCTCGATCATCCTCTACGTCCCGCAGATGCTCGAGAAGGTGCTCGGCTTCTCGGCGCTCAAGGCCGGCTTCGGGATGCTGCCGATGCTCGCCCTGTTCGCGGTCGTCGCCTTCATCACCGGCCGCCTCTACGACCGCCTCGGCGGCCGGCGGGTGATCATCGCCGGGACCGCGCTGCTCGCCGTCGGGCCGTTGGTCGTCTCGTTCTTCGGCGCCGGTTCCAGCTATGCGGTCGTCGTTCCGGGCCTCGTGCTGGTCGGGATCGGGGCCGGGTTCTTCTACCCGTCGATCACCACCGCCGCGGTGACGATGCTCGACGCCTCGCGCTCCAGCCTCGCCGGCGGGATCACCTACATGTTCCAGATCGCCGGCGGCGCGGTCGGGCTCGGCCTGACCACGGCACTGTTCACAACCCGGTCCGAGGACGCCGTGGTCAGCAAGGCGCACGCGGAGGGCCTGCAGATGACCGGCGACCAGGCGGGGGTGATCCACGGCGTGCTCGCCGGGACCGAGCCGGGCGAGGCCGCCTTCCACCAGTTCGACGTCTCGGTCGCCGACAAGGTCCTGGACGTGGTCAGGGACTCGTTCGTCACCGGCGTCCAATTCAGCCTCCGGGTCGTCTCCGCGATCGCCCTGGTCGGGCTGATCATCGCGATCCGCAGCGTCAGGGTTCCGAGATCAGCGGGATCTGCTTGACGCCCCGGGTCTCGAAGTAGTCCCACTCCTCGCGGCCGAGCTCGGTCTCGGGGTCGTCCCCGTAGATCCACTCGCGCATGATCCGGTGCCAGTTGCGCTCGGCGCCGAGTTGGGCGAGCACGGCGATCAGGCCGATCTCCATCCGCCGGCCCATCAGCTCGTCGGCGGGGATGTTCTCGCGCCGCATCACCTGGAAGTACTCCGAGCGCGGGTCCGACGCCGACTCGATGATCTTCATCACCCGCCGCGACGAGACCCGGTAGGTGCGGTCCTCCATGTACCAGCCGCCGACCAGCATCACGTGGTCCATCAACACGTCGGCGTCGAGCTTGGTCGGCTTGCGGATGAAGCCGAGGTCGTGCAACCGCTGGCGTAGCTGCTCGGAGTCCTTGCGGACCGCCGCGTCGAAGGCGACCTGCTCGAGCTCGATCTGCTCGCGGTCGAGCTTCTTGGTCATCCCGAAGTCGAGGAAGGCGACCCGGCCGTCCTCCATCAGCAGGTAGTTGCCCGGGTGCGAGTCGGCGTTGAAGTGGTGCAGGTGGTAGATCGAGCCGAAGCAGAAGCGAAAGACGATCTCGCCGAAGCGGTCGCGCTGCTGCTGGTCGAGCTCCTTGACCCGCTCGAACCCGATTCCCTCGACGTATTCGGTGACCAGCACCCGGCGGCGCGACAGCCGCGTGATCACGTCGGGGACGTAGATGAACGGGTGATCGCGGTAGGCGCGGGCGAAGGCGCGCTGGTTCTGCGCCTCGTACTCGTAGTCGAGCTCCTCGAGCACCCGCTCCTTGAGCTCCTCGGCGACCGACTTCGCGTCCAGCCCCGGCGCCAGCGCCCGTGCCAGCCGCACCAGGATGCCGGCGTTGCGCATGTCCGACTCCAGGGCCTCGGCGACCCCCGGGTACTGGATCTTGACCGCCACCGTGCGGCCGTCGAGCAGGGTCGCCCGGTGCACCTGGCCGATCGAGGCGGCGGCGAAGGCGTCGGGCTCGAAGTGCGAGAAGTGCTCGTGAACCGGCTCGCCGTACTCCTCCTCGATCACCTTCGAGACCCGCTCCCACGGCATCGGCGGCGCCGACGTGCGCAGCTTCGCCAGCTCCTCCTGGTAGATCTCGGCGTACTCGGGCGGCAGGAACTCGGTGTCGACGAACGAGGCGAGCTGGCCGATCTTCATCGCCGCGCCCTTCATCTCGCCGAGCGTGCGGACCATCTTCAGCGCCGTCTCCAGGTGGCGCGCCTCGAGCTTCTCCTCGGCGCCGTCCTTCGAGCGCGCGACGCCCGCGGCCCTGGTGCCGGCGTAGCGCGCCGCCTGGCCCCCCACCGCCGTGCCCAGCTTCGCCGAGCGCCGCACGCGGCCCTTCGGGATCTTCCTCTCGTCGCCGGCCACCGCGCCAGCGTACCCACGGGCGGCGCCGAACACGCGGACTCGGATACGCTCGCAACGCGAGTTCTCGGAGGAGCGGCGTATGCCACGGATGGTCACGGCACTGCTCTGCGCCGCCCTCTGCCTGGGTGCTGCGGCGCCGCTCGCGCACGCCGATGCCCAGTCGGACTACGACCAGGGCTACGCGCTCGGGTCGAAGGCCTACGAGTACGGGATCCCGATCGTCGATACCGACCGGATCTTCCGCACCAACACCAGCGTCTCGAAGCCCGACCACGCCGGCGACGCGCCCGTCAACCAGTTCAGCCACGCTGACGCGCTCGCCAAGCCCGAGAACCGCGACGTCGTCGCCCCCAACCACGACACGCTCTACTCGATCGCCTGGCTCGACCTCAAGCGCCAGCCGCAGATCCTGCACGTGCCGAAGATGCACCGCTTCTACGTCTTCGAGCTGGTCTCGCCGTGGACCGAGAACTTCCGCAACATCGGCACGATCACCGGCCAGCAGGACGGCGGCGACTTCGCGATCGTCGGGCCCGGGTTCGACGGCAAGCTGCCCCGCGGGGTGACCAAGGTGAAGTCGCCCTACAACCGCGTCTGGATGATCGGTCGCACCTACATCAAGGACGAGGCCGACACCAAGCGGGTGAACAAGATCCAGTCCAAATACGGCCTGCAGCCGCTGAAGACGTTCGGCACCGACTACGCGCCGCCGGTGATCAAGCCGGTCGACACGACCGTCGACCATCCTCCGATCGCCGGCTTCGGGGCCGGTGAGGACCCGCTGGCCTTCTACACCGCGCTCGGCAAGCAGATGAAGAAGTTCCCGCCGCCGGCGGCCGACGACCCGCTGCTGCAAGAGCTGACCGCGATCGGGGTCGGCCCCGGGCTCGACCCGGCGACCAACACCTCGCTCAGCGCCGACACCCTGCAGGGGATGCGCGATGCGGTCACCCAGGGCCCGGCCAACGTCCAGGCGGAGATCGCCAAGCACTACGTCGCCGACTTCGCCCTCCACAACGGCTACCTGATCGGCAACATCGGCAACTACGGGACCGACTACACGCTGCGGGCGATGACCGACAAGGTTGGCGTCGGGGCGCTGAAGCCGAGGATCGCGATCTACGCCTTCACCCAGACCGCCTACGACCTGAGCCCGCTCACCGGCAGCTCGCGTTACGTCCTCCACATCCCCGCCGATCACCTGCCGATCCCGGCGAAGCAGTTCTGGTCGGTGACCATGTACGACGCCAACGTCTTCCTGGTCCCGAACCCGCTCGACCGCTATCTGATCAACAACCGCTCCGACCTCCACTACAACCCCGACGGCTCGCTCGACATCTACGTGCAGTCGAACCAGCCCTCGGATCCCCAGCAGACCCAGAACTGGCTGCCCTCGCCGTCCGACGGCGGCGGCTTCCGGCTGATCTGGCGCTTCTACGAGCCGGCCGAGGCGCGGGCGGGGATCCTCGACGGGAGCGGCTGGCAGCCGCCGAAGGTGATGCGCTGCGACGGCTCCGGCGTCGCCGCCGACGGCACCCGCTGCGCTTCCTGAGAAACCCCGACCGGGGTTCTCTATCCTCAGCCGCCGCATGGCTTCCGACCGCGTCACCCTCAAGGCCCAGGCCCGGACCGACTTCGGTTCGCGGACCAGCCGCCGCCTGCGCCGCGACGGCTTCGTCCCCGGCGTGATCTACGGCGGCGGCTCCGAGGCGCGCCCGTTCCAGGTCGGCGAGCGCGAGATCCGCAACGTGCTCGTCCACGGCGGCGCCCTGATCGACGTCGAGATCGAGGGCTCGGCGGCGGTCCCGGCGGTGATCAAGGAGCAGCAGCGCCACCCGGTTCGCGGCAACCTGGTCCACCTCGACCTGCAGGAGGTCAACCTGCTCGAGGAGATCGAGGCCGACGTCGCGATCGAGCTCGTCGGCACCGAGGAGGCGCCCGGCATCAAGGAGGGCGGCGTCCTCGAGCACGTCACCCACGAGGTCACGATCACGGCCCTGCCGACCGCGATCCCGGAGTCGATCCCGGCCGACGTCTCCGGCATGGAGATCGGCGACACGCTTCAGCTCAGCGCCCTGATCGCCCCCGAGGGCGTCGAGTTCGCGCTCGGCGAGGACCAGAGCGCCGACGAGGTCACGATCGCGACCCTGTCCCCGCCTCGGGTCGAGGAAGAGCCCGAGCCCGAGCTCGAGGAGGAGGCCGCGCTGGTCGGCGAGGACGGCGAGCCGATCGAGGGCGAGGAGCCCGCGGCCGAGGGCGAGGCCCCCGAGGGCGGCGGCGACGCCGGCGACTCGGACTCCGGCGACTCCTCCGAGGAGTAGCCCTGCGCCTGTTCGGTCGCCGCTCGGAGGAGCAGGGCGACCGCTTTCTGGTCATCGGGCTCGGCAACCCCGGCGCGCAATACGCGCGCACCCGTCACAACGTCGGCTTCCAGGTCGCCGAGCTGCTCGCGAGCCGCTGGGACCTGGGCGCCGCGAAGAGCAAGTACGGCGCTCGGATCGCCGAGGGGCGGATTCGCCCCGGCGGGCCGCGGGTCGCCCTGCTCACCCCGCAGACCTACATGAACGAGTCCGGCCGCGCGGCCGGCCCGGCCCGGGGGCAGATGCGGATCCCGCTCGAGCGGGTGATCGCGATCCACGACGAGATCGACCTCCCGTTCGGCGAGATCAGGGCCAAGCACGGCGGCGGGGCCGCCGGCCACAACGGGCTCAAGAGCCTGCGCGACGGGTTCGGCAACAGCAACGACTTCTGGAGGGTCAGAACCGGGGTCGGGCGCCCCGACTCGACCGACCCGGAGATCGTCTCCGCCCACGTGCTCGGCCGCTTCACCGAGCCCGACGACGAGGTCAGCGCGCTGATCGAGGCGGCGGCCGACGAGACCGAGCGGCTGATCGAGCGGATCGCGGAGAATCCCGACGATGAGTGAGCCGCTGACCACCTACGACGTGGCCGACCGCGTCGCCCTGCTGCGCCTCGACCGCCCCGACGCGCGCAACGCGATCAACACCCAGATGCTCGAGGAGCTGCTCGCCCACCTGGCGGCGGCCCGCGACGACGACGAGGTCCGCGCCCTGGTCGTCTCCTCGACCGACCACATGGGCCTCTCCGCCGGCGCCGACGTCCGCGAGCAGCTCGACGAGGCCGCCGGGATCCGGCGCATGCAGCTGTTCGCGGAGCTCTACGACGTGCTCACCGGCTATCCGAAGCCGACGGTCGCGGCGTGTCACGGCGCCTGCGTCGGCGGCGGTGCCGAGATCGCCGTCGCCTGCGATCTGCGGGTCGGCGGCTCGAACCTGCGCCTGCGCTTTCCGGGCGCCGCGCTCGGCGTCCCGGTGGGTCCGGCGCGCCTGGTCACCCTCTGCGGGTTGTCGATCGCCAAGTACCTGCTGCTTGACCGCGAAGGAGGTCGACGCGGACATGGCCTATCGCTGGGGCCTGGTCCACAAGGTCGTCTCGGCGCCGCGCACCGAGGAGGCGGCGCTGCAGCTCGCCGGCCAGGTCGCCGAGCTGCCGCCCGAGGCGGTCGCGACGCAGAAGCGGATGCTGCACGAGTGGGACGACGTCGAGGGGCGATCCGAGGCCGAGGGCCACGGCCAGGTCGAGTACGTCCGCGAGCGCGGCTTTCCGAGTCGCGACTAGGGCTGCTTGGGGGCCGCGATCCGCTCCTGGTTGAGCTCGTCGACGGCGCCGAATACGTCGCCCTCGAGATAGAAGTCGACCGAGAGGAAGTTCGCCAGCAGGCCGCGTTGCGCCTCGCAGTGGTGGACGCGCGCCAGCAGCGCCTCGCGGGTATTCACCTTCGCCGCGTTCGAGGGCTTCGGCGCCGGCGAGGTGTCGATCCAGTGGTTGACCAGGAACAGGGGCGCGTCCTTGGGGCCGCGATTGGCGACGCAGCTTGCCTCGAGCATGCCCGGGTTGGTCAGCTCGGCCGGCTTGCGGAACGAGTAGGGCGTCTCCTGCAGCAGCGAGTCGTAGGCGCGGTGGTAGTAGGGGACCTTGTCGCCGCCGTCGTGCTTCTCCGAGAGCATGATCGCCCGCCCGCCCGAGTCGATGATCTGCTGCAGGGTCGGCAGCGGCGGCTCCAGCGGGCCGGTGTAGACGTAGTCGATCAGCCCGCTCTCGCGCACCGCCTTGTCGATGTCCCTGGGCGCCACGTAGTCCTCGATCACGAACACCAGCACCTCGTCGGGGTTGGCGGCGAGGAAGTCGCGGTACTGGCGAAACGCCTCGCAGGATCGGGACCGCGCCGAGCTCGCAGAAGCGGTGGCACAGATAGACCTGGCGCGGGCCGGTCTCGGGTGAGTTGACGATCCGGTCGCGGATCCGCAGCGCCGCGTCCAGCGCCTCGGGCCCGAGCTCGGCCTCGTAGGCCTCGCGCTCGGCGCCGTCGAGGTCGGAGAGGTCGGTCTTGATCCGGCCGCTCTGCGGTCGGGGTGCCGTAGTGGGCGTCGATGAACAGGCCGCGGATCCCGTCGTGCAGCTGATCGGCGAATCCCTTCTCCTGCTGGGCGAAGAGCCAGTCGGGGTTCGTCGCCGCCGACATCGCGTTGTGGGTCGAGGCGAAGGCGACCTGGTCGAGCGGCTGGTCGCAGAGCGCCTCGGAGCCGTTGCAGCCCTGGGTCTCGATCGCCGCCGGCGCCTCGCGGATCGCGCCGGTGGTGATGAACACGCCGCTGCCGATGACGATCACGGCGGCCGCCACCCCGGAGGCGATCAGCGCCCGGCGTCCCTCGCGGCGGTCGGCCTCGGCCTCGGCCGCCTCGGACGGCAGGGTCAGGCGCATCAGCTCCGAGACGCCGGCGTAGGCGATGTAGAGGCCGGTCAGGAGGACGACCAGGTCGACGAAAGCGTCGCGGCGGAGCACGATCAGCACCCCGACCGCGATCAGGGCGAGCGCCCGCGCAACCCGCGTCCAGGTCCGCTCGGGGACCCTGGCGATCAGCTCGCACGCCGTCGCGCAGGGGGGCGAAGATGTCGACCGGGCGCAGCAGCGACGAGGCCGCCGCGGCGACCACCGCGCCGCAGGCTGCGAACAGGTAGAGCGTCTTCGAGAGGTCGGCGAGGAAGGCGTCCCAGACGCCCTCGGCCGCGTCGCGCAGGCCCTGCTCGTCGACGTGGGTGAGGACGACGGCCTTGACCGCGCTCAGCGCGACCACGGCGAGGACGCCGAGGATCACGATCGAGACCCCGATGTGCAGGACCGTCCGCCGACGGTCGGGGGAGAGGTAGAGCGAGCCACCGATCAGCACCAGCGCCACCGCCAGCAGGATCAGCTCGACGAGGACGACGTCGTCGGCGACCCGCGCCAGGTCGGCCACCCAGGGCGGCGGGTCGATGTTGAGCACGTCGACGTCGATGTTCGCCGGGATGTCTTCGGAGATCTGCGGCTTCAGCGCCTGGAAGACGCCCTTGAGCACGGCGCCGATGTCGCCGAGCGTCAGCGTCACCGTGTTCTGGTCCTGCTCGAAGAACGCCCGGTGGACGTCGCGGACGCCCTTCTCGAACACGGACTGGAAGACGCTGCCGCTGACCAGGCCGCCGACGACGCTCTCGATCAGCGGCCGGAACGCGACCAGGTCGGCCCGCGCCTGGATCACGACGTCGTCGGTGACCCGGGTCGCGATCTCCGACGAGACCGCCTCGTCGTCGAGCGCCGCGGTCGCCCGCTGGGCGAACTCGTCGGCGTCGAGGAAGGTGTCGTTGGCGTAACCGACGACCACCGCCCCGAGCAGGGCCACGGCCGCCAGGATCGCCAGCACCTGCGCCGCGATCCGTCGCTCGCCCGAGCCCATGCTGGCAGCCTACCCACGGCCCCAGGCAGACCCCTGGTGCGCCGCCGCGCGCCGCTAACCTCGCGCGACTGCTCAGGGCCCTGCTCGACATCGCGCTCGCCGACGAGCGAATTTCACGCCTCGCGTCCCGGATCCGGGCCGGCGAGGCGGTCGACCTGCGCGCTTCCGGCCCGATCCGGCCCTATCTGCTGGCGGCGCTGCTCGACGCCGAGGAGGCGCTCGCCGACCGGGCGGCGCTTGTCGTCGCCGCCGACGACGTCGGCGCCCGCGACCTCGCCCGCGCGCTCGGCGCCTATCTGGCGCCGCGCCGGGTTCGCTACTACCCGTCGCGCGGGACCGGCTACGAGTCGCACCTGGCGCCGCCGCCGCACCTGGTCGGGCTGCGGATCGGCGCCCTGCAGGCGCTCGAGACCGACGAACCGGCGATCGTCGTCGCCAGCGCGGTGGCGCTCGCCGAGGCGGTTCCCGACGCCTCGCTGCGCCCCGAGGGCTTCGCCCTGCACAAGGGCGAGGAGATCGACCTCGGCGACGTCGCCGAGCTGCTGGTCGAGGCCGGCTATGAGCGGGTCGAGCAGGTCGAGGACCGGGGCCAGTTCTCGATCCGCGGCGACATCCTCGACGTCTTCGGCGCGACCGAGGATCGCGCCGCGCGGCTGGAGCTGTTCGGCGACGAGATCGAGTCGATCCGCTGGTTTTCGACCTTCACCCAGCGCTCGCTCGGCGACGCCGAGCGGATCGAGCTCGACCCGGCCGCCGAGCTGGCGCTCGAGCACCGCGAGCTGGCCGAGCTGGCGGCCGGCGAGGAGGGCGAGCGCCCGGACATCGCCGCAGCTGCTCCCGGTCGACTCGTTCCGGGCGCCGCTGGAGCTGATCGGCGAGCGGACCGCGATCGTGCTCGCCGCCGCCGAGGAGATCCCGGCGGCGCTCGCCGACCACTGGGAGGACGTGACCACGGCGATGCACGATGCCGACGCCCGCCACCTGTACGTCGAGGTCGCCGAGCCGCTTGCCGAGCGCGCGCTGCTGACCGTGCGCGGCGTCGGCGAGGATGAGGACGAGGACGACTTCCGCGCCCAGACGCCGACCTCCGCCGCCCGCTCGATCGCCGAGGCCGAATCGCAGCTCGAGAAGGAGCTGCGCTCCGGCTACCGCGTCGTCGTCGCCTTCGAGAGCCAGGGCGAGGCCGAGCGCGCCCGCTACAACCTCAACCGCGTCGACGCCCGCTTCCTTGGGGAGGTGGCGCCGAGCGAGCCCGCCGTCCTGTTCACGGAGGCGCCGCTGAGCGACGGCTTCGTCGCCCCCGACCTGCAGCTCGCGGTGATCCCGTTCCGCCGCCTGGTCCATCGCCGCAGCGCCGCGGCGCCGGCGCCCACCCGCGGGCGGCTGGCGAGCTTCGCCGACCTGCGGGTCGGCGACTTCGTCGTCCACGCCGACCACGGGATCGCCCGCTTCGCCGGCTTCGAGACCAAGACCCTGGCCGGGGTCACCCGCGACTACCTCGAGCTCGAGTACCGCGGCGAGGACAAGGTCTTCGCGCCCACCGACCAGCTCGCCAAGATCAGCCGCTACGTCGGCGCCGGCGGCGACGCGCCGCAGCTCTCGGCGCTCGGCTCGAAGCGCTGGGACGCGGTCAAGGCGCGCGCCCGCCGCGCCGCGCGCGAGCTCGCCGGCGAGCTGCTCAACCTCTACGCCGAGCGCCAGACGCGCCGGGGGCACGCGTTCGAGCCCGACGGCGAGTGGCAGCTCGAGCTCGAGCGCTCGTTCCCGTACCGCGAGACCGCCGACCAGATCGACGCGATCGAGGCGGTCAAGGGCGACATGGAGTCCGAGCGGCCGATGGACCGGCTGATCTGCGGCGACGTCGGCTACGGCAAGACCGAGGTCGCGCTGCGCGCCGCCCACAAGGCCGCGGTCGAGGGCAAGCAGGTGATGATCCTGGTGCCGACCACGATCCTCGCCCAGCAGCACCTCGGGACCTTCCGCGAGCGGCTCGCCTCGTCCCCGCTGGAGATCGAGATGGTCTCGCGGCTGCGCAAGCCGGCCGAGGTCCGCGAGGCGCTGGCGCGCTTCGCCGACGGCCGGGTCGACATCCTGATCGGCACCCACCGGCTGCTGTCGCGCGACGTGCGGGCGAAGGACCTCGGGCTGGTGATCGTCGACGAGGAGCAGCGCTTCGGCGTCAAGCAGAAGGAGCTGCTGCGCCAGCTGAAGCTGAAGGTCGACGTGCTCTCGCTCTCGGCCACCCCGATCCCGCGCACGCTGCAGATGAGCCTCGCCGGGCTGCGCGACATCTCGGTGATCGAGACCCCGCCCGAGGGCCGGCGCCCGGTCCGCACGTACGTCGGCCCCTATGACGAGGAGCTGGTCGGCCGGGCGATCAAGCGCGAGGCCGCTCGCGAGGGCCAGGTCTTCTTCCTCCACAACCGGATCGACAGCCTGCACGAGGTCGCCGAGCGGCTGCGGGCGCTGTGCCCGGGGGTGCGCTTCGCCGAGGCCCACGGGCAGATGGACGAGGTCGTGCTCGAGGGGACGATGCTCGGCTTCCTGCGCGGCGACGCCGACTGCCTGGTGGCGACGACGATCATCGAGTCGGGCCTCGACATCCCCCAGGCCAACACCCTGATCGTCGAGCGCGCCGACCAGCTCGGGCTCGCCCAGGCCTACCAGATCCGCGGCCGGGTCGGGCGCTCTCGCGAGCGCGCCTTCGCCTACATGCTCTACCCGTCCGAGGAGGCGCTCAGCCGCGAGGCGGGCCAGCGGCTCGCCACGCTCTCCGACCACACCGAGCTCGGCTCCGGGTTCGCGATCGCGATGCGCGACCTGGAGCTGCGCGGCGCCGGCGACCTGCTCGGCGACGAGCAGTCCGGCCACGTCGCCGCGATCGGCTTCGAGCTCTACGTCTCGCTGCTCGACGAGGCGGTCGAGCAGCTGCGCGCCAGCGGCGACGGGGAGCGGGCGGCCGAGGCCCCGGTGCGGCTCGACCTCGACGTCGACGCCTACCTGCCGGCCGAATACGTCCCCTTCGAGACGGCGAAGATCGACGTCCACCGCCGGATCGCCGGCGCCCGGGCGGTCGGGCGAGCTGCGCGCCCTGCGCGACGAGCTGCGCGACCGCTTCGGCGCCGTGCCCGAGCCGGTCGAGAACCTGTTCGCGCTGCAACGGGCCCGGATCGCCCTCGGCGCGGCCGGCGCCCGCACCGCCGAGGTCCGGGGCGGGCGGCTCTCGGTCGTGCCCCTGGAGCTCGACGCGGCGACCGTCGGCCGGATCCGCGACGGGCTGCCCGAGGCGATGTACGAGCTGCGCACGCAGACGCTGTCGCTGCGAGTCGGCGATACGCCCGCCGAGCGGCTCGCCTCGCTGCTCGAGCTGACCGACGCCCTGAGCGCGGCGCTGGCGGCCGAGCCGATCGCCGCCTGAGCAGCTGAGTCGCCCTTTAGGTCGCGGTCGTTATGCTGCCGACCTCGTGAGTCCGCAGGGAAAGAAGGGCAATCCGGCCGCGGCTGCGCGCAAGACGGCGTCGCCACCGCCGAGGTCCCGCAAGACGCTGGGCCTGATCATCTTCGGGGTCCTGTTCGTCGCCCTGTTCGTCGTCTGCGCGGCGGCGATCGGGCTCGGCCAGCCGAGCGTTCCCGACGGCGCGATCGCGGTGGTCGAGGATGCCCCGAACGGCACGATCACCAAGGAGGAGTTCGACCGCGCGCTGGTCCAGGCCGCCGCCCGGCAGGGCCTCAAGGACGTGCCGGCGACCGACGACCCGCAGTACCAGCTGCTCGCCGACTCGGCCGAGGGCGACCTGATCCTCTCGCGCTGGGTGCTCGGCGAGGCCGAGGACCGCGGGATCGAGATCACCGAGCGCCAGATCGATGACGAGCTGAACACGATCAAGCAGCAGCAGTTCGGCTGCCAGCCCGACGAGGACCCGTGCGAGGCGTTCGACAAGTTCCTCGACCAGTCCGGGTTCGATCTCGACGAGGCGCGCAACCGGATCAAGCTGCAGTTGATCTCCGACGAGATCCAGAAGGCGGTGCTGCCGCAGACGCCCGAGGTCACCGACGACGAGGTCCAGACCTACTACGACGCCAACCTGGCGCAGTTCGAGCAGCCCGAGACGCGCGACGTCCGGGTGATCATCACCAAGACCGAGGACGAGGCGAACCAGGCGCTCGCGGCGCTCGGTGACAACCCCTCGCCGTCGACCTGGGAGAAGGTGGCGAAGAAGTACTCGATCGACGAGGCGACCCAGGCGACCGGCGGCCTGCGGCCCGCCGTCGTCGCGGGCCAGTCCGAGAAGGCGCTCGACGAGCAGATCTTCAGCGCCGACGAGAACGTCCTCGTCGGCCCGTTCAAGGGCGACGCCGGCTACTACGTGATCGACGTCGAGAAGATCACCCCCGCGGCCACCCAGCAGCTCGACGACCCGGTTCAGGCCGCCAGCGCCCAGGGCGCCGCGCAGACCGTCGCCGATCAGATCCGGGCGACGCTGGTCTCGGCGCACCAGCAGCAGATCGCCCAGGACTTCCAGACCGACTTCCAGAACAAGTGGGTGGCGCGGACCTTCTGCGCCGAGGGCTTCCGGATCGAGCGCTGCGCGAACGCCGACCCGCCGCCCGACCCGTGCACGAAGGATGTCGCCGAGAGCCAGGGCTGCGACGCCCCGGTCGCCTCGACCCGCCCGATCGCTCCCGGCACCAACACCGTCTTCGGCTCGACGCCCGCGACGTCCCTGCCGCAGGGCCCGCTGACCCCGGCGCCACCGGCGGCCGCCGGCACCCCGCCCGGGCTGACCCCGGTGCCGGGTGGCGCTGCGCCGCCGACGGCCCCGCCGCAGACGCCGCCGCCGGCTCCGGCCCCGCCCGGCGGCTAGATGAGTGATCCCACGAATCCACGCGCGCGAATGACGCACGGACACACATCGCCGGATCGCGCCCGTGCTCCTCGCGCGTGCCAACCGGCACGCGCTTCGTCGCCCGACCACGCCCGGCTCGGTGCCGTGCGCCCTCGCGCACGCGCCTCCGTGGCATCAATCATCTGCTGGACGCAGCGGCCCTAGAGCGGCTCGACGAGATCACCCGCCGGCTGCGGCGGGAATGTCCCTGGGATCGCGAGCAGGACGAGCGCTCGATCGTCCCGCACACGGTCGAGGAGGCCTACGAGCTCGCCGACGCCGCGCAGCGCGGCGACGACGACAAGCTCCGCGACGAGCTCGGCGACGTCCTCTTCCAGGTCGTCTTCCTGGCGCTGCTGCTCGAGGAGCGCGGCGCCGGCTCGCTCGGCGAGGTCGCCGACCAGCTGACCGAGAAGCTGATCCGCCGTCATCCCCACGTGTTCGGCGAAGCCGAGGCGGAGAGCGCCGCGGAGGTCCTGCGCAACTGGGACCAGATCAAGCGCGAGGTCGAGGGCCGCGGCGCCGGCGACCCGTTCGCCGACATCCCCGAGAACCTGCCGGCGCTGCTGTACGCGCGCAAGATCCTGCGCCGCGCCGATCCCGACGGCGGCTCGCCGGCCGACCGCGAGACCCGTGACGAGGCCGAGGCGGCGGTGGGGGAGATGCTGCTCGAGGCCGTGCGCCTCTCGCGCCGCCTGGGGGTCGATCCCGAGCTCGCCCTGCGGGCGTCCGCCGACCGCCTGCGCGACGCGCTCGGAACCGTCTAGCCTCCCGCTCCGCGAATGGGCGCGATCGAGCACATCCACGGACGCCAGATCCTCGACTCGCGGGGCAACCCGACGGTCGAGGTCGACGTTCGGCTCGGCTCCGGGGCGCTGGGGCGCGCCGCGGTCCCCTCCGGCGCCTCGACCGGCGAGTTCGAGGCCACCGAGCTGCGCGACGGCGGCGACACCTGGGCCGGCAAGGGCGTCGGCAAGGCCGTCGAGAGCGTCAACGGGGCGATCGCCAAGGCGCTGGTCGGCGCCCGGGCGACCGACCAGGTGGCGATCGACGACACCCTGCGTGAGCTCGACGGCACCCCGAACAAGTCGCGGCTCGGCGCCAACGCGATCCTCGGCGTCTCGCTGGCCACCGCCCGCGCGGCGGCGGCCGAGGCCGGGGTGCCGCTCTACCTCTACGTCGCCGAGCTCTACGGGCTCGACCGCGCCGCGGCGACCGTGCTCCCGGTGCCGATGATGAACGTGATCAACGGCGGCGCCCACGCCGACAACTCGGTCGACCTGCAGGAGTTCATGGTCGTCCCCGCGGGCGCGCCGAGCTTCGGCGAGGGCCTGCGGATGGGCACCGAGATTTTCCACGCGCTCGCGCAGGTGCTCAAGGGCCGAGGGCTCGGGACCACGGTCGGCGACGAGGGCGGCTTCGCTCCCGACCTGGAGTCCAACGAGGCGGCGCTGGCGGTCCTGGTCGAGGGGATCGAGGCGGCCGGCTACGCGCCCGGCACCGACGCCTTCATCGCCCTCGACCCCGCTACCTCGGAGATCTACCGTGAGTCGGACGGCGCCTACGTGCTCGAGCACGAGGGCCGCGCCCTGAGCGCCGAGGAGATGGCCGCCTACTGGGCGGAGATGGCCTCGCGCTACCCGGTGATCTCGATCGAGGACGGGATGGCCGAGGAGGACTGGGACGGCTGGGACCTGCTGACCAAGCGCCTCGGCGACAGCTGCCAGCTGGTCGGCGACGACCTCTTCGTCACCAACCCCGAGCGCCTACGGCGCGGGGTCGAGGCGCAGGTCGGCAACTCGATCCTGATCAAGGTGAACCAGATCGGAACCCTCACCGAGACCCTGGAGGCGATCGGCATCGCCCGCGAGGCCGGCTACTCGGCGGTGATCTCGCATCGGTCCGGCGAGACCGAGGACACGACGATCGCCGACATCGCAGTCGGCACCGCCGCCGGCCAGATCAAGACCGGGGCGCCGTCGCGCTCGGACCGGGTCGCCAAGTACAACCAGCTTCTGCGGATCGAGGAGGAGCTCGGAGCGAGCGCCACCTACCCGGGGTTGGAAGCTTTCAGCGGAAGGTAGTCGGCGATCGGCGCCGAACGGATCAGGCGTGAGCACCCGCGCCCAGGCAGCCCGCGGATACCGGCTGAAGCCGGCACCACGGACGACGAGCCGGGGCGGCGCGAGCCGGATCCAGTGGGACCGGGTCGGCCGGGTGGCGCTCGTCCTCGTGCTGATCGCGATCTGCGTCTCCTACGTCGGTCCCGCGCTCAACTTCTTCGACGCCTGGCGCGACTCGAAGGGCGAGCACGCCTCGCTGACCGATCTGCGCGCCGAGCAGGCGAAGCTGCGCCAGCGGCTGGCCAACCTCCAGGGCCCCGACGCGGCCGAGCGCGGCGCCCGCAAGATCGGGATGATCGAGGTCGGCGAGAGCCCGTTCGTGGTCAAGGGCCTCAACCGCTAGCCGCGACCGCGACCGGGGTCGGGCGCCAGTGAGCGCCGCGTTCTCGATCGCGCCCGCGTCCGAGCGCACGCTCGCCGCCGGCGACTACCTGCTCGGCTGCCTGGAGCTGGCGTTGATCGTCGCCCCGCTCGCCTATGCGGCCTGGCGGGCGCGCGGGGCGCTGCTGGGCGGCTGGTCGGGCGCCCCGGCGCGGGTCGCCGAGGCGGTGCTGGCGATCGCGGCGCTGATCGTGCTCGCCGAGGCGCTCGGGACCTTCGCCGCCTTCGAGGCCTGGACGATGATCGCCGGCGCGCTCGCGATCGCGGTTGCCGTCCACCTGCTCGCCCGCCCGGCGACCGGCGAGGCGCCGCCGGCGCCGCCCGCGTCGCGGATCGCGGTCTGGCTGGCGGCGGTCGCGGTCGCCGTGGTCGCCGCGGCCTGGATGGTGCCGACCCTGGGCAGCCTCGCCGGGGGCATGGACCGCGCCGACACGCTCTGGTACCACATGCCGCTGGCGACCCGGTTCGCGCACGGCGCCCACTTCGGCTCGATCGACTACTTCGATCCGATCTTCTTCGCCTCGTACTACCCGGCGAACTCCGAGGTCGTCCACGCGGTCCCGATCCTCGCCTTCGACCGCGACATCCTCTCGCCGCTGCTCAACCTCGCCTGGCTCGCCCTCGGCCTCACCGCGGCCTACTCGATCGGCCGCCCCTACGGCCTCGGCCCGCAGAGCCTGATCGGCGGCGCGATCGCCCTCGGCGCCCAGAACCTGGTCGAGTTCCAGGCCGGCGAGGCGCTCAACGACATCGTCGGCGTCGCCCTGATCCTCAGCGTCGTTGCGATCCTCGTCAACGCCTGGGCGGGGCGGCTTTCCCCCACCCCTCGGGCAATAACCGCCCCGCTCGCCGTGGCTGGGCTTGCCGCCGGCCTCGCGGCCGGGACCAAGCTCTCGTTCATCGCCCCCGCTGTTGCCCTGTTCATCGGCCTGATCGCGATCAGTCCCGGGCGCGCGCGTTCGGGTCGCGCTGTGGTTCGGCCTTCCCGCGCTGCTCACCGGCGGCTACTGGTATGTCCGCAACGCGGTCGCGATCGGCAACCCGATCCCGTTCACGTCGTTCGGCCCGCTGCAGCTGCCGACGCCCGAGCGCGCCTTCGAGCTGCGCCCCGGGTACTCGGTCTTCCACTACGCGACCGACTTCGACGTCTGGAAGGACTGGTTCTTCCCCGGGCTCGACGACTCGTTCGGCTTCCTCTGGCCGCTGGTCCTGGCGGCGTTCATCGGCGGCGGCGTCTACGCGCTCTGGCGCGGGCGCGACCCGCTGCTGCGGGTGCTCGGAGCGGTGGTCCTGTTCACCACCCTCGCGTACGTGTTCACGCCGCTGACCGCGGCCGGCGAGCCGGGCCAGCCGATCGCCTTCGTCTGGAACGTCCGTTACCTGGCGCCCGCCGCCGCGGTCGGGCTGGCGATCCTGCCCTGCCTTCCGGCGCTGCGCAGCACCGAGCGCGGTCGCACAGTCACCCTCGGCCGCGCTCTGCGTCCTGTTCGCGGCGACCGCGATCTCGCTGGTCCAGTGGCAGCAGGGGCACGTCAAGGGTGCGATCGCCGCCGGCGTCGCCGTCTTCGCGGCGTTCGCCGCGATCCAGTGGCTGCGCCGCGCGACCGCTCGGGCCCGCCGCGCCGCTCGGCTGGGCGCCGGCGCTGGTCGCCGTCGTCGCCGTCGTCGCCCTGGGCGCCGGCTGGTGGGAGCAGCGTCACTATCTCGAGCGCCGTTACGAGAACCTCAGCCCGCAGCTGAAGCTCGCCGACGCCGTCCGCTGGGCGCGCGACCTGCGCGACGCCAAGATCGCGATCTCCGGCGTGCGCGGGGTCTTCAACCAGTTCCCGTTCTACGGCACCGACCTCTCCAACCAGGTCCAGTGGCTCGGCCGGGAGGGTCCCGACGGCGCCTACGAGCGGATCCCGACCTGCGCCGAGTGGCGCCAGGCGCTCGCCGACGGCGGCTACACCCACGTCGTCACCACCTACGACCCGTTCAACCCCGGGGCGCTGACCGACACCAAGGAGGCGCTGTGGACGCGCGAGGATCCGTCGGTCAAGGAGGTGATCCGCGACGGCCCGGTGAGCGTGTTCGCGATCGAGGGCACTCCGGACCCGTCGACGTGCGACGACCTCCCGGACCTGAGTGAGTCGGAGCTCAACGGCGACTCGGTCAACGCCGACCCGACCGCGAACCAACCGTGATCGCGATCTACGCCTGCTCGCTGCTGGTCGTCGGCGCCTCGCTGGCGATCGGCCGCGCGATCCTCGTCTTGCTTGGCCGCACGCGGCCGGCGTGGCTGTCGGCGGCGACCGGGTTCGCGGCCTTGGTGGTCGCCGCCCCGCTGCTGATCCGCCTGCCGGGGCGGGCGACGACCGCGGCGATCCTGATCGGCCTGGCGACGATCGCCGCCGCGGCGATCGCGATCCGTGACCGGCGCCGTTACGGCGACGCCAACCGGTGGCCGCTCGGCGTCGCCGCGGCGGCGATCGTGCTCGCGGCGGCCAGCCTCCCGTTCCTGATCTCCGACCACGTCGGGGTGCTCGGCTCCGGCGTCTACACCAACGACCACGCCGCCCAGCTCTACTGGGCCGACTGGCTCCAGCACGGATTCGGCCCCGAGCCGAGCGCCGTGCGCTTCGGCTACCCGATCGGGCCGCAGGCGGTCACCGTGATCGCCGCCCAGATCACCGGGGCCGGCCTGGTCAGCGCCTTCAACGGGCTGCTGCTCGCGATCCCGGTGCTGACCGCGCTGACCGCGCTCGGCGGCCTGCCGAAGCTGCCGGCCGGGCGCCGGGTCGCGGTCGCCGCGCTCGTCGGCCTGCCGTATCTGGCCGCCTCCTTCCTGGCCCAGAGCGCCTTCAAGGAGACGACGATGGCGCTGCTCGTGCTCGCCTTCGCGATCGCGCTCGGCGCGCGCAGCGACCCCGAGGACGACAAGGCGCCCCCGTGGCGCACCGTGGTCGGCATCCTCCTGCTGCTCGCGGCGGCGAGCGTGTTCACGTTCAGCGCCCCGGGGCTGGCCTGGTTCGTGCTCGCGGTCCCGATCTGGCTCGCGCTCGAGGCGATCGCGGGGCGCAGCCCGGTCGACTGGAACGCTGTCCGCGACGGCCTCGTCGCCCACAAGGTCACGCTCGCGGTCGCCGCGCTGATCCTGCTCGGGATCGCGGTCGTCGCCTTCACCCCGGCGCGCGAGTTCGCGAACAAGATCGCCGACGTCCAGGAGTCGGCCGGGCGCCTGAGCTCGCCGGTGTTCGGCGGCGAGGCGCTCGGGATCTGGCCGCAGGGGGATTTCCGGATCGTCCGCGGCGAGGTCTCGGGCTCGCTGATCGCGGTCGCGATCGGGGCCGCGGCGATCGCCTACGGCGTCCTCGTGCTCGTCCGCCGCCGGGCGACGGCGCTGCTGGCGATGCTGATCACCGGCGCCGTCGTCTATCTCGGGACCCGCGCCTTCGCCCAGATCCACGTGCAGGCGAAGGCGCTGGCGGTGATCTCGCCGCTAGTCCTGCTGGTCTCGCTGCGGGCGCTGCTCGAGCCGCCGCGACAGTGGCTGCGCTACGCCTGCGGCATCCTCGTACTGATCGCCGCCGCCGCCTCCACCTTCCTCGCCCTGCGCGACGCCCCGGTCGGCTTCGACCAGCGCGAGCTCGGGCTCGAGCGGCTCGCCGCCCGGGCGCAGGGCGAGCCGGTCGCCTTCCTCGGCGTCGACCGCTTCGCCGGCTACTACCTGCGCGGCACCCTGGCGCGGGCCCCGGCCGGCTACGTTCCCGAGGAGATCGCCGCCCGGCCGGAGAAGACCTGGCAGCAGGGCCTGGCGGCCGACTTCGACTCGCTCGACCCCGGCCAGCTCGACAAGTTCGACTACGCGATCACGACCACGGCAGCGTTCCAATCGACCCCGCCCGCCAACTTCACCCGGGTCGCCACCGACGGCGACTACGTGCTCTGGAAGCGCCACGGCGACACCCCGCGCGCCAAGGTGTTGCCCGACGAGCGCGGCGACCCCGGCGCGGTCTATGACTGCGACGGCGCCCCGCCGAAGCGCAGGGGCGCCGCCGTGGTGCTCGCCGAACCGGTGGTCGCCGGCTACGAGAAGTGGCGGACCCCGGCGCCGCCGGCGGCCAAGGTCGCCGGCCAGGAGCGCGGTTGGCAGGCGCCGGGGACGGCGACGGTCTCGATCGACCTGCCCGCGGCCGGCGACTACGCGCTCTCGCTCCAGTACCACTCCCAGGTCCCGCTGACCGTCAGCTTCGACGGCGACCAGGTCGCCCAGCTGCCCGCCTCGGTCGACGGCATGTACCTGAGCGGCGCCGGGCGCGGCGCCTTCTGGCCCGCCGGCCAGGTCAGCGGCGCCGCGGCCGGCGAGCACCAGGTCACGGTCGAGGCGGCAAAGCCCGCCGGGCTCGCGGGCACCCTCGACGCCCGCCGGCTGGTCTGGCTCGGCGACCTCGCCGCGTCGCCGGCGGTCGCGCCCCGCACGGTCGCGCTCGCCCAGGCCTGCGGCCGCTACGTCGACCATTACGCCTACGACCGCAAGGGGAACGGCTGATGCCGCACTTCGGCACCCCCGACGAGCAGCCGGCGCCGGTCGTCGGCGGCGAGCAGCCGGCGCGCGACCCCGAGACCGCGAAGCTGGTCTTCATCGGCGGCACCGGGCGCAGCGGCACCCACGTGCTCTCGCGGCTGATCGCCCGCCACAACCGCTACGCGCTGGTCCCGGTCGAGGTCCGCTTCCACACCGACCCCGAGGGCTTCCCCGGGCTGCTGTCGGGCGAGGTCACGCCGGCGCAGTTCCTCAAGCGGATGCGCGGCTTCTGGTGGAAGGGCTTTCAGACCAGCCGCTTCCGTGGCATGTACCGGTTCGTCGACCGCGACCGTTACGACGCTGCCCTGGCCGAGTTCGAGGCGAGTCACGGCGACGACCTCGCGGGCGCCTGCCGGCAGCTGTTCTACGACCTGCTGTGGTTTCGCGTCGACGAGGACCCGCGCAAGCGTGCCGTGGCGTTGGTCGAGCAGAGCACCGACACGGTCGCCCGCGCCGACACCCTGGTCAAGGTGTTCCCGGAAGCGAAGTTCATCCACGTCGTCCGCGACGGGCGCGACGCCTCGGCCTCGCGCGTCTCGCAGACCCGCGGCCTGGTCCGGCCCCGGACGCGGGTGCAGGGGATCGCCTGGTGGGAGGAGCGGATCCGGGCGATCGAGGCGGGCGCCGACGCGGTCGCGCAGGGCCGGATGCTGACCGTCAGCCTCGACGAGCTCGTCCGCATGCAGCGCGCCCGGGTCGCCCTGCGGCCGCTCTACTACTTCCTCGGCGTGCCGGCGACCAAGCGCACCCGCCGCTACTTCTCCAACCGGATGACCACCGAGGAGGCGAACAAGGAACGCTGGCGCGAGGGGATCTCGGCGCGCAAGGCGGCCGAGCTCGAACGGCTCTACGACGAGGCGCTCGGGCGCCTGGAGTCCGACGGGTTGCGCTGCGCGCCGCTGCTTCGCCACTCGATCGAGCGCGGCTCCGAGCACCTCGAGCCGCTGGTCTACGTCTACGATCGTCCATCCCCATGACCGAGTCAGAACTGGTCTTCATCGGCGGCACCGGGCGCAGCGGCACCCACATCCTCAGCTACCTGCTCGATCGCCACTCGCGCTTCCACGGGGTGCCGATCGAGTGCCGGTTCCACTGCAACCCCAAGGGCCTGGCCGACGTCGTCCAGGGGCGCACCGAGCCCGACGACTTCCTGCGCAAGCTGCGCGGCTATTGGTGGCATCGGGTGCGGATCGGCGACCGCGCCTACGTGCGCGCCAAGTGGCGGGCGCTGGGCCGCGGGCGCGACCGCGGCCTGCACACGATCGTCGACCCCGACTCGTTCGCGGCCGCCGCCGACCGCTTCGAGCGCGAGTATCCCGACGACCTGCTCGGTGCCTCGCGCAATCTCTTCTACGACCTCCTGCAGCCGCTCGCCGACAAGGCCGGCAAGCCGGTCCTGGTCGAGATGAGCTGCTTCACGATCGCCGCCGCCGACGGCCTCGCGCGGATCTTCCCCGAGGCGCGGTTCGTGCACTCGGTGCGCGACGGCCGCGACTCCGGCTCCTCGAAGGTCTCGCTGCGCCAAAAGCCCCACCACCCGACCGACGTCGCCTCCGGGATCGAGTTCTGGGCCGAGCGGCTGCGCCAGGCCGAGGAGGGGGTCCGCGGGCTCTCGGACGCCGACCGCGAGCGGCTGCGGGTGATCTGCCTCGACGAGCTCGTCCAGTCGGACCGCGAGGGCGCCTACGGCGAGCTGCGCGAGTTCCTGGGGATCGATGACGAGCCGGCGATGCGCGAGTTCTTCGAGGCGGAGATGAGCTCCGACGCCGCCCACCGCGCGCGCTGGCGCAAGGGGCTCAGCGAGCCCGAGCAGGAGCGGATCGTCGAGCTCTACGAGCAGACCCTGTCGCGGCTCGAGCGCGAGGACTATCACTGCGCGCCGGTCCTGCGCCGTTCATACGAGCGCACGCTGGCGGCCTACGGGCATTGAGCGCCTCGCGCCGCATCCTGTTCACGACCTCGAACGGCACCGGGCTCGGTCACCTGACCCGCTCGATGGCGATCGCGCGGCGGCTCGGCGACGACGTCGAGAGCCTCTTCCTGACCCTCTCGGCGGCCGCGCCGGTGGTCGAGCGGATGGGCTTTCCGGTCGAGTACGTGGCCGCGTATGCGACCCCGGGGTCGGGCAATGACTACCGCTGGTCGCGGCGCCTGCGCGCCCGCCTGCGCGCGGTGATCGCCGAGACCGACCCCGATCTGATCGTCTTCGACGGCACCCACCCCTACGAGGCTCTGCTCGGCGCGCTGCCGGCCGCGGGCACCGCGGTCTGGTGTCGGCGCCCGCTGTGGAAGCGCGGCTCCAGCCGTATCCCCCTGGGCCGCGCCGGGGCCTTCGACGCGGTGCTCGAGCCGGGCGAGCTGGCCGAGTCCGAGGATGCCGGCCCCACCGTCGCGCTGCGCGACCGCGCTCACCGGGTCGGCCCGATCGTCCTCCTCGACCGCTCCGAGCTGCTCGACCGCCGCCGGGCCGCGTTCGAGCTCGGCCTCGACCCGGGGGCGGTGAACGTCCTCGTCACCCTCGGTCAGGGGGACGAGGTTCGCGAGGGGATGAAAAGGACCCTCTCCCACCTAGCCGGCCACGACATCCAGATCGCCGCTCTCTCCTCGGCGCTCGCCGCGGCCGGCGACGTTCCGGCCGGCGTCGTCAGTCTCCGAGACACCTATCCGATGTCGCGCTACTTCGCCGCCTTCGACGGTGCGGTGGCCGCCGCCGGCTACAACGCCTACCACGAGCTGATCGAGCTCGGCGTGCCCTCGCTGTTCGTCCCGATGCAGCGCGACACCGACGATCAGGCGGCGCGGGCGCGCTACGCCGAGGCGGCGGGGCTCGGGCTGGGGGTGACCGGGGCGTCTGACCCCGAGCTGGAGCCGAAGCTCGATCGGCTGCTGGAGGAGCGCGAGGCGCTTGCGGCAACGCTGACAACGAGGGAACCGGCCTCCGGCGCAGCCGACGCGGCGGCCTGGCTGCACCGAGTGGCATCTTCCGGGTCCATAGGACCCACAAGTCGCCGCTCGGCGCCCCGAGGAGGCTCGAAGGAGTTTCGCCGCCGCTGGGGCTCCTTCATCGCCAGTGCCCCGCGGACGGCATACCGGCTGACGAAGCAGCAGCTGACCAAGCCCCGGGCCCGCGCGCAGGTGCTCGCGATCGGGATCGACGACCCGAGCGTGGTCGACGCGGTCAGAACCGGGATCGAGCGGGCCGGTGAGCGCCCCGAACGCACGCTGGTGATCACCGACGCGCTCGCGCGCCTGGGGGACCTGCGCGCGCTCGGCGTCGGCGTCGAGCACATCCCGGTGCGCGGCTCGCGGGAGGCCGAACTCGCCGGCGGCTCGTACGAGAACTTTCTCGCCGCACGCCTGGAGCTGATCCGCGCCGAGCGCCCCAGGGCTCGCCGGGTGGTCGTGGCGCCGGGTGGGGCTTCGGTACCCTGAGATCGCTCCTATGGAGGCCTCCACCCCCGTCAAGTCGCTTGGTCAAGCGGCGCCGGGCGCTGCGACGCGCGCCGGTGCCCTCCCCAACCTGGTCGTAATCGGGGCGCAGAAGTGCGGGACCAGCGTCCTGCACTACTACCTCAGCCTGCACCCAGAGGTCTCGATGTCGAAGCCCAAGGAGCTCAACTTCTTCATCGAGGAGCGCGCCTGGCCGCGCGGCGTCGACTGGTACAAGGCGCAGTTCGACCCCGACGCGACCGTCCGCGGCGAGGCGTCGCCCAACTACACCGCCCACCCCCAGCACCAGGGCGTGCCCGAGCGGATGGCGTCGGTCGTCCCGCAGGCGAAGCTGATCTACATGGTCCGCGACCCGCTCGAGCGGATCGCCGCCCACTGGGTCCACAACTACGCCAAGCGGCGTGAGAAGGGGACCCTGGCCGAGACCCTGACCCACCCGAACACGTCCTATCTGACCCGCTCCAAGTACGCGATGCAGCTCGAGCGCTTCCTCCAGCACTACCCGAAGGAACAGATCCTGGTCTTCCAGCAGTCCGAGCTTCGCCATCAGCGGATGGAGACGCTGCGCCAGGTGTTCGAGTTCATCGGCGTCGATCCGGACTTCCAGCACCCGCGCTTCGAGCAGGAGCGCCACCAGACCTCCGGCAAGACCCGCGCGACGCGGCTCGCCGTGCGGCTCGAGAGGATGGGCCGCGGCCGGCGCGGGAAGATGTTCCCGGCCAACTTCTGGCTCGTGCTCGACGACCGGCTGCCGCTGCGCCGGGCGATCAAGCGCCCCGACGTGCGCGCCGCGCTTCCCGACCAGGCGCTCGCCGAGCTGCGGGCCGACGCCGACCGCCTGCGCGAGCTGACCGGGCGCGATTTCTCCAACTGGAAGATCTGGGACTAGCCCCCGTGGCCGGACAGGGCCCTTCCAAAAAGCAGAAGCACGATCACCCCGGAGGGTCCGGTGCGGTGCTCGGCGTGCGGGTGCTGCGCAACTCGTCGGTCCAGGCCGTCTCGCTCGGGGTCGCCAACGGGATGCAGCTCGTCTCGATTCTGGTCGTCGCCGCCTTCCTCGGCCCGAGCGAGATGGCGCGCTTCGGCCTGCTCACCTTCCTTGCCGGCCTCGTCACCCAGATCGCATCGCTGCTCGTCAAGCCGGGCACGGTCCGGCGCACGTTCGGCGGGGGCGACGATGACGATGACGACGATGACGACGATGACGTGGTCTCGTCGTCGCCTCCGCACACGCTCGGCGCCGGTCTCGCATGGGCGATCGCGCTCGGGGTGATCTCCGCGATCCTGATCTACGTCTTCCGGCGGCCGATCGCCGACGGCCTGCTCGGCGACCCGGAGGACGAGAACCTCGTCGCCCTCGCCGGACTGCTCGCAGGGGCGACGCTGGTCTTCAAGATCTGTGACATCACCCTGTGGCTGGAGCGCCGCCCGGGGGCGTTTCTGATCGCCGACACCGGTCGGCCGGTCCTGGGGCTGATCGTGCTCACGGCCTTCCTGGCGACGGGCTCGGGCGTCGAGGGCGCGATCCTCGGAACCCTGGTCGGGACCGCGGTCGCCGGCGTGGTGGGCCTGGTCCTGCTCGTCGGCAGTTTCGAGCCGAACTTCGACCTGGGCGAGATCAAACAGATCATCCTGCGTGGCCGCTACCGGGCGCCGATCGTGATGTCGTTCTGGCTGATCCAGAACGCGGACATCTTCATCCTCTCGCGGTTCGTCGATCACTCGGAGCTGGGCATCTACCACCTCGCCTCGCGCCTGGGCCTGGTGGTCGCCCTCCTGCCCCAGGGCTTCCGGATGGGGATGCGGCCGCTGCGCAAGTCGGCCCTGTGGGACGCATTCCAGGACCAGTACGGCAAGCAGGAGGCGGGCGGCCAGCTGCTCGCGTACTTCACCCTGATCTGCATCCTCGCCGTGCTCGCGATGGTCCTCTGCGGCCAGGTGCTCGTCGACGCCGCGCCTGCGTCCTACGCTGACGCCGCGGCCCTGCTGCCGTTCACCGCGCTCGGCTTCGTGATGCCGGCGCTCTACCGGACGATCAACCAGAACGTCGCCGTCCCCAACAAGCGCCCGTTCTTCATCGGCGGGGTGGTCGCCGCGGCGCTGACCTTCATCGGCGTCACCTGGGGGCTGGTCGGCGCGATCGGCGTCTACGCGGCCCCGGTCGGGATGATCGTCGGCTTCGGCATCCCGGGGCTCTTCCTGTTCGTGCGCGGCCAGCGGGGCAAGAAGCCGCTGTTCTTTCCGTATCGGAAGATCGCCACTGCCCTGGTGCTCGCGCTCCTGGTCGGCGCCGGCTACGAGGCGCTTCCGGAGTTCAACCACTGGCTCGAGCTGCTGACCGCCGTCGCCTTCTGCATCGCGTGGATGGTCCTGCTGATCCCCTTCGGCGCGATCCCGCCGCAGCACTGGAAGCCGCTGATCCACATGGTCCGCTCGTTTCGCAGCGGCACCCCGGCGGACTTCCGGCCACGCAAGGGCCTGCGCAGCCTCGAACCAGACGTGCGCGACGAGCTTCGCCAGGCGGTGGTCGGACGGATGCCGCGTGAGCGGCTGGTCGCCGACTCGGGCGCCGAGAGCCTGCGCCTGGTCACGGCCCTCCGCCAGGTCGGCAAGCAGGGCGGGATCCCGGTCGGCAGGTCGACCGAGCACGACGGCTCGATGGGCGTCTACCTGTTCGAGGACGCCGCCTCGACCGCCGTTCGCAACGCGAGCATGCGCCGCCTGCTCGAGCAGGGCGCCGAGCCCAACGACCTGCGTTCGCTCGACGACCTGGTCAGCAGCCTCGCCCGGGTGCCGGTCGAGGCCTGGGAGGACCAGCCGGTCAAGCGCCGCGGCCATCGCGGCCGCCGCCGCCGTGCCGCGGCACAGCTGCGCGAACGCGCGGCGCGCAGCTAACTACTCGCCGTCGTCGTCGTCTTTGTCGTCCGCGGTCGAGGCGTCGTCAGCTCGCCGGATCACGATCCGGTCGGGCTCGACCGTGACCTCGACCTTGCGGTGGTCGGCCCAGTGCTCGGAGTAGACCGGGTCGTCGGCGATCGCCGGGTCGAGCCACAGCCCGTACCCCTCGTCGCCGTGGTCGAAGCTCGCCTGCATCCCGGCCCCGGGCCGCCTGCCGCGGCCGCCGCGACGGCGACGGCGACGGCGCTTGGGGCGCTCGCCGTCCGCATCGGCATCGGCGTCGGTATCGCCGTCGCCGTCCTCGTCCCGCTCCTCGCGGTCGTCGGCCCCCGCGTCATCGGCGGCCTCGTCCTCGGCTTCGGCCTCGGCGGCGAGCTCCTCCTCGCGCGTCGCGGCCTCGATCTCGGCCTCGATCTCGTCGCGCAGGTCGACCTCGCCGGTCTCCTCCTCGGCATCGAGCTCGTGGCGGCGGCGGAACTCGCGCAGCTCGGAGGTCGAGACCTCGAGTTGGTGGGCGATCCATGCGTCGGTGCGCCCCTGGCGCACCCAGGCACGGATTTGGTTCAGCTGTGAGCGAAGTGGCTTTGCCATCGGCGCGCGATACTACCCATCAAGGGCTACTGACCCGGCGACTGGCGAACCGGTTACGCTGGTTGGGCCGCGAAAATAACGGGTGAGGGTCACTGGGGGGTGAGCCTCTGCCGCACCTCGAATGGAGGCGAGATGCTGGTCCTGACCAGGAAGACCAACCAGAGCATCATGATCGGAGACGACATCGAGGTCTCCGTCTTGGCGGTCTCACGCGACAAGATCCGACTCGGGATCACCGCGCCCCGCGATGTGCCGGTGTTCCGCAAGGAGGTCTACCTGTCGATCAAGGGCGAGGCCGCAGATGCCGAGGACGGCAAGCTCTCCGAAGGCGTCGGCGAGGCGCTCGACGAGCTCGCGAAGACCAAGGGCAAGTGACAGCCGTCACATTCTGTGAGTGTTTTGCCCGGTGGTGTGTAAGCGAACGCTTGTACGTGTGAGCCGCGCCTGATACGGTCATAGCCGATGTCGGAATTGCGCATGGAACAGGGCCTCGACCAATTCGAGGTCGCGTTCGAGCAGGAGGCCGCGCTGGAGCGCCAGCGCCGCTCCCAGCTGCGCCAGCGCTCCGCGGCCCGCTCGCGGGCCCGCAAGATCGAGTCGACCGAGAAGCGCGGGACGGTCGGGTTCGGCGTCCTGCTGCTCGTCCTCACCGCGACCGTCGTGGTAGTCACGGTGGTCATGTTCGAGACGCTCGCCTGGCTGATGGCCTAGCGCCTCAGCCGCCCTCGCACGCCCCCCACAGCCCCCGCCCGTCCGCCGAAGCTTCGCGCTGCAGGCGGTCGAACAGCTCCGCGTAGCGCGTGTTCGGCGGGATCGTCAGGGTCGTCGCGTACCCGCCGCGGACCAGATCCGCGTTGACGAACACGTCGCCGAGGTGGACGTAGGCGAGCAACCGCCCGTAGACGTCGCGGCGCTCGGCGTCGAAGTCCAGGCGCACCGTCTCGCCCTCGACCAGGTCCTCGTTGTGGTGGCTGGCGGCCAGCGCGTAGCACTCGACCGGCGTGTCGGGCTTCACCGACTCCGGCGTGTCGATGCCGATGTAGCGGACGTCCTCGGTGTGGCCATCGACGCGCGCCTCGACCGTGTCGCCGTCGACCACCCGGGTCACCCGCGCCGTCGTCGACTTACCGGCGACCTCGTCCGCGGAGTCGTCGTCGCCGAAGCCGCGCACGACCACGACCACCAGCGCGATCAGGATCGCGACCGAGGCGAGGCTGGGAAGGCGCGACATCTACGCAGAGCAAGCCCGGTGCGCGCGGGCCCGCCCCGGGGCTAGGGGATCCGCCGAACGCTGGCGAGCATGATCTCCTTGATCTGCTCGACGATCTCGATCGCCTCGTGGTGGCCGCGCTGCCACACGTTGCGCCCGTAGATCACGCCCGATCCGCCCGCCTCCATGATGTAGCGGGTCTGCTCGAGCAGCTTGTCGTCGTCGATCTTCGAGCCGCCGGAGAGCACGACCAGCGAGCGGCCGGCGGACGAGACGACCTGCTGCACGGCCTCCTCCTGGGTCAGCTCGAGCTCGTCGTACGGGGCCGGGGAGTCCTTGTGGGGCTCGGGGCTGGGGAGGTTGAGCTTGACCAGGTCGGCGCCCTGCTCCATCGCCATCCGGGCGGCGTAGTCGATCGCATAGAAGCTGTTCTGCCCGCCCTTGGCCTTGACCGCCGAACCGCGCGGATAGGACCAGACGACCAGCGGCATCCCGTAGCGGTCGCAGTCCTGGCGCACCTGGCGCAGCTGGGCCAGGTCGCGGTCCTGGGAAGGCGAGCCGACGTAGAGCGTGTAGCCGACCGCGTCGGCGCCCAGCCGGACCGCGTCCTCGACCGAGCCGTTGCACGGCGAGAAGGCCTCGTCGGAGGGCGGGAGGTCGGTCTTGCCGTTGATCTTCAGCAGCAGCGGCACCTGGCCCGCGTAGTCGGGGTAGTACTTCTGGGCGAGCCCGATCTGGCAGGCGATCGCCGAGTAGCCGGCCTCGGCGGCCAGGTGGAACTGGTACTCGGGGTCCTTGGACGCCGGGTTGGCGAAGAAGTCGCGTGGCCCGTGCTCGATTCCCTGGTCGATCGGCAGCAGCAGCAGGGTCCCGTTGCCGGGCCCGAACTCGAACAGCAGGCGGCGCAGGCGGGTGCGCTTGCCGGGTGCGAGGGTGGTCAGCAGGGACTTCTGTTCGGTGGCGGTGGTGGCTTCCATCGTCCGGAGTATAGGCTCGGCCCGGTGCTCGAGCACGAATTCAAGGGCCCCGAGTTCACCGTCGGAATCGAGGAGGAGTTGATGATCCTCGACCCCGCCGGCTGGGGGCTGGCGCAGGAGATCGAGCAGCTGCTGGCCGCCGTTCCGCCCGAGCTCGAGGGGCAGGTGAAGCCGGAGCTGTTCAAGGCGGTGCTCGAGGTCGCCACCCGCCCCCACGACGACATCGCCTCGGCCGGGCGCGAGCTGGTCGAGCTGCGCGAGGCGGTGATCTCGATCACCGAGAGCGAGGGGCTGGCGATCGGAGCGGCGGCGACGCATCCGTTCGCGCTCGCCCGCGATCAGCAGATCGTCGACCGGCCCCGCTACCACGAGATCGTCGACGAGCTCGGGATCATCGCGCTCAACGAGCTGATCTTCGGTACCCATGTCCACGTCGGGATCGAGGGCGCCGACCGGGCGATCTACGTCGCCGACGGGATTCGCCGCTACCTGCCGCTGTTCTTGGCCCTGTCGGTGAACTCGCCCTTCTGGCAGGGGGAGCGCACGGGCTTGATGTCGTCGCGGGTGCCGATCTTCCGTTCGTTCCCGCGCGAGGGGATCCCGCCCCACTACGGCACCTGGGAGATCTTCTCCCACCGGGTCGAGATGATGATGCGCGCCGGGGCGATCGAGGACTACACGTTCCTGTGGTGGGACGTGCGCCCGCACCCGAACCTGGGCACGGTCGAGACCCGGATCTTCGACCAGCAGACGCGGGTCGAGCACACCGTCTCGCTGGCGGCGCTCGTCGTCAGTCTCGCCCACCGGTTCTGCACCCTCTACGACGACGACGAGCCGCTGGTCGAGTATCCGTCGGAGCTGATCGACGACAACAAGATCCGCGCCGCCCGCCACGGCACCGACGGGAGGCTGATCGACTTTCGCGCCGGGCGCCAGGTGCCGGCGCCCGAGATGGGACGCGAGCTGCTCGAGCTGCTCGCCCCCAACGCCGCCGAGCTCGGCTGCGCCGCCGAGTTGGCCGCGGTCGAGGACCTGATCAGCGGCGGCACCGGCGCCCACCGCCAGCTCGAGATCGCCGCCGCCAACGGCGATGACCTCGTCGATCTGACCGCTCAGATCGCCGCCGCCACCAAGCCCTGAGCAATACTTCGAGGCATGGCCGCGCCCGAGCTATCCGTCGTCTGCAAGAGCTGCGGCTCCGAGGTCAGTCCCTACGTAACCGAGTGCCCGTATTGCGGCACCCGGTTGCGCAAGCGGGCGCCGAAGCTGGAGCGCGTAGGCGACGAGGTGCGGGTCCGCGAGGGCCGCGCCGACCGCCGCCGGCGCAAGGCCGCCGAGCGCCGCGGGCGGCTTGCCGAGCGCGCCGTGATCACCCAGGACCTGGCGCTGCGCCCGGTGGCCACGGTGGCCGCGCTGCTCGTCCCCGCGGTCGCGGTGATCGTCGAACGCGCCTCGAACCTGACCGTGATCGACCTCGGGGCGATCGTCGGCGTGGTCGGCGACGAGTGGTGGCGCTACTTCGCCGCCCCGTTCGTCTACGACAACCTCGGCTACCTGTTCGTCTGCGGGCTGGCGATCGCGATCTTTTTGCCGGCGATCGAGCGCCGCGTGGGCTCGATCGCCGCCGTCCTGCTGGTGATCGGCTGCGGGGCGCTCGGGATGCTGGCCGCCGACGGGCTCGACTCGACCTTCGGCGACGGCATCTTCGCCGCCGCCGGCGGCAACGGGATCGCGCTCGGGGTCGTCTGCGCCTGGCTGGTGATCCGCGACGCCGACCGCCGCGCCGACCCGACGGAGGAGTACGACCAGATCGCGGTCGCGGTCGTGCTTGCGGTGCTGCTGCTGCTGCCCGCGGTGGTCGACTTCGCCAACGTCTGGGCCGGCCTCGCCGGCGCTCTGATCGGCGCCGCCTGCGGGCTCGCGGCCGCCCTGGGTCGCCGGTGAGGCGGAGTCCGAAGGACGAAGCCGAGGTGCGCCGCCGTTGAGGCGCCTGCTGTGAGCAAGTTCACCGAGCTCACCGACGAGCTGCACGACTACATGGTCGCCCACGGCGCGCGCCAGGACGACGTCCTGGCGCGGGTCCAGGAGGAGACCGCGTTGATGGGCGAGATCGCGGTGATGCAGATCGCGCCCGACCAGGGCGCCTTCCTGACCCTGATCGCCAGGCTGGTCGGCGCCCGCGAGGCGATCGAGCTCGGCACCTTCACCGGCTACTCGGCGATCTGCATCGCTCGCGGGCTCGACCCCGGCGGTCGTCTGATCGCCTGCGAGCTCTCCGAGGAATACGCCGAGATCGCGGCCGCGAACCTCGCCGAGGCCGGGGTCGCCGACCGGGTCGAGATCCGGATCGGCCCGGCGCTCGAGACCCTGCGCGCGTTGCCACGGACCGAGGTCTTCGACCTCGGCTTCATCGACGCCGACAAGGAGACCTACCCCTCCTACTACGAGGAGGTCCTGGCGCGGACCCGCCCCGGCGGCCTGATCGTGGTCGACAACGTGCTCGCCGCAGGCCGGGTGATCGACCCCGACAACGACCAGCCCCAGGTCGAGGCGATCCGCCGCACCAACGACCTGATCGCCGCCGACGAGCGCGTCGACTCGGCGATGGTCGCGATCGCCGATGGGCTGATGCTGGCCCGCAAGCGATGAGCGCGTCCGATCGCGAGCGCGCGACCGCGCTGCAGAAGGCGGGCCTTCGCGACTGGATCGCGATGCTCGGCGCCGCCTCGGAGGGCGCCTCGACGTTCGAGCGCGGCGGGATCACGGCGGCGATCGTGCCCGCCTGCCCGCAGCGCTCGATCTGCAACTCGGTCACCTACGGCGACGCCGCCGAGCTCGCCGCTGCGCTGGACGAGCTCGCCGCCGTCTACGAGGCCGCGGGGGTCGCCGCGTGGACCGTCTGGGTGCCCGATCACGACGCCGATGCGGCGGCGCTGCTGGAGGCGGCGGGCCACCGGATCGATGGCACTCCGAAGGCGATGTCGGCCGAGCTCGCCGAGCTCGAGCTGCCCGAGGTCGGCGACCTCGCGTGGGACACCGACGTCGACCCCGCCGACCTCGGCCGGATCAACGACCTCGCCTACGGCCTGCCGACCGAGAGCGGCGTCGCGCCGGCGCTGACCAAGGTCCCCCCGGGGGTGACCCTGTACCAGGCGCGGATCGGCGGCGAGCCCGCCACCGTGCTGGGGACCATCGAGCACGCGAACCAGGCGCCTCAAGGGCCGCGCGGGTCGGCCGCGCCTCCCAGTGACCTCGGCTTCTACTTCGTCGCCACCGACCCGGCCCATCAGGGCCTGCGGCTGGCGAGCCGGCTGATCGCGGCCGCGATCGCGGCGGCGCGCGAGCGCGGCCTGCGGACGAGCTCGCTGCAGGGATCTCCCGCGGGCCAGCCGGTCTACCTGCGGCTCGGCTACCACGACGACTTCACGCTGCGGATGTACGAGCGCCGCGGATGACCTACTCCGACGCCGAGCTCGAGGCGGCGGTCGACGCGCTCTCGGACCTCGAGCGCTTCGCCGAGGCCGAGGAGCTCGTCACCCGGGCGGCGCCGCAGCTGCAGCGGATCCTCGCCCAGGCCCTGAACGCCGGCGGCTGGTTCGCCGAGACCCACGAGACCGAGGTTCAGAAGGCGCTCGGCGCCGAGGACCCGGCCGCGGCGGTGCGGATCATGCTCGCCGAGGAGGCGCGGATGGGAATGATGGTTGGCGTGGCGGTCGGCTGGGCATTGGCGGAGCAGCTGCGAAAGGAGACCCATGAGGATTGAGTTCATCGGCCATGCCACGTTCCAGATCACCGACGGCGACACGACCCTGCTGGTCGATCCCTTCCTCGCCCCGCACAACCCGGCGGCCAAGCTCAGCGCCGACGACGTCGAGCCGACCCAGATCCTGATCACCCACGGCCACCTCGATCACACCGCCGACGCGGTCGCGATCGCGAAGCGAACCGGCGCCGGCGTGCTCGCGATCACCGAGCTCGGCGACTGGCTCGCGGGCCAGGGGTTGGAGAACGTCTCGGAGCCGAACATCGGCGGCACGGTCGAGTTCGAGTGGGGGAGGGTGAAGCTGGTTCCCGCCTGGCACACGAACACCAATCCCGAGGGCGGGGCGATCGGCTCCGCCTCGGGGCTGATGATCACGGTCGGCGAGACCACCGTCTACCACCTCGGCGACACGGCGCTGTTCAGCGACCTGCGGATGATCGGCGAGCGCCACGCACCCGATATCGCCCTGGTCCCGATCGGCGGCCACTACACGATGGATCGCCATGACGCCGCCTATGCCTGCGGCCTGATCGGCGCGCCGACCGTGATCCCCTGCCACTACAACACCTTCCCGCGGATCGAGACCGACGCGCAGGCGTTCAAGGCCGAGGTCGAGTCGCACACCTCGACCAAGGTCGTGGTCCTGGAGCCGGGCGAGACCTACGAGGCCTAGGCCTGGCGCGCTATATCGGCCTGGGGTCCGGCACCCATTAGGCTTTCCGGCGATTTGGAAGCCGGTGCCCAGACCCTGAGCTCGATCGCCGAGCGCGAGGATTTCCTCGCCACCGGCGACCCGGCGCTGGCCGCGAGCGCCGACGACGGCAATTTCGAGCTGCTCGATTACCAGCAGCTCTATCGGCTCTGGGAGCGCCAGCAGTGGGCGACCCAGGACCTCGACTTCAGCGAGGACCGGATCGACTGGCACGAGCGCTTCTCGAAGGAGGAGCGGTTCACGCGCATGTACGGGCTCTCGGCGTTCTTCATCGGCGAGCAGCGGGTCACCGACGAGCTCGGGCCGATCATGCGCGCGGCGCCGACCGAGGAGATGCGGATCTTCCTCTCGACCCAGATCGCCGACGAGGCCCGCCACGTCCAGTTCTTCAACCGCTTCTACGACGAGGTCGGGGTGCTCGAGGGCGCCGACGACCTCGCCGAGCGCCTCGCGCGGGTGCAGAGCAACCTCAATCCGGAGTTCGAGGAGCTCTTCGACCGCATGCTCAAGTCACGCGTCGACAGGCTTGCCGCCGAGCCCACCGACACGGTCACCCTGGTCGAGGCGGTGACGATCTACCACATGGTGATCGAGGGGGTGCTGGCGCTCACCGGCCAGCACTTCATCATCGGCTACAACGAGGAGCAGGGGACGCTGCCCGGGTTCGTCGAGGGGTTCGGCAAGGTCGCCCGCGACGAGCACCGCCACGTCGCCTTCGGCGCCAAGTTCCTGACCGACATGGCGCGCGAGGACGACCGCTACCGCGACGCGATCCAGCGCACGCTGGTCGAATCGCTGCCGGTCGCCGAGGGGGTCCTGCGGCCCCCGTTCGCGCCGCCCGGCGACGACGACTTCGAGCTTTTCGGGGTCTCGATGCGCGAGACGCAGGCCTTCGCTGCCCAGTGTCTGACCCGGCGGCTCAAGGTCATCGGTCTCGCTGCATAGACCGCGCTTGCGGGGAACTACGGACCCAATCCATGCGATCGTACAGTCGCTGGATCATCCGATCGGCCAGCAGGAATTTCCAACCGGAATCCGACCGATTGAATGACGCGGTAGGGGTCGAATTGATCGACCATGGTCCTCCCCCCTAACCCCCACGTCGGGGGAGTGGTGAGGGCCTCACATGGGAGAGATGGATGTCAACCCAAACGCACTCGCAGCAACTTCGGGAAAGGATCTCCTGAAGGCGATGCACGAGGCCGGATCCGCTTCTTTCGGCGTTCCGGGCACTGGCCCCACCGGTGCCCGGTCCCGTTCCCAGTAGTTCCAGTCCGAGGTCACGGAGGGCCTCGGACTGGGGCACTGGGCTCACCCTTGAGCCGCCCACGGCGGCGCTGAGCTGAGGACCCTCGCCCACGCGAACTAGACTCGCGGCGCAGAGGTGAGCTCCAAGGCCGATCGCGTGACGGTGCTGGTCGCCGACGACCACCCGATCTACCGGGAGGGGATCGTGCGCGCGATCAAGGATCGCCCCGAGCTCGAACTGGTAGGAGAGGCCGGCGACGGCCGCGAGGCGCTCGAGCGGATCCGCGACCTGAAGCCGGTCGTCGCGGTGCTCGACATCCGCATGCCGGGACTCGACGGGACCCAGGTGCTGGCGGCGATGCGCGGCGAGGGCCTCGGGACCGAGATCCTGTTCCTGTCGGCGTTCATGGAGCCCGAGCTCGCCTACAAGACGGTCGCCTCCGGGGCCAAGGGCTACCTCTCGAAGGAGTCCTCGCGCCAGGACGTCTGCGAGGCGATCATCTCGATCGCCCGCGGCGGCACCGCGTTCGCCGCCGAGGCGCAGGCGGGCCTGGCCGAGCAGATCCAGGAACGCGAGCGCAGCGGCGGCCCGCCGAAGCTGACCGAGCGCGAGGCCGAGGTCCTGGCGCTGGTCGCCCAGGGCTTCTCGGCGCCCGACATCGGCAAGCACATCCACCTCTCGACCACGACCGTCAAGAGCCACCTGCACTCGCTTTACGAGAAGCTCGGCGTCTCGGATCGCGCCGCCGCTGTCGCCGAGGCGATGCGCCGCGGCATGCTGGACTAGCGCCGTGAGCCAAGCGACCGGGGACGCCGGCGCCGACAACGAGGCCCTGCGCGCCGAGGTCGCCGCGCTTCGTGAGGAGCTCGACACCTGCCGCAAGCTGGTCGCCCAGGTGATCGACTCCGAGGACCAGGCGCGGCGGCGGATCGCCCAGCTGATCCACGACGACTCGCTGCAGACGCTGCTCGCCGCCAACCAGGAGCTGATCGAGGCGGGCCCGGGCCGCGCCCAGGTCGAGCGCGCCCACGAGGCGGTCGAGGCGGCGATCGGTCGCCTGCGCGAGGCGATGATGGCGCTGCACCCGGTCACCCTGGAGCAGGGCGGCTTCGAGCAGGCGCTGGGCGCGGTCGCCGATCAGGCGGCGCGCCAGGGCGGCTTCGAGATCGCGATCGACCTCGCGCCGGAGGCGATCGGATCGGAGGACGAGATGCTGCTCTCGATCGCCCGCGAGCTGCTCACCAACGCCGCCCGCCACTCCGGCGCGGCGACGGTCTCGGTGGCGCTCGCGCGGACCCCGCAGGGCCTGGAGCTGGAGGTCGTCGACGACGGCCGCGGGATCGAGCCCGGGCGCCGCGACCAGGCGCTCGCCGAGGGCCACATCGGCCTCGCCTCGGTCAACGAGCGGGTGCGCGCCGCGGGCGGCGACTTCGAGCTCGAGAGCTCGGCGGCCGGCACCAGGGCGCTGGCGCGGTTGCCCGTCTAGCCGGTCAGGCCGGCGTCAGGGAACCGGGACCGCGGGCGGATCGCTCGGCAGCGGGCCCACCGGCTCGGTCGGCGGATCGACCGGCGGCGGATCGACCGGCGGAGGCGGAGGCGGCGGAGGAGTCGTCACCACCGGCGGGGTCGGGGCCGGGGTGGTGACCACGGTCTCGGCCGGCTGCGGGTTGGTGATCAGAACGGAGCCTTCGGTGCCGCTGTCGCTGGCGCCGGCGCCGTCACCGGCGCCCTCGCCGCCACCGGGCCCGACGACCGCGTTGTCGTCGTCGTCGTTCGTCGGGTTGGCCGGGGCCTGGGCGCCCGGGTCGCCGGCGGCGGTCGCCGCCGGGTCCGCGGGCGCCGCCGGGGCGCTCGGCTGCGGCTCGGCGGTCGCGGTTGCGGTCTCGGTCGCCTGGTCGGCGGGCGCCGTGTAGGTGACCTGCGGCTGCGGGTTCGCGGCGGCGTGGGGCGGGTTGGCCGGCGCCGCGGCGGCGTGGCGCTCGGGCGACTTCGCCGAAGTGTCGGAGTACATGTGGCGGACCTCGACCGCCCCGGCGGTCAACAGCGCCGCGGTCGCCGCGGTCGCCGCGGCCTTGGCGCCGATCGCGCCGGCGATCCCGCCGCCCGCGGCGGTCGCGCCGCCGGCCAGGGTCGCGCCGGTGCCGCCGCCGATCGCCGCTCCGCTGGCGGCGCCGCCCGCCGCCGCGCCGCCCGCCGCAGCACCAGCCGCGGCGCCGGAGGCGCCCGCGCCGGACGCGCCGGCAACCGCGGTGCCGCCGGCGATTCCGCCGCTGCCGGCGGCCGAGCCGCTCGCGGCGCTGCCGGAGCCGCCCCAACCGAACTTGGCGATCAAAGACTTGCCCAGCATCGCCAGCGGCCCGAGCGGGGCCAGCGCGGCGAGCGCCTTGGTGTTCGTCCGCAGCTGGCCGCGGAAGTCGGCGCAGCCCTCGCAGCGCTTGACGTGGTGGCGGACCGGGCCGGACGCCTTGCGCAGGCCCTCGGCCGCCTCGGCGAGCTCGAGCTGGACCTCGCCGCAGGTGAGCTGGCGCGAGTGGGTCGCCTCGGCAAGCGAGATCCGCGCTCGGACGAGCAGCGACTTGACCGCCGGGATCGTCGTGTCCATGGTCTCGGCGATCTCCTCGTAGGAGAGGGCGTCGATCTCGCGCAGCAGCAGCGCCGTGCGCTGGGTCTCGGGAAGGTCCTGGACGTCGGCGATCAGGGCGCGGAAGTCCTCGCGCTTCTGGACCGTGTCGGCGGTGGTGACGCCGTTCTCGCCGACCATCACGTCCATCGAGTCCTGGCCCTCGGGGACCGGGCGGCGCAGGTGGTTGAGGCAGCGGTTGCGGGCGATCCGGTAAAGCCACGGGCGCACGTTGATGTGGCGGTCGTCGGCGAGCATCGCCGCGTGCGCCTTGACGAACACCTCCTGAAGCACGTCCTCGGCGTCCTCGGTCGAGCGCAGCATGTGGCGACAGAAGGCGAGCAGGCGCGAGTGGTAGCGCTCGAACAGGACCTCGAAGGCGTACGCGTGGCCGTCGCGGATCATCGCGACCAGGCGCTCGTCGCCCTGCAACTTGAGCAGGGGAGACCGGCGGCCGAGAATGCCAGTACGACTTGCGGCAGGTGTAAGGGTCGAGGCCTCCATGTACAGCGCGCGCGTACCCACCCCCGAGAACACCGTACAGGCGGGGTAGTTGCGCGTCCAGAGCATCATCGCTGACGCGCGTTCAGCGAATCTAAAGATTCATGCCCGGGGCGGGACTCGAACCCGCAACGCCCTTTCGGGCAGCGGCTTTTAAGGCCGCAGCCTTTACCAGTTTGGCCACCCGGGCCGGCTGATCGTAACTGCTCCGTCCGCGCCGTAGACGAACATGTGTTCGCGTACCGTTCTATCGGCCCGAAGCGATGACCTGCGGTTTAGACTCGCCGCCGTGCCGGAGGAGGACCAGGACGAGGAGCTGCGCCTGCTTGCGCACGAGCTGCGCAACACGCTGTTCGCGATCGACATGCTGCTCGAGCGGGCGCTCGAGCACGAGGAGCTCGGTACGGACCCGATGGACGACGTGCGGAGGGCGCGCGAGGGCGTGCAGGAGACGCTCGGCGTGATCAAGAAGCGCCTCGGGCGCTGAGCGCCTAGCCGGCCGCGGCCGCGACGAGGCCGGCGACGACCTCGACCGCCTCGTCGGGGCTCAGGCCCTGGCGGCGGACGAGCGAGCGCCAGGTCTCGAACTCGAGGCCGTGGCCGATCGCCGCCCGCACCCGCTTGCGACGAGCGCCGCGCAGGCCCCGGCCTGCCATCAGCAGCTCGGCGATCCGGTCGAAGGCCGCCTCGCGCACCCGCATCCGCGCCGCGACCTCGGGGACCCGCGGCGCATCGCGAACCAGCTTTTCGACCATCGCCTCGGTGCCCTCGTACCAGCCGTAGACCTCGCCCAGCGCCATCCGCAGGCGCTCGTCGGGGTCGGCGATCTCGATCCAGGGCGTCGGGTCGGGGGGAGGGTTGAGCGACAGCCAGTGGTTGCTGCAGGCGTCGACCTGCGCCTCGACGTCGGGGAAGTGGCGATAGACGGTCGCCCGCTGGACGCCGGCGACGTCGGCGATCGCGCTGACCGTGGTCTTCGCCGGGCCGACCGTCTCGTGCAGGCCCATGATCGCCTCGGTGATCCGCCGGCGCGTCTCCTCCTCGGATTCGGCCCGGGCCCGCTTGCGATAGACGCGCCTTTGAGTCTGCTTGGTTTCAGTAGACATCTTTGTGCAATCAATATTGACAGATCGCCCGGCGGTGTGCTAGGTTCGTCGAACACTACTGTTCAACGAAAGGAGCGCACCGATGTTCGACACCACTCAGCTCACCCGCTTCGACCACACCCAGGGCCCGCGCAAGCTCGGCCCGGACGAGGGCTACTCCGTCCAGCTCCCGGGCGTCGGCGTCAGGTTCATGGCCTGGACCGAGGAGACCGGCGGCGGCTTCTCGCTGGTCGAGCACCCGATCGCGCCGCGGACCCTGTGCGCGCCGTGGCACATGCACACCCGCGAGGACGAGTACTCCTATGTGATCGAGGGGCGGATGGGCGCGCTGCTCGGCGACGACGAGGTCTACGCCGAGACCGGCGACTTCGTCTTCAAGCCGCGCGACCAGTGGCACACCTTCTGGAACGCCGGCGACGAGCCCTGCCGGATCCTCGAGATCATCGCCCCGGGCGGTTTCGAGCACTTCTTCCGCGAGCTGGGCGAGCTGTTCCGAGCGCCCGAGCCCGAGGAGATGGCCGACTTCAGCAACCGCTACGGGATCCAGTTCGATGACCGAGGGCACCCAGCGGGTGCTCGACCGCTTCGACCTGGTGATGCCGGGCGTGAACGCCCCGATGCCTACAGCTGCGTGAAGACCGACTTGGTCTCCAGGTAGGCGTCGAGGTTGTGGTGGCCCTTCTCGCGGCCGATCCCCGACGCCTTGTAGCCGCCGAACGGGGCCGCCGGGTCGCCGGCTCCCCAGGTGTTGATGTAGACCGAGCCGGCCTTCAGCAACGCCGCCAGCTTGTGGGCCTGTGAGAGATCGCGGGTCCACAGGCCGGCGGCGAGCCCGTACTCGGTGTCGTTGGCTCGCCGGGCGACCTCCTCCAGGTCCTCGAACGGCTGCGCGACCAACACCGGCCCGAAGATCTCCTCGCGGGCGATCTTCATCTCGTCCGAGACGCCGGTGAACAGGGTCGGGTTGACGAAGTAGCCGCCGCCGTTGCCGTCCGGCGGACCGCCGGCGACCGCCTCGGCGCCCTCGGCGATCCCCGAGTCGATGTAGCCGGTGACGCGGCCGAACTGCTCCTCGGAGATCAGCGGCCCGAACTGCGACTCGGGGTCGAGCCCCGGGCCGACCTTGGCCGAGGCGGCGTACTCGGCCAGCCCCTCGACCACCTGGTCGAAGATCGAGGCCTGAACGAACAGGCGCGAGGCGGCGTTGCAGGCCTGACCCGAGTTGAAGTAGATGCCCTGGTAGGAGCCCTGGATCGCCGCATCGAGGTCGGCGTCGGGAAGGATGATGTTCGGGCTCTTGCCGCCGAGCTCCAGCGTCACCCGCTTCAGCGCCCGGCCGCACTTGGCGCCGATCTCGCGCCCGACCACGGTCGAGCCGGTGAACGCGACCTTGTCGACGCCGGCGTGGTCGACCAGCGCCGCGCCGGTCTCGCCGTCGCCGGTGAGCACGTTCACGGTCCCCTCGGGGAAGCCCGCCTCGAGCGCCAGCTCGCCCAGCCGCAGGCCGGTGAGCGGCGTCTGCTCGGCCGGTTTGAGGATCAGCGAGCAGCCGGCGGCGAGCGCGGGGGAGATCTTCCACACCGCCATCAGCAGCGGGAAGTTCCAGGGCACGATCTGGGCGCAGACCCCGACCGGCTCGCGCAGCGTGTAGACGAACAGGTCGCGGCCCGAGACCGGGATCGTCTCGCCCTCGATCTTGGTCGGCCAGCCGGCGTAGTAGCGCAGGTGGGCGACCGAGGCGGCGACGTCGCCCTTCGCCGAGGCCAGCGGCTTGCCGTTGTCGAGCGACTCGAGCTCGGCGAGCTCGTCGCCGTTGGCCTTGATCAGCTCGGCGAGCGCGTACATCAGCCCGGCCCGCTTCGAGGGCGAGACCTTGCGCAGCGGCCCGTCGAGCGCCGCCCGGGCGGCGGCGACCGCGCGGTCGACGTCCTCGGCACCCGCCTGGGCGACCTCGCAGATCGGCTCGCCGGTCGCCGGGTCGATGGTGGAGAACGTGCGGCCGTCGGCCGCGGCGACCCGCTCGCCGCCGATCAGCAGTGGCAACGGGCCGGAGCCGATGAAGTCGCGGGCGGCGTCGGTCGACAGCTGCTCGAGCGTGGCGGTGCTCACCCGGCGGATCGTAACGACCGCCGCTCCGCGCGGGCTCGGGCGCCCCGGTGGCTCAGCAGCCCGGGGCCGTCGTCGACGCGGCTTGGGTGGCGACGGCCGCCTGGTACTCGGCGAGCTGCTGCTGGTAGGTCGCCTGCTCCTGGGCGTCCGGGATCCCGTCGGCGTCCTCGTCGGGGTTCGCCGGGTCGGTGTCGGCGGGCGGCTCGCTCGGCGGGGTCGGCTCGGGGGCCGGCGGCGCCGGGGTGCAGTCCGGGGCCGGGGTCGCCTCGGTGCCCGCCGGGTCGCCGGCGGCGGCCTCGGGCGAGGTCTGGGCGGCGCCGTCGGGGTCGGCGTTGGCCTGGTCGCCGGTCGAGTCCTGGCTCGAGGCCTGGGTCTCGACCGTGCCCGCAGCGGCGTCGGCGCCGCTCGGCTGGTCGCCCCCGTGGTTGCGGCCCGTGTTCGAGTAGCCGGTCGCGATCACCTCGCCGCGGCCGTCGGCGTCGTCTGAGTCGGCGGGCGAGCCGTAGGCGAGGATCTTGACGCTGTAGGTGCCGGCGCCGACGTAGGGGACCCAGATCGAGCTGCCGCCCGGGCTGACCGAGCCGTAGTCGATCACCGAGCCGTCGGCGCGGACGACGGTGGCGCTGTAGCTGTCGGCGTTCGGGACGGTGGTGAACGAGACGTTGATCTTGCAGGCGACGCCGTCGTCGAGCAGCCCGCAGGAGTCGAGCGAGGCGGAGACCGCGATCCCGGCCGGGGCCGCGGGTCTCGGCTCCGCCGCTGGAGAGCGCGAAGGCGGGCAGCGGCGCCGCCAGCGCGAGCAACGTCAGCACCATCGCTCGTCTGCGTCCGGACATCGGTCAGCGCTCCAGCTCGGGCGTGAAGGTCCCGGTGATCAGGTCGACGCCGTCGCTCGACTCGCTCGAGGCGTCGGGCTGCAGCGTGGTCGCCAGGTAGTAGCGGTAGGAGCCCGAGACCCGCAGCGTCACCGAGTAGGTGGGCTGGCCGGCCGGGGCGTCGGCGGCGAGCCGGACGACGGTGGCGTCGGCGCTCGGGCCCGGGATCCGCTCGACCACCCGGGCGGAGCCGGCGAGCGTCTCCAGCTGCGCCAGCGACTGCGAGACGAAGGTCGGGAAGTCGAGCGACGCGTCCTGGGTCACCCACAGGGTGGCGTCGGCGCCGCCGTCGGCGGCGACCGCGGAGAAGGTGGCGCCGGCGGGCGGGTCGACCCGCTGCCAGCCGGCGGGCAGGGCGAGCGAGTAGGACGACTCGTTGACGAACTTGGTGTCCTTGGACGGCTTCGAGCTCTGCTCGTCGGTCGAGCTCGCGGCGGCGGCGCGCCTGGGCGTTGTCGCCGCCCTTGGCGGGCGAAGCGGGGGCAGCGGGGGCGACCGCGAGCTGCGGCGGCTGGTCGGATCCGCCGCGCAGCGCCAGCAGGCCGATGATCACCAGCGCCGCGGCGATCGGGATCGAGAGCAGCTTCCAGCTGCGGCCCTGGGGGTCGAACGACGGCAGGCTGCGCGACGAGCGGCCGATCGACGGCAGGTGGATCGACGGCAGGCTGGGCGCCGCCAGCGCCGGGCCCTTGGGCATCGAGAAGCTCGGCTTCGGCAGCGAAAGCTTCGCGGGCAGTTTGGGCATCGAGAGCTTCGGCAAGGAGACCTTGGGCTTCGGCAGGGGGCGGCGCTCGCGCTTCGGCTTCGCGGCCTTCGGCTTCGCCGCCTTGGCGACCTTTTGCTTCGGCGCCTTCGCCTTCATCGCCTTGGCCTTCGCGACCTTGCGGCTTCGACGCCTTGGCCTTCACGACCTTCGGCTTCTTCGCCGCGCGCCTCGGCCTCAAGCGGCGACGCTTGGCCTGCGGCTTGGGCGCGGTCCGCGCGGCGACCCAGGTCGGCAGCTCGAGGTCGGCGTCGGGCTCGGGCTGCTCGACCGCGACCGGCTCGGCCTCGACGACCGGCTCGACCGCGACCGGCTTGGCCTCGACGACCGGGGCGGGCTCGGGCTCGGCGATCGGCTCACGCGTCTGGTTGAGCTTCGCCAGCTGAACCTCGATCGGCGTCAGCGGGGCGACGCGCCGGCGCTGGCGGACGGGCCTCTCGGCCGCGACCGGCCTCTCGACTGCGACAGGCTTCCGGGCGGCGACCGGCTTCGGCTTGCGCGCCGGCGCCCGCTTCTCGGCAGGCTTCGGCGCCGCGGCCGGGACGTCCGACATCCGCAGCTCGATCTCGTCGACCGTCTGCGCCTCGAAGGCCGCGGCGCAGCCGGCGCAGTGGAAGCGGCGCACGGCGCGTGCGGGGACCGTGCCGGGCAGGCGAACGCGAGTCGACGCCCCGCATTCCTCGTGGTGGGCGTCGACGATCCGCACAGGCACGCCTGCAGGAGGCTCGGGAAAGCCCCCGTTCAAGGCGTTCTCAGGCACGACCGTCCCTTCCATAACTTCCCCATCGGAGGCCGTAGGCACAACCTTGAGCGTCCGCGCGCCACGCACGGGATCTCACACATCGCCGCTGGGCTTCCTGGGATGATTTCCCGCATGGCCGTGGGGGCGATGACCTTCTTCTACAAACGGCTCGGAGGCCGCTACCCGATCGCCTTCATGGCGGTCGAGCTGCAGACGGCGCTGTTCATCGTCGCCGGCACCCTCGCCCTGTTCACCTTCTACTTCGACGCCACCTCGGACGAGTACCTGGCCGTGCTCGCGATCGCCCTCGGCCTGACCGAGCTCGCGATCCTCGCCTCGCTATGGCGGATCCGGGGTCAGATCCGCCCGATCAGCGAGTGGATCGACGGCGAGCGCGACGCGGACGCGACCCACGACGCCTGGTCGTCGGCGATCAACCTCCCGGTGCTGCTGCTGAAGCGCGACCTGCCGATCCCGGTGTTGGTCTCGGTGCTGCCGATCTGCATCGTCTCGGTGATGATCCTCGACCTGCCGATGCTGGCGGTGTTCCCGCTGCTGGCCGGCGCCGCGGTGGCGATGGGCTACTCGGCGATCCTCCACTACCTCGCGGTCGAGGCCGGGATGCGCCCGGTGCTGCTCGACATCAACTCAAACCTCTCGCCGCGCCAGCGGACCGACTTCTGGGCGGTCTCGCTGCGAACGCGGCTGATGGTCGCCCTGCCGCTGATCAACCTGATCACCGGCCTGGTGGTCGCCGCGCTGACCTCCAACGGCGGCGGCGGCTCCAACCTCGGCCTCGACGTGCTGGTCGCGCTGCTGGTCGCGACGACGATCTCGCTCGAGCTCACGGTGATGCTCTCGAGGTCGATCCTGCGCCCGCTGCGCGACCTCGCCGAAGCGCTCGACCGGGTCAGCGAGGGCGACCTGCAGGCGAGCGTCCCGGTGACCACCGGCGACGAGCTCGGCGAGCTCGCCGCGAGCTTCAACGAGATGGTCGCCGGGCTCGCCGAGCGCGAGCGGATCCGCGACGCGTTCGGCACCTACCTCGACCACGAGGTCGCCGAGTACATCCTCTCCGAGGGGTTCAGCGAGCAGGGGGTCGAGGTCGAGGTCACGGTCATGTTCTGCGACGTGCGCGAGTTCACCGAGTTCGCCAACGACGCGACCCCGCAGCAGGTGGTCGCGGCGCTCAACCGCCTGTTCGAGGTGATCGTCCCGATCATCGCCAGCCACGGCGGCCACATCGACAAGTTCGAGGGCGACGGCCTGCTCGCCGTCTTCGGCGCCCCCGAGCCCTACCCCGACCACGCCGACCGCGCGGTCCGCGCTGCGTGCGCGATCGGCGCCGCGATCAACGACCGCGGCGAGGCCGGCGAGCTGCGGATCGGCGTCGGGGTCAACAGCGGCCAGGTGATCGCCGGCGCGATCGGCGGCGCCGGGCGGCTCAACTTCTCCGTCATCGGCGGCGCCGTCAACGTCGCCGCCCGCACCGAGGCCCAGACCCGCGAGACCGACGACGCGATCCTGATCACCGACGACACCTGGACGCGGCTCTCGGACGCCTTCGAGGCCGAGAGCCGCGGCAGGTTCGAGCTCAAGGGCGTCGCCGAGCCGGTCGAGCTGTACGCGCCGCGGATCGCCGACCGCGACGGCCGGCCCGAGCCCGCGCCCGTCCCCGAGCTGGTCCCGCTGGCCGGCTTCGCCCGCCGGCTCGCCCGCGCCGCCCGGCCGGGCAGCCGCCGGTGATCGTCCGCACCCTCTCGCTGGCGAGCATCGGCTGCATCGCGGCGGCGATCGCGCTGACCGTGTTCAGCGACGGCAACACCCCGGTGGTCGTCGTCCTGGTGCTGGTCGCGTTCGCGATCACCACCCTGCTGGCGATCCGCGCCGGCTACCACAAGGTGCGCGGGATCGTCTCCGACGCGACCACCTTCATCAGCGGCGACATCCAGCACGCGCGGCTGGTCAGCGTCGGCGACCCGAAGGGGATCTTCACCCCCGAGTCGACCCTGGTGCTGGAGCTCGAGGGCGAGGACGGCACCGTCCACAACTTCGAGCGCGACGTCCCGGTCCCGTTCCCGGTCGCCTGGAGCTACCGGCTCGGCAAGCGCTTCAACCTGCCGCTGATGCGGTCCACCGACCTCGGCGAGCTGATGGCGTTCGAGCTGCGCCGCGAGGGCATGGACGTCAGCGTCGGCCGAGCTGCGCCGTCCGAGTCCCAGGTCTGACAGACTGCGCCCGGATGTCAAGCGGGGACGTGCGTCGAGTTGGCAGGCCGGCGATCGCGCTGGCGGCCGCCTGCCTTGCGCTGGTGTTCGCCGCTTCGGCGAGCGCCTACGTCGTCCGCGGCTCGATGGCCCAGGTCTACGTCACCGGCGCCACCCCGGGCAAGAAGCTGACCCTGGTCGACAAGCACGGCGACCCGCTGCACACCAAGGCCGCCGGCCCACTGGGCGGGGTCGTCTACCGCAAGGTCGAGCCGGGCGGCGGCTACCGGGTCGTCTCGGGCTCCGAGGAGTCGCGCCGGGTGAAGGTGATGACCACCAAGGGCAAGCCGCCCGACCCCTCGATCTACGACCAGTCGATCGCCGCCGACGGCTACCAGTACCTGACCACCCGCGACGGCACCCAGCTGGCGATCAACGTCCACCCGCCGCTCGTCCCGGTGCCGGGCCCGGTCCCGACCCTGATCGAGTACTCCGGCTACGCGTACGCCAAGCCCGGCGGCGGCGAGAGCTCGATCGCCCAGATCGCCGAGGCGCTCGGGTTCGCGGTCGTCGACGTCAACATGCGCGGCACCGGCTGCTCGGGCGGCGCCTTCGACTACTTCGAGCCCGCCCAGGGCCTGGACGGCTACGACGTGATCGAGACGATCGCCCGCCAGCCGTGGGTCCTGCACAACAAGGTCGGGATGATGGGGATCTCCTACGGCGGCATCAGCCAGCTGTTCACGGCCCGGACGCGGCCGCCCAGCCTGGCCGCGATCGCGCCGCTGTCGCTGATCGACCAGACCCAGACGACGCTGTATCCGGGCGGCGTCCTGAACACCGGCTTCGCCCTCAACTGGGCCGAGGAGCGCGTCGACGACTCGCGCGCCGCCGGCCCCGACCAGGGCCAGAGCTGGGCCTACGAGCAGATCCAGAACGGCGACACGATCTGCAAGGACAACCAGGTGCTTCACCCCGAGGCGGTCAACCTGCTCGACAAGGTGAAGCGCAACTCGACCTACAAGCCGAAGGTCGCCGACCCGCTGGCGCCGCTGACCTTCGTCCACAAGATCAAGGTGCCGACCTTCATCGCCTGCCAGTGGACCGACGAGCAGACCGGCGGCCACTGCCCGACGATGGCGGCGGCGTTCACCGGCACCGACCGCAAGTGGTTCACGTTCACCAACGGCACCCACGTCGACTCGCTCGACCCAGAGACCTTCAACCGCTGGTACGACTTCCTCGAGCTCTACGTCGCGCAGCGAAAACCCAGCCCAGATCCGGTCCAGATCGTCGGCGCGCCGGTCGTCTACCAGGCCGCCATGGGAATCAACGGCGTCACCCTGCCGCCCGACCCGATCCAGCTCGAGCCGACCTACGAGTCGGCGCTGGCGGCGTTCGAGAACCTGCCGCCGATCCGGATCCTGTTCGACAGCGGGGCGGGCGGCCAGCCCGGCTTCCCCTATCCCGGGTTCGAGCAGTCGTTCTCGCGCTGGCCGGTCCCGGGCACGAAGGCGAAGAGCTTCTACCTCGGCGACCAGGGGTCGATGACCTCGAAGCCGCCGAAGACGGGGGCCGCGGACTCGTTCACCTGGAACCAGGACGCGCGCCCGCCGACCGACTTCACCGGCAACACCGCATCCGGGACCAACGGCCTCTGGACCCAGACGCCGCCCTACAACTGGACCCAGAACCCGGCCGGGACCGCGGCCTCGTACGTGACCGCGCCGCTGAAGTCGAATACGACCGTGATCGGCGCCGGCTCGCTGCGGGCCTGGGTGCGCTCCTCGGAGCCCGACGTCGACCTGCAGATCACGGTCAGCGAGGTCCGTCCCGACGGCAAGGAGACCTTCGTCCAGGGCGGCTGGCTGAAGGCGCAGGCGCGCAAGCTCGACCCGGAGAAGTCGACCAAGCTGGCGCCGGTCCTGAGCCTGCGCAAGGGCGACCTGGCGCCGATGCCGAAGGGCGAGTTCGCGAAGCTGACGATCCCGCTCTACTACCAGGGCCACGCCTACCGGGCGGGGTCGCGGATCCGGGTGACGATCAGCGCCGTCGACGGCGACCAGCCGATCTGGGCGTTCGCCGAGGCGGTCGGCGACGGCGCCAGGATCGAGGTCGCCCACTCGCCCGAGATGCCGTCGAAGCTGCAGCTGCCGGTGGTCGGCAGCGTCAACGTGCCCACCGGGCTGCCGCCGTGCCCCGCCCTGCGCGGCGAGCCCTGCCGCGACTACGTCGCCTACACCAACAAGTCGACGCCGCTGCCCTAAGGCAACTTTTCGCCGGCGCGCCTGCCGTTCGAGCTCACCGCGATGGCGGCCGAGCTGGCCCGCCGAGCCGACGAGCAGACCACCGACGACGCCAGCTAGGTCAGGTACTCGAGCTTCAGCCCGCTGAAGCGGTGGAAGTCGGCGTCGAAGCTCGCCAGGGTCGCAGCGTGCTCGATCGCCAGCGCCGCCAGATGAGCGTCTGAGGTCAGGTTGCCCGCCGTACCCGCGTCGGCGAGCAGCGCCCTGAGTAGCTCGGGATGGCGAGCCGTCGGCTCGATCAGGGTCGCCGGCGGCGCGTCTAGCCAGCCGTCCACCAGGTCCAGCGCGCCGTCCGGATCCAGCGGTTTGTCGTAGATCGCCGGGCTCGTCGTCAGCCGGACAACGGTCAGCAGGCTGATCCAGGCGAAGCCGACCGGTTCGCCGCCCGATAGGGACGCTTCGAGCCACTTCCTGGCGCCGTCGTGGTGGGCCGCGGAGGGGTCGATTGCGTAGAGGAGGACGTTCGCGTCCGGAACCTTCACTTGCCCCGCGCGAGCTTGCGCACCGTCTCGCGATCCTCCAGCTCGCCGGCCAGGGCAAGCGCCTTCGTCAGGTCGACCTCCGGGCGCGCCCGCAGACCCAGCTTCGGGATCACGTAGCGGCGCCGGCGCCGTACGGGGGAGTCGAGGCCCGCCCGCAGGGCTTCGTTGATCACGCGCTTCAAGGGCACGCCCCGCTCGCGCGCTCGCTGCTTGAGCGCCGCGAGCAGATCGTCATCGACCGTGAGCGTGGTGCGCATGGGAGCATCATAGCGTCAATAAATAGACATCATGATGCCTAAGGTTCGGAGTTGCGCGGTTCCGCGGAACCGCCCGCCGCCTCGATCCGCCGCAGGACCACGCGCAGGAACGCTCGCTGCGACGGATAGGTCGGGCCGACGGGTGCTCCGGGGTCGGATTCGGTCCCATCGACCGCCTGGCGGACCAACCCGCCGGCCGCCGCGGGATCCAGTTCCTCAAGCCGCCAGGGGCTGCCCTCGGCGTCCTCGATTTCCTCCAGGCACTCGTCGATGGTCGGCCCGACGAGGATGTGCTTGGCGGTGGCGCATCGGGCGTTGTCGATGAACACGCCGAGGCCGCCGCGCTCCCCGCAGGGCCACAAGAGGTCGAAGAGGACGATCGTGCCCTCGTCTGAGGTCGGGTCCTCGACCCGCCCCGCTCGCACGATCGCCGGCGAGCCGACGGCGCGCAGCCAGCCGGGGGTCCCTGGCGTCGATCCGCTCGCCAAGGCGTTGGCGGCGACGATGCCGATCGGGTCATCAGCAACGGCCGCGATTCCCCGCAACAGCGTCGGCGCTCGCGCGTCCTCCACCTCCGCCAGGCGGGTGACGACCCCGTAACCGATCGCGTCCGCCGTCTCGCGCCCGAGCACGCTCTGCCCGCCTTCCCACAGGTGGACCGTGTGCGAGCAGTAGTGCAGGGTCTCGATCGGGCCGATCAGGCCGTCGGCCTGGTCGATCGCCGCGGCGGCGATCTGGCGGCCGAGCTCGCCGATCTCGATCCCGTCGGCGCAGGACTCCCGGCGCCGCAGTGCGCGGCTCGCGACTCCGCCTCCGCCCACGTCCCCGTCGTGCCGTGCCCGCGCCATCCCGACCAGCATCCCCGCACCCGACGCGCGGGTGGTGCGCATCGTGTGTCAATTACGCCCCGCGGATCAGCCGGCGAACTGGAACTTGAGCTTCTGCTTGACGTCGCCCTTGCGGCGCTTGCAGGCGTTCTGGATCGGGTCGTCGGCGCGCTGGGTGTTCGAGCAGCTCCAGCCGCGATAGCCGTCGTCGGAGGCGTGGGCGACGACGATGAAGTGGTAGGCGACGTTGCGGGCGTTCGAGCAGGCGACGTCGCGGACCCGCAGGTCGAAGCCGACGTCGCCCGGCTTTGCCGCACACGGCTTGAAGTCCGCCTCCGACCGGGCTCCCGCCGGTGTCGCCGCGAGCGCCAGGACGGCGACCGCGGCGACGATTGGGGCCAGCCGGCGGGTCAGGCTCACGCTCCGTAGAGGAAGCGGACGCGCTGGAACTTGTTGTTGTGATCGCGGTGGCAGTTGACCCGCCAGACCTCGTCGCCGAGCTGCTTCTCGGAGCACTTCCAGCCCTTGAAGCCGTCGTCGTTGCCGCCCGCGACGTAGACGTAGTGATCGGCGAGCTTGCGCGCCACCCGACAGGACGTGTCGATCGTCTTCAGGTTGTACCAACCGGATCCGTTCTGCTGGCCATCACCGCACTTGTTGTTGAACTGGCCGGCCGAAGCGGGGGCGGCCGAGGTGACGAGCGGGATCGCCAGGGCGATTAGCAGCAGCGGGATGAACCTCTTGAGTCTGAGCATGCCCGCGAACCTATCGCTACACGACCCCGGGCGCCAGTCGATCGGCAGACTCCGGTGCGTGCAGGCACGCGTCGACCCCGATCTCGAGGCGCTGATTCGGCGCATGTACGAGGCCTTCAACGCCCGTGAGATCGAGGCGGTGCTGGCGTTGATGGACGCCGAGGTCGACTGGCCGAACGCGCTCGAGGGCACCGCGGATCACCGGCCACGACGCGGTGCGCGAGCTACTGGCTCGGCCAGTTCGCCTCCTTCGACCCGCGGGTCGAGCCGATCGGCTTCGAGCCGCTCGGCGACGGCCGCGTCCGCGTCCGGGTCGACCAGACGCTGCTCGACCTCGACGGCGACCTGATCGGTCAGGGCGCGGTCTTTCACGACTACGCGTTCGCCGACGGGCTGATCGCCCGGATGGAGATCGTCGCCGCCGGCGGTTAGGGCTTCGTCGTCATCGCCCAGATCGCGATCACGTAGATCAGCCCGACCCCTCGAGCTCGGCGACCAGCTCGTCGAGCTTCAGCTCCTTGAGCTGGCCCGAGACCGCGTCGAGCTCGCCCTTGCAGAACTCGATCAGCACCTTCGCCTCCGTGCACAGGTCGAGCGTCTCGCGCAGCTCGGCCTCGCCCGAGTCGAGCCGGGCGATGATCTGCTCGAGCCGCGCGACCGCGGTCTCATAGCTCTCAGGTGCCGTCGTCGCTTCCAATGCCTGGTTCTTCCTCCACCCGCGCGCCGACCGCATCATCCACGAAGCGGATGACGACATCGCGGCGCTCGCGCGCGGCGGCCGCGGTGGCGACCGGCTCGCCGTCGCGGTCGGCGACCAGCGCGTAGCCGCGCGCCAGGGTGCGCTCGGGGTCGTGGGCGGCGAGCGCCGCGCCGAGGGCCTCGATCCGCTTGCAGCGCCGCGGTGCGGGCGGCGGGGAAGGCGTCGCCCTTGCGCTTGACCACCAGCGCGTGGGTGCGGGCGAGCTGCAGGCGCTCGCCGTTGCGCCGGCCCGCCGAGGCGCGGATCTCGCGCAGCATCTGGTGCAGGCGCCCGCGCTCGGCGGCCAGGCGTCCGCGCCGGCGCCGCCGAGCACTCGGCCAGCCGCCGCGCCCGCCGGCCGACCGCCTCGGTCCCGGCGCGGGCGGCGAGCGCGGTCGCCGCGCGCAGCTCGCCGCGGGCGGCGGTGACGTCGAGCGCGACCAGCGCCTCGGCGGCGTGGGTCGGGGTCGAGCAGGAGACCGCGGCGACGTCGTCGATCAGCGTCCGGTCGACCTCGTGGCCGATCGCCGCGATCACCGGCAGCCGCAGCATCGCCACCGTGCGACAGAGGCCCTCGTCGCAGAACGCCCACAGGTCGCTGAGGCTGCCGCCGCCCCGACAGACGACCGCGACCTCGACCTGCGGCAGCTCGGCCAGCCCGCGCAGGGCGGCGCCGATCGCCGGCGCCGCGCGGCGGTCCTGGACCGGGGCGTCGGCCCAGACGATCGTCCCCCGCCAGCCGCGGCGCTCGAGCCCGGCGAGCAGGTCGGCGCAGGCGGCGCTGGTGCGGGCGGTGACCACGCCGATCGTCTTCGGCAGCGCCGGGCGGGGCAGCGCGCGCTGGGTCGACGAGCAGGCCGTCGGCGTCGAGCTTTCGCCGCGAGCGGTCGAGCTGGGCGAGCAGGTCGCCCTCGCCGGCGAGCCGGACGTAGGTGGCGCGGAAGGAAAAGCCGGGCGACGCGGTCTGGCTGCCGGGGTAGTAGTCGGGCCCGCCGCCGATCACCACCGCGGCGCCGTCCTTGAACGCGCCCTCGGGCAGCCCGAGCCGGTCGAGGTCGTTGTTCCAGATCGCGCACGGCGCGGCGCCGTCGGCGTCGCGCAGCTCGAAGTAGGTCGAGGCGCGGGCGCGGCGCAGGTTGAAGACCTCGCCGACGATCAGCACCCGCGGGCGCTTGCGGACGAAGTCGCGAAAGCCGTTCGCCCAGGCGCCGACCGTGAACGGGCCCGGCAGGTCGGGGTCGAGCGCGGCGGGGTCGAGGTCGAGCCTGGGTTCCTCGGGCACCCGGCCATGATCACCTTCGGATCGGCGGTAGGGTGAGCGCGTGGGGAGGTGCACGAATGTCGCGCTGACGAGCCTCGCGGGGGCGATCGCCGCCTCGGCGCTGTTCGCCGGTGCCGCGCAGGCGAAGTTCACGAATCTGTGCGTGAGCTCGTCGGGCGTGGCGGCGAAGGGCGATTGTCACCGGCCGTCGTTCTCGGCCAACAACCGCTTCATCGCCTTCGACTCCGACGCCGACAACCTGGTCGCCGGCGACGACAACGGCAAGTCCGACGTCTTCGTCCGCGACCGCAAGAAGGGCAAGACCGAGCTGATCAGCACCGACCCGAAGGGCAACACGCCGGCCGGGGTCAGCCTCCAGGCCGACATCTCCGCCGACGGCCGCTACGTCGCCTTCGTCTCCGTCGCCCCCGGCGTGGTCAAGGGCGTCAAGGGCGGCAAGCGCCAGGTCTACCTGCGCGACCGCAAGACCGACAAGACGAAGCTGATCAGCGTCAGCTCCTCCGGCAAGCTCGGCGGCGGCGACTCCGACCAGCCGGTGGTCGACGGCCACGGGACCGTGGTCGCCTTTCGCTCGGACGCCAAGAACCTGGTCAGCGACGACACCAACCGCACCTACGACGTCTTCGCCCGCGACGTCCGGGCCGCGACCACGACCCGCGTCAACACCAGCGCCGCCGGCGCCCAGGACAAGGCGGGCGCCGGCAGCCCCTCGATCTCCGCGGACGGGCGCTTGGTCACCTTCGACGCCGACTACGACACCGCCCTGACCCCGGGCTCGGCCCTGACCGAGGTCTACGTCAAGGACCTGGAGACGAACGCGCTGGAGCTGATCAGCCAGGGGCCGGGCGGGGTGCCCGGCGACGACATCGAAGACGGCGGCGACATCTCGGCCGACGGCCGCTACGTCGCCTTCTCGTCGAGCTCGACGAACCTGGGCCCGGGCCCGCCGGGCGGCGCGCCCTACGGCCGCGACGTCTACGTCCGCGACCGGGTCACGCAGACGACCGTGCGGGCGAGCGTCGACGCGTCCGGGGGCCTGACCGAGGCGCTCGACTACAACCCCTCGATCTCCGCCGACGGGACCAAGGTCGCCTACATCGCCTCCGACAACCACGAGAACATCTTCGTCCGCAACCTGGTCACGAACACGACCAAGCTCGCCACTCCGCAGACCAAGGATCGCGGCGACGACTGCTCCAAGCGGCTCGACTTCCTCTGCGGCGACGTCTCGACCCCGAGGCTTTCGCCCGACGGCTCGCTGCTCGGCTTCGAGGCGGCCGCGACCGGCTACATCCCCAACGACGCCAAGTACATCACCACGATCATCTCCGGCTAGCCGGGCTGGACGTTCGTACGAATCCGCTCGAGCACGACGACCGGGATCTCGCGGTCGGTGTTGCCCTGGTAGGCGTCGTAGTGCTGCCAGTGGCTCAGCATCTCGGCCCACATCGCCGGCTTCTCCTCGGCGGTCGCGGTGCGCGCCCGGGCGCGGAACCTGTCGCCCTTGATCTGCACCTCGACCTCGGGGTCGGCCGAGAGGTTCTTGAACCACGCCGGCTCCTGCATGCCGCCGTTGGAGCCGACCACCAGCACGTCGTCGCCGCTGCGCCCGTAGATCAGCGGGGTCGTCCGCTCCTCGCCCGACTTGCGGCCGGTCGTCGTCAGCAGCAGGACCGGCGCGTCCTCGAGCCACTCGTGGCCCTCGGCGCCGTCGGTCGCCCGGTAGCGGTCGACGTGCTCCTTGCCGAACAGGACCATCAGCCTAGGAGCAGCGGTTCCGCGGAACCGCCGACCTCACGCCTCATGCCGCTACGCGGCCGGCTTCGTGGTGAGGCGCTGGAACGCTCAGCCCCGCCTCGCGCAGCGCCTCGATGTGCAGCGGGATCGCCTCGCCCATCCGCAGCTCGACCTCTTCCCGCGTCCCACCGACGGCGAACACCCCCGGCAGGTCGGGCGAGTAGCCGCCCCAGCCCCCGTCGGCGTCGGTTTCATAGATAACGAGGTAATCGGTCATCTCAGCTCGTCGATCCCCGAGTCTCGCCGGATCTTAGCCAGGATCCCCGGCTTCACCACCTGGCTCTTAGGTCCCGCGAGTGTGATCACGGCGCGGTGCCAGGGTGCTTGAACTGCCGGTGGCTGCCGCTCTGTCGAACGAGCCGCCAGCCATGCGTTTCCAGGATCGCGATCACGTCCTTGACCTTCTTCGCCACACCGAACCACGGTCCGAGACCGAGCGCGCGGGTGGTGCGCACAGCGCGACGAGTGCGCAACGTTGAAGCGGAGCCGGCGCCGCGGTGGTGTGGAAATGCGGCGCCGGCTCCTTGTTCCCTAGTTGTTCGAGCCCTGGCCGGACCCTGGCTGCCCTGCGACTGGCCCGATCCGGTGTCCGGAGGGACCGGCGTCGCCTGGGCGGCGCGGGGTAGGCGCCGTCGCCGCTCGGCGGGACGCCGCCGGGCGGCTGCGCACCGTCGGGCAGCGCCCCCTGGGGCGGCGCGCCGGGCGGGACGCCGTAGCCGCCCTCGGCGCCGCCGGGCATCGAGAACTGGACCCCGGGCGGGCCGTGCGGGCCGTCGCCACCGTCGTCGCCGAGGGTGAAGGCCAGGGCGACGGCCAGCCCGAAGACCAGCGCCGTGATCACTGACGCGCCGATGATCGCCCAGCGGCGCTCGATCACGATCGTCCTCGGCTCGCCGGCCGCCACGACCGCCGTCGGTGACTCGCTCATTCGTACTTCTCCTTCGCTCGCTTACGTTGGTCGCGCCGATCGAACCCGGCGCTCCTCAACAGGTCAGCAAGCGGGTTGAAGAACGGCGTAAGAGCGTCAGGTCTCGGGCACGGCCTCGGCGTGAACCGGCGGGTCGATGAAGGCGATCGTCAGCGCCAGACAGATCGCGGTCCCCGCGGCGCCGAGCAGCAGCGCCAGGTGCATCCCGGCGACGAAGCCGGTGGCGACCAGGCCGCCGAACAGGGCGACGCCCAGGCCGCCGCCGAACTGGCGCGCGGCGTTGAAGACGCCCGAGGCGATCCCGGCGCGCTCGGCCGGCAGCGCCTCGAGCAGGGCCGCGGTCAACGGCGGGACCGTGAGCCCGCCGCCGAGCCCCATCGGCATCACCAGGACCAGGATCAGCGCGGTCGGGGTCGTCGCGTCGAAGGCGATCATCCCGAGCAGCCCGGCGGTCATCGTCAGCAGGCCGGCGATCAGCGGCGGGCGCGGGCCGTAGCGGCTGGTCAGCCGCCCGGCGACGATGTTCACGCCGCCGATCAGCGCCGACAAGCGGCAGGAACATCAGCCCGGCGACCAGCGGCGAGTGGCCGAGCACGTCCTGGAAGTAGAGGCTGAGGACGAAGATCTGGCCGTAGAAGGCGAAGTTGACCAGCAGCCCGGTGGCGATCGCCGAGCCGACCAGCGGCGCGCGGAACAAATCCAGCGGCACCGCCGGGTGGATGGAGCGGCGCTCGATCGTGACGAAGGCGACCGCGGCGATCGCGAAGACGCCGAACGCGAGCAGCGCCGGTGCCGAGCCGATGCCCTCGTGGCCGGCCTCGATCACGGCGAAGGTCAGCGAGGCGATCGCGACGATCGCCGCCGCCTGGCCGGGCAGGTCGAGCGGGGTGTCGACCCGCGGCGAGCGCGGCCCGTGCGCGTTTGCCAGCACCGCGACGATCCCGACCGGGACGTTGATGAAGAAGATCGCCCGCCAGTCGACCGCGCCGGTCAGCAGGCCGCCGACCACCGGCCCGGCGGCGAGCGCGATCCCGCCGACCGCCGCCCAGATCGCGATCCCCTTCGCCCGCTCGCCGGGGTCGTCGTAGGCGAGCCGGACGAGCGCCAGCGAGCAGGGGAGCAGCAGCGCCGCCGCGGCGCCCTGCAGCACCCGGGCGACCAGCAGCACGCCCAGCGTCGGCGCCGCCCCGCAGGCGACCGAGGCGAGCGTGAAGGCGACCATCCCCGCCGAGTAGCAGCGCGCGACCCCGATCCGGTCGCCGAGCGCCCCGCTCGACAGCAGCAGGGCCGCGAACGCGACCACGTAGCCGTCGACGATCCACTGCAGGCCGCTGAGGCTGGCGCCGAGGTCGTCGCCGATCGCGGGCAGGGCGACGTTGACGACCGAGACGTCGAGGATGACGACGAAGAAGCCGAGCGAGGCGGCGAACAGGACGCGGGCGGGGGAGGCGCTCACCCGGTGTGTCTATCCGACTCGGCCCTGGAGCGGTTCCGCGGAACCGCCTGCGCGCGGCGTTACACCGGGGGCAACTCGATGCGCGCGCCGTGCCCCGAGCTGCGAGCGAGCCGTGCGTCGCTGGTGACCAGCGGAGCGTCGAGGGCCTCGGCGAGCGCTACGTACGCGGCGTCGTAGGCGGTCAGGTTGCCTGCGGAGCTGCCAGATCCGGGACCGAAGCGGGATGTGGTCGTGGCGCTTGGCGCGCAGAGCGCGAAACCTGCCAGGCGGCGACCCCGATGATCTCGCCCACGACGCCCGACGACTCGATACGACGAAGCGAGTTCAGAACTTCAAGATCGAACAGGGCCGGAACCTGGAGTACAGAATCAGCTTGGCATGCGCTCATCGATCCACCGCGCCCGCTGATCTCTTCGGGTCAGCCAACGACCACGGCGCTCGCGTCGACCACGGTCATGGCAGCGGGCCGCGGTGCTCACGAATGATGTCGACGGCGAGGTTGCCGATGTCGGCTCCCGGCTGGTTGCGGTCCAGTCATTCGCTGAGCTCGGCGATGGTGGGTTGTGTCCCGTCGTCTCGAGCTCGCGTGAGAACGTAGTCGGACAGACTCACGCCCTGCTCCGCCGCGCGAACCTTCAGCGTCCGATGCAGCTCGTCGGGCACGTTGCGCACCTGGATCATCTTCGACATGTGCTGCACATTAGGACATGCGCTGCACATGTCAACCGCCCTTCCACCCGGAGTCGTGAACTCGCCGTCCCGTCGCGGCTCACGGCGCCAGATCTCGTCTCCGCCCGTGGCTTGAACCGACCCGCCTTCGCCTCCTCGACCCACTCCTCGAGCTCCCAGTCCTTGATCACCTCGGTCAGCCGCCGGTTCTTGACGTCGACCTCGATCCAGGCCTCGTCCTCGCCGGCGGCGGCGAGCTCGATCGCCTCGACGATCTGATCCACGAACCACCACTTGCAGCCCGGGAAGATCACCCAGTCGAGGTGCTCGATCAGCCGTCGTCGGTCGGCGACCGCCTGCTCCTCGTCGTCGCCCCACTCCTCGATCTCGCCCAAGCCGCTCACCGGACGGCACGCTAGAAGTGCTTGGTGCGCGCGTGGCGCGCATTTTGTGTCGAGTTAGCGCCGGAGGCGCTGAACCGCTAGTCGACGACCTCGAGCTGGCCCTGCATGCCCTGGTCCTGGTGGCCGTCGATCGGGCAGTAGTACTCGTAGAAGCCGGTGCCGGCGACGTCGACGGTCAGGTCGGTGCTTTCGCCCGGCGCAAGCGGCTTGTCGATCTCGACCTCCTTGCCGAAGTTGTTGAAGACGAAGCTGTGGGTCTCGGTGCCGTCGTTGGTGATCTGGAAGGTGACCTTGCCCACCTTCGCCTGGGTCGTCGGCGGCCCGCCGTCGTCGCTGGGCGGCTGGACGGGGGACGGCGCGAGCACGTACTCGGTCTCGCTGACATCGATCTCGTTCACCGGCTCGGTCTGCGGCGTGCCGGAGACGGCGATCGGGTCGGCGGTCGTGCCGGTGCCGCCTGTGTCGACGGTGTCAACGGTGTCGGCTCCGGTCGAGCTGCTGCCGTAGCCGCCGCAGCCGGCGACGCCGAGCGCGACAACCGCCGCCACGATCGCCAGCCATCCCGTCTTCCTCATCCGCCCGACCTCCATGCCCCTCGCTCGAACCAAAACGACCCGCGCACTCTATGCCCAGAGTGCGCGGGTCGCGGGTGCGCCGGTTGGCGATCGGCGCTCAGTGCGCCATCGCCGGCGCGGCGTCCGGGTCGAACTCCGGCGCGCCGCTCTCCAGCAGCAGCGCCGTCGCGATCGCGCCGACCGCGAAGATCGCGGCCGAGAACCAGAACGCGGTCGTGTAGCCGTGGACCGCGGCCTCCGCCATCACCTGCGGGGTGGCGGCGCCGGCGTCGGTGGCGAACGAGGTCACCGCGCTGGCCGCGATCGTGCTCAGCAGGGCGGTCCCGATCGAGCCGCCGATCTGCTGGCAGGTGTTGACCATCGCCGAGGCGACCCCGGTGTCCGACGGGCGCGACGCCGAAGGTCGCGCTCGACATCGACGGCGCCATGATCAGCCCGAACCCGGCGCCGAGGACGAGCAGCGCCGGCAGCACCGCCGTCGCGTAGCTCGAGGTCGTCGTGATCCCGGTCAGATAGAGCATCCCGAGCACCGCCAGGACCATCCCGGTGGGGACCAGCGGCCGCGGTCCGGTGCGGCCGACGATCTTCGTGTTGACGACGCCCGAGGTGACGACCAGCACCGCGACCATCGGCAGGAACGCGAGCCCGGTCTCGACCGGCGAGAAGCCGAGCGTCTCCTGCAGGTAGTAGGTCAGGAACAGGAAGACGCCGAACATCCCGGCGCCGGCGCTGAGCACGGCGACGAACGAGCCGGCCCGGGTGCGGTCGGCGAGCACCCGCATCGGCAGCAGCGGCTGCGCGACGCGGCGCTCGATCGCGACGAACGCGGCCAGGAAGGCGACGCCGCGCGGCGAGGCTGGCGATCGTCTGCGGCGTCGCCCCAGCCGTTCATCTCGGCGCTCGAGAACCCGTAGACGAGCCCGAACAGGCCGACGGTCGCGGCGATCGTGCCGGGGATGTCGATCTTGACCTTCGCGGTCGAGCGCTGGTCGCGCAGGATCGCGAAGGCGCCGATCGCGGCGGGAATCGCGAACGCGAGGTTGACGAGCATGCACCAGCGCCAGGAGAGGTACTCGGTGAGGATGCCGCCGAGCAGCAGGCCGACGGCGCCGCCGCCGCCGGCGATCGCGCCGTAGACGCCGAACGCCTTGCCGCGCTCGGCGGGGTCGCTGAACGTGGTCGACAGGATCGACAGCGCGGCCGGGGCGAGCAGCGCGCCGAAGGCGCCCTGCAGGGCGCGGGCGCCGATCAGCATGCCGAAGCGAATCGGCCATGCCGCCGACCGCCGAGGCGCCGGCGAAGCCGAGCAGCCCGACGATGAAGACGCGCTTGCGCCCGAACAGGTCGCCGAGGCGCCCGCCGAGCAACAGCAGGCTTCCGAAGGCGAGCGCGTAGGCCGTGACGACCCACTGGCGGCTGTCGTCGGAGAAGCCGAGGTCGTGCTGGGCGGAGGGGAGGGCGATGTTGACGATCGTCGCGTCGAGGACGACCATCAGCTGCGCGAGGCCGATGATCGCGAGGATCCACCAGCGGCGCGAGTGGTTGGAGTTGTCAGAGGTCTTGGTCCGCATGTCTCTTCTCCCTAAGTGGAGGTTGCATCTCAACTTAGGACGGGACGATAGCACACAAATGGAGACATCTCCTCCGTTTAGTACGATCTGTGTCGATGACCACACAACAGACACCCGACAAGCCCGAGCGCAAGCTGCGCGCCGACGCCGAGCGCAACCGCCTGCGGATCCTCGAGGCGGCGGCGCTCGAGTTCGCCGAGCGCGGCCTCGGCGTGACCATGGACGACATCGCCGCCCGCGCCGGGGTCGGCGTCGGGACCGTCTACCGCCGCTTCCCGGAGAAGTCGGACCTGATCGAGGCGCTGTTCGAGGAGCGGATCGAGCGCATGGTCGACTACGCCGAGGCGGGGCTTGCCCACGAGGACCCCTGGGAGGGCCTGGTCACCTTCCTCGAGGGCGCCTCGGAGATGCACTCGGGCGACCGCGCGCTGCGCGAGCTGATCTTCGTCTCCGGCCAGGGCCGGGCGTTCTTCGACGCCGCCCAGGCCCGGATCCGGCCGGTGGTCGAGCAGCTGGTCGCCCGGGCCAAGGCCAGCGGCCAGCTGCGCCCCGACGTCGAGACCTTCGACATGCCGATGGTCCAGATGATGGTCGCCGGCGTGATGGACTACATCGGCCAGGCGGCGCCGGATGTCTGGCGGCGGGTGCTGACGATCGCGCTCGACGGGCTGCGGACCGAGCGGGCCGAGCCGACGCCGTTCGCGGCGCCGGCGCTGGGGGAGCGGGAGATGGAGCGGTCGATCGCGGCGGCGGAGGACGCGAAGTCCTGAGCGCGACCGGCGGCTGAGCCTCGATAGGCTCGCTGTCGATGGCGACCACCGAGGAGAGCGCCCGCGCCGAGGGCGGCGACGAGGCCGAGTCGGGCCCCGTCCACGGCGGCAAGCTGGTCGCCCGCGCGCTCGCCGACCGCGGCGTCTCGAAGCTGTTCACGCTCTCCGGCGGCCACCTGTTCTCGATCTACGACGGCTGCGTCGCCGAGGGCATCGACCTGATCGACACCCGCCACGAGCAGGCGGCGGCCTGGGCGGCCGAGGGCTACGCGAAGGCGACCCGCAAGCCCGGCATCGCCGCGCTGACCGCCGGCCCCGGGGTGACCAACGGGATGAGCGCCCTCGCCGGCGCCAAGTTCAACCGCTCCCCGCTGGTCGTGCTCGGCGGCCGCGCGCCCGAGATGCGCTGGGGCTCGGGCTCGCTCCAGGAGATCGACCACCTGCCGTTCGTCTCGCCGCTGACCAAGTCGGCCGAGACGGTCAAGGAGACCGGCGACTGCGGCGCCGCGACCGCGCGCGCGATCGACACCGCGCTCCACGGCCCCACCGGGCCGACCTACGTCGACTACCCGCTCGACGTCGTCTTCATGGACGGCGAGGGCGAGCTCGAGCCGAAGCCGGTCTTCTCGCCGACCGAGGCCGACGGGGTGGAGGAGGCCGCCGCCGTGCTCGCCGGCGCCGAGCGCCCGGTGATCATGGCCGGCACCGGCGTCTACTGGTCACACGGCGAGGGCGAGCTGCAGCAGCTCGCCGAGGAGCTCGGCATCCCGGTGTTCCTCAACGGCATGGGCCGCGGGTGTCTGCCCGCCGACCACGACCTCTGCTTCTCCCGCGCCCGCGGCGCCGGGCCTCAAGGGCGCCGACGTCGCCGCTGGTCGTCGGCGTCCCGCTCGACTTCCGCCTCGCCTTCGGCGGCTCCTTCGGCGACGAGACGAAGATCATCTGGCTCGACGAGAGCCCGAACGAGCTGACCGCGAACCGCAAGCCCGAGTTCGAGCTGGTCGGCTCGATCGGGGTGACGCTCGCGGCGCTGCGCACCGCGGCGGTCTCCGCCGGCGCCTCCCGCGACCGGACGACGGACGTGGGTCGCGTCACTGCGCGAGACCGAGGACGAGAAGCGCGCGGGGGAGGCCGACGAGCTCAACGACGACCGCGCCCCGCTGCACCCGCTGCGCATCTACGGCGAGCTCGCGAACATGCTCGACCGCGACGCGATCGTGATCGGCGACGGCGGCGACTTCGTCTCCTACGCCGGCCGCGTCGTCAACACCTACGAGCCCGGCTGCTGGATGGACCCCGGCCCCTACGGCTGCCTCGGCGCCGGCCCCGGCCAGGCGATCGGCGCCAAGACCGCCTTCCCCGACCGCCAGGTCGTCTGCCTGCTCGGCGACGGCGCCTTCGGCTTCTCCGGCCTCGAGTTCGACACGATGATGCGCCACGACCTCCCCGTCGTCGGCATCATCGGCAACAACGGCATCTGGGCGCTCGAGTACCACCCGATGCGGTTCCTGTACGGGTACGAGGTCGCGGCGTCGCTGCGGCCGGCGACGCGGTACGACGAGGTCGTCAAGGCGCTCGGCGGGCACGGGGAGCTGGTGCGGCATCCGAGCGAGCTGCAGCCGGCGCTGGAGCGGGCGTTTGCGAGCGGGAAGCCGGCGCTGGTGAATGTGTTGACGGATCCTGAGGTGGTGTATCCGCGG